>NZ_BDFO01000001.1:6996345-7569109 GCF_001748245.1 Oligoflexus tunisiensis | reverse complement strand
GAGGTAAGAGTCCTGGCGTTCGGTTGCTTCGGAGTATAGGCTCCGAGGGAAGTCGTAGCTGACGAGAATGGAAAAAAGTATCACAGGGGGGGAGCCCTTATCAAGTTCAAAGGGTGTCAAAGATATTTTAGTAAAATTAGGAAGTTAACGATCGTATGAGGCTGTGGATAAACAGTCGTAGAGCGTTAAGAATGACGGTTCCTTCTTCCCTTGCCGCGCCTTAATTGATTGATCATTCCTCATGGAGGATTTTGTAAATTCATGAAAGCGATTCACCAAATGGGTCACCTTCTCGCAGCCAATTTTGAAACGCTGATTTATCTCGGCATGGCCTGGTGGGCAGCGGACCATCTCAATGAGAGTTATCCCAGGAGCTGGAACTGGGCGAATGTGACCTATCCTTTGGGCTTGCTTCTGATTCTGCGTTCCTGGTATGTCCTATTCCGCTCCCTAATGAAGGCTCAAAAGACTGACGAAGCAGCGAAGAAAGACTCAGCGGATGAAAAAAAACAGTGATCGCAGCAGTTTCGTTGGGTTGATCATAGGGCTCCTCGTTGCCGTTGGAGTGGCGAGCCTCATGGTGCAACCTCTTGAGGTCCGATCCCTGGCGGCTGGTTATGTGCTCTTCGCCTTGAATTTTTTGGCTTTGAAGAGCATCAGTCGCCTCCTGGTGCAGGTGGCTGCGCATGGACACAGTTCGGGGCGCACCAAACTCTGGCTGACGCTGGGGTCGATGGCAAAATTTCTGGGGCTCATTGGAGCTCTGTTTGTTTTGCTCGTGATTTTGGAACTTTCAGGATTTTACGTGGCCCTTGGTTCCCTCCTTTCCCTGATCGTATTGACGGGGATTCACGGGGTGAGTTACCTGCGAGGGCTGGCCACGGGACCTACGGCTCCCCCCAAGCCCTGAGGCAGCTTTTGTGCTGTTCACGAAGGCTAAAATCAGTTAGTAAGGACATCCATTTTACGAATCTTTGATCAGTCTGGACATAAAGGGTAACGCCACAATGGGAAAAAAGACGCAGCAATTACTGGCGGCTTTAGCGGTTGGATCCTGGACTTCCCAAGCTTTCGCGGCTGAAGGCGGCGGGGCAACGTTCATTAGCTATTACGGAATGCTTTTGCATGCCTTAGGCGTCACCGACCATCACCAGATGGAAGATCTGAAACCCCTGGTCGGCGCGGTTGTGACGTTTCTGATCACGCTCGTTGTTGGCCTGATGTATCGCAGTCGCGTGATGGCCAGCCAGGATCAGGCGCCGTCGGGCAAATTCAACCTGCGCAGCGTGGTGGAGATGATCGCGGAATTTGTCCATGATCTCGGTTCCAACGCCATCGGCCCGGACAAGGCTCGCCCGTACATGCCGGTGCTGTTCGGATTGTTCTTCTTTATTTTGATCAGCAACCTCACCGGTCTTATCCCCGGCTTTACGCCATCCACCGAGAGCATCAATACCAACCTCGCGATGGGTCTTTTCGTATTCCTCGTCTTCAACTATGCAGGTATCAAGGAGCATGGTCTTTTCGGTTACCTGAAAACCTATGCCGGTCCTGTGCTTTGGATGATGCCGTTCCTCTTTGCGATCGAAATCATCGGTATGATGGCGCGTCCCTTGTCGCTCAGCCTTCGTCTTTACGGCAACATCTTCGGGGATCACCTGGTTCTGTCCGTGTTTACCGGTCTGACCAAACTTGTGTTCCCTTCGTTCCTTTTGTTCTTTGGCCTTCTGGTGGCCTGTCTGCAGAGCTTTGTATTTACGCTGCTGAGCAGCATCTATATTTCGCTCGCAACTTCGCACGATCACTGATGCCCTGCGGGGCCGCCTCAAACCGGATCGGATTCTGTGCCTGCTCCTGCCATAGAGCACCTGCAGAATTCGATCGCAACAACGAGAAGGTGATGGGCGGGTTCGGAGAGGTGTCGTTAACCCTGGTTTTTTGAGGATTTTATGAAATTGAAATTGGGCAAATCGTTTGCAGTTCTCAGCGCTCTGGCCGCTTCGTCCGCAGCTTTCGGTCAGGACGCCACCACGGTTGTTTCCACCAACCCTGGCCTCGTGGCTGTTGGTTCGGCTCTGGCCATCGGCCTTGCCGCTCTTGGTGGTACGCTCGGTCAAGGCCGTGCTGCTGATGCTGCTCTGTCCGGTATCGCGCGCAACCCAACGGCGGCTGACAAGGTGTTCACACCGATGATCATCGCCCTCGCTCTGATCGAATTCCAGGCCATTATGGGCTTCATCATTGCGTTCCTCTGGTACAACAAGTAAGTCTAATTGGCTTATTTTGGTCGGGAGTGTTTCACGTGGAACACTCCCTTCTTTTTTTGTGAATTTCCTGCCTTATGGCTTGCCTGTCAGGGCGTTCCGCCCGGTTGAGTATTCCTGGAGAATGGTTGAGGTTGGGGTTTGATGAAAAGGGACCGGTCTGGGCTTTGGGTCTGGGCTGGGATGATTTCTTGCGGACTTATGGGGGAAGGTTTAGGTGGGATTTTGGTGGTTGTCTTTTTTAATAAGCTATCCAGCATAAAATGAAACGTTGAAATGAGCTAATTAGCGATTATTTAGGCCTTTTACACTCGAATATCTTCACATGCCTATTGATAATGGCTTTCTGCAGGTCCATATCTCTTCATTTAACTCTCAAATTGCAATTCAAACATCCATTGACGGTAAAATTCATAGCTTGCGTAGCCTTTAAAAAGCTTTGAAGAGATCACGCAGATGAATTTCCATTCACCTAATGTCTCAAGCGTGCTTACGGCTACTTGGTTAAGCTAAGGGTCAATTATTGGTAATTTAGAGAGACGATGAGTCTATTTACGATCTCAATATTTGGGGTCTACCAATCAGGTATCATTTCGGATTCGCTTCCCGGTGCGATTCGAATGTTATGGGCGTGGTGTGGCGGCGGGAATCTTCCTAGTCCATGATTGAGATCTCTTTTCTGAAAGGTAGTAAAGAGGGCAACTCAAAGTTTCGAATTTCTGGTAGCCCACTCTTTCCTCGAAAATTCGAGTGACCATGGTTGAGATCAGAGTTCCTTTCTTTGAGAGAGAGACGACTAACTCGGAGAGGGAAGGTAGGAAATAGTGTCCGGGAAAGTTTGAATTATTAGGTTTTACTTGAATCTGAATTGAAGAACAGAGGAATTATTCATCTCACGATTGCCACAGGAAAGTGTTGCAATTGTGTTCCACCCGCAATATCGCAATTTTTCGCATTGAGAAGTTTCCACTGAAACATTGGGACTCGTCCTCCATTGTAAAGTGTTCCAGACGGAACACGTTAACGGCTCTATCATGAGTGAAAATGTTTCACGTGAAACATTGGACACTAACCTCGAGTGAGAAAGTCAGGACTCCAGCGCCCACCAGGAATGTTCCACGTGAAACATTTGAACTCTTTTCCATGCTCCAACTGTTCCAAGTGAAGGGCTAGTCCTTGACAATGTGTGTTCCACTGACCCTTGAGTGTTCCACTTGAAACGTACTGACCGATCCCCATCTTGAAAAGTGTTCCACGTGAAACACTGAAGCTACTGCTCGAGCGTTTCACCTGATACGTACCGACCACTTTCCCTTATTAAATTGTTCCACGTGAAACAGTGGCAGCATTGCTCAAGTGTTCCACGTGAAACATAACAACCATTCTCCCCATGAATTGTTCCACGTGAAACATTGGTGGTTCTGCTCGAAAGTTCCAAGAGAAAAAGGCAGGGGAGTGTTCCACGTGAAACGGTGCCAGCTCCGCTCGAGTGTTCCACGTGAAACATAACAACCATTCTTCCCCATGAATTGTTCCACGTGAAACGGTGCCAGCTCCGCTCGAGTGTTCCACGTGAAACATAACAACCATTCCCCCCTCATGAATTGTTCCACGTGAAACATTGGTAGCACCGCTCGAGTGTTCCACGTGAAACATTGGTAGCACCGCTCGAGTGTTCCACGTGAAACATTACACGTTATCTCCCGCTCCAGATGGCGCGATATCCCATGCCAAAAAGTTAGCCACCTCGAGAAATGTTCCACGTGAAACGTGTTTTCAGTGAAAGCGAACTCGGCTTCATGTTAGATAAATGAGCTTATATTCTTCGGGGTCTGCGTTGAGTGGGGGACGACCATTGTGGCACGGGTGATTGCGATTTCCAATCAGAAGGGTGGGGTGGGCAAGACAACGACAGCCGTTAATTTGGCCTGTTGTCTGGCTCAGAGTCAAAAACGGGTTCTGCTGATCGACATGGATCCGCAGGCCAATGCAGGCAGCGGACTTGGGATTTATCCGCACAGCTTCCAGGACAGCATCTATCAAGTCCTGGTCGCGGAGAAGCCGATGCAGGAAATCATCCTGGAATCGCAGATTCCGCTTCTGCATTTTGCGCCGGCCAGACAGGATCTGGCGGGAGCGGAGCTGGAACTGGTTTCCGCATTCGGTCGGGAAACCCGGCTGAAGGAAGCCCTGGAACCCATCCGCGCGAGCTACGATTTCATCATCATGGATACGCCACCCACTCTGGGTCTGGTAACGGTGAATGCGCTGACCGCGGCCGACTCGGTCCTGATTCCGCTGCAATCCGAATACTATGCGATGGAGGGTCTCTCGCAGCTCGTGAAGACGACCAGCCTGATCAAAAAACGCCTGAATCCCGGCCTCGAACGCGAGGGGATACTCCTGACCATGTTCGATCGACGCAATAATCTGAGCTCGCAGGTGGAGCGGGAGATTCGCTCGCACTTTCCGAACGAAGTCTTCGCGGCGGTCATTCCGCGCAACGTTCGCCTTTCTGAGGCGCCGTCGCATGGCAAACCCGCGCTGATCTATGACCGCAGTTCGGCCGGCTCGCAAGCCTACTGGGAATTTTCGCAGGAGCTCCTGGCCAAATATTTCCAGCCGACCGTCGTCGAAAAACCCAAAACCGGCGGTCGCTCGCGCCGTAAATCGGAAGCCGCCGCTGACAGCACTCACTGATGGGGAAAGGACAGACCATGGAAAACAGCAAGCAGCCTCTCAAGGGATCCCCTAAACGCGAAGCCCTGGGCAAGGGCCTCGGATCCCTGTTGGGTCTCGATCAGGATGAAGCCGCGCCGGCCGCCAGTGCCCCGGCGCCGAGCCCGGACGCCCCGGCCGTGCAGAATATCCTGGAACTGGCGATCAACAAGATCACCCCCAACCCCCGGCAGCCCCGCAAAATCTTCAAGGACGCCGACCTGCTCGCCCTGGCGCAAAGTTTGAAACAGGATGGCGTGATCCAGCCGCTCGTGGTTTCGAAGGAGGGCGACAACTATATCCTGATTGCGGGTGAACGCCGCTGGCGTGCCTCGCAGCTCGCCGGTTTCGAAAAGGTGCCGGTCATCATCAAGGAGGCCACACCCGAGGAGATGCTCCGTCTCGCCATCATCGAAAACGTACAAAGGGCCAACCTGAACGTGATCGAGGAAGCGGAAGCCTACGCCATGCTGATTAAGGACTATGGACTCACCCAGGACGATTGCGCGCGCAAGGTCGGCAAGGATCGCACCACGATCGCCAATATGCTGCGCATCCTGCTTTTGCCGCAGGAGGTCCAGGATGATCTCATGAACGATAAACTGACCATGGGCCACGGCCGCGCGCTGCTTGCGCTCGAGGACCGCCTTTTGATCCTGAAAGCGCGGGATATTGTTTTGAGCAAGAAGCTGAACGTTCGTCAGACCGAACAGCTGGTCAAGAAGATGAAAAAGCAAGGACCACTGGACGATGCCGAGAACGATCGGAGCAAGGCAAATGCAGATCTGGACTACCTTGCCGACACGCTGCGCAGCCACCTGCGCACCAAGGTGAAACTTTACGGATCCGGCGGCCGTGGTCGAATTGAGATATCCTACTTTTCTCCAGCTGAACTGGAACGTATCCTCCAGCTCATAGGCGGGGGGGGGTTTTAGCGATTTCGGTCATTCCCAGGTGGCTGCAAATCCTTGTCCATGCTGGGTTTTGTGAACATCAAAAAAAAGCTGTGAATTACAATTCCTTTCTTGAGAAACGGGCCATAATAAGTTACTTAGAGGTTCCCTTGCTTCAAAGGAATTTTATATCTCAGCACTTAGCGAGGTGAATCCAAGGATGTCCTCTCTTAATCTGTCCCCCAATCCGACTATCATGGCCATCACGGCAGGGATTTTTGTCGCTAATCTTTTAGTGGTCAAAAAACTCTTCCTTGAACCCTATCTGAAAGTCCGCGATCAACGCATCAAGGCCACTTTTGGCAACCAGGCGGCCGCCGAGCAGCTGGAAGTCGAAAACACCCGATCCACGGAAAAAATCCGCGATCGGATCGCTCAGGCCAGCCTTGAGGCCCGCAATTTCCGCGAATCGAGCCTGGCGACGGCCAAGCAAAAACGCGATGAATTGCTGGCTGCTGCATCGAAGGAAGCCAGCGAAGTGGTGGCTGCCATGCGCGGCAATCTGGTGAAAGAGCTGGCCGAACAGCGTCAAGCCGTTCCAGCCATCGTTCAACAGCTGTCTCGCCAATTCGTAGATCGTCTCATCCCCCATTGAACGATTCGGACCACAAAGAGGTAATGCGTGGAAGGTGTTGATATCTTTACAGGTGTAATCGCTCCCTATATCAATTTGGGGATCTTCCTGATTCTCGCCACTTTGATGTTGCGGGGGCCCGTTCGGAACGCCTTGGCGGCCAAGCGCAATGCGTACGAGGATCTCGTAAGAAAAGCCAGTGCGGCGAAAGAGGAAGCTGAGAAGCGCAATCTGGAGCTCAAGGATCGCCTTGTGAAACTGGACAGGGAAGTGGAAGAGATCCGGGTGAAGGCGCAGACTCAGGCCGAGCAGGAAGCCCGTCAGGTGGTCGCCAATGCGGAAGCTCTGGCCGAGCATCTGAAGCGCGAAGCCCGCCGGATTGCGGAAGCTGAGATTGCCGCAGCCCGCGAAGAACTGCAGCGCGACATCATCGAGCAGGTCAAGATTCAGACCATCGAACAGCTGCGAGCCAGTCTGGATGACAACCGTCAGCATCAGGTGGTTCAGCAAGGTCTGAACACTTTGGGCGGCGTCCGTCCGGCCAAATCCTTGACCGCGGAAGCTGAGGTCGTGCCCTATCCCAGCGTCCATCCAACCCAAAAACCCCAGAGCCCGGTTCGTGCGGAGGTAAACTCGTGAGCGCAGAAAAAATCGCGCATCGTTACGCAACTGCTCTTTTGTCCCTGACTGAGGGCAAGGCTGATGTTCAGGATAAGATCACCAGCGACCTTGCCGCCATGGCCCAACTCTATGATGACAAGGCCATCCGCAAGATTATCGCCAGCCCTATCGTCAATCCCGAACTCCTGCAGAGCGTCTTTAACAACGTCACCGAACAGCTGAAATCGCCCGACGTTTTGAAACGCTTCCTCGGCACCCTGGTTGAAAGCAAGCGCACGGCGCTGCTACCGACCCTGGCTCAGGACTTCAAACATCAGGTGCAAAAGTCTCGTGGGATCGTCGACGCCACCGTAACCTCGGCCGTCGTCTTGAACGAGGCTGAATTGAAAGACATCCGGACCAAACTGGAAAGCATGCTCGGCAAACGAGTGAACCTCCTTCAGAGCGTCGACAAGTCCATTCTCGGCGGGTTTGAGATTCGGATTGAAAACAGCGTCCTCGATATGACCCTGAAAACAAAACTTGAACATATGACGAAATTTGCCGTCAGCTAAGGAGTATGGGGCGACCATGGAAAAGATTCGCGTAGATGAAGTTAGCAAGATCATTAGCGATCGCATCAAGAACTTCGACCAGCAGGTCGAACTCGAAGAAACCGGTACCGTCCTCTCCGTTGGTGACGGCATTGCCCGTATTTACGGTCTCGACAAGGTGATGGCCGGTGAGCTGGTCAAGTTCAAGGACGGCACCCGCGGTGTGGTTCTGAACCTTGAAGAGGATAACGTCGGTGTCGCCATTCTGGGTTCCGTTTCCGGTATCCAGGAAGGTGAGACCGTGAAAAGAACCCGCGAAATCAACTCGGTTCCTGTCGGACCGGGTCTGGTCGGTCGCGTGGTCGATGCCCTGGGCCAGCCGCTGGACGGACAAGGTCCTGTTAAATTTGAAGAAATGGGCGTTGTGGAAGTCAAGGCGCCTGGTATTATCGCCCGTAAATCGGTGCATGAGCCCCTTCAAACCGGTCTGAAAGCTATCGATGCCATGGTTCCGATCGGCCGCGGCCAGCGCGAGCTTATCATCGGTGACCGTCAGACAGGTAAGACCGCCGTGTGCGTGGACACCATTCTTAGTCAAAAAGGCAAGGATGTGATCTGCGTTTACGTTGCCATCGGTCAGAAAGCTTCGACCGTGGCTCAGGTGGTGGATCGTCTGAAGCGCGAAGGCGCGATGGAATATACCATCGTGGTGGCGGCTTCGGCCCTTGACCCGGCTCCCATGCAATTCCTGGCTCCTTACTCGGGCTGCCGTATGGCGGAATTCTTCCGCGATCGCGGCAAGCATGTTGTGATTTTCTATGATGACCTTTCCAAGCAGGCTGCTGCGTATCGCGAACTTTCGCTCCTGCTCCGTCGTCCTCCCGGACGCGAAGCGTATCCCGGCGACGTGTTCTATCTCCACAGCCGCCTTCTGGAACGCGCTTGCAAGTTGAACGATAAACTCGGCGCCGGTTCGATCACCGCGTTCCCTGTGATCGAAACCCAGGCCGGTGATATCTCGGCTTATATCCCGACCAACGTGATCTCGATCACCGACGGCCAGATCTTCCTTGAAGCCGACCTTTTCCACAGCGGTATCCGTCCTGCTATCAACGCCGGTCTTTCCGTATCGCGCGTCGGTGGTTCGGCTCAGGTGCCGGCGATGAAATCGGTTGCCGGTTCGCTCCGTCTGGACCTCGCTCAATATCGCGAGCTGGCTGCATTCGCGCAGTTCGGTTCCGACCTTGATGCCACGACCCAGAAAACTCTGGCTCGCGGGGCACGACTGACCGAGCTCCTGAAGCAGACGCAGTACGCGCCTATGGAAGTCGGGGTGGAAGTGGCCGTGATTTATGCGGGTACCCAAGGGTTCCTTGACAAGTATGAAGTGAAGCAACTGAAAGCCTGGGAAGCCGGCTTTGTCAGTCATCTGCGCGCCAACCACAAGGGCCTCATCGACAAGATCGAGAACCGTGCGAAACTCGGCGAAGTGGAAGAGGAACTGAAAGCGGCGATCAATTCCTACGACAAGGGATATCAGGCTCATGGCTAACCTAAAGGATATCAAGCGTCGGATCGGAAGCGTAAAGAGTACGCAGAAGATCACCAACGCGATGAAACTGGTTTCTGCAGCAAAGTTTGCGCGAGCCAGCCATGCGGTTGACGCTGCCAGACCCTATGCAAAAGCTCTCGACCACATGGTCGAAAAGCTTCTGATGGGCCAGGCCGATCTGCAATCCCCCTTGCTCCGGCAGGGTGAGGAGAAGCGTTCGCTGGTCCTGGTTCTGGCAACCGATCGCGGCCTTTGCGGGGGGTTGAATTCCAACCTCTTCAAAGCTGTCTCGGGTTTCCTGAAAGAAAAATCCCAGGCCGGGGTCACCGTCGACCTCTACGCCTGTGGCAGACGTGCGATTTCATTCGGTAAAAAGACCAATCTTGCGATCGTCGGCCGGGAAGAAAGAGTCCTGGAACGAGTGAACGTTGAAGTGGCTCGTCGGCTGGTGCGTGAAATGGAAAAGCTGTTTACGAGCGGCACCTATGATCGCATCTATATCGCCTATCCGTTCTATAAATCGGCTCTCGATCAGTCTCCCACCATCGACCAGCTTCTGCCGGTGCGCATGAAGCGGGCCACCGAAGGTGAGAACATCAGAACCTATGCGATCGTGGAACCGGGTCTGGATCAGCTGCTCGATAAACTCCTGGAGCGCAGGCTCGTGAGTTTCCTTCTGGCAGCTCTCCTGAGCGGAACAGCGGCCGAGCATGGCGCGCGTATGACGGCAATGGATTCGGCGACCAACAACGCCAAGGAAGTGATTCGCAAGTTGACCTTGCAATACAACCGGGCGCGTCAGGCGGCGATTACCAAAGAGCTGATCGAAATCATCAGCGGTGCCGAAGCCCTTCACTAAAACGTAAGCAGGATCTAAAGGAGATATTTAATGCAAGCGGGAACTATCGTACAGGTCATGGGACCGGTTGTGGACGTCGAGTTTCCTATCGGCTCACTGCCTCCCATCTATAATGCTTTGAAATTGTCCAACCCTTTGATCAGCAAGGATCAGGACAACCTCGTTCTGGAAGTGGCTCAGCATCTGGGTCAGGGCGTGGTTCGTACCATTGCGATGGACACCACAGAAGGTCTGACCCGCGGTCTGACCGTAAGAGATACCGGTGACCAGATCACCGTTCCAGTCGGCCGCTCCGCTCTGGGCCGTATTTTGAACGTGATTGGCGATCCGATCGATGAAGCCGGTCCTGTGAAATCCGAGAAACGCTACCCCATTCACCGGGCCGCTCCCATCTTCACCCAGCTCGCCACCCAGGCCGAGATCCTGGAAACAGGAATCAAGGTTGTGGACTTGATTGCGCCTTACGCCAAAGGCGGCAAGATCGGTCTCTTCGGTGGCGCCGGTGTGGGCAAGACCGTTTTGATCCAGGAGCTGATTAACAACGTTGCGATCCAGCACGGTGGTTTCTCGGTGTTTGCCGGTGTGGGCGAGCGTACCCGTGAAGGGAACGACTTGTTCCATGAGATGAAAGACGCGGGCGTTATCGATAAAACCGCCCTGGTTTTCGGCCAGATGAATGAGCCGCCTGGAGCGCGCGCACGCGTGGCTCTGTCCGCCCTCGCCATCGCCGAATATTTCCGTGACGAAGAAAATCAGGACGTGCTCCTCTTCGTTGACAACATCTTCCGCTTTACCCAGGCAGGCTCGGAAGTGTCCGCTCTCCTTGGCCGTATCCCCTCTGCTGTGGGTTACCAGCCGACTCTCGCCTCGGAAATGGGCGAGCTGCAGGAGCGTATTACAACGACCAAGAACGGTTCGATCACCTCGGTTCAGGCCGTTTACGTGCCTGCTGACGATTACCCCGCCCCGGCGCCAGCCACGACCTTTGCTCACTTGGATGCGTCGACCGTATTGTCCCGTCCGATCGCCGAGCTCGGTATTTACCCAGCTGTGGATCCTCTCGGATCGAACTCGCGTATGCTTGACCCGCAGATTGTGGGAGAAGAGCACTACCAGACAGCACGCCGCGTGCAGCAGATTCTGCAGCGCTACAAGGAACTGCTCGACATCATCGCGATCCTTGGCATGGACGAACTGTCGGAAGAGGATAAGCTGATCGTGGCCCGCGCCCGTAAAGTCCAGCGCTTCATGAGCCAGCCGTTTTTCGTGGCTGAACAGTTTACCGGCAACCCCGGTAAGTATGTGAAGCTGGAAGATACGATCAAAGGCTTCAAGGGCATCTGCGACGGGCAATATGACCATATTCCTGAGCAGGCTTTCCTCTACGTTGGTACGATCGAAGAAGTTGTCGAACGAGCCAAGAAATTCCAATAAGGACAGGTAGCTTATGGCTGCTAATTTTGACCTGAAAGTCCTGTCTCCCAGCCGCTCCGTGACTTCGGTCAAGGCGACTGCTGTAACCCTGCCCGGATCCCTGGGATATATGACGATCCTTCCGGATCACGCGGGTATGGTTGCGGAATTGGATCAGGGTGAAGTGACGATTACCACAACGGAAGCCGCCGTCGAACGATTCTTCGTGGCCGGCGGTTACGTTGAAGTCGAAGGGAACCGCGTGACCCTGCTGGCAGATGTGATTGAACGCGCCATCGAAATCGATATGACCCGGGCCGAAACAGCCCGCAAACGCGCAGCGGATCGTCTGTCGCACATTGGACCGGAAACCGACATCGAACGAGCCAATCGGGCTCTGAGACGGGCGGAACAACGGCTCCAAATGTCCCAATCGACGAAGCATTGATATGCAGAGGCATGGCAGTTCCAAGGCCGGTCCTGGAGTGATACTCTGGGACGGCTTTGGCCTGCAATCCCTCCACTCCGGTGTGGGCCGTCATGCCTGGGATCTTTTGAAGGCCCTGGAACGGGCGGCCTGCTCACCGCGCATCATCCCCTCGGTTCCTGACCTGGATCCTGAATTTTCCCCTTATGTTTTACCGCCAATGGGTGGCTGGCCGCAGTCGCGGATCAAGCCCTGGTCTCTCTTTCTCTCCACGCAGTGGGTAAAAAGGCAGGTCAGGACTCATGATGGTCCCTGCCTTGTGCATGGACTCAGCAATTACAATGTGCCCGCCTGGAAAGCCCCTCAGCTGCGTAAAGTGCTGACCGTGCATGACCTCATTCCGATTCTGCAAAGGAAGGAGGTATCCAGAGCGCTCGGCCTTTATCTCAGCTATCAGCTGCCGCGTGCGGTGGCGGCCGCCGATGCCATTATCTGCGTCTCGCGCTGGACGGAGAACACTTTGCATGAGCACTATCCGGTGAGCCGTGGAAAAACGGTGATGATACCCAACGGCTGGCCCAAGGCTCAGGAAAAAAGTCCCCGGAACCCAGGTTCGCATCTTTTAACCATCAGCCGGATGGAATCCTACAAACGCCTCGACCTGATTCCGGCGATCCTGAGAAATCTCCCGGCCGCCGTCCGCTGGACCGTGGTCACCGATGCCCGCGGTCTTGACCTTCTGCAAAGCCAGACGGATGCGAGGCTTGTCGTGAAAACCCGCCTCAGCGAACCGGAGATGCAGGCCCTTCATGGGGCTGTAGACCTTTATGTGCATCCAAGTCGGCTCGAGGGCTTTTGCCTTCCGGCAGCCGCCAGCATCAGTCACGGCGTTCCGGTGATTTTCACCCGCGGCAGCGGTATCGATGAGGTGGTGGGTGAGGCCGGCATGGGTCTTTTACCCGGAGATTCCGCGGCCCAATGGGCGGAAGCCATCCAGGAGCTGTTGGCGAATTCCGACAAAGCCGGACTTTGCCAGCGTCGCCACCAGTCCGCGCTCAGCTGGGATGATGTGGCTGCCAGGACCCGCGCCCTTTATGATAAACTGGGGGAGCGGTAACTCATCCAGGAGGTGACGTGTGACCAGGAAAACCCCAGGCTCCGCCCCCGTGAAATCAGCAGCCACCGTTCTAGTGTCCGGTTCCGCCGGCTTTGTTGGACGCCATCTTTTGCGGCGCTTATCAGAAAAAAACAGGGCCAGCATCGGCCTTTATCATGCCCATCTGCCTGAACCCATGGCCCATGCGCTGCCGGTTTTTGGCGATCTTTTACGGGTCGAGCATCTGCCGCCCGCCCTTGATGGCATTGAAACCGTGGTGCACCTCGCGTGGAATCAAAGCTTTCGCTCCCGCATCGAGGATGCGCTCTGGGGCGCCGAGGAAACGGTCCTGGCCAGTCGCAACCTTGAGATGCTGAAGAATCTGATTCAGGCGATGCGCGAGGCCGGCACGCAGCGCATTATATTTGTCAGTGCCCTCGGAGCATCCCGCCACGCGGAATCCCTCTACCTCCAGGAGAAATACCAGGCTGAGCTGATGATTTTGAATTCTGAGATTCCTGAGAAGATCATCCTGCGCTCGGCTCTGGCCTTTGGAGACCTTAAATACAAGGATCGCCTCGTCACGGCCATCGAAAGGCTCATGCGTTTTCCCTGGGTTTATCCGGTGCCCCGGTCCAAGGAAAAGCTGGCTCCCTTGCATGTGAATGATCTGAGTGAAATCCTCTTGCGCCTCATTGATATGGCACTGCCGGAGCCGGCGCAGATTCTGGAAGTCACAGGGCAGCAGGAACTTGCCCTTGAGGAGGTCTTTCGCATTGTTTCGCAGGGCATCGGCAAGGGCACGCATATTCCGTTGAAGGGCTTCCTTGGCGAAGCGCTCACGCCTCTCTTTGAAAGGCTGCGCAAGGACACGACACCCAGCGGTCCGCATATCCGGGATCTTCTGACCATCGGCAACCGTCGCGATACCGCCACGATCATCAACAGTCCCTTGCAGCAGACACTTCCTCCCGGCGCCTATCGTTTTCAGGATGCCATGCAGCAAACCGAACAGAGGCTTCTGCAGTAAACAGCAGAAAAAAAGCCCGGAGGTGATCCGGGCTTTCTTTGTTCAGGACAGCGAGAGGTCCTTGGAGGATTTTCTGAGGAACGAGGGAATATCGAGGTCTTCATCATCCTGCGGACGGTGTGGGGCCTTGCTCAACTGCTCAGCGATTTTCAGCGCTTCATCAATCTTGCGATCCATCTCTTCACTCAGGGACACGAGGGCAGGGGCCGACTCGTCCTTGGTAAAGAGTTCCGGATCATCGAGGGATTCGAGCGATTCGTTGTTCAGATTGCCCACGGCCGCGGCGGAGGCGCCTTCGAGGCGCTGATCGCGATCCTGAGCCTTGAGTTCCGTGCTGTCCAGGGACGAGGCCTCCCCTTCCATCGTGAGTCGCGCCAGGCTTTCTTCGAGGGAAGGACGCTCATCATCCGTTTGGGTTTCCCCAAAAGAAGCGGGCGCTGGAGCCGGAGCCACGGTCGTGGTGGGAATCACAGGACGGGCCGGACTCGCGATCATCGCAGGTTTTGCGGCAGGAGCGGAGACCGGGCTTGCTTCACGACGCGAATCCGCGGGAGCCCGTACCGGTTCCGGGGTGCGCACAGGGGTTGTGTTCAGACCAAGAGGAGCGGGCTTCATAAAGCCGGCGCGCCGATTGCGATGCGAGCTGCTGTCGCGGATGTGTTCGAGGTCGCGACTGGGGAAACCTGTGGCAATCACGGTCACCCGCATCATGGCCCCTACATTCTCATCAATCACGGCACCGAAGATGATATTGGCATCTTCATGGGCGGCTTCCTGAATGATCGAACAGGCCTTGTTCACTTCATGAATCGAAACGTTTTCGCCGGCGGTGATGTTGATCAGAATGCCGGTTGCACCTTCGATGCTGACGTCTTCGAGAAGAGGCGAGTTGATGGCACGGCGAGCGGCTTCCTCGGCCCGATCGGGACCTTCGGCGGTGCCGATACCCATCAGCGCCAGACCCATCGAGGACATGACTGTCTTCACATCGGCGAAGTCAACGTTCACCTGGCCTGGGATGTTGATGATGTCGGAGATGCCTTTCACGGCATTCACAAGGACATTGTCGGCCATGCGAAACGCATCGATCATGCTGAGCTCAGGACTGGCGATTTCGAGGAGGCGCTGATTGGGAATCGTGATCAGCGTGTCCACGCTTTCCTCAAGACGCTTGATGCCTTCCTCAGCGTATTTCATGCGTCTTTTGCCTTCGAACGCGAAGGGCTTGGTGACCACAGCCACCGTCAGGGCTCCCATTTCACGGGCGATCTGAGCGGCAATGGCCGCGCCGCCGGTTCCTGTACCACCGCCCATGCCGGCGGTGATAAAGACCATATGCGCACCCTGCAGAGCTTCGGTAATCGCGGCGCGATCCTCGAGCATTGCGTCACGACCGATGTCGGGATCCGCACCGGCACCGAGCCCACGGGTCAGCTCCTTGCCGATCTGAATTTTCCTTTCGGCCAATGAGAAACGGAGGGACTGGACATCGGTATTGGCCGCGATGAACGTAACCCCTTCGATATTGGTGCGAATCATGGTGTTGATTGCATTCCCGCCACCGCCACCGATGCCGATGACTTTGATGTTCGCCGTTGGAGGGACAAAATGATCCGAGTCGAGAGCCATGAGAAACTCCTTCGCGACCTTCATCGAGGCTGTGAAATTTTATTTGGATAGGATGGACTAAGAAAATTATAGAGAGGAACGCGGCTGACTGTCAAATTTTTGACCGCTTCGCTTCAGGACAGTTCGCGAATCCAGTTCACAAACTGGTCGAGGTAACGACGCGACCATGAACCATTCATCTGCTGTGCGCTCACGCGACGACCGAGTTCCAAATTGAGAAGACCCAACGCTGTGGCGTGACGCGTCGTGTGAATGCCAAGACCCATTTGATCCACTGAGAGTTGCGGAGGGGCGACTTTCACCTGAACTTTGAAGCGATCCGCCAGGAAGCGGTCGATCCCAATCACCTGCGATCCACCACCGGTCAGCAAAATTCCGGCGCCCAGCTGCCCCCGGAATTCCAAAAGATCATTGGCCAGATGCGCGCCCAGTTCATGAATGCGCGAGCCCAGCACAATGAAAACCTTCTTGGCCAGAGGATCAAGCTGATGCCTGAGTTCCTTCGGTGTATCGTAGTATTTCAACCCATAGGCATGTTTCAACTGTTCCGCTTCCGGTATACTCACATTCAAACCCACGGCCAGATCGCGGGTCATCATCGATCCTGCAATATTGATCGTGAAGGCCTTGACTGGTTTTCCATTCTGAAAGATGACGCCATCCGTGGTGCCGCCACCGATGTCGGCGATGGCAAGGCCGAGCTGTTTGGCTTCATCCGCCACGCAGACCGAAGCCGAAGCGAACGGCTCCGAGAAAAGACGCAGAACCTCAAGACCATTGGCATTGCAGACACGGATGATATCCCGCAGATAATCCTTGTCGGCATCAATGGCAAAGTAACGTCCGCTGAGATTGGATGCGGTAAAACCCACGGGATTGTTAGTTTCCTCGCGCGCATCAATCCGATAAGCGATGGGCACACAGTGCAGAAGTTCACGGAAAGGTGTTTCCGCCTTGATTTCCACTTCCTCGAGAAGCCGCTTCAGATGTCTTGTTTGGATGGGCTGATGCGGAATGGTCAAAGTATGCTCGACGATCGTGCTGCGCAGGTGACTGCCGGCGACGCCGACGATGATCCTGTCGATCAAAACATTGAGTTGCTTTTCCGCTTTCTCGATGAGTTCTTTCAGGCAACGCTCAGCTTTGGAAAAATCCGATACCATGCCCCGATGCATACCGTCCGCTGGAACCTCGACCAGTTCCAGCTTCGGAGCCCCTGATCCCCAGATCAAAGCAGCGATGCAAAATTTCGTTGTCCCAAGATCGAGGGCAAAAAGTTGCTTGGATTGCACGGTATTTCCTAATGTCTAGAGTACACTCTCTTTGACGAAGGCTTTGCCTTTGTAATCAACTTCAATCATCGCCGATGAAAGGCCGCGCTCTTTCAAGCTGATAATGATCTTTTCGAGCTTCATATATTTGTTGGAGTAGGGTTTAAAACCGAGTGTCACCCGGTAATTTGAGGCTTCAAGATCACCACTGATTCCGCGAAAATCATCATAAACAAGGCTGCGATACTTTATATTATACTTGCTTCCTTCCTGGATGGCGAGAAGGGCCTCGTTGATAATCTTCTGATTGCCAGCGCTGACACGAAAGGTTCCATTGGCTGTTCGTGTCATGTTCTGCCGACGGTTCAAACCCTTGAGCACCGGGAGCGGCGAGACCTGACCTTCGCTGAGTTCACCAAAGATGATGCCATCGGTCGTCGCAAAACGACGACGATCAAGTTCGACGATCATGGCGGCCGCGAAAGGTTCTGTACCTATCGCGAGACGCTCCGGGGCCGTGCGGATCAAGGTGATGGAGCGCAGTCCCATCTTTTGATGCAAGCGTTCGGCAAACTGTGGGAGAGAATCACCATGGATGGCGGAGAGCTGACCATAGGCTTCGCGAATCGGTGCCTCATCCTCCACGCCGATGCTTGCAAGGACCTGAAGCTCAGGCCTTTCATCGTTCCTGAGAAAATCAAAACCGGAGGAGGCGAGACGGGGCTTGAGCCAGAGGCTGAATCCGACGCCGCCGGCCAACACAAGCACCGGCGGAAGAAGTTTTTTCAATACGGGCAGAAGGCGATAACGTCGCTTGAGTTTTTGACTATCGAGGAGTCCTTTCCTGCGCCGTCTTTTGCTCATGGAGAGCATCCTTCCATTGCTGACTCAACTGCGAAACATCGCCGGCACCAACGGTGATCAGAACCGTTGGCCGACGCGGGCTTTGCAAAAGTTTATTCAGGGTCTCGGTGCTGTATGGCTGGGCTTTCACCTGGCTGACGCGACTCAGGTCTTCCGCCAGGATACTGGGGGAAAAATCCTTGTCGGTCGACTCACCGGCGGCATACACAGGCATGATAAGCACTTCGTCCGCCGCTGCAAAAGAAGCCATGAGTTCATTATACATAGTTTCCAGTCGCGAGTATCGGTGGGGCTGAAAGATAACAATCAGTCGCTCATTCGGAAACGCTTCGCGTGCACCTTCAATACATGACTGAATTTTTCCAGGATTGTGGGCATAGTCGTCAAATATTTTGACGCCATCGATTTCGGCAACGAGCGAAAAGCGCCGCTTCACACCCGGATAACGCGCAAGGGCCGCAGCGGCTTTCGGCAAATCAAGATCCAGGGCCTTGGCGACGGCAAGGCAGCAGAGTATGTTCTGGAGATTGTGGCGACCCACCACCGGCGCGCTGCCTTTTATCAAAATTTTATCGACCACCGCCTCGTAGTCGGCGACCGCACCATGGCTCTTGAAATTCAGGCCACGAACCTCTGCTCCAATACGGGTTCCAAAGGTCAGACGCTGACCGGCAAACTCATGCGCCACCTCGCGAGCCGCGTGGTTATCCCAGCCGAAGATCGCCCAGCCGTCCGCCTGGGTTCTGTTCACAAAAGTGAGAAAGCCCCGCTTCAGGCCTTCGAGGTCCTGATAGTAATCGAGATGATCGAGGTCAATATTGGTGATGATACTAAGGTAAGGCTCGTAGCGCAGAAAGCTGCCATCGGACTCATCGCATTCGGCCACAAACCACGGCCCGGAACCATTCATGGAATAGCTGTTCGTACCGACGAGTTCCCCACCGATCGCCGCGGTCGGATCCAGACCCATCTCCCGCAACATGAAAGCGACCATTGCCGTGGTTGAGGTCTTGCCATGCGTGCCGCTGATGCAGATGGGTTTGAAACGGCTCATCAGCTCATGCAAAAACTCGGAGCGATGCAGGATGGGTAAACCCAGCCTTTGCGCCTCGGCCACCTCGGGGTTGGCTCCTTTGATGGCGGTCGAGGCCACGATGCGAACCGGACCCGAGGGAATGGCGTCCGCGCGGTGACCGATGGTGACACGGGCCCCACGGGCCACCAGCTCATCTGTACTGCTTGATTGATTCTGATCGGAACCGCTGACCTGATAGCCTTGAGACAAAGCTATTTCCGCCAAAGGTCGCATGCCGGTCCCACCGATCCCTATGAAATGCACAAGCCTTGGGGATACGTCTTTCATTTTGTTCAACTCAGTCGCATGGAAAGAACAGGTTGCAAGGCAGTCCCTACCGCCCAGGTTGGTCGCCAGGTTCAGCGGGTGCAAAGGAGTTTCAGCCTGCGCGGCTGGGAGCAACCTTGGCGAGCCGGGCGAGGATTCCCACCATCAGCAAAAAGCTGAGAAGAGAGCTCGATCCATAGCTGACGAAGGGGAGGGGCATTCCTTTCGTCGGCAAAAGACCCATGGCGACTCCCATATTTACGATAGCCTGGATGGAAATTAAAGAGCTTAGTCCCATCGCGAGGAATTTTCGGTAGGTCTCATTCTGCATGGTCGTGATGCGCAAGCCGAGCCACGCAATGTATGCAAAGCAGGAAAGCACAAGGAAGACGCCCAGCAGACCGGTTTCTTCGCCGATCACCGAAAGGATAAAATCGGTATGCGCTTCCGGCAGAAAGAAGAGCTTCTGCCGGGACTCCCCAAGGCCGACGCCCAAAAGGCCCCCGTTGTGAAAGCCCAAATAACTTTGCACAATTTGAAAGCCACCGGTCCGTATGGATTCCCAGGGATCCAGAAAACTGGTAATTCGCGCCAGGCGATAGGGTGCATGCAGGATGGCAGCAACGACTCCCAGCACGCCCAGACAAAAGGCTGTGATGATATAACGCAGGGGAAGACCCGCAACAAACAGCATGAGCATGGTGATCACGACATAAACCACGGTGGAACCAAAGTCAGGTTGCAGCATGAGGAGCAGGACAAAAGCACTTAAAACACCGAGGTTGGGCAGGATGGCTATCGGACGTTTATCAATACGGGCGGACGGTCGGCTGAGATTGCGCGCCAGAAACAGGATCAGCGCAACCTTGCCCAACTCCGAGGGTTGAAAGGTGAACCAGGCGAGACGCACCCACCGGGAGGCGCCGTTGGCCTTATGCTGCAGTCCGGGAATCAGCGTAAACAAAATCAGAAGGGCGGATAGCGCCACGAGGGGCAGGGTCAGCATTTCGATCCAGCGCAGGGGCATGGTCTGGAGCAGCATGATCATGCCAAAACCCAGCGCGGCCAGCACAAATTGTTTGCGCACGAAAAAGAGGGTGTCGTGGAACTTGATCTCGGCCGGGATGCTCGACGAGGTGTAAATCGCGAGGAGACCCAGCGCGGTCAGAAGGAAGGCGGTGAAGAGCAGGGCGTTGCGATAGAATCGACCTTCAGCGGCAGAAGGTGTTTCCATGAAATTCTCCTCATCTCCACGGCATGGTCACATCCTTCTATTGTTTCTTTTGCCCTAGCTCTTGTCCAGCAGGGGGGTCAAATTTTGATTGAAAAAGGCCCCCCTTTCCTCAAAGTTTTTAAATTCATCAAACGACGCGCAGGCCGGAGAAAAGACAAGCGGCGCGGGATGTTGCCGAACAAGGCCGACGATTGCGTCCAGCGCAGCCTTGAGAGTGGGAAAAACGATGGGATTCAAGTCCTTGAGATCGCTCTCTATTTTAGGGCCGGCCGCACCGAAGGCGATCAGCTTTCCAATGCGGTCGCGATGGGCGGCGATCGGCGCAAAGGACTCGCCCTTGGGTTGACCGCCCAGCAGCACGAGCGCCGGCACGCGCATGCTCTGCAAGGCCACCAGAGTCGATTCCACATTGGTGGATTTGCTATCGTTGAAGACGGGATGCCCCTGGATGCTGCCGATTTTTTGAAAGCGGTAGGGCAGCCACTGATAAGTGGTCACGCCGCGCAGGAGATCCTTCCACGAGGCCTCGACCAGACTTCGCACAGCCAGGATGGAAGCCACAACATTCAATTGATTATGAAAGCTGAGATCCGCCGGCAGCGTTTCCGCCTGGGGAAAACCGTCGCCGCTCACCAGCCCTTTTTGAGAATCGATATGCACGACCTGGGAAGGACCATAAGCCTTGTATGGTGTTTCCGCATCAACCACGATCTGGGTGATCGGAGCCTTGGGGAAGGGCACAGCATACGCATGGGCCTGTTCCACAATGCGCCGCGGCATAATCAGACGGCCGCTTTCCACCGTGCCCAGCATCAGTTTCCACTTCGCCTTGAAATAATTTTCCATGGTGCCATGGCGTTCGAGATGATCAGGCGAAAAGGACATAAAAAGACTGCAGTGATTGCGAATGGGCTGGGAAAAGTCGAGCTGATAGGACGAGAGTTCCAGCACCAGAATTTCCGGCACCCGGTCCTCGGCGATAAGAAGACTCGGGGCAATGCCGATGTTGCCGCTGGCCTCGGCCTTGCTTCCAAGTTCCTGGAGCAGATGGGCCAGCAGGGTGGTTGTGGTCGACTTGCCATTGGTTCCGGTCACGCCCATGACCGTGCCTTCAAAGACCTTGAGGGCCAGATCGATTTCACTGAGGATCGGCAGACCGCGTCGGCGCGCTTCCTGAAGGATGGGAATCTCAGGGGAAAGGCCAGGACTCACGACCAGCTGGGAAATGCCGGTGAGGAGCTCCGGGGTTTGCGGACCGATCACAAGATCCGCGCCGTCGGCACGAATCTCCTGAGCGATCTCAGGGAATTTCTCGGCTATGTCAGAAACCAGGGGGCGATGTCCCTGGCGCAAAAGCAGCTTCGCAGCACCCAGGGCCGAGCGTCCGGCCCCTAGAATCAAAGTCTTGTTCATATACGTCTCAGCGCAGTTTCAGGCTCATGAGACCGATAATGGCAAGAATGATCGAAATAATCCAGAAGCGAACGATAACCCGTGGCTCCGGCCAGCCTTTCAATTCGAAGTGGTGGTGAATCGGCGCCATGCGGAAAATGCGCTTGCCGCGCAGTTTGAAGCTACCGACCTGGATAATGACGGACAAGGCTTCCATGACAAAAATCCCACCAACGATGACAAGCAGGATTTCATTCTTGGTAAACACGGCGATGGCGCCCAGGGCTCCGCCCAAAGGCAGCGACCCGACATCACCCATGAAAACCTGAGCGGGGAAGGTGTTATACCAGAGAAAACCCATGCCAGCACCGATCAGGCAGGCACAGAAGATCGCCAGTTCACCCGTATCCTTAAGATAATGCAGCTGCAGATATTCCGAGAATTTTATGTTGCCGCCGACATAGGCGAGGATGGCAAAGCAGGCCGCGGTGGTCATCACCGGCCCGATCGCGAGACCATCCAGGCCATCGGTAAGGTTCACGGCGTTGCTGGCGCCGACAATGACGAAGGCGGCAAAGGGAATATAGAACCAGCCGAGGTCGATGACCCATTCCTTGAAGAAGGGAAAATGCAGCTCGCCGTTGCGATAGATCCAGAAATGCGCCGTGCAGATCAGAAGCGCCACTGCCCATTGACCGACGAGTTTCTTTTTTCCGGAGAGGCCTTTGGTATTTTTCTTGGACACCTTCAGATAATCGTCGAGAAAACCAATAAGGCCATACGTCATGGTCACGATGCAGACAAACCAAAGATGCGGATTGACCCAATCCATCCACAAAAGAGCCGGAATCAACGTGGCAGCGAGAATCAATCCGCCACCCATCGTCGGCGTGCCGGCTTTGGAGAAGTGCGACTGCGGCCCATCATTGCGAACCTGTTGGCCGATCTGTTTGTTTTTGAGTTTGCGAATAAACCAGGGAGAGAACATGAAACTGATACCCAGCGCAGTCAGCAGTGCCGCCATCGAGCGAAAGGTAATGTAACGGGTTACATTAAAAACCGTGAGGCTCTCGGCCAGGTTGTGGAAGATGTGATAAAGCAAGGCGGTTTCCTATGGAGTGAGAAGGGTATCGATGATTATACCTAATCTTATACCTTTCGAAGCTTTTACGTAAAGCAGCTCAGTATCAGGCCAAAATGCGGGCAATTGGGCAATCACCTGTTCCACGCGGTCGAACTGTTCGACGCGATCGGCCGGCATTCCCGTGCGGATGGCTTCCTCGGCAATCCAGCGGGACATGGGGCCTACGGTCAAAAGCTTGGCTGGCTTGATCTCCTGGGCACAGAAGGCTCCGACCGCGCGATGCGCGCTTTCCGAACTGTCGCCGAGTTCCAACATATCACCGAGAATCAGGCAGGTTTTCCGTTGGCGATAAGCATCGCGCAATGTGCTGAGCCCCGCCTTCATACTTTCCGGATTCGCATTGTAAGAGTCATCGATCAAAAGCTGATGCCGCAGCGCATGCACCTTGAAGCGGCCTTTGACGCCCTGAAAGGTTTGCAGGCCGGCGGCACAGGCTTTGGGATCAAGGTTCAAAGCCACGCCGATCGCCAGACAGGTGGCAGCGTTGATGGCAAAGCTGCTGTGATAAAAATTCGAGGTGACCGTCTGCTTTTGCCCACGGATTGAAAAGTGAAGGCGCACCTGACCGCGACCATCGAGTTCGGTATCGAGCAGCTGCACATCCGCGGAAGGATCGCGACCGAAGCTCACCAGAGTCTTATTCTTCAGCCTTTTCATGGCTTCATCAATGCGGGCATCATCTTTGAAATAGACGGCCGTGGGAGCCGCCGCGATTTCCATCTTGGCTTCCAGAATCTTGAGCGGCCCTCCAAATTCACCGACATGCGCGCTGCCGACGTTAAGCAGCACACCGATATCCTGCAGGACGATCTTCGATAGGAATTCGATATCCCCTTTGTGCCGTGCACCCATTTCTATCACAGCAAAGCGATGGAGCGGTGTCAGGCGGCAGAGGGTGAGGGGAGTGCCCAGCTCATTGTTGAGACTCCCTTCGGTTTTCAGAGTGGGCGCGATGCTATGCAGCATGGCGGCGGCCATCTCCTTGACTGTGGTCTTGCCGGACGAACCGGTAATGCCGACGACCTTGCAGCCGATTTCCTGACGCCACCAGCGGGCCAAATCCTGCAAGGCTTTGGTCGTATCCGGGACTTCAATCCCCAGCTTGCGAAGCTCGGCCGGGAGCTGCTCGCGGAGCCGCGATTCAAAAAAGAATCCCGCCGCCCCCTTGTCCACAGAGGCCTGGATAAAGTCATGACCATCGAAATTTGCGCCACGGATGGGCATAAACCATTGGCCGGCTTCAATCCGGCGACTGTCACTGTTCACGCGATTGGGAAGATCAAAAGGAATGGATTCACGTTCTGTGCGCCATCCCAGGTCCTCCACAGGATTTTTGACCATGGTATGCCGGACTCCTTAAAGGGCTTGATTGCCCCGGCTTTCTGACTTTTGTAGATGATCGTTGGTTCCTTTTGCAAGCACGTCTTTTGCCGGAAACTTGTCGGGAGCCACATTCAGATAGCGCAGGGTTTCCTCGGCAATTTCCTGAAAGATCGGTGCAGCATGGATGCCACCTGTATAGGGTCTCACGAAGGGTTCATCGACTACGACATAAATCACGAGGTGAGGATCCACACTCGGTGCAAAGCCGATGAAGCTGGCGATTCGCAGATGATCCGAATAGCGACGGGTCTGCGGATCCACTTTTTCACTGGTGCCGGTTTTTCCGGCAGACGACCAGGAGGTCAAGGCCGCCCGGCTGCCGGTTCCTTCATCCACGACGCGGCGCAGGACCTGGCGAAGGCTGGCGGCGGTGGTGGGTGAGAACACACGGCGGACGATTTCCGAGGCGTGCGATTCGATCATGCCGCCCTCGGGTGATTCGATATGGTCGATAAAGAAGGGCTTCATCAGGTTGCCGCCATTGGCAATCGCACCAAAGGCCTGCACCAGTTCAAGGCCTGACGCATAAAAGCCCTGACCAAAGGCAACGTTGGCAAAGCGCACAGGTCGCCATTTCTGCCAGGGACTGACGCGGCCGAACTGCTGTCCGGGAAAACCGATGTGATTGTCACGGGACCCGATGCCGAACTCACCGAGCGTCAGCGCCAGACGTTCCGGACCCATGCGTTTGGCGATCCGATAGGTTCCGATGTTGCTCGATTCAATCAGAATCTCCTCGGTCGACATCGACGGGGCCCCATGCGTATCGCGAATGGTCCAACGATCCTCGGAGTAGCTTCCATTGAAGGTGTCATGGACTTCGTCCATCCGGGTCAGACCCAGTTCGACCGCACGGCCGATGACGAGAGGCTTGACGACCGAGCCGGGTTCAAAGATATCCGTGAGCGCCCGGTTGCGATTGATTTCCTGCGGCGCGCTGTTGACATTGGCGATGGCGAGGATGCGGCCGGTATGAGGATCCGAGACAATGGCAAAACCGCCTTTGGCCTTGGCCTTTTCCACACCCTTTTGCAAAGCCCTTTGAGCCGTATTTTGAATGGCGCTGTCCAGAGTCAGAACAATGTTCTTTCCGGTTTTTTCAGGCAGGGCCAGGAGCGAGTCGCGATAGATGGACTGTCCGCGTGCGTCCCGATTGCGAAAGGTGGTCAGAACCTCACCCTGCAGCGTGCTGTCGTAAGCCAGCTCCACACCCTGAAGACCGTGGTTATCGATGCCGACCGAACCGATCAAAGGCACCAGATCCTTGCCGCTCGGATAAAAGCGGGCCGGTTCGGTGATTTCGTAAAGACCTTCAATCTTAAGAGCGTTGACCTTTTGCGCCTGAGTAAGTTCGACCTTGCGGGCGAGCCAGGCAAAGTAATTGGTACGTTTGGCAACTTTGCGAACATGCTTTGGGGAGATGTCGAGGATCTGCCCGAGCTGCCTTGTCTGCTGCGGCGTGGGATCGAAGATGCGCGGGTTCACGTAAAAGGACGGGCGCCGGATACTGATGGCCAGTGGCTCCCCCCGCCGATCATAGATATTGCCGCGATAGGGAGACAGGTCGATTTTGGTTTGATACTGACGCCGGGCGAGCGTTTCGAGAATATCCGCGGAAGGACTCAGGATGTGAATGGTCACGGCCCGTCCCGCAAGAATGGCAAAGAGCCCAAAAAAGACGAGCGCGATGCTGCGATTGCGTCCCACATAGAAGGGACCCAGCGTCTGGCTGGGCTTCTGCCGACGCAAACTGTTCCAGATTTGACGAACCTGGCCAGGGCGCAGGCGTCGCAAGCTGCTCCAAAGTTGACGAATATGCGGCATTTTCAATGGGCGGCCCAAACATCTTTATGGTTTTCGTTGGCTCGGGCGGACAGGGTCATGAGACTTTCGCGCCGCGTGATCTTCGCCAGTTCCATTTTCAGAGTGCTTTGGGATTCGAGGAGATCGGTTTCAGTCTGTTTCATCTGGCCAATCTTATAGCCGATGATCGTGGTCTGAATCGTAATGTAGGCTTTGAAGGAGGCGAGGCCAAACCCTCCGACCAGCAGGACGAAGGGCAGTTTGTTCCAGATGCGAGTCAGAGTCGAAAGCTTCATGTCGCGAATCCTCCCTGGGGACCCATGGGGTCATACGTTAAGGATATCAGGACTCAGGCGTTTCAGGCGCCTGTGTTTTATAGCTTTTCTATCACGCGCAGCTTGGCACTTCGGGCTCTTGGGTTTCGTTCGACTTCCTGGTCAGACGGTTCCAGAGGAAAGGGTTTGATGATCTGGAAGCGTTTTTCGTACATGGCATCCAATTGAGCGGCGGTGATGGGCACGTGCCGATCAAACCGGGGCTTGTTTCCATCGACCAGGTGTTTGAAACCCTGCTTGACCAGCCGGTCTTCCAGGGAATGGAAGCTGATGATCCCACAGCGACCCCCGGAGGCGAGTACCTTGGGAAAATCCTGGAGCAGCGTTTCGAGTTCCTCGAGTTCCGTGTTCACCGCAATGCGCAGAGCCTGAAAGATTTTGGTCGCCGGATGCTTGCGACTGCGTTCCTTGTAATGGGAAGCGGACGCGACAACATTCGCGAGGTCCGTGGTTTCCGCAAAGGGCTTTTCCGCCCGACGTTTCAGGATGGCCCGCGCCACCGATCGGGCCTGCGGGTCTTCCCCATAATCGCGGAAGATGCGAATGAGTTCCTCTTCCGTGCTTTCGTTGACAAGATCCGCAGCTGTGGGGCCACGCGTCTGATCCATGCGCATATCGAGGGGACCCGATTTCGCAAAGGAAAAACCGCGTTCCGCATGATCAAGCTGTGGCGACGACACACCGATATCGGCACAAAGACCCTGAATGCATCCGAGCAGATTCCTGCTTTCGAGTTCCGGCACCAGTTCCGAGAACGGCGCCTGAATTAATGTGAGCTGACCGCTTTCGAGTTCGGCGGCAAAGCGCTTATGCAGGACGGCCTGAGCCCAGGCATCGCGATCAAAGGCGAAGACTTTTCCGCTTCGGCCCACCTGATCAAGCAGGATGCGGGTGTGTCCACCCCCGCCGGCTGTACAGTCGACAGCATAGTCACCGGGTTTCAGGGCCAGACTCTGCACCAGCTCTTCGCGCAGGACGCTGATATGTTCGAAGTTTTCCATGATACCCCTCGTCCAGAAGAAGGCTTTGTCATACTCGAGGGGCGGCATAGGGGCAACTGGTATTAGCTTATCGCGTCTAAACAGATGTGGTCAAATTCCGCCTGGTTGACTTGTCAAAACGATAGATCACGCTTCATCACTACCCCAAAAACCGCAGAACAGGCAGAAATTCTCGAGGGAAGCAGGAAATCCATGCAGCTTGCGGCCTTTATGATTTCGGTTTGTAATGGCTAAAGGGTTGGCGTTTTTGTGCCGACTCGTACGTCAGGTATCGGTTCACCAGGCATATGGAGGTGTCTTCATGGTGAGATCATTGTCGAAAACCTTGCGTCACACAGGGGAGGGGTCATGAGATCGAAATTGGTCAGGTTACTGTGCCTTGCCAGCTTCATGTTCTCGCTGCAGTTTCTGAGTCTGGGTTGCTCGAGTTCCGACTCGGCAGAAGGTTCAGAAGAGGAAATCGCAGCGTCGACAGAGGAAGAGATGGCCATGGCGGAAAACAACGCCATGGAAAACGAAGAGATGATGAACAACGAGGCGATGGCAAACAACGAAGCGATGATGAACAACGAAGCGATGATGAACAACGAACAGATGATGAACAACGACCAGATGGTCAATGGAGCCGAAACCAACGGCTTCAATAACGACCAGGGCAATGCATTCGGTGCCGAAAACAACGGCATGATGAATGGCATGAACGAAGGCAACATGCTGGCCAACAACCAGGGTCAGGGCGGCGAGGAAGATTTGCAGCAGATCATCGAAGAGATGAATACGGCAAATAACAGCCAGTTTCCCAACAATGGTGGCATGATGAACAACGCCGGCATGGACGGCGGCAACATGATGGCCAATGACGGCATGGGCAATCCAGCCATGGACGCCGGCATGAACGCAGGCATGAACCAGGCGGGAGCAGCTCCCATGAATCCAGCCCCCATGGGCGGTGCGGTCGCCGGCACTCCGGTCGGTCCTGGTCTTCCCGAACTCGGTTCGAAAATGTCCTACATCGTGCAAAAGGGTGACACTCTGGCAAAAATTGCCGCCCGTATCTACGGTGACTCCAACAAGTGGACGGAAATTGCCAACTTCACAGGCCTCGCCAACCCACGACTGATCTATCCCGGTGATGTGGTTTACTACCAGCTGACCGAGCAGTCGATGCAGTTCGCGACAACCTACGAAAGCGTGCAACGTTCCGAGATTCAGATTCAGCAGGGTGACACGCTGGCAACCATCGCCGGTCGCGTCTTTGGCAACTCGTCCCTCTGGAAACTCATCTGGCGCCACAACGATATGATCGACAACCCTGACCGCCTGACCGCTGGCACGACCATCTATTATGTGGATCCTGCAAGCATGGCGTCTGCTGATGACAACGCTGATCAAAAATTTGTGAAAGGTAAAACCAAGTCGAACGGCAAAATGGTTTCCGTGACTAAAGTGAAAGCCAGCAAAGTGGTCCTTGAAGTGGCCAATGATTCACTGGATGACCTGTTTTCGCAAACTGTATCCAAAGATTTCTTAAAACGTACTTAATATAGAAACCTCGAACTTTGACCGCATTCTTTGGAGCAGCTAACGAAGGCCTGATTTAAAAATCGAATCGCAATGACTTTCAGCCGAAGACTTATAGCGATGAAGATTTTAAAGACGAGCGTCGTGGCTTCCCTCTCTCCTCAAACGATCCCCATACAAACTTCCGGTGTGATAATCCCGTTTTCCAATTTTTGACCAGGCTTAATCACGGTTGATGGATAGACCAGGCAGGACTGTATAGGCTGTTCACCCTGATCACCCTGTATAGGCCCAAAGAGAAAGCTGTTCTGTCTACGCTCAGGAAAAGGACCAGGCCCACACAGCGCGGAATCACCCTCAAAACGAATAGACGGATCAAGACCAAGCCTTTGACAAAGCCCCGCCCGATCAGGATGCAGAAGCACCGCCTGATGAGCCGCAAAATAATCGCGTGGCGTTCCCAGATCCTCCCAGAATCCCCGATGAATAAAAGCCTGAATCCGCGCCCCTTCCGCCAGCAGACGATGATAAGCCTCGATGATCGAGGGACTGCCGCCCGCAGGGATTGCGCGCACGAGCCTTGGGCCGATGATATGGATGCCGCTGAACGTGGCCAGCGTATGCCTTTCCGTGGCTTTGACCGGCTGGTCGCCAATGGCCCGGATCGCGGTCCCTTCATAGGCCACCGGATTGGTGCCTTTCTTATGCCGATCGAGGAGCACCATGGTGGCGTCTGAACCGGATTCCCGGTGCTGCTGCACAAGGGCCTTCAGGTCAATGTCCGCCATCACATCGCCATTGCAGATGAGAAGGTCATCGCTGCCCAGCCAGGCCCGCAAGGGATTGATGGCGCCGCCGGTGCCAAGGATTTCAGGCTCATGCGAGATGTGAGGAGGCGGTGTATAGACAGCCGGGTGCTTTTGTATATGCTGATTGATCACAAGCGGCAGGTGATGCGTATTGATCGCAATCTGGTGAATACCCACTTTTTTGATCTGTTCATAGACAAGATCCAGAATAGGCCGGCCGTAGAACAGGCACAAAGGTTTCGGCAATACCTCAGTGAGAGGACGCAGCCGGGTCCCGAGTCCGGCCGCCAGGAGGAGCGCCTTCATAGGGCTCCCCGCTCCTGCCAGCGCTTTTTGATTTCCTGGATCAGAGTTTGGGAGAGGAAGGGCCAGCGGCTGTCTTCAATGAGATCCGCATCGAGGGTGGCCAGAGCCGGGGCGATATTGCGAAGATAGTTGCCGCGGTTTTTCTTGACGGTCAGATATCCAAAGCTGCCGATCGCTTTCAGCTGACGCTGCAGAAGCATCGGTCCAATCTCCTCTTCGAGATCGGCCTGGTCCAGCGACCGTGTGGTCGCCATCAGCGCGGCGATCCCCTGCTCGATGAGCGCGCGGCGTTCCGCACTCGTCAGCGGGATATAGGAATCAAAACAGAGCGACACGAGGTCATAGGTCGGCGGTCCGAGGCGCGCGTCCTGGAAGTCGATAACCGCGAGGTTTTTATCCTTGATCATGATGTTGCGGGAATGAAAGTCGCGGTGCACGAAGTATTGCGAGCGTTCCGCCAGCCATGCGGCCAGGGCGTGAGCGTCCTTGCTGAAAGCCTCGGCTTCAGCCGGCGTAAAGGTCCAGCCCAGCACCGCTTCGAGAAACTGTTCCTTGAAAAAATGCAGCTCCCAATCCAGGCGCGCGGCATCAAAGGAACGTTCCCGCCAGTGGGATCGTCCGGATTCGGTGATTTCCAAAAAATGCCCGAGCATGCCGAAGGCCTGCTGATACAAATGCAAAACTTCCGCTCTTTGCCCTTTTTCCAAAGCCTCGAGCGCGAAGGTTTCCATCATCACATCGCCGTAATCCTCGATAATCAGCGCGGCAAAATCCGGCAGCGCTGCGATCGTGCGGGGCGCGGGAATCTCGTGATCGGCGAGCAGGGCGCTGATCTTCACCCACTCATAGCCATCCTTCGCGAGCTGCACGGCGTCATCGCCGGAAAGCTGCATGAGCACATAGGTTTTTTCGCTGTCTTTGTCATGAAGACGATAATAGCAGCGGTCCGATCCGTCGCCAGCCAGCCAGCTGACTCGAATATGGTCGAGGCCAAGAGCCTGACTGATGGCCCATTCCGGGGGCGGCGGCAGGGTTTTGGAACGCATATTTGCTCCTGATTGCTCGGTCGGCACCGTAACGATGGGGGCCGGGGTCCTCACTCTGCTGACGTCGTGATCCATGTTGATCCACCTCTTAGCTGCAAACAAACTCGAGCTTCGGGCCCGCTTCAATCTTCAGCGAACCGGTGGGGTTCACATAGATTTCCCCATCAACCGTGAAATGGACCGAACCCTCGTATCGAAGATTCGCCTGTTCACAGCAAAAACTGTGCTTTCCTGATGCGGGGCCTTCTTTTTGTTGTAGCATGATCGCGGGCATATACCATAGCAACTTTTCCGGAGGGCAAGTCACGACAGTGACTTGAAAATGTCCCGGACGTTGCCGGGCCAGGGGAAGAAACTGGAGGCCCATCGGAAACTTGGTGATGGTTCCCGCAAAGGCACCCAGGGCCGGTGAACGCAGGCGACCGCCTGGTTTAAACGTGGCATCGAGTCGATGAGCGCGAATCACACGCTTGATCAAAGGGCCGCGCCACAGAAATGAATTGATGATGCGCACGCTCAGCCAGGTGGCTCCCACATGACCGTTCTTTTTATGATAAAATTCTTCCAAAATTGCTGTGGATGATTGATCCGCATAAAGAAAGCCATAGACTTCGCCGATCTTCAAGGTCGCGAGGCTCTCGTGTCTCATGGACTCGGGTTGCTCGGCGTCGCGAAGAAGTCGCTGCAAAATCTCATGGGGCCTGCCCCGCACACCCAACTGAGCCGCCACGAGATTCATCGTTCCACCGCCAAGCACACAGAGACGCGGCAGCGGATCCTTGCCATAAATGCTGATAATCCGGCTGATGGCGCGCGAGATGCTCCCATCGCCACCATTTATGGCAATAATATCAATGTGTTTGTCTTTGTATTCGTGGATGATGCGATCAAGATGCTCGAGGTCCTGGCTTAGGGAAAAGATGCCTTTTTGGCCAAGAACGTCCTGTAAAAGCTTTAATTCCTCGGGAGAACGCTTATTTAACTTAGAGTGGGGATTTGCTATGATCCCAATTCCTGGCATATTTCAGTCCCATTTGTCAGGTTGAAGCAGGGGTGTATTGATGACGAAAAATCTGCCAACTCCCAAGGCTAGCCAGGCTGTTAGCAAGTTATCACCTCTGCAACTCTATCTGCAAGAAATCTCCAAATATTCTCTGCTGACGCCAGAAGAGGAATTGGAAGCCGCCCGCAAGCATTTTGAAGAGGGAGATATAGCAGCTGCCCACCGTCTTGTAACCTCGAATCTCCGGCTCGTTGTGAAAATCGCCAACGACTTTCGTCAGGCTCAGGCCAACCTTCTCGATCTGATTCAGGAAGGCAATTATGGTCTGATGCAGGCTGTGAAAAAGTACAACCCTTACAAGGGGGTGAAACTTTCAAGTTACGCAGCCTGGTGGATAAGAGCCTATATTCTCAAATACATCATGGATAACAAGAGCCAAGTTAAGATTGGCACAACAGCAGCGCAGCGCAAGCTTTTCTTCAATTTGCGGCGGGAGATGGACAAACTTTTGGCCGAATACGATCACATCGATACCAAACTTCTGGCCGCAAACCTCGATGTGCGGGAGAAGGATGTCATCGATATGCAAATGCGCCTCAACGGGCCGGACTATTCGCTCGACGCTCCGATCGGCTCGGATGATGAAGGCGAAGGGGGGACCAGGGGGTCGATGATTCCCAACCAGGAGCCCAGTGTCGAGGACACGCTCGCGAGCGAAGAGCTGCGCAGTATTTTTGGCGAACAGTTGGAAAGCTTTCGGCAGACGTTGAAAGGTCGCGATCTGGAGATCTTTGAGGATCGCATCATGAACGAGAACCCGGTGACTCTGCAGGAAATCGGCGATCGTTACGGCATCAGCCGCGAACGGGCCCGACAAATCGAAGCCCGCATCGTGAATAACCTGAAAAACTTCGTGAAGGACAAGGGCATCATCGACCTTGAGCCCGGCGACTAGGAGCCTGGCCGAAAACCCCTCGTATTCTGCGTTGTCCGCCTCGCTGCGGTGCTCATTTACTTGATGTAAACTGCGCTCCTCGCTCGTTGACGCCTTGCCTCCAAGTGATTTTCGGCCGGGCTCTAATCCCGCCGCGCAAACCCGCTGCGCAATTCGGCCTTCAGCTTGGAAAGCCGACTCATATTGATTTCCTTCTTCTGTTCCTCATCGATCATCGCGCGCATCTCGGCGTCGTGTTCCGTTTCGACGCCCTTGTTCGGCAGTTCGTCGATGAAACGACTCGGCTTTCTTGGCGTTTTTTTGAACTGGGAGAATCGCTCCCGGGCATAGGTCAGGTGCAATTTGATCTTGGCCCTGGTGATCGCCACATAAAACAATCGCCGCTCTTCCATCAGGGCCTGATCGGAGCTCACGCTGTTCTTGTGGGGCAGCTGATCCTCCTCCACGCCGCAGAGGAAGACCACCGGAAACTCAAGGCCCTTGGAAGCATGGATGGTCATCAGCGAGACGTGATTATCATTGCCGCCTTTCTGCTCTTTTTCATTATCACCAAGACTGAGCTGATCCAGAAGATCAAGGAGCTGCAACTGACCCCGGTCCTCGACCTGGCGTTCGGCGAGGGTTTTGATCCACGTCGGCAGCTTCTTCATGGATTCGATCTTGCGGCGCCGGGCGCCTTCATGCGTGGTCTTGTTGCGAATCTCATCCTCAAGACCAAATTCCTTGATGATCCGCTGGCCCCTGGTTTCCAGGTCATTCACGTCGACGAGCGGCGTATCGTGAAGACTCCTGATCGCCGCCACGAATTCATGCGTGGCCTTGCGGGCCCGACTGTCGAGATCCACGAGGTCAAGCTGCAGGACTTCGAGAGGACTTTTGTCATGCGTCTTCGCCGCTTCCTCGATTTTCTCGAGGGTTTTTAAACCGATGCCGCGGACGGGGGTATTGATGATCCGCCAGAAGGCAAGTCGATCGCCGGGATTGACCGAAAGGCGAAAGTAACAAAGAAAGTCTTTCACTTCCTTGCGTTCGAAAAAACTCGTGCCGCCATAAACCTTGTAAGGAACCTGCATCTCGCGCAGGGCCATCTCCACCGCCTTGGCCTGAGCATTGGCCCGATAAAGAATACCGATATCCCGCGGTTTGAACCCCTGACCGAGGAGCGTGAAACATTTCTTGGCAATCCACTTCGCCTCGTTCACGTCGTCGCCATGTGAGGCGAGCGTGATGGGCGATTGATTCTGCGAGGAACTCCAAAGCGTCTTCGCCTTGCGACCGGTGTTGTTACGGATCACCGTATTCGCGGCATGCAAAATCACGTTCGAGCAGCGGTAGTTCTGTTCGAGCTTGATGAGCAGCGTTCCTGGAAAGATCTGCTCGAAGCGGTCGAGGGTTTCGACGAGGGCGCCCCGCCAGCTATAGATCGACTGATCGTCATCGCCGACCACACAGATATTGCGCGACTCTTTCGCCAGAAGTTCCAAAACATAAAGCTGGGCGAAATTGGTATCTTGAAACTCATCGACCAGAAAATACCGCCAGCGCGCCTGCAGCCTTTGACAAAGGTCGGCGTTGTTTTTCAGCAGAAGCGCGGTTTTGAAAATGCAGTCATCAAAGTCGATCACCCGGTTGAGCTTCAGCTGCCGTTCATAGACATCATAGATGGCAGCCAGCACGGCCGGATCCTTGTCGGAAAACCGCAGGGGATCTGCATGCAAAACATCCTGCGGTCTCAGAAGGGCATTCTTCGCGTTGCTGATGCGGGCCAAAAGATCCTCGGGCCGGTAAAGGCCCTGCCAGCCGCGTTCCTCCATCGCCTTGCGCACGAGGTCGAGCTGATCCGAAGTTCCGGCCAGCGAAAAACGGGAATCGAGGCCCGCTTCGTGGGCGAACTCCCGCAGCACGCGCAGACAGAAACTGTGAAAGGTTCCTATAATAATACCTTTGGCACTGCGCCCCACCAGTTCAGTCAGGCGCTCCTTCATTTCGCGCGCGGCCTTGTTGGTAAAGGTCATCGCCACGATTTCGGTCGGCGTCACACCGGCATTCAACATAAATGCCATGCGATAGGTAATCACCCGGGTTTTGCCGGTGCCTGCACCGGCTATAATCATGACCGGCCCCTGAATACGGGTAACGGCCTGGTGCTGTTCAGGATTAAGCTGCGAAAAATCGACCATGTTCTTCTCTCGACATGAGGACTTGCGATCGGATTCCATACTCGGATTCGATGCCTGGGTCAAACGCGTAGGGATTTCATGGCATAATTCCTGGGAAGTTTCTTCAGTTTCTCGTGATCCATGTGTTAGGATGCTGTGAATAGTCAATAATTTTGAGTGAGGTTCAGGGAGTGGCAGCCGCCATCGCAAGTCTGCCTGCAGAACTTCCGGCAGTGCTCGTTTTGATCGCAACGACGCTCGTCGCCTATGGAGAGCGCCGCGTGCACGGCTACAATTATGCCTACCTCAAGGTGGTAGGTGGTGAGGAACTCATACCCGATCCGATGCGCCGCTACTATCAGCTTCAGCTGGCGCTGCCCTGGATCGCATGGCTTTCGCACTTCCTTTTGCCGAGCGCCTGGCGCTGGACTGCGGTACCCATGCCGGGTCTCATCCTTCTGATGCTCAGTATGCTGCTCCGTATCTGGTCGATGCGCAGTCTGGGTCGCCTTTGGACGCAGCGCTGTATCTTTGTCCCTGGCATGCCACGGACCAGCCATGGGCCTTATCGCTACATGCGTCATCCTGAATACATAGCGCATGGGCTGGAAGGCCTGGGGCTTCTGCTCTTTTTTGGCGCCAATCCCCTCGTGCTCGGCCTCTGGATTTGGAACGCAAACAACGCCGCTCGAATCTGCAAAATCGAGTCCCGTCAGCTCTATGAGCTTTCGGTTGCTCCGTTGCAAATGCCGGAAGCCTCGAGTACAGTCGGAGCCTCTGATTAGCACCCGCGGGAGGTATCATGACGTTGTTTTCACTAGTGGACATTGCCTATGCGCAAGGCGCAAAACCGGCGCAACCGAGCACCTTGGAAATTCTCATCATGCCTCTGGCATTTATTGTGATTATGTATTTCCTGGTGATTCGCCCTCAGCAGAAAAAGGCCAAGGAACACCAGGCACTACTGACGGCTTTGAAAGTCGGCGACGAAGTTGTGACCACGGGCGGCATCATTGGTCGTATTAAAGCCATTGCCGATGCCTTCGTGACTTTGGAAGCTGGTCCCAACACGACGCTGAAAGTTCAAAAAAGCCATATCACCGCTGCCCCCAAAGCAGCCGTGGCCAAGGCTGAAAAGTAAGTCTTGTCCGTGTTCACGCCAGGAGAATTGCCCATGCGGAGCCCCCTTGTTTCCGGTCTATTGCTTGTCTTTCATGGTCTGGCTCTGACCAGCAATCTCCAGGCAGCCGATGACACGGACATCAACGCCTGGTCGCTGCCCGAGGAAATCGAAGCCATCAGCGGCAGCGGAGCGGCGCTGGCCGGATCGGGTGTGGCCAGTGTCAGCGATCAGGGCGCCATTCGCCTCAATCCCGCCATGCTTTATTTGCATCGCTCCTACGATGTGGGCGCCGGCTACTACTGGCCCTCACAGGGGCGTCCTTTTTATAAGGCTTCCATCATTGATGGGATCACATCCCGTGCCGTGGCTGGTTTTGAATACACCGGTTTTGCGGAAAACCTGAAGGAACGCAATCGCGCGGATGTGGAAGGCGACTCCCCGGTCCACAAGAGGGGCTCGGTGGCGATCGCCATTCCCACTGATTATTTCGCAATAGGTTTCTCCGGTCATTATGTGGAAGCCGAGGATACGGCCGATCCCGCCAACCCCGAGGTTTACAAGGGAATTTCCCTGGGCGCGGGGGTGATTGCCATGCTGGGCAATCAGGTCCGGCTTGGTCTCTCGCTTGAAAACTTCAACAATCGGCGCATCGCGGACGTGGCGCCCAGAACCCTCCGGGCGGGTCTCGCCTGGGAGGACAAAACGCAAACCGTGACCGTGCATGGCGAGGTACGGGAGCGGGATCGTTCCGTGAATCTGGAATGGAACAATCCGATTGTCGACGGGCTGGCCCTGGCACAATCGGCAGTCGATGATAGACCTGAACGCATGGCCCTGGCCGGCGTTCAGGTGAAGACCTTTGATATGCTGCGCCTCTTCGCGGGCTATGGGCGGTCCATACGCGGGGAAGAGCGCGAGGTGACAGGTGCCGGGATTGGTCTTTACCAAAAGAATTTTTCGCTCAGTTATGCCACCAGCCAGAATGATTCCGATGCCAAGGACTGGCAAAGTTCTCTGCACCTGTCCGTAATGATGAAAATCTAATACAGAAGTGAGGCCCGACATGCTGCGCAAGCGTTTGGAGAATGGCATTGATGTCGTGATCCAGGAGAACCAATTTTCTAAAATGTTTGCCCTGCAGTGCTGGATCGGTGTGGGATCCCTGCATGAAGAGGAAGGCGAGGAGGGCATCAGCCATTGCATCGAGCATATGCTGTTCAAAGGCACCAAACGCTTCGCCGTCGGGGAAATTTCCCGGCGGGTGGAGTTTTTGGGCGGTGAGATGAATGCCTACACCAGCTTTGAACATACCGTCTTCTATCTGACCCTGCCGGCGGCTCATGCCGCGGAAGCCATTGATATCCTCGCCGACTCCATCTTCAATAGCAGCTTTGATCCCGAGGAACTGGAGCGCGAAAAGGAGGTCATTCTCGAGGAGCTCAAGCGCAACGAGGACAGCCCGGGTTACATGCTCGGACGCAAGGTTTTTGGCTCCATCTATGAAGGCACGCCGGCGTCCAAGCCCATTATCGGTTTTGAAGAAACCATCAGGAATTATTCGCGCGAACAGATCTTTGCCTTCATGAAGAAATGGTATCAGCCCGATAACATGAAAGTCGTGGCCGTGGGCGCGGTGAATGCCGAGTCCCTGGTGCAGGATATTCAAAAGGCCTTCGGCTCGGCTCAAGGGAAGGCCAAGGACCGCACCCTGGATCTTAAACTGCCGAAGATCCGCCAGCCCCAGGTCCATGTCGTCACGGGCGACTTTGAACAGCCGCGCATAGAAATCGCCTTCCCGGCTCCGGCCCTCCTGCATGAAGATCTTTTGCCGCTGGATCTGGCCGCCTTTGCGCTCGGCAGTGGGGAATCCTCGCGTCTGCACCGACGGGTGCGTGATGAGCAGCAGCTGACCAGCGTGGTCGGCGCTTCGGTTTACGCTCCGAGTTTTGGCGGCGTCTTTGAACTCAGCGCCATGCCGCATGCGGAGAGTTATCTGGAATGCGTGACGGCGCTCGGCACCGAGCTGGCCCGCTTGAAATATGAAGAGCCGGTCACGCGGGAGGAACTCGAACGCGCTCGTGCCAATGCCAAGGCGGATCGCATTTATTCCGAGGAAACCGTTTCCGGTCAGGCCCGCTCGCTGGGGCATGCCCTGCAAACGCCCCATGATCTTTTGCACGACTACGTGGTCGAGGCGCAAATCAACCGTCTGAATACCTATGAAGTGGAGCAGGCGGTGCAACGCTGGATCCGCGAGGACTCCTGCATCATGGCCTGTGTTTTGCCCAAGGACAGCCGGATCAGTGCGGATGATGTCCGCAAGGCTGTCCTGAAGGGCTTCAAGGCTCCGGCCGCCGCAGCGGGCGCCAGCGGAAAACAGGCGACCCGGGCCATCCATGTTGCGAAGATCACCCCGCAGGTGACCTTCATCTATAAGCAGCAGAATCACAATGATCTGATGAATATTACCGCTGTCTGCTCCGGTGGCCTGCGCAGTGAAACTCCGGATCAGGCCGGTATGTATCACATTCTTGCGGATCTTTTAGGTTCCGCCACCGCCACCCATAATTATGCGGATATGCTGCGTCGCCTGGAAGGTCAGGGGGCGGTGCTGGGTGGATTCTCGGGCAAGGATACGATTGGCGTCAAATTCCAATGCCTCTCGGAGCAGGTCGAGGATCTTCTGCCGCTTTGGGCGGAAGCCATACTGGATCCACGTTTCCCCGATATGCAGCTGCAGACCGCGCAGATGGAAGTCTTCGACAATATCCAGGCGGAAAAGGATTCCCCGTCCGCGCTTGCCATGCGCCGCTTCCAGCAGGAGGTTTATGGCAAACATCCTTATGCCAAGCCCGTCTGGGGTTCCGAGGAAGCGGTCAAGGGTTTCAGCTGTGATGCGTTGCTGGAGGAATTCAACGCCATCCGTGATCGCTCGCACTGGATTATCAGTGCCGTCGGTCGCCTGCCGTTTGAACCCATGGCCCGCATGATGGAGCGTTTGCTTCAGCCTTTGCACCGGCCCATCGAACGTCCGACGAATATCGTGCAGGCGCTGCCCGCCGGGGTCAAGGCGCAGGCGGTGCATCTGTCCAAGGATCGTGAGCAGGTGCACCTTGTGATGGGAACGCTGGGCCTTAATTGGAACGATAAGGATCGCTATGCCCTGGATGTCCTGGGCAATGTGCTGGGTGGCAGCGGCGGCCGTTTCTTTGTCAAGCTGCGCGATGAACAGAGCCTGGCCTATTCCGTAGCGCCTTTGCATTCCTATGGTTGCCACCGCGGCATCTTCGGAGCCTATATGGCCTGCTCGCCGCATAAACTCAAAGACGCCGAAATTGGCATTCGCAACGTATGGAATGACATTTGTCAGAACGGTGTCAGTCAGGACGAGATCGACCGCGCCCGCAACTATCTCATTGGCGGACATGAATCCGATATGCAGCGCGGCGATGCCCAGGCCATGTCGATGGCTCTGATGGAACTCTATGGTCTTGGCTACGACGATTTTGAGAACTACGCGAATCGCCTGCATGAAGTGGATCGCGCCGCCGTGCAAAATGTCGCGCGACGTCTTCTGGTGGCCCAGGAGCAGGTCGTTGTGCGGGTTGGCCCGGTCAGCGAATCTCCGTCCTAAAGCCTGACGGCGGCGCCTCACTCAGCCGAAGCTCGACGGCTTGCGCTGCCGGAATTCCGGCCTTTTTCATGGAAAAACCCTCTCCATTGTTATAAGAAAGTCCGGGTTAAGTTCATAGCTTGCCTGGATGGAGCACCATTTGCTCCCCTGCAATTGTCAGAATTTCCCGTGGAGAGATCTATGAGTTGGATCGTTCGTCTCATGAAGTCCTCACTAGGTGCCAAGTATGTGATGGCCGTGACGGGCGCAGGCCTGTTCGCCTTCCTTATTGGTCACATAGGAGGCAACCTGCTCCTGTACTTCGGTCAGGACGCGATGAATAGCTACGCAGTCGGTCTGCGTGAACTGCCTTACGGTCTGCTCTGGATCGCCCGGGGTGGAATTCTGCTCTTCTTCGTTTTGCACGTGTACACCGCCTATAGCCTGACGGCTCGCAACAAGGCGGCGCGACCACGGGCCTATGTCATGGAAGATACGTTTCAGGCCTCCCTGGCCTCGCGTACCATGGCTATGACGGGAACCATTGTCCTGCTCTTCGTTCTTTATCATCTGGCTCATTATACGTTCAGGATTGTGAATTACGCCGGTCCTTACATCGACAATCAAGGCCGGGATGATGTTTATACGATGACGGTGGCCGGCTTCAGTCAGCCCGTGATCGCCATTACGTATGTCGCCGCCATGCTTGTGCTCGGTTACCATTTGAGCCACGGTCTTTCGAGTATGTTTCAGTCCCTTGGCATCAACCACAGCAAGTACAATCTCTTCTTCCGCAAAATCATGCCGCTGGTCGGCTGGGTTGTGACGCTGGCCGGTGCCACCATTCCATTGGCCGTTCTTGCAGGAATCATTCGGTAAACGCAGACATCGAGGAGCACGAAAGATATGAAATTGGATGCCAAAATTCCAAGCGGTCCTCTTGCGGAAAAATGGAGCAAACACCGCTTTGAAATGAAGTTGGTCAACCCTGCCAACCGCCGTAAATATCATGTGATCGTGGTCGGTTCCGGTCTCGCTGGGGCCTCGGCCGCGGCCACCCTTGCTGAGATGGGCTACCAGGTTTCCTGCTACTGTTATCAGGACAGCCCACGCCGCGCACACAGTATCGCCGCTCAGGGCGGTATCAATGCGGCCAAAAACTATAAAAACGACGGTGACTCCGTGCACCGCCTCTTCTACGACACGGTGAAAGGCGGTGACTTCCGCTCCCGGGAAGGCAACGTCTATCGTCTGGCCGAAGTCAGCGTGAACATCATCGACCAGTGCGTGGCGCAGGGCGTGCCCTTCGCGCGTGAATACGGTGGTCTGCTCGACAACCGCTCCTTCGGTGGCGCTCAGGTGTCGCGGACCTTCTATGCCCGGGGTCAAACCGGTCAGCAGCTTCTCCTGGGAGCCTATGCGGCCCTGGAAAGGCAGATCGGCCTTGGACGCGTGAAGATGTATACCCGAACGGAGATGCTGGATCTCGTTCTGGTCGAAGGCCGGGCGCGCGGGATCGTAGTGCGCGATATGGTGACGGGAAAAATCTCGACCGTGATGGGCGAAGCGGTTGCGCTTTGCACCGGCGGCTACGGGAACGTCTTTTATCTCTCGACCAATGCCAAGGGCTGTAACGTGACCGCCACGCACCGCGCCTGGAAACGCGGCGCCGGCTTCGCCAACCCTTGCTACACGCAGATTCACCCGACCTGTATTCCGGTGTCCGGTGATCACCAGTCGAAACTCACGCTGATGTCCGAATCCCTGCGGAACGACGGCCGCGTCTGGGCGCCCAAGAAAAAAGGCGACACCCGGGCGCCGGGCGATATCCCGGAAGAGGAACGCGATTACTACCTCGAACGCAAATATCCAAGCTTCGGGAACCTGTCGCCGCGTGATATTGCCTCGCGTAGTGCCAAGGAAGCTTGCGATGCGGGTCACGGCATAGGTCCTGGCGGCAAAGGCGTGTACCTCGACTTCCGCGATGCGATCAAACGCGAAGGCGAAAACGTGATTCGCCAGCGTTACGGCAACCTCTTCGCGATGTATGAAAAAATCACGGCCGAGGATCCCTACAAGGTTCCCATGCGAATTTACCCGGCGGTTCACTATACAATGGGTGGGCTCTGGGTGGACTATAACCTCATGAGCACCATCCCCGGTCTTTATGTGCTCGGCGAAGCGAATTTCTCCGACCACGGCGCCAACCGCCTTGGGGCCAGTGCTTTGATGCAGGGCCTTGCGGACGGATACTTTGTGCTGCCGGCCACTATCGGTGATTACTTTGCGTCGAACAAGTTCAACAAGGTGGCAACGGATGGGCCCGAAGCGCAGCAGGTGATGAACGAAGTGCAGGCGAACCTGAAGCGCCTCCTTTCGATCAACGGCACGCGTTCGGCCGATTCCTTCCACAAGGAACTGGGTCTTTTGATGTGGGATAAGTGCGGTATGGCCCGTAACAAGGCCGGCCTGGAACAGGCGCTGAAAAGGATCCCGGAAATCCGCGAGGAATTCTGGAAAAACCTGCGCGTCCCGGGCAGTGGCGAGGATCTCAACCAGGAACTCGAAAAAGCCGGTCGCGTGGCCGACTTTATCGAGCATGCTGAGCTGATGTGTCGCGATGCCTTGATCCGCGAAGAATCCTGTGGTGGCCACTTCCGTGAAGAACATCAGACGGAAGACGGCGAAGCCAAACGCGATGATGAAAATTTCGCGCATGTGGCCGTCTGGGAGTACAAGGGAGCAGGTGTCCAGCCTGCCCGGCACATTGAACCCCTGGTCTACGAAAACATCAAACTCGCTACGAGGAGTTACAAATAATGGATCTTGAATTGCATGTCTGGCGCCAAAAAAACCCCCAGGATCCCGGCAAAATGATGCAATATCAGGCGAAAAACGTCTCGCCGGACAGTTCGTTTCTGGAAATGATGGATCAGGTCAACGAGGACCTGGTCAGCAAGGGCGAGGATCCCATCGCTTTCGACCATGACTGTCGCGAAGGCATTTGCGGCATGTGCTCGATGGTGATCAATGGCAAGGCTCATGGCGGCCAAAAAGGCACAACAACCTGCCAGCTCCATATGCGGAAATTTAAAAACGGCGACAAGATTTATATCGAGCCTTGGAGAGCCAAAGGATTTCCGGTGCTTAAGGATCTTGTCGTGGATCGTGGCGCGTTCGATCGCATCATTGCGGCGGGCGGCTTCGTATCGGTGAACACAGGCGGCGTCCCCGATGCCAACGCCATTCCGGTGCCTAAAGAGAAGGCCGATCTGGCGATGGATGCGGCGGAATGTATTGCATGTGGGGCCTGTGTTGCTGCTTGCAAGAATGCTTCAGCAATGCTATTTGTCGCCGCGAAAGTTTCACATTTGGCGAATTTGCCTCAAGGCCAACCCGAACGTAAGCGACGTGTTTTGAACATGGTAAATCGGATGGATGCTGAAGGCTTTGGTAATTGCACCAACTATTTTGAATGCGAAGCGGCTTGTCCGAAATCGATCAGTGTGAAATTCATCGCGCAAATGAATCGGGATTACCTCAAGGCCAGCCTAACCCATGAAGAATCAGAGGTGGGAAAAGAATGATGTACGAAGTCGTGGTGGAGCTGAAGGAGGAGGTCCTGGACACCCAGGGCCGTGCGATTCAACAAACTCTGGCACGTCTTGGGGCCACACAGCTCAAGGCTGTTAAAGTCTCCAAGCGTTTTTTGCTGGACCTGGATGGCGACGAAGCCAGCAACCTGGAACTGGTGCAAAAGCTTGCTGCTGAGCACCTCGCGAATCCGGTGTCTGAAACCTTCAAGTGCAGGAAGCTCTAAGCCATGACTCGTGTGAGTAAGCTCGGACAACCTCGCATCGGTCTTATTCAATTCCCTGGCTCCAACTGCGACGCCGACTGCGTCGACGCCTTTAAACGTCTCTTCGATATCGACATTCAGCTCGTGTGGCATGAAGCCCACGAGCTTCCTGCTTTGGATGGCGTCATCCTTCCCGGCGGGTTCAGCTATGGCGACTATCTGCGCGGCGGTGCCCTGGCCAGTTGCAGTCCGATCATGGATGCAGTGAAGACCTTTGCAGCGAAAGGCGGACCGATCATTGGAATCTGTAACGGATTTCAGGTCCTGACAGAATCACAACTTTTGCCTGGCACGCTTTTGAAGAATGCCAGCCAGACTTTTATTTGCCAGTATGCATACCTGAAAGTGGCGCCTGGAAACAGTGGCTATCATCAGCGTCTGCAAGGGCGACTCTACAAGGTGCCCATCGCCCATGGTGAAGGTCGTTACTTTGTTCCTGCCGACCAGCTCAAGACGCTGCAGGACAAAGGCCAGATCCTTTTCCAATACGCCGATGAGCAGGGTAACGTGAATGACTCCACCGCACCCAACGGCGCGGTGGCGAATATCGCGGGCATCGTCAGTGAAAACGGGCGCATACTGGGTATGATGCCGCATCCCGAGCGGGCCTCGGATGTGCTGCTTGGCAGCCAGGATGGGCAGCCCATACTCGAAGCCTTCCTGGCGACCGTCCTGTAGACGAGTCATGAAAATCAAGGCCCGGTCAGGGCCTTTTTTTGTTCCTTTAGGAGCCAAACGTAATGCAAAAAGAACTCCTCGGACAGCTTTCTCAACTCTCCAAGAACCCGCGCGCTCAGCTCATTGCGGAAGAGGGTGAGGCGTTCAAACCTCTCTTGAAAAAACATAAGATCAACGATTCCGAATATAAAACCCTGCGGACTATCGTCGGACGGGCTCCAACCCTCTCGGAACTCGGCGTCTTCTCCGCGATGTGGAGCGAGCACTGCTCCTATAAATCCTCCAAGGTCCATCTGCGCAAGCTCCCGACCGAAGGCGAAAACGTGGTGGTCGGTCCCGGGGAAAACGCCGGCGTGGTGCGTTTGTCCCAAAAACTCTGCGCGGCCTTCAAGATGGAAAGCCACAATCACCCGAGTTATATCGAGCCCTATCAAGGGGCCGCGACCGGTGTGGGCGGGATCCTGCGCGATGTCTTCTGCATGGGCGCACGTCCTGTGGCCAACCTCAACGCACTGCGCTTCGGGGAGCGGAAGCATCCAAGGACGCACTATCTCTTCGAAAACGTTGTGAAAGGCATCGGCGATTACGGCAACTGCGTGGGCATTCCCACGGTGGCCGGTTCGGTCTCCTTTGATAAAACCTATAACGGCAATATCCTGGTAAACGCCATGACGGTGGGTCTGATTCACGAGGACCGCATCTTCAAGGGCTTTGCCTCGGGACAACACAACCTTGTGGTCTACGTGGGCTCGGCCACCGGCCGTGATGGAATCCACGGAGCCTCGATGGCTTCCGATAGCTTCTCAAGCGAGGCTTCCGGAGAGCGTTCCACCGTTCAGGTCGGCGACCCTTTTGCGGAAAAACTGGTTTTGGAAGCGACCCTCGAAGTGCTGGAAAAAGGCCTTGTGGTTGGCCTTCAGGATATGGGTGCGGCGGGGCTGACGTCCTCGTCCTTTGAGATGGCCGATCGCGCCGGCAACGGTCTTTATATGAACCTCGACTATGTGCCGACCCGGGCGCAGAACATGAGCGCCTATGAGCTTCTGCTTTCGGAGTCGCAGGAACGCATGCTGATGTGTGTGGAACCCGCGAAATGGCCCGCTTTGCAGGACTGCCTGAAAAAATGGGAACTCGCTTATGCCGTGATCGGTGTGGTGACTGATACCGGCCGCATGCAAATCGTGAAAAACGGTGTGTTGGAAGTCGATGTTCCGGTGGCGCCACTCGCGGAGAGCGCGCCGCGTTATGAGAGACCTTTTAACCCCCCGAAACGCAGCTACAGCCAGGACACGGCGCTTCGGCAGAAACTGGCTGGGATCAAGGCCACGGATCTTCTCGTGAAAATGATCGAGGAGGATGGCGACAAGGACCGCATCTATCGTCAGTACGATCATCATATCGGCACCAAAACCATCCTCGGTCCTGAGCAGCAGGGTGCGGGTCTCCTCTGGATTCGATCGGACTGGGCGGATCCGCGGGAAACTCATCTCGGCCTTGCGGTGGCCGCTGCCTGTAATGAGCGCTACTGCGCGCAGGACCCGATGCTCGGCGCCGCGCATGCTGTTCTGAAATGCTACCGCTCCATCGCGGCGACGGGAGCTGAACCGTTGGCCGTCACCGATTGCCTCAACTACGGCAACCCCGAGGACCCGGAAATCATGGGCCAAATCGTGGCTGGTGTGGATGGGATTGGGCTGGCCTGCCGTGAGCTTGGTACGCCGGTCGTGAGCGGTAATGTGAGCCTTTACAACCAGACGGACGGCGTGAGCATTGCCCCGACGCCGATGATCGGGATGATTGGCAAACATAGCGACGTTCGTAAGGGTCTGCCGGCTGTCTTGAGCGAATCGGCCACGCTCTATCTTCTGAAACCCAAAGGTTCGGCGCCGGTTCTGGGTGGCTCGCTCGTCACCAAGGTTCTTGGCGTGGACAGTACGACCGAAAGCATTCCCCCTGTGAACTGGCAGCAGGAAAGAGAGGCTGCAGGGCTGATTCGTGAACTGATGAACAAAAATCAGCTCCGTGCCGCACGTGATGTGGGCGCGGGTGGTGTTTTGACAAGTTTAACGAAAATGACTTTGGCTTCCGAAAAGTTAGGTTTGGATGTATTGTTGAGATCCACCCCCGCTGATGCGATGTCCACCTGGTTTGGCGAAAGCAGCGGGACCTATATTCTGGCCAGTTCATCCACCCTGGATGTGACTGCGCTCAACAGGACTCTTCAACATTCAGAACTCGTGGAGCTGGCCCGCGCCACTCCAGGTCAAGATATCAAGTTTGATGGTCAGGTGATAGGAAGACAGCAGCTGAAGTCCGCTTCAGAAGCGTCCCTGGATATTTGAAGAGCCGATTGCAACAGAGGAAACTACGTTTATGGCAGGCTTTCGTGAAGAATGCGGTGTCGTCGGTGTGATGGGCGATCCCGAGGCTGCGAAGCTGATTTATCTCGGACTTTATGCCCTGCAGCATCGCGGGCAGGAAGCCGCGGGGATTGTGACCATGGATCCACAGGGTGAATTCCACGGTCACAAGGCCTTTGGCCTCGTGGGCGATGGCTTTACCAAGGATATCCTGGCCAAGCTCGACGGCAGCACCGGCATCGGCCACAACCGCTATTCCACCAGCGGCGCGAGTCGCATGGTGCAGAATATTCAGCCCTTCTCGTTCAAAACCCAGCTGGGGCCGGTGGCCATTGCTCATAACGGCAATCTCACCAACGCCGACCAGCTGCGTCAGGAACTGGAAGCCCATGGCAGTATCTTTCAATCGACTTCAGATACCGAAGTTTTCATGCATCTGATTGCCCGGAGTGACAAGGATCAGCTGCTCGATCGCATCGTGGAAGCGATGAAAAAGGTGAAAGGGGCCTATTCCCTGGTGCTCCTGACCAAGGATCGGCTCTTTGCTTTGCGTGATCCCTATGGTTTCCGGCCCCTCGTGATGGGCCGCCGCGGTCCCGCTGTGGTCGTCGCCAGTGAAACCTGTGCTTTGGAATTGATCGATGCCGATATTGAACGTGAGATCGCGCCGGGTGAAATTGTTGAGATTTTCCCGGATGGTTTTGCCAAATCCTATTTCCCCGTTCAAAGTCCGCGGAAGGCTTTCTGTTCGTTCGAACCGATTTACTTTGCGCGACCCGATTCGCAGATCTTTGGTGAAGAGATCTATAATCTTCGGAAGAAGATGGGTGCCATCCTGGCCCGTGAGGCGCATGTGGAGGCGGATGTCGTGATCGCGGTGCCTGACTCGGGCGTGCCGATGGCGCTCGGTTATGCGGCCGAGGCCGGATTGCCTTTGGAACTCGGACTGGTGCGGAACCACTATGTGGGCCGGACTTTTATCGAGCCTTCGCAATCGATCCGTGACTTTGGGGTGAAATTGAAGCTGAATCCGGTGGGCTCCTCGCTGCGCGATAAACGCGTGATCGTGGTCGATGACAGCCTCGTGCGCGGAACCACGTCGGTGAAAATTCTGCGCATGATCCGCAAGGCCGGTGCGAAGGAAATTCACATGCGCCTGGGTTCACCGCCGATCACGCACTCCTGTTACTTTGGAGTGGATACGCCTGAGCGCGGTCAGCTGCTGGCGGCGCAACGGAATGTCGAGGAGATCCGTGATTTCATCGGAGCCGATACGCTGGCCTTCCTCAGCACCAAAGGTTTGCGGGAGGCTCTTGGTTCGAACAACTGCAATAACTACTGCTATGGTTGCTTCAACGGGGATTACCCCGAGGATCCATGCCGCCCGATTCCACCGCAGCCGACCGATAAAACCGGCGGCCCGGGCCTGAAAGCCGGATTCTGACCTTGTCCGAATCACCGAAAAAACCGCTCGTGGAAGGGGTCGATTACACGATCGACCCGGCCACGGGCTATTTGGTTTTCACCGCTACCTACCTTCTCAAACGCGGTTATTGCTGCGGCAGTGGCTGTCGCCACTGTCCCTATCCTCCTGACGAGCAGGAGCGCGCAGGCCGTCCCCAAAAAAAGTGAGCAGCCTTTACGATATCCCCCAAGGTCGTGACCATCTCGGAGCGATTGGCCCTCTGTCGAGTTATGCTAAATTAAGCAGATGATTCATAGTGCGAGAGGGTTGCGATGAAGTTTCGCTGTCTTGCAGGGGGCGTTTCTTGTCTCGTGCCTCATCTCCTCGTCGGGCTTTGCCAGGAAAGCGTCCCTGCGGCCCGGCCTCGACATCTATAGCTCGCAGGGCTTTGGCAGCGTGAAGTTCGAGAAGCATGTTTGCCGGGAGACGGATTCGGGGCAGACGGCCGAGACATACTACACGACCAGCGAGCATATGGGCGCCGTCAACACCAGCGCCGGCCTCTTTCTGCAAAAGCCGGTCCGCAGCAAATTCTATCTGAAGGTCTTTGATCTTGATTGGGGCGTGACTCTGCCTCTGGACTTTCAAACCCTGTCGACGGACCTTTCCAGGAACACGAATTCAGCCTATTCCGTGGACGCCGACGGGAACATCATCATGCGCGAAGCCCCTGTGGCGATCGACCTTTCGATCCTGGGAATACAGCCCTCGCTCTACGCTCAGGCCGGCCTGACGATTCCTTACCTGCCATGGATTATTCTTCGGGTCGGAGGCGGTCCCAAGCTCACTTATGGGAAGATGCGCGTGGACAAGCGCTGGGCGGGGGCTTCGAAACGAAGCTGAAAGTCCTCAAGGGCAAGGACTATGGGTATACGATGGGAAGCGGATCCTTGAATTTTGGCGTCAGGTTTCACCTGAACTAGTGTGGAGCCGCTTCTCCCATCGCTGTTATTCTTCCGGCTTTTCCGTGCCACCTGAGACGGTGATCGTTGCCTTGACGCTCAGAATGGCATAATCCTTCATTTCAAAGCCGACGATATTGTCCTCCCCTTTTTTCTGGAAATACCAGTCGTGCCGGGCATAGGCCTTGGCCAGCACCGCTTCCAGTGTAGATGAATCGACATCGCTCGCCCGCAGACCATCGAAGTAAATGAGATCCTGGCTGCCGAAGTCGAAGGTCATGTCCAAATCCGTGCCGGAGGTCACTTCGCTGGCTCCCTCTTCCTTGTGATAGTAGATCAACCAGGGCTCCACGAATTCGCCAGTTTTGGGTTCGGTGGCTTCCTCGACGAAGGGCTCCATCGAGTCTTTCCACTGGACGCTGTTGTTGCCGTGCGAGAAGTCAGCATAGAGCTGGAAGGTCTTATCAAAGGTGGCACCCAATCGGATAGGCGACCAGCTTGGATTATGTCGATTCCCGCCTTCCGTGGAGCAGGTCGGTTCGTCGTTGACGAGGAATTGGTGAACGCGCGGATTGGTGGGCCTTGTGGCAACCAATTGATTCGAGTCGAGGTCAAGCCACTTATAGTCTTCGGCGGCACAGACATCGGCGTCATTGTCTTTCACGCAGAAGAGGTAGTCTCCGCGCTCGAAGGTCATGCCGGGCAGAAGGTCGGCATCCGAGTAGCGGGACTGCGTCTTATCGGTTTCCGAGATGCTGCAGCCGTCAAAGACCTCTTCCCATTGAACGAAGGGCTGGGAATAGGCGGCCAGGAACATGGTGACGAACTTATCCTTGACCTGAAATTTTATCTTCTCGTAAGCGAGGCTGAGACCTGCATATTTATAGGTATCCTTGATTTCGTATTGCGCCCATAGCTCATTGTAGGCGGAAAAGCTTGTTCCACTGGCGAAGTCGATCTCCAGGCCCTGCTGGATGGATCCATTGGCCGAGACATGATAGTTAAAGGTTGATGCCAGGCGCGCCTCGTCAGGAGTGCTTCCTGTTTCTGATAAAGCCGTGAGAACCCCCGTATAGGCGACGAAAGAGTTCGGTGTCGTACAGCTTCCTTCCCCGCGGTAGATGTCGGCCTGGAAAGCACAATCCGCAACGACGCCGGCAGCGTCCGCTAACGCCGCCTGGGAAAGATCGCTGGCGACGAGCGCGGCATCCCCGAAGACGAGGTTTGCGACTTCAGATTCTCCACCGCCTCCACTCTTCGCGCTTTTATCGTCGGATTTTTCCCCACAGCTCAGCAGTAACAGAGCCAGGAGGCCTGTACACACTGTGGAAAATCTGTTTTTTTTGAGAATCTCCATAGAGCCACTCCGATGTAAAATTCAATTCAATGAATGCCATCGTCGGTTGAACTTCGATCTTAAGAAAAAAGTGACGCTTTTCGCTTAACTCGGAGAAAATTTTGCTTTTGTGCTTCCGTTCGCAAAGTATCCGGAACGTTGCACCCCTGCTCGTATCACCCTGCAGCGTCCTGTCATGAAAATGATGCGGACCAGGCTGCTGTTCAAAGCCCCACGGCATCCCTGATTCAAGCCTATTCCCGCCTTGAGTGATCCTGCGCATTATGAGCTTCCGAGGAATGTTCCTTGCACGGCTCGGGCGAAAGCCAGGTCTTGATCATGAAGAAATTGTCAGGAGAAAAACCATGCACATATATTTCAGCGCCGTCACGCTTTTCGCTCTGATGATGGGGACTCCGCTCCCGGCCGCCGCTCAGGAACTTGAAGCTGATCCGGGCACGGTTGAGACGGAGGTTGGTAATGCGGATGAACTCCGCTTGAGAGGATGGAATCAGTGGATCTGTGTAGCTCATGCACCGGGCTTCTATCGGCCCTTTATCGCTGCCAGCTATTTCTTCCAGGAAGGATCCGGAGAAGGACAGCAGGCACGCCGCATCGCTCGACTGAATGCGATCAGGCAATGCGAGTACTATACGAGACAGCAATGCCGAAGCAACGTCATGAGGGATTGTCGCGTGCAGCGCTACTGATCGAAACGAGGTGGGCATGAACTACCATGACGTGCCAAGCGTTTCACGTGAAACATGCGCGCAGCAGACTTTGAAAACCTGAACAGGCAAGGCTTTTGCGGAAGGGGAGAGGGGAACATTCGATGGGAAGCGCTCCCGGCCGCATAAGCCGGGAATGCATGGAGAATTTCAGGTTTCCACAATATGCCCATCAGCCGCTTCATGCAGAAGCTCAAAGACGGGTTTCAAGGCAGCTTCGGCCGCATCAAGAATGGCATTGATATCCTGGCGGGAGAACGAGGCGCGTTCGGCAGTCCCCTGGATTTCCAGGAAGCGGCCGCTTTGAGTCATCACGACATTCATGTCGAGGTCGGCGGTGCTGTCCTCCTGATAGTCGAGGTCAACCATGGTTTCGCCATCACGCAGACCGACGGAAACGGCAGCGACGGCATCTGTCAGGGGGTTTTCATTCAGACGGCCGCTGCGGAGGAGCTTGTCGACCGCAATTTTAAGCGCGACATAGGTTCCGGTGATTGAGGCGGTCCGGGTTCCGCCGTCAGCCTGGATGACATCACAGTCGATATTGAAGGTCAGATCCGGGCATTTGGTCAGATCAATAACCCCACGCAGAGACCGTCCAATCAAACGCTGGATCTCCTGCGAGCGTCCCGAGGGAGCCGGTCTTTCCCGGCGCGTGCGGCTCTCGGTGGCACCAGGGAGCATCCCATATTCAGCCGTCAGCCAGCCCTGGGCAGGACTTGAATTTCTGAGGAAGGACGGAATGCCCTCCTCAACACAGACCGTGCAGATCACACGTGTTTCGCCATACTCGATCAGAACCGAGCCCGTGGCATTTTTTGTATAGTGCGGTGTGATCCTGAGCGGACGCATTTGATCCGAGGATCGACCATCATGACGCAACATAGAATTTTCCATCAATGATCGTGTGAATAAGAAGAGACACAGGAATGGACTTATCTAGCGGACGGGACGGGGAAAAGGCAAGAACCTTTTCCGCGGAAAAAAACCTGAAATTCGCTTTACTCACTCAACAGAAGATAGGCCAAAAGCCCTACCAGAATGAGGGCCAGGATGCCGATGACAGTCTGCTTCATGGGCATGTTCTCCGACAATCGCCACCAGGACATATCCCGCAGGTTTTCATTCTCCTGCGAAATCGGCTGCTCGTCGGAAACTTCCAGGGGTTTGGGCGTTCGCAGCGGTGATTCCCCGCTGATGGCGCGGGGCATATCCTCACCCAGGGCTTCCTTGATGGCTTCGCTGGGAATCAGCTGCGTGAGGGTAGGCTCGTCGTAGCCGACAAAGGCGGTCTTCGCAAAACGCGCCGACGCCGGCTTCGCATGCGGAAAGGCCTCGTCCACGGCATGGTGAACCTGAACGAGGATGCGGGATACGACGACTTCATGGTCCGATGGCGTAAAATCAAAGACGCGATGCACGAAATCACCTCATGAGAGGAATCGTTCTACGCCTATTATACCCCAGTTTCTCCGCTCAAACGACCGTGGCACTTTTTGAACTTCAAACCCGAACCACAGGGACAGGGATCGTTGCGACCGATTTTTTCCTGCTCGCGGCGAATGGTTTCCACATTCCGCGCTGCGGTTGCGCCCGTTTCGCGACTGCCGTGATAAATCATGCCATCATCGTCCTGCCCGGTGTTGCCCTGAGCATTCGAGGTCGGGGCATGAGCATCGGGATGCACGAAATTGAGCTGGGATTCATCCGGCTCGGCCACCTGGGGGGCGTCCTCGTATTGAATCTCGGGCGGCGGCATGCGAATCAGAGCGAGCACGGTCTCATCCTCGATGCGGACCATGAGGCTCTCAAACATTTTGAAGGCCTCTTTTTTATACTCCTGCAGTGGATCACGCTGACCGTAGCCGCGCAGACGGACCGAGTCCTGCAGCGTTTCCATCGAGCGCAAATGGTCCTTCCAGCTCTGGTCGATGATCTGGAGATAAACGTAGGCCTCGATCCGCTTCATCAGCTCGTCGCCGACCTGCTCGCGTTTCTTATTGTATTCCGCCAGCACCTGATCATGGATGGGCTCGATCAGAGCCGCCACCGACATCTCGCCCGTGGTGAGTTTGTCGGCATCAAACGCGGTATGGAACTCGTTCTGCAGTTCCTTCACCACAGCCGGCATATCCCATTCCTTGGCCGTCGAGGTTTCAGGCGAATATTTGCTCAGGATGCCTTCGGTGATACTGCGAACGGCATCGCTCATGAAACCCGTGTCGATGCTGCCTTCCAGGATCTTGCGGCGCCGTGCGTAAACCACCTGGCGCTGCTGGTTCATGACGTCGTCATATTCCAGAACGTGTTTACGCGACGAGAAGTTCTGCTCCTCCACACGGCGCTGGGCTTTCTCAATGGCCCGCGTCACCATAGGGGAAACAATGGCCTCGCCCTCTTTCATGCCGAGGCGGCCCATGATCGCGGAGAGACGGTCGGACGCGAAAATTCGCATCAGATCATCTTCCAGCGAGAGATAGAACTTGGTGCGACCGGGATCGCCTTGACGACCGGAACGGCCGCGGAGCTGATTGTCGATACGCCGTGACTCATGGCGTTCGGTGCCGATCACATAAAGACCGCCGAGTTCCCGCACGCCTTCGCCGAGCACGATGTCGGTCCCGCGACCGGCCATGTTCGTTGAAATCGTCACGTTGCCGGCCTGACCCGCGTTGGCAATGATCTGGGCTTCACGGCTGTGGTTTTTGGCGTTCAAGATTTCATGAGGGATATTGCGTTTCCGCAAAAGGCTCGACAAAAGCTCGGATTTTTCCACGGATACGGTACCGACCAGAACCGGCTGCCCACGCTTCTGCGCGACTGCAATTTCATCGGCGATCAATTCAAACTTCTCGCGAGCGGTCCGGTAAACCTCATCCTGCTCATCCTTACGGATCAGCGTACGGTTGGTGGGGATCACGACGACGTCGAGGTTATAGATCTTTTTGAACTCGACCGCTTCCGTATCTGCGGTACCGGTCATGCCGGAGAGTTTTTTATAGAGACGGAAGAAGTTCTGGAAGGTGATGGTGGCCAGAACCTGGGTTTCATTTTCAACCTGCAGATGTTCCTTGGCTTCCAGTGCTCCGTGCAGGCCGTCGCTATAACGACGACCGGGCATCAGACGGCCGGTGAACTCGTCGACGATCACGACCTTGTTATCGCGCACCACATAATCGACGTCTTTTTTGAAGATCACGTGGGCCTTGAGAGCCTGCTGCACATGATGCAGATATTCAATATTATGGGGATCGTAGAGATTATCCACGTTCAGGCGTTTTTCCAGTTTGCTGATGCCGTCTTCCGTCAGCGAAACCGAGCGTGCCTTCTCATCGACGATATAATCGCTGTCCTTTTGCAGACCAGGAATGGCCGCGTTGACCTTGACATAAAGCTCGGTGCGGGTTTCGGAAGGACCGGAAATAATGAGCGGCGTCCGTGCCTCGTCGATCAGAATGGAGTCCACTTCGTCGACAATACAGAAGTTGTGATCCCTTTGCACAAAACGCGAGAGCTCGGTCTTCATGTTATCGCGCAGATAATCGAAACCAAACTCATTGTTGGTTCCATAGGTTACATCCGAATGATAGGCCTCGCGACGCTGCGGATCGGTCAGACCATGAACGATCAGGCCGGTCGACAGACCGAGGAAGCCGTAGAGTTCGCCCATCTGTTTCGCATCGCGGGAGGCGAGGTAGTCGTTCACCGTTACGACGTGAACGCCTTTGCCTGCCAAAGCGTTGAGATACACCGGCGCGGTCGCTGTCAGCGTTTTCCCTTCACCGGTTTTCATTTCCGCGATTCGGCCTTCATGCAAGGCCAGACCACCGATGAGCTGCACATCGAAGTGCCGCATTTTGAGCACGCGGGAAGCGGCTTCACGAACCACCGCGAAGGCCTCAGGCGCCAGATCATCCAGGGCTTCCCCCTTGGCCAGGCGGTCCCTGAATTCCTGAGTCTTGCCGCGCAAGGCTTCGTCACTCAAAGCTTTCATGGTGGCTTCAAGCGAGTTGATCTTTTGCACGATACCCTGGTATCGTTTCACTTCCCGATCGTTTTTCGTACCGAAGACCTTACGAGCCAGACTAAACATGGTATGATCCGCTTGTGCATGAATTGTAAGTAAGACTGCCGGCATTCCGCGAACAAGAATGATCTGCTGAACTGCGCAAGAATGCCCAGACAAGTCGAAGAGTATAACCCCAAAAACCCGAATGCGGAATGCTTTTCCGAGCCCAGGCCCAGCCCCGGGCGGAGCCTTCGCGTGAAGCGCAAGCACCGCCTTGCTGGCCCTGTGATCGGCTCAGCCTCGATTCGTTAATTCAAGTTAAGGATGAATTTGCGGGGGTCAACGGCATTGCCGTTTAAAATTACTTCGTAGTGGCAATGCGGGCCAGTTGTGCGACCTGACATGCCAACCGTGGCTATTTGCTCGCCACGACTGACCTTCTGTCCAGGCTGCACGAGGTTCTCGGAATTATGCCCGAAGCGGGACACGACGCCAAAGCCGTGGGCGATCATAATGAAGTTGCCGAAGCCGTCCTTCACTCCCGAAAAAATCACCACGCCATCAGCCGGCGCATAGATTGGGGTGCCAATAGGTGCGGCAATATCCAAGCCCATATGCACGTCACGATCCCCGGTAAACGGCGATGTCCGCGCACCAAATCCTGAAGTGATCCACCCATCCACCGGAGTGACGGATGGAACGGAGGCCAGAAGGGAACGCTGCTGGCTGAGAGTCGAGAGAAGTTTTTGCAGACGCAGAGCGTTCTGATTGGCGTTGCTGCCGATAGTTTTCATCTTTTCAAAGGCCGTGCGGAACATCAGGCGATCGAGGTCAATGCCGAGCGGCAGATGCTGCGTGTCCTGGGGATCGATCACCGATTCCTGCCGGGCATGATGATATTCCTGGGGCGTGAGCGGACCAATGCCGGTGCGGCTGCTGAAGCGTTTTACCTTGAGCTGGGTCAGTTCCCCGAGTTTTTCGCTATAATCCTGCACGCGCTGCAGCGAGCGCTTCACTTCCTCAAGATTGCTGAGGAGCAGCTGCGCCTCACCACGCAGGCCTTGATTTTCTGCCGCAATTTTCTGATAGGATTCGCGCAGTCCGCGCAACTGCGTGTAGTCGTAGATTAGGTATCCCAGGATCATGGAACCGATGAACGAACCGGCGTAAAAGGCCCGTACCAGGGCACGGGGGATCTTGATTTGTTTCGACTGTCTGGCATCTTCGGGAATGAAGACGATGGTGATTTTACGAAGAGCCATCTCTTTCCTTTCAGCGAACTTCAGCCATGATCAAAGTAATATTATCCTCTCCGCCTCGATCATTGGCAAGGTCCACGAGTTCCGCGACAGCTGCGGTCCCGCGCTTGTTGGCAATCTGAGACAGCTCGGCATCATTGATCTTGCCATGCAGACCATCGCTGCAAAGCACGAGCAGATCACCTTTCTCAAGATGCACACAGATCGTGTCGACATCTTCCTCTTCCTGATAGCCCACACTGCGGGTGATCACGTTTTTCAGGTGATGCACCTCGGCCTCTTCCGGCGTAAGGATGCCGGCGCGAACCTGCTCGTTGACCAGCGAATGATCGAACGTGAGCTGGTAGATGAAGCCACTGCGGACGAGGTAGAAGCGGCTGTCGCCGACGTGGGCGCAGTATGCATAATCTTCCACTATTTTAACCACAGTCGCGGTCGTTCCCATACCCCTGAGGCTCGGATCCTCGAGCGAATGTTCGTAGATGCGGGCCGATGCGTAATTGATGGAATTGGCCAAGGCATTGAGGAGAGCGGGATCAGGATGGCTTTTTACCGATTTCGCAAGTTCCGGATCGATTCTGGTCGCGACCTCGCGTTTCACCTGCTCGATGCAGATGCGACTGGCGATTTCGCCTCCAGCGTGACCACCCATGCCGTCCGCGACAACAAAGAGTCCCGACTCGTTATCCACGAGCATCGAGTCCTGGTTGGTGGATCGTACGCGCCCGATATCGGTGCGTCCGACGGCATGCACCTTGCGTTGCATGATACTCCCGATCTGGCAGGTTAAGCCCTGCGCGGTCTTTCGCGATCGTACTGCTCAGACTATCGGCGATTGTGACCAGATGTTGAGAGAACTTACAGGAAAAAAATTCAGGAGGGGAAGATTTTGGTCCAGGCCGCCTGAGACAGCGGACCTGGCTTTTTGATAAATCCCGCGGATGGTGCGGTGAAGATTAAACGCTTGCGGCGCGTGCCTGGATGCTATTTAACGTTGCCGATCACCGCCTGGGTAAACGCCCGCGTGCCCAATTTTCCGCCCAGATCGCCGGTGCGTGTTTCCGGGTTGGCCAGAGTCCGGGCGATCGACTCGCGGACCTTGTCGCCAAGGGGCAGCTCGCCGATATAGTCGAGCATCGAGGCCGCACTCAACAGAAGGGCTGTGGGGTTGGCTTTGTCCTGCCCGGCGATATCAGGGGCGGAACCATGCACCGCTTCAAAGATCGCATGCTGGTCGCCGATGTTGGCGCCCGAGGCCAGACCAAGACCACCGATGAGGCCCGCACCGAGGTCCGAGAGAATGTCGCCATACAGGTTTTCCGTGACGATCACATCGAACTGGGTCGGCTTCGTCACCATCTGCATGCAGCAGTTGTCGACGATCATATCGCCGAATTCGATTTCAGGATAGTTGGCCGAGACCTTCTTGATCGAATCCAAAAAGAGCCCATCGGTGTACTTCATGATGTTGGCCTTGTGAACGACCAGCACTCGCTTTCTTTTCAGCTTGCGGGCCAATTCAAACGCGTGACGGCCGATGCGCTCGGAGGCTTCTGCCGTGATGAGTTTGATGCCCTGAGCCACGCCCTCCGAGATCTTGTATTCAATCCCTTTGTAAAGGTCTTCCGAGTTCTCACGCACGATGATCATGTCGATGCCCGAGTAATGACTGGGCAGACCCGGAAAGTTCTTGATCGGGCGCACGTTGGCGTAAAGGTTCCACATTTGCCGCATTTGCACGTTGATCGAACGATGGCCGCCGCCGATCGGTGTGGTGGTCGGACCTTTGATGGCTATCTTGTTGCGATTGAAGCTGTCGACGAACTCCTGGGGCATGAGCTGGCCGGTTTTCTCATAAGCGGTCAGACCGCATTCCACCTGTTCCCAGCGCACAGGGGCTTTGATAGCCTCAAACACCTGTTTGACACTTTCAGCAATCTCTGGACCTATGCCGTCCCCGGGGACAAGAGTGATCGTCTTCATATCGAAATTCTCCGCTTGTTTGGAAAAACTAAAATTCTGATTCAATTCTGCAAGATAAAGCGCCGGGACATCAGGATTGTCAGCGCTGCGAGGGCGTTGTGAATGCCGCCTTCTTTCATTGTAACATCGAGTTCTTCAAGGGAAAGAGTCCTGACTTCAATCTGCTCCGTCAGATCCGGGAAGTGCCGACGATCCTCCGGCAGGTAACAGTCCCGAGCCAGATACATGTGGAGGCGATTGGTCATGATAGCCGGATTGGGACTGATCACACCCACGGACTCGATGCGACCGGCGCGATAACCGGTCTCCTCTTCCAGCTCCCGGGCGGCAGCCACCGCCGGGTCCTCATCCCTATCGATCCCACCGCCGGGACACTCCAGGGTCATTTGCATCATACCCACCCGCGGCTGACGAACCAGGATGGCTTTGGAATCCCGGGTCAGCGCAAAAACATTCACCCATGAACCCGCATGGAGACGGTAGTAAGGCAGCGGCACGGGTTTTTGATCCGAGTTTTGAACCAGAGAGACTTCCTCGAGCTGAAAGACCGGGGTTTGAACCAGGACTTTCTTTTGTTCGATGCTCCAATCCATATCTTCACCTGTCGATTGCGTAGATTTTGCTGATGACCACCGGCTTTTTCACAAAAAGGTCCGAGAGCTTGCGTCGGATCATGAGGCGCGCCTGTTCATTGAATGAAACGAGCGAAAATTCCTTGCGCGACTCAGCCTGATACAGATGATGCAGGCTTCCCAGTATTTGCATTTCGCATGCCTCTTCCTCCGCTGCGTCAGCGAACGGCAGGCCGATAAATTCCACTTCTATTTGCATATGCTGCTGCGGGCCGAGGAGTCCGGTGCAGATGGCCATCCCCGAATCGCCGATCTTATGCCGTGACCGCATATTGTCGTAACTCATCGGCAAACGCGACCATGAATCGATAAAAAGTGAGGGCAGGTCAAACTCAGCGAAGGTTTCAAAACCATCGGCGCCAACCGCAATCACCCGACCGTTGCGAGCCGGTATAACCTGTTCAACCCTTGGGGCCAGGGCCTGGTTGGTCCGGATCTGCGTGAAGGTGCCATGCACGGGCATATAAAACTGAGGATTGACGGCCTGGATCAATCGGCTCAAATCACCGGCATAGGCATGGCCGCTGACGTGAATGCCGGGTTTTTCCCGCGCCGTGATCATCCTTGCGCCTTTCTCATGGCCCAGACTGATCAACTTGAAGATCGCCTTTTCGTTGCCGGGGATCACCCGTGACGAGAAGATCACCTGATCCTCGGATTTGACCTGAAGATGGTTGACCTCATCATTCATAATGCGCTTCAGACCCGAGCGATACTCGCCCTGGCAGCCGGAGCAAAGGACTACCAGATCCTTGCGGTCAAGACGCGTGGCTGCATCCTCATCGACCAGGGCCTGGGACTCATCCCCGAGCAGTTTCAGTTTCGCACCAATGTCGAGGCTCTTGCGCAGCCCGGCGCCGAAGACCAAAACCTTTTTCTGAGTTTCCATGGCCGCCCGCAGAACGGTTTTGATGCGCCAGAGATTGCTCGAAAAGGTTGTGAGGTAGCTGATGCCCTGGGCGGCGCTGAAGCAGTCCTTGAGTTCCGGCAGAACTGTATCCTCGCTCGGACATTCCCCAACGGAACCGGCATTGGTGCTATCGGCGACCATGACGCGGAAGGGAGCCGCCTGAGCATTGCGGGCCAGGGTCCCAAGGTCAAGGTCAGGGTCGCTAGGCAGAAAGCCGCGGACCTTGAAGTCGCCGGTGTGAAAGATGCGATTGCCATGGCCCATATCGATCGCGAGCGCGCTGCACTGCGGAATGGAATGGGGGACATGGATCCAGTCGATCTTTGCATGGCCGACGCGGCAGGATCCACCGGATCGAATCTCATGAAGCTCATAGCTCGTGCTGTCTTCGAGCTGGAGCAGTTTATCTTTCAAAAGTTCCAGGGCCCAGGGACCGATGTATACGGGCGCCGGCCAGCGCGTCAGAAAATAGGGTAGGGCGCCGAGATGATCTTCATGCCCGTGCGTGATGAGATACGCCGTGGGCTTCATGCCGAGGATGCTTTCGAGCTCCTCCAGGGCGGGAATATGCGCATCAATGCCGATTTCGAAGGGTTCGGCGAATGACAGACCGCAGTCCACCAGCAGGCAGACCCCTTGATTGACATAAAGCGTGAGATTCATCCCAAACTCGCCGCAGCCCCCAACCGTAAAGATGTACACTCGTTTCGGATCCTGGAGAGACTGAGCTTGAAGGGTATTGTGCATTGATTTTGTCCGGAAAATGCCAGCAGCAGCGACGCTGCCGTCGCGAAAACTGAGCGTTTATACAGAAGTTGCTGTCAAATTGCTATCCTTTTGCGGGCTTGAAAAGGAAGGGGTAACTGATCTGAATGCTTCCCTTCTGTGGCTTGGGCCATTTCCATTTGGCGATCTTGCCGCGTACGCAGTCAATCATCTTGGGGTCACTGATTGAACTTTTGACAAGGTCGATATCGTAGACCTTTCCCTGGGTGTCGAGGTGCCATTGCCACTCCATGGCCCCCACAGTCTGCTGGTTGCGCCGCAACGCCAGCTCGTAGCAAAGCTGCAGTTCAAAACGATAACGGGCGATGGTCTGTTCGATCAATTTCGGATCGATAGTTCCGATCAGAGGTTCGCGCACAATTTTCGGTTTGTCAGGATCGAAAATCGAAGCCTGGATCTGGCTGATTTTCTCGTTGAAATTGCGGAAACTGCCCTGTTCGATCAGACGCAGAAAGCCACTATCGGCGGCGATCACCAGCGGACTGGAATTTTCCACAGTCACCGGTACCACAGGCTCGCGGTATTTGACGATCCTTTTCTGATGATGCTCGGCGAAGCGGGCAAGCTGTTCGACTTCCTTGTACATCGCCTCTTCATCGCTCGGCTCCGGCCGGAACAGCTGAACCTTGGTCGGTTCGACGGTCTGTTGTCGGTATTCATTGAAATCGTAATGCTTATCCGCGGTGAATTCCTGCGTCGTTTTTTTACGCAGCGACAGGGTTAACTGAGCGTTTTCATGCCAGATATGGAGCTTGTCTTCCAGCCGCAGAAGGCTGCCGCGGAAGCTCTCGCCCCTGACATAGGGAAGAGCCAGGAGCGCGTTGCGCGGATCATTCAGAATGCGGCCCTCGAGGTTGTCACGCTGAGCAAGTATGGTATCGATATCATCGGCGAGCCGCCGGTAGAGATTGCGATAGTGCTGCCGGGACTCGAGGAAAACGGGATGCCGGGCCGGATGGGATTTCAAGGCATCGTAGCCGAGCAGGGTATCGGTGAAGCCCTTGGCAAATTCCAGAGCCGAGCGAATGGGAACCAGCCGGTCGTACTTGACCTGAAGGCTTTCGGGGACATTGCGCAGATGCTTGGGATGAATGAAGGGCAGCGTATACTCGTTGCGCAGGTCAATGAAATCACGGGGCCGATCATCCGGTTTTTTCAAAAGGCCCAGGACGAATCCGCCCATGAACCAGAGCGCGGCCACCAGTCCGACTGCGAGGAATTTCAGATCATGTCGGCCGCCAAACCAAAGATCCAGCGACGATCCGCGGTATTCCCTTCGGGTGGTTTGCTGCACCATCCGGGTCTGGCGTTCCTTGCCAATCCGAATCAGAACGCGCAGATCGTTATAGGCGATGCTCCCGTAGTCACCTTTTTTCATAATGTGGGTATAGGCGGATTTGCGATCGGAGTTGATGTCCTCGATCTTGCCTTCAAAGGTGGTGAAGCCTTCCCAGTTGGGATCCAGATCGACTTCCACGCCGCGTTTGGTGATTTCCAGAATGCGGATTTCAGTCGGCAGGGCATAGAACGGGGCGGTAAGCTCGCCATCGGGATGGCTCGTGAGATAAATCGAGCCGCGTTTGTTGAAAGGGCGCGAGGTCTTCGAGAGGATCTCACCATTCTGATGAACCTCAACAAAGACCTTGTAGGTGTCCCGCGGCTTTTGCCGCCATTTCAACCAGGAGCGCTTCAGAATTCAATCCCCTTTAATGCTTGAGCACCCTTGTTTCAAATCCATACTTGGCGATGCGGGCCTCGGCCAGCGCATAGATCACCGGCCTGAGGTGGATGTATTTCAGCTTCTGATCCACCGCGAGCACAGCCGTTGTTCGGGTCTGATTGCTTTCGAGTTTGATGGCGGTGGAATAGGCTTCCTTTTTCACCCGACCTTTCAGATACGTAACCAGAGGATCGATGTCCTTCATGTTTTGCGAGTCAATCGGCCAGCTGAAGCGTCGCCGATCCGAGGTGACCACCAGGACCTGCTTGCCATCCTGAAAAACGCCGAGCCAGATGCCGCCGTCGGGCAGATTCTTGGCATCATACTGAATCACATCCACGCGCGCCCCGAGGCGCGGGTTCAGACCGGTGAGCAGATGGCCCCGCAGAATGATCACAAGACCAAAGGCGATCAAGGCCGGGAACGGAAACCAGAGGATCGGCTCCTGCAGCCTTTCCTTCAAACCCATCAGGGCCTGGATCCAGCTTTGATTGCGGGTGGAGGGGCCATTCATATCAGCCCGCCTCCGACCACGACCTTATCGAAGAGCCGCGATCGACGCAGCCCCGCAATGCATTGAATCACGATGGGCATCGGGATCTCTTCGGTTGGCAAAAAGAGGACCGTGCGTGACCGCGCCTTGCCGGTTTCCTCCTCCTTGTCCTGCATCCAGCGCTCCATATCCTTGGCGAGGCGATTGAGCTGCGGCGCGCCCTCGGCGTGCGGTATATAGAATTTGTTGCGAACGTTCGTCAGATCCTGGGCAAAGGCGCTGACCGGGCCGAAGTAGAACGCATCACGGGTGAGCAGCACGAGCGGGGTATCCGCCGTCAGGGTTTCACTGCCTTTTTCCGTAAAATGCTTGAAGCCCGTGTCCTGGATCGGGACCTGGAGCACGGGAATTTCCGCTTCAATCAGCCCATAGCGGCCGGCCATGGAAATCGCCCGCAGAAGGGATGAGAGATAGAACATGAGACCAACGGCCGCCAGCACGCTGATCGGGATATACCAGACGTTGTTAGATAATCTCTTCTTCGTCCTTGATATCTTCAACAGAAGCATCGTCGAAGCTGTCATCTTCCACCTCGGTCTTGGATTCGACTGGCGCGGCTTCGCGCTTGCTGATCACGGGTTCCTGGACAACAGGAGCGGCTTCCGCCATCGGGGCAGCGACATAGGTCGCCATCTCCTGCGGAGCCAGAAGGTTGATCAGAACCGAAACACCATAGTGCACGCGTTCGGTCAAACGAATCGCAAGGCCGCGCAGCATCTGATGTCCGGTGAGAAAGAGCATGCTCATCAAAAGGCCCATGGTGGTCGGGTTGAGCGAACCCGCAATCCCATTGGCCAGTCGGGCCTGTTTTTCCGAGGTATCGAGGATTTCGATGGAATCAAAGGCCGCCCAAAGGCCATCAATGGTGCCGAGGATTCCGATCAAAAGTATCAGCGTGGAAAGCGCCGGCAGGATGCTGATCCGGGCCTCAAGCCTGGGCAGAAAGTCGATGGTTTCCTCTTCGATGGTCCCGCGCACCGAATGCGGGTCGCGTTCCAGGGCTTCCAGCGCTTTCAGGCCGATCGAAGGCAGCGAGGTGTAGGAGGCGTTCTTGCAGATACTGACCGCACGCTCCAGATCCTCGGCTTGGACGGAACGGCGAAGGTTGTTCAAAAACTTTTTGAAATCAATGTTGTAAACAAACTGCAGCATGATGAGGCGTTCAAAGACAATGATGGTTCCTATGAACCCCAGTGCGATGATTGCGATCAGATAGAGATTGCCATTTTGTAGACTGACCGCCAGCTGACTCCACATCAGTTAGCCCTTTCCTGTCGATTACACAGATATCATTACCATTGTAACTCTGGCAGGAGGCTTTGGATACTGGAGGGCTGGGCTTTCAGCGCTTGTTGATTTTGGTAATTTCAGTGTGAGCGATAAGTTCGGCATCAATCTCATTGTTTTGCGTGGAGGTCTTAAGCGAGAGCGTGCCTTTTTCACAGGCGCGGGCGAAGGCTTTGAGAATCTCCGGATCGAAGAGGTCGGCTTCGCTCATCAGGCGTTCCACCGCTTCATCCTGGTCCATGAAACCGGAGTAGACACGACCTGAAACCATGGCATCGAAAACATCCGAGATCGCCACGATGCGGCCGAAGAAGGGGATGTCCTCGCCGGCCAGACCTTCCGGATAACCCGTCCCATCCCACTTTTCGTGATGGTATTTGATCCCGGAAATAATGCGCTGGGCATTGGGCAGATGACCGATGATGTTGGAGCCGATGGTGGGATGCAGCTTCATCTCCGCATACTCTTCGGAGCTGAGCATGCCGGCCTTTTTCAGAATCGCATCCGGAATGCCGATCTTGCCAATGTCATGGCAGAGGGAGCTGATCATCAAAAGGCGTTTGACGTCCTTGTGCAGTTTCAGCTCATCGGCGATGGCCATGCAGTAGCTCGAGACGCGCTCGGAATGCCCACGGGTGTAGGTATCCTTCGCCTCGATCGTGCTCATCATGGTATCAATGATGCCAAAGAGCCAGGAATCGAGTTCCTTTCTCAGAAGCATCGATTCGATGATGGGCGAGGCGCGTTGCAGCAGCGCCTGGCTGGTTTCGAGCTCCTGGATCGAGAAATTCTCTTCCGGGCTGTCGATTTCAATATGAACGAGGGCTATGATTTCCTCGTTATGACAAACGGGGAGGATGGCCCGACTGCGACCTTCATGGGTCACGCGGGCTTCCGGATTCAAAAGGATCCCCTGCTTGCGCGAAAGGGCATCCTCAAAGGCGCTCTTGCTGAGAAGAAAGCCGTTGGCGCTTTCCTTGAAATTCTTGATCGCATAAGGGATGAGCTGCCGGGTTTGATCGGACCAGATAAAAACCGCGGCGCGTGACGCATTGCTGATGATCTTGCCGACGCTTTTCAGCAGTGTGTTACAGCTCTCATTGAGATCCTTGATGACGATGAGGTTGCTGTGATAGTTGAAGATATCCGAGATGGCCTGCGTGTTGCTCATCACGTTGTTAGCCAGGGTGCTGGGATCCAGGCGGACCGCGCGGCGGAAGTGATGGCGGTGCGGATGCTCCATCTCAATGGGGCCTTTGATGCCAGCCGGTTCATCGAGCTGCATATCAAAGCGCATAAGATCGGTGGCGATATGAATGCCGCTGTCGGGCGCGACAAAGGTGAATTCCGTGGAACCGATCAGAATGCGATCGCCGTTATCCAGGGTCGAGTTGATGACACGATCGCCATTGATATAGGTACCGTTGCGGGATTCAAGGTCTTCGAGAATAAAGAGGCGGCCGCGTTTCTTGATGCGCACGTGATGGCGGGAGGCTTCGGCGTCGCGCAGGACGACTTCATTGGTGGGGTCGCGTCCAATGGAAATAGGAAATTGCTTCAGCTCGATGCGGCTGCCAGCGTTATATCCTCGTTCTACCAGTAGAAAAGCCATGCCCATATCGCGTTGTTCCACCCATTTCCGGCCTTTTATTCCCTATCGGCAGAGTGTTCGGTTTCCCTGAGTGTCTCAAGTTTTGACAGGGGCGACCGAAGAGCAAGTACCTGACAATTCAGGAGCTTAGGAGGGAAGCAACCATGCGCACCCCAAGGATTTGCCTACTGATTTCCCTATGTTTTGTCGCTGGCCCCATTCAGGCTGACCAGCTGCCGCCCCTGGGCCAGAGGGTCTACGTCCTGGACGAGAATAAGCCGGCGCGACCGGCCGATATCCGTCCCCTGGAACCTGGTTCCCGTGTTCGTGGGCAGGCGGTGATGCGGGATCCACTGCCTTTGGGTGCGCCCGGTCTGGTGGATCAAACAAGGCACAGGCCGGCGAAAGCCCCGAAGCGGGTCTCGCGGATGACCTTTGACAAGGTCGCCGTGCAAGGCCGCTATCTCGTGCCACGCGTGACCTTCGATCGGCCTTCTTTGGAAGTGGGTCGTCGGGAAGAGCCCGTCAAACAGGAATACAGAAAAAAGATTCTTGATTCCGAGCGCGAACTCCGGGAATTTGATTGGTAATGCGGCGACGCTCGCGGCTCGGCGGCCGCGTCCCCCCGGATCACCGTCCCCCCCGGTCTTCATCAGGTAAAAGGAAGCCCTTTCCCGTTTCCGCCAGACATATCCAAAGCTATTTTTTTGTGGTATAGTGTGGTTCTAACAGTTGCTGGCTGGCTGGTCAATTTAATTTCTTTTAATGTCGAACTTTTTCCAAACCCCAGGATTCCCCGCGTGAAGACCTTGCTGCAATGGGATCGATGGATCCAAACATCGGTCAATCTGGATATGATTTCCCCCGTCAATGACAAGCTCATGAGCCTCTGGTCGGCTGAGTGGCCCTGGTTTCTCATCGTCCTGGGTTTCCTGATCCCCATTATACGACAAAAGAACTGGCCCAGACTCTGGGCCTTCGGCTGGGTGGGGCTGACCATCGGCCTCTGCGATATGCTCTCGCATTATCTATTGAAGCCCTGGTTTGGCCGCATCCGTCCCTGTCGGTTCGAGGGCCTCGTGCGCGTCGTGGAAGGCTGCTCGGGCTACTATTCGTTCCCATCCAATCACGCCGCGAATGCCGCGGTGTTTGCGACCCTTTGGTTTCTCCTCTTCAGCCGTTTTCAGGGCATGCTGGCGATGCTTTGCGCCCTGGTCATCGGGATGTCACGGGTGTACCTCGGGGTTCACTATCCCACCGATATCCTCGGCGGGTTTGTGTGGGGAACGGCGCTGGCCCTTCTCTCCTACCTGATCTGGCAGCGTCTGCCGGTAAGCCGAGAGACGGTGAAGGCCTGAGGCCTTCAGGACCTCATCTTAGAATTCATACTGCATCCGCAGCATATACGACCGCGACGCAAAGGGAATCGGAGCGACGGGGTAGTTCGCCTGATAAGGCTGGGCGATGTCCAGGCGGGCATCCGTCAGGTTCTGAATCGCAAAGGATCCTTCCAGACCTTTGGTTTCAAAGAGATCCGTATGCCGCACGTTGACGTTCACCAGAGTCGTCAAAGGCAATTTGTTCAGAGGTGCCGGATCGCGAATCGGATCACCATTGGCGTCGGTGCCCACCTCAGGGCCCTGCTCGGTGTAGGCAAAGCGATCGCCCACCAGGGAGAAGGATGGGTTGATCGAAAAATCGCGATTGAAGCGATAGCCCGTCACGAGTCCTGCCTTATGCTGCGCCTGACCGTAGGAAGCCTCATCATGACCGGGAACCTGAGCCGTCGGCTCTTCATTCTTCGTCAGCCGGTAGTAGGCATAGGTGAAGGTCGCATAAGCCTGGGATGATTGGAAACGCAGCTCGGATTCAAAACCACGTGAGCCGAGGTCCCCACCGTTTGCATAGGCGCCGACCCCGCTGGGTCCGGTAAAGTAAACAATCGGCCGACGCATCATGTGATCGAAGATGCTGATCACACCCCAGAGTTTGTCGGTGAAGCGATAGCCCACCTCAACCTCGTGGTTCAGTGCCGTTTCCGGTTTGATGCCGTAGTTGTTCGAGTCCTCAACCCGGTTGGGAATCATCCCGCCAGGAACCCGGAAACTTTGGGAAAGCATGTATTTGGCATGCAGATCCTGCCAGACCTTGGTCAAGCCCAGACGTGGGGCGAAGAAATCGCCATGAAGGTCAGTCTTGTCATAACGCACACCCACGGTGGTTTTGGCCAGATCATTGTCATTCATGATCTGCAAGAAGACCGAGTCATTGCGATAGCTGATGTGATCGATCGAGGGATCCTTCTTCAGAATTTCCTCGTTGGCATCCGGGTTCAGATTTTCAGCCCGATAGGTGGTATGAATAAAACCCTGATAGCCGCCCAGAATATTCGTCTTTTCATTCAGGTCGTACTGCAGGGTCACGCCACCCGTCTTCCGATCGACCTTGTTACGATACCAATAGGGTCCCTGGTCGATCCAGTAAGGATACTGCAGCTTATAGTTGACGAAGGGTGTGACCTTCAAATCGCCGGACGACCATTCATGGCCCGCCTCGACTTGATAGGTATCCCAGCGTTCACCGATATGCTGCCAGGGGGCATCGACGGGCTCATCGAAATAGAGACTGGGAGCCCGATAAAGGTCAACCAGGGCTTTGACGTAGGTGCCCTTGTATTTCACGTTCATCGACATGGTGGCGAGTTCCAGATTGGAATCGGTGAGATCAATCTCATCCCCATAGTACGATGTTGCCGTCTTGTCGGACAGCAGGGAGCGCGAGGCCGCGAGGTTGATACTATAGGAGAGATCGCCGTCATCCGCAGCCACACCCGCTGCGATGGTGCGATTCAAAAACGCGCGCGTGCCCTGTTCCACATCCATGCTTACATAGGAACCTGGCCGGCTTGCGGAACGGGTTATGATGTTGATCACCCCCAGGGAGGCATAGCCGCCGTAAATCGAAGAACCCGGTCCACGAACGATTTCGATACGCTCGATGGTGTTCACCGGGAAATGCCGCGCGAACTGAACGATACCGAATTTTTCCTCGTTGACGTCCAGGCCATCAATCATGACGAGGAATTTACCTTCGATGGAGTTGATGCCCCGGATGCTCATGAGCTGACCGCCTTCGATTTCGGTCACGACCCCATAACCAGGCACCATGCGCATGAGCACGTCCACCACATCGCGGGCACCCATGTCGAGGATCTGTTCCCGGGTAATGACGGTGACGATCCCCGGTGTTTCCCTGATGTGCGTGTCCTTGCGTGTGGCTACGGTCACCTTCAGATCCAGAAGATCATTCAGGCTCAATTCGGACTCTTCCGCTGCCCAGGCGACCTGTGATGAGATCAGGAGAAACAAAAGAGTGCGACAGCAATGGTTATTAATGCCCATTCAAGCCTCTTCAAAAATTCCAGTGGTTTCCATCCCTCAATAGTAAACAGTTGCAACCCCGAAGACAAGGAGCGGACCTTGCCTGGTTCGTGGTTTCCCGTGTTTAAATCTATCCGTTCAAAAGTATTGATTTATTTTTTACCTCGCACGCCATCCTCATAAGGTAAATATGCAGGCTTCAAAGAACGGCTTAGGTTTCGTTTACAAAATCCGAAGGATCTTCCGTCCCAGAAAATTTGTAGGAGTCCAAGCAGGACCCATGAAACCGATGTCCAGCCAGTCCATAGGAAAAAAGATCCTGATCCTAATCTTTGGGATTGTTGGTCTGGCGTTTGTCACGCTTGGTTTCATCGGTGGTCTGGCGTTCCGCAGTCTGGCTCATGGATTTCTGAATATCGTTGAAGCACAAAACGAGGAATTCGCTCAGTTGCTCAATCGCAATTCGGAGGGTTCCAAAAACCGATTCGTGCAAATGTTTGAGGAGAACGCGCGCACCAAAGGGGAGACTCTGATCGCGCGTGACTCGCTCAATTTGAAAACACCATTCCTCGACAACTCCTATACCCAGGTGCGTGAAGCCCTGCAGAATTCCTTCAATTTTGACAATTCCATGCTTCTCGCCTCATTTGTCGTGATTGAAGGTGAGGATATCAAGGCCTGGCAGTATCTCGATCGCGAGCACAAGGATGGCCTGAACCTGCCGATCGTTTATGACCCAAGCCGTGAGGTCTGGGTTTCCAACCTGCAGGGTCAGCCGGTCGTGGTCTATGATCCTGGCATGGAAAACCTCAGAACCATGGATAAGCCCACACTCCGCAAGGTCCAGGTGACGGTCGGCTCCGGGGAAAGCCGCCGGTCGGTGGCGGCCTATGAAGCCATCGTTCCCATCAGTGAAGATCCGCCGGAAAACATTGTGGAACGTTTGAAGGACGGTGAGCCCATCGCCTTCCTGCGTTATCTCATCAGTCTCGAGCTGATGGATCAGGCGATCGCCACTGAAGAAAATGAAATGCAAAAAACCCTTCGTGAGCAGCATAAGATCACGCAGAGCACTCTGGACCATACGCTCTCCGAGACGAACAGTCGGCTGGGGCGTCTCGCCGTAATCCTGATTACGGCCGCCCTTGTGGTTCTCGTGGTGGCGTTCGTTGTTTCCGTCTGGCTCAGCCGTCGCATCGCACATCCCATCGAGGAATTGAACCAGGCCGCGGATAAGATCGCCCAGGGAAATTACGATCAGCCTGTTCAGATCAAATCGCGGGATGAAATCGGCCGCCTCGGTCAAAGTTTTGAAACCATGCGCGTGCAGGTGAAAACATTTACTGAGAAGCTGCAGGTTCTGGTTGATGAACGGACGGCGCGCCTGCATGAAGCCCTGCAGACCGTGACGATGCAAAGCCAAAAAATTCGGGAAATCATGGAACGCATCGATCAGGGGATACTGACGATCGATGCCCAGCAAAAGGTGGAGGCGGAATACTCGCGGCACCTTGTCGATCTTTACCCCGGGTCGGGATCCGACCTGACCGGCAGGTCCATCATGGAACTCATTTTTGAAGGTTCCCACCTGCGCAGTGAGGAAATCACGCGGGTGCGGGAATCGCTCTCGGCCTGTCTGGGTGAGGATGTTCTCAACTGGGATACCAACTCGGACAACTTCCCCCGCGAGCTCCGGTATTCCCAGGGTGGAACGGCCAAGACTTATGAACTGCGCTGGAACCCGATCATCGAGGGTGAAATTATCCAGCGCTTCCTTCTGACCATTCGCGACAAGACCAAGGAACTGGTCCTCGAGGAACAGGTCCGCGTCGCGGCCCAAAGCTCCAATCGTCTGAGCCAGGCCCTCTCGGATCTCGTCAGCGTCCGTTCGGATGCGGTCAGTGCCATGCTCCGCGATTCCCATGCCGCTCTCATGGAAATCGAAGCCAGTCAGACGGAAGAGGATGATTATCGTCGCAACTATGTGCGTCTGCATACCATGAAGGGCGCTGCCCGCAGTCTGGGCCTCAAGGCCCTGGCGCAGGCCATTCATGAAGCCGAGATCTTTCTGCAGAAGCTCTTCCGCTACGAAAGTTTTGATTCCGAAGGCTTCAAGAAATCAGTGGTGGTCGTGCGTGAGGAACTGAATTTCCTGCGTGATGTCGCCAGTCGCATCCTGAAAATAAAAATTGATGATCAGTCATCGAGCAGCCGCAGCCTCTTTGAAATGCTGGCGGAGGAGCTTCGCGAGGCGATCAAACTCTGCCGGGAATACCAGGTGGAGCTCGGCGGTTTGATCATCGAGGATCGGGTGATTCACTGGAATGCGCGTTTCCTGGATGACCTTGTGCAGGCCTCACGGCATGCTCTGACCAACTCCCTCGACCATGGCTACTTTAAACCGATCAGGGAAGGCAAGCTGCCCATCCATGAGAAGGTCATCTTCCGCATCGTGGCCAGGCGCGAGGCCGGGCAGGTGATTCTGGCCTTCGAGGATGAAGGCTTTGGCTTTGATCGTAAGGCCATTCGCGATCTGGCCGCTCGCGTGGGATTGCCTGTGGAATCCGATCATGACTGCCTCAGTATTCTGCTGCGTGAAGGTCTGACCACAGTCCAGGAAGTGACCCAGCTCAGCGGTCGCGGTGCCGGGCTGTCCGCGATTCAGTCCTTTGCTCATGAATGGTGCGGAACGATTGACCTCATGGACAATAAACCGCGTGGCTGCCGCATTGTCGTTACCCTTCCTGAAGATGCCACCCTGTGTGATTCCGTGCCCCGTCTCCAGAAAGATCCCATCAGCGCCTGACGGATCCATGTTATGATGGACGTCAACGCCATCGCGATGAGGATCAGTGACGTGTTCGATCCAGGAACCGCCCGACTCTTGCTCTTATTCCTCGCACTCTGGGCACTCCCCGTTGAGGCGACAGACAAACTTGGGATATTTTATCCTTCTGTCAAATCCCCCAAGGAAGTGCAAAAAGCCTTTGGAGATGACCCGGCCCTCAAGCATCTGAAGGTTCTCGCATTCGGAACCTTTGAGGATTTTCAGACAGCAGTGACCACCGAGGATATTACGTTCGCCCTGGTACCGTCGGCGTACATTCGCTATTTCGATGATTTTGAAGCGGCCTGGCAGCTGACTCTGGATGGCAAGGCGACCTTTCAAGAGGTCGTCGTCAGCCTGGATCCCACCTGGAATGAGGCGAAGCTGGGACAGGGCATCGTCGGGGTTATCAACACCGTGGGCCGTGACAAGACCCGCAAGATGGTGAATGACCTTCTGGGTGGCCGCAGTTTCAAACGTCTGAAGCAGGTTTCAAAAATAGCCGATCTCTATCCTCTCCTGGCTCTGGGCAACGCTCAGTATGCGATCTTTTCCCCGCATAATCTGGATTTGGTGAAAGCCGAGTTTGCATCCAAGCCCATTCAGGTGCTACGCACGGCTGAGGTTCTGCATCCCTTGATTGCTGTTCGCAAGTCCAGAAAAGGGCGGGAAGGGAACCACTTTCTCAAGTTAAGTTCCAGGACGCTTGAGACGCTGGGTGTGGACGGTGTCAAGAACTTCAGCAAATAAGATCCGGCTAACAAGAGGAATGCACATATGCAAGCTTTGTTGATAGGGATGCTCTCACTCCTGCTGACCCCGGCCCTCTCGGCCGCGACGCTGATGACGGTCAGCTTCGATTCCGCGGAAATGCGGGTGGTCAAGGAAACCATGGCGCGGGATCTGAAGAATCATCACCATATTGATCTGGTGATCCAAAAAAACAGCGAATATGAACAGTTTCTCAGTGCTATTCAAAAGCATAAGCCTGATTTTCTCGCTCTGCTCGATAACAAGGCCGTGAACTTCATGAGAAAGCTGGAGAAGGAACAGCCGGAAGGTTTCGCTTCGATTCAAGGGGCGGCAACGATGGCTCTGAACCTTCGCAATATTTTGCAGGACAGCAAGAGAATCTGTGGAGTTCACTATGAGGTTCCCGCCTTTACCATCATCACACGTTTTCGCAGTCTGATTCAAAGGCCTATCAGCACGGTGCTCGCGCCTTATCGCGCGTCGGAATTTGATTGGATGATGGGCGAGGCCAGACAGCAGCTGCAAAAGGAAGGCATTGAACTGATTGCCGTCAATGTGGAAGCGAATGGTCGCGACCCGGCCTCCATCAATCGCCTTGTGGAGAAGACGCTGAGCGACGAGCATGGCGGTCGGAAGATCGACGCCATTCTGGTTCCGGCGGATAATGTAATCCTGAACCGGGAGGCCTTTGCCAATGTCTGGCTGCGGAAGGCACGGAGTCTTAAAGTTCCTTTCCTCTGCAACATCGAAAAATTCACCAGCAAGGACTTTGATTTCTGCACCTTTGCGGCCTGGCCGGACCTTGTGGCTCTGGGTCATCAGCTGGCCGAGCAGATCACCGAAGCTCTGGAGAACGGCAGCTCGGTGGCCGAGCTGGGGGTGGACTACATCATTGGTGTTCAGGAAACGATGAATCTGAATCGGGCCAGGTCGCTTGAATTGCCCTTGCGAGCCGATCGCATCGAGGCCATCCATCGGGTGGAATAATTCCGAACAGGTCTGCGGCTGAGAAAGGAAAACCCGCGCCCAGGGGCGCGGGTGAGCGATGATTACTTTTCTTCAGGGAAGAATCGGGATCCGGCATCGGCATGCTTTTTCAGCAAAGCCGGTGGGGCAAAGCGGGATCCATAACGTTCTTCAAGACTCTTCAGAGTATTGTAAACGTTTTCGGCACCCAGATGATCGACATAGCGCAACGGCCCGCCGAGGAAGGGTGGGAAGCCCAGTCCGAACACGGCTCCGATATCACCATCATACGCGGACTGCAGTATGCCTTCCTCCAGACAACGAATGGTTTCGTTGATGAAGACATAGACGCAGCGATCGGCGATATCCTCGGCCGGGATAAACTTGTATGTGCGACCCTGGCCCATCATTTCATAGACCGACTCATCGGGCTTGCCCTTCTTGCCACCTTCATAGGTGAAGAAGCCCTTGCCGTTTTTCCGACCCAGACGACCCGACTGCTGGATCGAATCCAGGCCCGCCGGAGTCTTGATGCGATCGCCAAAGGCCTCGCCCATCGATTCGAGCACGTGAATGCCGACATCGATACCGACTTCGTCCATCAACGTGATGGGACCCACGGGGAAACCAAAATCCGTCAGCGCATCATCGATTTCCTCGATGTTGGCGCCTTCCTCAAGTATCAGGGCCGCTTCCGCCATGAAGAAAGCCAGCGCGCGGGTGGTGTAAAAACCCGGGCTGTCCTTCACGACGATGATCTGTTTGCCCATGCGCTGACCCAGGCGGAACGCGCGGTCCACAGCCCATTCAGCTGTCTTATCGGTGACGATGATCTCGAGCAGTGGCATCTTTTCCACCGGCGAGAAGAAGTGCATGCCGAGCACGCGTTCAGGATGCTGAGCCTTCGCTGCGATCTTGCCGATCGGCAGAGCCGAGGTGTTCGAGGCGAATACCTGATTCTCATGAGCCCGCGATTCCACCTGGGCCAGGATTTCCTGCTTCAGCCCCAGATCTTCAAACACGGCCTCGATCACGACATCGGCCGAGCCAAAACCTTGAATGCTGAGGCCAGGGGAAATGTGAGCCATCTTCTGCCAGAGTTCGAAACTCTTGATGCGGCCGCGTTTGGCTTTCTTCGCGAAGTATTTATGCGCATTGGCCAGAGCCCTTTTGGTGGAATCCTTGTTGGGATCCGAGAGCAGCACGCGCACGCCCTTGTCGGCCAGAACCGTGGCAATGCCGGCACCCATGAATCCTGAACCTACAACACCCACCTGCTCGGGAGCGTCGTCGCCAAACTTCTCCTTGCCGGCATCGGCATAGGCATTGCGCTTGGCAGCGGTCGTGGCATGGAAAAGGTGCACCAGCGATTTGCTTTCGCGGGTATGGGCCAGCTCCGAGAAGAGTTTGGCTTCCAGCTCGAGGCCTTTTTCCAGTTTTTTCTCAAAGCCATCAAAGACGGCATCGAGGGCTTTGAAAGGCGCGGGATAGAAACCTTTGGTGTTGTCCTCCACCATCTCGCGGGCTTTCTTCTCGACAAAGGCCCTACCGATGGGCGTGTGCTCGGTCGCCCAGCGGGGCAGATCCTTGCTCAAATTCTTGGCGTTCAGGGCGACCAGTTTCTTGTCCTTGCTCTTCGTTGCATACTGGAGCGCCACGCGCTCGAGCTGGGTGGGATGCACGCAGGCATCCGCCAGACCGAGTTTCACAGCCCGCTTGCCGCTCACGCGCTTGCCGGTCAGGATCATATCGAGTGCATCCTGAATTCCAATCAAACGGGGCAGACGCTGCGTTCCGCCGCCGCCTGGAATCAGGCCGAGTTGAATCTCGGGCAGAGCCAGCGTCGAGGTTTCGGTTACGATCCGCCACTGGCAGGCCAGCGTCAGCTCCAGACCACCGCCCAGACATTGACCATCAATCGCGGCCACGGTGGGGAAGGGGAGCTTCTCCAGTTTATTCAGAATGCCCTGCATTTTCAGGGCGCCATCCCGCGTTTCCTCGGGCGTGTCGAACCTGGAAATATCGTTGATATCCGCACCGAGCGCGAAATCTTTTTTCGCACCGATGATGACAAGGCCCTGAATCTCCTTGTCTTCCGCCAATTCATCGACCAGATCGTTCAATTCGCGGAGCAGGGGCTCACCCAGAACCGTAACAGGTTTGTCAGGCGAACCCATGCGCAGGATACGGATATGATCACTCGTGCTTTCGACCTTGAAATACTGTGTCATAGCGAGCTTCCTCTCAAGCGTAACGTTCGATTAACATGGCACCAGACATGCCGCCAGCCGCGCAGATGGCTATCAAGCCAAGATTTTTATTGCGACGAATCAGTTCGTTCGACAGCGTCATCACCAAACGAGCGCCGGTGGCCCCAAAGGGGTGACCGATGGCGATGGCGCCGCCGTTGACGTTGAGCTTGTCTTCGGGAATGGTGCCGAAGGCTTTGCTGTCACCGAAGTAACGTTCACAGAAGTCCTTGGATTCCATCGAACGCAGGCAGCTCAAAACCTGAGCGGCGAAAGCTTCGTGAATTTCGAAAAGGTCGATATCCTCGAGACTCATGCCATTGCGTTTCAAAAGATAAGGAATGACCACAGCCGGTCCGATCAAAAGCTGCTCGGTCGGATCCACACCGACGAAGTAGAAATCGCGGATGCGGGACTTGGGTTTGAGGCCCAGGGATTTGGCGACCTGCTCATCGGTGACCAGGGCCACAGCCGCTCCGTCGGTCAAGGCCGAGGAGTTGCCGGCGGTCAAGGAACCGTAGTTTTTATCAAAGGCCGGCTTCAGCGTGGCCAATTTTTCCAGCGAAGTATCACCGCGGATGATGTTGTCCCTGTCCACGGCTTCAAAACCGGGGGGCGCCCAGATCGGAATAATCTCATCATCGAAACGGCCGGATTTTTGCGCTTCCGAGGCCTTGCGATGTGAGGCCTGCGCAAACTGATCCTGCTCCTCGCGGGAGATCTTGTTGAGCTTGGCCATGATCTCCGCACTTTCACCCATGGTCAGGCCGGTGAGCGGCTCAGCCAGCGCGGGCGGTTTGGGCAGCCAGGCCTTGGCCGAGAAATGGGACAGCATGGCAAGCTTATCCGCCGGAGTCTTGGCTTTGTTCAGGGACAAGAGAAACTGACGGGCTTCCTTGGAGTAAACAATGGGCACGTCCGACAAGACCTCGACGCCACCCGCCAGGGTTGTCAGCGGCTGACCGAAGGTAATGGATTTGGCAGCATCGGCGATGGTGTGCAGGCTGCTGGTGCAGGCGCGGTTCAGAGTATAACCGTGGATATGCGGTGGCAGTCCCAGGTTGATGACGGCGTCACGCCCGACGTTACCATTCTTGGTCTGCGGAACGACGACGCCGGCAGCGACCTCATCGATGTGCTGGGGATCGAATTCCAGTTTACGCAGCAAACCGTCGACAACGCGGCTATAGAGTTCCAAAGCATCGGCGTTCTCAAAGGCGCCAAATGATTTGACGAAAGGCGTGCGCACCCCATCGATGAAGACAGGCTTGCCGTTTCCATCAGGGAGCTGAGCACGATACTTGGTCACGTTCAACATAGGTATCTCCCGATTGTCCTGTGGTTCAAAGGTGCCTCCCAATGTGGATTCTTTTTGGTTTTTAAACAAGACCAAATTCAGGCGCGACTGACAGCCGAGGGCGGGCATGGAAGGCTTGGGGGAGAGAACACAAGGCACGAAAGCATGCTGCCCAGGTTGCTTGGCAGCCCTGGGCAGTGTTCTCATGTTCACAAAAGCTTTACGGAGCAGGGATTTTCAGTGGAATCGATCGAGGTACAATTGTGCTCTAATTAAAGCTGGCCGCGGGTTTTGAGGCTCGCCACGATCTGCTCGATCAGCATGTGATCGGTATTGGTCATGTTCAAAAAGGTTCCGCCTATGCGAAAACGCTGGGGATCAAACCATCGACACTCGCAGCGACAGATAAACCTTGAGGGAGCTGGAATCCCGAGTGGCGCCAGTGGAATGTTCAGCCAGTACTGGGCTCCGGGCGCGGCCGAGACCTCGCCGGTGAATTCCAGTTTGAAACCCCCGGTGCTGATATCGAGCAGGACTGCGCTTTGACAAAAAAACGGCAGCCATTTGAAGCGGCGAACTTCGACGAGAGCATGAGAAACATAGCGTTTGGCGCGTGGTTTGGCGACCTGGGCTTCCAAACTGTTTGCATCGGCTGCCAAGAGCTGCCTCCTTATCGACCGTATGGATCCTTTAAGTATAGGCTATCCGTCCGCCCCGAGTCCATGGGAACCTCAGAAGGCCGTCTGAAGCTTCAGCTCAAAGCGCTGCGTTTTCCAAAGGCTGTCCTGTTCGGAAAAACCCTCGGGCAGATGGTTATAAAGCTCGATTCGGGTCAGGGCTTTCTGGTAGATGAGTCCGGTCTGATAACGTTTTTCCAGCCCGAAATAGTCAAAATTCACGGCCAAGGGTCCGTTGACATAAATATTTTCAAGCGTGCTTCGCGTTTTCTTGAATTTTTCATCACGCTCCTCACGCAGAGTCATCGACCCGAGCAGCGGCACCCGCAGGCGATGGAAAACAGCCTCCTTCTGCAGGAGCTGGCTGGTGTGAACCTCCAGCGCATAATACCCCTGAGTCTGCTCCAGAAGAATCGACTGCGGCGGCAGAATCTGATTGGCCGTCGGTGCCCCACGGGCTGCGAGGCGGCCGCGGAATTGAAAGGCAGGCAGACCATTCATCCAGCTCGTGGATTCCGTGGTGGCCAGGGGAATGGCGCTTTCCGCAAGATCCTGCTCAGGCATAAGAGGACCGATTTCATATTGCACCTTGGCTTTCGGGGCATGCTGAACAAGAAGGTAGTCCTCGTTCATGGTCATGGGAACGGCCGCAAAGCGGAAGGACTCCGTACTGGGCTCCACATTCTTGACGATCAAACCATAACGGAGAGGCCGGTGGGATGCCACGGTCTCCTTCGAATCCTCGCCACCAATGTTAAAGGATAATCCGGTCCGCAGTTGTTCGGGAAGCGCCGTGGATTTGAATTCACGACCGAGGAACGTCGTCATCGTGCGGGTAACGTCTGTGGGTTTCGCCGTCGCAATCGCGGAAGTCAGGGGATGAATGGAGAGCGAACGCGGCCGCTCCTCCTGAGGTTTGGTGCCGGTCCGCGCCTGCAAATCAAGCAGATTCAGATGCTGCTCAGGATTCATGAGACTGCGGGTGATGGCCTCATAAAGGGGTTTGGTGAAAACAAAGGACTGCTGAGCCACAGGTCGCGGGCCTTCCACCAGGAAGGGGCGACTGTCGATCCAGCCATCGGGACTTTGGGCCTGGCCGAGCGAGGACAAAAAAAGGCCAGACAGGAACAAAACTCCCGTCAAGACAGACTTTTTTGTGTGAGTGGTCGCCATTTTTATCTGCTCCAACACCACATTAAAGCTCAACCGGGAAATCACCTGGGACGCATCGTATCGTTTATCCATGGGTGAAAGCCTGCAACCAGGGTGCCAAAATTTGCATACGGATGTGTGACTGTAAAGTCTGGAAAATATTCAGGAATGTAAGCGTTGCGGACGGCCGCGGAAGTTCTTACTGTCGAGCAGGGACCAAGGATGGCAGAGCTTTCAAGGGGTTGTTCCTGTTGTTCAGCTTGTCCATAAGGTGTACAACAAACACCAAATTGTTCGCTGTCCGCGATTTTCCAGGAGTATCGGATGAAAGCCATAAGCTCAAATGTCAACTTGCCCCAGATGGAGGAGGAAGTCCTAGCCTTTTGGGCTGAGCAGCAGATTTTCGAAAAATCCAATGCGCAACGCAAGGGTCAGCGCGAATTTGCGTTCTACGATGGACCTCCCTTTGCGAATGGCCTGCCTCACTATGGGCATCTCCTGGCGAACACGATCAAGGATACAGTGCCGCGTTATTGGAATATGCGCGGCTTTTATGTGGAGCGGCGCTTCGGTTGGGATACCCACGGCGTTCCGGTCGAATATGAAATCGAAAAAACGCACAATCTCAAGGGCCGTGAGGACATCCTGAATATGGGTGTTGCGAAGTTCAACGAACTCTGTCGAGGTTCGGTTGTGCATTACGCTGGGGAATGGCAGAAGACCATCACCCGACTCGGACGCTGGGTGGACTGGAATAACCAGTATCGCACCATGGACAAGGATTTCATGGAATCGGTCTGGTGGGTTTTCAAAACCCTTTATGATCGCGGCATGGTTTATCAGGGCCACAAGGTGGTGCCTTATTCCCCGCGATTGACCGCGGTTCTTTCGAACTTTGAAGCCAACCAGAACTATCAGGACGTGCAGGATCCGGCGATCACGGTGAAGTTCAAACTGATCGACGAAGACGCCTTCCTGCTCGCTTGGACGACGACACCGTGGACGCTGATTTCAAACCTCGCCCTGGCGATCGGTCCTGAGATTGAGTACGTCAAGGTCAAGGCCACCGAAAACGGTGAAACCTATTATCTGGCCAAGGCCCGTCTGGACGCTGTATTCAAAAAGAAAAAAGGCGAGGGCGAGCCCTATCAAATCCTGGCCGAAGTCAAAGCCAGTGATCTGGCCGGTCGGCGTTATGAGCCGCTCTTCCCTTATTTTAAAGACCATAAGAACGCCTTCCAGGTCCTGGTCGATGCTTATGTCACGACCGAGGAAGGGACCGGCATCGTGCATCAGTCGCCGGCTTACGGTGAGGACGACTTCCGCGTGTGCGCAGCGGCCGGCATCGAAATCGTCGATCCTTTGGATGAGGAAGCCAGATTCAAAAGCAATGTGCCTGAATTCAAAGGCCTCTTTGTGAAGGATGCCGACAAGGACATCATAAAGGCTCTCAAAGACCGCGGCCATCTTCTGCGGCATGAGACGCTGGTCCACAGCTACCCCATGTGCGAGCGCACCGGTGGGCCTTTGATCTATCGCGCGATCCCATCCTGGTTTGTGGCGGTGGAACAGATCAAGGACCAGCTGGTGGAAAACAATCTCACCATCAACTGGGTGCCGGAACATTTGAAGCTCGGCCGTATGGGCAACTGGCTGAAAAATGCCCGCGACTGGGCGATCAGCCGCAACCGCTACTGGGGCACGCCGCTGCCGATCTGGATTTGTGACAAAAACGATCAGCATCGCACGGTGCTGGGTGCGGTCAAGGAACTCGAGGAACTGACCGGCACGCAGGTGGATGATCTTCATATTCACAAGATCGATCATCTGCGCTTCAAGTGTCCGCATTGCGCGGGTCAGATGAAGCGCGTGGCCGAGGTCTTCGACTGCTGGTTTGAATCTGGGGCGATGCCTTATGCGCAGCTGCATTATCCCTTTGAAAACAAGGAACGTTTTGAAGGCATATTCCCGGCCGACTTCATCGCCGAGGGTCAGGATCAAACCCGCGGCTGGTTCTATACCCTCGCGGTTCTGAGCGCGGCTCTCTTTGGCAAGCCCGCCTTCAAAAATGTAGTGGTGAACGGCCTGGTGCTGGCCACCGATGGCAAGAAAATGTCGAAGCGCTGGAAAAACTACACGCCACCCGAGGAGCTGATTGCCGCCTTTGGTGCCGATAGCGTGCGCCTCTATATGCTGAACTCGGCGGTTCTGCGTGCCGAGGATCTGCGCTTTAGCAATGATGGGGTGAAGGAAACCACCCGCTCGGTGATCCTGCCTCTCTGGAATGCCTTCAGCTTTTTGACGACCTATGCCGCGGCCGATGGCTGGCAGCCGTCGGCTCCGCTGGTCACGGGAAAGGCTCCCCATGTCAGCGGTGAACTCGATCGCTGGCTGATCTCGCGCCTGCATACTTTGATCGCCGGCGTGCATAAGGAAATGGAAGGTTATCATCTTTATAACGTCGTGCCGCGCGTCCTGGCTTTTATCGAGGATCTGACCAACTGGTACATCCGCCTCAGCCGCCGCCGCTTCTGGGCTGGCGAGAAAACGCTGAGTGCCGATACGCGGGAAGCCTATGAAACGCTCTACTATGTGATGACCGCCTTCTCCAAAATTCTGGCGCCGTTTGCACCCTTCACGGCCGAACGCATCTATCGGGGTCTGACGGAGGATCTCGCCAACGTGCCGGCTTCCGTTCACCTCTGTGATATGCCGGTAGCCGAAGAGTCGGTGATCGACAGCGCCCTCGAGCGACGCATGGAGCTGGTCCGCACGGTGGCGGAACTCGGTCGTTCGCTGCGCGCGAAACATCAGATCAAAACCCGTCAGGTGCTGCCGGGCATGCTGGTGATCGCCCGCAGTCAAACCGATGCCGATCATGTGGCGAGTGCTCAGGCTCTGATCAAAAACGAGCTGAACCTCAAGGAACTCCAGTTCAGCACGGATGAAACCCGGTATGTGAACCTTTCGGTGAAACCGAACCTGAAGACACTCGGCAAACGCCTCGGCAAGGATTTGAATGCGCTGCGGGTTCATTTTGAAGAGCTGAATAAGAATCCTCAGGAAGTGGCCAAACTCCTGGCCCGCGTGGAATCCGGCGGCGGCACAGAGGTGCTTGGTCATACCCTTTCCATCGAAGACTTCCTCATTGATCGTGGTCCGAAGGATGATCGCCTCATCGCCACCGCGATGGGCGTGACGGTTCTTCTGGATACCCATCTGACGGAAGACCTGATCCTGGAAGGCCTGGCGCGGGAAGTCGTGAATCGGATTCAAAACTTCCGCAAGGACAGCGGACTTCAGGTGACCGACAGAATTGATATCCAGGTTCAGGCGGGCGCTGAAATCGGTCGCGCTGTGCAGAAGTTTGAGGATTACATCAAGGCGGAAACCCAGGGCCGCACGCTGTCTGTGGTGACCAGCCTATCGAGTGAATTCAAAGGCACCTTTGAGCTGGCAGAGGAATCGATTCAGCTTGGCATCACCACGTTGCGGAGCCAGGAACGCAGCTGAAGTCCGGGCCCTCTTTCCTTTTTGCGAAGAAGAGGTCAGAATGGGCCATTGGACAAGGGGTGGAGGGGGCCGTATCTTTATGCCTGGACACGGATGGATTCTGGGGCTTTGCGCCTTGATGCTAAGTTCCTGTTACAGTCTGCAGCAGGCCTACTGGTTCAATAATGCGTTCAATAGCCGTATGCCGGTCGAGGACGTGGTGCAGCAGAGCGGTCTGGATGAGACCACACGGCGCAAGCTCCTTCTCAGTCGTCAGGTTTTGGCCTTTGCCACGGAGGAGGGCCTCAATGTTGACGATGCCTACCAGCATTATATTCCTCCCGGCCCTGGAACGGTCAGTTATCTGGTCCAGGCGGCCGAGGCCGACCGTCTGGAACTGAAAACCTGGTGGTTTCCCTTCGTCGGCCGGGTTCCCTTCCTTGGCTTTTTCAATCGGGATGACCGCGATACCAAGGCTCAGGAGCTCCGGGCCGCAGGACTCGATGTGAGTCTCGGTACCGTGGGTGCCTTTTCCAGTCTGGGCTGGTTCGCCGATCCCATCTATGATGCCATGACCAAACGCAGGGACGAGGACTTCATCCAGCTGCTTTTGCACGAGCTGGTGCATCGCAGTTTTTGGTCGAAGGGGTCGGCGGCTTTCAATGAAAATCTCGCTGAATTCGCCAGTTTGCATCTCGCTGAGATCTACCTCAAAACCTATCGGGGTGGGGCCGGCCTTGCGGAGTTGAAGATTTATAAAGAGGAAAAGGAAAAGCTCTCGCAGTGGATCTTTGCCTTGCGCGATGCCCTGAAAGAGCTTTATAGCAAGCCTATGGACCGTGATCAAAAGTTGAAGGATAAGGCCGCGATCATCGCATCGTTTCGCCATGATCGATTTCCGGAGCTGAAAACCCGGGAACTGGCCGCCGCGCGGAATCGGGAATGGAATAACGCCTCCATCCTCGGGGCCGCTCTTTATGCGCCGGATACCGAGCGCTTTCAAAAAGCCTTCGACTGTCTGAATCCCGAACATATGGGGGATTTCCTGGAAGCTTTGCGGGAAGCGGAGGACAGGACCCCTACAGTGGATCAGGCTTTGGATAGTCTTTGTTCAATCGGCGCAGAAAAGGAAGGCGCATGACGATGGACGTTCCCAAACCAACGGCAGGTTTAGTCTCTCAATTGCTGGCCGAACGTGCTTTCAAAAGGCTGCGGCAAATTTTTAAAGAGATCGAGGTTGCGGATCTGTCAGAAATACTCGCGCAACTCGATATCGTTTCCTGCATCGTGCTCTATCGTCTGATCCCCAAGGATCGTCGGGCTGAGGTCTTTTCCTATCTGCCTTTTGAACTGCAGGCGAAGCTTCTGGATCAGCTGCCGGATCTGGTGTCGGCCTCGCTTCTGAATCAGATGGAAACGATCGATCGTACCCATCTTCTGCAGAATCTTCCCTTTGAAATACGGGAAAAGCTGATCCTGAAACTGCATCCGGAAGAGATGCAGATCACCTGGCAGATGCTGTCCTATAAGGCGAGCAGTGTCGGGCGCCTGATGAATCCGGAATTTTTTTCCATTCCATCGGGCATGAACGTGCATGATGCCCTGGCCGCGATTCGCTGGAGCGGCAGCCGGGTGCCGGAAAATCTTTTGAATCAAATTTTTGTGGTGGACCCACAGGGAAAACTACTGGGGCATGTAAATCTTTCAAGTCTTGTGCTGGCTGATCCGGCCACCATCCTGGTCGATGACCTGATGGACCGGCAGCTCGTGACGGTGATGGTCACCGACGACCGACGCAAGGCCGTGGACGTCTTTCGCAAGTATGATCGGCCGTATATTCCGGTGCTGAATGCCGAAGGCGTCATGATTGGCCTTGTCGAAGCCGAGGATGTTTTCGATGTGGCCGAGGAAGAGGCCACCATTGACATTCAAGCCTTTGGCGGTCAGAGCTGTTTGCATGAGTCGTACTTTCAAACGTCCCTTTTGCAGCTTATTCGCAAGCGGGGGGGCTGGCTGCTGGGGATCTTTGTCGTTTCGATGCTGTCCACAGCCATCCTCAAGTTCATGTTCGATGATCGCACCGGCTTTGGTCTGATGCTCCTCTTTCTGCCCATGGTCCTCTCGGCCGGGGGCATGGCCGGTTCGCAGTCCGCGTCGCTTATCATGCGCGGGCTGGCAGTGCGGGAAATCCTGGGGGCTGATCTTTGGCGGCTGCTCGGCCGGGAGATTGTGGTCGGCACGGCTTTGGGGCTGATTCTGGCCATCATTTCCTATGGTTTTGCGCATTATGCGGAAGGGTTGGAAACACCCTTTGCTCTTCTTTTGACTCTGCTCGTGGGTGTGACCGTACTCCTCGGTTATGTGCTTGGTGCGTTCCTGCCCTTTCTTTTGCGGCGCTTCCGCCTGGATCCGGCCCTCGCTTCAGCTCCTGTGATTGCGACCATGATGGATATCCTGGGCCTTTTGCTTTTCATGTACTTGACCCTGTACTGGGTAAAAGACCTTGTCCAGGGGAGCCCCTGAATGTGGATCGATGATCAGGTTCTGAAGGCCTGCGCCCTGCCGCTGGCTGCTGAGGTCTGGATTCCCGGGACTCCGATGGTGGTACTCGGGCGCGGTAACAAGGTGGAAAAGGAAGTCAATGTCCACGCCTGTGTGAAGGATGGCATTCCCATCCTGAAGCGCCTCGGCGGTGGCGGCACCGTCCTCTTGCATTCGGGCTGTTTGATTGTGAGCCTGGGGCTTTGGGTCAAGGAGTTCTATGCGAACGACCGTTATTTTCGCCTGCTCAATCAATCCGTGATCGACTGCTTCAATGAGGAGCTGCCTCATCAGATTTTTGATCAGCGTGGCCACTCCGATATCGTCCAGGGTCAGCGGAAGGTGGCCGGCACTTCGCTCTTTCGCAGCCGCAATTACCTTCTTTATCAGGCCTCGATCCTTGTGGATATGCAGATCGACTGGATTGAAAAATACCTGGCTCATCCCAGTCTGGAGCCTGATTATCGGAAGGGCCGCCGGCATCGTGATTTTCTTACCGACCTGGGAACCCTTGGGCAGCCCGATGCCCCGCGCTGGCATCAGGTCTTCAAGGCGAGGCTGCCCGGTTTTGTGGAGAAAAACTTTGCCGGAGAAAAGATCGCACCTCAGGACGCGCAGATCCCGCATGTTTTAAGTCGTGTGGGGGAGGAGTGGCTCAAGCCCGAGGAAATCCAGGCCGCCTTGGACCGCTCAGATTCCTAGCCGACCAGGCGCAAATCACCTTCGCGCATCACGCTCTGCCGAGGCAGGACGATCTTGACCAGAGCTCCGCGGGGGAAATGAGGTTCCAGGCATGTGCTGCCGCCGAGGCCTTGGGAAAGTTCCTTGATGGCATTGAGTCCGACCCCGCGTCCACTGAGAGTTGTGACGTCCGATGTCGTGGTCACGCCGCTTTCGAGAAGCATGGCCAGGGTTTCCTTGTCGGCGGTCTCGTGGGAGAGGCCATATTTTCGGCGAATTTTCTCCAGATCGTAGCCATGGCCTTCGTCGACGATTTCAATCACGACATTGTCATGGTCGAGGCTTGCCTTCACATGGAACCTTGCGGCCGTGGCCACGGCATGTCCGGCCTTTTTGGGAAGTACATAACCGTGATCGGCAGAATTTGTGATGGCATGCATGATCATATCCTTGACCTGCTCGATGGTCCTGGACGACCAGTCCTGAACGTGATCCTCGTAAAGGAAGCCGCCGACCTTGATGCCGTTCTCCTTGAGGATGGACACCGCCTCCTGGAAATGCGGCAGGAGCAAATCGATCAGGCTGACCGATAAATCGCATCGGGATTCCCGCCTGCTGAAGAGGTCATGCATGAGCCCTGAAAATTCGCTGATTTCGCTCGTCAATTCATTCAAGGCGACATGAAAATTCAGAAGGTCACTCTCATGACAGGTTCGGGACCGAAGGTGATGCAACATGGATTCGGCATCGTGCGCTTTCGCGGCGATGCGTTGAAATCCGGTGGTTCGCGCATCGCCTTTTAAGGTGTGGAGCAGAGCGAACATCGCATCAGGTCTGGTCTTCGCCAGCTCCATAAGCTGGCTGCCATCCGTGAGGAACTGTCGTCTGGCGCGTTCGATAAAGCGGGCCACGAAATCGATATCGAACTTCATGGCAACGTCGATGATTTCAGACAGACACTCGTGGAGTTCGTTGGATTTATTCAGATCCTGTTGCAGCAGAACCTTTTCCGTCTGGTCCTTGATCACGAGCATGCCGCGTTCCACAAGACCCTGATCATTCAGCATGGGATACCAGTCGAGCGACATGTAGCGTGGAGCGCCCTGAACCGTGACCTCCATGCTGGACGGCAGATTCGCGTGATTCATTTCCCAGGAAAGAGGCGGCATGCCGAGGCAGATGCGCAGGATTTCGCGAATCGTATGGCGTCCGTCCGCGCTGATGTTGCTTCTGTCGAGAATCAATTCCGTGAAGGAGGCACCTTTGATCTGCTCGGGCGTGAGATCCAGAAGGGCATACATATGGCGTGAATATTCCGCGCCGACGATCAGCTCATCGTTGAAGGTGATGATGCCTTCCTCGATATTGTTCAGAATCCCCTGCGTCTTCTGCTTTTCCAGAATAATCTGTTGGGTGCGTTCCTGCACGTTCTCTTCAAGATTGTTGACCAGCTCATCCAGCTGCCGGCCCATGGTGCGGAAGGCCTGACGGAGGATCTGAAGCTCGTCACTCCGGCTCGTGAGCTCACGCTGCGGAATGCCCTGCCAGGACTTGAGATCGCCATCAGTCAGGGCTTTCACGTTTTCCGTCAGCCGTTCGATGGGCCGAATGACACGTTTTCGCAGGAATAAACTGAGAGCCACCAGGAGAAGACTGGACGAGACCATGTTCACGCCAAAAATCATGAAAATCATGCTGACGATCTTTTCCGTCAGCTGGCTGTTTTCAAAGGAAACCACAATCCTGGCGACTTCCGATCCATCAAAATTTACCGAACTCAGATAGTTGATATACTCGACACCATCGGTGCCTTGGGCTACAAAACCGCCTTTTCCCGGGACATCCAGCTCATGCTGCAGAATGCCAGCGACATATTGAAGTTGGGGGTCGTAAAAGCTTATCCTGTGACCTGTCTGCGTTTCGAGCTCTGATATAAAGGAGTCGGGCAAGGGCATCACAATGCGGATGACACCATAGGTGGAGCCTTTTTTGATGAAGGCATCCTCCGCTCCATCGGATCCAATCAATTCATTGACCATGGGGTAGTTGATGTCGAGGTAAACCTTGCCATCGACACGCATGAGCGCGATCTTTCGGTCCGGACCCAGGAACTCATTGGAAAATCGGAACTTGAAATGAGTCAGGCCGTTGTCCTTGATGCTCACAAGCCCATACTCATCCCGACTGATTTCGACCATGTCCGCGCCGTTCTTTTCAGGAGAGAACGTGAAAACATGGTTTTCCTTCGGAACGATCGTGCTGAAGATGGGGTAGTCCTCGCGCCCCAGGGGCTTCAGGTAGATGCTGACCTGCTCCAGTCCGTAGTGCCTCGCGAAGTCTTCAACCTTGGTAAAGAGTTTGAAGAAATTCTTGCGCCGTGGGGACGGAGTTCCCAGGGAACCCACGATATCATGCAGGAGATCAGCATCGCCGTTCAGCGCGTCCAGCCCCGAGGTCAAGCGCCCAATATACTGCTTCATCGAACTGGCGATAAACCTGGAAACCAGGATGGAACTCTGGCTGGAGCGTTCGTCGAAGTTTTGCTTGAGGAAGTAACCGGAGACTAAAATGGCGAAGAGCGATGAAAGGAAAAACGATAGGATAAATCCTCCGCCAATCCTGTAGCCCAGACTCGATTTTCGCTGCATCATGGGTTGTTTCACTTGCCTACATGGTCGCTTCACGAATGGATTTTGCAAGGCGTTTGACGGCTTCGTCGGCACTCATGTTGGAATTGATGTGGGCTTCCACAACGTCATAGACAGCCTGCATGACTTCCGAGCTGGAGGCCATTTGATGGGCCATGCTCGGGACCTGTCCCGTGGTTTTGGACGTTTTCACAAAGGATTCCATGGAGGCTTTCGCGCAGCTATCGAAGTCTTCCATTTTTGTGGTCGGAACGGCCGGGATGGAGCCCTTTTTCACATTGAACGTCTTTTGAAAGGCTTCGTCCATGATAATGGCCGCCAGCTGCTCCTGATTCTTTTTCGTGTTTTTCGATTTTGTTTCAAAAAAGGCAAAACTATCGACGTTATAAATGAAGGAGTCTTCCGATCCTGGTACCGGGATGCAGAGGAAGTCCTTGCCAGGGTGTTTCCCGGCCGCGATGAATTCACCTTTGGCCCAGTCCCCCATGAACTGCATGCCGGCCTTGCCATCCATCACGAGGCGGGTGGCTTTATCCCAGTCCAGACCTTTGCGATTTTTATCGAGATAGCTGCTGTATTGGCGAAGGGCTTCGAACGTTGCTTTGACTTCAGGGCTCTGGAGCGCCTTCGGATCGAGTTGGACGAGGGCCTTGCGATAAAGATCCGGCCCCGCGATGGCCAGAAGCAGTTCTTCAAAAACGGTCGCATCCTGCCAGGCCTGACCACCGTGAGCAAACGGCAGGAGGCCAATTTTTTTGATCTTATCGGCTGTTTCAAAAAGTTCGGCAAGGGTGGTGGGAACTTTGGCCTTGGCTTGCGCCAGGACTTTCGGATTGACCCAGACCCAGTTGATGCGATGGACGTTGAAAGGCACGGCCACCCAGTTGTTATTGTATTTCACCGCGTTGGCTATTTCCTTGGGCAGTTTTTCATCCCACTGCTCACGCTTCGCCAGATCGTTGATGCTGGTCAGCAGGCCCATTTTTCCCCAGTCCTGAATCTGGGGACCCTTCATCTGGACTGCAGCGGGTGGATGACCCGCCAGGGCCTTGGTCTTGAGCACCTTCAGCGCGTTCTCGCCCGCACCGCCCGCAATGTTGAAGTCCTTCCAGGTCGCCCCGGACTTTTCCTTGAAGACCTTTTTCAGAACGGCAACAGACTGAGCTTCGCCGCCTGAAGTCCACCAATGAAGCACTTCGAGGTCCTGAGCCCACACGGTTGACGTGTGCATGACACTCCAAAGGAGCAAGCCCAATACTGGGTTTCGCATGAAGCAGTCTCCGATCTGGATGGGATGGCATGTCAAGCATAACACCCGGGGATGAGTGTTCACAAGGTGAGGGGAACCGGGCTGCATAACCCGGCTGCGATCCATTTGGCGAACTAGACCCGTATCTCGATGGTCGACCGAATCCGCCCGATGCGTTTCAGGTCGGAGACGAAACTTGTTGTCATAATGGCAAAGATGGCGAAGAGAATCGCACTGAGCACAGTGCCAAGGCCTTCGGTCAGCATGGGGACGATGCCGAAGGGAAAGGCGTCATTGGTCACAAACCAGGCCGAACGCGGCAAACCCAGGCGGTTGTCCAAGTGGTTGAGCGCATGCACCCCGGCTCCGACCAGCGAAAGACTGCCGAGCAGGAGCATTTCATAGGTTAAGAGCACAAAATATGCGGACCAGCGGGTCATGCCGCTGCCGCGGGTATATTCCATGCGCAAGGAACCGCCGACGGCCTGGCCGATGCGCGGGTTCATGACGAGCAGCACCGGGGCCGCCGCGCCCACCACACAGACGGTGATGAGCAGAAGCTGCGAGATGATGCCAAAACCTGATCCTGCGGCTGTTAAAAAAATCAGCATAAAGAGCAGAATTCCAAAGAGGAGAAAGGTCAGAACCCATTTCGGCAGAAGACGCAGGCTCTGCTTGAGGACGGGCAACGTGGCGACCTTATGGCCATCGAGATGCGTGAAGGCCGCCGTCACCCAGGCCAGGTAGCCCCAGAGTGCCAGAATGCCGGCCACCGCCAGCTCCACAATGCTGTAAAGACTGAAGGATTCGACCTTATTCAGGAGTGAAAAAAAGTCCGGAGCGTTGAGTGTTTGGATCTCCTGAACCGTTCGCGCGGCCCGAAAGGCGCTCGTCCAATAAACCAGGTACTGAGGTATTGCGATCGCCGCCATACTGATATAAACCAGCTGTGGCCAAATAGCCTTGAAGAGTGACCAGCCTCTTTGCCATGGAAAGGGGCCGCGGGCAGCTTCAACAGGGGCTTCGTTTCGATTGCCTTCATTCATTTCAAATCGGTCCTTGTCCGGGAAACTCACATGCAACGCTCATTACTCATAACTGAGATCTATAAAAGTGTCCAAGGGGAAGCCGCTTATGCGGGGTGGCCCTGCAGTTTTGTGCGTTTGACAGGCTGTCCGCTGCGTTGCCGCTGGTGCGATACTGTCTATGGCTTCCATGGTGGCGAGCGCCGGAGTTTCGACGAGATTCTTGCGGAACTCGATCGCCTCGGCTGCCCGCTGGTCGAGATTACCGGCGGTGAGCCTCTGGCGCAACCGGAGACGCCGGCTCTGATCGAAACTCTCATCCATCTTGGCTATAAAGTGATGATTGAAACCAGCGGAGCGGAGCCGATTGAGTCTCTGCATCCCGCCACGCATATTATCATGGATCTGAAATGCCCCGACAGTGGCATGGAGGATCGCAATCTCTATGAGAACCTCAGTCATCTGAAACCCACGGATGAAATCAAATTTGTGATCGCCAGCCGCAGGGACTTCGAGTGGGCGCGGGATCGCGTACGCACGGGCGATCTCGATCAGCACTTCCAGGTGCTGTTTTCCGCAGCCTTTGGTCTGGTGAAACCCGCCGACCTTGTCGAATGGATCCTCGACGCCGGCCTGCATCGCGTGCGTTTGAATCTGCAGCAGCATAAATATATCTGGCATCCACGCGCCAAAGGAGTTTGAAACATGACAAGCAACGCCAAATGGCTGCAAAGGTTGCAGGCCGTTGAATGTCGTGATTCGAGTTACAACGCGAAATCGGATCCGCTCGTCTTCGCGCGGGCGCAAGGATCCACCGTCTGGGACGCCGAAGGACGGCCGTACATCGATCTTTGTGCGGGATTCGGGGTTGTGGCCCTCGGGCACAATAACGAGCTTCAGAAGCGTGTTTTTGCGTCTTCCATCAATCATGAGGCCCTGGTCACGCATGGGATGGGGGATGTTTATCCTTCCATCGCCAAGGTGGAGATGCTGGAAACCTTGAAGGCGGCTCTGCCGCAGCATCTGAGCAAGGGTGGGCTCGCTCTCAGTGGCGGGCAGGCCGTTGAGTTTGCCGTGAAAACGGCGCAGATTGCGACGGGTGCCAAGGGTTTTATCAATTTCCACGGCAGTTATCATGGATTGGATCTAGGAATTCTGCCTTTGACCTCGCGCCGGGATTTCAAGGATCCCTTCCGCGGCTGGCTGCCGGAAGATCGGGTGACGGAACTGCCGTTTGCCTGTGATCTTTCTGAGGTTCGTAAAGCCATTCATGCCCAGAAAGCTGCGGGATTTGGCTGCGCAGCTGTAATCATTGAGCCCATTCAGGGTCGCGCCGGGATTCGACCGCATGGCCTCGACTGGCTTTCCGGTTTGGCGGAAATTTGTCAGAAGGAGAAGGTTCTTCTGATTTATGATGAAGTCTTCACCGGTCTCGGTCGCACGGGGCAAATCACCTTCGCGGAAATGGTGCCCTGTGATCTGCTCTGTCTTGGCAAGGCCCTCGGTGGTGGTCTGCCGCTATCCGCCTGCTTTGGGCGTGCGGAGGTGATGGACGCCTGGCCGCAGAATGAGGGGGAAGGCATTCATACCGGGACTTTCTTCGGTCATCCTCTTTCCTGTCGCCTCGGGGCGGAAACGCTGCGCACGATTCAGGAGAAAAAGCTGCCGGAGCGTTCCCTGATCCTTGGGGAAAAACTTCAAGGCATGCTGCGTGAGAAACTGCAGAGTCATCCGCTTTTTGCGGATGTGCGGGGCCGTGGGTTGATGGTGGGGCTCGAACTGCGTGAGCCTTTGGCTGGTGCGCGACTCATGGATGTCCTCCGGCGGCATGGGGTGATTGCTCTGGCGAGTGGGGACAAGGGGCAGGGGATTTCGATGACGCCGGCCTTGACGATTGCGGAAGAGGAATTGGTCGTGGCGGTGCAGCGCATTGCTGATGCCCTGAGTGAAATTTGAGTGTTAGAATGGCCTCATGATATTCATCATGGATGAGGCCTTTTGTGAAGAATCGCGGTGGATTCCGTTCTTTAAAGTTCATTCCCGATGATCGAAAAATAGCCGACTTATGGATTGCCCCCTATGGTGCCGCGGCTGTCTCAGCGGCCATGGAATCCGGAATAACGGAGGCACTTGCCACGCGCGCAAGTTCCCCCGCCCAGCTTGCCAGGCTGCTCGATCTTCATCAGGAATCCACCGAAAGTGTCCTGCGAGTTCTGGTGGCCATGGGCTTCGCTCAACAGAAAAAAACGAACTTTAACCTGACGCCTGACGCGCGCGCCTACCTCGTTCCTTCAAGCCCTCTGGCTCGAACGGCCGAATTCTGGAAACATTTTGAAACTCCTGAGCACAGATGGGTGCTGCGCAAATTGAAGGAAACGACCCCGGTCCTGCAGACTTTCGGAGATGGCTGGAAAGATGAACCGGACGAGAATCCCAGTGTTATCCAAGCCGCTGCGGGGATGGATTCCATTATTAAAGCGCCTTCCACCGCGGTTGTGAGATCAGGCGCGTTCAAGGGTGTCCGCCATGTTCTTGATGTGGGAGGTGGATCGGGCGCTTTTGCGGCGGTTCTGACGGAACATCAGCCTGAAACGCAGGTCACTGTCCTGGATCTGCCGGCCATGTGCAGACAGGCGCAGGCATGGGTTGAGAAGCGGGACGCAAAAAACATCCACTTTCATCCCGCTGATTTTTTCAAGGATGAATGGGCGCGCGGTTGCGATGCCATCCACTTTAGTAACGTCCTGCATGACTGGCCGGAAGCAAGAGTCCTCGAACTTCTCAAGAGCGCGCGGGCTACCGTGGAAGGCAACGCCAAAAATCGCGGACGCCTTTATCTTCTTGAGGTCCTGCGGCATGAGAATCGAAACGGGCCTCTCATGGCAACCATATTTCACATGCAAATGCAGATGGGTTTTGGTGGAGCGCAGTATACGCGTTCCGATTTCGCTCGCCTGTGCAAGAAAGCCCGTTTTACCGAACCTCGGGCGGTCGCCCGATTTGGATACTACACCTTATTGAAGGCTTATGCGGTTTAGGTGCCCATCGCAATGAGGAGTTTAAGCGGCATGCGCTGGTGGTTCGCATCCTGTTCCTGGTTTCTATCCTGCTGGCAGGGAATATTCGAGCGGGTGCCCATGAAGCGAAAGAAGTGGATCCCATTTCCGCGCTTATCGGGCTGGCGTTTCTGACCAGCATACCTGCCGGAATCTGGGCGCTGGCTCATTACAGCGAGAAATTGTCAGAATCCAGGCAGGACAAATCCTTTCTTCTGGAGAGAGGCGGGAAGCCGGGCTTTGGGCACAGCTATGCGGTGGGCGGCTTCCTCAGTTCCGATCAGCTTTTTCTCGTCCGTTACAATCAAACGTCCGATTCGACCGTCGCATTGAAATTCAAGACCTATGAGGTCGGGTATCGCCATCAATCGCCAAGACCCGCCTGCGGGCCGGGCACCTTTTTTGGTCATGACATTATGACTTGTCCTGTGTAATCACATAGCAGACTTAAGTTTAGATATAACCTATTGAAATTAAACATCGATTCATATACGATACTTGAGTTGGCATTTATCATGATATTTGACAACATTGTTAACAAATACATAAGTATTTAAAATCATGACGTATATCAGTCGCATCATCCCTGTCGCCGAGATTCTCAAAACCAGGACTGTCCTCCTCTTTGGTCCACGCCAAACAGGAAAATCCAGTCTTGTTCGAGAGCAGCTCTCATCGCTGATTACCAAATCTTATAACCTGCTTGATCAAGGCCTACTCTTACGAGTCCTGGCAGATCCCACTCTGATTCGGAAGGAAATCGAATACGAGGATCTTCGCAATGTTGTAATTTTTATCGATGAGATTCAAAAATGCCCGGCTTTGATGGATGAAGTTCACCTCATGATAGAAGAGAGAGGCATCCGCTTTCTATTAACTGGGTCGAGCGCGCGTAAGCTCAAGAAGTCAGGAGTAAACCTCTTGGGAGGGCGCGGGCGCGATAGAATGTTTCACCCACTTGTTTTTCCGGAGTTAGGGCCAGATCATTTCCGACTCGATCGTGCCTTAAATCATGGGCTTATACCGTCTCACTATCTTTCTCAAGATCCCGATGAGGACCTGGCATCCTATGTCGGGCGCTATCTTACAGAAGAAATCTCTGGTGAAGGGGTGTCGCGAAATCTGCCAGCTTTTAGCCGTTTTCTACAAGTCGCCTCGACCATGAACGGACAAATGATCAACTACTCTGCTGTTGCCAACGATGCTCAAGTTTCTCGCAGCACGGTTCAGAATTGGTTTCAAGTCCTCTATGATACTTTGCTCGCCTGGGAGATCCCATCTTTTACCAGGACGGTAAAGAGGAAAGCCATCGAAACAGCAAAGTTCTACTTTTTTGATACGGGTGTGGTGCGGGCTCTACGTCGACTTCCTAGAGTGGTCCCACAGCAAACAGAGTGGGGAGAACTATTTGAACAGTTCATCATGATGGAAATCAAGTCGTGGTTGGATTACTTCGAACCTCTTGGCACTCTTCATTATTGGCGTTCTACGTCCCAATTTGAAGTCGATTTTATTCTAAATAATCAGTTTGCCATAGAGGTTAAATCAGCTGATAGGATTTCAAATAAGCATATGAATGGGCTAAAAGCGTTGCGAGAAGACAATATCTGCTCGGCCTACTTGATCGTTTGTAGCGAAGAAAGGCCACGGTTGGAAGATGGTATTGAAATACTCCCATGGCAAACATTTTTGGACCAACTGTGGCAGGGGCGCTTCTCCCAAAAAACTAAAATTTAACAGGAAGGGGCGGGAAACTTCGGTTGAAATCTTATGTCCAAAGGGCCCGCTCGCCGGGCCCCTCACACTTTCAATCAGCCAAAGCCTTCAGGTTCGTGCGGATGGCACTGAGCTGCTCTTCCATATTGGTTTTCTGTGCCCGGGTCTGAAACAAAACCTCCTCCGGCGCTCTTTCCACGAAGCTGGTGTTGTTCAGCTTGCCCAGGATTCCATCGAGAATTTTTTGCAAGCGCTGTTCTTCTGTAGAGAGGCGCTTTCGCTCCTTCTCGACATCGATCAATCCCTGAACCGGCAGATAAACTTCAAAACCTTTCCCAACCGCAGACAGCGACTGACCCGGACGACCGACCTGCGGACCGGAAACCACCTTATCCGCCTTCGCCAGACGCTTGATCCACTCCTCAGCTTCCGCCACAGTTCTGGCCATGCTCTCATCAATCCGAATATGCGCCGGCAATTCCTGTTTCGGTGGAAGCCCCATCTGCGCCCGAACGGAACGAATACCGGAAACGATATCCTGCACCGTTTTCCACTGCCGCGCTTCCTCTTCGAAGGAGGGAATATTCTTCACCTCAGGGAAAGCAGCAATACAGATACTGGCCGGACGCGCCCCCCAATCGGGATGCTGCGGCAATTTCTGCCAAAGCTCCTCGCTGACAAACGGCATCACCGGATGCGCAAGACGCAGCGCTCCATCGAGCACATAGACCAGAACCGAAAGAGCCCTTTCCTTGTCCTTATGCCCCGCCGGCAGCGCGAGATCCGTCTTCGCACATTCCAGGCCCCAGTCACAGAACGCACCCCAAATGAAATGATGCAGTTCCTCCACGGCATCGTTCACCCGGAAGTTCTCCAAATGCCGATCCATTTTTTCGGTGGCTTCACGCAGACGATTGAGCAGCCATTTCTCAGCAAGCGTCAGCTGCAAACCCTTCAGCGAAGGCAATTTCTGACCGGCATCAAGATGCTGGAACACAAGCCGCGCCGCATTCCAGATCTTGTTCACAAAGCGTGAACCGTTCTCAAAATCCTCGATATCCATCCGCACCCGCCCACCGAGCGGCGCGAGACTGATCGCCGTAAAGCGGACCGCATCGGCCCCGTGCTTGTCGACAACTTCCAGCGGATCGATTCCATTCCCCAATGTTTTAGAGAACTTGCGTCCCTGCTTATCACACACGGTGGCATTGAAATAAACATGCTTGAAAGGCAAACGCTGTTTGAATTTCAGGTTCACCATCACCATGCGCGCGACCCAGAGGAAAATAATCTCGGGCGCCGTCACGAGCACATCAGTGGGATTGAAATACTCAACTTCCTTCGTCTTGAGCCCCTCACTCGGCCAACCAAATGGACTCAAAGGCCAGAGCCAGCTCGAGAACCAGGTATCCAGAACATCCTCATCCTGGCGAATCTTCTTCGAACCGCAATGCGCACATTGGGTTGGATCCTCCAGGCCGGTCGTCACTTCAGGGCAGTCGCTGCAATACCAGATGGGAATCCGATGCCCCCACCAGAGCTGCCGTGAAATACACCAGTCCTGAATATTATCGAGCCAGTAAAGATAGGTCTTCTTCCAGCTCTCCGGATGGAACTGCAGTTCCCCACCCCGGGCCGCTTCAGCCGCGGGCTCGGCCAGCTGCTTCATGCTGACAAACCACTGCAGGCTCAGGCGCGGTTCAATAATGGTCTTGCTGCGCTCCGAATGCGGTACCGTGGTCTTGTAGGACTTCTCTTCATCGAAAAGACCCAGCGCCTTCATCTGCTTGATGACCTCCTTGCGGGCCACAAAGCGATCCAAACCCCGAAACGGCGCCGGCGTGTTGTCAGCCATCGTTCCGGTTGGGGTCATGATGTTGATAAAGGGCAGCTTGTGCCGCTTGCCGATCTCAAAGTCATTCGGATCATGCGCGGGCGTAATCTTCACCGCCCCGGTTCCGAATTCACTTTTCACATATTCATCGGCGATGATCGGAATCAGGCGATCGACAAAAGGCAGACGAACCTGCTTGCCGATCAGGTGTTTAAAGCGCTCATCCTCCGGATTCACCGCGACCGCGGTATCACCGAGCATCGTCTCCGGACGCGTCGTGGCGATCGGAATGAATTCATCCGTGCCCTCGATCGGGTAGCGATAGTAGTAAAGTATTCCCTGGATTTCCTTGCTCTCCACCTCATCATCGGAGATGGCGGTCTGCAGCACGGTATCCCAGTTCACAAGGCGCTCGCCGCGATAGATCAAGCCTTCCTTGAAAAGCTCGACAAAGACATAACGCACGGCCTCCGACAGCTTCGGATCCATGGTGTAGGCGAGACGATCCCAGTCACAGGAAAAGCCCATCGTTTTGAATTGCTCAAGGATAATCCCGCCGTATTTTTCCTTCCATTCCACCAGTCTTTGGAAGAATTTCTCACGGCCCAGTTCCCGCCGCGTGGTGCCTTCCTTTTCCAGGTCCTTCTCCACCATCATCTGGGTGGCAATGCCCGCATGGTCGGTCCCAGGCAGCCAGCAGGCGTTGAAACCTTTCATGCGTTTCCAACGGATGAAGAGATCCTGGATCGAGTAACCCAGGCCGTGGCCCATATGCAGCTGCGAGGTCACGTTGGGTGGCGGCATGAGGATGGTATAGGGTACTTTTTGGGAATCCACCGGAGCCCCGAAAAACTTGTTTTCCAGGCTGTGGCGATACCATTTCTGTTCATATTGCTTATGGTCGTAGCTGGGTTCCAATTCTATCATGGAATGACACGCTCCTTATGGCACTGTCCGCGCACTTCGCAACAATATAGGATGCGAGGGACCGGGCGTCGATGACTTTTTGGGAGCGTGGACATGAAAAAGCCGGGTCCAACGGGCCCGGCTCAAAGCTTAAAGATGACGTGGTTATGGCTTAGTTCAACTGAAGCTTGGGTGATTCCTGGGCTTTGGTTTCAATCCAGGTCTGGGCGGTCAGCGTGAGCCTTTCCCAGTCTGCCGTTTCCTGCTCTTTCAGCAGGGCATCGATGTCACAGGCCTGGCCTTCACAGCCGTAAACGAGCTGGATGCGTTCAATATCACCGCGTGACAGCGCACGGGTGGCGAGGCCTTCGCCGATAAAGAGTGCAGGGTTCATGATCGACAGGGTGTCCACATCCTCGGCGACATGGGTCAGGCCAAGAAGGTGACCCAGCTCATGCAGAGCGAGAGACTGCATATCCACAACGTCCTTGTTGTCCGTGGTTTTCAGCGTCATGCTATCGCCGATCAGATAGTGTTGCGTGTTGAAACGAATATCCGCCTTGGCAATGATCGAGGCATCGAAGCCGTTGTTCCAAATCGTTGTGGCCAGCACGGAATCAGGCTTGCCGGTCTTGCCCCAATTTTCATCGAGGTAATGGCCATTCACATTGTCCTGTAGCGAGCTATAAAGATCCTTGAAGGTATCGCCGGTCACACCCGAATGATCGCCTTCAAATATGAACAGTTTTTTGCCCACCGCCCATTCCCAACGTTGAATGGCAGCCATCAGATGAACCTTCTGCTGCTGGCTCATGTCCTTGCCGAACTTGAAGGGAATATGGGTTCCGTTCCAGCCTTTGGGTGCATGGATACCATAGAGGGTGGAGTTCTTATCCGTCGAATGAGGGCTGGCCGTTGCGGTTCTCGTGGCATCGATATCCTCATGCACCGAAACCTTATACATCTGTGAACCACAGGCGATAAAGCTGGCGAATGTAAAGGTGATGCCACCTATACCTGTCAGGTACTTGCCGAGCACGTTGGCCATATCTTCGACTCCTCATGGTCCCAATTCTGTATCTTTCAACTTATCGAACCGGTTGAAAAAGACCTTGAGGAGCAACTTTACCCCGCGAACATCATGAGCTTATTCCGCCTCTTAGTGAGCCGCCTTAAGTCCCTTACGATCGGAAAGAAGCGCCGCCAGTTCCTCGGGTTCAACGCATTCGATGCTTTGGCCTTCAAAAATCCTGTTGGGTTCCGCAATGATGGACTCATTCCAGCGCCAGAGAAGTTTCCAGAAGGCTTTATTACCGAACTGACGCTCGGCGATCGCTTCCAGGGTGTCGCCTTTCTGGACGACGATTTGGGAACGACTGAGATTTTTATAGGCGGCTTCGTATTCCGCAGAGGCGGCGTCCGCTGGATAACGGAGCACATCACCGGGATAGATGGGGCTGTTGGCTTCCAGATTGTTGGCTGCAGCGATCTCCTGCCAGCGGCGTGAGGTTCCATAGAGCATGGACGAAATCCGACCGAGCGTGTCGCCGGGCTGAACGATATAAAAGTTGCCGGAGAGATCCTCCATCCCGGCTGGACTGCTGGACTTGCGAACCTTGGGGCGGCGGACTTCTGCGGGTGCTTCAGCTGTGTCCGTGCCGGCATCAACCGTTGCGCTCTCCATGCTGCTGTCGGTGGCGCTCACCATGTCCTGGCCGTATGGCTGAGCAGCCGCGCTGCCGTCGCTCTCCGCCACCACCTGCGAAAGAGAGGGCAGACTTTCCGTTTGTGCCGCTGCGGCCTCCACGTCGCTCACGGGCTGAGCATCGACAGGTTCCATTTCGGGCAGCTCCGGACCCTTGTGTTCCGCCTGCTGCTCGACGTTCAAATCCTGAATGGCACTCGAACTGTTGCCATCAATGGATTCACCAGCCGCATCGGTGGTCTCCGGACCGTCCCCCGCCGGAATCTCACTGTCCGTGATTTCATTCTGTTGAACTTCAACCACCTGATCGCCTGCATCGGCTGCATCGAGGTCTTCCAATTCTGAGTTATCGCTGAGGGTGCAGTTGGAGGCAAGAATCAGAGCCGACAAAGCCAGACCTGTATAGAATCGACGAAATGTTCTCACGAGCAAACTCCCTGTCTTGACGCAAGCTGTGTGGATCTTCGGACTTCCAGCCTGCGACTTGAGAGGGGGCACTCTAATGATTGGAAATTATTGGGTTTTACTTTCCCGGTTCGGGCGTAAGTCGGCAGAATCTACACACTTATCCCAGATCATGCACCAGCGCCGCCGCGATATCCTTATAGTAGTCATGGGTATCACCCGGTCCATGCAGCAGGCGTGGGCTCGTGATATTGATCTCGGAAATGAAGCTCCCAATGATGTCAAAGCCCACGAAATAAACGCCTTCCTCGACCAGCGACTGGGCCACCTTTTCCACCATGGCCACCTCATCCGCACGCGGTTGATAGGTTTCGAGCGTCGCCCCGGAACGGGTGTTGGCCAGGAAATTATCACCGTGAGGCTTTTTCAAACACCAGCTCAGAGCCTTGCCATTGACGCTGAAAGTCCGCAATTCACCCTGGAAAATGCGTTCATCAAAAGCCTGGATCAGACGCAGATCCTGACCGTTTTGCGTTTCCTCGCGCAGGATATGCAGGACCTTCTCCTCCTTTTGCTGATTCAGATTCAGTCGCAAAACTCCGCGGCCACCGTAAAGGGTCAGCGGCTTCAGCACCGCATCACCGTTGGCGGATTCCTTGATGAACTGCAGAATCTGCTGCGGCTCGGCGGACACAAGACCATCGCGAATCGCTTCCGGGAATTTAAAGATGCTGAGTTTTTCATTCAAATTCCGCAGAGCATGGGGCGCGTTGTAAACCTTGACACCACGGGCCACCGCCGAATCCAACAGCCAGGTGCTGGCGATATAATTCATATCGTAGGGCGGATCCTTGCGCATATGAATCGCCTGAAAATAATCAAGGCGCAGACGGCGTGCCGGTGACATGCGCATGGAATGGATATCCCCGTCGGGGAATGCCAGCTCCTGGGCGAAGGCCGCAGCGCAGGATTCGCGGCTTAGCCATTCCAATTGACCGGGCGTACAGATGTAAGCGAGATGGCCAATGTTACATAGAGCGCGGGCGACACGCAGGCTCGAGTCCAGCTTCATATTCAGATTTTCGATCGGGTCAATCACAAACAGGTGGTGGATCTTTGCCATGATGTCCTCTTTCGCTTGCAGAGTTTTGCCAGCCCGGTATGTTGCGGAGTGTAACGCCTGACTCGAAGAAAGGAAAGCCCGATGGAATTCCGCAAACTCCAGGACCTCGACCTTACGAACAAGAAAGTCCTCGTGCGCCTCGATCTCAATGTCCCGATCAAGAAGGGCAAAATCACCGACGATACCCGCATCACGGCCGCCTTGCCGACTCTCCGCTATATACTGGAACGCACCAATAAGATCGCGCTCATGTCCCACCTCGGACGCCCGGATGGGGAGGTGATGCCGGAATATTCACTGGAGCCCGTCGGCGTGCGCCTGGCGGAACTGCTCGGTCTCGAAGTCGTCTTCGTTCGCGACTATACCGAAGAGCCCGCAGAGCAGGTGCTGAACCAGCTCAACAAGAATCAGATCATCCTCTTTGAAAATTTGCGCTTTCATCCAGGTGAAACCAAAAACGACCCTGAATTCGCCCGCAAACTCGCCAACGGTTTTGACTGCTATGTGAACGATGCCTTCGGCACCCTGCACCGCGCCCATGCGAGTGTGGTGGCCGCGGCGGAACTCTTCCCCGGCGAAAGGCGAGCGGCCGGACTTCTGGTCGATCGTGAGATCAGTGTCCTTTCCGGATTGCAAAAGAAACCTCAGGCTCCCTTTACCGTGGTCATGGGTGGCTCGAAGGTTTCGGATAAGATCGGTGTGGTGCTGAATCTTTTGAATCATGCCAACTACCTTCTGATCGGTGGGGCCATGGCCTACACCTTCCTCAAGTATCAGGGTGTGGACGTCGGTGATTCGCGCGTGGAACACGATAAAATGGATCTTGTGGCTTCGATTTATCGCAACGCGGAAGCGCGCAAGGTTGAAATCATTCTGCCCGAGGATCACGTGGCCGCTGCGAAATTTGATGCCGATGCGGAAGCCGTGGAAATCCCTGGCCGCACAATTCATAAGGGTTTGATGGGCCTTGATATCGGTCCCCGCACCATCAAGCGTTACAGCGATATCATCGGTCTTTCGAAAACTGTCCTTTGGAACGGCCCCATGGGTGTGTTCGAGTTTGACAAGTTTGCCCGAGGCTCTTTGCGTGTTGCCGATGCCATGGCCCGCAGCTCGGCCTTCACCGTGATCGGTGGTGGCGATAGCGTGGCGGCCGCGAACAAGGCCGGTGTCGCGGACAAGATCGATCATATTTCGACCGGTGGCGGCGCTTCGCTGGAGTTTCTCGAAGGCCAGACTCTGCCTGGCGTCAAAGTTCTTTTGAAGCAATAAGGAAGGATCAACATGCGCAAACCCATGATTGCCGGCAACTGGAAGATGAACCTTCTCTATTCGAAGGTGCCCGAGTATCTGCAGACTCTGAATCGCGAACTGGCCGCCAACAGCCGCATCCGCCGTGATGCGGTGGATGTGCTCCTGGCTGTGCCCGCACCGTTTTTGGGTCTGGCTCGCGAATATGGCGAGAAACACGGCATCCTCATCGCCGCGCAGACCATACACGAAAAACCGGAAGGCGCCTTCACGGGTGAACTTTCCATTCCCATGCTGAAGGATCTTGGCCTTCGCTGGACTCTCATCGGTCACAGTGAAAGACGGCAGTATTACAATGAAACGGATGCCTCCGTGGCTGCGAAAGCGAAGGCCTGTCTGGATCAGGGCATCAACCCGATCGTTTGCGTGGGGGAAACGCGCGCGGAACGTGAAGGCGGACAGACCGAGGCGGTTCTGAAACGCCAGGTCGAAGCCGTCCTGCGTGAGACCGGTGCGGCCAGCAACTTTGTGATCGCCTATGAACCGGTCTGGGCCATCGGCACCGGCCTGACGGCAACCGATGAACAGGCCCAGGAAGCCCACGCCTTTATCCGCGGGATTTTGCGGCAGAAGCTCGGTGGTGCGGCGGAAGCCTTGCGCATCCTTTACGGTGGCAGCGTGAAGTCCTCCAACATCAAAGGCCTGATGAAGCAACCTGACGTGGACGGCGCTCTGGTTGGCGGCGCTTCGCTCGACCCGGTCGAATTTGCCCGCATTGTGGACTGCCAGTAATTTCAACGATTCCAGCCCCTGAATCGGGACCTCCCACCTGATTCAGGCGGGAACGGCTCGTCTTGCGTCCTGCGATCGAACGTCCGACGTGCTCCAGCCATAATCTCTCCCGAATCGATGGTAATGAAGAGAGATTTTGCTGGAGGTGAGAGGACACAGCCATCTCCCATCATCGGAGATTTTTTTCTTGCCTGCGAACCCAGCCTGCAATACTTTTGTACGACTTCAGGAGAGGCATGTTGTCACACTCTAAGACCAAGAGTTTCATCTTCGAGACGGAAATCCAGGCTTCACGGGATGGTTTCTCCAGTTTGCTGAAGTCAGAGGATCATGGGCGAAGACTTTATAATGCCGTGCTGGGGAAACTTCTCAGGCAGCTTCGCAAGATGCGAGCCAGCCGGGATTATGAAGGCGCGAGGCTTTTGAAGAAGGATGACCCGAAAAGAAGAGCTGCCTTTGATCAGCTGCGCATTGACAATGGATTGACGGAATATGCCTCCATTTCCCTGGCCTCCAGACTCAGAACAGGCAGCGTGGATTTTGACCGTTTCGTTCCGTCCAAGGTGGCTCAGGAGATAGGCAAGCGAGCCTTCAGGGCCGTGGAAAGAAAAATGTTTGGCAAGGCCAAACGCTGCCGTTTCAAAAGCAGGGGATCGGATTTTTCCCTGCGTGGCTCATCCAACAAGGAAAGCCCTCAGATCAAAGTCCTTGATGATAGTGCTCGTCTCGTCTTTCGGAAAAAAGAGTATCCGATCCGAATTGACCTGCAGAACCCTTATCACAGGCATGCCCTCAGTTGCCGGATAAAGAACAGTCTCGTTTTCAAGAGAAGGCTGGGCGGATCGGAACGGTGGTTTGTCCAGATGACTCTTGAAGGGGAAGCCTTTCGGGACAGCGAAAAGGAAAGAAAGCACAAGGCTTCGCTGAGGGAGAGATTTGGTGAGGATATTTTCTCACAGAATGTATCCGTGGATTTCGGCCCGAAAAGAATTGCCGTCTCGAATGAAAAGATGGCCTATGAAAGGGCGATTGTATCAGATCATCTGGATGGAATGCTGCGGGAGTCCAGGTCCCTTCAAAGACGGATGTCACGTTCCATTCGTCTTAAAAACCCGACAGCCTTCAAGGATGGCAGCCTCAGGCGGGGAAGCCGGCTGTTAAAGACCAAAAATTATTTCCGTCTGGCGAATCAAAAGCGGGACGTTGATCGGAGGGTGGCCGCCTATAGAAAATGCATCATAGGCCACCTTGCGAACGAGATCATGCAGCTTGGCTCTATTGTCAAGCTTGAGGATATCAGTTACAAGGCCCTGCAAAAAAGGTATGGAAAGTCAGTTGGCAAATCCGCCCCGGCCAGCCTTAAGGCATCACTTTTCCGAACAGCTGAAAAGCTCGGAGGCCGTGCGGAGTTGATCAATACTTTCCACACCCGTCTGTCGCAAACCTGCCTTTGTGGTGAAGTAAGAAGGAAGAGGCTCAGCGAGAGAACGCACGAATGCACAGAGTGCGGACTCAGGGTGCAGAGGGATATCCTCTCAGCGTTTCTGGGCTGCTTCACTCAAAACAGTGTTGTGAAAAAGGGCCGCAAGGAATTCATACACTCCTCGCTGGATCTGGCTGCGGCCAGATCGGCTGCAAAAGGACATCAAACCTTGTCCTCTTCCGGCAGTCATATGGCGGGAACGCCCTCGGAGAATCTCAAAGGCGAATGCATCAGCATGAACCGGGAAGTGGCGTCTTCCCTGGAGGGATCGGAAAAAAGGCGGAGTAGGCCGCGGCAAGAGCCCTTGAACCGGATGGCCAGGGGAAGCGCCGCAAGCCGAATTGCAGAGAATCTCCAATCATAGCTGAAGGCTTGTTGGTGAGGTTTAATTGGTATAAAGCTGGGCCGCTTTATGGCCCCGTCGACCCCAGCGCAGGAGCATTCTTATGAAAAAGGCACTCATCCATATCGTCGGAGGTGGTCTAGCTGGCTGTGAAGCCGCCTGGCAGTGCCTGCGCGCGGGACATGAGGTTCGCCTCTACGAAATGCGTCCCCACAAAATGACCCCGGCGCATTCCACGGGCGATCTTGCCGAACTCGTCTGTTCGAATTCCTTGAAATCCATGCTGCCTGACTCGGCCCCCGGTCTTTTGAAAGGCGAAATGCAGGCTTTGGACTCCCTGATTCTGGAGGCCGGCGCCCATGCCGCGGTGCCCGCCGGCCAGGCTTTGGCGGTGGAACGGACGGTTTTTTCCCGGTATATTCGTGAGGCGCTGGAAAGTTTTCCCGGTTTCAAGCGGATCGACGCTGAGGTGACCGAACTGCCGCCCGTGGGTGAAGGTGAAGCCTGGATCATTGCCTCCGGGCCCTTGACCAGTCAAGCGTTGGTGGATCAGCTGCAGGGCCTGTGCCCCGACAGCCGCCGACTGCATTTTTATGATGCGATCGCGCCGATTCTGGAAACGGAAAGTATCGATGAAAGCATCGTCTTCCGTGCCAGCCGTTATGATGATTCGGGTGACGGTGACTATTGGAATATTCCGCTGAATAAAGAGGAATATGAGGCCTTTGTCGATGCGGTGATCGCTGCGGAGAAAATGCCTCTCCATGAGTTCGAGGATGTGGCCTATTTTGAATCCTGTCTGCCGATCGAAGTCATGATTGAACGAGGCCGTGAGACACTGCGCTTTGGTCCCATGAAACCCGTGGGCCTCATCGATCCGCGCACCGGGCATCGCCCGTGGGCGGCTGTGCAGCTGCGCATGGAGAACAAGGAAGGCACCATGGTTTCCATGGTGGGCTTTCAAACCAAAATGAAATGGCCGGAACAAAAGCGGGTCTTCAGCATGCTGCCGGGTCTGAAGGATGTGGAATTTTTCCGCTACGGCTCGGTGCATCGCAACAGTTATTTGAAGAGCCCGGATGTGCTCAACCCGGATTTATCCTTTAAAACGGCGCCGCGGATTTTTCTTGCGGGACAAATCACCGGCGTTGAGGGTTACACGGAATCCGCGGCCATCGGGCTTTTGGCCGGACGTGCCGCTCGGGCCAAGGTTCAGGATGCGGATTTTCTGATGCCGCCGGCGGGCACCATCATCGGCGCCCTTTATCGTTATGTTACCGAAGGCGGACTCGGCGATTTTCAGCCGATGAACGCCAATCTCGGTCTTTTGCCGGGTCTGCCCAAACAAAGAGGTATGGGCAAGCCCCAGCGTAAGGCGTTACAGTGTGCAAAATCCCGCGAGGTTTTTGCCGCGTATCTGGCCCAACTTTCGGGTTCATCCCAGAATTATCAGCAAGGAGAGCAAGGGAATGCGCAAGCAGGTCTTTAGTGGTTTAGGGCAGGTTTTGCCATTGAATATGATCAGCCTCGCTGCGGGCAAGGCCGCACGGCTGAAACTGCCAGGAACACTGGGACAGCCTGTTTGCAGTGCTTTTGTGAAGGCGTTTGGCATCGATATGAGCGAGGCGGAAAGACCGCTGGAAGATTACGCCACGATCGAGGATGTCTTCACGCGCAAGCTCAAGCCCGGGGTGCGCCCCATTCAGGGCGATCTGGTTTTTCCCTGCGATGGCATCCTCAGTGTATCCGGACCGGCTAACGAAAATAGTGCGGTGCAGGCGAAGGGCCTCGACTATTCGCTGGCCGAACTCATGTTTGGCGACAATGTGCCGCCTGATCTTTATTTGAGCTGGTTCGCCACCATATATCTGGCGCCCCATAATTACCATCGCGTGCATAGTCCGATTCAAGGTGATCTGAAAACCATACGCTATTATCCCGGTGAACTCTGGCCAGTGAACAAGCCTTCCGTGCGCTGGACGCCGAGTCTTTTCACCCGCAACGAACGCCTTGTGTTTGACATTGAAACACCGCATGGTGTGCTTTATCTGGCCATGGTCGGCGCCCTGAACGTGGGCCGCATCACTACGCCTTTTCTGACAGATTTCGTCAGCAATGGCCGTCTGGGCCAGGCGCGTCAAGGGCCACGGAGCTTTGAGCTGGACCGGACACACAGGATTGTACCCGGTCAGGAACTGGGTACGTTTATGCTGGGATCGACTGTCATTATTGCTTTTGACGAGGCTTTGGCAAAGCGTTATCGTATGGACCATGCCTTGTCCAGCCGTCCTGTCCGCCTGGGTGAACGCCTCAGCTGACAGGGAAAACGCCCACAATGCGGCATCATCAGGGCTCCTGCACCATGTATTCGAAGGAGTGGAAAAAAAAGATATGATCAAACTGAGACGAACCCATGTGATCTGGTCCTTTGAAACCTCATGCTTGACCGATGCTCTGATCCGAACGATCGATCCCAACAAGGTCGATGCCATTCGTATTGTGTCCAAACACGGTGAAATCGATCAGGTGATCGACATCTGCCGCCGCATCAAACGCGAAGTGCCGATGGCCCAGGAAAAGCTGCCGCTTCTGGTGGATCTCTACGATCGCCCTCGTGGATTTATCGTGGGAATGGAAGGGCCAAAGGAATTTAAATTCGGCGATATGATCAAGGTCAGTCCGGAGAAAGGTCAGGGTGATCTGAACATCCGTACCGAGGAATGGTCCGATCTTTTCTCCCTCGATCATTCGGTGTATCTGGCCAACGGCATGGTGGTCTGCAAAACCAGGGAAGTGAAAAAGGATTATGTGACCCTGGAAGTGGTGCAGGGCGGAATGCTTTACAGCGACTGTGATGTTCAGGTTCCTGCCACCAAGAAGCAGGCACGCATCGACACGATTCCCGAGGATGCATGGAAAGCGGCCTCGGATCCGGACATCGATTATCTGATTCTTCCGTCCATTGAAGACGCTGCCGACCTTGAGAAGGTTAAAAAGCGTCTGGAAGCGCAGCCCAATTCCCCCTGGCTTCTCTTGAAAGTCGCCACCAAGGGAACGCTGAAAAATCTTGAGGAGCTGCTGCCCTTTGTGCACGGCGTGGTGGTGTCGCGCGTGGAACTGGCGATGCGCATGGATCCTGCCCTGGTGCCGATGGTGACCAAGGAGGTCATCCAAAAGTGCAGTGATTACGCCAAGATGTCGATCGTCGCCAGTGAGATGCTGGGGTCGATGCGGCACAACGTTACGCCGACCCGCGCCGAGGTTTCGGATATTGCCAACGCCGTCTTCGATGGAGCGGATGCCGTGGTTCTTTCCGAGGAGCTCGCTTATGGAAAATTTGCGGAAAAGGGCGTGTCGCTGGCCGTGAAAACCATCGAGGATGCGGAATCATCGACAGATACCCAGGGTCTTAACTGGGTGAAGAAACATCCTGAGATCACGACCGAGATTGAAGCGGTGACCTTTGCCGCCTATCGCGCGGCCTACCGCAACCAGGCCAAGGGCCTTGTGTGTATCACCAAGGCCGGCAATACCGCGCTGCACCTTTCCTCGTATGGCGTGCAGACTCCCATCATTGCTGTGACCATGTCACCGGATGTGGTGCGCCGCCTGCGTCTGGTGCGCGGGGTAATGGGTATTCTTCTGGATGAGGCGCCGGATATCGAGCAGGTCTTTCCCATCGTTAACAGCCTGATGACGCGCAAGACCTGGCTGACCGAAGGGGACCGTTATGTCTTCGTTTCGGTTTCGCTCTCGTCGCTCGGCAAGGAAGCCAGTAACCTCTTCACCGTGCAAACGATCCAGTGATGACCGAAAATCTGCAGTTTCTGGAAATCGAGCATAAGTTCGTCATCGAAGCCGACGTGGACGTCACGCCTCTGCTCGAGGAGCTGCAGCGTCGGCATCCGGAGAAATTCATTCGAACGGATGTCGAGGACAGTTACTTTTTGGTGCAGAATCCGCCGCAGGCTGTTTACCGGCACCGCATCGACAGTTACCTGCAGCAGCTGACGGTGAAAAGCCTCGGCAGCGATACGGAAGTGCGTCTTGAAGTCAATCTTGACCTCGATCCGGCCAAGGGCAACCAGATCGAGGCCATTCAGGCTTTTCTGGCACCATTGGGGGTTCTCTGGCAGGGCACCCTGCGTAAGGAGGTCCAGGCCTACTACTTTGCCGACGCTGAGGTTGTTTACTATCGAGCGCAGTATGGCGATCGCATGATCCGCTGTCTGGAAATAGAAGCCCGCCATGCCTCCTCCATTGCCGCGGCCCAGAAAATACTGACGGATTGGGAAGAATCCCTGGGGTTGGACCCGGCGAAACGCTCACATGCCTCGTTGCTTGAACTTCTGGTGGTTCCCACCTTGCCTCAGGCCCTGCAGGAAAAGGTGCGCCGTCTGTAGATTTGGTAAAACCTGAAAAAAAGCTCCTTTTCTTCTTTCTCAGCTTCTCCTAATAATGACCCGGTAAGATAAGGCCCGTGTGTACTGGCCTTTTGGTATCATGATAGAGGCGAGCATGCCTTTAAGGCTGTCTTTGCTTCTGCCGATGAGCCTTGTTGAGGTCATCCGTGGAATCAGGAATAACCATGCGTAGTGTGAAACAACCTGCCGCCCTTCCCATGCTGGCCCTTACAGCCTGGCTGGCGATGCCTGCTCACGCTGCGGACGGTGCGTTCGCGGTTGGAGATGATTTCCTGTCCCCAGAAACCGCCCGCACCCGCTCCCTGCCTGGGACGGATCTTCAAAATATCAAACACATGCCAGCCAAAACGCTGAGCGAATTGATGGCGGCTGCCCGCGGTCAGTTGCCCTTGGATCGCAAGGCGCCCGTGGTGCCGCTGGTTTTGAATCCCGATAAACCCATGGTGTATGTCGCCGGTCCCAAAACCAAGGGTGAACTCACGCCTGTGGTTCTGCCCGATGACATGAAAGCCCGCGAGCGTGAGGAAGAGGAAATCCTGCGAGAAGCCGAAGAGGCTTTAAAGATGGATCTGCCTTTGGATCCCGGACCCCGGCCTTTGCCGATGGCCCAGGTTCCGGCCCCGTCCTCGGCTCCTGCGAAGAATTCTGCGCCGAAGAGCGAGCCTGCCTTCGCCTTGGCCGGCGCCACCCTGGAGCTGACCGATGTCGGCAATGAACTGCGGATTACACCCAAGACGCTTTTGATGTCCGTCCATGATGATGGCATCACGGTCGTGGATAGGAATCTGCGCGGTTCACCCCAGATCTTTTTAAGGAACTCCAAAATTGTGCGCTGGGATGCGGCTCGTAAAAAGCTGGATGCCCGCGATACCGGCCGCACCGAACTTTATGTGACCTACCGCGATCAGCTCTATATCGTGCCGATCGAAGTCATCGGAGGCGCTCATCGCGATCCTCTTCTGGCCACGGCAGGTCCGGCCTCCTTTCAAAAGCTGACCAGCATCATGCCTTTGCTGGAGCAGCCCTATGCGAGTTACGGTGAAACGCCAGCCTCGTCCCTGGCGCCGGAAGTTTCCGACGAGCGTCCGGAACCCTCACGGCAGCCTTTGACACTGGCCACCTCGGTGGCTCAGGTGGAGGCCACACGGGATCGCCTCTCGGAACAGCAATCACGCTTCTTTTATCCCGATGCCCATCCTGATTATCGCACTCTGGATATCCAGGTTCTTGATGAACGTTCCTCGCCTGAAAACGCGGAAATTTTCCCGGTCAGTGATGTGACGGTTCGTATCGTGGGAACCCGCTTGAAAGCCAGAACCACCGCCGATGGTCATGCCAAATTCGGGGAAATTCCGGCAGGATCACGGTTCTTTGTGCAGGTTCAGGACGAGAAAAATGGTCAGATCGTGCCCACGATCAGCGAGGTTGCCCTTTATCGCAACGGTCGTGATCAGGTGCTTCGCGCGCGAACCATGAATTACCGCAGCTATTCGCACTATCTGAATATCCTTGATCTCGCTCAGGATACGAACAAGGCCTCGCTCTGCGCACGGGTCATGTCGGATGATGGTCGTCAGCCGCTGGCGGGTTATCAGGTTTCCATGAACGTGGAAGCCGATGGTCCCTACTATGTGAGCCAGCTCGGTTGGCCGCAACCCGGTCTGCATGAAACGGACAGCAACGGTCGCTTCTGTTTCTTCAACGTGAAACCCGGTCTGGTGGAACTCACGTTTGAAGCGGACGGCTCCCGCACGGCGCTGTCCATGCCGGTCTTTGCCGGAGCCCATACGGAAGAGGATCTTCCCCTTCTGTCCAATGATGCCGGTCGCATTTTCCTGGCCGCCATGCCCAGTGCGGTCGATCAGATTTATGATGAAAAGGTCGCGCTCGAGCAGCCGCTTCAGCCGATTGATTTCGTCGACATGATTACGGTTGGTGAAAATCAGACGATGGCCCAGGTGGGGGATTCCGTGCTCGGTTACGAGCAGGGCACCAGCCTCTTCAAGGGTCGTCTCTATACCGTCGCGCAGGCGCCGGAATTTGAAACCGCTCTTTATACCTTCGATCGCGATAAGCAGGTGCGCCGCAGCATTCCGGTGGCTCCCTTGCTGCAGCGGGGTTATATCCAGGATGTTTTCCACGAGCTGGCGGGCCAGGACAATCACGACTCGATCGCGTTTGATGTCGCCATGGGTTCGGTGGTGGTTCTGCATCGCACGGAAAGCGGCATGGATGCGGTGAAGGTTGCGCTCGTCGATAACGTGGGCCGCGTTTACAATCAGGGCTGGACGTTTGGAAATACGGATCAGGGCCTGACTCGCACGGTCTTCTTCAATATGAATCCCGGCGTTTACTCGGTGATCGTGGAAAGTCAGCAGGGTGTGATTTTGAGTCTGGATACCATTGCGGTGGATTTCTGGGCGGCTTCGATTGTTCAAACCGGAGCCATGGCCCACTACAATCTGCAGCAGGCCCGGCGCGAGGACTAAGCCCCCTTGTTTTCGAGCAGCTTCAGCATATCCTCAAGACTGACATCTTCAAGACCATAGGGACCCGGATTCCGGGTCATCACCCATCCTGCCAGCAGAAGCGCACCTTGTGCGAAGAGAGTGCGTGACAAAGCCCGATGGCTGACCACAAGCTCCTCGTTATCCCCGAGAAAACGGATTTCATGCTCACCAAAAACCGAACCACCCCGCACGGAGGCCATGCCGACTTCATGCGGCTGACGTTTGCCGGTGCGGCCATAGATGGTCTGCTTGTCGACAGTCCGGGCGACGCCTTCCGCCAAAAATTTGGCGGTTCCACTGGGGGCATCGATCTTCGCCCGGTGATGCGATTCCACGACCTCGATATCGAAGTCCAATTTATTCAGGACACCCGCCAGCTGCTGGGAGACCTTCAAGGTCAGCAGCACGCCGAGGCTCGTATTGGGAGCGAGCAGAAGGCGCAGGCGCCGCTCTTCGGCCAGACGCTTCCATGCTTGGCGCTGATCCGCGGTCAAACCGGTCGTGCCGATCAGCACGGCCTTTTCTTTCACGCTGCTCTCCTGAAAAAATTTCAAAAGATCCGCATTGCCGGCTGGAGCGGAAAAATCGATCAAAACATCCGTTCGATTGAGACATTCCGGAAGCCGTTTCCAATCCCCTTCCGTCACCCCGGATTCACGATCGACCAGTTCGCCGATGCTCGTTCCTCCGACCAGTTCCCATCGTTCGGATGAGGCGATCAAGGTCTGAATCTCCAGACCCATTCTGCCCGACAGACCATTGATCCAAACGCGATTGATCGTCATGCGAGAGCCCCCAGAGCCTGAAGCTTCTGTTTGGTCGTTTCATGGCATTCATTCAAACGTTTCGCCGTTCCAGGTTGCACGGAAACCAGCGGCAAACGCAGGCTGTCCTGAATCAGACTCTGACTGGCCAGGATGTATTTGGCTGGACCCGGATTGGATTCGAGGAAAAGACATTCGATCAAAGGAAACATCGCCTGATGAATGGCCAGAGCCGCGGCCGTATCTCCGCGACGCCAGGCACGCGTGAGCTGCACAAACGCGCGAGGGAAGATATTGGTGACCACGGAGATCACGCCCTGGCCGCCGACCGCCAGAGTCGGCAGAAAGGTGAAATCATCACCGCTCAGGTAATCCGCCTGGCCGCGCGTGAGGCTGACCGCTTTGGAAAAAAGACAAAGATCCGCGCTCGCTTCCTTCACCGCGGTCACCTGAGGCAGGGAACAGAGGAACGCGAGATCCTCGGGGGACAGCTTTTGTCCGGTGCGGCTCGGCACGTGATAAAGACAAAGGGGGATGCGCACCGACTTGCCGATGGCTTCGTAATGCGCGTAAAGGCCTTCCCTTGTCGGTTTATTGTAAGGCGGCGTCACAATCAGAAGGGAGTCGACACCCGCATCCTGGGCCAGACGGGAAAGTTCCACCGATTGTTTGGTATCGTTGCCCCCCGTGCCGGCCATCACCTTGACGCTCGACGGAAGGAAGGCGCGAGCGCGTCGGTAAAGGGAAACCTTTTCATCCACACTGAGTGTGGGTGATTCCCCCGTCGTGCCGGTGACCACCACACCATCAACTTCCGCCTGGGCCTGGAGTTGCAGCAGCTTATCGTAGGCGCCCCAATCGATCTGTCCGTCCTTGGTAAAGGGGGTGACGATTGCCGTGTAGACGCCCGTGATCTGCGGTGCAGAGCCCATGCTTCATTTCTCCTGTGGTGCTGATGGTGAGGGTCGCACGGGTTTTTCCGTACGCTTCTGGTTTGTGCGTTGTTCCGCATGGTAGGGGACTGCGGGACGGAGGTCAAGGACGTCTGAGCGGGGAGCGGTTTTAACTCCACAGCCCGGAAAACAAAGGCACAGAACGGTCAGAACCAAAGCACGACTTAAGTTTGTCTGGATGACATGCAGCAACTTGTCTTTTCGATGCAAAACCACCTGTTTCTCCTGACTCAAGGAGGGACCGATCCCCTTATCCATAGCGATTTTACGAAGGATCTGCAAGGACGCCTCGTCCAGCTCGGGATGAATTCGATGCAGCTCGGCACCAAGCAGTTGGTCGGGTGCAACCAGGTGTTGGCGGCAGTAGCGTTCCAGTGCATCCATGGCAAGCTCGGCATCGCGGATGCTGACCGAACGGCTCAGAAGAGCGCTCAAAAGCTGACGGCGCTCGGCCATCGGCCAGATCCATTCTGCGGGTGGCTTCACGCGACTCGTGCGCAGAATATCCTGAAAGTGTTGTCTTATTTCATGGATTCCCGAACGCATGGCGAGCAGGGCCCCGAGCCAGCGATGGCGCCGGTTTTCCATTTGGGGCAAAGGCGCGGGTGCATAAGGCTGGGTTTTTTGCAGGCGGCCGAGTTCCCCTTGCAGATCCTCCAGGAGAATCTGAACCGCCTGCTCCTGATCGCCCAAAGTGCAGTTGAAACATAGCTGAATCAAAGTGGCGGATAGCAAGGAAAGCAGATTTTCCAGCTCAACCTGGACACCGCGCAGGCTGGCCTGCAGCTTATGAAAGGGCAAGGCCTCAACTTCACCCTGAGCAAAGCCCAGGTGGGTGGCCAGAGCCTTATCCAGCTCATCCAGTCGGGTATCCAAAGCGGGGAGAGGATAGTGCACCCGCAGGTTCAAACCCAGACTTTGCAGCTGTCCGGCGATGCCGCCAATATGAGTCGCTGCATCGACGAGGAAAATGGAGAAGAGCGAGCGGCGTTCGACCAGCTCCTGCTCGACGATGAGCATCGGCTGATTGAACATCAGCTCGGCTTTTTTGATGAGATCCTCGCTGAAATTCCACAGTTCCGTGGCCAGATCCTCACAGGCCCGGTTGATGGTCCAGCGGAACAGGAGGGTATCCAGTCCTTCCGCTCCATAGCGGGCCTGCAAAAGGGCGATCATGGAATTTTTCTGCTGCAGGAGCTCCTGCAGAAGGGTTTTTTGCCCTTCGCCACGCTGCTTCTGATGATCCTTGATGGTTTGCCTGAGGCTGTCGGCATCGCGATCGGTGGCGAGGCCCAGGTCGCAGAGGGCGGCCGCGCAGCCGGATAGAAAGGGAAGCAGATAGGATAAATCAAGACGTTGCAGGGCAGGCCATTCGCTTTGATGCATAGGCTTTCTCCGCTCGTGTGGGCGCATCGAGGATGCGGGCTGAAACTTCTCCATTATAAGGAATAAAGGCGGGGAAGGGCGAGAGAAACTCCAGCCAGGGATCCGGCTGGAGTGCGGATGCTTTTTAGAAATTGAAGCTGACGTGCGATTGCAGGAGGTAGCTGCTTTCGGTTTTGGCCTCGGCTTCGGTTTTCCAGGCATTGCCAGGCAGGCCGATGGCGCCGGCAAAACCGAATTCCATTTCCTTGCCCAGAGCGCGGGTATAGGACAGATCCAATTCAAAACCCAGCGCATCACCGTCGTAACCGATGCCGGTGTTGCCGGCCTCCTGCAGTGCGGTCGGCATCGATTCATTCATTTTCGCGGTGACGACCTTGGCTTCGAAATTGCCATTTTCAACGCTTTGATAACGATAGCCGGCGTTGAATACCGTCGCGTTCACGACGCGATAGGGATCGAATACACCATCGATGCGGCGGCTGTCACTTCTCTTGCGGCCGTTGAACAGCAAAAGACCGGGCTTGAAGTTGGGATGGAAGGCAAAGGCGCTGACCTTGCTGTCGCGCTCACTGACGGCAACATCAGCCGACGGGTATTCTGAATGATAACCATCGGCATCACCGGGAGCATAGGCATAGCCGGCGAAGATTGAATGCGACGTGGCGTTGCCCTGATTATATTCCTTGGGTCCGAGATAAGCTCCGGAGCGCGAGAGGAAATATTCCAAGGAACCTGCAAGGGCGATGGACTGCAGATCGTTGGACACACGGTTTTCGATATCGAGGGTGCGGGCGCCGCCGAGCAGCGACCAGCTGGGATCAGCCGATTTACCGAGGCGGAACACGGCCTCGTTTTGAATGACCATGTCCTGCAGCTGGAAGTTCAGATAAAGGTCGGCAATTTTCAGGTCGGTCCGGTTGTTGTCACCGCCCACCACGTTCGCAAAGTAGATGCCGATCTGCTTCGAAAAACCCTTGCCGGCATTGGCGCGATGATCGTTGTATTCGATGGTCAGAAAGAATTGATCGAGGTCATCACCGTTGTTGCTGGCGCCATAGGCTTCGGTCGCCACGCCGCTCGAAAGAATCGAGGCGCCGGTTTCCGTGATCTTGTCATAACCGACCGAGAAGCCGAGCGTCTGCGATTTTTGAATATTGATATCGCAGGTCACGCCATCGAACACGCTCGCATCCGTTGTGAAAGGACGGGTGCCGTCGTCAAGCAGAATGCCCATACCCCATTGGCGACCGCGGCGACCGGCTGTCAGAAGACAGTAATCCATGGCGTATTTCGCATAGAGTTTGGTGACCTTCGGCATATAGGGCTGATAACGCGGCTCGCCACTGTTCTGGTGCGTGATGGCACAATCCTGGCCTTCGGGAGTATTGGCTCCTGAAGGGCAAGGCTGGGGCCTCGCGGTATCACCGAGAAAGGCCTCGCGTTCGTCATCGAACACTTTAAATTCCATGAAAACGCTGGATTTGTCGTTAACCCGGAGTTCAGTATCGAGACGGAAGAACTGATCGACGGCTTGGAATGTGCTGGAACCTGCCTGAAACTCAGGTTTGGTACGGGTTTCACCGCGCAGGCTGTAGTAACCGTGGCCATCCACAAAAATTGCGGAAGCGGAACCACTGATAAGGGCACCGGCAAGACCGAAACTGCCCAGGATGAAGGATCCTCGTTGCATGCTGTGTTCTTCCTTCAAAAGATATTGGCGGCCAGGTCCCTCAGGTCCCCAGGCCCTATGTCATCCGGATGCTACCCCAATAGCTGGGGTTGACCCAACTTCATAACATGAATGCCGGGCGCTTGGCGAGCTTACTCATCTTCGTCGGAACCTGTGATCTGGTCTTTCATCTGCTCCCATTCCCAGCGGTGCCGCTGAATGGCGACACATTGACCCGTTGCCGGGTCGATTTCGGCCAGGATAAAGCAGAGCCACAGGTCGTGGGTTGCGGGTTCAAATCGGCGTTTCTCACCGGTCTGCATGCGCTGCAGCGCGGCCTCGGTCCGGATGCCGATAACGGAGTCATATGGACCAGTCATGCCGATATCCGTGGTGTAACCGGTGAAGCCAGCGAGGATGCGTTCATCCGCAGTCGGCACATGGCTGTGCGTTCCATAAACGAGCGAGGCGCGGCCCTTCAGAAAGTGACCAATGCCCTGCTTTTCGCTGGTGGCTTCGCCATGAAAATCCACGATACGGATTTTGCACTGCTCGGGAAGCTGTTTGAGGATGGTTTCAACCGGCGTGAAAAAATCGCGATTGTCCGGATGCATGAAGGCCCGGCCGATGAGGTTGATCACGGCAAAGCTGTGGCCGGAACGGCTTTTCAGGACGCGAAAGGCGGCATCGAGACGATCCACATTCATCATGTTCGCCGGCAGGACCATGCGCTCAGCCTGGGGAGCAAACCCATGAATTTCGGGTTTGTCGTGCCAGTGGTTGCCCATGGTAATGCAGTCGATGCCGAAGCTGTCGACAAACTGATTGTAAATTTTCTTCGTGATGCCAAAGCCTCCCGCAGCATTTTCCCCGTTACAGATCACGATGTCCGGTTGAAAACGCTCGCGGGCCAAAGGCAGAAGCTTGCTGAGACAGCGGCGACCTGGTTTTCCAATAACGTCGCCTATGGCGAGGACTTTAATGGTCATTTGGCGAATTCAGCGTATTTGCTCTCGCGGAGAACGATAACTTTCACCTGGCCAGGGAAGGTCATTTCCTTGCGGAGACGGAGTGCTATTTCATTGGCAATGTCGATCACTTCCGTATCGCTGACACCGGTTGGGGTCACGAGGGCACGGACTTCACGCCCAGCCTGGATTACATAGGATTCTTGAATCCCGCGAATCGAGTTGACGAGGCCTTCCATATCCTGGAGACGCTTGATGTAGGTTTCCAGAACTTCGCGACGGGCACCGGGCCGGCGCTCGGACAGGACGTTCGCGGCCTGCACCACAACCGTCAAAGGATAGGCGTAGTTGAGATCCTCGTTATGATGATTCAAGACAGCGTCCACGACTTCGGTCGGCTCGTTGTACTTGATGCAAAGGTCGGCCCCGATTTTGGAATGATGGCCTTCCGTTTCCTGGTCCACGGCCTTGCCGATATCGTGCAGAAGTCCCACGCGTTTGGCCTTTTTCACGTTCAGGCCCATTTCACCGGCCATGATCCCACAGATATGGGCCACTTCCACCGCATGCTGCAGAACGGTCTGCGCGCCGGCGGTCCGATATTTGAGTTTGCCGAGGTAACGCAGAAGCTCAGGATGCAGATCGGTGATGCCGGTATCGAAGGCCGCCTGCTCGCCATTTTCCTGGATGATCTGATCGAATTCCTCGGTGACCTTCTTCACGGTCTCCTCGATGCGCGCGGGGTGAATGCGACCATCGGCGATCAGACGTTGCAGGGAGATGTTGGCGATTTCGCGGCGGATGGGATTGAAGCAGGAGATGATCACAGCCTCCGGCGTATCATCGATGATCAGATCCACGCCGGTGGCCTGTTCGATGGCGCGGATGTTGCGACCTTCGCGACCGATGATCCGGCCCTTCATTTCATCGGAGGGGAGACCCACAACGGTGACAGTGGAATCGTTCACGTATTCGGAGGAAACCCGCTGAACGGCGAGACTGACCATGGAGCGGGCGATGCGTTCGCCTTCCAGTTTGGTATCCTCTTCAATTTTCTTCAGGCTTTCGCGCGCCTGGGCTTTGGCTTCGGCTTCGAGCGATCCAATCAGCTCACGCCTGGCCTCTTCCTGAGACAGATTGGCTATTGTTTCCAGCGTCTTGCGACTATCCTCGACGGCCTTTTCACTCTCGCGAATCAGCTGCTTCAGGCGTTCCTCTTCCTGATTGAGGTGGCCAGTCATTTTTTCAAGATCCTGCTCTTTTTTCTCGAGCTGACTGAGCTTCTTTTCCAGGAGTTCTTCGCGCGATTTTACCTTGCTTTCAAGCTTGGCCAATTCAGAACGGCGCTTTTTGGCTTCTTGTTCGAACTGAAGGCGGCGCGTTTTGGCCTCCTGTTTCACCTCGTTATGGGCTTCCTGAACGATGCGCTCTTTTTCGCGGTGCGCTTCTTCGAGGATGCGTTCGGAATCGGCCTGGGCTGCTTCAAAGGCTTTCTTGAAATTCTTCTTGTTGATCGCGATAAACGCGACAAAACTGACGAATATTGTCGCAACCAGGACGGCTATGATAATTGCGGTATCCACTGTGGGGGGCCTCCAGACAGAATAGAGCCAGAATAGAGCGGGACTCGCTACGGGATCTCGTGCTAGTCTAATGAACTTGTGATGGTAGCCCGAGACTGCAAAGAATGCAACGCAGTGCTGCGGTTGGGTGCAAGCTGTTTTCCGGGGGAAATGGCGGGGATCGGTTTTAGCCTGACCTCTGAGTCCAGGACTCAGAGGTCATGGAGCTTTAGGGATTGGACAGAACGAATTCAGCGCGGCGATTTTTCGCCCAAGCGGATTCGTCATGGCCATCCACGGCTGGCTTTTCTTCGCCGTAGCTCATGGTTGGCAGACGACTGGCGTCGATACCCAGCTGCACAAGATAATTCTTGGCCGATTGCGCACGGCGTTGGCCCAGAGCAAGGTTGTACTCAACCGAGCCGCGCTCGTCGGTGTGGCCTTCGATTTGAACCACAGCGTTGCCGCTGGTTTTCAGGAACTCGCCAAGTCTGTTCAGTTGACCTTGGCCTTCGCTGTTGAGCGAATAGTCGTCGAAAGCAAAGTAAACGGGCTGGGTCACTTCCGCTGCCGAAACAGTTGGAGCTGGCTCGGGAGGAGTAGCGGGTTGTTCGGCGGGAGCAGGCTGAACTACTTCTTCTGGTTTAGGGTCGTCCGAGCAACCAACCAGACCAATGGACAAAGCCATTGCTACAGCAGCCCAGGGTTTGCGAGTCTTGAGAATCATCCTGTCTTCTCCTGAGTATATGAAAAAATTCGAACACCTCAAATGTCGCCATTAACGAGGGGTAATCGTAATCACAGCAGGGTGGAAAATGCAACCTGGATTTCGCTGAAAAGGCCGTGAATCTCCTCCTCAAGGGAAGGGGGTGTGGGATTTTCAGACGAAAACCGGGCGGCCTCGCGCTTTGCTCGGCCAAATTTCTTGGGTGAAGTCCTAGACGTTCGGGTGACTCAGACGTTCACCCAATCGATACTGGATCCCCGAGAAGCTACTACTCGACATGAAAATGATAGCATCATTAGGTTTGGCTTGAGCAACTAAAGAATTCAATAATTCTTCATTGTCGCCAAAAGCCTGCGCTCGCTCACCGATCAGTTGGGCCATCTCCGCCGTATTCATCCTTTGGTCGGGCGGAATACGTTGATCAACTGGGCACGCGCCGATAAAGACCCGATCCGCCACGCTTAGAGACCTGGCGAACTCCTTCACAAATACATTCCGGCGGCTCGTGGCGTTCTTGGGTTCAAAGGCCACGATGAGGCGACGGCCGGGATAAAGCGTTCGCATGGACTCCAGGACGGCTTTCACCGCGGTGGGGTGATGCGCGAAATCTTCAAAGACATCGATGTCGCGCACGCTGGCCAAGCGATCCAGGCGACGCTTGACACCGGAGAATCTCTCAACGGCCTGAGCAATCTGTGCGAACTCCACGCGGGGAGCATCGCCCGCGGCCTGAATCAGATCGAGACAGGCCAGGACCTGACAGATATTGGCCGCGTTATGGGGACCCGCCAGCTGCGTTCTGACTTCACGTTTCTGTCCATCGGCGGTTTGCACGGTGAGCGTCCACAGGTCACCTTTGCCGGGAGCAGGCGGATCCAGTTTCAGAAGTTTCACTTTGGCGTTGGTATTTTTTCCGAGGGTCGCCACCGTGGTGACTTTCTGAGTCATCTGCAGGCGATCGAGCAGGCTGGCCACGCCGGGGTCATCGATGTTGGCGATGATTTTCTTCGGATCAGGGACCAGGCCGAGCAGCCGTGTGAACTGGGCTTCGATCGCCGCCAGATCCTTGAAAATGTCGGCATGATCGAATTCGATGTTGTTGAGGATCACGTATTGGGGCCGGTAGTGCAGAAACTTGGAATCCTTGTCGAAGAACGCGGTATCGTACTCGTCCCCTTCGATCGCAAAGATTTTCCCGGTGCCGAGCGAGAAACTGCGTGGCAGATCGCGGGGAATTCCTCCGATCAGATAACCCGGATCCCAGCCGAGATCCTTGCAGATGCAGGCCATGATCGAAGTCGTTGTGGTCTTGCCGTGTGTGCCGGCCACCACCACGCTCGCTCTTTTATGCAGGAAATGATCGCCGAGGAACGCAGGAAAACTGGTGTAAGGCGTCGCGCTGCTGAGCAAGGCTTCCAGTTCCACGTGACCACGCGACAGGGCGTTCGCCACCACCACCAGCTTGGGGTTCGCCTTGGTGAGGTTCTCAGGAGCGTAAGGCGTGTGGACGTGAATGCCAAGTTCCTCCAGCATGGTCGACATCGGAGGATAAAGGTTGGCATCACTGCCGCTCACCTTAAATCCTGCTTCCTGAGCCAGGCCAGCAACAGAAGCCATACCTGTTCCACCGATTCCCAGGAAATATACGGCATCGCCCGGTTGCAATTGCGTCGTCAAGGGTTCCTCCTAGCTAATGACAAGTTCAATGTTGGGTTCCAGCGTCCATCGCAGGCGATCGCCGTCCACTTCCACCGGCCAACCCACCGGCAAAGGCCAATTGGGTGAACAGTGACCAAAGAGCGGGCAAAACCAGACGGGAATATGAAGACGTTGCACCAGAGCCTCACGCATCTGGGCTTCGGTGCACATGCCTTCGACTTCACTGCCGACAAAGCGACCCAAAACAAGGCCACGAACGCCTTTCAAGGCTCCACTTTGCTGCCATTGATTCACAAAACGCATGATCCGCGCGGGATGTTCCGCGATATCCTCCCAATAGAGAATATGATCTTCGAGGGACTTGGGAAAATACGGTGTGCCGATGAGATTGGTGAGTACCGAAAGACAGCCACCGAAGGCAGGACCTTGCACGCGCGGAGGCAGCCCCTTGCCTTCATAGAGCAACGGCAGTTCAATCTCGTGCCTTGTTCCGCGCACAAGATCCAGCAAGGCGCGCACGTCATCATCCCCATGTTTCCGCCAAAGATCTGTAGCGGGCATGGGGCCATGAATGCTATTCCAACCTAACTTGGTGTAAAATGCTGAGTGAAGCGCGGAAATATCGGAAAATCCAATCACGGCCTTGGGCTTCATCGCGCGACACTGGTCCCAGTTAATGCCGTCAAGAAGGTCAGACACACCGTAACCGCCACGCACACTCATCAAATATTTGACCTCGGGTGCGTAAAGAGCGCTCTGCAGCTGTTCCAGCCGATCGAGACGACTGCCCGCCGTGAAGGGCCAGCTTGGATCAGGATTGACTTTGTGATAGCTCAGCGGGAGCCCGAGGTCTTCCAGTTCTTTCAGACGCGCGTCGAGCAGTTCCTCCTGGAAACGTCCGGCGGGACTGATGATGCGAATGTGGTGACGGTTTCGAGTCGGCATGGGAATCCCATGGCAAATGTTTTCATTCGAGCACTATAGCAGTTCAGGATAGGTCTATGGCATACAATTTTGACTGTCGATTGTTTTCAGGATACAAGCCCTGCGTCCACAAGCGTGACTGCGCAGGATGTCCGCACTACGATCCCGTGAAAGAGCGGATCTGTATTCTGAGTCTGGAGGCCATGGGCGCTGTTCTGCGCAGTACCTGCCTTCTGCCGGCGATCAAGCGCCGCTATCCAAACAGTCATATCACCTGGATCACACTGAAGAACACCAAAGCCTTGCTTGACAATAATCCCTATATCGACCGCATCCTGCTGGCCGATACCACAGCGATCAACACGGCGATGCATCTGCAATTTGACTTGCTGTTCGCGGTTGATAAATCGCTGGAAGCGGGAGCCATTGCCCAACGTTTGCAGGCGAAGGAAAAGCGCGGCTTTGGCCTTGATGGGAATGGCGTGATCGTGCCGCTCAATCCTGAAGCTGCTTATCAATACGATGTTGGGCTGAACGATGAACTGAAATTCTTTATCAATCAGAAAACTGAGACCCAGCAGATTACCGAAACCATGGCTCTCGAATGGCAACGTGATCCTTACATACTTCAGCTGACAGCGGCCGAGGAGCAGGAGACCCGCCGGCGTCGTGAAGGTTTGATCGGCGGAGGAGCGCGCGGCATCATTGGTTATAACACCGGCTGTTCGCTGCTGTTCCCTTACAAGAAATTCACGGTCGAACGGTCGATTGAATTGATTCAAGCCTGGCGTCAGGCCTGGCCGGAATGGGCGGTGGCCCTGCTCGGCGGTCCCGAAGATACCGAACGTCAGCGGCTGATGAAGCAGGCTTTCGCAAATGATCCTTTGGTTCTGAATACACCGACGACCGAAGGCCTTCGATCGGGTGTGCTCTGGATGAATACCGCGGATATGGTGCTCTCGGCCTGCTCGCTCGGTCTGCACATCGCCATCGGTCTGAAAAAACCATCGATCGCGTGGTTCGGTGTGAGTTGCATTCAGGAGATCGATCTCTACGATCGTGGCGTGAAATTACAGTCAGATGTCAGTTGTTCGCCGTGCTGGAAAAAATCCTGTGACAAGCCTGTGAAATGTTATGACCAGGTAAGTGTCGCGCGGATACTCTCTGCAACCAGCGAATTGATGGATCAGCATATCCTACCGAAAAGTTAAAGATTCGACGGGAATCCGTCGAGTCCCGTCCGCGGGCCTATTCGCCCGTCTCTCCTTCCCGTATAATTTAAATATGACCTCACACACATGTTTGGCGCTGATCGGCCCATTCCCCCCTTCAGGAGGATTGCATCCATGTCTTTCATCACTGAGCGGTATTTCCAGGTCCTGGAGAACCATAAGCTCTATGAACGTGTGAACGATGAACAATCCCTGCGTTTGTTCGTGGAACATCATGTTATCTGCGTGTGGTCCTATAATTATCTCTTAAGGGAAATTCATCAGGAGCTGGTGAGTCTGATTCATCCTCTCAATTCCCAATCCCAGAAGGAAGCCATACGCCTGGCATCCGAATTGATTCTGGAGGAGGAGGTCGAGGAGCAGCAGGATGGTTCGCTTCTGAGTCACTTCGAAATTTATCTCGAAGCCATGCAGGATTTGGGTGCCAATATCAGTCCGATCGTCAGCTTCTTCGACCTGCAGGACTCCGGCCAGAACTGGCAGACCGCTCTGAAGCATGCGCGTTTTCCAGCTGCGGTCAGCCGCTATGCGCGCAAGATGAGTCGCTTTGCTCAGGCCCCTCTTCATGAACGGGCGGCGGCACTCTTTTATGAAGGCGAACCCTTCATTCCGGATTCCTTCCTTCTGCGCCTTGGCCAGCTCGGGAATTCGGTGAAGATCGGGCGTCTTCTGGATTATTTTGAGCGGCATATCGAAGGGCTGAAGCGTCCTGGCTTTTCCGCGAGCGGTCGTCTGGTGGAAATTCTTTGCAGCAATGATGAGCAGATGAGCCGCGAGGCCGAGCAGGCTGCCGAGGAGGCGATGAAAAATCGCGTCGAGCTCTGGAATTATATTACAGACCAACTCGAAGCCCTACCCGCGCCCATCAAAAAGCAAAGGCCAGCGGCCACACTGCGCCTGGTTTCCACCACTATGATCTGATGGTGAGTGACGCGGTCGCATCCTGACCCGAGGACGCCGCCGCGTCTGAAAAAAAACTTCATTCTGTGAGCAGCGCCGCCGCGTCCAAGCATCAAACGTCATTTCGTGAGCAGCGCCGCCACGTCCAGGCACCAAACGTCATTTCGTGAGCAGCGCCGCCACGTCCAGGCACCAAACGTCATTTCGTGAGCAGCGCCGCCGCCTCACCCATATGCTCGAAACAAAGCCTTGCCCCTGCCTTTTCCAGAATATCCGGCCTATGCTGCGAGCAGATGCCGATCGGCGTCATGTGCGCGGCGATCGCCGCTTCAATGCCATGCGTGCTATCTTCGAACACCAGGATGCTGCCATGCGCGGTAAACGGGAAGCCCAGGCGTATGGCGCCTTTAACGTAAGGCTCGGCATCCGGTTTGGGGCGGTGGTAATCATCCAGGCCGAGAAAAAAAGGCACCGGCAGCCTGTGCTTTTCAATGGCGGCACCAATGAAATCCCGCGGCGCATTGCTGACAATGCCATAGGGCATGGACCGCGCGCGCAGCTCCTCCAGAAATTCCCGCGCTCCCGCAATCAGCTCGATCGTCTCCAAATGATCAAAGACATAAATCTGCTTGCGACGTATCAGCTCCGCCTTGGCCGCCGGATAGCCGCTGCGCTCCGCAAGAATTCTGCCGATGGCCGCGGTCGAACGACCCACCAGACTTTCGAGGGTGCTGGGATCAAGTTCCTGCTTGAACATGCCCTGGAATGCAGCCTGCCAGCCACTCAGGTGCGTCGGCGTGCTATTCACGATCACCCCATCGAAGTCAAAGAGAGCCGCGCGGAAATCCATAGAATTACCTCTGACGTTTTAGCCGTACCTGAATATAGAAGTCCCGGCCGACTCAGGCAATGATATACTGCACCGAAGAACGGGCCCCCCGTTTGGGGGGCGCAACCTGTCCAAAGCCGGAGGCCAGCATGGTTCAGAGATTGCTGAAGATATCAACAGTGAAGGTTACGGAGGCTCTCCAAGCGGCACTGATGGAATATGCCAACCAGCGCAAGGCGGTGGTCGGTGCCGAGGGCCTGCTCATGGCGCTGCTCGATCAAAAGGATTCGATCGTCGTCAAGATCATCAACGAGCTCGATCGCGATGCCGGGGAGCTGCGGTCCGAAATTGTCGACCGGGCCATGGCCGCCATCAACGAACTGCCTCAGTTCAGCCAGGGACAGGTTGGACAGATTCGCATGACCAAGGACGTCGAGAACCTTTTTGAGGCCGCCGATCGCGAGCGCCGCCGCCTTGGGGACAGCTATATTTCCACCGGCGCCCTGTTTTTGGCCTGCTTTGATCGCAGCGTGCCTGGCACCGCCCGCATTCTGGATGAAGTGAATCTGCGCTACGAGGAATGCGCCCGCGTTCTGGATCAGTTCCGCGGCAATCATAAAATCACCGACCGCGAAGAGGAATCCAGGCAAAGCGCGCTCGACGAATACACCACGGACCTCACCGCCCTGGCCCGCAAGGGGGATCTGGATCCGGTGATCGGCCGTGACGCCGAGATTGAAAGGGTCATTCAGATCCTTTCGCGGCGCAAGAAAAACAATCCCCTGCTGGTCGGTGAACCCGGGGTCGGGAAAACGGTGATCGCCGAAGGCCTGGCCAATCGTATCGCGTCGGCCGATGTTCCGGAATATTTATTGAGTAAAAGGATCCTTTCCCTTGAGATTGCGAGTCTTCTCGCCGGTGCGAAGATGCAGGGGGAATTTGAAGAGCGATTGAAAAATATTCGGGATGAGGTGGTCGCATCCTCGGGTGAAATCATTCTCTTCATCGACGAGATTCACACCGTGGTCGGGGCCGGCCGGGCCTCAGGAGCTCTGGATGCCTCCAACATGCTGAAGCCCGCACTGGCCCGCGGCCAACTTCAATGTATCGGTGCCACGACCAATCGCGAATACAAGCAGTATATCGAATCCGACAAGGCCCTGGCCCGACGCTTCGAGCCGGTCCGCATCGAGGAGCCGAGCGTCGAGGACTCCATCAAAATTCTCAAGGGGATTCAACCGAAGTATGAGGCGCATCATCAGGTTCATTACACCGATGATGCCCTGATCGCGGCCGCTGATCTTTCCCATCGTTATATTCAGGATCGGAGTCTGCCCGACAAGGCCATCGACCTGATCGATGAAGCCGGCGCGGTCAAACGCCTCAAGGTCATCTACACACCGCCCGAGCTGCGCAAGCTGGAACAGAAGCGGCAGGAGCTGTCGGAAGCCAAATCCCGGGCGTTCAATGCGCAGGACTTTGAGCAGATGTCGCGCTTTCAGATGGAACTCGTTCAGCTTGAAACGGAAATGGACCAGAAGAAGGCGGAGTTCCAAAAGGAACGCGGACAGGAGGACCGCAGCGTGGATCGCGAGGATGTCGCCGCGGTTATCAGCAAAAAGACCGGCATTCCCCTGAACAAAATGGTGGCCACCGAGGCCGAGAAGATGCTGCATCTTGAGGAGCATTTGCAAAAGCGCGTCATCGGCCAGAACCATGCGATCCGCTCGGTGGCCAACGCCATTCGCCGGAACCGGGCCGGACTCCGGCGGCCGAATGTGCCGATCGCATCCTTCCTCTTTCTGGGACCCACGGGTGTGGGCAAGACCGAGCTGGCGAAGGCCATCGCCGCTGAAATCATGGATGATGAGAACCGTATCATTCGCATCGACATGTCCGAGTATATGGCCAAGCATGATGTGAGCAAACTGATCGGTTCGCCTCCCGGTTATGTCGGTTACGGCGAAGGCGGTCAGCTGACGGAAAAGGTCAAACGCCAGCCTTATTCCGTTGTGCTCTTCGATGAATTTGAAAAGGCGCATCCGGATGTTTTCAACATCCTGCTGCAAATCCTGGATGAAGGCTGGCTGACCGATTCCGAAGGGCAGCGGGTGAGTTTCGCCAACTGCATCATCATCGGCACCTCCAACATGGGCTCCGAGGTGATGTCCGAGCGCCGCACGCCGATCGGCATCGGGGCTCAGGTTAATGAATGGTCCAAGGACCAGGAAACCAAGGAAATTTTCAAGATCGTCAAAAGTTTCCTGCGTCCTGAGTTTATCAACCGCCTCGATGAAATCATCATCTTCAATCGACTGGACAGCGACCAGTTCCGTGAAATCGTCGAAATCATGCTCAACGACCTCAGCAAACGCCTCGCCCGTCTGCAGGTCGAACTGCAGGTCACCGATGCCGTCCGCGATGGCCTCGTGCAGAGCATCGACACCGCCAACTACGGAGCCCGGCCTCTCAAGCGCAAGATGGAGGAGAAAATCGAGAACCCGATCGCCAGCCTCCTGATCAAGGACCGCGTGGACTCCCCGCGTGTGGCGCACGTGGACTGGGTCGATGGGGACGCGAAGATCGACCTGAAGCGCAAGTGAACGTCAAGGATTTGGCTGACTTTTACGCACCCCAGGGCCGCGCTAGACTGATAAAGGCAGGAAAAATCAGCTTGCGGATGAGATGAGGGGTTCTATGGCTGAGCAGTGGCTTTCCATAGTGGAGTATGCACGAACCTTTGCAGTTTCGGATATGACGGTCCGCCGCCGGATAAAAACCGGCAGGTTGCAGGCCGTCTTGAAGGAAGGCAAATACTATATCCCGGTGGGTCCGGGCACGGCTGCGGAAGCCGCGGAATTTGCTGCGGCCGAAGCGCGGCAGGCCAGTGAACCGCTGCCCGTCATGCCGGCTCCGGCTCCTGCGCTGAAGGAGGAACCGGTTCTTCAAACGCCAAGACCCGGGGCGAGCTTTCGCACGCTGCCCGGGAACCTTAGCAATAGCCTGCAAAAATATGATAACACGCTGGTCGATTCGCAGGCCCTTCTGCAGTTCTGTGAACACAGCGTGACCCGCATCAATTCCATCGAGCGGCATCTTCAGGAAAGCTTTCAGCTGCGCCTTCAGAATATGGAAGCGCAATTGAAACTGAAGGACAATCAAATCGCTGATTTGAAGCAACAGGTCGAGGACCTTTTGATGCTGGTCAAGCTCATGGAACTCAACGCCACCCGTTAATCAGGCAGCCAGAGAAGACTCGTGTCGCCGTAGCTCAGGAAACGATAGCCCTGGGCCAGCGCCTCGCGATAGATGCTCTGCATATTTTCATAGCCCACCAGCGCCGACACCAGCATTAGCAGCGAACTCTCCGGTTGATGAAAATTCGTCATGAGACCATGGATGGCCCAGGGACGATAAAGATCGTGCTTATGCCGCGGGTAAAGAAAGAGCTGCGTATCCTGCCACTGATCCCAAAGACCTTCGGCTCCCTGCTCCCGCATCCGCAGCGCAAACGATTCGAGACAACGCAAGGTCGTGGTGCCGACCGCCACGATCGGACGTTTTTCAGCCTGAGCCCGTTCGATGGCCGCGAAGGTTTTGCGGCTGAGGCGGTAAGTCTCCCGATGCATCACATGCGCATCGAGTGCACTGGTTTTCACCGGCAGAAACGTTCCACCGCCCACATGCAGAGTGACCGGTGCGGTTTCCACTCCCGCTTCACGCAGGGCCTTCCACATGGTTTCATCAAAATGCAAACCCGCGGTGGGTGCGGCCACCGACCCACGTTCATTCGCATAGATCGTCTGATAACGGTCGCGATCCGGACTGGCCGGAGCGCTCTGCGCATCAGGCCGTGCAATATAGGGCGGCAAAGGAATATAACCTTCCTTTTCCATCCAATCAAAAAAAGCTTCATGTTCAAGATTGAAGGACACTTCAAGATAAGGCTGCGCCGCATCCTGATGCCGGCGCTCGACGGTCGCCACACAACCGGATGCCAGTTGAATCGTGGAGCCCTCGGGAAGTTTTCTGAGCGGCCGTCCCAAAGCCTCCCAACGATGACCGGGACCAGTCAAGGGCCGCAGCAGCATCAGCTCCAGCCGCCCACCATGCGGCGTCTGTCCGAGCAGGCGACCCGGCAGCACACGACTGTCGTTATAAAGGAGCAGCGTGCCGGCGGGCAGATGCTCGGGTAAATGGCGAAACATGCTGTGCTGCAATGCGCCATCCGCATGCCGCACCAAAAGCCGCGAGCCGCTGCGATCACCAAGCGGCGTTTGCGCGATCAGATGCTCGGGAAGCTCGTAGCGAAAATCTTCAAGATTGAGGGGGGTATGGTCCATATTCTCTCGCAAAATACGGCGGAAAAGCCGGAATCATGATCGAGAATATGGCATTAAAAGGACCGGATCACAAGGCCTCGTTCCCTTCAGGAACGATCCTTGGACCGGATGGCCAAAGGCTCATAATGACTATAGAATTTAAAGGTATTGAGCTTGGCTTCCACCGACTTTTTGAAAGGATATTCGATGGCTCCCAGCATGCCCGGCAGGAATTGACCCCAATATTCCTCGACTTTTTTCGCATCGGTCGTCTTCAATTCAAGGGTCACCGTCGGAATATGGCGCTCATTTCCGGCAAAATTGCCGAGCGATCCGGGATAGAAGGAATAATCCACGACCCGATAATTGTTGGCCTTTTTGGAAATGGCGGCGGCCAGCATGCGGGCCTGGGTCTCGGTCGGCGTGAGCGTGCTCGGCTTTTGATCGCCGGGCCCATCGTAGTCGAGGAAGCCCAAAGGCGCATGAATCGACAGGATTTTATCAGGCTGGAAATCATCGATCAGGCGCACCTGAAAGATGGTTTCTATTTCCGAATTGGGAAAGTGCCCCGGGAAGTAGCGCAGGTTTTTATTCTTGCCCGACTGCCACCAGCTGATGGATTTTTCATACCAGTCCAGGGTGAAAAAATTGCGATTGGGGTCAACGCCACGCGCATTCGTGCGAATGGGATTTTCCCGGAAAAAACCATCGGGATTGATCAGAGGCGCAATCACCACGCGCTGATCGGGTTTGATCAATTCCGGATGTTCCATCAGGTGGCGGGCCAGACGAAAACCCATCGGCACCGGCGTCACTTCATTCGGATGAACCGCACTCAGGAGCAGCGTCACATCCTTGCCCTTGCCGAACGAAACATAAAGCAGGGGACGCTTTTCCACGGTTTGAATGCTCGCCTGCCATTTTACGGCCCCGCAGGGATCGGATTCCCAACCATATTTTCGAAACTGCAGACCGAGCTGCTTACAGAATTTCCCGACCTCAACGTCCTGCTGGGTCTCGTCCAGGCGAAATTCGCGGGTGTTTTCCGGATTGATCGATCCGGATTTGATAAAGGCGCGTGCCAGGATCGGCGAATATTCAGGTGGATGAGCCCATGCGAGGCTCGTCATCCCAAGGCTTCCCGCCGCAAACAAAGTCAGACCCCATCTTTTCATACGTTCCAGTCCTTGTGCTTTGAGCAGGGAAAACATCGGTGTCCCGCGTTGTTTCTATTATACCCGTCCTGACCCTGATTCTTCACCCTGGACTGAAGAGGGGACGATTTTGATGTCGTCCGTTCCAAATGGGGGCATTCGCCTGGCCGGCCGTCACGAGTTCGAATCGCCGACCGTCCAGAGTCAAAGGCAGGGTATCCTGGCCATGAACGGCGATCTTATGAAGGTTTTTCTGGGCCGGCAACCATTGAGCAAGAATGTCCCAAAGATTTTTTGGGACCAGAACCAGACTAAGGCTCAACGCCCGATCGAGCAAGGTATCACCCAGATTTTTTTGCGGATCAAAGGTTTGTATCCGCAGCAGAGGAGCACCCGCGCAGGGCCGGGGTCGTAGAGTCTGGCCCTGGCAGCGTAGTCCAAAGGCAGCATGCTCCAAAGCCAGATCCATACCGAGGGGCAGGGGGCCCACCGGCTGCGTCGCATCCTGGAGACTCCGTAGAAACTCCTCGTGAAAAGGTGTGGACGTCTCATCCTGCAAAAGAAAAAGAACGCGACTCGACATGCAGCCCTTCTGCAGGAGACTGAAGGCGTCCTTCCAGAGATCTGAAACCTCACCCTTCTGATACATGAGGGAAACCGCAAGGGAGCTGCCAAAACCCTGCACCGGAACGGGAGAGACCTTTTGGACTGCGGCCACCGTTTCATCCGACCCAAAAAGCAGCACGGCATCCACGGGCGGCATGGGATCGACTCCAATTCTTTGTGGAGCCTCCCAAATCATGAATCCTCCCAAAGCCGCGAGCCGTTTCTGCATCAATCGCACGAGGGCATCCGCCGGCCGTGCTCTCAGATGCAGGCCGAGCCCCAGCACGGTCCCCATCAGAACAGGATAAAGCCAGGCGAAGTTGTGACTTTCCGGAGGAATAATGAGCCAGCGGGCCGGACAGCGGGAGCCTCGCGCCACGGCAGCCGTCTCCAGCCAGGCGGCGGGCGAGGTGGGCAGGCTCCGCGCAAGGTCCTCGCGCAACCACTCGGCCGCATGCGTTTGATGCAGTTCCTCCCGCCAAAGATTCCACAACTCCTGATCCTGAAGGAGCGCCTGCGCGATTTCATGAACACGCGCCGCGCGTTCGAAAGAAGGGTTCTCTTCGAGCACGCGAAGGGATGTCGCAGGGGTTGCCACGTTACGTTCACCCGCAATCTGCTCAGCCAGCATCGAGCATCCCTTCAAAGGACTCATGGGAACCCGCCCGAGCAGTTGAAAGGATCCATCCTCTCGCACGCGGGCCATATCCTCCGTTCGAATGGGCCAGGGATAATCGAGGCGCCAGGAGTCGTGAATCGTCAGCGTGCCCTCGCCGATGGTTTGCGGGCGACTCAAACGATCATAAACGCTGACGGAAATTTCAGGCGGAAAACGAAACCAGCGCTGCTCCAGCGAAAGTTCCGGTCCCTCCGGCTGCTCCACAAAATCATAGGCCTGGGTCGCCAGCTCGCACATCCCGTATTCACTGATAATGCGATTGCGCGGTACACCGAGATGCACGGAAATCAAAGCATAAAGTTCATCCCGCGTCACCGAACGCGAACGACCTTTGGTGCCGCCCGTTTCAATCACCACGCTGCCCGCCGGCAACTGAAGGCGGATGCCATCGTCGGCCAGATTCACAAAATGAAACGCTGTACCAAACACCCAGACAGGGGTTTCCGGTATGGGACTCACACCATCCCAGTACTGCAGCCGGAATCCCTCGCCAATCCAATGCACCATCTGCGCGAGACTCGAATCCGGCCAGGCATCGACGTCAGGAATCAAACTCAACCCGGACACCTGGGACGGATCCGCAAAGAAATGCCGCAAAATCTGTTGAAACGCGGCCACTGAATTTCTGCGATAGCAGTCGAGTCCCCGGGCCGAGAAATGACTTTGTGAACGATCCGCGCGTGTGGTCCCGCTCGACAGGAACGTGCGGGCAATCGGCCCGGAAATCCTATCCCGCAAGGCTTTCGCATGGATCTTGAAAAATTCGATCGGCAAGAGGGCCGCGCTTCCATAGGTGGCGCGCAGGGCCTCTTCAGCCAGGGTCCATTCGTTTTTCAGGGTTTCCATGCGTCAACCTCCCGGATCTGCAGCTTATGCCAGTCCAGGCGTCCGGTGTAAACGCCCAATTGTGCCGCGATGAGCCTCCGGTCCGCCGATCGACCCAAGTGCTATCCAAACTCGCAGCTTTTCGCTAGAATCACCAGATTGTTTAGAACCGGCTCAACGAAAGCGCCAGGGATTCAGGGCATGACGACGCAGTATTACCTAAAACTTGAGCAATTCGAGGGGCCTCTTGACCTTCTTTTGCACCTGATCCGCGTGAATGAAATCGATATTTTTCATATCGATATCTTCAAGCTCACTCAGCAGTACCTCGCGTATCTACGAATCCTGCGCTACGATGATTTGGCCGATGCCGGCGAATTTATCGAAATGGCCGCGACGCTGATTGAAATCAAGACGAAGATGCTCCTGCCCGGTCAGGAAAGTCAGGATGAGAGCGGCCTTCTGAGCGAGGATGATCCGCGCTACAACCTGCAGGAACGCCTGCTGCAGTACGAAACCTTCAAGAAAGCTGCGGAATATCTGTCCGTCAAACCCCAGTTCGGTGTGCAGATCCGTTCCTCGATGGAATGGCAGCGCCTCACGCCACTGTACGAAGCCATCGAAGCGCCTTTGGTGGGTGATCCCGCGTCGCTGGTCGTCCTCTATGAACAGATGCTGCGTGATCTGGCGGAACGCAAACCGGCCGCACGACACGAAGCAAAGATGCACCAGGTGACGGTCGAGGAAAAGATCATCGAGCTCGGGCGCATCATTGATAACGTGAATTTTGCCCTGTTTCAGGGCTTTTACAAAACCTTCCAGTCGCGCTATGAACTGGTCGTCTATATTCTCGCCTCGCTTGAGCTGGCCAAGGCCGGCACGATCAAGGTGCACCAGGAGGAGTTGAACGGACCTCTCTGGCTTTATCGCAGTGATCTCGATGCCAAACAGCTGCCTTTGCAGGTGAAAGGCATGGAGCGCCCTCGTTTGGCTGAACCGCCGGAAATGGATGGAGTATGAGCATGGATGATCCGAAGCCCGAAGGTCTTTTTGAAGACGAAGAGGACTTCCCCGATGCTGCCGCGGATGAGCCATCCGCTGCCGACGCCCCTGACTTGACCCTGGAAGCGGGCCCCACCGGGGAATCCCGCGATGGGCTCATGCGCTGGGATGAGGCTCTTACCCTTGAAGGTCAGGTCGAGGCCATACTCTTTGCAGCTCCCAAACCGCTCTCCGCGCAGGATGTTGCGGAAATCCTGGCCGATGAGGACGGCAATCCCGCCGACAGCACCGAAGTCGATCGGGTGATTCAAAACCTTGTGCGCCTCTATCGGGAACGCAACGGCGGTTTTCGTCTGGAACACGATAAGGGCGTGGGCTTTCAATTCCGCACGGTGCCGGCCGCGGCGCCTCTGATGGAGCGCATGTTCTCGGCCCGCCAGAGACCTTTGTCACGCGCGGCCTTGGAAACCCTTTCCATTATCGCCTACCGTCAGCCGGTGACGCGGGCGGATATCGAAGCGATCCGCGGTGTCGATGCCGGCAGCATTATCAAAAACCTGCTCGATCGCGAACTCATCAGCTGCGTGGGGCGCAAGGAGGATTCAGGCCGGCCGATGATGTTCGGCACCAGCCCTGAATTTTTGCGCGTTTTCCGCATCAACAGCCTCGACGATCTGCCGCCGCTCTCCGCCTTTCAGCCGGCCCCCGAAACCATGGCCGAAGCGGAAAACCGCCTCGATCTTGGCGAGGAGGTCGATGTCGATGAATTTATGGACGATCCGGAATCGGAAGATCCAACCGTGTCGGAAGGACTGGATGAAACCATCGGAACAGGCGATTTTGCTGACATCAAAACCGATTTTCAGGTAAGAGAGCAGCTTGAATTGCTTGGCGACGAACCGACTGCACCTACGGAGCAGCCGCGCGTCGGCGCCCGTTATGATGCGAAAGGTTTTGATGACGATGAGCCAGGACAAGTTGATCCGGATACAGAAGTGGCTTTCCCAGCTGGGGCTGGCCTCACGCCGGGAGGCGGAGAGGATGCTGACGGAGGGGAGGATCTCGATCAACGGCAAGGTCGTGAAAGAACTCGGGACGAGGATTGATCCCGACCAGGACCAGGTGACCGTCGATGGTCGTCTGGTTTCCGAGCGCCCGCCTCTTGTTTACTGGATGCTGAACAAGCCTGATCTTTGTTTGACCAGCCGCGCCCGGGAGGACGGCAAGGCCACGATCTTTGATCTGCCTGCGCTGCGCCAGGTCAAATTTCTGCTTTATCCCGTCGGCCGCCTCGACTATCGCACCGAAGGGCTCCTGCTTCTTTCCAACGATGGCGAACTCGTGCATCGCTTGACACATCCGAGCTTCAAGGTGCCACGGACCTACCAGGTGCTTGTGCAAAAGCGTTTAACCGATGAAGAGGAAGCCAAACTTCGCCGTGGCCTTACCCTGGATGACGGTCCCGCGGCGGGCGTGGACCTGAACTTTATTCAGACCATCGACATGGGACAAAGCCGCGGCGCCTGGTATATGATCACGGTCCGCGAGGGGCGCAACCGCCTGGTGCGACGTCTTTTTGAACACCTGGGCAACAAGGTCGTCCGCCTCCTGCGTTACAGTTATGGCGATCTGCATCTGCCTGAAAGTTTGAAGCCTGGTGAATACCGGCAGCTCACATCGCAGGAGATTCAATCACTCAAGAACGCTGTTGGTTTGAAGGACTAAATCCACGGGGGAATCATGAAATTCGGCACACGCGACAACGGAACACGAGATGGAGAACTGATGGTCGTCAGCCGGGATCTGCAGCGCTGTCTGCCGGCCGGGCCTGATGTGACGACTCTGCAGGATGCACTGGATCAATGGGATGAGGCGCTGCCGCATCTTCAGAAAGTTGCAGACTTGCTGGAGAAGGATGCGCAGCTGGGCTCCAAAACATCGGATCAGACATGGCGTTCGCCTTTGCCGCGCGCTTATGAATGGATTGATGGCTCGGCTTATATCAACCATGTGGTGCTCGTCAGGAAAGCCCGTGGCGCCGAGCCGCCGGAAACCTTGCGGACGGATCCTTTGATTTATCAGGGTGGATCCGGCGTGTTCCTTGGACCAACGGAAGATATCCGCCTCGCGGATGTGGCCTGGGGCTGTGATTTTGAATCGGAAGTGGCGGTGATACTCGGTGACCTGCCGCAGGGCACAAAGAAAGCCGATGCCGAAAAATACATTCGCCTCGTCATGGTGGTGAATGACGTTTCCCTCCGGAATCTTATTCCCGTGGAATTGCAAAAAGGCTTCGGCTTTTTCCAATCGAAACCCGCTTCCGCCTTCGCTCCTTTCGCGGTAACACCGGATGAACTCGGTTCGTCCTGGAAAGAAGGACGCGTGCATCGCCCGCTCAAAACATGGCTGAACGGCAAACTTTTCGGGGATCCCAATGCCGGTCCGGAAATGCATTTCTCCTTCCATGATCTCATCGCGCATATCGCCAAGACCCGTTCCTATACTGCGGGAACCATACTCGGCAGTGGCACGGTTTCGAACGAGGATCGCAGCCGCGGCTCCTCATGCCTCGCGGAAAAACGCATGATCGAGAAAATTGATACCGGAACCATGACCACACCGTTCCTTCAGTATGGCGACCGCGTGGAGATCGAAATGTTTGATGATGCCGGGAAGAGTATATTTGGGCGAATCAACCAGAAGGTTGTCCCTTTTTAAGTGTGGTAGGCTCGCTGCGTGCCGCATCTCGCGGGGCCTCTGCCCCGCCTGCCGTTTCCCTCCTTGATGAACCAACAATTCCCAATATTTTTAGATGATTGCATAGTCTTAAAAAAGAGTTGTGCAAACTGGACCTTATGCCGCCTGGGGTCTTGTCGAAAGTTGTTTGGAAACTTTCATAAATAAAACAGCTATTTAATTCCTTAAGAAGGCCAGATAGCCCGAAGGCCAGAAATCCTCTTGACCTGAAGTTGGATTTTTCCGATAAACAGTCAAAGGAGCGGCAAGCTCCAAATTTTCGAGGAGATCGAGCCATGACGAACGCAAGGAAAACTGACCAACCATTGTCTGTTTCCGAAGCGAAGAACAGGATGTCAGAACTGGTGAAAGCTGCACAGCGCGCGCCCCAGCGCATCCAGGTAAGTGGGGAGCCGGCAGGCGCAATCATCGGCGAGAAAGACCTTCAGCTACTTTTGGAACTCAAGCGACAGCGACGGGCAAAACTGATGCGGGACTTCATGAAAGCCGCCGAGGACGAGGGAATATACTCGGAGGATTTTGGAGAGCTACGTGGTCCCATAAAGGAAGTGGATGTTAAGTAATCCCGAAGGAGGAGCGATTGATCATCGATACAAGTGTCCTTTCAGCCCTGGTCAGCAAGAACGTGGAACTTCGGGAAAAGGCCTTTGCCTTCTTCGAAACTCTGCCAAGCGCAGCCACATCAGTCGTCGTCATCTATGAAACGGAATACGGGCTGAGAAAGGCGAATTCGAAAAAAGCCTTGGCGAGTTTCAGGAAACTCATCGACGATGGCGATATTGATGTCATCTCAGTAAGCCCAGAAATCGCAGCTCTTGCAGCGGAAAAACGCGCGGAAATGGCTGCGAAAGGGATCACCCTTCACACCGAAGATCTTTTTATCGGGGCCACCGCCAAAATTCTTGATCTGCCGATTGCAACACAGAACCGTCGCGATTTTGAGCCCTGGGGTATCGAAATTATAGCGCCACTCCAATAACGAAGCATTTGGCTGCCAATCTTGTTGGGCAGTCCTGTCGTGCTTCCAGATTTATTCCAGGAAATGACTCAAGGCATCCATATAGACCGAAAACTGCTCCACCTGCGGCATATGCCCGGCCTCCCTGATTTCCACAAGACTGGCTTTTGGTATCGCACGCGCAGTCTTGCGTCCAAGTTCAGGATAATTCCCAAGTGATGAACGGACCGATGCGGGCGCACGGGCTTTTCCCAAGGCGGTGCGGTCGCGCTGTCCAATGATGAGAAGGGTAGGGGCTCGAATGTTACTGAATTCATAAAGCACGGGTTGCGTGAAGATCATGTCCGAGGTGAGCGCCGCGACCCAGGCCACCTTCGGATAATCAGGATGCCGTGTCCAGCCGGCAAGAACGTCAATATGTTTTTCATACTCCGGCTTCCATTGACCTCCGAAGTAGGAATTCTTCTGATACTCCCGAATGCTCGCCTCATCCGCCTTCAATTCACCCGCATAGACCTCATCCACCGTTGCATAAGGAACCACAGTTTTCCAATCCTCAAGACCGATCGGATTCACCAGCGCAAGCTTTTCCACACGCGTCGGATACATCAAAGCCATGCGTGTCGCCAGCATCCCACCCATCGAATGACCGACGACCGAGATCTTATCGATTTTCAAATGGTTCATCAGTTGTTCCGTCAGTGCCGCGAGCTGATGAAAACTATATTGATAGGACCCGGGCTTCGAAGACTTCCCAAATCCAATCTGGTCCGGCACGAGTACTCGATACCCCTTGGCCACCAGAGCAGCCGTGGTGGGTTCCCAGTAGTGCCCCGAGAAATTTTTCCCATGCAAAAGAAGAACGGTCCGCCCGTTGGCTTTCGCCGGTTCCGCCAGCATAAAGGCCATGCGCAGCCTCTGCCCCTGGCTCGACAACTCCAAAAAATGAACGGGCCTTGGATACTCAAAGTTACTGAGCTCCGCGTCATAGGCCGGCCCCTGAGGACTTATCTCCGTATGAGTGCAACCTGCCCCGGCCAGGGAAAGGACAAAAAGCAAAAACCATAGCCTTGTCTTCATCTTCATGGAATGTCCTCTTCACATAAGGAAGTTCAGGTTGATTGTGATAAAGAAAGGACAGCCTGGCAACCCGCATCTCCGGGCGCTGGAGCGCAGAACTTTCGACGATGGGGAACTTTATGACTGTTACACCCTTAATACTCGGAACAGGTCGTGCCGGACATGCCATTGCCAAAAGTCTTGCCTGCCTGAAGGTATTGCACCCCGGGCTGGGCCTCGAAATGCCTGTATGGCTGGAACGCGATGCCTCGCTCGCGCATGAGCGGAAAAAATATGAAAAGCCGCTCCTCTGTATCGCCAATCCCCATGGCCTGCATGCGGCCACCATTCGGGATGCGGCCCGCTCGGGCTTTCCCGCCATCCTCTGTGAAAAGCCGGCCTGCGTGAATCTCGATGAACTGCATCAACTCAGGGACGTGAAAACGCCGACCGCCATCCTGCATGTTTATCGTCAGACCTGGGGTCTCCAAACCTTAAGGCATATGCTGATGGAGGGTGAATTCGGCACCGTGATCGCCATCGAAGGCCGCTACTGGCAGGCGTCCACCGCAGAACGCGCCCTGACTCAGGAAAAAGGAGCACGCACCTGGAAGGATGATATCAGTCTGGCCGGCGCCTACGATGTGTACCTCGACATTGCCACGCACTGGGTTGATGCTGTGAGTTTCCTCTTCGGACACGCCCCCACGCAGGTTCGCGGCTGGCGATCCTTCATCAACTCGGACAGCCCGCATCGCGACTCGCATGTGCAGTTGATGCTGCAATACCCTAACGCAGGCCGCGCCATGGGTTCGATTTCCAAAACCATTCACGGCGCCACCAATCACTTCGAGGTCAACGTGCTGGGCTCCCAACGCAGCGCCACCTGGACGTTTGAGCGACCCGATGAAATTTTCATTGGCGAAGGCCGCGATCGAAGGGTATTGACTCGCAAGGACACCCGACTGGGTTCAGGAAACCCGCCGCATCACGGCATGGGCTGGCTGGAAGGCTATATTGAAATCACAGGGAATTTGATTCGCAGGGTATTCCACGGAGAGACGCGCAGCTACCCCGAACTGCAGGAAACACTCAAAAACTTGCAGCCGATGCTGCAGGCGGAATGGTTTTCTTAAGTCTGCCGATGCACCTTGTAAACACTGGCCTGCGCCGTCGGCATAACAATGATGCTATCGATATTCACATGCGACGGGCGTGAGGTCATAAACAGCACGCACTCGGCAATATCGCGGCCATTCAGGGGAACAAGTCCCTTATAAACCTGCTTGGCCTTTTCCTTGTCGCCACGGAAACGCACGACGGAAAACTCCGTCTCCACCATGCCGGGGTCCACCGTGGAAACACGTATGCCGGTTCCGTTGAGTTCATGCTTCAACACACCGGTCAAAGCCTTCACTCCAAACTTGCTGGCGCAGTAGGCCCCACCATTTTCATAAGGCTGATGCCCGGCAATCGACCCGATCATCACGATGTGACCTGAGCCCTGCTTTTTAAAGATGGGAATCAAGGCCTGCGTGACCCGCATGACGCCCAGAACATTGGTATCGAGTATGGTTTCCCAATCCTCAATTCGTCCCGTCTCCACCGGCTCCAGTCCGATCACAAGCCCCGCATTATTCACCAGGACATCCAGGTGACTATGCTTTTGCTGAGCGGCTTTGACCCAGGACTGAACGGATTCAAGCGAGCGGACATCAAGGGGAAGGCTGAGAATGGAAGCGGCACCCTTTTCCTTGAGCACCGGTTCCAGGGCCTGGAGTTTATCGAGACGCCGGGCTCCCAATACAAGATGGCAGCCTTGCTCAGCGTAAACCAGGGCCAGCGCCTCGCCGATGCCCGACGAAGCGCCTGTTATACATACGACCGCGGTCATGGATTATCCTCTTGCTCCTGCTTCTCGCGCGTCACAACCACAGCGCGCTGCATGCCTTCTCCGGTCGAAAAGGAATGGAAGCCTTCCGCCACGGCTCTTTTATGCTGCAGACGCCGAAAGAAACTGTTGGATGGGTCGAGTTTGATTTCGGCCAGGGCCGGATTGCTGCGCAATTGATCCACAGCTGTGCGGACGGCTTCCAGCGCGGCTCTTTCCTGATCGGCATGACTGCCGCCACTTTTGATACCGCCAGCACCTGCATCGCGACGTGGTCCGCGTGGACGATCGCGATCCTGGCCGCGCTCGTGGCGGTCACGACCACCCTGCTGAGGTCTTCCGCCCTGGCCGCCTCCACTACGACGTGGGGGACCTTTGCTGTCACCGGGACGACCGCGACGCTGAAAGGGAGCATAACGACCGACGGGAGGGCGTGAGCCGACATCCCAGGTCTGCTCTTCTTTTTTCACGAAGACCCAGCGCAGGTATGTCTTGAAGTGTGAGGAAAAATTCGGCAGCAGCTGATCGAGATGCCGATCGATGGTTTCCCAAACTGCGTTGTTATCGCTGGCCTGGAGGGCGTCCGCGGTGTTTTGACTATCAGCACCGGCCAGAATCTTCAGATCCAGGCAGAAAAATACGGCGGGAGCGGTCAGGTTGCCGATATTTTCCATGGTCATGCTGCGATCTTCCAGCAGCGGGGGAAACTGCTCCACATACCAGCGGAGGCAGGCTTCAACCTGCGTCCCAAGATCACCCAAGTCACGAAAGCTATCCCGCTCGCCATCCAGAAAGGCCACTCCATGCGGCCACCTTTGTGGTCCCATGGCTTTGCCAGGCAGGGCTTTGCAGGTTTGTTCATATTCGAAGCAGGAATAAAGGAAATAATCCAACTTCAAGGTACTTGGTTTGAAATTCGATTGTGTCGTACTAATGGCAGCACCCTACTGTGAAATGAAAGATGACTCGTCGCAGGTAAGTCGTCGAGGCTGACGTCGCGGACTGCGACTGCATGCGCCCGGGGCCGAGCTGCAGCGTATATGGTGAAAATTATAACAAGATTCCGGCAAAAGGTAATCGTGAAAAAATATCCAGATGGACATCCCTTCACTTTGACGGAATTGCGTAATCGTATATGCTCAATAAGCCAGACGTCTTGCCAAACTCAAGACTCGGGAACTGACCTGCGATAATTCTTCGACTTCAGTCCACTGATCCGTCTCGCGCTGCATAGTATAAGCCATGAGTTCATGTTCGCCTTCAAAGGCTTCGATGATGGACTCAATGGCTTCTTTCCAGGCCGAGCTGTTTTCCGCAGAGGCGCGCAGCTGGTCGGCTGCCTTGCGAAGATCAGTGACCGCGTCAAATTCCTTTTGTCGCTCCAGGAGCGGACACAGTTTCTCAATAGCGGAAATCAGATCGCTATTTGTCGTTACGCGGTTTCTTTTGATGATCGTCATGCGGCGCTTACTTTCTCTCGAACAGGGCTGACTGACTCTACGTAGGTGGGCCCATACTAGGAGAAACCGGCCTAAAAATCAACTTACGCGAGGCGGCAAATTTATTGGAAAAATAAGTTGACACAAAAATGGTGCGACTGTAGATAGTTAACTCCCTAGCGCAAGCGTTAGGTTGTTAGTGAGGGCTCTTAGCTCAGTTGGTAGAGCAGCACACTTTTAATGTGCGGGTCGCTGGTTCGAATCCAGCAGGGCTCACTTTCTCCCTGGTCCCCATCGTCTAGCTGGCCCAGGACACCGCCCTTTCACGGCGGTAACAGGGGTTCGAATCCCCTTGGGGACGCCATTCCGCTCTTTATTTTTTTCTGGTTTCTGAGCACAATAGGAATGACCAATCAGAGCGCCTCCAGGCGCATTGCTTGTTTGTACCGTTGTCGAAAGCCATCGTAGCTCAGTTGGTAGAGCAGCTGATTCGTAATCAGCAGGTCGTGGGTTCAAGTCCCGTCGATGGCTCCACACTCTTTCCTGGATCCCCCATACATTTGTAAAAGTCACTGGACAAGCGTCAGCACCTTCGAGACATTGTGGAAGTTCGTCCGCTATTCCACGGAGTTTTTCCGATGATTACCCAGTTGTCCATCCGCGGTCTTGCCATAATCGAAGAACTGCATATCGAATTTTCCCCGCAGCTCAACGTGATCACTGGCGAGACGGGAGCAGGCAAATCCATACTGATTAAGGCTCTCCATTTTCTGTTAGGCGCGAAGGCCGATCCCGAGGTCATCCGCCGTGGTTTTCCCCGGGCCCATGTCTCCGCCTCCTTTCTTTTACCCAAAAGTCATGCCTGCGTTGAAGTCCTCGACAGCCATGGCATATGGCACGATGATCAGGATCTGACCGAAGTCATCATTCGGCGGGAAATTGCCCAGAAAGGCCGCTCGCAGGCCTGGGTGAATGATCAGCCGATCACGCTCTCGCTCCTGAAGGAGCTGGGGGCCACCCTCATCGACATCTACGGTCAGCATGAAAACCATCGCATGCTCGACCCGCACACGCATCTCGATTACATCGATGAATTCGTCACCGATCAGGGCTTGAAAACCAGGGTCCAGGCAGCCATGCAGCAGGTCCACCAGATTCTGCAGGAGCTGCGCAAGCGCCTGGAGCAGTATCTCACCCGACGTCGTGAGCAGGATTATCTGCAGTTCCGGTTTGATGAACTCGCCCGCTTTGGACCGAGTCTTGAGGATTACGAGCGCACGATAAAAGTCTGCGAGGAATCCAGTCTCGTCCTGGCCCAGCAGAAGGTTTTTGATCAGGCGCAGAGGATCTGTGATGAAGGTTACAGCGGCCGTTCCCTGACCGCGGCTTTGCAGGAATTGCAAAGGCTGCTCGAAACGCCGGCCGAAAAACTGCAGGATGCCTCGCTTCGGGCCAGCCTCGCCCAGCTCAGCGAACTCAGCACGGTTCTCGATGAACTCAGCTACGGCATAGGCCGGGCGGTGTCCCGTCATACTCTCGATGAGGAGGAAATCGAGGAGCTGCAGTCGCGGCTGGCCGGTTATCAGAGTCTGATGCGCAAGCACTCGGTGCGGAGCGTGGAAGAAATGATGACTGAGTACGAGCGCCTCGAATCCGAGCTTTCCTTTGTTCAGCAGGGTCCGGAAGCCATGGCGGAATCCCTGGACAAGTTGAAAAAGCTGCTCAATGAAGCCGATGACTACGCGCACAAACTTTCGGCCGCCCGCCGGGAAGCTGCGCAGCGTGCGGTCAAGGCTGTGGTGAGCGAGCTGCATGATCTCAATATGAAGGGAGCGCGCATTGATTTCGAGTTTCAGGAGGTGCAGAACACCATCCCGAATCTCGATATCGCCTCCATCGATCCCGCTCTGGTCGAGGACTGGCAGCACTGCGCCAGCATCCTGACCGAAACGGGCAAACAGGGCCGCGAGCGCGGGCAGTTTCTGCTGTCAGCCAACCCGGGGGAAGGCCTCAAGCCGTTGGCCAAGGTCGCCTCGGGAGGCGAGATTTCGCGGATCATGCTCGGCTTCAAGAAAGCCCTGGCGATGGGTGCCAATACCTGTGTCATGGTCTTCGATGAAATCGACACCGGGATTTCAGGACACACAGCGCATATCGTCGGCAAGAAATTGAAGGAACTTTCGACCAGTTTTCAGGTGATCTGCATCTCGCACCTGCCGCAGGTTGCAGCCTATGGGGACGCTCATTTTCTGGTCCAGAAAGCCCAGAAAGGTGAATCCACCGAATCGCAGATTTTGAAATTGAATCGCAAGGCCAGCGAAGAGGAAATCGCCCGTCTTCTGTCAGGCGATCAGGTGACAAGTTCGAGTCTCACGCACGCGCGCCAGCTGATCAAGGCGGCCCGCGATCGTGTGGCCCAGTGAATCAATCCACAGCGGTCGGGACGATTGGCCGGTACCGGCTCTGCATCAGTCGGAATTTCTTCTGAATCTGCTGCTGCCGGGTCTTGGCCTGCATCTCCCGAATCTGCTTCAGTTTCTTTTCTGATACATAGACATAATAGGGAATCTCGACCGTATCCTGCGGCGCAATCGAAATGGGAAGGCGGTTGGTCCGCCGATCCCAGTCGGCTGTGGCGAGGGCCGTGTATTGAGTCAGATAATAACGTCCCACCACGAGCGGCATCAGCACGTCGCCTTCCACGGGCAAATCCAGGGAGTGACCGGTCAACGGCGCGCCAGCCGCTTCGATGCGGGACAGGTCGGTCACCTGACCCGGACGGTGCAGCTGCCGGGGAATCAGTTTCAAAAATCCAACCTTGAGCGTGGTGTCCTGCGAGGTCGGAGGAATCTTATAACGAATATCGCGGGAGCCCTGGATGCTCAGCCACACATCCTCTTCAAAAAAGAGGATCGGGACATCCGAAGTCCCTTCGGCAAAGTGATAGGCCTTGTCACTTTCATAGAGGAAAATTTCCCGACTGCCGAGACAGCTCCAGTCCCAGGCGGAACAATCCAGATCGACCAGCACCGAGCGCGCCTTGCGTTCGGTGAGTTCGCCTTCCACCAGAGTGACCTTATGCTCATGCAGGGAACCATTGAGTTTGATGGAAGCCTCACCCGGCAGCACCGGATAGGTTTCATTGAGATCGAGCCAGTGACCGGCGTTAAGTTCCACGAAGGAAGGGGTCCCGGTGATGCTGGACGAGGCCTGAATATTCACATTGTCCGAGGAACTCACCCGCAGGAAAGCCGGTCGGAATTCATACTGCTGACCTTCAGCCAGATCCACTTCCAGGCGCGTGCCGTTCACTTCCACCCGATAGCGGCCTTTGAGAAGGAACTGCCAGCGACCGAACTTCTGGGTTTCGGTAATCGATAAAAGACCATCCGCGGGCGAGACGAAGAAACTCGTGGCCGGCTTCATGCCTTCATAGGATGCGATCTTGATACCGGAGAGGTTATAGCTCAGGATCTTCGGATTCGCGGTATCGTTCACCTTGTTGAAATCAATCGACATCGGAATCATGCCGACCAAAAGATCGCGGGTTCCATGCAGAATATTCAAGGCATAGCGATTGTGCAGATGCTGACGCGATTTGGTCTTGGTGAAGCGATTGCATTGAATGGAAAAGTTATCCTCGGCCGCGGGAGCGACCGGCGGATTGAAGAGCACCTGATGCGCGACGAGCGACTGAGTTACGTTCGGCAGAACAGTCAGGATCTCGTAGCTGCAATCAGCGAGGATCAGGTAGCGGCCAGGAACCAGCCGCAAGGGCTGGTTATATTGGCCAACCTGCTCCGAGATGAACTGCAGGGGCTCTTCGGATTCGATGCGGTAAATCTCATAGGTTCCAGGATTCGGTGCGCGAACCAGAACTTCACCAGTCACTTCTTCCAGGCGGCAGCTTTGCAGAAGCGTGACGAAGATGGCAAGAACGCACAAGATTCCGCGTGGGCTTGTTTTCATCGGGATCCATACTGAGTCGCTGGGGGCTTGGTCTATCGGCCCGCGTCAGAGCATGAACCGAAGATCAACACCTAATTGGACGGACTTAAATGCTCCGGAACCGAGGGTCAGTTTCCCGCCTACGGCGAATTTTTCCAGAACAAGATACGATACCCCACCGCCCAGGTTCAGATCAACCCCGGATTTCTCAAGGCTTTGATCAATCGTTGGAATCGAGTCGTTGGAATTCAGATGAGTCTCCGACATGCCCAGTTCCGCCGAGGCATTCACCGAGAGTTTACTGTTCAAAGCCATACGGGCCTTGGCACCAAAGAGATAGCTTTCGACAATTGCACGATACTCGCGATTGTCGAGTTGCACGAGAGCTTCCGTGGGACGATAGCGGAAGGTGCCAAACAGATCGAATTTTTTCATAATCGTGAGAAAGCGATAACCGGCTTCGATATCGGCTGTCGTGCCGGTCACCCAATCACCCTTGCTGCCGGAAAGATTGATCCAGGAAAAACTCGAGCCAAGGTACAGCCGGTCCACGTCGCTCGTGGGAGGCGTTGGCGCCGGCGCCTGGGTCTGCACGGCAGGCTGCACGGCGCTCGGACCAGCGGGAACACTGTCGCTCGTTGGCGTCGGCTGTCCACCTGGCAGTGGCGTGCTGGTCGCTGGAGCCTGCGGGCTGTCCGCCTGCAGTGTATCCAGACCCTTGGCAAAGCCCTGGGAAGACAGGCAAACGGCCAAAATATAGGGGGAAACCATCTTCGAGTATCGTTGGATCGACATGGACCTTGTCCTCTTGTGATAGCAGTTGTTTGACTTCGGGGTCAGAGCAGTAACTTGATTTGCACGGCGTAACGGCGATCCTCTTGAAACCCGGCCTGGGTTCCCAGCTCCTCGGCATAGGTGATGGCGCGCAGGTTGATAACACCGACATCAAACTGGAAACCGCCCGTCAGGTAACCCTGATAAAGTCCGGCCTGCAGTTTGATGATGCTGCCGTAACCGACCTCCGTACCCAGATTCCATTTCTTGGAAAACGAGTAGGGCTGGTTGATGGAATGCATGTCCATCGAAGTCAAAACATAGAACTTATCTTTTTGAACGGGCTTCAGACTGAAACCCACGTTGACACTGGCCAGCTGCGGGGCCGGATTGCCCACCGCTTCGCCGCCAATGTCCTGGGTTTCATAGCTCGTGGCTCCAACATCCGTGACGCTCACGCCGATGGTGGGTTCCATCGTTTTGGTCGGTGTAAAGAGCAGTCCCACGTCGGCACCGGTTCCGAAACCACCGAGGGCGTAGTCATTGATCTTCTTGTCGCTGGTATCTGACCCTTTGGTTTGGAAGGCTTCAATGTCTTCCATGGTGAACTGCCGATCGACGCCGGCACGGACCCGGCCTTTGAGCGAGGCGCCGACGCTCAGCTTGTCATCGAGGAAATTCATCGCAAACGTGAAGGGCATGACCAGGCGAACGCCGGCGTCAAAGTCGGCGGCAATGTTCTTATGGAAGACCATGGAGGCTCCCACGTCGATGCCTATGCCAAAGCCAAAGTTCTTGAAAATCAGGTGGGGTGTCAGACCAAAGCCGGCGTGATAGCTTTTGCCGGTATTCGCCTCGATCAATTCCAGGGTATCCGAGACCTTGCCGGATTTGAGTTTATCCTGAACGTCCTTCATCAGGCCGCCGAGGTTGGTGGACAAATCGACCCGCGGGTTCAGGAACTCACCATCCCATTCCTTAAGGCGGGCAAGACCGGCCGGGTTATAGAACAGTGCATTGTAATCGTCGGCAACAGCTACGTAAGCATTGCCCATACCCAAGGGCCGGAGGCCGAAATGGGTCCAGTTCTCAAAATCCTTGCTCAAGCCAGGCTGAGCGTGGATCGCCAGAAAGCTGACTGCCGTTCCTGTCAGGGTCTGCCACCGCATGCTGTTCTCCACAACGAGGGTCCGTCATTGGGCCCCGGTCCGAAAATAGAAAAATCCGCAGTTTATATCAGTCAACTGTATCACACTCACTATTGCATCGCCAAATTGGTTGTGTAAGATATGCGGGTAACTGAAGATTCGCCGGGAAATTATCGGCTTGCCAAATGCGTAGTGTCCCGCCTGTGCTCGTTGCGAAAGGCCAAGGCCCGTGTTAACATACCGACTTCGTCTCGACCTCTGTCCCGCACAAGGGCTTGTCACCAACGAGCTTGAAGATTCTTTTAACACGCGGACGGAGGATGGTAGCGCCCCACAGGACCGGCGCCCTCGTAGTATCAAATGGTGGCAACATGTCTAAGCCAGATGTAGCAGCAGAACGTAAGGATCAGATCGTACGGGCGACCGTCGAATGTATCACCAAGCACGGTTATCACAATTTTTCGATGCAGGACGTCGCGCGCACGGCCGGAGTCAGCAAGGGCATCATTCATTATTATTTTTTGAATAAAGATGACCTGATGATGTCCGTCCTCGACCGCGTTGCGGGGGACATCGAGAACATCATGGCCACAGACATGGGATCGATCACCGATCCGGTCCAGAAACTCCGGATCTTTATGTCGGTGGGCTTCGATGTCGTGCGCGGTACGAAGGAATACTATCAGGTGAACATGGACTTCTGGACTCAGATCAACCAGAAGAAGGAAGTTCGCCAGGTCATTTCCCGGCATTATGCGAAGTTCCGCGAAAGCTGCGCCCGCGTCATTGAAGAGGGCGTCAAGGCCGGCGTCTTCAAGAACGTGAACCCGCACTATTACGCGTCCCTGGTGATCGCCATTATCGACGGCATCAGCTTGCAGTGGCTCTTCGACGAAACCGTCTATGAATACGACGAAGTCGTCAAGGCTGCCAGCCAGCAGATCCTGGATGGCCTCCTGGCCCGCTAAGCCCCCTCGACAACGCCAGCCCCGCATGGGGCTCGCTCCATCAGCCCCGCACGGCATGCCACCAGGCATCGCTGACGCAGGCGCATTTGCCCCCGGCGTGGCCTCCGCACTCTGATATGCCCGATGCGCACACGCCTCTCCGGGGTCTGATACGGCCGTGTCGCACTCGTCGCCAGCGCTTCCGAACTCTGATGCGCCCGCCCCAGCGCCTCTCCGCGGTGTGATACGCCTGTGTCGCACTCGCCCCGGCGCCTCTCCGCGGCCTGATACGCCTGTGTCGCACTCGCCCCGGCGCCTCTCCGCGGCCTGATACGCCTGTGTCGCACTCGCCCCGGCGCCTCTCCGCGGCCTGATACGCCTGTGTCGCACTCGCCCTCAAGCTCATACGCCCGTGTCCACGGGGGCTTCGTCAATTTCCGCAACTCTGTCAGCCCCAAAGGGGCCCGTCACTTTCTATTAAAGACGCCCACACTTTGCTATGATGTTTGTTAACACGCGTAGGCAATGGCGGAGTCTTTCCCATGGATATTTCCCTGTCCCTGGATATTAACGATCTGGTTTTCCAGCTCAACAAGGGGGCGTCGATTCCCGAGCAGCATTTTGAGGCCATCCTGGAAAAGCTCCAGGACTATGAGTGCTGGTCGCTTTATTTCCGCCTGCTCGAAGCCCAGATCGACAACCCCAAAAAACGCCAGCTGCATTTTTATGTACGCACCGCGCGGGCCTATGCCGTGCACCTTGAAGATATTCAGCGGTCCGCCAAGATCTGCGTCAAGCTTCTGAAAGACCTGCGCCTGAGTTATGCTGAGTTTCGCGAGCGGGCGCTGGCCCAAATCATCAGCGAACAGGATTTCGAATCCGAAGCGATTATTCTGCAGGCAATACTGCCTCGCCTGCGCACCAAAGAGGACTCGGTCGCCTGTCTGGAACGCCTCTGCCTGATCTTTGAAAAGAAAAAATACGACGAACTCCAGCTCAATCGCTGCTACGAGCGGTTGATCGATCTGGAACCCAACAATCTGAAGGCCCTGCGCTACTTCAAGGTCGTTTATACCCAAAACAACCAATGGGATAAAGTCGTCTCGGTCTTGCAAAGCCTTTTTCAAAATGCGAAACATATCAACGATCGTTATCGCAGCGCTCAGGAACTGGCCGCCGTTTATCTGTACCAGCTTGATCAGGCGCAGAATGCGGTCGACATCATTGAGAGACACTGCGCCGACAGTCCCTTGAATACGTTCACGATTCACTACGAGGCGTACTTCCGCCAGCAGAATTGGGAAGGCTGTCTCAAGGTTCTGCGCAATTATCTACGTAAAATTGATGGCAATCTCAATAAGGCCATCATTCACTATAAAATCGGTGAGCTGGAGGAACAGCTCAACCGACCGATGGATGCCGAAGAAAGCTATTTGAAGAGTCTGGAACTGGCACCCCGCATGCTGGAACCCCTGGAAAACCTGATTGAAATGCACCTCGAGGCGCATCGTTGGGATAAGGTTCTGGCGGATCTTGGCAAACTCTATGAACTGGTCGATGATCCCTATCTGAAGGAAAAAGTGCGGGAAGGCCGCACTCGTTTGCAGGATGCATATGATGCCAGTCGGGTGCCCGACGCCAGGTGAGACGAAGGCCGGGCTGCGAGTATCCACCGACCGGCATTTCGACAATAAGGCTGCGGCATGTATCTTTACGAAGCATCACTTTCGATCCAGGGCAGTGTCTGTCGCTGGCCCCTGCCTCCGGTCGATCGGGTTCTGCAAAGAGCCCGGGCGCTGGATTCGCTCATCCTCAGTCGCGTTCATAAAACAGCCGAGCGGCCCAATCTTCTGCTCTTCGCATCATCCGACGCGCAAAGACCGCCGATGTCCTCGCTCTTCTCCCGCACCACGATCCTGAATAGTTTGACCGATCTTTGGAATGCCATCCTGAAGGAACCTTATGGGCATGCATGCTTTGCCCAGATTGTCGATCAGGCGCCCGGCCTTCAGGAGCCAAGTCGCGCCGCCTTGGAAGTTTCGCTGGCCAAGGTGAAGCCTTTCGATATGCTGGCGTTTGAACAGCTCCTCGAAACTCAGGATCGCATGTATCGCACGCCGGAGAGCCAGGCGCTGCTGCAGGATAATCTCGGCCGTCTGCTGAGCGTCGGCCCGGTGTCCCGGCGTCGCGGGAGCGCGCGGGTGGATGGCAGCCGCAGTCTCACCTGTATCGAAGCCTTTTTGGAAACCGATGCCATCGATCGCGGCAGCGGCCCCTTCGTTCTACGTGGCCGGGATTTTCCCGTCGCGGATTTCCGCGAAAGCCTGCAGGGTGTGTCGGAATTTTTTCATCGATGGAGCAGCTGGCTGCAGGACGAAGGCCTTACGCCGTCCAGCATTGATCGCATCTATGTCTACAGCCATATCAAAAACCTTCTGCCGGCCTGCTGGGATGAATTGCGTTCGCGGGCCGTGGCCGCTGATCAGGTGCGCCTGCCGCAGTGGTCGGGACTGGCCAACGCTCTCAGCAGTTTCATGGAATTTCTGCTGACCGATGCGAAACGCGCAACTTATCTCTATTTCCCCTTGAACGGTCGTTGTCACATGGCGTATCTGGTGCGTAACTCATGAAATATGAACAGCATGACAACCTGATTCTTGCGGACTGGACCTATAGCGGCAGTCCGTTGAGCCGTGCGGTGGACGAAACTCTCACCGTCTTTGAAAAGTTGATGGAGCGGGTTTATCAGACCGCTGCCAAAAGCCACCTGGATGCGGTGATCTGGATTCAAAAGGTACCCGTCCATGACTTTCACACGAACTGGCTGGAGGAAGTGAATTCCAGTCTGCAACGTGATGAACTCCGCTGGCGCCTCAGGCGCTGGTATCGTTTGCGGCAGAACATTCAGTTTTCGCCAGTGCCCTGGTTTTATGTGACCGAACATGGCTGCCAGGGAACTTTCTTTGAAATGATGCTCGTCTGCCAGCGCCGCTTTGTTTTCAATCGTGACGTCTGGTTTGGCTTTCCGGAAATGGCCATCGGCTCCATGCCTCCGCTCGGCTGGGTGGCGGGACAGCTCAACAAACGGCCCAGGATTCTTGAGCAATGGCAGAAGCGACCCTTGATGCGAGCGGAAGAGGTTGTGCAGCATGGGTATGTGGATGCGGCTCTGACCTGGAAGGACTGGCGACTTCAGCTTTTGCCCTGGGCTGCCCGGCAGATTGAAAGCTGGAATCAGGAGCAGCCGCAGCGTGGCAAGGTGCAGATGATGCAGGATCACGCGGCCGTGATGTGGACCGATAAGGCCATTCGTGATCCGGCCCGCACTCCGACCTTGATTCATGTCAATGCTCCCAAAATGCGGGAAACTCCCAGCACAACCGATTATGCTCTGCTGGATACAGCCGCGCATTTTTATTGCCAGCCGCAGTATGAGGCTTTTTTGCAACGCCACATCCGGCAATTCAAAACCTGGGGTGAACCACCCCATTACGAGCTGGTTTATCTCGATCTGAATGAAGCGCTGCCGCCGCTCTCACTCCTCACAAGACTGCTCGACAGCGGCTATCGCCTCTGCTTCATCGCGGCCTCCTCCGAGGTCCTGAGACAGGGACTTGAAGTCCTGTTTCCTCAGCTTGACACCTACTACCGTCGTGGTGTTCTGCAGCAATTTGAAAGGCAATTGGCCTGGTATGTGGGAGAAACTCCAAGAGAGCCGCAGTATCCCACGCTCGCGTTCGGCGCGTTCCGCAATTTCCAATTCAATCTGCGCGACCTTCGCATTCGCGGCTGGGCACTCGCCGCGCAGAGCGTGCCGCGGCAGACGGCGGAAATATCCGATGATCATGCATCGCGTGGCAACCTCCTGCGGACCTTCTTCGACGGCATTCATTCCATTGCCAGCCCGCACAAGCCGCGACCGGCTCTCTATTATGTGAAATCCCTGGCACTTCAGGCCCTCGCATCCTATGCGGAACAGTCAGGCGAGGCGCTGCCCGTGATTCTGGAGCAGCTGCGAAATCTCGGCTGGCATCTCATGGGCAGTGAACGGCATTGGCAGCGTTTCATTGAATATCGCTCCGGCATACAGGGCCGCGTGCCGGTGCAGGAACCGGATGCGGTGGGCAATCTTGGGCTGGATCGCAAACTTTTGCTTGCCCCGCACTGGCGTGCAGTGTGCGAGATGACCGCGGCACGCTCCCTTCGCGAGAACGGGCAGCGCGGGCCAGGTCTTCTGCAGAGCTATCTGGTGGGATTCTGCACGCAGCTCGCCCAGGCTCTGGTCCAGTCTTCGTGTCTGCCGACACTGGGGCTGGCGCAGCTCTATGTCGCCGATGCCCTGGGTTTTCCAGAAAACTGGGGAAGCGCGGACATCTTCGAGACGCGAACCGGGGTGGCGCGGCCCTATTTCAAGAACCGTGATTCGACCCGCAGCTACCGCTAGCCCAAGCTTTTTCCGCAGGTGTTTTGTTGTAGACTTGCAACGCCATTATGGATACTGTGGCGCTACTGCCACAGTCAGCTCCGAATCCCCGCTGACGATCAAATTATTACCCAATGGAATCAGCGGCTTCAGTTTGTACCAAAGGTAATTTTGGTGGCACAGGTCTTGCTCAATAGGGGATGGGTCTGTAAGTTCCCCTTTTAAATTTGAGGCTTGAATGCTTCTCTCGCAAAATCAAACAACTCTGCTCAATACGGTAAGCTTTACCGGCAAGGGTTTGCATAGCGGTCGTATGGTTCGCATGACGGTGAAACCGGCAGCGGCTTATTCGGGTATTCAGTTTCAAAGAGTGGACAGTCCCAGCAGTCTTCCGGTTCGTGCGATCGCCCAACGTGTGACGTCCACGGCTCTGTCGACTACCATCGGCACCGGCAGCGAATCCGTTTCGACCATTGAACATCTGATGTCGGCCTTTGCCGGTCTCGGAATCAGTAACGCCCTTGTCGAGATCGATGCTCCGGAAGTTCCTATTATGGATGGCAGCTCCGCAGCTTTCGTGCGGCGCTTCCTGAGCGCTGGTTTGAAGGATCTCATGGCTCCTGCCAAGGCCTATCGCCTGAAGCAAAGCGTCGTGATTAAGGACGGTGATAAGGTCCTGCGCCTGGAGCCTTCCGATCGTCAAAGAATCAAGTGCTCGATCGAATTCAAAGCAGCCGTGATCGGTTGTCAGTCGATCGATTACATTGCAAGTCTGGAAAACTTCCTCACCATCGCCGATGCGCGGACGTTCTGCAATCTGAGCGATGTGAAAGCCATGCGCGAGCAGGGTCTTGCCCTGGGTGGTGGATTGGAAAATGCCATCGTCATCGCGGAACACGGTGTGATGAACGAAGAAGGCCTCCGTTCGCCGGATGAATTTGTTCGTCATAAACTGCTCGACCTTATCGGTGATTTTGCTCTGCTCGGTGCACCTTTGCTGGCTGATGTCTATGCGCACAAGTCCGGTCATGCTTTGCATGCCAAGGCTGTGCAGACGCTGATCAACGAAGCGGATGAATACCTGGAGGAGTTCCATCCGGATCTGAGCGATGTGGCTCTGTCGATGGCTCTGAATCAAATGCTGCCCGCAGCCGGGATCGCCAATTATGCGTAAGCGGCTGGCGGACATCTGCTGCTTGACCCTGTCACTCGATCAATCGAACCACTCCCGCTAACCTTGTGCCTCCCGCACCCGGTTTTGCAGGAGTGGTTTTTTGTTGCCTTTCAATTTTCTCGCCGGTCAATGCACAGTGGGCCTTTGGCAGCTCCTGCCCTGGGATGGGCGTGGCTGGCTGCTGTTTTTGCCCGCCATTTTCCTTCTGCGCGGCTGGGCCTGGCTTGCTTTTGCGGGCGGTGGCCTTTGGCAGAGATATTGGACCGCGGACACCATGAATCCGGATCATCCCTTCTTCTGGTTTCTGGGATCCGCGGAAAGTTCTCGGGATCCCGTCCCACTCTTTTTTCAAACCGGTTCTCTCAATCGGCTAGCCGGGCTTCTGGCTCAGAACCTTCAAAGTTTCTTTCTCGATTGGGATCCGGTCTGGGGCACCTGGTTTTTGCGCTTTGGTTTTGGGCTCAAGGATCAGGGCGGCGACGCCTGGCCGCGGATCTATGAGGAGCTGGGTCTTCTGCATGTTCTTGTGGTGAGTGGCGCGCATTTCAGTTTTGTGGGGGGGCTCGGTCAGACGCTGGTTGAAGGTCCGGGTCGGCTGGCCTATGCCCTTCGGCTTTGGCCCTTTTCCGTCTGGCTCGGTTGGGTCACGGCGGCCCGCATTCTGCTCACGGTCCTGATCACCCTTTTTGCTTTGGTCGTGGGTTTTCATCCGCCTTGCCAGAGAGCCTGGCTCAGTTTACTCCTCAGCCTTTGGCTGCCTTTGCTCGGCTCTCCTTTGACCGCAGCGCGCAGCGATCGCTGGGTTTTTTCCCTGCAGGCGCTTTGCTTTCCCGGAAGCTTTCTGAGTCTCTCCAATGCTCTCAGCTGGAGCGCCTATAGCATGGTTCGTTATCTGAAACCCTGGCCCAAGGCCTGGCAACGGCGAATACTGCCGGCGGTTGAGGGTCCTCTGATTGCAGTCAACCTTAGTTATTTTGGAACATTCAGCCCCTGGGGTCTTGTTCTCAACACTCTCTTACAACCCGTCTGGCATATTGTGCTGGGATGGGGGCTGCTCTTCTGGATTTGGCCGGAACGCTGGATCGGCGAGGCGCTCCAAAACATTCTGCAGCTGCTGCATGAGGGCATCCTCTTTGTCCATGCGCATGGCCAGCAGAACGGACCCATTCGTTGGGAAGGGCAGGGACCATGGGCGGACCTGGGGCGCAGCCTGCTCTGGGGCGCGGCCAGCTGGATATTTTTCAGCCTCTGGCGGCGGCGAGAGGACGCTTGCTGAAACCGGCCTTCTCCCGTAACCTGATTGCATAGGGGGCGGCCCCTGTGAAGGAGGATAAATGAGAGCTTTGATCGTCGATGATTCTCCCAAAGTGCGCAGTGAATTGCGGCATCTTCTGGGTCGTCTGGGTTGGAATATTGTGGGCGAAGCTGTGAACGGTGTCGAAGCCCTCGAGTTGGTTGCGGAACTCAGGCCCGATCTTATCACCTTGGATATCATCATGCCCGAGATGGATGGCATCGAATGCTATCGCGAGCTGCGAAAATTAAGCCAGCCCCCGCGCTGTCTTTTGATTTCCGTTCTGGCGACGGAACCCCGGGTGGTGGCGGCCTATGGCCACGAAATTCTGAGCAGTCATTTTCTGAAAAAGCCGGTGCTTGAGAAGGACCTGCGGGCAAAACTGGAGGAGGTCATGGCGATGCCTCCTCTGCCTTACCCGCCGCCTTCGGAGCTGCCGGGCGGAATGGAACCCGAAGCTCTCAACCCCGGGGAATAGAGGACTCGTTACGAGGCCCGGCCATATCCGGTCGCGTTCGCGTTCGCGTGGCTTCCTCCCATGCTGCCAATGGAGGCTGAGAGTTTCTTCAACTCCTCCTCATCGCGTTCGGCTTTTTTCCTGAGGCTCGTAAAGATGCTGATCCCCGAGACACCAAGGGAGAACAGGGCCACAAGAAGGAAGGCCGGATGCCAGCTGATGCCGAACAGGAAAAAGATGAACGAGGCAAAGCCGGTGACGTAGGCGTTGATCATGATCTTGTCATGATAAACCAGGGCCAGTTCACCCATCAGGATGCCCTTGCCATAACCGTCCAGAATCAGCCTTTTCTCCTTCGGTCGATAGAAGTGCCGCACGAGACTGCGCGGCCGATAAAGATAGCCGATCTTCCAGATGGGCACATGAATCAGCTGAATCCCGGCCACTTCGAGTTCGGTGCGGTAATCGATGAGGTAATCCGCATTCAAACAGGCCAGCTTGTAGTGATACAGCTCGACGTGATTGCGCGCCCTCCGGAGTCCTTCCTCCTCCTCGACCTGGATGCCGAGGATGGGCAGACCGTTGGCATATTTGAATTCAAAGTAATGACGGGCTTCATAGGCGGACTTCTGCTCCTCGTCCATGAGGCGCCCGCGCGAGAAGGTCGAGTCAAAAGGAAAGCCATCCCATTCCACATGAATGGGCTCGGTCGGTTCATGAAGACGGGTCAGGCCCCAGGTTTCGCAGATGTTTGATCGCGCCAGTACCGCCCAGCGATAGCTCCGGCGGAATTGACCTGACTCAGTCAGATAATCATTGCTCGTGTGACTGGCGACCTGCCGGTTTTGCTTGCGAACGAGGCCTTTCCAGGCGGTGTGCCCTTCCACGGAAATGATCCATACCGGCACACTAAAGCCCTGCACATCGACAACAAAGAATTCCTTGTCGACCGTTCCTGGCTTGTGATGAATTCGCCTCAGCCATTCCAGAGCCAGCTCTTTGACCGTACCTGCATCGAGCAGATTCGGAACAATGTAGTGGTCTCCAAAAAGTTCCTTTTGCCCGCCATCAACATTGAATTTAAAGGTGGCCGAGCAGAAGGGGCAAAGCAGCAAATAATCTGAAAAATTATACTGGGATGCCTTGTTACAGGAAGGGCATTGCAATTCATACACAGCGCTCATCCTCCTCGTTTCTTTCATCTTATCATGATTGACCCGTTGACAGCCGCCCGACCGGCATTAGGTTTAAGGAGAGAAAGCGAGCCAGGCCTAAATGGCGTAAGTGGCTGGACGAGTTCGATCGTTTAACCCTTGAGCAGGCCCCACCAGGGTTGCCAAAGATGGAGTAAGATATGGGAAAGATTATCGGTATTGACTTGGGAACGACCAACTCAGTGGTGGCCGTGATGGAGAACGGGCAGCCCGTGATCATCGCCAATGCTGAAGGCAAACGCACCACGCCCAGCGTTGTCGCTTTTGCCAAGAATGGCGATATTCTGGTTGGCGATGCCGCCCGCCGTCAGGCTGTGACCAACCCACGCAATACGATCTACTCAGCCAAGCGTTTTATGGGTTGCACCTTTGGCGAGCGTAAGGACGAAGCCGAAAAAATGCCCTACAAGGTCACCCGCGGGAAAGGTGATATGGTCGTCTTCGAAATCGAAGGCAAGACCTATACGCCGCAGGAAATTGGTGCCAAGGTCCTGGGCAAGCTGAAACAGGCAGCTGAGGACTATCTCGGTCAGCCCGTGACCGAAGCGGTCATCACGGTTCCTGCTTATTTCAATGACAGTCAACGTCAGGCCACCAAGGATGCCGGTCGCATCGCGGGTCTCGATGTCAAACGTATCGTGAACGAGCCAACTGCTGCGGCTTTGGCTTACGGTCTGGATAAGAAGAAAAATGAAAAGATCGCCGTTTATGACTTCGGTGGTGGTACCTTCGATATCTCGATCCTCGAAGTGGGTGAGAATGTCGTCGAGGTGCTGGCAACCGGTGGTGATACCCACCTCGGTGGTGACAACATCGATGAGATTCTCATCAAGTGGCTGGTGGATGGCTTCAAGTCGGAAACCGGTGTGGACGTTAAAGGTGACCCCATGGCGATGCAGCGTCTGAAGGAAGCTGCGGAAAAAGCCAAGATCGAGCTGTCTTCGGCTCAGGCCACGGACGTGAACCTGCCGTTCCTGACAGCGGATCAAACCGGTCCGAAACACTTGAACGTCAGCCTTAGCCGCGCGAAGTTCGAGCAACTGATTGCCGATGTGATCGAAAAGACTCTTGTTCCTTGTCGTCAGGTTCTGAAAGACGCCAAGCTGAATGTGGAAGATGTGCAGGAGGTTCTGCTGGTCGGTGGTTCGACCCGTATTCCTCTCGTGCAACAAAAAGTAAAAGACTTCTTCAAACGTGAACCCAACCGGACCGTGAACCCTGATGAAGTGGTGGCGGTCGGTGCCGCGGTTCAGGGTGGTGTGCTGGCTGGCGATGTGAAAGACGTTCTGCTTCTGGACGTGACGCCTCTGACTCTCGGTATCGAGACTCTGGGTGGCGTGATGACCCGATTGATCGAACGCAACACCACGATCCCAACCAAGAAGAGTCAGATCTTCTCAACGGCCGCTGACAATCAGACCTCCGTTGAGATCAACGTCCTCCAAGGTGAGCGTGAGATGGCTGCCGATAACCGCCAGCTGGCCCGCTTCACACTGCAGGACATCCCGTCTGCACCACGTGGTGTGCCCCAGATTGAAGTGACGTTCGATATCGATGCCAACGGTATCCTGTCGGTTTCTGCGAAAGACCTCGGCACCGGCAAGGAGCAAAAACTCCGGATCGAAGCCGCCACCAAGATCGACGAACGCGATATCGATCGCATGGTGAAAGAAGCCGAAGCCAACAAGGATGCGGACCGTCAGCGTCGTGAACAGGTTGAAAATCGCAACCAATTGGATTCCTTGATCTTCTCGACCGAAAAGTCGTTGAAGGAAGGTGAAGGCAAGGTGCCGGCCGACATCAAGTCCGATTTGGAAAGCGCTCTGGCAGCGGCCAAGGCCAAGCTGGATTCCGGCAGTGCCGAAGAACTGAAAGCAGCCAAGGACGAGCTCGAAGCCAAGTCGCATAAACTGGCGGAAGCTCTGTACAAACAGGCTGCCGGTCAACAGGCTGGCGCCAGCAGCGCCCAAGGTTCAACCGGTGGGCAGAAGTCGAGCGATCCCAACGTGGTCGATGCTGAGTTCGAAGATAACAAGTAAGTGTTGATGTAAGAGCAGGAACAAGGGCGGTCCTCACGTGAGTGGGGGCCGCTTTGTCTTTTATGGACTGGGCATGAGTCCTTTGAATTTTTGCAAAGCGGTCCAGGCCCCGGCTTTTAAAGCGGGCTCCCGAAGCATGGCGCGCGGATGCGGAATGGTTAAGAGAGGCGCGCCCTGCAGAGCTTTCTGAATCGTATTCATGGCCACCGTTTGTCCCAGGGCCAGCAGAGTCTGGCCGCTGCCGGGACCAAGGGCCACGATATAGGAACAGTGTAGAAGATCGACCGGCACGCGCACCAGACTGTCGTCTGCCCAGATTTTGAAATCCTCAACGGGGAGGCCCAGGGCCAGCGCGATCTTTGAAACCATGATGAATTCCTGTTCCGTCAGATCGCTCGAGCTATAAAAGCCGACCTTCCAGCCCGCCTGGGTTTCGGTCGCAGCCCCAGGTTCCGGACTTTCCGGCACGACGGCCTGTGGCGCGGTCTCCGTCTCGTCTGGCTCTGATGGCGCATCGACCGGAGCGCGAAACGCGACCGTTCCTGTCAAACCACGGCTGTCCAACCAATCCAAATAAACGCCAAGCTGCGCACGCAACGAATCCATGACCGATCCCTCCACGGAGGCGATCATATGCGGGATCTCCCGGGAGTGCTAGGAAACCTTTTGAAAACCGCGTTTGACACGACGTCGGGCCAGGAGGAGCTGGTCAATCTCAGCAATGGGAGCCGGGATTTCCTCGTTCGGATTCAGCTGCTTCATCCGCTCGCGAATGTACCAGGTTTTGCCGATTTGTTTGGTGCGAAAGGTGGAGATCATCAGCAGTGGAAAGGCCTTCTGTGGGTCAATGCCACTGTCGATGCCATGATGCAAGGTCGCCATGGCCTGCGCATACTTTTTCAGCTGCAGATAAAGCTGAGCCTGGAGCATATAGCCGACGGGATCCTTGGTGATATTGATATAACGCTGATACACGCGGATGGCGCTCTCGCTATCGTTTTGCTGCAGGTAGTACTGGGCCATGGCCACGTGCGCCTGGGTGAATTCGGGCTTGCGCTTGATGGCCGCTTCCAGTGTCTGGTAGGCCTGCTCTTCCTTCTCATGCTTGAAATAGAATTCCGCCAGAATCAGATAGGTATCAAGCCGCTCGGGATGCGCTTTTCTTTCATCAACCAGAGCCACTTCCGCGATGCGCAGCTGCTGGGTCTTCTCCGCAAACTGCACGATGGCTTTCAAAGGCCGGCTGTCCTTGGGATGATTGCGCCGATAGCGTTTGAAATAGTAGATCGATTTTTCGAGGTTTTCCGCCAGCGCATAGGCCATGCCCATGCCGTAGAGAGCTTCCGGATTCTTGTTGTTTTCCAGAAGGGCCAGACGGTAGTGTTCGATGGCCGCATGCGAATTGCCTTCCTTCAGCAGCATGTTGGCGAGCTTGATCTGCCGCAAGGGCTGCTTGGGATTGAGCTCCAGCTCCATGGTCAAAGCGTGGATGGCGTTCTTAAAATCCTTGGCCTCGATATAGAGGTTGGCCAGTGTGACAAAATTCTTCAAAAAGTTCGGTGTGGATTTGATATTGGCCTGCAGCAGCGCGATGGCTTCCGCGGTTTTACGCTGCTTGACAAGGGCCACGGCCTGCAGATGGCGGGCGCGGGGGCTGTCCTTTATTTTGACGAGTTCATCGAGAACGGTTTCCGCTTCCGCGAACTGGCTGGCGACGAGGAGCTTTTCCGCTTCGCGCAGGCGCCCCAGGATGGGACCCGGCGCATGATACTGATTCAGCATCTTGATGATCTTGGCTTCCAGCTCCTCCGGGGTGAAGGGCTTGACCATGTATTCTTCAGCGCCTTTGTTGGCGGCTTTGACGATATCATCCTTGTCCGCCGCGCCGGTCACGATCATGAAGGGCGTGTCGGAGCCGGTATCGAGACTGCGCAAATGATCCAGGACTTCGAAACCTGAAATGAAATTCAGATCGAGGTCGCAGATCACCAGATCCACAGCCTGCGTATCGAGGATGATTTTCGCGTCGCGTCCATTGTGGCATTCAAGAACTTCGGAAAAGCCAAGGCGTACCAGAGCCTTGGCAATGGACTTCCGAATCAGGTCATGGTCGTCGGCGACCAGGGCCTTCAGGCCACTTGGAAAATTGTGCGGGCTCTTTTCCATTCGGATTTATCTCCTGGCCTGCCCATCGGCTAAAAGCAGGAGGATGTTGACTTTAAATTGTTGCTCCCGGCGGATTTTTGGAACTGCTGCGCAGGTAAGTGCGCGAGGTTCTATCGTTGGGATTGACGTTTTGCGTTTTTTGCCAAAAGTTCTGTGCGCCGTCCCAATCGCCCATTCGAAATGCGATGGTGCCGAGCAGATTCAGACATTCCGGATGATTCGGGTTCTCCTCCAAAAGAACCATGAGCTGCTCACGCCCCTGATGATAGGAGTTTATTCGCAAATAAACCTTGGCCAGACGCAGACGGATATCCGGCATGCGGGGGTAGATATGAAGGGCCTTGGCATATTCCTGGGCGGCCTGATCATAGAGGCCGGCATGTTCGTATCCCAGAGCGGTCTTATTGTGAAGGTTCGCAAGTCGCCCGAGCACGAGATCAGGCAGGGTTTGACCGTCCCCCATATGGCCTTGAAGTTCGCCGTAGACCTTTTGTGAGGTTTCATAGAAGCCGAGGTCGGAGAGTGTCACAGCGAGGTTCAACGCCGCTTCGATAAAGCGTGGGTTCGCCTCCTTGGCTTTCTCGAAGTATTCGATGGCTTCGGGGAATTTCGACTGCCGATGATGACAGAGCCCCATGAGGTTCAAAAGATTGGCCAGGGGCCCATGCTCTTCCATGGCATTTTGCAAAAGCTCTTCCGCAGCCTGAAACCTTTGCAGCTTCAGGTAAATCATGACCTTTTCCTGGATATCATTGATCTGGCGGCGGGATTTCTGCGGCATGCCAAGCTCCAACAAAAAAGGGGCAGGAGGGCCCCCTTGCTGGAATTTATTATAACATGAAGTCGGATCAGGCGACTGCGGAGGCTTCAAAGCGTCGAGTGACGAGCACCTTGATCTGACCGGGGAAGGCGACCTCCTCTTCGATCTTGCGGGCAATCGCAGCCGCGAAACCCTGCAGTTCCTCTTCGCGAATCTTCTTATGGTTCACACCGATATGGACTTCGCGTCCCCCATTCATGATCGCCACCTTTTGGATGCCAGGGAACGACTTGATAGCTTCCTCCATCGCTTGCAGGCGCTCCTGATAACCTTCTTCCAGATTAATACGGGCACCGGGACGCGCGCCGGAGAGGGTATCGGCGGATTTCAAAACATAGCTCATCGGCGTGTCGAGCACGAGATCGTTATGATGCGACATGACCGTATCACAGATGATCCGTTTTTCGCCGAAGCGGTCCGCATAGTCACCGCTGATCACAGCATGGCTGCCTTCGATGCGATAGTCGATGCCCTTGCCGATATCGTGGAGGAGGCCACAGCGCTTGGCTATTCTGGGATCCACACCGAGTTCACCGGCCAGAACCCCGGCGAGCTTGGCCACTTCGAGGGAATGGTAATACTGATTCTGCCGATAGCTCGTCCGCCAGTTCAAGGCGCCGACCATCTTTTGAATTTCCTCGTGGATATCCGGCAGACCCAGCTCGATCACAGCCTGGCGGCCCAGCTTCAGAGCCTGATTTTCGAGGGTGCGGCGATGCTTCAAATAGGTCTTGTCACATTTCGCCCAGTTGTTGGGACCCTTGGGCAGGAGCTCCTCGAGGGTCAGACGGGCCGCTTCCTTGAAGATGCCGTATCCACCACCGAGCCGTATGATCGCCGGCAGACCATCGTGCGTGGCCGGGGAAAGGGTGATCTCCACACCTTCGGTCAGGGCGGTCAGGTCGGTAATCAGTTGCGGATTATTCTGTAAAGTTTCGAAGAGCCGTGGATTCAGGATTTCCACATGGTTGGTGTTCTTCGGCCAGATGAAGCTGGGTTGATAGCGCGACATGATCCGGCTCAGGACTCGTTCCGCGCCTTTTTTGGAATGGCTTTCCAGGTCATCGACCAATTCCTTGATCCGCTTTTGACTGTCGAGGCGACGCTCGTTCACCAGCGAATCGATGATCATGTGCTGGGTGGCGGCGCGGTCGCAATCGGCGATGCGAGCGAGGCTGTCCTGCAGCGTGGTTTTCACCTGCACCACCGAAGCCTGCACATCCGCGAGTTGTTTTTGCAGCTCGCTGACTTTTTTCTGATGGTTTTGAAAGGTGGCCTCGAGTTTTTGAATGCGCTCCTCTTCGTGCTGTACGAACTGATCCTGCACCGCGAGGTCAGCATCACTGGCTTCAAGGGCCAGACGCTCTTCCTCGATGGTCATCTCGAGTTCTTCCTGCATCTGCACGGCCTTTTCTTCCGCACGTTTTTTGGCTTCCGCAATGACCTGCTCTTTGCGCTGCTGGGCCTTTTGAATGACGAGATTGCGCTGCTCCTGGACGTCCGCTCGCTGCTTGCGTGGCAGCATAAAGCGGACCGCCACGAAAAATGCATATCCGAAGGCCACGCCACAGGCAGCGACCAACGCGATTTCAGAAAAAGTGATAGATTCCACAGATTATTCCTTTCCAGATACCCACTTACTTTTCGGCAGATTGGGATTTAAATTTAAGGGCGCATGGTGTCGGTCGCCAAGCGGAAAATATGCCAGGATTCAAGGTCTTGGAAACCGGTGCCAGACTGTACGAGGTAAGCCTCGCGCAAAGCAGGCGACCGTGCCACAATAATGATCATACAGAAACTGGAACAGATCCAGAAGATGAATATCTATCGAATGGAAGCCCCAATGGAAGCGAGATATACGGAAGAGATGGCCTTTTTGCATGATCTGAGCTGCCGCGCTGGCGCTGAACTAACCCGGCGTTTCGGTTCCGATGTTCGCGTACGCCAAAAATCTGACAAAACCCTGGTCACCGACGCTGACCTGGCAAGTGAGAAAGTGATCCTCGATACCCTCCGGCAGAAAAGGCCTCAGGACAAGATTTTCTCGGAGGAAGCCGGTCTGTCCTCCGAGGATCGCACGCCCGGCTCCTCGATCTGGATTGTGGATCCACTCGACGGGACGACCAATTTTGCCAATAATTACCCATTTTTTTGCGTCTCGATTGGCCGTGGCGTGTTTGAGGAGAATGGCAGGATTCGGGTGATGGCGGGCGCCGTGCACGATCCGATTCGCGGAAAAACCTATGTTGCCGAACGTGGACGTGGCGCCTGGGTGAATGAAAAACCGATTCATGTCTGTCCCGATCGTCCCCCTCAGGACGCCTTTCTGGTGACCGGCTTTGCCTATCATTTGGGCGATAACCTACGGAAAGATATAGAATTTTTCATGGCCGTGGCCCAGACCTGTCAGAGCATTCGGCGGGACGGAGCCGCAGCCCTGGACCTCGCGCTCGTGGCGGAAGGAGTCTACGACGGCTACTGGGAGACCGGGCTCCGGGCCTGGGATCTGGCCGCGGGTTCTCTGCTCGTGGAAGAGGCCGGGGGAGTGATGCGGAACTTCAAGTGTGAACCGGGGGCTCGCTATGACCTGGAGCAGGGTGATATCATTTGTGGGACACCTTCAGTTGTTCAACTCATCTCAGGATTGATCTGACCTGGATTGATCGTGCGCGATGAATCGATAGCAAGGAGAGCCTATGAATAGCAAGGTTTGCCATCTGAGTTTGCTTTTGGCCACGGGTTTAGGGCTGACGTCGGTTGGCCAGGCCCAGCCGGTGACCGAGCAGATTGATCGCTTTGAATTGAATTACTCCACGATGCGGATCCGATTCTATGGCGAGGCCACGGTCGACTTTGCTGAAAAGGGTTTTGAGGGCGCTGAGAAGGTGGCCGTGGAAGATGGTCTGATGTATGTCCTGTCAGCCCTGAGCAAGGCCCGGGCTCAGAAAGGCCTGAATGAAGAAGCCTCGGCGGCCCTGGCCAGTGAACTGACCCGATCCGCCTATGTTTACAACACCACGTACTTCACCGACGGTCGGGTCCGGGTGGAACTGGATAGCAGCCTCTCCCGGGCCATGGACTTCGGTGTGAGTGAATTCGCCAGTGAGGAGCCCAAGTCCGAACCGAGTGAAGGCAGTGCGATCGTCGTGCAGATCAGCGGTTTGAAAGTGCCGCTGCTGCAGACCGAGATTCGCAGCACCGATGGGGAACTCCTGTTCAGTCCCAAGGATGTCGCCAGGTCAGCCTACAAAAAGCAGCTGGCCGGTCGCTGGTTCTTCAAGAACTCGGGCGAGCTGAAGTCCTATGCCGGTCCCAAACCGATTGAGATCAATGCGGTCGCAGAGGGCGATAAGACTCTGATCGTCACCAAGGATTCCTGGAGCAAACTGAAAGCGGACCATCCGCGCCTGCTGGAAGAGGCCAAATTGGCATTCGTCATCGCAGGCCCGGGCCGGGGCCAGAAGTCCAGCAACTGATTCGCTGATTGCCGTTGCACCAACGCATGGGAAGTGATAGACACTGGGGTTCCGTTCGACCTCATCGGGTCCACTCGGGGTACGGCCCCAACTTTCGCCTGACGTGACTGCCGCGAAGCAGTTCGTGGGCTCCAAAGAAAAGGAAGACTTCCATGCCAAAAATGAAGACCAAGCGAGCCGCGGCGAAGCGTTTTACAGTGCTTGCGTCCGGTAAAATCAAGCGCGCCCAGGCGTACAAGCGCCACATCCTGACCAAGAAGAGTCGCAAACGTCTGAACAAACTGCGGACCGCTGCCTACGTGCACAAGTCGAACGTTGGCCTGATCCTGGCCTGTTTGCCTTACCGTTGATTGTAAGACTGAATTAACCTGACCTTCTTTTAAAGGATAGAGACTATGGCACGCGCCAAACGCGGTTTTAAAGCAAGACGTCGTAGAAAGAAAATATTCGCCCTGGCAAAAGGCTTCCGTGGAGCCCGCAAGAACCGGTTCCGCAACTCCATTCACGTCGTGCGTCGCAGCCTTGTGTACGCCTACCGTGACCGTCGCGTGAAGAAACGCGAATTCCGCAAGCTGTGGATCGTGCGTATCAACGCCGCTGTCCGCGCTGCCGGCCTGCGCTACTCCGAGTTTATCCATGGTTTGAAAAAGGCCAACATCACTTTGGATCGGAGCGTCCTCGCCGATCTGGCTCTGAACCAGCCAGCCGCTTTTGCTGATCTTGTGAACAGCGCCAAGGCAGCTTTGGCTCGCTAAAACGCAGTTTCAAATAAGACTTATCCACAGGAATTGAATGATCCTGTGGATTTTTTTTTATTCGATTTATCGGTGAGTTAGACCTGGTACCCCTTGGTCCATGGTGGGAGATATCCACAAGCGCCTGTGGATAAGTTCGACAGTGATGGACTGCCGTGCAACTGCCTCAAAATTCGTCTTCCGTATTTCAGAGTTTCTCAGTATGGACCAACTTATTTTAAACATCAAGAGGCATAGTATTCTCTCTGATAAGAGGCACTTACTTGCGATTTGAGGCTTGGTAAAGTTGCAAAAAACTATCCAATGTGAGTAGGCCCGAAGAGAAACACGGCCCAGGACCGTGTCATAGTGATCTCTTCGAGCCTCATTCCACCTTAGATATTCACGTTTCCGAGGTCGATCGTGGTGAAGTCGAGGGGCTTGTTTTCCACCCAGGGCTTGTTGCGAAGGATGGCGCTATCAGCAGGATGCAGAAGGTAAGGAACCTGCGCATCGCTGTTGAATTCGATGCCTGTGATACCGGAACATGCGCCGGCCACAGGATCCGCCTGATCCTTCCAGCACATGGTGGCTGCGTCAACCGCCGTAAAGAAAGAGGCTTTCAGGAAGGCGTCGACGTCTGATGTGTTCGAGGATTTATAGCCGCGTGAGGTCAGGCCGCCCGTCAGGGTTCCTTCCAGAGTAAAGAGGCTTCCATTGTAGGTGACAGGTTCCGTGCTGCTCGAATAGGTATTGGCCACAACACCCGAAATGCTATCGAGGGCTGAGAACTCAGCGCTGGCATTCAGTGTGCCTTTGGCGAGGATCACATCATGCACGGTGCCTTGCCATTGCTCTTCCGTGCTGACGCCAAAGCAGGTTTTCAAAGCATCGCCCGTGGCATCATCACAGTCCACGATCATGCGACGGTAAACATAGCGAAGTTCGCCGTTTTCGATGTCCACAGACACGGCTACAGCGTCGTCACCGAAGTTTTGGGTGCCGCGGGAATAGGAGGCAAAGGCGAGACTCTTATCCTTCTCTTCTTTGAAGAGCATCCGATATTCGCTCTCTTCGCCGGCCGTGATTTTCAGATCCAAATCCCAGCCTTCCACTTCCGGAGTGGCCGTGGCGTTGACGACGACATTCAACTCCCCACCTTCAGCGAGACCGGTGTCCGGATCATCCAGCAGCGAACCGAAGCACTCACGCGTGACATTCAGAGTGACATCATGATCTTCACCGTCCAGCGCCGCATCTTCAACATTCGACAGCGCGCAGGCAAAAACTTTCGGCATGAAATAGGCGCCTTGCACCGAAGTGCTGTTATCGGTCTTGTTGACGATCGAGCAGTAGATACGGCCGGTGCCGAAGCGTGGGTCGCTATCCTGGAAAAAGCCTTGAGCATTATTCTTGCTGGCATCCTTCAGATCAACCGGATAGTTGGTGTCGTCATGGCAACCGATGTCGCCTTCATCCTCCAAACGCAGGCCCGAGGTCGCGCCGGCGATTGGTCCGCTCAGGTTGGTCCCCAGGCTGGAAATGCTGGAGTCCATCGACAGGAGCAGCGTACCGGGTTTGGTTTCCAGTTCACCGATCGTAGCAGGAGTTTTGGCATCAGCGGTGCTATCCGAATCGCTTTTGCCACAGGCCGTGACCAACCCTGTCGTCAGGGAAAAGAACAGAACAAGCGAATGTCTCATGGCGAATCCTTCGTGCAAAAATTTCCGTACATGCCCGGGATATTCGGCAGGTCTTTGTAAAGACTTCCATACGTTTTCGTCCGAATGACGCTCATGCCGCCAGGGTATGAATCGGGTGCACAGGATTGGGACAATCGGGAGAATATTGGGACAAATTTTTGTCCCAATACTCGAAGTGTGGAGGAGTATGAGTGAGGAAGAAAAAGGCGGATTTAGAGGCGGTGGTTTTCACAACTCTGAAAGAAAAGTAAACGATAAGAGTCCCAGACGTCGCTCAAGCAGCTGGATGTCGAAATCGGATGCTTGAAAAAGAGGCATAGGCGGGCTTCAATATTCGGCCTACCTGTGATGGGACTTTGGGTGTCAGAAGATCATGAATAATAACTTCTAGGAAAACATGAAGTCCGACAGGAGCGAATGGTTCTTCTGCCAGCGCGCTGTTTCAAGTGCATCAATATAAGTTTTTCTGCCCCGGCCTGGATCGCCCGTTTGGCATCGTCCCCAGAGCGGTATCTCAGCGTTCGTAGTGCGGCAAAAATGTTCAACTATTATTCTCCCGAATCGACCGTTGCCGTTTGCGAACGGATGTATGGTTTCGAGCCGCTCATGAAATCGAGCCGCGATTGTTCTTGGCGGAAATGATTGATGGTCCGTCCAAGTTTTCAAATTCGATTCGAGCAGGAAAAGTTCGGTTCGGATTTGATAGGGCTTGATAAAGCCAACGTTATCCAGTTCATGATCGCGGATTTTTCCTGCCCAAGTCCAAACGTCTTCAAAAAGTTTTTTGTGCAAGCGAATCCAAAACATGCTCTCACGCGGATCCTTTCTTTGCGTTGAAAGCCAGTTTATACCGCGTGCGATATTCGCTTCTTCATGCTCATCAAGTTCACCGACGGTTTGAATGGTCTTTATCTTAAGACCTTTCTGAAGTTCTCGTGGGAGTGGAGTTTGTCCGTCGCGGTCTTTGAAAAGAAAGTTCGTCACCAGACATCTCTGCGATCGAAAAGTTCTTGGGCGAGACGTGCCACGCGGGCTTTCAGGGGATCTTCGACGCGCTGATCTTCGAGTTGCATGTGAACGTCAGCTTGTTTGATGAGGCGAGTAGCCTTTTCCTGAGCTTTCTCCTTGAGATATTCGTTGATGGGCTGCTTCGGAACGAACGCGTATATCAATTCACAGTTCATAGCCTGAGCAATTTTCTCCAAGGTCTGAAGCGTGACCTGTCCCTTGGCCTCCCTCTTTTCCATTTGTTGCACTGTGGGTATCGAAAGATCGGCTGCCTTCGCCAAATTGGCGAAAGTCATTCCGATCGTGTGACGTACATAGGCTATCCATCCACCTTTTACCTTCATATGAGGAAGGGTGCGTCGTAGCGCTTTGAAGCGTCGTTCAGCTTGTTCGATACTTAGGGAATGGCCAGCGCTCATGTCCGCTCCACTTATGTAAATTTGCATAAAAAATTATCTCATAATTATGCTTAAAAGCATAAAATATCAATCACGAATTATGCTTTTAAGCATAATCATTCATCGATAAATTACAATAATTGCAGGGAAAATAATGATTGGTGCGGACGGAGAGACTTGAACTCTCACACCAAAGGCACTGGCTTCTAAGACCAGCGTGTCTACCATTCCACCACGTCCGCAGAAGACGAGCAGAAACTTATACCTTTGGCCGGCGCAAATTTAAAGAGTTAACTGGCATGATCGCCATGTTGGCTGGATCTTGAAGCAGGATAAGGATCCGTACTATAAGAAGAGCAGTGAGGTGCGATGATGGCAAACGGATCTGAAGTCGATTTTTCTGGTTTAATTCTGGGATTCTGCTCGGCGGCGTTGTCCTATATGGGCCTCGGTCCCGAAAAGGTGAGCCGTAATCTGATACTGGCGCGTCAGAATATAGATATTCTTGAGCTTCTTGCCAATAAGACCAAAGGGAACTTGAGCGCCGAGGAGGACAAGCTGATGCAGGAAGTTCTGCATGATCTGCGCCTCAAGTTTGTAGAAGCCAGTCGCCAGGGCTAAGCCCGCGTCCTGATTCTTCCGACACAGGACCTACCCCCATATGGATCAAGGGAGTGGGTCGTGGATGTTTCCCGCTATAGCTTTGAAGCGCAGACTGTTCTGCACTTCGCCCTGCGTTATGCCAAGGGTCTCGGGCATGACTATATGGAAGTCGAGCATGTGGCCCTCGCCATGCTGCGCCGGGACTTTCAAATGCTCGATGCGGAATCACACGCCCGTCTTGAAAAAGCTCTTGAAGACTTTTTGCAGCTTTACCCAAAAAAATTCGGTCGCGTGGCCGTTGGCTTTGGGCCGCGTTTGAACCTGGTCCTCGATCAGGTGGAGGCCGCGCATCAGAAGCGGCCGATCACCAACCAGGACCTCTGGCCACTTCTTGTGAACTCTTCCACCGTGATGCAGGAAACCCAGCGCTCCACTCAGGACGACAAGGCCCGGGATTTTCAAGTCTGGCAGGTGCCACAGGCCAGGACGCCCCCCAAACAAAAGGTTGTGAAAAACAATCCAGAGCCGCCCAAGGCGGAACCCAAAAAGGAAGCGGATTCATCGCGTAAACTCGAAGCCGAACTCGACAAGCGTCTGCGCGACTTTACACACGATTTCACCGAGCAGGCCAGCCGTGGCGTCATCGATCCTGTGATCGGCCGTGACACGGAAATCCGCCGCGTTTTGGAAATTTTGAGCCGCAAGAAAAAGAACAATCCCATTCTTCTCGGTGACCCCGGTGTAGGCAAGACCGCCATCGCCGAGGGCATTGCCCTGCGGATCGTGGAAGAAAAAGTTCCGGAATCCTTGAAAGGGGTGCGCGTTCTCAGTCTGGATCTCGGCGCCCTGCTGGCCGGAACCAAATATCGAGGGGAATTTGAGGAACGCCTGAAACAGCTGATCCGGGCCCTCGAAAGTCTCGGCGATCGCGTGATTCTCTTCATTGATGAAATTCATATGATCCTCGGTGCCGGACAAAGTGAAGGCAGTTCGGATGCGGCCAACCTTCTCAAACCTGCCCTGGCTCGCGGTCAACTGCGCTGCATCGGGGCGACGACGCTGGTCGAATTTCGAAAATACTTTGAAAAGGATGCGGCCCTGGAACGGCGCTTTCAGCCGGTGATGGTCGAGCAGCCCACCCGCGACACCACCCTTTCCATCCTGCGGGGTTTGAAAACCTCCTATGAAATACATCACGGCATTCCCATTCGCGATGAGGCCCTGCAGGCTGCCGTTGATCTTTCCATCCTTTATCTGCCGCAACGCAATCTGCCGGATAAGGCGATCGACCTGATCGATGAAGCGGCCGCACGGATCAAACTCCAGATGCAAAGCGTTCCTGCCGAGCTGGAGCAGCTGCAGGCGCAGGCGGCCCAGCTGCGCGTCGAGCAGCAGGCTTTGGAAAAGCAGGGTGGGGTGAGCAAAGGCCTCACGCAGGTGAAGGTCAAACTGGAAAAAATCAGTGAAGAAGCCGCGGCCATCGAAGCCATCTGGAAAAAGCATCAAAAGGATCTCGAACACATGCGCACCCTCGAAGTGCGCGTCGAGGAACTGACTTCCCTTTGGCAGGCCACCAAAAGCAGCAGTGATTTTGAAACCGCGGCCCGCTTGCAGTATCAGGAACTGCCGCAAGCCCGGGAAGCCTTTGAACAGGCGAAAAAGCATCTGGAAGCGCAGGAAAAAATCCATGCCTTCCTCGGACGGGCGGTGGATCGTCAGGAGATCGCCCGCGTTCTTTCGCTCTGGACCGGTATTCCGGTCGGAGAAATGCTTGCGGATGAAAAGCAGAGTCTGGCCCACCTCGAAACCCAGCTCAACGATCGCGTTTTCGGACAGGACGCCGCCCTCACGTCGGTCGCGAAAGCCGTGCGGCGTTCGCGTCTGGGCCTCAGCGATCCGAGGCGCCCCTCCGGTGTCTTCCTCTTTTTAGGACCCACGGGCGTAGGGAAAACAGAAACCGCGAAAGCCCTCGCGGAGGCGCTGTTTCTGAGTGAGCAGCATCTCATTCGCATTGATATGTCGGAGTATATGGAAGCCCATAATGTTGCGCGCCTGATCGGAGCCCCTCCGGGTTATGCCGGCTACGAAGGCGGCGGACTTCTGACCGATGCCATACGGAACAAGCCCTATGCCATCGTCCTCTTCGACGAAATCGAAAAGGCTCACCCGCGTGTTCTCGATATCCTGCTGCAGATTTTTGACGATGGACGGCTCACCGATGCGCGCGGACGTCTCGCTGATTTCCGCCACTGCTTTATTATCATGACGTCCAACCTCCAGGTCGGTGCCGGCCACGTGCCGGAGTCCGAGCAGGACACGGAAATGCGTCTGCAGCTCAGTGAGCATCTCAGGCCCGAATTGGTGAATCGCATCGACGAGGTGGTGCCCTTCAAAGCCCTGGCCCGCGTGCACTTTCATCGGATGCTGCACAAAGAGCTGGCGCAGCTCAATCTGCGGCTCAATGAACGGGATATCCGTCTGGAACTTGCCCCGCGCCTTGAACAGCTCCTCATTCAAAGCGCGATGAACAGCAGCTTTGCGGGCCGTGACCTGAAACGGGGCTTCCAAAAGTATGTAACCGATGCTGTGGCGCAGAAACTTCTCGACCCGGCTGTCGATTTGAAAGGTCTCTGGATCCTGGACTGGGAGCCTGTTCAAGGTTTGGTCTGGAGTCGTGATCAACGTCAGGATCGCTATCTTCCTCCCGCGCGTTAGCCTGAAAAATTTTGGAACAAGCTCTTGACGAATTATTTAGGGCTAGGGTAGTGTTAGGGCCCATCAAGGATGGCTCAACCAGTTCAAACTGGGGCGTCGACAAGTGGTAAGTCTCTGGATTTTGATTCCAGCATCCGTAGGTTCGAATCCTACCGCCCCAGCCACAACATCCTTTTCATTCCAAATTCATCCAATCCTATTCGCATCCGTTCACATATAACCCAGCGCAATCTGCGCCATGGCAACGTATTTCGCAGGGGCTTACGCTATGGATAATGACATGATCGTTTTCTCGGGCAATGCAAACAGGGAATTGGCAAACAGGATTGTTGAGCATCTCGATATCGAACTGGGTCATGCCCGGGTCGATCGCTTCTCTGATGGCGAAACCCGGGTGGAGATTCAGGATAATGTCCGCGGACGCGATGTCTTCATTATCCAGCCTGGTTGTGCCCCCGCCAACGAACATATTATAGAATCCTTGATCATGATCGATGCCTGCCGCCGTGCTTCCGCCAAGCGGATCACCATGGTCTGCCCCTATTTTGGTTATGCCCGTCAGGAGCGCAAGAGCGCCCCCCGCACACCGATTACCGCCAAGCTGATTGCTGATCTTTACACCGCTTCGGGTATCGATCGCATGCTGGTGATGGAACTGCATACTTCCGCCATCCAGGGCTTTTTCAATATCCCGGTCGATCACCTCTTCGCCAAACCCATCTTCGGGCCCTACTTTGAAGGCCGCGAGGATCTGCTTGTCGTTTCCCCGGATGCCGGCGGGACCGAGCGCGCCCGGGCCATGGCGAAATATTATGACTGTGGCCTCGCCATCGTCGACAAGCGTCGGGATCGTCCCAATGAGAGTGACGTGATGAACGTCATCGGGGATGTGCGCGATAAAAACTGCCTGCTCGTCGATGACATCTGTGATACCGGCGGGTCGCCGTGCAAGGCGGCCGAGGCCCTGATGGACAAGGGAGCCAAATCGGTCAGTGCGGCCATCACTCACGCGGTCCTGAGTGGTCCGGCCATTGAACGGATTTCGAACTCCGTTCTGAAGGAACTCGTGGTGACGGATACCATTCCTTTGCGACCGGCCGCCCGGGAATGCCCCAAGATTACCCAGTTGAGCGTGGCGGAACTTCTAGCCAAGGCAATTCGCCGCATTCATACAGCGGGTTCGATCAGCAGCCTCTTCGTTTAACAAAGGTGCTGACCGGGTTTCACGCTTTAAGGGAGAGACAAGGGACTTGCCAGTCTCAGTCGTTCCCTATATAACCCTATGCTCAAGCTTGGTCTGCGCACCTTTTTGCAGCCAAAATGATGCAGTCGACCCGAGAATTGGGCGCGGATGTGTGCTTGCTTTTAGGAGATGATGAAATGTCTGAAGAACTCGTAAAGATTGAGGCTTCCCCTCGTGAAGTCACAGGAAAGAGCCATATCCGCAAACTGCGCAAGAGCGGTCGCATTCCTGGTGTTTTGCTCGACAAAGGCCAAAGCATCATGCTTGAATTCGACCCCAAGTGGCTGGGAAAAGCGTACAAGAATGGCAAGCAATTTGAATTAACATTCAAAGGCGAAACCCGCGTTGTGAAAGTGGTCGACCTTCAGATCGATCCTGTGAAACGCATCCCTTTGCATGTGGACCTGATGTACGCCTAAGTCCGAGGGCTTATATTGAAGCTCATCGTAGGTCTGGGTAATCCAGGCGACAAGTACCACAAAACCCGGCACAATGCTGGGTTTTTGATCCTTGATCAAATTCTGTCCCGCGCTGGCGGCAGCTGGCAGGGTCGCAAATTTGATGCTGATTATGCACGCGTGCCGATCTGTGGCACCGATAGTTTGCTGCTCAAGCCGCAGACTTTCATGAACCTCAGCGGCCGCTCGGTAACCCAGGCTATGCGTTTTTATAAGATCGCCATCGAGGATGTGATCGTCCTGCACGATGACATCGATGTTCCGTTCGGCAAGGTGAAAGCCCGCACCGGCGGTGGACATGGCGGTCATAACGGAATTCGCAGCATCATGGCGGAAGGCGGTGCGGAAAACTTCGCCCGTGTGAAGCTCGGCGTGGGTCGACCCCATGGCGTTGGTGATGTTTCGAACTGGGTGCTCGGCAATTTCACAGTGGATGAACTCATTCAGGTGGAAACAGAGATGGTGGACGAAGCTCTGATTCGTCTGCAGGGTCTGATCCGAAATCCCGGCTGATAAGAAAGTAGTGTTAGAGCTCTCTTGCTGATCATAATGATTGGCTGCTCAATCCATAAGGGAGGTAGTGTTTTGCTACGTGAATACGAATTTACCTTGGTTGCCAAGGCTGATCTGCCCGACACTGAAAAACAAAAAGTTTTTGCGGGTTACGAAGAAATCCTGAAGCGCGGCGGCGGCGAGCTGATCCAGCGGAACGACTGGGGCGCCAAGCGTTTGGCTTATCCCATCCGCAAGCATTTCCGCGGCCATTATGTGTTTTATGATGCCGCCAGTACTCCCGAGAACATCGCGGAATGCGAACGCCTTCTGCGCATCGACGAAAACGTCCTGCGCTTCATGGTTGTGAAGATCGACGACGAAGTGGACATTGCTGCTCGTAAAGTCGAACTCGCCAAGGCTGCCGCGGCTGCTCAAAGACAGCCTGAGGAGAAGTAATCCATGAGATTGATTCTAAGCCAAAACGTTGAAAACCTTGGTCGTATCGGTGATCTCGTTAAAGTGAAGAACGGCTATGCCCGTAACTTCCTCATTCCTCGTGGATTGGGTGTCGTCGCCAACGAAGGCAACCAGGCTGCGCTGAACCACCAGATCCGTCTTCTGGAAAAGAAGAAAGCCCTGCTCCTCGGCGAAGCCAAAAAGCAAGCTGGTTTGATCGAAAAAATTTCTGTCACTGTCACCAAACAAGTTGGTGAAGATGAGAAAATTTTCGGTTCTGTCACCACTGCTGAGCTGGAAGAGCTGCTGGCGCAGGAAGGTGTAAAAGTCAGCAAAAAAGATATCAAGCTGACTGAAGAAATTAAAAAAGTTGGTGTTTACGCCGCCGAAGTTCGCGTGCATCCTGAAGTGGTCGCGAAATTCAAAGTTTGGGTCGTTGCTCCGCAATAACCCATGATAATTCCATAGGTCCCTCGCGAGACCTATGGAATTCAGACCTCACTGAGACTCCCCCATGGCGTCAGGACAATCTCTGCCTCATTCCATCGATGCAGAAAAAGCTGTACTCGGCGCGATTCTGAGCGATGCCGATAGCTTGACCCTTATCGAGGGTATGCTCGAAGCGAAGCATTTTTTCATCGATTCGCATCAAAAGATTTACGAAGCCATTCTGCAGCTATCCGCAGCAGGTGAGTCCGCAGATATTGTAACCGTTGCGGAAAGACTTCGTCACAACCAGGTCCGGGATCTTGGTCCAGCCTATTTGATTGATCTGACAGAAAATTGCCCTGTCGCGCAAAACCTCGAGCATTATGCGCGGATCGTGCGCAACATGTTCTATCGTCGCAGCGTGATTAAAGTCTGCCAGGACGTGGTGGATCGCGCTGAGAATTACGAAGGCAATATCGAAAGCTTCATCGAGAGTGTCGAGAAGCAGTTTCTGCAGATTTCTTCGGAATACGATCGCAAGGGTATCATTCCCGCCGATCAGGTCCTGGAATCGACGATTGACGAGATTCAGAGAAAGCTCGAACTCGAAGGCGTTGTTACCGGAGTCACCACCGGATTTAACGATCTGGATACGCTGACCGGCGGAATGCAGCCGAGTGACCTTGTGATCCTCGCCGCGCGCCCAGCGATGGGAAAAACCGCCTTGGTTTTGAATCTGGCGACGAACGCGGCCTTGTCTGGCAAGAAAGTGGCCATCTTCACCCTTGAGATGAGTAAAGAGCAGCTGATGGCCCGTGTGCTCTCATCGGTGGCACGTGTGGACTCCTCGCGTCTGCGCAAGGGGGATCTGAGCGATGAAGAGCAGGATCGCCTTATGGAAGGGGCCCGCCGCATTTATGAGCACAAGACCCATCTTGGTATTGATGAAACTCCAGGCATCAGCCTGATGGAATTGCGATCACGCTGCCGTCGTTATCACAAGGAAAATGGTCTCGACATGATTGTGATCGACTACCTGCAGCTGATGACAATGGGCGCCGATCGTCCCGACTCACGGGAGCGGGAGATTTCGGAGATCTCCATGGGCCTGAAGAACCTCGCCAAGGAACTCAAGGTGCCTGTGCTGGCGCTGGCGCAGCTGAACCGCGGTCCGGACTCGCGCCCGGACAAAAGGCCGAAGCTTTCCGACCTTCGCGAATCCGGTTCGATGGAACAGGATGCGGATATGATCATGTTTATCTACCGGGACGAGTATTATAACCCAGCTTCCGAACTCACCGGCATTGCTGAAATATTGATCGCCAAAAACCGGCACGGTGCAACAAAAACGATCAAACTCGCCTATCAGCCGAATTATGTTTCGTTCCAGAACTTATTCCAGGAAGGCTCCGTAAGCGATTACGAGGGTTGAGACGACGGCATTCCAAAAGGAAGGCTCAGTCAGCGATGGCGACGGTTGAGACGGCGGCATTCCATACGGAAGGCTCCGCAAGCGACGACAAAGATTGAGACGGCAGCATTCCACAAGGAAGGCTCAGTCAGCGATGGCGACGGTTGAGCAGGCTTGAAGCTGGCTTTTTCTCACGCAGGAAGGCCACGCGGCGACCACGAGAGGTGATGAGGAGAGCCTTCCAGAGAAGGAAGGCTTTTGATCATCTCAAAGACCGTATTGCTTGATCTTCTTTCGCAGTGTGTTGCGATTGATGCCCAGAATCTTGGCAGCTTGGACCTGATTTCCACCCACGCGGCGGAGAATCTGGACAAGCAGGGGCTTTTCCACTTTGGACATGATCAAATCATAGACATCATCTGGGTAGAACGTTCCAATTTGATCGAAGAATCGAGAGATTTTCAGTTCAACAACATCCTCGATCGAATACTGATCAAGTCTGGTGATGAGGTCTGCATCATCGATGTGGATTCCTCGGCGAGACAACGCAGATAAGCGTTTGGTCGTCTCCGAAGGAAGGCTTCGATCGGATGCGGATGACGTAGGTTCAGGATCCGGGGGCAGCTGGTCAATAGGATTTTCCATGGGCAACTCAGAATTCGAATGCTGAAACGATCCGCAAAGATCTCGGTCATGGCCCGAGAAACACTGCGATTTTGGGTGAGAAAGATTTAACGCATGCGCTCCGGCCCTGTCAACGCCCATCGCTGGATATCGCAATGGACAAGGCGCCCGGCAACCCTTGCCTACTTTTCAACACCAGGTGGGTCACATTAAAATGAGATTAAGGCGTCAGATCATACCTGCCTCCGCCAACTAAGGGCCCGCAAAGGTCTGAAAATCCTCAGAAGACTACAAGGTCTTGCAGTAAAGGTGCTTGCGTTGTAAAAAATCATGTCGTGTCAATGCAAGCAGGGAGTCAATAAGCCTTATATGAACGTTGATATACAGACTGAAAACAACAAAAATACTGAATCCAGCCATATCAAGGATCAGGCCGAAGGTGATGGAGCTGCACAAGCAGGTGCCACAGCTACCGGAACTGACGAGGGAGCGGAATTGCAGGATGAGAAAATCCGTCACCTCGAAGAAGAGGTTCAGGATGCCAAGGATAAATATCTGCGAACGCTGGCCGAGTTGGACAACATGCGCCGGCGCCACGAGCGCGATCGCCAGGACCTGCTGAAATTTGCAACAGAAAAACTTTTGCAGGACCTTTTGCCGGTTCTCGACAGTTTTGAAAAAGCGACGGTAGTTGTTGGCACTGATGCCGACAATGCGATTGTCGAAGGCATCCGCATGGTTCATAAACAGTTGACTCATGTGCTCGAAGTCAACGGGCTCAAGGCTGTGGAAGCAGCTGGCAAAGCCTTTGATCCCAACTTTCACCAGGCGATTCAAAGAATCGAAGGGGAAGTGGAACAGGAAACAGTCAAGGATGAGTTCCAAAGAGGCTATACGCTGAACGGCCGACTGATCCGTCCCAGCATGGTCAGCGTGCTGGTTCCCAAATCCGGACCAGGCTGATAAGAGCAGGGAGGACCTGAGGTGTGACGCGCAAGCGAGACGAAAAACCTTACTCCGGTCCTCCTGCAACTCCTGAACAGAATGCTGATGAGCAGGCGCTCCAGGAATTTTGTTCAAGTGTTCACTACGAAGAGATGAGCTTCGAAAACTGGTGCCAAAAGCACAAGAAGCTGGACCTGGAGATTCCGATCTTTGTCACGCGGACCCAACTTTCCGCAACATTTCGCACCGTGGTCAAATTCTCGCGCACCATCCGCACACACTCCGCGCACGGCCACCAGGAAAAACGCGAAAAGATCGAACGAGAACTGGTTTTAGGGCCTGATACCGACTGTCACAAAGCCATCAAGCTGAAGGGACTCGGTGACATTGTCGACGATCAGGCCGGCGATTTGTGGATTATCATTAAGGTTAAAGACTAGACCTCGTGGTCGAACCAAATCCAGAAAACGCTGGAAAAAACCGCAGAACTCATGTTTTCGCGGCGAGAGCCGAACAAAAATACAGGGTCAGAGAAGTAAAGTCCTCATCTAGCGGGAGTGAAGCATGTCGGAGACGAATCAAGGTAAGCTTGCAGTTGTCAACAGTGAGATGCCACTGCTGCCTCTGAAGGATATCGTGGTATTTCCCAACATGATTGTCCCGGTCTTCATTAATGAGGACCTGTGCGTCAATGCAGTGGAAAGTGCCTTAGCCAAACAGAGGAAGATCTTCCTTTCAGCTTTCAAGGTCATGGGACACGAAGGCGAAGGACTCGAAGCGCATCTGGAACCACCGTTCGATGTCTACGATATCGGCACTGTCTGTTCCATCATGCGAACCCGGAAACTTCCGGACGGTCGTATGAAGGTCCTGGTGCAGGGACTTCATAAGGCGATGGTCAGCGAGCTCCTCCAAACCGATCCTTATCCCAAAGTCATCGTCCAGAATGTTCAGGAACCACGAATTGCCAATACCACCAGCGAAGTTGAAGCCCTCATCCGCGCCGTCCGCGAAAGCCTCGAGAAAGTGGTCACCCTCGGCAAGATCCTGTCACCTGATATCCTGATGATCCTTGAAGATGTGAATGAACCAGGCCGCCTCGCGGACCTTGTGGCCTCCAACCTTGGCCTGAAGGTGAACGAAGCGCAAACCATCCTGGCCGTCGCGCATCCTCTGGATCGGTTGAAGCGTGTTTACAATTGCCTGTCACGCGAGATCGAAGTGTATCAGATGCAGGTCCGAATTCAGTCCAATGCCAAGGATGAAATCGGTCGCATGCAGCGCGAGCACTACCTGCGCGAGCAGATGCGCGTGATCAAATCCGAACTCGGTGATTCGGATGGCAAGGACGAAATCGATCAGTATTGGCAGCGGATGGAAGAACTTCCCTTGAACAAGGATGCCAAAGAGGAAATCGCCCGTCAGCTGAAACGCCTGGAGCGCATGCATCAGGACACCAGCGAAGCGGCCCTCACCCGCACGCATATTGAAACCATCCTGGCTCTGCCCTGGGGCAAGAAAACGCCTGATGCGCTCGACCTGCACAAGTCGAAGCTCATCCTCGATGCGGATCACTTCGGTCTCGACCAGGTGAAAGACCGGATCATCGAATACCTGGCCGTTAAAAAGCTGAATCCCGAAGCGAAGAGCCCCATCATCTGTTTTGTAGGCCCTCCCGGCGTCGGCAAAACCAGTTTGGGGAAATCGATCGCCAAATCCCTGGGTCGTGAGTTCGCCCGTATCGCCCTCGGTGGCGTGCGCGACGAGGCCGACATCCGCGGTCACCGCAAAACCTATGTCGGTGCCTTCCCCGGTCGTATCATTACAGCGATGAAAAACTGTGGCAGCAGCAATCCCGTCCTGATGCTCGATGAGATCGATAAGATGGCCTCCGATCATCGCGGCGATCCTTCGTCCGCTCTGCTCGAGGTGCTCGATCCGGAGCAAAACAGGAGCTTCGTTGATCACTATCTCGGCATCCCTTTCGATCTGTCGGATGTGATGTTCATTGCCAACGCCAACAACCTCGATACGATCCCGGCGCCACTGCGCGACCGTCTCGAAGTGATTGAAGTGTCCGGTTACTCGGAAGAGGAAAAGCTGGCGATCGCCAACCAGTATCTGATTCCGAAGCAGCTGAAGGAAGCCGGTCTGGATCAGGCCAACATTCTCTTCACCAAAAACTGCGTGACGACCATCATCAACGGCTACACCCGTGAAAGCGGTCTGCGTGGTCTGGAAAAGAAGATTGCCTCGGTCTGTCGCAAGATCGCCCGTCAGTATGCGGAAGCTGATGACAATGGAGCCATGATGCGGGAAGGCATCCGCCTCACCCCGACCCTGGTGCAAAAACATCTTGGCGCTCAGCGCTTTGATGACAACTTCTACCACAAGGAACCGCATATCGGCGTCTCGCTTGGGCTTGCCTACACCCAGTACGGTGGTGAAGTGATGGCGATCGAATCGAGCCTGATTTTCACCGGCAAGCATGCTCTGGTGCTGACGGGTCAGCTCGGCGATGTGATGAAGGAATCAGCCCAGGCGGCTTTGAGCTTCATCCGCTCCCGCTTCGCTGAGTACGGCATCGAACCCGATACGATCGAAAAGAACGAGTTGCATATCCACGTGCCTGCGGGTGCGGTTCCCAAAGACGGCCCCTCGGCAGGGATTGCCATGGCCACCTCGATCATCTCGGCTCTTTTGAAAACGCCGCCCAAGCAGCGCGTGGCCATGACCGGCGAAATTACGATTCATGGCAAAGTGCTGCCCATCGGCGGGCTCAAGGAGAAGATGCTGGCGGCCACCCGTGAGGGAATGACCGAGGTTATCATCCCTGAGAAGAACAAGGCTGTTTTCCAGGAGTTGCCACAATCTATCCGGCGCAGCTTGAAGGCTCACTTCGTGAAGGAATATAATGAGGTATTCCAAATCATGTTCGCTGAAGTCTGCGTCACTGACGCCAAGGTCGAAAAGCTGAGCACCCGGCGGGAAAGCAAGTCACTGGCCAGCTAAAGGCCGCCGACCCGATCTTCGCTGTCTTTTCATCTCTCGCGTTGGTTCGCAAAACAGCGATCCAACGCGAGGTTGTTTTTATGAAGGATTTTGGCACAAAAGTTCTGCGATTCCTTGGTGTTGGAGCTATCTGGGTCCTGATCCTCTCGGTGCCCATCAAGGGTCAAATGCTCTTTATCTACGCGACTGAAACCTTCGTTCCCTCTGGACTTGTCGCTGCTATCGGTGGGCAAGTAGAAACGACGTGGTATAAGGCCAAGGCCATGGCCCGCCATGCTTTGAGCGATGCCGAAGCCGAAAAAGAGCGTCGTTTCTAGGGAAAACCCCGCGAAGGCCCGCCCGGACAGCCCTGGACGTTTTGCCGCTCAAAGTTTCTGGACCTCCCTGCTTTCTTATTGCTATTTGTATGCGTGCAGCCTAACTAAGGCGCACCAAGGTTAAATCTTAATCCTCGCAAAATTGAGGTTCGTCGAGTCGAGCGATCGGCAAAGCAGGAGTTCGGATACCATGACCACGTTAAAGGTTATCGAGTGGCCAGCCAAAGTGCTGGAGACAAAGTCCACCGATGTCACAGAGTTCAACGCCGAGTTTCAACAGTTTGTGCAGGATATGCATGAAACCATGGACCATGCCGGCGGTATCGGTTTGGCTGCAAATCAGGTCGGCGTTGCCAAACGGGTTTTGACCATTTACATCCCCTGGTCGGGCAGCCGCTACAGTGAGCAGGAAGAAAAGAAAGAACACTGGCATGACGTCCGTTACACTTTTGTGAACCCCGTGATCACAAAGCGTGAGGGCAGGATTCGCTGGCAGGAAGGCTGTCTCAGCTTTCCCGAAATATATGAGTTTGTCGACCGGGCTGCAGAGGTCTGGGTCACGGCCCAGAATGAGAAGGGTGAGACCTTCGACGTGCATGCCACGGGCCTCTTCGCCGTCTGTCTGCAGCATGAAATCGATCATATCGATGGCATCGTCTTTATCAATCGCATGAGCCGGCTGAAGAGCTCGCTCGTGAAGAAAAAAGTGGCCAAACGTCACCGTGTGCTGGCGGGGGCCGAAGATGTCGAATAAACGCATTCTGGTCGCGCCGTCGCTCCTGGCCGCGGACCCCTTGCGCTTTGGTGACGATCTGGCTCTGGCGGAAGCCGCCGGAGCGGATATGCATCACGTGGATGTGATGGATGGCCATTTCGTGCCCAACCTCACCTACGGTCTCCCCTTTGTTCGGGCTCTGAAAAAACACTGCAGGATTCCTTTGGATGTTCACATCATGGTGTCCAATCCGGATGCCGTGGCCTTGGATTATGTGGAAGCCGGGGCTGATATCCTCGTCTTTCACGTCGAGGCCGCTGTGCATGCCCATCGTCTGATTCAGACGATTCATGCGAAGGGGGCCAAGGCTGGGATCGCGGTGAATCCAGGGACATCGCTGTCACTGGTTGAACCTTTGGTTCCTTACGTGGATCTGATCAACGTCATGTCGGTGAACCCCGGCTTTGGCGGGCAGAGTTTCATTCCGGAAAGTCTTGAACGCATCCGTGCGGTGAAGAAAATGCTCGAGCAGCGCCGCCGTGTGGATGAGGTTTATATTCAAGTCGATGGCGGCATCAATGCGGAAACCGTCGACAGTGTCGTCGACGCCGGCGCCAATTTCCTGGTGGCGGGAACCTTTTTCTATGGCGCTCCTGATCGCAAGCAGGCTCTCCAGATTCTGCGAGGCGAAGCATGAGTTTTCAATTGGGTCAGGATCGATTGACCACGGCTTTGCTTTATCAGCAGGTGGTCCAGGGCAAACCTGAGTATGTTTTGCCCGCAGCCAGCCGTGAACGCGTAAAACGCTACCGCCAGCTGGTTCAGACCGCTCTGGATTCCGGCAAAACCTATTATGGCATCAACACCGGCTTTGGTTATCTTTCTGATGTCCGGATTGAGTCGAGCAAACTCAATCAGCTGCAGGATAACCTCGTGCGCTCGCATGCCTGTGGGGTCGGTGATTATGTTGAGCCGGCTGTGGTGCGCGGCCTTCTGCTGCTGCGTGCGCATACCTTCAGTCTCGGTTATTCCGGTGTTTCGGAAGCCTGTCTGGACACGATACTCGAATTTTTGAAACACGATATCCTGCCCATGATTCCGTCGCAGGGCAGCGTCGGCGCCTCGGGTGACCTCGCGCCGCTGGCTCACCTGGCCTTGGGCTTGATCGGTGAAGGCCGGGTCCTTTATCAGGGTGAAGTCATGCCGGCCGCCGCCGCGCTGGAAAAGGCGGGCGTGAAGCCGGTCAGGCTCGGTCCGAAGGAAGGGCTCTCGCTTATCAACGGCACCCAGTTCATGGCCGTGGAAGCCTCGATTGCGGTCGAGGAAGCGAAGGTGCTCACCCAGTCCGCGGACATCATCGCCGCCTTGAGTCTGGATGCCCTGCGCGGTACCCTGAAAGCCTTTGATCCGCGCATTCATGAAATTCGTCCGCACAGCGGTCAAAAGCAGAGCGCGGAACGTATTCGCGCCATGTTCCAGGAGCACGATCCCATCGTCGAAAGTCATGCGGACTGTTCCCGGGTGCAGGATCCTTACAGCTTCCGCTGCGTGCCTCAGGTGCACGGCGCCACCTACGATACGCTCGGTTTTGTCGAAAAACAGATCAACACCGAACTCAATAGCGTGACCGACAATCCGCTCTGCTTTGAAAACGGTGAAATCCTGAGCGGCGGCAATTTCCACGGTCAGCCCATGGCGCTGGCCATGGACTTTCTCGGCATTGCAATGGCGGAAATCGGCAGCATCTCCGAACGTCGGACGGAAAAGCTCACCAACCCGAACCTCAGCGGTTTGCCGGCGTTCCTGACCCGCGAAAGTGGACTCAACAGCGGTTATATGATTCCACATGTGGTCGCGGCGGCTCTGGTGTCCGAGAACAAGGTGCTGGCCCATCCGGCCTCGGTGGATAGCATCCCGACCTCGGCGGACAAGGAGGATCACGTGAGCATGGGGCCGATCGCGGCTCTCAAGGCCCGTCGGATTCTGAAGAATATTGCCAATATTCTGTCCATCGAACTCCTGGCCGCGTGTCAGGGCATTGATCTGCTGGCGCCCCTGCAGCCAAATCCACGGCTGAAAAGGATTTATGATAGCGTACGGGCTCAGGCCCCGGCGATGGACACGGATCGTTCGCTTCACGACGAAATCAAAAATCTTTCTGCATGGATTCTGGACGGCAGCCTGCTAAAATGCGCAGAGGAAGCCTGAATGTTTACAACAGAGAAAGGGCTTATGATGAGGCATCAGTGGTTTCGGTTTTTCCCGATTTTATCCCTGCTGCTCTTCCTTTTGCCTGGTGGTCAAGCGTTTGCCGATCCTTTGGCCCAGGTGCAAAGAATCGGAGGACTCTTCAAAATCACGCGCATCGAGAAGCTCGGTAACAAGGACTTCAGAATAAAATTTGAAAGTGAAACCAAAACAGGTAAACATGACAAACTGGTTTTGCGCAGTGATCACGTTCATCTTGCCATGCAGGAGGGACAGGTGCTGCGGCTTTCGGCTGAAGTCTTGCGGGATACGAGCTCGGAGCTTGAAGTTACGCAGGTGCTGCTCTTTCTCCCCAGTGAGCATGGAACAGCGCCTATCTGGCTTCTTTCCAGCGACCATCCCACCCGGGATTTCCGCGGGGCGCGCTGGCTTGATATGCATGCGCCTCAGGCTGATTACACCATCTTATAAGCAGGCGCCGTGCACGACCGACCGGATGATGATGAGCAGAGCCGGGCTCCCCTGATACCTCTTGTGCAGCAACCGCGAGGGGCTGCCCTTTTATTGGGAACCTGGACCGGCCGCATCATCGTGATCAACACGATCATGTTCCTCGTGACCTTCTACCTGTCCGGCCTCGCCTGGTCGAACTTCCAAATGGCTCTCCTCAGCAGCAATACCGAGGTTCTCCTCCAGTTGGGGGCCAAGGACAATACCCTTCTGGCTTTGGGTGAATACTGGCGGCTCCTGACGCCGCTGTTTATACACGGCGGTCTGATTCACTACGCGTTCAACACCTACGGGCTTTACGTCGTTTCCTATCAGTTCGAGTTTTTGCTCGGCCGCAAGTCGTTTCTGATCCTGTACCTCGCGTCCGGCATGGCCGGCAATATTGCGAGTGTGCTGGCCGGGCCTTCGGTCAGTGTGGGAGCCTCAGGGGCTTTGTTTGGACTCCTGGGCTTTGGGCTCTACCTGGAACGCGTGGTGCAGTCGCGCATTGAATCCCTGACGGGACGCCGGCCACGCGCCGGTGCCTATACGGTTATGGCTATCGCGAATATCATACTCGGCTTTCTCATACCGCAGATCGACAACTCCGCGCATTTGGGCGGTCTGGCCTTCGGGGTTATTTTTGCCTATATTTGGTTGCGTTATGTCCCGAACCGTTTGTTGCCTCTGCGTCGGAAGCAGGCTCGAATGGCTACGGTCCTGCTCCTTCTCGTTTTGGGTGGTGGAGCCTGGCTTGGCACTTCTCGATGGTATGTGCTATACCAGCTGCAAGGTGCAATCCAGAGTGCTGACCACGTCGAAGTTCGTTACATTTACCTCAACCGGTTGGTGGCCCTCGAACCGCAAAACACACAGTTTCGCATGCACCGCTTGAAGCTGAGTCTGCTGCTTCGAGATTTTCCGACGGCACGGCTCGATCTGACGTTTATCAAAGCGGAGCCGGGTTCGGCGATGAGGCTCCAGGAACTGGAGACTGAACTGCTTCAAGGCGGGTTTGTTGACAGCGCAGCTTGGCTGAGACGGGCTCGTCAGGAGGTTCCCTTAGGTCTTTAAAGGCAATCGACGCTGCGGTATATAAACCGCTGACTGAATTTTGGACTGGATCCGCATACTGCCCCGAGAAGCTCTGCCGCGGCAAGCCCCTCCGAGCGGACAAGACGACCAGCCATGCAGACAGAAAAGTAAAAAACTGCGGTGTTGATAAACATTTAATTCTATTCCTCCGCTGCCGATAACCCAGATGCTGGAAGTTACTCAGGCCATTTGCGAATTCGATCGGAGAGAATACATGACAGTAGCGAGAAATTTACCTATGACCAAGAACAAGGCGGAACTCCACTACGACGGTAAGACTCTCGAACTCCCCGTTCTGGAAGGCACGGAAGGCGAATTAGCGCTGGACATCAACAAGCTTCGTCAGGAATCCGGACTGGTCACCCTCGACCACGGCTTCATGAACACGGCTTCCTGCACATCTGCCATTACCTTCCTGGACGGTGAAAACGGGATTCTGCGTTATCGTGGCTATCCCATCGAAGAGTTGGCGGAAAAGTCAACTTTTGTGGAAGTTGCCTATCTTCTGGTTTACGGTGAACTCCCCAATGTCGAACGCCTCAAGTGGTTCAAAGAAAAACTGAACACCTTTACGGCCACCAAGCCTGAACTCAAGCAATTGATTCAGCATTTCCCCAAGTCCGCGCACCCCATGGGGGTCCTGGCTTCCGTGTTGTCAGCGATGTCGGCTTACTATCCTGAATATTTGGACCCTGAGCTGAAGCCCGATCAGGTGGATAACGTGATCGCGCAGACCATGGCTCAGGTGAAAAACTTTGCGGCTTACAACTATCGCGCCAGCCAGGGCCAGTCCCTGATCGATGCGAAAGCCAGCAATGAATACTGCACCGACTTCCTGGCCCAGATGTACGGTTCGAATCCCGATCCGGAAGTCGCCAAGGCCTTGAATATCCTTCTGATCTTGCATGCCGATCACGAGCAGAACTGCTCGACCTCGACCGTGCGCCTTGTCGGGTCTTCGCAGGCCAACGTCTACGCGGCGATCTCGTCGGGTGTCAACGCTCTCTGGGGACCTCTGCACGGCGGAGCCAACCAGGCTGTGATCGAGATGCTGCAGGAAATCCAGGCGGATGGCGGCGGCTATAAGAAATTCATTCTGAAAGCCAAAGATAAAAATGACAACTTCCGCCTGATGGGCTTCGGCCACCGCGTGTACAAGAACTTTGATCCACGCGCGAAAATCATCAAGCAGGCCTGTGACGCGATTCTGACCAAATTGAAGATCCAGGATCCTTTGCTCGACATCGCCAAAGGTCTCGAGGAAGAGGCTCTCAAGGATCCTTATTTCGTGGAAAGAAAGCTCTATCCCAACGTCGACTTCTATTCGGGTATCATCTACAAGGCGCTGAACATTCCAACCAACATGTTCACCGTGATGTTTGCCCTCGGCCGTTTGCCCGGCTGGCTGGCCCAGTGGAAGGAAATGAACGAATCCCCTGCGACCAAGATCGGCCGTCCACGCCAGATCTATACCGGCTCCACGGTTCGTTCCTATGTTCCGATGGACAAGCGATCCTAAGATTCAAGCGAAGGGCCCTCCGGGGCCCTTTTTTTTCGCCCCCAACTCATCCTGCCTCTTTGCGCCATCGCCAGTGAATGGAAATTCCCCTATAAAGGCCATGGAACAGGCGTCATCCGCCCTTAAAAACTCTTGAGGCAGGAATTCCTATGCAATCCGCTTCTGAAAATTCCCTGGTCGCGCTGAGTGACGTGAATTTTGATGACAGCTTTGTGCGTACGCTACCGGCTGATCCGCGGGAAGAGAATGGGGTCCGCCCCGTGCCGAATGCCTGCTTTTCCTTTGTCAAACCCACACCGGTCAGACAACCGAGGCTGATCGCGTGGTCCGACGCGGTGGGCGCGATACTCGGCCTGGCGCGACCCAAAGGTGATCAGGATTCCACTGTGGAAATCCTGGCTGGCAATCGCCTTGTGCCGGGCATGCGGCCTTACGCGGCCCGATATGGTGGTCATCAGTTCGGTCATTGGGCTGGGCAGCTGGGCGATGGACGTGCGATCACATTGGGCGAGATTGTGAATCGGGAGGGACAGCGCTGGGAACTGCAGCTCAAGGGGGCCGGCCCCACACCCTATTCACGGAATGCGGATGGACGTGCGGTGTTGCGTTCCTCCATCAGGGAATTTCTATGCAGCGAGGCCATGCATCATCTTGGGGTTCCGACGACCCGCGCGCTCAGTTTGATTCGCGCTGATGATCAGGTCGTCCGTGATATGTTCTACGATGGTCATCCCCAGCTGGAAACCTGCGCGCTCGTCACGCGCGTGGCCCCCACGTTTGTCCGCTTTGGCAATTTTCAGATCCTGACCGTGAACGGGGAGCTCAAGGAACTTCACCAGCTGGCGGATTATGTGATCGCGCAGCACTATCCCGATTTTAATCTCTGGTCGCCTACGGTTTATGGAGACTGGTTCAAGGAAATCTGCCGCCGCACGGCGCTTATGATCACGCATTGGCAGCGGGTGGGCTTTGTGCATGGGGTTATGAACACCGATAACATGTCCATCCTGGGGCTGACGATTGATTACGGTCCCTATGGTTGGCTGGATGTCTATGACCCGGACTGGACGCCCAATACCACGGATGCTCACCGACGGCGCTACCGCTTTGGACATCAGCCGGCCGTTGCCATCTGGAATCTTGCGCAGCTCGGTCAGGCCCTTCAACCCCTCTTTACGGATCCTCAGACGATTGAAGCGGGCATGAACGAATTTCATGCACACTTTTCGGAAAGCTACGGCCGCATGAAGGCCGCAAAACTCGGCCTGGCTGAGGCCCCGGATCGGGCGGATGCAGAACTCATCCAGGAGCTGGACGAGATTCTGAAGCTTGAGCCCACGGATATGACCATTTTCTATCGAAAGCTTGCGGATATTCCCCTGGCTGAAGGGGACGCAGCCGCAAGCGAACGTCTGGGAATTCTGGAACCGGCCTTCTATTCCCCCACGCGCACGCCTTTGCATGCACAAAGGCTCGCCGCCTGGCTGGAACGGTATGCGGCACGCTCGCGCTCGGAGGGCCTGGATCCCGAGGAACGGCGCCGCCGCATGAATCAGGTCAATCCCAAATTCATTCTGCGCAATTACCTGAGTCAGCAGGCGATTGATGCCGCCGAGCAGGGCGATCACAGCCTGATCGAGCGTCTCATGCAGGTGATGCAAAGGCCTTATGATGAGCAGCCTGAACATGAAACCTTCGCCGCCAGACGGCCGGAATGGGCGGAAAATCGCGCCGGGTGTTCGGCCCTGTCCTGCAGCTCGTGAAATTTTCATGGCACCACATTTGCAGCCCTTCCCCTGGAAATTTTCCGTTCATGGAACAGCTGAAAATGGAGTGGATATGAATGCCGTTGCCAAACTCAGTTTGTCACAAAAAGCAGCCGATGCCGCCCTGAAAAGAGTCGCTGGCATGGCAGGAAGAAAGGTTGGGGATCTGGCCGTGCAGAAGGCTGGTCCCACGCTGCAGGCGATGAACAAGAGAAAGATCATCACCTTGATCGCGCTCGTGGGTGTCGGCGGTCTCGTCTACAGTCTTCTGAGTCGGAATGAGTTTCTGGCTTAAAGGCTATCGATCGCGCGCAGTTTTTCGGCCCAAAGGAGTTCATAGGTATGCCGACAGGCGGCGCGCAGTTTTTCGGCGCGTTTGCGGCTGGGAACGTCCTGGAGCTGGGGCAGAAGCTTGTAACAGTAGCGGGCCGCGAGACGGTGGGCCTCTTCGTAAAGGTCCTGCTGCGCGGTATAGCAGTACGAGTGATCAAAGATCATGCGGGTGAGCTGGGGCAGGTGAGGATCGCCGGTCTGCTTTTCCAGAATGCGGCCGGCCATGAGAAGCTTGTCGACTTCGCCTTGCCATTCGAGTTCAAGCAGGCTGACACCCTGGCTGGCCTGCACGCGGTTGACCACCAAATGGAAGTGGCTGACCTCTTCCACAGCCACACAGAAGGCATCGAGATTCCGGCTGTCGAGCCTCGCCAGGGGATTGTCCTGCTCGAAAGCCGCGATCAATTCCGGGCGAAAATAAAGGCCGAGTTCGAGTTCCTCCTGCGCGGGGCTTGTGCGCAGGATCAGGGCAGCCCGATTATCCGCAGCGACCGCGGCGGCCTCCGCGGATTGCGTCAGGCAGTCAGCGGCGGATACGGCGATGGAAAAGCCATAGGCTGTAGCCAGCTCATCCTCGATGTGCTGAATCATGTCCGGAAACGCCACGCGGTTCATTGCGGATCTTTATTCAAAAGGGGAATCGGGGTGATGCCTTCCTCTTCCAGGATGCGGCGGAGTTTGCTCGACTGCGTATGCTGCCAGCGCGTGTAGGTCGTCAGGAGATCCCGCTTGCGCGCCAGTGGCGTGGATTCGGAAACTTCCGCCATCAGGTTCACGAGCGAGCGGAAATCCTGGGCCATGCTCAGGTATACTTTGGAAAAGTGGCTATCGTTTTTGTGCGTACGCATCAGGGTGGATGTCTGGTTGTACGCGGCGGCACCCATATTGATGTAGTAGCCCACATCAAAGGTCTTGCGATTGAAGAAATCCTGGAAGTAGCCGGCAAAATAAAGGCTGGTATCACCCAAACGCTTGTAGACTTTGATCTGAATATCGGGAGATGATTCCACGGCCTTCTTCAGCATGAACGCCAAGGGCGTATCCAACACAGCCATATCATCATCGATATTCAATTGGGCTGGGTTGATAAATTCGCAGAGGAGGTTGACGAGGTAGAATTCGATGTCATCATTCAGTTGGAGCTTAAGCGACTGGGCCGCATTCGTGACCTGATCGCGAAAGAAATCCTGGGGGCTGAGTATTTCGACGGTGTTCATAGGATATTCCTTTTCCTACCTCTTCCATCATGACATATTACGCCTGGAATTAGCCACCCTTTCTGACATATCGGATAATTTGAGATTTCCTTAAGGGCATATTTGACGAAGTCAAAAGTTCCAGTTACATTTCCTGAGGCCTGCTCAAGGTCTGGGCTGCAAAGGTAAAAAAAGGTATGAAATCCGGGGATAAAGCCAATTCACAGAATCAGGATGGAAAATCCTGGGATAAACTGGGTTTGGAGGAAATTGTTCATATTGCTAACAAAGTCGGATTGGCTTATGTGGAAGCCAAAAAAACGGCCGAGCACTATGAGCTGATGAAACCAACCATCCGTGCCAGGGTCGCCTTGCGACTCGATGATGGAAAGGTGAGTGAAGCCCGTCTGAAGCGCCTCACGGAAACCGATCCTGAATATCTCGACTTCCTCGACAAGCTTGTCGAAGCCCGCCGTGAATCCGATCGACTCAAGGTTCGCTATGATTCGTATAAGAATCTGTTTGATGCCCGGCGCAGTCTTCTGAGTTACCAGAAGGAGGAGATGAAGCTCGTGTGACGGATCACTAGAGCTCGTCTTCCAAATCGTCGACTCTGTTATTGGCGTGAATCGCGTTGTCATCCCGGCCATCAATGGCCGCGATTTTTTCCCGGGCAAACGCCAGTTCCTGCTGAAACTCAGGATCCATCGCCGCTTCCTTGGCAAACATGCGATAATTTTCGAGGGATTTCTTCGGATCCTTCTTCTCGAGCGCCTGACCCAGCAAAAAGTAGGCTTCCATCAGATTGGGCCGAATGCGCAGCGCGCGTTCGAGATAGGTCACCGCCATATCGATGTTCTGCTGATCCTTGATGAATTTTCTGGCCAGACCGGTCAGCGCGCCGGGAAGCAAAGGCTGATCCTGCAGGGCGCGACGATAGGCCTGCTCGGCTTCCACGTGATGGCCTTCGTCGAGCAGGATGTCGCCCTTCACGCTGTTCAGATAGGCCAGCTCCTGCGGACTGGACAGCGCTTCGGTTTTATTGAGAATGGCCAGCGCCTTGTCATTCATCCCGATCTTGTTCAGGATGCGCGCATTGATGATCGAAATCTGAAAATCATTGGGATCCAGCTTTTTCAGAGTTTTGGCCGTTTTCAAGGCCTCCGCATAATAGCGAATCGAATAATAGCTCCAGGAGAGGGCCTTCAAGGCATTCAGATTCTTCGGTTCCGCCTGCAAAGCTTTCTTATAATGAAAAATCGCATCCGCGTACCGGGTCTGGGTGCGATAAGCCTCGCCAAGATAATAGTTCAGCTCCGCATTGTCCGGATAAGCCGGCAGGGCCTCCTGCAAATGGTGAATCGCCAGTTTATAAGCTCCGGTCTTCACATAAACAATGCCGAGCGTACGGTGCGCCGCGGCATCTTTCGGTCGGTCGGACAGATGCTTGCGAAAGGCGGCAACGGCCTCGCGATAAAGCCCATCGCGCGCATACTGATTGGCCTGATCCAGCAGCGGGGAAGGGGCCGGAGCGAGAGGCACAGGCGCCGGCGAAGGCGCGACCGGCGTGGCGACCCTTGGTATCTCAAACAACGTCACAGACTGACAAGCCGCAGGGGCAAGTGCGAGGACAACCAAAGCAATGACGCGTGGCTTGAATGGCACCGGAGGGCTCCTCAAGTTGCAGTTCGACAACAATATTGTAGCTTGAATAACAGCAAGGTACGAGGGCAGAGCCTTTGGTCATTCACTTCACAACGTAGAATTCCTCGAAGAGTGACCAGCATTTATCGTCGCGCGAATAAAATGAAAGCACAATTTCCCGTTCGTTCCAATCCTTGTAATTGGCAAACTTGAAAGAGTAGTAGCGCAGCTTCAGGGCGCCTGAAAGACCAGTGACGAGATTGTCAGGCACCGGCATGAACTCATCGAGATAATAGCATTCATTGGCTGAATTTTTCAGATAGGGAAGCTTGACTGGTGTCACGCCTTCGAGGTGAACCACAGTCTGACATGCACTCAACCAGGGCAGAATTCCCAGGGAGAAAAGTATTTTGGGATAAAGCAAAAATCGCATACAATACTCGTTGCACTCATTCCGAATCTTACAAAACACGCATCGACCAATTGATGAAAATCTTGAGGGACTGGTAGGCATTTATGATGAGAAACCTGGCCATTTTCGTGGCGCCTTTCTATCTGTTGACCGCCTGCAGCTGGGGAACGGGCCAACTCAGGTCCGATTGGGGTGCCCTGCAGGATGCCAAATCCGTCTCGTGCGCGGAGGTGCCCCTTCGCAAGGATGATCTGCGCATCGATCGCGTGCATATTGTGCCCGAACTCGGGCCGTCCTTGATTCTGGAAGTCACCACCCGCCGCGGTGTGAAAACCATGTATCATCTGCCCTTCCGCAGCATATCCAGCATGGATGAGGAAACGCTGGTGCCCCTGCCTGTTTCCCAGAACAGCGTCCTGCTCGGCGCCGGCATCTGGCAGCAAAAGGCGGTCTTTGCTTTGAAAACCACCGATCGCGGCAAGCCGACCATTCAATTGCGTGATCTGCAAAATAACGCCGTGTTGCAGCAGTTTCCGATCGACAGCCAGGCGCCCTGGGAACTTACCGATTGGCAGATTGCGGGCGGCCGCCTGCGCAGTCTCGTGCGTGAAGGCAAGGATGATGAATCCCTCGACGACCAGCCTTATCTTCAGCTCGAAGTGCACCTTGATGGCAAAGCCGGCGCAAAACCCCGGGCGGAACCGGCCACCCAGGTGATCGGCCAGGCTCAGCTCTTTGCCGACGCCCAGGGCAACACCCAAATCATCTGGCTCGATCGCGGCACCTCCGACAAGGTCAAGGAACCGAGTTTTCTGACCGTGCGGTGGCGCGAGGGCAAGGACCAGCATTCCATCGACCTCGGCGACAAGGCACCCATTGAAAGCTGGGCCTTTCAGGAAGGCAATGTCACCAACCTTCTGAGTTATGTGAAGGGCGACACCCTGCTCTGGACCAACGCCAGCATCGAAATTCAGCGCCTGAGCAAAACCAGTCCCTTCACGAAACAAAATCAACTGAGTGTGCCCATCAGCAAGGTGCACGTGGCGCGTCCGCTTCTGAGCGCGGATCCCAAGGCGGAATATCTCTTTCTTCCGCAATGGCTGGACCATGAACTCACGGTCGCGGTTTACAAGATAGAAGCATCAGAAGTGGTTCATCGCGGCTATCGCGGCGTCTTCAAGGAAGGCACCTCGTTTCACGCGGCGTTCTATCATGATCCCTCTCAGGAAACTCTGATGCTGATGAAAGCTCCAGCCAACTACACATCGCGTTACAGTCTTTGCAGGATGAGTCTATAAGAAGGAATTCGCATGTCGGTCATTTGGATTTTGGAACGTCCCCGGCCTCCCGCAGAAAGCACACCAGCTCTGCTGCAGGGTGATTTTGCCGTTCGAGCCTTTGCTTCCCTGCGCAACTTTCTGCGCCTGGCTCCGTTGAGGGGACGCTTGCCGGACCTTGTGATCGTGCGGAGTGCTGATTTCGCCGATGAACTGATCAATCTCGAAAATCTGCTCGGTATTCGTTACGAATCGGTGCCGCGGCTTTATCTGGGTGAAGTGGAAGGGTTTGCGCCGGCTGCCGCTGAAACCACGATCATCCGGGATGAGGATCGCCCGCAGCTGCCGTTTATGGTTCAGGAGATTTTGAATTTCGATGGACCCAGGGGTTCATCCTCGGTCGTGCAGCTGCATGATCTGATGCTGGACACGACAGGGCATCGGCTCAAACTGTTGCCGGAAGGGGACTGGGTGCGCCTGAAACCCAAGGAGGGGCAGATCCTCCGCCACCTCTTGAAAAATCCTAATCACTGTCTCAGCCATGAGGATCTGGTCCTGGCCGTGTGGAAGGACGTGCGCGTCTCCCCACGATCCATGGCCAGTCATATCTCGCGCCTGCGGCGCTATCTGCAGGGATCCCAGCTCGAAATTCGCAATGTCTACGGTGGCGGCTATCAGCTCTGCAATGTCTCGCCTGAATCCGGTGACTGACGCCCCTCCAGTTTTTCGATCCAGGCTTTTCTTTTGAAAAATTTTCCGCGAAACTTCCATTGATGCGGATTTTCAACGAGAAAGCCTGTGCCTCTTTCATCATCAATCCACTCAATGGTGGAGCCCCGGCAGAATTCGAAGGCCGGCCGGTCGATGATCAGGAGCAGACCCCCTTCCTGAGGGAAGACAAGGTCATCGGGGCTTTGCGGATCGAAAGTCACGCCATAGTAGAAGCCATCACAACCTTTGCCATCAAGGTAAAGTCGCAAAGGCAGATTGCGATAACGGGCGGTATGCTGCTGCAGATCAAGTGCGGCCTCGAGGGCCCTGGGACTCATATGAATTGCGGAATCCATGATTGACTCGCTTATAAGATGTATTCAGCCAGCAGGATCCTAGCAGGGAGGTAGGGCATGCAACAAGACCCGGTCGTATGGATAAGTCATCGCGGCTATCATGCCCAGGCTCTGGAAAATACCCGCGAGGCCTTTGACGCTGCCATACAGGCTGGCTTTACCCATCTGGAAACGGATCTGCGGACCACGGCCGATGGTTACCTTGTGCTGCATCATGATTCCGAGCTGACCCGGACGTTCGCGAACCCGCTCGTTATCGAAAAAACCAGTTTACAGGAACTCCTGTCGCTGCAGAGTCCACGCGGCCATCATCTTTTGACCTTTGAGGAATTCATTGAATCCTATGCCGGTTTCAGCTGGACCTTCGATATCAAACCTGAATCAGCCGGGCCTACACTCCATGGTCTGTATCAATGGGCCAAACGCCAGAAGGCCGAATCCTGGCTCAACGAGCAGGCCCGCTTTCTTTGCTGGAGTTCCCGGGCTGAACGTTATTTGTACCAGCTCTTCCCTCAGGCCCGAACCCTGGCGCGTGAATCGGAATGCTATCGGGCCGGCCTCGCGGTCTTTTCCAGCGTGCCCTTTATGGGCGGTATTCGTTCAGGCCGGACCTATTCCATTCCACGATACTTTGCGGGCCGTGATCTTTTCACAAGATTCTTTGTCGACGCCTATCACAAACGAGGAGCCCGCTTGCTGGCCTACCTTCCGAGCCGGGACGAGGACGCCAAGGCCGCGATTGAAGCGGGCTTTGATGAGATCCTGACCAACACTTTGCCCATTTCGATAACCTGAATTTTGATAACTCACGCAGTCGAGCTTGAATCGTTTTTGCCGATGGTCTATACCAGCCCTCATCATTTCATCATCTTGTTACCAGTATGGAACGTGTCGGCAAAGCCATCGGGCCGGGATTATCCCTGTAATGCTGTGGGAGAGTTATCTTTATGGATGTATTGCAGCTGCTCAAGAATGAGCTCAAGGAACGCCAGAGTGATATCAGCGCTTTTATTGATGGACCCTCGGCTTATCAAAACTGGGCACAGATCGCGCGGCATCTGAAAGCTCATCTCACGCTCGAACTCGAGTATCTGTTGCCTGAGCTTGCGGCCGTTTCCCCCAAACAGGATGCTGCCTTGCAGCGTTTGGAGACGGATCTTGCGAACCTTCGCATGCAACTGGATGCCCTGGGTTTCGATCACAATCCGGAGATCGCGCAGGTCATCGCTCTGCGTGATGCTTTCACCCGACATGGACTGTTGATTGAGGATCGTATTCTGCCTCTGATGCGCCAAAGAATTTCGACGGCGGATCGGGAGGAACTTTATGATGCGCTGCAGGATGCCAAGCAGGATATCATCCGTTCGACGCTGGGACTGGCGATATAATGCGTTGTAATGGCTGGGATTGGCGAAACCAGGCCTTGACCGCCTGCCGGACTTCGTGTAGTAAAGCTCATTCCTGAAAGACGAGTCAGGGTAGCACTTTCAAGGCTTCCAAACTGGAATAGGTCAAATTCGATGAAAAACTCTATCATCAGCAACTTCGAAACCAGAAAAAATCCGCAACTCGAGAGCGGCTTGCCTAAATTCCGTCCTGGTGACACGGTTCGCGTGCATTATAAAATCCAGGAAGGTACTGAAGCGGGTAAATTTCGTATCCAGCCTTTTGAAGGCGTGGTGATTCGTTATAAAAAGGGCGGCGTTGAGTCCTCTTTCACTGTCCGCAAAATTGGCGCTAACAGTGTGGGCGTGGAACGCGTGTTCCCGGCTTATTCTCCTATGATCGCCAAAATTGAAGTTGTGGCCGCCGGTATCGTCCGTCGCTCGCGCCTTTACTACCTCCGCGGTCTGGCTGGTAAAGCGGCCCGTATCCGTAGCCGTTTCGTCGGCAAAAAAGAAGCGGAAGCCTGATTCGTCAAAGGCACTCGTAAGTTTTGAGAAGTCGACCTTGGAAGTGGAAACGCTTCCGGGGTTTTTCTCTTTGGGCTGTTCTTTTCAAGTCCAGGACTCCTCCGCCGGCAAACGCATCCAGGCAATCGATGGCCTGGTTCCCTCCGATACCAGCGCCAGTCCCAGGTGCACGGTGTGTTCACTGTATTCCGGATATTCCCAAAGAAAGCGGGCCGACCCCCGCCAGAGCGCCGAAAGTTTGCGCGGCGGAATCAGCTGCTGCCAGTCGTCCATGTCCCGGCCCCGGGTTTTCACTTCAATGATCAGAAGCTCACGGCCTTTGACCGCCACCAGGTCGAGTTCGAGCGCCTTGCGCCGAAAGTTTTGGGAGATGATGTGAAAGCCCCGCTGGGAAAGCCACTGGGCCACCAGAGCCTCCCCGCGCCGGGCGCGCTTATATCGTGGTGCTAAAGTAATGACCAAGCTCCGCATAGCGTGTGACCGGAGCGAAATTGCGCCGATGCAAAGGCGTGATGCCACGCGCTTCCATCGCCGTTAAGTGACTTTTTGTGCCGTAGCCGACATTTTCATGGAAATCGTAATGCGGAAAATTCAAAGCCGCCTGCCGCATGAAATCATCACGGGCTTCCTTGGCCAGAATCGAAGCGGCGGCGATCGCAAAGCAGAGCCCATCGCCGCCGATAATGGCTTCCTGGCGAATGGGAAGCATGGGATTGAGGTGTTTGCCATCGATCAGAAGAAGGTCGTGGCTTTCCTTCATGGTTTCATAGGCGCGCAGCATGGCCTGAAAGGTGGCGGGGACGATGCCCTGCTCTTCAATTTCGCTGACGCTGGAAAAACCAATGGCCCAGTCGCGGCAGACCTGGTGCAGGATCGGAATCATGCGTTGCCGCTGGGCGGTGCTGAGAGTTTTGGAGTCGCGGATCAAAGCCCGCGTTTTGGTATCGAGACTCTTGAGGGCATCATAATTGAGGCTGACACAGGCAGCATACACGGGACCTGCGATGCAGCCCCGTCCCACTTCATCGACGCCGAGGATTTTCAGGCCCTGCTTCAGAAAGCTGCGTTCGATGGTTCCTCTGTTTCGCGAATCATGCGAAGTCCTGGCGGGTGATTTGGCCATGCTCGGGAATTCCTTTTCCACGGTGCTTGAGGCCGGAATCATAACGCAGACTTTTCATCAACTCGAGAGCCTTCTTTCCACCGCCTCAACAATCTTGACCTTGGGCTGCGGCCCCGCGATGGTGGCGACCACCTTGCCTTGTTCAAAAATCAGGATGTGGGGAATGGATTTGACGCCATATTCGGCCGGTGCGTGCGCGTTTTCATCGACATTCAAACGCGCCACGGTCAGGCGTTTGTTGTAATCGGAGGCGATCTCTTTCAGCGCCGCTTCCAGCACCGTGCAGGGTCCCGACCAGGGAGCCCAGAAGGCGACCAGGAGAGGGCCCTTCTTTTCCTGCAGCCAGGTTTTCAGCGTTTCATCGTTGAGATTGAGCAGCTGGGACGCCATGATTCAAACTCCGCGAGGTTTTAGGATTCGATGACAAAATGCTCCCGATGCCGGCGGGTATCGAGAATCTGTGTGACTTTTTTGTCGAGTCGACTGAGCGACGGCGGATGGGTGCGGTTTTGGGCCTTGCCATAAAAATCCGGCAAAAGATCAGCCAGTATCAAAAGGAGCGTATCCGCATCGCCGGCGGCCGTGATCCATTTATTGATAATCCGGTGCTCATCATAGGGCAGAAAGTGGCCCCTGGCGCGCAGGTCGATGACGTATTGAACGATCAGGGCGGATCCTTGCAGTTGCTCGGGGGGAATATAGCTCACAGGGACCTCGCTGAAATACGTTAGCGCAAAGCCTGAAGTTCAGCTTCGATTCGACTGATGTCCGATTGCATGCGCTTTATTTCTTTCTCATAGCGGAGCAACTCGTGCAAGTGGTCGTGCATCCGCAGCAGGTTTGCCACGCGGACAGGCAGACTGCTCAGATGGTCAGGATGGAGTAAGTCAAAATACCAATTGGAATTTAAAGTCTGTTCCAGCACGTCCACGACGCGGGTCATTTCACAGGCATTCACAATCAAGGCCGGAACCCAGATGCCTTGCTGCTGTTGCGCCAGACGCTTTTCAAAGCCGCCGAGCCATGTGATCAGTTCGTCCTCTCCCAGGTGTGTGGCGAAGACGACCAACAGATCACAGGGCAGCAGGTTGGGATCATCAAGAGCTCTGAGTCGTACCAGATCGAGCTGGGGCAGAAAGCGCAGGGAGCGCTCCAGATTCAGTTTGAGAGCATCCGCCCGTTTCGGTTCCAGGTCCCAGATGCAGAGACGGCGGCGCATTTGCAGAAAATCCGTGCGACGACTCATCGCGCTTTCTCCTTTTCAGCTTGGGCGCTACACCCTGCTTTCTGTATAGTTTAGCATGAGGCCATGAAGTCCGCTAGAAAGCGGCGGACGCACTTGTCATGAAGGGAGAAAGGAATGGTAATCCAGGCACTCAGTCCCACGCGTGTGGATATAGCAGGTGGTACGCTTGATATCACTCCTTTGACTCAGATACTCCAACATCGGCAAACCGTGAATTTCGGCATTACGCTGCATGCGCGTGTGGAAATTGAAAAGTCCGAGGGGACTTTCCGCATCGCGAGTGAGGATCAAGGACGCCATGTTGCAGGCTCCTTTGAAGATGTGACGCGGGCCGGCGCACTTCCCTGGCTGGAGAAACTGCTCGCCTTTTTTTGGCGGAAGGAATGGGCTCCTCTCAACATTCGTGTGCAGGCCAAATCCCCGGCCGGAGCCGGACTGGGTGGCTCCTCATGTCTTGGCATTGCCATGGCGTCGGCCCTCCTCAAGGCGCGACAGGATATCGGACAACCCTTGAAACTTACCGATCATCAACTCGTGCAAACCGTGCAGGATTTGGAAACGGGTCTCATTCGCGTGCCGACCGGCTGTCAGGATTATTGGGGCGGTCTGCGCGGTGGCATCAATATCATCAGCTACCCACCTGGTGCCATCGAGGTGCAGACGCTGCAGGACAGCAAGGCCCAGGCGCTGCAGGACCTTCTGCTGCTTTGCTACAGCGGTGTTTCGCGCGCATCAGGGACCAACAACTGGGCCATCTTTCGTCGCGCCTTTGAAGGGGATCAAGCGATCCTCGGGATTTTGAATGAGATCGGCACACTTTCTGAATGTGTGGCCAGGGCCGTGCTGGCCGGACAATGGAGTGAAGTCTTCAAACTTTCCTCCCAGGAATGGCAGCTCCGCACCCGCATGTGGTCGGATGTTGAAACTGCGGAAACGAAACGGATCACTGCCGCCGCGCAGGGGGCCGGTGCGATGTTTTCCCGTATCTGTGGAGCCGGTGGCGGTGGTGTCATGGCGATTTTTGCTGAACCCGCGCATCATGCCAAGGTCAAGGCCGCGGTGCAGGATGCGGGCGGGCAAATTCTCGATGGCACGGTGAGCTTCAAAGGAACCGAAGTACAGGGATCTCTATGAACTGGATAAAGCGTAGCCTATTGTGTGTCAGCCTTCTCACAGGCTGCGCGGGTGTCACTCATGAGCCTCTGGTCACGATTGATGCCGCGGGTTTCAAACCAACCCCGAGTCCAATCAAGGAACAGTATCGTCGTCTGCGAGCCCTGGTTCAGGATCGTGAAGGCGCTCAGGAAGCTGTTCAGGATATTCTGGTCGCCATGGAAGCGGTGCAGTCCGAGGAAGCCAAGGACTGGGAAACCGCCGCCAAACAGTGGCTTTTTGTTTTGGAGAATGACTCCGGTGCGATGGCCGCCATGGCTTTCCCGCGCTGGGTGAAAGCCCAGGAACGCCTCGTGGCCGAGCCCGTGCAGGCCGAGATTTTAGCCCGCCTTCTTCTGGCTCAAACCAATGAAGGACAGGAGGCGCCCTGGCTGAAAAAGCAGGGTTACACGGATATCGCGAGCCTCACGCAAAAAATCAAGGATCTGCAGGGCGACACCACGGCTCAAGGCACGGCCTCATTGCCGGCCTCACCGCGTGATATTAAGGATGATCCTTTCCTGGAAAAAGCGGCAAAGGCGTCCTGCCGCCTCGATCTGCCCGCCGCCTGGCGCAACTGGCTGCGAACCCAGGGCCCGAATCTCAAACTCTACTGGGAAGGTCTGCAGGCCTCCTGCCGCATGGAATATGAGGCGGCCATCAGCAAATTCGAACAGGCTCTCCCTGGGCTGCGCCTTAACATCAAGACCTGGCCCTATGCCGTGAATGCCGCCGAGCGTATCGTCAAAGCGCGCAAGAGTCTCGGACAACGTGAAGCGACCACGATCGCCTATCAGCAGCTGGCGAATCTTCTCGATCAGCCGGAAACGCAAAAAGCCGAGCTGGGCTGGAGCCCTTTCGAACTTTGGACCAAACGCATCGACACCTGGTTCTGGGTTGCCCGCAACGAGGCCCTGGAGGGTGACTATCAAAACGCCAAGCTCGCAGTGCACGAGGGCCTGAATCTCATCAATCAGGCCCAGACGCAGATTGTGGATTTGAATAGCAATCAATCGGAGGAACTCAGCAATCTGAGGGCCGAGGCTTATAATATTCTGGCTTCACGCATTGCCTATGAAGAGGGTGATCTCACCGCCGCGCTTTCGTTGACCCGCATGGGACAGGATATCCCCGGCATTTCCAAGGAATGGCGCCAGCGTCTGGATTGGTCGGAAGCCTGGTTTTCCTACATGATGAAGGATCGCATCCGCGCGGTCCGCGTCTGGAAAAATCTTTTGACCCAGATCGACGACGAGCAGCACAGGACACGTTATTACTATTGGATCGGTCGCGCCCTCTACGAAAATGGACAGCGCGGCGAGGCCGAGGATTATTTTGAAAAACTTCAGACCGATCATCCGCTCAGTTTTTATACGGTCGTGGGTCTTCCCCGCATCGACCCGGATTATGGCACCGGTGAATTCTTTGGCTCTGTGTCCAGACTGCAAAGTAAACTCAGCAGCATGGATAATATTCCCTGGGAAGCCTACCGTGCGGATCACGAGGCCGAACGCCGCGTCGCGCGTTTGGAGCTGATGCTGGCCGCCAACGTCAATACCTGGCTCGATCCGATCGCCACGGAACTTTTCCGTTATGTGAACAGCCGCGAGCCCCTGATGAAGGATACGGAAGCCACTCTTTATGTCTCCCGGCTTATCTATATGGCCGGCAATTACCTGCAGGCGATAGCGCTGACCACCTCACTCAGCAACCAGGAGGCTGACTTTTGGGATCAGTATCCGGAGCAGGTCCTGGTTTATTTCCCGCAGCCTTATCAGGATATCTATCAGCGCACGGCCACGCAGAGTTACATCGATCAGGAAATTGCCCTGGCCATCTCCCGGCAGGAGAGCAGCTTTGAAGCTGATGTCATTTCACCGGCCGAGGCCATCGGTCTGATGCAGCTCATGTCCAACACCGCCCAACGTCAGGCTTCGCGGCTGGGCCTGCGTCTCGGTGAACCGCAAGTCGACCTGAAAAGGCCGGAACTGAATATCGCCCTGGGGACGGCCTATCTTGCTGAGCTGGGCCGACGCTATCGCGGCCATTGGCATCAGGCCTTTGCCGCCTATAATGCAGGCGAATTCGTGGTGGACGCATGGCTCCAGCGCCGCCGGGCCGAGGATCCACTGGTGTGGATCGAGGCGCTCAGCTTTGCCGAGACAAGCGGTTATACCAAGAACGTTTGGCGGAACTGGGAGGTGTATCGCTGGCTTCGCGGTTTGCCGGCTGCAAAACCGCTTTTGTGAGCATAAACTCCATGATAAAAGGTGGGTTCGATTGAAGCATGCATGCAACAGAGGCCTAGTGTTCCAGACAAGTTGGAGGTGACCCATGTCGAGTCAGGATCTTGAGAAGAATAAACGATTGGAAGCAGCGGGTTGGCTTCAACTGCTGGCGATCATGATTCTCTTCCCTATTTTGTTTTTCCTTTGCGCCTTCTTCCCTATCTGGATTGACGTAGCAACACCCTATTGAAGACTTACCGGGACCGGGGTATCTAAAGAGCCGGTCTCGATTGCCTGTGTCCTTTCCCTGGTGTTCTGCCGGGGAACCCGGGAATTCCCCTGCAGGCATGAGCCAAAGAGCACAAGGAACTATCCCATGGATCAGAAGACCAAGTCCGATTCGCTCACCATGCCTGTGGCGGCCGAGCCAATCGACTGGCAGAGTTACTACCAGATGATGAAGCCAACCATCTCCATGCTGGTGGTGGTGACCGTGGTGCCTGCGCTCTTTATGGCGCAAAAGGGGCTGCCGAATTTCGCGGTTGCCATGGCTTCACTGATCGGAACCTTTCTCGCGTCCGGTTCCGCGGCTGTATTCAACCACCTTGTCGATTCTGACATTGATCAGCATATGAAAAGAACCCGCAGCCGGCCCATACCCTCGGGCAAGGTCAGTACGGCCAAGGCTGCAATATTTGGCACCGTGTGCGGTATCGCCTCCTTTGCCATCCTTTGGGTCTGGGCGACGCCGCTGGCGGCCTGGCTTTCGCTGGCTGCGAACTTTTTCTATGTCGTTGTCTATACGATGTACCTGAAGCGCCGCACGGTGCAGAACATCGTGCTTGGCGGCGCGGCTGGCTGCGTCGGTCCGCTGATCGGCTGGGCGGCAGTTACGGGTGATCTGGCGTGGCCGGCCTGGGCCCTCTTTATGATCATCTTCCTTTGGACGCCACCGCATTTCTGGTCGCTGGCGATCAAGTATAAGGACGACTACGCCCGGGCGAAAATTCCGATGCTGCCGACCATCAAGGGCCTGGAAGTCACCCGGCGTCAGATCTTTTTCTATACGGTGACCCTGGTGCCGACCGTGCTGTCCCTTTGGGCTTTTGGTGCGGCCGGCTGGGTTTACGGAATCCTGTCGCTGATTCTCACGCTCTACTTTGTCTGGCTGGCGTTTGTTCTGCTGCGCACCAAGGAGAATCAACGAGCGATGCCGCTCTTCTATTACTCCTGCTTTTATCTGTTCGGTGTGTTCGGCGCCTTGACCATTGATCAGCTGATGGCTGTCCTGTGATCGTTGTAACGGCTTCCAGCTTTCTCAAGGTTCCTCAGCTGCGACGTCGCCTGGAAGCTGCCTTTCCCCAGCGCAAAATCATCTATGCGGAGGAGGCCCGCGTCTCCACGCGCGAGAAACTCCTCGAGGTTCTGCAGGGCGCGGAAGCTTGGCTCGTCGGTCGCGAACCGGCGGATGCCAGGATCCTCGGCTCGCTTCCGGCCTTGCGCGTCGTCGCCAAATATGGCGTGGGACTCGATAATGTTGATGTCGAAGCCTGTTCCCGACTTGGAATACGAATTGCCTGGGAAGGCGGCGTCAATCGCGATGCGGTTGCCGAGCATACTCTGGGCCTGATGCTGGCTCTCTGTCGCAACATAGGTCTTGGATCCAGGCGTCTGGCGCAGGGCACCTGGTGGAAGAATGGCGGCCGCAATCTTTCGACAATGACGGTCGGCATCATAGGTTTTGGACACGTGGGTACCCGCGTGGCGGAACTCCTTCAACCTTTCGGCTGTCAAATTCTGATTCATGATATCCTCGACAAGACGGAGGAGGCCGAACGGCTGGGTGCCAGGCAGCTGAAATATCAGGAACTTCTGAAGCTTTCCGATCTTCTGACTTTTCACGTGCCCCTGACGCCACAAACCCTTAAGATGTTTGGGGCAAACGAGCTGGCGTTGATTAAGCCGGCCGTATATATCGTCAACACCAGTCGCGGTGAAGTGCTCGATCAGGAAAAGGTCAAGGGAGCCTTGCAGAAGGGTGAGCTGGCCGGGGCCGGTCTGGATGTCTTTCAGAGCGAGCCGCTTGTCGATAAAGATTTGTATTCCTTGGATAATTTCGTAGGAACGGCCCATACCGCGGGCAACAGCCAGGAGGCGGTCCTGGCGATGGGCGAGGCAGCCATTCGTGGTCTGCAAAAAGAGCTCGCCTTGCTGGACAAAAATTCCGATTTAAATTAGAGCAAAAGGAAGCCTGCCGGCTTCAGGAGAAAATGAAGATGATTGAACAAATTAAAGAAATTATTGAGAAAGATATCAATCCCTATCTGGAAATGCATGCCGGTGGCTGTGAACTCCTGGATGTGGATGATGGGATCGTAACGCTGCGACTTTTCGGTGGCTGCTCCGGCTGCCCCTCCTCGCAGATCACGCTTTTCAACGGTATTGTGCCCATCCTCCGGGAAAAGATCCCTGAAATCAAAGACGTCGTCCTCGGCTGAACTCTCTGACACCCCCATGGCTCGCTTGTTGCACTTTCAGAGATGAAGATCCCGCCTCCCGGGATCAGTCTCTGAAGGAGCTCCCATGGCTGTTGTTGTATTTGAGTGCCCCATTGATGAAGCGACCCTCTCCAGTATTCAGGATTTGCGACTACTCCGCATTGAAGTCCTGCAAAGACAGATTCAGCAGATCGACAAGGTTGTGGAAACTTTGCTCGAGCAGGGTACCCTGCAGGCTCATGAGCGTGGACCCTACCGCGAAGTGATCCTCGCTGAACTCCAGGAAAAGTGTGAGGAACTCCAAAGTCGTCTGGATAACCGTGAAACGGTTTATTCCGATGAGCTCGAACTTTATCTCGATGTTTTAAGCGCCGAGTGATTCAATCGCTCTCGCGCTCTTCTGTTTCATAATCGCTGGGTGCCGATTCCTTCGCCGGAATGCGATACGATTCCTCAGCCCAGGCGGCCACGTCCATGGTCTTGCAGCGTTGACTGCAAAACGGGCGGAAAGGGTTGGTGTGATCATAGCGCACACCCTTCCCGCAGCATGGACAACGCACGATGCGTGCTGACAGATTTCTATCCCTGCTCATGATTCATCCCCCTTATCACTGGGCAGACTCCGCAAGCGTTCCGGCCAAAGCAGGCGCGGAAGTTTGGTCGGCTTATCCGCTATCAGTTCCGCCAGACAACGTCCAGCCATAAACCCAAGACTCAATCCCTGTCCCATGTAACCCGTTCCCAGAAGAACGCGGCTTTCACCAAACATCGGACCAATCAACGGCAACTCATCACAGGGTCGACAGTCGCGAATTCCATATCCGCGGCCAGTGGTTTCGATCAGCAGTTCAGGCCAGAGTCCATTCCAGACTTCAGCCAGGTGCTGCACGATCTTCTGTTCGTAGCTCGCCACCTTGGCTTCGATGCCGGCCATGGCCCGCAGGTACCGCCCCCCCCCGATCCGCAGGGTGTTGGGGCCCGTAATGACACCCCAGATGTGGCTATGCTGCCAGCTGAAAACCGTGCCCGGCTTCCAGGGAAGCACCCGGGTGCGATCGCGGAGCTGGAATTCGCTCCACTGATCCGCGTAGGGCACCAAAGACTCAGCCAGATTCGGCAACAGACCTCCGAGACTTAAATGTTGGGCGCAGATCAGGAATTGGGTGTGCACGGCTCCCCCGGCGTGAGTCACCGTGATCGGGCCGCCAGTGCTTTGAAATGATTGCGCTTCGCCGAGCAGGGTGACCTTGCTCGCGGCGCTCAGATTTTGGAGGAGCAGCGGCACGGAAACGGTGGCGGCACGGGACCCTTCCTTTTGTGTGCCGAGCCATCTCGAACTTGAAAGCCCTGGGACATGCGGGGTTGCCGCCTCATAGGACGCGGTGAAGCCTTCGGAGCTGAGCTGCTGCACCGCCTTGTGAGCTTCGGCGACCTCGGCCTCCGAAACCATCCAGCGCAAACGCTCGCCGGTTTGGTGTGGAATCCCGGCATTTTGCAGATATTCCAGGAGGGTGTCATAGGCCAGATCGCAAAAATTCCATATCTGTTTCGCAGTCGCTATTCCACGGGGGTGCGATAACCTTGTGAAATTGTCTGCCATTCCCCCGGAGACAAATCCCGCTGACTGGATCGACGTGCTGTGATCGGGGTCCTTGCGGAAGTGGCAAAGCCTTGAAAAGCCGAGCTTTTGAAGGTGATAGGCTGCAGAAAGACCTGTGATACCGCCGCCAATTATGGCAATATCGAACTCGTACGGAACAGACATGGCGACCCCCAATTCATTTCGATCTCAAAGCGAGACATCATGATATCCAAGGCCCCCTGTATTCTGGCTCTGCTGCCGGCACTCGCCGCTTCCGGCTCAACCGTTCATGCAGAAAAACCAGCCCCGATACTCGTGACTGGCTGGCCTCTTCCTTTGAATGAAGCACAAAAGGTCATTCTGAGCAATGACGCCATCATGGAAAGTCTGGTTTGCCCAGGGCTGACCCGGCTGAATCTCGAGAAAAATGGTTCGGAACCTGTCCTGCTCGAGTCTTTGGAGCAGACAGACAAGACCTGGCGCTTTACGCTCCGCCCGAACCTGACCTGGTGGGATCAATCGGTGGTCAGCACCGCCGATCTGGAAGCATTTGTCCGCGAGACTTTGCAGCCGCAGCAGCTGACCGAGGGTCGCTTCGCCTGGACCATTCCTGCCTTCACTCTGACCAGCAAGGATCGCACGCTGACCATTCAGTGGACGCATAAACCAGAGTTCGGACCTTATGTGTTTAATGAGCATCCGTTCCGCAAGAAAACCGACAACGCGCTCGGCGTGCAGTGTACCGGTGATTGGCGTGCGGAACCTCAAACGGCCGGTCTGCTGCTGCGCGATCGCAGTGGGGATGGACGGCATGATATTCTCTTGACCCCGAATCCCCTGGCCGGGCCTGTGAAAGCCGAACGTCTTTTATCCTTTGCCTTCGGCGATGAGATGCCCGGCACGGATTCAAGAAAACCAATTATAGATAAACTCTCCTGCGGGAACCCTCTCGATACGCCCATCATTACGGTGATTGCCTGGAATCCACAGGGTGCGATGACACGTGATGCAACATTTCGTCGGGCGATCACGCATCTGACGCCACGGGGCGCCATACTCCGCGCCGGTGCCGGCTCGATGGGGGATTTGATCTCGGGTCCGATCCTGCGCGCGCATCCAGGCTATAAACGCACTCTGCTGGTGCCCGCCTATGATCCCGGCAAATCCGATGCGATGCTCAATGAACTGGGTTATCGGCGTCTGGAAGAGGATGGATTCCGTCGTGATGCCTCCGGCAGGCTCCTGGAGGTCAAAATCCTGGTGCGGGATCACGCCGGCTCCGCGCTGCTCCGCAAGGTCCTCGATGACAGTTTCCGCGCCCTGGGGATCAAATTGCGCTTTATCACCGAGGGAGAAGCGGTTCCTGATGGGCTGCTGACCGGCATCATGACATCATGGCCGGATGGGGATTTGACGGATCACCTGCACAGCCGGGTCAGCGGCCGCGGCTGGCCCTGGTCCTGGCAGGATAAAAATCTGGATCAGGCCCTGGAGGCTTACGCCCTGTCTTTGACCCAAAGGACGCCGAACTTCACGCTTCTGGAAAAGATCCATGAACTGGTGTATAAGCTGGAGCCTTTCTCGGTTTTGATGCAGCATCGGGTATGCCTGGAAGCCAGCCTAAGTCGACCACAGCCGAAAGGCGAGATTGCTGTCAAAAATCCCGACTGGTTCCGGCAGCTTATTGGTCTCTAAGAGGTGACGCGTGATTTATTTAAAAAGCGATCAGGAAATCGAAGTCATGAAGAAAAGCGGGCGTTTGGCCGCTGAACTTCTCGATATGATCGAAGCCCATGTGAAGCCAGGTGTCACGACCCTGGAATTGAACGATATTTGTCACGAATATACCGTATCACGCGGGGCCATCCCTGCTCCCTTGAACTACAAGGGCTTTCCCAAATCCATCTGCACATCCGTGAATGATGTGGTTTGTCACGGCATTCCTTCTTCCAAAACCCGTTTGAAGGAAGGTGACATCATCAACATCGACGTCACACCGATCGTCGAGGGATATCATGGGGACGCTTCGCGGACTTATCTTGTCGGCAACTGCAGTGAGAAAACGAAAAAGCTCGTGCGGGTGACCAAGGAATGCCTGGATCAGGCCATCGCCGTGGTCCGTCCCGGGGCGCGCGTCGGAGATATCGGTGCCGCCATTCAAAAGCATGCCCACGCCAACGGTTATTCGGTGGTGCGTGACTTCGTGGGGCATGGCATCGGCAAAAACTTTCATGAAGATCCGCAGATCTTTCATTATGGCGAACCCGGGCGCGGTGTGCGGCTGGAGGCCGGGATGGTGTTTACGATCGAGCCGATGATCAATGAAGGGGACTGGCGCACGAAAGTGAAGAAGGACGGCTGGACAGCCGTCACGCTGGATGGTTCCCTGTCCGCTCAGTTTGAACATACGCTGGCGATACGCAGCGATGGGCGTGTGGAGATTCTCACGGTGCGGGATTGATCCCGCCCCAGAAAAAGTCAGCCCCGAAGGGGCCCCGTGTTGCCCTTAGCCCTGGCCCTTTCACCACGTCAGCCCCGCAGGGGCCAGTCCGCGTGCCTTTAATCCTAGCCCTTCGGCGGCCGTGCATGCGTCCGCAGTTCCCAGACGATCTGATTCAGCCAGATCTCTTCGCCGGCCCCGCGACTTTTCAAGCGACGGTCCGCCTCATGACAAAGCCTGAGGGCCTTGGCAAAACCCTGAGGCGGTCGCCTCTGCACATAACCCATATACGATTGAATCACCGACGGCGGCAGGCGCAGAGTCCTGGCCATCTCCGCTGGATTCTGTCCTGTGCGCACGCCGGCCTGAATCTGCAGGGCCTTGCGACAGTGCATGGCCAGGATCGCCAGCAGCGATAAAGCCTTCTCCCCGCGATCCAAAAGGTCCTTCAAAAGGAGCAGGGCGCGGCCATAGGCCTCCTGGCAAAGAAACTGATCCAGCTTGAAAATATGATCCTCGCGCAAAAATCCCAGCAGGGGTCGAAGCGCTTCGGCGGTGACGATCGCCATCTGTCCCGGCACACCCAGGGTCAGACTCACCCGATTCAACTCATTATCGAGCTTGAAAAGGTCGGTTCCCACGGCATCGAGCAGCAGATCGGCGGCATCACCGGCCAGCTTCATCTGATAATGCTGCGCGCGATCCACGACAAAATCACGAAATTCCCAGGGAGCCGGCTCATCGCAGGACAGGACAAAGGCCTGCAGGCGGTCGAGCTCCTTTTGAAATTTGGCGGGAATATCCCCCCCGCGCCACAGAAGGCAGACCGGGTTTTGAATATCCTTGGCCTGCCGCACCGCGGACAGATGCCCGACCAGATCACTTTTCCCCTGAGCCTGGTTGATAAAGGTCAGGGTTTCCGGATCAAAAAGCGAAGCCGCCGCCGTCGCCTGCAGAAAGCGCTCGGCATTCACCTGTGGCGCTTCCCAGCGTTCAATGGCCCAGCTCTTGGCTTCGTAAAGAGCCCGCAGACTCCTTGCGGTTTCTGTCACCAGAAAATCCGCCTCGCCACGCAGAACCAGCAGCTTATGCTTTTGAAAGAAATCAGCATGCAGGACCGTAGGCAGACCATGACGATAAGTCTTGTACGGTGATTTTTTTGGATAACTCAAGGCTTGCTCCCAGCCACTTCGAACTGAAAGTCCAGATTGCAGTCCAGGGCTTTTTCCAGGCTTCGGGCTTCCTTCAGCAAGGCCAGCTTCTCCGCATCCATGCGACTGCCATGGGTTTTGGTGATGCGCATCGTATAGGTGCTGCCCTGCCTCGTGAAATTAAAACTTTGAATCTTCATCTGCCTTGTGCGCAAAAGACAGCGGGCAATCCGCAGACACGAACTCAGAAGGTTGACCCGCGAGAGATTCCGCTCCAGATACGGCAGGCTATCCGATTTGCTGGATTTCGCCGGGCTTTTCCGGGCAAAACGATTGATCAGGGCAATCAGGTTCTTCTCTTCCTGCGTGTAACCAAGGAGGTTCGATTCGGTAATCAGATAATAGGAATGCCGATGATAGCTCGTGTAGTTAATGAATTTTCCGGTTTCCAGAAGGTAAGCTGCCGCCAGCAAAAGATCGCGATCGAGCCTTGTATCGCTCGACATATCAGCAAACGCCGGGAAGGAAATCAGTTCATCAAAGATCCGCACGGCCAGATCACTGGTCTGAGCGGCAAATGCCGGATCCAGACGCAATTTCCCGGCAAATCCCACCACACTCTGCCAGCGCAGATCCTGCCAGTGCGCCCGCGGCAAGAGCCCCTTGCGTTCATAGGTGTCGATGGCCACGCCTTCCCGCAGACCGCTCGCGGATACGATCCAGTGCGGAATCTGCAGGAGTCGGGTCAGGGTCGCGAGGATCACGCAACCCGATAAAACGATATCCGCGCGCCGGGCATCCAGGCCCCAGCGCACTGCGATGCGACCAGGATCCAGTATTTTGCCGAGTTCCTGTTCCATCGCATAAAGTTCGGCTGCCGTGAAGCGAAAGCCATGCGGATCGTCCAGTTCCGTTTTGGTGCGATCCTGATGAATCATGCGGGCCAGCGCCTTGGCCGTCCCGGAGGTGGCCGCAGCATTCTGTACGCTCGCTCCAAAAAGATCGGCTTGAATCGGAGTCAGGCGGGCTTCCACATACTGCCGCAGCTCTTCCAACTGGTCGGAGGTATGACCCTTGTCAAAAAAATAGGTCTTGGAAAGGAGCAGCGCTCCCATTTTCAGGGAACTGAGATAGGTGCAATCCGCGCCCCGTCCCACAGCGATTTCCGTGGATGCGCCGCCGATATCCACCGACAGAAGGTTTTCCGTGCCAAAGCTCAGGCTCTGCGAAACCCCGAGAAACGACAGACGGGCTTCCTCGACGCCATCGATGATTTCCATCTTGAGGCCGGTGGATTTTTGAATGTGCTCGATAAAAGCCAGACGGTTATGTGCCGCACGGATGGCCTGGGTTGCCACGGAGCGGAATTCCGCTTTGTAGCTCTGGCCGATGCTTTTCATGGCCAGCAAGGCTTCGGTGGCACGTTGGAACAGCTTGTCCGGAATCATGCCCTCTTCGATGGCCTCGGCCATCCGCAGGTTTTCCTTCTGGCTGTCGATAACGTGGATCTGGCCGGCTTCATCGAGTGAGGTAATGGCCAAATGAAAGGTATTGCTGCCGAGATCAATCACAGCCAGAGGGGACTTCGGTTGAAAACTCGGTCGGATTGGAATGGCCTTAGTCCTCTGACTTCACAGTTTTTCGGCTGCCGACCTTCTTCACGATCGGCCGTCCTTTACGCTTCAAATCATGCCGTATGGCTTTGTCATATGGAAGTGATTTGATACCTTGCTCCCGGGCAATTTCAATAAACTTTTGCTGAGAGTCCCATTTTGGCCCTGCCTCTAGGCTGCGCATCGTATAGGCACCATCGCTATGCAGCTGCCAGGCGTTCTCCGTATCAGCCCAATAGGTCGGGATGATTTCCTTAATGATGCGGTTGCGAGCTTTGGCATCATCGATGGGAAAGATCACCTCGATGCGGCGATCCATATTGCGGGGCATCCAGTCCGCGGAGCCTAGATACACATCGTTCGCCCCTTTGTTGCGGAAATAGAAGATGCGGCTGTGTTCCAAAAAGCGGCCGACGATTGAGATCACTTCGATGTTCTCGCTCAGTCCCGCCGCTCCAGGACGCAAACAGCAGATGCCGCGCACGATCAGGCGTATCCGAACACCCGAGCGTGAGGCTTCATAGAGTTTCTCAATCAAAGCACTATCCACGAGCGAGTTCATTTTCGCAAAAATCAAGCCGTCGCCGGTCTCTTCGTGGGCCTGAATTTCCCGATTGATCATGCGAATCAGTTCATCGCGGAGATAAAGCGGGGCGACGATGAGTTTATGCAAGGGTGAAGGCATGGGCTTAAAGCCTTCCGTCTCGCGGCTCAGGATATTGAAGCCGGTCAGCATATTGAAGAGAAGACTCGCATCCTCACCAAAGGCCGGACGGGCCGTAATATAACCGATGTCCACGTAGTGGCGTGCCGTCGTCGAATTATAGTTGCCGGTGGAAAGGTGCACATAACGATGAAGCAGGTTATCCTCGCGCCGCACGATCAGGGTCATCTTGCAGTGCGTTTTCAATCCGACGAAACCATAGACGACATGCACCCCTGCGCGCTCCATACGGCGGGCCCAGGTGATGTTATTGCTTTCATCGAAGCGTGCCTTCAGCTCCACCACGGCGGTGACCTGCTTGCCCTGTTCGGCGGCCAGAATCAAAGCATCAATAATCGGCGAATCGCCGGAGGTGCGGTAAAGGGTTTGCTTGATGGCGAGGACATCAGGATCCCAGGCTGCGGTGTGCAACAGCTCAATGACCGCATAGAAGCTTTCAAAAGGATGATGCAGGAGCATATCCTCTTCACGAATCAGACCGAAAATGCTCCTCTGCGTATTCATGCGCGGTGGCAGACGCGGGTTGAAGGACGGAAATTTCAAATCATCCCGCGGAATTTCATAAAGTGTGACATCGCTCATCGACAAAGGGCAGTTCAGGGCATAGCTGTCCTCGGGACTCAAGCCCAGACGCAGTTCCAGATAGGCCCGCAGGTCGGGCAGAAGATCCGCACCGTATTCCAAACGCACGGCTTCGGCCTGATCGCGCGCCTTGACCTCTGTCTGCACCGAACTCAAAAGGTCGACGACCTGACTTTCCATCAGTTTGAAATCAAGATTGCGTGTCACGCGAATCGGATAGGCCGCAGTGATCGGCATTCCAAAGAACAGCGTATCGAGATGCGTTGCGATCAGGTCCTCCATCATGACAAACACGCGATCGTTGGGATCGGTGTTCACCGGCAGAAGACGTGGCAACACATTCGGCACTTCCACAAAGGCGATCGGTGGCAGAGCCGCACTCTCCTCTTTTTCCAGCTTGAACACCACGACCAGATAAAGCCGTCGATTGGCAAGAAAGGGAAAGGGATGCGCGGGGTCCACGGCCAACGGCGTCAGGACCGGCAGCACGGTTTCGCGATAATACTGGGCCAGGGTTTCCTGGGCGCTTGCTTCGAGCTTGTCGAGCTTTTCCAGGCGGATGTTCTGGGCCTTGAGCTCAGGGAGTAGCTCACCGTTCCAGATCTGCCCCATATCCTCGACCAGCCGCTTGGTTCCTTCATGGATGCGCGCCAGGGTGTCCGGTATGGACATTTGATCGGGGCTGTCGCCCGGCAAGGAACCCTGCCGAAGGGAGCGCTTTTTCCCCGCCACCCGAACCATGAAAAACTCATCAAGATTCGAATAGCAGATGGTTAGAAAGCGACATCGATCCAAAAGTGGCGTACGAGAGCGACGACTTTCTTCGAGAACTCGAAAATTAAAAGCCAACCAGCTCAATTCCCGGTTAAAATAACGGTCATCCTGGCTCTTATGGTTTAACTTTCGCAATTTTTCTGCGTTCATGGTTATAATCGGTGCCGCGCTTGGAAATGTCCTTGAGGGACGTGCCATTGATATGGGCGGAGAGGGCTCCACCCTTTGAGCATAGCCCGTTAGCTCCTGCTTGCCCATAGGAATAAAATACCTGTCGGCGTTTTCCCAACATCGGAGGAATCAAAGTCTTATGCGATCTTGGATTGGGCCTTTGGCCTTCTGGCTTATCAGTTGTGGCAGTAGTACGACTGACGAAACCACGACCGGAAACAGTACAGCGGCCGTTGCTGAAAACACCGCTTATCTTGATTTTGCACCACAATCCAGCACCGATGGCCAAAAACTTGCGTTTTTGTCCCTCCGCGATGCGGGGGCTTATCGGGTTTACCTTTACAACGAAAGTGCCGACCCGAAACTTGCGCCGCTCGCCAAGACCATCGCGATTGAGCCGGCAACTGACGAACTGATAACCAGCCTAAGCGATGATGGCAATTGGATCCTAACCTGGCGTTACGGAACCGAAAAGAACTATCTACTCCTGAACTCCTTCGACCTGACCCAGCAAACCACTCTGGACCTTGAGACTGGCGTTCGCGTGCGGGACCTGTCCCTCGCTCCATCGGGCCAGCCTTATTTCGCCTACACGGAACGCAAGGCCGGGGTGGACTCCGTACATATTTATTCCTTTACCCCCGGTTCGCCGGTGGCGACCGCGGCAGCGCCAGTGATCAGCGGGGAATACGGTGCGCAGTTTGCCGTCAGCGGTTCCGATGTTTATGTCTTCACCCGCAAAACGGCGACGGATGGTCAGGTGACCGTGCAGTATCGCAAACGCTCCGCCAGCGGCAGCTGGGATTTACAGCCGGAAAGTCTTACGCTGAGTGCCGTGGATGCCGCCGTGCCCAGCGCGGCGTCCGCCTTCGGACTTATTCATGCGAAAACGCTGGCGACGTCCCGCTTGAAGGCCAAACTGGGAACCTATACAACCGAAGCTGAAAACTATCAAAAAAATGTTGGAGTAGTACAGGAAGCTCAGCAGTTCCAGGGTTTCAGTGCGACCGCCGTGAATTTTTCAGCGGGAGACTGGCTCAAATATCAGCCCCTGACCGTGGGCAACATCTCGGCGACAGCGGATGGAGCCTATGTCCTCGTCACAGGATATGACGCGTGGTTCTGCAAGACCAAGGTGCAGCCGCAGAATCAGATGGTGCTGTTGAACGTCAGCACGGGCGAAGCATTGCCTTTGATTCCCACGCGTGAGAGTGGAACGGAACCGTGGACCGGTCTGGTTGCGGATCCTTGCTCGCACTTTGATCAGGACCCCGCGCCCAAGGCCCAGGATTTTGATGTGTCGGCCGTGAACGGTCAGATCCTGTCGGTCACAGGCAACCGTGTGACGGTGATTTTTGAGTCCAAATACACCGGCGATCGCGAGATTCGGCGGGTCAGTTTCGATGTGAGCGACTGGGCGGCGAAGACTTATGCGAATGTCGTGTTCACGGAAATCAGCGCCAACCATCGTTAAGCAGGAAGAGCGGCAAGGGAGGCCTTCTCCCTTGCTTTAGGATCGCTCCAGCAAAGCCCGCGCCTTCTGACAATCCGCTGCAATCTGCTGCTTCAGTTCATCAAGGGACGCAAACTTTTGCTCCGCCCTCACAAAATGAGTCAGATACACGCCCAGGGTTTCCCCGTACAAGGCATCCGGTCCGATATCATCGGTCAGGATATGAACCTCGGTGGTGACAGCCGGTTCCCCGCCCGATACGGTCGGCCGTCGGCCGATGTTCAGAATGCAGGGTTTGCAGGCGGCGGGAATTTTGAAAATGCTGGGTTCTTTCGCCACCACGACCAGACCTGCGTAAACACCCAGGCCAGGCAGGAGTTGATCACTCGTCATGATGTTGGCTGTCGGAAAACCAAGCTGTCGCCCGAGTTTCTTTCCACTCACCACCGGGCCTTCCAAGAGATAGGGCCGCCCTAAAAGTTCGCGCGCCTTTTCCAACTCGCGTTCCTGCAAATAGCTGCGAATGGCGCTGCTGCTGATCACCTGACCTTTCCAGTCCTGGGGCTCCACCACTTCCACCGCGCAGTCATCCGCAGCTGCGAGTTTTTGCAAAACTTCAATCGTGCCTTCCCGGTTTTTCCCAAAACGAAAATCGTGGCCGACGACTATGGCGCGGGCTCTTAGGCTTTGCTTAAGAAGCATCTGATAGAATTCATTAGGTTTCAGCTGACTGAAAGAATAATTGAATTCCTGGATCACGGTAAAGTCGAGTCCAAGCTCAGCAAGGGCTCGCAGCTTTTGTTGGGATTGGAAAAGTTTACCAACCTGACGATCCGGCTTGAAGAATTGTTTCGGATTGGGATCGAAGGTTAAGCAGAGACTGGAATATCCTTGGGATTGGGCTCGAACGCGCACACGGGAGATGAGTTCCTGATGCCCACGATGGCAACCATCGAAGTTACCGATCGTGATGGCGCTCGCTTCCATGGGAAATGAGTGAGGGATGGGAGTTGAAGGACTGCGCAAAACTTTCAAAAAAATATCCTTTGCTGCAGATTGAGTCCCTTTGCGCTTAAGAGAATTGTGTTTTATAATCGTCTTCAAAGGTGCGCAAAAGAATTGCCCTGATATGTAACATCACCTGATAACAGGCGCAATTGCCTATCACAAGTATAGCACGGCGATCCAGGCCGGTTGTCAAGCGAGGGAACAGATTGGGCAGGGCATGGCTCTAGAACTTTCAAGTACAGATCCCAGTGGTGGAATCGGCATATTTGCCTTGCTTCTGGGTTTCACGGTGCTTCTTGTCATCGGGCCCCTTGTCATCTGGTATTTTCGTCGCCAGCGTCAGACAATCCCCCCTCTGGAAGAAACCCGGACAGATCAGTTATATATGAAAATCGCCTACACGACCGAGCGCGAATCCGAGTCGCCGCGTCAGGGTTATCTCCGTTCGCTCACCTCAGACCGTGCCACTTTGGTAGTGGCGGATCGTGGTCTGCGCAAGGGAAGCCAGCTCCATTTGGACCTGGGCCACCTGCGGGCTCATGACGGCGCTGAGCACGCGCCCATTCGTGGCAAAGTGACACAGATGAAGAGCCTCGGCGGTTCTCCGGAAAATATCCTCGTCAATATTCAATTCATCGAGCATAACCTTCCCATGCACGAGATGCGTCAACAGCAGACGGAGCAGCAGCCTCCCGCCTGAGCCTGACGCCCGCCTCACAGGGAAGATCTTATGATTCAATCCACAAGCCGCTGCCTGGGTCTCCTGGGCAGTGGGATCAGTCATAGCCTCTCACCTTTGATCCATAACTTTGCCGCGGCGCGGCTGGCTGTGGATGCCGTTTATCTTTGTTTCGACAGCGCGACACGACGCTTTCCCGGACCCGATTTTTTTCAGGCCATGTGGGATATGGGAGCGTTTGGATTTAATATAACCGTCCCCTTCAAGGAGGATGCGGCTCGGATGTTTCCAGCGTCCGGGCTGGCTTCTGTGAATACCATTTATCGTGGGAAAAAGGGGTGGGAGGCGACGTCGACCGACGCGGCGGGTTTTCTGCTGGGCCTTGAGCAATTGAATCGTGGGCTTGAGGATCATGAGGCTGTCGTTTTTCTGGGGAATGGTGGAGCGGCGCTGGCGCTTTATGAGCATTTCTTGAAGGTGAGTCAGCGGCCGTTAATTGTGTTGCGGCGGACGGCAGAGCGGGATGCGAAGTGGAAAAAGCCAGCGGGACGCGTGGAGTTTCATGATTTGAATGTGGGCACGCTGGATGCGGTGTGCCGGCGGTTTCCGAAGAGTCTCTTGCTGCAGACGACGAGTGCGCCCCTGCATGGGGATCGATTGGATTTTCTTCTGCCGGGTTTGGGGGCGTTTCAAGGGACGTTTGTGGATCTGGTTTATGGAAAAACGTCAGGTCTGCTGGATGCATTGAAGGCTACTGGTTTGCCTGTTCAGGATGGATTGCCGATGCTGATTGGTCAGGCGCTCCTGGCTCAGAAGCTTTGGTGGGGGAAATCCGCGGATTTCAGAGAAGTTGAAGCCATGTTGCGAGGTCGGAGTCCATGAACCGGGAGGAGCTGCAAAAACTTTGCAGTGATGAAGGTCTGCTCCTTTTGGGTCTGGTGGACCTCGGGCCCGAGCCCCGCTTTCAGCTGTTTGAGCAATGGTTGAGTGAGGGCCAGCATGCGGGGATGCAGTTTCTTGAGAATAACCGGCATCTTCGCGAAGACCCGCGGGGTTTATTGCCGGATTCTGTTCAGGCTTTGATTTTTGCTTTGCCCTACTACCAGGGTGATAAACTCAACGCGGCCTTGAGAGGGGAATATCGGGTCGCTCAATATGCGCGTCTGCGGGATTATCATAAATCGATGAAGCAGAAGGCTGCGCGCATTCTCGATCAACTGCAGGAGAAAATCCCCGGGCTGGAAGGTCGTGTGACGATCGACAGCGCACCTTTGCTCGAGCGGGCTTTGGCGGCTCGCACAATGCGTGGATTCATAGGAAAAAATACCTGCTTCATTCATCCCGATCACGGTAGTCTGATGTTGATCGGTGAAATTCTTTTAAGTCACCACATTACATTAAGTGACCCTGCTTCCACAGTGGACCCCACTCAAAGAACCGAAGATGGTGGTTGTGGTTCCTGCCGGCGTTGCCAAGTTCATTGTCCAACTGGTGCACTCGACACAGCCTACAAACTCGATGCCCGCAAGTGTCTTGCCTACTGGACCATCGAACACCGGGGAACCATTCCTTTTGAATTCTGGCCTCATCTTCCCACCTACGTCTTCGGCTGTGACCTTTGCCAGCTCGCCTGTCCTTACAACCGTAAGGCTCTCCCTACCAAAGAACCCACCCGACCTGACCTCACCAATCCCGATCTTTTTGATCTCGCAACCATGACCCAACAACGCTACGAAAGCTGGATGGGCGGAACTCCCTTAACGCGCGCCAAGCGCGAGGGTTTGCGGCGGAATGCTTTGATTGCCATGGCGGTGATGAAAGATGAACGCTTGAATGAAGCCTGCGCGATGGTGAAAGCGGAAGATGCAGAAGTCCTGCATCAAACGCTCGAACAGATCGCAATCTGGATTAATAACGGCGGACAGTGACGACTGTTGGTCTTGGCCTTGGGGCTGGAACGTAGACCGGGCGGGGATGAGAGACATGGACGGTGCGTTTGTGCCTGTGGGGGTGATGATCGTGGTGCGGCCGGGTGTGGACCGTGGTGAGGCAGGCTGTTTGACTGAGCGTGAGCATAAGTGTTGTGACGAACAATAATTTGGATTTCATACCTGGTTCCTTTGCTATTTTTTAGCCAAGCAGCCTATGCAAGCAGGGAACCAGGGGAGTGTGTGAGAATAATTAATGAAATCCAGACTGTGAGGGCTCTACAGAAGCACAGGTGTGATCCAAAAGGCACAAGCCTGGCGGCTTGAGCCTGGAAGACTTAGGGACAAGGCACCATGGTTAAATTGTTATTTACAAAGCAGTCGGGCTCAGTCGATTTTTCATTGATGCAGCGAAAAAGGTCTGAACCGTAAAAGTGTGAAATTTCGCATTCCGGGCTAACAGAAAGCAATTCGTAGTATGCCGCTGTCAATGAGCTGGACTCTGTTCTGAACATTCTATTTAGTTTGAAAGTGCAGCCATTGGAGAGCTTTATCCTTTCGCTGGTGGGCTTCTTTTCTCTATCGCTTGTGGTGAAGATTTGAAAGTCATTTCCCTTCTCGATCATCGCTTCTGCAAGAGCAGGCCAGTAGTGGCCTGGTTCTCCCCTTTGTAAAACTAAAGGTGTGCTGAAAAAGCATTTGCCCAGCAAATAGTGGTCGTCGATTTGCTTGACATGCTGGCATGAGAAATTCGCGGCTAAAAATACGAGAAATAAAAAGTTCCACTTGGTTTCCATAAGTTACCCTCGATCTTTAACTGCATGTCCTTGCATTAACTTGGCAGCGTGAGCTGAGAGAACTATAAGGACAAGGCACCATGGAAACGTTGGTATGTATGAAGCAGTCGGGCGGAGGAGTCTTTTCATTGATGCAGTCAAATGGGTCCGAGACATAGAAGTGTGGGACTTCACATTCAGGGCTCACGGACAGCAATTCATATTTGGCTGCAGTCATGATGCTTGACTCTATCCTAAATATTCTGTTTAGTCGGAATCTGCAGCCCTTGGAGAGTATTCGCCTTTCGCTGGTGGGTTTGCCTTCTCTGTCATATGAAATGAAGACCTGAAAGTCATGTCCTCTTTCGATCATCGCTTCAGCAAGATCCGGCCAATAATCCCCTGGTCTCCCCTTTTGGATGTATTGCGGCCTCAGGTTTTTAAGACCTGGGGCCCGTTAGTTGCAAAATCTGTTGAAGTCAGTCGCCTCGTTTGCTTCCTGTAACCATTCGCATGCTCTATTGAGCAGACTAGGAATACCGAGATCCAGGCTCATCATCTTGCCATCAAAAGACTTGATGACTAATGATTGTTCATGTTCCGAAACAATAATGCCTGACAAATTTTGGCCTGTGGAGGTTTTCCAGACAATGCTGGCCATGTCTTCAAGATCAGGATTCAGAGCGATAATCTCGCCATTAAATCCAGCTAGATAAACCGTTTTGGTCTGGTTGTCTACCCATCCGCCTCGAATGTCTATGCCCAGTCCCGTTCGCTTAATATGACCTGTTTTTGGATCGAAAACCAGAATTTTGTCATAGGTCATGTCGCTGCTAATCATGACCACTTTTCCCGATGGCGTAGCATTGAGCGCTCTCAGTTCAATACCAATGTCGCCAACAATGAATTCAGCTTCGGAGTCATCAACTGATTTCCATCTCCACAGGTAAGACATGTCATTCGCAATGTACAGGCTGGCATCGGATTCATTCCAATGCATAATGCAACTGGTGATCTGAATAGGATCGGGATACTGAGCATGAGATTCCAAGCGTGCTCTACCAATACGCCCAGTTCTCACATCAATGCTGAGAAGGGTTTCCTGCTCATAGAGTAGAAAAAATTGGCTCAGACTGCTGTCGAAGGCTGTGCAAATAGGGTCTCCCAGGTTGTCCGGCAGTTTGAATTGAGATAGGAATTGGGGGTGGCCATCGTGATCTATGAGGGTAAAATGAGATTTGCTCTGAATGAGATAGAGATCTCTATAATCCATTGAATTCATTATAGTATCAGGGGCTTGAAAGAGTACGATTTCGCTTCCATCCTTGGTATCAAACGTCGATATTTTGTCCACATACTGAACAACAAGTTCATCTTCTCTACGGCTGGTGAGCATCTTCATAGGGATTCCAGCGGATTGAATGCTTTTTTCCAGATGATCCCAGGATATGCCTGTCGCGAGGTCATAGATATTGAAAGAGTCGCCAATGGAAACCATGATACGGCCATTCTGATAAAAATAATGTTGCTCTGGAATCATCGAAGGTGAATGTGCACCCTGCGTCTCATAAGGAGGATGCATGGTGCTGATGATTCTTACTTCGCTGCTGTTCAGCCCAGCTTCCATTGCGTAGATTCCATCAGATGTGAAATCAACGGACCCGGGAAATGTCCGAGTGTCACCAGAATAAATTGTTATAGTTTCATTGAAGTTCTTTAAAACTATTCCCAGTTCAGTGGAACGACATTGACCTGCAACATTGTGCAAGTAGGTGCTATAGAGCTGGGATTCTTGAGCGACCTCAGGACTCTGGCCAACATACGTTGCCTCTGAAGTTAGGATGACAAATTCGCTGCGAGCGGGGTCCAGGCAGGTGGCAATGACTTTTGCTGGAAATGTCCTTTGATGACATTCTCCTGATTGGAAGCTGCAAAGTCCGAGAGTATTTTGGTCCAGCGAAAAAAGCAACTTTTGTCCATCTCTTGAAATTGATGTGTGGTACCTTGCCCCATATGGAACTTTGATTGGCTTGGACAATTGTGGAATATCTGGGTCCTTATTAACCAGTTGAAATTCGCAGACTTTCCTGTCATCGCAGGAGAAGGATGCAAGGTGAATCTCCTTGGAGAACTGCTCTATCGTTGGCAATACTCTGAGTTGCTGGCGATGCAGCTTTCCATCGAAAATGACCTGTCCTTTCGGATTCCATACCAGATTTTCATCTAGACTAAAAAGGATACGATCATTTGGATAAGTGCGTATTTTGCTGCTCTCATATCTAGAAAAATCCGTGCTGATCCTACTGCCGTCTTCCGTCAGAAGGTAATATTGTCGATGTGTCTCGAGAATGGCCTGATCATAGGCTGGGAAATAGACAAGACTGTCATCCTTCTTTGCATCTGGAACTTCAAACGTCCTTACCTCAGTCAGATTAGTATCAAATAGTTTCCACGTGTTAATACTGGTTCTAACGAGGATGAACTTCTTGTTTTCCATTGCACTCAAAACAACGACTTCACCAAGTAAAGGTGATCTTTCAATCACATGTTTGATGTGGAGGGCTGGCTTTTTCGAAAAATCATGTATTTCAAAGATCAATACTTCTTTATCGAGATATTTTTCTACTGATGAGTAGAAAAATTTATGATTCCCTAGATATTCAAGGTTCTGCTTATGCTCAAATTGAATAAGGACGGGTTTCTGATCGAAAAAAAGGCGAATGAATGCTGCGCGAAGCTGAGATTCGACTTCATGCAAGTGGTCAGTATTCGGCATACTTGCCCATTCGGATGCCGTTCGCACAATGAGCTTTAGACCTTCCAGCCATCGGTTAGATTCAGCTAGCAATTGAGCAGAAAGTGCTGACTGGCCTAGTGTAGTAACTCTGTCTTTCTCATAAATTATGACAGGCCATTGAGTATCGCTCGTGTTGCCTGCTTGATCTTCAGCGTGGATATGCAGGATCCAGCTGCCGTTTGTTGGGGCGCTAACTGTTTGTTTGCCAGCAGGTTCAAGATTGCAATTTGGCATGGCCTGCGATCTCCAGCATGTGCTGAGCGTGACAAGGTTCCCATCCGTGGTATCCAATTCCAGTATTTCAGCGGGAAGAAGTTGCAGGATTGCTGGGTTAATATCTTTGTAATAACGGGACTTGTTAATCGGTTGTACGATGGGAGCTGTTGTGTCCTTGATTACAGAACAATCCTTTGTAAATGCTATCTCGGGAAAAGCTTTGAGGCGTGCTACAAGCTGGAACTCGTGTTGGCCTTCGGCGAGGTTTCCTGTTGAAACGACCTCTGCCCTTCCCTGCCAGGAAACCTGGCCTTCAGAGCTAGGGAAAACCGTAGCGAAATTGAAGTGCCGAGAAGCAGGGAGGTTGTCTTCCGTCTCCGAAGTGACTTCTGCCCAAACATTGAAGTGATCACGAGTATGGACGATGGTGTTTATTGAGGCTGGTCCGGTATTGCACCCCATGTTAACATTGTAAGTTGCCATGTCGTGAAGGATGATTACTTTTCGTTGAAGAACTTCGGTGAGCAGCATGATTTCTGCGAGCCTTTTGGCTTCCACCTTCGACTTGAATAGAATTTCTGAGCCGCTTTCATCCACCTTTGGGATAAGTACACACCCCTTTTCCGTGACGTCCAATGCCAGAGACGTGCTGTCGGGCCTTAGTAGACTTGCAGACATGGTGGCTGCAGTCTGCCCCGGCACATAAACAATTTCTTTATCCATCGCAGACGGAAGAGATCCGCATGCCATAATTCTGTCGTTATGGGAATTGGATATTTTCGTGCACGCTGTCGAATGTAGGGTGAAATAAAGCGAAATTAAAAACCAGTTTCTCATTGCTGTTCATCCTAGCAAATAAACGTCAGTTCAGCGGGCCTTCGGATTCTTCAAATTCGAGCAAAATGCGATCAAGTCGCGATAACATTGACGTTTCGTGCCTTGAAAGAAGAAATGATTTTCCCAGGTCATGGCACGTCATCTCACCAATAGTTGCCAGCAGAGATGGCAAGGAGAATGCAACCTTTCTCCTTTGGAGATCATAGATTTTGAATTCCCCTTTTGAATTTTCCGTCAGGATATGGCTGCCACTTATGGGTTTAAAGCCCATACTGCTTTCCACGATCGTTTCATATGTACCCGCAGTCTCATCCAGAAGGGAAATACGCCCATTTATCTGAATGAGTGTACCGAATTTAGATGGGAATACCTGCTCTGCGGCACCGCCAGCAATAGTTTCCGGGCGGTTATATCCTGGTGCCCTGGCGAATTTGACGATATTGACGTCTCTCAGGAGATAGAGGTCTCCTGTCTCGGGATGCAAATAGGACTCCTTTACCATGCCTACATTGGATGAAAAAACTTTTTCGAATCCAGGAACTTTCAGTACATAGCGATTTCCAAATTTAAGGTGGTAAAGGCGGCGATCGTTGGTACTGGTAAATGTCCCGCTCCCCACGCGTTTCCACACGGATTCGACAGAAGAGTTGAATATAATCTTGTTGATATTATAGTTTCCGGTTTCCATTTCAGCGACTTTAGCAATGAATCCCTCGTCAAATCTTTCAAATTTAATGATAGGCGCCTAGAAATTTACAACTTCCATCAAGGCTTGACCCTGGGCGGGTAGGACATAGATACGTCCATCCAGGTCAGCAACATAAAATTCACCTTTAAAGTGATCCAAGGCCGTAGGGACAAAGTCAACCGCCCAGGCAGCTTTGGTTTTGAGCTGACCATCGGATAACTTCAACTCTCGAGTAAGCCCATCATAGGTCAATACTTCCAGCGTATTTCGATTGATTACGGGATGCAGATCTTCAAATTGGATGGTCTGCAGGTTCTGAGAAGTGATGTCCCGGGCTTTCGCCATGTACCGGGTGCCGAGGAAGCCTTGCTCGAGATCGTAAAGCTGGATATTTTCATTAGTATTGATAATCTTGATGGGATTCAAAACCACTGCCTCGGATGGACCTTGACGTGCTATGCGTATGGACTTATCTGCCAGTTGGTGGATATCGTCGGCATGGAAAAATTCAAATGAATCATCTTTTGTCAGGACAGCGCGATGCCGGGGAGAATCGATCACGATATCATGGATAATGCCTTGGCTCCTTGGCTGAACAATCCCTTTGGAAGTGAGCTTGAGGCCATCCTTGTGAGTCAAAGAAAAGTATTGAATCTTATTCGACTTGCCCTTTTCGAAAGCCAGCAAGAGATCGGTACGTGAACCTTTCAGATAAGAAAGATCGTAAGGCCCAGAAAGTTCATTTTGAATATTGAATTTTACGAGCATGTCTTCACTGGTGAACTCACCATTCCAAACACCGATGATAATGATAGCAGGGCAGCTATTCTCAGCCTTGGGTTCAAGGGAAGCAAATATTAGATTCTCTGGGCTAAATTGAAAAGAGTGGACTCGGCAAGATGCATCTGTCTCAGGTGTTTTTTGAAATACTGCCTGCCTTTTATTATAATCAATGACCTGGAATAGGTTTCCTCCTTTGTATGCTACAAAGGTTCCAGTAGAGGAGAATTCAATTCTGCTATTCCTATCCTGTACATTCCATGTCCATATCCGCTGCGGTTCTGTTTCGGGAGCAAGGGAAAAAACACGGGCGCCGTGATCATTGGCGAGAGCAATAACACTTTCGCTCGTAGGATCAACCGAGATCCTTATTTGGGATCGCCTTGGATCGCGGACAAAGGCCAAGTCAGGCAGAGTGCTGATATAAGCAGGAACGCCGCCTTCCTTATATTTGAATAGTCTTGCCTCATCATCCACAATATACGCGCCGTCGCGGATCCACGTGAATCCTACGACATTTTCCTGGCTGAAAATGAGCCTTAAGGTCGGATCCCAGATTGTCAGTCGACGGTTGAGATACTCATGAAGCGCGATTCGTTTACCGTCGGGGCTGGTAGTTGCGACATTCAATCCTATCCTTTCAGAGTGTTGCGACTCAATCTGGTCATGGAATTGAAGGCTGGCTGCTGCAGTGAGGAGGGTGCTTTCAAGAGCATCCCTCTCCTCCGTAAGCTCAAAACCTCTGTACTTTTCCAGAGCCTCTCGGAAAGTTGAACTGGCTGCTAGAACTTTGCCGTCTCTTAATTCTTCACTGATCTGAATCTCCAGTCCCTGCAATTGAACCAGGTCTTTGTCGTGGAAAACGGCGAAGCTTCTTTCCAAGATCTCGGACCGGTTTCCGGCCTGATCCTCAGCGTAAGCACGCAGATCCCAGATGCCATCCGCTGGTGCCTGGATAGTCGGTTCAATAGTTCGGTATTCATTAGATTCACAGTCTTCCGCGATGTGAGTGGATTTTCGCTTTTTCAAACATGCGTGGAACGTAAGGACACCATTATCGGTGCCTTGAAGCTTAAAAGCATTATTCTGCGGAAGAAGATGAAACTCATCTTGTTGGCCACGCTGGTATGTGTCGAGGTCAGTGGTCAGTGTGGGAGTTGTCGGATCGTAATTCACTTCGCACGTTTCAGGAAAAAGTGTTTGTCCCTTGTTCGGATTGAAGGCATCCCATGTACTAAAGGTGACTTGATAGGCACCGGGTGTATGAAAATCGACGACCGGGTTTGCGTGGGATGAAGTTCCATATTGTTGTTTCCCGTGAGGATCTTGGATGCTTGTGGAATAATAAGGCAGAATAGCTGTCACAAAAGATTTTTTTTCAACTCGTGGTTCCAAGGACTCATTGGTATACAAGGTCTTGCCCGGACAGCTAATAATGTCAGCCTGAGCTATAAGTGCAGAGCCGGTGACTTGGTTTTGGAATTCTGTTCCAGGGCTGATAGTCAGCATCTGACCATGTTCGTCTTTTCGTAGTGCGAGAACTCCGTTGAATTCCGTGCTGAGTTCAATGCAATTTCTGGCCGTTATCCGCGGCGTGAAGCGTTGATCATAGTGGAATTGCGTCGTCAAAGGGTGAGTAGGAAAAACGACAGCCTCAAATGGTGAACGGTCCCAGTCTTTGACTTTGATAAACCTCTTGCCGGTAGCTGGATATTCGCCGCAGATTATGGATATATGTTCAACTGAATTCCCAAGACGCGTGCATGCACATACGAGGAGAAGAGAGAGAATTGCGGTCATATATTTGATCATGGTTGCCATCAATATCCTCGGCACGTAGGCGGGGTACACCCATTTTGATGCGTCGAAATATCATGGAAAAGGCTTGAGATCAAACTCTTTTGGTCATCTGAGAACGAAAACTGAAGGTTTCGAAGCGTTTAGAGGACAAAAATCAAAAACCCGGCTGCCTCACGGCCACCGGGTTTGACTTTTAGTAGACTGGTGCTCAGGGCGGGACTTGAACCCGCACGCCTCTCGGCACATGCCCCTCAAACATGCGTGTCTACCAATTCCACCACCTGAGCAATAGAATTAGGGTGTGTTCGGTTCGGCTTGGGGTGCTTGACCTTCAGCTGGCGGAACAGCAGGAGCTGCTTCGGGCTGAGGCTGGGCTGGAGTGGTTTGCTCGGTTTTGCTTCCGGCCTGTTCCAGGCGTTCCGTCAATCCGGTCTTACCAGAACTGCCCTTGACCATCGTCAATGCAATGCTCGTAACCATGAATACTGCGGCCATCAGGTAAGTCATCTTGCCAAGGAAACTCGTGGCACCAGAAGCACCAAAGAGACCTGTCGAGTTGCCACCACCAAAGGCTGCGCCTACACCGCCAGAATTGCCGCCTTGCACTATGATTACAATAATCATAAAGATAGCAGCTGCGATGTGAACGACTGTCAAAAAGATATCCATGTTACCACCGAAGGAACATAATGGTGGCTCCTCCCAGAATCGAACTGGGGACACGTGGATTTTCAATCCACTGCTCTACCGACTGAGCTAAAGAGCCACTTCCCAAAAGGGAGATTCGTAAATAAAGCAGTCCTGATTTTCAGTCAAGACTTTCTTCGTATAAAGCCAAATCATTGCGAGAGGCTTGAGTTGCCTCATGCACCCGACTAGAGTAACAGAGTCTGTGCCAATGGTAACCTTCTTTTCCTGACGCACTCGTGAAAGGCCCGCTATGCATACTCCATTGTTTAAACGCCAACCCAGCAAACCTGTCGTCATTGCCGGGCCCTGTATGGCTGAATCCTATGAACTCCTGGAAACGGTCTGTACGCAGCTTCTCGGACTCGCGAAGGAACTTGATTTTGAACTGGTCTTTAAAGCCAGCTTTGATAAAGCGAATCGTACCTCCATTCAGAGTTACCGTGGACCAGGCCTCGATCAGGCCTGCCGCTGGTTCGCGCAGCTCAAAGATAAATTCCCGGGGCTGAAGGTGCTCACCGATGTGCATGAAACCGCCCAGGTGAGCCCGGCGGCGGAAGTTATCGATGTGTTGCAGATTCCCGCGTTCCTTTGTCGGCAGACCGATCTGGTCGTCGCGGCGGTCAAAACCGGACGCGCGGTGAATGTGAAAAAGGGTCAATTTCTGGCTCCCGAAAATGCTCAGCATATTATTAGCAAGGTGCTCGCTGCGGCCAAGGAAGATGGACTCACGCCGGATTTTGCGCTCACCGAGAGAGGAGCCACCTTCGGATATGGTAATCTGGTAGTGGATATGCGCGGATTGAAGGTGATGTCCGATTTGGGAGCGCCGGTGATTTTTGATATCACCCACAGCCTGCAGCTGCCCGCTGCCGGTGGCGCGAGTGGCGAGATTTCCGGAGGATTGCGCGGATTCGCACCGGTGCTGGCCCGGGCGGCAACGGCCACAGGTTATCTGGATGGCTTTTTTCTGGAAGTGCACACCGATCCGAATCAAGCGAAGAGCGATGCGGCCACACAGCTCTCGTCACGGCAGGCCGATATTCTCTTGAGACAATTGATTCCGCTCTGGAAAGGGATGCGCGCGGCCACGACTCAGGACGGGGAATTTTTCTAAATGAGACCAAGGAGGTGGAATGAGGCTCAGCTGGCAGAAACTGCTTTTGATCCTATTCCTCCTCCTTTTTTTCGCCGTCTTTTATCACTTCGATTTGGGGCGATATCTGACCATCGCGCAGCTGAAAGCGGGCAAGCATGAGCTGCTCGCCTACCACGCCTCTCATCAGCTGGAAACCGCGCTCCTCTATCTCCTGGTTTATATCGTCGCCGCTTCGCTTTCCGTCCCTGGCGCTCTTTCCCTGACCTTTGCTGCTGGTGCGATTTTTGGATTCTGGTACGGCAGCGTACTGGCTTCGATTGGTTCCGCGCTCGGAGCGACCGGTGCTTTTCTCACGGCGCGCTATCTGGTGGGCGCAAGCATTCAAAACCGTTATGCAGCCCGGCTGGAACGAGTCAATCGCGGCTTTCGCGAGGAGGGCGCCTTTTATCTGCTTTCTCTTCGGCTCTTTGCCGTGATCCCCTATTTCGTTACCAATGTTGTGATGGCCCTGACGCCCATCCCGGCCCGCACCTTTTTATGGGCCACACAGCTCGGGATGCTGCCGGTGGTATTTCTTTATACCTATACCGGGACCGAACTGAGCGAAATTGAAAGCGTGGGTGACCTGTTTTCACTGCGCCTCATTCTGGCTTTTATTGCGATGGCTCTGCTCCCCATCATGGGCCGAAAGCTGATACAATGGTGGAAAAAGAATCAAGGAGCCCGGAAGTCATGAGCGTTTCTGAGCGTCGCACGCGGTCCCGCTGCCCCATATGTCAGGGACCCACCAGGGATGTGAACGGAGAGGAGCGTTGTCGCAACTCACTTTGTTCGTATAACCATCAAAAGGAACAGTGCCCACGCTGCCAGCACCCGGGACCCGAGGCCACGAAATACGACAACGACGGCAGGTTTCATTATTTTTGTTCGGAATGCCATAACAAATGGACCAAGGCCGCGGACGGGCCCTGATCAGACTGTACCGGCCATGCCGAAGATCGGCAGATACATGGCGATCACGATAAAGCCGACGATGCCGCCGATGACGACGATCATGAGAGGTTCAATCATCGACATCATCGCGGCGATGGCATTGTCGACCTCCTCCTCATAGATGTCGGTGACCTTCCTCAGCGTTTCATCGAGCGTACCCGTGGATTCGCCGACCGCCACCATCGAGACCACCATTTTCGGGAAAAAGTCCCCTTCACTCAAAGGTTCGGCAAAGGTGCTGCCTTTGGAGATCTCCTCGCGCACATTCAGAACGAACTTTTCCACCGACTTGTTGCCGGATGAGGTCGCGCAGATCGTCAGGGCCTCGAGGATGGAAACGCCCGAGCTGAGCATCGTGGACATCGTGGAACAGAAGCGGCCCACGGCGATCTTGATCATGACCTCGCCGATGATGGGTGCCTTCAGAATCATTCTGTCAAAAACATGCCGCCCGTTTTCGGTGCCCAGATAATAACGCAGGCCGATGAACCCGACGGCGATGCCGCCCAGGATTTCCATCCAATTGTCCACGAGCATGTTGGACATATCGATGACGAGCTGCGTCAGACCAGGGATTTCCTGACCGCTTTCAGCAAACTGCTTGGCAAAGCTTGGCACCACAAAAACCAGCAGGAGGGTCACCACAGCGATGGCGACGACCACAATAATCAGCGGATAGGCCATGGCCGATTTCACCTGGGCTTTCAGCTTCGCGGCTTTTTCAATATAGGACACGAGCTGTTTGAGAATCACATCCAGGCGACCGGAGGCTTCACCGGCTCGCGCCATGGCCACATAAAGGGAATCGAAGATGGTGGGGAAAGGCTCGAGCGCATCGGTCAGGCTGGATCCTTGCTCGATGGCCCGAATGATCTTTTCGATGGTTTCCGAAAAGTCGATCTTTCGCTGCTGGTCGCGCAGCATCTGCAAGGCCTGCAGCATGGGAATGCCGTTTTCAATCATCAGCGAAAACTGTTTGGTAAAAAGGCCGAGCTCCCGTGTCGTGGGCAGCTGAGGGCCCAGACGAATCTGGATATTGCCGCTCTTGTCACGGTATATATAGCGGCCGATTCCACTGATCCTGGACGAATCGCCCAGATCAGCTGCCGTGGCGGTGAGTTTCAGGATACGCAGGCCCTTGTTTGACAGCATGGTCCGGGCGGCCTGTTTTGAGGACGCGTTGACCTCGCCCGACTTGACCTGGCCGTTTCTGGATTTTGCTTTGTATGCGTACTTCGGCACTTTTTATCTCTTATCTGCGAATGCTTCTCTGTTTGTTCTCACTCAGCATGTCCTGCAACTCATCCGGTATGGGGCTTTTTTGCAGGGCGATCTCCTTGCTGATTAGGCGCTTTTGGATCAGGGCGTAAAGACACTGGTTCATGGTCTGCATGCCGCTGCCCGCTTGTCCCGTCTGCATGGAGGAATAAATCTGCTGGACCTTGCCCTCCTGCACCAGGGCCCGAATCGCACTGTTCATGCGCATGATCTCCATGCACATCACACGACCACCCGTATCCCTGGGGAGCAGCATCTGCGAGAGCACGGCTTCAAGACTCATGGCCAGCTGGGTGCGGACCTGCGACTGCTGATGCGGGGGAAAGGAGTCCACCATACGGTTGATGCTCGACACGGCGCCGTTGGTATGCAGTGTTCCAAAGACCAGGTGACCGGTTTCAGCGATGGTCAGGGCTGCGGAAATCGTTTCAGGATCCCGCATCTCACCGATCAGAATCACATCAGGATCCTGGCGTAGCACGGATTTCAGGGCCATGGAAAAGCTTTGTGTATCCTCCCCGAGTTCGCGCTGATCGACCACACAGTTCTTATGCTGATGCACAAATTCGATAGGATCCTCGATCGTCACAATATGATCGTAACGGGTTTCATTGATGTGATTGAGCATCGCCGCGAGCGTGGTCGATTTACCGGAACCCGTGGGGCCGGTGACCAGAACGAGGCCGCGCGGCAGGGCACAAAGGTTTTTCAAGAGCGGTGGGCTGCCGAGTTCGTCCAGGGTATTGATCTTATGGGGGATGACCCGGAAGGCGCCGGAGATTTGACCCGACTGATAAAAAATATTCGCACGAAAGCGGGCGATGCCTGGAATGGAAAAGGACAGGTCCAGTTCCTTGCGCTGCTCAAATGTTTTTTTCTGTGCTTCCGTCAGCACGCTATAGCAGAGTTCCATCGTCTTCTGCGGCGTCATCGGCGGCAGATTCAGCGGGGCCACCTGCCCATCAATCCGAAGACGCGGTGGTGAGCCTGCTGAGATATGCAGGTCACTGGCTCCCTGTTGAACCAGGGTCCGCAGCAGCTGTTGCATTGAATAATCCATCATTCACCCCTAAGCTGCATGATAGCCTGACTGTTCCGCTTCATCATCGGCTGCGGTGTTGCTGACCACTTCCAGGGCATCCATTTCCCCGCGCAGCATCTTAATCAAACCGTTCTGCCGCAAGGTTCGCATGCCGTGACGCATGCCGATCGCCTTCAGTTCCATGGCCGGCGCGGTCCGCATGATGGCGGCGCGCAGCTCATCGTTCATCACCATGACCTCGTGGATGGCCACGCGGCCTTTCATGCCCGTGCCGCCGCAGAGTTCGCAGCCTTTGCCCTTATGAACCTTGGCGGTTGCAGCCACATCGCGCGGCACACCCAGACTGACGAGATAGTCGGGTTTGATCGAGGTATCGAGTATCTTGCAGTTGGCACAGATACGCCGGGCCAGGCGTTGCGCCACCACACATTGCAGTGCCGAGATCAGGTTGAAGGACTCAAGGCCCATGTTCTGCAGACGCACGATGGTATCGGCGGCGCTGTTGGTGTGCAGCGTGGACAAAACCATGTGACCGGTGAGGGCGGCCTTGATGGCGATTTCCCCGGTTTCCCTGTCGCGCACCTCACCGACCATGATGATGTCCGGATCCTGGCGCAGGAAGGCTTTCAGGGCATCGGCGAAGGTCAGGCCGAATTCCGCCCGGATATGCACCTGGTTGATGCCATCGAGCGTGAATTCCACCGGGTCCTCGGCGGTCATGATGTTGTCGGAAACCTGATTGAGTTCCGCCAGGGCCGAATAGAGCGTGGTCGTTTTACCGGAACCGGTGGGACCGGTGACGAACACCATTCCATAGGGCTTGTGTATGCTGTCCTTGAAGCGGCGGAGGTCATCCGCCTCAAAACCCAGCTTGGTCATATCCACCTGCAGGCTGGATTTGTCGAGGATACGCAGCACCACCTTCTCCCCGTGCCAGGTCGGAAGCGTGTTGATACGAAAATCGATCGGCCTGCCTTCGATGGTGACACTGATCTGACCATCCTGCGGCAGGCGCTTTTCCTCGATTTTGAGACCGGCCATAACCTTAAGGCGGGAAGCCATCGCCGCCTTCATATGAGCGGGCGGACGGGCAATTTCCTGCAAAGCTCCGTCGATGCGCAGACGCACCCGCATATAATTTTCGTAAGGCTCGACGTGAATATCTGAAGCGCCACGCTGAAGACAGACCATCATGATGCGATTGATCAGATCATTGACCGGTCCATCGTCGGCGCTGGAGCTTTCATCAATGACAAGACGGCTTTCCAGGGGTTTGTTGCGGAGCTGGGTGGCGTTGCTCTTGGTGTACTTGTCGAGTTCCAGGCCTCGCTGGGGATAATAGCGCGCCAGGGCCTTGACGATTTTTTCCTCGGAGGCGAGGACGGTTTTCAAGGAATAGCCCGTCTTCAGCTGAAGCAGGTTGATCGTATTCAGATCATGCGGATTTTCCACGGCCACGATGATGTTATTGCCCACGCGATCAATGGGAATCGCCCGGGCCTGACGGGCCACCTGATCCTGAATCAGCTGGATGATATCGGCGGGAATATCCATCGCGTCCAGGTCAGCGATCTGCAGCTTGTGGCAATGCGCCCAGGCCGCCAGAAGTTTATTGCTGTCCGCCGCCTTCAGACGAATGAGGGCATGCACCAGAAGCACGTTCTTGGTGCGCGCGAGGACTTCGGCCTCCGCCATGGTCTTGGGATCAACCCGCAGCTGGTTGATCGCAATGTCATGAAACTGCCGCAGCATGGGACTCCTGTCGTCTTGGGAAAGGCATACGACAGGATTATCGGCATTCGGGGTTCCAGCTTTACCGAAGAATCAGGAGCGGACCTCGGCATAAACCAGACGGGGATCGACATGCCGCAGACGGGCGTGTTTCAGTTGCAAGCGGGCACAATGGGCCAGATACGATAAACGCTCAAAACGCCCCTGTTTTTTGGCTTCCTTGAGCGCTTTGACCAAAAGCCGATGGGAGCGGGCCGGATGAAAGATCAGACCATGGCTCAGGACCGGCGTGTCTTCCATATGGAAAACAAAGCCCTGAAACACATCGCTTTTGGCAATGCCATCGAAAAGCTCATCGGATTGCTTTTGAATCCGGATCTTGTCATCCGAACAGAGATCCTTCAGCGCGAGGCCCGAATTTTGAATTTTGATAACCTTGAACAGCGAATGCGTAAAGCTGTGAATGGCTGTCCCGGGATGCTTGTCCCGATACAGGGCAAAGGGCGTGGGCGGCTGGACGGGATCCAGCTGCGTCAGGGGCCGGATAAATAGGAAATAATCGATAAAATAACTCATCCGGCGATGGTAGCTTTCGTCATCATGAAAGATCATGCCGGTCTGCGCAAAGAATTCCTCCTTGGCCCGCACCACTTCCTCAACGCCCAAAAGATTCACCACCCAGGTGATAATTTCCTCCCGCTGTTGATCGAGCGGACTGCGCCACTCGCCTCCAACACTCCCATCAATGGCAACCGGGGGAATGACCGAGATTTCTATGCTTTGACCAGACACCATTCGAGCACCTTTTCGCCGACAACAGGGAGTTGAAATCTGAGGGGGACCCACACATAGGCCTGACCCTCGCCACAGGACTGTTCCATGAGGGGAACGATCGTCGGTTCCACCGACGTCATGCCACGGATGACAATGTCTTCCAGCGGGATATAAACCCCATACGATAGGAAATGCCTTTGGATGAACCGCTGGCCATCCAGGGCCATCGTTTGGGGTTTGTGGAGGAGGCTGGTTAGTTCAGGATTGCTCAAAAGAAATGCGCTGGCAATCGCGGCCTTCGCGGCCTGATGCGTGCTGACATAAAGCGCGGTTGCCCAAAGCGGCGCAAGCCACCAACGGACCCTTGGTTTACGGGGAATCAGACCCGGTTCCGGAGTCGGTATGGTCTCGGAGCTGGCCGCAGGCTCAGGCTCCGAATAGAGTGGATTTGATTCGCCCATCACACCAAAAACCTTACTTCTGCATCGCCGCTGGCCGATTCTGTTGCCAAAGGACTTCCGGGCAACCGAGTCGCTGGCTGATCGAGCGGCCTATAACAAAGAGCCAATCGCTCAATCGATTGAGGTATATTTGAGTCTCCACGCGAACGTCCGGTTCGTCAATACGAAGCCGCACCAGTTCGCGTTCCGCGCGCCGGCACACGGTTCGTGCCAGATGCGCGGTGGAATTGCAAACGTGTCCACCTGGCAAAACAAAATTCGCCAAGGGAGGCAGATGCTCATTGATGGCATCGATTTCCTGCTCGAGACGCGCGACGTCTTCCGCGGACACCACGCGCTGCCTTTCGATATTCAAATGTTTCGTGGGAGTCGCGAGTTCACCGCCCAGATCGAAGAGCTCGTTCTGAATGCGTTCCAGACTCTGATCCAGCCCCTGTGCATTGAACTCAGGCTGAAGCTTGAGCTGATCGCGCAATAAACCCATCCAGGAATTCAGTTCATCGACGGTGCCATAGGCTTCCAATCGAAGCGCTGCTTTGGAAATCTTTTCCCCGGAGGCGAGGGTGGTTCCACCCTTGTCGCCCATCTTGGTATAAATCTTCGTGAGTCTCACGTATCGCCCTCCCAAGCACCCATCGCAATACTGTACGCTATCCACGACAGCAATGCGAATGGGATCGCATAGTCCGAGGGAAATTGTCCAGGGCTTTTGCAGCGCAGTCCGATTTACTCGTCGCCCGTAAGGTGCGCGAATTCGCGGTTCACCTGATCGCGCATTTTATCCGAGGGATGGAATGTCACGACACGCCGGGCGGAGATCTCGATTTTCTCGCCGGTATGCGGGTTACGGCCAGGACGTGAACGCTTTTCCTTCACGGTCCACTTGCCGAAGCCAGATATTTTGACGTCTTTGCCATCTTCCAGGCGGAGTTTGACCTCTTCGAGAATAATCTCGAGGATCTCCTTGGCTTCTTTGACGGGAAAGCCAACTTTATCGCGAATCATCTCCACCAGAACGTCTTTGGTCAAAGTAGCCATTTACGATACCTCCGAGTTAGGCCAAAACGGGATCGCAGCTTCCCAAGTGCCTTCCAATGGATGAGTCTATCAAGTTCCAAAGTTTTCGGGAAGTATCGGATACCAAAAATTTTTTTGGGAAAGTAGGAGGGTCGAGCCCGGTGACCCCCGCGAGCGCCTAACTGGGATGGGCTAAATAACTGGACGAGGTCCTTCTGAAGCATGATTGACTTAAGGACTTCTCAGAATAACAATGCTTTTCTGGAAAAAGTCGCAGATCATGAGCCCGAACCGCCTTGGCCAGTGGGGTGTATGGTCTGCTCGCCTGTTTTATTGCGAACAAGTCTAGGAGGGTATGGATGATTGAAGTCGTCGGCCTGCGAAAGAGCTTCGGTGACGTTCCAGCTCTGACTGACATCACTTTTCAAGTGGATAAAGGTCAGATCGTCGGGTTTTTGGGAGCCAATGGTGCCGGAAAAACCACGACAATGGACATTCTGTGTGGATGCATCGGTGCGGATGCCGGCACAGCCAGGATTGCCGGTTATGAGATCTCGGAAAACCCGATTGAAGTGAAAAAGAGGATCGGGTACCTGCCCGATGAGCCGCCCCTCCACAAGGAGATGAAGGTCGAAGAGTTTTTGCTTTACGTAGGCCAGCTGCATGGCCTCAGCAAGAGCAAGGCGAAGCAGAAAACGTTTGAGCTGATGGAAAAGCTGGAAATCACCGACATGAAAAATCGGCTGATTGGGCAGCTTTCCAAGGGTTACAAGCAGCGGGTCGGGCTGGCCCACGCGCTGGTTCACGAGCCTGATGTGTTGATCCTCGATGAACCGACGGAAGGCCTGGATCCTAACCAGATTGTCCAGATTCGTGAGCTGATCAAATCCCTGAGAGGACAGCACACCATACTCTTCTCGTCGCACATTCTTTCCGAAGTGGAATCCGTCTGCGATCAGATCGTAATCGTCGACCGCGGGCGTGTGGTGGAACAGGGCACCCATCAGCAGCTGGTGTCCCGCCTGGAATCCGGTCGTCAGTACCAACTGCGGGTCCGCCAGGGCGCTTCGGCTCTGGTCGAAAAACTAAAAAGCCTGCCGGCCTTGAGCGGTCTGACTCTCGACACCGAAAGTGTGGAGACCATCACCTTCCGCACCAGTGACCAGGAACAGGTATTGGATCGCGTGGCCCAGGAAGTTCTGAACGGCGGTCATGGCCTGCAGGAGCTGGCCGTGAAGTCGAAGAAACTGGAAGACGTTTTCTTCCAACTGACTCACTAATCTACCGGAGGAAAAACACGCATGGGAGCTGTACTGACGATTGCACAACGCGATCTGAAGGCTTATTTTTCATCGATCAAGGGATCGGTGACATTCTGGTTTCTGCTCATTTTCATGGGCATGTTTTTTCAATCCTTTTGCACGACCTTTTTGGAACTGCAAAATCAGGCGATGCAGATGGGAGGCGAGCCGCCCAAGCTGAGCCAGCTTTTGACCGCGATCTTTCAGAACATGCATTTCATTCTGCTCTTCGTGGTGCCGGCGGTGACCATGGCCTCGTTTGCTGAGGAAAAGAAGACTCAGGTGCACCGGCTTCTGATGACGGCACCGGTGTCCTCGACGCAGATCGTTTTGGGCAAGTTTCTGTCGTCGGCAGGCGTGCTTGCCATGGTTCTGCTGGCCTCGGCGGTGTTTCCCATCTTTCTTTTCAAATATGGCAACCCGGAACTGGGTCCCATTCTGAGTTCCTACCTGGGCCTTTTCCTTTTGATGTGCTCGCAGGTGGCCTTTGGCCTTTGGATCTCGTCGATGGTGAGCCATCAGTTTCTGGCCTTCATGTTCACCGTATTCGGACTGTTCCTCCTGATGATCCTGACCTGGATTGCTCCCAACATTTCCAGCACCGGCATGATGGAGGAATTTGTGAAATACCTCGCGGCCACCACGCATCTCGACAATTTCTTCAATGGTTTGATCACGGTCGCTGACGTGACCTACTTCGTCGCGTTTATCAGTCTGTTTCTTTATTTCACAAACGTCGCCGTTGAATCGCAGCGTTGGAGGTAATGGGTAATGCGCAGTGGTCTTTTATTTCTGCCTTTCCTGGGTGTCTTTACCGCGGTCCTTGCCATGGCAACGGGTCGTGCTTACAAGGAATATCCGCTCGTCAGCATCGTGCTCTGGATTCTGGCAGCCCTGGCTCTCGGTGCCTGGGTGGTCCTGGATGGCAAGCGCCTGCAGAGCATGTTCAAGCGCAAGGGTGCACGCCATGGCATGAGCCAGGGCCTGAGTGTGATCCTGGCCATTCTTCTCGCGATCGGAGCCGGTTATCTGAGCCGGCGTGATCGCTTCAATAAAAGCGTGGATGTGACCGCGGAAGGGGTCAATACCCTGAGCCCGGAATCAGTCAAGCTCGTGGAGCAACTGAAGGAACGCAAGGAGCCGGTCAAGGTCCTGGCCTTCTTTCAGGATGAAATGAAAAAGAACCAGTTCCGCAAGGCGCTGGCCCTTTACGAACTGAGAGGCGGATCCTTTGAGGTTGAGTACATCGACCCCCAGATGGATCCGACCCGAGCGATGGCGGAAAACATCACCACCGCCGATACGGTGCTTTTCAAGTTCGGCAATCAGGAGGCGCGCCTGACCTCGTTCACCGAGGAGAAGATCAGCAACGCCCTGGTCCGTGTGATGAAGGAAAAGGAAAAGACGATCTACTTCACCCAGGGTCATGGCGAGCCGGATCTGAACAGCCAGGAAGCGGTCGGTTACCAGGCGGCAAAACAGGAATTGGAGTCCGAACGCTTTGTGGTCAAGCAGGTCAATCTTCTGGAAACCGGCAAGGTACCCGAGGACGCCGACCTGCTGGTGATCGCTGGTCCCAAGTATGACCTGCAGCCGTCCGAGCTGACCCTTCTGGAGCAGTACCTGCAAAGTGCAAAGCCCCTGATGGTCCTGGTCGATGCCATGACCCCGGTGCCCAACCTCAACAAGCTGCTGGAAACCGTGGGCTTCCGCTTCCGGGATGACCTTCTGATCATTCGTCCAGGCGATCCGCGGGCCAAAATGTTGGGTCAGAACAATGCGATTGTTACCGACTTCGACAGCTTTTCACCCGTGACTGCTGATTTCGTGAAACGTGGTGGCGTCGCGCTCATGACGCCCAACACCCGTTCGATCGAAATTCTGGATGAAAACAAGATGCAGCTCAAGCCCATCGGTCTGGCGAAATCTTCCGAAATCATCGTGCGCATCACCGGTGTGAAGAGCGAACAGGATCTTCGTTCCCTGACCGAGGATCGTGTCGCGCAGGGGACGTTTGATGTCTTTGGTGTGTCGACCGGCAAGGTGGGCGGCGACAAGGTTGCCACGAGCGAGCCGAACAAGGGTGCGCAAAGCGATGTGAAGGCGGACTCCCAGGGCACAGCGGCCAAGGAACTGCGGGTGTTTGTGGGTGGCTCGGCGCAGCTGGCGAGCAACCTCGGCGCGCAGCGTCAGGAGAACGTCGATCTCTTTCTGAATGCGATCAACTATCTGACCCAGGATGAGGACTTTATCGCGATCCGGGCCAAGGACGGGGATCAAAGCCGACTTGAACTCACCACGGCTTCGAGTCAGTTCCTCCTTCTGTTCCTGGCCTATGTGTATCCCACCTCCTTCCTGGGCGCCGGCGTATTCTACTGGATGCGGAGGAGAAGGGCCTGATGAAGAATTTCAAAAAACCCCTGATTTTCATTGTGATCCTTTTGGGTCTTGCTGGCCTGGCCTACTGGGATGAGTGGCAAACTGAAAAGGACAATAAGGCCAAGGAGATGCAAAGCAAGCTCCTCAGCTTTCAGCCGGATCAGATCGTGAAGCTCGACTACAAAAAGGTCGATGACGGTCAGACGGTTGAGGTGCAGATGGTCAAGGACGGCAGCCAGTGGAAGATGCTGGCGCCGGTCGCGTATCCGGGAGATACGGAAGCCGTCGATCGGCTTATGAAAACCTTCGAGGATCTGCGCTTTGAAAAAAGCTTTGAAGCGACGGACGCGAAGGTGAAGGAATTTGGGTTGGACCAGCCGAAGGTGGCGCTGACCTTGACCGACAAGGATGGCAAGGCGACGAAAATTCGGATCGGGGCGAAGAGCCCGGTCGGCTACAGCAGTTATGCGAAAGTCGATGACTCGAACAACGTTTACCTGGTCAATCACTATGCGTTCACGGCCAGCAACAAGGAGGTCTTTGACTTCCGCGACAAGGGCCTCCGCCTGCCGAACACGGAGCAGGTGAAAGCGATCAGCTACCAGTATGAGCATGAACCTCTGATCACCCTGAAGCGTCAGGATAAGGATTGGACGATTGAAAGTCCCAAACAGTTCAAGGCTGACGCGACGGCTGTGAAGCAGTTTCTCAGCTTCTTTGAAAATCAACGCGTGGCCAAATTCATGGACGAGCCTTCAGCGGCCATGAAGGAAGCCTTGAGCGGGAAAAAGGCCGGAACCACCCGCCTCGCGACTCTGATCCTGACGGGCGCCGATGATAAGCTGACTCAGTATGCCTTCATGGAAAACGGTGAAGACGTTTACACGACCATCCCTGGCTATGAGGGCATCATTGTTCTCGATAAGAAGATCAAGGATGGTTTGAAAAAGTCGCTTGCTGATTTCCAGGACAAGGCGATGTTCACCTTCAATTCGACCGAAGCCACGGAAGTGGATCTGGACGGCAAACTCTTTGTGAAAAAGGATGGAGAGTGGCAGTCCAAGGACAGTGGTGACAAAGCGGACTTTGTGCGCCTCATGCTCGTGGACTTTGAATTTGCCAAGGCTGCTGCGGTTCTGACTGCGGAGGAGGCCGGGCCGCTGATGCAGGGAGCGCCTCTGCATGCGACCAAATTCACCTTCAAGGATGGCAAAACGGTCGAGGCCTCGATTTGGAAAATCGACGGTGATGCCGAGCACATAGCCATGAAGGTCGGAACCAGCGGCTTTTTCAAGGCGCCGCGCAGTCTTTTGGAAAATTTCGATGGCAAGCCCAAGCTGAGCGAGAAGCTGCAGCCAGGCGATCAAGGTTGAACAGGGAGCCGCACGTTCATCCGTGCGGCTTGCTCGTTGGCAGCTGCACTTCCGCTTTCATATCCCGATTCAAGAGCCCATACAGTGTTTCCGAAATGGTTTTTCCCTGGAAAAGTACACCGTGGACGGCACTGATAATGGGCGTATCGGCTCCCAGTTTCTGACTCATCGCATAGGCCGCCCGCGCGGTCCAGACACCTTCCGCCACCGAGCCGAGCGTATTCAGGACATCGTCCAGTTTTTCACCCTTCCCGAGACGGTAGCCGACGGTGAAGTTTCGGCTTTTTTCCGAAGTACAGGTCAGAAAAAGATCGCCGACACCGCCGAGGCCCATGAAGGTCAAAGGCTGTGCGCCCAGCATGGCCCCGAGACGGGTGATTTCCGCCAATCCGCGGGTCAGGAGCGCGGCGCGTGCATTCTGCTGCATGCCAAGTCCGGCCGCCGCTCCGGCTGCGACTGCGATGACGTTTTTCAAGGCGCCAGCCACTTCAAGGCCGATCGGATCGTCGAGCGTATAAACGCGGAAGTAGGCGGTGTGGAAAAGTTCCTGCACTTTGGTACAGACGTCCCGGTCCATGCAGCCGACCGACACGGCGGTGGGTCTTTGTTCCGCCACCTCGATGGCAAAGCTCGGACCGGAAAGGATGGCCGTGCGCGTGGCAAAATTTTCCCCAAGCACCTGCTGAATGATGTTATAGGGAAAGCACAGCGTATCGTTTTCGATGCCTTTCACCGCGCAAACGATGATCGTGTCCGGGCGCAAGCGGCCCTTCAGGGTTTGCAACACCTGCCGCAGCGATTGTGTGGGAATGGCCAGAACGAGATATTCTGCGTTGCGCAGAAGGTCATCGCTCAGTTCTGTCGTCGCGCTGAGGAGCGGCGACAAATCGATGTGACTCAGATACCTGGGATTCCGATGCTTCTGATTGATGCTCTCCGCCATCGCTTGCGAACGACCCCACATCACCACCGGCGTTCCTTTTTGCGCGAGGTGATGCGCGAGACAGGTTCCAAAGTTGCCGGAACCCAGAACAGTGATTTTGGCTGCAGTTGTGATGTTCGACAAATTGCCCCCACGTCGAAAAGACCTTTAATTCAACCTATGAAATTCGATCATAGGGGAGGGCTGCAGGCGAAGCAAGCAGAGGCTCGCGTGCAAGAATCCTGGTTTTTGGGTCTCTTTGGCTGTATTTTGGGAGCGGGCTCAGTGGCCCGTGGAACCTGTCCTTCAGTTGGGTGGACCTGATGATTTTGTTTCTCATCCTGAGCCTTTTCCTGCTCATACGCTTAAGAAGGGTCAAATACCTTCCCTGGTGTTTCCTGCCGCTCGTCATCGTTCAGAATGAAATCTGGCTGTCGCAGGACCCCAGTTTCTGGCTGGGAACCACGCTGGTGCTGCTGAATATCAGCTGGCTCGTTCTCCTTTCCGCAGCGGTGGCCCGAAAATGGCCTGAATGGGATGATATGACAACGGATCGATTGCGTCGGTTGAAAGGTTGATATGAAAGGGATCCTGCAAGCGCTTCAGGTGATCGGCTCGATTTTGAGCACGAAGATGACGGGTGATCCCGCGAGACAGATCCGCTTCGTTCTTGTGGCCCTGCTGCTTCTGACTGCAATCGGTTATTCCATGCAAGCGGCGGGGGCCCCGTCATGAGCCTTCCCAACTGGTTTTATCCGATTGTGCTGCTGTGGCTGGTGGCGGTGCCAGGTTTCAATCCTTATGCTGCGGAGCCTTCCTCCAAACGCGGCGTCTGGCTCATGCTGATTGATACGCTTTTTCTTTTGCCGTGGATTCTGACGATTATTTTCAACGAACCGCTGGCCGCCTGGGTCGGAACCGAGGTTCTGGTCCTCATTATGATGTTTGATTTGCTCTGGCGCAAGCCCAGCGAGGTCCTGCGTGAGGCCTGGATCAAGGTCAGCATGAGCTGGTTTTTGAGCTGGCTCCTCATTGGAACGGCCGTGGCTCTTTCCGGTGTGCTTCCCATTGTGGAAAATCTTTTTTATCCCTTGCCGTCGGTTGAGCTCGATCGGATCCGGCCGGTGCTGGCCGGATTTTTATTTCTGATGGGCCTTTGTTTAAAATTCGGTCTGCCGCCCTTTCAGCAAGGCATCATTGATCTTATGGATGTCGTGCGTCCCGAGGATCATCGGCGCTGGGCTCTTCAGATGCGCTGGGCCATGGCTTTTTCCGCCTGGCAGCTGATGCCCTCCATCCTGGGAGGATTGAGTCCTTTCAATCAGGAACTTCTCATTGCGGTGCTTTTGTTTGGTTGCCTGATGGCGCAGCTGGTGGCGGGGGTTCAGGCCAGCGTGCAGCGAACGCTCAGTTACATGGGAACTCTGCTCTTTCTGCCACCGCTTCTGCATTTTCTTTTCATGGATCCCTTCATGGGCATGAATGTGACTCAGACACTCGGCACCTGGAGCGTGACCATCCTGGGATTTTTGGTTCTGGGGCGGCTCTATCAGGGCTGGCCCCGCGTGCCTTTATCGGAGAACCATGTGTTATTATGGACGGACCGTGATTCTCCGTGTGCGATTCCCGGCTGGCTCGGCCGTATGCGTCTTTGGATGCTGTGGAACATCGCGGTTTGTCTGGGATTTGCCACGCTCGCTGCCATGCAGCAAAGATGGATGATCAGTCTTTTGCTGCTTCTTCTGGCGCTGGGATCCGCATCCGCTTCCCTGCAGCAGCTGGGCATTGCAGGCTGGAAACAACAGAATCAAGGATCCTGAGACGGATGGGGGCTCGTCATGTATCCAATACTTTTTCAATGGGGAAACTTTGTTGTCCCGAGCTGGCACGTATTCTTCGTGCTGGCGGCCTTGCTGGGCTGGTGGACGCTCGGTCTCTGGCGGCCTCTGGCGTGGCCTGAAGGACCGGCGCGGGCGGTGGATTCCCTCTTTTTGATCGCCTATATCAGCGGATACATCGGGGCCCGCGGGCTTTCCATTCTTGTGGAAGGGGAAAGTTTTAACAGTTTCTTTGAACTCGGCAGCATGACCCTCTATGGAGGCATTCTCCTGGCATCCCTGACCTCAATTCTCTATGCCCAATGGAAAAAACTATCCGTCCTCCGCCTTGCGGATCTGGCTCTGCCCTCTCTGCTTCTGGGCATAGCCGTGGGACGGATCGGCTGCTTTTTGAATGGTGATGACTATGGGCGACCGCTCCTGGATCAGACGCAGATCCCGTTCTGGGCCGTGAAGTTTCCGAACCTCGATGATAACCTCTACCGCTATCCGGTGCAGCTCATGGAGAGTGCGGTCTGTCTTTCGATTGCTTGTTACGGCTGGTCGAAGCGAACGCTTTTGAAACGGCGACCGGGAGAAATCGGAACGATCGGGATCGTGGGTTATGCCATCACCCGCTTTGTTCTGGAGTTCTACCGCGGTGATGACCGTGGTCATTTCTTTTCCGAACTGCTGTCGCCAGCCCAGATGATCAGCATCGCGGTGATCCTGGTCTGGGCCGGCTTTTTTATCTTCACTCTTATCATGCGGCCGGAGCCGGAATAAGGCTCAACCCTCAAGCTCGATCAGAAGGTCGCCTTCCTCCACCAGCTCGCCCTTGGCGGCCAGCACGGCTTTGATTTTTCCCCCGACCTTGGCGCTGATGGCATATTCCATCTTCATCGATTCAGTGACGATCACGACCTGGGATTTTTCCACGCTCTGGCCCGGAGTGACCCGCACTTCCAGAATCTTCCCTGGCATCGGCGCCCCGATATGAAGAGCATTCATCAGATCCGCCTTGGGACGATTTTTCCCGGGCGCGGCCACGGCCTCATCGAGAACCTCAAGGGTCCGTGGATACCCATTCAATTGGAAGAAGACCCGGCGCACGCCGTCCTTGTCCGGTTCGGTGACACCCGAGATGCTGATGATCAGAGTTTTCCCAGGTTCAATTTCCACCTCCACCTCACGGTTGGGCGGCAACCCATAGAAGAAGACATCAGTGGGCAGACCGGCAACATCCCCATAATCCCGAATCTCGGCGAGATATTCCTTAAAGACCTTGGGATAAAGGCGATAGGACAGCACATCGCGATCATGCGGCGCGGTCTCCAGGAGCTGGGTGAGTTCCGCCCGGGCCTTGTCAAAGCTGTCATCGGCCGCGACCGGTGGTTTTTCTGGAGCGGGTGGATTGGGGCCGAGGATCATGGCCCGCAGCTCTTCATTGAAGCCACCGAAAGGAACACCCATGTGGCCTTTAAAGAAGCTGATGACGGAATCCGGATAATCGAGCGCCGGCTTTCTTTCCATGAATTCCGGCCCGGACATGCCATGTTTCTGGAGAAGCAGGGCCATATCACCGACAACTTTCGATGAAGGAGTTACCTTCACGATATTGCCAAAGAGCGCGTTGACTTCCTGATAGCGGCGGGTCAGTTCGTAGAATTCGGTGGCCTTGACACCCACCTTCTGCGCCTGATCATAGAGGTTGCTGTACTGACCGCCTGGGATTTCATGTTCGTAGACATCGGTTGAGGTCGCCTTGATGCCCGGATCAAAGGCATGATACTGAGCGCGCACGGCCTCCCAAAAGCGGCTCAGTTCGTCGAGGTGTTTGATGGACAGATCAGGGGCCCGTTCGGTGCCCTCCAGACTCGCGACGATGGCGTTGATACTCGGCTGGGAGGTGAGGCCGGACATCGAACTGATGGCACCGTCGACGATATCGCAGCCGGCCGCAGCCGCGGCCAGGAGCATGGCTTCGGAACTGCCTGAGGTGGCATGCGTATGCAGATGGATGGGGATGCTGATATTGTCCTTCAGAGCCTGAATCAAAAGCGTGGCTGCGCGCGGACGCAGAAGGCCGGCCATGTCCTTGATACAAAGGATATCCGCGCCCATCTTTTCAAGCTGCTTGGCAATGTTCACATAGTAAGGGATCGTATATTTGGTATTGCCGGGATCCAAGATATTTCCCGTATAGCAAATACAGGCCTCGGCGATGGCGCCACGCTTTTTCACCTCGTCCATGGCCACGGCCATCTGCTCGGGATTGTTGAGACAGTCGAAGATCCGGAAAAGATCCAGACCGGCGTCTTTGGTCAGGCGAATGAAGTCACGGATCACCCACTCCGGATAGTTGGTGTAGCCGACCGCGTTATCCCCACGCAGAAGCATCTGCAAAAGGATGTTGGGAATTTCCTCGCGAAGATGAGCCAGGCGTTCCCAGGGATCCTCTTTCAAAAACCGCATGCAGGTATCAAAGGTCGCGCCGCCCCAGCATTCGAGCGAGAAAAAGCCCGGCGTGGCCTTGGCGTAAAAGGCGGTGGACTGGAAAATATCATGATTGCGCAGCCGGGTGGCAAAGAGCGACTGATGCGCATCCCGCATGGTGGTGTCGGTGATCAGCAGCCTTTTTTGCTCCTTGATCCATGACTGCAGGCCCTTCACTCCTTTTTGATCATAGATCTGCTTGGCGGTCACTATGTTCTGGACGGGAAGGCTTTTGGCTTCCAGCTTGTAGCAGTCCGGCTCCCGATGGTTGACCTTGGAATGCAGCTTATGTGGATTGTTGACCGTGACATTCGCAATGTATTTGAGAATCTTGGTCGCGCGGTCACGCGGCTGCTTGATGTCGAAAACCTCGGTATGCTGTTCGAGGAAACTCGTGTCGATGGCACCTTTGCCGAATTTCGGATGGGATACGATGTTCAGGAGCAGTGGGATATTATGCTTCACACCGCGGATCCGGAATTCATTCAGGGCGCGAATCATTTTTTGCACGGCTCCATAAAGATCCACGCTGTGAGCGGTGACCTTGACGAGCAGTGAATCGTAATAGGGTGTCACGATCGCGCCTGAGTTTCCAAAGCCTTCATCCAGACGAATCCCGAAACCCTGCGCCGGGCGATAGGCGAGGATCACGCCGGTATCAGGCGCAAAATTTTTCGAAGGGTTTTCCGAGGTCACGCGACACTGGATCGCCACCCCGCGTTTTTTCACATCCTCCTGCGAACGGATGCCCATCGTCGGGTGGCTGAACTTGCGGCCGGCCGGCAGCATGATCGACATCTGCAGAAGGTCCACGCCGGTGATCATTTCCGTGACGGTGTGCTCCACCTGAATGCGCGGATTCACTTCCAGGAAGTAGTGCTGACCATCCTCACCCACCAGAAATTCCACCGTGCCCACACCCACGTAGTTCACATGCTGGCCGATTTTCACAGCGTCCTGCAGAAGGGCTTCCCTGGTTTTGCTGCTGATGCCGAGGGCCGGCGCGACTTCCACAACTTTCTGGTGGCGTCTTTGGACGGAGCAGTCACGCTCATAGAGGTGAATGAGCTGACCGGTGCGATCCCCAGCGATCTGCACCTCGATGTGCTTGGCGTGCTGGACATTCTTTTCAATATAAATCTCGGAGCGACCGAAGGAACTCATCGCCTCCGAACGCGCCCGTTGAAAGGCCTCGACCAGCTCTTCCTCATTTTTTACCGCGCGGATGCCTTTGCCGCCACCACCGGAGAGGGCTTTGAGGGTCACCGGATAACCGATTTCAATACAGAGCCGGCGCGCCTCGTCCAAAGTTTCCACAGGCCGATCGGTGCCGGGGATGACAGCTACACCGGATTCCCTGGCGACCTGCTTGGCCGCCAGCTTATCGCCAAAAAGATTGAGAACGTGGGCCGATGGCCCGCAGAAGAGTATGCCCTTGTCCGTACAGGCCTTGGCGAAATCGGCATTTTCCGATAAAAACCCATAGCCCGGGTGAATGAAGTCGATGTTTTTTTCAACAGCGAGTTCGATGATTTCCTGCCAATTCAAGTATGCACCCAGCGGGTCCCCTTTTTTACCGACCTTATAGGCCTCGTCGGCCTTGAAGCGATGGACGGAAAAGCGATCCTCATGGCTGTAAAGAGCCACGGTTCGCATGTTGAGTTCGGTGGCGGCGCGAAAGATGCGGATGGCAATCTCGCCCCGGTTGGCAACCAGTAGACGTTTGTTCGCTATGACCTTGCCTTTAGTTTCCATCGTGTCCTCATAGGGATAGCACACTGTGCGATACGCGGAGGGTGAAATTTCCAGTTTAGACTTCTATAGTATTTCCGGAGGAGCCTCAAGCTTCGGAGCTGGAGCGCTCAGGGTTTTTTCCAAGGAACGCACGACAAGGTGTGAATCAGGTGCAAGAGCATTCGAGTATATCAAGTCTTTACGACAGCCTCGTGGCCCCGGATCAGCTGCGAAAAAAGCTGCAGATCATGGGTTTGCAGGAAGGGCAAAAGAGCTGGCTGGCTTCGGCCCTGGCCCATCACTACCAGTTTTCAGAAACAGGCGACGCGGCGTGCCTGATTCTGGTCGTGGCGGATCCCAAGCGCCTGCATGAGTGGCAGGAACTTCTGCGGGTGAACTGCAATCTTGAGGACGATATTCCCAGTCTTCAGGCCCTTTCGCTTTGGGGACTTCAGCGTCATGCCAACCAAAGCGACCTCCGGAACCAACGTATGCGTGTACTCTGTGGACTCAAATCCACAAGGCAGCGCCTGCGCCTTTGCCTGGTTTCGTTCGCCGGGCTGGTGCAGGAAACCTGTGATCCGGCGCGCCTCGGTGAGGCGCTGCTCCATCTTGAAAAGGAGCAGGAATATGATGTCGATGCCATACTCGAACGGCTGCAGGAGCAAGGTTATCGGCAGGTTGCGCAAGTCGAAGAAGCCGGTCAGTACGCAGTGCGTGGGGGCCTTCTGGATGTCTTCAGTCCGGCTGCGGAAGGGCCCATGCGCCTTGAGTTCATGGCGGACACCCTGATCAGCATCCGACGTTTCGCGGCCGAGACGCAGCTCTCCCTCGATCATTGTGAGGGATTTTGGCTCGCTCCAGTGTGGGAGGAGGTCCTGCCGCGCGAGCGTCGGTCAGCGGACGCCCAGAAGCTTTATGAGGCCCTGCTCGATCAGGAGCTGCATACATCGGATCGCCAGGGCCTGGTCGATGCCTTCGCCGCCGGGCATGCGATCGGCGAAATTCCTCTCTTTCTTCCGCTTTTCCGCGAACGAAGGGGTGCCTGCCTTCTGGATTTCATGGAGGCGCAGGATCGCCTGGTTTTCGTGGACCCGCTGGATGTCTGCCAGGAGAGATTCCTGCAGTTCATGCAAAAGATTCAGGCCGACTATGCCGACGACCGTCTGGCCAGACGGCCTTCCATGGATCCAAAGGAACATTTCCTGCCGGTGGAGGCTTTTCAGGCGAAACTGCAGAAGGCACCGTCCACTGTGGAGTGGGGGCATGCGATCGCCAGTGAAGGGGCCGAGGTCTGGCGCCTCAGCAGTCTGCTTCCCCATGATCTGGTTCCACCCGCTGCCACCGAAAAGGCCAGCGTGAATTTCTGGATGGAGCGGCTCGAGGATTTTTCCAACACCGCCCGACGCTGTCTGATTCTGGTTCGGCAGGAGGAGCATATCCTGCGGATGAAGAGCGTTCTGCAGCATCATCATATCGCCTTTTCCATCCTCACTGAGAAAGGCGTGGAGGGTGTCCGGGCTGCCTGGAAGCATCCCATTGCGATCGCGATTGGCAACATCCCGCAGATGTTCTGGGAGGAACGTGAGGGTCTTCTGATTCTGCCCGAACATCAGATCTTCAGTGAGACCTACCAGGTCGCCAAGCGCAAGCCCAAGTCGGCAGCCAACCCTTTCAAATCATTCAATGACATCGAACCCGGCAGCCTCGTCGTTCACGTCGATCACGGGATCGGCCGGTATATCGGCATGCGCACGATGGAGGTCGCCGGGGTCAAGACGGATTTTCTGATCCTTGAATACGCCGACCAGGATCGCCTGTATCTGCCCGTCCATCGCCTGAATCTTCTGCAACGCTATGCGAGCAAAATCGATGAAGAGCTTCAGCCTGCGGTGGACAAGCTGCAGTCCTCCGGCTGGCAAAAGCGCAAGGCCAAGGCCCGCAAAGCGATCCGGGATATGGCGGATCAATTGCTCCGCATCTATGCCCAACGCAAACTCGAACGGCGTGATCCCTTCAGTCCGCCTTCGGATACGTACTATCAGTTTGAGGCGGACTTCCCTTATGTGGAGACCTCGGATCAGCAGAAGGCCATCGATGAGGTCAATGCGGATCTTTCCTCCGAGCAGCCGATGGATCGCCTTGTCTGCGGCGATGTGGGTTTTGGTAAAACGGAAGTGGCCCTGCGTGCGGCCATGCGCGTGGCTCTGGATGGTGGACAGGTCATGGTGCTCGCGCCGACCACGCTGCTCAGCTATCAGCATTTCGAAACCTTTAAATCCCGCTGCAAGAACTATGGCATTGAAGTGGGCGTGGCCAATCGCTTTGTGCCTGCCTCCCAAATGCGCCAGACGCTGGCGGCCTTCAACGAGGGACGCCTTGATATTCTGATTGGAACCCATCGCCTGCTTTCGAAGGACGTCAAACCCAGTCGCCTCGGGCTGCTCGTGGTGGATGAAGAGCAGCGCTTTGGAGTGGGTCACAAGGAGGCCATCAAGCAGATCAAGGCGTCCTGCGATGTCCTGACTTTGACCGCCACCCCGATTCCCCGGTCGCTGCACATGTCGCTGCTGGGCATCCGGGATATTTCCGTCATCGCCACGCCCCCGACCGAGCGTCTGGCGATTCGCACCTATGTCGCCCAATTTGAAGAGGAACTCATTCAAAAGGCCATCGAGCAGGAGATCTCCCGCGGCGGTCAGGTCTTTTTCGTGCACAACCGGGTGCAGGATATCGGTGAAGTGAAAAATTTCCTGGAAAAACTGTTGCCCGGCGTGAGTATTGCGATCGCCCATGGCCAGATGCAGGAAAACAACGTCGAATCGGTTATAATAGATTTCATTCAGCAGAAGTATAAGGTCCTGCTTTGCACGACCATTATTGAATCCGGAATCGATATGCCCAACGTCAACACCATCATCATCAACAACGCCGATAAATTTGGGCTGGCCCAGCTTTATCAAATGCGCGGTCGGGTGGGGCGTTCAAGCCGTCAGTCCTATGCCTGGTTTCTGACCAAAGGCGCGCTGGCGGATCGTGACGATGCGCGGCGGCGTTTGGAAATCCTTGCCGCTCATCAGGAGCTTGGCGTGGGTTTTCAAATCGCCAGCTACGATATGGAGCTGCGAGGCACGGGCAATCTCCTCGGCGGCGAGCAGTCCGGTCATATCGCGGATGTTGGCTTTGATATGTATATGGAATTGCTGGAAAAAGAAATGGATTCCCTGCGCGGCCGGGAGATCGAGCCCGAAATCGATCCGGAAATCAAACTGCCGGTTTCCGCCTCGCTGCCCGCCTCTTATGTCGCCGAAGAGAAACAGCGCCTTTGGCTTTACAAGACACTCTTCAGTGCCCGGGATGTGGCGGAAGTCGAGACCCTGGTGCAGCAGTCCCGTGATCGCTTTGGAGTTCCACCGCCTGAGGCGCTGGGACTTTTCCAGGTGGCCGCCTTGAAAGTCATCCTGCGCAAGCTGCGTGTGCAGCAGCTTCAGCAGCTGCGCGAGGGGCTTTACGAATTGCGATTTGCCCAGCTTAAGGAAAATCATATCGGCCGTTTAACTGATGCCGTGCAGAAACAGGCCGCGATGCTCAGCCTCACGGCCGATTTCCGTCTGATGATTCACCTCCGCCAGGTTCCCCAAGGGGTGAGCCTGCAGCGGCTGATCGAAGTTCTGCTGCCTTTGACCCTGGATGCATAAGGAGTTCCCATGCTCAGGAAACGGTATGTGATATTGGGTGCCTGGATCGCCTGTTTCCTGGTGGGATATTACACCTGGAAGATCTTTCATACGGGCACGTTTTTTCTCGGCCGCCAGACGCAGGACGCCACGCTGGAGGATTTGGATTTTACCGTCTATGTCGGTGATTATCTGATTACGCACCAGGACATCGAGTGGGAATATAACTTCTACATTAAACAGCTCAACGCCGTGCCGAGCGAGGAAGGTGGAACGGGTGTGATTCCGCCACCGCAAAGGCCGATTTTTGAACTCTACAACAAGATCATGGCGGATCTGATCGAACGCAAACTCCTTTACCAATTCATTGTCTCGGACCAGCAGTTCACGATCAACGAGCCCAGCCGCTTTACGAAGTGTCTGGAACAATGGACCGCGACCGTGCGCGCTCAGGGCGACCTCTTTGCTCATGAAAAAACTCGAAATCAGCTGAAGTCGATGCTCTGTGAAAAGGATATCCTGGATCAGTACATGCAGGAGCGGATCGCCGCGAACATCAAACTGACCGACGAGGAACTCAAGGAGTATTACCAGACGCACAAAAGCGAATTTCATGAGCCGGCCCGCGTTATTGTACGCCAGATCGTTGTGCCCTCTGAGAATGAAGCCAAAAAGGTCAGGGCCCGATTGAACAGCAGCAATTTTGAGAGGATAGCCCGTGAAGTTTCGATTTCGCCGGAGGCGGAGGAGGGAGGGAAGCTGGGACCCTTTGCAAAGTCTGACATGCCCTCGGTCTTTGACGTGGCCTTTGATATGGCACCCGGTGAAATCCAGGGAATCTTAAAGTCAACTTATGGTTTCCACATTATTATGCTAGATAGAAAGTTCCCCAAAGCCGAGCTGGGCTTTGAAGCCGCCAAGGGGCGCATTCAGGAAATCCTGAAACAAAAGCGACAGGACGAGGAATATAAAAAATGGGTAGAAATGGCTCTGAACACCATACCAATCAAGTCTTCACGCGCGCTATAAAGCGCCATATTGTCGCTGCCCTGGTGCTTTTGAACGCTTCGGGGGCGTCGGCGGCGGAGCAGCTCATTGATCGCCTGGCGGCCGAAGTGAACGGCCATGCGATTACCGCGAGCGAGGTCCAGAGCAAGATCCAGAAGGGCCCCCTCGTTGAGGTTTCTCCCTGGCCCGCGCAGGAAAACGATCCGCCTGCAAAGGTTGCCATTAACGATCTCATCAATAAAAAACTGATCATGCAGAAAGCCGATGAGCTCGATATCGAGGTCACCGATGAAACGCTGAACGAGGAAATCAAAAACTTTCTCGCCCGTCGTAACCTGACCCGCGAGCAGCTGATGGAAGCCCTCGGGGAGCAGGGCATGACCTACGATCAGTATCGCGAGGACTTTCGCACGCAGATGATCATCAACCAGTTTCAGGGCCGCGAGATCCTGCCCCAGGTGAAGATCACCGATCGCGATGTGCAGAGCTTCTATCTCAGGCATTCAGGATCCATGGCGGAAAACATTCGCCTGACCCTGCGTCAGCTGCAGATCGCTGTTCCTCCCGGTGCGGTGGATGCGGTCAAAGCCGGCAAAAAGCAGCTGGTTGAGAAGGTGTATCAGGAGATCGAGGGCGGCATGCCGTTTGAAAAGGCTGTGAAAATTTACTCCGATAATGAATCAGCTCGGGAAAACGGTGGCCTCATGCCCCAGGTATTTCTGAAAGACCTGGCCCCGCTCTTCCAGAACGCCATCCGGGATTTGGAGGAGGGCCGTTATACCCGTCCGATCGAAACGCCGATGGGCTATTCGATTTTCTACGTGACCAAGCGTGAGTTCTCGGGCAGCGATGAATACCTGAAGCTGAAGCCTCAGCTGGAAAACCAGTTGCGCCAGGAGGAGATGAACAAGCTCCTCGGCAAGTGGCTGGAATCCCAAAGACGGCGATCCGATATCAAGCTAAAAGACAACGCTTAAGACCTTGTCGTCCTGCCAGAGTTCGAGTGGCCGCGGCATGTCAAAAACCGTAGCAGATGGAAATGTGGCCAGCTCCCGCTGCCATTCAAAGGAGGGAACCATCAGGCCCTCCATATTCAGCAGCCGATCGGCCGGCGCATGGGGACTATCGAGAAACACATCATAGACCTTGCTGCCTTCAGCCGGACGATAGGCGCGGGTGGACACCACAGTTTTCCAGGTTTCCTCCACACCGGGAAGCTGATCACCGGGACGCAATTCACGCGCCTGCACCAGACCGCGACGGCTCAGGAATGGGTGGTGACTCGTGACATGCACGGACTTCGTTCCCAGGTTGATTTCCACCATGGAGCCGGTCGGCGCGGTTTCATGCACATAAAGAACGGACGCCACATCCTTGTACCTTGGATTCCAGACAGAATCCCCAAACTGCAGCTCTGAAACTTTCTTATACGAACCATCGGCAAGCTGGACCAGCGTATCTGCGCCCCAGGAGTCCGATTCGGTATTCAAGGCAGGTCCACGGTTCACATGCAGGCCGGCTGTGCATTTGCCCATGCTGCCATCAGGTCCCATGACGTTGAGCTGAATCCACTGACTGTTGGTTGCCACAAACTGGATATCACGCAGCGTCGCATTTTTAGCTTCGACGCGGTTGGCGCCCGGATAAGGAATCTCCGGAGAATCCTTGGGAATCGTTTCGGCCGGAAAGTCCAGACTGCCCGTGGAACCAGGCATCTGCTGAATATTCGCATCCACTATCACACCATGGCCGAAGAAGTGCGCTGTAACCGTTTGCCCGGCATCCGTATCAAAGCTCCAGGCCTGGGATGAGCCCGAGCAGGAAGCATAGACCGCCGGCTTTTCGACTACCTTGGGTTCCCCTGTTGCGGGATCAACTTCCGGAAGGCCTGTCTTGGGATCGATCACCGGCTCCTTCACCGCAGCCTTCTTCATGCATATGAAAGGCTGCGTCGATGGCGTTCCCGTGAATCCAATCTTGCATGAGGGCGTGGGCGGCGGCGGCAGAGTCATCGTCGCCTTGGAAACGATCTTCTTATTCGCCTTGTTCAAGGCCATCCCCACCGAGGTATTGCCTTTGACATCGACATGAGTAATCAGATAGGGACGGGCACTATTCTGTGCTTCCAGCTGAACGGATTTGATTTCAGTCGCTGTTTTGGTTCCCTTCGGGTTGCCGTGATAGGATGTGGAAAAAATCGTCACGACATCGGTGGAGCCCTTCCAGAGATTATTGGGCGTCGCACTCGGACTGACGACCATGCGAGCATTGTGAATCGGCAAATAGGGATCCGGATAGATCGCAGGATTTGTTCCCGCAGCCAGCGCCTGATAAACACTGAAAGCGTTAAAATTCAAATCCCCCGCCTCCTGGCTGGCATTGCGCACATCGGAAGCCTTGAGCACGGACTGGGAACGCAGCAGATTGAATCCGCCTACAATTCCAGCGATACCTGCTAATATGATAACAAGGCCCATTGTGCTGAAGCCCGATTCCCGCTGGCTTGAGCGTCGCATAAAGACTCCTGATGTACGTGATCGTCCAGTCTCTTCAATCGGTCTGACGTTCCCCGGGCTTTATGCCTATCGATAAAAGAGAAGAATGATTTGGAAAATCCTCGAAAAGCAGAGCCCTTTAAACGTTGTCGCCAATTCTGTCGAAAGGGTCACTGGCAAACCCGAACCAAATGAGGCCTTCTTGAAAATTCAATCAAATTATGGTTTTACATTGATTGAAATGCTCGTTGGCATCGTGATCATGGGCTTTATCGCTCTGGGGGCCCGGCATATGATGCTGAGAGCTCACGAAGGGACGCTCAGGGAAGGGTTGCGTAAGAATCATGCCGAACTCTCTCAGGAATTGACGCGTCGATTGAATTACTATTTCAAGCGCCATACATCCCGAATGCTGGCGGCCCCTCATCGACTTGTCATGACGCTGCCGAGTGGCCAGGTTGTGGTGGAAACAGCCTGTGTGAAAAACGAAATCGACTACCAGGCGCATGAGAATCTGCTCAACCGCTGCGTGACTTGCAAGTCAACCGAGCGGCCTGTGATTCGGATTCAGGCTCAGGGCGCCCCGATCGTGATTCCAGGCCTTAAGCAAAAGCCTGATCTGCCAGCTGCCGCTTCGATCTGTTTCAGGAATGGTGCGGATCCTGACGAGGTTGAGGTGATCACGGAGCAGCTGGTGGTGGATCCCATCAACCGGCAGGACAGGAAGGTCAGCAAGTCGGAAAGCTTCCTGATCAAGGATTCAAGCAAGCTAACTTCATTTGAGTAATCCCATGCGCGAGCCGCCGTCCTTACAAGCTGGATTTTCGTTGGTGGAAGCAATGGTCTCCATTGTTCTGCTCAGCATCGTCGGATTTTTTATTCTGGCTTCGCAAAACAAGGCTCAGAAGATCATGTTCAAGGGAACAAGCCGCGACGCCCATGCGCAAATCGTATCCGTGGTGAAAAGCAAGTCCGGCAAGGCCCTCGAACAGATCCTGACGGCCGCGAAATCCAATCCCGCGGCCCTGACCACTCTTTTGAATACCGACCTGAGCCTGGGTGAAGGGATCCGAATGAATTGGGCCAAACCCGTGGGGAACAATAAATTCGTCACCATGCAGTACGTCTCCAACCCGGATACCGTGGCCGGAGAGGCGCTGAAAGCCTGTCGTCAGTCGAAATCCTTTGTGAAAGCCTGGCAGGGTCCGGAACTTCCGCAGCGTCTGGCCTCGAAACAGCTTATGTTTTGCGGGCAGATGCAGCTGCCTCAGGGCACAGCGAATGAGTATGGTTCCGGGAGTATCGCTCAAGCCAAGGCCAGCTTTCTGGCTCTTGACGTGGCGTTCACCAAGGTGATTGATGGCACCGCCATCCCTCTGTCGGAATTCGGCACCGGCGGGACTCTTGCGACGGTCACCTGGACCCTGGTCTGGAGCTTTGAGAAGGGCAAGGACAAGGTGCAGCAGTTCCGCAAGGGCATCTTTCATATCGTCCCCTGATCAGGGCTGACCATTCTGCGTGCGATACCATCGTGAAACCAGGGTTCTTTCTTCATCGGTCATATGCGTGATGTTGCCGAGAGGCATCGCTTTCAGTTGCACGACCTGAATGAAAATCGAATTGTCATGCTGCTTCAAATGCTCCACGTTCTCCAGCACAACCCCCTTGGGAGCCGGGCCGCCCATCAGCGTCGGCTGGGTCGCATGGCAGCCGGTGCATCGGGCCTGAACGATTTCCATCATCTGCGCATCACTCACGTCCGCTGTGTCCTGAGCCTGCACTGCTTGGGATTTCGGGGCAATCCAGATGCAGACCGCGACCATGATGGCCACGCCGCTCAAGGGAAAATACCAGTTGATCTTTTTCTTGTGCTTCAGCAGGAAAAACTGACGAATGAGCACACTGCCCAGCATCATCAGAACCAGGACCAGCCAGTTCATGCTGTGACTGTACATCATGCTGTAATGGTTGGAGAGCATGGCGAAGAGCACCGGCAGAGTCAGGTAGGTGTTATGCACGCTCCGCTGTTTGCCGCGCTGACCATAAATGGGATTCACTTTCTCTCCAGCCCGCATGGCCGCGGTGACCTTGCGCTGGCCCGGAATGATCCAAAGAAAAACGTTCGCCGTCATCATCGTCGCAAGCATGGCTCCGACAATCAGAAACGCGGCGCGGCCTTGAAACACGTGCGTGGCCAGATAGCTGGCTACGGTAATGAGAAGAGTCAAGGCTCCCGCCACCAGCCAGGGCCATTTCCCAAGGAAGCGGCATATGGCTTCATAAACCGCCAGTCCGCCCGCCAGAAAGCCGAGCGAAAGCAGAATGGCTGTGGTCTCCGAGATGTCCCATATCTGGGGATCGATCATGTAGGTTCGAGCGTTCATCAAATAGAGCGCGATGAACAGGGCAAAACCCGACAGCCAGGTGGAATAGGATTCCCAGTAAAACCAATGCAGATTCGGCGGCAGTGTTTTCGGTGCCACCAGATACTTCTGCGGATTATAGAAGCCACCACCATGCACCGCCCATAGCTCGCCATCGACGCCTTTTTGCAGAACGTCCGGCGCCTCCGGTTTTTCCAGGCTGTTGTCGAGCCAGACAAAATAAAACGAAGCCCCGATCCAGGCAATGACCGTGATCACGTGCACCCAGCGCAGCAGCATGAGTGCCCAGTCCATCAAATAGGATTCCAACGAAACCTCCTCAACTGCCCCGGTACGTGGAATACGACCACGGTGACACCAGCAGGGGAACATGATAATGAGATGTGGCATCCGCTATGCTGAAGCGAATGCTGATGCGATCAAAAAAAGGCGGGTCGCTGACCCTGGCTCCGGTTTTCCGGAAATAAGGCGCCACTTCAAAAACCAGTTCATAGGTGCCCGCCTGAAACCCTGGTCCCTCGAGCAGAGGTTCCCCGGTGCGGCCGTCCTGATTGGTTCGGGTTTGGCTGAGCTGTTCCAGCGTCTGACCATCACGCACCCGATAGAGAGTGATGGCAAGATCCGCCGCGGGCTTGCCGTGCGCTGTATCCAAAACATGCGTGGTGAGTCGACCCATGGCTAGTCTCTTTCCTGTTGCGGGACTTTGGCTCCAGCGTCTCAGCTTAGCGAAGGGCCCGGGCGCAGGTCAAGCATGATGCGGGAGGCGGGTCGCAGCAGGCTTTTTGTCGATGTATCCTTGAAGTTTCGATTTGTGCGAAGATGTTAGGATCAACCTACGCCCTTGTAACGGATCTGAATTCAATACCGAGGTGGTCCATGGCGGATATTCCATATTACGCAACTTTTCTGCCCCCGAACCTGAAAAAACACCTGCTGGAACGCGCCCGGCCTGTTACAGGCGTCCCGGGATTGAGGGCGATCGAGGATACGGGCGGCCTCGAGACGACCGCGGCCTTGCAGTTTCTTGCTGAGCTGCATGATGCGCTGCACGTGGAATTGAATAGGGTGCTGGAGGCCCGAGGCGCCGATCGCGCTTTTATCGATCAAAGATGCCGGGCGCTGACAACCTTCAATGCCGAGCATCAGCGGGATTACCTGGCGCCCGATTACCAGACCGTTCTGGGTCTTGAGGATGGCAACGGACGCATCGTTTTTGGCCCCAAACGCGCGGATTATGTCAAGGCGGGTGGGAATCCCATCGCTCCCTTGCCCCCCTATCTGCAGGGACCGCATGTCACGCTCTTCGGACCACCGGATACAGCGAAAATGGCGATCAATGCGGTCAATTCCTATCATCGCAGGCTGCCGAATGAACCATCCATCGTGGAGGAAATCCTGCGCGACTGCCCTCATCTCCCCAAGTGGGGCGCGGATGATGAGGACTCAAAAACGCCTCTGCACGCGGACTTGATAGCAGCCGGCGAAAACCTGAGCCGCTGCTTTGATGGAAGCCTGGCCGTGGTCGACGAAGGGAGCGGCAAACGATATGAACTGCGCAAGGACAAGCCCGCTCTTCCCATCAAAAGATTTCCCGGTCTGGCGTTGCCCTGCACCTTTCTTTTCCGCGAAGAAACCCCAGTGCCGCTTCACCTTTATGATTTTGCGCTGCACGCCTTTCATAACTGGCAAAGACCCGAGGCCCTGGTTTTCTATGTGCCGAAGCTGGAGAATGAGGAGGAGGCTGGCTATATCCACCGCATGGTGAGCGAAGCTGAGACACAACTGCAAAAAAGATTTCCATCCTATAAAAAAGGCACGATCCGTTTGATGATCGTCCTGGAAAATCCGCGAGCCATCTTTCGTACGCATGAAATCATCGATGCGCTCCATCCTTATTTTGCCGGCGCCTCACTGGGCTGGCACGATTACCTGGCCTCCACCGCGCGCCTTTTCAAGGAGGAGAGCAACTATCGCATTCCCGCCAAGACGGATCCCAACATCGTGATCCGTTATATCAAAGCCTCGCATCGCCTCCTGGCCGATGTCGTGGGCCCGCGCGGCGGCATCAAGGTGGGCGGCATGTATGGAGTTCTGCCGTCCAGTCCCGATCTCATGAGCCCTTCCTTTCAGGTGACCCTCAAGGGTTACATGAAGGATGTCGTCACTCAGCTGAAGCGCGATCTCTCCGGCTTCTGGGTGGCGCATCCCGACTTTGTGCGGATCGGTCTGGCTCTGGTTACGGCCTGGGAAAAGTATAAGGCCGGAAACACCAAGCCTTTGCAGACGCTGATTCAAGCCCTGCTTCAGGAGGATCATGCGCAGGATGTGCTGCGTTTTGTCGAGGGTCCGGATATTGAAGGCCTCGATCCGGATCATCCTCTTTATGCAAGGTCCTTGATTGTCGCCGATCTCAATGCCGACGCGCAGACCAGCAATCATCACCCGGACGAAATCCGTTATAACGTGTTCCAATGCCTTCAGTATCTGGCCGACTGGCTGTCCGGTCGCGGTTGCGTCGCGCTGCCTGCGAGTCTCGAAGGCATTCCGGTGCGGGTCATGGATGATCTCGCCACCACCGAGCGTTCCCGCTGGGAGGTCTGGCATGAGATTCGACATGGACGCTTCCCGCTTCATGATTTTTTGCGGATTGCATTTGAAGAGCTCACGTTTATCCGCAAGGATCTTTCCAACGCGCAAAAGATCGTGCAGGTGAAGTGGAACGAGGAGACCGCGAAATGGTATCCGATTGCCTTCAAACTGATGATCCGCTTTATGACCGATGCCGAGCCGGTGGAGTTTGTTAGCGAACTCCTGCTGCCTTTTACAATCGAAGAAATTCGAACGACGGATGACCCCTGGCAGGCTTTGCAGGCCCTGGAGCCGGAAATTTTGGCCTTTGATCCGACGATCGAACGGTTTATGACCTGGTTCGAATGCCTGGGACATCAGGGTTTTGCGGCCGAAATGTCCCGGGATCTGATTCCCGACCTGGCCAAGGGTGAGGCCCTGGTGCGCCGTCTCAATTTCGAAGACCTTGTTGCGGCAGCCGCCTTCCATGGTGATATCGGGCAATCCAAAAAAACCCTTGATGACATGGCCGCGCGCGAGCAGGCCGCGGTGCTTCAGGAGGAGGAAGCAATCCGCTCGGAACTTCAGAGGCTGGGACAGGAGTATAAGCGGAAATTCGGTATCAAGTTTCTGGTGTCCGCCCAGGGGAAAAGCGGGCAGGATCTTCTCGGGATCCTGCAGGAGAGAATCCATAACAGCCAGGACGTGGAGCTGGACCATGCCCGGACAGCACTTTGGGAAATCGCCCGCAAACGTTTCCTAAGCAGCCCTCTGGCCGAACGTCTGGATCTATTCCCGAGGCTCAAGAGCCGGCATAGGATTGCCGCCGCCATGATCTCACTCATGACGCCAGACTCACAGCAGGATATTGCTCTGGATACGGCGGCCGAAACCTGGTTTGAAGTGGCTTCTCTGAGCAAATCGGTGGCCTCCGCCTTTGCCCTCGAATACTTTGCGAAAAAAGGCATCAGCATTCATACGCCCGTGAATCAACTCTTCGCCACCACGGACTCGGATTTTCGTTTGCAGGGGTCCTGGGGCGATCAGGTGACCCTGGCTCATCTGATGAATCACAAGGCCTTGAATCTGCATTATGTGAATGGAGTGTCGACCACGGAAAGAATGCCGCCGATTCACGACTTTCTGCGTGGCAATGCGCTCTATGGCTATGAACCGGTGGCTGTCATCAATCCCCCGGGCACGGTGTTCAAATACTCAGGCGCCGGATTCCTCGTGCTGGAGCACCTGATTCAATCGCTGGAAGGCCGATCCATTGAGGCGATCACACGTCCTTTTCTCGATGCCCTCGGCATGCAGGAATTCAGTTTTCAGCAGGAGACCCTGCCTGGCCGAACCTATGCGAGAGGTTGCCATGATGATGGTCAGGTGATCATAGGGGGTCGTCTGATGTTTCCGGCCTTTGCCGCCGGTGCGATGGGAACCAGCGCCGCCATGGGGCGATTCCTTCGGCATCTCGGTGAAGCCTGGCACAATCTGGAAGGCTCCGGTCCCATTTCCCATGATACGGCTCCGCTGATGCTGTATGGAACCGATCAAGGCTGCCAGGATTTTATGGGCTGCAACATGGGCCTCGGCATTTTCGTGGCGGAGGCGGGTGACAATCGGCTCGCCATTCATCAGGGGGCCAACGACGGTTTCCGCTGCCTATATCTTTACTGCTTTGCCGGTCCGGATCGCGGGAAAGGTCTGGTCACACTTTGCAATGGAGAATTCTCCGGTGTTCTCTTCAACGCCGAGGTCGCGCAGGAGGCCTTGAGACTACTCGATATGCAGGGGATTGACTACGGGCTCTTCGCGCATCGCTTTGATCCCGGCCGCCTGAAGCCCGAGGAGGTTGTGAACATAGGCTATCGGGATCTGGTCTTTAAAGCCTTCATCCCGCGTTTGCCCGAGGCCATTGAGCGCAAAGGCCCTCTGTCGCCACTGGCGAATCAAAATCTTGTCACCGGGGCCCGCATAGTCAAGGTCACCAATCAGCTTTTTGGTCGCGCCGAAAACCTGATCAGTCCCTATGAACCCACCTTCGATCCGGGTCTGTTCGGCAAGGAGGGCAAGATCATGGACAGCTGGGAAACGGTCCGGCACAATCCAGCGCCTTGCGATGAGTTGATCCTGGAACTCGTGAAGCCGGGTCCCATTCGTTATGTGTCCCTCTCCACGCAGTTTCATCTTGGCAATCAGGCGGCCTTCATTCGTTTGGAAGGGCAGAGTCAAGGAACATGGCACGAAATTTTGCCGAAGGTTGCCATGGAAGGTCATGCCCTTCTGCTTGTTGACCGCGGCACCGATGCGCGCGTTTATTCCAGCATTCGCGTTCAAAACTTCCCGGATGGCGGCTTCAGCCGTCTGGGCCTTTACAGCGATCTTCCGGAGGCGGAGCGTTCGCGCTACAGGCCGCTCGACTCAGTGCAATGCGTGCGCTTTCCGGAAACCATTCCCCAAACCCGTAAACCCATGAGTCTGCCGTATCAGGCGGGCGAGGCGGATATCGAAAGAAATCGCGCCCGTCTGCGGGCGGGCGATCTGGTGAACGTGGCTTCGGCCGCTCTGGGCGCCAGGGTTTTACGCGCCTCGAATGAACACTACGGACCGGCGATTCAGGTGATTTCACCGTATCGGCCGCTGAATATGTTCGATGGTCTGGAGTCCGCCCGTAGCCGTGAGCCGGGGCATCATGAGGAAATTGTCATTCAACTGGCCAGGCCAGGTCGTCTGGAAAAGCTCGTTATGGATTTCACTTACTTCGTCAACAACAACCCGCTGGAACTTTCCGTGCAGGGTCAAAGGGGAGAGGAATGGGTGGAACTCGTGCCACGAACCTGGGTGAAAGGCTTTGCCGGCAGTCAGAAAGCCTTTACGGTGCAGAATACTGGAACATTTGAAGTGCTGCGGGTGCAAACCTTCCCTGATGGTGGTTTGAATCGTCTGCTGGCCTTCAGTCGCTGGTGAGTGGTCCAGCCGTGCGGCTGATCGTGGTTCCCGGCGCTGCACGGGCCATGAGCAGCTGGGCGGCAATGCCGATCGCAATTTCCTCGGGCCGCCTTGAGCTCACGTCCAGTCCGATGGGAGAGTGCAGTTTTTGAATCTGTTCCGGGTTGAGACCAGCCCGGGCCAGATCCGCTTTCATCCGGCGGGCTTTCACCTTGCTGCCGATGGATCCCACAAAGGAAAGATCGTCCCGGGCCAGGAGAACCTTGAGCACCGGCAGATCCGTGCCGTGTCCCATGGTGATGACGGCACAAAAACTTCCCGGCGGAATATCTGCTGCAAAGGTCGCCATATCATCGACCACCAGTTTTCTGAAATGCGGAGCCTCCGGCAGACGTTCAATCCATTCCTTGCGGGTATCGATACAGGTCAGGCGACAGTTCAAAGGCAACAGTGTCCGGCACAGGGCCTGCGACACATGTCCGGCGCCGATGACGAAAACATTCCAGCCGGTGACTCCAAAAACCTCGAATAATAAAGTCGCCCGACCGCCGCAGGACATGCCAACGTCCTTCTGCAAGTCCCAATCCTGCAGGACCGGTTGAACGGGACAGGGTGGATTTTGCAGCATGCGGAAGGCTTCCTGAATGGCCTTGTTTTCCAGCTTGCCGCCACCCACGGTGCCTTCGCACAAACCGTCCGCTGTGATCAAGGCCTTGGCCCCTGGTTCCTGAGGCGCATGACCCATGCTGGAAAGCAGCGTGCAGACCACAAAGGCCTCGCCCTGCTCGCTGAGTTCATGCATCCGTCGAAAGACCTTGAGCGCATTCACCTGGCCTTCTCCCATTTTGCAAAGGTATCGGGATAAAGGGCCCGCAGGATGCGCTCCCGGCTGGCAGGAATCGGCAGCGACGAAACCTTGATCGCATTCATGATCGCCGTCCACACGGAAAAGCTCAGCAGCAGCGGGGGTTCCCCCACGGCCTTGCCACGATGCAGCGTGCGGGGATTGTCAGTTTCCAAAAGTTCCGCACGGAAATCGCGCGGAATATCATGAACGGACGGAATCTTATAGGTGCTCGGGGCATGGGTCAAAAGTCGGCCCTGACCATCATAAACGAGCTGCTCCGATGTCACCCAGCCCAGACCCTGAACGAAGGCGCCACGAATCTGGCCCATCTCCAGGTCGTAGTTGATGGGGCGACCGAGATCCATGAGAATGTCGGATCGCAGGACCTTCACTTCTCCTGTGAATCGATTCACGATGACTTCACTGCAGGCCGTGCCCTGGCTGTAATAGAGAAAGGCATTGCCCTGGCCCGTGACCTTGTTGAAATCCAGACCGTCCACTTTGTAAAAGCCATATTCACTCAACGAAACCCTATTAAAATAGGCTTCCCGGATGACATCCACAAGGCTGAGGAAACGCTCAGGATGGCCCGCGGCATAAACCCGTCCTCCTTCAAACACCACAGGATAGGCCAGGGGTTTATCCCAAACCATATCCGCCTGCGTTCCTGGTCCGATCGTGCGCGTGGGCCAGAGTTCAGGATCCAAATCAATCAGGGCTGCGAAAACCTTGCTGAGGCGTTCCTTCAGCGGCCGGCAGGCCACCAGGGCCGCGGAGCCATTCAAATCGGTTCCACTCGAAGCGGCGGTCGCGGAGGTGTTCGCGTTCTTATCCGTTTGCGTGGGCATGACCCGCACCTGGTCCGGATCAACCCCAAATTCGGCGGCCACAAGACTGCCAATCTTGGTTTGAACCCCTTGTCCCATCTCAACGGCACCCGTGGATACCTGAAACGTTCCATCCTGGTGGAGAATAACGAGAGCATTTCCCTGATTGAGAAAGCGGGTGATAAAGGAAATGCCAAACTTCACCGCTGTCATGGAGATGCCACGCAACCAGGGGGATTTGGGATCTGCTGATTCGAGCAACTGCTGCCGCCGGGCCTTGTATTCACAGCGTTCCGCCAGGGTTTCGAAGAGAACCGGCAGCGCGTCGCCTTCCACCACCTGACCGTAGGGTGTGGTGTTCCGATGAGGATGCCGATAGACATTCCTGAGCCGGACATCATAAGGATCGAGACGCAGATGATGTGCGATGGCTTCGATGGCCTGTTCGATCAGCGCCACACCCTTGGGTCCACCAAAACCCCGGAACGCGGTGTGCGGATGAATATGGGTGCGGCAAACTTGGCCACGGATGCGAACGGCAGGCAGAAAATAGGCATTGTCCACATGCGTGAGGGCCCGTTCCATGATCGCCGTCGAAAGATCCGCACAGGCGCCACCATCGGAATAAAGGAGCGCATCCAATGCCACGATTTCGCCATCATCGCGAAAGGCGATATCGTAATGCACCTGAAAGGGATTGCGCTTGCCGGTGATCATCATATCCGTGTCCTTGTCGAGGACAAGACGGGCTGGTCTTTGGCAGACTTTGGCAACCATGGCGGCAAAAACTGCGAAGAGTGCCGCCTGAGTTTCCTTTCCGCCGAAGCCGCCTCCCAGCCGTTTCACAGTACAGACAACATCCTTTTGCGGCAGCCCAAGGGCTTCGGCCACCAGATGCTGCACCTCGGTCGGATGCTGCGTCGAGGAATGAATTTCCAGAATCCCACCATCCCGCGGATAGGCAATGGCCGCCTGATTTTCCAGATAAAAATGATCCGCTCCATCGATAGGAACGCGTCCCTGCAAACGATGCGGTGCTGTCTCCAGACCCTTCTGCCAGTCGCCGCGGGCAATGGTTCGCTCCACGCCAATGAAACTCTGCTGGGCCACCGCCTCTTCGATGGAAAGGATCGCGGGAAGAACCTCATACTCTATCCGAATGGCTTTCAGGGCCGCGCTAAGGATGGCAGGATCCTCGGCCGCCACCACCAGGACGACCTCACCAACGAAGTGGACGACATCCTGGGCGAGGAAACATTGATCCTGAAAGATGCTGCCCCAGGTGTTGTGAGCCAGCGCCTTGTAATCAAAAATCCAGAGCCGGTCAGCCCATTTCTGCACGCGGCTAACGTCAATCGAGAGTATTCGCGCATGCGCATGCGGGCTCCAGATGAGACCCACGGTCAGTTCCCGGGCTTCACGCGGACGGTCATCCACATATTCCGCCGTGCCCTGGACATGCCCGCGGGCGGATTCATGAGCTGCTCCGTGAGTGCCTTTAAGAATGGAAGGCTGCATGCTGGACCTCCCGGCTTTGCATGATTTCATCGCAGTACTGCTGAAAGAACCCCTGGACCAGAATCCGTCGATAGGCTGAGCTGCCGCGCAGATCGGAAAGCGGTGTGATGTCCTCCTGCAGCATGGCCTGTGCGGTCTCCACCAGGTCGTGGTCCAGAATTTTATCCTTCAGGAAGGCCTCCACTCTCGTCATGCGCAGGGGAATGGCGGCCACGCCACCCAACGCCAGGCGGGCAGCCTGGATCACAAGGCGGCCATCCTTCCGATTGGGTTTCAGATCAAAAAGGAAAGCGGCCCCCACCGAAGAAATGTCCAGGTCCTTGCGGGTCGCGGCCTTGTAGAGGCGCAAATATTCCGATTTCTGCGGCGCCCGGAAGGATACCGAACTGATCCATTCCCCGGGTTTGAGCGCCAGCTTGCGGTAACCCTGAAAGAGTTCCGTCATGGGAAGCTCACGTTTTCCCGTTTTTTTCGCGATGGCGACGCGTGCGTCGGCGACCAGAAGAAAGGGCAGGGTATCACCGATCGGCGAGGCATTTGCAATATTGCCCACCAGGGTGCCCGAGTTTTTGATCTGGGGTGATGCGAAGACATCGAGCAGCGTGCTGAATTCCGGAATGCCTTTGGCACAACGGCGGCGAACCTCCTCAAGGCTCACCTTCGCACCAAAGTGATAGACCGATCCTTTTTGCGTGGACTGATAAAGTTCCGGGATCAGATGCAGACTGATGATATCCCCGAGCTCCCGCTTGCCTTTGTTCAGTTGAACACCAAGGTCGGTGCCCGAGGCCAAAAGACTGGCTTCGGGATATTTTTTCAAGAGCGTGCTGACATCGCTAAGACGCACCGGAGCCAGAATCCTGCCTTGCGGTGCCGTAATGTCGATCGCCTGGCTCTGGGTTTCCTTGAGGGCTTTGATGAGCGGTGTTGTCACAAAACGCTCGCCCAAGGCCGGGACGGTTTCGGGATCAATGCTGAGCGCAGCTTCCACGATGGGGGTGTAACCCGTGCAGCGGCAGAGGTTTCCCGTCAGATGATTTTTCACCGTCTGCACATCGGGCTTCTCCTTGCATTTTTCAAAGAGCCCGCAAAGGGCCATCACAAAACCCGGCGTGCAGTAGCCGCACTGGCTTCCGTGTTTTTGCACCATGGCCTCCTGGATCGGCGACAGGGAACTGTCATGGCGCAAAGCCTCGACGGATACAAGGTGGGCCCCGTCCACCTGAGCCAGCATCGTGATGCAGGCATTGATGGGTTCAAAGCGCAGCTCGCGACTGCGACCCGTGCCGGGAACCGCTCGCAGAACGGTGCAGGCGCCGCAATCCCCTTCCGCGCAGACGATTTTGGTTCCGGTCAGGTAAAGACGTTTGCGCAGCCAGTCAGCCAGCATCATGGAAGCGTCGGAGCCTGTCACCTCGTGGATGGCCCCATTCAATGCAAAGCGGAGAAAAGATCGTGTCGACATAGGCATGCCCTTGCTGGCTCAATGATCGTGGGAGTCGCTTCAAGCGAGGCTACAGGATGCCGAATCGAAGGTCAACCCGGACGGGGCCCTGTTTGGATTTGCAGAGTCCGCAGTGCTGTGCAATTGTTTGGGGCTGTTGGAAATGGAAGGATGCCCTCAGACGAACGAGAGTCATATGCATAACGTGCCGCGCCCCAGTTCAGCTTCTTCGCTTCAGGCCGATATTATCGGCGGTTCAACGACGTTTTTAACCATGGCTTATATCGTTGTGGTGAACCCATCCATCCTGGCAACCGAGGGAACCGGCCTGCCGTTTGCCGGAGTCATGACCGCCACGATCCTGCTGGCCGCGAGCATGAGTATTTTTATGGGGCTCTATGCCAAACTACCCTTTGGCGTGGCCCCCGGCATGGGATTGAATGCCTTCCTGACTTTCAGCGTGATTTTGGGTCATCAGATCCCCTGGCCCATCGCCATGGGGCTGGTGTTCTGGGCCGGCCTCTTATTCATGGTGCTCAGCATCCTTCCGGTTCGCATGCTCATCATTCGATCGATTCCGGAGCATCTGCGGGCGGCCGCGGCCATGGGGATTGGGCTGTTTCTGGCGTTTATTGGCCTTAAAAATGCCGGCCTGGTGGTGGCGGATCCGGCCACATTCGTGAAATTTGGAGCCTGGACCTCATCCAGCATGCTGGCGGTTTTCGGGCTTTTTGTCATGTCCGTTCTCCTGCAACGCGGACTGGCGATCGCCTTTCTGCTCGGCATTTTCCTGGTGACAGGTCTGGGTTATCTTTTCGGTCTGGTTTCATTTCCTCAGCAGCTGATCAGTACGCCCGATTTTTCCAGCACGATCCTGCAGCTTGATATCTGGGGTTCCTTGCGTCTTGAATATCTGGCCGTGATCTTCGCCATTATGATGACCGACCTTTTCGATTCCCTCTCGACCCTGTCCGGAGTTTCCCAGGCCTCGGGTCTGGTGGATGAAAACGGTCAGCCCAAGAATCTGCGTCGCGGTCTTTTCGTGGATGCCTGTGCCACGGCGCTGGCCGGTCTCTTGGGAAGTTCAGCGGGCACAGCCTTTATCGAAAGCGCCGCCGGCATTGAAGCTGGCGGACGCAACGGTCGCGCAGCCGTGGTCACCGGCCTTTTATTCCTGCCCTGTTTGTTCCTGGCGCCGCTCGCGGCCACGGTTCCTGGCTATGCGACGGCCCCGGTTTTGATTCTGGTGGGAGCGATGATGATCAAGGGCGCGGCTCAGGTTTTCCAGGCCCAACGTTATGAGGACATGATTCCGAGCTTTCTAACGCTGGCTCTCATTCCTTTGACCTTTTCGATTACGCAGGGTCTTTTGTGGGGCATGATCAGTCATGTCGTTCTTTACGCTACGGCCGGGCGTTTCCGTGAGCTGTCCATTACCACCTGGGTGATGGCGGGACTGTCCGCTCTTTTACTCTGGCTGCATTAAGAGGACCGCAGCTGTTTGCCGTTGACCCAGACGGATTCCACGCAGCGGTCATCGGCCAAGTGAATCAGCGCCGCAAGGACTTCCGCAGCGCTGCTCGCACTTTTCACGCGTCTTTCAAGCAGAGGCCGCGCCCGGATATTGATAACTTGAAAATCCGCCTGGTAGCCCACCTCGAGCGAACCCACATCCGTCAGGCCCAGAGCCTGGGCCGCCTTCCAGGTGGCCGCAGCGAGCAGATCCACCGGCTGCAAAGGGGTACCGCGCAGGGCTGCAACCTTATAGGCTTCATTCATCGTCTGCCAAAGGGAAAAGCTGGTGCCGGCGCCAACGTCGGTGCCAAGAACGATCGGAACGCCATGCTCCTCCATTTTTCTCCAGGCGAAAAGTCCGCTTCCGAGAAAGAGGTTGGACGTCGGACAGTGGCTGATGATGGTTTGGGTTTGAGCCAGCCTTTGCATGGCATCCTCTTCCACATGAATGCCGTGAGCCAGGATCGTGCGCGGACCAAGCAGCTGGAAGGATTCATAGACCTCGAGGTAATCGCGAGCCTCAGGAAAAAGCTCCTTGATCCAGAGCAGCTCGCCAACATTTTCTGCATAATGAGTCTGGATATAGGTGTCAGGATACTCTGCGTGCAGCTCACCGAGAGCATGCATCAGGTCCGGCGTGCAGGACGGTGCAAAACGCGGTGTCAGAGCCAGCGCCAATCTTTGATCAAAGCCATGCCAGCGCTGGAGCAGGGCTTTCTGCTGACTGATATCATCCGCGAGCGGCACCAGAAGAGGCGCCGGAGCATGACGGTTCATGCTGGTCTTGCCGATGATGCCGCGCAGTCCCCTTTGAGCAAAGACTTCAAACAAAAGATCCGTCACATCATGATTGGAACTGCTGTAAACACAGGCCAGCGTGGTGCCATTGGCCAAGAGTTCATCCACAAACTGATGCGCGGCCTTCAGCATCAAATCCGAGCGGCCGCGAAAGCCCATTTCCGTGGGAAAGGTGTATTTTTCCAGCCAGGGGAGAAGCGAGGGTGCCATGGCGCCAATCATATCCATCTGCGGAAAATGGATATGGGTGTCGAGAAAACCAGGAACCAGCAGCCTGTCCTTATAGTCGATGACCGGGGCTTTGGGATGCTGCTTTTGCAAATCTGCGAGCGAGCCTTTGGCTTCAATTCGGCCATGATCATCAATCAGCAGTGTGGTCTCGGGGCTATGTTCCAATTGCACAGGACTTTTGGGAAGACAGTGCAGGAGAGTTCCAGTCACAAGCTGCATAGGGTACCGCATGAATGATGTCGATGCAGAATCTGCTCAACGTGTTGGTTTTCCGCGAACGCGTCATCGGCTATTATCGCGGCTGAGGACAGGACAGGTCAAGGCTTACCTGACCTCGAGCGGATGAGCAAAGGCCGCAGAGAGAGGGGCAAGGATGAAGCCGATAGCGGTAACAATTCGTTTCCACGAGGAATTGAATGACTTTCTCCCACGGCATGAGCCCGGCCAGGCGATCGCTGTCACCTGGCATGGCCGGCGCACGGTCAAGGATTTGATTGAATCCCTCGGGGTTCCCCACGTCGAAATTGATATCATTCAGATTCATGGGACGACGGTTGGTCTGGATTATCTCGTGCGCGATCAGGATGACATTGATGTTCATCCTGGTTTTCACATCACGCGACCCCCGCGTTTTGTGATTGACGACAATGTGGCAAAGCTCGTGCCGCTGCTACGGATGCTGGGGTTTGATACCCTGTATGCGCAAGGCGCCACCGACTCGTGGATTGCCACCATTTCCAAACAGGAGGGCCGCACCATCGTCTCACGCGACAAGGGCCTGCTCAAGCGTAAGGAAGTTCATTCGGGTCTTTATGTTCGTTCCACGCGGCCGCCGGAGCAGCTGCGTGAAGTGGTGGAGCGCCTTCAGCTTCGTGAGTTTTGTCAGCCCTTCACCCGATGCTTAAGCTGCAATGGAATTTTGCTATCGCTCGACGCTGATGAGGCTGCCGTGAACCCGCAGATCCCGCCAGGGGTGAGAACCTGGACGAACGAGTTTTTTCAATGCAACGGCTGCCACAAGGTCTTCTGGAAAGGCAGCCATCATCAAAGCATGGAAAGACTGGTTCACCAAATTCTCCGTCACCCCTGAAGCCATGGACCATGTTTAGCCGTGAACCGTGGGCGTGCGTCCCCCATGGATCGTATCGGTGCCCGTTCGATGGGCCCACCCAAAGTAAGCGGCAACTGCGGCGGTCAAGGCATGCAGCCAGACATCGTGTCCAAACAGAGGAACAAGTCCGCCGAGCCGATTGAGTCCGGGGATCAGACCCATGACGGCCAGAAGCCCGTAAATAATCGCGATCGATTTCGCATAGCCCCGGGCTCCTGTTGGGGAACGATAGGCCAGAATACCCCAAGCACCGATGGCGAGATGCACAATGTTATGAAGGACGTTGATGGGGAAAAGTCCGAAAAGATACCCATACGCCCCATCAACAGCAAGGTCAGGTGCGTGTGTCGGGGGCATGGTCCGGAAGGCGGGAAAGAAACCGAGTACACCGACAGCCAAAAAAATGATCCCTACAATAAGTGCAAAATTTTTCGTCTGCATAGGAAATCCCTTTCTCTGCGAGTGAAAAACCATAGGGGTCTATTCCAGTTTTGTGCCAGGTCTGGCATGCGTCATTATTTCCCAGGCACTTTCCCTCAAGTTTTTCGCCGCGACACTGTATAGTGCGCTGTCGCCTTTGAGCCGAGGAAAAACCATGAAAATTCACGAGTACACGAATCATCGAAGCCTTATTCGGGACCTCATTCAGGCCAACAAAAAGGCCGGGCATGACATCACCAGCCGGAAAGTGGCTGAAGCGGCCGGAGTTACCGGGTCCTTCCTCTCTCAGGCTTTGAGTGAGAAGCAGGAATTCAGCAATGATCAGGTCTTTGCCATCTGCCGTTATTTCGATCTGAGCCAGGAGGAGGCGGAATATGCCGTCCTCTTGAACGAATACGCCCGCTCGCAGTCCAAAAAACGCAAGCAGGAGCTTTACCGGCAGATCGAGGAGGCCCAGCACGACCATCTGCGCTTTGTGGAGTACGTACACTTCGACAAGATTGATCGGGCCAGTTCCCCGGTGGATGACTATCTCTGCGACACCTATGCGCCGGTGGTGGACTCCTATATGGAAGAGGATCGTTTTCTGAAAAACCCGGAGGCTTTGCGCAAAAAGCTTGGCCTCTCCCCCGAGCAGTTTGATCAGGCCCTTGATCTCAACGTGAAAGCCAATATCCTGGGGACTGATGACAAGGGTTATCACCGCAAACACGGTGAGCTGATGGTTTACAAGATCAATCTCGCCGCCAAATACAACGCCATCCTTTCCCGTCTCAAGACCGTGGAGAAGATTTATAAAGGCGATGAGTCCGACTTCGTTGGAACCCTGATTTTTTGCGCCAATGATGAGTTTGTGACCCGGATCAAGGCTGAGATCCTCACCGAACACAATGAACTGAAAAACCGGTATCAGAGCGAACCTGAGAAGGACGATCTGCTCTTTGTGAATCTTGACCTTTTTTGTTTTGACGAGTTGTGAATCATGGACGCATCCCTCCCGCAAAAGAATTATCGTACGATCATCCGCGAACTGGTGGAGGCCCGTGCGGCCAGGAAGGACGGCATGTCCTTTACGAAGCTGGCCAATGTTTGCCGGATGCAGCGCAGCTATCTGTCCCAGGTGATGAATCTGCGCAACCACTTCAGCAATGACCAGCTCTACGCAGTGTGTGAAGCGCTCGGTCTGCCCAAATCCCAGCGCGATTTTCTGATGCTGCTCAGCGAATGCGAACGCTGTAAAAATCCGGAACGCAGGGAATTTCTGCAACAAAAGATCCGGAGCATCCAGGATGCGGAGACTCAGATCATCAGCAGCCTGTCCGAGGCGGAACGCGATGCCCTGGATGATTATTTCTGTGATCCGATGGCCGAGGTGGTCCTGAACTTTTTCCGTCTGGACCATTACGCCCGCCATCCCGAAGAGGTTCGTGAGGTCCTGGGTATCACGGCCCGGCGCTGGCAGATCGTGATGAAGACGCTGCGTGATTGCCAGTTCATCGTGGAGGGGCAGGATCGGATTTTGACTCCCAAAGGGTTTCCCGTGCCCGAGGCCGGGAGTCCTGCAGATCGCATCCGTCATATCATGGCTCGCATGCGGGTCGCCCAGCAGAAGCTGAAGCAGCGCTACATCGATGACTTTCTCTACAATCTTTGGTACACGACCTCGCACGATGCCAAGAAGCAGATCAAGATCAATCAGCTGCATCTTTTCAAGCGCATCTATGAGGAATCGCGGGCGACAAGGCAGGAGAAAATCTATCAGTTGACCCTGGATGTGTTGTCGTTTTAAGTCTTACGCCGAAAATGAATGCGAGCGCCGGGAGCCAAGCCCCCATGCATTTTGAACAAATACCTGCTTCCAAAACCGCATGAATATTTCGCCCTCTTTGGTCGATGCCTCCTCCGTTCGTTAACCAGTCACCTGACTGGTCCTTAACTGTGATTTTGCGAAGGAGTCATCACGAATGAAGCTATCGATCCTCGCGGCAACGTCCTGCATTTTTTTAGTGGCGCAGGCCTTTGCCGAACCAAAACCCAAGGTGTCCATCTGTCACTTGGATGACGAAGAGGGCACCTGGGTTACCCTATCGATTTCAGAAAACGGGGCGGAGGCCCACTTGAGAAATCATGATGATGGAGCACCTGAAGGGGTTACGGCTCAGTCGGGAACGCAGCTCGATGCCAACTGTGCTGTGGCAGCTGAACAGCCACAATAATCTGGAGGAATAGCGAAAGACGGGGAGGCTGCTGGCGGAAGCTGGCAGCCTCTTTGTGTATGTGTTTTTGGTCAATTTCACAAAGAATCGCTTCCACTTGCCATTCGCCCCCCAATAAGTTTATGGTCACCTCATCCACAGAGAGCTCCCTATCCCGGAAAGGAAGATCATCGTGTATCGGATCAATAGGCCTTATTCGCTGAGCTGGCATTTGGTAGCTCTCGTTCTGGCAGCGATGATCCCATCCTTTATTTTTTCTGCGTTGATGGTCAACTGGCTTGGGATGCTGGAACGTCAGGCCACGGAACGGCATCTGCGTCGGGAGGCTCAAAAGCTCATGGTGTCCGTGGATCAGGAATTCACGACGGCCATTCGCACTCTCCAGGCCCTCTCGGCCTCCCGATATCTTGAATATCGAAATCTCAAGGCCTTTCATGAGGACCTGCAGCACATTCAGAAAACCCAGCCTTCCTGGGAAACAATTCTCTTGCATGATGCGAAAGGCCAGATTCTCCTGAGTGCGGCGCGCACTTTCGGTAATAAGCTCATCGCCTCGGTGGAGACGGAAAGTCTGCAGGAGGTCATCAGCACCGGAAAGCCGGTGATTGGTCATGTGGTTCAAGCTCCGCCGGAAGGCCGCTTCGCAAATCGTTATGTTTTTGCTGTTCGCATTCCGGTCCTGGTCTCTGAACGGGTCGTCTATGTGCTGTCGGCAGTCATCTCGGTCGATCGCATCCAGATGTTTGTCAGCGATTCCATACCGGACGAGTGGACCCGAACGGTTATTGACCCGAATGGCAGGGTGGTCGCACGTTCCCGCAGTCCTGAAACCTTCGTCGGCAAGTACGGCACGCCATCCTATATCAATACCATTCGGGCCAAGTATGAAGGTCTGATCCGCGAAACCACTCTCGAAGGGAAGGCCGTATACATTGCCTTCGATCGTTCTCCTGTTTCCGGCTGGACGTCATCGATTGCGGTACCTGTCGAAGCTCTGGAGGATTCGGCCCGTCATTCCATGCGGCTGGTGATCACCATCGAAAGTCTGCTTCTGCTTATCTTCGGGGGTCTGGCCGTCTTTTATTCACGGCGTCTGGCTCATCGAATTCGATCGGCGGCGACCGGAGCGATGGCTTTGGCGGAAGGCAAGGTTCCCATGGTGGAAAAATCGGTGGTCACCGAAGTGGAGCAGTTGCGGACGGCTCTCGTGACCGTTGCGGATCTTCTGCGGGAGCGGGAGCGGGAACGCAACGAGCATCTGCAGCAGGCCCAGGCTGCCCGCGCGGAAGCGGAACAGGCGAACCGGGCCAAGAGTGAATTCCTGGCCAACATGAGCCATGAGCTGCGCACCCCGTTGGGTGTGGTTCTGGGTTTCTCGGAGCTTTTGACGGTCGATAATATTGCGCCGGAAGAGAAGGCGGAGAATCTGCAAATCATTCAGCGCAATGGGCAGCATCTTTTGCGTCTGATCGACGACATCCTCGATCTTTCAAAGGTTGAGGCCAGACGTTTGAGCATTGAGCTTCAGGATTTTTCTCTTCCGGATTTGCTGTCCGGGGTGATGGCGGATTTGAAACCACAGGCCGTCGCGAAGGGTATCGATCTTCTCCTGACGTCATCCGGAAAGATTCCGGAGATGATTCATAGCGATCCCATTCGCCTCCGGCAGATCATCTCCAACATCGTCGGCAATGCCATCAAATTCACTCAGAAGGGCCAGGTGGCTCTGACCGTTCAATCGGATGAACCCTTCCTTATCCTCACCATTCGTGACACGGGCATTGGCCTGACGAGTGAACAGCAAAAGCGCCTTTTCCAACCCTTCATGCAGGCTGACAGCAGCCACACCCGCAAATATGGAGGCACCGGCCTCGGTCTGGCTCTCTGCAAGCGTCTGGCGGAACTCCTGGGTGGTGATATCCACCTGCTCGCCAGCAAGCCCGGCGAGGGGTCGACGTTTCAGGTTCGGGTGAAGTACGTCCGGCCGTAATGCCTTGAAATGATTTAAATTAAATTAAAATAAAGCCGGCTTTATTCGCGGCCTGATTGTTCCGATCACAAGAGTCGATTGCTGTGGAAGGAACGATCATGTCAAACTCCGAAACTCCCAAAATGCTGAATGTCCTCAACTGGGCCTACGACAAGTGTCTCCAAGGCCTGCCCGGCAGCGCCACCCCTCAGCAGATCGCGGAGGAATACCGGACCAAGTATGGGCAGATCGATACGGCCGTTGACCGTCTCATCGGCTGGCAGGTGGCCAAGTGCGCGACCAGCGGCTTTCTCTCCGGCCTGGGCGGGGCTCTCACACTCCCCGTGGCGGTCCCTGCTGATCTGGCTGTTTCCATGTACATAAATATTCGCATGGTCGCCGCCATCGCGCATCTTTACGGGCATGATCTGCATGATGATCACACGCGGACGGCGGTCTTTGCCTGCATGGTGGGCTCCGGGCTTGAGGATGTGCTGTCGAAATCCGGTGTTAGCATTGTCAATCAATTTGCGGCGGCGCAACTGAAACGAAAAGTTTCCCGGGAAGTGCTGAAACGCATTAACCGTGAAGTCGGTTTCCGCCTCGTGACCCGGGCCGGCAAGCGTGGGGCGATTGTCCTTACGAAGATTGTGCCGCTGGCAGGCGGCCTGGTCGGTGGGGCGATTAGTGGGGTGGGATGTCATACGATAGGGCGGACGGCGAAGAGGTTTTTGGCGGCTTGATACCTGGTCGAATTTCCCGAGAAAATTCCAAGGTCCATGCGATCACGCAAGAGCGATCGCATCGAGATAGTGGCAAGCTCATTTGGCGGGATCGCATAGGGAACACACTCCCCTTTTTCTACGTGATGCACCTCGTAGTCTGACAGGGGGCACTTGACGGCATCCACGGCCATCCAAACCTTGACAAAATATCACATCAACGCTGCCCTGATCTTTTACAGACGCTATGGCCCTTTTGGGGACGGTGCTTTCACGATCAAGAAGGGAAAGTATATCGTTGGGGTCGGACCCGAAAGGGCGCGAAAGTATGGAAAGGACATCCTCGGCTGCGTATTTCTGTTTTCTCTGCCTTCCGCTTTTTTCCTTCAGAATGCCTGCTTGCGCAAGTTGCTTCAAGGCACCTGTAGCGGCAGGCAGCGACACATTAAGGAGCCTGATAACGTCCTCTGCGGACATGATGGGATGCTCCATAAGATGTGGAAGAATCCTGCTGGCTGCGGATCCCTTTTTCACGGACAACTTCCCCTGCCACCTTTCAGGCAGCATTTCGATGGCCTTCCTGGTTTCGGTAGTCTCACGCAATGATTCTTCCATGGCCTCGCCAAGGTATTCCAGGAATGGCATGATCTTCAGCTTTTGCTGCCATGCTTTCAGTCCTTCATAATACCCGTCCTTATGGGCGTCGATAAATCTTGACAGGTGCAGTGGAGCTTTTCCTTCAAGCATCATCTGGATTGGCCAAATCATGCGGCCCACGCGACCGTTTCCGTCCGGGAAAGGGTGGATGGTTTCAAAGTATGCATGGCCTACAGCCATACGTACAGGAAGCGGCAGACCTTCTCCCAGGATCACGTTCTGCAATTCCTCGTCCTTAAGCCAGGCGATAAAATCGGCCATCAGCCTTGCCACATGTTTGGAAGGGGCTGGATTATAGGTCGAGTTCTCTTTTCTGCCAAGGCCGCCTATGAAGACGACTTCCCTGATTCCACCTGGGTGCCTGAACTCTCCTGGAATCCCGACGAATGAATCATCGCCTTCAACGATAGCCCTATGAAGGTTTTTAAACAGCGCCGTGTCCAGAGTTTCATATTGATTTTCGTGTATGCTAGCGATCAACTGTTCCATGGCTTTCGCATATCCGACAACGGAACGAACGTCTCCGCTCGGATTGCTGTCCCCTGCCCCGGCAGAGAAGACTTCATCAATGGTTGCATTAGTTCCTTCCATGCGGGAGGAGGCCACCGCTTCCTGACGAATGATGAGTCGAGCGATCAGGCTGTCCAGTTTAGTCATTTCAGAAAGCGGCTTCAGGCTGTTCAATACCCGATTGGATCGACCAAGCACCCGATGTAATTCCTGCGTGGACACGCCGCTGAAAATTTCCTTCATGGATCGTGGCAGCGGCTTCGGAACTACGAACCACATATGCTGATACGCAGGGTCAGGCAGCTTTTCAACACCATAGCCACGGTTATCGTCATATTCGATTTGCAGGTCCGGGTGTAGGTCGTCGCGTTTCATAGGGATCCTTTAATTAGGTATCTCTAATTAAAGCTTATCGGAGATTTCTTTAATTAGAAAACTCCAATTAAACGATTGAATTTAAGTTACTGTAAATATTAAATTTTATGACTGGCATGAGCGGCTAAAGCCGGACTAAAAACGACAATTGATCACGCTTTGTAACACATCTTCCCCAGAGACTATAGAGGAATTCCGTGTCCATTTGGGCCTGGATAATGGAGATTTTGTCTATTATTTCAATGGTATTCCATCTATCGTTCTACCGTAGAACGGATCTAGTATAAAATCGTTCTGATCGAGAACGATTTCTATAAACATTCAATTTCATAGAATTTTTATTGGCTTAAACAGCGCCAAGGGCAAATGAGTTATCCTTGGTCAAGTTGCCACAATTCATCTCTTTCGAGAATGGTGAGGAAGTCCTTGAAGGGCAACACGTGGATTCCATCTTCAGTCTTTTGTCGATGTTCACCCGTGTAGATAAGTATGCGCGACTTAAGTTCTGCTAAGCTGCGAATAGCTCTGAGACCTTTATAGTGATTATTGTGAACATTTTGAGCCGACTTAACTTCAATGGCGAGGTATTGCCCATTTTTTTCAAGAAGAAAGTCCACTTCCATTTGTTCTGACTCTGTGGGACACCAGTAGCTCCACGAGTCAAAGAGCCTTCGATAAGTTTGGTAAGCGTAGAGAAGGCTCGCAATCCAGCCCTCAAATAAGCTTCCTCGTTCCTCTTGCGCGACCGGACCACTGTGATTTTTAACAGCTCGGACAAGACCAGGGTCGATCCAGTAAAGCTTGGGTGCCTTTCGCTCCCGCACTCGGATTTTGGCTTCATAGGCTGGTAATAAGAACACAACAAGAGTATCTTGCAAAATCTCGACATACCCCTGAACTGTTGTCCTGGCTACGCCAGCGTCTCTTGCAATATTTGTGAAATTTATGGTTTGTGCGTGGCATAAACCAGCTATCGGAAGAAACCTGGCAAATCCTGATAAATTGCGTACGAGAGCCTCTGCTTGTATCTCTTCTTTCAAATACATCTGCACATAAGCTTCCAATGCTTCTCGCCGATCTTCCTGGCTCCAGATGACGGCTATGGATCCGTAGCGCAGCACTGTTTCAATCTCAAAATCTTTGCCAAGTTCTTCAGGAACTAAAGGGAACATCCAACGTCGAACGGCCCGTCCGGCTAGCAAATTGATGCCATCTTTTTTGAGTTTTCGAGCGCTGGACCACGACAGTGCGAAGGTCAGCTTCTTCTCTCCGATGAAGCGATGCACTTCGTTAAGAAGATTGGGCAGTCTTTGTATTTCATCGACGACCACTCTTGCGCCGTTTTTGAGTACGCTTAATTCTCTTGCAAAGAGACCTGGGTCGCGCAAGTAAGATTGGTAGCGCTTTTCATCCAGGAGATTGAACGTTGCGTCGGTTGCGTAGGATTCACGAAGCCACGTGCTTTTTCCTGTGCCACGTGGTCCGAAGAGGAAAAAGCTCTGATTTGGCGCTTTAAGAATTCTTTGATATTGCATACTTAACCCTGTCGGCAATTTTCGACGAAAAATGCCGGGAAGTCAACCGAATCACGATAATTGTTTAAATATCTTATAATATTGATAAAATGGCTCTCCTGGCATTATGAGACTAAAACCCTGGGAATGCCCTAATTATTCCCTATCCTGAACGATGGGGACGATTGGAATAATCCACAAAGCATCCCCGGGAGAACGGCAGAGAAGGGAGGTATCACATCATAAAGACTTGTTTGTGCATTGCTTGGCCGAGCAGCTGGCAAGTCAGATCATTGCGAGCAACGTGGCGGATCTCGTTGTTCTCATTCCGGGCATCCTGCGGTTTACGGTCGCTCGACATATTCCAGGAAGTCATAGACACTTATTTGCACATGATCTGCGGTATCCATTGCAGCGCAAATACTGCATGAAATGATAACCGCAGGCACCTATGATTTTAGCTCGGACACTATCAGGCTGTCCTTTCGCAGGATTCTCATGGTTTATCAAGCGGCAATGAGGTTGATCGCGCTTAAGCGATTTTTGCAATATCCTCTTAGCTACCTGAATTTTTCCAGTCTCCCTGGGGATGCTCCCTTTGTCTTTAGTTTTATGACTCACTTGTTGGCCGCTTTCTTGTTGACCGCTTTCTTAGCGTTATTTGTTGGAGTACTGACGTTTGTTGGTTTGCAATCGATCACCAGAATCGAGATTCGAGATCTATGCTCTATAGGAATGAGTTCAACGAGGGCCTTTTCCATTTCAACTGCACTTGTTGGAACCGCAATTCCTGGAGGCGGACTGGGGGGTCTTTTAACATCGATCCCGTACCAGAGAACGATATAGATCCCATAACCCGATGCATCTGGATCAATTACGTACTTTTCAATAAGCTGGGATTGTGCTGCTGACCATACCTCCAAATGATAGTGGCGCTTTACTTCGATCGGAATGTTCATTGCGCCGCCAAATAGAGTTTTCATGTCGGACCTGTTGTCGTCGACATAGTTTCCTTCGGCCTCGATAGTAACTCCAAGACGTTGCATTGAGCTTTTAAGATGTTCTAGCAAAGTATCACGGCCCAAATTTTCTATTTTGGGTTCGGTGGCTTTCCCATATCGATCGGTGTTCCAAAAAGCCAGCTTTAAATCAGATGAACCATTTTCTATTCTATTCCGCAGTTGCGTGGCGTGGTCGGTAACCAAAGCATGGAAATCAGAAATGTTTGCAGGAAGTGAGTTTGCAAGAGTTTTCGCGATTTCTACTATTGAAGGGTAGTTATGACCGGAATCTCGTACCAGTCGTGCTTGACTTTCCAATGCATGGCTCAGAAAATTATGCCAAGACTCGAGCGAAAGGTCTTTTTTTAGGATGTTTAGAGCGTGGATAGATTCTTTCTTTATCTGCTTCGCCAGTGTTTCTATCGACCAACTTACGAAATTCGCAGAATCGTATTCATCGCCGCGAGATCCCCTAGGATCAAGCTCACTGTATTTGAAGATTGAGCCAAGCATTTGACATATGGGAACTAAGATTTCAATTTTTTGTTTGAAGTCATCTCGATTCTTGATTGAATTTTCTATAAATTCTCTGAACTTAGATGCCTTTATGCGATCTTTCCCTATAGTTTGATTCAAAGCATTTATTTGGATACGTCCATGCAAGAACTCGGTGGCTTCTATGTATATCATAGAAGCTGGATCAGTTGCACTGCCCTTAGCCCAAGACGGCAAGAACGAAATTATATCCAGGCGAATCTCTATTGAGAGTCGTAATAGAGTTTCGACGGCCTCATGATGACATGATGTGAACTCAGAAAATATCTTTAGGATCAATTCGCTACGTATTGGATAGAATCGTTGATCATATTCAATAGTATTTAGTCCAGACACTTTCAATTTGCGAAGTAATTGTGGGCGGAAATAGTCGACTATTGCATCCAGACATGTTGCTTTATGTTTTTCTAGCAGAGCTTGAACCCATTCAGAATCTTTTGCTCCACCCCTGGAGACGGCACAGACAGCGGCGGCGCGAATGGATGCATGAGGCAAAGAGTCAATGCCTGCAGGATCTTGAGACCAAAGTAAATCCATTCCAACCAAAAGAGGAAGCTCAGCATTATAGGACTTGTTTTCACAAGCAAGTTCTCCACTGCTACTAGGATCTGGGAGTTCACTTTCGTTGCTTGTAAAAGCCACGAATCCATTCATAACTCTTGGGATGTTATTTAGAGAGCAAACTATTTCTATACGCTGAGCAGGTGAATGATCTCTATTGGAATCTGTGAAGTTTCCGAGATAATGGTTTGCTAGAAAGACTAGCGCGTCTATGTCATCGCCGGATTCGATTTGACCCATTCGTGAATCGAGTATTTTCCTGGTCTTTTTCAGATCATTGAATCTTTTCTTTTGGGCTTTGTTTGCGTGTAAGTTATCTTTTATTCTCCAATCTTGGATTAATTGCGAGGTAGATCCACTTAAGACGGTTGAGAGCGTAGGATCCTTCTCTGCTATGGCAAAAAGTTCTTCAATTGTTAACGCATCTGGTCGATGTTGATAAAGTGAAAAACCGATCAATCTCTCGAACATGAAAATCTTCTTGCCGTTACTGAGAGATTGAAGACGTTGTTCGATTTTCTTGGAAAAATTATCAACCTCCGCTCGACAAACGCTATTCATAAGCGATGAGTAACTCGCGAATATATCTTCTTCCAAAGAATTCGAAAGCCAGAAATCGATGACTTTCCAAAGGGTTGATTGGTTTGCTTCAAACCATGATTTTATGGCATGTCGCTCATCGCGTTCCATGTGTGAATCGCCATATCTATCTTGAGTTTTTGATAACCAGCCAAATAGTCTTTTGGTGGCGATCGTTTGACCTTGGCTTTTTAGAATTCTTAACAGAATTCTGCCGAATAGACTTGTAATCGAATCGGAATGGCGTCTTGGATATGATCGAGAGACAATAGAATCCATCAATGCTGGCAGTTGACTATTTGGTGTAATTTCTGCAGCTTCTGTCAAGAAGCGGTAGTAGGTTCCAAAGAAGCTCTGATGCCTTTGCACAAGATAGTCGGCAATTTCTTTCTCATTGATCGTTTCGGGATAAAGAGAAAATAGAAGATGTCCTCGCAATTCTTGATCAGCGTCGGGGATCTCACCACGATTAACGGAATCAATTAGCTTTTTTAATTCACTACTAGTTGTGCCCATATGAATTAGAGCCCGTAGGGCTCGCATGTGGGCATCAGCGCTTGAAGGGTCGTAAAGGATATTTAAGATATTCTGTTTAAGCTCAGGAAGCTTCTCTCCTGACGCCAGAGCATCGAGAATACAACTTGTCAAAGCCGACGACCGGGTATGATCCGCGAGTTTTGATTTAAGAAGCTTCGCCAAAGGTTTCGCCGCCAAGGGTGCGAAAGTCTCCCGCTCCCAATACCCAGATCTAAAATATGGATTCGATACTGCTGCTTCGTCGAGAGACTGAAGTAGGTTGATTCTGAGATTCGGGGGCATCTTCGACATATCGCCGTATACAAGAATGCCTAAAGGATCACGTCGGATCAAGATGTCGGCGAATTCGAGAGACAGGGTCGCCAGCCAACCACTTAGGCCGCGAAATTCTGATAGCACACCTCCATCCGTACCAGTTATTAGTGCAAGAGCGCGTCCTATAGGTAAACCTGCTTTTATTCTACGTGTTATATATTTAGCAGCGAGAAACTCAGATATGGTGCGGTGATAAGGTGTTATGACTTGTTCGCTTTCAGATTTGAAAATACGTCGGCTGAGTGCGGCTTTTGCCAATTCATAGTTCTCAACCAAATCCACGACCGCAGGATATGACGTTGTAGAGGTAGAACTATCCAATGCAAATCCAGATACATTTGAAAGCATTTGCAGAGCACATAATTCTTCTGCTTGCTCCAGTAGCGGATTCGTCGCATAAGTTTTTTGGATTCGATGTGCAGTATTCTCTTCCGAGATAAGTATCGCAACTGCTTTTCCATATAGTTCAATTTTAGTTGATGGCCATGAGCCACTCTTTTTTACAATGCTTGAGATTAGCTCTAGATTTAGAGGATTCCGCAGCAGTTCAGAAATTCCTGCCTTTTTCGCCATGGTGACGAAGTTTTCCGGGTCAATTCCGTTGCCTCGAAGGTAGGAGCGGATATCATCATCTGAAAAACCCCTGAGTCGGAGAGTGATAGAGTCTGCAGTATGTTCTGATATGTCGGTAAAAGCGCTAAGATCGAAATCGCCATACCAATCGGCTGATCGACAACTAATCCTGAATTTGGGAGTCCCGAGACTTTCAATCCGCTCGCAGATTTCTCCGATTGTACCTGATCCACTGGATGTCCTGCCTTTTTCTTCGTCTAGACCGTCTAGATAAAGGACTTTCCCTCGCCAGCGCTCCGGAGCATATGTTAGGAATTTTCTAATGGTGACAAATTCACCGTTTGGTTCACGCTTAGCCATGTCCCTGAATAGGGTTGATTTACCATCCCCCGGATTTCCGAGCAAAATAATGACGTTTTTGCTGAAACACGCATCAAATGAACAAAGATCCTGTTGATCGTTATTTTTGATGAGGAGTCGTTCAATCGACTGGTGAATGGTAGTCATTCGTACTCCAATTTCGGAACCTATTTAAAGACACGGAAATAGAAGCGTATTGATCGAAGGAAATAAGATTATATTATCACGTAAATTTGAGTAGGCGCATCTCTGACACATGCATTTTCCCGTCTCGGCTGGAGTATGAGGCCTGGTAGAATTTGAAATCTTTTCTTCCTTCTGAAGAGCATTTTTTGTCAATAATGTCGATTATTTTTAGCTTATCTTCAATTGAAGTCTTGATGCCAAATATGATGCCTTCCAAAGAATTAAAGTCATATTTAAGTAATCGATCTGCTTTCTCGATCTCATTATCTAGAACGCCACTGAGAATAAGTCTGCTTTCATTCTCATGTTTCCACTCTGAAAGCTTAATCGAAGTGTTCTTGATAAAGGTACTCCAATAAGCTTCCCGCCATTCATCCTGGCTGTCCATAATTCCACGAACTTTTTTACTAATTGTCCCATCTGCATCCGCGAACCAGTGTTTTAGTAATTGTGGAATTGGCAGTCTACCAATTGATTTGAAGAAGTCTATCTTCGGATAAGTGACCCCATACTCGACCTGATAGAGGCGAAAGAAATGCTTGCCATAAGTTTTATTTGACTTAATACCTTCAGCAATTTTTCTCGCACTAGTGCCAGTAACGGTATGTAAGTGAATGCCTCGCTGCCCTTGGTGTTCATCCGTTCGGAACTTCAGGCAGACGCCTGAGTGATCATTCGTATAGTACCCCCAGGTTGCAGGGTTTGTTGGATCGCTAAAGAAACATGCTGTGTACCAGTTTGGGTACATGAGTCGCTCAAGCTGCCGAATGTATCGCTGAGGAAATTCGACGAAATAAAAGCGCTTAGCGAGGCTTTCGCGAAGACCTGGGGTATTGAGGATTGTAATTAATTCCATTTGAGCATGTACGCGCTGTGATATTTCAAACGCACCTGCGGCGAAATTGGCTATTTCGGGAGAGTCTCTTTCAGCACTTTTGAGTGTATCGAAGAGCTTAGTATCGAGTACATCCCAAGGGTTTTTTACAGGATCACGAAAGCCAGATTTTTCGGTTTTTGTAGTTGAAATACCGCTTTCGGATTCATTTATTATTGACAAGCAGTAAGGGTGTATCATTTTGAGGTAGAAATTAAGTTCATCTCTGCCGATAGGTCCGCGTTCACTCAATCTGGCGATAACTTGAGAGATAGTATCATTCTCAAAAAACATTTCGAATAGCTTTGATACACGCTCTTTATAAGCTTGGGTTGGAAACCGCGACTCGTTGTTAAATACGAAAATGTCGTCGTCTTGAAGGTCCTCTTTGCCGAGGCGGATTAGTATGTACACTTGGTAGACACAATGAACGTAGTTCCGCAACAGTGCATTCCAGAGGATCTTGTCACCTTCCCAGAAGATGTCCCGATAGCCTTCCATAGGATCGTTGAGTTGCTCAAGAGATGCGAAATAGATCTGCTGCTTTTCTAGCTCTTCGCGATCGAATAAAGATTTGGTTGGACGAAGACGGTAAATGAACTCACTCATATGAGACCCCCTAAGCAGGAAACATCGTGATAAAAGTTCTGATACCGAAAATCATGGGTTTAACCATGGCTTCGCTATACTTGCCATAGTCCCCGTGGGCAGCATCATTGCGAATGCCAGCCCAAGCTGTGACAAGTTTCTGCTGAGTGGGGTTGTATACGGAGGCAGCAGCAAGCTCGGAATTCATCGTATCCAATTTCTTTGGTTTACCATCCGGTTTCAGGGTAGATATGCTCTGTTTGACGCATAGCTTGCGAAGGTGCTCTTCCAGAACGCTACCTGCAAGTACTGCAGCAGGGTCCTTGTAATTCTGTTCGAGGAGATGATCTGCCATGTCCAGGAAATCTGAGAAGACCTCCCCGCTGATGATTTCGCCAACAGATTTAGCGTAGCCGGCCGTGACATCGCGTTGCAGAGCCTTCAAAACACCTAGTAGGGGTTGCAAAATGTAATTGTTGGTATTGAGATGTTGAGCAACGAGCGCATTTGCTTGTCGAAGGTACTCAGTTTCCCCGTGAGTCGTTCGGCGTATGGTGCTCAGCGCTGTAGTTACAGCGCCTGTGACGTACTGCTCTTCATCAGTGTCATGACGGCTTCTTATCGAGTTGAAAGGGTATTTTCGCGCAGCTTCTGCAACGACTGCGATTGCGCCGTCGATTTGTTCAAGGATGTATTTCGTATCCATGCCTTCCTTCCAAACGCATACACTGTTTTCGGTTTTACCGATAAACTGCAATTTGATCGGAGGGCTGTCCATCAGTTTTTGATCGTCCGGACATGCTGCTTTTGAAATTCTCTTGGGCATAGGGAGAAAGTGGTTGCGCTACGCTATACCTGATCAATCACCCACGATTGCCATCACCGATCGCGCGTGCCATTGCCCCCTTCCAGTCTTCGTCCTCACCTTCAGCGTGTTCAGGATTTTGGCGATCTTCCAGTAGCTGTGGCCCTGATCCCGCAATTCTTTGACCTGCTTAAGGACTTCCTGCTCTCGCTTGTGATCTTCCACGCTACGGCCGACGATCTTTTTCCCAAACGGCAAATGCCGCTTGGGTCTGATATTCTATCCACCTTCCCTGACTAGGATGCCGTATTTTTTGAGATGCTTCAGCACCGTACTCACAGCACAGCCAATCTCAGACGCAACTTCATCCGCCGAGGCATTCTCGCCGACATACTTTTTTTGCAGAAATTTCTTGATTGAGATACAGAGGAGTGACCGGAAACTCAAACCATCAGAAAACTGACTTCTAGTTTGTCTTCGGGGAAGTATGGGGTGGGTGATGGGGATCGAACCCACGTATGTCGGAATCACAATCCGATGCGTTAACCACTTCGCCACACCCACCATACGGGAGAGCGTGATATTACCCGGAACATTGCTTTTGTCAACCCCATAGCCCGGGGTCTTTCAAAGATTTTGGAGGGTACCTTTCTCGATAGCAAATGACATGCTTTGCTCGGGACTCCAGGTTTCCCCATCCTCGCTCAGGCTGATATGCATGTCAAACGCGTCACCATTGGCGATGGCCTCGTCCAGAAATTTGGCATCCGACAGGCCGTTGCGGCCATTCAAGGCGACATGGAAAGTCTCTGTTCGACCGCGACGTGATTCCAGTCCGGACCTGCTGACGTTAGGGGACAGACGCACAATGTGCTCGGATAAGACGAAACGGCCGAGATCCAGCGCCCCATGCTGTTCAAAACGGATATAGGCCTGCAAATTTCCCTGGGTGATGGACATATTCCGAATGGTCAGCTGCAAACGCAAATCCCCGACGGCCCCTGCCCGGGCCCGACGCGCGGAACGGTCCAGCGTAACCCTGGCTTTCAGCAGCTTCGGCGTCGGCCGCGGATCACGATAACCGCCAGGCTGAAAATTCGCCAGCTTCTCCTCCACGCTCTGATCCCGCTTCAAAGGCGGAATGGACCACGGCGACTCAAACACGCGGTCATTCAGGATCTCAAATTTCTTTTTCGCCGCCCGCACATCCTGGCTATCCTTCCCCCGCTCCTGACCCTGCGCGCTGAAACCCACCACGACCGGCACTGGCAAACCCTTCGCCATTTCCCCAAGCGCCTGCATGAATTCCACGGGATGCCCGGTATCCATGATCTGATGATAGGCTTCCTGAATCTCCAAAGGATCCCGCGCCCTCAGCAGGGCTTCAAAACCCTTCCGCATCCGCCGAACTTCAGCGGCCACATCCGGATAACCCGTCTCTATATTCAGAAGCCGCAGCGGCATCACCACATAAGTCCCGAGCAGGTTTGCATAATGAAACATCCCCTCCGCTGGCCCCTCGCGCGCCCACTGTTTCGGGTTGGCATCAAAGGCCTTCGCCAGTGCCGCCCAAAGCACCCGCTCATCCTTGCGAGCCAGGGCAATGAGCAGGTCATGCGAAAAATAAAGATGCGCCGTCGCACTCAGTTTCCCAAGATGAGTCGCGGACACGGTCTGCGCATAAACCTCATCCATGGGATTCCCCAGAGCCTGTTCCCGCAAAAGTTTTCTCTCGACATCCTGGGCATAGAGCGGGATCTCCGGCAGGCTATCCATCGCGAGGCCGGTATACCGCCGCAGAAGATCCACCGTGCGGTTATAGTCCCGGACATCGACAAAGTTATCGATGATCCGCAGAGAGGCCGTCATATAAAGAGGATTCGCGGCATTCGCGGTCAGGATATAACGCGCGGATCGCCGCGGACCCTTCTCCTTTCGCACAGGAATGGAAAGCTTGTGGCGAAACTCCATTGTGTCCGTACCCACCAGGATGTTCCAATTCCGATCATACAAAAAATGCTCGGCCTCGAGGTTCATGAACTGACCATCCCGGTCAGTGGTCTGACTTTCCCCCACACCAAACGTGCTTTGTCTTTGACTTTGCGCCACATAAAAGCTGCGTTCCAGCTTGTGACCTATTTCATTACGGGTGGTGACCCGATAGAACTGAAAGGTGACACCACTCGCCCTGTTCGGCCTGGTCGTCTGCCCCTGCAGCTGTCCTGTCAGCTCCCGCGCTTTACGGAAATCCCCGTGCAAGGCTTCCGTAAAAGCCCGCCGGGCCCCCTCACGCTGCAGATCAAAATCATAAAGCTCATCGATCTGAAAGATTTTCGCGCGTTGCAGATCAAAATCCACGGGCGTAATGGGAGCCGGGACGCCGGCCCACCATTTCACCATCTTTTGAAAGACCATGTAATCCTTGCCCAAAGTCAGCTGCAGGCCGGTGCCGATCCGGCGAAGCTCGCTCAAAGCCAGCCAGACATGCGACTGATTACGGCGTAACACGCTGATTCTATGTTCCCCATCCCGAAAAACCGAGAGCGGAATGGTCAAATCCAGGTCGCTGAGACCCAGGGATTCCTGCAAAGATCTTGCGGTGCGACCGGCGGTGTCAACGGCCAGGGAGGCCCCCCCGCTGATACCGTAACTGCGGATATTGCCTATGGGAAGTTCCAATGCATGGTCAATGGTCGAGGGAAAAAGGAAGGGCGTTTTCAGATAGGTGATCGGATCATAGAGCTCCAGGGGGTTGAACGAAGGCGGCAGGATATTCGTGAGGAACGGCAGGATTCCAAACCAGTTCGCAAAGAGTTCCGTCCAGAATCCCGCTTTTTGTTCCTCGGCTTTGCGGGAGGCATCACTGCGATAGGTGGCATTGGTGACGAAGAGTTGACTCTGGCCGTTGAAAGTCAAAGGCAGGCCGCGCACCTTGCCGAGCTCCCGCAGAAAATCCGGTCCCATTTGAAAACGATCGACGACCACATAGGTGCCGATATTGGTTGGATGCACATCACGCCGATAGCCGCTGACAAGCGACATGCTATCGCTGCCGCGGATGTTGATATCCTCGTCCATCAAACTATAAAATAAACTCTCCATCAAAGAGTCCACAGAACGATTGATGCTGTCCGCGCCCGAAGCCAGACCGGAGGCGATCGTTGAGTTCTTGATCACGCGACTGATCGATTCATAAGCGTCGATCTCGTCATTGGGTTGACGAAAATCCTTCTCAACCTGCGAGGATTGAGCCCAGACGCCATACGACCAGAACATGATCACCAGCCACCAGTATCTCATGGATGCTGCTCCTCCCAGGCCCATGCCTGGCCAAAGCCGAGTCCTACCATCACGACCCAGTGATGTCGCGGTTCCTCCCGCTCTCTTTGATAATGCACACTCATGGTGCCGACAAGGTCATGAATCCAGGGGCGTCGCGCTCCCCAGCTCAGTCGATAGGAATCCTTGCGCAATTCCTCGATGCCCAGAACCCAGGCCCAGTCCTTGAGCTGCTGCTCATGAACGAAGCGGAAAACCTGATCGAAATAATCCGGCAAGGCCTCTTCGGTCACGCGAAGCCATTCCAGACTTGTCCGATGTTCGTCATGATGAACCAGGGTTGCCAGTCCCACGCGCGTCTGTCCATAATCCGAGGACGCGGCATAGGAGGCCATGATGCGGGCTCCTTCGAGGAGATCGATGGTACGGATCAGGCGTCCGCTGATCACATTGCGTTCCTTGCCTGTGACCGGATCGGGTTGCCCCAGATTGCTCGTTCCCACTTCAAGGCGAAACCCCTCGCGGGAACCGAGACCGATCCGCCCGCCATTGACACTCGTGAGCCACAGCCGTCGCGCCCGACTCGGCAGGTTCAGGCGGAACACATCGTGATTCAAGCCAAAGGGAGCATCCAGGCGCCCAGCCGCTGCATAGAAGCGGTCGACGACAGGATGGCCTAGCTGCAGAAAAAGATGCTCTGCCCTTTTGTACTCGCGAACGGTGCTGTCGTTAACACTGGCTTGACGGGTATAAGCGCCTCTGGCATGCATGGAAACCCAGTGCCCTAAAGCGAAGGAGCTGTAGACCTGAGCCAGTGCGGCTGTGTCGGCCCGTATTTGGTTGTCATCACCCAATACACGTTCCGATAACTCAAGGTATCCCGACACACAGGCTGTGTAAGGATTATAAATAAGCCATTTGTCAGTCTTGAGCTGACAGGGTGGAAGTCCTTCCGCGTGGGCGATCGAGCTCAAAGCGCCCAGCAAGATGACAATGCTGCGTTTCATTCATACTCGTCTGTGAAAAGCCTTGATTTCCCGCTGAAGAGCAAGCCTTCTTCATCATGCCCAAGTCGATACGACATTGAAAGATGAATTCTAACTTCTCCAAAAGCTTCCTATAAAAACCTTGACACCCAAAGGCCTCAGTAATATAACCCGGTCTCCACTATCGAGGTAAGCCTGCGACAAGCAAGCCAATGCCACATGCCGGTGATGCTCATCACTTTCTTGCCTCGGTTTGTTTCGTAACCCTATCCAAGTTGACTAGGTTTGGGAATTATGAGTAGTCAAAACATTAGAATTCGTCTCAAGGGGTACGACCACCGATTGCTTGATCAATCTGCGGTCGAAATCGTAGAGCGTGCGAAACGGACGGGAGCGCGAGTCGCTGGTCCTATACCACTGCCCACCTCGATCAACCGTTTCACAGTCCTGCGCAGTCCTCACGTTGACAAAAAATCGCGTGAGCAGTTTGAGATTCGCACACACAAGCGCGTTCTCGACATCATGGATGCTAAAGCGCAGACAATCGATGCTTTGATGAAGCTCGATTTGGCAGCTGGAGTCGACGTCGAGATCAAACTCTACTAAGCAGAGTGCGGTTGTTGTCGTTTTCTGAACGGTCGCTTTAGGAACCGAATAACTCAACAGCAGGTTGAATATAAGTCATGACAATTCACGGACTAATAGCAAAAAAAGTGGGAATGACCCGGGTCTTGGACGCTGAAGGTCAAATGATTCCCGTGACTCTTCTCAAAATCGAAGGTCAGAAAGTTACCAAGATCCTGACTCCTGAACGCGATGGCTATCATGGCATTCAGGTTGGCTACTACGAAAAGCCTGAGCGTAAGCTGACCAAGCCCGATGTGGCCCGCCTGCGTAAAGTCTCGGTTGGCGAGAGCTTCACTCGTTTCAAGGAATTCCGTACCGAAGGCGCGCTGGAAGGCGTGAACATCGGTAGCGCAATGAACGCCGCCCTCTTCTCCGATGTGGGCACAGTTGATGTCACCGGCGTGACCAAAGGTCATGGCTTTGAAGGTGCGATCACTCGTTGGGGCCACTCTTCGGGTCGTCGTTCGCACGGTTCAAACTTCTATCGCTTGCCTGGTTCGCTCGGTATGAGAACCACCCCAGGTCGCGTATTTAAGAACAAAGAAGTTCCGGGTCACATGGGTTGCGTGCAGGTTACCGTTCAGAACCTGAAAGTCGTCGATGTCGATGTGGAAGCCAATGTTATTGCTCTCAAAGGCTCCGTTCCCGGGTTCCGCAATGGCTTTGTTATCATCAAACCTTCTGTGAAAGCCAAAGAACTCAAGAAATGAGTTCTAGGGGGAATGGATAATCATGCAAGTCCAAGTCAAAGACATCAAGGGTAACAACGTGAAGTCGATCGATCTTCCCGATTCGATCTACAACGTTGAATTGAACGATCACGTTCTTCACCATGTGGTCAAAGCATACCTGGCGAACCAACGCCAAGGAACGCACGCCACCAAGACCCGCGCTTATGTAAGCGGCGGTGGTAAGAAGCCTTATAAGCAAAAAGGCACAGGTGGTGCTCGCGCCGGTTCGACCCGCGCTCACAACCGTCCCGGTGGTTCTGTGGCCCACGGTCCTCAGCCCCGTGACTATCGTCTGAAGCTCAACAAGAAAGTGAAGGCTCTGGCCATTCGTGTTGCGCTCTCCGACAAGGCTCGTCACGGTAAACTGGTTGTCGTGAACGATTTCGCAGGCGTCAGCTCTTACTCGACGAAAACTGTGTTGGGTGCTCTGAAAGCCTTGAACGCGCCAAAAGCTCTGCTTTCCGACGTTCGCGAAGACGATTTCCTGTATCGTTCGGCTCGCAACATTCACGGTGCAGAAGCCAAGTCGCCACTGGATTTCAACGCCATGGATCTGCTTCGCTACGAGACTCTGATCATTAGCGAAAAAGCTCTCGAGGCTCTCAACGCTCGCGTAAGTGAGGAAGCATAACATGCATCCATATCATGTGATCGTTCGCCCAGTTCTGTCCGAAAAATCGAACGGCGTTCGTGAAGCTCAAGGCAAATATACTTTTATCGTGCAAAAAGAAGCCACCAAAGACGACATCAAAAAAGCTGTTGCGGCTCTTTGGAATGTGAAAGTGCAATCGGTTCACACTCTGCTTCAACGCGGTAAATTCAAACGTCGCGGCGCTCGCTACTCCAAGCCTGTTCTGACCAAAAAAGCGGTCGTGAAATTGGCTGAAGGCGCGAAACTCCCGATCTTTGAAGACCAATAACGAAGGGACTGGTAAACGTTATGGCTATCAAGCAATACAAACCGACATCAGCATCTCAACGCGGTACCTCCGTCGTTGATTACAGTGTCCTTGATCGCGTGGAACCGTTCCGTCCTCTCGTAGAGTCTACAAAGAGAAACGGCGGCCGCAACAACACAGGCCACATTACAGTTCGTCATCACGGCGGTGGCGCTCGTCGTCACTACCGTCTGATCGATTTCAAACGCAACAAGCGCGATATCTCGGGCCGCGTTGAGTACATCGAATACGATCCCAACCGGACGGCCTTCATCGCGCGTATCGTCTACAAGGACGGTGAGCGTCGTTATATCCTGGCTCCGGACGGCCTCAAAAAAGGTGATGAAATCATCGCCTCGGCCAATGTGGACGTGAAGCCCGGCAACGCCATGCCTTTGAAAAACATCCCCTTCGGTACTCCTGTTCATAATATCGAGATGAAGGTGGGTAAAGGCGGTCAGCTGGCTCGCAGCGCCGGTGTTTCCGCTCAGCTGGTTGGTCGTGTCGACGGCTACGCTCAGCTCCGCATGCCTTCTGGTGAAATGCGCCGCGTTCGTGAAGAATGCTACGCAACCATCGGTGTGGTTTCCAACTCAGACCATTTCAACGTGAAGATCGGTAAAGCCGGTCGTACTCGCTGGTTGGGTATTCGTCCCACCGTTCGCGGTGTGGCCATGAACCCGGTCGATCACCCTCACGGTGGTGGTGAAGGTCGTACATCCGGTGGTCGTCACCCCTGTACACCTTGGGCTGTGCAGACGAAAGGTCACAAGACCCGTCATAATAAGCGCACGGACAAGGATATCATCCGCCGTCGTAACCGTAAGTAATGGGAGGTATGCTCAGTGGCTCGTTCAGTTAAAAAAGGCCCCTTCGTGGATGGCTATCTCTATAAGAAGGCCGAGCAGGCTCTTAAAGATAAGAAGCCGATTAAAACCTGGAGCCGTCGTTCGACGATCGTTCCTGACTTTGTCGGCCTGAATTTCCTCGTACACAACGGGAAGAAATTTGTTCCTGTATTCGTGTCCGAGAACATGGTCGGCCATAAGCTGGGTGAATTCGCTCCAACGCGCACCTACTTCGGCCACGGGTCTGACAAAAAAGGCAAAAAGTAAGATAAAGGGAGCTAGCCTTGGAACGTCTCTATCAAGCAGTTCTTCGGAACACGCGAATCGCCCCGCGCAAAGCGCGGCTGGTAGCTGATCTCGTTAGAGGGATGCCCGTTGCGGTCGCTCTGGATGCACTCCGGGTGACTCACAAGAAGGCTTCTCCTCTTTTCTCGAAACTCATTCAGTCCGCTATGGCGAATGCAACTTCGACAGCGACTGTCGACATCGACCGTCTCGTCGTGCAGGAAGCCTATGTGAATGAAGGTGAGAAGCTCAAGCGTTACCTGCCACGTGCGCAAGGTCGTGCCACCCAGGTGAAAAAGCGTTCTTCACACATCGTCATTAAACTGGCTGAGATTTAAGGGAAGGGTAGGATCCGTGGGACAGAAAGTAAATCCAATTGGTTTTCGTACCGGTATCACACGCCCCTGGGCCTCGCGCTGGTATGCGAAAAATGATTATGCAAAATTCCTGCACGAAGACATGCGCATTCGCGACTATATCATGCGGAAGTTCGACAGCGCTGGTGTTTCGAAGGTCGAGATCGAACGTGCAGCCGCTAACATGCGCGTGAACATCTATTCGAGCCGCCCTGGTATCATCATCGGCAAGAAAGGTGCAGGCGCAGAGAGTCTGAAAGACGAACTGGTCAAGATCTGCAAGCTTGCGTCGGGCGATCCGAATGTGAACGTATACGAGATCCAAAAGCCAGACGCCGACGCCAACCTCGCTGCTCAGAGCATTAAGCAGCAGCTGGTCCGCCGGGTATCTTTCCGCCGCGCCATGAAAAAAGTGATCGCTTCTGCGGTCAAAGCCGGCGCCAAAGGTATCAAGGTAAGCTGTTCGGGTCGTCTCGGTGGTGCGGATATGTCCCGGATCGAGAAATATCGGGAAGGTCGCGTTCCCCTCCATACCCTGCGTGCGGACATTGACTACGGCACAGCCGAAGCTTTGACCACCTACGGTTTGATCGGGATTAAGGTCTGGATCTACAAAGGCGACATTCTGACCGACCAATAAGCGGTCCGTAGCAGCAAGAGGAAAGTGCGATGCTATCTCCAAAGAAAATGAAATTCAGAAAGCAGCATAAAGGCCGCATTAAAGGCGAAGCCGAGCGCGGAGCCAAGCTGTCTTTCGGTGACTTTGGCCTTCAGGCCCTGGAAGCAGGCAAAATCACTGCGCGCCAGATCGAAGCAGCCCGTATCGCGATGACCCGCCATATTAAACGCGGCGGTCGCGTATGGATCAATATCTTCCCTGATCATCCCGTAACCAAGAAGCCTCTTGAGGTGCGGATGGGTAAGGGTAAAGGTAACGTGGAATTCTACGTTGCTTACATCAAACCCGGTCGGGTCCTCTATGAGATGGACGGTGTGACACCCGAAGTCGCAGCGCAAGCTTTGGAACTCGCAGGGTCTAAACTGCCGATCAGAACCAAACTGCTGACTAAATCGGAGGATCCCTGGTCATAATGGATTACTTTAAAATTACAGCCGATGAGCTGCGGTCCAAAGACAAAGGTGAATTGCAGGCAACTGCAAGTGAAGTGCGAAAAAAGCTTGCTGAAATTCGTATGGACATCTATACAGCGCCAGCAGTGAATGTGAGCAAAGTGAAGAAACTGCGCAAGACCCTTGCCCGTCTCCTCACTGTGCAAAACGAAAAAGCGCGTGCGAAAGCTTGAGGGGATTGAGCAATGTCTGAACAAAAAGAGAAGAAATCCAAGCCTGTGTTCGGTGTTGTCACCTCGGACAAAATGCAAAAATCGCGCGTTGTCACTGTGGAACACCTTGTGAAGCATCCTCGTTACGGCAAGTATATGAAACGCCGGACGAAATTGATGTTCCACGACGAAAAGAATGAAAGCCGAATCGGTGATTCCGTTTTGATCATCCCTTCTCGGCCCCATAGCGCTCGTAAGCGCTTTGATCTCTTGAAAATCGTGCAAAAAGCGGGCGAGCTTGTCGCCGAGTAATGGCAGATAGATGCAAGACCAAAGGGCGTTAATATGATCCAGATGGAATCCGTACTACTCAGTGGTGACAACTCCGGGGCGAAAGTCCTGAAGTGTTTCAAAGTACTGGGCGGCAGTAAAAAGCGCTTCGCGACCGTAGGCGACACCATCGTCGTGTCCGTGAAGGAAGCTCTGCCCAATAGCAAAGTGAAAAAAGGTAGCGTTCATAAAGCTGTGATCGTGCGGACGGCTAAAGAAGTCCAACGTAAAGACGGCAGTACGATCAAGTTTGATGAGAACGCAGCGGTGCTGATCAAGGGAAAAGATAACGAACCCGTAGGGACTCGTATCTTTGGACCGGTAGCGCGGGAAGTGCGGCAGAAGGGTTTTGTCCGCATCGCGTCTCTGGCACCTGAAGTACTCTAATCATCGACAGAATATAAAGGTGTCCGTGATGGCTAACGTCCCTCGACTTCAAGACCAATATAATAAGATCCGCGAGCAGCTGGGAAAAGAGCTGGGATTGGAAAATCCTAACGAAATTCCTCAGATTAAGAAAATCGTTGTGAACATCGGCCAAGGCGAAGCCGTCCAGAACCATAAGATTCTGGAAGGCGCTGTGGCAGACCTTGAGAAAATCACAGGTCAAAAAGCTGTTACAACCAAGTCCAAGAAAGCGATCGCAGGCTTTAAGCTGCGTGCTGGCTTGCCCATCGGCTGTAGCGTGACCCTGCGTCGTCAGCGCATGTACGAGTTCCTCGACCGTCTTATCAACGTGTCGATCCCTCGTATCCGCGACTTCCGCGGTTTCTCGCCCAAAGCCTTTGATGGTCGCGGCAACTATACTCTCGGCGTCAAAGAGCAGATCATTTTCCCAGAGATCGAATACGATAAAGTCGATCGGATCCGCGGTCTGGGTATCACGATCGTGATGAGCGCCAAGAACGATATCGAAGCCAAGGCGCTGTTGGAAAAGTTCAACTTCCCCTTCAGAAAAAGCTAAGGAGCGACCATGGCAAAGAAATCACTGATCGAAAAAGCTAAGCGCACGCCGAAGTTTTCGACCCGCGCTTATACTCGATGCAATAAATGCGGCCGACCCAAGGCGGTCTACCGTAAGTTCGGGATCTGTCGTATCTGCTTCCGGCAAATGGCCTTGAATGGTCTGCTGGCCGGCGTGACAAAAGCATCCTGGTAACAGAGCAGTCGGAGAAGAGAGACGATGCAAGTTAATGATCCAATCGCAGACCTTTTAACACGAGTTCGCAACGCACAAAAAGCGGGTCATGAAGTCGTGAGCGTACCAGCCTCGAAGATGAAGATCGCGATCGCCCATATTCTGCGCGAAGAAGGCTTCGTACGGAACTACAAGGCCATTCGCGACAATAAGCAGGGTATTTTGAAAATTGCTCTCGCATATTCTGAAGATGGCAAGCCTGGTATTCGTACGATCGAACGTGAAAGCACTTCTTCGCGTCGCGTCTACGTTACGGCTGACAAGCTTCCCTACGTGAAGAGCGGTTACGGTATCGGCATCCTGTCGACATCGAAGGGTATCATGACCGATCGCGAAGCTCGTAAGCTCAACATCGGCGGTGAGTATATCTGCTCCGTCTTTTAATAGAGGTTGTATATGTCACGCATAGGTAAAAAGCCGATCACGGTCCCAAGCGGGGTCGAGGTGAAGATAGAGGGCAGCCTGGTTAAGGTGAAAGGCCCCAAAGGCAAACTGGAAAGAACGCTTCATCGTGCGATCAAGGTCGCCCAGGAAGGTTCGACTCTGACCGTGAGTCCGGTTGCCGACACCAAGGAAAACAAAAAATTCCATGGCCTGACGCGCACTCTGATCGCCAATATGATCGATGGTTGCCATAAGGGCTATGAAAGACGTCTGACTCTCGTCGGCGTCGGTTATCGCGGTGCGAAGCAAGGCAAAGGTTTGAACCTTTCTCTTGGTTACAGTCATCCTGTTTATTTCGAAGCTGTGGAAGGCGTCGATCTGAACGTTGACAAGAACACTACCATCATCGTCACCGGCGCTTCGAAAGAGCACGTTGGCGAAACAGCCGCGAAAATCCGCTCGCTGCGTCCACCCGAGCCGTATCACGGCAAAGGCGTTCGCTACGAAGACGAAAGAATCGTCACCAAAGTTGGTAAATCTGGCGGTAAGAAATAACGGGGTAGGATTGCGTCATGGCAAGCACAAATTCGAAATACGCGTCGCGTAAGAAGCGCAAAACCAGGATCCGTAAGAAGATCTTCGGTACGACTGAACGTCCCCGTCTGAGCGTGTTCCGCTCGGCCCGGCACGTTTATGCCCAGGTGATCGATGACACCAAAGGCGTGACACTGGCACATGTGCACAGCTTTAAGAAAGGCGCCGAAGAGCGTGCCGGCAAGGCTGCTTGTACTGAACTTGGCAAGAAGCTGGCGGAAGCCTGCAAGTCCAAGAACATTACAAAAGTTGTGTTTGATAAAAATGGTTATGCTTATCACGGCCGGATCATGGCTTTGGCCGAAGGCGCCCGTGAAGGTGGCCTGGATTTCTAAGAGTCATGGTGGAGGCACAAGTCAGTGGCAAAAGAAATAAGTCCTAAAGATAATAAGCGCGAAGATAGACGTGATCGTGGAGACCAGCGCGGCCGTGAAGGAGCTAGCTCCGCCGGTGAAGACAACCTGCAAGACAGAGTTGTGAACATCGCTCGCGTGGCCAAAGTTGTGAAGGGCGGTCGCCGTTTCAGCTTCAGTGCCCTGATCGTGGTCGGTGATAGCAAAGATAAAGTGGGCTTCGGCCTTGGCAAAGCCAACGAAGTTCCCGATGCGATTCGTAAAGGATCGGATCAAGCGAAGAAGAACATGATCACTGTTCGTAAGAACGGTGGAACGATTCCTTTCGAAGTCGTCGGCAAATACGGCTCCGCCAAGGTTCTGATGTACCCTGCTAAAAAAGGTAAGGGCATCATCGCCGGTGGTGCAGTGCGTATCATCGCGGAACTCGCAGGGATTCAAGACATCGTGTGTAAGGTCCACGGTACCCGCAACCACCAAAACGTGGTGCGCGCGGTCATCAACGGCCTGAAGCAGTTGGAAAGCCTGGAAGAGTATGCGAAGAACCGTGGAAAAGAGGCTCATGAAGTCTACCAGGTTCGTAACGCGCAAGCACAAGCTTAATTTGTAACGCGCTAGGCGGAGTTCCCCTATGTCGAAGATTATTGTCAGACAAACCCGGAGCCTGATCGGCAACAACCCGAACAACCGCAAGGTGGTTCGCGCTCTCGGTCTGGGCCGGATTGGCAAAACGAAGGTCCATAAGGATAACAATTGCATCCGCGGGATGATCAACAAAGTCCGCCATCTCGTTGAATACGAGTTGGTAAACGACTAAGGATGCGTAAGTGGAGTCTATCATGAAGTCGTTGGAAAATTTGCATCCAGCCCCCGGATCGAACAAAGGCAAGAAACGTCTTGGTCGTGGTCCTGGCAGCGGTAAGGGCGGCACTTCGGGTAAAGGCCATAAAGGTCAGAAAGCCCGTAAGAGCGGAAACGTCCGCGCCGGTTTCGAGGGTGGTCAGACCCCTATGTACCGTCGTCTGCCAAAACGCGGTTTTAAAAATCCTTCTCGGATTGAATACAATCCGATAAACTTGGATGCTCTGAACGCTTTTGACGCGGGTACCGTTGTAACCGCAGAATTGTTAGCTCAAGGTGGATTGTTGCGCAAGCCTAATATGCCCGTCAAGTTGCTCGGCCGCGGCCAGCTGAACAAAGCCTTGACTATCAAGCTTCACAAAGCAAGCAGCGCAGCAAAAGCAGCAGTGGAAAAGGCAGGCGGTAAAGTTGAGGAGATCTAATAGTGGGACAGCGGATATCATCTCTGCCTGAGGTGACTCTCAATCACTTGACCAAGAAAATCCTGTTTACACTGGGTTTCTTGGCTCTCTACCGGATTGGGGTGCACGTTCCCATCCCGGGGGTAAATTCGGAGGCTTTGGCTGAGTTTTTCAGAAGCCAAGGCGCCAACCTCTTTGGCATGTTTAACATGTTCTCTGGGGGCGCCCTCGAAAGGTTCAGTATTTTTGCCTTGGGTGTGATGCCATATATCTCGGCTTCCATTATCTCTCAACTCTTAACCGTTATCGTTCCGCACCTGGAAGCGCTTTCGAAAGAAGGCGAGGCCGGTCGCAAGAAAATCACTCAGTATACGCGTTACGGCACGATTGTGATTGCTCTGGTTCAGGGCTTCATGATCGCGCGAACGCTGGCCACAACCTCGATGGGAGCGGGTTCCTTTGTAACGGACCCGTCCACCAGCTGGGCTGTGCTCACGACGATTTCGTTGACCGCTGGTACCGCTTTCGTCATGTGGCTGGGTGAGCAGATCACCGAACGTGGCGTGGGCAATGGTATCTCGCTCATCATCTTCTGCGGTATCGTTGCCGGCTTGCCCAGTGTGATCGGCAACACCTATGAAAAGTTCAATAGTGCAGAAATGGACCTGGCTGCGATTGCGATTCTTATTGCCATCGTCATTGTCGTGACAGCGGGTGTGGTGTTCATGGAGCAGGGCGCGCGTCAGGTTCCGGTTCAGTACGCAAAACGCCAGGTCGGCAATCGGGTTTATGGCGGTCAGACTTCGCATCTGCCCATTCGGGTGAACACCTCAGGTGTGATTCCCCCGATCTTTGCCAGTTCGCTCCTGCAGATTCCCGTGACGGTGGCTCAGTTCGCCCAAACAGGACTCTTTGCGAGCGTGGTGGGAACGGTTTTGATCCCTGGTGGATGGCTCTACAATGTGCTCTACCTCGTGATGATCATCTTCTTCACCTTCTTCTATACGTCGATTCAGTTCAAGCCGGATGATATCGCGGAAAACCTGAAGAAGCATGGCGGCTTTATTCCTGGCATTCGCCCCGGCGCAAGAACTTCGGAATATCTGGGTAAGATCATAAACCGTCTGACCCTGACCGGTGCTATCTATCTGAGTGCGATCTGTTTGATCCCCTCATTGATCACCGATAGTTTCAACGTTCAGTTCTATTTTGGTGGCACCAGTCTTTTGATTATTGTCGGTGTCGCTCTGGAAACTTTTAGACAAATTGACGCGCATCGCCAGTCCCTCCGTTACGAGGCGTTCATGAAGAATACCAGTATCAGGAGCAGAGGAGGCCGGCGTTGATAGTCATCCTTACGGGCGCTCCAGGCGCAGGCAAGGGCACTCAAGCAGACCTTCTCGCTCAGCGGGAAGGTTATAAAAAGATCTCAACCGGTGATGCCCTCCGCAAGCAAATCAAGGAAGGCACCGAGATCGGCAACAAGGCCAAGTCCATTATGGCCGAAGGCAAGCTGGTACCCGATGATGTTCTCCTCGGCATTCTGCAATCCGAACTGGAAGCGGCGCGCGGTTTCCCCATCCTGTTGGATGGTTACCCTCGCAACGTGGCGCAAGCCAAGGCTCTGCAGGATCTGGTCGGTAAGAACGGTATTCGCGGCGCGATCCATCTCGAAGTTGATCCTGGTGCGTTGATTCAGCGCATTAGTGGCCGTCGTACCTGTGTGAACTGCGGCGCCAGCTACCATGCGACCACAAATCCTCCGAAACGGGAGAAGGTCTGTGATCGCTGCGGTTCGGAAGTGGTTCAGCGTCCAGATGACACGGAAGAGAAGGTCAAGGTCCGTCTGGGTGTTTATGAGAGTGAAACCCGTCCGGTTCTTGATTTTTACAGAAACCTCGGCCTCTATCACCGTGTGGATGGTAATGGGACGACGGAAAGTGTGTATAAGGCTCTCGCTGCTCAGCTTCGTTCGCTCGCCTGAACGAAGCGGTTGTGGGTTCTGGGAATCAGCGGTTTTCACTTGCTGAACCAGGGGCAAGTGTGTAAAGTTTCGCATCTGTCAACCCTGGGCAGGCATTCAGGCGTAAATCCGAGGAAGGCAATGGCCAAGGAAGATGTGATTGAGGTCGAAGGGGTCGTGAAAGAGCCACTCCCCAATGCGATGTTCAAGGTAGAGCTCGAAAACGGCCACGAAGTATTAGCTCATATTAGCGGCAAAATGCGCATGCACTTTATTCGCATCCTGCCCGGCGACAAGGTCAAGCTGGAGATCTCTCCGTATGATCTCGGTCGTGGAAGAATTGTTTACCGCGCGAAGTAAGAGAAATAGGGCGGGCACAGCGAAGGATGACGACGCAATTCGTGCCCTAGTCATACGAGAGGGTTCTTGATGAAAGTTAGAGCAAGTGTGAAGCCTATCTGTGATAAGTGCAAGGTCGTTCGTCGTAGTGGCGTGCTGCGCGTGATCTGTGAAGTCAAAAAGCATAAACAGAGACAGGGCTAAGGAGTTAGGGAATGGCACGTATTGCTGGTGTTGACCTTCCTGGTCAAAAAAGAGTTGATATTGCACTGACGAGCATCTACGGCATCGGCCGTCGTTCCGCTGTCGTCATCGCGGAAAAAGCTGGTATCCCTGCGACCAAGAAAGCTGCTGAGCTGAGCGCTGAAGAGGTCAACTCCATCCGTAAAGTTATCGACGGTGAAGGCATTCTGGTTGAGGGTGACCTCCGCCGTGAAGTTTCGCTGAATATTAAGCGCCTCATTGACTTGGGCAATTACCGCGGTCTGCGTCATCGCAAAGGCCTTCCTGTTCGCGGTCAGCGTACAAAGACCAACGCGCGTACGCGTAAAGGTCCTCGTAAGACGATTGCTAACAAGAAGAAGTAACCGCGTTAAAAGGAATAGGTTGATATGGCAAAGGCTACTGTCGTTAAAAAGCGCAAGACGAAAAAGAACGTCCCCATGGGGGTCGCTCATATTCAGGCCACCTTTAACAATACCATCGTTACCATCACAGACCTTAACGGTGAAGTGGTGGCCTGGTCGACTGCAGGCGCCAAAGGCTTCAAGGGTTCGCGTAAAAGTACGCCCTTCGCTGCTCAGGTTGCCGCAGAAGAATGTGCCCGCAAAGCCATGGACGCCGGCATGCGTTCCATCTCGGTTCTGGTTAAGGGTCCAGGCTCGGGTCGTGAAAGCGCCGTCCGCGCTCTGTCGGCTGTCGGCCTGAAGGTCAACTTGCTGAAAGACATCACTCCGGTTCCGCATAATGGTTGCAGACCGCCAAAGCGGCGTAGGGTCTGATCAGGGCTGAATGGTCCAACACTGCGGCCTGATTTAGAGAAGGCCGCGATATTTCTAGACCAGCAGAAAAATGCTGGTAGAATGACAGTACCGGGCCATCAAAACAGCCGCGTTCATGAGTCGTTTCGGAAAGAAGCCCGCTCATGAAATCAGGTCTTATTCATCATTAACGGAATCAAGACGGAGAAGCGTTCATGCATCGCAATTGGCAAGACTTGATCACTCCTAATAACGTAGAAATTGCCGCCTTGACCGATACCTATGGCAAGTTTATTGCGAAGCCGCTCGAGCGCGGTTATGGTATCACGCTTGGTAACTCGCTGCGACGCGTGCTTCTCTCAAGCATCAATGGTGCGGCTATCGTTGCCGTCCGTATCGAAGGCGTCGATCACGAGCTGAGTACGATCACGGGCGTTAAGGAAGACGTAACCGATATTATATTGAACCTGAAGCAGGTCAATATTCGTTATTTGGGCGAAAACGATGCCCGCATTACGCTGAAGTCGAAAGGTGATGGCGTCCTGCGCGCTGGTGATATTCAAGCCAGCAGCGATGTGGAAATCCTGAACCCGGACCAGCATATTGCTACAGTCGGTGAAGACGGTACGCTGTCGATGGAAATGATCGTGCGCCACGGCCGCGGTTATGTCTCGGCAGATGCTAACCGTACGGAAACGATCCCGACGGGTTATATTGTAACCGATTCGATCTTCGCTCCCGTTCGTCGCGTTGCTTATAACGTTTCGAACGCTCGCGTGGGTCAGATGACTGACTACGATAAACTCACGCTGGAAGTTTGGACCAATGCCGCGGTTCGGCCGGATGATGCACTGGCTTACGCAGCAAAGATTCTGAAGGAACAGCTGACGATCTTCATCAACTTTGATGAATCGGAAGAAGTGGAAGCTCGCGGTTCGGAAGAAACCATTGAAGCACGTCCGCAATTGAACGAAAACCTGTTCAAGACGGTCGACTCGCTGGAGCTGTCGGTTCGCGCTGCCAACTGCCTGGAAAACGCCAACATCAAGTATATTGGTGAGCTGGTGACGAAGACTGAAGCTGAGATGCTGAAAACCAAGAACTTTGGTCGTAAGTCTCTCAACGAAATCAAGGACATCCTGGCTGAAATGGGCCTGTCCCTTGGTATGAAGATCGACGGATTTGATCCTTCGATGCTGAGACAAAAAGAAAGCGAAAGCAATTAAAGGTTAAGAGGCTAGTTATGAGACACAAGCACGGCTATCGGAAACTCGGTCGCGATTCAGCTCACCGTAAAGCTCTTTTGCGGAACTTGGCCACGTCGTTGATCACTCATGAGCGTATTACAACGACTTTGCCAAAAGCCAAAGAACTGCGCAGCGTTGTTGAGAAAATGGTGACTTTGGGTAAGAAGGGCAGTCTGCACCACCGCCGTCAGGCCGGTGCCTACCTCTTCGAAAAAGATGCTGTTGCCAAAGTCTTTGGTGACCTTGCTGCCCGTTTTAAAGACCGCCAGGGCGGTTATGTTCGGATCCTGAAGCGCGGTCTCCGCGTCGGTGATGGCGCTCAGATGGCCATGATTGAGTTCGTGGACTTCGAACCCAAGGCGAAAGCTGCGGAAGCCAAATAAGCCAAAGACCCGCCCCAACCGGCGGGTTTTTTTTCGCCCCCTCGCCCCAGCGGCCCTGGCTATGGTAAAATATGCCATACGTACTGGGAGGTAGCCTATGTCCTTTCGCAAGCCAGGTCTGGTTCCGATCTTTCTGCTCCTCGCGCTCTCCAATATTTCCTGTCAAAAAATTCAGGTTCTCAAGGATGAAATCGATGTGACGAGCTTCGCGTGGACGGGTGGCACGGTGTTTGGTGAACCCTTTCAGGTGACGACCAAACAGCTCCATTTTGATACCGGCGATCTCTTTGGGAAGGATGTGATCCTCGAAGGTGATATTCTGGAACGGGGTGAGTCGAGCACGCATCTGGTGATGGCAGATCCGGATGGCCGCATCCTGGTGGTCCTGACGGCAGTGGACGAATCCTATCGCATGCTCGGCGAGGAAACGGTCAATCGCGTGAAAATATTGGGCCGCCTGGAGCGCGGGAAAAAAGGCCTCCCATATCTGCTTGCGAAGGCTGTCCGGCCAGGAGTAAAGTCGTCGCAGTAGGGTTGGTCCAGGCGAAGGCGGAACATGACTTTATTCTTCTATGTGCTGCGGGATTTCATTCGGTATGTATTCGGGACCTTGCTGCTCGTCGTTTTTCTATTCCTGCTCTTCGACTTTATTCATAAGACCACGCGCTACATTCCGCGCTACAACCCGGAAACGGCGCTGCTCGTCAAATACTACATCTACCTTCTGCCGAGCCTGATTATTCAGGCTCTGCCGATCGCTTCACTGCTCGCATCAGTGATCACCATGGTGCTCCTGAGCCGCACGAACGAAATCACCGCCATGCGGGCTGCCGGCATGGGACCTTTAAGGGTCGGGATGCCGATCGTATTGGGTGGACTCGCGCTGTGTCTCGTTGGAATTTTTCTGGGCGAGTATATCCTCCCGCGCTGGTCGGAGAGGATGCACTACATTCAGGAAGTGCAGATCGAAAGAGGCTCGGAAACTCAGATCGCTGAAGGGGCCCGCTGGGTCAAGGATGAGAACGTTCTTTACAATTTCCGCGACTACGATCCCATCACCAATGTCATGACCGGGGTGCGCGTGATCGAGACGGGCGATAATTTCCGCCCGAAAAAAAGCCTCGAAGCCCGCCTCGCTACCTATCGTCCGGAAAGTACGGACTGGCTGCTTGAGGATGTGAAAATCCTTTATTTCTGGCCCAAAGGCACGCTGTCCTATACCGAGCGCAAGGACGTGATGCCGGTCAGCATTCCCGTGGAACCGGTCAAACTTAAAAAAGAACGGCGCTATCCCAACGAGCTTTCCTCCGCCGAACTCGTTGACACCATTCGCAAGGGTTCAGCCTCCGGCGTCGATATCCTCTCCTATCGGGTGGAACTGCACACCAAGCTGGCCTTTCATTTCGCACCCTTTGTGGTGTGTCTGATCGGTCTAAGGTTTGGTTATCGCTCCGAACGTACCATGGAAACTGCGCGCGGCGTTCTGCTCGCCGTGGCGATTGGAATGAGCTATTGGTTCTTCCTCAACGCCGCCCGGGCTCTGGCCAAGCGGGGAATATTGCCGCCAATTCCGGCCGCCTGGTCGGCTGATTTCATTCTGCTGGCCTATTCCGTTCTTAATATTTGGAACCTGCAGCGGAAACGGACATAAACAGCGTCCGATTGTTTTTCGCATCCGCTCGGATATGCCCCTGGGCTGTCAGCTCCCGCAGATAGCGGCGCAGGGAGCTTTCCGGAATATGGGTGGCTTCCTTCAGACCTTCCATCGAACGTGGTCCATGCTGGAGGGCCCGCAGAATATCCTGCCTTCGTTCATTTTGAAGATTCGCCGGTGTGGGTTCAAAGCTCAGAGCATCCAGATTCAGCCGCAGCATGCCCTGTGATTGGATCACAAGAGGCGCCAGCATAAAGCGAAATTGAAAGCGCAAACGCGAGACCGCATTGCGCAGTTTCTGTTTCCATCCTTCCAGCGAAGCAGCCTGATGCCACACGAGATCCTGCACATCCTGAGTCGGCAGAGCCTTGTGCGGATGCCGTAAAATCTGCTGGAGCAGCCGATTCAAAACGGGATAAAGGCTGAGGTCCACCCGGTACACATCATTGACAAGGTAAAGACCCGATCCCAGACTCTTCAGATTCGGCGCGAAAAAATATCGCAGGAGCCGCAGGCTTAAGGCCATCAGTTCCGGGTTCACATGCCGGGGCATGCGGCCACGCGCATGCGCCAGCCAGAGACCGATAATGCGTCGCCGCAGGCGGTCCTGGGACAGGCGCCGGGCCCGCCTGAGGGTCTGGAGACATTCGTGAAATTCCCCCTGTCGATAAAGATGCGCCGCCTGCAACAGGGCACCAAAACTTTGCAGCTCGTTATAGGGCATGCTTTGCAAAAGCCGCAGCTCCTGAAACCAAAAGTCCATCAACTCCGGATCATGCCGCAGGGGATAGTGATGCAGCATGAGCCCCAAAAGCCGCGAACGGGCGCAGGCCGCAAGCAGGCCATTGCCCAGATTTTCCTGCTGAAAAAGAACCTCTTTCAACGCCGGAACGCATGGCACCGCATCCGCGTTTTGAATGTTCTCGAGCCCTTCGATGCAGTGGGTCAGCCACAAAAGTTCGGGGACATGTTCAAACTGAGGCTGTTCGGTGGCCGCGGTATCAGGCAGCTGACTCTTCCATAGCGCAGCACCCAGGCCCTGCTCCGGATTGATGAGATAGGCCGCGACCGCCATCAGCTGCGGCTGATTTCCGGCATGTGGCAAGTCATCCAGGGTTTTGCGCAGCTGATGCTGCAGCCGCAACTGATCAAACCAGCGGGCTGATATGCTGGCAATATAGAGATGAAAGGCCAGGCCATAAACCTCAGCCAGGGGCGTTCCTACCCAGTGGACACTGGCGCTGCGCAGAAGGCCGATGACCGTATCGTTATCAAGTTTTCCATTCAGATAACTGACGATGGTGGCCTTCAGTTCCGTCAGGCGTTGCCATTCACAGGCCGCGCCGGCACTGGGAAAACAGGCATAAAGCTCCCAGGCCTCATTCATGGCATGCAGGGCCGCCAGGCGATCTGCCACCCGGACCCAGGCCACCTGCAAAAGAAGATCATGAGGAAAGAACGCCGCCTTCTTCAGATCCGCTGCCACGCGTTTGAGATCCTTGAGTGTTTGCAGATTCAGCGCACGAAAGGCGAGATGTTCCTGCTCATCCTTAAAAACACGCTGCCTGATCCGCATCATGCTCGTCTGCCAGGCATCATGATCCTTGCAGCGTTCACGCACATAGCACACGAGGAGTTCCTCCCGCGTGCTCAAGCGTTCCGTCTGCTGATCCGCCCACTGCATCAGGCCGCGAAAATCCCAATGCCGCAGATAGTCCTCAATCGGATGGGGGCGATTTTTGTCGACGATGAGATGACGGCGTTCAACGCGATGGGGTGCCAAACCTGGGCGGCTCCAACATATAATATAATGAAACTATTGAATTTTTATCATGGCGATTACGGCTGCTGGATGATTCAAAGCATGGTACCGCTTTTTCCGCGCAAAGGCCAATTTACAACTCTTATTGCGCGGGCTTGGACGCGTAGAAATAGGTCAAAAGAGTTGACTTTCGCGGGGGGACCTGTTAAACGTCGATCGTTAGATTGTACGCCGTGAACCCAGGCAAATACTCCATGCGAGTGAAGGGGGGTTCAGCGTACGGCTTCTGCACGTCAGCTCGCAAGTACCAGCGGGCGATCGGCCCTCATGTTGACCCAAATCAATCATGGTTTATATGAATGCCTTGCTCACTGTGATGGTGCGTGCTGGGCTTTTTTATTTGTGGTGTTTGAACTATGAATCGCCAGCAATACGACAAGATAATCGAACTTATCAATCCGAAGATTGCCCCTCTTGGCTATGAATGTGTCGAAGTTGAGTGGGATGGAGTCGAGGAAACGCTTCGCGTCTACATTGACAGGCCTGAAGGCATCAAAATGGAAGACTGTCTTCGCGTGAACGATCTCTTGATCGAAGCCAATGACCTTGATGCATTGGTTCCTGGCGACTATCGCCTGGAAATCAGCTCCCCAGGTATAGAACGCCCACTCCGCACGCGCGAACATTTTTCACGCGTGATCGGCCAAAAAATAAAGGTGCGTTTGACAGAAAGAACGCAGAACAGAATGGAAGGTGCAGGGAAGCTTCTTGGAATAGACCAGGATGATATCGTATCCTTAGAGTTGCCGGCAGGTGTCTGGAACTTTCCATTCCAAGCGATTCGCAAGGCCAATGTTGTGTTCGAGTGGTGAAAAACGCTCACATGATATTGGAACTACGGATCTTTTTTAACTTTTTTGACAACTTCTTGAGAAGGAACGACCGACGATGACTCTAATCGATAGTTCAGAATTAGAATCCGAGCTCCGCAAAGTCATTTCCGGCGTCAGCCGCGACAAAAATCTGGACAAAGCAGTGATCATCGACGCTCTCCAGCAGGCTGTGGTTCATGCCGCACGCCGGACTTTGGGGGCGACGGCCGACCTTGAAGCTCATTATAACGAAGAAACCGACGAAATCGAACTCTACCAGTTCCGTACGGTTGTGGATGATGATGATGTCGCCAATGAGAGTTTGGAAATCGCCCTGACCGATGCCCGCAAACTGGACTCCGAAACAGTCCTGGGCGACGCCATCGGTATCAAGATCGACACCTCCAAATTCGGTCGTATCGCAGCCCAGTCGGCGAAGCAGATTATTGTTCAAAAGGTGCGTGACGCAGAGCGTTCGCAGATTTTTGATGAATTCAAGGATCGCGTCGGTGAAATCCTGAGCGGTTATGTTCGTCGCTTCGAACGCAACGACATCATCGTCGACCTGGGTCGCACCGAAGCTGTGATTCCGTATAAAGAGCAGGTTCCTACGGAAAAATTCCGCGTGAAAGACCGGATCCAGGCCTATGTGGTCGACGTCAAGCGTTCGAGCCGTGGTCCGCAGATCATCATGTCACGCGCCCATCCTGGATTCCTGGTGGCGCTCTTCAGTCAGCATGTGACCGAAATCTATGATGGTATCGTCACGATTGAAAGTGCCGCCCGTGATCCTGGTTATCGTTCAAAAATCGCCGTTTATTCCCGCGATTCTGCTGTCGACCCGGTCGGCGCCTGCGTGGGTATGAAAGGTTCGCGTGTGCAGGCCGTTGTAAATGAAATCAACGGTGAGAAGATCGACATCGTGCCTTACGATCACGATCCGGCCCGCCTCGTCTGTAATGCTCTGGCCCCTGCGGTTGTGAGCAAGGTGATTGTCGATGAAGACAATCACAGCATGGAAGTGATCGTGGGCGATGACCAGCTCTCACTGGCTATCGGGAAGCGCGGTCAAAACGTGCGTCTCGCGGCTCAGCTGACCGGCTGGCGCCTCGACATCAAGAGTGAGTCCTCCATCGAAGAGAAAATGGCAGGTGCCAAAACGAATCTTGTTCGGATTGAAGGCCTGGATGACATGATGGCAGACCTCCTGCTTCAGGAAGGCTTTACCACTCCAGCAGAAGTGGCTCAGATGTCGCCGCGTACTCTGAATCGTCTTTTGAACATGGATCAGGAGCAGGCTCTGGAGCTGATTGAACGGGCAAAACGCGTGGCCAGCAGTACGCCGACAGCAACTCGTGCTGAGCCTAAAAAGTATGCGCCAGTCGATGACGTCCTGGCAAATTCCTCTGCGTCCCCCGTTACACTTGACAATAAGGCGGAAGACTCTCAAATTAGCGAGCGTGTGAAGGTCTTTTTGGAACTGTCCGGGGTCGGTGAAGCAACTGCGCATGCATTGGCTGAAGGCGGCTACGTCACAATAGGTGATATTGTGGCGGACTCTGCCGAGGAAGTAGCCCAGAAAACGGGATTGTCGATAGGCGTCGCACGGACCATTCAAATGGCGGCTGATCGCTATCTTCAATCCGAATAATGAAAAGAAGGGAAAGAGGGCTCGAAAAACGAAGTCACTTTTTCCTTTCCCTTTGCACTCAAAATACTGAATGAATGCTAATGAGATACCTTGGGGGACTCAGAGCGAATGTCCAAAATTCGTGTCTACGAATTAGCCCGCGAGCTAAAGATCGAAAGTAAGTTGCTTGTCAACAAGCTGAAAGATATCGGAATCGAGGTCTCCAGCCACCAGAGCACTTTGACTGCAGACCAGATTGTCCGTATCAAACGCGAGTTGAGTGGTGAGGGAGCTGGCAAGGCTCCTAAAGCAAGCCCTTCTGTTATTCGCCGCCGCAAGGGTCCTGGTGAAGACAGAGAAGCAGCTGCGTCATCGGACGATGTCGATCATGAGGTGGCGGCTCAAAGCTCTGAAACCACCTCTCATGAAGAACCTGAAGAAGAAGTCGCTCCTGCTGTTGCTGCTGCTCCTGAAGTGGAAACCGCTCCTCCGTTGGCGCCAGCCGAACCGGAAGCTGTTGAACCAGAACCAGAACCTGAAATAAGCGAGCCAGAACCTATTCAAACTGCTCCACAAATCGAACAACCTGCAGCCAGCGCCGCACCGGTGACTCCCGCTGTAGAGGAGGCTCCCAAACTCGAGGAGCCAGAAACCCCAAGCCCGCGGATGGACGTCCGGCCTCCGGCCCCGACTCCTCCCCCCGTGCGTCAAGAGGCGCGTGCACCCAGCTCAGCGCCTGTCAGCGAAGGACGACCCATGCAGCGCCCAGAGAGTTCGACTTCCACCGAAACGGCGAAAATCGTCAGACGCGAAGCGACGACGCCACCACCCGCAAGACCGGGTGGAGCGACGATCGTTCGTCGTGCTCCTCCTCCCGAGGAGGAACAACCGCGTCCACGCTCGGCTTCCACCGCGCGTATTATGCCGGTTGGCCGTGGTCCCGCGCCCCGCATTGGCGGTGGTGAAGGCGGTGGTGGTGGAGGAAGCGGAATTACCATCGGTCCACGTATCGGTGAAAACCGGCGTCCCATCGGTCCCATCGCCAAAGGTCCAGATCTGGATCTGCCGGTCGACGGTGGACTGGGCATCGGCACCAAAACCTGGCGCGATGATGGTTCCAAGGCCAAGGAAAAGGATAAGAAACGTTCCTTCGCGAATGTCGAAGGACCGGAAGAAAACGTTATTAAAAAGGCTCTGAAGCCGAAACGCGATCAGCTCAACCTGAGAGCGCTTTTGAAACAGGCCGAACCGCTGGATGAAGATGGCGAGGACATTGAAGTTCTGCCGGAAGCTCCCGTCGATGATAAGAAAAAACTGGTCTATACGCCGCAATCCTCTGGCCGTCGCAAGGATCTGAAGCGTCGTAAGGACTTGAAAAAGACCCAGCTGACCACCCCACGGGCGTCGTATCGTGTGGTGAAGATGGGCAACGAAATCACCGTGGCCGAGCTGGCCAAGCAGCTGTCGGTAAAAGCCGCGGAGCTGATCAAAAAGCTAATGTCGCAAGGCATCATGGCAACGATGAACCAGCCCCTGGATTTCGATACGGCCACGCTTTTGGCTTCGGAATATCACTTCGAAGTGAAGAGCAACGTGGTCTCGATCGAGGACATTCTGTCGGATAAGAAGAAGGCTCAGGACACGGCAGAATTGGAAGAGCGTCCGCCGATTGTGACCATCATGGGTCACGTCGACCACGGTAAAACGTCGATCCTCGATGCCATCCGGAAAGCCAAGGTTGCGGCCGGTGAAGCGGGTGGGATTACCCAGCACATTGGTGCCTATACTGTGGATAAGGACGGTCGCAAGATCGCATTCCTCGACACCCCGGGTCACGAAGCCTTCTCGGCCATGCGTTCCCGCGGTGCGAAAGTTACTGATATCGTGGTTCTGGTGGTCGCGGCCGATGACGGCGTGATGCCTCAGACCATTGAAGCCATCTCGCATGCCCGTGCTGCGAATGTGCCGATCATTGTTGCCATCAACAAGATCGACAAGCCCAACAAGAACCTCGATCGCGTCTATCGCGAACTCGCGGATCAAGGCATCCAGTCGGAAGAGTGGGGCGGTGAGACGCAGTACGTTAAGGTTTCGGCTCTGCAGGGCATCGGGATCGAGGAACTGCTCGACGCGATTCTGCTCCAGGCCGAAGTGCTTGAGCTGAAAGCCCCGATTGATGTTCCGGCCTCAGGGGTTGTGGTGGAAGCCCACCTGGATAAAGGTCGCGGTCCTGTGGCCACGATGATGATTCAGAAGGGTATGGTTCGCGTCGGTGACTTCGTGGTGGCTGGTACCACCCTCGGTCGCGTCCGTGCCATGCATGATCATACAGGCAAGCGCCTGAAGGAAGCCGGTCCCTCGACTCCTATCGAGATCGTCGGTCTTTCCGAGGTGCCGATGGCCGGTGATCAGTTCGATGTGGTGGAAGATGAAAAAACCGCCAAGGACGTCGCCACATGGCGCCGCGATCAGGAGCTGAACAAAGCGCAGAACCGTTCGTCGGCTGCTACGCTCGATCAGCTGCTGGCGAAGGCCAAGGCTGCTGATGCTCTGGAAGTACCGGTCATTATCAAGGCCGATACCATGGGCTCGGTGGAGGCGATTGCCGAAGCTGTCATGAAACTCAATACCGATCGCGTTCGCAACCGTATCGTCCACAAGGCCGTCGGTGGCATCAACGAATCGGATATGGCCCTGGGCGCAACGTCAGGTGCCGTGATTATCGGCTTTAACGTACGGGCCGCACGTGGCCTGGATGATATGGCTGAAAAGCAGGGTGTTCTGATCAAGTACTTCAGCATCATCTACGACATCGTCGATGTTCTGAAGTCGATCATGGCCGGTAAACTGCCTCCGGTGCAGAAAGAGGTTATCCTCGGCCACGCCGAAGTGCGCGCCACCATCAAAGTTCCGAAAATCGGCCTGATCGCCGGCACCTCGGTTCTGGATGGCAAGGTTACACGAAACTCGCTCTTGCGCCTCGTCCGTAACGATGTGGTCATTTACAGCGGTCGGATCGGTTCGCTCCGCCGCTTCAAGGATGACGTCAAAGAAGTTGTGCAAGGTTATGAGTGCGGTATTGGTATCGAAGGTTACTCCGACATTCGCGAAGGCGATGTGATCGAGGCCTTTGTTATCGAAGAGCACGCACCAGCGCTGTAATAAGAAAACACGTTTATGGATCCCCTGACCTGGTCAGGGGACAAGGGCTCAGGACGGCCGCCAATAAATGGCTGTTTTTGAGCCCTTTTTGTTAAGGATTGAATGTTATGAGTCTCCGAACTGAACGCATGGCTGATGAAATTCGGGATATCCTGGCTGCCAATTTTCAAGGCGGCCGGATGAACGATCCACGCCTTGAATTTGTGACCATCACAGCGGTGAAAATCTCGCCGGATCTGCAGGTGGCCACGGTTTATTTCCGTACCTACGACAGCAGCAAGCCCGAGCGGGCCAAGAAAGGTTTGGAATCCGCCACAGGGTATCTGCGCAAGCAACTGAAGGTCCTCGACATTCGCCGGGTTCCCGAACTTCGCTTTGTCTATGACAGCACCCTTGAATCTGCGGAACGCATTGAAGGGATTTTGCACAAGATAGCTGAGGAAGATTAAATCGGGAGCCGCGTGTGAATCGTCCGCAAGTAAGAAAGATCGTTCCGATCGATGGCCTGCTGCTTGTCTATAAACCGGCAGGCATGACGTCGAAGGATGTGACCCGCTGGTTTCAGCAGCGCATCGGTAAAGTAAAAATGGGTCACGTGGGAACCCTGGACCCGCTGGCGGAAGGGCTTTTGCCACTCCTGTTTGGCAAGGCCACCCGGATCCAGGATTTCCTGTTGGCCGGAACCAAGGCCTACGAATTTGATGTGGGCTTTGGTGTGGCCACCGACACGCTGGATGCCGATGGGCAGGTGGTCGCGCATGCTCCGAAGGACCACATCACCGCGGACCAATTGCACAAAATCTGTGAATCCATGGTCGGCGACTTCATGCAGGTCCCGCCGCTCTATTCCGCCATTAAATTCCAGGGCAAACCCCTTTACGAATATGCAAGACAGGGCAAGGCGGATCAGGTTCCGCTGCAGCTCCTGCGCAAGATCATTCAGATAGAAGAGCTCCTTTGTTTGCGGTACGCCGATGGAGTCGGAACCTTCCGCATTCGTTGCTCAAAAGGGACTTACGTGCGGGTCGTGGCCAGCCAGATCGCAGAACAGGCGGGCTCTCTGGGCACCATCACCCGCCTTTTGCGGCTCAGCAGCGGTGATCTTTCCTGTGACAAAGCGTTTACGCTGGACGAGCTTGAAAATAACCTGGAGAATCTGAATCAGCAGATCATCCCCATTCAGGATATCAACCTGGCAATCCCGAGCTGGCGGGCTCTGGACACCACGCTGGTGGAGCGTTTGAAGATGGGGCAGGAGATGCACGTGGAAATGAAGACCTTTGAGGGCGGGCTCACCCATGATGGCGTGCGTCGGGCTACAATTAGATCGCTTGACCACGTGATCTTAATTGATAACAATGGAAAGTCTTTCGGAATAGGTAGCGCTCAAGTGCTCAATACGGGGCGCATAGCGGTTAGAATGAAGAGAGGACTCGCATGAGCGGACAACTCAAGAATTATCTTTTTACTTCGGAATCTGTCAGCGAAGGTCATCCGGACAAAGTCTGTGACCAAATCAGTGACGCCATCCTGGATGCTTTGCTGGCTCAGGACAAGTATTCTCGCGTTGCCTGCGAGTCCCTGGTGAAGACTGGTCTGGTCGTTATCGCCGGTGAAATCACGACCAAGGCTGTGATCGATTATGCAAAGATCGCGCGTGAAACGATCGATGAGATCGGTTACAACGATGGCGCTCTCGGCTTTGACGCCAAGAGCTGCGGCGTGATTCTGTCGGTCGAACAGCAGTCGCCTGACATCGCGATGGGTGTGACCGAAGGCGAAGGTCTGCACACCGAGCAGGGTGCCGGTGATCAGGGTATGATGTTCGGTTACGCCGTGAATGAGACGGCCGAATACATGCCAGCCACCATCAGCTACGCGCACCACCTTCTCGACAATCTTTCGAAGGCCCGCCGGAGCAAGGCCGTTCCGTTCCTCCGCCCTGACGCCAAGTCGCAGGTGACCGCGGAATATCGCGACGGCAAGCTGAGCCGCATCGATGCTGTTGTGGTTTCGACCCAGCACTCTCCCGACGTTTCGCACAAGGACCTCGAAGCCTTTGTGATCGAGGAAGTGGTGAAGAAAACCATTCCGGCTCACATGCTCGACGCCAAAACCAAATATCATATCAACCCCACCGGTCGCTTCGTGATCGGCGGACCACAGGGTGACTGCGGTCTGACGGGTCGCAAGATTATCGTCGACACCTACGGCGGCCACGGCGCTCACGGCGGTGGTGCTTTCTCGGGCAAGGATCCGACGAAGGTGGACCGTTCGGCTGCTTATATGGGCCGTTACATTGCCAAGAATATCGTCGCGGCCGGCGTCGCGGACCAGTGCCTGGTTCAGCTCGCCTATGCGATCGGCGTCGCCGAACCGGTCAGCGTGTTTGTGAACACATACGGCACAGGCAAGGTTTCCGAAGAGAAGCTGTCCAACGTGATCCGTGAAGTGTTCCGCCTGACCCCACGCGGAATCACCGAGAGCCTCGACCTTCTGCGTCCTATCTACAAGAAAACGGCTTCCTATGGCCACTTTGGTCGCGACATCTTCCCCTGGGAACGTCTCGACAAAGTCGACGCTATCAAAGCCTGCTTGAAATAAAGTCTGGACGGGCCCTGCAGCAGCAGGGCCTTTTTGCCTCCTCTTTACGATTCCCAACTCTGCGGCCGCCAGTTATAGTGGTGGTTATGAAGCAAAAATTTCAGCGTCAAAAGCAAAGGCTCATCCTGATCAACCGGGACTTCCAGTTCCGTTACACAGGTGCGGCTGTCCTGGTCGGTCTGCTCTCCACGATTCTGACCACGAGTGTGATCCTCTATCCGCTCTATCAATTCGAAATCCTCCGTATCCCGCGCTTTCTGCCCTGGCCTGTCCTGGGTGTGATGGCAATGGCTGCACTTTTGAATGTTCTCCTGGTCGGATTTATGGGAATTTTAATAACGCATCGGCTGGCCGGGCCCATGTATTCCCTGGTCAGACAGTTCCGTCGCGTCGAGGAAGGCCGCTGGTATGGTCAGATGAAAATTCGCGACGGCGATGACATGCGTTATGTGGTGCGGAATTTCAATGCCATGCTGGATGCCATCAACAAGCAGACCCAGATGGATTTTGAAAAGCTGCGGCACGTTCGGGAGCTTCTGGTCGCCGATAAGGTGCAGGAGAGCGAGCGGATCGCCAGCGCCCTGCTCGAACTGAAAACGCTTGATGAAAAAATGCGCGAGCGTTTGCATGCTGAAAACGAGCATGATATCGAAATGGAAACGGAACCTCCCACCCGTTTGCACTGAACCTCCCTTTTCGTGGATTGACTCATGTATATTGAACGACTGACAGGAACCTTCTACGCCAGTCTCCCGACCGGTATCATCCTGGATGTTCAGGGTGTGGGCTACGGCCTGGAACTGCCGCTCTCCACGCTCTGTCAGCTGCCCAAGGTGGGTCAGAAGATATCCCTTTGGATCTATACCTACGTGCGCGAGGACGCGATTCGGCTCTTTGGTTTTCGCAGCTATGAGGATCGGCAGGCCTTTGAAACCCTGTTGAGCCTGAGCGGCGTCGGCCCCAAGGTGGCCCTGGCCATACTTTCCACGCTGACCGTCAATGCCCTGGATCGAGCGGTGTCGCAGGATGATGGCAAAATCCTGGAAAGCGTGCCTGGTGTGGGTCCCCGGCTGGCCGAAAAAATCATTGTCGACCTGCGGCCCAAAATGATGAAACTGAAAGCCGCGCAACTGCTCGATCTTCGGGAAGAGCATAGCCGCAGGGATACCGCTGATTTCGATGGACCCTTGCCGCTGGATCATGGCCATGACCGCCAGGAGCAGCAGGAGATGGTCTTTTCGGATCTGGTATCGGCTCTGGAAAATCTTGGTTACAAGGACAAAACCATCACGCCACTGCTCACCAAACTCAGAAAGGAATCGGGGCATCTGGCCTTTCCTGATCTGATGCGACAGGCTCTCAAGCAATTGAGCCAGGGAGCTTTGGGAGCGATTGAGCAGAAAAAACGCGAAACCAAAGGCGCCAAAGGACGGGATCTCGGTCTGGCCGAGAACGAGCCTTTTTAGTGGTTTCGTGAAGGAATTATAAACGATGGATCCCATACATATTCAGTTGCAGGAACCTGCTCCCAGGCGAAACGAGGAGCTGACGCAGCCGACCTACATGGAAATCGATGAGAACCTGGAGCAGCAGCTGAGGCCCCACCGTTTTGTCGATTATCCTGGCCAGGAAGCGGTTAAGAACAATTTGGAAGTTTATGTGGCCGCCGCTCGCAAACGCGGGAAACCTTTGGACCACATCATCCTGCATGGGCCTCCCGGTCTGGGCAAGACCACGCTGGCGAAGATCGTGGCCCATGAGATGGCTGTTCCCTTTTATCAGACCAGCGGTCCTTCGATTGACAAACCGGGGGATCTGGCGGGAATTCTGGCCGGAGTCGAGCCGGGCGGCGTGCTTTTTATCGATGAGATTCATCGGCTCCCCATTACGGTCGAGGAAATTCTTTATTCCGCCATGGAAGACTTCTGTATCGACATCCTTGTCGGTCAGGGACCAACTGCCCGCACAGTGCGCATGCCGATCAATCCTTTCACGTTGATCGGGGCGACCACGCGGGTGGCCAGCCTTTCCGCGCCTTTCCTGAGCCGCTTCGGGATTCAGGAGCATCTGGAGTTTTACGATGCCGCCTCGCTGGCGAAAATTCTGCAGCGGAGCGCGGGGCTTTGGGGTGTGGAGCTTGCCGAGGAAGGGGCCTTTGAATTGGCCCGACGCTCGCGAGGAACGCCGCGGATCGCCAACCGGCTCCTGCGCCGGGTACGCGACTTTGCCGACTTCCACGGAGTCGAGCGGCTGGATCATGATATTGTGGATCTGACCTTGACCCGATTAAATATTGACCTCGCTGGACTGGATCGTATGGATCGGCGCATCCTTCGCGTTCTGCAGGAACGCTATAACGGAGGCCCGGCCGGCATTGAGGCTCTGGCCTCGACCATCGGAGAAGAGCGGACCACGATTGAGGATGTCTACGAGCCCTTTCTTACTCATCAGGGCTTTATTCGGCGCGGGCCGCGAGGCCGTGAGTTGACGCCACAGGCCTTGATACACCTCGAAGCTGTGAGTCAGATGGTCTAGCTTCGGGAACGGGCCGGGATTGCACTTGAAGTGGAATGATGGCCTTCGTTATGATGGATCACTTGATAGCTTTTGCCAGGAGGTTCACTGTGAAGGTCTCGCGCGTTTCGTTGAGTATGGCTGGTCTTGCTTTGGCTCCCAACCTGCACGCCGCACCTGAAATCGAAATTGGATCGGAATATCAACTGAACGTTGTGCATTCCGACAACGGTCTGAACGAGGAAGCCAAACAAAGCAGTACCACCAGCTTCAATCTGAAGGGGGCGAAGGTTGTTTTTCGCGGCAAGCTTTCGGATGATATTTCCTGGACCGTTCTTTACAAAGCCAAGGAAAGCGAGCTGGAACGCATTTACGTGACCCATCGGGTGAATGAGAACCTTGAGCTTACCCTGGGCAAGCAGAAGAACAAGCTCTACGGTCTGCATCGCAAGCTTACCAGTGGTGTCACGACTCCGGTTGTCGCCGCCCACCTCGCGCACAACCCGATGAAGGACCGCGTTGCGATTGATATCACCTATAAGCTCGCTGGCTCCCTGTCGCTGCAACTGATCGATGACTATAGCTGTGCTCCGAGCAACACCAGCTGCAAAAGCTGGAACCAGGGCAAGGATGAGCCTATTGTCACCAATAGCAGCGAAACGCAGACGGTGCAAAAGCAGCCGGCAGCGGCCTTCGAATGGTACGGCAGCTTTGGTGAACTTTCCCCGTTGGTCCAGTATGCCGTTTATGACCTTGGCAAGAGCAGCTCGGCGTCGGCGGGTCTGCGTTACAAGACCGAAACCGTGGATGCCTATTTTGATTACACGATGGATACCCGCAACAACAAGGGCGTGGACTCGACGGATCCGACGAAATCGGCCAAGGAAAAAACCACGTACACCGGTATGGTCGTCTATGGCGAGTTCAAGACCGGTCTCTATTCGCCCTTCGTTCATTTCTCGACACTGGCCACCGATCCTTTCCAGGCTCCTGGTTCAACGGAGGTCGACACCGTGGCTTCCGAGTCGAATGGCGCGGGGAAACTTGATAGGAATGCAATGATCGTGGCGGTCGGAACGCATTTCGAAAACTGGGGCGCCTACTATCGTCCCTTCGTTGACGTTACGCTCTCGCGTGGGGAATTCGTTGATCCGAGCAACCCAACGAAGAAAGAGGACCGGACGAAAACGGACCTTGTCGCCGGTTTGATCGGCAAGTTCTAAGACAATTGGAAATTTTCTGTTAAGCTGAAGCCCGTGACCGTATCACGGGCTTTATTAATTCAAGGAGACGTCCAGGATGGAGCTGTGGCATTCCGTCATTCTCGGGATCATTCAAGGTTTGGCCGAATTTCTTCCTATTTCCAGTTCGGGGCATTTGATCATTGTCTCGACCATGCTCCAAGGCCAGCCCTTGCCTATGAGTCTCGAAGTGGCTCTGCACGTCGGCACCATGGTAGCTCTTTTGATTTATTTCTGGCGTGACTGGCTGAATCTTATCCAGGGATCCCTGCTGACTGTGAAAGAAAAGAAGCTCAACCCCAACAGTCAGCTCGTTCTGAATATCATTGTGGGCAGCATACCGGCGGCGGTCATCGGCCTGGTATTTGAGCATCAGATCGAAACATTTTTTTCGACCCATCCCTATCTCGTCTGTTTCCCGCTCGTGATCGTTGGCATTCTGCTCTGGTGGGTGGATCGCAAGGCTTCGATTCACCGCAAGATGCTGGAATTCACGCCAACGCATGGTTTTCTGGTCGGGATTGCTCAGGCCTGCGCTTTGTTCCCGGGCACATCCCGCTCCGGCGCGACCATCATCGCCTGCCGGCTGCTCGGGCTGGATCGCAGTGATGCCGCGCGCTTTTCATTTCTCCTGGGCACTCCGGTCATGGGCGGGGCGGCCCTTCTCAAGGCTGATGAAATCCTCGCCAGTATTCATCTTCCCGAATTTTACGTAGGCATGCTAGTGTCAGCCCTCACCGGATGGCTGGTGATCGGTTTTCTGATGCGCTATCTACGCAAGTATGGCTTTGGTGTCTTTGCCATCTATCGCGTGATTCTGGCGCTCGTGAGCATCGGTATCCTGATGTCCCATTGAGGCAGTTACGGGCATGAAATCCTATTTGCGACGTTCCATCTTTACCAAAGCCGTGGCTCTTGGTTTTATCGTGATGATTCTGCTGGGCAATGCCTGGCTGGTCCTCTTTTTAACCGGCCAGGGCGGAGCCGTCTGGCTGAGCAATTCCCTGGCCGCTTGCATGGTCTGGACACTCCTGGGCGGCTTCGGTATGGGATTAAGAATGATTCAGCATCAATTCCAAAAGGAACCGGATGACGACGCTGCAGTATGAGCTTGGAACCCTGCTCCTGGATGGCGCCCTTGGCGACATTGGTCAGGATTGGCCGGGCTTCCGTTTCGACAGTCGGACCAAACAGTGGCGGGCCCCGGGGTATTGCTATCGGGATGTGGTGCTGAAGGCCATCGAGGAAAAGAAACCTCTGGTCGATCGCGCGCGCTCCTACCAGGCTTTGGAATTGAAGCTGCGCGAACCCATCGTGCCGCGGCCACACCAGGCGGGGGCCCTGACGGCCTGGCAGCAGCAGGGATCGCGTGGAGTTGTGGCCCTGCCCACCGGTGCGGGGAAAACCATCCTGGCAGTGCTGGCGATGGTGGCCAAACAGAGGCCAACGCTTGTCGTTGTGCCGACGATTGACCTTCTTCTGCAATGGCAGAACGTGCTGAAAAAATTCTTCGGCATGGAAATCGGTGCCCTCGGCGGCGGCTGGAAGGATATCCGGCCGGTAACGGTCTCCACCTATGATTCCGCGTATCTCAGCATTGAAACCATCGGCAATCGCTTTGGTCTGCTCATCTTTGATGAATGCCATCATCTGCCTTCGACCCAGTATCAAATGATAGCAAGAGCTTCCATTGCTCCCTTCCGTCTTGGTCTTTCCGCAACCGTGGAACGTGCCGATGGCAAGGAGGAGCTGATCTATGAACTGCTCGGTGAACTCTGCTATGAGGGCCAGATTCGTGAGATGGTGGAAACCGTGCTCGCGCCCTACGATGTGGTGAGCGTGGAAGTTCCACTGACGCCCGAGGAAAAGGAAGCCTATCAAAAGGCGCGCGGCACCTACACCGCCTTTATCAAGAATCATCGCATCAACTTCTCCGGCCCCGAAGGCTGGCAGGATTTTATTCGTAAATCCGCCACGCTCCCAGGAGGCCGGGAGGCCATGGACGCCTGGCGCGAGCAAAAGCGCCTGGCTCAGGCCGCAGCGGGCAAGATGGATGAGCTTTGGAATATTCTTCAGAAGCATCGGGGTGATCGCATCATTGTTTTTACACAGGACAATGCGATGGCCTATCAGATCGGGAAGAATTTTGTGTTGCCGGTTCTGACCCATCAAACCAGGCCCAAGGAACGCAAACAAATGCTGGAGTATTTCCGGCAAGGGCGTATTGATGTGCTGGTGACATCCAAGGTCCTGAACGAGGGCGTGGATGTCCCCGAGGCCAGCATTGGTGTGGTGATCTCCGGCAGTGCCGCCGTCCGTGAGCATGTGCAAAGACTCGGCCGTATTCTGCGCCATCAGGAAGGGAAAAGGGCCGTGCTCTATGAGGTGATCTCCAAGGACACCAACGAATTCTATGTCAACAAGCGGCGCAGGAACCATCATGCTTACCAAAGACCTTCTCAAGTATACAAGGCGTGAGAGCCGTGTTCATCCCAAGTATCTGAAGCCGAATGACCGAAAACTTATTCAGCTCGGCGATGAACTGGCCGCGATCTACCGCGAGCATGTGGGGCAGAGCTGGCGGGACCTCGCCGAGCGGCTGAAGCAGCATCCGGAATCATCAGACGCTGTATTCCAAGGCTTCGGCAAACTGCTGGAGGACCGCTGCACCTTCGGTGAGGCCGATGAGATTCTCGAGGAGCAGCGCTGGCAATGGTTCGAGTTGAGTCGTGCGCTGCGGGCTGAGGGCGTTTCCACTCTTGCGGTTTTCGAGCAGCAGATGGCGGAAAAAAGCGGACGCAGCTTTGGTGCCATACAGGATCAACTCTATGCAGATCTGCCGGAGTTTCGCAGCCTCCAGACCTTTGATGATATTGCGGGCGAGGCTCTGGTTCACCGTTACAACGCCGCTCAGATTCAAGGCCTGCTTTTAAGGGCCCAAAAGGTTCGTTTTACCGTTCACGAAAAGGATCTCGTTACCCGTCGACGATTGTTGCAGAAACTAAGATTCTGTCGACTCCTGGCTGAATTTGTTGAAAATCCAGAGGGTGCCCTGGTCCTGGAAATTTCGGGCCCCTTGGCCATGTTCGATCAGGTTCAGAGTTATGGCATGAGACTTTGTCAGTTTTTTCCTTATGTTCTGCTCATGCCGCAGTGGGACTTGGAAGCAACAGTAAAGCTTGGTGAAAACTACTACGACTTGAAAATCGATAGTTCCAAGCCGATTCGCAGTCATTACCGGAGCTTTAGTGGGTACATTCCCGAGGAGTTCCAGGCCTTTATGAAGGCTTTTAACGGCCTTCCGGCAGCGGATCGAAAAGATTGGAAGGTGGAGGAAGGGCAGGAGCATCTGAACCTTGGTCAGCAGTGCTATAGTTTTCCCGATCTTACGCTGCGTCACAGCACAGGAGTTGTCAGACACCTCGAGTTGTTCCATAAGTGGCATGAGGGGGAACTTCGCAAGCGGATTGCGGTTCTCAGTGAAGTCAAAGAAGTCCCACTGATGCTGGGCATCAGTCAGGATTTGGCGAAGGAATCCACTGTTGAAGGAGTGCTTGCGCAGGCCAAGGAAACTGGCATAAGTATTTTCACCTTTCGGCAGTTCCCGACGGTCAAGGCAATATTGACCCACTTGCCCAAGGTGAAAAGTGGAATCGCAGTGGTATAATGAAAGAGAGCCGCGATCCTGTGCGGACGTGCAGACGAAAAGAGGGCCGAACCCAGGCGAGCACGTGAAAGGAGTAGCCCTTTGTCGACGATGGATACGCGATTCAAAGAAAAGGAGGCTGAATTGATCAGCCTCAAAAAGAAAGTCAAAGCTCAGAAGGAGCTCAGCAGTGGCGACACTGATCTGATGGAAACTGAAGCGAATGGCTCGGATCCCGTACGCGTGGAAAAGAAAAGCAAAACTCAGGAACTCATCGAAACCCTCGAGAAGGCTCGCGGCAAACGGCTGCTGATCTGTATCAAGGGTTATCCGGATCCTGATAATATAGCGACATCTCTTGCCCTCGCGTACATGGGTGCCCAGTTCGATATCCAGTCCACCATCCTTCACTTCGAGCAAATCTCCCATCATGAGAATCGCGCGCTGGTGAAAAAACTGGACCTGGATATAGAGGAATATAACGATCAGTTCGATTATTCCTCCTACGATTACTATGCAGTGAACGACTCACAGAACACCGAGCTGCCGATCAAGCTGCCGGAAACCTGTGAGCTCCTGGTGTTTGTCGATCACCACAGAAAGCTGGGAACCATCAAAGGCCACTTCCTGGATATCCGGGAAAACGTCGGTTCCACGTCCGCGATCTATGGTGAATATCTTTGCGACCCGCGCTTTGGCTTCAAGGGTGATACGCTCGAAGAGGCGAAGATCGCCACGGCTCTCATGCATGGCGTGCGCACGGATACCGATAACTTCGTCAATGCAACACCGGCTGACTACAAGGCCTCGGAGTTTTTGTCCCGTTATGTGGACAAGGATCTTCTGGCACTGATCTCCCGGCAGTCGATCCCGGCCAAGACCATGGACCTCACGCAGATCGCCCTGCAAAGGAAGGATATACGCGGTACGTTCATGTTCTCAGGCGTGGGTTATGTGCGGGAGGAGGACCGTGACGGCATCGGCCAGTGCGCGGACTACCTTTTGAATCGCGAGGGGATCGATACGGTTGTGGTTTATGGTGTGGTCGGCGGTGAATTCGTCGATGGTTCCCTGCGCACCAAATCGCACACCCTGGATCCCGACAAGTGGATAAAGGATGTCTTCGGCCAGGACCAGCATGGTGTTTACTATGGTGGCGGCCGCAAGGATAAAGGTGGTTTCCAAATCCCGCTCGGGGTCTTTGGCAAGTGTTCGGACAAGGAACTGCTCTGGATCCTGATCAAGAAGACCATCGACGAGCTGTTCTACAACAAGATCGGTATCGACGACAGCGAGTCGAACAACGATTGATCCTGCAGCACTCAAAAAAATGATCAGACCCGAAGGCCTCAAAGGCTTTCGGGTTTTGATTCTGTATGCAAGGACTCGTGCACCCACTTTGCATAGCCGGGATTCACGGCTTCCACTTTCCACTCCAGAATACAGGGACAGCTGTAGCTGTGCAGCTCTTCGATGCGTTGCATGACACGGCCGCGATATTCAGGGCTGGTCTTGACCAGCAGGATGCTTTCCTGTGTCTGCTCCAGCATGCCTTCCCAGATATAGAGCGAGTCCGCCGCCGGGATGATGTTCGCACAGGCGATCAGTTTTTCCTCGAGCAGTTTATGGCTGATGCTTTCAGCTTCGGTGCGATTGCCACAGGGAACGTAGAGTACGCTGATCATTGTCGGCTCCTTAGTTGGGAACATCCATGATAATGGTCACCGGTCCGTCGTTAACTGAACTGACGTCCATATGGGCCTGGAAAACACCAGCTGCAACCCTTATGCCTTTGCCCGCGGCGCAGTCCAGGAACTGCTCGTAAAGAGCCCGGGCTTTCTCCGGTGGCGCCGCGTCCTGAAAATTCGGTCGCCGGCCTTTGCGACAATCACCGTAGAGCGTGAATTGACTGACGATCAAAAGGCTGCCGCCTATGTCGAGCACCGATCGATCAAAGCGTCCCTCTTCATTGGGGAAAATGCGGAGGTTGATGATCTTATCGGCCAGCACCGGCACCAGTTCGGGCCCATCGCTTTGATGAATGCCCAGGTACACCAAAAGCCCAGCCTCGATACTGCCTGTAACTTTGTCTTCAACCTTGACATCAGCACGGCTGACTCTTTGAATCACGGCTCTCATGCGTTATGGTTATTTTCCTCGGGAAAAAGCTTTTTTCTTGGGGCCCTATCGGCTACTGTCAGCACGTTGCCCACCATAAACGCAGGGAGTTGGTCGTGTCAAAAGCAAAGCGTAAAGTTCTCGTCGTCGTGATGGATGGTGTGGGTGTGCGGGCCAGCTCCTACGGCAATGCAGTGAAGCTCGCGCATACACCGCAACTTCGCCAGTTGGAAAAAACCGCGATCTATCGCACCCTGAAGGCCCACGGCACCTATGTGGGATTGCCCAGTGATTCTGACATTGGTAACAGCGAGGTTGGTCACAATGCCTTGGGTGCCGGCCGGGTCTTTGATCAGGGCGCCAAGCTCGTGCAGAACGCGATTAATGACCGTACCCTTTTCAACGGCCAGACCTGGACCGATCTTGTGCGGTCGGTGAAGAGCCAGGACACGACCCTTCACTTAATCGGCCTTCTGTCGGACGGCAATGTCCACTCCCACGACGGGCATTTGCACGCGCTGCTGAGGGAGGCGAAGCGCGCTGGCCTCAAACGCGCGCGGGTGCATGCGTTGATCGATGGTCGGGATGTCGGGGAAAAGACCGCTGAAATTTATGTGGAGCGGCTGGAAAAAGTCATGAGCGAGCTGCAAAGCTCGGACTTTGATGTCAAGGTGGCTTCAGGCGGGGGGCGCATGACGACCACGATGGACCGTTATGAAGCGGACTGGTCGATGGTCGAGCGGGGCTGGAAAGCCCACGTCCTGGGGGAAGCTCCCAATCGCTTCCCCAGCCTGCGTTCTGCCATCATGGGATTCCGGCAGGATCCAAAGCTGATCGATCAGTACCTGCCGCCCTTTGTCATCACCGAGAATGAAAAACCGGTCGGCCCCATTCAGGATGGGGATGGCATTGTGCTGTTCAACTTCCGTGGGGATCGGGCCATTGAAATCTGCCGGGCCTTCACCGAAGAGGATTTCAAGGTGTTCGACCGCGTGCGCTGGCCCAAGGTGTTCTTCGCCGGCATGATGGAATACGATGGTGATCTGCACATTCCTCCGCGCTATCTCGTGACGCCTCCAGCCATTGATGACACGCTCTCGGAACACCTTGTCAAACAGGGTCTAAGGCAGTTTGCCTGTTCGGAAACGCAAAAATACGGGCACGTGACCTATTTCTGGAATGGCAATCGCTCGGGACTTTTTGATGCGAAGCTGGAAGACTATGTGGAAATTCCCAGTGATGTCATTCAATTCGATTTGAAGCCCTGGATGAAGGCCTTTGAAATTACCGAAGCCACGATTGCCCGCATGCGCAGTGGCAGTTTTGATTTCGGCCGCATTAACTATCCGAACGGGGATATGGTCGGGCATACCGGAAATCTTGAGGCGTCCATCACGGCCATGTCCACCGTGGACCTTTGCATCGGGCGCCTTCTGCAGGCGGCCAAGGAAACCGATACCGTGGTGATGATCACCGCGGACCATGGCAACGTCGATGAGATGTTTGATACCAATCAGGAAGGACCGGCTGACTGGCTGGAGCTGCCTTTCAGCTGGCGGCCGAAACCCAAGACCTCGCATACGCTGAATCCGGTACCCTTTTATCTGTATGATCCCCGCGGTCCCAACGGCTATCGGCTGGTGCCGGGACTGGATAAGGCCAGTATTGCCAATATCGCCTCCACTGTGATTACCGTGATGGGCGTACCGAAGAAGGAAAACTATCTGCCTTCGCTGGTGGAATTGATCTGAGATACGGATGGATAATTTATGACGTATGACGAGAACGACTGGGAAAAGGAACTTGAGGTACGGGCGGCGGAAGCCGGTCGCATCTTTTCCGATTTTGTGAAAACCGTGGCCACTCTGCGTCATCCCGTGCGTGGCTGCCCCTGGGATCTGGAACAGGATCATAAGAGCCTGCGGCGCTACATGCTGGAGGAGGCCTATGAAGCGGCTGAGGCCATGTTCGGGACGGATGAGGCGCATCTGCTCGAGGAACTCGGGGATGTCCTTTTGCAGGTCGTTTTGAATGCCCAGCTGGCCCATGACAAGGGCCGGGGTGATATCCGCGATGTGACCACCTCCATTAACAGCAAGATGGTCCGGCGTCATCCTCACGTTTTTGGCGACCTGGCCGGGCAGGGGATCGACAAGGCGGAGATCAAAACCAACTGGGAACGGATCAAGGCCACGGAAAAGGCCATCAAGCAGCATAAGGCAGGCTATTTCGCGGATTGTGTCAAGGTCGTCCCGGCTCTGACCCAGGCCCATAAAATTGGGAAGCGGGCCCATACCATTCATTTCGACTGGGATTCACCGGCCGATGTCCTGAAGCAATGCCAGGCGGAGCTGCAGGAACTGGAGCATGAAATGGTCGCAGCCGATCGGGATCGACTCCATGACGAACTGGGGGACGTCTTCTTCAGCCTCGCGCAGCTCAGTCGACATCTGGGGGTTGACCCTGAGGTCGCGGCTCAGCAGGGCAATGCGAAGTTTCTGAGACGGTTTGCGGTGATGGAGGAGATCGCACGGGTCCGCGGTCAGGAGGTCACCCAGCTGACGCGGGATGAGCTGGAAGCGCTCTGGAAGGAAGCCAAGACTCAGGAAGTCTGAACGCACAAAAAGCCCGGTGTCCTGCGACCCGGGCTTTTGTATGTTCCGTCCTGCGGAATCGGCCTGACTTAGGCCTGAACCTTGGTGCGTACCAAAGCTGTCAAACGAGCCACTTTACGGGATGCCGTGTTGCGGTGAATCAGACCACGCGAAGCAGCCTTGTGCAGAAGGGATTGAGCTTGCTGTAGCAGACCAGCCACGTCAGCGGTTTGACCTTTTTCAACTGCAGTACGGACTTTCTTCACAGCGGTGCGAACGCCGGAAATATAGGCTTGATTGCGGCTTTTTTTCTTAGCGTTAACAAGGATACGCTTTTTTGCGGATTTATGTTGTGCCACTGTGTCGTTCCTCTTCCTCTTCGATTTCAGAGAGTATGTCGAATAACAAGCTGGACGCCATTCGTCAAGCTTTATAGTTCGTCGTTTCCGGCATTAAAGCCGCGTGCATCGCGCAGTGCAGTCGCCTGTTTCCGGGCTTCCTGGTCCACCCGCTCGTTATCCATATGGCCGTTATGGCCTCTTACCCAGACCCAAGTGACCTTATGACGGTTGACCTGGCGTTCCAGTTCCTCCCAGAGGTCCTGGTTCTTGACGGGTTTGTTGCCGGCTGTTTTCCAACCGTTGGCCTTCCAGTTGACGACCCAGCCCTTATCAAAGCCATCGAGCACATAGCGGCTATCAGCCATGAGGGTGACGTCGCAGCGTTCCTTCAGGGCCTCGAGACCTTTGATAACGGCCATCAGCTCCATACGGTTATTGGTGGTGCCAGCTTCCGATCCGGAGATCATTTTTTCATGCTGGCCAAACCGCAGGAGTGCCGCCCAACCCCCTGGACCGGGATTCTCAAGGCAGGCCCCATCGGTGATCACAGTCACTCGCTTCAAGCGCTGTCCCCTTGAAAACAAAGAGCGCTCCTTGGTCGGGAACGCTCGCTGTCATGGCTAGTGCCTCACATCCCATGGATCAAGGCACGGGTGTGAGCCTTTATTTCGCAGCCTTGGCTGCTTCGATCTTACGCTTGATGCGCGCCTTCAATTTCCGGCGGGCTTTGTGGCGTCTGACTTTAGGAGTTCTACGATTATCACCGCGACCCATGGTATCTTCCTTACTTCAGTTTGATGCCGTTTTTGCGAGCGAACACATCCAGACCGAGTTTATCGATCGTACGGATCGTGGACGTGGCAACTTTCAACGTCACGAATTTTTTCAATTCAGTCGACCAGAATCGTTTGGTCTGAAGGTTCGGCAGGAAGCGGTGTTTCGACTTGATATTCGAGTGCGAAACGCGGTGGCCTACCTGAACGCCTTTGCCTGTGAGTTCACAGCGACGAGACATTATTCTTCTCCTGCTTCACGAGGGGGGCCTTTGCTCTCGTCCGAACGAGGACCGCGAGGTCCGCCCGAACGGCTGGAAGTGCCCATGGCTGAAGTTGCGATAGCAGACATCTCGGTTGCAAAGTTGCGCTCCTGGCGGTGGCCAAGACTGTAAGGCAACAGAGCGAGGTAACGTGCGCGTTTCACAGCGTTACAGATAGCGCGTTGTTGCTTGGCAGTGGCGCCAGAGATCCGACGAGGAATGATCTTGCCGCGATCCGTGATGAAACGGCGCAGAACGTCGGGGTTTTTGTAATCGATGATGATGCTAGGATCCAACGTCCGTTTCCGGCGGAACATCAGACGTCTTTTCTTTCTCGAGTTAGCCATGCAGCCTCCGAATTATCCAGTGTACTCTCCGCAGAGGAAGAGAACTTTTAAATCATCGCACGCCTCTTCCTGTCTGTGTTTGGGACGAGGGAAGAAGGCACGTAGAAACCACCTTGATTGGGTCTTCACCCTAAAGGGTGTTGAAAATTAACCTAAGCGCAAGCTATACGCAAGTAAATAGATTTCCGAACCACTTGTGGTGAGAAGGATACCGGTGCAGCAATATCATCTCGACATATCGATGCCGGTGCCTCTGGACCAGGCTTTTACCTATCGCGCCTCCGAGCTGATTCCCAGCGGCTGTCGCGTAACCGTTCCTTTTGGCGCGCAACAGACGATCGGTGTGGTTCTGGGCCCGACCCAGAAACTGCCTGAAGCCGGCATCCGAATCAAATCCATTGTGAACCGTATCGACGAGCGGCCGATCTACAGCGAGACCCTGATCAGTCTGGCACGGTGGATGAGTGCCTACTATATGCATCCTCTGGGCGAAATATTTCGCGCCATGTTGCCGGCAGCGCGCAAGACTTCGGTAGTTCCCAAGGTCACGTTGACAGAGTCGGGCAAGATGATCTGGAAGGATGCCGACCATCCGCTCGGTCCAGTCTTTCGTAAGATATGGACGAAAACGGGCAGCTGCTCTCTCAGTGTTTTTGAGAAGAATGTCAAAAAGGCTGCAGAGGCCGGTTTGCCTGGGGTCGCGCTGCCTGATCTGGTGAGTGAAGGTCTTGTGCTGAAGGTCTCGCGGACCACGCGGGCTCGCACGAACAAGGACAAGGCCGTTGAGCTGGGTGCCTCGGATGTCATGGAAGCGGCACCTGCTCAGTCCCTCACGCCGGAACAAAAAGTCGTTTTGGATATTCTGGTGGAGGAAGGCTTCACGCAAGGCCAGGCCAAACCCTTTCTGCTCCATGGGGTCACCGGCGCCGGCAAGACGGAAGTCTATTTGCACCTGATTGCGAAGGTGTTGGCAGAGAACCCGGCAAATCAGGTTCTGGTCATGGTTCCGGAAATCGCCCTCACCCCACAGATGACGCGAATTTTTACCGCGCGTTTTCCCAATCTGGTTTCGGTCGTCCATTCCGCGATGGGTCCATCGGAACGCTGGGCCCAGGTCAACGCCATTCATCAGGGACAAAGGCGCATCCTGATCGGTCCGCGTTCCGCTGTGTTCGCGCCTTTTGCGCAGCTCAAACTCCTGATCGTCGATGAAGAGCATGACAGCAGCTACAAGCAGGCCTCCAGCCCAACCTATAACGGACGGGATGTGGCGGTGATGCGGGGCCATCTGGAAAAGGCCGTGGTTCTGCTCGGCAGTGCCACACCCTCGATGGAATCCTATGCGAATGCCATGCAGGGCAAATATCGCTTACTGGAGCTGCCCAATCGCGTGCATGGGCGTGGACTGCCTCAGGTGGAACTGGTGCAGGCCGAACTCGACAAGGCCTTCGCCCAGAAGCTGAGTCCCCATGGGCGCATGCTTCGCCTGATGGAACTGCCGGTGGACCCGCGAATCATCGAAGCCCTGCGCGAAAATCATGCCCGTGGGATGCAGTCCATGGTGATTGTGAACCGCCGCGGCTTTGCCTACTTTCTGTTTTCGCTCCGGGAACGCAAGGCGGTGACCTGTCCGCATTGCAGCATCTCCATGACCGTTCATAAGAATTCCACGCTGCTGCGCTGTCACTACTGTGACTTTAAACAGAAGGTGGATGACCTCGTTACGCCCGAGGAGCGCGACGCTTATGTCATGGTCGGTTACGGCAGCGAGCAAATGGAGCTTTACCTGCGCGAAGCCTTGCCGGGAACGCGGATCCAGCGGATCGACTCCGATACCGTGGGCGATCGGGAAGGCCTTCCCGCCATGCTCAACGATTTTCGTGAAGGGCATATCGACATCCTCGTGGGCACGCAGATGCTGGCCAAAGGCCATGACTTTGCGCGGGTGACGTTGATCTGCATATTGGAAGTCGATCAGATTTTGAATCTGCCGGACTTTCGCGCCGGGGAACGGGCTTTTCAGCTGATGGTCCAGGCCTCCGGTCGCGCCGGTCGCGGTGAACACAGTGGCTGTGTGATGATTCAAACGCAAAAACCGGATCATCCTATCCTCCAGGCGGGAATGCAGCAGGACTACCAGGCCCTCTGGCGGGATCAGGACGCATTTCGCCGCCAGCATGGGTATCCACCCTTTGGACGGATGATCATCTTTGAATACTCGGGAACGCGAAAGGATCTTCTGGATGATCTGGTGCGTTCCATGAACACTTGGATCCGGGAGACTTTGAAGCAATATCCTCAGATCCAGCAGGCTGTTCAGGTTCTTGGACCTGCCGTTCCACCGATTGAGATGATTCAAGGCCGCATGCGGCGCACGATTCTCATGATTGGCGCCGATCGCAAGGTGCTTGCCTGGTTTGCTCAGCAGCTCCGGTCAGCCTTTGCCGAGCTCAAGGGTGATCTGCGCCTGAGAATTGATGTGGATCCACAAAGCCTTATGTGAAAAGCGGTTTGCATTTGCCCATCCCACGACTATAAAATACAGGGTATTCGCATCACCCGATGCCTGAGTACAAACCTTTTCGCCAGCACGAAGGAGCTAGCATGAATATGAGCGGAATGGACCTCGAGCAGTTGGCAGGTCAGGCAAGTGAAAACAAATTGCTGGAAAAGCGCGTGATCTTTGTATCGGAAGCCATCAACTCCAACGTGGCCAAGCGTGTGATCAGCAATCTTTTGGCGATGGACACTCAGGACTCCAACCAGCCCATCTACATGTATTTGAATAGTCCTGGCGGGGAAGTGAATAGTGGCTTTGCTATTTATGACACGATGCGTTTTCTGAGCTCGGAAGTTCGCGTGGTCTGCACCGGCCTCACCGCCAGTATTGCAACAGTCATGCTGCTCGGCGCACCGAAACAACATCGTTACAGCATGCCCAACACACGGTTCCTGATTCATCAGCCCTTGATTGGTGGAAACATCCAAGGCCAGGCTTCTGACCTGGAAATCACCGCGAAAGAGATCATTAAGACACGGTCGAAAATCAACCAAATGCTGTCCAAGGAGTGCGGTCAACCCTTTGAAAAGGTTGAAGAAGATACCTCCCGTGACTACTGGATGAACGCTCAGGAAGCCTTGGAATATGGTTTGGTTACAAAAATCATTGGCAACCTAAAAGAGATTGTGTAAAAGGGTTTTCTCCATCTCCAGTGTGAGAAGTTTGCGAAGGTGGTGGAATTGGTAGACACGCTAGTCTCAGAAGCTAGTGGGCGTAGCCCTTGGGGGTTCAAGTCCCCCCCTTCGCACCAACAATTCTCAGGATCCCGAGACAATCCAATTCGAGTTTAGTTTGGTATATCGATACCTGCAGCGCCGCCTGGCTTCCCTGGTCATTGCTACTTTATGTACCTTTGCCTTGGGAATCGTATCGGCGCTTACCTTTGCTCTGATCGGCCCCGCCTGGCAGGTTCTGACTCAACCCAAAAGCGATGCAATCATTACCATGGACCAGCTGTTCAACGAACGGCTGGGTTCCATCGTGTCCTGGGTTCTGCAGCGGGATGGAATTCCCGCTCAGGAGCTTTGGACTGTTCTGCCTTTTCTGATCGCGGGCGCCGCCGCAGTACGGGCGCTCCTGACCCTCATTCAATGGTTTCTTTGGGAGCGCAGCAGTGAGCTCGTGGCCCGGGAAATGCGCCAGGATCTGGTGGAATCCTTTTTGGATCTGCATCCCGAGGCCCGGCGGGATTCCATGTCGCGGATCGATGCAGAACTGGCCGCCAACATTGGAACCGATATCCGCATGGTGCGCGAATACCTCGTGCATTTCTTCGGGGGTTTTCCGCGGGAATTGATCCAATGCCTCCTTTATCTCGTGACACTGTTCATGCTGGAACCCACGCTCGCGGCCTTTTTTCTCCTGGGCCTGGGTCCGGCCGGTGTTCTCCTTTCCAAACTCGGCAAGAAACTGCGCAAGCGCTCGCAAAAAGTTCTGAGCAACGTCAGCCAGCTTTCCGAATGGCTGCAGCAGCGTTTGTCCGGCCTCGAAACGATCAAGCAATTCCGAACGGAAACGAGCGAAGTCGAGCATATGGAGCAGCTTTCGAAGTCGCTCTTTCGCAACTTTGTGCAGGCCGCCCGTGTCAAGGCCAGGACCTCGCCGCTTCTGGAAGTGGTGGCCGTGGCCGCGATGATGGTGGTCATGGGCTACGGCATCAAGGAAATCGATCGCGGTGATCTCAACAGCAGCATTCTGATGTCCTTTTTCTCCCTCCTCGGGATCCTTTCGCAATCGGCCTCCAAACTGGGCCGCTATTTCAATAGCAATAAGGAAGGCGAGGCGGCGCTGCACCGGCTTGAATCGACGATGAAGTCCATGAAGGAGGGGGCAAGCCCGACCTGGCAGACGCGTTTTGCTGGGGATTCCACGGATCCCTTGATTCTGAACCAACTGACCTATCGTTATCCCGGCACAACGGAACCGGCGCTGGCTGACCTTTCCCTGGATTTCAAGCGCGGCCGCATCTATGCGATTGCCGGTCCCTCCGGTTCGGGTAAGAGCACACTCCTGAAATTGATTTTGGGTCTTTGGCGCGCGCCCCAGGGGACCTTGCTCTATGGCGTCAACGGACCCGAGGATATCGGTTATCTGCCGCAAACGATTCAATTGATGCCGGCCACGATCGTCGCGAACATTACCTATCCCGATAAGCACATGGATGAGGTGCGATTGAAGCAGGCCCTCCAGGAAGTGCGCATGCTGCAGTTTGTGGAGCAACTGCCCGCGGGCTGGAACACCGAGGTGGGCGATGGGGCTCTGACGGTTTCGGGAGGGCAGGCCCAAAGACTGCAGCTGGCCCGGCTTTTCTATCATCGCTTTCCTTTGATTATTATCGATGAAGGAACGTCAGCCCTGGATCCGGAAACGGAAGGCCTGATATTTTCCGTTCTGAAAGCCATGGTGCATGGTGGTTCCACGATTTTGATGGTGGCGCATCGTCTGTCAGCTTTGAAAATCGCCGATGAATTGATTGTGCTAAGGCGAGGCCGCTTGCACTATCAGGGGCCGCCGCAGACGGTCCTGCAGGGGGAAGACTGGCGGGAACTGTTTGATGGTGAGGCGTAGAAAAGAAAAGGCTCGGTGTTCACCGAGCCTTCTTTTTTAACGGACTGTTACCGACTTAACGGAGGGATTAACCCTTCAGTTCCTTAAAAGCCTTGGTCATGGCCGGCACAACCTGGAACAGGTCACCGATGATACCGTAGTTGGCGATCTTGAAGATCGGCGCTTCGGGATCGGTGTTGATCGCTACGATCACTTTCGACGAGCGCATGCCCGCCATGTGCTGGATCGAACCGCTGATACCGGCGGCGATATAAAGGGTTGGGTTGACTGTTTTACCTGTCTGACCCACCTGCATATCGTGAGCGGCATAACCGGCATCCACAGCCGCGCGCGAGGCACCAACCGTGGCGCCGATCACATCAGCCGCTTCGTGAAGAATCTTGAACGCATCGGCCGAACCCAGCGCGCGACCACCCGAGATGATCAGAGTCGCTTCGGTCAGGTCGACTTTTTCGCTCTTGCCCTTGCGAATTTCCACAGTCTGCAGCGGAGAGGCGGGAGCCGCCACATCGAGCTTGCTGACGTTGGCTGCGCCGTCGCCGCTGGTTTCGCCTTTAAAGACGTTGGGGCGCAGGGTGGCGAATTGCAGTTCGGTGTTTTGCAGAGCCAGCTCGGCAAACACTTTACCGGAATACATGGGCTTCAGACCGGTGATGAAATCGCCGTTGGCTTTGATTTCGATCAGGTCCGTGGCGAGACCGGCATCAAAGCGGGCGGCCAGACGGGGGAAGATATCGCGGCCCATGGGGCTGGCAATGCCGAGCACCAGTTTGGGAGCGAAAGTCTTGATCGCCTGCTCAGCGGCCGCTGCGTAAGCCATCACATTGTACTTGTCAAAAGCTGCGTTGTTGACAACGTAAACGGTGTCAGCGCCGTAGTTTTTCAATTCACCGGCGAGACCTTCGACGCTGCCGCCGACGAGCAGGGCGGCGACCTGGGAAGCCGAACCAGCCAGTTTACGCGCCGCAGCCAGAGCTTCAAAGGCGCTTTTTTTCAGTTTATTGTCACGTTGTTCAACGAAAACCAAAATTTTCATGTGGCTTCTCCTTACAGCACTTTCGCTTCTTCGCGCAGCAATTTGACAACTTTTGCGACCATGGCTTCAACGGGTTCGCCCTTGAAGACTTGACCAGCTGCCTTCTGCGGTGGGTACTGATACGATTTGATCGCGACTTTGACTTTGCCTTGCAGCTGGGCGTTGTCCAGCCCAAGGTCAGCAGGCTTCTTCACGTCGAAAGGCTTTTTCTTGGCTTTCATGATGCCGGGAAGAGCCGCGTAGCGAGGTGTGTTCAAGGATTTGTTGGCGCCGATCACAGCAGGCAGGGGGAACTTGTAAACTTCCACAAGACCGCCTTCCGCTTCACGCTCAGCCGTGGCGTTTTTGCCGTCGAGCGTCAGCTTGTTCACGACATTCACATGGGGCCAGCCCAGGAGTTCGGCCACCATGGGACCCACGTGCATGTTGTCGTCGTCGATGGCCTGCTTGCCGACGAGAACCAGATCAGGATTCTCCTTCTTCACAGCGGCGGCCAGAATTTTTGCGACCGTCAGAGAATCAGCGTCCTGCAGACCTTCGTTGCTAATGAGAAGGCCACGGTCACCGCCCATCGCGAGTCCTTTGATGATCAACTCACGAACGCTCTCTTCACCGAAACTGGCGATCACCACTTCCGTGCCGGCGTTCTTTTCCTTGATCTGGATCGCCTCTTCGATGGCGTATTCATCATAAGGGTTGATGATGAATTTCACATCGCTGTTGTCGATAGCAGCGTTGTTGCTGGTGAGCTGAATCTTGGTCTCGGTATCAGGTGTCTTTTTCAGAAAAACCAAAATTTTCATAGAAAAACCTCGATCTGCCTAATCTTCTAGGGTTTGTCGAAAAAATGACTGTAGCAGGCAGTCCTGGCCTTGGCAACTGCTCGTCCAGGGGTCCTGCAGATTGCATGGTTTAAGACCTTACGCGAGTGTCCGCATCGCCGCAGCAGTTCCAGAGCCGAGCGCATGGCTGTAACCCAGATTATGTAAGCCCATTTCAAGCGCGGCAATCGCTCCGATCAGGTCGAGATGATCGACCAGACCCAGGTGAGCTATGCGAATAATTTTGCCTTTTAATTGATCCTGACCGCCCGCAAATATCGCACCGTATCTGTCACGACAGGTTTTCACCAGCGCGGAGCCATCCATGGAATCGGGCAGGCGCACAGCCGTGAGCGCTTGAGACGGATGACTTTGGGCGAGCAGAGGCAGTCCTATCGCCTCAGCAGCATTGCGGCAGGCTTTGGCCATACGCGCATGATATTCATCACAACCCTTGGGTCCAAGAGCGCTCAGAGTCTCAAGGGCGGCCTTCAGAGAAAAAATCAAAGTCGTGGCGGGAGTCCAGGCCGTTTCGCCTTTGTCCTGCCCGGATTTTTCCTTGGCCAGATCAAAGTAAAATTTCGGTCGCTTGGAAAGCTGGGTCCAGGCGCGTTTTGAGAGGCTGACAAAACTGAGTCCGGGTGGAATGCCGAAGCCCTTTTGACTCCCGGCAACCACAGCATCCAGGTCCCAGTTATCCATCTCAATAAGTTGAGCTACTAACGACGACACCGCATCGACTACAATCAACGCATCCGAAACGGAACGAATCGCGGCCGCCAGTTCCTTGACCGGATAGGCCACCCCGGTGGAGGTTTCATTGCCCTGGAAAAAAACAGCTTTGCAGTCGGGGTTGTCCTGGAGATGTTTTTTCACAACCGCGGCGTCGGGCGCTGTGCCCCAGGGGATCGTGTAACGGATCACCTTGCATTGATAAGCCTGGCCCAGTTTTTCCCAGCGTTCACCGAACTTGCCACCATTGATGACCAGGATTTTGTCGCCCACGTCGGTGAGGTTGACGAGTGCGGCTTCCAGCGCTCCGGTGCCGGAACTGCTGAGAATCAGAGGCGCCTCGGCGCTGCCAAAGAAGGGCTGCAGCAGGCGCCGGCAGTCGAGAACGATCTGCCGAAAGGCATCCGTGCGGTGATAAACGTTGGTTTGCAGGCCGGCTGTGCTGATTTCCAAAGGGACCGGGGTTGGCCCCGGGCAAAACAGCCTTGGTTTGACAAAAGGGTTTTCGCGCATGGAGTCCTCACAACATGGGTTGGATGCTCCACCGTTATACGCATGAAATTTGGGCTCGTCCTGCCTTTTTCAAGGCGTGTGGAAGGGGCTCACAACATTCCCGTCATGATCGCAGGGATGGGTACGGCGATCGTACGTCCCGGCCTCAGGCGCTGAGGTTTCAGGTCTGGATTCATGTGCATGAGATCCTTGACGCTGATGCGATAGCGCTTCGCTATGTTGTCGAGGGTTTCGCCTTTCTGAATGCGATGAAGCTGGACATCCTGAATGGTCAGCTGCTGCAGGTCACCCTGGATCGACGCAAACTGCTCGGTCAGCGGTTTGGGCAGGCGCAGCTGATAAGGGACCGGCTTTTGGCGTCGTGGCGGTGGTGTGATGCCCCGTATGATCTCGGGGTTCCAGCGCTGGAGCGCGCGGGCTGGAATTTGCAGTTTTTCCGCGATTTCCGTGAGCCTATAGGGATGTTCCACGGTGATGGTGGACAGCGGTGTTGTGTTGCGAATGTCATGCGACACGTAAAAACCATAGTTTTCCGGATGGCTCGCGATAATGAGCGCAGCCAGAAGCTTGGGGACATAGTTCTTGGTTTCGGGCAAAAGGTAAGGTGATTTGCTGAGTGTCCAGTAATCGCGGCTCTTCGTGGCTTGCATCGCTCGCATGACCTTGCCAGGCCCGGCGTTGTAGGCCGCGACAGCCAGATACCAGTTGCGCATCTGCTTATGCAGGTCTTTCAGATAACGGGCGGCTGCAATCGTGGATTTCACCGGATCCCGGCGCTCGTCCACCCAGTAATTGATCTGCAAACCATAATGCTTCGCGGTCAGCTTCATGAACTGCCAGGTTCCTGACGCCGCCGAGCGACTGAAGGCGGTGTTGTTGAATCCGGATTCAATCATGGCCAGGAAAAAGAGTTCCGGCGGCAGGCCTTCCTTTTCCAGTACAGGCACGACCAGCGGGCGGAAGGATTCACTGCGCACCAGCCACTGCAAAAACTCCATGCGCCCGCGACCGGTGAAATACTGAATCCAGGCATAAACGCGCGGGGTGGCTTCCACCGGCATGTCGCCGAAGAAAAGCGGCAGGTGCTGGTTCAGCTTTTTATAGGCTTCCAGATTGGCTTCCTGCTTCAGGCGCCGGGCATTTTTATCTTTTTTTGAAGGTTGATAACTGGATTGATCGAGATAGCTTTCTTTTATATAAAGACTGTAGATATCATCCTGGCAAAAGCGTCTATCGTAGGATGTGTCATCCATCACTTCAACACCAGCTTCAGTCAGCGTTTCCGTGGCCTTTTTCGGCTCCGGAACCGCAAGGTCTGCAGTGGCTTTCTCTTGATCCTGTGCTGTCTGACATGCTGCCGCAAGGCAGCAGACAAGGTAAACTGTCCAATGACGAATATTCATGCGGCGGTCCCCTCCCGGCATTCTTACTTCTCGACAGGAGTTGGGGGGGACTTGAGGTTTTAAAGAGCGATGCTCTCCGCTTTCTTTTTCAGTTCATCCGCCTTCTGTTTCAGATCATTGGATGACATCGATTTGAAATAAATATTGGCATCACTTTGTTCGTCTTTTGATTTGATTTTGGACATTTCTTCAAACGCAAGAGCGGCCTTGCCATAGGCGGTCTTGGTGAGATCCTTAAACTGCGGGTACTGCTCCGCCAGCTGCAGATAGCGGTAAGCGCAGGCGTGATAGATCTCCTGTTTGCAATAGAAGCGGGCGATGAATTCGGAATGTTCCGCCACACGACGGCGGCCTTGCCGCAGAAGGTCCTTGGCCTCGCTGAGGTAGGAACTTTGGGGATAGTTCTTCACCAGTTTGTCCCATTCCGCGATGGCTTTGATGGTGTAGTCCTGTTCACGATCGATGGAATCAGGGGCTTCCGCCCAATACGATTCGCCGACACGAAACTGGGCAAAATCAGCCTTTTCATGGCGGGGGTGCAACCTCGTGAATTGTTCGTAAGCACTCGCGGCTTCACTGTAATGGCCCAACTGATAGTGGGCATCAGCCATCATCAATTCCGCCTCGGGGGCGTGCTTGGAATACGGAAAGCGTGATTTGAATTCACCCAGTTTTTGGATGGCGATCTCGTACATCTCATCATCGTACGATTCACGCGCGCGCACAAACGCAGCGGCAGGGTCGTTGGGGTCCACTTCTTTTTCGACGCAAGCGGTGGAGAAGAGGGCTGAAATAATCAATAGCTGAAGAATGTTGCAGATTTTTTTGCTTAATCGCATGCCTGGCCCTTCAAGTGCTTGAACTTTTACCGATAAACTAACATAAGGTCAGAGAAGCTGGGTCAACCCTGGGCTAACTGATGAATAGTTTTAGGTGTTGAATTCAGTATTTGACAAGCTTTTTAGGGGCCATGGCCACGAACAGTTGATAAGGGCCGGACATGAAAAGGGAAAGCCAAAAAGAGGGACTGTTCTTCGGCCTGCCACGCCAGGGCTGGTTCTGGCTGGTTGTGACGATCCTCTTCTCTGCGCTTATCCATTTGATCTCATTGATCAATTTGGACAAGCTGCCGCATCGGGCCTCTATGCCTCATCCGCGTACCAAACGCGAACCTTCAAAAGTGACGGTGAAAATCACACAGAAGCCGAAGTTGAAGGAAAAAGACGAGAACGACCAGCAAAAACAGAAAAGAATCGTGGAAACGCCGATGGCGCCGACGGAGGCTCCCAAGGATTCGCGTTTCGAGGGTGCTCAGGATCATAAGACAGACAAGGAGACGCGCGTTTCCAATCTCACCCCACGCCCGAAAGCTGCGGACGCTGGCGCGGCAGGCTCCGACACGAAGTCGGTGAAGGAGCAGTCAAAGACTGTGCAACAGGCCCAACCTTTGCATCCTCAAAAGATGACCGTGACGCCTGAGCGTCTGGCACCAAAAAAGAAAACCGAACTGCTTCTATCGCCGAACGGCAGCGTAAGCGTGGCAAAGCCTGATCGCAAGCCACGCAACGTTTATGAGTCGCTCATGCCGCAGGCCGAGGAAATGCGCAAGCAGGTGGCGGCCGGTTATCAGGATTATGTTGATGATAATGTCGAGGTGGGTGAAAGAGTCGATCTTAATACGAGCAACTTCCGTTATCTGGCGTATTTTACATCGCTTCGCAAAGCCTTCGAACTGGTTTGGACCTATCCTTCGGAGGCTGTCCAGCGGGGACTGCAGGGTGAAGTCAAAGTTGAATTCACCATTTTGAAAGATGGAACCGTCGCACGCGTGAAAGTGATTGATGGTTCCGGTCACCGTATTCTGGACGATGCCGTGGTGGAGGCGATTCGCCTGGCGGCTCCTTTTACTCCACTTCCGGTGGGCATGAAAAAGGAGAGGCTGACAGTTGTTGGCTCATTCCGCTATGTTTTAACGAACTATGCAGGCGCGATGTAAACGACTGTCAGGATTCTGACACTGGGATTTTTCCCGAGTCCGCGTAAGACTTCATAATGCTTGGGAATGATTGATTTATACGGAAATTTCAGAATCCCCGCAACCTGGAACACGGTTTGCTTTACAGATTAGTGAAGATGGGGGATGTTCTCAAAAATGCTGTGGCGTTCCCGTTGTACTCCTGCTGCTCCATGTGCTGTTACCCCTGCGAGATACCCCTGGAGTTCATTTTCCCATCTTGTTTTTTCCTCCGGCATGATCTTGGCCCCCACTCCTCACCTGTGATACAACTGATCCTTAGCGATCAGGGATTCTTGACGAATCATATTCGAAATTAGGCTGACAGGACGTCTTGATCGGGGCAGACCAGTGAACCAAGGGGGTACTATGGATCTTAATGCCAGGAAATCCAAAGTTGTCCGGCAAGGGGAAGTGAAAGTGGCTCAGGAAGAGGGGCCCGCGGATGCTGTGGATACGAGCCTTTTGGAAATGCTGCGAAGTCTGCAGGACGCTGGTGGCAACCAGAGTTTTGCTGATTTGCTATCCACGAATGTGCAAAAGATCGGCTACGATTTGCGATTAGCGCAGCATTTGGTTTTGCAAAGAGACCAAAGAGGGCTTGATCAATGTGCCCAGGCCCTGACCCAGAATGCGCTGAAAATCGGTGCCGTTCGCATGCTGACCCGAGCCATCGAAATGCAGGCCCTCGCGCGCATCGGTGATTTCGTCGGCGTCGCACAGTTGGTCACTGGATTGGAAGAAGAACTGAGAACGGTTGAGAAACAGTTGGTCTGATCATTTTCCAAAGAGCTATTTCCAACGCCTGCCGGTGAAGAGCCGGCAGGTATTTTATTGCGCCCAGTTTTTTATGAAACTTTGATAGCAGCGGCGCCAGTCGTCATCGCTTACTGTTATCGTGTAACGTCCCCTGTCCTGCAGGGGTTTGCCCCAGTCCTTCAGAAGAACCCATTCGCTCGCATGACTCTCCATATTTTTCTTGTCCTGCTTGATGCCGACGAGTAGTTCCTGCATCAGTCCTGGATTTAAAAGATCATCGGTGGCCAGAAAACGCTGCAGATCAGCAGGGGAGGGCACGATGCGGGACTCCTTCAACTGCCGGGTCATGGCCTGCCAGGCTTCATCGTTCAGATGCCCGAGCGTATGACTCATATCGATACAGAATAAAAGACCGATGCCAACCGCCTCCCCATGCAGGATGGAATCCGCCGGATTTTTATCCTGGCTGATGCGTTCGATCGCATGCGCCAGGGTGTGACCGAGGTTCAAGGCCGCACGCAGTCCCTGTTCGGTCGGATCCTGGGCCACGATCTCGGCTTTCACGGCCACCAGATCCCGCAGATAAAGGTGAAGATCCTGGGTCCTTCGATCGAGTTGAGCGACCTTTTCCGCGAGGGCGGGATCCCCACGCAGCACCGCATGTTTCCAGCCTTCGGCGAGACCGGCGAGGTATTCGCGCGGCGGCAGGGTCGTCAGCCAGTCGAGGGCGATGAGAACCTCCTGGGGAAATGCAAAAAGACCCAGCTGGTTTTTTCCGTAGGGAGAAAAGTTTACGCCGGTTTTTCCACCAATGCAGGCGTCCACCATGGACAAAAGGGTCGTGGGAACCAGCCGAAAACTTTGCCCGTCCAGAGCCGCGGCAAAGGCCGCCGTGTCCGCGAGGATGCCGCCGCCGACGATGGTCCACGGTGTGTGCAGGCCGGTTTTTTTGGCGAGAACCCGCAGCTCGGCCACGCTTTCGAGGGTTTTGCTCTGTTCATCCAGGCGCATGAAAATCCGATTCGGACGGGCTTGGATGTCATGGGCCTCGGCCACGGCCTGATCGATGATGCAAAGCTGGGTGTGGGGCAGAAGATCATTCCAATTGAGAGCCTTGATAAAACGGATGCGGTACTGACCCGCCTTCTGCTCCGCTTTTTGATCCTTCATGGCCACGCCGCGACGGAAGACCCGGGCCGCCATGTGAAACGGAGCCTGGCGGGACTTGGAAGATATTTCCCAGCCGTACTTTCGGGTGAGCTGCCGCTGGAAGGCTTCGTCCAGGACGCGCAGGGTGCCGCCCGGCCAGCCGAGTTTTTGTTCGAGCGGAGTTGTCGCGCCCAGGGCGATATCCGGCCATTTGAAATATTCCTGGGCCGGCATGGGCGGATCAGGCATGGCCCAGCTGACACTGAGCGGCGCAATCTGGTAAGGCGTGGACATACGGGACGCTTCTCCCTGTCATTTGCTAGGAATACCAAAGGGCAGAGTCATACCTGCCGCTCAGGTTTCATAACAGAATGTCGAGAAGGGAGAAAGGATGTCTTACCGGTGCGGTTGTGTTGATGCAGCCAGGCATCGCCCAGGAAGGGATGGAGTGAGAAACGCATGAGCGGTCCACGTTTTGGTTCAAAGAATGAATCCTCGCTACGACGCCAGATCGAAGCGATTCAGCGTAAACGCATGGTCCGCGAGCAGGTCGTGGATCTGAATGACTTCCGGAATCTGCGCAAGGAGCTGCAGGCTCCCACGATCCTCGTCGTCGACGATGAAGAGATCATGCGGAATGCCATGAAGCGGATCCTGGAAAATGAGGGTTATAAAGTCATTTTGGCTGAAGATGCCATGGCCCTGTCCAAGGTCCTGGAGCATACCCAGCTGGATCTGATCCTATTGGACATCAACCTGCCCTGGGTGGATGGCATCGAACTTTGTACGATGCTGAAACGTCATCCGGTCCTGCGCCTCGTACCCCTGATCCTTTGCTCCGGCCGCCGCAGCAAGGAGGACGTGGAGCGCGGCTTTGAAGCCGGCTGCGATGACTACATCACCAAGCCATTCGAACTGGAGAGCATGGCCCACGCCGTCTCGAAGGCGCTGAAACGGGAACAGGTCTGAATCGTTCTCTACTTTCCACGCTTCGAGTCTTGACAGCCCGAAGCAACGCGTGTAGTTACATAAGCCTTGGCAAGTTCCTCAGTAGCTCAGTTGGTAGAGCAGGTGACTGTTAATCACCTGGTCGGCGGTTCGAGCCCGTCCTGAGGAGCCATGCTCCTTTTTTCTTGCCCAATATAAAATCCAAACTAAAACCAGAATAGATATGTGCCCGCTTCGCGGTCCCATGGACTTGTTTTTGAGCCCGCTATCGCAGGCTGGAAAATCCTCATTCCCTTGCTCGCCCACTTCAGAATCCCAAAAATTTAACTTAATAAAATTAGATATTTATTCAATATTTGTGGATTTTTACTGTGATTAAAATCATATTTTCTATGATTTTTCCGATGAGGAGATCACGGAATGGGGAACATGGATGGGTTCCATTGGGAAGATGAAAAGTCCGAGCTGCTTAAGCTAACACGAGGTTTTTCACTGATCGAAGTTGCTGAGCAGTTATTTGAAGGCGAATATGTGGAATACGTTCATGCACGATATCCCGAGCAAACACGCGTGATTGGAAAAGTTCGACGAAGGGTGATAACCCTTGTCTATGAAGTCATTGACGATGATTTTAGCTCGTTTACGAGACTCGTTACTTACTGGGACGCGAGCCCCGTAGAAAAGAAGATATACATGGAGAGAACAAAATAATGGAGTGGACTAAAAAAGATCTCGATAAAGAGACGGAAGAATTACAACCAAAATCTGAAGAAGAAATGATTGTTAAAGGAGTAAAGCGCGGGCGACCCGCCAACTCTAAAGCCGTGAAGACCAATCTGGATCTATCGATTGAAGTCATTTTGGAACTTGACGAGGTTGCTGAGTTTGTTGGGTCTACGCGTCAAAGCATAATTAAAGGATTCATATTGAATGGATTAAAAGATTTCCATCTTGCGCGAGATGCTAAGATGAGATCCAAGAAAAAAGGTAATGAATAGTCGTAGCTTTTACAACTCATCGTTTCGCTTGGTTGCTTTCGGGCGATTCGTTTTGTTTCGTCGATATCATTTTTTCAAATTCTTCCCGGAGTTTGCGAAGAAAGTACGCGCCACACCATATCTTCATCACGGCAACGTCGCTAAGATTTACTTCCTCTCTCGTTCCGGAAAGATTCTCAAATTGGGCACCGATTCGATAATATCTCTCGAACTCTGCTGGCTCCAAATCTGGAGCAATGCCGTCGACGAAAAGTAAGTAGAATCTGCCAAATTGAGCTTAACGCTTATTCTGCGCCGGCTTTAAGCCTGCCCTACCTTCAGTGCCTCTTGCTAGACCAGTCGAGATGTTTGCGTCATCATAGGGGCAGAAATATTGTTGGTGCAAATTAAAATATTATGTACGGCGTTGTTGCGGTGAATGGATTCGATATATTCCTGGTGCTTGGTGACTTGAATTATTCCGCGGCCCGTATCAAAGGGAAAGAAATGACAGCAATCCAACTAGATTGGAATTCGATTCGCCCGCTAAATGGTGGTCGAGACAAAGGATTCGAAGAAATCTGTGCCCAATTAGCTCGGGCTGAATGTTCCGCGGGTTCCACATTTGTAAGGAAAGGAACTCCAGATGCTGGGGTCGAATGTTACTCCATATTAGGTGATGGATCAGAGTGGGCCTGGCAATCAAAATATTTCGATTCTATCGACGATAGTCAGTGGTCGCAGATCGATGAATCGATTTCTAGAGCGCTGGAAAAACACCCTCGGCTTGTGCGCTATCACGTTTGTGTGCCCTGGGACTTGCCTGATGGCCGAATAAAGGGGCGAAAATCTGCCAAAGATAGATGGGATGAACATGTCGTGAAATGGTCGCAGTGGGCTGCAGATCGTGGCATGACGGTTCAATTTGTTTATTGGGGTAGCCACGAAATGTTGGAGCGTTTGACTGATCCCAAGCACGCGGGACGCGTCCAATTTTGGTTTGGTGTTCGTAGCTTTGATGGTGCTTGGTTTTCCAAACGATTGGATGAGGCCATTCGAACTGTTGGCCCCCGCTACACTCCGGAAATCAATGTTGACCTACCAATCGCCGGCGAATTCGAAGCTTTTGGAAGAAGCGAGAACTTCTTTAATGGCATCAAGAGTCTTGCCATCAGCATTCGCAAGAACTTCCGAACATTTATAAGCAACAAAGTATCCGGCATCCTAGGCCAAGAAATTCAAAGCCATCTGACAACTCTCGAATCTCATATTCGCGCAACTCTAGAGGGCTTAGCCGGCATAGAACCAAGCCCTATGGGAGATTTGCCATTCGCTATAATTGCGCAACACATAGCGGCCGCTGATGCCATAAACAGTACCCTCGAAGAACTTTTACAGGATCTTTCGAATTCCTTCGAAAATGATTCTGCGAAGGAAACACCAGAAGACAGCACATTGAAGAGCACTCGAAGGGAAAACCATTATAAAAGCATGCTTTTCTCACTTTACAACCTGAGCGCCGACCTCAAGGACGCCAAGGAAACTCTGGATCGCGCTGAAAAAGTTGCGACTAGCAAAATTATGCTTATACGAGGAGACGCGGGTACGGGCAAAACCCACCTGTTGTGCGATGTTGGAAGTCGACGCCTCAAGGATGGGAAACCGACGATCATCCTACTTGGCCAACGATTCATCGGCACTGATTCACCTTGGGTACAGGCACTTCAGCAAATCGATTTGGCAAATTTGTCGACAGAGGAATTTGTGGGTGCAATTGAGGCGTCTGCTCAAGCCGCAAATTCACGCGCGCTTCTCTTTATAGATGCAATTAATGAAGGCGCAGGTAGACTTGTATGGCCAAACCATCTTTCAGCCTTTCTTGCACCGTTAGAACGATCGCAGTGGATTGGAACAGTTATTTCGGTTCGCTCTTCCTATCAAGAGTCTGTGGTTCCAGATGACATTTCGAAAAAAGCGCTTGTCGTAACGCATCAGGGTTTCTTTGACAATGAGTACGACGCCACACGCACTTTTTTCCTTCACTATGGACTGGAGCTTCCTTCTACCCCGCTTCTTGCCCCAGAGTTTCGTAACCCCCTGTTTCTAAAAACTCTATGCGTTGGCCTTAATGCCAAGGGAGAACGACGCCTACCACGCGGATTTCATGGAATATCTGCCGTGTTCGATCTTTATCTTTCTACAATCAATGCGCGATTGGCCGGGGCACTTGGCTTTGATCAACGATTTCCGTTGGTAAGGCGAGCTCTCGAAGCTTTTGCTCTCTCGCTGGTCGACGCCAAAACCAACTGGTTGTCGTTGGAAGTGGCCGCGCGAACCGTGAACAGCATACTTCCAGATCGTGAATATGAACGGTCGCTATACCGAGGTCTGGTCGTCGAGGGCCTGCTCGTTGAGGATATTAGTCAAACCCGAGGAACCGATCGCATCGAGATCGTGTTTATCGGCTATGAGCGCTTCTCTGATCATCTGATAGCCTCTGCACTGCTCGATAAGCATCTTGATAACGCAGATCCAGCCGCTGCGTTTTCCGCTGACGGCGCTTTGCCATTTTTAAATAACAATGCCCAATATGTGGCTTCTGGTCTCCTTGAGGCTCTCCTAATTCAGGTAGCTGAGCATACGGGCCAAGAGCTTATCACGATCAATCCTGAGCTAAGGAACCGTCCGGGCATAAGAGACGCATTTCTCCAGAGCATCATCTGGAGAGATTATTCCGCATTCTCTGCGGAAGCTCATAAAATCATGGATTGGCTTGTGCATTCAGAACATGGCCGGGACGAAACCTTCGCTACGCTGATTACTATCGCTACTCTCCCTGATCATCCTTTCAATGCCAATTACCTAGGCGCCCAATTGCGTGGGTACTCAATGGCGGATCGCGATGCCTGTTGGAGCATATATCTTCACAAAGCTTGGAATACTCATGGTCCAGTCGACAGGCTTGTGGACTGGGCGTCTATGGTTCAAACCAATGGAGAATTCGACGACAGGACCCTGGACCTTTGCGCGACAACGTTGGCGTGGATGCTTTCTACATCGAACAGATACCTTCGTGATCGGGCAACAAAAGCGCTGCTGGCACTACTGTCAGGTCACGTTTCGGGGGTGCAGAGGCTAGTCGAATCGTTCGCAGATGTTGATGATCCTTACATAGTGGAGCGAGTCCTTGCAGTGGCATATGGTGTAGCCACTGCCTCCAACAATCAAGAGGAGCTTGGCGAGCTTGCGAGTTCAGTATTTTCACTATTTTTTGCCGATACCCCTCCAGCCCATGTCCTATCACGAGACTATGCACGTGGAGTTATTGAGAAGGCAATCTTCGTGGGCATCAAAGTCGAATTTGATATAACTCGAATACGGCCGCCCTATCAGAGTCAATGGCCTGCGATTCCGAGCGACCATGAAATTAAGCCCTTTTTAGAGGACTGGTCCCGAGGTTCGCACGATGGAGGAGGCCTGGAATGGTCTCGCAATATTATATCGAGTTCAGTGATGAACGGAGACTTTGCTCGCTATGTGATAGGAACAAACTCGTCCACTGACTCAAGGCATTGGTTGTCTCTTAAGCTCAGTGATCCACCATGGCAGCGTGTTGAATCGCCAGAAGATCTGCAGGCTAAACTCATGTCTGAATTTTCTTCGGCTGAATCGCAAAGCTTGGAAGACTATACAGCCGCTTGCAGAGCCTTTCAAAAGGCTCTTGGCGACTCTTTTGATAATTGGCTAATTCAGGAAGGTTACAAAGATACTCTATCGTCTCAAAATTTAGACAATCTTTTCGGGGATTTTCAAAAAGACCTTCCTTCTGATCTGATTGCCGCTGAGGCTAACAGGACGCATCAGTTTGAAAAACTCAAATCCGCTCTAACTCCGAATCATTTGGAGAGCTTCGTCCAGATCCAGGAGACCATTGATGACGGTGACTCACGTCGGAAGGCACCCAGATTTGACCTTAGACAAATGCAACGATATATCCTTCATCGAGTATTTGAACTTGGATGGACTGTTGCGCGATTTGGTTATTTTGATAGGTTCGATGTTCGCTCCAACGGCCGAGAAGCTGCAAAGGCTGAAAGAATTGGAAAAAAGTACCAATGGATTGCTTATCACGAGATTTTAGCCCTCATATCGGACCACTTTCAATACATGTATGAGGGGGAAATACCGCAGGCGTTTGAAGGGCCCTGGCAAGGTTATTTCCGCGACATTGATCCTACATGCACACTTAGTGAGACTGTTGGCGGCACCTCTTGGGGACCGCATACATCGTCGTGGTGGAGTTCCAGCGGGTTCGTCAGCTGGGGATTTCCAACTGACCCAGCCGCATGGACTGCCAACCTTGATGACTTTCCAGATCTTCGCAGTCTGCTGGTGGCAGAAAACCCGGATGACCAATTCAAGTGGATTAATGCACATTGTAGCTTCAGCTGGCAGCAGAGCGTTGACGCAGACAAGGATCGATACGATGTCGAGCGCCGAGAGTTGTATGTGTCCTGTGTCGGATTTTTCCTCCGTAAAGATGATGTTCAGGCTTTTATGAAATGGGCTGCAACAACCGAGTTTGACGGATGGCGGTTGCACGATGTTGCAACAAATTCCCAAGTGTTCTTGGGAGAATACGGATGGGCTCCCGCATTTCGATTTTATTCAGATGGCAGTTGCGACGATCCATTTGAAGACTGCCCAGTGTCGATTAAGAATGCCGCAGTAGAATATCAAAAAGAGTCAAAAGGGTTCGATTGCTCGGTCAATGAGGGCTACAAGCTCAACCTTCCCAGCCAAGATCTATTAATTAATATGGGGCTATCGTGGACCGGTCGAGCAGCTGATTTTGCCGACTATGAAGGACGATTAACAGCTTTTGATCCAACGGCACTATCAGCAGGCCCAAGTTCATTACTCCTTCGAGAAGATGCATTGCGCACATACTTAGACAAACAGGGCCTCGAATTGTGTTGGATGGTCAACGGCGAGAAGCGCGTCTTGGCGCCAGGGCTTGGTCGCGGTCTGTACAATCCACCTCTCTCAATTTCTGGGGTCTTGGGTCTTGGCAAAGAATCACCGTACGGATTTCTCAAATTTTCTTTGGAGCAACATAGGGGAGATTCTGATGGACCACCCTCGATAACCATCAAGCATGTGGGTGGTGGCGTAGATTTGGGGCCTAATTCAGAGGGGATGGACTGGGGGCTATCAGAAGTCGTGGTTAGAAGCAAAGTGGGTTCGTCCAGAACGAAGAAGCGCAAGAGTACGAAGCCGAAAAGTGCCGAAAAGGCGATGAAGACCAAGGTAGCCAAAAAAAACCACCAAAAAGGCCGTAAGCATAAGGCGCAAAAGTCAGGAAAGAAAAATGCAGCAAAGAAGAAGGCTGCCAAGAAGCCAGCAAGAAAGAAGCAGCAATAAAGAAAAAATAATCTGTAGTCGATAGGGCAAAAGACTAGCCTAAGGAGCTGAATCAGATTTCAGCATATTCATGACGGTCGTTCCATGCCATTTTGATTTTCTGGTCTTCGTGGAAATCGCCAGGGTGTTTAAAATGTCAGCGATTTTGTGATAGCTAAATCCCTGCTTCCTTAGATCGCTCATGCGTCGCAGAACATCACTCTCCTTTTTATGACGGATCCTATGACCGTCTTTGATCCTCTGACCGAATGCGAGTTGGCCTTTTTGAATTTCGTCGCCAGCGCGCAGGGATATGCCTAAGCGACGCATATTTACAGATACTGTTGATCTGGAGGCAAAAATTTCGCTGGCGATTTCATGGATTGACCGGCCTTTTTCCTGATATTCCACCCGGAGGAAAGACTCCTGGCGATAGAGCGGTAACACATTAAATTCAATAAAATTAGATGCTTGAATTGGAGGAAAATCGGTTCTGCCTAACCCGGTGTCAGGGAGCCATGCTCCTTTTTTCTTGCCAATATAAAATCCAAATCAAAATAGTGCCCGCTTCGCGGTCCCATGGACTTGTTTTGGGCCCGCTGGCGCTGGCGGAAAATGCATCCTAATCCAACGGACTCTTGTTGAGCTGTGATCAATCCGCAAAATTTACCTCTTCATTTTAGTCTCAGTCTTTGAATTCAGAAATATTTTAAGTAATAATTTCAAGATATTGAATATGATTTATACCTAAATATTCACAAAATATGTTAAATTCACATTATAGAAATAGTGTGGATTTTATGAACATAGACAAACAAATTAAAAAAGCCCTCGATAGATTCAGCAAGCAAACTGGCTTGGACTGTAGCATCCAAAGCTATTGGATAGTTGCATCCATTGATGAAACCTTTGACGCCTTTATTGTCATCACAATTGGAAGTGCTCAATATCCATATTGGGTGAATTACAACCAGCAAGGCAAGAAAAGGCCAAAATCAGGCAAAATAGAAAATGTGCTCGAAATGGGCGATCTATCGACAGCGCAGAAAAACAAACTATTAGAGAAAAAGACTCCGTTCATAGCCAATGACGGGGAGTTCTCGATTCCTCTCACTCTCTCCAACATCAAATCCAATCATGTGAGGCTAGGCCAGACAGCTGGTAATGTAACCGCCCAAGCGGTGGAAAGCACCTTCCCATCTTCAGAATCCATGGCAAGGTTTATCCATTTCCTTGCAGCGACGCATCCATCGCCAAAGAGGACTCAGAGAGTCATGGCCGATGAGGTTGGTATCTCTACTCCAGCAGTCAGTAAGTATTTGAAGGAATTGCAGGATGCGAACTATATCGTCAATGGCAAAACGATAATTCGTCTGGTGGATCCAGGTAAGCTCCTTGAACTTTGGACTGTGGAATATATCAAGAGAATCCTTCCCAGAGTTGAAAAATACACCTTCGATGCCTATGACGACAAACAATTCCATGAGCTAAGAGCAAATCCCATCAAGCTCAAGAATGGTCTTTGGAGCGCCGTAAAAGCGGCTGATATCCTTACGAAATCGGAACTTCCAGAAAACTTTATCATCTACAGTGATAAGCCTCATGAAGTCGTGAAGGAGCTTCGTCTTCGTCCTTCAAAGCTTGGGAAAATAGAGATTCGAAAAAAATTTTGGAATTTTGATTGGAAGGAAAAGGATAAAGGAATTGTCGATCTTCCATTGATCTATGCTGACCTTATGAACAGCGATGATCCGAGGGATCTTAAAACAGCAAGGGAAATGCGTGAAATATGGATCAGAAGCCTATCATCATAATTGATAACGATGTCCTTGAAGGTTTGGAAAATCTGAGCATGCTATGTGGCGATAGCTTTTTCATCGTTGGTGCCGCTGCACGGGACATCCTTATGCAACATCATAAAATACGGCCAGCGCGAGCGACACGAGACGCGGATTTGGCTGTAAGAGTTGGCAGCTGAGCAACCTATGAGAAGCTAAGGATTCAACTCATAGCCAAGGGGTTCAGAGAGCAGACTCGGATATATAACTTCTGCTATAAGTCTGCCATATTCGACATAATGCCATTCGGAGACATATTGGATGGCAAGAGTGAAATACTTTGGCCTCAGGATGGAAAGATCATGAACATGCTGGGCTTTGATGATGCCTTCCGTACAGCCCATAAATTCAGGACGAGCACTGACGTCAGTGTCCGAATTGCATCTTTATCAAGCTTGGTGATGCTTAAAGTTATAGCCTGGAATGACCGCCCGCACGAAAGGCCGCAGGATCCAGCGGATATTAACGCTATCATAGATAACTATCTTGAAGCTGGTAACTTCGATAGGTTTTATGATGAGAATTCGGATTTGGTTGAAATGGAGAATTATACGATCGAAAGGGCAGGAGCTGCTTTGATCGGTAGAGACTTGCACCAGCTATGTTCTCGTGGCCCTATTGTGGAATTGAAAAGGATTCTTCAGAAGGAGCTCGAGCTATCGGAAAGATCTTTATTCTTCCAACAAATGGCAGGATACAACAACATCGAACCGTATATTGGAAAGATAGAAATCATGCTTTCAAACATTGAATAAATACTCGTTAATCTTGGAGATAGGTTAAGTGAATACTTTCATTTAAGGTTGTTACTCCGTGGAGAAGAACCTTTACAAGGAGAGAATAAAAATATGGAATGGACCAAAAAAGATCTCGATAAGGAGGCGGAAGAACTACAACCGAAGTTTGAAGAGGAAATGATCGTTAAAGGAGTCAAGCGAGGATGGCCCAACGGGGCAGCTAAAATGTTTGATCGGATGTTTGATTGCAAGCCATGCTCGCGTCTTAGCATGTCGTAATATTGTTAGACCATGCCATATATCTGCCAATTTCATGCCTCTCAAATATACTAAAATGAAGAGTTAAATTTGATACTTAAAAGGCTATAGTCCACAGTTCATCAAGGCGAAGGATTTGTTGTGGCCGTATTCAAGTGTTCGGTATGGAAAGAAACATTTCTGCTCTGGCTACTATGGTGCTGAATACCGCGATTCTCATGGCGATCTTCGATCACAGCTTAGAGCGGCAAGACCCTCGACCACCTGGGCATCGAACCCTATGACCTGGTGCAGACCAACAGGAATGTCATCTGACTTGACCCCTCAAAAAGAAAAGCGGAATGCTGAAAAATTCCTGATGCCCCCAGGTAGGATCTCCCTCATGAGGGGCTGGCTCAGAATAAAGGTTCAGGTGTGTGGTGATATCATAGGAGATTTTTTTGGATTTCAGGCAAGCGAGGTCCAGGCAATCCAGTAACTTCTGCTGATGCACTATCGCTGATTCGTCTGTTTCCGTGTAGCTGCTCAGATCGGCCTCGAGAAAATCCACGATCCCTTCACCTTTTTTCGCTGGATCAGGCACTATTCGGAATTTTACCGATGGGCGGATGAGTGTCATGCCTTCTGATCCTTGACCCAGTTCTTTCTCAATAACTGAGATAAAGTCGCTGTAGCTTTTACCGTAGACGAGAACAGGCTGATTCAGAGCTGGCTCCAGCCATGCAGCAAACGTTTGCCGGAGTTCGGAGAAGTTCTGACCGAAAAAATCATCAGAGGTTTCAGGTTCGTATATAGGCCAGTCATTGCCAGCGTTTCTAAAATAGGCCGGCTTCAGCATGACAAATGCTTCCTTGGTCTTGTCGAACGTATATGAAAGCAGAACGCCCAGTTGCAGAGATTGATCGCCTTTCTTGAAGAGCGGTCGAATATCAAACGATGAGGCTCGATTCATGATCTGGGCGTGCTTGCAGGTGTTTGGATCGAACGATACTTCAACTTCAGGCAGATAATTCTTCTGGAAGGTCTCAAAGAAGTCCTTGATCCCGTTGCACTTGTCTTCCAGCGGCAGGTCTGCAAAAGACTTTACGGCAAAGTTCGTCAGCGCCAAACCTCGATTGGAATCGGCGTTTCCGGAATCTCCCTTGTCATCCCTGCCACAAGCCCAGACAAGCGGGAGCGTCAAAGCGATTGAGTAAAGAAACCCTAATTTCATATCGTTCTTCCTTCCGATTCGGAAACGGTGTTTTCACCAAGTATCCAGGGCGAAATGGGAAAATAACGTTGTTCCAGGGAACTCGTTTTAGCAGATCTTTCCGCCATATTCTCCTCAAAAATAAAGGCGCAATTACCTGCCCCTCAAGGCCTGTGCCGGATTTTAGTTGTTTTCACCGCTGCATACCCCATGATAGAGAATATTTACCCTGAAAACGATTTTTTAAGTCCGCTTCCACTGATGTCTTGACGGTTTTTAAGGCAGAGCTTAAGAGTTTAATGGAAATCGTCCCAGGAAATACGGGCTGGATGAAAGCACTCTACTTTTTCAGGATATATAAAGGGCCCGAAGGCTACAGAATAGCTTTGCCAAAGAAGTGGCTGAGTGTTGAAGTCGACGGGTACGATATCTTCGATGATTTCTTCCTAACCAGGACCGTATTTCCTAACAGATTTCAAGCTATGCAGATTGCTGCCCGAATTTTGGATAAAGAGACCGGGTATTAGGTTCCCGGAGGCCCGCTGCTTGCCCAGATTGCGGCTACACGATAATGCGAGAAAAGATGGGCAATAGAAGCTTGGGCAGGGCGAGAAAGAGCGTAAGCCTACTCAGAGTGTGAGGTGACCCATAATGTGGTGCTGTGTGCCTGCCCCCCGTCTCATCCCTATGCCGGACAATCATGAGAGAGTGAAGTACATGTCCTCCTGTGGTGGATTGAGCCTCCACCAAGAAAGCGAGTATATGTGAGATATGTGGACGCTTCGCGGTCCCATGGGCTTATTTTTGAGCCCGCTGGCGCGGGCGGGAAAAGGTCGTGACAGACACCGTTTTTTTCAGATTCTGCCGGACTATGGGCTCTGACGAGATATTTACTCGATATATCTTTGGACAAGGGTTTTCTATCTAATCGTCATTTCATTCGGCAATCTCGATTTTTAGAACTTCTAAGCCTCTGTTCCGGCAACAATAACTCCCAGAAGGCGCTCTGGGACTGAATCACAACCGCGGGTAAATTTCCACATGGTGCCGGTATCGTGGTAAGTACCTTTGGCGAGCGCACCTGTGAACATGGTCCCGACGTGATAGAAGAGGTGATGGGACAAGAGATATGCATACAGCCTTCCATATGTAGTGCCTCTCCCTCTAGTGAGGATATTTCAGCTTTTCTTGATAATCACTTCAATTTGTTGCATTATTGATGTAACATATAGACGTGGAAAAAAAGAATAGCTCAGGTACTATTATCCGGTGGTCGCATATAAAACTGTTAACTCGGGAAAATGCGTGGTCCAGTCGAGTCGCAAAACTTGGGTAGTTGTCCCATTGTTCAGAACCTTCAAAATGAACCTGCTCTCTTCTTTGTCCGATGCCCATTGAACCTCCGACAAAAGGCTCAGAATATATCGACAAAAAATCTGGAAAAATTAGCCAGATTCCATTGCATTTAGGCCCCATTTCCAACCTTCCAGGTTATCCATAGCCAGAATCCTAGAAACTGCCCCCATCCCTTACACCTGAGATCAATCAATGGCGTGCATGCTATTGTAGTGTCCTTTCAAACCAGCAGCTGACGGGGGCAGTAAATCACCGAGACGTGCGCCCCCGTTTTTTTACCAGATTCCTGGTATCTGCTGCCTTCCCTTCTTTTGGCTCAGAATCGAATGGTTCTTTGGCATAACTATATAAAATTAATTCAGATATTAATGTAAAGTTTTAAGTTTACAGACCCGATAAGGCGTTGTAAACTCGCTCTCGGTCGATGGGACTGACCAGAAATGGGAGAAGGCCAATTGAGTCAAGTTTACCAAGCGTGAAAAACTGTAATCCATATTTGGTCTAGAGATCATCGACCTGTTCACTGCCACGTGACAGTCACCAATGAGTCGGAGTATCGGATTTTTCTTCCTGATTTGAGCTTTGAATATGTTGAAGGGAAACCTCTCACATCAAGTGAACTGAAGCAGATCCAGCAGATTGTGTGGGACCACCGTTACCCTATTGGGCGTGAATGGAGAAGATTGCATGGAAATTAAGAAAACAGAAAAAGGTTGGGAGTACGGAGGTGTGCTCTTTAAAGATGAGAGATCGGCACAGCTTTCCAAGCAAGCAGATGAAGCTGCATCGGGAACTGCTAAAGCCGAGACATTGCCTCCCACTGAAAATTTCCAACTTGTTTATGACGGATCTCAAGGAAAATCTTTCGGTAAATTTATTGACAAGGTTTTGAAAGAAAAAAATATAAGCATTTCAAAGCTTGCGAAGGAACTTGGAGTAAGTCGGCCAACTCTTTATGCCTGGATGTCGGGTGCAAGTATTCCGACCGAGTTGAATCTGGATAAAATCTATGTGTTCACGAAAGCAACTCCAGATGAGATATTCAATGCTTTGGCTGACAATTTTGAAGGGCAAAAGGAAATCATCCGTCAAAAAATTTTTGCACTTCCAAAGGTAAGTGGGCACTAATCCCGAGGGGCTTGCAATGGATATTTACTGGAACAGATGATATGCAAGGAGAGGATAAAATAATGGAATGGACCAAAGTAGATCTCGATCAAGAGACGGAAGAACTGCAGCCGAAGTCTGAAGAGGAAATGATCGTTAAGGGAGTAAAACGAGGACGACCTGGAAGTTCCAAGTAATCATGGAAATCGACAGAGCTGCCGAGTTTATTGGATCGATGCGCTAAAACATTATAAAGGTTTTATGCCCGAATCCCCGAAACTTTCCGTCAGTCCCATCCCGAATTCCCATCACCAGTACACCTTTGCGGTCTGAGACGGAAAAGTGGATCCTTGTGTCCTGGAATTTGGGCTGCACATTCGTCCTTATACACCTGCTTGGTCTTTATCCTCTCGCCTTAAATGCTGATTATCGCTGATGCTGGTCTTGTTCCCTGAAGTTTATTTATAATATCAATAACTTGATCTATGCTGCTTAATAGCTTGAATTATCGACGTTCAGCCATGGGCCCAGTCTCGGAGAGAAATAGATAAATAGGCTCAGATTCCCCAATAATGTCATTCTATAAATGAGTTCCTTTCAGAACCACCGCATATATTCCGATCGAGCTATAGACCCAAAGAGTTCGACTGAGAGGGCGCCCTTTATGAGTTCAAGGACTCGCTTCATTATGCTGCTCATGTTTGGATTGATCAGCGTTTGCTGTTCAAAAAGGTTTGTTAAGGAAATCTCGTCGAAAGAGGATAGCGAAGCGAAAAGCGCAAACACCTCGGACTTCGTCGTCGATGACGACGAATCGACTGATTCAATCGCACAGGAGCCTGCGATCATCGCGGGCGGATTTCTCTATTGCTCCGTAACGGAAGATGAACAGTGGAAATCCATTCGCGAAGGAGACGGCGTTATAGCCATAGCTGAATGCTTTGTCGGCGACGCTGCGAAAAATCCGAAGCAGGTTTCATCGCCGGAAGCGACCCGATTTACCACAATCACGGCGGAAGGTCAGCCGGTAGCGGTCACAGCCGTCGTGATCAGCAAGAATGAAATCACCCACTGGCTGCTCCCAATGAAAACCTTTGCGACTCCATGGATTGCTATTGCGACATTTGCGGATGAGAGTCAGTTTCAATGCGAAATCGATAAGGGGGCTTTCTCCCCCACCAACAACTCAAATAATGATGTCAAGCCCCCTGTCCTAACAACCAGCTTTGGGCCAGATTTGGCACTGAACGGAACCTTTTCACAGCCGGCTGTGGGCAATGGAGTCTTCAGCGATGGCTCGAAATCCTGGGATCATTTTGCCCCAAATGGGGTCAATGGCTGGGATGCGGTGTGGAACAATACGACCTGCACCAACGCTGTGCGGCTGGAGATTCAGCGAAAGTCTGGAGCTGATGGGCAGCAGTGGGTGGATTTATCGGGATCCTGTCAGGTCGGCGTCACCCCGCCGGCTGGTGGTTCCAACCTCAAAATCTCTCAAACCATCAAGACTGAAGTTGGGGCCAGCTACCAACTCAGTTTCAATTATTTCCTGCAAAAAGCCCGAATCTCGGCTTTCCGGGTCACCCGACCTGAAGGTACCCTGTTCGATACCAATCAGATCGCCAATCTCAAGGCGGGTGTTTGGAACGCAGCAACGATGGAATTTGCGGCGACCAGTACGGAGACCATTCTCAGTTTTGCCGAATATGGCAGCGATCCTTTGGAAGGAACGTTGCTCGACAACGTGTCGGTGAAACAGATCATCCGCAGTCTACAAGAGTGAGACCTTCAGAACCTCGACGATTGTGGTTCTTGCGGAAAAAGTCCCTACAGCTCCCTGGTCGAATGGTCCTCGACAAGATACTTCTACCGTAAAAACGCTTCGTTTTTTGTTAAGGCGATGCCATAGAAGGCAATAATTATAATTAGTTATAGGTTCGGAGGAATTTGTTCGAGTGGTCCGGGCGATGGTGAGCCATGCTCCTTTCTTGCTCTCCTTAATAAAAATCCAATTAAAACCATATGTGCCCGCTTCGATGTCCCATGGACTTGTTTTTGGGCCCGCTGGCGCGGGGGGGGTACCCATCCGTTTCTTTCATGCTAGTCGTGAAGTTCGAAGTCTCATGAGGGTTTATGGGTCGTCCTTAGGTCCACCTTATCAGTCCAGTTTCGTGAATTGCTTTGTTATTTACATCAAACACTTACAGAATATTGTGCCAATTTATTCACAAAATATTGAATATTCATAATGCGTGAACATAGTGATTGTCATGAATATAGAAAAGCACATCAAGAAATCCCTGAACAATTTCGCCAAGCAAACTGGTCTAGGAATCAGCGTCCAGGCTATTAGATACTCGCATCCATTGATCAATCATTTGATGCTACAACCGACGAGCTGAAGCAGCCACTCGCTGCTTGGACTGAGGTGTATCAGAGGATGGCGAGTGATATGGGCATTGAGGGTGATATGGAGGCTGGTTTTCGCTCGGTTCTGCAGATTTTGAATGCAATACTGACTCGCTAATATTCCTGCTCTAATGGTGTTCTATAGAACACCATTAGCCAAGTTTCTGGTGTCCTGTAAGACACCATAAAGAAATTTGTGACACCCCCAATCTTTGACAATCAAGTATTTGGTGACCTGGGGTCTTGAACGCCTAAATTCCAGGGCTGCACGTACCTCGTCATGGACGTGTTTTTTCTCACGGATCAGCTGTCCATCACGTGCCAGCTGAGTTCGGAACATACCACGACCCTCCGGATCCAGCGCCGGCTTCCCGCCCAGACTCCATCGGGTTCAAATTTTTTTGCGTAAGCGATTCGTCACTCCTTTTATATAGCCCTCTTCGAGTCCTATTTCCATGGCCCGTGATTCAAACTGATTTGCCAGTTCCAAAATAATGTCCAGCATCTCATTTGCCCTGGTTTTGGAAATCCCAAATGCCTTGCCTACGTTCAATAAATCACTTCGATTAAAAGCGTCGTCTTTCCCATGGAAAGTCATTTGATGAGTGAGGGCCATTCCTCCAAAGACATAGGTAACGTCGTAGGCTGGCGAAAGAGTCCAATCCCCCTTCTGGTTCATAAGGAAGGCGAAGTTTTTTGTGTGATCATCTTGAACTCGGAAAACAATGTTGAACAGCGCTCGACGGAAAGCTTCTTGAACTTCTTCCTGAGATTTTGTGAGTTCCAATACAACTCTGAAATATTCCTCATAGCTACACGAATGCTTTTCTCGATAATCTCGTAATATCAACCCGCAAAGGCTTGCGAAGTGATGGGTTTTTTCCTTGGCTATGTTTCGGTCAAATCGCTCAATAATAAAATGGGCGAGGGGACCCTGCTCGTTTTCCATGTCGAGTAGGTAGGTGTCTGGCATTCGAATACCAGATTCTTTTGCCAATTGAGAGTAAAGATATTCGAGGCGTCCGTAGTAGTTCGCCTCGTCCCCGTCCATGAGGCCGTCAAGCTTGATGATACAAGGGAGAAAACCCGGCATGGGAGCATCGAAGCCCGCTCTTATTTCTTTGGTTCGGGGATTGAAATCTATCAAAGCTTTCGCCTGACGACCACCCGCTGACGAGGAGATCTTGATGATCTGGTCAGTTACTGTGTCAGCTTTTCCTTGCAAGATGAGCCGAGCTGAACTGATAAGTTTCTGGACTTCCAGGTAATCGCCTTCGGGGATCTCCTGACCTTTTTGCGGGAAAAATTCCAGGGCACCTATTGATCGATTGCCAATGTAGGAGAGAATTTCCAGGGGGCCCACTTGATGCGAATCAAGATTAAAATGTTTTTTGTAAAAAGCGTGGATTGCAGCACGCCCGTATGTGTCAGGCAAGCAGTCTGCGATGACGCCTGGTAGACCGGAAAATGTTTGGCTTCGTAAATGAGATTGATAGATAGTCGTGGTTGCAAGAGGGATTTCGAATGGTGAAATTTCTATGGATTTTGCTTTGAAATCATCTTCAAATTCAAAGGCAATGCCTGTCTTTACCTTGGCAAGATGCCCAACTGTCTGACCCCAGAGGCGAATTTCCAGGCTTTGTATGTTCATGATTTCCGTGCTCGCTGTCGGATGCGTCCTGCTTTTTCTTTTCTTTCATGGATAGCTTTTGGGGATTCTATATTTTCAGCGACGAGCGCATTGAGTCGGGAAAATTCACCGAGCGCCCGCATGATTTTGAAGAGTGTGAGAACCTTAACTTCTTGACCGGCTTCGAATTTGACAAGAGTAGGGACAGCTATTCCCGCCTTTGCGGCTAATTCTTTCTGCAGGATATTCAAAGCCAGTCTCTTGGCGACGAGACTTTCCGTTATTTTTTGGTACATCTCCTGATCAGTCAGGAAGTTGACTTGGATTTGCATGGTAGCCCCATAAAATTAGCTGTAGTGTAATTTATCGGCCAGTTTGCTATTAAATTATACTGCAGCTGTTTTTATAGCGGAAGGGATGAAAGGAATAAAGTATATTAGAATACAATTTAATTGATATTTTTAGGATTAAATTACATTAAAATATAATTTAAATTGGATTCGCTAATATGTGATGAAAATTAAAGATTTATATCATGGTGGGGACAAGCGTCACGGCGATCTTGCGATAGCCGAACCCTCTGTCAGCGCTATTCGATCATTATGGCCACGTTCTTAAGCTCCCGCTGATGGCCTAACTCACGTCTCAGGACTAGCTTCTCGCCTTACGCAAGTAGTTCCGTGTTTATTCTGTGGGTCACATCAACACGCCGACATGGGATGTTGACTGTGAGATCCATCTCACGGAAAAAGAGAAATGCGGGAATCGCATATCCTTTAAGTTTTACAAGCATATTTGTCTGTTCATAAAATTGAACAAAAAGGGGAATTTTGTTCAAAATGGTGAACAAAGGAAAGTCAAAAGCCGTCCTGTTTCCGAAAGTCGCGATTGGCTGCAGATGATCCCGAAGGCCGTCAACTGCACGATATCAAGACACTCGCTGGTTCACGGATGACCATCTTCGTAATCATGGGTTCCTGTATAATTTCGATCGAAGAGGCTGGGATCTATCGCCTGCTTTTGATATCAATCCTGTCCTTGGAGGCGTTGGTTTGACCTTATCGATTGATGAGGGTGATTGCTCTTTGAGTCTGGAATGCGCGCGATCAGTCGCTCCGTATTTCCAGATCGAGCGCACAGAGGCGGATGATGTGATTCAACATGTCCTTGCGGTTCGAAAGGGTTGGCGAATGCAAGCGAAGAAGGTTGGAATTAAGCCTTCGGAAATTGAATTAATGAGTTCGGTATTTGAGGCGGATAGGTAAGCCGTCCCGACCTGCGAGCACCAACTTGCGCCCAGAATATCCCCAAAACCGCCCTGGAACATCCCTAACAAATTTTAGCTCCAATTTTTACGCCACATTGGTATAATAGTCAGGCACAACGAATTCGTTTGGTAGATGTTCAAAAAAGGGCAGGAACGGCTGAAGTCACCTGCCCATTCATTGCGTTTAAGGGTCGGCAGAGCTATCCGAGGAGCATTCATGCCACAGGAATACATCGAAATTCGCGGCGCACGTGAAAACAATCTGAAGAACGTTTCGCTGCGCATCCCCAAACGCAAGATCACCATTTTTACCGGCGTATCAGGCTCAGGCAAATCATCCATCGTGTTCGATACCATTGCCAGCGAATCACAGCGTCTGCTGAACGAAAACTTCAGCATGTTTGTGCGGAACTTCCTGCCGAAGTATGCCCAGCCCGACGCGGATGCCATCGAGAACTTGAGCATGTCCATCGTCGTGGACCAGAAGCGGATGGGTGGCGGTTCGCACTCGACCGTTGGCACGGTCACCGACATCAACACAATCCTGCGCCTGATGTTTTCCCGCATTGGAAAACCGTATGTTGGACCCTCCAGCGTTTTTGGCTTCAACGATCCCAAAGGGATGTGCCCCAACTGCAACGGCCTGGGTCGGAAATTGGATGTCGACCTGGACAAGTTTCTGGACCCATCCAAGTCCTTAAACGAAGGGGCGATCCTTTTTCCAGAATACGCCGTGGACAGTTGGGGGTGGAGCCTGCTCATAAATTCCGGTTTGTTCGACCCCAAAAAGAAGATATCCAAATACTCCAAGAAGGAAATGGATGCGCTGCTGTATTGCGAGCCGATGAAGATCAAAACCAAGGTCGGACCGAAGGATATGAACCTGACCTTCGAGGGCATCGTTAGCCGCTTTACGAGCAAGTACATCAAGCGTGATATCAAGACGATGTCTGAGCGGACGCAAAAGTCGGTGGAGCCCTTTATGACCATGGGTCCATGTTCGGTTTGCAAGGGAGCTCGATTGAGCCCGGAGACGTTGAAGTGCAAGATCGAAGGCTACAACATCGCAGACCTGACGAGTATGGAAATTCCTGAGTTGCTGGATGTTGTAAAAAAGATCAAGGATCCTGTCGCCGAGCCGATGGTTAAATCTCTCCTGGAGCGTCTTCAACACCTTGTGGATATTGGCCTGGAATATCTTAGCCTCAGCCGCGAGACCGATACATTATCAGGTGGCGAGTCTCAGCGTGTGAAAATCGTCAAACATCTTGGCAGCAGCCTCACTGATGTGATCTACATTTTTGATGAGCCGAGCGTAGGTTTGCATCCACGTGACGTGCATCGCATGAATGATTTGTTGTTGAAATTACGTGACAAATGCAACACGGTTATCGTGGTGGAACATGATCCGGATGTCATCAAAGTAGCAGACCATATCGTTGATGTTGGTCCCCATGCAGGCCCGCTGGGCGGTGAGATCGTCTACGAAGGCAGTTACGAAAATCTGCTCAAGGCGAACACGTTGACGGGCAGGCACATGAAGCAAGCCATCACCCTGAAGAGTTCGTTCCGCACGCCGGCAGGCAAACTTCCGGTCAGGAATGCGAAAGTCAACAACCTGAAGAATGTCAGCGTGGATATCCCAAAGGGTGTGCTGACTGTGGTCACGGGTGTGGCGGGCTCAGGCAAGAGTTCGCTCATCAATGAGGTATTCCAACAGCAACATCCGGATGCGATTGTGATTGACCAGTCGGCGGTCGGTGTTTCGAGCCGTTCCAATCCCGCCACGTACACGGGTATCATGGACGACGTCCGCAAGGCTTTTGCTGCTGCAAACAAGGTGCAAGCTTCGCTGTTTAGTTTTAATTCGAAAGGGGCTTGCGAAACCTGCCAGGGACTTGGCGTGATCTACACCGACCTTGCTTTTCTCAGTGAGGCAAAAACGCCCTGTGAAGACTGTGGTGGGAGACGCTTCAAGGATGACGTGCTGGCCTACAAGCTCAATGGCAAATCCATCAGTGATGTCCTGGCGATGAATGTCCAACAGGCCCTTGAATTTTTCGAGACCAAGGAAGTCGTCCGCAAACTGCAAGCCATGAGCGATGTAGGGCTGAATTATCTGGGGCTCGGTCAACCGTTGAGCACGCTGTCGGGCGGTGAATGTCAACGCATCAAACTCGCCAGCGAACTGCACAAGAAGGGCAGCATCTACATCATGGATGAACCGACCACAGGCCTGCACATGTCTGATATCGGTCACCTCATGCAGGTCATTGACCGCCTTGTGGACGCTGGTAACACGGTTGTGGTCATCGAGCACAACCTGCATGTTATCAAGAACGCCGACTGGATCATCGATATGGGTCCCGAAGGCGGCAGTAAAGGTGGGCAGGTCGTATTCGAAGGCACGCCCCAGGATTTATTGAAAGCGAAACAATCACTCACCAGCGCCTACCTCGGTAACCAGGAGAACGAGAATCATCAGGAAAAAAAGGTGGGAACATGATATAGTACCGTGTCCGGGAATATGAACAAACCAGGCCGACCACGCGCCGATAACGAGGAGGGATCAGGTGAGCATTTTGTTATGGATTCTTCAAGGAGTCATTGCCCTGTTTTGCATCATGGGCTCGATATGGAGATTCAATAATTACGAACAGGCTGCAAAGGACGTTCCCTCCCTTAATGCTCTTTCCTATGGGATGTGGAACGCAATTGGAGCATTTGAAATCATCTGTGCGCTAGGCCTCATTCTGCCAGGACTCTTAAAAATGAAGCCTATCCTGACCCCCATCGCGGCTGCCTGCCTCGCTGTGGAGATGCTCCTGGTTACAGGACTGCACGTTAAATTTTTTGGGCTTCAACCAGGGGCCGAAAACCCAGCCACCTGGTCATTCATGTTAGCCATCTTAACCTCGTTTGTGGCTTATGGAAGGTACGCACTGAGGCCGCTCTGAGCATGGTGGTTGGCTGAACAAGGCTATAAAATGAGTAGCCGGGAGAAGATTCTTTGTCATCTCTTGGCGAATCCAAAATGTTACTTCCGCAATATCTTCTCCATCACTTTTCCTTTTGCCAACTCATCTATCAGTTTATCCAAGTAGCGAATTTCCCGCATGGTTGGCTCTTCGATGTCTTCCACTCGGACGCCGCAGACCACACCTTTGATCAAGGCCCGTGAAGGATTCAGGCTGGGAGCTTCTGCAAAGAAGGTTTCAACGTCTGTCTGTTTTTTTAATTGGGTGTCCAACTGTTTCTGGTTATATCCTGTCAACCAGCAGATGATCTCATCGACTTCTGATTTCTTGCGTCCTTTCTTCTCGGCTTTCGTAACATAATGAGGATAGACACTAGCGAAACTCATTGTATAGATTCGATGTTTGGTCATGATACACCCTCATTTCTTTGGTTCCCTTATTTTAGCAGTCACGGCCCTATGCCACAATTTGGGGCGCACGGCTCCCGCTGATTGTGGAGGTCGGCAGCTCGGTCACGCGATCAGTTGGCAGCTCGATGATGAAACGCAAGGCATTGGGATGGTTGCCAGGAGTGAGCTCCACCCGAATATCGCCCCCCAGGCCCTGTACCAGACAGCGAACCGCATACATTCCCATGCCACGCCCCGATACCTGGCTTTCCTCCTGCCGCGTGCTGAGACCTGGTTCAAAAATCAGTTGAGCCAGGTGATCCGGAGGCAGCTCCCGCAGTCCGTGGATCAGGCCAAGGGCAGCGGCCTTCTCCCGAAGGAGTTTGAAATGGAGGCCTCTGCCATCGTCCTGCAGGCTAATATTCACCATGGATCCCTGCCCCACCACGCTGATGTCGATGCGACCGCGGGCCGCCTTGCCTTTTTGCAGACGCTCCCCCTCGGTTTCCAGCCCATGGTCGAGCGAGTTGCGGATCAGGTGATTGAAGATGCTCTCCAGAGCATTGTGTGTGCTTTTGTGGAAGGCACGACCCGAGGAGTCAATCGTCACCTGAGGCGGAAGCTTGCCGAGTTCCTGGGCCAAGTGTCCGGCTCCATTGACCACGCTTTCCAAAACCGTATCCAGGGTGGAATATTCGAATATGCGGGTGCGCTCGGCAATCTCATGCAGTGCGGACTCAGCCGTGCATTCGCGATTATGGAAGGTCCGCAGAACATCCATGGTATGTTCGATGAATTGATACCGTTGCAGTTGTTCGGGCTTATCGCTGTAACCGAAGGCCCTGTCTGCCATGGATGCATAAAAATCAAGTTCCTTGCGGATCAACTCAAGATCGCTCAAGCGCTCTGCGGTATTCCAGGAATCATGGATCACGTGCACAGAAATCTTGTAGTGGTCCTCGGCCTCATGCACAAGATTGGTGATTCCGCGGAATCCAAACATTCGGGCATTGCCCTTGATCGTATGCAGATCCCGATAGAGTTCCTGGAGGCTGCCAATCGAAATCAAATGACCTTCCCTGTTGAGGATGGCCTGGCAATGTTCGACAGCCGCGATGGAGGCTGTATGGAATTGCTGGAAGCGGGCGCTGCTGGTACTCATCAGCTGGCCCAGAATTTCCAATTCCTTTTGCTGTGTTAGGTTTGCCTGTTCCAGAGCCCGGATTTCTGAAACGTCCCGCAGACTCACGAGGATTTTTTCGACCTCGTAGCCATCATTAAAGATAGGGGTCCAGTCCAATTCCACGGTTTTTTCCCGGGAGTCGGGGAAGTTCAGGATCAGCTGACGAGGCAGGATATGGGAATTGGCACAAAATCCCACTCCATCCGTGCCAATGGCAAGATCCAGAACGGAAAGAATCTGCGCGAGAGAGTCCCGGTCCATCACGGCTCTCTGCAAAAGGACTTCCTTGACGTCGCAACCGGCGAGATCCGCTTTTTCCAGAAGCTCGGTGGTGTAGACCGAATATTCCGGGTGGATGCGCCGCCCTTCCGTAATCGTGAAAATCCCCTGCCTGATATGCCGGAGCATGTTCAGGATATCCAGCTGCTGCTGGCGGTTGACGGCCTCCGCGTGCTTCAGCTTGCCGATATAGTTGGCGATCTCCTCCGATGACTGACGGACGATCTGCTCATAGCGACTCTCCCGCTCTTTGAACTCCTCATAGGTGCTGTCCACCCGAGCCAGAAATTCCCGAAAGACTTCAATGGCAATCGTAGGAGATTCCAGATCGATTTTGCTTCGCTTGAGCTGCCGTAACAGCGTCGAAGAAAGTTCCTTTTCCATGAGCAGATCCTCAGTTCTTATTTCTCGTACAGCATAATGAGGTTCATGGTCTGATTGTGCAGGGAACAGACCCCGGCGGAGTCGGTCGCTATCTCACCGAAAGAATAGAAACCGTTCACCACGTACTTCTGCGATTTGAACTGATCGCGGATCGACTCGAGTTCGTCGTCCACGAATTCGCCCATCACCAGCTTGCGGGTCAGACAACTGACCGGGATGAGCAGATACTCATTGTTGTCGCTTTTCTTGTGAAGGTCGAAGAGCTGCTTTGCGGCCTTTTCTGATCCATCGACCAGGTTGTCTGTAATTGCCATCATCATGCGGATCTTCGATCCCTCGGGAACTTCGCCGGTATAGGTGATGGACTTGTCCTGAAGGTTCACGCCGAAGGGTGTGCGGATGAGTTCGTCATCCTTGATGCGATAGTCCTTGCTGACCGCGATAGGATACTGGATGGCAAGCTGATCGATACGTTTGATTTTTTCGCCCAGGAATTCCTCATAGAAGGTCAGGGCCGGTTTGCCGTCCACCTCGTAGAGTGTGTTGCGGACCGCCTTGGTCACGGTCCTTTCCACGCCGATGGGTGTGACCCCTGCATGCGAACTGACCATGAGTTCAATGCCTTCGCCGTAAAAGCCGAGGCCAATCACGGCATCACGATGGATACCGTGGCGATCGATAACCCAGGTATCCTTGATCATGGGATCACCAGCCAATCCACCGGCGACGACAATCTTCCGCGCGTTCGCCTTGTTGATGCCGCGTGAGAACTGGTCACCATTCATGAAGCCGTTTCCGAACACCAGGGCCCCGCGCAAATCCTTGGCATCCAGGCCCTTGTAGAGCTGTTCGCCGCACTGAAATGATTGTTCATAATCCTTGTAAGGAATGCGGATGACCTTCATGCGCGTGCGATCCAGTCGGCAGATGGTCACAGTCAGGGTATTAAGGTACTGATTGGTGTCGTGGATCTCTCCGGCGGTGGAGCAGCCTATGATCTGGGACTTTGGAAAGGATTTCGCCACTTCTTTGACAGCATCCTCCGGGTTACCAAAAAGCAGGACCATGGTCTGGTCGGAATCCATATCCTTGGGTAAAGGTTTGCTCCAACGGCCATCCGCGAAGTTTACTGTCTGAACTTTCATTTATATCTCCTTGCAAAGGCTTGGCGTCGCTTTCCAAACGGTTCAGCACACTATCGTCGGCTGGTAACCCAAATTCAGTAGAGACTGAAGTAGGGTTCAAGTGCTTGAAGCCCTTGAATAATTGAGGGTTGAGGGGCTGCTATATTGATAGCAACCGGTCGCCCCGGCTCGGAAAATGGCTGTTTTAGCCTTCCTGTAAGAAGTTTCTTTTTGGCATACTACCCCACGAATGAGCTTGGCTGCAGGAGCTGAGTCGTGAATTATGGGGCCATGCGGAGGGTGACGGGAGATGAGCTCAGGGCTGGATAGAACAAGATTCGTTCGTTGGGAACAGTTTCGGAGTCAGATCAGTTATCGACCGGAGCCCCCGGAAATTCTGCGAACCGAGTTTTTACAGCACGATACAGCCCGGGAACGTTCCCTGGCGCTGGCGCTCGACTGCGGTCCCCAGATCGAAAGTCACGACCTGATTCTGCGCTTTTTTTACCGCGAAAAATTGTCCGACGAGAAATATGGCAGCCTTAAGCCGTATACCCTGCGCGGCGAGCTGGAGCCGTCCTTCAGCGACGCGCAGGATCATGAAGTGATGCGTGGACTGAAGAAGGAATTCGATGGCTTCGTGGATATGCGCGGTCCGGCACGCTCGACGCGCCTGCAGTTCGCATCAAGCCGCGACTTCATGCAGGGGGTGCTGCTGCCACCGGCCGAGGCTCTGCGCGTACTTCACAACCTGGATCAGCAGGAAAAACTCTTCGCACTTCCGGTTGACAACAAAAAGCGTGAACCGATACGGCTGCGGGTTTCAGCAGAAGTCTGGAGCGTCGCCGCTGAACTCGTGCCTTATGATGAGGAACATTTTCGCTACCATCTCTTCCTCAGCGAAGGTGATTCCCGAATGGATCCGGAAGCCTTGCAATTTTTAGCCGGCGGGCGCTTCATTGTGCAACGGGATTGGATCGCACCCTGCACCGTTTCTGAACGCTGTTTGGAAGACTGGATCGAACGCCTGCAGGATGGGCCTGCTGTACTGGTTCCAAGGGCCGAGCTCGACGCCTTTATTCGTGATTATTCTGAAATCCCGGCTGCACCTCTTCTCAGGCTGCCTGAGGAATTGGGATGGACGGAAGAGCTGGATCTGCCCCGTCCCCTTCTGCGACTCACAGCCAAAGCTCACAATAACCGCAGTGAATGGCTTGGAGAGGTTATCTTCCGCTACAGCCGGGGGGACGTAAGCCTGATCGATGGCAGCGCGCGCTGGCTTGATTATGAGGAGCGTCGTCTGTGGCTGCGGGATCGCGCAGCGGAAGAGCAACTGGTTCGCGATCTTCTGAATGTTCCTGGAGTGCTGCGCTGCTATGCGCCTGATATGCTGGAGCTGGGCCGCGTGGCTCGAATCTATTTGCCCAACCTGCCCGGCGTGATTGAGAAACTGGAGGACCAGGGCTGGCAGGTCGAAGCCGATAACAAGCGTCTCAGCCTTCTGCGGAACTTTGAAACCACCGTGCACGGTGATACCGATTGGCTGGATGTCGACATCAAAACCACGCTGGACGCCAGGACCTATGAACTTCCCACCCTTCTCAGGGGACTTGCCACGCGTGACGATTTTATCCCGCTTGGCCACACGGGCCTGGGACTTCTGCCAGACGCCTGGGCCCAGCGCTATGCGCTTCTCGAGGAAGCGGCTCTGCACCACGAGGGGCATCTGCGTTTTTCATCGCGGCAGGCTCTCCTCATCGACAGTTTGCTGAGTGAAGTGCCCGCTATCATCCACAGCTCGCGGCTGAAAGAGATCAAACTTAAGATCAAGGCCTTTCAAACCATAGAGCCCGAAGATGCTCCTCCCGGGTTTACGGGAATCCTGCGCGATTATCAGCGTGAAGGACTCGCATGGCTGGGCTTTTTGCAGGATTTCGGCTTTGGCGGCTGCCTCGCCGATGAAATGGGACTCGGCAAGACCGTGCAGGTGCTGGCCCACTTGCAAAAATTTCATAGCCAGGCGCGGAAGCCCAGTTTGATCGTTGTGCCGCGCAGTCTCGTCGGCAATTGGCTCGCGGAAGCCCGCAATTTCTGTCCCAATCTCCGGATGCGGGATCTAAGCGGAAGCCAACGGGACTGGAAAGATTATGGGGAAGTCGATGTTGCCCTCATCACCTACGGAACATTGCGGCTCGATATCGAAGAATTGCGGAGGATTCCTTTCTCCTATGCGATCCTCGATGAATCGCATCTGATCAAAAATGAGAGTTCCCAGACCGCGAAGGCCGCGTTTCTCATCAATGCCGAATACCGCCTGGCGCTCTCCGGGACACCGATCGAGAACCATCTGGGCGAAATGCGATCACTCCTGCGTTTTCTCAACCCTGATTTCCTGGACAGCCGTACCTGGACCAAAACCCTGCAAAAGAATTCAGATCTGAAGGATCCTCATGTCGCCTTCCTTAAGAAAGCCTTGAAGCCCCTCATCCTGCGTCGAACCAAAGCCCAGGTCCTGCAGGACCTTCCGCCCAAGGTCGAGCATACCATCTTCTGTGAACTCGAAGGGGAACAGCGGCGGAATTATGATGAGCTTCGAGAGCACTACCAACGTCATCTTCTGCCCGAGCTGCAGGAAGGCCAATGGCGCAAATCCCCCCTTATTCTGATCGAGGCTCTCCTGCGCCTGCGACAGGTGGCTTGCCATCCCGGCCTTTTGGATGCCCGGCACGGAGAGGCGAGCAGTGCCAAACTCGAGATCCTGCTCGATCGCCTGCAGGAAATTTGCGAATCGGGGCACAAGGCCCTCGTTTTTTCGCAATTTACAAGCTTTCTCAAAATCGTTGGCAGGCATCTCAAAGCCAGAAATATGCCCTATCTTTATCTGGATGGTCAGACCAGGGACCGATCCGAACGCACCCATCGCTTCCAGAATGATCCGACCATTCCGGTCTTCCTGATCAGCCTCAAAGCCGGCGGTGTCGGCTTGAATCTCACAGCTGCCGACTACTGCTTTATTCTCGATCCCTGGTGGAACCCGGCTGTTGAAGCGCAGGCGATCGATCGCGCCCATCGCATTCATCAGAAAAATACGGTTTTTGCCTATCGGATGATCGCCAGGGATACAATTGAAGAGAAGATCCTGCAGCTGCAGCAGGGCAAGCGGCAGCTTGCCGAGTCTCTTCTGCAGAGTGATGCTTCACTCCTGAATGGCCTTGATTTGAAGACGATTCAGTCCCTGTTCCTTTGACTCCTTCGTCGCCGCACCTTTACTCAGAAGTAAGACATGGCCGTGAACTCATGCCGATAGGTCTTACAAATCAGGAGGTGAAATATGGCTAATATTCGTAATGGTGTGAATCTTGACAATATCAATGCGCTTGTGGAAGGGGTGAAAAGCAATCCGAAGCTGGCCAATGTCACCTTTGTAGCCAATTCCAAATGGAAAAACGGCACCAAAACTGAAGTTACTATCGGCGAGCTGCTGGCCGATGGCAAAAATATCCGTCCCTCAGGCAAGAGCTTCAAGCTGATGGTGGATGAGCCCAAGGAATTGGGCGGCAACGATGAGTACCCCAATCCCGTCGAGTACCTGGCCGCTGGTCTCGCCGGTTGCATCACAGCTGGAATCGCAACCAATGGCGCCCTGTTCGGTACTGATTTTACCGAAATCAATGTGAAGGTCGAAGTCAATTTTGATCTGCACGGGGTGCTCGGCCTTGACAAGTCCAAACCCAACGGCGCTTTGGATATTCGGTATCAAGTGGAACTCGCCGGGGCCGCTTCACCTGAAAAGCTGACCAAAGCCAAGGAAACTATCGACCGCAAGTCCCCGGTGAAAAACACTCTCGAAGGTCAGCTTCCTGTCAGGACCTCGGTGAAGGTCAAAAAAACGGCAGCGTGAATGACAAAGGACCTGAAAATTCACGAAGGGATTCCCGAGCCCGAACGGGTCGAGGCGATTCGCTACTATGCGGAGCTCGTGGATTCTCTGGGTGGCGAAATCATCAAGGCGGATTCGACGATTTCCGCGATCAAACATAAGATCCGGCAGCGGGAGCAGGGCTTTCGACTGCTGGCTCTGCTGAATGAAACCCTCCTGACCGATACCGAGAGCTCAGAAGTTCTGCGCAAGACGCTCTATCTCATCACAACGACCCTTTGTATGGACAGCGCCATCTATCTGCAAAAGGAAAGCAAAGGCTATCGTCTGATTCAAGCCCTTGGTCTTTCGAGTGAATGCCATACAGCTCTCCTGAACCAAACCCTGGCCTTTGAAATCCCTTTTGACGAGCAGGACCACGCTCTCGTCGTCAATCGCAGCACCGCTCTCACGCCTCGGCTCGAGGAGTTGCGGGAGACCTTTAAATTGCCCTATTTAGTTGCCGTTCCTGTGGTCGATGCCGAGAGGGAAGGGCTTTTGATCACAGGACGCCTTAAGGAGGTCAAACCCTTCTTTCCGCCACTGGATCAGGGCGATGCTCAAACCATGCGAGCCATTGCTGGAACTCTGTCTCAGGCCTTTGCGAACTATAGGCTGTACGACGGTCTCGCGTCCCTGGCTCGCTCGCTGGCCCGCTTTGTGCCTGAGGAAGTTCTGCGTTTTCTCAATAAGTCGAGTATTCTTGAAGTTCGCGCCGGTGATCATACCACCGCCACCATGCACGTTATGTTCGCTGATATCCGCTCCTTCACAACTCTTTCCGAATCGATGACCCCAGAGGAATGCTTCAGCTTTGTCAACGCCTATCTGCGCCGCCTGGAGCCCGTGATTCGGCAAAATGGGGGTTACATCGATAAGTATATGGGTGATGGTATCATGGCTCTTTTTCCGGGCAAGGCGGATGGCGCCTGCCAGGCGGCTATTGCCATGTTGGAGCAGGTGGCCCTCTACAATGTCAAGCGCGAGCAGGACGGCCATATCCCCATAAGAATAGGCATTGGCATTCATACCGGGCCCCTGGTGCTGGGAATCGTCGGCGGTGAAAATCGTCTGGAAGGAACCGTGATTTCCGATGCTGTGAATGCAGCCTCCCGTATTGAAACGTTGACCAAAACTTATGCTTCGCCTCTGCTGATCAGTCATGACGTCCTCGCTGCTCTGGAGAACAAGGACGATTATAAATTCCGCTCCATTGATCACGTTAAAGTCAAAGGCAAGACCAGACCCCTCAGCATCGTGGAAATCCTTAACCATCCTTTTGAAAGGGACGCGGAGAAGAAAATGGCGACCCGCGATATATTTGAACAGGGCATGCAGACTTTCCATGACGGGTGGCCGCTGGAAGCTCTGAATCTCTTCAAGCAGGTTCTGGAAAAAAATCCGGCTGATAGTGTGGCCCGACATTATCTTGCGCGTTGCCTTGAGCATCATACGGACGTGGACATATGACAAAAGTTGGAGTGGGCTTCAGCGATCACACCGATTCCATGCAGGCCGCTCGCGAAGCCTGTAACCGTGCGCAGGAAAACCTGGGGCAGACGAGTTGTGATCTGGTCTTTGTCATCAGTACCTCCAGGCATGTTCCTGAACTCGTCATGGAAGGCATTCGCCAGATCTTTCCCGATCCCATACCTGTGGTCGGCGGCTATGGTGTGGGTATTATAACCAACACCGAGCTCGCTTATGATGGATATCAGCTGGGGCTGGCCCTTTTTTCGCTCAAGGATATGAGTCTGGGGCTGGAGTATGTTCATCCGATTACGGACGCGGAATTTTCCAAGGGACAACAACTCGGCCAGGCTATACTTGAACGTTTTCCAGGCGCGCACGCCATGCTGCTGTTTTATGATTCAGTCAACCGACTCGGCGAGCAGCTGCGTTTGAATATGGCGACGCCTCTTCTGCAGGGCCTCAAGGCCGCGATGGGCGACGCCTGTCCGCAGATCGCGGGAGCAGGCCTCGTCGGTGATATGCAGTGTCAGAACACCTGGCAATGGTGCGGACAATCCATCCTTCAGCACAGCGCAATCGCCCTCATCCCCCAGGGCAATGTTCAGCTCGATACCGTGATCATGCATGGCTGCAAACCTGCGAGCAGCTATCACGCGATCACAAGGGTGGACGGCCCCGTGGTTCTGGAAATCGATCATAAACCCGCTCTGGATTTTATTGCTGAGGCCCTCGGGCCCGAGTCCGGTAAAACCTGGCGTGACTATGCTTTTTTCCTGACCCTGGGCATGAATACCGCCGGGCGCTGGCAGGCCTTTGATGAAAATGCCTACGTGAACCGCCTGTGCATGAAGGTCGATAAGAAGCGGGGCGGCCTCGTGATGTTTGAGCCCTTCAAGCCAGGAGATGTGATCCAGGTTATGCGCCGCAGCATGGATTTGAGTTATATCAGCAGGAAGATTCAAGACCATCTGGCCAAACTCCAGGATCGCCATATTTTCTTTGCCCTTTATATTGATTGCGCAGGACGGGCGTCGGCCTACTCAGGCATGGATATCGAAGAGGCGAGCGAGGTCCAAAAATCACTGGGATCGGACATTCCCCTGCTTGGTTTTTATTCGGGTGTGGAGATTGCAGAGATTCAAGGCGAGGCCATGGGTTTGGACTGGACCGGGGTGCTCTGTCTTTTTTCACAGGCGCGCTAGAGCTCGGAAGCCATCCTGGAGTTTCTGATATTAGAATCAAATTTTTCGATGCTTCTTGCCCCCAATGGGTGATTGCTCCATAAAGGCCCGGACAGTGCCGATTCGAAAATGGAGCGAATTATGAGAACGATCAACCTCATTTCATGCGTGCTTTTGACTCTAGGATTCGAAATGAAAGCGGAGAACAAGGTTTACGACGCAGGAGCAGACTCAGCGGAAATGAAACAGGACCCTCTTCAAATGGCTTTTGATTCTCTCAAAAGCGCCGAGGCTTTGGAATCACCTTATATTGGTTTTGCCGCCATGCCATCAGAGAAGCTCAAGAATCTCCGCGAGATCCTGGGCAGCAGCGAGGCCGAGCCAACGTTGCTCCTTCTCTACGAAGAAGGAAATTTGGTCGGCAAAATGTATGCAATTATCGGTTTGCAACTCCTGGAGAAAACGGATCTGGCTCAAAACCTGATTCAGGATGCCTACAAGTTCCAGGCAGACACCCTGAGAACGATGGATGGTTGTGTTATCTTTGACCGACCCCTGCCTGACCTTCTGAAGGAAATAGAAGCCGGTTATTACAAACAGCTGTTTGCGGAAACCTGACGAATCAAAGTGTCGTTCGGAAGCGGCGGATACTGACGACTCCGAACAGGAGGGCCATCACGGCCAACACCGCCGTATTCCGCAGCATAAGAAAGGGATCCCCTCCTTTCAGCATGATATTCCGCAAGAGCTCCATATAGTAGGTCAGCGGATTGCACCAGGCGACGACCTGGAGAACAGCCGGCATGTTTTCCACGGGGAAGATCAAACCCGAAAGAAGGATGGATGTGAATAGGAATAAAAATCCTCCCATCAGGGCCTGCTGCTGCGTCTTCGCCAGGGTTGAAATCAAAATTCCGATCGTAACCGTGGCGCAGATAAACACGAGCGAGCCGCCCATCAGAAGCAGAAAGGATCCGCGCAAGGGAACATCAAAGAGCAGAACCGCCACTCCGAGTATCAGGGGCAGGTTGACCAGGCCCAGCATCACATAGGGAATGGCCTTGCCGAGGATCACCTCAATGGACCGCATCGGTGCCGCGATGATCGTTTCGAACGTCCCCATCTCCTTTTCCCGAGCGATGCCCATACTGGTGAGGATGATGGTCGTCAGGCACATCACAAGGCTCATCACACCAGGTACCATGTAGGCCGCCGAGCGCAGGGTCGGATTATAGAGGATTCTTAAATCGAAATCCAAAGGCGGGATCCGCCGCTGGCCCGAAACCGTCTGCAGCTCCTGATTCACAATCCCTATCAGATAGCGCTCGATGCTCTGCGCCCGGGTTACGTTGGTGGCATCGATCAGCACCTGCAGGGTTCCCGTGCCCTTCCCCATGGCCTTCGTCAGTCCCCCGGCCGGTGGCACCAGCACGACATCCGCGTGTCCGTTCTTCACCAAGGCAAAGGGATCCGCGGCCCCATCACGGCCGGCATCGATAAACCAGCCCGAGGCCAGGGCATGGGCCCGAATGTCATCCAGAACATCATCAGCCGCACTGGAAGCGACAGCCAGACGAATGTTCCTGGCCTCCGTTGTCAGAGCGATGCCGAAGAGTATCATTTGAATGCAGGGTGCGAGGAAGAGGAGCACACGCATCCGCTTATCCCGCAGAGTCTGCTTGAATTCCTTCTGAATAAAACCCCAGAGCATGCGCATCATGGTTCGACATCCTTTTTGAAGTTAAACGTCGCCAGGGCAATGAGTGCGAGACAGATGATAGTGAGAGCCAGAAAGGGCTGGCCCAGTTCAGTCAGGCTGGAGCCTTTCAGATAGATTTCCCGGCTTATCTGCATGAACCAGCGTGGAGCCAATACGCCCGTAAAATAGTGAAAGAAGCTCGGCATGTGTTCGATAGGATAGATAAACCCGGAAAGAAATAGTGAGGGCAATAGGCCGGATACGATCGCCGCCTGCATCGAGATCTGTTGCGCACGAGTGACGACGGAGATAAAGAGGCCCTGGGCCATGCAGGTCGTGACAAACAGAAAGCAGCCCAAAAGGTAGAGGAGGTGACTGCCTTGAAACGGAACACCGAAGACCAGACGCGCCGCGAGGTAGATGAAGACCACGCTGCCCAAACCCAGTACCAGATAGGGCGCAAGCTTGCCGATGACGATTTCGATCGGTTTAAGGGGTGTGGAGAGCAGAAGCTCCATCGAGGAATTTTCCCATTCACGGGCTACGGTCAAGGACGTGAGGAGAATCGAAAGGATGGCCAGGATCACCACACCCAGGCCGGGGACAATGAACCATGGGGTCTTCAATTCATGGTTGAAAAGAAAACGCGTTTTCATGGCAATCGGTGTATCGAATCGGACGCCTGTTATTCTCTGCTGGGCGAGCTTTTGCACCTGCGGCAGATAGCTGAGGATCGAACCGGCTGAGGTATTGTCCGCCCCATCAACCAGAATTTGGACGGACGCTCCCTGCTGACTCAGAGCCTTGTGCTCAAAACCGGGATCTATGATGAGACCTGCCCGGGCCTTGCCCTGGTCCAGGGCCCTCGTGACAGCCTGAGGGCCCGGCATCCTCAGAATCTCGAAGTGACCGGAACTCGAAAAACTCTCGATAAGAGTGCGGGACGCGGCTGACTTGTCCCCATCATGCACGGCCAGGGCGATGTGATTCAGATTGAATTCAAAGGCAAAACCAAAAATCAGTACGATGATCATCGGCAGGGCAAGGGCCAGAGCAATGGTAAAAGGATCGCGACTGATGTGGGCAACCTCCTTGCGGGCGATGGCTGCCATGCGCTGCATGCTCAGCATCAGATGGCCCTCCTGTCTTTCCCTTCGACCAGTTCGATAAAGACATCCTCGAGGGATGGCTGGATCTCACGCTGATCAAAGCGTTTGCTGAATTCCTCGCGCACCTTCTCCCAGGCCGCTCTCGATTCCGTGACGGCGTGATAGCGGATGCCGTGGGGCTGGATCGAACGCACGCCCGGCATCTTGCGAAAATGCTGCAGTTCCTCCCGGCTCAGGGCCACGTTGCGCGGCTCAAGTTCGATGATGGGTTCAGGAAAAGCCGTCCGCTTCAGACTGGGGATGTTATCCAGAGCGATCAATTCACCCGAGCGCATCAAGGCGATGCGACCGCAGTTTTCGGCCTCATCCATGTAGTGGGTCGTTACGAATATGGTTTTCCCCTGTCCCTGGAGTTCCCGGATCAGGGACCAGAACCGCGCTCGCGCCGCAGGCGAAACCCCGGCTGTGGGCTCGTCGAGGAAAATGATCTCGGGATCATGAAGGAGGGAGGCGATCAGGGAAACCTGCTGCTTGAGGCCTCCAGCCAGATCCCTGACCATCGTGTGCGGATCGCGCGAGAAACCGATGAATTCCAGAAGGCGATTCCGTCTTGTGGCATAGACCTTGGGATCAAGCTTCCGCAGGCATGCGGCAAAGTCCAGGTTCTCCTGCACGGACAGATCATTGTAGAGGGTGAACTTTTGCGACATGTAACCGACCTTGGCCTTGATCGTATGCTGGCCGCCGCTGTATTCAGCCCCCGCGACCCGGACTGTGCCCGAGCTGGGGGGCAGAAGCCCGCAGAGAACACGGATGGTCGTGGTTTTGCCGGCTCCGTTCGCACCGAGAAAGCCGAAGATTTCCCCCTGCTGAACGCTTAAGGATAGATCCTTCACGGCAAAAAAGTCGCCGAAGCGGACGCTTAAATTTTGGGCCTCGACTTTGACTTCGCTCATAAACCCTCCTTGAGATAAAGGGCATCGATACTCGCGACCTGATGTTCGCTCATCAGTTTCCCGGGCTCGCCTTCAGCCAGAGTGCGTCCGGCTTCCACCAGATGCACCTCGCCGCAGCGCTCTGCCTCGTCCATATAGGCTGTGGCGACGATGATCAGAATATTCTGATCCTGCAGATCGTAAAGCAGCTCCCAGAACTCCCGACGGCTGATGGGATCGACTCCGTTGGTGGGTTCGTCCAGCAGCAGGATCCGTGGGGAACGGAGGAGGGCACACATCAGCCCCAATTTCTTATACATACCCCCGGACAGCTTGCCGGCGGGCCGGTCGATGAAGTCCTTGAGACGCGTGATGTTCAGCAGTTCATCCCGCTTCTTTTGATAGACGGCATCGGGTACGCTGTAAAGGGCTTTGAAAAAATCCAGATGCTCCTGGATCGAAAGATCAGCATAGAGGCTTTGCTGCTGAGGCATATAGGCAATCTGATCCCTTATTCGGGTCGCCTCGATGGATTGACCCTCGCTTTTCCACAGAATCTGCCCTGCATCGGGCCGCAGGAGCCCCACGAGGCATCGCATCAGCGTCGTCTTTCCTGCGCCTTCCGGTCCGATCAGTCCATGCATACGCCCGGCTTCAAAATGGAGAGAGAGGCCGTCAAGCGCCTGATTGGAGCCTAACTTCTTTTTTAGATTCTGAATGGACAGTGTGTATATGCCCTCACTCATGGCCGTCATCCGGAAGATCCACTTCGATCGGCATGCCCGGCTTCAGAAGACCCTGCTCGTTGGGGAAACGCAGTTTGACACCAAAGACCAGACGCGTCCGCTCCTCCCGGGTCTGCACATTTTTGGGCGTAAATTCAGCCTCTTCATTGATTTTGATCAGGCTCCCGTCGATCTGTTTCATGTCGAGTTCCGGAAGATAGCCCGGAACCTTCAGTCCCAGAGGAAGCTGGGCCAGCAAGGTCTGGGGCACGTAGACATAAGCCCAGACATCATCCAGATCCGCGAGCGTCAGAAGCTTTGCGCCGGGAGCAACCCATTCCCCTTCCTCATGATACCGATTGAGAACACGACCTTTGATGGGCGCTGTGATGGAGCACCAGCTCAGTTTGAGCTGCAGTTCATCGTGTTTGGCCTTGACCTGTTCAAAGTTGTCCTGCGGCATCGAACCAATTTTGGCCAGTTTGCGTCCCCGTTCATAGTTGTGGGCAAGCAGAGTCCCCTGGATCCGGAGATCCTCGCAGTCCAGCTCGGCGAGCAGCTGCCCCTTCTCGACCAGATCCCCTTCCTTGACCAGCATCCTGGTGATCACCGAGGGCAGGCGTGATGGAACATCGACTTTCGTCGCCTCGATCGTTCCACTGTAGCGGAACTCGGCGGTTTGTCTTCGCCACCAAAGACCGACGGCTGTGCCAACGGCAAGGAGAATGATGACGGGAACGATCACTTTCCTGGCTTTCATGATGCTGCCTCCGTTTGAGCTGAAAGATAGTTTAAGAGAGCGTATTGGGCGAAAACCTGGGCATCAAGACGCGAAAGACTGGTCCTGATTTCCAAAACCTGGGTATTGGCCCGTTGGACTTCAAGGTAGTTGATCGCTCCGGCTTGATAATTGGCTTGAGTCAACTGCGCCTCCTGCTCCGCTCGTGCCATGGCGTCCTGCACAACCTTGCGCTGCAGCTGAAGGCTCTCGAGCTGGGCTCTGGCGTTCGCCCAGGATTCCTGAAAGTCCTGCGCGATCTTTTCCTTTTGAATCTCGTGGGAATGAAGCTCGGCGAGTTTCTGGGCTTTTTGATGCTGACGCAGGGCGCCATCGTAAAGCGTGAGAGACAGGGCCACACCGAAGGAATTTTGCCAGACCGCTTCATCGAGCGGCCCATGTGGATAATCATAGGTTGATTTCGCGAAGACCTGAATTTTGGGCGATCCGGCCTGCTCCCGGCTTTCACCTTCCAGCCTTGCGGATTCCTTGCGCTCGTCCCAGGCCTTCAGCTGCGGATGCGTCGGGCTCGGCTGCCGGCCGATCGTGCGTTTCACCCGGGACATTTGTCCGGCGGCACTGTCGATATCAACAATGTAATTCCCGGCGGGCAGGCCCAGAGCTTCCGGACTGTCATGAGGTCCGATCGGCAGGAGTTCCTCCGGCAGGGTCCGGTCGCCCATGAGAAAGGCCAGCTTGCGCAGATTTTCCGCAAGAGAAGCCTGCGTCTGCATATAGCGCAGTTTGGTTTGCAGTTCCTCGCGCTGGATGGCGAGCGATTCGAGGCGGCTGGCGGAGCCGTGGCGCAGGCGCTGCTGCGTGTCCTTGAGGCGGGCCTGCAGAACCTGCAAGGAGCCGATCAGAAGGCGCATTTCATCGAGGCTCAAACGCACGCGACTGTAGGCCAGACGCGTGTCGAGTATCGTACGAAGGCGCGTCGCCTCCTGATCCTTTTCCCTGGCTTTGAGTAGGTGCTCGATGCCTTCGGTGGCTTTATCATGGGCGCCGCCGTTGTAGACTTCATAGCTGAGCATGGGCCCGACGCTGTAGTTGTGATGCTGTCCGAACGCAACCGTCGCAGGACCCAGCTGGGCCTCAGGAATTTCGCTCAAATAGCGATAGGATCCCTCAAGGCTCAGACGCGGTTTTAAACTCGATTTTTGGATGTTCAAGGTTTCCTTGGCCACCGAGAGCTGGGCCTCGGCCTGCCTGCTGTCCAGTGAGGCGGCGACCGCGCGCTGTTCGGCCTCCTCCAGACTCAAACGCAGACGGCCAGGTCCGGCGCAGAGGGCCGATTCCCATAGGATCAATCCAGAGAGAAGAAGAAGGAATTTCATGGCGTAACTCCTTTCAGAGCCATGCGGACTCTTAGTTCAATGGCCGCGTCGCTCAGCACGAGTTCCTTCAGGAGAGGCGCGGCTTGGAAGGTTTCACCAAGATCCACAATCATGCCGCCTATCATCCCGGGCATCGCCACAGAAGACGCCAGGAAAGCCATGACCTGAGGGATCGGCACCTTGATGATTGTGCCCTCGTGTTGTGCCTTGCCGACGAGCTCTCGGATCAGAGTCAAGTGTCGGGGGAAATTGGCTTTTACGAAGTCGATCGCGATCGGATGAGCCTTCTTGATATCCATGATGAGGCTGAGGAGGATGCGATGCTGATCGCGAGAGAAGCAACCCAAATTGAAGAGAGCAGTTTTCAGGTTATTAATAGCCGGCTGGGAAGGATCGATGCTGTGAGTGAGCCGGGCAAACATCATTTCATAGAGCTCTTGCAGCAGGATGCGCGCGAAGGCCTCCTTGGTTTTGAAGTGATAGTGAAACATACCAATATTCACCTGCGCTTTTTGTGCTACCTCGCGCAGGCTCAAGCCTGACAAGCCTGTATCAGGAAGCATCTCAAGGCCGGCTTTGATGAGAAGACTGTCTATATTTCGGGAGGGGCGAGGCATGGGACCTCCTTATTAGTCACATGTATAATTATACAATCGGCTAATAATAAACGAAGCTCAAGGAGTTTGTATTAACTCCTTGTATTTAAAAAATAATTTACCAAAGGGAAAGACGAGGTATCGGCCTGAACCGGTCGGCCGGCAGCCTGTCCACTTCTTGAAGAACGGGGAACGATCTGTCCAGTGATCCGACAGCCTCCTGATGAAATTCCGGCTTTGGACGGCAAGCCTGATGGCAAGTCTGTGATCTGACGCGCGAATCATCCTGGCCTGAATCATGCAATTTTCACCCCCAAGTTTCCGGAATTTCAGAAAAATAATCCACATGCACGAGCGGGAGAAGTCCACATGAATTTTTCCAGGCCAGCCCTTTTTCTGCTGATCGCGGTCTTTTTTTTCGCGGCCTGCGGCAGGAGCAAAGGAAAATCCGGTCAGGATCCCGAAGGAAATGATACGGCCGAGACCGATACGTCGGGCACTCAAGGCGCCGATGGCAAGACCTGCCGCCTCGCTCTGGATTGCAAGGCCCCACTCCCGGACCTTGGTCCCTTGCGACCCTTTCAAAGTACAGCGTCATCGCTCCTGGCTGTTGCCGGCGCTCCGCTGCATCGCGGGCGTGATGTGTTCGTGAAGGAAGGTGATAAGGCCTGGGTTCTGGCGAAGTTCACTTATGGAATTTTGGATGCGGATCTCAAGGGTGAGGAAGTCGATATTTATCTCTCCCGCGGCTGTCAGGAAAAATGGGAAAAACTCGCAACGGCCACCACCAGCACCGATGGGCAGAACGCCACGGTCGATGGAATCGTGGATTCAGGCGGACGGGTTTACTATGAAATCCCGGAGACGCTCAAAGTCGGCCGCTATCGAGTGCTCCTGGTCGTGGCAGGTGATCACAGCAGCGCGGAACTCTTTATCGACGTCATCCCCAAAACTTCGAAGGTCGTCGTCACAGATGTTGATGGAACCCTGACGTCGAGTGAACTGGCCGCTGTGACCTCGGTGGTCGGCCTGCCGGATCCGGAGGCGCATCCGGGGGCCGCGGACATGCTGCGGGCTTTCTATCAGCGCGGCTATTATATTTACTATCTGACAGCGCGGCCCGAGTGGTTGATGCAAATCACCCGTGACTGGATCAACGCGCGCGGCTTTCCACCCGGCATCATCAATACGACCCAATCCAAGATTGGAGCCAACGGTGACGGCGCGGCGACCTTTAAAACGGATGAGCTGAAGCTGCTCAAGAGCAAGACCGACATCACTCCTGGCTTTGCCTTTGGCAACAAGGCGTCGGATGTGGCCGCTTTCAATGCCGCCGGAATCGAACAAAAAAATTCGTACTACTATCAGCTGGACGGCGATATCGGCCAGGGACACAACCACAGCGATTACCAGCAGCTCGTCAAGACGGCTCTGGAAGCCCCCTCGGCCTGCCCTTGACTCTTATTCCTGCCCTGTTCCCCGTGACGGGGGTGCATGGGCCATGGAAATACGTCATGGTCGTCTCTTTGTCATGTCGCGCCATCCGTTCTGTTCGGCGCGGAATTTGCAGAATTCCTCGGTGGAATCTTAGGCTCATCGACAAGGAGACTCTATGTATATTCAGGTGAATGCGCACAATTCAATCACGGCTCCAGCCAGACTCCAATCCTGGGCTTCCGAAGAGTTGGAGAGAGCTCTGAGTCGTTTCAGTACCAAGCTCTCCCGTATCGAAGTTTATCTCAGTGATGAAAATCAGCACAAGGAGGGCTCGAATGATAAACGCTGCTCCATTGAAGCCAAGATGGACGGGTTCCCGATGATGGCCGTGGCGCATCAAGGTGATACGATCGGTGAAGCGCTGCAGGGGGCTGCCGAAAAACTGCAACGTATGCTCGATAAGAAACTCGGCAAACTGCAACATCATAAAGGCAATACCCCGGTCGGTGGTGAACCTTTCGCTGATATGACAGGACCCAGAAGCGAAGAGGATGTGGATCAGGAGTTTGAAACCATCTGACCCGCGCCCGACCGATACCGCAGACCCTCCCTCCCGTCCGGCTCTGCGGTATCGCAGACTTTAGTCTCCACGTGCCTGACGCCAGCTGATCCCTCTACATGGATTCCCAATCTTGACAACATGCCCGATGCTTCTAATCTCACCCCAGGATCTCGAACAAGGCTTTCGTCTTTTTACTAATTCACAACTGGAGAATCCGTATGGCAAATACACCTGATCTGTGGCGCGACTTTGGTCGTCCTGTTTCCGGTTTCGGCTCCTGGCGCCCGCTTCTCAGGCAGCTTGATGATATTTTCAATGAAGCGATGGATACCCGAACGGACGACAGTGGCCGCATGATGATTCCACAGTGTGATATGGAAGAGTCAGACGATCACTATCTCCTGAGCTTTGATATGCCTGGCCTTGAAAAGGATAACATCGACATCGAAATGCAAGGCAACCAGCTTGTGGTGACCGGCGAAAGAAAGCAGGAGCAGGAAAAAGGGGAGGGACGTTCGCGCATTGTTGAACGCCGCTATGGTCGTTTTCAGCGGGCGATCCGCCTGCCCGAGAATGTGAAGACTGATGGCATCGAAGCGGAATATACCAATGGCGTGCTGAAGGTGGCTGTTCCAAAATCCGCAGAATCCGGACGCCAGAAGATCAAGATTGGCTCTGGCAACGGCAGCGGCATTTTTAGCAAGCTGGCCAACAAATTGACCGGCGGTGAGGAACGCAAATCGAGTGAAGGCAGCAGCCAGAAGTCTGAAATGAAACATTAGAAAGGCATCGTCGTTCATGGTGTCGCCATCTTTGCAAGAAAGATGACGACATCATGTCAAGCCTCGCCTTTATTCACCGAGCCAGGGCTCACGACAACCCAGGGTTCCAAGGTCCCCGGCAATCGCATAAAAGAGCGAACCATCATAAAGTCCGCGCATGCGGGCTTCGCTGATTTTGCCATTCTCCTGGGCCACGAGGAACAGCACACTGAATTCGCCACCCGATGCGATCGCACCGAAAAAGTCGAAGAGATCGGTCTCGGCATACCAGCGCCGGGTCAGCTCGACAAGATTGAGGGCACCGTCCCCATCCGCATCCCATTTTTTAAACCACTGATGAAACACCTCCGGAACAAAGTGTCCGTCATCGTCGTAGATCCCCGAATCGCTGCCGTGAATCCCGGCTTCAATGGTGTCGACCTGAATCGTGAGAGTGGGATAACCTGCCGTCGGAGTGGCCAGAGCTCCATTGATGGCTGCGGCAAACGGCGCAGACAGGACCGGGGAAATACCCAAATCACGCAGGCCGCGATAGGTTTCCTGAACGGTGATCCGCCCATCGGCATCGAGGTCAAAGAAAGCGACATGCTTTTCCAGGGCATTCATCTCCTCCCAGGGTATATCCGGCCGGCTGTCGCAGGTTTTGCGCAGCGACTGCTGGTAGGCGTCCTCCGAAACCACGGGCCCGCTCGCGGCCCAGGCCGGTGCGGTGAAAGCCAGACATGCGGAAACAGTCCAAGCGCGGGACCAGGCAGGTCCCCTCAAGATTGTGTGCTGCATACAGTTTTTCCCTTAGTGTGTGTTACGATAAGGTCCGCGCATGCTCCAATGGGGCATAATACGCAGAGAAGAGACTACAACGCCTCCCCCCGGACTGCCTATCCGTGACAATCCCAAGTCGCAAGGTTATGAATCCCGCCTTGAATTTGCCAGGGCTTCGCCTTCTGCTTAATTGTCTGCACGTCTTTTTACATAGTGCTGCTAGCAAGCATGCAGGTTTTTTTCAATCCAAAGTCGCATTGGAAAGATTTCTTTAATGGGCCGCGTTTCGTTGCGCCTGCAGAGGGGAGCGGTATAATTTTTTCATACCTCTTGAAGCGCTTGTATCAAGGCCTCAAACAATCATGTGGAGAAATGCTTGGAAATTTCCTTATACTCCGACTATTCCTTCCGCGTGCTGATGTACCTCGCCTTGCACGGGCAGAAGCTGGTCCAAATCAAAACCATCAGTGATGCCTACCGCATCTCGGAGAATCATCTGGTCAAGGTCGTGCAGCATCTCGTGCGACTCGGCTACGTCGCGTCCGTGCGCGGCCGGAGTGGTGGGATCAGACTGGCCAAGGCTCCCGAGGAGATTGGGCTGGGTGATGTCTTTCGCAAGACCGAGCCGACCTTGAAACTTCTATCCTGCTTTGAAGCGGAACACACGGCCTGCCCGATTGTCAGCGTCTGCGATCTGAATGGCCTGTTTCAGCAGGCTCTGAAATGTTTTCTGGATGAGCTGGATCGGCAGACTCTGGCCAGTCTGGTGGGACGTCGGATGCAGATGATCGCCACGCTGAATATTCAGCCTTACGCTGTCACCAAAGAGGTTCAGTCAAGCTAGAACGCAACCAGTTCACTGACTGCAGAAATCCCGCAGAGCCTGGCTGATGCCATCCGCTGTGGGACAGTTGCTGCTGGTTTTGTTGGTGGCAATCGGATTGTTTTTGAGGTCCAGAACCATCAGAGCGGAAAGCCCGCTCAGCGCATTCACGTCCTGGATCTGATTGTTGGAAAGATTCAGGATATACAGTTTTTTCAAAGCCCCAATCGCTTCCACATTGGTCACCTTGTTGCGGCCCACGTAAAGTTCCTGCAGGGTGACGAGGTCACGCAGAGGGCTCACATCCGTGATCTGATTGTTATCCAGTACAAGATCCTTCAGACGGACGAGCCGTTTGAGGGGCGCAATATCCTCGATGCGATTTCCATAAAGATGCAGCCACTGCAGGTGTTCCAGATCGCCGATGGGGGTCAGATCCTTGATGTCCTTCTCATTCAGAACGAGAAACGTCATGCCGCGCAGTTTCGATTCTGTATCGCGACAGTTTCCGGTCCCGGTCATTTCCATCAAAACCTTGTAGGTGCGGCCGGCTTCACTGGCTGGATCCGTTTGTTCACAACGCGTGGCAAAGGTTTCGCTGGGGATGGCTTCCTTTATCTGACTGGTATCACGGGCAGCTTTACAGGCAGAAAGGCAGGCGAGCAGACCGAGCACAAGCGATGCTTTTCCCATGCGGGCACCTTTGAAATACAGTGGCAGTTTAGATTTCCAGCATAGCATGGCATCGACCTTTGTCCAATGACCTCAACAAGCGAGTTGCCGTGAACCCGCGGGGCCATCGTATGGTTTTTTGACAGTTTTCAGGATCCGTTGCGCCATACGCGCGGATATCCTTGGACTTTTTCGCGGCAGGGCTCTTGCAGGATGCGAGCCGGGAACAGGCTGTCCCGTTGCTGTTGCGTTCTTCTGTTGCTGTGAGGTGCCCCGTGAATTACCCTGATTCCTACTGTATTAAGTGCAAAAAACACACGGATACCCTGGGCAAACATACCATTATGCTGGTTAACAACCGGCGGGCCCTGAAGGGTGTATGTCCCATCTGTGCCACGGAAACTTATCGCTTCATGCCGAAGAAGGATGAAGCGCGCGCCAAGCCACCGCTTTCCGTGATCTCCTCGATGAAAAAGCTGGAAAAAAAGGCGCCGGTCTCGGCTGTGCTGCCGACCTCCACCGCGAAGCTTTTGGATCGTTATGGGCGTGCTTCGCCGGCTCAGGAACTTCTGTATTACGGAAGTCTGCTCGTCGTCCTGGGGCTCGGTCTGGCTGTGGGATTCGCAGCCATCATGCGGATGATGTGAAAAAGGGCTCCCGTGCGGAGCCCCTTGGGTTGTGATTAGTAGGTGACGATTGCCGCCGCCCAGGTAAAGCCGGCTCCAAATGCTGCCATGAGCATGGTCTGACCCCGGGCGATTTTGCCTTGGCGAATCGTCTCATCAAGCAGCATGGGAATGGATGCCGCCGAGCAGTTGCCGTATTTCTGAATATTATTGTGAACCTTGTGCGCCGGGATCTGCAAAAGTTCGGCGACCTTTTCATTGATCCGAATATTGGCCTGATGAAAGATGAAGTGATCGATCGAATCGATGGTACGACCTTCCTTCTCCAGAACCTCCCGCACCACCTGGGCCAGACGCTCCACCGCGTGTTTGAAGACGTAGCGGCCTTCCATGATGGGATACAGTTTGCCCTGCTGCACATCCTCGTCAGTCATCCAAACACCTTTGCTGGTGCCAGGCTTTTCAATCCAGAGTCGATCCGCGAACTGACCCTGCGCATGCAAAGTCACGGCGCCGACGCCGGTATTGTCCTCGGTGGCTTCGAGCACAACCGAACCCGCACCATCACCAAACAGAACGGCCACATCACGGCCGCGCGTGGTCCAGTCCAGGAGTGGCGAGTGCGCTTCCGCACCGATGACGAGCACGCGCTTGTATTGACCGGACTCGATAAAGAGTTTGGCGACGTTCAAGGAATAAATAAAGCCCGAGCACTGACAGCGCAGGTCCATCGCTGGTGTGGTTTCCAGCCCAAGTTTTTGCTGGACGATGGCCGAGGTTCCCGGGAACTGATGATCCGGCGAAAGCGTGGCGACGATGATGAGGTCGATGCTTTCCGGCGTGCAGTTGGCAGCCGCCAGAGCCTGACGCGCGGATTCCACGGCCAGATCCGAGGTGCCGACACCCGGTTCAATCACATGCCGTTCTTCAATGCCCGAGCGTTGGCGAATCCACTCGTCGGACGTGTCCATGAACTGTTCCAGATCCTTGTTTTTCAAAACCTTGGGCGGAACATAAAGGCCAGTTCCCGCGATGCGGGCACGAATCTTTGCTGGGGTCATTGAAGGGTCTCCTCACCAACTTTGGCCTGAAACAGCCAAAATAACCAAGGAGAGGATCATACCTTCCTTTCAGCCTTCCGTCAAAATCAAGTGGGAGGCTTAAGGCAAGACAACAGGGCCAGGGCTGGCTGCGCAAGGCAAGACATCGGAACTGAGCTGGTCTGCAAGGGAAGACAACGGGGCCAGTGCTGGCCCCGCAAGCGGGTGGAATCACTCCTCCCACATGGAAATTCCAGCCTCGTAGAGGTAAGGTCCGTCACGTGTGAAGAGAGCCTTGCCTGTCAATATGTCGAGGGAATTCTGCATGCGGTTGGGATACAGCTCAAAGGTCAAGGTGGTGCCCTTGATCTGCTCGGCCGTCAGCTCCATGAAGTAATCCGGGGACGCTTCGTTTTTCGCCTTGTAACCAAGACCCACGGCGTCCGGATCATCCAGCACCGTACTGAATTCAATACGACCCTTGTCGGCATTCAAGACCAGTTGCGCTTTGCGCAGGGTTTCACCGGCCAGACCCAGGCCCGCAGGGCAATCGATGGATGTGCGACTCACCTTATCCAGGCAGCCTTCGAAGACCTGATCGTCATGACCATCAAAGGTGATGGTCGCCCGCATGATATCGCCGTTGTGTGTGACCGTCATGCGATAGGCGAGGAAACCAAAGGCCACGTTTCCGGCGTTGGCGGCGCGAATACCGGCACGCAGAGCCTCGCTGGCCACGGCTGTCAGGCGATTCCGCTCGCTGCGGTGAAAGGTGAGATCCTTTTGCAGAGCCGTCAGCTCCGCTTCCTTCTGATCCTTGAGGGCCCGGTCCTCGGCATTCAACGAAAAGACCTTGTCGAGGAAGAGGTTGTTGATCGTGCTGACCGCTTCCTGCTGCAGACCCAGGCTCTCGGCCGACGGTTGACTCAGGGTATTGCCGGGAGTCAGCGCATGGAAATAGTAATCCGAGTTGCTGGGCTGCGGTGTTCCTACGGTGGGACGCTGGCTGAAAAATTTGACCGCATCAGATATCGTTTTCAAATCCTCGCGATCCTTGATCACGAGCAGGGCAGAATTGAATTCAACATCCAGCATGGAAGCCTGAGGAGTCCTTTCCTTCCAGGTGCGGGCAAACATGCCGCAAATGAAGGAGTAGGCCGGATCCAAAAGTTTCAGACATGACGCCTCGGTACCGATGGACGGCTTGCCGCTCTGCATGGCGGTGTAGAAGTAAACCTTTTTCTTGAAGATGGCATCCTTGACGATCGACGAGGCGGTGCCGATATAAGGAGCCGAGATCGTGGGATCCGCCATCAGAATTTTACGGAAAACTTCCGTCTTTTCCTTGTCCTCAAAGATCGGCTTCAAAAGATCGGCGAGGCTTGTGCCGTTCTGTGCAAGAAGGCTTCCGCTCTTCACCACCCCTTCCTGCCACAGACAGGTGAAATAATCCCCGTTCGTGCAGGATTCACCCTGGAAATAACCGCGCTCCTGATAATAATTCTCGCAGAGCTGATTGGGGCTCGGGCGTGCGGTATAGCCATCGACGGCCAGCGTGGCAAACAGAGGATGCGCGGCAAATTCCACAATCTTCGCATCGCAGTAGCTGGCAAAGGTGGCCTGCAGTTTCGCTTGATCCTCGGCGCTCAGATCGAGCGACGCCGTGGTTTCAGCAAACCAGCCCGCGGCCGCCTTCTGGCGATCCTCAAGTGGAATGGGAACGGCGCGACCCTGGGCTTCGGTAAGGAAGGTCTGCAGCGCCTCCTGCTTTGCCTTGATATCCGTGATCACGGTTCCCGAATCACCATAGCGGCGATCGAATTCCCTTTCATTGCCCACAAAGCTTTTGGCATCGGCGGCCTTCACGCGAGCCACTTCCGAGGCGCTGATCACTTCCGCCAGCAGGTTGACGTCACCGGTCGGATTGAGAATCAGCATCGTGCTCTTGTAGGAGACGGAAGTCTTGCCCCCGCTCAGAGCAAACACATTGTCCTGGATGGCAGGCAAGGGCGGCAGACCCACTGTATCAACCGCCTGCCTGCTGGCCTTGGCGCCTTTGCCGCAACCATTCAAGGTCATAAGACCGAGGACGACCATTCCGAAAAATTTCATATTCATGATGATTCCCCTCGCTTAAAAGAACAGGTTGATATCCATCTGCGCAAAGTCGGTGATCGGCATATTGCGGCTGGCCAGTTGCCGACGATACTCGAACATCACGTTGGCCGGCAGCGGGAATTCCCCGCGGCGGTAGGCATCCACCGTGGAATAGCCGATGCGAGCCTGCCCATATTCCGCGTTTTGATCGGTCCAGCGCTGCAGCTCACTTTTCACAGGAGCCTCGGGAACGTCATAGCGATCGCCGAACTTGCGATAGTAGAGCGCGCCCAGTCCCGCAGTCAGACCTGTGGCCGCGGATTCATATTGAACGGAAAGACCGGCATCGACCTTGTCACCGTATTTGAAGTCGGTGCTGTTGACCGGCACTTCAATACTTTCCTCATAGGTTTTCCAGGCCACCCGCCGTTGATCAGGAGCCTGGTAGGTATACTTGGCAAACTGATTCAGGAACACACTGCTGGTCAGCTGCTGATCGAAGGTCAACTGGGAGAAAACATCCCATTGCCCGTCACCTAAAGGCAAGTCGGTGAGAATACTCGGGCTATCACGACGACCCGTCGGAGCCACGACCCCGCCCGTCACAGCGAATTTGAAAACGTTCTGGTCCACGGCCCGATATTTCAAGGCGAGCGTGGTATCACCCCAGCCGGTCTGATTCCAGGCTCCCAGCTCATCATAATTCCAGGCGACAAGCTTGCGATTCAGGCGACCGATGGCGTCGCGGAATTTTTCCACGGCTTCCTGTGCGGAACCATAGTTGTTCATGGATTCCGTGGTCAGTCGCGCGAGAAAGTCATCAGCGCCGCCGTTGGTGCGAAAGCCCGGCTCGATATCGGTGCTGGTGCTGTAATAGGGAATGGCCACAGCCAGGGTGAGGTTGTCCGTCAATCCCCAGCCGAGGATGGGCGCCCAGACGTTGATGCGAGCATTCAGATCAGCATAAAAATCACCGACAGCCTGGTCCTGGCTGATCCCCTGCTGAACGAGGAAGGCTTCCAGCTGAGTTCGCTTCAGAGGATCCTCTTCCGTGGAAAGAATATTGCGGAAGCGGAGAGGGCGCCAGAGGGGTTCAGCGAGGGAAATGGAATTGCCGTTCGGATCAGTTTTCTCGCTTGTGCTGGTGTAAAGACCTCGAATATTCAAATTGCGTACGCCTGTTGGCAGCGTCTTGGTGGATTCAAACGCAGATGCAGCGCCGGCGCTCAAAAGCAGCGCGAAGGCAATAACGTGATTCCTTTGCATGGCTCTCTGTCCTCACAAACACAAGGGGGCCTAAGCCCCCTCAAAGTATTTTTTTACGAACAATCAAGGCTTTAGCTGGCTGGCGTGTTGGCCTTCAGCTCGGTGACGTGCTTGATGCAGTCGGCTGTTTCCGCGCGAATGAACTCGGGGATCAAGCCTTCTTCCAGGTAAAGAGGGAAGTCGGCCAGAACCATATCCGCGGTGGCGTGAGCTTCAGCGTGGTTTTGCAGTTCGTTGAGGGTGATGATCTTGCGACGATAGTTTTCGCAGAAGAGAGCGCCTTCAGCATTGCCAGGATAGGCTTCCGAGGCAATAGCCTGATCCACCAGATTCAAGGCTTCCTCTGGGTTGTAGATGCCACCAGGAAGACCTTTGGCTTCGGGATTGCCTTTGATGGCAGCTTTCACGCGGAGCAGACCGCCGCCTTCATAGGTGGTGCCGCCCTGGGTGGCGAAACCGGATTCCAGAGCCTTGTTCATTTCAGGCAGAAGAGTCAGGCGTTGAATCACATTGGAAACTTCCGCTTCATAGGCAATGCAGCTGGCCTTGAAGTAGTAGTACACAGGCGATTCAAAGCCGAGCTTCGCTGGGCTCAATACTTCAGCGCCAACTTTCCAGCAGTCGTTGAAGATTTTTTTGCGCGCGGCGCGATCTTCAGCGTCAACGGTGGTGTAATAGTGGGCGCCTTCAAAAATGGTGGAACGCAGGTAGCCTTCCGCGGCACGGATCAGGTCGGCGTCCTTGGCGCCTTGATCCAGAATCGCCTTATAAGCAGCACGGGCTTGCTGGGTGGCTTCGATCGAAGTATCGCGCAGAGCATACTTGGCATCAGCTTCTGTGAAGTCCGCTGCCTGTGCGCTCATGCTAAAGCCGAGAGCCAGAGCCGCAATCCATTGTTTCTTAACCATAAAAAGCCTCCTGAAAATTGAGCGGTTTAAGAACCTGTACTGAAGTCTGGCCAAGCTACCTATCAGTGTGGCTATTGTCAATTGATTAGCAGGAAAGATAGATTCAGACATTGCTAGGAAACTTGCAGTGTCTTTGGCCGGTGTAAATCTTGTGTGACAAGTGTTTGCTGGCCGCAATGAAAGGCATTGAAGTGATTTGCGCCGGTTGATACGGTCAAACCGGCAAAAAGGGGGCTCTCAACGCCCGAATATGACATGTGTACGCTGAGTTCGAAATTTTTCTCATAATTCTCTGAAAGGTCTTAGCTGACTTTCATTCAGGGCGAATTATCTTGTCACCATGCCCGTCTTTCAGTATGGGAACAGTGTCAAAAGGGAGGAACTATGCGTATTTTGGTTGTCGAAGACGATAAGGCCTTGTCGAGCCTGCTTGTACGCGCATTGCGCGAGGAATCCTATGCCGTTGATTTGGCTCAGGATGGGCAGGAAGCGGAATGGCTGGCCTATGAGAATCCCTATGACGCCATCGTGCTGGATCTCATGCTGCCCATTAAGGATGGCTTGACAGTGCTCAGGAATCTGCGGGCGGGTGGTATCAGCACCCCTGTTCTGATTTTGACGGCCAAGGATACGACCGAGGATGTTGTCAAAGGTCTGGATGAAGGCGGCGATGACTACCTGAAAAAACCCTTCAGCCTCGACGAACTTTTGGCCCGTGTGCGGGCTCTGCTCCGTCGCAAGGATACGGAAGTGGCCACCGTCATCGAAGTCGGTCCAATCAAAATCGATCCTTCCAAAAAGATGGTGACGCGCGAAGGTCGCCCAATCGAACTGACTGCGAAAGAATATGCGTTGATGGAATACTTTGGTCGCAACGCTGGCGTAGTTCTGAGCCGGACCCAGCTCTCCGAGCATGTCTGGGACATGAATTTCGAACCGACCTCGAATGTGGTCGACGTTTACGTGGGTTATCTGCGCAATAAGATCGACAAACCCTGGGAGAGTAACTTTATCAAGACCATGCGGGGTCATGGCTACATGCTGGATGTCGAAGGTCGCTCGAACGCGGACGCCTGAAGGAGATGCGCGTGCTGTCACGAATCCCGATTCGTATACGTCTGTCGGTGAGCCATGCGATTTGGATGGCTCTTATTTTTGTGGCAATCGGGATTGGTGTCTCCAAGGTTGTCGAAGATTCCGTCATGCAGTCCCTTGATGCCACTCTATTGACTTCCGCCAAGACTCTGCGGGACGCCCAGCATAATCAGAAGCAGAATCTCTCGGTGTATCACGAGCCCGGGGACTGGGAGTCGATCATCGATGAGTTTTTCGGGGGGCGTCGCTACGTTCGCGCTTATGCGCAGTTGATCGATCCCTCCGGAAAGGTCAGAGCCCGCACCAGCAATATTCGCGTGAATCTTGCCGTCTCCACAGCGTCCCTGGAACGGGCGAAAATGGGGCAGGAGACCTATGAAACCTATCGCATTGCCTCGGGCGGTTCCCTCAGGCAGCTAACTCTTCCCGTGATGCGTCACGGGCAATTCACGGGCGATTTGATTCAGGTGGCCGCTTCCATGAGTGCCGCGCTGAATACGATTCGCAATGCCCGCATGATGCTTTGGATCACTCTGGGACTGGGCTTTTTCGTTTCGCTGGTGTTTGGCTATCTCCTCACCAGCTGGTCGCTGAAGCCGGTGACACGCATCACCCGGGAAGTGGCGGCGCTGGGCTTTACCGATAATTTTGATCGACGTCTGAAGCTGCCTTCAGCCGAGGATGAACTGCGCCTGCTCGTGCGGACCTTCAATGAAATGCTCGGTCGCATCGAGGATGCCTTTGGCCGTTTGCGCCGCTTTGCTGGTGATGTCAGCCACGAACTGCGGACCCCGATTGCCGTTCTGCGCGGCGAAGCGGAGCTGGCTCTGCGCCGCGAACGCACGCCCGAGGAATATCGCAATTCCATGCGGACGATTGTGCACGAAGCCGAGCAGATGTCGACGATTGTGGAAAACCTTTTGCTGTTGGCCCGGGCGCAGGGTGAGGCCATCCAGATCAACCTGGAAGAGGTGGGGCTTGAGCGTTTTGTTGAGGAGCTGAAGCAATCGGTTGCCAAGAACTTTGAGGCGAAGCAGGTCACGCTTTCGGTGGATACCAGTGAATGTCAGGATAAAACCGCGAAGATGGCCTCGGGCTATGTGACCCTGGCGTTGAAAAATATCCTGCTGAATGCCTGCAAGCATTCAAGTCCCGGCCAGACGGTTGAGTTCAAGGTGCATGACAAGGTCAACGAATGGCATTTTGAAATCCGGGACTTTGGGGAAGGAATCGCCGAGGAAGCTCTGCCTTATATCTTCGATCTTTTTTATCGCGCGGATACGGCCCGCAATCGTTCCTCCGGGGGTGTGGGCATCGGCTTGAGCCTGGCCAAGGCTTTGATCTCGCTTCATAATGGGCGTATCGAAGTGACCTCGGAAGCGAAACAGGGGGCGACCTTTACTGTGGTTCTGCCGCGGGAAGTGCCGGCGAAAGAGAAATCCCCACATCGGCCCATGGCTCAGCGCATTCGCAGCTGGCGCCGCCTCAACTGGCTGCGCCGCTGGGTGGCTTCATGAGGCGCGCAGGTCTTCGGCCAGGGCTTTTGTCTCACCGTTCAAATAGGACTGGATAACGCTCGTGTATCGACCTTCGGCTGCATGGGGCCACTGGGTGGCGCGCAGCCAGACATCCTCATCACCGAGCAATCTTTTTTTGAGATCCGCATAGGACAGCTGATGAGCCGGCACGCGTGGGAAATAAGCGTTGCTGCCGAGTTCCGATAATTCCCCCGCCTGGAGCGGCATGGCAAGGCCTTCCTGCTCCAGGGTATGGAGCGCCTTGCGCACAGGACTCAGCGAGACACCGAGTTCCAGAGCGATATTCTCCGGCAGCATGCCTTTGCCCTGATTCTCCTCATAGCCGCGATAGATCGCGAGCAGCACAAGAAACGGCATCAGTGCCCGGAAGTAATCGTCGCGAACATGCTCATGGATGGCCTCCACTTCCACTTCCTTGCTGCTCCAGCCTTCCATGCTGCGTTTGGTGATCAAGGCCCCGAACAGCGTGATAAACCAGATGATATAGAGCCACATGAGAAAGATCGGGACCGCGGATAACGCGCCGTAGAAAGCCTGGTAGCTGGTAAAGCTCGTGACATAAATCCCAAAGAATTTCACGGCGAGCGTCAGGAGTATCGTGCTGGTGGCTGTTCCAATCAGCGCGTGCTTCACAGGAATCATCCGGTTGGGCACCAACTTGTAGAGCATAAAGAAAAAGCCGGCCATGCTGCCGAAATAAAGGAAATCCCCAAGCAGCTTCATGGCCAGTGAAATATCCACATAGCGGGAGACGATCCTGTTGGTGGACAGGGTGCCGATCGACACGGCGAGCATGAAGGTGCCGAGGGTCAGGAACGTCCAGAAATAAATGAAGCGCATGAGCAGGGGACGGGCCTGTTGAATCTCAAAAATGCGATTCAGGGCCATTTCAATTTCACGCAGGAGGAGGGTGAGCGCCACCATCATCCCGGCAAAGCCGGTCATTCCGATTTTTTGAAAGTCAGTGTTGGCCAGGAATGTTTCCAGATATTCCACCACCTGGTTGCCGCTGCCGGTCGCGAGATTGCGCAGGATGAAAGCCTCGACCTGCTGAATCATCTCCGAGTTTTGGCCAAACATCGGTGTAAAGAGCGAGACCAGAGCAAAGGAGGCCGCCAGCGAAGGGATGAGGGAGAACAGGGTGACGTAAGCCATGGCATAGGCGTACTTGCCAATGGCAGTGCGGTCGACATCATCCCGGATGATGAGAAGGACTTCGACGGCGCGTGACTTTTTGATCGAAGTCCAATCCATGTGTTCCCCTTATGCGAGTCAATGCAGGTGCGTTTCACTGTGTCCACGCTGGTCGATCCAGGTTTGAATCGAAGGCCAGGTCTTGTCCCACCAATCCGCGGCGATGCGTTGTTCCATAAAGCGGCGAAACACGACATCCAGTGTCTCGGTCAATATTTCTGTCATCTTAAGGCGATAAGCGAGAGAGGGCCGCTGCAGGGAGCCGTTGTCACCTGTGAGGGCGGGCGAGGGGATCACAATCGAGCGTGGCGCGAGATCCTTGGCATTGATCAAACAGAAAAAATCACCATATGGGTCAATGTGCAGGCCCAGTTTCACTTCCTTGACGCCTTTGCCGGTCTGCAGAGCGGATTCAGCTTCCGCACTGCGGCTGGGTTCGCCGCCTTTGAGCGTGTGGACATGGGCTTTGGCATCGTCCGATTCCAGAACAAGGCGATCCTCGATCCAAAGTTTCACCAAATATTCCTGCGGATCCCCAGGCAGCTGAAAACGGCTGGGATTCTGATCGGATTCAATGTAGTACCAAAGCCACAGAAGAAAGTCGGCGGCCAGAAATCCCTTCGCCTGGGTTATGTCGTTCCATTGTTTAAGCTGTTCGAGTTGCAGTTCGTCCTTGGAGGCCATAAGTTGAAAGAACTCCTGATGGGAGGTAACCGGGCTGCTTTCATGACAGATTTTCGATCATAACCAAAGGCCTCGTGACTGTCAGCATCGATTGGGAAAGAATTATGGCTCGTGGCAAAAAGCCGGGAAAAGGCCCGCAAAACAGCAAGGATGAACCCCGCCGTATCCGCTTCGAGCTGGAGGAGGATGCCGAAGAGCTTTTCCTGAGACATCTTGAGCAATTCAAGCCCGATAAGCCGGACGCCGAAGAACCGAAGGAGCCTGAGAAAAAGGCCAGCAAGACGCATAAAGCGCCGATTGTCCATGAGATTGACCTGCATGGCCTGCGTCTGGACGAAGCCCAGCAAAGGGTTCGAGCCGTTCTGGATAGCCTGCTTGAAATGGCAGGGATGCACCGGGTGAAGATCATCACCGGCAAGGGGCATCACAGCCAGCGGGGCGATAGTATCCTGGCCAAGGAAATTCACAGCTTTGTCCTGCTGACCTGGCGTCGCGTGATTATGGAAATCGAGGATTCCCCGGATCAGGTGCGCCTCGCAGGAGTCCCTTTGCGCGGTCATTTTCATGTGACGATTCGCGGCAAACGGTAGATGCATAGTGCCCGGGCGGGTTTTCGGCCAGGCACTTAAACCAGGCGAGGGTCATGGCGGACGAGCAGCCCAAGTCCCAAGGCAAAAAAATTATCAACCCTGTGGAGGCTTCCTCCTCAGTGGCGCCCGAACTTTCGCTCGATTTTTCCCGGCCGCCGACGCCGGCAGCGAGAATGATGCGGGAGGCGGATCCCATCGAGGCGGGAGAATTTTCCGCTGAGGAGCCGCTGCACGCTCTGCATCAGGTTTCCGCGATCCGCTATCGCAGCGTCGAACATTCCCAGCGGGGCCTGCGATTGGCCTTGGGCGTGGGGCTGCTCGTGCTGGTCCTGGCGGCACTTTTTGTGGCTCTTCCCTATTATCTGATGCGGACCGATCGGGCCATCAACCTGGCCACGAAAAATTCCATTCGCTTTGTGCAGAGAGGATTGGAAAGGCACGGCATCGGTGCGAAAACCCGGCCGTTGGCCAGCAGCCTGATTCGGCATTTGAAGCTGACGGATGCGCCCGGCAGTGAAGCGGCTGCAGCCCGTGCCTGGCAGGATATGGAATGCAAATTTCTGATTCAGGAGGCCCTGAGTCGGCGCTTTCGAGGATCCCTGGATTCCACGGGTCAGTATCTTCTCACCAGCTGCCAGCTGGCGCAGGATATTCCGCAGGCGGCCTTGCGTCAGGTCACGGAAATTTATGGCGATGCGGTCCAGTTTCAGCGCAGCAGTGTTTCCTGGGAAATGCTGCCCATACAGCTGCTCGCCGGGGAGGCCCAAAGACGGTTGCAGACCTTCAGTCTGGTGGCGCCCAAAAATTATCCGGGCTGTCGGCGGTGGACAGGCTCACCCTCCTGTGTTCTGAAGTTTGTGGATCAGGCCCGGCAGCCTATGCGAAACCGCCTGGATGATGGCTATGCCGTACTCAGGACAGCGATGATGAATCAAAGCCCCGTGCTGCAGGCCTGGCTTGCATGGGCAGCCGCCTCGAATCTGGCCAAACTTGGCAACGGAGTTCAGGTGGAACGCGTCCTGAAAGATGCCGCCGGACTTTTCCCGGAACTCCACGATCCCTTTCTGCAGCGTGAGATCTTTCGCATGCGCATGCTCAATGCCTGGCGCTTGCGTGATAAAAAATTGAGTCAGCTCGTTTGGAAATCCCGACCGGTTGCCATGATGGAGGCCGATGAAGCGGGCTTCTTTGATATCACGCTCCTGCGGGCCTTTCTGAGAAAATCCGGGAATATCGGCCCGGCTCTGGACGAGTTCTTCAGTCATCCGGAGAGCTATCAGCGTTATCGCTTCGATCCGGGTTTCGTTCGACTCGTTGTCGAGCAGGCCATCCGGCACCAGCGTGCGGTGGATGGGCTTGCCTATATCGATCGGATTCAGGAGCAGCAGGACGATGATAAAACCCTGGACAGCGAGTGGCTGCCTCTGCTCCGCGTTCGTCTGCTCCTGGCTCAGAGCAATGGACTGGAGGCTCTGCAGACTTTGCAGCCGCTCGAAAAACTGGTGGTGCGCTCGCAGGAGCTGGCTCATTTGAAAGGCACAGCGATGCTGCATGCCTATTCCACCAAACCCTATCGTCTGCTGGCCGCTGCGGAATTTCAGAAAGCAGCCAACCTGGAACCGCGGGCCGAACATTTCTTCGCGTTGATTGTGAGTTTTCTCGATAGCAAGGACCACTCCAGGGCCGAAAGTGCCTTCCGATTCTGGCAGCGGGTGAAATCCAAACCAGGTGTTGAAGCCTGGCGGTCGCTGGCGCAAGGGCTTTTGCATTATGGTCAGGGACGCGAGGGTGTGGCCATGCAAATTTGGAAGGAATTGGCCCAGCGCAATCCGGGTTTTATCGTAGTGAAAAGCCTCCTCACCAATCTGAGGGAGGATCCAAATTATCTGAAAGATCAGCTGGTTAAGAAAATCATTCCCATGCTGCCGGTCGATGGGCCTTTGGGCCCTCTGGCGGTTTTTTAGTAAACAACTTGAGGTCTTGCTGCACAGGCTATATAAAGAGCCACCGTTCCAAAGGAGGCCTTTCGCCATGCATCCAACCGAGACTTTTCAGTTACAAATCACGTTTTTGCCCCAGGCCCTGGTGTCGATTGATGCGGTCAAGGACGATGTCAAGAACTGGCTGCTGGGCACCGGTGAAGAGGCTTTTGTCGAAGGGGCGATCGATGATCTCTATTTGGATCTTCCCTATGAGGCGGAAGCGCCGGAGCAGTATGAACAGCTCGGTGGCGATAACCTGCCCCTCCTGGTTTACAAATATGATCGTGAGCATCTCTTGCAGATCAAAACGAAACTGGAAGAGGATTTCAAAGGCCTGATCAGCTGTGAGATGAGCGCGATGCTCACCGAAACCTGGATGGAAGGCTGGAAGGAAAGCTTCAAACCGATTCGGACACCGCGCTTTTATATTTACCCGCCCTGGCTTTCGGATAATCTTCCCCAGGATCTGATTCCGATTTGCATCGAGCCCGGCATGGCCTTCGGCACGGGACAGCACGCCACCACCATGCTGTGCGTGAAGGCGCTGGAGGAATTGGAAACACGCGGGATTCAGCCGGACACCCTTCTGGACGTCGGCACCGGGACGGGCATTCTCGCCATCGCCGCGCAGAAGCTGGGTTATAAAACGGTGACAGCGACGGACATTGATCCTGATTCCATCATTGCCGCTGGTGACAATGCACGAGTGAACGGCACGCCTCTGATTTTGGAGCAGGGCACGCTGCCCTCACGTGGAGCGCCTTTTCAGGTGGTGATGGCGAATATTATTTTCTACGTTCTGCGGCGCATCGTTGGGGATCTCGCAACTCAGACGGCTCCCGGCGGATTTCTGATCCTTTCGGGCGTTCTTGCCGATGAAGCGCGAGCCATGGAAGAGCTGGCCAATCCCTGTGGTCTGATTCTGGAACACGAGGATGTGCAGAGTGATTGGGTCTGCCAGATTTATCGGAAAGTCTGATGGCGCATCGTTTTCGATTCCTTGGTCGCCGTCTGGGTCCGGAGCAGTGGGAACTCCTGCCGGATGAGTGGCACCATCTCCTCAAGGTCCTGCGCCTTCCCGTGGACAGCGAGCTGGAAATCGCCGATGGGTCCGGACATGTTGCCCTGGCCCAGCTCACGCATGCGGGCAAGCATGAGGGTGAGTTCCGGGTGGAACGCGAGGATTTTTTTCCGGCGCCCGCTGCGGCGGCTCAGGTGACTCTGGCTATTGGCGCTCTGAAACCTCAGAGTGCGGATGAGCTTCTGCCCTATCTCATCGAGCTTGGCATGGATGGGATTGAGGTCTTTGCGTCGCAATCGGTCGATAAAAATCGCATGCAGGACAAGGTGCGGGAGCGCTGGGATCGTATCGCCACGGCGGCGATGAAGCAGTGCAAGCGTCCCTGGGCTCCGGTGCTGGATTGGTCGGAGAGTCTGGAGGTTCTGCTAGGCAAGGCCGCGGCCTTTCCCAATAAAATCTTTCTGGATCCGGACGGGGAGCACAACCTGGCCCGTTGGCAGCCGGCTCAGCCGGGCCCCACGATGGCTGTGATCGGCAGTGAGAAGGGTCTGGATGCGGATGAGGTCATGGCCCTGCGTCGGCAGGGTTTTGTCGGCTGTCGGATCGAAGGCTCCATCCTGCGCGCGACCACCGCCGCGATCGCCAGCGCCGCCCTTCTGCGGCAAATCATTCCTTACAAAAGCTGACTCACGCCGCACGAGCTATGGTAAAATGGAGCGAACTTAACCCCGAGGTTTGCGCTCATGAAACAATCCGGACGTCGTCGCGGCTTCGTGTCGTGGTTTGTGGAACCTTATCGGCAGGTAAAGCTCGGTATCATCTTCCTGCTGTTGAACTTTGTCTTCGCGGGTTTGACCCTCGGCATCTTCGGCTATTATATCTGGGATATCTCGCAGGCCCTGGCGGTCTATTTCAAGCTCAGCAACGATCAGAGCATGGAGATCCTCCAGAAGTTTCAGACTCCGGTCTATGCCGGCTGCTTTCTGATGATGGTCTTTGTGATTGTCTCCATCCTGGTCTCGGTCCGCTATACCCATCAGATCTACGGGCCGCTGGTATCAATCCATCGCTTTCTGGACGAGTACCTGAGCGGCGAGCCCGTCCAGCCCCTCATCCTGCGCGAGTCGGATCAGCTCCAGGAACTCGCCGAAAAGCTCAACCAGGTGATGTATCTGAACCCCAACGATCGAAGAGCGTCAAATATGCGCCCAATCTTCCGTTACCTGGATGAGCTGCTGGAAGGCGGCAACCCCGAACCCTTAACACTGCGCGATGGCGACCAATATCACGCCCTGGCCGAACGCATCAATCAGGTCGGCCAAAGGCTCCGCGGCGACAAGGTTGGCTAAACCAGGAAGGACTCAGAAAAAAATCGTAAGGTTGCTTGACAAGCCGGACCCGAAGACCTATAAACGTAGCTCTTACCGCGGGGTGGAGAAGCTTGGTATCTCGTCGGGCTCATAACCCGAAGGCCGCAGGTTCAAATCCTGCCCCCGCTACCAAATAAAGATAAAAGCCTGGATTTCGATCCAGGCTTTTTTGTTTTGACCTTAGGGAAGAAAACCAGGTTAGATATGTGCCCGCTGCGCGGTCACATCGGTCTCTTGTGGGCCCGCGTTCGCGGGCTGGAAAGGGGTTCTTCCCGATTGAGTGTGCGCTACGCCCCGAAGCCACTCATGCACATGGGTTCAAAAGCCTCAGTGTAAACTCGTAAGCTCTTCTCTGACAAAGCTTTAAATCCTCCCACCCGACTATTGACGGTTGCGGGGACTGCGTTCTACGGATTCTGAGTCTATCTGGTAAATAATGCAATTCGCCTTGTCGATGAGGGACAAAGTATCAAGAGTTGCTTCAACAAGAACTGCGAGCGGCTGATTGTTGGTAATCACAACTCCCGCAGGTACTGTCTCGACAGTTGGTGCAATTGCGACCGGGCTGCTTCCTGGAAAAGAATCTCTCGAAAATTAATGATATTAATTACTTAAATGAGATTGCGAAGAGGATTTTGCACGTCCAGAAAGCCAATGGATACATGACAACACTATATATCATCTCTCGCCGTTTATTGCCTTCTCGAGCCAATACTCTTGGTGCTGCATCCAATGCTCAAACTCTGCTGGATCTTCAGCAAGCTGACGCATCTCTGTGCCATTCGTAAGTGATAAGGGAATGTCCAGAAAAGAATCGGCGAATCGCATTATGCAATGCCCTTTAGGAGTTGATCTGAGTGTCTTCTCGAAAGAATCAAAAACCTCAAATATTCCGCTGTGCAAGTTAGCTATTTCGTCATCGACTAGCGAAGCAGCTTTGTCCTTATTAGGAAATCCGACTTTATTTTTCTTTCGCGTGTATGTGATCGGTCGATAACCTATGCCCGGAACAAAGAAGAGTCCTGATTCTTCCCCTCCGAAACCGTGTGCAATTTGGTGTCGTTGGTCTTTAAGGCCCCTATACATTGCGTCGTAGATCTTTTGGTGCTGGCTAACAAATTCTGGCAATGAGGTTTTAAACCGTTCTGCCCAATCCATTGAGCGAAATGTCAGATAGTTTACTTTTCTATTGTTGAGAAAGGAGAAACCTATGTCGAAGATATTTTCAGTACTTGCATAAAAGAACAAAATTGCAGCGTTACACAAAATAGATGCGCTAGAGTTTAATTCCGAATACTGGGAAGCTTTTTTGAAGCAGTGTGCAATTAAATTGTCGAAGGATTCTGCTGTATCCTTTTCTTGCTCTTCTTTTAATACATTAGCAGCAGCAACGCGTTGCTCAGAGAGTTCGCGAAGGTGCCAATAGTGTCCATATGATTTTCTGAATGTATTCCGAATCATAAAGTCATCACTTTGAAGATGATGATTCCACATTGGTTTTAAAATAGAATTCTCGTATCTTTTACATGCAGACGCTAATTTCTGAATCAGGGAATCGTAGATACTATCTGGAATAGTTGAACCGCTATCAAAGATGTCAATGCTCCACGACCAGCCTTTCCAGTCACGAAGACAAATATCAAAACCCCGAAACATTAGATGAATTTGCCAATAAGACTTATCTTCATTGTCGTGCAGTTTAAATCCCATGACTTCGGACATCATCGAAGCTACCAGCCAAGTGGGTGGCGATGAAATCTTTGTTTTCACAACTCTTGAACGTACTAAGGGGACAACAGTCAGTTCGGTTACTTCGGCCAAGATTATGCGGATTATTCGGTCGTTAAAAAGCTGCTTAATGCCCACCAAGTTGAACTCCCGTTGGCTGAGTATAGACTAGTCTGGTGCCGTAATAGTGCCGAAAAACCTGTTTGTCCATTTTCCATCAATTACCTTTGTTTTTATACTAATTGATAAAGCCATGCCCCGCGCCGCTTCTATCTTACAATGTCAAAGGTCATAACTCGAAGGCCGCAGGTTCAAATCCTTCCCGCCCGCTACCAAAGAAAATAAGCGCCTTGGTCTATGGCCAGGGCGTTTTCGTTTTTTGAGCTTTCTATGACTTCTGCAGGCGATCCAGTACATCTTTCGTTCCGAGCACTTCAACCTCGTCCAACTTAAAATTACTTGCCAATTTTGATTTTGCGAATTTTTCCTCCAGAGTAGCCTTGAGATTGTTCGCCTCAGAATCGCTGATTAATCGATGTTTGATTTCGGTAATAATCACATGTTGAGATTTTCGGGAGTGTCTTACACAATCAAACTCGACATGCTGACCCTCCCAATAGCGTGCCCCATCGGGGAATTGATTGCGATAGCACTCTTCCAAAACCTGGGCTGCATGATCATGAATGATCTTTTGCTTATGATCCTGACTGTATAGATGCCACCTTGAACGATGCGGTGAATAGCAGCCATACCAGAAGGTGAGCGCAAAATCTGCAATGGAATAGAGGGTGCGTTTGCTGCTTCGGATGCTTTCACCAAAAGGTAGCGATCTTTTTATGAGTGAGGCATGCATGAGAAGCTGCAATGGTTTGGATAAGGCGGTCTGTTCTATTCCCATTCTCGATGCTATTTCAGAGGGTTTATTAGCCCCTCTTCCAATGCATTCAAAAATGGACTTCGCCTGCATACCGTTCACGTCCTCATCGCGCAGCAGTCGATCAGGTTCTGATTCCAATAGGGCGGATTTACCGAAAAATAGCCGATCTGCTATCTGAGTGGCCTCATCTTCCCTGTTGATATAGGACCAATAGCGCGGCACTCCACCCACCAAGGAAAACTTATCGAAATTCTCAGGCAGAAGAGGATCCAAACTTAGCGCTTCGCAAAAGTAACGATATCCCATTGGTGAAACGTGCAATATCAGATCAGCCCTCTCATAGAGGGGGGCGTTGGAATTTAGAAAAAGGCTGTTCATCATTGTTTGTGAAGATCCGAGCAGTACGAGCCTCACATGGGGCGGTCTGTCATGATCCATCCACTTCTGCAATCGAGAGGGAAGCGAGGGTTGTGACTTGACGAGATAGGGGAACTCATCAATCGCAATCACGCATTCCTGCTTGATAAGTGAAAGTATGGGGAAGAGTTCCTTCCAGGATTCAGCGCGCAATCCCTGGGGGAGGATACTGGAAAGGTCATCCATAAGTTGGGAGATTTGAATGGGCTCAGCTCCCTCTATGGCTTGGCTATAACGAAAATGACAGGTCTTGCCCCAGCGTTCGATAAGGGTCGTTTTGCCTACTCGACGTCTTCCAAAGATCACGATCAGGCCTGCGCTAGTGTCGCGAAGTCTGGCTAACTCATCTATTCTATTGACGAAATGTGACATATCACCCCCTGTTGGGAGAGATTATATCTCAGAGATATAATGGTTGATAGGTATAATATCAAGAGGTTTCAGGAGCTCTCTCAATCAAGTCTTCGAGCACATAGACCCATGATATTCGGGCTCTGCGGGCGGAAGTATCATATTCGCTTGAATTTATTACGTTTTCTTCTTCCATACTTTCAGACTCAAGCAAATTTGACTTTCTGCCGATCTTACTGTACATGTTGAATATGTACGGAGGATACAGACACCTCAGGAGACATGAAATTGCTTATCAACATCAGTGATCAAGGGAGTGAGCCGCTCTATCTGCAAATCGTGCGGCAGGTCTCGGCACAGATCCTCACCGGATCTCTGCCGCAGGGGGAAATGTTGCCATCGATTCGGGAATTAGCCCGACGGGAACGCATCAGCGTGATCACGGTGCAGAAAGCTTATGAAGAACTCACGCGGCAGAACCTGATCGTCGTGCGACGCGCCAAGGGTTTCTTCGTTGCAGATCTGACGAACCGGAGCAAGGCAAGCCTGGCCCGTTCGCATTGCAAGGATGCTCTGGAAAAACCGGTACGCGATAGTTTGAGTGAAGGCCTGGATCTGGACACAATCCTCGCGATCGTCAAGGAGATCCATGATGAGGCCAACATCAGCCCTAATCAGAAGGAGTCCGAGTAAGTGGAAAATATTTTGAAATTGCAGGATCTGATCTGCAAGCGCGGTCCCTTCCAACTGGGTCCCTTGAACTGGCAATCAGCGGTCGGCATTTTCACCTGTCTGGTCGGACCGAACGGTGCAGGAAAAACCAGCTTTCTGCAGGCGGTCATGGGCCTGCTGCGGAATGAGGAAGGTTATTGGGAGATCGCCGGAGCAAAAATCGATCCCCGACGTGGTGCCTGGAAGGAACAGGTCGGCTATGCCTTCGATGGGCAAAGCCATCATGAAAAACTCACCGTGCGGGAAAACATGGAAATCCATGCCGCCCTGCGTCGCAGCTGGGACAGGGATTTCGCACAGGAGCTGATCAGCCGGTTTCATGTGGATGAAACGCAGCTCGTGCATCGCCTCTCCCGCGGGCAACGCCAGGCGCTGAGTCTGGTGAAGGCGTTAGCTTGCAGGCCACGGCTCCTCCTCCTGGATGAGGTAACGAATGGGATGGATTCGCTGGTCCGCCAGGCCTGGAATGAAATCGTCTGGCGCCTGATGGCAGAGTCCGAACTCACGGTATTGATGGCCACCCATACGATGAGTGATGTGGCGAATCTCGCCGATCGACTTGTGTTTCTGCAAGAAGGTCGCATCGTGGCCGATGTGGAGAAGGATGCGCTGCTGGAAACATGGCGCCAGCTGTCCTGCCGGCTGCCCGGATCGTTGACAACGCTGCCGCACGCCAAACACTGGGAAAAGAGCGGTGATACGCTGCGTTTCATCTCAGGCCGGGCAGCGGCGGACATGCAATTGCTAAAAGAAAAAGGCGCGACTCATATCGAATCGCAACCCTTATCCCTGGACGAAATCTGTTTTTACACTTTGGAGGAAAGCCGTCATGCTTAAGCTTTTCTGGGCCGATCTGAGGCAACTGAAAAAACCCATCATCCTGCTCGTGCTGATGATACCCCTGCTGCACTATCTGGATAACCTGCTCTTTCCCTATGCCGTGCCACTGACTGTGAACGTCACGGACGGTCAGGAGGTCATAGCCGTGCGTGGGTCTCTTGTGAACCTCTCGGGCTGGCCCTTCGCCCTGATGGCTTCGATCATCCTGCTGCTGTTCACCGAGGAAATGCACGGGAATGGTCGACTCTCAAGCCTAGCGAGCCTGCCTCTGGACCGCTGGAAGTTAGGTCTTCTGCGTCATCTGCCGGCCTTGGTTCTCATGCCAATACTGGGTCTTCTTCTGAATGCCTGGCGCTTTATCCTGTATGCTTTCTACGCTGTATCCAAATCCGACCTCTGGGTGCAATCCCATAGCATCAATGGGAAAACTTTAATGGACGCCTTGGTATGGGCCTTCCATCAGGTCACCAATCCCTATGACATCGGTTACGCCAGCATCTTCCTGCTGCTCGCCGGTTGGGCCAGCGTGAGTCTCTTGATTCTGGGTCTGCCGCTTTTGATCGATGACCTTTGGCCCGGGATCAAACGTTCCAGTTTTTCCCTTTGGCTAAGCGTCTCACTGCTCGTCGGCCTCGTTTTGCAGGTTGCTGTTTTCGGTCTGGGCAAGGGTTTGGAATTGCCCTTGTTCCCATACTCCGAGCTGCCCATGAACCTCGTTCTTCACGGACCCACCTGGCAACCCTCGCTGTGGACGATCGAACTGGTTCTGGGTCTTGGGATTTTCCTCTTGGAGCTCTGGCGTTTCCAAAAACGCTCTGTTTATGTCTAGGGTCAGGACCCATTCGGGCCCAGGACAGAACTCAATCAGCCGGACGGTGGTTTGCGGGTGTTAATCGCCGCTTGAGCATCGAAAGCCTGCTTGTAGGCAGGCCGCGCTTCGCCACGGGCGACATAGGCGAGAGGTTTGGGAATTCGTTCAAGATGCCTGATGACCTTAGCCTGAGCAGCACGGACACCATTATCAGGTTACCCACGCTGAACCCACCGTCGAGCCAGTCGGCATCATCCAGGCGATCGGAAAGTTGATGCAGCCGGCTCTTGACGCGATCCTTGACCAGAGGCAGGCGTTCCTTGCTCCAAGGCTTATCGCTCTCCAGGAGCGTGGCGGTTGCGAGTTCAAGGATCGGCTCCACCGTGTTGAGCGCGGCAAACATCCAAAACCAAGCGACGAAAAAGTGCAGCGCCCCGGATACCTGCACTTCGACCCTTATCACGTGCCCGTTAATCTTCCTGATCATCTGAAAGAGATATCAGGTACAACCCATTTCTCACAGAAACTTCCAGTACATATCAAGTCGCAACCTGGCGCGCCCCAGATTAACCTTCTGGGGTTTGTTTTTCCCATCTTTGCCAATGCCCGTCGCAGGGAATGTGCTGCTTGCTGCAAACCTTCCCTCCAAGTTAAGAAATTTCCCCCTTCACCCTTTGCGTGCAGGTCTGCGATAATTCATGGTGCCATGGCAAGCAGGAGGCAACAACCATGAAGAAAGCGACGAAAACCGTGAAGAAAGCGAAACCAATCGTTAAGAAGGCGAAGACCGCCTCGAAGGAATCAAAAGGAGGAGACTCACCCTCCCGGCTGATCGATGCGAGAATCAAGGAGCTGAGTGACTGGCGAGGAGAAATGCTTGCTCAGATCCGAAACCTCATCAAGCAGGCTGACCCTGAAGTGGTCGAGGAGTGGAAGTGGAGAGGGGTTCCGGTCTGGTCGCACGGTGGAATTATCTGCACCGGTGAGACATATAAGAATGCCGTGAAGATGACCTTTGCCAAAGGTGCCTCGTTGGAAGACCCTTCAGACCTCTTCAACTCCAGCCTCGAAGGCAATACCAGACGTGCCATCGATTTTCATGAAGGCGATAAGATCAATGAAAAGGCTTTGAAGGCGCTCATTCGGGCTGCAGTGGTACTGAATATGTCCTCAGCCGCCAGACGGTCAAAGGCTCGAGTGTAGACCAATGTCAAAGGAGACATAAAATCGGCCAAGGAAGGACCGCTTGTTGGGAGGTAAAACACCTTGCCCTCCTAAAGAAGCTGAACATAACTTACGTTCCAACCTCAGACTCAGAACGCCCCGACAAGCGTCGTCAGCCGCAGCAGGGCTAGCTCGCAATCTTTGATTCCGATGTTTTTTGCTGACGGCGACCCAACGACCATCACTTGTCTTATCTGGTTTTGTGACATAGCGGCATCTTGCCTGTTTGATGAGCACAACAGCCGGACGATTTCATTGACGCGACCTTATCCAGCCACTCCGATCTGGTAACGTTTTGGATGATGCCCATTTTCGTTTCAGCGTATACTGGGCCTGTCCTTGCGCGGCATACCATATGAGGCCTTCTTGAACCCCTTCCGCTTTTCACTTCCTACTCTCATCTGCTGGTTCATGGCCTTTTTTCCGGCTCAGAACCTGGTGGGGCAGGCCGCCGCGGTAACCGTCCTGAATCAGCTCCAACCCATGGAGCTCAGCTCCTTTACCTACTTTGAGGATCCCAGCGGGACCTTGAATGCGGATGAGGTCTCCCAAAGGCAAAGCAGGTTTGTCGAGCCCGCTCAAGGTGCCATCGCGTTTGGTTATACCGCTTCCCACTATTGGGTGGCATTTACGATCCACAATCAGACAAGCGAGGCGACCTGGTATCTTCTGCCCAGCCATCCGCTTCTGCGAGCTGAGGTCTACCGGATCGAAGACAACGGCACTGTGGTCAAGGAGCCCTCCCTTGAAGAACGCTACGCGGTCAGCCGTTTGCATGTGCCGCCGCAGGTGAACAGCCGCTTTCTGGTACGGGTGACATCCGGCGCCGCCCTGAGTCTACAATTCGAGTTGTTCACCGAGCCGGCGCTATCGCAACGCTTGCATCATGGCTCCACATTTTTGTCCGCCGTAGTCGGCTGCTTTCTCGCCATGCTGCTTTATAACTTGTTCCTCTATATCATCCTGCGGGATCAGAACTATCTCTTCTATCTCGTGTTTGCTGTATTCAATTGCCACCTTGATCTGATGACAGTCAATTTCCCGAACGGAATCTGGTCCTGGTTTGGCCTTTCCTGGTGGGACATCGTGGGCCCCTACCGGATTATGGGGCCCCTGACCACGCTGCTCTTTGCGCGATCATTTCTCCATCTCAAGGAAGCCCATCCACTCGTTGACCGCTGCGTCCTTGCCTATTTGGGTGGCCTCGTTCTGCTGATCATTGCCAATTTTTCTCCATCAGCCCAACTCATGAGCCTGACCGACATCTACTTCCTCTTCGGCATCCTGCTTCTCTTTTATATTGGGTTTCACCGCTTAAAAGATGGTTTTAAACCCGCGCGGTTTTATCTCGGCGCTGTAGGCACCTTCCTGATTGGCGTTACCGTTTGTTTGATGCAAATGCTGGGCTGGCTTCCCAGTCGCCCTTGGACCATCAATGCCATCGTCGTTGCGCATGGGCTGGAGATGATCCTGATGTCGCTGGCGCTGGGAGGAAGGTTCAAGCTGATCTACGAGGAAAAATTGCGGGCGGAAGTGACAGTAAGAGTGAAAAGCCATCTGCTGCGCACGATCTCGCATGACATCGCCAATCCTCTCACGATCGTCAAAGCTCACTCCAGACGTCTTCTGGCCACAAGCCCGGGAAACAAACCCCTGGAAAGCATCGTGAAGGCTGTCAGCATTATCGAGGACATCATGCGTTTCGTGCAGAAAACGGAATATGTCGATCAAGTCATGAGAATGCCGCTGACACCTGTGTCGGTTCAGGAAGTCTTTGCGTCTCTGGCCTTTCTTTTCGAGGAGAAAGCTCAGGAAAAAGGCATCCGTCTGGAGTTCCACCTGGAACACCCAGGTCTCGCCGTTCAGGCCGAGAAGACCAGTCTGAGCAATGAAGTCATGGGGAATCTGCTCTCGAATGCGATCAAGTTTTCGAAGTCGGGACAGGTGATTCGCGTCGCAGCGCGCACCCATAATAAGGACGTTATCATGATTTCCGTTGAGGACCGGGGTGTCGGCATGAGCCCTGAAGTCCTGAAAACCCTCTTTGATCCTCATCAAAACCGCAGCCAGAAAGGGACTCAAGGGGAACAGGGAATAGGCTATGGCATGCCTCTGGCGAAAGCTTTTCTGGATGCCTATGGAGCCAGAATCGAGGTGGAAAGCCTATCCGCCCACTCCGGCTCCGGATCGAGCGGAACCATCTTCCGTATTTTCATCCTTGCGGCTCCCATGCTGCAAGGCACTTAGGGGCGCTTCATGGCGAGCAAGCCCATCGGCAGTCAAGGTCTCATTCCAGTCTTGGACGGCTGGTATGGGGTCCTGCTAATCCTGGCTGGCCTGATCCTGTTTATGCCCATGTCCTTCGGTCAAGCGCGACCACCGCTGACTCTTCAGAATCATTCCCAGGATGCCAGTGACGCGTTTGTCGTTCTCAAGGAATCCAAAAGAACGCCCCCGTCGGCCGCAGAGCTTTTGTCCGACATCCTGAATGATGGAACCATGGAATGGAAGGCCAATCAGAAATCCTGGGGATACAGCGCCGCCACTCTCTGGTTATATGGAAGCTTTTTCAACCCGAGCGATCAAACGCAGGAACGCGTGCTCGCCTTGCCCTATGCCTCCCCAACCGTGGCTGATTTCTTCGTGTTCGATCAGGCAGGCGTCCTGCTGAAAAAGGTGCGAGCCGGAACGTTTGCTCCCCTGGAGGAACGGGAACTCAAGCTGAATCTGATCGGAATACGCTTGAATCTTCCTCCTCAGGAGCGTGTGCATGTGCTGATCCGCCAGCACTCGAACAGCCTTCTGGATACCCATTATTCCCTGCGTCTGGTGACGGATCACCAGCGGCTGGAATGGATTTACCTGGCGGCCTACGGGCTCTACTTCGGTCTCGCGCTGGCTCTGTTTTTCCATAATCTCAGTCTTTACGTTTCTGTTCGCGATAATGTTTATCTCGCTTACCTTTTCTTCGTATTATGCCTGTCCAGTGCGATGCTGTTTTCCTCCGCCTACTATTCCCTGTTCTGGTATCGGACTCCTGTGTGGCTTCACAATGCCCCTTATGCAACGCCGGCTTTTTCGAACATCGGTGCGGCCGCATTCTTCTGCCAGTTTCTGTATCTCAATCCAAGAACATCCTGGCTCGCCCGCTGTCTCTACGCACTGGCAGGAATCAGTTTGCTCAGCGCGCTGGGGACCTTTGCCCTGCCTCATGTTTTCATGCCCTGGAATCCCTTTTTGAATACGGCCACCGTTATGCTTGGCATGTGGGGCTGCATTGTGAAGATCGCGCAAAAGGAACGCTATGCGTGGTTTCTTTTTATCGCTCTCCTGTGCCCCATTTTAAGCGTGAGTGCTTACTATCTGGGCAACTATCTTTTCAGGATGACGGTTCCTTCCGATATCATGTCGCTCTCCTTCGGGCTGGAAATGATTCTGATGTCAGCGGGTCTGTCCCATCGTATCTATGTTCTGCGTCAGCGCCAGTATCAATGGGAGGTGCAGCAGGACGCCCTGATCCATCAGTCGAAGATGAGGGCTCTGAGTGAAATGGCCTCAGGCATGGCCCATGAGATCAACAATCCTCTCATGATCATCGGTGGCTATGCGGATATCATCGAACGACTCCTGGGCCGTGAGCCGTTGGATATTCAACGCATTCGTGAAAACACCAGGAAAATAAGCACCAGCGTGGATCGGATCGCTTACATCGTGAATGCACTCAGGTCCTTCGCCCAACCCGGTTCCGATCTTCCTGTGGAAAAGGTGTCCCTCTATGAAATGCTGCAGCAGGCCCTGGCGCTTTATGAAACCCAGATCAGGAACAACCGCATTCAGCTGCAGATGGAAATCGAGGGCGACTCCTTTCAAACTTATGGCGTCCCCAGCCAGCTCATCCAGGTGATTTCAAGCCTGCTGGATAATGCCATCACCGCCATGCGGGATGTCCCCCGCAAGGTTCTTCGCGTGCATTTGATGTCACGTTCCGTGGATTCGCAGCGGAAGGTCATTCTCATGATTCAGGATAGCGGGCCGGGCATACCCCGTGAATTGCAGGCGAAGATCTTTCGGCCTTTCTTCACGACCAGGCCCGTCGGGGAAGGAACAGGCCTTAGCCTGAGTCGGGCCCGGAATCTTGTCAAGGCGTTCAACGGTCAGCTCTCTTATGATGCCAATGCGGAGGAAACGCGATTCATCCTGGAGCTGCCGCTGATCGAGGGACCGTGACCTGACTTAATGCTTTTGGGGCTTGAGCTGCATCAGCAGAGGAAAATGATCCGATACACCGCGGGGAATGCCCTTCTCATCAAGAATGAAGCGCAGGGGATGGCCGGTCATCTTCTTTTGAAAATAGTTCTCGTTGACGACCCGGATGGAATCAGGATCCATCTTCCAGGCATGCCTTTCTGGAGGCTGGCCGCCTTTGAAAACCATGATGGCATCAAGAAAAGACCAGGTCTTATCCAGATCATAGAAGTACGTGCCCGGACAGGTTTTGCAGCCTTCCCGATGGGAAATGAACCAGTCCTTGGCAGCCGTATTGTCATAAAGTTCCTCCTGCTCCTTCTCATTGATGTTGAAATCACCTGCGGCCACCACGATCTGGGATTGGGTCGCAGCCTCCTGCGCCACCTGCTTGAGCCTGTCCAAAGCCTCCCTGCGGTGCACTGTGGGATGAAAGCCGGCCGGGAAATGCACGGCGAGAGCGGTCAGTCGATCGCCACTGGGAAGTTTGAAATCGGCCTGCAGGATGTCACGGGTGGTTTTCTCCACAGTATACGACGGATCCGTTACCTTGGAGAGCGGCACCTTATGCAGAGACGGAGGGCCATCCAGTGAGAAACGGGTGAGGAAAGCGCAGTCGATGCCACGCTCATCGGAACCCTCAAGCAGGATCGCCGGTTGATACTGGGCCACCTGCAAATATTCCTGGCGCAGGCGTTCCAGGATACGGACATTCTCAATCTCGCATAGGAAGAGAAGGTCTGCGCCTCTGCCATTGTTCTGGCTCAGGATGACCTTGGCCACGCGCTGCAACTTTTCCTTAAGGATGGTCTCATTCCAGTCCTTGCTGATGCATTCCTTGTAATATTTTTCCTTGATGCTGGTTTCCTTGCAGGCCTGTTTGATTTTATCGTCCTTCATGGCGAGCGGCAGGTAAGTCCAGTCATGCTTGCCTTCGTCATGCACCGTATCGAAAAGATTTTCGACGTTCCAGCTCATGACCGTCACAGGTTCGGGGACAGCATCACTATCCGACCATCCGGTGACGCAAGCCTGCAGAAGAGCCATACAACCCCAAAATACAAACGACGTCTGTCTTTGCATGTGCCTATCCTTTCCGGCTTCAGAATGTCCCTTTAGAATACCACGATTGAAGGGATCCTGCGGTAATTCCTGCTGTTTCGTGCAGGCTTCGCCCTAATGCATCAGATGCTCAACCCCTGATGAATGGATGGGATCCACCTTGCCGCTGAGCCAGGGGACTTCGGGCCACCAGCGATCCTGCATCGGCAGTTCGGGTGGGCTGAGACTTTCGCCAGGCCGCAGAACGGCCACGGAAATGTCATGCTCTTTGGCGGCAGCGAGGACGCGTTCCATGGGTTCGGTCCAGCCATGGAATCCCAGACTGAAAAGTCCCCAATGCACCGGGAGGAGAATGTTGCCTTTCACGAGCTGATGGGCGCGGACAGCCTGTTCAGGACCAAGGTGCACGTCGGTCCAGCGGCGATCATAGGCTCCGACTTCAATCATGGTGAGGTCGAAGGGACCAAGCCGCTCGCCTATGGTGGCCAGATCATCAAAGAGCGCGGTATCACCGCTGTAATAAACCCGGCGCTGCACACCGGTGAGGGCAAAGCCGCACCAGAGGGTTTGATCCTGACGAAGCCCACGACCGGAGAAATGCCGGGCCGGAGTTGCTGTGATCGTGAGGCCGGAGAGTTCGGTCGAGCCCCACCAATCGAGCTCAACGATCTGAGCAGCCGGAACGCCCCAGGCTTCCAAATGCGCTCCGACGCCAAGCGGCACGATCCAGCGAGCGCCCCTGGGTATCAGTTTGAGAACGGTGGGATAATCCAGATGATCGTAGTGATCGTGCGAGATCAGAACCGCATCAATCTCAGGAAGTTCATCAAAGGGCAGTGGGGAAGGGTACCAGCGCTCGGGACCTGCAAAGGAAACCGGCGAGGCGCGCTCGCCCCAGACGGGATCAATGAGAAGACGCTGGCCTTCGATCTCGACGATAAGTGTGGAGTGGCCGAGCCAGGTCGTGCGCAGGCCCGGGGCACTGTCAAAGTCGGAGCGCCGTCGCGTTTGAACGGGAAGCGTATCGGTGGGACGGGTTGGAGCCGCGTTGCCAAAGAGGAGATCTTTCAGAAGCGAAAACCTGGATCCATCCACGCGCTCATAGCGATTGACAAATTTACCAGACTGCCACTGGGGCGAGCGTTCCAGGCGTGCCTGGCGTTCACCCTCAGGGGAACGCCCGAGGCTGTTGCAGCCTGTCATTCCAAAGAGAATGGCTCCGCCGAGAGTCATGACTTCCAGAACCGCTGCCATAGGGAAACGAACCGCCTTCAAGGACGGGAGCTTGAATCGCATGAGGATATCCACATAAAACGGGATGAGTGACGTGAGATTATAGCATAAGCGGCGGTCATGAGGAGATGGGGAATCGGGGAGGCCGCGCGGGATTGCGCGGCTTTTCCTTAACTGACGAGGCGCAGAATGGGCTTTCTGATGGTCCGGGTTGCTTTTTTCCGTAGCGTGTTGGACTGATGCAGCCCTTCCATCACGCGCAGAAGAGCCGTTCGGGTTACAGCCTTGAGACCGTGAACGCTGGCTTTGCGGGTGAGATGCGGCAGGGCTCCCCGTCTATAGGCGATCACGGCACCAATACCGATACCAAGAACAGCCAGCCCCATGACCAGCGCGCCTTTGCCAACCTGGCCTTCACGCTTGCGCCAGTTTCCGGATGGGCCGGACACCTGGGGCATGGGATGGTGGATGTTGCCCTCTTTCGAAGCCGACGATGCCTTGGAAAAATGATCCTTCCTCACCATTTTTGCCATGCGACGTTCCGCAAGTCCTGGTGCGATACGACTCAGGAACCCGATGCGGCGTCCCGCAGCTCCCACATAGACTTCACGCCGCGGATGCAGGGCGAGCTTCACAATCTCACGGGCGACGGCTTCAACGTCGTAGATGGGATTCATGGGTTTGATGGCCTTGCCGGTGTAGTTGGCGGCATGCTGAAAAATGGGTGTATCGATGGATGCCGGCAGCACGGTACAAACATGAATGCCACGAACATCCATTAGCTCCTGACGCAGACTATCGGACAAGCCTATGATCGCGGCCTTGCTCGTGGCATAGGCACTCAGGAACGGCGCTCCGGTTTTCCCGACCATCGAGGAAACATTGATCAGAACTCCGCGTCCTCGCGCCCGGAAATGAGGCAGCACGGCCCGGGCGCCGTGAATGTAGCCAAACACATTGGTTTCAATCACCTGACGATAGTCCTCCCAGGGCGCATCCTCCAGCCGCGCAAACAGGGAAACGGCTGCATCATTCACCCAGACGTCGATGCCACCGAAGGTATCGATGGCCCGCGTGGCGAGCTCATTGACCGCCTCGAGTACGCTCACATCCGTGGGAATGGCGATGGCAGTGGCCCCCAGCGCCTGACACTCATTGGCCACTTCCTGCAGCTGGTCCTCACCGCGTGCGGCCAGCACAAGCCGCGCTCCGCTCCGGGCAAAATCCAAGGCTGTGGCCCGGCCTATTCCACTCGATGCTCCTGTAATAACAACAACAGAATCTTTCAGCGATCGCTTCATAACAACCCTCCGTTGTTTGTGAATCGAAGACCTTTGATCTTGATTGGCGGATCGCATGATGCGAATGCCAACCCGGATCTGCTATCAGATTCCGTGCCACTCTGGTTGGACCTCGGCGAAAACACCCTTCGTTTATCGGGATGGTTTTTCCCTCCGGAAAGCCACCAGCTATCTCAGCGGGCAGCTCAAGCGTTATGCGGAAGAGCTCCATGGACTGTTATGACGATCCTGATCCAGGATGCGGACGTTTCCACGCCTCATCCCGCACGTAATGTTACAGAACGCGCCATCCAAGTTACCTCCAAAAACCCTGTCCCAGCTTCATTTGAGTGATCTTAAACATTTTTCATTCACTAAATTCAATTCAAGACTTCCCTCCTGTATTTCATTTTGCCAGGTTTCCAACCGAAGGAGCGTGTACTAAATGTTGCTATACACACACCTTGCTAAGGACGACTGCGATGCATTGCTATCGAATCTCGTTGCTTAAGAAAACTGAAGATTTGAAGCTTTACAGCGATCTTTATGTCAACAACGGCGGCGACCAGGCCGTTCCTTTGGACTGGATGGAGCGCTCCAAGGTCTTTGGTATCTATCATGGTTCCCAGATGGTGGGGGGTTACGTCGAATGCTGCCCGCCCATTCGGTCGACCAAGGATGTTCCCGATGAGATCCGGCAGGCCCTGCTGGAAAAGCATTGCGGCAATCTGCAGAACGTTCAGGAAAACGCCGCTTTCTGGATCAAACGGAATGCCAAGGACAAGGTCTTCCTGCAGGCCTTTGTCTGGGCCACCATAGTCTGGCGTTCCGTTTTCTGCACTCGCTGCAGCTATACGCTCGGCGTCGCCAACCGGAAAGGCATCAGCAATCTTTATAAATTTTTCTGCGGAAAGGTGATCTACCAGGCCCCCAGCAAACTTATCCCAGGCGAGACCTACCATGTCTTTCTTTGGAGCAAGACCCAGCTCCTTTCTGTCGGGGGAAAAATCCTCTTGCGGCTTGTCCGGGCACGGCTGAGCCGCCTGAGAGGCAGCTTCAACCTGCATCATCCGTCCCCCAAGTAGGTCGACTCGAAACTTTCACGGGAAAAGAAAAGGAGCCTTGTATGAGCCATCAACTAACAATAGCCGGCATTTATCTTGTGATCGGACTGGTCTCACTGCTTATGTATGATGGAAAACGCGGCCTCGACCCGGCGGACCGGCAGCCGATGCATTCCGTTTCGTCCTTCCGCTATATCTACCGTTTCTCCCAGCTGGCCTATCTCTATGCCCTGGTGCTCTTTTTTATGGGACGCCATGAGCTGACCCATTCCCTGTTTCATAGCCTTGCGACACTCTATGCGGGCGCCTGGATATCCGTGGCGGGGATTGTTCTCTTCATCGGTGCCAAGACTGCTCTTGGTCAGCACTATAGCCACTGCAGCCAGATGTTTCTGCCCAAGGATATCGTGACCGAAGGCATCTACAGCCACATCCGGCATCCGATCTATACGGCCAACCTTATCATGATTTTCGGACTCTTCGTGGCCACGGGCGATGTCCTCGTGATCACACTGTGGTCGATCATGCTCGGCTACTATCATCGTTCGGCACGACTTGAAGAACGTGGCCTGCAGCATGAATTCCCATCCTATGGCCGCTATATGGAGCGTACCGGACGGTTTCTGCCTAGGCCGCAGCTGCTGTTGAAGTCCTTGATGTCCACAAGGGCAGGATGATCCGAATCGTCGTGCCGTGGCTGTCAGGGGAGGTTTCCACGGTTGTGCTTTCCACCAGCAGTTGCCCACCAAATTTATCAACATAGGCTTTGGCGAGAGGCATGCCAAAGCCTGTACCTTTTTCCCCGGCCGTTCCCGTTCGTGTCGTCGGTTTGCTGGGATTGAAAAGGCCTTCCAGGATATCGGGCGGAATGCCGACGCCATAATCACGAATCACAATCTCAGCCGTGGCTTCCTGCCGTTGTATGCTCACATCCACAGAGCCGCCGATGGGTGAGAACTTGATCGCGTTGCTCAGGACATTCACGAGCACCTGATGGGTCAGGGGTATACTGTCGGCCGCGCAGAGGATGTCGGTGCCCTTGGAACGCTGAATATTGAGGCTCACCTTCTTGGCCTGCGCCTTGCCTTCCACCATCAGGAGGGCACCATCAATCGCTTCATTCAAGGAGCAGGCATCGATTTTTACAGCCTTTTTGCCCGTGCGGACAGCCTCGAATTCCCGGACGTGCACGATCAAATGATCGATGGCGAGGCATGCGCTATGAATCTTGGAAAGCCGTTTCAAGGATACCTGATCCTGATGCGACTCCTGCTCGGCAAGCGAGCTTTCGTTGCCCATGATCACACACAGGGGATTGGCGATATCGTGAATCAGGATGCGCAGAAGGTTTTCCTTGTCCTTGAGGGTGGCCTCGATCTGCTCGGACTGTTTGCGAATGGCTTCCGCCTGGATCTTGATCACATAGTCCTTTTCCAGGGACTCCTGAAACACCTTGCGAAAGAAAAGGGAGATGGCAAACCCTGTGGCGTGACCCAGAAAAATGGAAATCAGCGCCGACCGCCAGTCGCTGTCAATCGCGAAAGGAACCGCGATAACCAGACCATAGGCGAGGGAATAGATACTGTGAACGGCGTAGAAACGGTAAAGAAAGATGTGGGTGCCAAGGATGGCCGTGAGACAGCCGGTCGTGACCGCGAGACGGTATTGGCTATCCATGGAAAATAGAAAATAAAGATAGAGAAGATTGATGGTAAAGATCGCGGTAAAGAGCAGAGTATTCAGAAGCATGGCCGGCTTCTGGATCTGTCGGGCCACTGTCATAAGGAGGAGCAGATCCACGAGAAAGATAATGATCACAAGGAAGCGGGCATTGACCACACGCCAGGCTTCCTCCAGAGGAAATGACAAAAAATCCGTAGGCACGGTCAGAAGCATCAGGACGATACAGATGAGATTTGCATACTTGGTGTAAAGGGGAAGATGGGCCTCCTGCCATCGGGTATGCAAGAACCTGTGATTGCGCTGGTTTTCTTTCGTGTCTGTCATACGTTATGTATCGGCAGGAAATCATCGTTCGCAAGTTCCGCACTCTGCGATTGGCGAAAATCAAATTATATCAATGAATTACGAATAGACCCGAGTCCGGGATCGACCGCCAGAAATCCGCTCGTTTGCGGACTAATCTTTCATTTTGTATGCATCAATGAAGCCCTGGTTTTTCGCCTCAGACTTCAAAAATTACCGGATCGGCAAGGATGGCAAAAGACCCGTCACGGACTGCAAAAAAAAGCCCTCGGGAAAACCCACTCACGTTCCCTGCAAGGGGGTCGAATTTATAATTAGAAAATCGTTTTTAGAGGGAAATCGCATGAAGTCCTCCACCGCGATCCTATTTTATTTGCTTGCCCTGAAATGCAATAAACTGCCACGTCTCAGTCTCGCGGACGAACCCTTGACCAGTCCCAAAAAAGTTGTGTGCCCATGGGGCAATGATGTGTCAAACTCTGGCAGTTGATCGAGGGCTCGGAATGGAGAGAAGCGGTGAAAGATCCCAACCTGATGCGCAAGGAGACCCTGGATATTGCGGATGTTCTGCCTCACATCCGATTTACGCCGAAGGAGCTGAGTGCGACCAGCTTTCCGGAAGCTCTGGTGATGATTGCCGGTGATCCTATTAATATGACCTCGCTGAAACTCCAGACCTTCAAGGAGAACGGTACGCGTTGCCGAATCTGTGGCTGCAAGGGGCAATACTTTGCCAAGGAAAAGTATGCGGGCGAGCCTTATTTTCATCTGAACCTCTATGCCCTCAAGGAGGGAAGGGAGGTGCTGATGACCAAGGATCATATCATTCCCCTGGACAAAGGCGGACGGGATCGGCTGAATAATTTTCAGACGCTCTGCATGGAATGCAATCGCAAGAAGGGCAACAGGACGGCAGACAAGGTCAAGAAGAACAAGCTGAAGAAGAAGTCAGGGGCGAAAGACCAAAAGCCCCGCCCCTAGGGATAGGCCTCAGGGCCAGAAACCCAGCACGAGGCCATACAAAACAAACTGCACCACGTGGTAGCCGGCATTGACGAGCCAGAGTTTGAAACTGTTCCCGCCAAAGAGATAGTTGATCCCAAAGGAGCCAGCCACAAAAGCCAGACCCACGATCAGGCCTTGCGTCAGCGCATGCAGGGGAGTCGGATCCGGCCCGATGAAAGCTGCGAAAAAGAAGGCGGCGATAAACGCCAGCACAAAGGCCAGGCCGAAAACCATGGCCGGGTGCCGGCCTTTGTCATTGGTTCGAGGATCCAGGCCCGATTCCTTGGCCCAGACTTCCAGAAACATCACCGGTGAATACCAAAGCCCGCCGAGCATAAAGCTCGTCAGCGCAGCAACCCCGACCGCCAGCAGATTCACATGATCCATGGTGTTCTCCCCTTCGTTTTCTCCATTATAGGCTCTGCGAGGCGACACCTGCTGCTTTTTTCGACGCGTGAAGGCCATTCCAAAAAAACGGCCATTTGTCCATTGAAATTCCTTTGTTTGCTCCGCCAACCAAAAAAGGGGAGATACATTGTTAACGAAATAAACAAAGTGAAAGGACGTGCAGAATGACAAATCCATCCTGTCGAAAGGGGCCGACAGTAGCCCTGTCTTCCTTGTCGTTCATGGTTTTGCTGAACGGGATCGGCTTCACGCATCCGGAGGCCTATGCAGCTGGTCCAAATTATGGCGAAGTGCTGCAGAAATCGCTCTATTTTTACGAAGCGCAGATGGCTGGTCCTTTGCCGGAGGGTTACCGAATTCCCTGGCGTGGCCCGGCCGCTCTGAATGATGGCGCCGCGGAAGGTGTTGACCTGACCGGCGGATTTTTCGATGCCGGGGATCATGTAAAGTTTGCTTTTCCCATGAGCTATACGACGACCGTTCTCGCCTGGAGCCTGCTCCTTTCGGAAAACAGCTATCGTTCACTCGATCAGGATGTTTATGCGAAACGGAATCTGCGCTATGTCGCGGACTGGATCATGAAAGCGCACACCGCTCCCTTTGAGTTCTGGGGGCAGGTTGGCAACGGCGGTCTCGATCACGCCTATTGGGGGCCGCCCGAAGTTATGCCGATGGCCCGCCCGGCCTATAAAATCGATCGTTCCTGTCCAGGCAGCGACCTGGCGGGTGAAGCGGCGGCCGCTCTTGCCGCCACCTCGCTTGTGTTTGCGAAGGAGGATCCTGGCTATGCGGCGAAGGCTTTGCAGGAGGCACGGGAGCTTTATGAATTCGCCGATACCTATCGCGGCGTTTACAGCGACTGTATTCGCGATGCCGCGTCCTACTATCGTTCCTGGAGCGGATATCAGGATGAACTGGTGTGGGGCGCGCTCTGGCTCTATCAGGCCACAGGTGAAGCGGGCTATCTGCAAAAGGCCGAGGCCGGCTATGAGGCGATTCAAAGCAGCGATGGCTCGGGCAAGCCTTATAAATGGACGATGTCCTGGGATGACAAGAGTTATGCAGCCTATGTCCTGCTCTCCAGGCTGACCCAAAACCCGCGCTACGAAGTGGATGCCGAACGCTGGCTCGATTACTGGACACAAGGTTACCAGGGACAGCGTATCACCTATAGTCCTGGAGGTCTGGCCTGGCTCGACAGCTGGGGTTCCCTGCGTTATGCGGCGAACACGGCCTTTCTCGCTCTGATTTATGCCGATCATCTGGAGCAGAATCCGGGCAAAGCGGGCAAGGCCCGAATTTATCATGAGTTCGGCAAGAGGCAGATCGACTATGCGTTGGGCGCCAATCCCAGCGGCCGGAGCTATGTCGTGGGCTATGGCACCAATCCTCCCAAAAATCCCCATCACCGCGCGGCGCATGGTTCCTGGACCAACAGTCTGCAGTCTCCGGTCGAGACCCGTCACACGCTTTATGGAGCGCTGGTGGGTGGTCCGGATCGCAATGATCAGTATTCCGATCAACGCGATCAGTATGTTTATACGGAAGTCGCAACGGATTATAATGCTGCCTTCACCGGGGCCCTGGCCCTCCTGATCCAGGATTATGGCGGTTCCACCGTTGCGAACTTTCCCAATCACCAGAAGACCACACAGGAATGGTCGGTGGAAACCAAGGTGAATTCGCGAGGGCAGGATTACCTTGAAATCGCGGCGCGTATTGAGAACCGGACCGCCTATCCTCCGCGTCAGCCGAAAAAATTGCGCGTTCACTATATCCTCGATCTTTCGGAAATTCCGGCTGAGCTGCGCGATCCCGGTCAGGTGAAAATCACCACGGCCTATTCCCAGGCCACGGCGGTTTCCCAGCTGAAGGTTTTTGATGCAGCCCGCGCGCTGTACCTTGTTGAATTGGACTTCAGCGGACAGAAGATCATTCCCGCGGGACAATCGGAAAGCCGGCGTGAGGTGCAGTTCCGCTTCAGCTATCCGGCGGGCTGGAAACCCTTCTGGAATGAAAAGAATGATCCTTCCTTTGCCAACATGGGAAATGGCTGGGTGAGCAATCCCCATCTGCCTGTGCACGAGTAAGTTCAGCCGGACGCCGTGGGAAACCACGGCGCTCTTTTTAGCGGAAATTGACTGGCATCGGCCATGGCCCGCGTGTAAATCTTCCTGCAGAACTTCAGGGTCCAACTGGAAGGATTACCTATGCGTTATAACCTATTGGGTCAGACCGGCCTTTATGTTTCCGAACTTTGTCTGGGCACCATGACCTTTGGCGGCGTCGGGCAATGGGAAAGGATGGGCAGGCTGCAGATCGACGACGTCACCGCGCAGGTGAAGAGAGCCTTTGACGCCGGCATCAACTTCATCGACACTGCCAACGTCTATTCCCTCGGTGCCAGTGAAACGATCACCGGCCAGGCGATCAAGGATCTGGGCCTGCCGCGGGACCAGCTGGTGATCGCCACCAAGGCCACCGGTATCATGAATGAACTTCCGAATGGTCGCGGTCAGTCGCGCTATCATTTGATGAATGAGCTCGATGCGAGCCTCAAACGTCTGCAGCTGGATCACATCGATCTCTATCAGCTGCATGGCTTTGATGCTCTGACGCCATTTGAAGACGTGCTTTCCACTTTGAATGATATGGTGCGCTCGGGCAAGGTTCGTTACATCGGACTTTCCAACATGGCATCCTGGCAAATCATGAAGGCTCTGGCGATTTCGGATAAACGCGGCTGGGCCCGATTTGAATCGGTGCAGGCCTATTACACGATAGCCGGACGGGATCTGGAACGTGAAGTGATTCCGCTGGTCCAGGATCAAAGGCTCGGCGTCATGGTCTGGAGTCCTTTGGCGGGTGGCCTTCTGAGCGGCAAATACAAGCCCGACGGTCAGGCGCCGGAAGGCGCGCGCCGCACGACCTTTGATTTTCCCATCGTCGATAAAGCCCGGGCCTTCCGCTGCGTCGAGGCCATGCGACCGATCGCGGAACGTCATCAGGCATCGGTGGCTCAGGTGGCCATCGCCTGGCTTTTGCATCAACCCGTGGTCAGCACGGTGATCATAGGGGCCCGGACCATGCAGCAGCTCGATGATAATCTCGGCTCCACCCGTCTGCAACTCACAGAACAGGATCTGCAGACCTTGCATGAAGTCAGTCAGCTGCCGCCCGAATATCCCGGATGGATGATAGCCTTTCAGGGACAGTACCGGACCAAACCACCCCTTAAGGAGTAGAGGGATCGGCTTCGTGATTCCTCAACTTGCTCTTGGCCGCGCAGCCTGCTAAATCCAGGTAAAATTTGCGAAGCATAAGGGAGTTCAAGGATGCGAGCAGCATGTGGTCTGATGGCGCGGCTTGTTATAGGAATGCTGATTGGGGCGGGGCTGGCTCAGGCAGCCGAAGCCCCACACGTTCCGCTGAGCACAGCCGGGCGTTATGTTGTGGACAGTCAAGGGGAACGCTATAAATTGCGTTCCGCCAACTGGTATGGTTTTCATCATGATCAGCAGGTCCTCAAAGGCCTGGATCGCCAGCCGCTCGATCACATTATAGGTCTTTTCGAGGACTGGGGATTCAACTCCGTTCGCCTGCCGTTTTCCAATCAGATGCTGCATGAGACGCGTCCGGCACCGGATGGGGCGGTGGCAGCGAACCCTGAACTTCGTGGCCTGACACCCTTGCAAATTTTTGATGTCGTGATTCAGAAACTGACCGCGCGTGGCATCACGGTGGTGCTGAACAACCATACGACCAGTTCGGAATGGTGCTGCAACTTCGATATCAATGGTCTTTGGCATAACGAAGGCTCGGGCCTTTACACGCAGTCGACGGAACAATGGGTGCAGGACTGGTTGATGCTGGCCCAGCGCTATAAGAACAACAGCATGGTGATCGGTGCTGATTTGAGAAATGAAGTCCGCACCGCCAAGTATCGCAATACGTTCATTCCCGTCTTTCCCAACTGGGGATCAGGCGACATCCATGACTGGCACAAGGCAGCCACCGATGCCGGCAACCGGATCCTGGCTGTGAATCCGGATCTTCTGATCATCGTCGAAGGCATCAACTGGACAGGCAGCATTCCGCTGCTGGGCTCGGGAGAAAGGCCGCATCTGCAGCCGGTGCGGGAGCGCCCGGTGAATCTCATTGTTCCCCATAAGCTGGTTTACGCCGCGCATAATTATTCCTTTACCGGTCCGCAGCACACCGGTGATGACAGGACGTCGCCGGGAAAAATCCGTTATGGACAAATGGATGAACGCACGCTGCGGGAAACTCTGGATCGGGAATTTGGTTTTGTGCTGAATCAGGACCAGTATTTTACAGCTCCTGTCTGGGTCAGTGAATTCGGTGCGGCGGCAGCGGAAACCGATCCGGCCACGCGTGCCTGGTTTTCCTATCTGGTGACTTACCTGATCGAAAAGGATCTGGATTTTGCGTACTGGCCTTTCAATCATGAAGGTTATGGACTTGTGAGCGAGGATTATTCCCGGAATTTGACCGATGACTGGCGTTATGCGGAACTCACGCGTCTGATCGGGGCTCCGTCCTTCCCCGGACCTTTTTCGCGGGATCGTCTCAGTCGCCTCGCGGTCAGCGATCGCGATGAAAACCTGGTGACCGTCGCCGGCGACTGGCTGCCCTATACCCGCAAGGCGGCCTGTCCTTCCGGGGAACGGCTGGTGGGCTTGAGCCAGGATCATCGGGCGCTCTGTCTCCATCAGGAGTCTTTCGATCCTTCCGCAGTGTCCCCTCGTTATCATGTCGAGGCCCGGGCGGAAACCGCGGCCCGTCCTCATGGAGCGGGCGACTGGGCTCCCAGTTCCACCAAATATGAATGCCCTCTGAATTATTTTGCCGTGGGTTATGCCCAGGATAAGGGGCGTGCCACCGGACTGCTCTGTGCCAGCGCCAGCCGCGATTTGAGCACAAGCTGTCGTACGGTGAATATCAGTCAGGGCGATCATCGGCTGAGCAGCCGTGGGGGAGACTGGGCGGCCTTTTCGCATAAAGGACAATGCGGGGATCAGGACTACCTCGCGGGATACGCCCATAAAGGTGGCAGGGTTCAGGCCCTGCTCTGCTGCGCACTCTAATTTGAAAATTCGACGCTCGCTTTGCGGGCACAGAGGAGCATGCCGCGGGCTTGCTCCTTTTTTTACCTTGAAAAAAAGCCTTAACTCGCCTCATATAGGATTTCCGGTTTGCCTCTGTGTCACTATATATACCTTGGGTTTATATCAATGAGCGGTTCCGATAAGTGTTTGCAAGGCCAAAGTCCGGACGAACAGGACTATCTTCGTTACTTCCGATCGTATGCTTTTATTTCCCATCAAAGATCGATGCTGGAGGATCATAAACGGACCTCGGCCTACCATCGAGCCATCCTCGATAACCGCCGGCAATTTGAAGGCAAGGTGGTTCTCGATGTCGGAACCGGATCCGGGATTCTGGCCATGTTCGCCGCCCGGGCTGGTGCGCGCAAAGTATATGCGGTCGAAGCCACATCGATGGCGGAACAGGCACGCAAGCTGGTCACAGCCAATCAACTGGACAACATTGTGACCGTGATTCAGGGCACAATGGAAACCGTCGAGCTTCCGGAAAAAGTCGATATCATTATCAGCGAGTGGATGGGTTATCTCCTTCTGCGCGAGACGATGCTTGATTCCGTCCTGGTGGCCCGCGATCGCTTTTTGAAACCCGGCGGGGCCATGTATCCCTCCCATGCAAGGCTGCTCTGGGCCCCGATTCGAGCCAGGGAAAGTGCCGAGCGGAAGGCGGATTTCGATCGCGTCATGGAACATTGGGAATGGTTCCTGATCGATATGAAAAATCACTATCAAATCGATATGGATGTGCTGACCCTGCCTTACATTGCGGAACAAAAGCAGAATTATCTGGGCGGTGGGGAGTGGGCGGATGTGCATCCGGATCAGCTGCTCAGTGAACCCTTGGCCTCGCCTCTGCTCGATTTGCATCGCATCACGATCGAGGAATTGAAAGCGGGTGTGACGGGTGAGGGCTCGGTCATGCTGAAGAGTCACGAACCGATCGATGCCATTTGCGGCTGGTTTGATGTGTCGTTTCGGGGGTCGCCGGAACAGCCTGCCGATCATCCCATCGACCTGGATACAGCGCCCGATGCCCAGGGTGCAACCCACTGGGGCCAGACCATCTTCATGCTGCAGCCGCCGCTCAGGCCTCAGCCCGGTGATCAGCTGGCTCTGAACTTTGCGGTCTTCCGCCGCGAGGATTACGAACGCCTCCTGCGGGTCCGGCTCGCCACCCGCCTGGTTCCATCTGGCACCACGGTCCAACAGGAATACAGTGTGGATTAGGTTCATGATCCTCGGCGGGGTTTGTCCCGCTTCTTCCTTGCCGCTCCCCTTACAATTCTGTAGGTCTCAGGTACACTCGAAAGATCGGGTGTCGTGTGAGGGGATTCATGGCAATCAGTACGTTTGACTTATTTAAGATCGGCATTGGTCCGTCCAGTTCACATACGGTCGGCCCCATGCGGGCGGGTCACCGCTTTCTGCTCGGCCTTGAGGAAAAAGGCGTGTTCGATCAGGTCGCCACGGTGACTGTTGAGCTCTACGGCTCGCTGGCCCTGACGGGCGTGGGCCACGGCACCGATAAGGCTATCATGCTTGGGCTTTCAGGCGAACTGCCGGATCAGGTGGATCCGGAATCCATTGATGGCAAACTGATGATTATCAAGCGTGACCTGCGCCTCATGCTCAAAGGCCAGAAAGCCATTGAGTTTGATCCCAAGAAACATATCATCTTCTTCCGCAAAAAGGTGCTGCCGCTGCATTCGAACGGCATGCGCTTTATCGCCTATGATGCCCGGTATAACGAGCTGCATAGCCGCGTGTATTATTCCATCGGCGGCGGTTTCGTCGTCAACGAGGACACGGCGAAGGAGGATCGGCTGAAGAAGGACACCACGGCGCTGCCCTATCCCTTCAAGACAGCCGCGGAACTTTTGGAAATGAGTCGCAGCAGCAACCTGTCCATCGCCGAAATCATGTTTGAAAATGAAAAGGCCTGGCGTTCCGAGACGGAAATTCGGGCCGGCCTCGATCGCATCTGGCAAACCATGAAGGAATGCATCGATCGCGGCTGTCGCAACACAGGCGTGCTCCCAGGCAGCCTCAAGGTGAAGCGTCGTGCGCCGGATTTTTATAAGGATCTGACGCAAAATCCACAGAAAGCCCTGAGGGATCCTCTCTCGATTCTCGACTGGGTGAACCTTTATGCGCTCGCGGTGAATGAAGAAAATGCCGCCGGTTCCCGCGTGGTCACCGCCCCGACCAACGGCGCGGCCGGTATTATTCCGGCTGTTCTGCGTTATTACGAGGAATTCTGTTCCGGAGCCGATCAGGAAGGTGTGTATCGCTTTCTTTTGACCGCCTCCGCGATTGGGATTCTTTACGCAGAAAATGCCTCGATATCCGGCGCGGAAGTTGGCTGTCAGGGTGAGGTCGGGGTTGCCTGCAGCATGGCGGCGGGAGGACTGGTCGCGGCCCTGGAAGGACGATCCTCGCAGATCGAGGAAGCCGCCGAAATCGGCATGGAGCATAACCTCGGTCTGACCTGTGATCCGGTGGGAGGTCTGGTGCAGATCCCCTGCATTGAACGCAATGCCATGGGGGCCATCAAAGCCATCAATGCGTCCCGCATCGCGCTCAAACGGGAGGGAACCCACCATGTGTCCCTGGATTCCGTAATCAAAACCATGCGTGCCACGGGCGCGGACATGAAAACCAAGTACAAGGAAACCTCAAGGGGTGGCCTGGCGGTGAATGTGATCGAGTGCTGATCCGCTTTTCCTTCTGTACCTTTGCGAGAGCCTCCGGTACAAAAATCGAAGCTGCTCGCAAAGTCACTTTGGAAAGGAAGGCTTCATGTCCTCTGCAAAACCTACATTTACCGACATGCTTGGCATCAAACACCCGATCATCGGCGGGGCCATGTATCCATGCAGCAACCCTGAGCTGGTCGCAGCCGTCTCCGCAGCGGGTGGCATTGGTGTGGTGCAACCCATTTCGCTGACATATGTGCACAAACATGGCTTTCGTGAGGGTTTGCGCTATATTCGCACTCTGACGCCGAATCCCATCGGTCTCAATCTGCTGATCGAAAAATCCTCACAGAAGTACCTCGAAAAAAATCAGGAATGGCTCGATATCGCTCTGGAAGAGGGCGTGCGGTTCTTTATCACAGCGCTGGGCAATCCGGCCTGGGTGGTGAAGCGGGTGCAGGGAACCGGGGCGTACATCTTTCATGATGTGACGGAAAAATCCTGGGCTCAGAAGGCCATCGATGCCGGTGTGCATGGCTTGATCTGCGTCAACAACCGCGCCGGTGGTCATGCCGGTCCGCAGCCACCCGAAAAACTTTTTCAGGATCTGAAAGGTTTCGGCGTGCCCCTGATCTGTGCCGGTGGCATCGGTGACGCCGCGCATTATCGCAAGGCGCTGAGTCTTGGCTATCAGGGCGTGCAGCTCGGCACGCGATTTATCGCCTCGAAGGAATGCACCGCGCACGAGGATTACAAACAGGCGATTCTCGCCGCCCGTGAAGAGGATATCATCCTCACCAAAAAAATAACCGGGGTGCCGGTGGCCGTGATCAACACGGGCTATATGAAAAAACGGGGCTCGCAGGTGAGCCCTGTGGAAAACTTCCTGCTCAACAACGCCCGCACCAAACACTGGGCGCGCATGTTCTATAGTTTGCGTTCGGTCTGGCAGCTCAAGCAGAGTCTGCAAAAGGGCGCGAATTACAAGGAGTTCTTTCAAGCCGGCAAGAGCGTGAGTGGCATTCACGAGATCCAGCCCGTGGCCACCATCATCAGGAATCTGGTAGCAGAAGATGCCGCTCGAGCCAGCTCCTGAGCAGGTCCACCGCCCTTTGCCGGATCCGTGGAATTTCGTTGAGCAGCTCATGACGCCCGCCATTCACCCGAATGAATTCGATGGGGGCGCGGGAGGCCGGGGCGGCCGTCATGCACCACGTCGACCAGCCCGCGGGGTTGATGACCTGCTCATGGGAGCCGCCGATGATGCGAACCGGAGTCTTGAGCGTCTGAATTTTTTCCAAATCCAAAATCGCGTCACAGGCAGAAAACGTGGCCTCGACCCAGCCAAAGGTGGGCGGCACGAAGGGGAACGGGGATTGACACACCCGATTGAACCCGGCCAGGGAACGGGTGAGGGGATTGCCGCCAAAAGCCAGTCTTTTGTGGCCACCGGCACCGGTCGACAGCTGCCCGCAACGGGTTCTGCATGCCAGACGGGCTATGGGTTTGGCCAGGAAATAAGGCAAAGGTGAGGTCGGCATGGCCAGCAGGGGTGAACTCAAGGCGAGGGCACGCGGCTCAAGAAGTCCATGCAGCGTTCCATAAAGGGCGACCAGTCCGCCCATCGAATGACTGACGATGGCATAGGGCAGGTCCTCGGCCACGGCTTCCAGCACCGCGGACACGTCCAGCGCATAATCCTCATAGCTGGTGACGTAGGACCGCGTTCCACCGGATCCCCCCTGGCCGCGATGATCCATGGTCACCCAGAGCGTATCGTCACCGAGATCCATCCAGTCCGGCAGTTCAAAATATTTTTCAATCCATTCGCTGCGGCCGTTTAAAATAAGCACCGCCTGCCTCGGCGTTTGCTGCGGTTTCAGAACCGCAAAACGAATCGGCACACCATCGACCGGTGAATCAAGGCTTGCTGTGTGCCAGCTGGCCCGAGCTGCTGAAACGGTTGGAGTCATCCATAGCCTCCTGCAGCCAGAGCTGCATCTCACGCGGATAGTTCGTGCAAAGACCATCAACACCGACAGTCATCAGATAGGACCAGAGCTGCTCGCGATTGGTTTCCCGGCGCAGGCCGATGTAGGGATAGATTTCCCAGCCTTCCAGCTTGATCTGCTGGACCATGCCTGGTGTCACGAGCGTGGCATCCGGATGAAAGATGCGAACCGCATTTTTTTTCATGAAACTTTTGGGACCGAGTTGAAAGGCCAGAGGCCACCACAAACTTTTATCCCACAGAAAGGCGTTGCGAATATCCGGATAATCCCGGGAAAAGGCTGCCACAGTCGGTTCCATGAAGGCCGACACGATCACCTTCTGCGCCAGGGATTGCTTATGAATCAAGGCAGCCAAAGCTTCGACCGTGGCATGACCGGGACTTTTGACTTCCACGTTGAATTCGATGTGGGCCAGAAGCTCGGCAAACACCTCGTCGAGAAAGGGCAGGGGTTCGCCATTGGTGAGTTTGACCGTGCGCTCCACTTCCGAGCGGGTCATGTCCGCAATCAATTTTTTGACACCAGCGGTGCGCTCGAGACTTTCATCGTGCACGATCGCCAAATGTCCATCCCGGGTCAGATGCACATCGAGTTCGATGCGAAAGGCCCCGCCCTCCACGGCTTTGCGAAAGGCATCCCAGCTGTTTTCCAGAGCTTCGGTGCAGGCGCCGCGGTGGGCTATAACTTTCATAGGGACGGTGACCCTCCTGAACTTTATCAATGTTCCAAGCCTAGCGCGATTTCAGAGCAAACTCAACGCTGTTTGCCGGGTGGCTTTTCGTTTGTCAACCGGAGCTGTACAATAGCAGTGAGTCGATCTCTCTCAAGTGCTGCAAGGAGTCTTCCCATGCGCAAACACGCTGGCTGGAAACTGTGTCTGTCCATTTTTATGGTTTCATCAGCAGCCCATGCCGCTGATAACTATAAGACGATGAACCTGAGTCTTCCCATCATCGCCTTCGGCGGGGAATCGGTGACCAAGGCCGAATGGAACCTGCGCGGCTACGGTTCTCTGGGCCTTGAGCTGAATATGATGGGCGAAAGCGAAATGTATTCCGACAAGGAAATCGAAGAGAAGAACGGCGACTCGCTGATGATGAAAGCGTCCCAGGTCGCGCTGCTTTATTCGCAATACAGCAATCCCAAGAGGCTGTCGGGCGGCTACTGGTCGATCGGCTTCGGCTACCGTCAGGTGAAGGGCTACTGGGATCAAACACCCGTCGCCGACCAGGATATTCAGGGCGCCAGCCTGAATGCAGACGGCAAGGTCCGTCATGCCCTCGAAGGCTCCGGTCCCACGGCTCAGGTGCGCACCGGCTATCGCTATGTTGCCGAGTCGATCCCCTTCTCGGTCGGCGCCTATATTGGCATCCGCCACTTCCAGAGCACGATGAAGGATGCCGAGGAAACTGGCACAGTGCTCACGAATCCCGAGGACCTGACTTCACTGCAGCGGCGCATGATGAGTCATTTGGAGCCCGGTATTGAACTCGGCCTGGCATTCTAAGAGAACGTCACTGCCAATCTGAACTAGATGAAGCCCAGTGGGACCGTGATTCGGTACGGTCCCTCTGGGCTTTTCCATTTGTTGCTGGTCTTTAGTTCGGGGGCTCGCTAGACTTTTGCCATTGGCTGAGAAAAGATGAGGCGTTCGAGCAAGCGTTGAGGAGGAAAACGTGCGGATTGCAATAGATGCCCGGATGATCAAACAGGGCAGCATGCACGGCATCGCGCGCTATGTTTTTCAGCTGTTGAATGGCTTGAAAAATGGTCCCTCACGGCATCAGTTCTTTATTTTTGTCAATCGCGGCTCCCCTCTTCTCAATGAGGAATGGCCGGCCCATATGCAGCTGGTGACCTCGCAGGCGCCGTGGATCAGCCTGAGCGAGCAGAGGGAGCTTCCTAAGCTGCTCAGTCAGTTGCGGATTGACCTGTTTCATGCCCCGTCGTTTGTGGCACCAATCTTTGTGCCCTGTTCGATGGTCATGACCATTCACGATCTGAATCACATGGTTCTGCCGCAGTTTTATACGCTTTTTCATCAGATGTATTACCAGCTTGTGGTGCGCCGCAGCATCAAACGTTCGCGTTTTATTCTGACGGTGAGCAAGTTCAGCAAAAAGGAAATCGTCCGCACCCTGAACCTGGATCCCTCGAAGATCTTTGTGACTTATAACGGCGTATCCGAGGATTATCGGCCGATCATGGATCGTGAATATCTGGAGTATGTCCGCGATATCTATGGTCTGCCGGAGCGATTTATCCTCTGTGTTTCCAACAATAAGCCGCATAAGAACGTGCATCAGCTGGTGCGCGCCTACTGCTATTCCAATGTGGATGTTCCGCTGGTACTGGCCAGCCCCACGGATGCGAATTTGATCAAAATTGCGGAAAATTACGGCAAGAAGCATCAGATTTATTTTTCAAAATTCATCGAGGAATGCCACCTTCCGGCCGTGTATTCCCTGACGGATTTGTTTGTCTATCCTTCCACCTACGAAGGCTTTGGACTGCCGCCGCTGGAGGCGCTGGCCTGTGGCACGCCTGTGGTGGTGGCCCGATCGTCCAGCCTGCCTGAGGTGGTGGGCGACAATGCCATCTTTGCCAATCCCTTCGACTACAAGGCGATCGCCTCGGCTTTGGAGCAGGGTGTCTATGATCGCGGTCTCCGCGACGTCCTGCATCAAAAGGGTCTAGTCCATTCCCGGCGTTTCTCCTGGGATCAAATGATCGAAAAAACACTGAAGGTCTATGAACTCTGTGAACGGCAGCCATTGTCTGAAAGCTCGGATCCAGCCCTAGCCGCGCTGGCATCGACTGGCCCCCTGCGGAATGAATCTGGACGCGAGCGAGGTTAAGCGTGCGCATAGGAATAAACGGGCGTTTTTTGGTGGCCAAGAGAACGGGCGTTCAGCGGGCTGCTTATAATTTGGTGAAAACCCTTTTCGAAATCGATCGGGAAAACGAATACATTCTCTTCACCGGCGAGGAGCAGGCGAAGGAATGGAATTACCCGAACGTCAAGCTGGTGACGAGCCGGCTGAAGGTTGGCGAAAACCTGCGCAACCACCTGTGGGAGCAGTTCGTGCTGCCACGCCTGGCGAAAAAGCATAAGGTGGATATTCTGCATTCACCCGCGAACATGGCCCCGCTTTTCTATCGCGGCGCTTCGATCGTGCACATTCACGATCTTTGCTTCGTGGTGAATCCACAGTGGTACAGCTATCTCTTTCACACCGCCTATAATGTTGCCATTCCGCGACTCGCCAGGCGAGCCTCGCGCGTGATCACCAACAGCAATAATTCACGCAATGACCTCCTGCAGTTCTATCAGGTCGATGCCAGCAAGGTGCGACTCATCTATTGGGCTGTGGATCAGACCTTTGGTTCGGGTCTGGTGCAGGAACGCCGTCTGGAGGAGGAGGGTGATTACATCCTCTATGTGGGTTCGCTGGAGCCCCGGAAGAATATTGCGACTCTGATCGAGGCCTTTGAACAGCTGCGGACCGACAATCCGGATCTGAAGACCAGGCTGATTTTGATCGGTGGCGAAAGTCCCCTTTTTGCGGCCGTGCGCCTGCAGATCAAGCAGTTTCACAACGACGTCGTCTTCAAGGGTTTTGTCAGCGACGAGGAGCTGAAGCAGTATTATCGCAAGGCCATGGTCGTGGCCTATCCGAGCCTTTACGAAGGTTTTGGACTGCCGCCACTGGAAGCAATGGCGAGCGGAGCTCCTGTGGTGACGTCCAATACCAGCTCGCTGCCCGAGGTGGTCGGTGATGCTGCGCTCATGGTTAGTCCATATGACTGCGCTCAACTGGCTGGAACTTTGGCGCGGGTGATCCGCGATCGCCGCCTGCGGGAGGAAATGCGCCGCCGCGGCTTCGAGCAGGTGAAGAAGTTCAACTGGTACAGAGTTGCCAGAAATGTGCTGGCAGTATATTACGAAGTTTACTGCGAAACGGGTCAAGGTCGTGGTGATGCCTGCATGCCCTTTGAAAAATGGCAGCAGATGATCAAAAGGGAAGAGCATTATATCCAGCAAACGGCCGAAATTCAGATGGAACGCCCGCGGCTGCTCAGTCAGGGACCGCATCTGAACCCGCCCGTCCTGCATTCCCGAGGCACTGCACAACTCTGACTTAATCTTTGCCACCAGATGGAAGGAATAAGATCGTGCTACGTGAACGCGTCAAACATATTCTGCAGCAAGGTCGTGAGGGACAGTCCGTCACAGTTCGCGCCTGGGTTCGTTCCAAGCGGGTTTCCAAGAATGTTGCCTTCGTTGTTGTCAACGATGGGTCCTCGCAGCGCGATCTGCAGCTTGTGGTTGATGCCAATAATCCGAGCTTCGGCAAACTCGAAGAGGTCAGCACCGGAGCCGCGATTCGCGTCGATGGCGTTCTGAAAAAGTCGGAAGGCAAAGGCCAGGACTGGGAAGTTCACGTCGACAAGCTCGATATCCTGGGTGGCTGCAGCGATGATTATCCCCTCCAGAAAAAAGGGCATACGCTCGAGTTCCTGCGGGACATCGCCCATCTGCGCGGTCGGTCGAATACCTTTGGTGCGGTCTATCGCGTGCGTAACCAGCTGGCGATGCTGATCCATGAGTTCTTCCAGGGCCACGGCTTTCAGTGGGCCCATACGCCGATCATCACCGCCTCGGACTGCGAAGGTGCGGGCGAGATGTTCCAGGTCACAACCCTGGATCTCAACCAGCTGCCGCGGGACGCCACGGGCGCGATCGACTTCAAGCAGGACTTCTTTGGAAAGAGAGCCAACCTGACTGTTTCAGGTCAGCTGAACGGGGAAGCCATGGCCCTTGGCCTGGGTGACATCTATACCTTTGGCCCGACCTTCCGGGCTGAGAATTCCAACACCACCCGCCATTTGGCGGAGTTCTGGATGGTCGAACCCGAGATGGCGTTTGCGGACCTTCAGGATGACATGGTGCTGGCTGAGGAATTTTTGCGCTTCCTCTTCCGCGAGATCGTGCGCCGCTGTCCCGAGGAACTCGGCTTTTTGGGTCAACACTATAAGAATATGACGCCGGAACAGATCGCGGATCTGGGCGAACATGCGTTCGGTCGCATCAGCTACACAGAAGCCGTCAAGGAACTGAGCGCTGCCAAGGTGCAATTTGAATATCCCGTCTCGTGGGGTATCGATCTGCAGACGGAGCATGAACGCTATCTGACCGACACCGTCTTCCAGAAGCCTGTGATCGTGACCGATTATCCCAAGGATTTCAAAGCGTTCTATATGCGCCTGAACCGCGACAATAAGACTGTGGCAGCCATGGATGTCCTGGTGCCACGTATTGGCGAAATTATCGGCGGTTCGCAGCGCGAGGATCGTATTGATGTTCTACGCCAACGTATGATGGACGTGCACATCAACCCGGATGATCTGGCTTGGTATATGGATCTCCGTCGTTACGGCGGTTGCCCTCACGCTGGATTTGGTCTTGGCTTCGAACGCCTTGTGCAGTATGTCACTGGTATGGCCAACATTCGGGATGTGATTCCCTTCCCGCGTTTCCCGCAGGGTGTTGCGTTTTGACCGCGACCGCGTGAAGAACAAGATCTTGACCTGGATTGAGGTTATCAGATATAGTCCGTGCCTCTATAAGGATCGCCTTGTGGGGCGATAGCTCATGAGCAAGTGCTGCCATAGGATACGCAGTCTCCGGTTGGCAGCTCATCGATACGAGTATTTTAGGTATTGCTGGACAAACTGGAGAGTATTATTCCATGAAGACCACGAGCATTAAACCCTCTGACATTAAGAAGCAGTGGGTTCTGATCGACGCTACCGGTCAGTCAGTCGGCCGTTTGGCTTCCCAGATCGCATACATCCTGCGCGGGAAGCACAAGCCAAGCTTCGTCCCTCATTTGGACAACGGTGACAATGTCGTGGTGGTGAATGCCTCCAAAGCCGTGTTCACGGGCCGCAAACTCGATAACAAATTCTATTACCACCACTCCAATTACATTGGCGGTATTAAGGCTGTCGTGGCCAAGGATTTGCTCGCGAATAAGCCCGAACGCGTTCTTGAGCACGCTGTGCGCGGCATGCTGCCCCACAATAAACTCGGTCGCAAGGTTTTCCATAACGTGAAAATCTACGCTGGCAATGAGCATCCTCACGAGGCCCAGAAGCCCGTTGCTGCTCCCGCTCGACTTGTGAAGTAAGGAAGGACCGACCATGGCAACGAAAGCTATTCATGCTGTTGGCAAGCGTAAGACATCGATCGCGCGCGTTTACCTGAAGCCAGGTAAAGGCAAGATCACGATCAACAAACGCGATATTGAAGATTACTACCTCCGCGCCACCTCGAAGATGGTTGTGCGTCAGCCCCTCGAACTGACGGGTAATGTCGGCAAGTACGATATTCTCGTGAACGTCATGGGTGGCGGTCTGTCGGGTCAAGCCGGCGCCATCCGTCACGCTCTCAGCCGGGCCCTGTCCGAGCTGGATCCTGAGTACCGCAAAGTGCTGAAGGCTGAAGGCCTCATCACCCGCGACTCGCGGAAGAAAGAGCGTAAGATGTACGGTCAGAAATCGGCACGCGCTCGCTTCCAGTTCTCCAAGCGCTGATTTTGGCTGTTCGAGTTTTTTGGGTTTCGTTTCGGCGCTTAAGCTCCGCTTAGCGCCGTTGCTCTTGCGCGAAGGACCGTGCTCTTATGGCTGAAACCATTGACGCTATAGATATCGAGTACACAGAAGACGATAAGGTTGTCGTCAAGCAGCTGGATAAAAATATCCTGACCCGCGGTAGCTGGACCACGATTATGTTCCTCTACCAGGAGCTGGATAAAAATACCGATGCTTACGGACCACCGAAGGTTTCGATTCGTCGTTACCAGAAACGAAATGGGGTCTATCGCCAGCAGAGTAAATTCAACATTTCGAGCGCGAAACAGGCCCATGAAATGATTGAAACCCTGCTTAAGTGGTACCCAAAAGATGGCTCGACTTTCGAAGTGCCGGAAGCTCAAGCCTGATAGAAAATCCAGCAATCCATTAAAGCCAGCGGGACTTAAGCGGTCCGAGCTGGCTTTTTTGTTTTGGCGCCATGTCCTGCTTCAAAACAAAGGATCGTCAATCCGCGGTTTGAAGAGCCGCACGAGAAACGGTCTTTTCCTGCGTTTCTTCGGTTTGCCCTGATCCAGCCTCTGCAAGCGCTCCAGACGCATTTCCACGTGTTTGAGAGAGCGCAGGGCCTCCTGCAGGGCCGGGCAGTTGCGCCAGCTGCTGCGGTCGACTTCGAGGCTGGGAAAGACGCGGAGCGGCCCGGCTCCGGGAAGCCAGGCATGCACGGGCAGGCTGGTCAGGGATTCGATCGTTCCCGTATAATGCGAAAGAGCATCGATCAGGCCGCGGCCTGGCTTGCAGGGAATAATATGGAGGTGATCGTTCCGGCTCAACGTGAAGATCAGGCTTGTCAAGGCAATCAGGGCTTCCTGCGCGTGCTCATCCGCCACGCCATCCAGGGCGAAAAAGATAAAGCCTTTGCCGAAGTGCTTGTTGGGAAACGACTGAAGTTCGGCCCAGCCCAGCGGTGGACCTTTGTCATCTTCCTTATAGATCCAGCATGCATCCAGGCTCGGACACTTGCGGCGCCTGTGGCGATAGAGTTTGGGCCTCTTGAAAATTTGGTGGGTCCGGGACGATCCCTCAAGGACGAAATAGTTAAAATCTGTAGGCTCCCAGCGACTGCTGTGCTGCCAAAGACCTTGGGACAGTTGCAAAGGAAAATCTTCGTAGCTCGGCTGGTGCAGGAAACTCGGCATTTTTTTCTCTCATCGCTCGCATTTCTTCTTTGCTATTATGAACAAGTCTCGATGGAAACTGAATAGGAGACTCCGCCGTGTTTAATCCGCAGAAAAAAGGGGGCACGAGCCCTGGGAAAAAGGATCATCCGAAGGACTATGCGGTGACGATCATCACCAGCGGCTGTCATTTTTCGGGCAAACTCTACTGCAAGGGTTCGACGCGAATCGGCGGTAAGGTGGATGGTGAAATCGTTTCCGAGGGTCTATTGATCATCGAAGAGGAAGCGAATATTTCCGCCGACGTGAAGGCGGAAGACATCGTCGTCCAAGGCCACCTGCGTGGAACCGTGGAAGCGCACGGCAAGGTTGAATTGAGTCCCACCTGTGTTTTTGAAGGCGATATCATCACACCCGTGCTGGTCGTCCAGGAGGGTGCGCAGTTCAATGGCCGCACGACCATGGATCCAAGTCGTATCATGGATCGTCAGGCGACACGCGATGACGACAAGGCCTACTCGACCCCTGTATTGGGTGGCACGATCAGTCCTGATGAGATGACCAATGTGGACCTGTCCCTGCATGGTCCGGAAATCAACGCCAATCTTTGATTATGCACGGCAACCCTATCGTTCCAGGCTCTCTTCGGGAGCCTGGATTTCGGTATTTTCTTGCCGCGACTCCTTCAGCTCGGCATTATCGTCATAAGACCATTGCAGGTCTGGACGATTTGCTTTTTGCCGTGGAAGGATGCCATGAAAAGGCTTGTAACATTCTCTTTGCTTGCTCTCAGTCTCAGCGGCTGTACTCAGGAAATCCAGAACAAAATTTCCCGCAGTGTTCAAAACTGGACCGGTACCGACGGAGTTTTGGATATCATCAGTGACGGGAAGGTGATGTATCGCTTTATAAAGATTGATAAATTAACAACAGGTTCCGCCACCGGACAAGGCGGGTCCGGCGAATCGCGCGCCTATCGCTTTGGCTATGGCGTAATGGATAAGAATTTCAATCTGGTCGCCGACGATGACGAAAAAAAGGTCTATTTTGAGATCAGCGACTTCGCGACCAATTATGTGTTTTATGAGAACCCGAATTAAGGATTCTGCATGCGACTTCAACACCTCGCGCTCCTGGGTTTCCTGCAGCTGACAGCCTGTACCAGCAATGAGCTGGTGTTTTCCGATAAGGTGACGGTCGATCCGATTACCGGCCAGGACGGGCTTCCGAAATATGTTCAGGCTCAGGGTCAGCAGCCCGTGAGCGGGAGTGGCAGGATTCAATGGTTCACCTGTACCCAGGGCCCGGCGGCGCCTACCATGGTGCTCCTCAATCCAGGGCCCAAACCCTGGAGCCAGGATGAAGTCTGCAAAACGGCTCCGGCCCTGGCCTTTCTCAATCATGGCTTGAACGTGGTGGCGATCAACCGTCCGGAGACGGAAACCCTCGGAGACGACACGTCGCTCAATCAGGTCAAGGAAACTGTGGATTTTCTGCAGAAAGAGGGGGATCGTCGCCTGGAGGGACTTTGGTCGCTCGGTGAGGGCAGTGTTTTGGCTCTGCGCCTTGCGCGCCAGTATCCTTGGAAGGTTTTGATCATCGGCAACGGGATCTATGATCTGGAAATGACCCTGAAAGATAGTGCTGACAAGGACTTCCTGGCCCGCGTCAAGGCCATGACTGGCAGCAGCAACCCAAGTTTCGTCGAGAAGCGTTCGGCATCCTGGGATTTGAGCGGCCTGCCTAAAGTGGTATATCTCTATCATGGCGGCCGGAACGCGCAGGTCAACTCCAAACAAGCCACGCAATTCCGCAATTCTCTGGCCGCCAGTGAACACAAGGTCGAACTGTATATTCTTGAAGAGGGTACAGAGGATCTACGCCCGGACTATCATCGCGGTGTTCTCAGCAAAATTCTTGAAAATTATCAAAAGCCTGAATAAAGAGTCCAGCTCATGCTTAAGTGGCAGCCCTTGCGCCTGCCACCGGACTTTTTGGGCAGGAACTGCCGATTCCCGTTGCCACACAGCACGCTATTATAGAAACCGGACGGCTCTGTCTGTTTTGGCTTTTTTGTTTGGCTTATAGTTGCTATTTCATTCGCTGGCAGGGTCTGCTTTAGCCAACTTTTGAGTATCATGGCAAACATCTGCCGCCCAATACCCAAGCATGTAGGGAGACGATATGGCATTTGAGGTCCGTTTTCCGGTCGTAGGAGAATCCGTCCAAGAAGGACAGGTCTATAAATGGCGCAAGAAGACCGGCGAATTCGTCAAGCGTGACGAGGTTTTGGTGGAAGTCGAAACCGATAAGGCCACTGTCGAAATCGTTGCCGAAGCTGAAGGGACTCTGACCGTTCAAAAAAATGAAGGCGAAACGATTGCTGTTGGCGAACTTCTCGCCTCCATCGATACCTCGGCGAAGGCTCCAGCCGCCGCAGCTCCAGCGGCACCAGCGGCTGCGCCCAAAGCAGCTGCACCGGCTGTTCCACCACCACCTGCTCCCAAAGCTGCACCGGGCGGCGATAGCCGTCCTCAAAGTCCAGCGGTGGCGCGTATGGCTGCTGAGCATCAGGTCGATACTGCAGCGATCGCAGGCAGCGGTCGCGGCGGTCGGGTCACCAAGGATGATATGGTCGCGCACCTTGAGAGTCCCAAGCCAGCGGCTCCGGCTGCAGCGGCAGCACCCAAAGCACCTGCACCTCTGCCGGCTGCTCCAAGCGGTGCCCGCACGGAGCGCCGTGAGAAGATGAGCCGTCTCCGCCAGCGTATTGCGGAACGTCTCGTGGAAGCGCAACACACGGCTGCCATGCTCACCACCTTCAACGAAGTGGATATGAGCGGAGTCATGGAGCTGCGCAAGCGTTATAAGGATCCCTTTAAGGAAGTCCATGGCGTGGGCCTGGGTTTCATGAGCTTTTTCGTCAAAGCCGCCGTGCAGGCTTTGAAACAATTTCCGGCCATCAACGGCTACGTGGATGGAACGGACATCGTCTATCATGATTACTATGATATCGGCGTTGCAGTCTCGACCGAGCGTGGACTCATGGTCCCAGTGGTCCGTGATGTGGATAAGCTGAGCTTTGCGCAGATTGAAGGCGCGATTGCGGATTACGCGAAAAAGGGCCGTGAAGGCAAAATTTCGCTCGATGATCTGACGGGTGGAACCTTCACGATTTCCAACGGTGGAACCTTCGGCAGTCTTCTATCGACGCCGATCCTGAACCCACCCCAGAGCGCGATCCTCGGCATGCACAAGATCGAAGAGCGTCCGGTGGTGGTCAACGGTCAGATCGTGATCCGGCCGATGATGTATCTCGCCATGTCCTACGATCACCGTATTGTGGATGGCAAGGAAGCGGTCGGCTTCCTCGTGAAGATCAAGGAAAACATTGAAGACCCAGCACGTCTGCTGCTTGGAGTATAAGGGCTATGGCGGAAACTCAATTTGATCTCGTGGTTATTGGTGGCGGTCCTGGTGGCTATGTGGCTGCAATCCGTGCGGCGCAACTGGGCCTGAAAACGGCTGTGGTTGAAAGCCGGGGCGCATTGGGTGGAACCTGTTTGAACGTCGGCTGTATTCCCAGCAAGGCGCTCCTGCAGTCGAGCGAGCATTTTTCCCACGCGAAGCATAAGCTGAAGGATCATGGCGTCCTCGTGGACAAGGTTGGCCTGAACCTTGATGTGATGATGAAGCGCAAGGACGCTATCGTCAAGAAGCTGACCAGCGGCGTCGAATTCCTGATGAAGAAAAACAAGATTACCTATCTGAAGGGCTTTGGCTCCTTCCTCGACCGGAACACCGTTAAGGTGGCCTTGAACGAAGGCGGCGAGCAAACGCTGCAGACCAAATCCACGATCATAGCCACCGGCTCAGAGGCGATTGAAATTCCTATCGCGCCTTTCGATGAAAAACAGGTGCTCAGCTCCACGGGGGCTCTGGCGCTGGAAGCAGTCCCGGACCATCTGGTGGTGATCGGTGGCGGCGTCATCGGTCTGGAGATGGGCAGTGTCTGGGCCCGCCTCGGAGCCAAGGTCACGGTGATTGAAGCCGCGGACAGCATTCTGCCGATGATGGACAAGGATGTGATCCGCACCATGAAAAAAGTCCTCGGTGCGGAGGGCATGGAATTCCATGAAAAAGCCCGCTTCACCGAACTCAAGAAAAGCGGCAAGAAGCTCACCGTCGTGGCTGATAAAGGCGGCGAAACGGTGAGCATCAACTGCGACAGGCTCCTCGTGGCTGTGGGTCGCCGCGCCTTCACCAAAAACCTGGGTCTGGAGAAGGTCGGCATTACGCCCGAGAAAAACGGCAAGATCAAAACCGATGGTCACTACGGAACCGGCGTGCCCGGCATCTATGCGATCGGTGATGTGATCGACGGCCCCATGCTCGCGCATAAGGCCGAGGAGGAAGGCGTGGCCTGTGCGGAAATGATCGCCGGCAAGCCTGGACATGTGAATTACGTGGCGATTCCCAACGTTGTGTATACCTGGCCTGAAGTGGCTGCCATTGGCATCAATGAACAGGAAGCGCAGGCGCAGGGCCTTGAAGTGAATATCGGCAAATTCCCGTTTGCACCGAACGGTCGCGCCATGGCCTTTGGGGAAACGGAAGGCTTTGTGAAGCTGATTGCCGATAAGAAAACCGATCGTCTGCTCGGTGCCCATATCGTCGGTCCCATGGCTTCCGAACTGATTGCAGAGCTGGCCATAGCCTTTGAATACTCTGCCAGCGCGGAAGATGTGGCCCGTTCGGTTCATGCGCACCCGACCCTGGCTGAAGTTATTAAAGAAGCAGCTCTGGCTGTGGACAAAAGATCTTTACATAGTTAACGGGTCATCCACCTAAAGAAGGATTCAAGAGATGAAAGGTGTCATCGACGGCGGGAAGTTCACCTATGCGAATGGTGCTAACGTAGCCTACCTGGAGAGCCTTTATAAGGAATACAAGAATAATCCGGATGCTGTGGACCCTTCATGGAAGCTGTTTTTTGAAGGATATGAATTCGCCAGTTCGAGCTCCAAAGGAGTGGCGGCTGGCGCAGGTGCACAGGATGATTCGGAAGCCCGGGTTGAGCACTATGTCAACCTCTTCCGGCGTCTCGGTCACCTCTCCGCTCACCTGAACCCCTTGGCGCCCAAGCCGCCTCTGGCCAGCGATCTTCTGCCAGCCAGCGCCGGTCTTGGTGATGTCAGCGACAGTCAGACCTTTCATCCGGCCACGCTGCCGGTCAAAGGTCCGGTCAGTTTTGGTGAAGTGCGTTCACTTCTTCAGGACACCTATACCCGTACCATCGGGACCGACTTCCGCGATACGCCGGACAATGAGGCCGTGGTGTGGCTGCAGCAGCAGATGGAAACATGCCGCAACCGTCCGGAGATCGACAATGAAACCAGGATCCGCATTCTAAAAAAACTCACGCAGGCCGAAGGCTTTGAGAAGTTCCTGCAGGATCGTTACCTCGGCCAGAAGCGTTTCTCGATCGAAGGCCTCGACACCATGATGGTCCTCCTCGAGGTGGTTGCGGACGAAGCGGCCAAATCCCAGGTGGAAGAGATCGAGATGGGCATGGCTCACCGCGGTCGCCTCAACGTGCTCTGCAATTTCATGGGCAAGCCCTATGAGCTCATGATCAAGGAATTCGAAGGCAGCGAAATTGAAACCTATGGTATCGACGGCGACGTCAAGTACCACAAGGGTTATGCGTCCGTGATCGAAACCATGAGCGGCGGCAAGGTTCGGGCCTACCTGTCCCCGAACCCTTCCCACCTGGAAGCGGTCAACCCTGTGGTGGAAGGCTTCGCCCGCGCGCGCCAGCGCATGCTGGGTGATACCAACTGCACGAAGGTGCTGCCGCTTCTGATCCATGGCGATGCCTCGTTCATCGGTCAGGGTCTTGTGGCGGAAACGCTCAACCTTTCCGAACTGACTTCGTATCGCACAGGCGGTACGGTGCATATCATCTCGAACAACCAGGTGGGTTTCACCACCGATCCCGAGGACGGCCGCTCGTGCCGTTATGCGTCGGATATCGCCAAGATCGTTCGGGCTCCTGTGTTCCATGTGAACGCGGATGATCCCGAGGCTGTGGTCTGGGCCGGACGTCTGGCCACCGCCTACCGTCAGAAGTTTAAAAAGGACATCGTGATCGACCTCGTCGGCTATCGTCGTCACGGTCACAATGAAACTGATGAGCCGAGCTTCACCCAGCCGGTCATGTACCAGACCATCCGCAATCATCCCACTGTGCTGACGCAGTTCGGCGAGAAGCTGGTGAAGGAAGGCGTGATGACTCAGGATGCCGTGGCCGCGGAAATGAAAAACTTCCGCGACATGCTGCAGACCGGTATGGAAAAGGTCCGCGCGGGCCAGGTGAAGATCCTCCCCACTGTGCCGCGTGAACTGGAAAACAGCACCAAGCACGTGAAAGCCACGGAAGAGGATCTCTTCCGTCCTGCGGAAACCGGTATCAAGGAAGCCATGGTCAAACAAATCGTGGCCAACGCCACCAAGGTTCCCGCTGGCTTCAAACCCAATCCCAAGATCGAGCGTCTTTTGAAATCCCGCCAGGACATGGTGGAAGGCGAAGGCAATATCGATTGGGGGCTTGCGGAATTCCTCGCTTATGGCAGCCTGGCCCTTGAAGGCAAGCATGTGCGCCTCTCAGGTCAGGATTGCAAACGCGGGACGTTCTCGCACCGCCATGCCGTGATCCGTGATTTTGAAACCGGTGCCTCGCTCGCGCTTTTGAATCAGCTGGGTGAAGGCCAGGCGGAAGTGGAAGTGATCAACAGCCCCCTCTCCGAGCAGGGCGTGATGGGCTTTGAGTTTGGTTATTCCGTGGCGGATCGTGAAGCCCTGGTTTTGTGGGAAGCCCAGTTTGGTGACTTCAGCAACGGAGCCCAAATCATCATCGATCAGTTCCTGGCCGCCTCGGAAGCCAAGTGGAAACAGGCCTGCGGTCTTGTGCTGCTCCTGCCTCATGGTTATGAAGGCATGGGTCCTGAGCACTCCAGCGCTCGTCCAGAACGCTTCCTGCAGCTTTGTGGGGACAACAACATGCAGGTCGCAAACCTGACGACTCCGGCTCAGCTCTTTCATATTCTGCGCCGGCAGCTCTATCGTCCCTTCCGCAAACCTTTGGTGATCATGACTCCGAAGAGTCTTTTGCGACACCCTGCGGTGATTTCGAAGACCCGGGAATTTGTCGATGGACGCTTTGTGGAAGTGATCGATGACCTTTCGCAAACGACCAAGAACAAGGTCCGCCGCGTGGTCTTCTGTACCGGCAAGGTTTTCTTCGAACTCGATAAGGAACGCAATGAACTTGGCGTCATGGAGCAGGTGGCTCTGGTGCGAATCGAGCAGCTTTATCCGTTCCCCGAGGAGCAATTGAAGAAGATCATGGCCAGCTATCCGGAAGCCACTGAGGTACTCTGGGTGCAGGAGGAGCCTTCCAACATGGGCGCCTGGACCTTCATTCGCCATCGTCTCGAGGCTCTGTGCAATGACAGTCAGGAACTCTTCTACTGCGGTCGTCGCGATGCCGGTACCACGGCAGAAGGCTACACCAAAGTGCATGAGAAGGAGCAGAAACGTATCCTTCAGGAAGCGCTGACGCTGCCAGAAAAGGTCGATAAAAAGGCCAAAAAGACCAAGTAACCCATGCCGTCCCCGGCTGTCATCACTGCCGGGGACTCGTCTCTCTGATCCGCTCTGCCTTTGCCGTCCAAATACGCCTTGACTTCACTTCCCAAAATCATTAGCGTCTTTCCCACTTCGCTGACGCGAGATTCGTCAGAGTTTAGGAGAGGTGGCCGAGTGGTTGAAGGCGCACGCCTGGAAAGCGTGTAGGTGGGAAACTGCCTCGGGGGTTCGAATCCCCCTCTCTCCGCCACGATAGAAGCGCAGTGTGATAGCTGGATTCCGGATGGTACTGCTCCGTGAACCCCGCCAGGACCGGAAGGTAGCAACGGTAGCGGGTGTCAGTAGGTGTCCGGGTGATCCAGCTATCACAGTGCGCTTTTTTGCATCTTGTTCTTCAGCTCCCAATCGGCGAAAAACGTTCATCCAGAATTTTTTCTGCCGAGGGAGTGCCCCGTGTCCTATGTTTCTCTGGCCCGTAAATATCGCCCCCGTCGATTTGCTGATATGGTGGGGCAGGAGTCCACAACCCTCGCGTTGACCAACGCCATCCGTCTCCGCCGTGAGCCGCATAGCGTGATCTTTACCGGCGTTCGTGGGATCGGCAAGACCACCAGTGCCCGGATTTATGCCAAAGCCCTCAACTGTGAAAAGGGTCCTACAGCGGAGCCCTGCGATGTCTGTGCAAGTTGCGTGGCGATCGTCTCTGGCAATCACGAGGATGTGCTGGAAATCGACGGTGCCTCCAACACCGGAGTCGATGATGTCCGAGCCCTGCAGGAAACGCTGAGTTATGTGCCGCAGCGTTCCACCTATAAGATCTATATCATCGACGAAGTTCATATGCTGTCGATCAGCGCCTTCAACGCGCTGCTGAAAACGCTCGAGGAGCCGCCTCAGCACGTGGTCTTCATCTTTGCGACCACCGAGCTGCACAAGGTTCCTGAAACCATCCAGAGCCGCTGCCAGACCTTTCACTTGCAGAAAATCAGTCGTCCCGTGATCGCCGATCGCGTCCGGTCGATCCTGACCGCGGAAGGCATTCCCTTCGATGAAGCGGCCCTGGCTCTTGTGGCTCGTGAAGGCCGCGGTTCCATGCGGGACGCGTTGACCATGCTCGATCAGGCGATCGCAGTGGGCGGCGGCGAAGTGAGTCTGGAAGCGCTGAAAAACATGGTGGGCAGCAGCAGCCAGGCCCTGCCGGTTCTGGAACTTCTGGATGGACTCCTGCGCAAGGATGCAACACAGATCCTGGAAGTGATCGGCCGCTGGGATCAGGAAGGCCTGGCCATGAGCACGCTGGTCGAGGAGACCGCGAAGGCGTGCCGGAATGCTTTTATTTTAAGGGATCTGAAAGGTCAGGCGATCGATCTTCAGCTTTTGGAGCTGGAGGATCGTGAGCAGCAGATGCTATTGGAACTCGGGGAAAAAGCGGCCCCGATGGATCTCAATCGCCTGTTCCGCCAGTTGGCCAAATGCCTTGATGATTTGCGCTTTGCGGATCTCGATCGCTTTATCCTGGAAAACTACTGTCTGGAATGGTGCTTTGATCCGGGTTTGCCCGATCTGCAGGCCCTCATGAATATCATTGCCAGTGGACAGCCCATGCCGCCCATTGCCGCGCGCCCGGCTCCTCAGGCGGCCCCGGCCTTGGAAGGTCCTGCCATCAACCTGCGGGAGCGCTGGAAAACATCTTCGCCATCGGCTCCTGCCACACGTCCAACGGTTGCGCCTCAAGCGTCAGCTCCGGCAAAGGCCACAGGTCCTCAGGCGACTCCACCCGGACCCGCGGCTAAACCGGTCGCACCGACTCCGGGATCTGCGTCGAGTCAGGTTTCAAGTACACAACCGATGGCGTCAGCAGGCGCGCCCTCGATGGCTCATAAACCGATGGCTTCTCAACCGATCGCTCCAAGCCCCGGACCTGCCATGGCGAGTCAGACTCAGACCGCGGCTGCCACTCAACCTGTGGCACACAATGCAGCGCCAGCTTCATCGCTTTTGAAGAAACTGGCCATGGCGCAAGCGGCTTCGGCGGCGCAGCATGCACCTCAGGCTCAACCAACGTCGAAAGCACAAACGGCGACACATTCTACGCCACAAGTGCAAGCAGCGTCGGAAGCACAAACGGTGACACATTCTGCGCCACGGGTGCAAGCGGCATTGGCAAGCCAAACGGCAGCTCAGAACGCAAATCAGGCTCAACCAACATCGGCAGCCCAAACTTCGCAGCATGCTCTTCAGGCTCAAGCGGCGTCGGCAGCCCAAAATGTGCAGCCTGCTACTCAGCCGCAAGCGGCATCGGCGGCCCAGACGACGACATTTCCCGCGTCTCAGGCTCAGCCTGCAGCACCTGCGCGGCCGATGATGGAAGCTCAGCCCGAAGCGAAAACATCAGGATCGTTGCGGCCCAATCAGCCCGCAGCGCCATCACCCAAACCGGCGCCACAGGCTTTTGCCAAACCGCAGACTCAGGCTCCAGCATCACATCAGGCGCGCCCGGGAGCCATGGCGAAAGGCCAGTCGCAGCCTCCTGAGCCGATGCCGCCTTTTGATATGACCGATGAGGACATTCCACCCTGGATTTTGCAGGAGGAAGCTTCCAGGCAGGGCGCGGTCGCAGCGCCGATGGATGAACCCATCTTGCCCGAGCCTCCAAAAAATGAAGGCTTTCTGAAGCAGATGGCACGGAAAGCCACGACAATGCCATCCGAGCCACCGGCCCCTAAAATGGAGGTGCCGGCTCCCGCGCCGTCCCCGGCCGCCGCACCGTCGGAACCGGTTTGGCCCGAGAACTGGCGGGCCTTTGTTGACGAATGGAAAAAACAAAAACCTTTGCAGGGCCGCATTCTCGAAGAGGCCTATCTCCTGGAATACAGCCCGCAACGCATTCGCCTGGCCGTGGAACCTTCGAGCATGGCCGGCGGCAAGCTTTTGCAGCAGGATGTCCGCAAGCGCCTCATGGAGCAGTTCACCCAACTGTTCGGTTTCAAGGGCATGCTGGAAGCTGTGCCCAAGGCTGATGCCCATCCCGGAAAAACCGCAGGGGAAGCGCCGCAGCTGGGCGAAACGCTGCTCGATGTCAAAAACCGCGAACGGGAGGTGGCGCGGGAACAGCTGCGCGTTCGTTTGGAGGAACACCCGATGACCCGTGAGGTGATTTCCCGTTTTGGTGGTACAATTGAACAAATCGAGCTTCAATAGACCACTGAATGGGAAGAGCGCCGATGGCCTATGCAAACTTCGAAACACGCGAAATCCATTGCAAAGTCCTGTATCTCGGCGCCTCCGGCGCGGGCAAGACCGCCAATCTTCGTTCGATCTATCGTCGCAGCTCGATCCGTCTGACCCGGGAACCCGCAGAATTCATCGCCGAAAACTTCGCGCCTTATGAATTCATTCCGCTGTCGCTGGGTCAGCTCAAGGATTTTCATGTCAAGCTTCATGTCTACACCATGCCGGAACACGGGCTTTACCCGACATTCAACATGGTGCTCCTGAAGGGCATCGATGGCCTCGTCTTTGTCGTTGACAGCTGCCTCAGCGCCTTGCAGGAAAATCTGGACTCCTGGCAGCATACCAAGGAGCTGCTCACCCAGGAGGGTATCAACTTCTCGGCCCTGCCGCGGGTGATTCAATACAATAAACGTGATCATGAAGAGGCCATAGCTCTGGATGTGCTGAAACAGGAATTGAATCCCAACGGCCTCGCTGATATTGAAGCCATTGCCACACAGCACATCGGCACTTTGGAAACCATACAAAAAATCTCGGGCCTCATCCTGGATGAGCTTGGGAAATAGGATCCGGCATGCAGCCTTTCAAGACCCCTCGTATTACCGTTCTTCTGCAAACCTTTGATGCCCAAGGCGTCATGCGCTTCCCCTCGGACCCTGAGGGATATTTCGGACTGACCCGTTTCGTGGAACCGACGCTCGCCGTTTCCAAACAGGCCCAGAATATAGCCGCCAAAGCTCTCGGCCGACCGGAGCTCGCCGATCGCATCGAGCCGATCCTGGTGGTTGAGCCGGTTCTGAAAGCGGAAGGGCGGGACCCTTCGCTGCTTTATCTGATGAAAATCGATCCAAACCTCTGCCGTGGCTCCACGGACTGGCTTCGCATTGTTGATATTCTGCGGGCCCTGCCCCAGGGTTCCGTGCGCGTGGCCTACAACAAAGCCATGCAGGTCTTCGCCGGCACGCTGCATGATGAATTTTCGATACTGGAGATGGATGAGGAGGTGCAGAAGCGCCTGACGCAGCTCATGGCCGAAAACGGTCCCGATCTGGTAAAATAGATTCCTGGACCTGAAACCGACTGTGGAGGAGCCTTCCCTCATGCGCATGCCATGGATCAGCAGTCTACTGGGCCTTTTGCTGGCCGCTCCCGCATTTGCCATGCCCTTTAAATGTGACAAGCAGCAGACGATCTGCGAAGTGCAGACCAAACGTCTGACAATCGGCGACAAGGTTGGCGTTTTTTCCGGTGAGGGGCAGCTTGCGGCCATCGGTGAAGTCGTGGAAATCCGCAACAGAAGCCGCATGATCAAGATTACGCAAAGATGGGCGCCTCTCTATCGCTCTTATGAAATGGAAGTGATCGAGGATGAAAAGGCCCGCAATCCTCAAAAGTATTTCCGCCTCATCACCCCGCTGCCGGAACTGTCCTGGGGCGTGGGCCTGGGCGCTGTGAATCTGGGCGTCGGTGACAGCTTCGTGGGCACCAGCCTGGAAGGTGGCGTTTACTACCTGCTCTGGAGAGATTTTCTGCTGACCGGACGCCTGCACTATCTCTCAGGTTCAGGCAAGGCCTCGGATAACCTGGGCGCAGGCGTAGCTGCGGCCAATGTTTCCGTGACCACCGCAGGGATGAGCGTGGGGATCAGCGAACTCCTGGCCCCTTATCAAATGATAGCCTTGCGCCTTGATGGGGATCTGGGTCTCAGCAATGCGACCGTAACCCTGCCCGCCGGCCTTGATGAAGGCAAAGTGCTCAACAACCGCATTGATGATGGCGTCGGCCTTTATCTGCGTCTCGGCGTTGCCGCCATCTGGCGTCGGGATGGACTGCAGCCGGAACTGGGCTTCACATTCCTGCGCCTTCATTCCGCGAACAGTCCGGGACTTTTTGTGGGCGTTTCCGCCCCGATCGATTAAGCGGAAGCTGCCAGCGGTTTCGGCGTCTTGAGATGCACCGTCAGGCAGCAGCCCCGGCCATCGGCATTGGGCATGATCTCCGCCGATCCCTGCCATTTCTCAGCAATCGCCCGAATCGCCGCAAGCCCGACCCCACGACCGCTGGTGGCTGTGGCTTTTTCCGCAGTGGAAAGCCCATCCAGAAACAGCATCGGGGTGAGTTCAGCAAAGGTCTGGCCGGCCCAGGCTCTTTGCTTGGCCAGCGCTTTCAGAAGGTCCAGATCAAGACCCTGGCCGTTATCCTGTATTTCAAGGCTCACGGCGCCGGAGCCTTCCTCGCGCGCATGAATGCGAAAGCGGGCTGCTGCCACCGGCAGGCCGCGAACCTTGGGAAGATTGAAACCATGGTCCACGCTGTTGGTGAGGCTGTGAACCAGAACCTCTCCGGCCGCCTGCAGAAGTTCCTCAGGCCAGTGAATCAGCTCGTCGATCACTTCAAAACTTTCGCAATCCACCTTCTGTCGCTTCAAAAGTTTTACGACCATATTCTGATGACGACCGACTTCATGGGCGAGGTTGCCATCGTCGGCATGATTGATGGCGCTGCCCTGTTCAATCTGCTGCACAAGGGCTTCATAATCCTGGACGATCGAGCGGAACTGCGCAATGTGCTGTTCCCAAAGTGAGAGATCCAAAGTCTCCTTCTCCCTCAGCACCAGCAGTTTGCCTTCCAGTTCATGACTCCCAAGGCTCATGGCCCGCATGCCGAGCGTTCGCGCCACGCCCTTGATCGTATGAAGATCGCGGAAGGCATCCTGAATCTGATCCTCGGTCAAGGACGCTTGTCCCAGGCTCTCCATCACCCGATGCGCATCGGCAAAGGCCTTGCGCAGGGCCGTACGTTCGGCCCGCACGATTTCAAGGATGCGATGCTCCCGTTCCTGACTCTTGCTTTTTTCGGCCTCCACGGCAGCCGCCAGCCGCCTCTCCACGGTGGCATCATGCAGGTTGACCAGAAAACCGTGAATCCTTTTATCCTTGTCAAAGAGGGGCGTCCAGTGCACAAGCACGATGCGGGTCACCTGCCCGTGAATCTGCAGTTCGGTGGGCAGATGCGCGGCATTCAATTCAAACGCCAGCACCTCCTCATGAATGCAGGCTCGCAGCACCTCGCGAACCATGCTGCGCTCTTCGGCATTCAGATGGCTCTGTCCCAGCAGGATGTCGAGCGCATCATGGCCCGTGGGCGGCTCATGCAGCTCGAAAATCTGCTGCAGAAAGGCCGAGGATTCCCCTTCGATATGCAGCTGGGCATTGATGGTAAAAATGCCTTCTTCAATATGATCCAGAATCCGCTGCATCTTGAGTTTGCTCGTACGAATCTGCTGTGATCCCTGATAAACCTGGATCAGAAGGACGAGAATGCCAAGGGCCAGAACCGCGACCACCACGAGGGCCACCCGGATTTTGCGGGCCGCGGAAATCTCCTGCGCCTGCAGCTCGTTTTCCTTTTGCAGGGCCTTGTTCCGCTCCGCCTCGACCTTAAGGCCGGTGTTGACCAAAAGCTCGGCGATGCTTTTCTGATTTCTGTCACTGACGGCGTTTTTGAACTCCGCGACAAAGGCCTTCAAAAGATCCAGGGCACGCCGCAGGTCCCCCATGCCTTCATACATTTTGGAGCGCGCTTCCAGAATGGTGCGAACGCTTTCCTTGTAATCGTGCTCCATATAGATTTTTTCCGCGCGATCCAGCTGCGCAGCCGCCTCCCGCCACTGCCGTGCGTCGATCGCCAGAAGGCCCAGCATGGAGGCGGCATCCGCCACGCCCATGACATCATCATTGACTTCAAAGAGTTCAGCGGCCCTGCGCGCCAGCACCCTGGATTTGCTGGTTTCGTTTCGATTCATATGAAGCTGGGCGAGGTTCAGCGACACCGTGGCCTCAAGCCAGCCATTGGCCTGCTTGCGGGTAATCTGGAGCGCATTGCGATAATGCATCTCCGCCTGTTCGAGTGAGGCGGGATCCCCCTTGCTGGCATAAAAATCGCCGAGATGGTTTTCCATGATGGAACCGAGATAGCTGTATCCTTCCCGACGGCAGATGACGGCAATGGCCTCGTGAATGGCGTGCGCCTGCTCGTGCTGACCCTGCTTGAGAAAGGAGATGGCGGACTGATTCTGCACGATCAGCCGATCGACAAGGTCAATCTCCGGATGGGCCTTGACGATATCATTCATCTCATTCAGGAGCATGAGGGCCTGTTTGGTGTCGCCGCGCTCCCGCATGTTATAGGCGAGATCCATCCGGGCCTTCACCTTCGCTGCAGGAATATTGAACTGATCCGCGAGCCTGACCAGATCCTTGAGGAAGGTCAGCTCCTCCCGTACCTTGCCTTCAGGATCGGGAACAAAGATCCAGACGTAACGCAAGAGAAGAAATTCCTCGTGGAGGCCGAGCCTCTGCGCCTCCTGCATGGCCTTCAGAAGGTCCGCATAACGAAGCCGCAGAGGTTCCAGCGAGCCGAGTTCATTGACGGCCAGCGTATAGGCGAGGAAGGCCTGCACCCAAGTGGCGGAAGTCTGTTCCTCGCCAAGGTTTTGCAATTTACCTTCGGCTGAAACCTTGAGTGCTCTGGGATCGGTTTGCAGGGCGCTCTTGATGTCGCTGAGGGTGTTGATTTCAAAGTGAAGTTCCTGGCCGAAACCTGGGAAAGGAAACAGAAGCAGCAGACTGAGCAGGATGGAAAACGCGTAGTGAAGCATCGTGACCTCCTCAGCCTCCATTATCGGGGAGGCGTGAAGGAAGGTCAAAGCTCGGCCTTATTGAACAGCCGCTTCGATCAGATCCCGATGCAAGGAACGCAGGCCCTGCTCCAGGTGTTCCTGCGGAATAAGAAGATTGGCAACCGCGTTCTTGCAGTCAAAAAGCAAAGGCGACTGGCCCAGGCTTTCCAGCATGCGGCCGAGCAGTTCCGGCTGCTGCCAGAAACCATCCCCCACCAGCGTGATGCAGGCCAGGCCATGGCCGCGTTCGTTCGCTTTCGCACCTGGACATACCTTCGTGATGAAAGCGGCCAGCTTATCCTTGAACTTCTGACTTAACACCAGATCCATGGTCAGACCATGCTCGGTGTGCTGCTGCTGAACAAACAGCGGGTGCTCACCCAGCGTGAAGAGATAGCTCAGCACCGGGCTGATCGTCCCTGCCTGGCAATCCGAAATACGAATCCAGCTCAGATCCTTGCGATGGGTGATGGCGTGAACAACAGCTCTTTCCACAGTCTTGCTCCCCCCTACGAGAGTTCCTGGGGTTTCCAGATTGAAACTCGAACGAATTTCGAGCGGAATTTGATATTTCTTGGCGAGGTGAACCCCACGGTTGTGTACCACACCCGATCCATACCAGGTGAGGTGACTGAGGCTGTCCCAGCTCATGGACGGCATAACCTGGGCTGATGGTACGAGACGTGGGTCGGCCGAGCAAACGCCATCCACATCCTTATAGATTTGACAACGATCCGCCTTCAGAGTGTGCGCAAGGGCAATGGCTGTCAGATCAGAACCTCCGCGGCCCAGCGTGGTGATCTCCTTGCCGGCTTCCGACATGCCCTGAAATCCGGCAACAATCACCAGTTTTCCGCTGTCGAGCGCCTTCCGAATGCGATCGCCCAGAATTTTCTGAATTCTGGCGTTGCCGTGCGTATCGTCGGTGAGAATGCCACTCTGGGAACCGGTAAAGGAAACGGTCGGAACTTTCATCTCATTGAGTGCAATGGCCAGGAGCGACATGCTGATCCGTTCGCCAACGGAAAGCAGCATATCGACTTCCCGCTGAGGTGGTTCCGGACTCAAGGCCAGAGCCATATCCAGAAGCTCATCCGTTTGCTGTCCCATGGCGCTGACGACCACCACGAGGCGGTGCCCTTGGCGGTAAGTGGCGGCGATGTGTTCGGCCACGGCCCGTATGCGTTCGAGCGTACCCACAGAGGTTCCGCCATACTTTTGTATGTAAAGACTCAAGCTCTTGATCCTTATCGCCAATTGCACAAACTTATGCAAAAATAGCAGCTATCTGTTACAAGATATACCCGGACTTGAAAAGCAAAGATTGCTGGGCCAGCAAGGTCTCCGCAGGAAGCGAAATGCACGAGAACATACTCCAGGCTGGAATCGCCTCGCCCGGTCGTCCGCTCTTCGAACAGATGGCCACGCGTTTGGGTGTACCCAGCCTTTATGACTATCAAATTGAAGCTGTAACCGAAGCCCTGCGCGGCCACGACTCGTTCGTGGTGGTGCCGACAGGTGGTGGCAAAAGCTTCTGCTATCTTATCCCCGCTCTGGTTTCCCCTGGCCTTGTGCTGGTGGTTTCACCTTTGATCGCCCTCATGCGCGATCAGCAGCGTCAGCTGCAGGACCTCTCCATTCCTTCTCTGTCCTTTGACAGCATGATGTCGATCGATGAAAAGCGCGACGCGCGCGAGTTGATTCTCGCGCAGCGTTTGAAAGTTCTTTATGTCTCGCCTGAACGACTGGCTTTACCGGGCTTTCGCGAGCTTTTGAAGGATCTGCCCCTGGCCCTGATTGCCATTGATGAAGCCCACTGCGTGCATCAGTGGGGCATGGGATTCCGCACGGAATATCGCCGGCTCGGAACCTACCTCGATGAACTCGGTCCCGCGCCGCGCATGGCTCTGACGGCGACGGTCACGGCCGAAGAACGCCGGGAAATTATTCAGATCCTCGGCATGCGGGAGCCCAGGCAGATTCTGCGCGCTGCGCCCCGGGATAACCTGGAACTCATCGTGCATCGGCACGACAAGGTCGATTCGCAAAAGCTGCATGTGGTGGAGGGCATCCGGGAAGCGGAAGGTCAGGGCATTGTGTATGCCGCCACCCGCAAGTCCGCGGAAGAGATGTTTCACAAGTTGCGCCAGGCAAAAATCCCGGTGGGTCTTTATCATGGCGGGCTGCGGGCGGATGAACGGATGCGTGCCCAGGAAGCATTCTGCGCCCAGAAACTGCAGGTCATGGTCGCCACCAAAGCCTTTGGCATGGGCATCAACCTGCCTTCCATTCGCTATGTTTATCATGCAAACATGCCATGCTCGGTCGAATCCTATACCCAGGAAATCGGTCGCGCGGGACGTGACGGGGGTCTGGCGCTCTGCCATCTCCATTATGGGCCGCGTGATTACTACATTCAGAAATTCATGATTGAGAAGAGCTATCCGAGTGAAATGGATCTGCTCAAGGTCCATGGAATTTTGCAGGATCTCTTCCAGCAGCGCAGCGGTTACCGTGAGCTGGAACTGCTCCAGAAACTCGTGGTGCAAACCGATCTGGGCCGCGACACGATTCGGACCGCGCTGGATTTTCTCTATCGGGAGCAGGCCTTCTGTCTGACCGATCTGCCGGCTGACGGCACCATGTTCGGGGATTGGGAATCCTTTGTGACCGCAGGGGAGGATGCCCATGGTTTGGATAGCCTTTTACAAGCTCTCCGCAAGCAGGTAGCATGGAAATTCGATAAGCTCAACGCCATGCACAAACTTGTGAAGCAGGCGAGCTGCCCGCGACGTTACATCGAAGGATACTTCCGTTAAAGAGACGCCCAGGCAGCCCAAAAGAGGGAGCGATTCTCGTGAAAGTTATCATTTTGGGCTCAGGCACCTCCACCGGTGTGCCGGTTATCGGCTGTCCCTGTGCGGTCTGCAAAAGCCCGGATATTCGCAATAAGAGAACCCGCGCGTCGATCGCCCTGCAGAAGGGATCGGACACTCTGCTCATCGACACCTCTCCGGAAATGCGGCTGCAGGTTCTGCAGGCCGGCATCGACGCAGTTCTAGCCGTTTTGTATACCCACACTCATGCCGATCACACGCAGGGTTTCGACGACCTGCGCGGCTTTTATTTTCGCAACAGAAGGTCCATCGACTGCTATCTGATGGAAGAGTATCACAGCGAGTTTCGTGAACGGTTCCGCTATGCCTTCGAGGACACGGGCTACCAGGGCGCCACGCCCCAGGTCGATCTGCTCCCGATGCCGGTGGGCCCGTTTGCGATTGGTGACTTTGCCATCGAACCCGTGCGTCTTCCACACGGACATGTCAATACCTGCGGGTTCCGCTTCGGCAATTTCGTTTATGCCACGGATTTCAAGCGTTTCCCGGCCGACACCATCGAGCGTTGGCGCGGGCAGATCCATACCATGGTGGCCAGTGGAATTCACTTTGGCACCCATAAGGCTCACAGTGTCATTCCCGAAACCATCGAACTCTTTCGCCAGCTCGGCGTGAAGCGAGGCATCATTTCGCATCTGGCTCATGATGTGGACTATGCCAAACATAACGCGGAAATGCCACCGGGCGTGGAGCTGGCTTACGATGGAATGACGATTGACCTGGGGGCTACCGTATCGTAAGAACGTGCGGTGATCGCGAGGGGCAATCACAGCGTTTTTTGAGACATTTTAAGGCAAAGGTCAGCACGTATGATCATCGGTGTTCCGAAGGAAGTTAAGAACCGCGAGAATCGAGTGGCCATCGTTCCGGGTGGCGTAAAAATGCTGGTGGACGCAGGCCACCAGGTGTTGGTCGAGAAAACTGCCGGCCTTGGTGCGGTTATTCCCGACGAAAAATATTTGGCCGCTGGCGCCACCATGATCGGATCCGCCGCTGAGATCTGGGGCAGCGCCGACATGATTATCAAAGTGAAAGAGCCGGTCGCTCAGGAATTCCCCCTGATGCGCAAAGGCCAGATTCTTTATACCTATCTGCACCTCGCTGCCGCTCACGAACTTGGGCACGAGCTCGTCAAGCGCGGTGTGTCTTCCATCGCTTATGAAACCATTCAGCTGGCCAACGGATCGCTGCCACTCCTCACGCCCATGAGTGAAGTCGCCGGCCGCATGTCGGTTCAGGTCGGAGCTCAGTGTCTGCAGAAGCATTCCGGCGGCAAAGGTCTTCTGCTCGGTGGCGTTCCTGGTGTGCGCCGCGGTCGCGTTACGATCGTTGGCGGCGGCGTTGTCGGCGTCCACGCGGCGAAGATGGCGATCGGCCTGGGCGCGCGGGTGACCATTCTGGATGTGAACGCAGCCCGCCTCGCTTACCTCGATGATATCTTCGGCAATGACATTGACACCATGATGTCGAACCCTGAAAACATCGCTGACGCCGTCGCGGAATCCGATCTCGTGGTCGGTGCGGTGCTCATCGCTGGTGCCAAGGCTCCCCGCCTTGTGACCCGCGAGATGGTACGCACCATGGAACCCGGTTCGGCCATCGTCGACGTCGCGATCGATCAGGGGGGTTGCATCGAAACCATTCGTCCGACGACCCACGATGATCCTGTCTTCGTCGACGAAAATGTTCTGCACTACGGTGTGACGAATATTCCCGGCGATGTTCCCAAGACCTCGACCTATGCCTTGACCAACGTCACGCTGAAATATGCCATGGAGCTGGCGAACAAGGGCCTCGAAAGAGCTTTGCGCGACTCTCCGGCTTTGACCCTGGGTCTCAACACCTATCAGGGCAAGGTCACCTACTCAGCCGTTGCGGAAGCCCTCGGACTGCCGTACGAACGAGTCAGCTTCTAATTTTCCCAGCCGCATAGGGGCCCGAATATGGGCCCCCCGAACAAGGTTCCCCGTCCATGGATATGACCTACACACTGATCGATTCCGGAAACTTTCAAAAGCTCGAACAGGTTGGACCCTATCGCATGGTGCGCCCTTCGCCCCAGGCGGTGTGGACGCCGCGCCTTGGTGAAGACCAATGGAATCGGGTGGACGCGCGTTATGCCCGCTTCAGCGGAGGCGATGGGAAGTGGACCTTTTTCAATAAAAAGATGAAGGAGCAGTTCGTCATTAACTATGGCGGCCTGAAACTGCAGATGGATCTGACGGATTTCGGTCACCTCGGTCTCTTCGCGGAGCAGGCGGGCAACTGGCAGCGCATTCGCAAACTTTGTTTCGATGGTTCGCGGGACGGACGTGAATTTCATGTGCTGAATCTCTTTGCCTATACAGGAGGCTCAACCCTCGCCGCGGCGCAGGGCGGGGCGAAGGTTGCCCACGTGGACGCCTCCAAAACGTCCGTGGCCTGGGCCCGGCAGAATGCTGAATTGAATGAGCTCGGTTCGCATGAAATTCGCTGGCTGGTCGAGGACGTGCAGAAATATGTCGCGCGTGAGGTGCGGCGGGAAAAGAAATATCAGGGGATTATTCTGGATCCACCGAGCTTTGGCCGCGGCACGAAGAATGAGGTCTGGAAAATCGAGGAGCATCTCATTCCCCTTCTGGATGGGTTGAAGGAACTTCTGGCTGATGATTTCAAATTCATCCTGCTGAGTTCCCATTCCAACGGATACACGCCGGTGGCCATGCGCAATCTTCTTTTGCCTCTGGTGGGTTCGGTGCCCGGTCGTTTTCTGGAAGAGGAGATGCTGGTCCGCGAAAAGGAATCCGGACGGGCTTTGCCAAGCGGGTCCAACACCTGGTTTATTCGGGATTGATATGATCACCATCACCAGCCCGCAAAATCAAAAAATCAAGGATGTGATCAAGCTACGTGAAAGCAAGGCGCGCCGGCAGACGGGGCTTTTTGTTTTGGAAGGCGCGCGGGAAATCAGTCGCGCCCTCGCCAGCGCCTATGTTTTGAAAACGCTCTACATCTGCCATGAGGTTCTCAGTCCCTATGCGCGTGAACTTCTGCTCCGGATTGAAGAACGACTGAAGCTCCATATCACAACGGAAGTCTTTGCCAAACTCGCCGTGCGTGAAGGGAGTGATGGTCTGGTGGCGGTTTTGGAGCAGAAAACGTTTGGGCTGGAGCACCTTCCGGATAAGGCGGACCCCTGGCTTCTGGTGCTCGAAAATATCGAAAAACCGGGTAATTTCGGGGCCCTGGCGCGGAGTGCCGACGGTGCCGGAGTGGATGCCATCGTCGTGCTCGATCCCAAGGCGGATCCCTATAATCCCAACGCCTTGCGGGCCAGTGTGGGGGCACTGTTCACGCGACCTTTGATCGTCACGGATCATGAGAGTTTTGCAGACTATTGTGGGCAGAAGAGGATTCGGATTCTGACGGCCTCGCCCTTGGCTCAAGCGTATCACTTCCAGGTTGATCTCAAAGGTCCTTTGGCCATAGTACTCGGGTCGGAGGCCTGGGGCCTTTCCCCGGTCTGGCAAAAGCTCGAGAACATTCCGGTGAAGATTCCGATGCAGGGCCTCGCCGACTCACTGAATGTTTCGGTGGCCGGCGCTGTCATCCTTTACGAGGCGCTGAGGCAACGCTGGACGAGCTGATTTCTCACTCGGCTTCAACTTCAGCTTCCTCGTTCTCTTCGTCTTTCTTGTCAGCTTTCTTGCCCTTGCCTGGGGGGAGTTCGCTCAATGCGGCGACGAGCGCTTCCAGATCCGCTTCGCTCAGATCCTTCAAGCCAGCCATATCAGGTTCCTTTTCGATCGCCGCCTTCAGTCGACCCATGGACGTTTTGCCCAGCGTCGACTCTTCAAAATCCTGATGGCAGCCCGCACAGAGCTTCGCATAGAGATCCTTGCCGGTCAAAGCCATGGCGGGATCCACTGGAGTGCCATCAGGATTCTGGCCGGCTTCATCCTGGGCAGCCGTCGCATCGCCTTCACTGACGGCGGGATCCGCAGGAGCCGCTTCACTGCCGCCGCCGGAGGACCGACTGTTCTTATTGCCAATTTTGTCGCAAGCGATCAGCGAAAGAGCGAGGCAGCCGATGAGGGTGATATGTTTGATGATCATGATTTGTCTCCGTTTCAATTTGTGATTAAAGGGTTGTGCTTTGGACTTCAACGGTCGCGAGCATGCCTTTCAGCTCGTCGATTTCCGCTTTCAAGGCGTCGAGGTTTTCCTTCAGCTGTGCCTGAAGTTTTTCCTTTTCTTCCGTTCTTACCGCCTTGCATGCCTCCTGCTCAGCCTTGACATCGACGTCGGCATCCTTTTTGCCCCGGGCTGCGGCGCAGGCTTCCTTGATTTTGGCACGCGCAGCTTCCTGAGCGGCACGCATTTCCTCGTGCTTGCTCTGGATGGCTTCCTTGATCTTTTGTCCCATGCCTTCCAGCCCTTCCTTCTTTTCGTCCTGGCTGACGTCACCGTCGCCATCCTTATCCAGCTCCGCTTTCAAGGCGGCTTTCATCTCGTCCTTCAGGTCCTTCCAGTCCGCGCGCAGCTCCGCTTTTTCCGCCTCACTCAGCACGCCATCCCCATCGGCATCGGCCCTGGCCATCAATTCCTTGCGCATCTCGCCCATGGATTTGACCTGAGTCCCGAGGACTTCAGCCTGAGCTTCTTTGGAGAGGTTGAACCAGCCTGTTTCCACATCAGCCGGACCTGGATCGTTACTTTCTGATGGATCTGCACCCTGGCAGGCCAGCATCAGAAGCATGGATCCATACATTAAAAGAGATAGGCCGATGTGGTGCGATTTGGTTCTCATGGGTCCCTCCAGGAATTAAAAACCGTATGCACACTATCGGTGCCGCTTGGGCAAACTTTTAAGAACCGCGCCTTCGAAAGTCATAACAAAGCCTTGCCCAGTCCCATTTCTGCTGTACACAAAATTTGTGGGCCCCTTTGCAAGTGATTTTTCTTATTCCAATAAAAATAGTAGCTTATAAAAAAACTAAGTACACAAAAAGGCCTAAAGTTTTTACCAAAAAATCCGATAAGAACCCTAGCACATCGATTCATGCGCACGGCTTATGGAGTCTGAGATTGAAAAAGTCAGGACTAAAAGAGATCGTGAAAAGAGAGGTGAAGCCGAGTTCCTATCTCGACTACCGCCTCTTCTTCCGCGCTCTTTATGAACATAGAAAAGCGGCCGGTGAATACTCCTACCAGAGATTTGCCGAAGACCTGGGTTTCAAAGCCACCACGGTCATGCATCAGATCGTCCACGGCTATCGACCTCTGACAGACAAGGCCGCGGTCAGTGTGATCGAAAACCTCGAAATGGAAGCGGCGGAAGCCCACTATTTAAGTGCCCTTGTTTCCTTTTGCAATGCCAAGACTTCCGCCAAGCGCGAGGAATATTTTCAAAAGCTTCAGACTCTGAAAAGGAAAACCCTGCCGGATGAACTTGACAAGGATATGCTCGAGTACTTCGCGGTCTGGTATAACCCTGTGATTTGGGAATTGATCGGCACGAAAAACTTCCAGCCCGATGTCAATTGGATCGCAAAACGGATCATTCCGAATTTGAAACCGGCTCAGGTCAAGACCAGCCTGGAACTGCTCGAACGGCTGAACCTGATCGCGTTTGATCCGGAACTCAACACCTGGCGTCAGACCAAGGACCGTGTCAGCACCGGGCACCGCATCAAGGGGATGGCACTGGTCAGCTATCACAGCAGCATGATTGATCATGCCAAGGCCGCTTTAACCTCCATCAGTGGTCAGCGCCGCGATGTGAGTGCCGTGACCGTCAGTGTCAATGAAGAAACCGCAAAGAAGTTGCGTGCCATGATACACACGTTCCAGCTGCAACTTTTGGATGAAGCGGATCGGGGTGGAGTGGGTGATGAAATCTATCAGATCAACATTCAACTCTTTCCTTTTACCGAGTGAGGGCACGAATGCTTAGAGACTTGAAATCAATCGTCCAGGCTGCCGTCTGCGTGCTCGTCATCGATGCCTGCGGAGGAACCCTCGGCGGCAATCCGGAAAGTACGGAACCGGAGACCGAGCAACAGCCGGAACCAGGTCCTGTGGTGCAGCCTGCTTTGACGTTCTCCATAACCGATGCCCCGGTTGAGGATGCACAGAATGTGTATATTACGGTGGAAAGCGTCCAGATTGCCCAGACTGAGGGTGAATGGATCACCATCCCCATGGAAACGGATCAGGAGATCGACCTTCTGCAGCTGCAGAACGGCGAAACATCCCTTCTTGCGTCCATTGAATCCCTGCCTGCCGGAACTTATGGTCAAACCCGTCTGATTCTGGCCGAGGAGGCCCCGGGCCGCCTTGTGGACAGCGAAGGGGCTGAGCATGCGCTGGTGATTCCCAGCGGCTCCGACAGCGGCCTCAAGATTCAAACAGCATTCACCAAGGTCGACGGTGTGCCTCTGGAGCTGACAATCGACTTCGATCTGCGCAAATCCATCAAGGTCACGGGCAAGGGGAATGGAAATGGAAACGGGAACGAAGACAAGAGCAAGTATCAGCTGAAGCCTGTGCTGCGCCTCGCGGATAACAGCAAGTCAGGCAGCGCTGCGGGTGAAGGGCAGGACGGATCCGTGGTCTGCGTTTACGCGGACGGAGCGGCCCGGGATAATGACGACACCTGCGAAAACGCCATCAGCTCCGCCAAAGTCAGGAATGGCCAGTTCAAACTCGCCTTCCTGGAACCAGGAACCTACGACCTCCGCGTCTTCCGGAATGAGGTTGCGGTGGGTGACGTCGAGGATGTGGTGGTTGCTGTAGATGCTGACAAGGGTACCAAGGTGAAACTGCCTTAAATATAGCTGTAGACGGTTCGAATTGCCTAGACACTGGAGAATACAATGAAACCGTGGCCATTGTTGGTTGTGGGGCTGGTGGCTCTATTGCCCAGCTCCTGCCAAAAAGGAAGATTTGAAGAAGAAAGAAGTGCGGGAGAAACCTACGAAATCACTGTCGTGGATCCCAAGGGGGCTGATGCCACCGGCACGCCGACCACCACGGTTGAAAACACGACCGATGGCAAGGAATCAGGATCGGACACCGACGATGATGTCACCAAGGGAAACACCGACGATGATGTCACCAAGGGAAGCGGCAAAGGCAATGGCAAAGGCAAGGATCCTGACAAGATTAAAGGAAACGATCAGGCTACGGATGCCGATGCTGGAGACTGTGCGGCGAACGCCGGAATCAATAAGGAACGCGTGAAGGTCAGTGGTTCGCAGAAGTCGATTACACTGACGCCTCAGGACGCCTTTGCCTTGAAGGTTACTGGCAATCGCAATCTCGTCAACCTGAAGATGACAGCGGATGCCCCTGGTGCGCGGCTGTCGGCCATCTGCCTCTTCGTCACCGGCAATCAGGGCCACGTGACCATGGATGTGGGCGTGACCGTGGGGAAGATCTTTATCAAGGCGCGAGGCAACCAGGCGCTGGTTGAAGCCGCTGTCAGCAAGGACGGAGTCATCGAAGACCTTCAGGTCGATGCCAATGGGAATCAGCCCGGCATTGTGTTGACCGGTGAAGGAACTTATCCCTGTAATCACACCAGCGTGAGCTGTGTGAAGCCTTAAAGCCAATCAATGTTGTGGTGCAAAAATGAACAATCGGAATCCCAGAGGGATTCCGATTTTTTATTGCATCGAGCGTGGGACGTACGTGATCAGGGATTACATTGAAACCGCGGAGCTGTCCCTTTCAGGACGGCTCCCTGGCACAGATCGGTGTCAAGGCCCAGGACGTCCAAGGACGCCTCATGGCCTTTGAGTTCGATATGGGAACGGGCAGGACTGCCTCCAAGGAATTCAATCGCACCACTCGACTGGTTCCCTGCCGCGATATAGGCGAGGCCTTCGACCGTGGATGCGGTGGAGAATCTCACTGTGGCCTGATTTCCGCTGACAAAGAAGCAGACACCGGGCAGGTCATTTCCAGCTGGCAGATGAACGGTGAGACTCGAGTGATTGCTTGTCACTTTGAACGCAATCACCGTACCGGGAGCCACGCTCAGGCTGGACAGGGCCATGCTGTCCACCACCTTGAACTTCTGGCTCAGGCCGCGGAAGTAAGGCTGGCAGGCTTTCGCCACAGCCTTGGCATCATAGGCCGTGTCAGGCGTGGAGTCGGACGAGCCTGTGTCGTTGCCGGAGTCCGGTGTATTGGATACTGGGGTTGCATCTGCCGACTGAGAGTCGTTTTCGTTGGATGCGATCCGTGTGTCTTTTGATTTCTGGCCGTTGCCGTTGCCATTTCCATGGCTTCTGCCGTCATCAGCTGCGGATTCATCGCCAGCCTCCGTTGACTCTGCAGCGGTTACCGCAACAGCATCGTCCACAGGCAGGCTTTCATCCTCGTCGCTCAACAGTTCGTCCATATCGAAAGTATCATCATCGACGGCAGCGTCATCCACAGTCAACGTGATGATACTCTCAGGCTTTTCCACAAAGGACGGAGTATCGCTGCCACAGGCATAAAGCAGAATGGGTAAACCCAGGCAAACCAAATGTTGAAAGCCAAGTTTCATGGAATGTCTCCTCCAGACCCTACGTCATCTATTATTTTTAATCGTCTCCTCCAAAGGTCTCTTCCAAGACCTACATCATACCCTTCGGTGGCGTGACCCCAAGGCCTGGCTCTCCCGCTTTTGCACTGTGGTTCTCCCGTCTTCCGGTTGCCATTTACCCGGCGGTAAGAAGTGAAACTTCACAAATTTTGTGTAGATGGCAGGACCATTGGAGTTTTTGTAAGTCACTGGAACGCCAAGTAAAATGAACAAGGGTGCTCCAGACGGTCAGCCTGGAGCACCCTCGATTCCTGTGTAGGGAGCGCCCGATTCTTACTGGGCGATCGGGCAGGGCTCCTCACGCGCGATGGTGAAGTTCTTGTCGTTTTGAGCCTGCTTGGAAACGATGGCCACCTGCGTGTCGCACGCCGCATTAATTATGAAATTATTGATGACCTTGGCTTTGACATTGAAGCAGTACCAGCCCTTCGGATTGTAAAACGCGAGCTGTCCATTGTTTCCGACATTGATATTGAAGTTGACGAGAAAGAGAGCGGGCTTCTCGGTAACCTTATCATCCGTATAAATCACAGCATTGTTGTTCACCCCTTCATTGATTTCCACCAGCTTCGGCCTGGCGATTTCTTCCGGGGTGAAGGGCGTCTTGCCCCACTGTTGAATGCAGGCGTCCAGCGCCGTCTTGTCCTCGTCTTTCACAAGGGGTGTGGCCGCGGGCGCTTCGGGAGAGTCAGGCTCGCCGAGCTCGTCGGGAATAACGCCGGGAAACTGGTCTGCCGTCGCATCAATGTTTTCCTGAGTCACGGTTTCGGGAGCTGCCGTACCGTCGGCGGACGGCGTTGAACCATTTTTGAATTGGCTGCCTGAGCAGGCCACTACGATGCTGCAGAAAGCCAGAACGGAAATGGACGAAAACGTTGTCACGTTGCTCCCCCTTGTGTGCACATTGATGGCTAAGTGTTAATGTACTGTTCGGTCTTTGCGGGAGCCGTCTTTATACACAAAAAAAAGAGTCGGTTTTCCGCCGCGATCGTGGCAGGTTAGGCGATTTCTGTGTACGAGCAATTCATCCAGAGCCCTGGAATAACAGTCGAAAGCTGTCAAACCAGGGCTGGCGGCTGTAATTTTTTGTGTATGAATCACTAGGGGGAAGGTTTAGTCTTCTTCCGTCTGGCTGTATTTTTTTCCTGCGTAAAGATTGAAGATCAAGAGACGACAGGGGATGCCACCGTTATCGATCGGAATCTTTCGCCGCGGACGCAGGCCGATAAACTTGTAGGGCGTGTCCTCGCCAACGAGCAGAGCTGCGGTCCAGCCTGCATAGTTTTGCTTTAAAGTATCACCGACCTTTTTATAAAAATGAACCAGCTCCTCTTCATCGCGCTTGCCAATCCGCTCGCCATAAGGAAAGTTGCTGATCAGAAGTCCCGATTCCGCTGGCGGTTTCAAATCAAAAAAGGAACCGCTGCGAAACTGAATAAATTTCTCCACCCGCGCCCGCAGAGCATTTTCCCGGGCGGCCTCGATATAGTTGCGACTGATATCGCTGGCAAAGAGTCCCGCTTTCGGCTCACTCAATCGTTCCGCGCGACAGGAGTCCTGGACCTTGCGCCAGAGCTGGGCATCAAATTTCGCAAAATTTTCGAAGCCAAACTGACCCTTTTTCCGGTGAATCAGCGGCGCCTTTTCCAAAGCCATGAACGCGCCTTCAATCACGATGGTGCCGCTGCCGCACATGGGATCGTAGAGATTCTGCGTTCCATCATAACCGGCCAGCCGCAGAAGGCCGGCCGCAAGATTTTCCTTGATCGGTGCCGGATGACCTTCACCGCGATAGCCGCGCTTGTGCATGGATTTCCCCGAGGAATCCACGCTGATGGTTAATTCCCCGCCTAACAAAAAGGCGACGACTTTTATTTTGGGATCCTTGAGATCAACTTTGGGCAAAGGTCGATCCATCTTGCGAAAGGCGTCCTCAATGCCGAGCCGGACGGACTTGCTGATCAGCGTTGCGGTCGGCGCATTGGGACCGCGATCACCGGCAACACCTTCAACGAGGTAGGTGCTATCAGGGCGGAAATACTCTTCCCACTTGACCTTGCGGGCCTGATTGGTAACAACTGCAAGACTTGAAGCTCCTCCACGGCGCACAACTTCCAGGATGCGACTGGGCGTTTGCAGCATGAGATGCAGACGATAAGCCAGCTCCTGATCCGCCTCGAAGTAGACGGCTTTATAGCCTTTTTCGACTTTGCTGGCGCCATGGCTTTCGAGTTCCTGCGCCGTGGCGTCGATGATATCCTGCGAGCAGATCGCGATATAGGAAGCGTTCAAGTTATTTACTCCCGCTCTGGATTCAGGTATTTCTGAACACCTCTTTGCAGAGGGCACTAGTATAAAGGAATGGCTTATGACAGATGTGAAGCAGCAAGTCAAAGATATCGAGAAGACGATAGACTTTAACAAGAACCGATACCAAGTCAACCTGACAACTAATCACGGCCCCATCCATCTGGAATTCTTTCCCGATGTGGCTCCCGGCCATGTGAAGAACCTGATTTCGCTGACCAAAGCCGGTTTCTATGATGGGCTGACCTTTCACCGTGTCATCAAAGGCTTCATGATCCAGGGCGGCTGCCCCAAGGGTTCGGGCATCGGCGGCCCGGGTTACACCATTCCGGCCGAATTCAACAATCGTCCGCATGAGCCAGGCGTTCTTTCCATGGCTCGAACCAATGATCCCAATTCTGCCGGTTCACAATTCTTTATCTGTTTGGAGCGGGTGCCGTACCTCGACGGTCAATACACCGTGTTTGGCCGCACCGCCGACAAGGAAAGTCTTGATACCGTCAAGAAGATCGGAGATGTGAAGACCGGACCTCAGGATCGTCCGATCGACCCTGTGACGATCACCAAGGCCGAAGTGGTGGAAACACCTCTGTGATCCAATCTCTTCCATGGGGGCCGATGCCGGCCTCACATTGGGAAGGCCCTCACATTCAGAAGGGTTTGACCCGCGCGAGATAGGCAGCGCACATGCCGAGCGCAATGGTCGCAACCCACAGCATGCCAGCCAGCGAGCGCTTGCGTGCGGCCAGAGCTCCGATGCCACCGAGCAGCACCCAGATCACAATCTTGCCGATCACCCATCCTGGAAAGCCGACGCCGAGTTTGGCCGATAGTCCGAAACCAGCCACCAGCACCAGCAGAAGACCAATACCGTGGAAAATGCCCATCCAGCGACGACCCGGCTGTTGCCTGGAATCATTGCCGTTGATGGCCTGGACGAACTGCCCGCCGAGCGCGGTGAAGAACATGAAAAGCCCAAGGAAGTGCATGACTTTGTAAAAATCGTAAGACATTATTTTCTCCTGACAGTTCCAAGATCGATAGAACTTCGGGAATCTACCAGAAGAAGGAGCAGTCCTCATGCGATATTTCGGTTGGTCACTCGGACTGCTGCCGATTCTTTGGCTGATTTACGTGTTTTCCGTGCACGGCAGTGGGCCGAATCCGGTCACGGATGTTCTGCATTTGACAGGACTTTGGGGCATGGGGTTTCTCATGGGCAGCCTGGCCGTCAGGCCGCTTGTGCAGCTCGGAAAATGGCGGGCGCTGCAGTCCTGGAAAAAAATCCTCGGGCTGCTGGGATTTTTTTATGGAGCGATTCATTCGCTGATTTATATGGCCCTCGATCAGGGCTGGGATTGGGGGGAACTGGCCGATGATTTCACCAAGCGGATTCATATCCGGTTTGGAATGATCGCCCTCGCTTGTCTTATTCCGCTGGCTTTGACGTCGAATCTTTGGTCGCAGAAAAAACTGGGGCGCAAATGGAAGACGCTGCATGCGCTCGTGTTCCCTGCTGTGCTTCTGGTGGGGCTGCATTATATGCTGGCGCGCAAGACAGCCTATGCGGAGGCCTCATGGGCTCTCGTCATCACCGGGTTTTTGATTCTGCTGCGCTGGAAGCCCTTGATTCTGCGCCTCCAGAAGTTTTTGCCGCCGTCGCGCCGCAAAAAAAGCTGAGAGCTGGGCGCTGCATTCCGCCTGCAAAAAACCCCCGGACACGGGATAACGATGATTGAGGCGCTGATCCTCATGAATCTGATAAAGACTGCCTAGCGCTCCGGCCTTGGGATCATAGGCGCCGAAGATCACCCGTTTCAAACGGGCCTGATGGATAACGCCAGCGCACATGATGCAGGGTTCGAGCGTGACGTAGAGTTCACAGTCGCTGAGGCGCCAGTTGCCACGGACCCGGCTCGCCTCTTCGATGGCGAGGAGCTCCGCATGCGCAGTGGCCTGCCGCGTGGTTTCCCGAAGATTGAAACCGGTGGCCACGATGCGATCGTCGGCAACGATCACCGCTCCGACCGGCACTTCACCCAGGGCCGCGGCATGTGCGGCCAGTGACTGCGCAAAGCGCATCCATTGTGTGTCGCGCTCGTGTGGGGTCATGGCTGGTTCCGGTACTGGGCCAGATGCTTGCCGATATTGCCGAGGCGGCGCAAACCGAGATGATGCATGACATCCTCGGGGCCACGGCCGATGGCGAGTTGATAACACATCGCGTGATGACGCAAGGTTTCCGTGTGCAGATGCTTCAGTCCCAATTTCTCCCCCAGCTCATGCAGCATGAATTTCAGGCCATGCCGGGTCATGCGCGGCAGAACCAGAGGCAGTTCCTTGCCTTTGAACGCGACAAACATCCAGGGATAACGTTCCCGCGCTTCGGGACTTTGATGCCGCAGCCAGGCCTGAAAGGTCGCGGCATACTCGTTCAGCGCCTGGCTGGTGGCTTCCTGCAGCTGAATGGTGCGACTCTTGAGACCGGGAACGGAAAGGGTCTGAATGCGTTTGCTCTCGATCAGATCTCGCCATTGAATATCGATGATTTCGCTGGCTTTCAAGCCTTCGTAAGCCAAAAGATACAGGATGGCGCGATCGCGCCGATTCTTGATGCCCGGCTCGGACACCTGATCGATCAGAGCCTGGAAACGGCTTTCGCTGAGACCTTCATCGAGCGAATCGTCCCGTTCGGGTATCGGCATCATGTCAAAGGGTGAGGAAAGTATCGTCCGCTCATCGGCCAGAAAGCGGAAAAACTGCCGAACACCGATCACTTTGCGGCGCACGGAATTTTCGCGCTCACCGCCCGCATCCCGCAAATGGTCGCGAAACCAGAGGAGGGTTTCCGGCTCGACTTTGTCGAGGGACAGATGACTTTTCTCCAAAAACCGCAGAAAATCCTGGGCATCGCGACAATAGGATTCCACAGTCGCTGGCTGCCGATTTTTGGCCTTCAGAGACTCGCTGAATCGTTCGACAAGATCAGGATCATGTGAGGTCATGGGGACTTTCGTATCCTGGCTATGTTAATCTACGGGTTATCGTTGCGTCTTCCTCATTTAAACAGAGCGAGGGATCGTTGACAACCATGAGACTTTGGCATCTTCTGCCCCTTCTGCTGCTTCACACCGCCGCCGTCGAGGCTGTTGTGACTCCCAAACTGGATCGCGTCAGAGTGCGCATTAATGACTCAGAAAAGGATGTCAGCCGCAAGGATCGTCTGGAATTGATTCGCGGCGATGACCTGACTCTGCTCTATGCGGTGCTCGAAGGTCAGGCCAAGGGGGCGGAAACCATCAATTTCGTCGGCTATCGGGGCGAAGGGCCGCGGCGCTGGCAGGATGATGATCGCGGCATTCTGATTCCGACGAGCGAGCTCGGAAAAGGCTGGTCGCTCGATAAATCGGGCACGCTTTACCGGATCGAAACCCGAACGGGCCAGAAGGTTCATGGTGAGGTCCTGGTATCCCTGCTGACGCCGGAGCTGCAGACCCTGACCCTGAACGTTAAAGGTGTTGAGCGCCAACTCAAGGATGGTGATGTCGTGGATATGGCGGCCGATGATCCCATCAAGGTGGTGAGTGTCAGGACCAACAGTCCGGTTGTGGACGCCAGTGTGCGCGTGGAATTCAAGGAAATAAAAAGCGACGCAAACCGTCAGGTGGAATTGCGTCTTCTGTATCGTTCCTATGCCTTTGCCTCAGTGTATCTGCATACGGTTGCGAAATAGGGAAGGGTGGCTCAAGCGTGGATCTTGGCTGGCTGAAATTGGTGGGAGCAGGATCCCGCGAGGAACGCAAACGGCTCTTTGAACTGGTGGCCATGATCCTGGTCACGACTCTCTTTGTGGCCCTTTCGCGTCTGGAAGGACGGCTCTTTGATTTGAGCCGTGACCTGTCGCGGCATCCGGAATTCCTGAATTCCCTGGTTTACTTTGGGCTGATCAACGTCAACGTCGTTCTGATTCTGATCCTGAGTTTCATGCTGTTTCGCAATATTGTGAAACTCGTTTTGGATCGACGCCGCGGGGTGATCGGTTCCAAGCTGCGTTCGAAGCTGGTGATTGCCCTCGTATTCTTTGCGGTGGCACCCACCGCGCTGCTCTTTTATATCTCGACCCGCTTTCTCACCGACAGCTTTGAAACCTGGTTTTCCACGCGGGTGGAGGCGACCATGCATCGAACCCGCGAGGCGGGCGCCATGGTTTACGATCGGGATCAGCGTCGTCTTGCGAGTCTCGCCCGCCTGGCTTTGGAGCGCGTGGAACCCGTTCGCCAGGATCTGGGCGATGCGAAGCATCCCTACTATGAGATCAATGCCAGCAAGCTGCGGGGTTTTTCCCGCGAATTTCGGGTGGGCAACGTGCGGGTCTATGATCGGGACGGACGCATGGCCTGGCATCAGGAGAATGACAATGCCCCGCTTTCGGCGCGTGAGCAGCGTTTCATCCTGCATGCCCTGCAGCGTTTTCGCGATCATCCAGGTTTGACCGCGCGGGCCATCGTGGACGCCGATGAAGGGCAGGATGTGGTGCGGGGTGTGGCGCCCATCTTCACGCCGGACGGCCGGGATCTTTTGGGAATGGTGGTGCTGGAGGAGCGCTTTGATACGCAAATCCTGCAAAGTGTGGAGACCATCATCGAGGAATTTGCCAGTCTGAAACCCAGCGCGGAGCTCAATCGCCTGAGCTACGTGATTCTGCTCGTCCTGATGGTCGTGATCATCGTCTTCTCCGCCACCTGGCTCGGTTTTTACGTCGCGCGCGGGATCATTGCCCCCATCCAGAGACTGGCCGAGGCCACGCGCGAGGTGGCGGTCGGGAACTACTCCCTGGCCCTTGAGGTGCGGTCGGATGATGAAACAGGCCAGCTGTTTCGGGCGTTCAACAGCATGATTGCCGATCTGAAGGATCATGAAAACAAGGTGGTGGACTTTACCCGGCAGCTGGAAAAAACCAACGAGGAGCTGGACCGTCGCCGCAAGTATATGGAAGTGATTCTGAGCAACATCGGAGCCGGTGTTTTTGCGGTCGATGCCGAGGATCGGGTCACCTCGATGAATCGCGCCGCCGAGCGGCTCCTGAATGTGCGCGCGGATGAAGCTCTGGGTCAACACATCGAGGATGTGCTGGGCGATGAATTGAACGAAGCGCTCTGGCGACCCATCCGCGAACGCGTGCAGTATGGATCCTTCAGCGGGGAGATTGACCTGTCCGACATCGGCCGGGATCTGACGCTGCTCGCCGACGGGACGCATATCGTCGATGAAAACGGCGAGGACCTGGGCATCGTGGTCGTGATCGATGACGCCAGTGAGCAGGTCAAGGCCCAGCGCGTGGCGGCCTGGCGGGAAGTGGCGCGGCGCATCGCGCATGAAATCAAAAATCCGATTAACCCGATCAAGATCAGTGCACAAAGGCTCCTGCGACGCTTCGGGGAACAGTTTCAGGGACGCGATCAGGAAGTCTTTGTCAGCTGTATTGAAACCATCGTCTCGGAAGTGGACGCCCTGCGGGATCTCGTGAATGAGTTCTCCAAGTTCTCGCGTCTGCCGTCCATCAAGACGAAGCCCGAGGACGTCAATGCCATCCTGCGGGATGTGGTCGGGCTCTACAGTATGAGCTATGCAACCGTCGAATTTGATACATCAGGTCTCTCGGGGCAGCTGCCCCTTGTGCCCCTGGATCGGGAGCAGATGCTGCGGGTCTTTACGAATATCATTGCCAATTCCATTGCCTCGATACCGGAGGACCGGGAAAAAGGCGTAATTTTGCTTCGCAGCCGACTGCTCGAGGACTATAACACCATAAGGGTCGAGATTGCTGACAATGGCTGCGGCATACCGGAGCATCTGAAACAACGCGTCCTGGAACCGTATTTTTCCACCAAAAAGGAAGGAACGGGACTAGGTCTGGCGATCGTCAACCAGATCGTATCGGATCACGGCGGCTATCTGCGTATAGGCGACAATCATCCGATAGGTACGGTCATCATTATTGAGTTGCCCTGTCACGAGGCCAAGCAGAAAAGGGGGCATCATGCCTGAAGTCATGAAAAGCGGGGAACCCTGTCTCGCCTTGATTGTTGATGATGAAGAGAGTATCCGCAAAACGCTGGCGGATGTGTTTGAAGATGAAGGCTGGCAGTCGGTGACCGCCGAAAACGGCAAGGTGGGCCTCCAGCTTTACAGCCGCAGGCAGCCGGATCTGGTTCTGCTGGATGTCTGGATGCCGGGAATGGATGGCATCGAAACTCTGCAAAAAATGCGGCAGGTGAATCCCACGACGCCCATCGTCATCATGAGCGGCCATGGCACCATTGAAACCGCGGTGCGGGCCACCAAGCTCGGTGCCTTTGATTATCTGGAAAAACCGCTGTCGCTGGATAAACTGATCCCTTTGCTCGATCATGCCCGGCAGATCCGCCTGCAGCTGGATGAGAAAAGCCGTCATTCCTCGGTTCCCGACATGATCGGCAACTCGCCGCTGATTTCCCAGATCAAGCGCCAGATCAATATGGTCGCGCCGCGTAATGCGTGGATCCTGATTACCGGCGAAAACGGAACCGGCAAGGAAGTGGTGGCGCGGCATATCCATGAGAAAAGCTCGCGCGCCTCCAAACCTTTTGTGGCCGTAAACTGTGCGGCGATTCCCGAGGAGCTCATTGAATCCGAACTCTTCGGCCACACCAAAGGCGCCTTTACCAACGCCATCTCCCAGAAAAAAGGCAAGTTTGAACTGGCCCATCAGGGCACGCTATTTCTGGATGAAATCGGCGATATGTCGCTGCGCACGCAGGCAAAAATATTAAGGATTCTGCAGGAACAGGCCTTTGAAAGGGTCGGCAGTACGGAAACCCTCACGGTGGATGTCCGGGTGATCGCCGCCACCAACAAGGACCTGAAAGAACAGATCAAAACCGGCCAATTCCGTGAGGATCTTTACTATCGCCTGAATGTAGTGCCTTTTCACCTGCCGCCCTTGCGGGAACGCGGGGATGATATCTTTGATCTGGCCCAGCACTTTTTGACGAAAATGGCCCACGAACTGGGGGAAAAACAGAAGATTTTGAGCCCGGAAGCGCAAAAAGCCATGCGGGAATACCCGTGGCCCGGCAACATCCGTGAGCTGAAAAACCTGCTTGAACGCGCCTGCATCATGTCGGATGCTGAAGTAATTGAAGCCGATTTTCTGCGGGATCTTCTGGGGTCGAGTGAAAAAACCGGGGATCCCTTGAGCCAGGAGTTTCTCGCAGCCAGTACGCTGAAGCAGGCAAAAACAGACTTTGAAAGAGCTTACATTCTAGGTAAGCTTGAAGAAAATCAATGGAATATCACCAAGACTGCCGACGCTATCGGCCTCGAACGCAGCAACCTGCATCGCAAGATGAAACTTTACGGGATTGAGCCCAAAGGCAAAGGGTAGAGATTATGCCGACCGATCAAAGAGTGACTGTCGAAGCAGGCTCGGGACTTCTTCAAATTCAGAGCGCGGCCTTCGCCGAAGGTCAGGCGTGGCAGGTGCGGGCCATCGGTCGTCAGCGTCTTTTGGTGGAAAGCGAAGCCGCGGCCCTGGCCATGCGTGGGGATCAGGCGGGAGCCGGCCGTCTCAGTCATGCGGTTTTTGTTTCGCTCCTCTATGGCCTCGTCGCTCAAAAGTTTGATGGACTGATGTCGGTGGATCTCGGCGACAGTGTGAAGCGGCTTTATTTTCGCAGTGGTGAGCTGGTTTTTGCCGCCTCGAATCTTATTGATGATCGTCTGGGTGAAGTCATTTATCGGGCCGGGCAGATCACCCTCGATCAACTGACCGAAGCCGCCGTGCAGGTGAATCGCACGACCAAATTCGGGCGGGTGCTTTTGGAAAGTCGCGTCTTCAGCAGTTCGCAACTCTGGGATGCCCTGAAGCTGCAGGTGACCAGCATCTTTCAATCTACGTTTCTGTATGATCATGTCTATGTTCAGCTCGAGCCGGGCCAGCATCTCTCGCCGACCGCGGTGGCGATTGACGAGCCGACGGTTACATTGATCGATGATTGCCTGGGTTATGCCGACCTTTATCGCCAGTTTCGTCTGCGGCTCGATAATAGCTGCAAGATGGCTGCCGTGGATTTTGTGCTGGAACGCATCGGCGCCAAACCCGGCACCTTTATCGGCGACACGGTGGAGCTGGTGAATGCCCACCCCTCGATCGAAGGTTTCCTGGAGCATTCGAAATTGACAGAGGCAAACAGTCTCTGCGCCCTCTTCGACCTTTTGAATCATCACATCATCCGCATCGAGGGCTATGATACCTCGACCCGGACTCTGGACACTGGCGCTGCCGTCAAACAGATCAGGAGTCTGATCGACGCCTATCACCTGATCATTGACGGTGCCAAAAAGGCTTTTACGGCGGAAGGTCTGGAATTTCCCGTTCTCGACATTGAACTCTTCCTGGATCAGCAGTATAGCTTCAGACGTTCCCCGGTCTTTGTCCTGCAGAACGGCACGATAGCCCCGGAGGCGATCGTGAGCATCTTTACCAAGGCACGAACGAGCGCGCGCCAGGCTGAAGTGATGGCCAATCAGATGCAAGGTCTTATCCTCTTCCTTCTGCAGGTGATCGGTGACCTCCTGCCCAGCGGCAAAGGCTGGGAGCTGAAGCGCTCCTTTCAAAATTTGGTCACGTGAAAAAAACATCAAAGCATCGTCCCCCAGAGCAGAAAGCGCGGGCGCCCCAGCGCCCCGAACGCGAAGGTCAAAAGGCACGCCGTTCCCATCAGACAGGACGGGAAGGGCTCTTCATCAACAATTGGTCTGCCCTTGAGGAATACCTGCGTTCCCGGCCGACTGCGCTGCAGAAGATCTTTCATGCCGCGCGGGAAACGAAACGCCTGCAGCAGTTGCTCGCGGATCATGGCGTGGCTCTGGCCTGTGAAGTGGACCAGGAGATGGAAACCGGCTTCGCGGCTCAGGTTACAGTCCAATATAAAGATGAGGAGCAGCTTCTGCGCGAAGCTGCCACCCGGTCGGAAGATCTGATCATTGCCTGCGATCACGTCACCGATACCCGAAACCTGGGAGCCATCGCGCGAACAGCGGCTTTTTTCGGGCTTTCCACACTTCTCATGCCGAAGGATCGCCAGGCGCCGATCACGTCGGCGACACTGGGCACGGCTCAGGGAGCTTTTGCGACCGTGAGTCCCACCGAAGTTACCAACCTCGGTCGCACGCTGCTGGCTCTTAAAGACTGTGGCTACTGGATCGCAGCGGCTGACATGGTGGGAACGCCCGTTGATCACATGCCGACCCGATATGAAAAGCTTGTGCTTGTGCTCGGCGCTGAGGACAAAGGCGTTTCGACCCAGATCTTGAGCAAAAGTGATTTCAAGCTTTCCATTCCTTCATACGGCGGAAAGCTGGAATCGCTGAATGTATCGGTCGCTGCTGGTATTCTTATACACGCGCTGCGCGCTTTCTCGGCCTCTGGCAAAATTCTCCCGCAGGGGTAGCTTTCTCTTGACAGAAATCGAGAGGAGAGTGTAATTCCTTCTAACGCTCGAGGCGCTAAACGAATTTTTTTGTTTATTGTTACGAGTTTCCAGGTGCTGGTGTAGCTCAATTGGTAGAGCAGCTGACTTGTAATCAGCAGGTTGCGGGTTCAAGTCCCATCACCAGCTCCACGTGAAGACTGGAAGCAGGGAACGAGCGGAGGATTGCCCGAGTGGCCAAAGGGAGCAGACTGTAAATCTGCCGGCGTAGCCTACGGTGGTTCGAATCCACCATCCTCCACCAGCCGCAAGGCACTGTGACCAGGGATTTGAATAGTCGGAATAAGCGGGAGTAGCTCAGCTGGCTAGAGCATTAGCCTTCCAAGCTAAGGGTCGCGGGTTCGAATCCCGTTTCCCGCTCCATCCGTCTCTCTCGATGAAGAGCCAGTTGACGAAGGCTTCGATAAAAGGGTACAAACTACCCGTCGATTGTAGCCAATGTCCTACCGCCAGACAGGCGGGAAGTTATGCCTATTGCAAGTCTAAGAGGCGCAGTGGGAAGTCCTGGTGTGAATCAGGATGTGTCGGCGATTTTTTATTAAATCGCTTGTTAGCCCAGGTAGCTCAGGGGTAGAGCACGTCCTTGGTAAGGACGAGGTCAGGGGTTCAAAGCCCCTTCTGGGCTCCATGCTTACCTCAAAGCGGGAGACCTAAAACAGTCTCTGCGATGAAAATCATAGACAAGAAGCTATATAACGAAGAAATCAACTTCGCTTTCTGCCTTTAGCGGGAGGAAATCATGGCAAAAGAAAAGTTCGAGCGTTCAAAACCCCACGTTAACATCGGTACCATTGGTCACGTTGACCACGGTAAAACAACCCTGACAGCGGCCATCACCAAGGTTATGTCCTTGGCGTACGGCGGGGTGGCGAAAGCTTTTTCCGAGATCGACAACGCTCCCGAAGAGAAAGCTCGTGGTATTACTATTAATACCTCGCACGTCGAATATTCTTCGGCAAGCCGTCACTATGCTCACGTTGACTGCCCTGGTCACGCTGACTATGTGAAGAACATGATCACGGGTGCTGCCCAGATGGACGGCGCCATCCTCGTGGTTTCCGCTGCTGACGGCCCTATGCCACAGACGCGTGAACACATCCTCCTCGCTCGTCAGGTCGGTGTGCCCCGTATCGTTGTTTTCATGAACAAGTGCGATATGGTTGACGACGCAGAACTCCTCGACCTCGTCGAAATGGAAGTTCGCGAACTCCTCAGCGTTTACAAGTTCCCAGGCGACGATACCCCTATCATCAAGGGTTCGGCTCTGAAAGCTCTGGAAGCTGCCAACGCTCAAGACGAATGGGCACAAAAAGTCGTTGAGCTGATCAAGGCTTGTGACGACTACATTCCTGTCCCAGAGCGTCCTATTGACCGTCCGTTCCTGATGCCGATCGAAGACGTGTTCTCGATCTCGGGTCGCGGTACGGTTGTAACCGGTCGCGTTGAGCGCGGTATCATCAAAGTCGGCGAAGATATGGAAATCGTCGGCCTGGCTGAAACCACCAAGACCACCTGTACTGGCGTTGAAATGTTCCGCAAGTTGCTGGACGAAGGTCGCGCTGGTGACAACGTGGGTATCCTGCTCCGCGGTACCAAGCGTGAAGACGTGATGCGCGGTCAAGTTCTGGCCAAGCCAGGCTCGATCAAGCCTCACAAGAAGTTCAAAGCTTCTGTGTACGTTTTGACCAAAGAAGAAGGTGGCCGTCATACTCCATTCTTCAAAGGTTACCGTCCTCAGTTCTACTTCCGTACGACGGACGTAACTGGTAGCATTAAACTGCCAGATAACGTTGAGATGGTTATGCCAGGTGATAACATCGACATCGAAGTCGAGTTGATCCAGCCGATCGCAATGGATAAAGAGCTCCGCTTCGCTATCCGCGAAGGTGGCCGTACCGTTGGCGCCGGCGTCGTTGCTGACATCATCGAGTAAGACTCAATCGTCTGGTTCGTAGGCCGACCGTATCTTGGGATGCGGTCGGCTTCGAGCGACTTAGGTTTTCTGTTCTAGGCGAGTAGCTCCAATGGTAGAGCATCGGATTCCAAATCCGACTGTTGTGGGTTCGAGTCCCTCCTCGCCTGCTCTGCCCCTCCAGACCAGTCCGGAGAACACCCATGAATAAAGATGATTCCTATTGGCTCAAATTGGCTTATGTTGCCTTTGCTGCGTTAGTCGCTCTCGCGTTCTACAAAGCCTTCGGCACACTGGGTGTCCAGCTAGGATGGTCGGATCGATTTGATTGGTATCAGCCCGCAACGACAGCTGCCAGCTTGGCGCTTGGTGTTGCCGGTGCCTATATGCTCGGATCGAAGAAAGAACGTCATGAGTACTTCCTGGCGTCCATTGGTGAGCTGAGGAAAGTGACCTGGCCCAGCATGCCTGACACCCGACGCATGACGATGATCGTTTGTGTCGTTGTCGGAATTTTCGCGATCATCCTGGCGATCTTCGACTTCATCTGGTCCAAGTTTCTTGGTCTTCTCATCGCCTAAGCACGCAAGATAGCAAGAAACCCCGGCAGGGTGTTACAATATGGCAAACGTTTGCGGCCCCGCAGCGCTTGCCTGAAGCAGTTCCTGGAAACTGTTGTTGTGCCATTGGGGCACGAGGTTCCGCTGTGGAATAATGCAGGGGAAACCATTGAAACACGAGGCAGATAGCATGGCTTACGATTTGAAATGGTATGTCATACATACTTATTCAGGCTTTGAAGAGAAGGCCAAATCCGGGCTGATTGACCGCGCCAAAAGCGAAGGTCAGGCTGAGAAATTTGGAGATATCTACATCCCTCACACAGTCAGTGAGTCGGTGAACAAGGCCGGCAAAAAGAAGGCTGTCTCCCGCACTTCGTTCCCTGGATATATTATTGTTCAGATGCACCTCGACGACGAAAGTATGCACGTGGTCAAGAGTACGCCAAAGATCACGGGCTTTGTCGGCAATGCCCGCCATCCCAAGGCTCTGCCTGATCATGAAGTGCTGCGTCTTACCAATCCCGAGCTGGTCAAGGATCAGCGCAAGGACGTCGTTCAGGAAGTCCGCTTTGCCAAAGGCGAGGCTGTTAAAGTTATGGACGGTCCATTCAGTAACTTTGACGGCGTTATCGACGAAGTGCGCCCGGATAAGGGTAAAGTCCGCGTTCTGGTGAGTATCTTCGGGCGCGAAACCCCAGTGGAACTTGAGTTCGGACAGGTCGAAAAAATTTAAGACGGTTGGCACGCACCTTTTCGACCAGGTGCGTTTTCTATTAGATGCTTGACGGGGCGTGTAAAATAGCGTAAACCCCGTCTTCCAAGTCTTGATTCAGATCGCTACTCGGTAGCGAATAAGAAGGAGCGAAGAACGTGGCAAAGAAGGTTGTCGGATTTATCAAGCTGCAGATTCCGGCAGGTAAAGCGAACCCGGCTCCTCCCATTGGCCCTGCTCTCGGCCAGAGGGGCGTCAATATTATGGCCTTTTGTAAGGAATTCAACGCTAAGACCCAAAAACAGGCTGGTTCCATTCTGCCAACTGTTATCACCGTCTTTGCCGACAAGTCCTTCACCTTCATCACCAAAAGCCCTCCGGCTTCTGACTTGCTGAAGAAAGCTGCCAAGGTCGAAAAAGCTTCCCAGACTCCTGGTAAAGCTGTGGCCGGTTCCGTGACCATGGATCAGATCCGTGAGATCGCGAAAACCAAGAAAGACGACCTGAACGCATACGATGAAGAGGCCGCCGTGAAGATTATCATGGGCTCGGCTCGCAGTATGGGTCTGGAAGTTCAATAAAGTTCGATAGCGTCTGCATTCAGCAGGCACTGACATAGTAGGAGAGCCTCACCGGCTCGATTGGACTACGGAGAATATTTATGGCTAAGCGAGGAAAGAAGTATCGCGCAGCCCTCGCCAAAGTTGATCGTGAGAAAAATTACGATCTTCTCGAGGCCTGCACACTCGTCAAGGAAACATCCTACTCCAAAATGGATGCCTCCGTGGATTTGGCTGTGAACCTGGGTGTTGACCCTCGTCACGCAGATCAAAACCTTCGGGGCGCAACTGTCCTCCCCAACGGTCTTGGCAAAAAAGTTCGCATCATCGTTTTCGCTAAAGGCGAGAAAGCTGCTGAAGCCAATGGACTTGGCGTTGATGCAGTCGGTGGTGATGACCTTGCCAAACGTATCACCGAAGGCTGGCTGGACTTTGACCAGGTGATCGCAACCCCTGACATGATGGGCGTTGTCGGTAAACTCGGTAAAGTTCTCGGTCCCCGCGGCCTGATGCCAAACCCAAAGCTGGGCACAGTGACCTTTGAAGTTGAGAAAGCTGTTTCGGAACTGCGCGCAGGTCGCGCCGAATACCGCGTGGACAAAGCCGGTATCGTGCACACCTCGATCGGTCGTTCCAACTTCACACCTGAGGCGCTGGCAGAAAACGCTCGCACCATCATCGATACTTTGCTGCGTGCAAAGCCTTCGACGGCGAAGGGCACTTACCTGAAGAAGGTATGTCTGTCTGCAACTATGGGTCCTGGTGTTCGCGTCGATACGACGCCCTTTAAGATTTAAGGGGGAAATCACTCATGGATCGTAAACAGAAACAAGCACTCCGCGAATCAGCCACCGCCCGGTTTAAAAAATCGAATGCAGTGATCGTCGCTGAATACCGTGGTCTCACGGTGGAAGAGCTGACACAACTGCGCGTGGCGCTTCGCCAGGCCAGTGCTGAATTCCGCGTGATCAAGAACCGCATCGCCAAGAAGTCCATTGGCCTGGAAGTCCAGGAAATGGAAGGTCTCTCGAAGAGTCTCGTTGGTCCCGTGGGCGTCATTTGCGCATACGGTGATTCGGCTCAGGCAACCAAAGCCGCTCTGAACTTTGAAAAGGATCATCCTAATTTCAAAGTGACTGCCGGTTACATGGAAGAAGCGGCTCTGAACAAGGCTCAGCTCCAGTCGATCGCCGACCTGCCCAGCAAGGAAGTCCTGCTGGCTCAGATCATCGGATCGCTCGTGGCGCCGCATAGAGGGCTCCTTGGCGTCTTGAACGGCGTCAATCGCAATTTGGTTCAGGTTATTAACGCAATTAAAGATAAGAAAACATCTTAATCCTAGGGCTTTCGTTTAAGTTCGAAGCTAGCTGGATGTGATTTGGGAGGAGAATTTTTATGGCCAACGTGACTAAAGAACAAGTTGTTCAATTTCTTGAGAACCTGACTCTGCTGGAAGCTGCTGAGCTGGTAAAAGAGCTGGAAGACAAATTCGGTGTGAGCGCCGCTGCTCCCGTTGCTTTCGCTGCTGCCCCTGCTGCTGCTGCCGCCCCTGCTGAAGAGAAAGACGAGTTCACCGTCATTCTGAAGGACTCGGGCGACAAGAAAATCAACGTGATCAAGGAAATCCGCGCGATCACCGGCCTTGGCTTGAAAGAAGCTAAAGACCTGGTGGAAGGTGCACCTAAGGAAGTTAAGGCTAACGTTCCTAAGGAAGAAGCTGCCAAAATCAAGGCGACCCTTGAAGCAGCTGGCGCCAAGGTTGAGCTCAAGTAATATACGAATCGGAAAGATGAGGCCTGCTAGTGAAAATTGGCGCGGCTCATCTTTCCGCTTTTTTATTGCTTTGATTCCATATATCCTAATTTCCTTGAGGATATGTGAAGTTGACGAATTTGCGAACGAAATGCCGGTAGTCGAGTTATTCGACGCGGCCTAAGTTCGTTCGAAGATTCCTCAGCCCGTTTCATCGGACACTAAATGCAAAAGGCTACCGCAACGTACGTGAAAGGTGCCTGCCTTTCACTCTTTATTCTCTGCCAAGACGGCGAGGATAGGCGGTACTTTTTGCCTTTTTGAGCCTGCAGGCTCTGTGACGGCAGTCGCAGGGCCCTTCAGCGTCTGAGGAACGAGTGACGGCGGACAGCAAACATTTCTTCGCCAAGAGACATTATTCGTAATCGCCCGGCAGCGGGGTTTCTCTCCCGAATCCGGCGTATAGCAGAGACTCTGTTTCTGTTAACGGCATCGATGGGATAGCGCGGTTGCGGTGCCACGCGAGAAGCCGGAAGTGCGGCCGGTTATTGCGTGGAAGAAAACGGGATTCCTTTCATAGGAGTGCTAAATGACCTCCCTCGCTTCCAGTTTTACACGTCCTCGCAAACGATTTGAAAAAATTACACCGGCAATCGACATACCTTACCTGATCGAGCTGCAGAAGAACAGTTATAACATGTTCTTGCAGGCGACCGAGCTTCCGCAAAATAGGAAGGCTGTAGGTCTGGAGGCCGTCTTCAATTCGGTTTTCCCGATCACTCACTTTGCTGAGACAGCGTCGGTTGAATTCGTCAGCTATTCGTTTGAAGAGCCCAAGTACACCGTGGACGAGTGCCGTCAGCGTGGTATGAGCTTCGCCGCTCCTCTTAAAGTCGTGATTCGCCTGGTGGTCTGGGACCTCGACAAGGAAACCAACGTCAAGTCCATCCGTGACGTCAAGGAGCAGGAAGTTTACTTCGGTGAAATTCCCCTCATGACCGATGATGGTACGTTTATTATCAACGGAACCGAACGCGTTGTCGTATCGCAGCTCCACCGCTCGTCTGGTGTCTTTTTTGACCACGACAAAGGACGCAATAGTGCATCCGGCAAGCTGCTTTACACCGCGCGCGTGATTCCTTATCGCGGCAGCTGGCTCGACTTCGAGTTCGATTCCAAAGACATCCTTTATCTGCGTATCGACCGTCGTCGCAAGATGCACGGCACGATCCTTTTGAAAGCTCTGGGTTATACCGACCAGCAGCTTCTGGACCGCTTCTATAAGAAAGAACTGGTTCGTATTCGTGAAGGCAAGCTCGAGAAAAAACTGAACTACGAAATCCTGCGTGGTCAGAGAGCTCTGACCGACCTCGTGGATCCAGCGACCGGCAAGGTCCTGGTGAAAAAAGGTCGGCGTATTTCCGTTGGTGCCATTCGCCAGATGGAACAGGCCGGTATCGAGTACGTGGCCATGGAGCAGGATGAACTCGTCGGTAAAATCACCGCCGAAGACATCCTCGACAAGTCGGACAAGCCGGTCGTTCCCCTGAATACCGAACTCGGTCTTGAGCATCTCGAAAAGATGATCAAAGCCGGTGTGAAGGAATTCTCGGTTCTCTTCATCGACGGTGTGAACGCGGACTCTTCCTTCCGGAATACCCTGGTTTCCGACAAGATCGAGACCAAGGAGGACGCGATCCTCGAAATTTACAAGCGTATGCGTCCTGGTGATCCTCCGACGATCGAACCAGCGACATCGCTGTTTGATAACCTCTTCTTCAACCCCGACCGCTATGACCTGAGCGCCGTGGGTCGGATGAAGCTGAATCAGAAACTCGGTCTGGATATTCCTCTGGAAACCAGAACGCTGACCAAGGAAGACATTCTGCGGACAGTTGAGTATCTGATCGGTCTGAAAAATGAAAAAGGCCAGATCGATGATATCGATAACCTGAGCAACCGCCGCGTCCGCGCTGTCGGTGAGCTTCTGGAAAACCAGTATCGTATCGGTCTGCTCCGGATTGAACGCGCGATTCGTGAACGTCTCCAGCTGGGTGACGTCGACACGCTTCTGCCCCATGATTTCGTGAACAACAAGCCGGCCTCGGCCGTTGTGAAGGAATTCTTCGGCAGTTCGCAGCTCAGCCAGTTCATGGACCAAACCAACCCCCTCTCGGAAGTTACGCATAAGCGTCGTCTTTCCGCTCTGGGGCCCGGCGGTTTGAGTCGTGAGCGCGCCGGCTTCGAAGTCCGCGACGTTCACCCCACTCACTACGGTCGTATCTGTCCGATCGAGACCCCTGAAGGTCCGAACATCGGTCTGATTTCGTCCCTGGCTTCGTACGCGAAAGTGAACGATTACGGCTTTATTGAAACGCCCTTCCGCAGTCTGACGGACGAAAGCGGCGGCAAAAATAAGGTGCGTTACTACTCCGCGGCCGAAGAACATCAGGACCATGTGATCGCCCAGGCGAGTAACATCCAGTCCGAAGAGGAATTCGTCTACGCCCGCCGCGCCGGTGAATCCGAGATCGTGCGTGCGGAAGAAGCGGACCTCATGGACGTGTCCACCAGCCAGCTCGTGTCGGTCGCAGCGAACCTGATTCCGTTCCTGCAGAATGACGATGCGAACCGCGCTTTGATGGGTTCGAACATGCAGCGGCAGGCCGTGCCCCTCCTGAAAACCCGTGCGCCGCTGGTCGGTACCGGGATGGAGCGCATCGTGGCTCGTGACTCCGGTGCCACCGTGGTTGCGAAGCGTGACGGTGTGGTCGTGGCGGTTGACGCTGAACGTATCGTGATCAAAACCGAGGACAACAGCGACAACCTCACGGAAGTCGGTGCCGAGGTTGATATTTACAAGCTTGAGAAAAACAAGCGCTCGAACGTCGATACTTGTATCAACCAAAAGCCGATCGTCGTCAAAGGCGAGAAGGTGAAGAAGGGTGATATCATCGCCGACGGTTTCGCCACCGAAATGGGTGAGCTGGCTCTGGGCCAAAACGTGGTCGTGGCCTTCATGCCCTGGAGTGGTTACAACTTTGAGGACTCCATCCTCATCTCCGAGCGCGTGGTTAAGGAAGACCTTTATACTTCGATCCACATTCAGGAATTCGAATGTATCTCCCGCGACACCAAACTGGGTCAGGAAGAGATCACCTCCGATATCCCGAACGTTGGTGAAGAAGCGCTTCGTAACCTGGACGAAGCCGGTATCATCCGCATCGGCGCTGATGTGAAGCCGAACGATCTGCTCGTCGGTAAAATCACGCCGAAAGGTGAGACCCAGCTGACGCCGGAAGAAAAACTCCTCCGTGCGATCTTCGGTGAAAAGGCCGGTGACGTACGGGATACCTCGCTGCGCGTGCCACCCGGTGTGGTCGGTACGGTGATCGGGGCGAAAGTCTATGCCCGTGAAGGCGCTGTGAAAGACACCCGCTCGCTGCAGATCGAGGAAGAGGAAATTTCCCGTTTGCGGAAGGACGAAAGCGACCGTATTTCCATCATCAAGGACTCCGCCGCCCGTAAGATCGTCAAGATCGTGGCCGGTGAGACTTTGGCTGGTGAAATCCGCGGCCGTGATGGAACCACCATCGCGACAGCCGGTACGGTTCTGACGGCCGACTTCCTCAACTCCTTGGATTACATTTACTGGGAACATCTGGCCGTGAAAGACGCCCAGAAGAACTCCCTTCTGACAAAAGTCGTGGAAAGCCTGCGCGAGAAGATCAACCTCATCCGTTTCATGACGGAAGAGCAGATCAAGAAGGTTCGCAAAGGCGACGAGCTGCCTCCCGGCGTTATCAAAATGGTCAAGGTCTATGTCGCCATCAAGCGCAAGCTGCAGGTTGGTGATAAGATGGCCGGTCGCCACGGTAACAAAGGTGTGGTGTCCCGTATTCTCCCTGAAGAGGACATGCCCTTCCTCAGTGACGGCCGTCCCGTTGATATCGTGTTGAACCCGCTTGGTGTTCCTTCGCGTATGAACGTCGGTCAGATCCTGGAAACCCACTTGGGTTGGGCAGCCAAGGGCCTGGGCGAGAAGCTCCAGACCTTTATTGAGCAAAGCATCAATCGTCCCGAAATCGAGAACTTTATCTTCGGGATTTGGGATGACGAGGAAACACGCAGCTTCGTGAAGTCCTGTACTGATGATGAACTCATGACCTTCGTGCGTAAATACCGCGAAGGTGTGCATCTCGCGAACCCCGTCTTCGACGGCGCTGGCGAAGATGACATCAAGCGTTACCTGGGACTGGCAGGCCTCGACGACGACGGCCAAAGCGACCTTTACGACGGCCGGACCGGTAACAAGTTTGATAACCGCGTGACGGTTGGCGTGATGTACGTGTTGAAACTCCACCATCTGGTTGACGAGAAGATCCACGCACGTTCCATTGGTCCTTACTCTCTGGTGACCCAGCAGCCCCTCGGCGGTAAAGCGCAGTTCGGTGGTCAGCGTCTGGGTGAGATGGAAGTGTGGGCGATGGAAGCTTACGGTGCAGCGAATACTCTGCAGGAGTTCCTGACCGTGAAGTCTGACGATGTGCTGGGCCGGACCCGTATGTACGAGTCCATCGTCAAAGGCCAGAACATGATGATGCCAGGTCTGCCCGAGAGCTTTAACGTTCTCGTGAAAGAACTCCAGTCGCTGGCATTGGATGTGAACCTGATCCGTGATGATCAGGAAATAGGCCTCGAGAGCTTCACCCAGTAATCGCCGAATTATGGCACCCCAGGTCCTTGGCCTGGGGTTTCATCCGTCCTCATGGAGGTAACTCACTTGAACGACTTGGTAAACTTTTTTGATAAGCCTACGGATCCCTTAAGCTTCAGCGCGATCAAAATCTCGCTGGCTTCCCCGGAAAAGATTCGGAGCTGGTCATTCGGTGAGGTGAAGAAACCCGAGACCATCAACTACCGTACCTTTAAACCGGAACGCGACGGCCTCTTCTGCGCGAAGATCTTTGGGCCCGTTCGTGATTTTGAGTGTATCTGCGGCAAGTATAAGCGCATGAAGCACCGCGGTATCGTCTGCGACAAGTGCGGCGTGGAAGTCATCCACTCCAAGGTTCGTCGGGAACGCCTCGGTCACATCAACTTGGCGACACCAGTGGCTCACATCTGGTTCCTCAAGTCCTTGCCTTCACGTATCGGCGCGATCCTCGACATTTCTTTGAAAGATGTTGAGCGCGTTCTTTACAGCGAATCCTATGTTGTCCTGGATCCAGGCAACGAGGAAGTGACCAAGCTGCACGTCGGCCAGGTCATCAGCGAAGACGAGTACGAACAACTGCTCCAGGAACACGGCAACGGTGCGTTCAACGTCGGTGTCGGCGCGGAAGCCATTCAGGAACTCCTGTCCGGCCTGCGCATCGAAGACCTCGGTGACGACCTGCGCAAAGCCCTGCTCGAAGCTTCTTCGGAAGCGGCGCGCAAGAAACTGCAAAAACGTCTGAAAGTCGTTGAGGCTTTCAAAAATAACGAAGCGAAACCGGAATGGATGATGCTATCCGTAATTCCGGTTCTGCCCCCCGACCTGCGCCCTCTGGTGCCTTTGGACGGCGGCCGCTTCGCAACCTCTGACTTGAACGACCTCTACCGTCGGGTGATCAACCGGAACAATCGTCTGCTCCGTCTGATCGAACTCAACGCGCCCGAGATCATTATCCGTAACGAGAAGCGCATGCTTCAGGAAGCGGTCGATGCTCTCTTCGATAACGGCCGTCGCGGTAAAGTCTTCACCGGTCCCAACAAGCGCGCGCTCCGCTCGCTGTCGGACATGCTGAAAGGCAAGCAGGGTCGTTTCCGTCAGAACCTTCTCGGTAAGCGTGTTGACTACTCCGGTCGTTCCGTGATCGTGGTCGGTCCCACCCTGAAACTCCATCAGTGTGGTCTGCCCAAGAAAATGGCGATCGAGCTCTTCAAACCGTTTATCTACAACAAACTGGAAGAACACGGCATCGTGTCGACGATCAAATCCGCCAAGAAACTGGTGGAAAAAGAGCGTCCTGAAGTTTGGGATATCCTCGAGGAAGTGACCAAGGAGCATCCGATTCTTCTGAACCGAGCTCCTACTCTTCACCGTCTTGGTATCCAGGCTTTCGAACCTGTGCTGATCGAAGGCAAGGCGATCCAGCTGCACCCCCTCGTCTGCTTCGCGTTCAACGCGGACTTCGACGGTGACCAGATGGCCGTTCACGTGCCTCTGTCGGTGGAAGCGCAGATGGAAGCCCGGGTTCTCATGATGTCGACCAACAACATCCTGTCGCCCGCATCCGGTTCGCCCGTGATCGTTCCGACCCAGGATATCGTTCTCGGCATCTACTATCTGACCAAGGAAGATATTTCGGCCAAAGGCGCCGGCAAGATGTTTGGTTCGATCGACGAAGTGCGCGTGGCCTATGACCACAATGAAGTGAGCCTCCAGGCTCCGATCATCGTGCGTTTCAACGGCAAGCGGCATGACACCACAGTGGGTCGCGTGCTCCTGTCGGAAAGTTTGCCGAGCGAACTGCCGTTTGAAACGATCAACAGGCGTATGGGCAAAAAGGAACTCGCGAAGCTGGTCGATGACGCCTTCCGTATCGCCGGACCCAAGAAAACGGTTCTGCTTGCGGACAGTCTGCGCGCCATCGGTTACCGCTACTCGACCAAGGCCGGTCTCTCGATTTCGATCGGTGACATGGTCGTTCCTGAAGGCAAGAAACGTCTGCTCGACGACGCTTACGAGGAAGTGAAGAAGATCAAGGAGCAGTACTCCGAAGGTCTTTTGACCGAAGGTGAGCGTTACAACAAGGTTATCGATATCTGGGCAAAAGTGACGGAAAATATCGCCGAAGAGATGTTCAAGAACATCGCGAAAGCGAAGAAAACCGACCACAAAGGCGTTGAAAAGGAAGTCGATAGCTCGAACTCGATCTTTATGATGGCCGACTCCGGTGCCCGTGGTTCCGCTCAGCAGATTCGTCAGCTGGCCGGTATGCGCGGTCTGATGGCCAAGCCTTCGGGCGAGATCATCGAGACGCCGATTACCGCGAACTTCCGCGAAGGTCTCTCGGTTCTTGAATACTTTACCTCGACTCACGGTGCCCGTAAGGGTCTCGCGGATACCGCGCTCAAGACCGCGAGTTCGGGTTACCTGACCCGTCGTCTCGTGGACGTGGCGCAGGATGCCACCATCGCGGAAACCGATTGCGGAACCGCCAATGGCATCACCATGACTCCACTGCGTGAAGGCTCGGACATCAAGCAATCGCTTGGTGACCGGACTCTGGGTCGGGTTTTGATTACGGAAATCAAGGATCCCAACTCCGATGAAATCATCGCCAAGGCCGGTTCCTTGATCGATGAAGCCGTCGCCAAAAGAATGGACAAGGCCGGTATCGAGATGGCGCGTATCCGCTCGGTGCTGACCTGTAACACCCGCATGGGAATCTGTGCGAAGTGTTACGGCCGCGACCTTGCCACCGGACACATCATCAACGTGGGTGAAGCGATCGGTGTGATCGCTGCTCAGTCGATCGGTGAACCCGGTACCCAGCTGACGATGCGTACCTTCCACTTTGGTGGTACCGTTTCGCACAGAATCGAGAAGAACACCCGCGACACTGGTTTCTCCGGTCTCGTGAAGTTCATCCGGATCAACGCGGTGACCAACCGCGATGGCAAGCGCATGGTTCTCTCGCGTAACGGTGAGATCCAGATCCTTGACAAGGATTCGGGAGCGATTCGTGATACCTATCCGATTTCCTATGGTTCCGTCCTGCTTTGCCAGGAAGGCCAGGAAATCGATGCCGGTGCTTCGCTGGTTGAATGGGATCCGTTTGCGAACCCCATCATGGCGGAAGTCGGCGGTCGCGTGAAATACAGCGACTTGAAAGAAGGCCAATCGGTTGAAGAGCGTACCGACGAAGTGACTTTCCTCGCGCGTAAGGTGATCATCGAAACCCGCGGCACGGACCTCAAGCCGGCTGTGGAAATCATTGATCCGAACTCGGGCAAGGCGGTTTCGGTCGACGGCAAACGCGATGCGCGCTACTCGCTCCCTGTCGGTGCCACGATCTTCGTGGACGACGGCAGTGACGTGCTCCCTGGTGACATCATCGCCAAGATTCCTCGTGAACAGGCGAAAACCAAGGATATCACCGGTGGTCTGCCTCGCGTTGCGGAACTCTTTGAAGCCAGAAAGCCCAAGGATTACGCAATCATGTCCGATCGCGATGGAACGGTGACTTTCGGGGCTGACTCGAAGGGCAAGCGCAAGATCGTGGTCGTGAGTGACGATGGTCAAAGCTCCGACTTCACTGTGCCAAAAGGACGTCATATTATCGTGACAGAAGGTGACTATATCCGGAAGGGTCAGACCCTTGTGGATGGTTCGCCGTCGCCTCACGATATCCTGCGCATCCTGGGTACACTGCAGCTGGCCAAGTACCTCGTCGATGAGATCCAGGACGTTTACCGTCTGCAGGGTGTGAAAATTAACGACAAGCACATCGAAGTCATCGTGCGTCAGATGTGCCGTCGTGTGAAAGTTCTGAGCCCGGGCGATACCCGCTTCCTCCCTGCTGAGCAGGTGGAAAAAGGAGAGCTCGATGATGCCAACGCCAAGGTGCGTGAGCAGGGCGGTCAGGAAGCCATCTTTGAACCCGTTCTTCTGGGTATCACGAAAGCTTCCTTGTCGACCGACTCCTTCATCTCGGCGGCGTCCTTCCAGGAAACCACGAAGGTCCTTACCGAAGCTGCGATCAACAGCAAGGTCGACCACCTCCGCGGCCTGAAGGAAAACGTCATCATGGGACGTCTGGTGCCAGCCGGTACCGGTTCCTGGCAGTACCGTCGTCTCGAGTCGCGCGTGCGCGGTGTCGATGAGGCGCTGCCTGTGCTGAAGAATGTGATGGAAGCCAACTCGTAACTGCAAAACCACGTCACTCCCCAGGCCGCAAGGCCATCAGGGCCCCCTTCGGGGGTGACGATGTTTGTTTGGGGCCCCCTCTGGGGGTAACGACGTCTGTTCACACCATCGGGGATGCTACCAGCATCCCCTTTTGTTTTTCCTTAAAACCAGCAATAACTCTTGCTTTCCAGCCTCCAGATTGGTACTGATACTAGCCTCGCGTGTGGTCAGAATCCGCGAATGCATCAGTGCATTCACAGGACGCCGTGAGATCCGGTGCTGACGGATGAGCAGATTTCGCGAGGTCAGAGCGTCAGAGTAGCAACGCAAAGCCCCGCAGCGATCAATCAAAATAGTTCGCAATGAGGCGAAAGCAGTAAGGATAAGAAAGCATGCCAACGATCAATCAGATCATCGCCAAAGGAAGAACGGTCCAGAAGAACCGGACCAAGGCTCCTGCGCTGAAGGGTTGCCCCCAGAAGCGTGGTGTTTGCACCCGCGTTTATACGACAACTCCCAAGAAGCCTAACTCCGCTCTCCGGAAAGTTGCTCGTGTACGCTTGACCAACGGCGTTGAAGTCACCTCTTACATCGGTGGTGAAGGCCACAACCTCCAGGAACACAGTGTGGTTCTGGTCCGCGGTGGAAAAGTGAAAGACTTGCCTGGTGTGCGTTATCACATCGTACGCGGCTCCCTCGACTGCTCGGGCGTGAACGCTCGCCGTCAGGGTCGTTCGAAGTACGGCGCGAAAAGACCAAAAAGCTAATTAACCACATCAGCTGTATAGCATTGGAGTGAAGTAGTATGGCACGTCGCCACACCGCAGAGAAACGGCAGGTCCTTCCTGATCCTGTTTTCAAAGATGAAGTTGTCACAAAATTCATCAACAGCATGATGAAGCATGGCAAGAAAGCTGCTGCTGAGAAAGCTTTCTACGGCGCCATGGAAGAAATTACAAAGCAAGGTAACGATCCAATCGAGACCTTTAAAACGGCTCTCGATAACGCCAAACCCATGCTGGAAGTGAAGTCCCGCCGCGTCGGTGGTTCGAACTACCAGGTTCCTGTCGAGATCCGTCCTGAGCGCCGTCAGGCTCTGGCGATCCGTTGGCTGATCGAATTTGCCCGTGGTCGGAGCGGTCGCAGCATGCGCGAGCGCCTCGCCGGTGAAATTCTGGATGCCGCCAACAAGCGTGGCGCAACCATCAAACGTCGTGAAGACGTTCATAAGATGGCTGAAGCGAACAAGGCGTTCGCGCATTATCGCTGGTAAGAAACTTAAAAAGTTGATTAAACTGTTCGCAAGTTTTGGCCCCGCTTCGGGGGCCGGCGAACAGTTTTTTTATTTCCTGAATCCAAGCCGAGAATACTTATGAAAGTCCAGGATCTTCCGCGGTTGCGTAACATCGGTATCATGGCGCATATCGATGCGGGCAAAACCACAACAACCGAACGCATTCTTTTTTATACAGGCAAGATTCACAAGGTCGGCGAGGTTCATGATGGGAACACCACCATGGACTGGATGGAGCAGGAGCAGGAGCGCGGGATCACCATCACTGCAGCTGCCATTACCGCCTACTGGAAGGATCATACGGTCAATATCATCGATACGCCTGGCCACGTGGATTTCACGGTGGAGGTGGAACGTTCCCTTCGGGTGCTCGATGGAGCCATCGCGGTCTTCGACGGCGTGCACGGAGTCGAGCCTCAGTCGGAAACGGTCTGGCGTCAGGCGGATAAATACAAGGTGCCGCGCCTCGCCTTTGTGAACAAACTCGATCGCGTAGGCGCCAGCTTCGACGAGTCGGTGCAGTCCATGCGCGATCGCCTCGCCGCAAACCCGGTGCCCTTCCAGCTGCCGATCGGCTCCGAGGATTCCTTTGTGGGCGTGGTCGATCTTATCACCCTCAAGGCCTACTACTGGGACGGTGATGCCCTGGGACAGGCCTTCCGCATCGAGGAGATCCCCGATGAGCTGAAGGACGAGGCCGAACTTGGTCGCATGCAGCTCATCGAAGCCGTCGCTGAATTCGATGATCACACCATGGAAAAATTCCTGGAAGGCAAGGACCTGACCGAAGAGGAAATCCGTCGGGCCGCCCGTAAAGGCTGCATTGCCATGAAAATGGTCCCGGTCTTCTGCGGCAGCGCCTTCAAAAATAAAGGCATTCAGCCGCTGCTCGATGCCGTGACCTGGTATCTCCCATCACCTCTGGATCTGCCGGATGTCGTGGGTCTTGATCCGGCCGATGAATCGAAGTCCATCACGCGCCGTCGCATTCCGGATGAGCCTTTGACGATGCTGGCTTTCAAGATTCAGAACGATCCCTTCGTCGGTCAGATCACCTATGTCCGGGTTTATTCCGGCAAACTCGCAACCAGTGAAACCGTTTACAACGCGCGCACGGGCAAGCGGGAGCGGATTTCCAAAATCCTCCGCATGGAAGCCAATCAGCGGCAGGAAGTGGATTTCATTGAAGCCGGCGACATCGCAGCCGTCGCGGGTCTCAAGGTGGTGGCCACCGGTGATACCCTTTGTGATCCGAAATATCCCATAGTTTTGGAATCGCTCGATGTGCCTGAGCCGGTGATCTCGATTGCGATCGAGCCGAAGAGCAGCGCCGACGCTCCGAAAATGACCAAGGCCCTCGAGCGTTTTGAAAACGAGGATCCCACACTGAAGGTCAGCGTCAACGCCGAAACCGGGCAGACCCTTCTGAGCGGCATGGGCGAGCTGCACCTTGAAATCATTATCGACCGCATGCAGCGTGAGTTCCGAGTTGGAGCCAACATCGGCAATCCCCAGGTCAACTATCGCGAAACCGTTTCAACAGCTTCCAAGGCCGAAAAAGTCTTCGAACGCGAAACGGAGAAACTCCATCAGTGGGCCCGGGTCGTGATTCAGGTGGAACCAGGACCGCAAACCGCGGCTCTGACATTCGAAAGCAAGGTCGGCAAGGACAAACTGAACGATGAAATGCAGCGGGCGGTCAAAGCCGGCTGTGAAGAGGCCGTCCAGGTCGGAGTGATCGCCGGTTATGCGATGACCGGTGTGAAGGCCACGCTGCTCGACGCCACGGTCGATCCCGAGCGTTCGGAGGCCAGTGCCTTCAAAATCGCGGCAGGCATGGCCATGCGGGATGCGATGCGGAATGCCAAACCCATTCTGCTCGAACCGGTCATGAGTCTTGAGGTTCTGGTGCCGGATGAATTCCTTTCGAACATTATCAAGGACCTCAACTCCCGCCGGGCGCGCGTGAACAACGTGGGCATGCGCGGTCACCTGCAGGAAGTGGATGCCATCGCTCCCTTGTCGGAGATGTTTGGTTATACGACAGATCTGCGGTCTGTATCGCAGGGCCGGGCCACCTACACGATGCGCTTTGCCGCCTACGAGCAGGTGCCTGATTCTGTTCTGCAAAAAATCACTGGGGGCGGTTTTTAAGAGATTGACAAGGCGGCCCTCAGCCGTTAGAAAAGGTGCTCCTGCACGGGATTGTAGCTCAGTTGGTTAGAGCGCTACGTTGACATCGTAGAGGTCCCCAGTTCGAGTCTGGGCAGTCCCACCACCAGGATCTCCATGAGTGAGAAACAAAAAAAGCGAAGCTGTTGAGGCTTCGCTTTTTTGTTTTTATTCTGTTCAACTCGCAACCTCGTCCCGCGTGGCGGGATAACGAGGGTGTGCTGAGCCCTCACGCAAACAGCGACTCCGCAAAATCCCGAGCCGAAAACTCCTTCAGATCCTTCGCCTTCTCACCCACACCGATGTACCGAATCGGAAGCCGGAACTTCCGTTTGATCCCAATGATCACGCCGCCCTTGGCGGTCCCGTCCAGCTTGGTCACGATAAGCCCGGTGAGGTTGACAAGTTCCCCAAAGGCCTTCACCTGCTGCACCGCGTTCTGTCCGGTGGTGGCGTCGATGACCAGCCAGGTTTCATGCGGAGCGTCCGGCATTTCCTTGGCGATCACCCGTTTGACCTTGGCCAATTCATCCATCAGTTCCGTTTTACTATGCAGACGGCCTGCCGTATCAATCAGAAGGACATCGACCCCACGCGCCTTGGCTGCTTTGACGGCATCAAAGGCCACCGAGGCGGGATCCGCCCCCTGCTGATGCTTGATCACGGGCACCCCCAGGCGATCGCCCCAGACCTGCAGCTGTTCAATCGCCGCGGCACGGAAGGTATCCCCGGCACAGAGCAGAACCGATTTGCCTTCGGCCACATAACGGGCCGCGAGCTTGCCAATGCTGGTGGTCTTGCCGACGCCGTTGACGCCGACCACCAGGACCACAAAAGGCCCTTCCGACGGCCTGTTCATGGGGGTATCCTCGGACCCCTGCAGCGATTCAGTCACCGCCTGTTTCAGTTCCGTGGAAATCACCGCCCAATCCGGGGCGGTGGGCTGTCCGCCAAAGCGTTTCCGTAAAATGTCCACCAGATGATCGGCTGTTTCCACACCCAGGTCACTGCGAAAGAGGACTTCGTGCACCTGTTCCAAAGTTTGATCATCGAGCTTTTGCCCACCGAGCAAACGCGAAAGATTGTCCTTGAGATGCGACCGGGTTTTGCTCAAACCCTGGCGCAAACGCTGAAGCCAGGAGGCCTGATCATCCGCCCGCAGTTCGGCCAGTTCGGGCGCTTCGGTGGGAACCTCCAGCGCCCGCTCCTGCGGTGCTTCCGGAACAGCAGGGACCTCCCGCGGCGGCTCTTCCGCACGTGGCGGCATGGGCTTTTCCATGAACCGGCGCAGAACAAAAAAAGCGAGCAGCATCAATACGGCAAGGACGCCTGAGGCGATGAGATCCCAGGGAAGGTCAGCGGACGCTTCAGCCGGAACCGTTTGAGCATATAAGGTTGGTATGAAATTCAGCATCACTCGAAATCCTATCCTTCCATTTTTGTTTTCCAGGACCGACGGCGAAAGGGCGTTTCATACTAACGGGAAATAGGTTAAAACTGTAGCACGAATCAAGTTCCCGGAGCTTTCATGACCAGGGTTTTGTCCACACTGCTCATCCTTGGCTGGGCGCTATGTCCCGCCAATCTCGGCGCGCAGGAAGTAACTGAGCCTTTGATACGCCCGGAACTGCCGAAGGAATGGAGCCGGGCCGTACGCGGCTTTCGGCGCGAGCATAATTTCTCCATCAGCTACGGCCATGTCATCAGTCGCTGGAAAGGCCATTTGACTGATGACGTCAACATATTTTCCTTTTCGAACGAAGGTCATCAGGTGCGCATCGCCTATGCCTTTCACCTGCCACTGATCGGGCCTTTTGGTTATTATCTGGGAACACAAACCAGTGCGCTGATGGTGCCGCCAACGAGCAAAAACAAGGTTGGCGAGATCAGCTATGGTCTGCCGGGACTCAATCTCGGTCTGATTCTGAATCTATCGGATCGCGTGCGCGTGGGCACCGGTGTGGAACTGGGCTGGCATCGCATTGAGAAACTCGGGCTGCCGGAAAGTTTTGAAAGCGAACGCATCAGCGTCACCGGCGAAACGCGGACCTGGAATGCGCAGGTCGATTATTTCTACAGACTTTCGTGGGCGGTCCAGCTTTCTTACGAATCTTCAGAACTTGATTACGCGCCGGAAGACAGTTTGTCGCTCCGTAAACTCTCCCGCACCTGGAGCCTCGGCATTCTAAAACATTTGATCTAGTTCTCCCTAAGCTCGCCAAAGTCATGTAGTATTGCGGCAGAGCGTGGGCAGCTTATTTTGGGCCAGGAGGGGCCGAAGGTATGTATACGTTCCAGTTAGTGGCAAGGGTCCAGCTAGAGAAATTTATGCTGGGAGGCCGCATGCGAGCCCTGATTGCCACAGCCCTGAGTTTCACGCTGCTTGCCTGTGGCGCCGCTCCCAATCGACATTCGATTGAAGAGCAACGCACTCAAAACGCCAACGCAGTTCCGAAGGCTGAGGGACCCTTTCATAGTCTCACCGGCTGGACGGAAAAGGTCAGCTTCTATATCGACGATACCGCTCCGGATGTTGTGGTGGAAGCAGCCATCACCGCCGGTGAATCCTGGAACGATGCCATGGGTCGCGAAGTTCTGATCTTCGCCGGTGTTGCAAAAATGCCCCGCGGTGATGAACTCTATTCCAGCCTCGATGATACCTACACCATGGTTTACTATGAAAAGAATTGGAAGGGATCAACCGGCAAGGCGGATACCACGCTGGCCACCACGGTCTGGGAAAATGCCAGCGGCTCCGATCGCATCATTAAAGGTGATGTGATCCTGAACGGTGAAACCTATCACTTCTGCGATGCGATGGACGTCTCTCGCAACCTGGGCCAGGACCTCGATATCGTCGATGCCGAGACCGTGCTGCTGCATGAGTTCGGTCATCTTCTTGGCCTCGATCATGTTGAAATTGAAGTGGATCCGGATTCCGTGATGCATGCCAAGACCTATATCGGCCCCAATATGAGCTTCCGCTCCCTGAGCGATGGCGACATTGAAAATATCCGCCAGGTTTATGAGTGAGCCTTGTCTGCCGAAAAGCAGACTAGGAGGACAATCCATGTCAAAGCTCAACAAGCCTAAAGAACGCGGATCTTCAGACGAACTTGAAATCATGCGCGAAATTATCAAGAATGATCCTCTCCTGCTCGAACGGGTCCTGACCAAGATCAGGGAAGTCCGGAACGGTGGGCGCAATCTGGCTGATGTCGTGGCCGAGAAAAAAGGCGCCAAACGCGAGGAAGAACGACGTAGAGGATCAGGGACTTGAGGTTTTTTCGCTGGATGGGTTGTCTGCTTTTCGTGGCCAGTGGCTGCCGCCATGCGGCTTCCCTCAACGAACCCCGTGTCATTGAACAGAGTCGCCGCGAACGCCCGGCCTGGGCTTCCAGCGAACACGCCAACGTCGTAAAATCCGGCGACATTATCGAATATCATAGCGTAAAGACCAAAGTGGTCGACCTGCCGCTTGGTCTCAAGCAGGCCGAGGCGTCCGCCTTGAACGATACAAGGCTGCAGATCCAAAACGAAATCGTGCTCTTTTGGAAAAGTGATAAATTATTTCAGGACCTTGATGTCGTCGATCGGGCCATGGTGACCCAGCAGCTCGAAAAGCTTTTGGCCAACCGCATCAGTCGCGATCTGATTCGGGACATCTACTATGAAAAGATCTCTGACCCAAATGCCGTAGCGGCTCTTCAGGATACCTACACCATTCACGTCCTCATTCAACTCAAACGCAGCACCTTGCAGGGTCTTTTGACTGATCTGCAGAAGTACTGCCGCAACAGTCTGCGTCAGGGTTTGATCAGGCTCGCTCAGAGTGATCAGGTCTTTTCTACTCAGCCATGAATTCTGCATAACACCTGGAGCCCGCGCCCGGAACGGCCCGGGATAAGGGCTTGCGTTTCAGGCTGGGGCTCTGCAGAATGTTTTCCACTCGCGTCCCCAACCGGCGTTGGTAGGATTATTAGGCTGGATTTCATTGCATGGCCGAACATAGCATCATGTCCACTTTCATGGCGCCTCTATGGTGGATCCAAGCCTTTGAGCTGGCCTTGCAGCTGCGCCGATTGGAAGCTGATCCGTATAGCATGAGCATGGCAGCCGGCCTGAGTCCAGCCTTGACCGATGCCGAACTGAGCGCCCTGCTGGTTCTGATGCAGCAGGCCCAGCAGCAGATCCTGCAGGGCCAAAAGTGGCTGCACCTCAGTCCGGATAATCTGCAAAAAAATCTCGCGGGGCATGGCCGCACACGGGCCTTTCTCTTTCTGCGGGTTCTCCAGATTCTGCGCAGCCTGCAGGTTTATCCAGCCGCGACGCAGGAACCCTTTGAGCCGGTGCCTCTCTTCGATCGTGAGGAAAGGCGCCGTGATGCGCAGGGCTCCTGGAAAACAGTGTTCCGTCCGGCCCCGATGGCCGCCGAGCTGCTTCTGGGTTATGGCGAGCCTTATGCGGAGCTCGCGCGTCTGCTCGATGGCAAACCTCGCGTGCATCGGCTCCTCGGCCGCAGTCAGCCTCTGCCCTTGCGCCCATCCGTATGGCTGGATCTTGTGCAGCTCGAGCAGTTTGTGTTTCTGCAGCTGCAAAAGGCCACGCTTTGGGAAAAGAGCAGCTTCCGCTGGGATGCGGTTTTTGGCCGTTCCTTTGAAAATATGTTCAACGGCCTGAGCCTGCCCGTGCCGCGGGAAACACCGGAAAACTGGAGCCCTTTCCGCCAGAAAATGCGTCTGCTCACCAAGGTCGGACGCAAACTGATGGATCACGGTGTCCTGAAAAATCCGCAGGAACTCGATTACCTCGCGGTGGAAACCGAGAGTGATCCTCTGCTGGTGGTCTGGCAGATGAATGACACCGACCTGCGCGAAGGCGAAATGAAAGCCTATGAACAGCGCTGCGCCCGCTATTTCCGCGAGCACACCATGGAGCCGGTGATCAAGAAAATTACGCCGATCCTGGCTCCTTCGAGCGGCCTGTCCATCGAAGGCTGCCTTCAGCTCTGGCGCGAACTTGATGACGCCGAACGGGCCCAGCCGATCGGCTATATGACGCTCGAAGGCAATCTTCTGTTAAGTTACACCGTGCTCTTCTACGAGTGGTCTTTGCGGCAGAAAGCAGGTGACATTCTCAAGCTTCCGGGCTGGCTCGCGGAAAGCGCGGCCGTCCATGAACTCAATGCGCCCAAAAAAAGCCTGAATGATCGTTTGCAGGCCTTTGCCCGCATCATCAATGATCACTCGACCTATGCGCGCGATATGGAAACCCTGCCCCGGGCCAGCCTTGCCGCGCCGGTGTCCTGGCGTCAGCGCGAGGTTTTGGAATTCCTCGCCTCGCACAGTGTGAAGAGTCATCTCACGCGTGATGCCGCGGAGGTCGATGAAAGTTCAAGGCGTGCCGCGGCCCCCCGTCCGCTCGCACCACCCGCCGTGGCGGCCGTGGCTGCCACTCGCAAAGCCATTCCCGACAGCGATTTGCGGCGTCAGGCCAACGAGGAACTGCAGAAAATGCGGGACAAGGATCCCAAGCGCTATCAGGTGCTGAAGCAGCTTTATCTGGATAATCTCGAATTGGAAAAAAAGCAGATTATTCTGGAGATGAAGGAGCGGATGCAGCCGCAGGCTTTTGATGACCATCTGAAATACAGTCTGGTCAAATATATGATGGAAAATCCTCGCAGCTGGCAGATGGGCGAAAACGCAGCGCTTTAATTCACGCGCTAGGCAGGTAACCATTCACAATCGCGAGCAGCTGCTCCTTTTGCACCGGCTTGACCAGAAACGCATTCACACCCAAATCCTTGGCCTGGGTCAGAGCATCCGAGCCGGTTTCCGTGGTGAGCATGCAGATGGGAATGTGCTGCCAGTTTTTAATCTTTTTGATCTCGGCGATCATTTCCAGGCCGCTCATCCAGGGCATGTTGATGTCCGTGAAGATCAGACCGATGTCGGGATGGTCGTTGAGCTTGCTCAATCCGTCCTTGCCGTCGCCGGCTTCAATCACCTGCAGATTCAATCCCGCCAGATGGCTGACAACCAGCCGGCGAGCCGTGACGGAGTCATCGACCACAAGGATTTTTTTGCTCATCGTTTTTTTGTCCATGCCTGGTTGTTGCTTAATGATACCAGTTTAGCTGCTTGGACCTCAAGCGCATCCGCCCCCACTGAGGCGGACCCTTTAGCGGGCAAAGAAAGCCTGGTTGAGCGAGGTGTAGCGGCCATCCGCAGACGGCGTAAAACCTTGCAGAGACCGATTCACGACCGCGAAATTATCCTCATGCCAGAGAGCGAGTAAGGGCAGATCCTGGTCCACAAGCTCCTGCACGTTCTGATAGATCCGAAGTCTTTGCTCCGGGCTTGCAGCCCGTTTTCCCTGCTCCAGCAGGGTATCCAGTTTAGGATTGCTGTATCGGCCGCGATTGTCACCCAGAGGGGGAAAGCTGCTTGTGGCCAAAGCCTTGCGGTAAACATCGGGATCGCTGAGATCCGTCCAGGTCAGGCCCCAGAGCTGCACGCGGCCGCTTCGGATGTCCTGCTCGAAGCTCTTCCATTCCAAGGGCTGCACGACCAGCTTGATGCCAATGCGTTTGAGCTGGGAAGCCATGGCCTTGGCGATGCTGATGTGAGAGATATCGGTGGTGGTGCGGTAGCTCAGCTCAAAGCGACTGGCGCCTTTTCGTGGAAAGCCGGCCTTGTCCAGAATCTTTTCGGCCTTGGCCAGATCCAGCGTGCGTGCCTTCAAACCCTTGTGATGAAAGGGCGAGACGGGTGGCAGAAGGGTGGTTGCCGGGGTGGCCAGTCCACCGAGGACAAGATCGATGATTTCCTGCCGGTTGATGGCGTGGGCGATCGCCTCCCGCACTGCGGGGTGGCCAGCCAGAGGATCGCGCATATGAAAGCCGAGATAGGTCGTCTTCAAGCCGGGACTCCTGAGCACGTCGAGCTGCAGGTTTTTCCGGGCTATGGTCTTCAGAGCCTCCCGGCTGATTCCGTTCTGCACGAGATCGAGTTCGCCTGACTGCAGCTGGGCAAAGCGGGTCTTTGCACTCTTCACGATTTTGATTTCAATCTCTTTGAGACGGGGCGGCGGGCCGGAATAATGCGGGTTTTCTTCCAGGAGAATATTCTCCCATTGGATGTTTTTGACGGAATAGGGCCCACAATTCGGTGTCTTGATCGGATCGATACGTAATTCCTTGGCAAATTGAGCCGGAAGAATGCCAAGGATCAGCTGGTCCGAAAAACCGGCATTCGGTTCCTTAAGATGGAATGTAACTGTTTTTCCCTTGGCCTCGACCGCGCTTAGCTCGGGGTAGGAAGCGCTCCGGGCCATGGGTTGATGGTGCAGCAGAGCCTGCCAGGTGGCGGCCACATCGTGGGCCGTGACAGCGCTGCCATCACTAAATTTCACGCCGTCCCGGACGGTCACATCCAGAATTGTGGGTGATTTCCACTGGGGAGCCGCAGCGGCGATACCAGGCACAGGGCGCCCTTCCGCATCAAAGGTCATAAGGCTGCAATGAATCAGGCTTTCCACGGATTGCGCACGCGCGTCCACACTTTGACGGGGATCGAAGCTGCGAATGGTATCATCGAGGGCAAGCTGCAGGCGGGTGCGGGAGGCCGGTTCGGGTCGAGCCATCCCTGGCGTGATCAAGCCGAGTGCGGTGACCCATATTTTAAGGGTTGAACCACAGTTTGGGCTCCTCCGCATATTTACCTCTTCGCAGTTGCGTGGTTGAACCTAATAGTACACAAATTGGCAAAATTAAGGGAGAATTTGTCTTTGTGGCTGATGCGGGCTCCCGGAAAAAAACCTTGTGAAGGGCAGCAGAGGGTCGTATAATTTACGGTAAATCTTGACGAAATTGGGCATGAATGGCCAAGGTGAATATAATCGCTCAAGTTTTCTCCCCAAATGTTCGATGATTACCCTTGACGAGAGGCGGCCTGCTAAGGCAGAGGATAGTGTACACAAGGATTGCCATTTCTCCGGAAGGGTTCCCTGAACCCGTGCAAGCCCCTTCAAAAGTAATGAGATAGCGTTCCGCCAGACAGATGCCCGGTACCCCGTCGCTGGCCGACAGTGTTCCGCCAGCCAGAAGTTTGGTTCCCAGTCGCTGACCGACAATCCCAGGGTTTCGTCCAGGATTTCGGACTCATGGCCCGGCGTGGCATGGATCCTGATTTTCGTACTGCATGACCCCAATATTTTTTCTAAAAACCTGCCCGACAAGGCGGGTCCTCGTTTATAACGTTTGGAGATAGAATCGAATGGCGGAAAAGGTGAAAGCAAAAAAGGCCAAGGCCCCAAGCAAGAAAGCCAGTCCCAAAGCTCGCAAGAGTGAAACCGCAGTGAAGCTGGAAGAGGAGACTGCTCCGGTGATCAAACGCAACAAGACCGGAAAAATTCTCGCCAAATCCGCCTCGGAATCTGTCCCCGAAGAACTCGAGACCTCGGCAACAGAAGAAGAAACAGATGAACTGCCGCCACTGGAGCAAAAATTCAATGCTCCTGAGCCAGCCATCATCCGGGAAAATCCCAAAGTCCCAGGCCCTGTCGTGGTCGCTGCTTCAGGCGACAACAGCGAGCAGCTGCGCGTGAAACTTTCCAAGTCTCTCGTGCGAAAACTGCGTGAGCAGGCTGCCGATGAAGGCATCGGTCTGGATGAATTCGTCACCGAGCTCTTGTCGGAAAGCGTTGTGCTGCGCGCTTGGGAAATCGTCGAACGCAAGAATCAAATGAAAGGTGGCCAGCCGCCGATGGGCAATGGTCGCGGCAACGGTCCCCACAATAATAATAATTCCCAGCAAAACCGCAACGGCCAAGGCCACCGTGGCAACAAAGGCCATCGTGGAATGAATCACAGTCGTTATCAAACGATCATGGAAGACAAGGGTGCTTTCATGGAGTATGTGCGCGGGCAGGAACGGAATCGGCGTTAAGAGGAGTTTGGGACCGGCTCCCAAATCAAACGCGGAAAGGAAGCCGGTTAGTAGTGGAGGAGAGGTCTACTAAGAGACACTCACCTCCGTGCTACTAGTGCAGTCGAACAACACCACAGCACCACCTCCTTTCCTAGGCATTTAGCCTATAGGACCATTTCAAACCGCGGTTCATCCGCATGGCCAGAGGGTCCTAGTCTGATTCTAACACCATTAATCTCGGGGTTGGAAGCTGACCAGATGGCATGGGTCGCTTTTTTTTGGAAAAGGCGTCCTCAGGGTTTCACAAAGAACTGTTCGCGGTAAAAGCGGAGCTCGTTGATGCTCTCCCGAATATCATCCAAAGCCCTATGTTGATTGGCCTTGGATGGGGCCGCAGGTCCGCCTGGATACCAGCGTTTGACCAGTTCCTTGATCGTGCTAACGTCGATCATGCGGTAATGCAAATACTCATTCACACGCGGCATATGGTTCATGAGAAACATCCGGTCCTGGGCGATGGAGTTGCCACAGATCGGGGATTGACGTGGTCCAACATGCAGTTTCAGGAAATTCAGCACGGCTTCTTCGGCTTCCTGCAGGGTGACCGTGGAAGCCAGCACAGCCTGCCAAAGGCCGGACTTGGTATGATGTTCCTGGTTCCAGGCGTCCATCTTTTCAAAAAGTTCCGCGGGCTGATGGACGATGAGCTGCGGTCCTTCCACGACAACTTCAAGATCCTTGTTGGTCAGTAATACGGCCACTTCAAGGACAACGTCTGTCGCCGGATTCAGGCCGGACATCTCCATGTCCACCCATACGAGCAGGTTGTCCTGTTTATCTGCCATGGCTCCTCCCCAGGTTTCAGCGGATTCATTGTCATTGCGGCTGCATGGCAGGCTTGCCGCCCTGCTCTCGTTGCGAGAGCGTCGACAATTTTTATCGATTTATCATGGTTCCGAATCTATCATAAGTCCACCCGCTAAGAAAGCAGGGAAGCCTTAACACTCTACCTGAGGAGCTTGAAAATCTCTATGGCGACGACCACCCAACCACAGACGCTTGCGAAAATGAAGCGTTGGCTCGCAGCGGCCTGTTTAATTCCACTTGGATTGATGAGCAGCCAATTGATGGCCGAGCCCGCGTTTAAGATTAATGGTAAGGCTTACTCAGTTGAAGACTTGGCCAGAGACCATCAGGGCAAGTTCTATGAGATCGAACAAAAGCGTTATGAATTGATTTCGGATCTGGCCCGCGAAAAATATCTCGATGAGTTCTGGCAAGGTCTTGCGGACAAAGGCAAGGTCAGCGTTGAGAAAGCGCGTAACGATTATCTTGATGCGCGCACCAAGGTATCGGATGGCGACATCAAGGAAGCCATGGATCAATTCAAGGACTATCCGGCGCTGAAAGACAAGAGCGATGCCGAAAAGCGCAAGATGATCACCGATTATCTGAAGAGCAAGAAAGCTCAGGATGTGTTCCAGAACATCCTCGCCGAAGGCGTGGCCAAGAAGCAGCTGGAAATTCAGTATCCTGAACCCAAGGAACCCGTCTTCAAATTGACCGTGACCGACGCCGACCCGGTGAAATACGGTCCCAATCCCAAAGACATCAAACCCATGGGCTGTGCGGGTAACGCCTGTCCTGTGACCGTGATTGAGTATTCCGAGTACCAGTGTCCTTTCTGTGAGCGCGTTCAGCCTACTGTGAAGCGCATCATGAAGGACTATCAAGGCAAAATCCGTTGGGTGGTTCGCGACTTCCCACTCGGTTTCCACAATCGCGCCAAGCCCGCTGCCATCGCCGCCCGCTGTGCCAAGGATCAGGGCAAGTTCTGGGAAATGTATGAAGAACTCTTCAAAAACCAGAAGAACCTGGGCGACTCCGACTTCAAAAAATATGCGACGACCGTTGGTCTCGACATGAAAAAGTTTGAGGAATGTACCAAAAACCCAGCGAAACAATTGGAAATTATCGACAACAACACCCGTTCGGGTGAAAAAGTCGGTGTGACCGGAACCCCGGCGTACTTTGTCAATGGCCGTCGCCTCTCGGGTGCCTTGCCTTACGAGGAATTCAAGAAGGTCATCGACAGCGAACTCGCGAAAAAGTAAGGCTTTTTCGCCTGGGTTGGGCGTAAAGGTCTCAAGAAAATTACCCTCGAGCCGATACTTCAGAAGTCACTGGACCGTCGCGCGAGAGGGTTTTTTCATGTCCGCATCCGCTCAGAACAGGGATAGTCGCAAAGTGAAGCGCGTCCGGCTCGAACGCCCGATGCGTGTGGTGATCGCTTCCATTGGCGCCCAGGTGCGCTACGAAACGACCGCCCGGGATATCTCGCACACCGGATTTTTCCTCGAATTTGACAGCCCCAATCGTTTTCCATTCAATCAATCGAGCATCCTGGAAGTCTGGGCCGAACTGGAGCCCGACTGCGCGATTTTTTTCAATGGAAAGATGGCTCGCGTGGTCGGCAAGGAAAATGCCGTGGTCAAGGATTCCGGAGCCGGCATCGCCATTAAAATTGTGCAGATCGATCGGGATAACGAAAAAATACTGCAGGATTTTATCACACGCAAAAGCAACGATAATCCGGGGTCTGCGGCGTGAAGAACCTTGGTGTCATGGCAGCGGCAGTCCTGGCTCTCCTCTTCCTTGAGATTCAAGCCGCGGCGGCCACCGTCGCTCGACCCAAAACCGCTCTGTCGCGGGTGGTCACCCATCAGATCCGTCCTCGTGATACTCTCCGTGCTGGTCAGGACATTGAACTTCGCAAGGTGCAGGCCATGCTGAGCAGACAAGGCCCCCCCCAAGGCCGGAAGCCTGAGCCACGACGCTGAGCGTCCGCCGGTACCCACCTTTCCGGGTTTTTCTGGACGCAGAAAGCCGAATTGTTTAGAGTTAATGGTAATATGCAAGTATCCCCTGGCGGATCGCAAGAGAGAGGGCAGCAATGGACTGGAAGGCCATCACAATACCGGACGGCAGCAAGCTATTTAAGATTCATCGTTTCAATTTTCTCCACCAAGGTGTCAACTATCTCTTCGAGATTAACGAATTGGGCCCCAATATGTGGATTGGTCATGGCGAACATGCCACGGACCAGAGCAGCGTCATTCCCACCGTCAATGGCGCAAGCCTTGAGGAAACACTCAACAAGTTGATCAGCCAGGTCAACAAACGCGGATGAGGACTGGCCGTGAAGCTCGGAATTGAAGTTCTGGCCGCCGCACCGCAAGCGGCTCAAGCCTGGGGCCGTTGCGCCCTTCTTTGCAATCAGGCCTCAGTTACGCAAAGCTTCAAGTCCTCCTGGGACCTCCTGCGTGATCTGTTGGGCTCAAAGCTGGTCGCCTTCTTCGGACCGCAGCATGGATTCCATGCGACGGTGCAGGACAACATGATTGAAACCGGCCACCATCAGGGTGGTCCGTTCGGTTTGCCCGTCTATAGCCTCTATTCTGAAACCCGCGAGCCCAAGCCTGAGATGCTCAATGGCGTCGACACCATCCTGGTCGATCTGCAAATTTCCGGCTGCCGCGTCTATACCTTCAAGTACACGATCGCCGGCTGTCTGCGCATGGCCAAAAAATTGGGCAAACGCGTGGTCGTGCTGGATCGCCCCAATCCATTGGCGGGCGAAGCCATGGAAGGGCGTGTTCTGGATGCCGGGGCGCGGTCCTTTGTCGGTGAGTATGCCATTCCCTTGCGTCACGGTCTGACCGTGGCGGAAGCCGCCCGCTATTTCAATGCGGACATTGGCGCTGAGCTGGACGTGATCGCCATGGAAGGCTGGAATCCCAAGGCCTATTGGGGTGAATACTACAAGCACTGGATCCTCACGTCCCCGAACCTGCCCACGATCGATCCGGTTTATGTGTATCCAGCCACCGTGATGCTGGAAGCCACCAATCTTTCCGAGGGTCGCGGCACGGGCCTGCCCTTCCAATTTGTAGGGGCGCCTTACATCAAGGATGGCGCTCAGTATGCCGCCCGCGTGCAGGACTACTACCGGAGCGCCGGCTTTCACCTGCGCCCTGCGGAGTTTCAACCGACCTCTCAGAAATGGGCGGGCGAAGTGTGCCGGGGTTTCCAGATCCACGTTCTCGATCCCAAACAGATCCATACCTTCCCTCTGGGCCTTGCCATCATGCGCGCGGCCATGGACCTGGCTCCCCAGGGTTTTGCGTGGAAGGGTCCGGGCTACGAATATGATTTCGTGAATTCGCCGATCAATTTGATCCTGGGGCATCTCAAGGCTGAGGATCACATGACCAAAAACTTCAGTCTGAAGGATCCGTTCTGGGCGGAGGGCCTTGCGGAGTATCAAAAGAAGGCTGAGAAGGTTCTTTTGTATGCGCGTGGCCTGAGGCCGATGCTTCCGGATTGAAGATGCAAGAGAGAAAGCGAAAGGCCGGCTCCTGAAGCCGGCCTTTTTTCGTTTGGGGATGGGTCAGGGGCGTCCTGCCGTCACAGGAATGGTGTTGGTCAGGCTCTGGAATTGCTCGGTGACCCGAATACTGGTGAAATCCTTGTCGAGGCGAGCGGTCTGCTGCAGCCGCGGATCCAGGCCGATGGCGGCCTTCAGGGAGCCCAGGGCCTCATTGGTTCGGCCGAGGATGGCCAGCACGCAGGCCTCATTGTAACGGGCCGTGGCATCCTGAGGGTCGATTTTGGTGGCCTCGTGGAATATCGCCAGAGCCTTATCCAGCTGATGCATCCGATAGTAGGTTAAACCCAGGCCGTTCAAAAACTCCGTGCGCTCAGGTTCCAAAAGGATGGCTGAGCTGAAGGATTCGATGGCCTGATCATGCATGGCGAGGCGCTCGGACAGCACTTCACCCTGCAGAGCATAGAGATAGCTGGAACCGGCCATCACCAGCCGCAGTTCATCGAGCAGAGCCACGAAATCCAAAAGTCGCTGGCTCTTTTCATAAGCCTTGTGCGAGAAAGCGACCCATTCCATCGGATTTTTGGCAAGGCCGATGGCCTCGGCAAAGAGCCGGCGGGCCTCGTCATATTTTTTACCATGCTCCAGTTCCAGGCTGGCCATATGCGCCAGGACCATGGCCCGGCGGCCCTTGTCCAGAGCCTCATGCTTCAAAACGTCCGTCAGGATTTTTTGAGCTTCCCGCGGCTTTTTCAGATGGCTGTAAAGAATGATGCCGTCATTGATAAAGACCTCGGTCATATCCGGATGCTTTTTCTGCAGCTGCGCATAGAGCTGATGAGCTTCCTGATACTGCTGATGATCGCTCAGGGCAATCGCCAGGCTCAAATCAAAAAGTTGATGCGGATAACGTTCCCGCCAGGAGCGCAGATCCTCGATCAGATTCTCGCCCTTGGCATGCGATTGCATGGTGGCAATCACATAAGGGATCACAATATTGCGCGAGCTCGCATCCTTTTTCAGGCTGCGTTCGAAATGCTTGAGCACCGTGGATTCCGGGACCTGTCCGGTCAAAAGCTGGCCGCGCATGAAGTCCACGCGCCAGGACTGTCTCACCGGCAGCTTGCTGTCACCGTCCAGGATGGACAGCGCATTTTCCGTATAGCCCATGAGGTCAAGGACCTGAGCGGATACGATGTAACCATATTCATCCTGCGGACTCAGCTCGATAGCCTGCTGCCCGAGTTCGGAGGCATGTTTCAGATAACGGAGCTGGGATGGGTTCTGTTTGAACTGCTTTAGATAGAGTTCAGCCAAAAGATAATGCCCAAAGGCTGAGTACGGGTCCTCCTGAACCAGACGCGCCGCAGACTTTTCCAGCTTGTCGAGCTCTTCCATTTCAGCGAGCCAGACGGATTCTTCAAGGGTTCGGGGCTGGGGGATGGTCTTGGGGGCTGGGGGGATCTTGGGGCTGGCCGTGGTCAGGCTGGGGAGGAGGAGAAGCGTGGAAGCCAGGAAAATCCTGCCGAAGCCGCCACCGCCCGATTTCGAGCTGAAATCACGGCAATCCTTAATGCCAGGTCCTGGTATCCGTTCCCAACTCATAACCACCTCAGTTCACTTTTGCCAAATTCTCCAAACATCTCTTCGGCGCTTTTGGCATTTCTTTGAGCCCAATTTGAAAAATCGGCTCGCTGGCCAAATTAGGCCAATGAAATTCAATTTTTACGTGCTGGCAGAATCCCGTAATCCACGTCCCGCTGGGCCCGAATTTGCCGGGTGCCTAAACAAAATTTCCTAGCTGTCGATAGGAGTCCCAGGAGAAGCAGCACATGCGGGACTGGAAAAAAATGTTGCAATACGCTCTATGGCCAATTTTGAGTCTGGCGTTTTATTTCGCGTTGAATGCCGAACGGAGCGTGGTAGGTCGGGACGGCCAAAAGCCCTTCAATTTCATGACCTTCCGGGCTATCGGCGATCGCGAATCACCGGCCATGACCCGCACGGGCCAGGCCCAGGATTTTGCCGATCGACTCGATGTTTCCGAGTCTCTGCTGATCGATTCGATTATCACCATCGTGCAGAACTATTATGTGGACGAGCCGCGGGTGGAGAACCGGCAGCTGATCGAATCCACCCTGCGTTCCCTGCATGAAAACGATGTCGCCGCTCTCAGTGCTTCCAGCGATCGTTCGCTGCGTCTGACCAAAGGTTCCGATTCCATCGCCTTCCGCTTCAGCATGCGCTATACGTATGATGACCTGATGCGGGATGCGCTGCGCACGAGTCAGTTTTTGGAACGGCATCGTTCCCGCGAGAAAGGCCGCAAATCGCCTTCCGGTGCCTTTCAATTCCTTTCCGCCATGCTCGCAAGTCTTGATCCGCACAGCAATCTCTTAACGCCGGATGAATACCGCGATCTGCGCCAGGGAACGGAAGGGTCCTTCGGTGGACTCGGTGTGGTGGTCGGCATTCAGGATGATGTTCTGACCGTGATCAAACCCCTGCCGAAGAGCCCTGCGGCCCGGGCGGGTGTTTCCAAGTTTGACCGCATCATGCAGATCGATGGCAAAAGCACCTTTGGAACCACGCTGGATGACCTCGTTCAATACATGCGCGGCGAACCAGGCACCAAGGTGAACCTTTTCGTGCTCCGCGAGGGCGATTTTGCTCCGCGCCGTCTGTCCTTAACCCGCGAGATCATTCAGGTGGATTCTGTGGAATCCAAACTCCTGCCCACCGACCAGGGCAAGATTCTCTACTCCTATATTGATAGCTTTTCCTCGCGCACGGCCGTCGAGCTGCGTGATGCCATGATCAAGGCGCAAAGGGATGCCGATCCCTTGGCTGGCGTAATCCTGGATATGCGCGGCAATCCTGGAGGACTGCTCGATCAGGCGGTGAAGGTTGCCGACCTTTTTATCGATGAAGGTCGCATCCTGTCCACTCAGGGTCGGACCCGTGAATATGAAATGGCACGCCACAACCTTTATCGCTTTGACTATCCGCTGGTGATACTGACCAACGGCGATACCGCATCGGCCAGCGAGATCGTGGCCGGAGCTTTGCGTGATCATGGGCGGGCTCTTGTGATCGGTGAGCCGAGCTTCGGCAAGGGATCGGTCCAGACCGTTTTTGAACTGCCGGGTGAGCAGGCGCTCAAGCTCACCATCGCCCGTTATTTCACACCCAAGGGCATTTCCATTCAAAACACCGGCATCATGCCTGATATCTGGCTCCAGCCCGTGCACAAGACCAAGGAAAACTGGAACCTGCTCGGCGACTATCGCTATAAGAGCGAGCGTTATCTCGATCACAGCCTTGATCCCGGTCGGGCGCGTGTGGCCAATCAGCATGAGGAGTTGAAGGCGTTTTACCTTCTGCCGGAAGTCAACCCGACCAACAGCAAGGTGCCGCCCAAGGATATCCCGCTCGATTTCGCCCAAAAGCTTTTGTCGGAACTCGCCAATCGCGACGGTGTGCCCATGCCCAAGGGACGAATGCGTTCCAGCTACTGGAAGGCGAGTGCCTCGCAGTTCCTGCGGGAAAATCTGGAACGACTCGACAGCAGCACTCAGCAGTGGCTGGAATCACGTTCCAATGTCGATTGGTCCGAAACGGCGAGGGAGCGCACAGCCTTTGATCCACGCCGTTTGAAATTTGCCATTGATCTGGATGAACGCTTTGAAATTCGGGAAGGTCAGCCGGCCCTTATTCCCTGGCGGGTCAAAAACGTGGGCAGGGAGGCCATCACACGCCTGTCCGTGTTTGTGACGAGCAATCGGAATAACCTGGGCACGTCTGAGGTTCTCATTGGCAAGGTGGAGCCGGGCCAGGAGCTGCGTGGTGTCATTCGTTATGAAATCAAAACCACTGCGAAGGATGGTCCTGTGCGTATCCGTGTGGGCCTCGCCCGCAGCGGCGGTCCTTTGCCCAGCCTCGAGCGGCCCATGATCGTCGAAATCAAGGAAGGGGAGGTGCCCCGTTTTGATATCGCCATGAAGCTGAGCCAGGAAACCGGCGGCCAGGCCATAGGTGTGCTGGAAGCGGGTGAGCAGGCACGCCTGGAAGTGACGATTCGCAACGATTCCCAGGTCACAGCCAGCATGGTCGAGGCTCGCGTGGCCAACCTTGCCGGCAAGCAGATCCGGGTGGATGAAAGAAAATTGAAAGTGGGTCAGGTGGAGCCAGGAGAGACACGTGTCATTCGCGTGCCGATTCATGCTTCCCTGGATCTGACGTCCGATCAATTGCAGGTCGGTGTTTCGGTGGTGAGTCGCGAGCAGATGGACGCGAGCAAGTCTCACTTCTTTATTAGTGGCAGCCCCGCGCCGCGGGTCTCCAAGTCGAACGTGAATACAGGAAGAAGTCCATGGACGGAAAATTGAACATTCTGCTGGTCATCGGCAAGAGTCAGAATCTGCGAGCCTTTGACCTCCTGGAGCCTCTGGCAGAAGTTCATAATATTCGTGCCGCCACCTTCCTTCATGCCCTGCGCAAGCCCATCTATACCTCAAAACTGGCCCTTCAAAGCTTTCTCGAGGATCAGCATCTTCCCGGTTATATGCTTGGGCTCGAGGATGAGCTGGCCCGGGCGGATCTGGTGATCGCCTCGGGATTTATCGATCAGTCCACGCAGCAGGCGCTGCGTTACTGCCATCAGCATCAGAAGGCGCTGCTGGTTTTTTCGAGCGATCCGATGGACCTGAAGTGGGCCATGGAGCATGATCAACCGGCGCTCGATGATCTTTTGAAGTTTGCCGCCGGCTTTCTTGTTTATGGCGAGGAGGCGGGCGAGTCGCTGCGTTTTGTGGGTGTTGAGAGTGAACGTATTCTTGAGCTCGCGCCACGCATTCACACGCGTCGCATGGATTTTCAGCCCCAGAATCGGGTGCGGTTCCGCTCGTATATCAAGATGCCGGATGAGATTTTTTTGGTGAGCTGCTGTGATCCGCTTGCGCATGACAGCGGGGCAAGGAATCTGCTGTTTGCCTTGAAGTATTTAACTGACCATAACCAGGACGTTGCCGGACAGATGCGGCTTCTCTTTACAGGGAGCGGCGAAAACAAGGAGGCGCTGAAATACCTGGCTGTGGATCTGGGGCTGGCGCGTCAGCTGCTCTTCATCTCCCAGGATATCAGTCCGTTCCAAAAGGATCTTTATAGCGCCTCGGATCTGGCGATTTCCTGGATTCATCAGTCGGATATGGAAAACGCCCATGCCTCCTTCTGGATTCTCGAAGCGATGGCCTGCGGCGCCCGGCCTTTGGTCAGTGCCCATCATCCTTTGGCGGAGGCTCTGGCTCCGGTTTTTACCGTCGAGCAGAACGATTATGTGACGCTGGCGCGGGAACTGCAGAAAGTCCATGAGGAACGCGATCTGCCGGCCTATGGCCGTCAGGCTCTGGTGGAACAGTGCCGTTATCAATTCGATGCCGCGGATACAGCGCCCCTGGTGGATGCCTTTATCGGCAGACTGGCCGCAAAAACCCCGCAGGGAACCTTTGGTGGCCTGAACCAGGACTTCTTTGTTCTGCTGGAACGCCTGAAGCGGGAAGCCAGCGACGTGCCGCTGGAGGAGCTTGTGCCGGTGATTGATGAGGGGCTGCAAACCTGGTCCTGGCATCCGGAATTCCGCTCGCAGCTGCAGCTTTTCAAAGGCCATCTTCTGCTTCGGAACAACGATCTCGATGGCGCCATGAACTGCTTTGAACTTTGCACCGCGGATGAATGCGTGCATCGGGAAGCCTATCTCGGACTGGCCCGCATTGCCTATCTCACCTATGCCACGGAAGAGGCGCTGTCCTTTTATCGGAAAGCCCTGGCGATCAAGCCCAACGATCCGGAATCCATGGCCGGTCTGGGTCAGGTCTACCGGAAATCGGGAATGCCGGACGACGCAGTCTACTGGCTCGGACGCAGTCTCAGTGTCGACATAGAAAATCAATCCACGCTCTATGCGTTGACGCAGGCCTGTCTGGAATGTGTGGACATGGATCGCGCCATCGACGTGCTGGAGCAGCTCATTGTCATAATGGGCGAAAAAGGACCGGTGGTGATGGCTTTGGGTCAGCTTTACTACAAGGTCGGGGAGTGTGAGAAGGGTCGGCTTCTGGTCGATCAGGCACTTCTGCTCAGCGATCAAAAGCCGTTCAAAACAGTGAAGGTCTCAAACGCTGGTTGAACCGAATCCACCCTGGCGTTGACCGCCGACGGAAAGATCCAGACGTCCCACCAGATTCAAAGCCATCTGAGCGATGCGATCGCCCTTTTGAATGACAAAGGGTTCGCGGCCAAGATTCAGCAGCAAAACTCCGATTTCCTCTCGATAATCCGCATCAATCGTGCCCACGCCGTTAGCGAGCGTGATGGAATGTTTGCGAGCCAGACCGGAACGCGCCCGAATCTGCAGCTCAGGAATAGAGCCCGCAGGAACCTTGGACCATTCCACTTCGGAGATCCAGACTCCGGTCGGGACACAGGCGACCGTCCCTGGTTCAATCACCAGACCTTCACGCGCCACCAGGTCGGCGGCAGCGCTGTGTTCGGTCATGTAACGCGGTGTGCAATCGTCATGAAAGCGAAACTGGAACATCAAACTTCACCCTTACACGGTGGGACGTTTGCCCAATGCATCCTTGCGACTCAGCTTGATCTTGCCCTGGCGATCGACGTCGATCACCTTCACAAGAACCTGCTCGCCTTCGTTCACGATATCGGTCACGCGATCAACCTTGCGGTTTTCCAGCTGCGAGATGTGCAGAAGACCTTCGAGACCTGGGCGCAACTCAACAAAGGCACCGAAGTCGACGACTTTCTTGATCGTACCGAGATAGATCGCGCCCACTTCCGGATCGGCCGTAATCGCCCGAATCGCTTGCTTGGCACGCTCTGCAGAAGCTCCATCGGGAGCCATGATGTTGACGATACCGTTGTCGCTGATATCGATCTTGACCTGCAGGTCCGCCACCAGTTTCTTGATGGTTTTGCCGCCGGGGCCGATGAGATCGCGGATCTTGTCTTCCTTGATCTTGATTTCGAAGATCTGCGGTGCGAACTGGCTCAGTTCAGCCGGTTCATTGATCGTCGCCACCAGTTTTTTCAGGATGAACTGACGACCTTCTTTCGCCTGGGCCAGAGCTTCGGCGAGGATCTTCTTGTTCAGACCCGAGATCTTGATATCCATCTGCAGCGCGGTGATACCTTCCTCGCCACCTGTGACTTTAAAGTCCATGTCGCCAAGGTGATCTTCGTCGCCGAGAATATCGGAAAGAACCGCGTATTTATCGCCTTCCATCACGAGGCCCATGGCAATACCCGCCACAGGTTGCTTGATGGGAACACCAGCGTCGAGCAGAGCCATGGTGCCCGCGCAAACAGTGGCCATGGAGGACGAACCGTTGGATTCCAGAACTTCGGAAACCAGACGGATGGTGTAATTAAACTTATTGGATTCGGGCAGAATGGCTTCCAGAGCTTTATAAGCCAAGGCACCATGACCAACTTCGCGGCGACCGGGGGCGCGCAAAGGCTTGGCTTCACCCACCGAGTAAGGCGGGAAGTTATAGTGCAGCATGAAGCTTTTCTTGAAGTTGGCTTGCAGAATGGAATCCATCCGCTGCTCATCATCAGCCGAGCCCAGCGTGACCGTCGCCAAAGCCTGGGTTTCACCGCGGGTGAAGAGAGCCGAACCGTGCGTTCTTTTCAGAAGCTTGGTTTCGCAGGTGATCTGGCGAATGTCGGTGAAGGAACGGCCATCGATCCGCTTGCGATCTTCCAAAATCATCTGCCGCATGGAAACGTAAATCAATTTCTCGTAGGCAGCGGCCAAAGCCTTGGCGCGTGCACTGTCGCCGTCAGGGTTGAGATCGGAAATGATCTTCTCTTTCAGCGCTCTCAGGCCTTTGACGCGGGCTTGTTTTTCACGAACCTGCAGAGCGTCGCGCGCGAGGCCTTCGAGATGCTGCACTTCGGAATAAACTGTATCGGCGAGCGAATGGCCGGTCAGAGTGCGTTTGGTCTTGCCGATTTCCTTCTGCACTTCCAACTGCATGTCGAAGAGCGGCTTCATGGCATCATGAGCGAACGTGATCGCTTCGATCATCTCGTCTTCGGACAGGAAATTGGCAGCGGCTTCCACCATCAAAACAGCGTCCGGGTTGGCGGCGATGTTCAGATCGAGGTCACCCTCTTCACCCAGAACAGGATCGATGACGAGTTGGCCGTCTTTTTTGCCAATGCGAATGGAAGCCACAGGACCATTAAAAGGAATATCGCTGATCATCAACGCTGTACTGGCACCGACCAACGCCAAAGGCGCAGGATGATGCAGAGGATCCACGGACATCACCGTGCAGACAACTTGAGTTTCGCAGAGATATTCTTCGGGAAAGCTGGGGCGGAGGGGGCGGTCGATCACGCGGGCTGTCAGGACTTCGGCTTCACTGGGCTTCGTTTCCCTTTTGACAAACCCGCCGGGAATTCGTCCGGCCGCATAAAACTTTTCAATATAGTCGACGCTTAGCGGGAAGAAGTCCTGTCCTTCCTTGGGAGTCTCTGAAGCGCATACGGTCACCAGGACCTGGGTGTCGCCACAGCTGACCATGACGGAGCCATTGGCTTGTTTCGCAAACTTTTGGAATTCGAAACATATGGTTTTGTCGCCGACTTTGGCTTCCTTAATTAGGGACATCTTAAACTAACTCCGAAAAAGATTGGCAGCCCGCCAAAATTAAAAACGTCTTTACACTTGCCAACAGTATCAAGTTACTGGCGAGAGATAAAGACGCTTTGTGATTTGATATGTATTATTTACGCAGGCCAAGTTCAGAAATGAGATTCTTGTAAGCGCTGGTATCTTTGTTCTTGAGATACGTGAGCAAACGTTTACGCTGACCAACAAGTTTCATCAAGCCCAGCCGGGAGTGATGATCCTTATCATGTACGCGGAAATGGTTATTAAGGACTTGCAGACGGCGGGTCAGCAAAGCGATTTGCACTTCTGGGGAAGCGGTATCGCCGGGTTTCTTGGCGAATTTTTGAACGATTTCAGAGGTTTCAGCTTTGCTCAAAGCCATGTCATATCCTTCCTAACTGAGAGCTTATACGCGGTAGATCAGCATAGCCCCGGTTTTCGGGCGATGTAAGCAGGCAAACTACCTATAATGTGCGCACATTGCAAGCTTCGTCTTATTAAGGGGGTCGGTTTTTCCAATTTCCTGACGATTGTAAGCGTATTTTTAATGATTTCTCACGAAATTCCGATACTATTTTAGGAATTGACAAAACTCCGTTGTTTTGTCATAAAACGCCACTGCTACACGGTAATGATGACTTCCTATTGATAAGCTGTTGTTCCCCGCTGCGCTGGTACCCTGACAAAATTTCTCGGTTTCGAGAAGGAGACGGTGATGACCTTTCCAGCCGGCTACAAAGTAGTCCACAAAACTCACGGGGTAGGCGAAATTCAAGGAGTCGAAAGTCTTTCCCTGGGTGGCCAATCGCAGGATTATTACATCTTGAAGATATTGGCTACGGGTATGATGGTACGATTTCCGAAGATCAATTCCGCCCATGTGATCCGCGAACTCGTGAGTGATGACGATATCGCCCGCATTTTCGCCATTCTCGGCCAACCGCCGAAGACGTATTCTGCTATCTGGAATCGCCGCAAGAAGGAATTTACCGACAAGATTCGTTCGGGTTCCCTCTTTGAAATTGCGGAAGTTCTGCGTGATCTCTCCGGCAAGGACCGTTTGCGCCAGCCTTCCTACGGGGAAAAGGAAATGATCGACCGCGCCAAGGCTCGGCTCGTCAGTGAAATCTCCGCCGCCAAGAGTCGCGTTCCGGATGATGTCGAGCACGAACTCGACGAGGCCCTGGAATCGAAATCCCGAGCAAGTTCTTGATACCTAGCCACCAACCGTAGTATTCCAAAAGCATGTCCGGAATGCTCGATCAGGTTGGGCCTTAAATTATGCAGATCATCAATGTGATGGCTTCCAGTCTCGACGGCCGTATCGGCCTTCACGATCGTGAGGGTGATGCGGAACGTCAGTCCGTGGGTCTTTCCGGTAACGCGGATCAGAAGCATCTGCGGGCGCAGATCGAAGCCGCTGACGCCATCATCGTCGGAGCAACCAGCATCCGGGCCAATGGTGAATGTCTCGATCATCCGGGACACCTGGGCCAGCCACCGGCCTGGTATATTTTCGCCCGGCATCCCTTGCCACTCGATATCGGCTTTTGGCAGCAGACGCATATCCCCCGTTTTTTGATTTCACCCACCGCTTTGCCTCTGGTTCCAGGCAGCGGCGTGCAGAATTTGATTTACGGCGCAGCGGATCCTGCTGTGTTTTTGCACCAGCACCTTTCCGCACAAAAATACGGGCAATGTCTCCTCTTTGGTGGCGGTATTATCAACAATTGGTTTTATCATCAAAATCTCGTGGATGAACTGCGCCTGACCCTGGCTCCGATTTTTATCGGGCAATCCGCAGCCCCTTTCCTTGTTGCGCCCGAGCTTCCACACAGGGTCAATTTTTCCCTGCTTGCTTCCCACAGCGAAGAAAGTTTTGTATTCTTAAGGTATAAAGTCACCTCATCCTGACTAAATTTTCGTTCTGTTGCGTCATGAAGGAGTCCTAATGGGCCTCAGGATTCGCACCAACGTCCAATCTCTGACTGCGCAAAGACATATGGGGCTTTCCAATCAAAAGGTGAGCAGCCATATGGAAAAACTCTCGTCAGGTTATCGCATCAACAAGGCTGCCGATGATGCTGCGGGTCTTGCGATTTCGGATGGTTTGAATGCGGACATTCGATCCCTGGCTCAGGCACGGCGCAACGCAAATGATGCCGTCTCGATGCTGCAGGTGGCGGAAGGCAGCCTGGAGGAAGTGACCGGTATCGTCACGCGTCTCAAGGAACTGTCCGTGCAGGCCGCCTCGGATACTGTCGGTGGCCAGGAGCGTGAATACCTGAACCGCGAATTCATGCAGCTGAAAGACGAGGTGGATCGTATCGTTCTTTCCACCGAATTCAACGGCACAAGGCTTTTGATCGGCAATGGCGATGTGGATCCCGCGCTGCTCGAAAGCCAAAACCAGTTTCCTTTGGAAATGCAGATTGGCAAGGACTACCTCACGCCACCTGACTCCCTGGAGAGCCGCAATCCTGTCAACATCATCCGCCTTGACTTCAGCAAAATGAACGCCGCCACCGAAGGGGAAAACTCCCTCGATCTCGGGAGCGCGGCCAATGAAGCCGGAACGCGGATTGATACGAAAGTTGATGCGCAACATTCAATGGCCAGGGTTGATGCGGCCCTCAACAAGGTCGCCGATTATCGTGCCACGATCGGTGCGGCTCAAAACCGCCTGGGATCGACGGAAAGAAACCTCGGTGTCGCCATCGAAAACCTGTCGGCTGCAAGGTCCCGAATCCGCGATGCGGACTTCGCCTATGAAACCGCGGAATTCACCCAGGGGAATATCCTGCTCCAGGCTGGTTCCTCGGTGCTTGCCCAGGCCAACAAACTGCCTCAGGTGGCCCTCGGTCTTCTGCAGAGCATGGGTTAATTCAACCTCCGGGTGGCTCTCATGGCCTGCCCGGGTCTCCCTTTTCTTGCGTCCTTCCCGGCCCCTGGTGTATAGGGCCAGTCAGGGAGGAAGCACCTATGGTCAAACCACGCCTCTATATCACAGCTGCCGATCTCATCAGCCCTGCCGGCTGGGGTCCTCACGTTCATTTGGACGGACTCCTCAGCGATCGCTGCTTTCTGCAAAATGAAGGCGGCTTCGTGCAGGGTCGGCTGCCGGCCAAGGTGCGCGAAGTCCTGGAGCAATCGGCTGCGGAAAAGACCCTGAAACATCAGGATCCCCTCACGCGTCTGGCCGTACTCCTGGTGCGTTCCCTTGCGGAAAAGAGTCGTGTGGCACCGGAGTTTGGTGTGATCTTCGGCTCCTCGCGTGGGCCCACCCACCTTCTCGAATCCAGTATCATCGACCATCATCAGGGCAAACGACTGCCGCCGCTGACCAGCCCAACCTCGACCGCCAGTTCCCTGCCCGCGGCTGTGGCGCGCGAGCTGGGTTTGGAAGGTCCCTCGCTCTCTGTGTCAGCAGCCTGTTCCACGGGACTTCATGCTGTGATTCAGGCGGCAGGTTCGGTTCAAATGGGATTGGCCAAGGGCATGGTCGCCGGTGGGGCCGAATATTCGAATACGCCCTACGTTCTGGAAATGTTGCAAGCCGCCAAGGTTTATGCCGACGCGGAGGGCTGCGAATACCCCTGCCGGCCGGGTGCGGAGGATCGCAGCGGAATGGTCCTGAGTGAAGGGGCTGCCGCTCTGGTGATCGATTCGGATCCGTGGTTTCCGCCTCTCGGTGAACTCGTCGGCTGGGGCGCGGCCACGGAAAAATCCACGCTCACCGGAATTTCCGCGGATGGTGCGGTGCTGGTCAAGGCGATGCAGAACGCCATGGATGTGGCCGGATTAAAGCCGGAGGACGTTGATCTCGTCGTCGGGCATGGCGCCGGCACCAAAAAAGGCGATGCGTCCGAACTTGCGGCCTACCGGCAGATGTTTTCCCATGATGTGCCCATCGTTTTTCATAAGTGGATGTTCGGACATATGCTCGGGGCCTCTGCCTGCGCGAGCCTGATTCTCGGCATGCATCATCTGATTCAGGGTCTTGTTCCTCCGCATCCCTATCGCGGTTTCGGCGAGCCCGAACGCAACGAACGCCGTTTGCCTCAGCAGCGTCATCTGCTCGTCACAGCCCTCGGTTTTGGCGGCAATGCTGCGGCCGTTATCGTCAAAAATCCTGCACTGAGTCAGGTTTAAGACGGCAAGGCTCTGACGCTGGGAAGTCAGGGCCTTGACAGCCGGCAAATTCAGCCCTGTGGAAGCGCTGACACAACGTTTGGTGCTTTTGACGAAGAACGGCTGAATTCCAAATTCTTCCTGTCACCCAGCGAAATCCTTAACTTCTGCGTCATTCCTGGTCCGGTTATTGCTTTTCACTCCCTGAGTGCAAAGTGCGAGGTGGACCGTTATGCTGAAGAACATTTACACGCCATTGGCCGGAGCGATCTCGCAGGAGCGTGCCCTCGAAATGATCGCCAACAACCTGGCGAACGTGAACACGGTTGGCTTTAAAGGTGACAACGTTACCTTTACACTCCAGGAACCGGAGCCCTTCAAAAACTATCCCAGTCCTTTGCCACCAGCCAATTTCAAACAGGATCTTGGTGATATTTTTCCCCTGCGCGGCAACGATATGTCGTATGTGGGCGTGGCTGCGATGCATAAGGATATGACCCAGGGTCCGGCGATCAACACCCAAAACCCCTATGATCTGATGATCGAAGGGCAGGGCTTTCTCACCGCGCAAACTTCGGAAGGTCCGCGCTACACCCGCGCCGGAAACCTGACCGTTTCCCAGGATGGTGTGCTCGTGACCAAACAGGGTGATCCTGTGCTGGGGGAAAAGGGCCTGATCTATATCCGCGGCACTCAGTTCGAAGTGAACAACCGCGGGGAGATTTTTCAGGACGGACAGATGCTCGACCGTCTGAAGCTCGTGAACTTTTCCAACCCGACGGACAACCTCGAACGCGTCGGGAACAACTACTACCACTATGCAGGCCGCGCTGAGGACATCCAGCCGGCCGGCTCGGCCAGTATCCGTCAGGGTTTTTTGGAAGGTTCGAATGTGAACGCCATCAAGAACCTGACCGGCATGATCATCGCGCACCGTTCCTATGAAGCCTATCAGAAGGCGGTGTCGAACTATGATCAGATCATGGAAAAATCATCCAACGCCATTGGCGACGTTAGAGCCTGATCCAGGCAAGGAGTATGAATCATGATGCGTTCCCTTTTCACAGCCGCCACGGGTATGGAATCCCAGCAGGTAACCATCGATACCATTTCCAACAACCTGGCCAACGTCAACACCACGGCGTTCAAACGTTCGCGTGCGAACTTTCATGATCTTCTGTATCAAACATTGAAAGCTCCCGGCCAGAACTCAACCGCGGGCACGGTGGTTCCTACGGGTATTCAAATCGGTGCCGGTTCCCGCATTTCGTCGGTGGAAAAAATGTTCAATGAAGGCGCCATCCGCGTCACGAACAAGACCACCGACCTTATGATCGAAGGGCAGGGTTTTTTCCGCGTGCAGAAGGATGATGGCACGGTCGCCTTCACCCGTGACGGCAGTTTCAAGATCGATAACACCGGCCGCCTTGTGACCTCGGAAGGTTTCCCACTGATTCCCGAGATCGTGGTTCCCGAAAACGTGACGAGCGACAAACTCCACGTGGGCCTCGATGGAACGGTGACTGTTCGCGTCGGCAACGAGTCACAGGATATTGGCCAGATCGTGCTGGCGAACTTTGTCAACCCAACCGGTCTCGAATCGCTGGGGCGCAATCTTTACGCCAACACCCCGGCCAGCGGCGAACCCCTGCAGGGTCAACCGAATACCCAGGGCTTTGGCCGCATCGGTCAGGGGGAACTCGAAGCCTCGAACGTGAACATCGTCGAGGAAATGGTCAACATGATCTCCGGTCAGCGCGCCTATGAAATCAATTCCAAGGTGATTCAGACCGGTGATCAGATGCTGCAGCAAACCAATAACATTCGCTGATACTGGATCGTCATGAGAGTGAGTCTTGCCATTTTACTTCTGACCTTCGCCTCAGCTGTCTGGGGCGCCGAACCCGTTGCGGTTTCGCAGCTTTATGGTCAGGAGTCCGCCGCGCCGCAGCCGACGCTGCCGCTCACCCTCGAAAGCACCCTGATCATGCGCGAGCAGACCGAAATCAGGCGTGCCCGTATCTATATGCAGGACATCGCCAGCTGCCAGGGCTCTGTGCTTCTGTGCCGCGATATCCTCGCCATCGATCTCGGCCCCAGTCCCAAGGCCGGTCACGAGAAATCCCTGACCGAAGCCGACCTGCGGAAAGCCCTCGATTTGGAGCTGCCGCAGCAAAAGGTGCTGATTCAGGCGCCATCCCGCATGCGTCTGATCGCGACCGCCCTGCCGGTGGACGCGGCGCGCATTCGCCAGCTGGTAGAGGCCCGGCTGCCCGAACTCGACGGTCCCTATCGCTTTACGCTGAACACCGTGCGCGTTCCTGTGGGCCTTCGTTTGCGGCACGGCAACTATCGTATCGAATTTCCCAGCTGGGAGCAGGATTTCAGTTTTATTCGGCAGAATCCACGCCGTTCCCTCGTGAATCTGATGGTCCGACTCATCGATCAGGAAGCGGGCAGCAGCGAACACTATGATCTGACGGTCCAGGTGGTTTTGCGCGCGGAAGTGAAGGCCGCTGTGGTCGTCCAGGCCATGGAACGCGGTCAATTATTGAATCCTGAGGCGGTGGACTTTCAGTGGGTGCCCTATCAGGAGAATGTGGTGCGTGACGCCAGCGCGCTCGAGAAACAGATTCTCCGCCTCACGGCGCGTCCCGGCCAGGTTCTGCGTAATTATGATTTGGTGCGCGATCCCGATGTGAAACGCGGCGAGCGTGTGGAAGCTTATGTTGTTTCAAACGGTGTCAAAATGAATAGCGCTGCCCAGGCGATGGAATCCGCCGCGATCGGACAGCGCATTCGCGTGAAGCTCGCTACGACTAAACGTCAGGTCATGGCCACTGTCACAGGCCCTTCAAAGGTCGAGGTACACATGCCATGAGAAGTTTGTGTATGATATTTCTTACAAGTTTATTGGGTGCCTGCCAGACAGGTGTGTTCCCGATCTCGCAAAGGGAGTATCTCAGTGAGAAGGAAGGAAAATCTCCCCATCTGGGTCATCGACGACCTGTTGAAGAGAAATCAGAATCAAGCCCAGAAATCTACATTAAAAGAGAAAGCCTTGCAGTTGTTCCTAAAGAGACCCAAAACTTCACAGGTTCTCTCTTATCACTGAATCGAGCTGAAAATTCTCTATTCATGGAGCCGCCGCGTGGCGCTGTCGGCGAGACTTTGGATGTTATTGTCAAAGTCAATCGCAGTGAAGGTGCGGCCACGCCCGCGCCTGCTGCACCTGCGGCCGGTGCGCCTGCCGGTGCTGCCGCCAAAGGTCCCCAGGATGAGTTGATCGCAGCCCTGCCGAAACTGGAACCCGACGATAAAACGCCGAAGGTTCCCTCGGTCATCAAGATGCGTGTTCTGCGCAAACTTGAAAATGGTGATGTCATTGTCGAAGCGACGCGTGCCAGTACGAACGAGTGGGATGCCAATTCCATTCGAGCGGTTTCCCGTATTCCGCGCGCCCGTCTCGCCACCAATCAACCGCTCACCACTTTGGATCTGGTGGATGTGGATTGGTATGAGCAGCAGGGTGCGAACACGATTGAACGCGAGTCGTCGGGCTGGGAGGACGAGTACACGCTGCGCTGGGCCGGCTTCGAAGAGGCGCGCTCCAAAACAGCCATCGAGCTTGAAAACAAGCGCAAGGATCTGCAGAAGGTCAAGGATCGCCTGCAGGATCGTATTGTCAACATGAGCAAGGAACGCGGACAGATTGCTCAGGAGCGCGAGCGTGTTCGGAAATTGCGTGAGGAAGCCGAACAGAAACTGAATGAACTCAATCGCAAGGTTTCAGAACAAAACGGTCTGATCGAGCAGCAGAAGGACACCATCCTCAAACAGCAGGCGCTCCTGAATGAAGTTGCCGGCAATCCGGAGAAGGCCAAACCGGGCAACACCACGCCGCCAGCGGAGGGTGACCAATGAAGAAAATGTTGCTGTTTCTGCAGCTTGTGATGCTCGCTGTCACCATGCCCGTAGCCATGGGTCAGGCGGTTCGTATCAAGGATCTCGCCAATCTTCGTGGGGATCGGACCAACAGTTTGATCGGCTTTGGCCTTGTGGTGGGTTTGAATCAAACCGGCGATTCGCCGGAATCTCTCACCACCAACAAGGCGATGGTGACACTTTTGAGTCGCCTCGGCATGACGCCGGATAATCCCCAAGTGGCCACGCAATCCGCGGCCGCGGTCATCGTCACGGCTGAGTTGCCTGCCTTTGCCAACATCGGTGATCGCATCGACGTCCGCTTGTCCACGGTTGCGGACGCCACGAGCCTCGCCGGTGGCACACTGCTCATGACCCATTTGCGAGCCGGTGATGGCGAAGTTTACGTCGTCGCGGAAGGGGCGATCGTGGTGGGCCAGGCGAGCGGCGAAGGTGCCAGAATTTTGACAGTGGCGCGCATTGCGGACGGTGGTACGATCGAGAAGGAATTCGCCCCGGCGTTGGTGAAGAACAATGCGATTGATCTGAATTTGCGCCAGCCTGATTTTACGACCAGTGCTCGGGTGAGCCACACGATCAATCAACACTTCCGCATGTTCATCGCCAAATCCGTGAATGCCGCGCACGTCACGGTCCAGGTGCCGGACGAATATCAAACGAAACTCACCTCATTCATCGCCGAGATCGAAGGCTTGACGGTGGAACCGGATCAGAAAGCGATCGTCATCGTCAACGAACGCACGGGAACGGTGGTCATGGGGGGGGATGTTAAAATCAGTGATGTTGTGGTATCCCATAATGGGCTGAGCATTGAAGTGGGGTCCGGGAAAAACGCCAAGAAGGAAAGCGTGGTTCCTGTTCAAGGCACAACCATCGCGGATTTGGTGAAGAGTTTGAACCAGATGGGTGTGAAGCCGGAGGATCTGGTGAGCATCCTGCAGTCGCTGCATGCGTCGGGCGCACTGAAAGCGGACATCAAACTGCTGTGAGGCAACGATGACGGCTATCGACAAGGCTGCCAGTTATGCGATGGAATCGGCTAATTTCGATCGATTTTCCCAGGTTAACCAGAAAAGCCCGGAAAACATCGAAGCCATCAAAAAATTAGCGGATGAGTTTGAAGGTATTTTTCTCGAAATCGTGTTAAAATCGATGCGGGAGACGGTCGACAAATCGCAGTTTATCGATGGCGGAAACGGCGAGCAGATCTTTCAATCGATGCTCGACTCAGAATATGCCAAGAATCTTGCGAGTCAAAGGACCACGGGGCTTGCGGCTTCCATTGAACAGCATCTCTTGGGGATGATGGGAGAAACCAAAGTCTCGGATGTCATGCAGAAAGCTGCAGGCATGGCCCAGTATCATAAGGCCAAGTAACGGGGAGGGAGTTTTATGGACAGTACAAAAGTCGGCCCAGGGATCGCTTCCGGTTTGACGAACAATGCTCCCGTACAGAAGTCCAAAGGGGTTCAGAAGGACCTCGATAAACTGGTCCAGAACAAGGAAGGCCAGGGCACGGCCGACTTCAATGTGAACGTTTCCGCCAAGGCCAAGGAAATGGCCGAAGCGCGGAAAAAAGCCATGGATATTGCCCGCAATACCTCGGATATTCGCGAAGACAAAGTCGCTGATCTTAAGGCCCGCATCGCCTCGGGTGAATATAAAGTGGATGCCGGCAATATCGCTGACGGCATGATGCGCGAAGCCATTCGCGATGAGCTTGCCAAAAATCCCCCGGAATTGTGAAATTTAATCGGAATGACGCCATAGGCTTGGCATGAGCGCCGGGCTACTTCGGTCAGAGTTCGCCGTTCATGGAGGATGTCCGGAACGCGGATGAATTGAGGGTGACATGACCCCGGACATTCTCGTCAAAAAAATGGAAGCGCTGGGGCGACTCTGCCTGCAGCTGCAGTCAGTTCTTTCCGCCTTTGATACCGTCCTCGATCGGGAAAACAGCGCGATCGCCCGTTCGGATATCCATGAGCTTGAAGCCATCACCCAGGAAAAGCTGGCCTTCGGCGCAGGCGTCGAAGACAAGGCCCAGAAGATTCGCAGGGCGATCGAGGACCTGGCCAGCCATCTGCAGCTTGAGCCTCAGAGCGAGCCCTTGCAGCTGGAAGCGATGCTCGATCAGCTGCAGAAAAATCTGCCCGGAGAACTGGATGAACCCCTCAGTAAGCTAGGGCATCAGATCAAGGCCCTGGCTGCCGAGCGACAGCACATCTTTCCCAAAATTGAATCCAATGCCTATCTGGTGAAGAAACTTCTGCAGTATCACCGTGAAACCTATGTGTTCTGGCAGGCTGTGGCCAGCGAATCGGAAGCCGTTTACGGCAAATCCGGCAAGGCCGTGACCGCTCCGAAAAAGTCCATCCTCACCGTAAGGACCTGACCATGGGCGGACTCTTTCACACTCTGAACCTGGGAGCGGAATCGCTCTATGCCAGCCGCCAGGGTGTGGACACGGCCGGTCATAACATTGCCAATGCACAGACGGAAGGTTTCTCGCGGCAAAGGGTGAACCTGGAGCAAAGGCAACCTTCGGAAACGCGCGGGGTTATGATCGGGAACGGGGTGTTTGTGAAAAACATCACCCGCGCCCATGATATGTATTTGGAAAAGCAGATCAACGACACCAACCAGAACCTTGGCCAGAGCCAGGCGCGCTTTGAGGCCATGAAACCGCTCGAAGGCATTTATAGCCCTGAGTTGAATAATACTCTGTCCAGTGAAATGGATCGTTTTTTCAACTCGCTCCAGGATCTCAGCAACTTCCCGGAAGAAATGACCGTCCGCACCTCGGTCCGCGAGACCGCTCAAAACCTCGTGAACTCCTTCCGTCGCATTGATTCCAGTTTGAAAATGCAACGCGATGATGTCAACCTAAGGATAGGCGGTGAAGTCGGCGAGGTTTCCACCATGCTCCAGGAAATCGCCAGACTCAACATCGCCATCAAGACTGCGGAAACGATCAACACTCCCGAAGTTCCCGATCTTATGGATCAGCAGGATCGCATGCTGCGGGATCTGACCAAGCGCATCGACATCAACTACTATCGCGGGGAGCACGGCATGGTCGTGGTCCGCGGACCCCAGGAAACCCTGCTCGTGGATCGCGGTCATCCGGCCCGTTTTGAAGTCGTCACCCGCGGAGATGGAACCAATCTTTATGATGTGGTCGTCATCGATGGATCCTCCCATCAGCCGACGGTCATCACGGAAGTCAATAAAAGAGGGCGTCTCGCCGGCCTCGTTCAGGTCCGCGATCATGTGATTCCTGATATGCTGGAACACAACAACGAAATGGCCCGTACCCTGGTCGATCACATGAATGCCATCCATCAGCAGGGTTTTGGTATCAAAGATTTTAAGGAAACAACCGGACGTAATTTCTTTGACTTGGGCGGCGATCGCAGGAATGCTGCCGCAAACATCCGTTTGGATGGTATGATCGAAGAGAGCACTGATGCGATTTCCGTTGCCTCCTCACCCAATGCGCCGGGTGATAACGTGATGGTCAACCACATGCTCCGCCTGAAGGAAAAAAAGCTGATGGGCGACGGCCGTTCCACGATGCAGGACTATTACGCAAGTTATGTCGGTGGTTTCGGTCTGGATCTGGTCCGCTCCGAGCAGATACAAAAGGCGGATGAAACGCTGACCCTGAATCTGAATTCACGCCGCGAAGCGATTTCCGGCGTGTCGATGGACGAGGAAGCCACCAACCTCCTCAAGTGGCAGGCAAACTTCACCGCCTCGTCCAAGGTGATTACCACGATTGATGAAATGCTGGATACCGTCTTGCAAATGAAACGCTAGGGTATAAACCATGCGTATTTCGGATCGACAGCGCTATGAGTTGGCCAACGCTCGCGTGGGAGTCGCGAAGAGCGATAATGCGTCCATGCTCGAACAGCTGTCGACGCAAAAACGGATCAACCGCGTTTCTGACGATCCGATCGGCATGGGCCAGGCGCTCAAGCGTAAGTCGCAGATCTCCAACTACGATCAGTTCATCAAAAATATCGAGTTCTCCAAAGGCTTTTTGGAACGCACCGAGGCGGCCCTGCAGGGCATTACGGAAAACCTGATGCGCGCCAAGGAACTGTCCGTCTCGCTCGCCAACGCCACCTATGGTCCGGCGAGTCGCGAGGCAGGGGCTTTGGAGGTTCGGGAAATGATCGAAGGGGTGGTTTCGCTGGCCAACTCCGCCTATGGCAACCGCTATCTTTTTGGGGGCTTCCGCACCCAGACTCCTCCCGTCACTCGCGAGGGCGGTTTCACGGGGGATGACGGGGCCATCTTTCTGCAGGTCGATGATGGGACCTTCCGGCAAATCAACCTCCAGGCCCGCAATCTGTTCGAGCCCAGTGCGGATGAACGTGAGGATGGCCACTTCGGAATGGTGCATACCCTTCAGATCCTGACCGATGCCCTGCAGACCAATGATATTCAGGGTATCCAGAAGGCGATGGCGGAGCTGGATTTTCAATTGGATAAGACGACGAGCTATCAGGCGACGCTCGGCGCCGTTTACAATGCAATCGACGAAACATCCCGGAAACTGGAGCTGAACCGCGAGCTGACGCAGGCTGACCTTTCACGCATCGAGGATGCCGACACCTACAGGGTGACCTCGGATTTTAAGAAAACAGAGAACGTGCTTCAAAGCACGCTCATGGCTTCGAATAAACTTTTGCAACCGTCATTGATGAATTTCTTGCAGTAAGTTCAGTCAAGGTATCGCGCCTCATGCCAGGGAGGGTTTAAAGGTGCTTGTTCTAACGCGAAAGGTCGGTGAGGGAATCTCGATCGGCGACGACATCAAGATTGTGGTCATGCAGATCAAAGGCAAACAGGTTCGTCTTGGCATCAAGGCCAGCCCCAGCACAGTGGTCCACCGCGAGGAAGTTTATCAGAGGATCCAGGATGAAAACCGCCAGGCCTCGACCACGGACGTCGAAAGTGTGGAGCAGGCTGCCGAAATGTTTGGGGAAACTGATGTACAGAACACGGCTTCGCCCCTCAAGAAAGTGACCCGCGTCGCCCGGAAGACCGATCCCAAAAAGTCCTAGGACTGAATCCTTGTTGACCCAGAAAACTTACGCTACACTAAAAGAACGACCCCTACGTGCGACGGCTACCAACCGAGGAGAAGAGCCTTGATCAAGGTTAAGACCACCAGGTTCGGTGATATAGAGATCGATGAGAAGGACGTGATCACCCTTCCCGCCGGCATCATCGGCTTCCCCGAATTGAAACAGTATGTGCTCCTGGATCACGATCAGGACTCGCCCTTCAAATGGTTGCAAGCGCTTGAAGACGGGTCAATCGCCTTTGTGCTGATCAACCCTATGCTCTTCAAGCCGGACTATCTGGTCGAGGTGAATGAGGCGGAAGTTGGGGATCTGGAGATCGAAGCCGAAGAGGACGCCGTGGTTTCGGTGATCATCACCATGCCGAGCGATCCGCAGAAGATGACGGCCAACCTCAAGGCTCCCGTGATTTTCAACCTGAAAAATCGCAAGGGTCGGCAGGTGATCCTCAACAATTCTGACTATACGACCCGTCACAATATTATGGAAGAGATGCGCAAGCACGCGGCCAACGCCGAGCAGCAGTCTCTCCAGAACGTGATCGACCAGGCCCGCGAACAAAAAGTCGAGCCTCAGGTCGGCAAAGTCGAAAAGAAATAAGTCTCAATTCAGGGGGGAGCTTTCCCCCTGACTGCCGCCTCCCTCATGACTCTCCCAACTTCGATATAGCCTGAGGATATGCTGAAACACAGCCTGTGGCCTTGTGCTATGCAGCCGGTGCTTGTCGATGCGGCTGATCGGGAAGGGTCCCCGCAGGCTGGATGTGACAAAGCCTTCATCAAAGCGTGGCAGCTCGTCAAGCGTGAGGCTGCGTTCGGTGACGGGAATCTGGCTCCGCTCGAGCAGCTCCATGACCCGCGCCCGGGTGATGCCGGGCAGAATGCCAGCGGTCAAAGGCGGTGTTGCAATCTCGACAAGGTCGCCGTCCCGACTGATCAGGAAAACATTGGCGGTGCCCGCCTCAGTGAATTCCGCATCCGCATTCATCCAAAGCACATCATCATAGCCCTCGGCCTGGATCTCGTCCTGAGCTGCCGCTGTATGGAGATAGGAAGGCGCCTTCAGCTGTTCCCCGCGTGGGTTCAAAGGATGCTTTTTGGATTTCAGCTGCAGCCCCTTTTCATACTGGGCCTGGGTAGGCAATGAAGACGGGAGACAGTAAATATACCGGTTCGGCTGCAGGCCGGCTTCCATCTTCAGGGTCGGGCTCGTGCCGCGGCTGATCATAATCCGCAGCGCACTGTGGGGAAATTTGGTCAAACTGAGCAGATGGTCACACTCGAAGCGCAGCTCCTGATCGGTCCACGGCATGGGAATCCGGCTTTTCGCAGCCGCCCGCCGCAAACGGGCCACATGGGCCGCAAAATCAATCAAGAGGTCGGCGCGCCCGGCGATCATTTCATGGATGGCATCACCGAACAGAAAACCCCGATCCTGAGCGGGGATAAGAGCCTCTGAAACGGCAGAGATGTGCCCATTCACCGAAACAAGTCCAGCCATACTTTATCCTTGCGGTTTTTGGGCTCTGGTGCTAGCTAAAGCAGGCCCCTGTCACTAAAGCCCTCCAGCATAGACTTGCCAAAAGGAGTCAGCAGAACATGGAAGTCATAACTTCCCAAAATCGGAAAGTCCATCTCATTTCACTAGGCTGCGCGCGCAACCGGGTCGATTCAGAAGTGATGTTGGGTTCCATGCTGGCCGACCAATGGTCGGTGACCGATGATGCCGAGGAAGCGGACACCATTATCGTCAATACCTGTGGTTTTATCGAAGCGGCGAAAGAGGAGAGTGTGCAAACCATTCTCGAAGCGGCTGAGATCAAAAAGACCAAACCCGATATGAAACTTGTGGTCGCAGGCTGTCTGACCCAGCGCTATAAAAAGCAGCTGGTCGAAGGGCTGCCTGAGGTTGACCTCTTCGTTGGCACGGATGAATTTCCGCAGATCTCCAACTTTCTTTCTGAGAATCTGCCGCAAGGAACGGTGAAGGCGAAGCGCACGCATTACCTTTACGATGGTTCCCTGCCCAAGAAAAACACCCTGTCCTCGTCTGCCGCTTATGTGAAAGTCGCTGAAGGCTGTCAGCACAACTGTGCCTTCTGCATTATCCCAGCCATTCGCGGCAAGCTGCGTTCCCGCCCCATTCCGAATGTGGTGCAGGAAGTGAAAAACCTCGCCACGCAAGGGGTGAAGGAGATCAATCTGATCGCCCAGGATCTGGCCGCTTATGGTCGCGACTGGGGTGAGTCCGATCTTCTGTCGCTGTTGCGTCAGCTGGTGGACATCGAAGGCATCGAGTGGATCCGTCTGCTCTATGTTTATCCGGAAAATATCAGTGAAGAATTCATCGAATTCTTCGCGGCGCATCCGAAAATCTGCAAGTATCTGGACATTCCTGTTCAGCATGCGAGCGATGAGATCTTGCAAAAGATGAATCGCGGCGTCACGCGCGATGAGCTGCGCTTGGCCTTTACCCGACTGCGGGAACGCGTGCCGGGGATCGCGATCCGCACCTCGGTCATGGTCGGTTTCCCGGGTGAAACGGAGGAGCAGTTCCTGGAGCTGAAGGACTTCGTCGAGGAAATGCGTTTTGAACACCTGGGTTGCTTCATTTACTCGCAGGAGGAAGGCACGGTCGCCGGCCGCATGCCGAATCAGGTTCCCGAGGAAGTCAAAGCCCGTCGTCAGGCGGAGATCATGGAACTTCAGAAGGAGCTTTCGCGGGAGAATATGCAGAAATTTGTCGGGCAGACCCTTCCTGTTCTGGTCAAAGGCCTGTCCGAGGAATCCGATCTGCTCGCCGAAGGCCGTCTGTCGATTCAGGCCCCTGAGGTGGATGGCGTTGTGTATATCAACGAAGGTGAATTCAAACCCGGCACGATCCAAATGGTCCGAATTACGGAAGCCCATGACTACGATCTGGTCGGAAAAATTGTGGATTGAGGGAAAAAGAAGCGCATGAAAAGTTCAGCATCTGAGCCGAATTTTATGTTTTCGGAGGCCGAAGCGAAGACAAAGAGTCCACTCGCGGCCGCGTTTTTGGACGAACGCAGCCGCTTGAATGGAATTGTTGACGAAGCGGACAACAAGCTGCTGAAGCGCATCTATAATGTTGACCACAATGCTTATTTGGAAGGCGCTCTGCCGGCCAGGACCAAGGAACTCATGGGTCTCGTGGCTTCGGCCACGCTGCGCTGTGATGATTGCATCAGCTATCACGTGATTCAGGCCTGGCGTCTCGGCTGCACACGGCAGGAGCAGGAGGAATCCATTAACGTTGCCACCGTGGTCAGTGGTACCATTGTGATTCCCCATCTGCGTCGCGCCTATGCACTTCTGCAGGAACTTTATAGCTGATTAGAAGCGCAGAACCGTCCATTCCGCTTGCAGACCACTCAGACGTGGAGTCTTCTGTTCCTGAGCCCAAAGGCTTGGGGAGATGGGCTGACTGTTCCGGGCCTCGCTGAAGACAGGCGAGAAAATTACATAGGACCCGATCAGACTGCCGCTGATGAAACCCACGGAGGCGCCGATGGCCACGAAGCGCAAATTCTGGTCCGGCTTGGCCTGGAAGCTCAAAAGTGCAGCGCCAAATGCGGCACCGAACGCGGTTCCGTAACCGGCGGTGACAAAGAGGTCATGGAATCGTTCTTCGGTGGAAACCATTTGAGCATGCGCTGGAGACGAAGCGGTGCTCCACGCTAGAACCGCTAAAGCGGTGAAGGGCACGATGCTTTTCATGGGGCTCTCATCGCTGAATGGAGGTTGTCTGAGCTGGGTATCATTTGCCTTGATTGTATCAAAGCTGGCGCTTTCTGCCTATCCAGGGTGAGCCAGGGCTTGGGCGGACGGCATTTGCAATTGACAAATGAGCAGGAATGGAATATCCAACATTATAAGGAAAAGGCATCTGTTTTCAAAATCGTTTAACCTGCCAATTTCCGTCTTTTTTTTTCTTCTCAAAAAAATGACTTATGCTGAATAAGTTTTCGATATCGCCTGGAGCTTTTCTCACGGCTTTTTTATCCAACCCATAGTTCAAGTTTCACTACCCACCTTTTTTTAGAGAGCTTATCCAATGACAGAAAGGGAAAAATCGGCAGCGGCGGCAGCTACGAAGAAACGTGCGACAGCTGCAAAAGTCGAAAAGAGCGAACCCGAACAAGCTCTGCCCGAGACTCAACCTGCATCGATCACTCCAAGCAGTTCGTCCAATGGTTCCGCTGTGAGCCAAGGACAGGTTGACATCAACCTCAAGGAGCTGAAAGAACGCAGGATTTCCGATCTGAATAAACTCGCACGTGAACTGGGCGTTGAAGGCTCCAGCAGCATGCGCAAACAGGACCTTATCTTCGCTTTGCTGCAGGCTCAGTCCGAGCGCGGTGGTGTGATTTATGGGGAAGGCGTCCTCGAAACCCTGCCAGATGGCTTCGGTTTCCTCCGCGCACCTGACTACAACTATCTGCCGGGTCCTGACGATATTTATGTATCGCCCTCGCAGATTCGCCGCTTCAACCTGAGAACCGGTGATACGGTTTCGGGTCAGATCCGTCCGCCCAAGGACAGCGAGCGTTACTTTGCTCTCTTGAAAGTGGAAGCCGTCAACGGCGCCGCTCCGGATCCAGGTTTTGACAAAATTCTTTTTGACAACCTGACCCCGCTCTATCCGATGGAAAAATTCAAGATGGAAGTGGGCGGTTCGAACTATTCGACCCGTATCATCGACATCATGTGTCCCATCGGCAAAGGCCAGCGCGCTCTGATCGTGGCGCCGCCCCGGACCGGTAAGACTGTTTTGCTGCAGAATATTGCTCACTCGATTGAGAAGAATCATCCGGAAGCCATCCTGATCGTCCTTCTGATCGACGAACGTCCCGAAGAGGTGACGGATATGGAGCGCTCGGTGAAAGGTGAGGTCATTTCCTCGACCTTCGACGAGCCCGCCCAACGCCACGTCCAAGTGGCCGAGATGGTCATCGAGAAGGCCAAACGTCTGGTGGAACACAAACATGACGTCGTGATCCTGCTCGATTCGATCACCCGTCTGGCCCGAGCCTATAACTCCGTTGTACCTCCCTCTGGAAAGATTCTTTCAGGTGGTGTAGATTCCAACGCGCTGCACAAACCAAAAAGATTTTTTGGCGCAGCCAGGAATATCGAGGACGGCGGTTCCTTGACCATTATCGCGACAGCCCTGGTCGATACCGGCTCGCGGATGGACGAGGTGATCTTCGAAGAATTCAAAGGTACGGGTAACATGGAACTCGTTTTGGACCGCAAGCTGGCGGAAAAACGCGTGTTCCCTGCGATGGACATCAACAAGTCCGGAACTCGTAAGGAAGAGCTGCTCCTGCCGAAGGACGTGCTCAACCGGATGTGGATTCTGCGGAAATTGCTGCAGCCTCTGAACACGGTGGATGCGATGGAATTCCTTCTGAACAAGATGGAAAAGACCAACACCAACCAGGATTTCCTGGAGTCCATGAACGGTTAAATGAAACCCAGCCCATGGGATGCCCGATTGGCGAGGCATCTAGGGCTGGCTTGATGCGCGGAAGGAAATCAGAATGAAAAAAGAGATTCACCCCAACTACCAACTTGCCAAAGTGACTTGCGCTTGCGGCAACACTTTTGACACCCGTTCGGTGAAAAAAGAAATCCATGTTGAGATCTGCAGCAGCTGCCACCCTTTCTTCACCGGCAAGCAGAAGCTGATGGATACCGCCGGCCGCATCGAGAAATTCAAGAAGAAATACGCTCGCAGCTAGTCTCTGCGTCGCGTTTTGGCAGCCCAAAGCCTCTCCAGGGAGACCCTCGTTGGTCGGAGAGGGTTTGGGCTTCGCTTTTTGAACCGACGGCACGCAGGAGGCTCAGTCCCCAATGTACGAAAAGCTCGAATCCATTGAACACCGCTTTGTGGAAATCGACTCCCTTATGTCCCGCGATGGATTGAGTGGAGCGGAGATTACCAAACTTTCCCGGGAACGCGCGGGCTATTCCGAAATTGTCTCAGCCTATCGCGAATACAAAAAACTCAAAAGTGATCGGGATGCCGCCCGGCAGATGCTGAATGATGAGCCGGATGCGGAATTGCGTGCCATGGCCAAGGAGGAGCTGGAAACACTCGAATTGCGCCTCGTGGAAGTGGAAAAGGAGCTCCAGATCCTCACGCTGCCCAAGGATCCCAATGACGATCGCAACGTGATTCTTGAGGTACGCGCCGGGACCGGCGGGGAGGAGGCTTCGCTGTTTGCCGCCGACCTGATGCGCATGTATACGCGTTTTGCCGATAAGAACGGCTGGAAGACCGAACTCATGTCGGTGACCGAATCGGCCACCGGGGGTTACAAGGAAGCCATCATACTTATCAAAGGCGACAAGGTGTTCCGCCGCTTGAAATTCGAAGCCGGTGTGCACCGCGTGCAGCGTGTGCCGGCCACGGAAGCCCAGGGTCGTATTCATACGAGCGCCTGTACCGTGGCTGTGTTGCCGGAAGCGGATGAGGTGGATGATGTGCCGATCGATTCCAAGGATCTGGAAATCACCCTCTGCCGCTCGTCAGGAGCCGGGGGCCAGCACGTGAACACCACGGACTCGGCCGTCCGTATTCTGCATAAGCCCTCGGGTCTTGTGGTGGAATGCCAGGATGAGCGTTCCCAGATCAAGAACCGGGAAAAGGCCATGAAGGTTCTGCGTTCCCGCCTTTTGGAAAAGGCCCAGCGGGAACAGCAGGAGGCGATCAGTGCCGACCGGAAAAGTCAGGTCGGGTCCGGTGACCGCAGTGAACGCATTCGCACCTATAACTTTCCACAAAGCCGCGTGACGGATCACCGCATCAACCTCACCCTTTATAAATTGGGTGAAGTGATGGAAGGAGATCTTGCCGAGATCGTCGATGCTCTGGCAGCTTATCATCAGACCGAACTCCTCAAGAATGAACTGGAAAGAGTGCAAGGCGTATCATGAGCGAACAGATCTGGACCATCAAGGATGTGATCGACTGGTCAATTCCCTTTCTCAAGGAAAAGGGTTCACCGAGCGCGCGGCTGGATGCCGAGCTCTTGCTCTGTGATGTCCTGGCCTGTCGGCGCCTTGATCTTTATCTGGATCATCATAAACCCTTGAACAATGACGAACGCAGTGCATTCCGCGACCGCATTCGCCGGCGTTCCCAGGGTGAGCCTGTGGCCTATATCCTGGGGCGCAAGGAATTCCACGGGCACGAGTTCAGGGTCGGCCCGGCGACTTTGATTCCCCGTCCGGAAACGGAGCATCTCGTGGAGCTCGTTCTGAACAGCTTCCCGGATGATACCGAAGTCACCGGCCTTGACGTCGGCACCGGCACCGGCTGCATAGCCATCAGTCTGAAAAAAGCCCGTCCGCACTGGAATCTCACCGCCTGGGATATCAGCCGCGACGCCCTGCAGGTGGCCGCGCAGAATGCCGAAAAACTTGAGGCCCCGATTACCCTCGAACACAAGGATGCGCTCAAGGATCAAAGTTGGGCCGAAGCGCGGCAGGCCTTTGATTTCATAGCCTCGAATCCCCCATACATCGCGCCCGCCGAGCGGACCGAACTGCCTGTTTCCGTGGTGCGGTTTGAACCGGCTCTGGCTCTTTTTGCCGATGAAAGCGGGCTGATTTTTTACCGAACGCTTGCTCAAAAGGCCGCGCAGAGTCTGCGGAAGGGCGGCAAAATTTTCCTTGAAATCGGCTCCAGCCAGGCTTCTGATGTATGCTTATTACTAGAGGAATCCGGCTGGCAGAACATCGCCGTGCATCAGGATCTGGCAGGCCTGGATCGGGTGGTCACCGCGACAGCACCTCTCACTTAAGCTCCAGTTTAGGAAGGCTGTTACGAGCGATGGTCGATCAGCATCAGTACTCCTGGCCACTCTTCCGTCGTTTTCTGACCCTGTGCCTTGGTGTGGGCACAGTGCTCGTGCTTTTGACCTATCTCTACCGCGCGGTGATGATCGGTCTTGTCGCCAGTGCCATCATCTCCTATATCTCCTCCCCCGGTATCAATTATCTCTGTGAGCGGCTGCCGTTCACACGCAAGACGCTGGTGGCCATTTTGATTTTTCTGGTCGTCACGATCTGCACCCTGGCTGCTGTGCTGGGCATCCCCTATATCTATCAGGAGCTGGTGAATATTGTGCAGATGATCCCGGCGGCCATGGCCTATGGGGAGCGTCTGGCCAAACCCTTGATCGACTGGGCCCGGCATTCGCAGATTGTGCCCGATGAAACCATCGAGGCCGGCTTTCGGAAGATGAATCTCGTTCAGCATTTGGTAGGTGCGTCGGATACCATGCAAGGCCTCTTCTCACGCACGCCCAAGGTGCTGGAAATTGCTTTCAACCTCGCGATGATCCCTCTCTTCACTTACATGATGCTGGCCGACAAGGATGATCTCAGAAGTCTTGTCAAAAACTGGACGCCGAAGGACCTGCACCCTTTGATACGCGTGTTCATTGCCCGGATCGATTCGGTGCTGCGCGCGGTGGTGAAGGGACAGTTTCTGGTCGCGTTTGTGCTCAGCATTTTTTATATGGCCGGCTTCAGCCTGATCGATCTGCCCTCCGGCATTGCCATCGGTGCCATCGCCGGGATCTGCCGCGTGGTGCCTTACTTTGATGTGCTGGTCGGTCTTATGCTCAGCTCGATCGTGATTCTGACCCAGGGCAGCGGCATCGCCGTCTTCATCGGTGTCTTGATTGTGATCGCCGTGGTGCAATCACTCGATGGAATGATTATCACCCCGCGCATCATCGGTGATCGCGCGGGGCTGCATCCTATCGTGGTGATCGCTTCTGTGTTTTCCTTTGGCCACTGGTTCGGCCTTTTGGGGGTCCTCCTCGCTGTCCCGGCTGTGGCGGCTTCCGTTGTGGCCTTGCAGATTTGTCTGCCTTACCTGCAAAACTCGCCATTTTATCGCCTGCCGCCCTCTTGAGGGCCGAACTTGGGGCGATGATCAGCACAAAATTAATTTTATCCTTCTCGATCCTGGCCAGGTTTTCCAGCTTGTCAAGATGCACGGCCTCATCCGGGCCGCTGATATCAAAGACCATCAGCGCCCGCCGATCCACACCTAATACTTTCATACAGCTGGCTATCAGCGACAGACGACGGTAAGGTGTATCCAGGATGACGAGAGGAAAATCCACATCGCTGTAATGGGCGAGCCAGGCGTCCCGCTCCTCGGGTTCACGCGGCGGAAAGCCCAGATACAGAAAGGGCCCGTTGAGAAATGGGCAGATGGAAAGTGCGGCCGTCACAGAACTGGGACCGGGGATGGGCGCAACCTGGGCGCCCACGATATAGGCGGCCTCGAGGAGCTTTTTGCCAGGATCAGCCAAAGTGGGTGTGCCCTGGTCGCTCATGAAAACCACGGTCTGTCCGGCTTTTAGAGCTTTTTTGACGGCATCAACGGTATCCTGTTCGAGATGCTCAGTCAAACGAAGGTAGTCACGATGGATGGAAGCGGCCTTGAGTGTCTGACGGGCGACCTTGTCCTCTTCAAAGACGATCAAGTCAGCCGCGCGAAGAGCCTCTAAACTGCGGGTTGGAATATCGTTTGGGTTTCCAAGTGCATTGGCTGCCATTATGAGCTTGCCGCTCGGGCTTTCGGAATGTGGTGCAATCACGGGGAGCGTCCTTTCCGGTTCAACTGAAGTCCAGCCTTGGGAAATTCCTGGGTTTATGGTAATGGAACTGTTTCCGCGTGTGTCGAGTAACATATTCTCGTGGAGTTGAAAAGCTCACGGGAATCAGCCAGAGATAGGGCTATATCGATCGATGAGTCGGCTGAGTCAAGCAAAAGTCCCTGAACATGTCGCCATCATTATGGATGGCAATGGCCGTTGGGCCCAAGGGCAGGGCAAAGCCCGGGTATACGGTCATCAAAGTGGCGCGCAGCGGGTGCGTGATGTGGTTGAAGCTGCTGGCAAGGCCGGCGTCAAAGTTTTGACACTTTATGCGTTTAGCGAGGAAAACTGGCGAAGACCGGTTGACGAAGTCAATGCGCTCTTCTCGCTGCTCGTTTCCTATCTCAAACAGGAAATCGATCAGTTGCACGAAAACAAGGTGCGTCTGCGCAGTATCGGTTTCACGGATAAGCTGCCAGACGATTGTCAGGAATGGCTCAAACTCGTGGAAGCCAAAACCCGTGACAATGATGGTCTGCAGCTTGTGCTCGCGCTCAGCTACAGCGGTCGTTCGGATCTTGTCCGCGCCATGCAAAAAATTGCGGCGGCGGTGCAGGAAGGTCGCCTGCAGCCCGATGCCATCGGCGAGCAGGTGATCAGCGAGAACTTGAGCACCCAGGGTTTGCCCGAGCCTGACCTTCTGATTCGCACCAGTGGTGAGCAGCGTCTCTCCAATTTCCTGCTTTGGGAAATGGCCTATACCGAATTCTATTTTACCAAAGTGCATTGGCCGGAATTCAGCCGTGAACACCTGACGGAAGCGCTGCGTGAGTATGCGGATCGGGATCGCCGATTCGGTGCGGTGCGAATGGATAAACCTGTATGCTGAAGACTCGTGTGATCACGGCCGTCGTCGCTCTGCTCGTCATGCTCTCTGTGTTCCTGCTCGGCAATGCTCATACCATGCGAATGTTCTTTACGCTGCTCGTGGGCATTGGCACCTTTGAAATCTCAGGAATGATTTTCCCGCGCATTTACACTCTTTTCAGCGCCAATCATGAAGCCACGCCGCCTCGTCTTCTGCAACCGCTCGTCATCGGCATGTCCTGCGTGCTCTTCGCAGCCAGCGCCTATACGCAGGGCTATGGGGTGAGCGTGATGATGCTGGGACTGCTCGGCAGTCTTCTGTTTGGAATTTTCATTGCACCCGAGATCGACCTTTCCTTCGGCGCTGGTGCCGGCATCCTGGTTTGCCTTGTCTATGGTGCTTTTCCCTGGCTCGCCATCTGGGAGCTTTACAAACTCGCACCAGATTCCCGCTATATTTTCCTGATGTGCACGATCGTCTGGTGTGGTGACACGGGGGCATATTTTGCGGGTCGATCGCTGGGCAAACATAAATTGGCACCAAGGATGTCGCCCAATAAAACCTGGGAAGGTTCCATTGGAGGCATTATCGCCAGTGTTGTGGGAGCCGCTGTTTTTAAAAGCTTTTATCCTGAACAGATGGTGGATTGGCCGATCATTCTGATTTGCGCTGTTTTGGGTGGAGCCCTTGGGCAGCTTGGTGACCTTGCAGAATCGACCTTTAAACGCTTTTCTGGAGTCAAAGACTCAGGCAAAATCTTTCCTGGGCATGGTGGCTTCCTCGATCGTGTTGACGGATTACTCTTTGCGGCCCCTGCCATCTGGTTTATACTGTATCAATTTGGCATTTAAAGCCTGGAGCAGGATCTATGGAGTTTTTATCGCAACCCGTGATCGCTGTGATCCTGTTGCTCGGAATACTGGTCGTAGTTCACGAAGCGGGACACTTTATCGTTGGCAAGCTGTGCAAAATCCCGGTTGAAATCTTTTCCATCGGCTTTGGTCCCACCATCATTGGTTTTCAGATTCGTGAAACTCATTATCGTTTGAGTCTGATTCCGCTCGGCGGCTTTGTGAAATTCTATGGTACGGTTCCCTCGGAGGAAGTGCCGGAAGCCTTGAAAGGCCGTGAATTTTACAATGCCTCGATTCCTGCCCGACTGGCGACTATCGCCGCGGGTCCGATCGCCAACCTCATCCTTGCGGTGGTGGCTTACGCGGGTTTGGTTTCCTATGGTTTAAAACTGCCGCCAGCCCTGGTCGGTGAAATCATTCCAGACAGTCCTGCAGAACGTGCCGGTCTTCAGTTTGGCGACATGATTACCGCCATCAACAATGAACCCATCGAATCCTGGCGCGATGTGCAGTCCTTGATCAGCGGCGCGGCCAATGAAACATTGAATCTGAAGATCAAGCGGGATCAGCAGGAGTTGGCTGTCACCGTTTCTCCGGAAAGCGTGAAAGAGGATGACATGCCTGGCACCAAGGGACGCATCGGCATCTCGCCGAATCTGGTCCCGAGCACGGTGACCCGCGTGAATGATGAGGGTGTGTTGAGCGGAGCCGGACTGCAAACCGGCGATCGTTTGCTGCGTGTGGAAATGAATGGCACCAGCACCGAAGTCAAATACTGGCGCCAGGTGCTCGGTTTCTTCGCGCAGTTCAAGGAACCTCTGGCGGCTCCGCAGGAACTGAATCTCATCGTTCGCACGGAAGATCCGACGAAGCCGGAGGATCCCATGCCGGAACGCAGCCTGAAGATCACGCTGCCTGCAGGCTTTCAGTGGGATGCCGGCAAGGTTGAGGACATTCTTGGTGTATCTCACGCACAGCTGACGATTTTCAAAAGTGAAGAGCCCGTGGCGCATCTGCAGCCCGGTGATATGATCCTCGAATGGGATGGCAAGCCGGTGCAGTCGGCCTTTGATTTAAGCGAGGTGATCAGCGACAACCGTCGTCCTCAGGCGGATCTGAAAATTCTGCGCAAGGGAGTCGTGGAGAATATCACGGTGCCTCTGAAAGGCGTGGAAGTCCAGCGGGTCGAAGGCAAGGTGACGCTTTATACCCTGCCTGTTCAATTCTGGGGCGGTCTCGAAAGTCCGGAATTTGTCGAGCAGCGCTATACCAATCCGGTCCAGGCCCTTTGGTACGGCTTGGAGGAGACCGGCGCCACGACCAAGGCGATCGCCAAAGGTATCGGCGCCCTCTTCACGGGTGAATTGCCTCTGGCCGCTCTGAGTGGACCCATTGGAATTGCCAAGGTTGCCTCCGATTCCGTGCGCCTCGGCTGGCAGATCTTTTTCAATTCCCTGGCCGTGATCAGCATCAACCTCGCGCTGATCAACCTGATCCCGATTCCTGTCCTGGACGGCGGACAGATGGTACTGATCGGAGCCGAGGCGGGACTCAGGCGCCGTGTCTCCGAAGCCGCGATCGAGAATTATCAGAAGCTGGGCTTTATGATGGTGCTGGCTTTGGTCGTGATTGCGACCTACAATGATCTCGGTCGCTTTTGGGCATCGATGCTCAAAGGCGTCAGTTCCATGTTTTAAGGACAGCGTCCGTGCTCACTCTTTTGCTTGACACCAGTCTGAAAGGACCACTCCTGGCTCTTGCTGATGCCGGCAGCGGTCGTCTTTTGGATGCGGAGATCAGAAATAATCCCCAGGAAGCCGCCGCGGACCTGCCACGTCTGGTCCAGGACCTTTTGACCCGGCAACACAAAAGCTGGAATCAAATTGAAGGCATCATCGTCGGAACCGGCCCGGGTTCCTTCACGGGGATTAAAATCGGTCTGGCCTTTGTCTATGGCCTTCATCGCGCCAATCCACACCTGGGACTTTACGCAAGTTCGGCCCTGGGTTGCTTTGCACGCGTGGCCCTGGAGGCCAATACCTGGATGCTGCCGGCCACCGCCACTCACGGATACTTCGCCACAAGGTCGGAAGTGGGCGTGGTCAATCTGGAATTGGAGCGCATCAGTCTCGAAGTGCCGGGACAGGAGCCACGTTCCCTGACGGAGCCAGGTGCGGCACGCGTCGGCTGTCTGGGAGATTGGCCACGTTTGAATGACTTGGGGCGTCGTACGGGTATTCTTATTCATGGCTCGCCCATTGAGGCCCGGGCTTATGAAATGCTCAACGCCATGCTCCAGGACTTCATTGCAAATTCGCGCCGGCTGAGCGATGTTTTACCGATGCCGCAGTATTTACGTAAGTCAGCTCCGGAAGAGAAGGCTGAAAAAAAAGCTTGAGGGGAACCGGAATGGATCAACTCGGTCGACTCGTGAATTTTCGTCTGATAGGTAGGCCTATGAAAACTCTTGGCGCCAAGCGCAAACTGGGGGGAGCGATTTATATCCTCCCGAATCTGATCACCACGGGCAATCTGTTCTTCGGTTTCTTTTCGATTGTCAAAGGGCTGCAGGGCAATTTCCTCTGGGCTTCCGGTGCCATTCTTCTGGCTGCCATCTTCGATGTCCTCGATGGTCGTGTGGCGCGCATCACCAACAGCACGAGTGAATTCGGTGTGCAGTACGATTCGCTCTGCGATTTGATTTCATTCGGTGCGGCTCCGGCTCTGCTGATGTATAAGGCGGGTCTCTCGGAAGCCGGGCGCCTCGGTTGGATCGTGTGTTTCATGTTCCTCGCCTGCGGGGCCCTGCGTCTCGCCCGTTTCAATGTTCAAAGCTCCATCGGCAAGGCCTCGGGTGATTTTACCGGTCTGCCGATTCCGATGGCGGCGGGCGTGGTGGCCTGTTTTGTGGCGCTTTGGATGGAATTTGAAACCAAGCCCAGTGATTTTCTCGTGCTTTTCTGGATTGAAAGCCTGATCCAGAACTCCGTGTTCCGTCAGTGGTTCTTTGCCATCACCGGCCTTTTGCTGGCCATGGCCATGGTCACCAACATTCCCTATCGATCTCATAAAACCCTTAACATCCGTGGGATAAAACCATTCAGACTCCTGGTATTGGCCGTGGCCATGGTCGCTTTGATTGCAACGCAACCCGAGATGTTTGGTTTTCTGATTTTCTTTGGTTATGCCCTGAGTGGTCCTTTGGAGTGGATCTTCGGGTGGACCAAAATTGTCGATGACGACGATATCTTTGAACAGGATGAACAAGGTTCCATTGAACCTTAAGTGAACGAGGACCCATGCGAAAGATCTGCCTGCTGGCCCTGCTGGCTCTGAATGCATTGGCGCCGCAGCTCCAAGCTCAGGATGATGATGCGGAACTTGGCAACCCGCCTCCGCCGGAGCCCGAGATTCCCGAATCCTCCATCATCGACGACAGCGATGATCCGGTTGAACCCGCTCAGCCCGAGCCATTGCCTCCCATACCGGCTCCGGCCCGTCCTCCGGTCGTGACGCAGGAGGTCCCTGAACCGCCGCCACCCCCGGCTGAACCCGCACCAGCGGAAGAATCCAGTTTCAGCCTGGTCGAAGGCCGGCGCCGTCCCGGGGCCACCTTTGGTTTTGGTGCCTTTCGGCCGGAAAGCATCGGCAAGTACAATCACTACGAATATCTGTATGGCAAGGAAAAGGTCGCGCCTTATTTCTACGGCGGTTACTACCTTTTCAGTTATTTCGTGGACATCGGTCTCGTGGGACGTGTCGGCTACTATCATGCCGAAGGTCATCCGCTGGCGGACCGCCCGGCCGAACTTCCGGTCAGCCGCGATCTTGAAACGGAGCGCAAGGACAATAACCAAAAGCTTGGGCTGACGCTTATTCCCACGCAGCTCTCCGCGGAGATCGCGATTTCACCTTTCAAAAAACGTTGGGTTGTCTTCCGTGGCTGGATGGGGATGGAATACCTTTACGTGCAGGAAACGGTCGAGCCCGATCTGCCTTCCACAGCCAAGACAAGCAGCGCCTCGACCTACACGAACTCCGGCTGGAATGAGGGGCTGGTCACAGGCGTCATGGCTTCCTTTAGTTTGACCGGCCTGGATTCACGTTCGGATAAGTCGCTGCGCTCGCTGGGCATCGACCGTTATTACCTCAGCCTTTTCGCCGAGAATATCACGACCACGAGCGACAAGTTCGGCAATTTCGACAGAAAGAATTATGGAATCGCCTTTAGCTTCGAAGGACTCCGCTGAAAGCGGGTCCCTCGCCCCATTCTTCACCTATCGCATGGACCTCGCCTACATCGGGAGTGCCTTTCAAGGCTGGCAAAGCCAGCCCAGTGGGCAGACTGTTCAGGACGTCCTGGAAAAGGCCCTGCGCACGGCTCTCAGGCAGGAGCTGCGGGTGATGGGCGCATCCCGCACGGATACGGGCGTTCATGCCGAACATCAGGTTGCGACCTTTCGCAGTCGTGAACCGATCAACTGCGAGCTGGTTCTGCGCTCGCTTCAGGCCCTCGTGCCCCCGACCATCGGCGTATTGGAACTCCGGCCCTGGGCCACTGATTTTCATCCGATCCTCTCGGCAAAAAGCAAGGTCTATCGTTATCGCATCTGGCTCGGAACGCCGCAAAATCCTTTTACCCGGCCTTATGTCTGGTCGATGCATCACGCGCTCGATCTTGCGGCTTTGGAAGAGGCGGCCCGGAATCTCCTCGGCACCCATGATTTTCGCAGTTTCTGCGCGAGCGATGCGAGTGTTGTCACTTATGATCGCACGATACTCGATGTGCGCTGGGTGCAGCGTGGTCCGCTTTTGGAATTTTACATCCTGGGTGACGGTTTTCTGAAGCAGATGGTGCGCAGTCTGGTGGGAACACTGGTTAAAGTTGGTCTTGGCAAGCTGAAGCCCGATGATATCAAAACCATCCTTTCAGCTCAGGATCGACGGCAGGCGGGGCAAACAGCGCCTGCGCATGGTCTCTCGCTGCTTCGCATCTTCTACGACGTGACGGAAAAGATTCCTGAGTCCCTGATCAGTTCGGGCTCTGAATTCGGCTTCTCTTTAAGTCTTTCTGAAAGTCCGGCTGGCGTCTGATCAAGGCCCTGCCTCGCCTCCTCCCGTTTTTCTCTTTTTTCCTGGTCCGCTTCCGGCCGCCTGCCCTTATAATGGTATATACCGATCCTTCGCAAACAAAGGGAGACTTATGGCCAAGAATAAGGGCTTGCTGGTGTTTTGGCTGTTTTTGCCAGGCATTCAGCTCCTGACCTCCTGCCAGCAGACCCATGCCGCAAAAGACCTGTCGCGCCACGATTCCGAAATTCGGCCGGGAGGCATGGAGGATGATAAGGTTCCCATGGACCTCTGGTCCCCCACAAGGCGCAAGGCGAATGCTTCATTTTACTACCTGACCGGGGAATATGAAGCGTTGAACCGCAATATGGGAAAAGCCCGCAAATTCCTGGAAAACGCCTATAATCTTGACCCCAATCCGTTTTTGGCCTCCAAGCTGATTGAGGCCAAAGCGAATGAAGACGTCGAGAGCGGACTGCATCTGGCCAGGAAAATGGTACTGCTCTATCCGAGTGATGGCGAAATTCAGCTGCTTTATGGTCGTCTGCTCTCGGCCGCGGGACAATTTGAAAAGGCTGAACAGCACATCCGTCTCGCCACCAAATACACGCCGCATCAGGTGGAAGCCTATGTCGTGCTTCTGCAGCTTCTTCAGGCTCAGCAGAAATACAAGGAAGCGGTCCCGATCGCCAAGGAAATGCTGCGCAATACTCCGGAATTTGCGGATGGCTGGATGCAGCTCGCGCGAATTTATCTGACCTTGAAACAAAAAAAGGAGGCGCTGGAACCCGCCCGACGTGCTTATGAACTGGATGGCAACGATCCGGAACGCGTGCATCTTTATGCGGTGGTCCTTGATGTCAATGGGGATTCAAAAAAGGCCATTGGACTCTATGAAGCGGTGCTGCGGCTCGATCCCACCAATGATGATCTGATCGCCCGGATGGTTGGTCACTACAAGCTGATCGGTTCCCTCGATGATGCTCTGAAGATGCTGCAAAAAGCGGAGAAAGAGGCCAAGCGTGAAGTGCCGGGCATCCGTCTGCAGATGGCTTTCATCTTTTGGGAAATGCAAAGATTCAAGGAAGCTTCCGAACTGCTTGATGAATTGGCTCAGCGCAACCCGCAGGCGGAACGCATCCTTTATATGTCAGGTCTTGGCCAGGAACGCACGCAGCAGTATGAACGGGCTCTCAAAACCTATCAGGGTTTTGACTCCAGCTCGGAATTTTACGTGCACTCCCGTTATCGCATGATTGAACTGCATCGCCGGGCCGGGCAAACGGAAGAGGCTTTGGCTGTGGTTCGCGAAGTGATCGACACCCAGGTGGATCGTTCGGTGGACTTCTATCCCCTGGGCGCCAACATCCTTGGCAATCGGCAGCGCTATGCGGAAGCCATCAAGCTGCTCGATGAAGGATTTCAAAAATATCCTGAACGCGTTGACCTGCTTTTTCTCAAGGCTGTGAATCTCGAGAAGACGGAGGAATTTGATGATTGCGTGGAAACGCTCAAACAGGTGATCAGCAAGGAGCCGGACCATGCGGCCGCGCACAATTACCTCGGCTACCTTTATGCAGAAAAAGGCATCAACCTTGAGGAAGCTGAATTCCACGTCAAGAAAGCGCTCGAAATCAAACCGGAGGACGGCTATTATCTGGACTCCCTGGGCTGGATCTATTTTCAGCAGGGGCATTACAAGAAGGCTCTGGACGTCCTTCTGCGGGCCAACGAGTTGGTGCCGGATGAGGCCGTGGTGCTCGAGCATCTGGGTGATACCTATGAGGTCCTTGGCGACATGAACAAAGCCCTGGAAATCTATGGCAAGGCGTCCAAAGCCAAAATGGAAGACAAGGATCGCCTTCGCATTCAGGAAAAGTATGAACGTGTCAAAAAGAAGATTTCATAGCCGTGCGGCCGCAGGGGCCTTGCTCCTGCTCGTTCCATCCTGTGCCACGACCCTGCCGAGCTACCGTGATGTCCAGCTGCCAGCCTACGCCAGCGCGATTTTTGTCGAGTGCGCCAGCACCAACGGGGCCCTGTCCTTTCAGGTGAACCGGGACGGCCAGATGCTGGAGGCCGCCGACCTGGAGTGGGCCGCGAAATCCAGCGGCGACTGGGGCCTGGCGAGTTACTCACCGTTCGGGCAGACCCTGTTTCAGATTCAATTCAATAAACAGAAGCAGACTTTCGAAACGACCGGACGCGGGGGGCCGTGGCTGGACGACGTGTCCATTAGCAAGGATGGTTTTCTGCGTTATAAAGGGCAAAAGCTCGGACTCAAGCCCGATGAATTTCCCTGTTTTTTCTCCGGACATTTGCCACGCAGTTGGTTACGCCAGGTGGTATCCTATACGACGGATACTGATAGTCTCCAGCTCACGATTCAGGACAAGGAACGCCTGACCAAGGTGCGCATTGCCAAACATGGCGGCTCGCTGCCCTGGACCTGGCAGGCGACGGCGACCTGGGACGTCTACTGGGGCCTGCGGCAGGAATCGGTGCAGCTGCAAAGCCACAAGGATGCCAGTGTGGTGTTAACGGCGGAAAATTTGCCGGGAATCGAATGCCGCTGGACACCGAAAGAGGAGGAGTGACATTGAAACTGCTCGAAGCTCTGGAAGATGCCGGCTATATCACCTCCACCAATGTGCGGATGCTCGGCATTTACGCGGAAAAATGGAAGGTCACGACCTACGAGGCTCTGCTCGAAACGCATATCATGGCCGAACATAGCCTGGCGGATGCCATCGCTGAAGTGTTCAAACTCGATCGGCTTTATAGTTTTGATGCCTCGGATGTCGACACCGAAGCTTTGGCCATGATCTCCTGGCCCGAGGCTCAGGAATACAAGTGCTTCATTCCCTATCGCGATGATGATGGAACGTTTCAGGTCTGCATGCTGGATCCCTGGGATGAAAAGGTCCTGCAATTTCTAGGGCAGCGCCTGCCGCGTTTTCGTCCTGTGATCATGGATCGGCGGATGATGTGTCGCTCGATTGAAGAGGCTTATCCTTTGGAACGCCAAATCCCAACACTCTTACAGCTCCCTTGAAAAGGAAGGATCCCATGGTAAAAGTCGCGCTGACAGGTGGTGGCACAGCCGGTCATGTCATGCCGCATATCGCCCTGCTCCCACAGTACCGCAAGCTCGGTTGGGAGGTTTTTTACATCGGCTCCCGCGGCATTGAAAAGGAACTGGCAACGAAGGCCGGCCTTACTTTTTATACGATCCAGACCGGCAAACTGCGGCGCTATTTTTCAGTGGAAAATTTCGTCGATATCTTCCGGCTGGTCATCGGCATTTTTCAGGCTCTCTTTCTGCTCTTTCGCAAGCGCCCGGATCTGGTGTTCAGCAAGGGCGGCTTTGTCAGTGTGCCCGTGGCCCTGGCCGCGTGGGTTCTCAGGATTCCGGTCGTATCGCATGAATCCGACCTGACCCCGGGTCTGGCCAATCGTCTGATCAAACCCTTCTGCCGTCTGATCTTCTACTGCTTTCCGGAAACTGAAAAATATCTGACCGGTGTGCGGTCGGTGGCAGCCGGCATTCCCGTGCGCGAACAACTCCTGCGTGGCGATCGTGAACAGGGCGCCCGCCTGTGTGGATTTGATGCGACCCGTCCCACCCTGCTGGTGATGGGTGGAAGTTCCGGAGCGGAGCGCATCAACGCTGCCTTGCGCACCCTTCTGCCGGAACTGGTGACCACCTGGCAGATCATTCATCTGACCGGAAAAGGCAAGGCCATCGACTTCAAACATCCTTCCTATGCGCCTTTTGAATATGTGAACGAGGGCCTTGAACATCTGTTTGCTCTCGCCGACCTCGTGGTCACCCGCGCCGGGGCCAATTCCCTGTTTGAACTCAAAGCCCTGGCCAAACCCATGCTGCTCATCCCGCTGGAAATCGCCAGCCGTGGGGATCAGGTGGACAACGCCAAATCCTTTGCCGCTCAGGGCTGGGCTCAGGTCCTGCGGGAAACGGACTTGACGCCGGACACGCTGCGGGCGGCCATCGAAAAAACCCGGGCGGAAGCGCCTGCCATACAGGAACGCCTGCGCAAAAGTGGAAGCGGGGAAGGGATCGCCAAGGTGATCTTTGATTATCTGCACAAGGTTTTGGAACTAAAGTAAACGAACGAGCTGCAGACCCTTAAGGGTGGGGTGATGACGATAGAACGTCATGTAATCCATGAAGTCCTCATCCCCCACCTTGAGCAGGCTGAGTGAGGCATGCCGCAGAATGATCTTCCCATCCTGCAGGAGCAAAAATCCCTGATGGGAAATATCAATCGCCGTCCCGAGCGCCGCCACCGTATCAAAGTTCGGTCGCACGAAGTTCGCCAGCAAGGGTCCCTTCCTTAACTCCGCCCGCAGTTTCTCCAGACCGCCCGCACTGTCCAGCAGCGCTCCAAACGTCAGATACTTCACCGTGGCCCATTCAGGTTGAACCTTGGGAAAACGGCTCAGAAAATCCAGAAGATGAGTCGGGTGCTTTTTTTGATACCAGCCGCGTCGATCAATCAGAGTCCTGGACTCCTTCAGAGGCAGTCCCAGGGCCGCCGTCACCTCCTGCGCGCGACCTCTTTTTTGATGATAAGGCAGCCAATCCACTGAAATAAAATGCAGGCGCTCGGTGAAATGCACCTGGCCTTCGCGATAGCGCAGGTCCTGCAGCGTTCGCGTCCAATCCTCTCCGGGTCGCGTGCGATGCATGGCCCAGACCGTTTCCACATAGGTGGTGCAATCAAAAGCATCCAAGCGGTGGAGGGGATCGCTGTCCGCTGAGCCGGGTCCTTCGCCCAGCGCATCGGTCTTGAATTTTCGATCCAAAAGAAACGCGCTGATCGTCTCCATGTTCTGCCCAAGAGGCAAGGAAGACGTGCTGGCCAGAAGCATTGTGAAGAGAGTTTCTTTCAAAAACGGCATGAGGCGGAACCATTCCCGACGTGAGTTGTCTGGTTTGCAACGCCTTCAGTTTAAACAGAACCTGAAAAGAAAGGAAGGGAATCCCTCGCCGGAGCGAGGGATGATGAGCCTGTTTCAAGGATTGTCCGTGCCTGGGCTTTCCGGACGGATGGTGTCCTGGCCTGTTCCGGTGGAATTCTCATGATCCGATGAGGCCCGTGGAACGCAGACCATCCGATCCCCCTGCCGGACGTAATTTTCGTTGTCCGCGCATTGACGGGCGGATCGCGTCGTGTCCTGCCGGTTGCCCGTGTTCGTGGTGCCACCACTTGTATCCGAGTGGTTCCCGACACTGGTTCCTGTTGCGGTATCGCGGTTGGTGCCCCTGTTGGTATTGGTGTCAGTTCCTGTCGCTGTTCCCGTACCGGCTGGGGTGCGGGTTCCTGCGCCCTGTGGTGCTTCGGTGTCCTTGCCGCTGGTTTGAGCCAGTGACGGTTGTGTTAACGCCAAAAGCAAGGAACCTGTCATGAGTGGAATTTTAAGGAAACGTTTCATAAGGATCTCCTTCCTTCAGTGTAACGGACGAAGCTTGCAATTTGTTCTCCAAAGCCATGAATCCTTTTCCCTTCAGCATAAAATTAAGCAAAAGCTGTGGGGAAAATTCTGCTATTCCATTTGAGGATGGAGTCGGCGATGTTAAGGAGTGTGAGAGGACTGGACTTTCAACTTTTGACAATCAGACGCGAGGAATCAAATATGCAAATCTCAGAACAGGATATGCGGGAAGCTATAGGTTTTGAATTAGCTGACATCCTGCATCGGCAAAAGACGATATTGTCCTGCAACGAAGCCTTGAACCTCATGGACGCAGAAGCCCATGAAAGCCTCCGTACCATGGCGGAAGAGGATGACAAAAACCTTCGCATGCTGGAAACCGTCATCGGCAGCTATGGAATCCGGGTGGAACCACGCTATGCCGCGGTTCAACTGTCTGATGTCGTCAGCGACATTGTGACGAATGAAGCGGCGATTCCCTTGGAAAAGCTCGGCGCCTATATCCTTCTGAAACAGAACCAGATGATGTGCAGCCACCTTGTGCACAAGTCCGTCCAGGCCACTGATCTTGATATCAAGATCGCGCTGGGTGCCTTTGATGGCGTTTATGCGACGTTCACACGTCATGTCACGGAATTGACCAAATTGATGGAAACCGCCGGTGTGGAATGGATCACTGGCAAACCGCCTGTCACAGGTATCTTCGGACGTGCCAGGGATGCCGTTTCCACGGTGGCCGGCATGGTCATCAGCAAGGTCGCCAAGCCCGCGGATGAAATGAGTGTTCTGCCGATTCTGACCATGGATCATCGCAAGGTGGAGGTCCTCTTTCGGGAGATCACGGACAACGCAGACCCACAGAAAGACGCTGGTATTTTCCATCAGCTGAAAGCGGACCTCACCGCCCACTCCATCGCGGAAGAGGAAACCGTCTACAGTCGCTTCCAAAACCTCAGCGACATGAAGCAGCAGATGATCGATGCCCGGCAGGAACATGAGGATATTCGCACACTGCTCGATGAAATCACCGATGTGCTCGACGATGATCGCGAGGCCTTCCTGGATAAGATCGATGACCTGCAGCAGCTGGTGAAACATCACGTGGATGAAGAGGAAAACAAGGTCTTCCCCTTGATCAAGAAAAACAGCAGCGAGGAGGTCCTCGTGGCGATGTCACAGGATTTCATGGAAGCCAAGAAGCGCGTTCAGGAAAATGTCGGAGTGGATGAAATCATCGCCTCCGCAGCCAATGAAGATTCGGATATGGCCGCCACTCACGGGGGTGCCTGATTCCAAAGGACCGCGGCCTCACCGCGGTCCATTCCGGCTTTCCATTCAAACGGAATGACTGCGGCCGGAACTCATGCTTCGGCCTAACATGAGACCCAAACCCAGGGCTCCCGCGATGTAAGCATAAGGGTTCTGGCGGATCTTTTGATCCACGACCTTCACCTGTTTCTGCCACATCGTTTCTTCAGATGCCATCATGTCGTCGTCCTGCTGGCTGAGGCTCGCGGTTTGCCGCAGATCGCTCTGTTCAGCTGCCAAAGTTTCACGGGGCATCATCATGCTTTCATTAATGGAGGCGCCCACGGATGTGGCTACGTCAAAGTCCTCTGTCTCGGCCTCACCAGCCGCCAGGGATTGATCGCCCAGGATCCCCTGGGAATTCAGGGGCTGCGGAATCATGTCCTCAGAGGAATCCGGACGCAGATGGGTGGGGATGTCGGTGGAACTTTGTGATGTGGCCGTGAGAGACCCACGTGGGGTCTCCTGTGGATTCAACTCGGTCATATTTAATCCTCCAAAATTGATAAGAGTCTGCTGACCCCTCCCGCATTCAAGATACAGTCCAAAACGCTGCCGACACTTTCCTTATGTAGAGGAAATTCCCTTCATGTCAGGAGCCATAGACAGAACAACGATTCAGTAGCCTCCTGTAGTCATCCACAAAGGACTCAGTGGACTCGAACACACGTGGTTTTGATTGCAAGGAAACGGGCAGCATTCGCCTGGCAAACTCATTGCATTCCTGCACAAACTGCACCCCATCATCGAGGGTCTGGAAGGTCGAATATGCTTGCACAAAACACAGGTCCGCTTCTGGTTATCGGAGGTGCTGAAGACAAGAAGGGTGAACAGGTCATCCTTAAGGAATTCATACGCCTCGCAGGCGGTGATGCCGCGCGTATCGTCATCATGACTGTTGCGACCGAGCACCCTTACGAGGTGGGTGAAGATTATACACAGATTTTTCGAAAGCTCATGGGTGACTCCGGAGAGGATCAGGTTCAATGCGTTCATATCGAATCGCGTGAGGAGGCTCAGCATGAGAAGAGCCTGGCAGCGATCGAGTCCGCTTCCGGTGTTTTCTTTACGGGTGGGGATCAGTTTCGAATCACTTCGCTGCTGGGAGGCACACGCGTTGATGCCCTTCTGCATGCTAGGCATGAAGATGGTTTGGTGCTGGCGGGAACCAGCGCCGGCGCCTCCATGATGTCCACCACCATGATTATCGAGGGCTCAGCCCATGACACGGCAAGGGTCGGGATGGTTCGACTGGGAGCCGGTTTGGAATTTCTTCCAGGGGTGCTGATCGATCAGCATTTTGCACAGCGGGGGCGGATCAATCGCCTGCTGTCGGCAATCGCTGAATACCCACACCATCTTGGAATCGGTATTGATGAAAATACAGCATTGGTCGTACACGGCCATGAATTTGAAGTTATCGGCACAGGTTCGGTCACGGTGATCGATGCTGCGGATGTGACAGATACGAATGTCCATCTTTTGGACCAGCACGAGCATCTGGCCATTTGTAACGTAAAGCTCCACATTCTGACCCCAGGTTACGGCTTTAATCTAAGGGATCGTATTCCCCGCAAAACAAACTGAATCGTCTAAGGAAGATCTATGAATATCCTGAAGGTTCTCCCCATACGGGGTCCGAACGTTTTTACTCATCGTCCCGTCATGACCATGAAGCTGGACCTTGGCCCCTTTACTGACGTGGAAAGCAAGGATTGTCCCGGGTTCAATGAACGTTTGCTGGCGCTGCTGCCCGGTCTCCATAGTCATCGATGTTCGCGTGGTCATCCCGGTGGTTTTGTGGAACGCCTCCAGGAAGGCACTTACTTCGGTCATATTATCGAGCATGTGGCTCTGGAACTGTCCGGACCTGCAGGTCGTGAGGCCTCCTATGGAAAGACAGTTTATGCCGGTGAGCCCGGTGTCTATCGGGTCGTGATTGAATGTGAAATCGAGGAGCTTTCCGAATTTCTCCTGCGCACGGCCGTGGACCTGGTCCAGGCTCTTCTGCAGGGCGAACGTTATTCCCTCGAGGAAAAATTTCAGGAAGGCCAGGCGATCGTGAAGGATTACGCTCTGGGTCCCAGCACGCAGGCCATAGCGAATGCCGCCAAACGTCGTGGCATTCCGGTGCAAAGACTCAATGACGGCAATCTTCTGCAGCTGGGTTATGGCCGGCATCGGCAATACGTCCAGGCCACAGAGGGTTGGAGTACCCGGGCGATTGCAGTGGACATCGCCTGCGACAAAGCCCTGACCAAAAAATTTCTGCGTGACGCGCATCTCCCCGTTCCTTCAGGAACGGTGGTGCGCACGGTTCACGAGGCGCTTCAGACCTTGAAGGAATTCACGAGTCCTTTGGTCGTGAAACCTTTGGATGGGCGGCAGGGCAAGGGTGTTTCGCTCCAGGTCCGGACACCCGAGGAATTGATCAAGGCCTTTACAGCGGCCAGTGATTACGCTTCCGCCGTGGTGATTGAGGAAATGTTTCAGGGCCATGACTATCGGGTTCTCGTGATCAATGGGAAGATGGTTGCGGCCAGCCAGCGTCTGCCGCCCCGCGTCTTCGGCGATGGCGTGCATACCGTGGCGGAACTGGTGGTCATCGAAAACCAAAATCCGCTGCGTGGGGAAGGGCACGAAAAACCTTTGACTCAGATCATCTGTGATGCGATCGCCCTCAACTGTCTGCAGCGGCAGGGTTATGAACTCGATTCCATACCGGCGGTCGGATCCCTGGTCTGGATGCGGGACAGCCATAATCTGTCCACAGGCGGCACGGCCCGTGATGTCACCGATGAGGTCCATCCTCAAACCCGGCGCATTTGCGAACGAGCCGCTGCGACCATTGGCCTTGATATCTGTGGCATCGATCTGATTGCGGATGATATCAGTCAGCCTCTGACAGCACAGAATGGGATCATTGAAATAAATGCGGCGCCCGGAATTCGCATGCATCTCTTTCCCAGTGAGGGCAAGTCACGCGACGTCGGCCAGGCGATCGTTGCCATGATGTTTCCCGAGGGACATCAGGGCCGCATCCCAATTATTGCTGTGACAGGCACCAATGGCAAAACCACCACGAGCCGCATGATTTCCCAGATCTTTTGCAAGCAGGGTCTGAATGTGGGACGCACGACCACGGGCGGCATCTGGATCGGCAACGACAAGATTGCGAGCGGTGATACCACCGGCCCTCACTCGGCTCGTTCTGTTCTGTCGGATCCCACCGTGGACCTTGCGGTTTTGGAATGCGCCCGCGGTGGCCTGATGCGTGAAGGCCTGGCCTATGACTGGTCGGATGTCGGTGTGATCACCAATATCCAGTGCGATCATTTTGGGCAGGACGGCATCGAGGACGAGGAGGACATCCTTCATGTCAAATCCCTGATTGCCGATCGCGTGAAGGCCGGCGGGACTGTGGTCCTGAATGCTGCGGACCCTTATCTGATCCGAATTCAGGATCACCCTCGCTTTCAAAAAATTCCGCGTTCTTTGGTGTACTTTGCGCTCGATGCCGCCAATCCCGTGATTCGCCAACACTTGCGGCAGGGAGGAACGGCCTATTATGTCAAACATAATTGGGTCATCGAAGCCCGCGGCCCGGGATTGGATGAAGCCCGTCTGGTGGCTCTCGCCGATCTGCCCTGCACCTGGGGCGGGAGGGCCGGCTTCCAGGTGGAAAATGTGCTGGCCGCCATTGCCGTTGCCCGCAGCCAGGGAGTGGAACGCGACGTGATCGCCAGTGCCCTGCGCGAATTCCGGAGCGATCGTGACAATCCTGGACGTATGAACTGCTTTCGAATCGGGACCGGGCAGGTACTGCTTGATTTCGGGCATAATCCAGCGGCCATCACGGCCCTGGGTCGTGCCGCGCGGCATGGGTGCAGTCGCCTGACGGGTATTGTGGGCGTGCCGGGCGACCGCATCAATTCCCTGATCGAACAATCAGGTGAAGCCGCAGGTCGGGAATTCGACCGCTTGATTCTGCGCGAGGATCAGGATCGTCGTGGACGGGAACCCGGACATGTGGCTGAAATTTTGCTGCGGGCGGTCAGGCGTGTGGCACCGGAAAAGGACTGTCGCATCATGCTTGATGAGCTGCAGGCTCTTGAATTCGCACTGGACGCGATGATTCCAGGGGAAACGATCGTGGTCTTCTTTGAACACATGGAAGCGGTCACGAAGCGTTTGTTCGAGCTGGGTGCGGTGCCGATGGAGGTCCCGCTGCCCCAGATCGAAGTGGACAGCCCACGCGAGGTCGACGAATGGCGTCAGGTGCCGATGAGTGTCTAGAGCATGTAGGATAATTTTACGATCGTCAGGGCCTGCCGGGGGTGCGTGTAGACACGCTCGATGCCAAGGCTGGCAAAGGGTGTGAACAGATGAGTTTTCAGGCAGAGCGTCCAGACGCTCTCGGTTTTCTCAATCTGTTCGCGCCAGCCGGCACTCAGACCAAACGCATTGTTTTCATCCACGGGTCTAATATCCAGTCGATGACGCTGCTGTCCGATTCCAAAGGCGAAGTTGAAATACCGCAGAAATCCATAACTCAGGCCCAGCATCGCACTGTCCGTTTGTAAAAGCTCCAGACCACTCAGCCCATCCGTCTGCATGCGTGAAACACGAATGGCGAGGGCGGGCTTTTGAAAACCTTCAAAGAGCGTCCACTGCAGATGGCCTCCCAATTGTCGTCCCTTGCCCTCATCCAGGCGCGCGAAGCTCACTCCAAAATCGAGAGGCCAGGGCGTGCCATGGGTCAGGAAAAGCCTTGGAACCTGGGTCGGAGCGGTCCGGCTCGGTAAATTCTCAGCCTTGTCCTGGGCTCCTGCTGTTTGAATGGCGCCTACACCCAGATGCCAGCCATACGAGCCATGGGACTCAAAGCCTTCCACGGGGCTGTATTGGTTGATTTTCAGCCAGCCTTCGTCATAATACGCGGGACGGTCGAGGGCCGCCGCCGCAAGAGGCAGGGCGACCAGAGCAAGCGCGCCAGTCAATATTTTGCGAATCACAAGGACCTCGCCATGCAGGTGTGTTTCCTCGATCATTATGACAGCTTTAGCTTCAATCTTATAGACTGGCTGTTTTCTGACACCGGGCTGGAGCTGGTTTACAAAGCTTATGACACCCCGGGCGTGGCTGAGGCATTGCGCGCGCAGCCCATGCCCCTCGTCCTTTCCCCGGGACCCAAGGATCCTTTGGTGCTTCCGGAAACCATGAGCATCGTGCGGGAACAGTTGGGTAAAGTGCCGATTTTTGGCATTTGCCTCGGGCATCAGTGTCTGGGTTTGGCTTTGGGCGGATGCATCGCGCGGGCCCGGCATCCCTTTCATGGTTCGGCTCAGAGGATTGATATCGCAGGTCATTCCCAATTTTTAAACGAACTGCCGGCCGATGCCCAGGTCGCCCGGTACAATTCCCTGGTGGTCAAGGATCTGCCGGGTACGCTGGCCACAGCCTGGAATGCGGATCAGGAAATCGAGGCACTGGAAGATTTTACAGGCCGGCAGCCGGTCATCGGCGTGCAGTTTCATCCGGAATCGTTTTTGAGTGTGGGCGTGGAGAGTTTGAAGAGGAAGTGGACGGAGCTGGTGCGCGCTTACTATCACCCACCAGCCTGACCTTTTACAATTCGGCGACCGCGCCTTTGCCGATGCCTTCAAAGCATTTCACTTTGATCGGGGCACCCAGATCCACGCCTTCGCTTCCGATCAAGCGGGCCAATTCCTGGGTAATCGATTCAATGCTGGTTTCGCATTCGACCAGGAAAACGCGGTTGGCGGGAACCGTGGCTTCGTAACGACCCTTGGATGCGACATAAGCGATGGTCAGCGGGGTTTGATTTTCCGAACGCACACCAGGGCGCAGATCGGCCGCTGGATTCACGAGCTGGGACATCGAAGCGATGTGCACGATGGAACCAAGCACTTCGTGGGCCAGCCACTGCTCCAGATCGTGACGGCGTTCGTCGGCGACATAGACTTCGATTCGGCTGCGATGACCGTGGAAGAGTCTTTGGCAAAGACCTTCGTGGCCGGTAATGCCATGGCTATAGCGGAAGAAGGACTGACCCGCCCGCTCCTCCTCTTTGCGCAGATGGATTTCCACGGAGTGGATTTCCTCGGGCAGACGATGGCGCACGAGGCGTGAACATTCCTGCTCCACGATTTCGCGGGTCACCTGCACGGACCGGATAGGGTAAACGGCACCCTTGGGGCAGAGATAACTCCACTCCGAGTTGACACCCGTCAGACGACTCTTGGCCTGGAGACGCCAAAGTTCCCCGCGGTCCGTATCCTGGTAATGCACCAGCTTGGACTGCACCGGAATAATAAGAGTATGGTCGAGCGAGGCCTTGAGGACCTGTTTCACCAGTTTCTTCAAATGGCTGAAATCATAAACAAAGCCATTGGAGTCCAGCTGCCCGGACACCGTAATGTCCACATACCAGGACTGACCGACCACACCGACCGAAGGGTCAAAGATTGCACAGTCGATTTTGTCGACGTCGTTAATGAAGAGACGTCCAAATCGTTCTTTGCCACTCTGGGGGGCAGTTTTTTCTTCCATCGAGTACCGCCAAATTTTAAAGGTATTCAAGACGATAGAGACCTAAACAAAGGTTGCGGACAAACGTTCAGCCCACTATAACTTTTGCTGTCTCCAGCACCCTTGACGGGGGAGAGTCCTGTATAAAGAATCTCCTCTCCAGTTTCAAGTTGTATGAAGGAAATTCATCATGAGTCGTGAGATTCGCGTTCGCATCGCTCCGTCCCCCACTGGTGATCCGCATGTAGGCACCGCCTACACCGCCCTATTTAACTATGTTTTCGCCAAAAAACACGGTGGAAAATTTATTTTGCGGATCGAGGACACCGACCAGACCCGCGCGCGGGCGTCGAGCGAGGAGCAGATTTTTTCATCACTGAAGTGGCTTGGCCTCAACTGGGATGAGGGACCTGATTGCGGTGGGCCCTATGGTCCGTATCGGCAGTCTGAACGGCTCGACATCTACCGGGAATATACACAAAAGCTGGTGGACTCCGGTCATGCCTATCCCTGCTTCTGTACAGCCGAGCGTCTGGACAGGGTGCGTGCGGAGCAAAAGGCACAGAATCTCACCACCCGCTACGACGGACATTGTCGCAATCTGAGCCCGGATGAAGTCGCGAAGCAAAAGGCAGCCGGCACACCGCATGTGATTCGTCTGCGGGTGCCGACGGATGGCGTCACGCGATTTATGGATCTGTTGCGTGATGAGCTGCAATTCGACAATGAGCGGATCGACGATCAGGTGCTGATGAAAACTGATGGGTTTCCCACCTATCACCTCGCCAACGTGGTCGATGATCATCTGATGAAGATCACGCATGTGATCCGGGCCGAGGAGTGGATTTCCTCGACACCCAAGCATGCTCTTCTGTATCGGGCCTTCGGCTGGGAGGAGCCTGTGTTCTGTCACCTGCCGCTGCTCCGGAATTCGGATCGGTCGAAGATTTCCAAACGGAAAAATCCGGTGTCGCTCACCTATTACCGCCGCGCGGGGATGCTGCCTGAGGCGATCGTGAACTTCCTCGCCCTCATGGGCTGGAGCTATGGCGAGGACCGGGAAATCTTTACGTTGAATGAAATGATTGAAGTCTTCGACCTCAAGAAGATTTCGATCGGTGGTCCCGTTTTCGATATGGTGAAGCTCACCTGGCTCAACCAGCATTACATGCATAAGATGGATGAGGACGCTTTCATTCATTATATCCGTGAAGAGATCTTCACCAAGGATTTCCTGCGACGCTTGAAGCCTCTGGCGCTGGAGCGGATGTCACGATTCGAGCAATTCGTCGACAACAACGCCTTCTTCTTCAATGGCGCGCTCGACTATAAGCATATCGAAGTCCTACCCGCGAGCAAGGACAAGGATGCCGTGCGTACGATGCTGTACCAGCTGCTCGAACAGCTCGATGAGCTCTACGATTGGCAGAATAAGCCATTGCACGATGTACTGAATGCCCATCGGGAAAAGATCGGCTGGAAACCGAAAGACTATTTCATGACCATCCGCCTGATCGTGACGGGCCGCAAGGACTCGCCACCTCTGACGGAAAGCATGGAGTTGATTGGTCGGGAAATGGTGCGGTTCCGTATTCGGAATTTTGTGGATACGGTGTTGGCTTAAGCCGCTCCCCACGCATTACGCCCGCAGGGGCCCTCCACGTTGGGTTCCAACACGTGCCCGAACAGGGCCGGGTCTGCCCCCCCCCACGTTGCCCGAGCGGGGCCGGGTCTGCCCCCCCACGCACGTTACCCGAGCGGGGCCGGGTCTGCCCCCCCACGCACGTTACCCGAGCGGGGCCGGGTCTGCCCCCCCACGCACGTTACCCCCGAAGGGGGCCGATCACTGCAGAAGGTCGATCAACTGACTCCGCGTCAACGTCTTGAAGATCTCCTCATCCCGATCCATGAACTTCTCAAACAGCTCTTTCTTGACATTGATCAGGGCATCAATTTTCTCTTCCAAAGTCCCGCGCGTCACCAGTTTGAGCACCTGAACGTTCTTGTTCTGCCCAATTCGGTAAACCCGGTCGGTCGCCTGGTTTTCCTTGCTCGCATTCCACCAGCGATCGTAATGAACGACGACCGAAGCAGCGGTCAAATCAATACCAATCCCGCCCGCCAGCAAGGACCCGACAAAGATCTTGCAGTTTGGATCCGTCTGGAATCTCTCGATGACCTTCCCGCGATTCTTGGTCTGTCCGGTCAGGATCGCGTGTTGAATCGCCTGCTGCTCCAGATACATGCTGATGAGGCGAATCATCTCCACGTACTGGCTATAGATCACGATCTTGTGCCCGCTATCCAGAGCCTCGGTGAGGATTTCCTTCAGCACCTCAAACTTCCCGCTCTCATACTGATCCAATTTCCCGGGATGAACCAGCAGAGGATGGTCGCAGACCTGCTTGAGCAGGGTCAGAACTGCAAACACGTGAAGGTAAGGCACAGGCGCATTCTCATCCTTCAAGGTCTCCAGGATCGGCCGCGCCTTCAGCTCCAGCACCTCGCGATAGATCTTGATCTGATCATTCGATAGCGTGCAATGCCGAATATCCTCGACCTTTTCCGGCAGATCATGAAGGACATTCGCCTTGTTCCGGCGCATCTTGAAGGGGTGAATCAGCTTCTGCAGGGCCAGCTCGGTCTCGGGCTCCCCACTCTTTTCAATCGGCTGCATGAAGTTCCGGCGGAAGTATTCATCCGATCCGAGATACCCCGGCACGAGGAAATCGAAGAGGTTCTTCATCTCCCCAAGGTGATTCTCGATCGGCGTACCGGTCAAACAAATCCGAATATCGCCCGTCAGGGTACAAACCGCCTGGTAGGTGGCCGTATCCTGGTTCTTCACAAAGTGAGCTTCATCCAGAATGATGGAATCCCAGGTGATCGCCTGCAACTGCTTGGCATCCCGTAGAAGGACGCCATAGCTGGTGATCATCAGATCATGGTTTTCCATCATCTTCTTAATATTCTGGCTGCGCTTGGGCCCGTGGTGCTTGAAAACCTTGAGGTTCGGACAGAACGCCAGAACCTTGTCCTCCCAGTGATCCAGAACCGTGGTCGGGGCGATGACGATGAAATACGATTTTTCCTTGCGCGACTGAATCGCCGACATCAGACCCATGGCCTGATGCGTTTTCCCAAGACCCATTTCATCGGCAAGCAGGCCATGCAGCTTGTTTTCATAGAGCCACCACATCCACTGCACGCCGGTAAACTGATATTCCCGCAGTTTAAGGCGGGTATGAGTCAGGCTTGGAACCTTGATATTGTTCTTGAATTCAAGCTGGTTGCGGATCTGATTCAAAACCTTCTTGGAGCCGACGAACTGATCGAAATCGCCAACGGCAGCTTTCAGGCGCATCAGCCCGAGGGAACTCACTTTCAGGAATTTGCCGGACTCATCCGTTTCCCAGTTATGGTCCTTCACAAAGTCCGGGATCTTGATCCACTTCTCACCCTGGCGAATGTAATTGCGCTTTTTCTTTTTGAACTGGGTCACCAGATCGAGCATGGAAATCGATTCCTGGCCACTCTGATAACGTGGGTCCAGGAAGAACCAGCCATCGGCGGCCTTGTGAATGCGAATTTCCTTCAGCTGCGGAGCGCCCTCGATGGCGGCACCCTTAAGATTCTGATCCAGCCAGATCGGGCCTTCGTTGATATATTCAAAGAAATTGTCCTGAATGAAATTCGCGGACGCATCCTCCTTGAAAACCTTGCGGATCGGCAGATCGTTCCAGAGCGAGCTGACATCCCCATCCGTCAGTTTCCAGAATCCGCGCTCCGGCAAATAAAAATATTCCTTGCCCAGAAACTTGTGTCCGGCCTTCAGGGAAACAAATTCAAAGTGCCCATCCTTGCCTTTGGGCTCCATCCGGGTGAGCATCTTATGGCTGGCGGGGAAAATGGAATGCGGATGTTCCTTTTCCGCGAGTCGGCTAAAGGCGGCCGGCGGATGGGGGATCACGACCACGCGCTCGGCCACGACCTTTTCATCGTCTTCCTGATAGATGCGCGTGCCACGAATGGCCATGACATTAAAGACCTTGAGAAGCTTCACCTCATCACTGGCCGTCGTCAGCTTGGGATGGCTCTGCAAAAATTTCGCTGCGTCATCCAATTCAAGATGGTAGTTCGTATACTCGCCCGGTTTGATTTCCAGACGCACCTTCATGGTGGGACCGTTGGCCAGAAGGCGCACGCTCTGAATGTTGCCTTTGAGATGGCTCAGGATCGTTTGAGCCGCGCCTTCGCCCCGGTCGCGCTTTTCGCCTTCGATCTGGGCTTTGATATTTTTTCGGCGCACCGCCACGGGATGCTTCAGGGGCATGCGTGTATCGAGGGAAGCGAGCAGCTCCGGCTTCTCCCGATCGATGGAAATCATGAAGGATGCCAGGTGTTCACAGTACTGGCCGCCGCTTCGATTTTTCTTGCAGGTACATTCGATCCATTGAATGCAATGACCGTTGGGATGAATTTTCAGCCGGGTTTCTTCACCGCGTCCGCCGTTTGAGCTGATACGCGCCGTAATCAAGCCGTGCATGGCTTTGATTTGTTCCACTTTTCCCGAGGTATAGAGGTCGAGGCCCGTGAGCCAGTCGTCTTCATCCACATGTTCGTAAAAGAATTCAAGAATATTGGTCTTCACTCTTGGGAACTCGCAGCAGTAGGGGGATAGGAGTCGCATCATACCTGAGTATATCACGAACAATTTGAGGGTGCGGCCTTGTCAAAAACCTGACACCGCGGCCGATGCAGGCGGGATGTCGGGTAAATTTTACCATCTTATCATCTTTTTAGCCGAATTTCCGGCTTCATTTATTCAAGCCGCTTTGTGGTTGGCCGATACATCCTGGGTCAGATGGAGACCAAACGTGGTTGAAAGCAAGGATAGTTTCGTCGCTTCCAAAATTCTCGTGGATTTCCTACGGGATTTCACCTTGCTGAGTGAACAGCAGCTGGTGTCCATTCGGATGCTTATGGAGACGACCGTTGCCGAAGTGATGAACTCGGTGACTTCCATGAGCCAGGTGGCTGATGAAAAGAAGATGAAAGCCAATGAAGTCCTGATCAAAGATAAGAAATCGCAGGGTTTCGTCAGCTCCTCGAGTACGGAGCTGGAGAAAGACGAAAAGTCGATCCTCTCGGCCGATTCAACTGATTCGCAGCGTAAGGATTATCTGGAAAACAAACTGATGCGGACCGGCGGCCTCTTTTCCAAACATATGGAAGCCATCAGCGGTCTGGATCGTGACCTTCAGGACCTGATCGCCCACATCATTGGGGCGGTTTCGGTTGATGATGTGATTGCCCAGAGACTGAGTCACATCATTGACGGGATGAATCATCTGCAGGTGGAGCTCGCAACGCTTCTGGCCAACTACAAACAGAATGCCAGAGCCGATGCGATCAAGCTCTTCCGCAATCGGGTCCTGACTCAAGTCTATTTGAGCTATACGAGTGAAGATGAACGACTGATCTTTCACAAGATCTTCGGTCATCCGAAAGAAATGAAGCGTGTCAGCTAAGGATCGCCCCCTAAGGAGGATTTCATGGGTAAGAAGATCATGATCGTGGACGACTCGAAAACCATTCGCCAGCAAGTCAGCTTCACGTTGACCAAAGGCGGTTACGAAGTCATCGAGGCCGAAGACGGCGCCGACGGCATCGAGAAGCTGAAAGCCAATGCAGATGTGGCCATGGTGATCAGCGACGTGAACATGCCCAACATGAATGGTTTGGAAATGGTCGAAAAACTCAAGGCGGATGGCAACACGGTTCCCGTGATCATGCTCACCACCGAAGGGGCTTCGGATCTGATTCAAAGAGCCAAAGCTGCTGGGGCCAAAGGTTGGCTGGTGAAACCCTTTCAGCCAGATCAATTGGTCGCCGCTGTGACCAAAATCGCAGGCTAAGACTCCGGGGGCGTCGATGTCGGATAAAGAGGACGCAAGTGCCTACCTCGTAAGTTTTCTGGCGCAGTATACGCGGCTGCTCGAAGGGCAGCTGCTGAATATTCGCGAGACGATGGTCAGCACGGTTGAGACTGTCATGCAGGGTGTGGCTGGTATCAGCAACACCACGGAAGACAGGCGTCAGCATGCTGAAAAGGTCCTGGAGTCCACTTATGTGAACCCGGACATGGAAACAGAAATTCTGATTCAGGACATGCAAAAGGTCGTGGATGAGATTTTTGAAGAAATGTCCGAGCGTCACGCCAAAGGCCAGGACATCGGTCAGCTGGTTTCAGCTGAGCCGGAGGTTCTGGTCCGCAACCGCATCAATCGCTTTGCTGGCCGGTTTAAAACAGAAATGAACACGCTCAATACCATGGATGATGAACTGAAGAACATCATCTTTGGTATTATTGGCGCACTCTCCTCAGAAGATGTCATCGCCCAGAAGTTGGAACATGTGGTGATGTCCCTCAAGATTCTGCAGACGGGTTTGAACTACGTTCTCATCGATTATGACCAGCGCTGCTCAATCGAAGAGCTGGAGAAGGTCACATCGGACATAAAAAGTTATACGTTCCGGCAGTATACAGCCGAAGATGAGAAGAAAAGATTCCTCGCCATCTTCCCGGATTCCCGCAAAAAAACCGCCTGAATTGCTCGGTCATTCGCGACTCGAAACTCACGAATTTTCCGAAGGCAAGTTTGGCGCTACCATCAAAATCATGCAACGCAAGGCTTCTGCGCTTTCTAAAATTCCATTTAAAAAAAACTGCAATGGGTGTTGACGAGCACAGGGCGTTCCCGTATAACCCTTTCTCACGTCGCTGATGACGAAAATGAAGCGAAGATAAGACGAGAAAATCCTTGACGAATCCAGCTTCAAAGTAGTACAAAGCGAATGGTTCTTTGAAAACTGAATAGAAGACAGAAAGAAGAAGCGCGAACGTCAATTCTGATGGTTCATCTTCGGATGGATTGTCGAGTTAAAATAAAAAAAAGCGAGCTTCGGCTCGTGTCAGGTTTTAAACTGTAGAGTTTGATCCTGGCTCAGAGTGAACGCTGGCGGCGTGCCTAATACATGCAAGTCGAACGTGAAAGTCCTTCGGGATGAGTAAAGTGGCGCACGGGTGAGTAATACATGGGAACATGCCCTTGAATGGGGAATAACTGTTGGAAACGACAGCTAATACCGCATAATCTCGCGAGAGTAAAGGTGGCGCCGCAAGGGCTACCGTTCAAGGATTGGCCCATGTCCCATTAGCTAGTTGGCGGGGTAATGGCCCACCAAGGCAACGATGGGTAACTGGTCTGAGAGGATGATCAGTCACACTGGAACTGAGACACGGTCCAGACTCCTACGGGAGGCAGCAGTAGGGAATATTGCACAATGGGGGAAACCCTGATGCAGCAACGCCGCGTGAGTGAAGAAGGCCCTTGGGTCGTAAAGCTCTTTAGCGAGGGAAGAAGGTTGGCAGGGTGAACAATCCGGTCAGCTGACGGTACCTCGAGAATAAGCACCGGCTAATTTCGTGCCAGCAGCCGCGGTAATACGAAAGGTGCAAGCGTTACTCGGAATCACTGGGCGTAAAGCGCACGTAGGCGGACTCGCAGGTCAATTGTGAAATACCTGGGCTCAACCCGGGAACTGCAGTTGAAACCGCTTGTCTTGAATACCTGAGAGGGTGGGGGAATACCTGGTGGAGAAGTGAAATTCGTAGAGATCAGGTGGAACACCGGAGGCGAAGGCGCCTGCCTGGCAGTGTATTGACGCTGAGGTGCGAAAGTGCGGGGAGCAAACAGGATTAGATACCCTGGTAGTCCGCACCGTAAACGATGGATACTAGGCGTTCGGAGAGTTAACCCTCTGAGTGCCAAAGTTCACACATTAAGTATCCCGCCTGGGAAGTACGGTCGCAAGACTAAAACTCAAAGGAATTGACGGGGGCCCGCACAAGCGGTGGAGTATGTGGTTTAATTCGAAGCAACGCGCAGAACCTTACCTGGCCTTGACATCGCGAGACCGGTACAGAGATGTACCTTTCCCTTCGGGGACTCGTGGACAGGTGCTGCATGGCTGTCGTCAGCTCGTGTTGTGAAATGTTCGGTTAAGTCCGGCAACGAGCGCAACCCCTGTTCTCAGTTACCAGCATTAAGTTGGGGACTCTGGGAAGACCGCCGGTGTTAAACCGGAGGAAGGCGGGGATGACGTCAAGTCCTCATGGCCCT
>NZ_BDFO01000001.1:5981345-6991345 GCF_001748245.1 Oligoflexus tunisiensis | reverse complement strand
GAAACGGCGTTTCGAGCTATTGGGGAGAAGCTGCCAAGGACTGCTCGGCGGCCATGTCAGGCTACTATAAATGAGGAAAGCCTGAGAGCAGCCTTGGGTGACGCCTGTCAATGCACTTGACAGTCAGCCCCCCGTTTTCTGAAGCAATGTCCAAGGCCTGCCTTCCGACAGGGATGGACTGCATCTTGAAAGAGTTCCCCCGGCGCAATCCGCGCCTGAGGGAACCCCTGATGGCACGACTTTACCCGAATACAGACAAGGCCCGTGTTATCTTCGCCAGCCAGGCGGAGGAACAGTTTTACCAGCACTGCAAACAGCTCAGCAGTGACTGGACGGTTTATTACTCCTGCACTCTCACCGGTATCGAAGGTGATCAGGGCCTGACGGATAATGAAATCGACTTTGTCCTCTATCATCCGCGCTACGGTCTTATCGTGATGGAAGTCAAAGGCGGGCGGATCTCCTACAACCCTGACAACCTCCAGTTTTATACTGAAAACCGCTTTGGCGAACGATTCACGATCAAAAATCCCTTTGCCCAGGCCTTGAACTGGAAAAGCCGTTTCCTGCGCTATCTGAGAAAGAAAAACGTCAAAGTCCCCATGACCCACATGGTGTGTCTGCCGTCGGTGCATGAACAGGATTTTCCTGATCGCCCGGATGTCGAGACGATGCTTCTGATTGGCCGTCAGCGCCTGGAAAATCTGGAGAAAGCCCTGACGCAAGCGGTAACCGCCGCCCAGCCTGAACGGTTCCTGCAGTTTGAAGACGCTGCCGACGCTCTGGATAAAATTCTGCGCGGCTCGCATTACACCAGCCGGCTTTATATCCGCGATTATATCGATCAGCATGAAAGCAAGGTCAAGGATGTTGAGCATATTCACGACACCCTGATCTCGCCGATGGTAAGCACCAAACGGCTGGCCGTCGAAGGCGAAGCCGGTACCGGGAAAACCATGCTGGCCATGGCCCTGGCCAAGCACTTCCGGGATCTCGGGCAGACGGTCCTGATCCTGTCACCGAATCCGGTTCTGAACCAATATATTCAGGAGCAGGTCGGCAGTCGCATCGAGGTGCAAACCTATGCGGAGTTCGCCTCGCACTTCGGCGTGGATATCCTCAAGCGCGCGCCGGATTTCGAAGGCAGTCGCGAGGACTGGATCCAATACGTGGGGCCGGAGCGTCTCAAGGCCTCCATCCTGAAAAGCACCAAACGCTTCGATGTGCTGCTCTGTGACGAGGCTCAGGATGTGCAGCCCTTCTGGTGGGAATCGATTGAGGCCTCGCTGCAGAGCCCCGAGAGTCACTTTTATATCTTCTTCGATCGGAGCCAGGGTGTCTTCGGTTCCGGCTCTTCTGAGGGCCATTTCGTGCCCGAGGATGTGCTTCCGATCAGCACCCCTTACTTTCCTCTGGTGAATAACTATCGCACGACCAAGGAGATCTCGACCTTCTCGCGCAATTTTCGGACGGGACGGCAGATCCTGAACAGCCATTCCGGCCGACTCGGATATATTCCTGAGCTGATTTTGTACAAGGATGGGGCGGAAGCGCAGGAAAAGATTCAGGAACTTGTAACACGCCTTTGTGACCAGGAAGGGCTGCGAAGCGCAGAGATTACAATCCTGTCAGCACGACGCCCCTTGCAGGAGGGGTCGGTCCTCCAAAATGTTCAGAAATTAGGCAATTTTGAACTATGCGATATTGGCAATAATCGAAAAGCACCAAGGACCCAGCAAACCCTTGCTGTATCTACTATTCAGGCCTTTAAGGGCCTTGAAACCTCGGTGGGCATTATCGCCAACCTGAGTGAATACAACATGCCGCTGAGCAATCCGATTATGGCGAGCCTGCTGTACGTGGCCTGCACGCGGGCCAAGCACATGTTATATATTTTACTCCAGGATGATGATCCAAAAAAGGAGGCCATCCAAAAAGCTATTGATGCCATCAGCAATAAAGGGTCCCTGGTCATTGGTGAAAATTCGCATGACCATGCTTATGCAGGGACGGTCAGTTACTTCAATCCGGAACGCCTCGGATGGCTTACGGTTGAAGACCCGAGTCTGCAGCGCTCGACGCTGATGTTCTTTCCATGTGACTTGAAGGATATAAGCAAGGATAAAATAGAAGTGGGTACCCGCTTGAGTTTCCGGGTGCGGCTCGAAGGTTTTGCACCGATTGCAACGGATTTGAAATTGATCAGGACGACCCCGCTGGAAAGCGAGGCGCCTGTTATCAAAAAAGTGGAAAAAACCAGGAAAATAAAGCCAAAGAACGCGAAAAAGAGCGGCGTGGCTTAAGCCAGACCAATCTCTTTCAAACGCTGCATCAGATATTCATCCGCCGTGATGTTCGGATAAACCTGCTTGCCACCTGTGGCTGCAATGCATGAGGGCAGCGGGTTCAGGGACACTTCACCGCGCGCATGCACAAAGAAGGGCGCAGAGTAACGACGTTCACGGCTGTTATCCGGATTCACCACGCGATGCGTGGTCGACTTGAAAAAGCCGTTGGTCAGGTTCTGCAGCATATCGCCGGCATCCACGATAATACAGCCTTTGGGTGTGACCACAGGCACCCACTGATTGCGACGATCCAGGATTTCAAGTCCGGATGCTGTGGCATCAATCAGCAGCGTAATGAGGTTGATGTCCTCATGAGCCCCGGCGCGAATACTGTTGGGATCACGATCCGCAGGAACAGGCGGATAATGGATCAGACGCAAAATCGAATTCCCATCGACCGCAGTATCACGAATCGAGGATTTTTCCTCGCCAATATACAGGGCGCAGGCTTCCAGAATGGAAAAGGCCGCGGACTCCAGACGACGATAAACGTCGACCATCACGCGGTGGAAATCCTTCAGCTCCTTGGGCCAGACGTTCGCAGGATAATGAGCGGAGCGTGGATGTTCGGCCGATAGTTCCTGACCCACATGCCAGAATTCTTTCAAATCAGGAGCCTTGGAATCCTTCGCATGCTCCTTGCCAAAGGATGTGTAACCGCGCTGGCCTTTGAGTCCAGGCACCTCGTACGATCGCTTGGTGGCCTCGGGCAGGTTGAAGAGTTCAGCAGTCTGAGCGTAGGTGTCGCGGATCAGCTCGGGACTCACGGTGTGATTGGTCAGAGCGAAGAAACCCATTTCCCGCAAGGCATTGCCCACGTCTTTAATGAAGCGGTCCTTCTGCTCCGCTGTGCCGTGCAGGTAGTCATGAAGATCGACGACAGGGATCGAGTAATGCGAACTCATGGAACTCTCCTCATCGAGGTCTGAAAAAAGGTGCTGTAACGGTGGCTCTTGACTAACAAAACCCACAAAGGACTGCAAAGTCCATCTTTCGCTAAAACATATCCAAAATTTCGAAGGCCTGGTCTGGCCCTTGGCATACATAAATAATAAAGGCGCTTCCCCTTGCAGGGAAACGCCTCATTTTGCGGTTTGAGTCAGACTTAATGGGTTTTGCCACTCTTCGCACTCGACTCATGAGAAGCCGATTTGCGCGCGGTTTTCATGGGGCTGTCCGGGCCATTCCGATAATCGTAATAAGCCATAATGGATTCGGCCGCGAGGTTGGTGGCTTTGAAACGCCAAAGATTTTCCAGCATCACGACCGCGGCCACCGCAATTTCGGGGTCCTCCAGAGGGTAGATGCCGGCGAACCAGGTGGTCAAACCCTGAGGATGATTGCCGGTCAACGTTCCCGTTTTTCCACCTACCTCCGTGCGCAAAAGGCGCAAACGACCGCGGCTGAATGCATGCTTGGCGGTTCCGTCCATGACGGTTGAATCCATAATGCGTTTCAAATTAATGGCGGTTGATTCTTCAAGAACCCGGGTTCCTTGATTGGGCTTGTTGGCTGGTGTGTCCTTGAAAAAGCGCAGGGGCATCGCGATGCCGTTGTTCGCAATCACGCTCTCCTGCCAGGCCGCGTGTACGGCAGAAATGGAAACGGATCCAAATCCGGCAGCAAACTTGCCAATGGTATGGATGCTGGATGATGTCGCTTTGGGTTCGCGCAGAGGACTGGGCGGCACCAGGAAGTCGGCAGGCAGCGACTGATTGTTCCAGCCAAGTCTCTTGGCCATGTTCAGAATGGGGCCGAGACCGATCCGATTCACCGCAAGCTTGGCAAAGAAACCATTACAGCTGTTGCCATAGGCGCGACGCAGGCTCAGGCCATGCCTGGGATTGCGGCTTTCCTTGGGCGGCCAAATGCCGCGCGGATGCACGTGCGAGCAGCCTCCAAACATGCTGAGGGTTGCTTCCGTGTCCAGTTCCGCAATTTCAAACGCTGTCGCGGCCACAACCGTCTTGAACAGAGAGGCCGTTGGAAACCCGATGTGCAGGGCTGAATGCGTTTCGGCACCCCACTTGCCGGGGTCCTCTCCCTGTGTCATGGCGAGGATTTCCCCGGTTTTCACATTGATTATGACCACGGCTGCGATGGGGCTGCCGCCATTGCGAATAAAACGCGAGATTTGATTCTGAATTTGAGGCACGATAGTGACAGGACGACCCGCCAGGAGGGGTGTGCTATCGGTATCACTCCATTCGGGCAGGTCAAGGGGCAGGGTGGTGACACTCTGCGGCTTGCTGCTGTCCGCAACGGGTTGAGAAGCTGTGGTATCGTCGCCTTTCTGAGCCGAGGACTGCTGACAGGCAAGACAACCCGCCAGCCACAGAAGAGAAAAATAGAGCCGGCCCCGGCGAGTAGTATGGGAGTTTGACACTCTTATCCTCTACCATTATAAAGGTTTTTTTATGGTTGGATCGAAATTTTGAGCTGTTATGAGCCTATTATACAGGATCAGAAGATTTTTTACACGGCCTTGGATACTATTGCAAACTCTGCGTTCTTGCTCATGGACGCGCAATCCGCGATAATATTGGGTCGGGCCGTATAGGAGTTGCGTTATCACTCTCTTTTTCTACTTGATTCTGGAAATCATGCCGCAGTTTGTGACGGTGTTTTGCGTCATGAGCGCTGTCATCGTGATCTCGCAGCTGGTTCGGCTTTCGGAAATTCTCGTGACTTTCGGTCTTTCCGTTGAAAACCTGCTCCTGCCTTTTCTCTTTATCCTGATGCCCTTCATTTCCATCATTGTACCCATCTCGATCATGTTTGCCATCCTTTTAGCATTCAGTCGCCTGTCTGCGGATGGCGAATTCACGGCCATGATAGCTTCAGGATACTCCCTGCGTCGCGCCCTGCGGCCAGTCATGGCGATCACGTTCGTCGCCTGCCTCATCGCCTTGGTGGGCGCGGTTTACTTCGAAGCCTGGGGCCGACGTGAGACGCTGCAGTTCTATCATCGCAAAACTCAGACTGAATTAGATAACATGATTCGCTATCGAATGAAGCCTGGAGTTTTTCTCGATGACTTTCTGGGTTACGTGCTCTACGCCGAGCATATCTCGCCGGATCGCACGCGTTTTGAAAATGTGATGCTCGGCCCTGGTCACAACACGCAGAATCAGCACTTTACTCTGCTCGCGCCAGCCGCTGCCATCACGGGTTCGGTGGAAACAGGTGATTTGCGCATGTCGTTTGACTATGGAATCATCTACACCACCAAGGCTGACAATGATGATGTATCCGTCATCAAATTCAAACGCGCCGAACTCGATCTGCTTTCGATTTTCCGCGAGCAGATTTTTGGTCCCGGATCCACGGAAGACGACTATCGCAGCTATACACCCATTGAGCTGAGCCGCTTTATCGATTCGCTCAAGGACACCAAGGATCCCAAGGAGCGGGAAACCTGGCAAAAGGCACGGTTTCTTTTTCATCAAAGACTCAGCATGCCCTTCGCGTGTTTCGCTTTTGCACTCTTCGCCATGGTGCTCGGAATCCAGGATGAACGGCGCGGGAAGAGTCATGCCTTTCTTGGTTCCAGTCTTGCCATCGTCATCGGCTACATTGCCATGATGTCATTTAAATTCCTGACGGAAAAAGGACTGCTCTCCGCACCTTTAGGTGCCTGGTTGCCGCACATAATCATGACAGCTTTTGGTGTCTTTTTGGTCTACCAAAAGAACCGCCTGCCACCCTCGGAATCCGTCTTTGATTTACGTCATATTCCCGGCTTAAGGAATTTGCGTAGGCGTGCTAAAATGCGCGCAGACTACGGGTGACGAGCATACAACTGATCGCTGGTCGAGCCGCTGCAAGCGTGATATGACTGGGGACACTCTTGGATGAGGGTTCAGCCGGGTCTAGGCGATAGCCATTCAACAGCTTGAAGGTGGAGTCATGAGACGAGTTGTCATCACAGGTTTGGGAATCGTTGCACCGACCGGTAACAATGTACAGGAAGCCTGGGAGAATGCCGTCGCTGGTCGCTCAGGAACCGCCCGCATTACCCTTTACGATCCCACAGGGCACCGGGTTCAAGTGGCCGGTGAAGTTAAAAATCTAAAAACTGACGGCGTCATTGACCCCAAGGACGCCAATCGACTCAGCCGCTTTATCATTTTTGCAACCATGGCATCCGATGAGGCCCTGAAAGACAGCGGACTGCCGCTGGATGTGAATCAGGACCGCAATGGCTGTGTCATCGGTGTCGGAATGGGCGGCATTGCTGATATCGAAGAGTCGACCAAAACATTGATGGAAAAAGGTGAGAAACGCATCTCGCCATTCTTTATTCCTTACGCCATACCTAACATGGCAGCCGGGTTTGTATCCATTCAGTATGGACTGCGTGGACCGAATGCCTGTACCGCCACCGCGTGTTCCAGTGGAACGCATGCCATCGGTGAAGCCTATCGCTTCATTCGTGATGGTCTGGCGGATGCCATGGTTTGTGGTGGCGCGGAAAGTGCTATAAGTCCTCTGGGGATTGCGTCATTCGCTGCGTTAAAAGCGCTCAGTACAAATAATGACGAACCCGAACGGGCTTCACGACCTTTCGACCTGAATCGCGATGGCTTCGTGATGGGAGAAGGGGCCGGCATTCTGGTTCTGGAAGACCTGGAAAGCGCCAAAAAACGTGGGGCGAAGATTTATGCCGAGGTTATCGGCTATGGTCTTTCCGGTGACGGACATCATATTACGGCGCCTCGTGAACGGGGCGAAGGTGGACGTCGATGCATGCAGATGGCACTGGATTCAGCAGGGCTGGTGCCGGAAGACATCGACTATATTAATGCCCATGGAACGTCGACCAAGATCAACGATCAGTATGAGTCGGAAGCGATCATGGATCTCTTTGGCGCTCATGCCCATAAATTGGCGATCTCCTCGACCAAGGGTGTGACAGGGCACTGTCTCGGCGCAGCGGGCGGCATCGAGGCAGTCTATACTGCGCTGACGATTCATCGCAGTCTGGTGCCACCCACGGCGAATTTTGAGACGCCGGACCCGGACTGTCCGTTGGATTACACGACTCGGGAAGCCATCGAGAAAAAGGTGCGTGTCGCCCTGTCGAATTCCTTCGGATTCGGAGGCACCAACGCGACGATCGCCCTTCGTCGCTACCAGTAAAATGTATTTTTTCAACCTGCTGTTTGGTGTACAAGCAGCAGGTTGTTGTTTTTTTTGGCCATGCCAACTAAAAAGACAGCGGCAAAGCCCAAAAAATTCGTAATTTTACAAGATCTCAAGTTTTGAAGGGTGAGAAATGACTGCGAAGAAGAAGACTCCCTTGGAGCGGGCTCCCTTGGAGCGGGCTCTCCTTGTCCAGATGTACAAGGACATGGCCCTGTTCCGCAGATTTGAGGAACGTGTAGGTCTGGCCTACACCAAGCAGAAGTTTTCCGGCTTCTGTCACCTCCACATCGGCCAGGAAGCTCTGGCGGTTGGGGTGCAGAGCGCTCTCCGTGATACGGATTACATGCTCAGCGGTTATCGCTCCCACACCCAGGCCATTGGCAAGGGCATTTCACCCGAAGCGGTGATGGCGGAGCTCTTCGGCAAGGTCGATGGCTGCTGCCGTGGCAAAGGCGGATCGATGCATATGTTCAGCAAGGAGCATCGTTTCCTCGGCGGTCATGGAATCGTCGGCGGGCAGACTCCTATCGCGGCTGGCGTGGGTTTTTCCATTCGTTATCGCAATGAAGATGATGTCTGCGTTTGCTATATGGGTGACGCCGCCACCAACCAGGGGCAATTCTTTGAAGCCATGAACATGGCCGCGACCTGGGACCTGCCGGTGCTGTTCATCATTGAAAATAACAAGTACGGCATGGGTACCGATATCCGGCGCACCACCTCGGTGGACGCTCTGTGGAAGCGTGCCCTTGCTTTTGATATGGCTCATTCGGATGTCGATGGCATGAACGTGGTTACCGTTCATGAGCATGTGAAGGCCATCGTCGATCAGATGCGCAAGGATCATAAGCCTTATCTCCTCGAAGCTCTGACCTATCGTTACCGCGGTCACTCGGTGTCCGATCCCGGAACCTACCGGACCAAAGAGGAAGTCGAAGACTATCAGAAAAACCGCGACCCCATTTTGCAGCTCGAACGTTATATGACAGAGCTGAACCTGGCGTCGGAAGCTGAGTTCAAGGCCTGGGACAATGAGGCCAAGGAACGTGTGAAGGCGGCGGAGGAGTTTGCGGATAACTCGCCGAATCCGCCGGTTGAAGAGCTGTGGGACCACGTTTTGGTTCCTTGAGGGGAAGGAGAAAATACAAATGGCGATTATATCAGTTCGTGAAGCCCTGGGTCAGGCGATGGCCGAAGAGATGGAACGCGATCCGAACGTGTTTCTGATGGGCGAGGAAGTTGGTCTTTATAATGGTGCTTATAAGGTTTCCAAAGGTCTTTTGGATCGCTTTGGACCACGTCGTGTCTGGGATGCGCCGATTTCCGAACTCGGCTTTGCCGGTTTAGGTGTGGGCGCGGCGATGACGGGCACGCGGCCCATTATCGAATTCATGACCTGGAACTTTGGGATTCAGGCCCTGGACCAGATCGTCAACCACGCTGCAAAAATGCTTTATATGTCCGGTGGACAATTCAATGTGCCGATCGTCTTCCGCGGTCCCAATGGGGCAGCGCACATGCTCGCGGCGCAGCATAGCCAGGCTTATGAGCCGATGCTCACCAACATTCCTGGTTTGAAAGTGGTGACCTGTTCCACGCCTTATGATGGCAAGGGTCTTCTGAAGTCCGCGATTCGGGATAACAACCCCGTGTTGTTCCTGGAAAGCGAGATGATGTACGGCCTGAAAGGCGAAGTGCCGGATGAGGAATATGTTATTCCCCTGGGTGTCGGCGACATCAAGCGCGAGGGCACGGACGTGACCGTCATCGCCTGGAATAAGGTTCTGCATAAGGTGACGGAAGCTGCGGAAATCCTGGCCAAGGACGGCATTTCGGTCGAGATTCTGGATCCGCGCACGCTGCAGCCTTTGGACGAGGATTTGATCTTTGCCTCCGCCCGGAAAACCCACCGTGTGGTGATCGTTGAGGAAGCCTGGAGTTTTGGTTCGGTGGGTTCGCAGATTGCCGATCGCATTCAATTGGAATGCTTCGATGATTTGGATGCACCGATCGGTCGCGTGACCAATGAATTTGTTCCCATGCCTTACAACGAGGCCCAGGAGGAGCGAGTGTTGCCCTCTGTGGAACGCATTGTGGCAGCGGTGAAAGAAGCTCTTTACCTTTAAAACGCAGCAGGAAGTGTTATGGCAGAAGTCATAGAAATGCCCAAGCTCAGCGACACCATGGAAGAAGGTGGAATCGCTGCCTGGTTGAAAAAAGAAGGTGATTTCGTCAAGGAAGGCGAAGCGTTTGTCGAGATTGAAACCGACAAGGCGACGATGGAGTACAATTCCCCGGTCGAAGGCACGCTGCTCAAAATATTGGTGCCAGCGGGCAAGGCTACTGCCTTGAATGAGCCCATCTGTGTGATCGGTGAGAAGGGCGAAAGCTTTGACCTCGGAAAATTGGGTGGCAAGGCGCAAAAGGAACCAGCCAAAGCTGAAGCTCCGAAGACGGCAGCTGCTGCGGCTCCGGCTCCTGCGAGAGGTCCGGCCCCTGCACCCGCGAAGGCGCCAGCCCCGCCTGCCGGCGAGCGTTTTCGGGCATCGCCGCTTGCCAAAAAAGTGGCGGAAGAAAAGCGTATTGATCTGCATCAGCTTCAAGGCACAGGGCCGAACGGTCGCGTTGTGATTCGCGATGTGGAGCAGGCTCTGGCCGGTGGCGGCGCCGCGCTTAAGTTGGCCACGCCGGCGAAGGAAATCACAACTCCGGTTCAGCCGATTCCTTTGCCCCAGATTGGCGATCAGGATATTCCTGTGAACATGATGCGCAAGACGATTGCCAAGCGTTTGCTTGCGGGTAAAAACGAGGCGCCGCATTTCTATTTGACCCGTTCTGTCAACATGAGTCGCCTGAATGCCTGGCGTCAGCGTTTGAATGCCGAGGCCGAAGCTCAAAAGCAGCCCAAAGTGAGCGTCACGGATCTTCTGATCCTGGCCGTATCGCGGGCGCTGATGAAGCATCCCGAAGTGAATTCCTCGTGGCAGGGTGATTTTATTCGTCGTTACGGAGCCGCGCACGTGGCTGTGGCCGTGGCGATTCCTGATGGTCTGATCACTCCTGTGGTCCGGAATGCCAACCAGCTGGGGGCTCGGGATATTGCGCAAATAACGAAGGACCTGATCGGGCGGGCCAAGTCCGGTTCCCTGAAGCCTGATGAATATCAGAATGGGACCTTCTCCATTTCAAACCTGGGAATGATGGGTATCGAACACTTCACGGCCATCATCAATCCCCCCCAGGCCGCAATCCTGGCCGTTGGGGCGACCGTCCCCACCCCTTGGGTCAATGAAGCGGGTGCGGTGGAGGTTCAGCCACGGATGACCATGACCATGTCCTGCGATCACCGCGTCGTGGATGGGGCTGTGGGCGCGACCTTCCTGCAAACCCTGGCCTCGTACCTGGAAGATCCCTTGCTGATCCTGTCTTAAGCTGTTACTAGAAAATTGAAGGGGTCTCCGCGAGACCCCTTTCCGCGTCTGAATGGCCCTATAGTTAAATGGATATAACGGTCCCTTCCTAAGGGACAGTTCTTGGTTCGATTCCAGGTGGGGCCGCCATCTTTTGAAATCAAAGACAAAATCAAATTTAATGATAGATGCGGGCCCGCTTCGCGGTCCCAAGGCTTTATGTTGTGCCTGCTTCGCAGACTAAGAGGGGCTCTCCCAAATCGTAGCAATGGCGTTCGGTTTAGACTTCGTGCCTGAATCTATGTCATTCGGATCTTGACCCACTTTCCAATTGGCCTCCTGGACTTTCTTTCGTAACTTCTGTTGGGTCTAAAACGCTGCCTATATCGACCGACTCGAATGAACAAGGCTGAAAAACATTCAATTAGGCGCTTCTTTCCTGCGGCGAAAAGAATTGGCAATTGGTCACGGATGCTTATCAAGCAATTCTTGAAATTGACGCGAAACGGTTCGCACGTGGTTCGTTCTTTTTTTTAATATAGCGCTTTTTTCGGAAGCTTTTTTCGGCTAAAGGCAAGTTTGATTCAATTTCATTCGAAAATATTCTACCCAAAGTTATCAAAAGCATTTGCGCGAATATCTCTTGTTTTACTGACGACTCACATCGTCCATGGAAAGTCTCTATTTCCGTAACCCGCTTCAAAGTTTTGAAAAGATCCTCTATGTCCCATCGTTTTGCGTACAGATCCATCAGCCGATCTGGCGAATAGGCGTCCTTGTCCAGCAAAGTTGTCACCAAATAATATAGATTTCCTTTGATTCTGTATTTTACAAGACGGAGACGAATGCGATCCAACTGCCTTAATCTCAGTCTGGCCTTTACACGTCTCGTGTATCGTGAGCTATCCGGCTTTATGTCAATTTCATTGTCCATCGTGCGACGCTCAATAAGCTTCTGGAGTCGACCCATGTTCCCTTTACTTTTTATTCTAAAAACAGCATGAATGCCTCGCGCTATGTGCTCTTTTGCCAAGTCGTAACTGAAATAACCTCGGTCATAGACGACCACGTCTCCTGCCTTTAGATAATCGAGATGCAGAGGAACACATATGCGCTCACTCATGAGTGGCTCAAGCTGGAAATCGTATGGGATCTTTGATGCGAGATCAAACAAGCAACTTAATAATCCTTGTGGATAATGGCACGACTTATTCGACGGCATGTACCCATTCTCTTTGAGTTCTACTGGGAGATTGATTTTACTGGCATCAATCGCAAATATGCGGTGTCCAAGCCACTTATTGCTTTCGCCGCGGCCCTGCATGTATGCTTCAATAATTTCACAATGGATATCTCGAAAGACTTTGGGGTTTAATTTGGATCGCGCTTCAGAAAAGGATGAAGCTGATATTGGCTTTGAAGAGCGGAGTCTGGGAATAGCGAACTGCACTGCAGGCCAAAGTGAAGAAATGCTCGAGCTATAGCCTTGCCTAGAAAATGATATGCGAAGAAGAATTAGAATGAGAAGAAAAGAATCAACCTTGCGTTTTCTTACTATCCACTCTTTGTCATACCGGGATGCAATCTTTCGGACGATAGCGGAAATACTATTCCAGAGCCTTGCGAATTGATCATCGTCCATGATTAGAATTCTCCAACTTGTGATAATAGAGTCACTTGAAGGAGTCTATCCCATCATTTTATCAACTTTAATAGGAGGTTATATTCATAACCGAATGCCATTGCAAATCGTAGTGGGTCCATCTCTGGAGCCCTTTACCGGCACATGTTCAAAACCCTGAGTCGATAGTTTTTGAACTTCTTAGAACCCTAATAGGGCTGATGGTAAGCCTTGGCAAGTGCTTTCGGAAAACAATACCCAGCCAATCCTTCGAGCGCTGAATATAGCGGAGTCGTCACCTGCTTTCATGTCCTTCAACTCAGCAAATGCTTTTCAAATGATATTGCAGCTCTCCATCAATCTGAAGAAACCCTTAAAACCCGAGAGTAAAAATCTGAGAGAGTTTTCATTCCCATTTCTAATGTTGTTTCGCGAAGGCTGCAATTTTTTGCCATGGTCTCATATTCACCATGCCAAGAAAATGGCGGCATGCTGATTGTTGAAGGAATTTCGTGCGTGGCTCGATGTTTGAATATGTCCTGGAGAGCTTGCCGGCACTCCTGCTCATCGACGTCATGCTGATTTATTATGATCACAAGATCGATGAGATCCTTGACTCTGCTGTTTCCTTTTTCGCGCGGTTTTGTAAGAGCATGGACTTTCTCGGCGAATTTTTGAGGCGACGTTATGGTCGTGGCTTCAGAATCGACGTCTGCTATTTCATTAAGAGTTTTTGTTTTGACTTTCTCTATCCTGGATTTATCTAGAAAGTCTTCATGCGTAACATCTATCAGGAATGCTTCGAATTTTCTTCCATCCATCTTTGCAGTGACAGGATATCGATAACCACCGATGTCCAATTCGAGCGAAGCCCGTCCGAATTCAAAGTCAAAGTATTTGCTTGGCCAAGTGTCTGGTTTAATATTGGAAAGATCTTCGAGAGTCATTCTTATCGAAAATTCGACATTATCAGTGGCTGTTTTGAGTCGATATACGAAGTCCATGTCTCGTGTCGGTCTTGCTTTAAGCGTATGCGCTGGATTTTTGAGTTCCATGGCATAACCGCCTTTCAAGATAAATGTGCCATCGCCAGAAATACGTTCCAGCAAAGCGTCAAATGCAAATTTTCGGCGTATTGTGCTAATGTCAGAACCATCTTTTTCGGCTTTTTGCCTGATACGATCTTCGATAGCGCTTCGGGCGGCCTTTGCATCTTTATAGTCTCTCAATCACTGTTCTCCAGACTTGTAAAGAGTTTGCGAATTTTGACTTCCTCAGAGGCTTTAATGAGTCCTATATCAAGAGCTTTTTCAAAGGTGTTTTTGAGGAGAGTCATTTGGCCTAGATGATATTTTAGAGAGATCGCAATTGCATCAGCCGCTCTTTGCAGGGGAAGACCGTTGTGAAAATGGATCTGGCCTTCTGTAATCTGGCTATCGAGTTTATATGTTTCAAACGTCAGTGGAGGCTTCTTTTCAGTTTTGTAGTTGGCCTCAACGACGAACTGAAGTGACGAAGGCATGAGTTCGGTGATGCCCATGATGTCAAGCGCAGAGATGGCGCCGATTATTCCATAATAGCCACCATTTGGCTTTTTGAAAAATGATGACATCATATGATAGTCCTCGTGCTCTCCTGATGGAACGAGGGTCATCCTATACAGGCCAGTTGCCACCTTTTTGAGGGTGCCTGTTTCGACGAGGTGCCGGATGCTGCCATAGGCAATGCCGAGTTGAGCTATTTCAGCGGCGGTTATAAAACCGCCGCTTTCTATAGATCGCTCCAGTATTTTATCTTTGGCTGTCACAACTGCATTCCTGACATGTTAACGTTCATAGACTAATATCGGTATATTTAACAGTGGTTTAAGAGAAACCACAAGAAATTTGTGGTTTCCTATAAGTAATTGTAATTAATAATATTTTTGTCACACGAACAAGTCAGAATAGAGAGGTAGAACGCTAAAATGACGATGCCGCTTGAACCCAAGGGATCAACAAATCCAAGCGATTTCTTTTGAGATTCCGAAAAGAGTTGAGCACACCTGCAATGATTTCAGTGCGTTCTGTGCGCGCCTTCTAAAACTTACTCGAAATCAAAATCAAACAGGTTGATTTTCAACCCCGCCGTTTGCCTATTTTTTCGTCACGATTTTGGGTTCGATTCCAGGTGGGGCCGCCATCTCCTTCGTCAGAGCCGAAAAATCCAGAATCCAAGCTAGAGTGGTGCCAGCGTTGCGGTCACCTGGACTTTTATAGGCGTTTGATAGACTGAAGCGCTTTATTTTCCAGTAACTGCTTTTTCCAGTAGAGCAAGACGCCGTTCAAAGGTCCGCCATTTTTCTGCAATTCTCACACAGCAGACTCCTTTCGAAGAATTCAACTTGCCTTAAGCGCGCTCTCATCACAAAAGTACATTATTCCGTCACCACTTGCTGAATGAGAGGAATGCCAAATCAAGACTGAAAAATACCTGATCGTGTTCGGCGAGCACCCTGAACAGCAGATCAAACGTCATCTGGATAAGATCAAGTCTTACAAGGAAGCCCAATGGCTTTACGATGGCCTTCTCTATCAGGAGGAGGATTTGAGCGAGGATATCGTGAACATTATCTTTCGGGATCCAAAATTTGCCCCGAATGCCGTTATGGACAATAGCAAGTGGCTTTCGCCGCAGCTATTTGGCAATAATCAGCAAGTCTGGCGAGCGGCTCTCGCGCAGTGCTTTGCGATGACGGCTCGTCATCAGATACACTGCTTTTCGTATGTGGATTGAGGTCAACTATGGACGGAACTCAACGCCAATCCATCAAAGTCGGTCTGAAAGTTTCCATCGTTCTTAAGAAGGATCAAAAATCAGGTCATTTAACCGAAGGAATCGTCAAAGACATCCTCACGAACTCGTCTTATCATCCGCATGGAATCAAAGTCAGGTTGGAAAATGGCGAGGTAGGACGGGTCAAGGAGATTCATCCGTAGAAGCGAAAAAGAATAATGAGACACTTGCCGTCCTCGTTTGATGAAAACCGGGTGCTTTCCTTTCGGAGCTGGTCCATGATGATCGGTAGGACGATTCCTATTGGATGCAGGCCGGGAGTGAAACGTTGGCAAAGTTTCCGAAGAACGTATGGGTCCTGGTCGTCGCAGCACCACTGACGATGTCGGTAACCTCTGTTATGGTCCTGGCTGGCAGCTTCCTCGCTCGGAATATCGCGCCAAGGCCGGAACTCGCGACTCTTCCCATAGCTTTTATAGTCATCGGCATGGCTGGGGGTGTGGTGCCCTCGATTTATCTTATGAAAAAGTGGGGCCGGCGCACGGGTCACCTTGTGGGTATCAGTGCTGCCCTGCTGGGATCCCTGCTGGCCATGACAGCTTCACTGCTTGGAATTTTCGCCCTGCTTCTTTTCAGCTCACTGTGTTTCGGCCTGAGCCAGGCTTTTGTTCAGCAGTACCGCTTCGCAGCCATTGAAAGCCTCGATGACCCCAGGCAAACGCCCCAGGTGCTTTCGTTTCTTATGCTGAGCGGTATTGTAGCGGCCTTTATCGGCCCTGAAATCGCGGTCCGCGGCAAGGACTGGATTCCCTCAGCCGCAGGTTTTGCCGGTTCCTTCCTGCTCCTGGCGCTCTTCAGCGCCACATCGTTTATCATCATGCTGAATTTTAAGAATCCGGTCTTCAAGCAGGAGATCATAGCCAGCCCGAGCAGGGGATTGTCCGAGATTGCCCGACAACCTCTTTTCCTCCTGGCCATGCTTGCAGCTGTCGTCGGCAATGGGGTCATGAGTTTTTTGATGACCGCGACGCCCTTGAGTATGCATGATATCGACGGGATTGGCCTCAATCACACCAAGCAGGTGATACAAAGCCACATTATAGCCATGTTCGCCCCCTCACTCGTGTCCGGGTCCTTGATTAAAAAGTTCGGCATCGCACCGATACTGGTCGGCGGGTCCCTCATTTATGTCGCGACCCTCGTGATGGCCTGGAGCGGACACCAGCTCCTCCATTACTGGTGGGCTCTGGTCCTGCTTGGATTAGGATGGAATGCTCTCTTTCTGGGAGGCACGACCCTTCTGTCCCAGTGCTATGCTCCCCACGAGCGATTCAAGGTGCAGGCCTTGAATGATTTTTCGGTGTTCTTCCTCCAGGCTTTGGCGTCGCTTTCTGCAGGATGGATCCTGTTCCGATACGGCTGGTCCATGATTGTGATCATCGCCGCGCCTTGTGTCCTTTTTATTCTGATGTTCTGCCTCTGGTACCTCGGACTTCATTGGCGTCGCCGGCCAATATAGTGGATACCAAGGCGGATCGCATTCTCCCGCATCTGCATATTGCTTCAGTGCTTGAATGGGGAGTTTCGGGGAACCCCTCACCCGGACAACTCTATGATTAAAGGGTGGATCGCCCTGGAAGTTCCATGCGATTAAGCTGATGATCGTAAAATACCGAATTTTTCCAGATTATTGCATAAGAGCCTCACTTGATGCCTGTTGTGTAACATCATAGTCAGACCCTTTGGATTGTTTGTCCTGCGTGGCGGGTGCTTCGGGAAAACAGGGGCATACATCGTGTCCCTGGCCTTCCCCGGAGACGACGAAGGATGACCTAACGCCGACTCCCTTGTAACTTGGAAAGCAAGCGCAGGAACTCCAAATAGAGCCAAATCAAAGTCACCATGAGGCCGAAGGCCGCATACCATTCCATGTACCTGGGCGCCCTGCGCCTGGCTCCCTCTTCAATGAAGTCGAAATCCATGACCAGATTGAGCGAGGCGATTACGATCACGAAGAGGCTAAAGCCGATGCCGATGATGCCCCCTTCATGGACGTAGGGGATGCGGACGTTGAAAAAACCGAGGACCATCTGCAGCATGTAGAAGAGGAAGATCCCGCCCGTGGCCGCGGCGACGCCGAGCTTGAAGTTCTCCGTGACTTTGATGAGCCCTGACTTGTACGCCATCAGCAACGCCAGGAGCGTTGTAAACGTCAAGCCGACCGCCTGGATAACGATGCCGGGGAAGCGCGCTTCGAAAAAGGACGAGATACCGCCCAGCGCCAGTCCCTCGAGCGCCGCATAGAGCGGAGCCGTCACGGGTGCCCAAGTCTTCTTGAAGACCGTGACGAGAGCCACCACAAGGCCGCCGAAGACTCCCACCATCATATACAGATTGATGGCGCCGGGATCGCGCATGGTAAAGAACAGGTTCCAGACATAATAGGCTGGCACCAGCAGAATGAGGAGCAGGACCAACGTCTTGTTCACCGTTCCCTGAATCGTCATCTGATCCGCGGGTGATTGAGCCAGCGTGCCGCGAAAGGTGTCGGTGCTGAGGGCTGGGTTTGATGAGCGCATCATCGTCGAGGTCTCCCTTACGGTTGCCGTCATAAAAAGATCCGGGTCTATCCTAACATCGTTCTCAGGCCTTGTGCCAACCTCTTGATGACCCGGTTCTGTATGCAAACTACATGGAAAGCGCTTTGATCTAAGCAAAATCGAGAATATTGAAATGTCAGATGGGACGCCCCAGCCTTAAATTCTGTGTATGCATGGTCCCGAGGTTCACGGCCCACGGACCCATTCTTGAACGCAGATCCTGCACCTTTTAGATGCGCATAACGATATAATATTGCTGGTCTATATTTACCAATTTCAGGTTTTCTCACGGTATTCCGATACGTTTTCTGCACATTGACTGAAAGGAAAAAAGCCATGGCAGGACTCGTATCCCAAGTTTTTTCTGTGTTGATTTCGTTGACTCTGGTGCTTTTTCTGGGCGCCTGCGGTCAGAGTAAAAAATCCGGGGGCACAGCAGCTGCATTGGCTCCCATTGCAGCAGAAAACACCGGGGTTACGTCCGGCAGCGGTGATGCCGTGGCTGTCCCTGCTGACCAATGTAAAGAGGACGACAACGAAGGTGAGGATGAAGAAGATGACATTGAGGTCGAAGTGGAAAATGGTTTGGCTCTGAAAAAGGATAAACCAAAGAAAGATAAGAAGGTCTGTGTTCCGAGCACGGGCGTAGGTTCCAATCCTGCTGCGACCGGTTCAGCTTCTTTAGTGGAAGGCCAGAAAATATACACTGCCAATTGCCAGATCTGTCATGGAGCTCTTCCAGGACAAAAGCAGGGCCGGTCAGCGGAGGCGATTCTTGCCGCTGCCTCGCTTGGGACACACAAGAGTATCACGCCATGGCCGGCAGCCGCTGCCTCGACGCTTTCTGCGGAACTTGCAGCAGAATCCCTGGCCTTGGTGTTGAAATAAGCTTTTGAGGTCTGTGGCCTCCCATGTTGGGAGGCCTGGCCCAGCTTTCGCTCAGCTTGTTGTATAGTTTCCGAACATTGGGCGGGCGTTGTTCTGATTCACGGACAGCGGAGGTCGAGGCTGGAGATTTGTTTTATTTCAGGCCAAGGCCGAAAGCGAGAGCGTTCGCGCCTAGGAATTTGGCTCCATAGGGATTGGCCATAGCCTCGTCCTGAGTGGTTTCCACCCAGTGGTTGGCCTGATCCACGCGCCGCATGAAAATGATGCGTTGGAAAGGAAGCCTGTTTTCCACAAGGGCGCGATCCAGATGTTTATTGTAGCCGATAGGAAAACCTATCAGCACATTGTCGGGAGTCCTGACCATTTTCCTCAAAGCTTCAAGGGCCTGGATGGGCTTATTGGGGTCTTTGATTTCCTCGTCAAAACCTATGTGCTCCAAAGTGGAAATCGAAGCAATGGCGTCATACTGCTTCCTGGGCACATAGTCGACGATATCCGTATTGATCGCGTCACGATGCTTTTCGTATTTGTCCACGACATCATGCGAAAAAGTGCCGAAGTATCGCGAGACGTTTCCGAGTTCGAGAATGTTTTTTCCTCGATGACGTTCCAGAAACTTCAGAAGGATAGGCACTTCCACACAGCGTTCATTGCGCCAGGTAGCTGTATAAGGGAAAGCGGCATAGTGATAGGTCTCGCCGTCATAGTGGAATGACTCACGGCTATACGTCAGAAACTTATAAGGGTAGGTCACATACACGGAAACTTTGTCAGCAAGCTGAAACAGCGTTGAAGCCAAGCCCCGCTCTTTCCATAGGGTAAAAAAACGTCGACTCAAACGTGTAACTTCTGACATATTTGGACCTGCTCAAAGTAAAGCGGAGGATTAAGTAGGCTCCTGATTTTTACCTTAGCCCTGCCGCTTCGTCAATCTTGTAAGCTTAGTTTGCCTGTCGGTAAGAGTTCTTATCTCTGCGGTACATAGTGAGTGATCTTGGCATAAACATTTTGAAATTAATAAGCGTAATCTTCGATGCCGCCAGCGTAGCAAAATGCCACCTAGAAAACTCATTTCATCGGGAACATGTCGCGAAATCCTCCGCCCCATAAATCATCGCAAAGTTTGGCTGTCCAAAGTCGGATCAACTCATGATGAGTCACCGAACTTCGAGCCAAAGCTGACCTGCCCTTTCTTCCAGAAGCTTATTGTCGGACAACCTTAGGACGCGTTCAGCTGATGCAATCGTTTCAGGGCGATGGGCAATGATTATACGGGTAATCTTGAGTTCTTTGATCGCGTTATTAATGGCCCGTTCCAGGTCAACATCGAGGTTGCTGGTCGCCTCGTCCAGGAAGAGGATGCGAGGCTGTCGATAGAGGGCGCGTGCCAGGAGTATGCGTTGCTTTTGGCCGCCGGAGAGATCTGAGCCCATGTCGGAAACCAGACTATAATAGCCCATGGTCATCGCCATGATTTCGTCATGAATGCAGGCGATCATCCCACACTGTTGAATTCTTTCCATACTGGGTTCCGGGTCAAAGAACGCGATATTTTCTGCGACCGAACCTGTCAGCAGACGATCGTCCTGCATAACGGTTGCGACCTGACTGCGATATTCCACCGTGACCTTGCGGATATCATGGCCGTCCACCAGGACCTCACCCTTTTCAGGATCCAACAGACCCAAAAGAATCTTCACAAGAGTGGTCTTGCCTGATCCCGATGGTCCTGTAATGGCAACGGATTCGCCGCTGCGAATGTCAACACTGAGGTTTTCAAAAAGGTACGGTTCCTGTGGGCTGTAACGGTACGAGAGGAACCTCGCGGAAAGGCTCCCCTCCAGGCTGATCCGCGTGGGATTGGGCTGCATGAGCTCCTGATTCTGCAGAACAATGTCGCCCATGCGCTCCAAATGCAGGCTGAGAAGCCTGAAATCAAGGAATTTCTCAATAAGCGACGCCATTCTCTCGGTGAACTGGGTCTTGTAGGAAAGGAAGGCCACGAATACGCCGATCGTCAGGTCTCGATCGAGTACGCTTCTGGCGCCGAGATAGATAACCAGGAGGTTCTCCAAACCGAACAAAAGACGATTGGCAGCAGTGCCCCATATCTTCGCCTTGCTGGCGCGGACACTGGCGTTCATGACTTTCATGTAGAGCTGCATCCAAACTGTGATGCGGCTCCTCTCGCCGCCATAGAGCTTGATGGCTTGAATGCCACGAATGGTCTCCAGGAGATTGCTATTTTCCATGCCTTGGGCCAGGAGGACCTCTTCGGACGCCTGGCGATAGGCCCGATAGGCAATCGTTCGCAACACAGCATAAATGGCCAGCGTCGCCAGCACCAAAAGAGAAAGTCGTGGCGAATATGCTAGCATCAGGATAAAGGCCAGACTCATGATGACCCCATCAATCAGGACGGAGACAATCTCTTCGGTCAGGATGCGTTTGACAAAATCCAACGAACCAAGACGTGACATGATATCGCCGACGTGCCTTTTTTCAAAGTAAGTCAAGGGTAGATAAATCAGGTGCCGCACGAGATTACGGCTCATCTGCACGGCAAACTGGGAGCCAATATAAAGTACGATGTAATCACGCAGAAGATTAGCGACCGCATAGAATACGGCTACAAATCCAAAAGAAATGCACAGGAGATTGAGCAACGACAGATCGTGGCTCGTCACGACTTCATCGATCACGAACATGGAGAGATAAGGGCTTAAAAGAGTAAGCGCCAGGAGCGCGCAGCATACGGCCAGGAGGAGACCGACGCTTTTCTCTATACCGACCAGATTTGACCAAAACTGCGACAGGCGGATTTTCTGGGTGTAAACAACAGGTTTGAAATCTGCATGTGGGCTAAGCTCGAGAGCTACTCCTGTGAAGGATTTGGAGACCTCCTTCCACGCCAAGCGTCTCCTGCCGACAATAGGATCCAGGATGGTGACAGATTTGGTCGTCACCTTCTCGCATACGACGAAGTGGTTCATGTCCCAATGCAGGATGCAGGGAAGTTCCAGAGAATTCATATCGTCCAGTTCAACCCGAACAGGACGGGAGTCGAGTTTCAAGTCTGCTGCGATGTCTATAAGATGTCCAAGGTGGAGACCTCGCGATGAGACGGGGAAGCGAAGCCGCAGGGCGCTCAGGTCAATATCGTGGCCGTGGTAGTTTGCAATCATGGCGATGCAGACAAGGCCGCACTCGGTGACTTCCGTCTGCAGCATTGGCTGAAGAGACCGGCGCTTGAAGATCTTGTCAACGTCAGTCCATTCCATGCCAGCCCCGCGCTCTGTAGAACGGATCCATTATCCAGTCGATAAGGCGACGCCTGCCGAGGAGAATATCGGCCTCCAGGAGAAATGCCGCGCTTTGATCCACTTTTTTCAGTATGGTTTCGGCTTTGCCGATAAGCTCCGCTTTCACAAGAAATCGAGGTTCTTCAAGAGTCATGTTACTCAAGTCCTTTGGATGAATCGGTACGCGGCTAACGGTCTGCACTTTGGCTCGAAAGGTGCCGTATTTTGCAGGAGGAAACGCCTCCATTTGCAGCCATACATCCTGACCGTTCCTAATGAAAGGCGCTGCCTGGGAGGAGACGAACAAGTGGACTTCGAGGTCAGCATTTCCAGGAACCAGAGTAAAGAGTACCTGTCCCGATTGGACCGTCTGGCCCGAGTGAACGATGAGGCCACTCACGTATCCAGGACTGAAGGCCTTCACAACCATGCTCTCTTCGCTGTTAATGTCAATCAATCGAATCCGGATCTCAGTATCTTCTTCGTCCAGTTTGGATAGCTGCGATGCAAATGACTCTTTGAGTTTCTCGAGCTGCAGCTTTTTTTCTCTGGATGCATGGATAAAGCTGAATTTTCTGCGCGTTTCCTCAGCAATGGCTTCATCTATGCCGGTGACAGTGGCCAGATGGCTTTCGTATTCACTTCGGCTGATTACCTTTTGCTGATAAAGCCGCCGGGCAGCCTCAAAAGTCTTGTCGGCCTCAGCTTTCTGCCGCTGTTTGCTCAACAGGATTTGCTCGACCTGAGTACGGCTTTGATCATGGTCGTGAATCTGGTTGAAGAGCTCTTCCGTCTCGAGCTGAGACTTCTTCTTCAGTTGGTTTCGCTGGGCCTCAAGTTGAGCGATGCGGCCTTGCAGCTCAGTCTCCTGCTCCCTGAGTCGACCCTTGTTATTTCGGAGAAAGGACTCGCGGGAAATGGTGAGCAAGGGCTGACCCTCTTCAACCCAATCACCTTCCTTGACCATAAGTTCCACAATCGAGCCGGACACTTCAGACGATACCGTGGTCAGGCCCTGCTTGGGCAAAAGAATACCTGTCGCTCGTTCCTTGCGTTGGTAACTGCCAAATAGCAGTACAAGGATGCCAGCAATCGCCACCAGGCCGTAAAAAGCGACGATGGTCTGAAACCGGGGACGCCAGAGAATAACGACATCGCCAATGAGTTTATTGCCTTGTTCGGCCAGCACTTCTTTGCGAAAGAGATCGTACTCTTCATCCGAACCTTCCTCTGGAACTTCGCCTGGAGGGCTGAGATCGGGATTGGATTCCATAAGCAAAGGCTCCCTTGTCTTATAGGAATATCGGCATTTACAAGCATTTTTTGATAGGGACCGGTTGCATAATATGGATAAAACGGAGGGAAGCCTCAGTCATGTTCAGGGGATTGCGTTCTTTTGTTCGGTCAGGTCGTGTTGGCCGCAAAAATCAAAAAGCGTCTGAATTGCCTTATCATCAAGACGCCCTATGGCGTTCCAATGTGTCCAGAGGAGTGAAAAAAAGTCGTGAAGGGATCGGTAGTATATCTGATGGGCCTCGTGGAACTGAGACATTGGCGCCAGGGACGCATCGAAGGATTTCAGGCCATTTCTATGCTCTTCCATGACGGCAGAGAGATTTTTTCGGGCATATTCTTTGAGTCGGCGCGCGTGTTCAAAACGCTTTAGAAACAGGGCAAGTTTTTGTCCAATGTCTTTCTCCACCAGCTTTTGATTCTGGCGAACCTTCATCAACTCCATCTCGGCTATCGCAAGCCGGGTGGAGGCCAGGTGCGTCGCGTAACTGCTCCTCCATCCTTCAAATATGGTCCAGTTCAAAGATAAACCTACGGTCCTGAGTTCACCCGCCCTTGGCTCGACCAAACTGGTGGATCCCTGCGAGTCGATGGCGTAGGTTTGTGATGTACCTTTGAAAGACTGCCACTCTGCAAAGGCCGATATACGAGGCCAGTATTCAGCTTGGGCCTCGTTCAATGCACTTTGGAGACGCTTTTCCTTGAGAACTGCCAACGCCACATCGAAATCATCTCGGTGCGGCTCTGCCTGCAGGCTGTCGATCCAGCCTTTACTGGGAATAAATTCAGGCTTTCTCAGACACAGCCTCAAATCATCGAGTGCCGCCCAGGTTTTCAGCTGATTGACCAGCTCCGCAAGATTCACCTCAACCTGCTGGGCTTGAAGTTCGATCTGGCTGATGCTTAGGTCCCATTGAAGAGCATGGTCCCGAGTACGGAGTTCGCTATCCAGTGCCATCTGGCCCTGCTGCTTCAGGCGATCTGTCAGCGGATGGAAAACTTTGCGATAGTGGATCTGCTGATCAGCGAGAAGTACAGCCCGCCAGTAGGTGAGCAAAACAGCCAATCGCAGGGCATCACGCCTGCCCTGCAGGCGACGATAGTCCCACTCTCTCGTCATCCTGACCGCCTGCAGTCGATGCCATAATCCAAGATCAAATAGGACCTGCTCCACGCGTATGCTTGAGAGAATCCCGCGATCGGTAGCAGACAGCTCAGAATATTCACTGGTCTGATCAAAGTAGTTGATGTGGGTTGAAATCCGGGGGAAAAGAGCACTCTGGTCTACGCCAAATGATTCCTCAACCCCATCTTCTTCCAGCCGGATCGAGCGGATTTCTGGATGGTTATGCAGGATTTTTTCCCAATACTCCCAGACGGAAGAAAAGGCGATATCTGCGCCAAAGATCACGCTGAATATCAGGATCACTATGATTTGGTAAACCTGCAAACCTTACTCCCCTCTTCCGTGGAGCGTTTCGGCCTTTTTCTGGTTTCGGTTAATGCCCGAAAAAACAAGCACTGCAGTGTTCTCGAGAGAGAAAGGAAGCAGGGTCCATCCCGGAAAGAGGTGACCGTGCTTCATTTCGCTTTTTATACCAGGACCCTGCGTCGCTTGAGTAACTTGCAAAATCAGGACATAACATCGGGCATTGATTATGAAATAAATCTTAACTTGGGAAGGTGGAGGGCATGGCCGATAAGGGATGAAATTCAATGATCAAAATGGCCCCATCGGGGGTGTCTTCATCTGAATAGGAGAATTTCCATGAAAAAGCCAATCCCTGTGAAGCAAGTGAAATCTGTTAGCGGAGGCCGACTGGTACGCGAAATACGCTAGTGCCACCTTCAGCGGATTCTGAAATGACCAAAATGGGCACCATCGGGGTGTCTTCATCTGTTAAGGAGAAAGTCGATGAAAAAGCCAATCCCAGTGAAGCAAGTGAAGTCAGTCAGTGGAGGCAAGCTGCCCTTCCAAAGACTCGTACGCGAGTAGTGTTGATACGTTTCCGCGGGTCCCTTCCGGGGGCCCGTTCTCCGGCCAAAGCAAGCAGCCTGCACACGACAAATTCTCGCCCTAAATTCTTTCATAGATGAACTTTTCGGTCACGATAGGGTCCGCATAAGGATCGAGTGTCGCACGCACATAATCAAAAGCCAAAATAATTACTTGGATAAATCATTGAATTTATGGAATGATTTGGCAAGATCAGTCGAGGTTGCAAAATTGCTCGACGAAATATATTTCGTAAACGATCAAGTCGGCTCTTGGTGTTTCGACATTTCCAGTTAAGCCAGAGTCAAATCATCCGATAAATAGCTATCCTTTTCGCTATTTTTGGATACAAGAATGTTCGACTTGGTCTCGCTGCGCTTCAGCCCCCACCCAATACTCTTCATCCCGATACGAAGAGTTTGGCTGACGGCATTGCTGGCCATCCTGATCTCCGGCTCTCTTTTGGCGAATCCTTTGAATCTCACGTTCGAACAATGGAACCTCAAAATCGCGGATGATCCACACGCGGTTCACCGCATGATCGAACAGTCGTGGAACGCTCTGGATCCGGTGCAGACGCCTGATATTTACCTCCGGACTCTTGCCATGGATTGCCTTGTTCGGGCCCAAATTGGCAAGGATTTCCGGGACGAAAAAATCATCGAGGAAGGGCTACATCAAGCTTTTCGCGCCGAGGCGTGGGACGAGGCAATTCTACTCACTTCATGCAAAGCACGCATCCGAACTAAAACGGGTCAGTATGACGAAGGGCGTCACCTGCTGGAAGAGGCTGTCATGATGGCGGCACAGCATGGGAGAAGCAGCCTTCAGATCCGAACTCTGGTTCTCCTCTCTGATATTCACCTCTATAACAATGACCTCAGAAAGGCGCTGGCTCTACTTCAAGAAGCTCAAGTTATCCTGGAGAACGACAATAAGCTCGCACGGATTGAAAAGGAGCGCCTGAAGGTGGAAATCGCCATGGGGCTGGAAGCGGCCGGATCCCATGATGTTGGCATCAAAATTTATGAAAGCGCTCTGCAATTCTTTACACAGGAAGGTCTGCGTAACTATCAAGTGGTAATGCACTATAACTTGGCCGTATACTACTCATCCCGAGGCACATCCGCAGACCTAACCAACGCACGTGCCCACTTTGAATCCGCTGCGGATATCGCACTCAGTTTGCAGGATGAGCTTTCTTATGTTCCAGCGCTCTCCGGAATTGCTGACATTGAACGGCAACTGAAGAATTATGCGCTTGCTGAGCGCCTGATGGAAAAAGCCATCAATGTCATCAAGGATAAGGACAGTGCTTGGTGGGCAGAGAGCCTTATCATCCTTAGTGCTATAAAGAAGGATCAGTCAAAATTTGAAGAAGCACTCGCTACTCTGCAGAAAGCGGAATCTATTCTACCCAAGGGGGAGGCAGCCACGCTGGAATCCATCAAGATAAAAAAGGAAGAAATTTTCCTGGAACTCGAGCGGTACCAGCTGGCATATGAACTCCGCAAAGAGGTCTCCGAATCCCGGATTGCCAAACTCAAGAGTGATGCAGAAAAGGAATATTCCAAGCTGAAGGTGGATCTTGGGCTCGCCGTCGAGGAGGAGAAGGCAGCCCTTCTGCAGCAGGAAAACGACCGCGAGCGCAAAATATCGTATTACAAGACCGTTGCCACCGTCTTTCTGGGTGCACTCCTGCTGGCTCTTGCCATCTCCATGGTCTGGCTCAAAATTCAGCACGATAAAATCAAAAGCATGCAGCACTACATTCAGGAAAATGTCCTGCAGCGCTTTCTCCCACCTCAAATCATCGAAGGCGCCCTGTCGGGCAATTCCCCTCTGGACGATGCCGCACAGGAAGCCACGGTCACCATCCTCTTCTGCGATCTGGTGGACTTCACTTCGTCCTCAGAACGTCTGGGGGCCGATAAGATTGCCCGCGTTCTGAACCAGTTCTTCAAGGAAATGACCGACGAGATCTTCGAAACACACGATCGACAAGTTCATCGGCGACGCGATCATGGTCCTGTTTGGAGCTCCGATCCATGCGGAAGGTTCAGCCCAGGCTCAAAAGGCCTTCGCCTGCGCCGAGCGCATTTTAAAACGTATGCAACAATTGAATGAACGTTGGAGGGAAGAGGAAGGCGCGGAGTTTGCGATACGGATCGGTGTGCATCAGGGCCAGGCGATCGTCGGTTCCTTCGGCAGCCAGAAGCGCAGCGACTATACAGCCATCGGGCTTCATGTCAACATCGCTGCCCGGATTGAAACAGCCGCCCAACCCAATACCATCTATTTCAGCGAAGCGATTGCCAGGCATCTCGCTCCGAATCTCTATACGTCGACGGGCCACTTTCGCCTGCGCGGCATCAGTGAAGAATTGGAACTCTTCACCAGCCTTCCCGCAGAGTCCAATGCCCAGCGGCTGGTCAGCTAAACCACTATTCGATCAGTCCAGCCAGCCCGGTTTCCAATGGTCCGGATCACGAAGGGACGCGCGGCTCACCCAGACCCGCACACTCCTATCGCAAACCGCCATCATCTCAAGTTCCAATTTTCCGGATTCCGAGCGACGCCTTGCGGTGATGCGGTAGTGCTTCCATCCCGCAAGGTTGCTCGTCGAGGTCCAGTTGGAATTGATCAAAAAGAGTTTCTTCGAGAAATGTCGATGCCTGGATTGCATGATCCTCTCTCTTACTTGGACTGGCGGCTCAGGATGGCAAGCATCATATCCGCGAGATACTCACTCGTCGGCACACTCAGATGCAGACCGTCGGGAACCAGGTCCTTCATCGTATAGCGCTTGCCTTTGATCTCAAGATAGCCGTCCTTCAGCACCTGCCGATGCAACTGATCGAAGGGCATCAGAAAGCAATCCTTATAGGAAGCGCATTTCCTCTTGATCTCCTGATTCAGTTTTGTCCGTTGAACCTGGCGTCCGGGCAGCAGTTCCGGAATCTCGCCGAGGACGATCGGTAGCCCAAGGCGCGAGGCCTGGGACATGATGCTGTCCAAGGCTTTAAGGCTGGGCCCGACCTCGGAAAGAGTGGAATCCCAGAAAAGGAAGTCAACCGCCATGATTATGCTGCGATCCTCAAGATGCTTCGGACTGATCTCCTTGATCACATCACGACCGGGTCGGCCGCCAAAGGCTATGGTTCTGATTTTGGACTTGTCCGTATAACGGAGCGCGAGGGTCTTACCCGGACTGGATGTGCTCCAGTCAGCACTGACGCTGGCCCCTGTGATCAGAGGTTTTTCAAGCAGTGTGGCGGGCGAAATGCTACTGGCCTGGGCCGCGGTATGAAACGAAGCGGCCGCTGTCGCAGCGATCGCTGTGCTTTTCAGAAGGTTAATAATGTTCATAAGGGAGTCTCTTTCATGATGCATGACAGGCGGCATGATCATAGGAGTTCCTTAATGAAAATTCACTAAGCAGCCTCACCAGGGCGGACCTTCGATCGAACACAAATTTTTGTTTGATTTATCGCGTCAGAGAGGGTTGGAGAGGGGAGCGCAGCCCCGTGGACTGCGCTTAAGAACAGATCCAATCAGGGAGCAGCGGCAGCAGCCGGAGCGGCCTTCGCTTCTTCTGCAGCCGGAGCAGCAGCCGGAGCAGCAGCAGCTGGTGCAGTGGCTTCAGCAGCCGGAGCAGTGGCTTCAGCAGCTGGAGAAGCAGGAGCTTCCACGGGCGCTTTTTCCACGGCCTGAGGAGCTTCCACGGCTGCAGGAGCAGGAGTTTCCGCAACAGGATCATCAGCCTGAGCAGGCTTCACAGCAGCTACAAAGAGACTCGATACCCAAAGGCCATCCGTGGTTTTCAGCCAGGTGTTTTTCTCTTCACCCGTTAACGAGATGCCTTCACCAAACTTTGCCAGGCGTGCGACGGCATGGCTTTTTCCAGGACCCTGACGCACGTTCAAAAGCGAAGTCGTGGGATAGACAATCTTTTCAGCACTGGCCGCAGGCGCAGGTGCTGCGGCTGGGGCCGGGGCTGCGGCTGGGGCTGCAGCCAAATCCTCAGCTTTAGCGGATTCGGCCTTGGCCTCAACCGCTTTGGTCTCTTCAGCAGCCTTTTCCTTGACGTCCGCCTCAGGTTTGGCGGCAACGGAAGCGGGAACGTCCGCATCAGTTTTCAGATTTTCCGCTTCCGTTTCATCCGAGGTGGAAGAACAGGCCACAGAAAGACTCAGGATCAGGCTCAGCAACATCGCGGATTTCATCAAAAGAACCTCCACTGTCAAGAATTTCGACACCTGAAGGGTGTCTGGGCATAGGCACCCGAGACAGGACGGGCACCTAAGGTCGAAGCAGACCCTTGACAGCAAGATCCTCGCCATGGAGAGAAACCTTAACGGCGGAAGAACTGCAGCAGTGAACGCGCCCGATAGGGTTGACCAATTCGCACGAAGTGCCAGCCAAAGAGAATAAACCAGGCAAACAGCGCCGCCACCAGACTGGCCCCGATGAGCAGATCCAGCTGGCGTTCGGGGGATCTGACCGCAATAAGGATCACAGCGACCATGGTCATCGACACCGCAAACGCCGCGAGCGCCATGCGGCTGCCCAAATGGTGCAGGACCTGGGGCAGATTCTCAAGCTGTGGGTTCAGCGCCCGCACCTGTAGATTGCCCGATTCGGCATCGTGCAGAATCTGATCCAGCTGGGTGGGAAGCTGCTTCAGCATGCTCGACAGCCCGGTCACAGATGCCAGCGAATCCTTCAAAAGCGTGCCAGGTGAAAGGCGTTCCGCCATGAGACGCTGAATATAAGGCTGCGCGATGTCCAGAGCATTGATGTCTGGATAAAGATTGCGAATGAGACCTTCAATGGTCAAACTTGCCTTGGTCAGGACGGAATATTCCGGCGCCAGCTTGATTTGAAAGCGCTGCGCGGCGCTGACAAATTCATCCGCAAGTTCCTGGGATCTAAAATCCTGCACGCGGTTGACATTCAGATAACGATCCAGAATGCGCGTGATTTCGGCCTTGAATTCGCTCAGGTTGATCCGCTTCATAGGGGTTCCCATCCGCAGGAAAACCCGGGCGATGGTGCCGGCATCGCGTGAAATGGCGGCAATAATCAGAGTCACGATATCCGCACGCTGATCATCCCGAAGCTGTCCCACCAGACCCAGATCAATCATGCAGATCATGCCCTCATCATTGATCAGGATATTGCCGGCATGCGGATCGCCATGAAAGAAGCCATCGATCAGAACCTGCTTGCAGGCGGCATGCAGAATTTCGGTAACGGCGTGTTTGGCTTCAGGCGACTGCGGCACGATGCGGCGCAGGGAACGACCGGCGAAAAATTCCATGGTCAAGACCTGGTGGCTCGAAAGCTCGGGATAGGGTTTGGGCACCACAACCTTACGCTCCGGATCCAAAAGCTCGCGTGCGGTTTCAAGATTGGCCAGCTCCTCCGTAAAGTCGAGCTCACGCAGAAGCGCGATTTCAAATTCAGCCACAATCTCGGAGGGCGCGAGCAGCCGCATTTCCTCAATGCTGACCTCGAGGGCCTTGGTCAACATGAAGAGAAGATCAAGGTCCCCGCGCATGGTCTGCTCGATCATGGGACGCTGCACCTTGACGATGACGCTCTCACCATTCCGGGTGACGGCCCGATGCGTTTGAGCAATGGAGGCGGTGGCCAAAGGCTCGCGACTGAATTCTGCAAAGAGTTCGGACAGGGGTTTGCCGAGACTGCGTTCCACCACAACCTGGATGGCCTCAAAGGGAACCGGGGGAGTCTGATCCTGGAGACCCTCGAGCGCGGTGATATAGCTCGCCGGCATGATGTCAGGACGCATGGACATGATCTGGCCAAATTTTATGTAGGTCGGCCCCAGATCCTCCAGCAGGCGCCGAAATCGAGTCGCAGCAGGCTGATCACGCCAGCGTTCACTTTGACCCTCAACCTTCACCTGACTGAAAAAGATTTTTCCGATCGATGAGCGGAGAAAGAGCTCGCCGAAACCATGGCGGGCTATGATAAGAAATATAGCCTGGAGTCGCTTGATGTCCCGGGCTGCCACGCCCAGAATGGAGTTGCTGGGTTCAAGGGATTCTTTATCATTATTGTTGCTGGCCATATCACACCCTTTGGGGTTTATGTTTATGGCAATATAGCTCAAATCACAGGGTTTTTCGCAGGCGTTTTTCAATGTCATGTCACCCTTTAACATCAGGATGGAAGCCATGCAAAAACACACGAGTATCAATCGGCAGGTTCTTTTAGCCAGTCGCCCCACAGGCAAGCCGACGGTTTCGAATTTCAAGCTGGTTGAAACCCCCATTCCCGAACCTCAGGATTCCCAGGTTCTCCTCAAGACGCTGTATCTGTCCCTGGATCCCTACATGCGCGGGCGTATGAGCGAGGCCCCTTCGTATGCGCCGCCCGTCAAGCTTGGTGACGTGATGTGCGGAGGCACGGTGTCGCGCGTGATCAGCTCACGTCATCCGCAATTCAAGGAAGGGGATCTCGTTCTCGGTTACGCAGGCTGGCAGGATTATGCCATCTCGGATGGACGCGATCTGCAGCCTCTTGGTGAAATGGGCCAACCATCCCTGGCTCTGGGTGTGCTCGGCATGCCTGGTTTTACGGCGTACATGGGCCTCATGGATATCGGCCGGCCGCAGAAGGGGGAAACGCTGGTCGTGGCTGCGGCGACCGGGGCGGTGGGCTCGGTCGTCGGACAGATTGGCAAGATTATGGGCTGCCGCGTGATCGGCATCGCCGGCAATCCCGAGAAATGTCACTATGCGGTCGCGGAGCTGGGCTTTGATGCCTGTCTCAATCATCATGAGGCGAAGCTGGAAGACATTCTGCGGGAGGCCTGCCCTGAAGGCATTGATATCTATTTTGAGAACGTTGGCGGCAAGGTGCTGGACGCTGTTCTGCCTTTGCTCAATAACAAGGCGCGCATACCCGTCTGCGGTTTGATCGCCGATTACAATCGCACCGCTTTGCCGGAAGGTCCGGATCGTTTGGGTCTCCTGATGAGCCTGATTCTACGCAAGCGTCTTCTGCTGCAGGGTTTCATCATTAGCCTCGACTATGGTCCCCGCTATCAGGAGTTCCGGCAGCCTATGGAACAATGGGTCCGCGAGGGTCGCATCAAGTATCGTGAGGATATCGCCCTTGGCCTTGAGAAAGCCCCCGAGGCCTTCATAGGGTTATTGGAGGGTGCGAATTTTGGCAAGCTTGTGGTGAAACTTTAGAACCGACGGCAAAGTTCCGCAGGACCCAGGTGCTGATGGAATCCATCAGCCGGTTTCTTTGATCCACAAAGGTATAAAGATGATCCGCCTCGGTGTGGAGTTCGAGGGTCAGTATCCCGGAAGCATCCACGCCTTTTAACATGTCGTGAAACTGATTTTCATAATTGTAGAGATAATTGTAACCACCCGTGTAAATCACGAGGCAGGGCATCTTTCGTTCGACAAAACCCTGGAAATCCAGCCGAATCTTGTCGAGCGTGGGAAAAGGCACCCAGAACTGATCCTTGGCTTCCAGCTCCTCCCGATTTTCATCCGGGGAAAAGAGTTTGCGAGCGAGACGCTTCCAGTAGGCCCAGCTTGTGACACGATTGAGGACATAGTGTTTGTAATATTCACCGACCCTATAGGCATAGGTATCAACCATGGAAAGGCCGATCACGCGCGGATCCGCCTGGGCCACATAGTGGGCATCAATCGCTCCTGAACAGATGCCATGCAAAATGAATTCCTCGAATCCCCATTCCTTTTGCAGGTAATTCATTGCCTCGCGAACATCCAGCACAGGCGAGGCGATTTCACCCTTGCGGGGTAAACTATCGCCGCGTCCGGTCAGGTCGAAACGAAAGACCGGCAGGCCGAGGCGGGTCAGGGTGTGGCTCAGATCCACGGCGACCCGATTCGGTCCGATTTTATGCGAGATGCCGGTGTTCCAGGTCAGCACCACTTTCTTTGAAGGGCCATCCGGGTGATCCGCTGTCGCCAGAATTCCGGTCATTTCCTGATAACGTCCAAAGCGGACCGCGATCTGCTTCATGAAGCACCTCGAATGGCACTGATTACGGTGTGGATCAACTGGTTCGGAAAATCCTGGAACTGCAGAGCCCGGGCATTCCCCCATTTGAGGTTGTCACTGATCCGCATGAAACGGACTTCCTCGAGCCGGGATGTCAGATGCTCGATGAGATCGGCTGGATCCGGGCAGCCCTGGCTGGTGATAATGGTCGCGGCCTTGGCCTTGATGGTGGCCGGCAGACCTTCGAGATTTTGCAGCTGCCACAGGAGATAAGCTTGATGCGGAATCCCCAGAAGCTGTCCGTACAACGCACTGGGCGCATAGGAAGGAGCGTTCCGCAGATGAAGCTGCAGCATGGTCTCCTGCATGGCTTGCGCTTCCGTGAGGCAGGCCGATCCATCCAGGATGGGATCGATCAGAATAAGCTTGCGAACCCGCTCGGTGGCCACGGCCTGCAGGGCCAGAGGGCAGGCGAGCCTGGTGGCCACGAGCGAAATGCGGCGAATCAGGCCGCTGCTTTTCATATATTGGATGGCGTCCTGAATATTCGCCCGGCACTGGTTCAGATCGTAGTCCCGGCTTTCCCCTTCGGAGTCGCCGGTGGCAAAATAATCGAAACGCAGGGTGTAATAGCCTGCCATCTGAAGGCGTTGCGCGATCTGCCTTTGAGTCCAATGGAATTTCTTGACTTCATAAGGCGCGGGCGCGCAGAAAATCACTCCTTCGCGCAGATTGGATGCCGATGCGGGAACGCCGAGCTGCCCATAAAGCTGTTTATGGGCCGACTCGAAGAAAAAGGGCTGTTCTGGAAAGGACGTGACGCTGGAGCTCATCACTGGTTGCTCCTTTGTTCGAGCGGCATGGCTTCCGGTTGAGCCTCCCTGCGTCCCTGATCGATGCGATAGACGAGCTGCTCAAAGGTCGACGTCAAAAGATCCGCGAGGGAAATGGGCTGGCCCGTGGCCTCGCTGATTTCCCTGGCGATAATAATGGCGAGCAGCGAGTAGCCGCCCACATCGAAAAAGTTGCTGTCCTTGGAAAACTCATCCACTTTCAGGCGGGCCTTCCAAAGATTGCGCAGGAATTCCTCGGTGGACTGCGCAGCCGGTTTGGATTGGGCCGGCTCCAGCCCTTCAGCACAGGAAGCCCTCAGGATCTTGCGATCGATTTTCCCATTGTGGGTCAAGGGAATGGCATCAATGACCTTGATCATATTCGGCAGAAAGTAGTCGGGCAGACTCTTCCGCATGAAGTCCTTCAGCTCATGTTCATTCCAGTCCTGCCCATCGCGCCGTTGCACAAAAAGCACAATACGCTGATCGCCCTGGGCAAATTCATGAACCACGGCCGCGGAAAGCTTGACAGCAGGATGGGAATTGGCCACCGCTTCAATCTCACCGAGCTCGATGCGATAGCCACGGATCTTCACCTGATCATCCGCGCGGGATATGTACTCGATGATGCCGTCCTTCACAATGCGGGCCCGGTCACCTGTATTGTAGATGCGTTCCCCTTCTGCAAAAGGACTGGCGATGAATCGTTCCGCGGTAAGGTCCGGCCGGTTCATGTAACCGAGGGCGAGGGAAAGCCCGCCGATATAAAGGTCACCGATCTCTCCATCCGGAACAAGCTGCATCTTCTCATCGAGGATAAGGATCGTATAATTCTCGAGCGGACGCCCGATGTATTTATGATCCTCGGGTGCTGTGACCTTATGGAAGGTTGCCCATACGGTGGCTTCCGTGGGGCCATAAACATTGTAAGTGGTCTTCAAACGGGGAATCAATTTCTCAGCCAGATCACGTGGGAAGGCTTCACCGCCGCAGAGTCCTGTCAGTTGCGAGGAGCCCTTCCAGCCGCTTTCGGTCAATATCCTCCAGCCCGATGGCGTGGCCTGGAAGAAAGTGACCCCATGTTCCTCTATGGTTTGGGCCAGCTTCTTTCCATCCAGTGCACTCTCTGAATCCATCAGGATCAGGGTGGCTCCGGTCGCAAGCGTCAGAAAGATTTCAAGCACAGAAATATCAAAACAAATCGTGGTCAAGGCCATCAGGACATCCTGATCCGCGAAGGCAATAGCCTTGCGCATTGAATGCAGGAAGTTGACCGCGGCCCCATGAGGGATTTGCACGCCCTTGGGTTTGCCGGTCGAACCTGATGTGTAAATCACATACGCAAGGCTATCCGCCGGGAGCTCGAATGTCAGAGCCTCATCGCTGCAGGCCATGATGGCCTCAGCTTCCTCGTCCATGGCGATCATCTTCACCGTTTGAGGCATGGTGAGGGTCTCGGCGTATTCCTCTTCCGTCAGAATAAGCTGAAGTCCGGAATTTTCCGCCATATAATGGAGGCGATCATTCGGATAGGCGGGATCCATCGGCAGATAGGCGGCACCAGCCTTGAGAATGCCCAGCATGCCCACAATCAAGTCCATCGATCGGTCCATCGAAATGCCGACCACATCGCCGGGCCTGACGCCATTTTTCTGCAGATAACGAGCGACCCGGTTGGAGTGTCGATCCAGTTCCGCATAGGTCAGCGCTTTGTTGCGATAGCGAAGCGCAACCTTATCGGTATGAAGCGCCGCGGCCTCAGTCACCAGCTGATGCATGGAACCGCGGACGCCAGGGCGGGCCGCAGGTTCAGGGGCCTTCTGCTCTGAAATAATGGTATCGAGCAGGCGCCGGAGCGCCGGAGCTTTCAGCACATCCTTCAATTCGAGCTCAACACCAAAGCGGTCCTTCACCTGCTCGATCAGGCGGATGGCCAGCAGCGAATGCCCGCCCTGATACGGAAAGCTTTTATCCCACTCAACGCGGGCCAGTCCGAGAAGATTCTGCACCATCTTCAGAAAATCAGCTTCGATGGAACCGGCTGAAGTGGAAGGAGCGGGCCCGGCGACGGCCGTGGGCTTTGATGCCAGCTCTGACTGCAAGGTGGATAAACGGCTCTCCGGCTGCGACGCCAGGGTCATGAGAAGATTTTGATACACATCGAGGAAGCGGGCGATGGTGTCCGAGTCGAACAGCTGCTGGCTGTATTCCGCCGTGATATGCAGATGATCCGGATGCTCCTCCACCCAGACGTTCAAATCCGTGGCCGGAGCAGCCCGTGAAACGTCGCCCATGAACTGCATGCTGAGGCTGCCCATGTCGTAGGACTCGCGATTCACTTTTTCAAAGGAGAAAAAGGTCTGGAACAGCGGATTGCGCGCCGGATCCCGACGCAGGCCGAGCGTTCGCAGAACTTCATCCAGGGGGGCATCCTGGTGGTCGAAGGCCGACATCACAGTATCCCGCACCTGGCTAAGGAAAACCTTGAAGGACAGGTCCTTGTCCGCGGAACTCCGCAGGGCCAGGGTGTTGGCAAAGAAGCCGATCATATCCTGCGTCTCGGGATGACTGCGACTGGCAATGGTGGTTCCCACGATGACTTCGCGCTGTCCCGAGAGCAGCATCAAAAGATATTTGTAGCTGGCCAGAAGCAGCATGAAAGGGGTCGCACCCTGCCCGGTCGCAAGTTCCCAAAGGCGGCGCAAGGGTTCCTTGGCCAGGGTCAGAGTCAGCTGGGAATCCACCTCCGGCTGCTGCCGTGGTCGCGGTTTATCGCTGGGCAGGGACAGAACCGGCAGCGGCTGGGCACCCAGATGCTGATGCCAGAACCTGACCTGTTCGGCCATCGCTCCACTTTGGACCCAGGCCTGCTGCCAGGCCACGAAGTCGGCATACTGAAGGGCCGGTCGGGTCCGATCCACAGGGGCACCGGACACCATGGCTTTATAAACAAGTCCAAGCTCGGTCAGGAAACGCTGGATGGAAATCAAATCAAAAACGATATGATGGGCATTCAGGAAAAAGATGTGCTCGGCGTCACTCATTTTGAAGAGACGGAACAGAATCAGTGGGGGCTGATCCAGACGGAACGGTGTTTTTCCGAGCTGCTCCAGGAGAGCCATAACCTTGTGATCCCCTTCGGCACGGGGGAGCGAGGACAGATCAATTGTTTCAAAGGCCAGCGGTACGTTCGCGTTCACCTTTTGATAAATGGCGTCCTTTTCAAAGTGATAGCTGGATCGCAGGATATCGTGCCGGCTCACGACCAGCTCCAGGCTTTCGGCAAAAGCCTGGGCATTCAGGGCGCCTTTGATGGAGAAGTAGATAGGGATATTGTAGGTGGTGGCCTGGGGATGAACCTGGGCATGCATCCACATACGTCTTTGGCTGAAGGAAACCAGGGATAAGGTTTGGTCCTGCGCCTTCAGGGGCATGATGCCCTCGGCTGACGCCTGATTGGGGCGGCTCAGCTGCGTTTCCACATACTGGGCCAGGCGTGCCAGGGTATTCTCCTGTTTGATCAGAAGACCACTCGGGAGGTCAATCCGGAATTCCTTTTTCAGACTCGCCGATACCTGGGTCAAGGTCAATGAATCAAAGCCGAGCTCAAGGAACGCCAGATGCTCATGAGAAGGCGCAATGGTCATGTCGGAGGCATCGGCAAATATTTTGCGGATCTGTTCCTTCAAGCCCGGTGTGACAGCCTGCCTGTCGACGGCCTTGGGAACCGGTGCTTCAACCGGAGCGGATTCAGGCTCCGGCATCGGTGCGGGCGCAGGGACGGGTGTGTCGTCGGCAGGAATGGTATCGAGCCAATGGCTGACCTTTTCAAAGGAATACGCAGGCAGCGGAATTCGACTCCGCTTTTCGTTGGCAAAATAACGCGCCCAATCCATGGAAACACCTTCGCACCAAAGCGAGCCGATGGCCTTCAGAAAGCCCTGATAATCATCCTCGCCGGCCAGGGTTGGAATGGCTTTCATCTGCATCGGGTCCACCGCGGCCTTGCGAGCCAGAACAGTGGCCGTATCCCGTGGACCCAGTTCCAGCATCAAATAGGGTTTTACAGACCAAAGCTTTTTGACGCTGTCGTGAAATCTCACAGCCTTGCGCATATGGTCCGCCCAATATTGAGGGCTCTGCGCCTGCGCCGCGGTTATCCAATCGGCAGTCAGGGTGGAAACATAGGGAATTCTGGGCGCCTTCAGTGGAACCTGCTCGAAGACCCGCAGGAAATCGTCCGTGATGGCGTCCACCGTCGGAGAATGGAAGGCATGGGACGTTTTCAGGACCCGACAGCCAATACCCTTTTGTTCCAGTTCGAGACGCAGGGCACTCAACCGCGCGCTCGATCCCGCCAGCACACACTGCCTGGGACCGTTGACAGCGGCGATATCAATGGTGGCATCCAGGTACTTGCGCGCATCGGACTCGCTGATATTCACGGAGAGCATGGAGCCAGGGGCCATGGTCTGCATCAGCTGGCCACGTTTGGCGACCAGCATCAGAGCATCCTTCAGTTCCAGGACCCCGCTGATCGTGGCGCAAGTAAATTCCCCTAAACTATGGCCCACCAGAGCTTCCGGTTTCAGGCCCAACTGTAGAAAGTATTGCGCCAGTGCGTATTGAATGATGAAGAGTGCCGGCTGCGCATACTGCGTTTGTCCCAGGCGCTCCTGAGCCTGCTCATGCTGCCCGGCGGAAGGATACATCAGCGTTCGTATGTCGAGTCCCAGAATGGGCTGCAAAAGGTCAGCACAGGTATCGACGGCCTGCCGGAATACGGGCTCATGCTGATAGAGAGTCCGGCCCATGTTCACGCTTTGCGTTCCCTGTCCGGGAAACATGAAGACGAGAGGAGGATTCGGACGACTGATCCGGACTTCGCCTTCACGTGACAGGGCTTCCAGGGCTTCCGCCTGGTTTTTAGCCAGGACAAAGGAACGCTGAGCAAAAGCCTTGCGTCCCTGCGCGAGGGTGTATTCGATATCGGCAAGATTGAGGCCGGCATGCTCCCGCAAGTGGTTCGCCAAATTCTGGCGATTTCGCTGCAGAGCCCCCTCTGTTTCCGCCGAGAGCAGAATGAAATGCTCCGGTTTCTGACTGGAAGTGGCCGCCGGGGCCGGAGCTTCCTCGATGATCACATGAGCGTTGGTGCCCCCAAATCCAAAGGCGCTGACGCCGGCCCGCAGAGGCCCCTCTGCTTTGGTCAATGACACCGCTTCGGTTGGTATATAGAAGGGCGAATTCGCAAGATCGATCCCGGGATTCGGGCTCTTGTAGTTGATATTCGGTGGCAGTTTCTTGTGCTTCAAGGACAGGAGCGCTTTGATAAGACCCGTGACACCGGCCGCGGCATCCGTATGACCGATGTTGCCTTTGAAGGCCCCCAGGGCGCAGAAGGCTTTTTTATCCGTGAAAGGCGCGAAGGCGTCCTTGAGCCCCTCGAACTCAACCGGATCACCGAGGAGGGTTCCGGTGGCATGCGCCTCGATAAAGGACAGACTTTCCGCGGAAACCCCGGCGTCCTTCAAGGCTTTCCGAATGACCTTCGTCTGACCCGAGGCACTGGGAGCGAAGAAGCTCATCTTGTCCAGACCATCATTATTGATGGCGCTGCCAATGATCACCCCATAGATGTGATCGCGATCGCGAATGGCATCATCCAGACGTTTCAGGACCACAAGGCCCGCACCGTCACTGAACATGACGCCGGTCGCATCGGAGCTAAAAGGCCGAATGTGACCATCGCTGGCGAAGGGGAGGCCAGGGCCATGCATGAATCCGGCTTTTTGTGGGACATAGATGGAACACGCGCCGGCCAGGGCGATGTCGCAGGTGAAATTTCTGAGACCGAGCACGGCCTGATCCACCGCAACCAGTGAGGTCGAGCAGGCGGTATTGAGGCTGACACTGGGACCGCGCAGATTGAGTTTATAGGATACGCGTGTGGCCGCATAATCCTTCATATTGCCGACCGTCGTCGTCAGGCTGCCGACTTTTTGAATCAGATCCTTTTTGTCGAGAACATTATGGATGTGATAGAAGTTGTCGCCGATTCCACCATAGACACCGATGTCACCCGGGAACTGATCCGGGTCATAACCCGCGTCCTGGAGCGCTTCATAGGCCACTTCCAGAAATACCCTTTGCTGCGGATCGATGAGTTTGGCCTCTCTGGGGCTGATGCGGAAAAATTCGGCATCGAACTTGTCCACATCGGCGAGAACACCTCGCGAACGCCCGTAGTTCGGATGCAGGCGTTCCGCGGCCGGGACGGCAGGATCAATCTCGTGCGGTTGAAAGGTCGTGATCGACTCGACCCCGGCGTTCAGATTGCGCCAGAACTCGGCGACGTTGCGCGCACCGGGAAAGCGTCCTGCCATGCCGATGACGGCAATCTTCGGTCGCCCTGCTGCCGGTGCGTTCGCAATCGATGTGTTTTCCTGAGGCAGCCCTGGACTTTTCTTTTTGAGAAGCTCGAGCTGATCCTTGATGATTTCCATTTGCTTGGAAAAGAGCTCGCATAGATTGGCTTCGTTGGGTTTGTTAAAGTCCGACATGTTATTTCCTCAAGCAAGGCTCACTCCTGCCACTGAAACTCCGCAAGTCCAGTTCAGGCTTTTCATATCAAGAGAGGCGTGCCAATGTTTATAGACACACGTGTCTTGTGGCAAGCAGTTTGTTACGGAGCTTCTCTGGGATTTCGAAGTTCATAAAACTTTACCAGAGGCCGATTGCATCCTTGCTGAAGCCACCTCAGGCAAGCCAACCCAGGGTCGCAGTGGGGCTTGACTTCCGGGCGTATATGCAAAGCTTGAACCGGCCGATCTGTGAAGGCAAGTTATTGGAAACGCGTGGGGTTTCGGGGCGGGATAGGGAGCGGCGTCATCTTCCTTGACGCCAGTTGCTATGATTTTTGAATCGGCTCAACGTCGATGATATCAACGCCATCCGATTCCCGAATAAGAGTTCCAGGCTGGCTGTAGAAGCCAGACTGATGGACGATAATATGCCCGCTGCCTACCTGTTTCCCCATCCATGATTTCAGAGCTTTCACAAACAGCGTGCGCGTCCATGGGATAAGCAGAAGCAGGCCCAGGACATCCGTAATGTAGCCGGGAATGATCAGGGCCGTGGCGCCCCCAAGCATCAGAAGACCTTCCAGCATGGTCTGGCTCGGGACCTGCCCGCTGCGCAGCTGCTGCTGGGCCTGCGTATAGAGGCGGAAGCCCTGACTTCGGGCCACGCTCACCCCGAAGATGGCGGTCAGGAATATCATGCCAAGCGTCCAAAGCCATGCGCTTTGACCTCCCCATCGGGCGCTCCACGCGCCATGGACCTGAACGATCACGAAGAGTTCAAGAAATGGCATGATCATGAAGAGTAAAAACAAACGACCTAACATGGACTGCTCCTCGCATGAGCCAACAGGATAACCTTTGCCGCATGAGAAACCGGTAAAGGCTGGGACGAATGACGGTGCATCGTAACACGCCTACCCGGTTCCATCCAGGCAAGGCTGGGATGAATGCGCCATGCGAGCATGAAAAAGGGCCCGTGTGGTTGACGGCGGGAACCTGATCCTTTTACTTTAGGTTACCGCCGCAATCCCGTAAGGTGACAGCATGACTTTTTTGAGGCACTTCATTAAGACTTTTTTGAAAAACACCACCATGTCCTGGCCTGTGTTTCTGCTCAGCGTTCTGCTCCTGCTGACGGGCGCTGGCTCAGCCTGGTATGTGAATCACCTCTATCAGGACCTGTCGCAGGTTGTGGAACTGAATGTGGCCAGCGTGAGAGCGGCTGAAGAGCTGGAGATCGGCCTGCGGGAAATTCGCAACGAGCTGAACGAGTATATTCATGGGACGGCGGATATTGATGAGCTGGACCTCGAGAGTCTCTTTCGAAACACGGATTACTGGCTTGCGGAAGCCGAACGCCTCGCGACCACGCCGCATGAAAAGGAAATCATTGTGCGTTTGAAAGCGGGCTATCGGCATTTTCTGGACAGCATGAATCAGCTGCTGAGTGGTGTGGACGACCGCGAGTCGCGCAACGCGTTTCGGTCCCTGATTTATGGCATCCTCACGAAGGAGATTATTGCCCCGGCTCATGAGTACCTCGATTTCAATGAAGCCACCATGCAGACCCTTTCTCAGGAACATAGGATCTTTTCGAAGCGCATCGCCAACGGTCTGATGGTTATTGCCATCTGCGGGGCGATCGGCGGGTTTGGGGCTGGTGTGCTGGTCGCGCGTCGCATGGCCCGTTCACTGGTCGAGCTGAATCTGCCTTTGACCCTGGCGGCCGGTAAACTCAGTGAGATTGTGGGACCCATCCGCATCGCGACGAGTGCCAATCTCACGGAATTGAAAAGCCTACTGGATGTCATCGCCGTCGAGGTGGATCGGGTTGTCATGCGTTTGCAAAAAACGCAGGCCGAAATCCATCGTTCGGAAAAGCTCGCGGCCATCGGCAAGCTGGCCGCCGGCACGGCTCATGAACTGCGCAACCCCCTTATGTCGATCAAACTTCTGATTCAGGCCGCTCTTTTGCGGGATGACCTTCTGAAAAAAGAGGATCTGGAAATGATGGAGCAGGAACTCATTCGGGTCGAGCGAACGGTCCAAAACCTCTTGGAATTTGGGCGGCAGCCTCTGATGTGTATCGAGCCGTTGAACCCGATCGACGTCCTGGATCCATGCATACGCCTCGTTCAAGGGCGGGCGCAGATCCAAGGCGTCAGCATCCGTACCCGGATCGAAGCTGAACCTGCTTCCCTGAAGGGCGATGTCAGTCAGCTGACGCAGGTTCTGTTGAATATTCTGATGAACTCATTGGACGCCACAGCTCATGGTGACGAAATTCAGATCACGGTCAAGACCGAGCGCCTCACGGACGATCCCGCGGCGCAACGCCTGAAATTTATGGTGGACGATACTGGTCCGGGCATTCCACCCGAGATTCTGCCGCGGATCTTCGATCCTTTCGTCTCCAGCAAGCAGACCGGCACCGGACTCGGTCTGTCCATCTGTCGGCAAATTATCGAAGCTCACGGCGGGGAGATATTTGCCGCCAACCGGTCCGTAGGAGCCACGGTGGGTTTCAGCCTGCCCATGATCCAGTTTTCCAGGGAGTAAGTTCATGACGAGAGTCAAGTCACTATTGGTTATTGATGATGATCGTGTGCTGCGCTATTCCATTCAAAAAAGTCTCAGCAGTGCGGAGCTTGAAGTCAAGGAGGCTTCGACCGCGCAGCAGGCTCTCGACATCATCTATCGGACGCCGCCGGATGCGATTCTGCTGGATCTCCGCTTAAATGAAACGTCCGGCATTGACGTCCTTAAGGAGATCAAGAAGGGGCATCCCAACCTGCCGGTCATCATGTTTACCGCGTTCTCAACCACCAGCACGGCGATCGAGGCCACCAAGTTTGGAGCCTTTGAGTATCTTTTGAAACCGGTGGATCTCTCGCGTCTGCGGCTGACGGTGCAGAAAGCCCTGCTGTCTCAGGTCCAAGGCGACGACCGCGAAGTCATCGCTGCCAACACTCCTGAAATTCTGCAGGATAGTGAGGTCTGCATGGTGGGGGACTCCGAGGCCATGCAGGAGGTTTACAAAAAGATCGGACGCTTTGCCCCGACTCAGAGCAATATCCTGATTCTGGGGGAAAGCGGCACCGGAAAGGAACTGGTCGCGAAGGCTCTGCATTATCACAGCCAGCGTCGGCAGGCGCCGTTTATTGTCATCAACTGCGCGGCTCTCTCGGAAAACCTTCTGGAGAGCGAGCTCTTTGGTCATGAAAAGGGTGCCTTCACGGGTGCCGACAAGCGGCGGGCCGGCAAGTTCGAGTATGCCCATGGCGGCACGATTTTTCTGGATGAAATCGCCGATATGCATCCTACAACCCAGGCCAAGGTTTTACGTCTTCTGCAGGATCAGCGCTTTGAGCGGCTGGGCGGCAATGAAACGATCGAAACGGATGTTCGTGTGATCGCCGCGACCAATCGGGATCTGACCGGAATGATCCAGGCCGGCCTGTTCCGTGGGGACCTCTACTACAGGCTTAACGTTTTTACCATAGCGCTTCCACCGCTGCGGGACCGCAAGGAGGATATTCCCGACCTTGTGCGATACTTCGTGAGCTGTTTCAAAACTGAGTTTGGCAAGGATCAGGTGGAAATCGATGCCCGGGTTTTCGATTGCCTCAAGCTTTACGATTGGCCTGGCAACATGCGGGAGCTGCAAAGCTTTGTCAAATATGCTCTGGCTCATGCCGATGGGCAGTCGATCCGGGTTGCACATTTGCCGTCTACCATCGTGAGGCGTTCCATGGGCACGTCTCTGGCTCCAGGGGACGATGCCCCGGCTTCCGAGAGCGCTTCGTCTCCGGATAGCCTCAACGCACTTGTGCAGCAATATCTGGAAAAGGGAGAGGGCGGCGTTTATGAGGTGCTGGTTCGGGTTCTGGAAAGCATCATGCTTCCCGCCGTGCTGGCGAAGACCAAAGGCCGTTTGCAGGAGGCTTGCGATATACTCGGTATTTCCCGAAACACGCTGAAGTCAAAAATGAAGGAGCACGGTATCAGTATCGACGCTCAGATTTCGTCAAAAAGTGACCAGCGGGATCAAAATTTGACAGTCTGGCCCTGACACCAGGCACGTGGGGAAGGGCTTTCCCGGCCCCGAGTGCATGGCACATATTCTGCACTCCAGTTCCTTACACTGCTTTTTTTTCTGGAGTCGTGCCTTGCTGGAATCGAATGATGCGAATCTGGAGTCCGAACTGATTCGCGTCGTACAGGAGCAGGCAGGGCCACTCAATCTTGAGGAGATATTCAGCTGCCTCTACGATCGCCGTGACCGTCTTTCCGAGCTGATGGCCACCCACAAGGAAACGGCACTGGCGAAACGAAGAGTCAAACGCAGTCTGGACCGATCCGCCCATCGTGGACTTCTGGAAACATCCTGGGAGAACGGCCAGGTCTATTACCGAGCCTCACAACATTTGGCCTTTGCTTCTGAACCCCAGCGGTTCGATTCCAGGCCGAGCGTTCATGATCGACTTCTGTTTATTTTCTGTATCGTCGCGTTCCTCGTTCTTGCCTCTGTCATTCTCTTTTTCTTTCCCGATGCTGAAAGCAGCGGAGTCCTGTTCTCCATGTAACAACTCCGAATTCAGAGGTGCCTCCTGGGGCACCTCAGTTTTCCTCCTGCTGAACACCCCAACGACCTGAACAACACACGACCTCCTGATATGCACAAGCTGCCAGGCGGAGGATCTTAATCCATTGTTTTTCATGGCAACACGACCTGACCCGACCTGGGTCTGATCAGCTTTGTTTAGAGTTTCGACATTTGCAAAAGACGAGGCTGCATTCTTACTCATAGGCAGCATTAAACGCACAAAAGTCCAACGGAATCAAAGACCTTCAACGCCTTGAGCGCCATGACCTGCTGGCCAATGTTTTGCATTATTTAAGAATCGAAAAAATCCCCAAGACATCGCTTACGTCTGTTAACTTTGGAGAGGGCTCATCATGTCTCGAAAACTATTGCTGTCTCTGACCTTAGGTCCTTCGCTCGTGCTGGCTTTTGGCGCTTGTAAAAGTTTGACAGTCCAGCTGGGGAAAAAAGACAAGGCATCAGAAACCAAGGCAGCCCACTCCGCAGATCAGTCCGGGCGTCTCTACCTGTCATGGAACTCCATGGAAGATAATCTCGCCCGCCTTGAGGAATTAAAAAAGGAAGGCGCTCGCGCTTTTCTGGAACGTTATCAGGATGAAGGTCGGGTGCTGTTCCGCTCCCTCTTCCGCCAGTTTCGTGATTCCGTTGTACGGAATGCGCACACCGAGCATAACTATGGCCTGAGCCTCCTGGGCTCTCTGGCGCCAGGTCAGTGCAGGATCCTGGACAATCCTCAGGACCTTTTTGCAATGGAAGAGTATGGCGATATCCGTCCTCTGCTCGAAACCGCAGTTTTGTCCAAGCTGCGAGCCAGCGATGTGTCGCAGCTCAATCCCAGTCTTCCCGGTTCCATTGATACGGTCACCAAACTTGTCTTCTTTGAGCTGGGTGTGAAGCTGGATGGTGCGTCCAGCTTTGAAAAAACGGACACCCATGAGCTCATAAAAGCCGATATCGCGATGCAGGTCGTTCATGAGCAGGATGAAGCCATCGATCTTCAGGGTCCGGATGAGCGATCATTCCGCTTTTCGTTCGTCCATGAAGCGGTGGCTGATAATCAGCGACTGGATTTGGAAGCGATCGTGGCCAAAGGCATCTATGACAATGCTCCGGAAGGTACCCAGGACTTTCTGCGGATGAGTTATGCCAAAAAAAGAACCTGGCAGGCTCTGGAAGTGAAAAACGGCTGGCGCGTGGAAGGTCAACCGGAAAGCCTTGTCTACAGTCGCCGAATCGCGCTCTATCCCGAATCTCCGAACGGCCAGCAATTCAAACTGGTCGATACCATCGGCTATGGTATGCCGGATGCGTCGTCACGCAGTTTCCGCATCGATCTCGAAAAGCGTGAAGTATGTGCCTTGACGAACGGTGGCAAGGGGCCTCCTCCAGAAGAGAATCCAGGTCCTGGCAAGGATCCTGATCCCAAGCCCGATCTTCCGGATCAGAACGATCCGGGACAGAATGGTGATGATCCATCCCAGAATCAGAAATAAGCGGAGCGTGCCCCATGCTACGCCTGGGACTTGGGTTGATCCTTCTTTTCTTCACCGGCCCTTTGCTGGCCGGGGACAAAACCTTTCATTTGGGTTTGCTCACGAGTATTCCCGAGGCCAATGGCGCCGTGATGAGCCTGAACCTCAATCGCTTCCTGGCGATTCAAGGCACCTACAGCTGGGCCCTGCCGGTCAACGTTGAGGTCGGGGTACCCAGCAAGAAACTGGTGTCCCAGGAGGACTTTGCCATCCGCAGTCCCTTCCTTACCCTGCCTTTTACCGTTGACTTTGGTCCCCAGTGGTCACTGGGAGCCCTGGTTTATCCATTTGGCGGCAGCTTTTATGTGGGTCTCGCCTCGGCCCATCGAAGGGTGAGGATTCGCAGTCATGTGGAAAGCCCGCTGATCTTTGAAGACAGCGATTCCGAGATGCCGAGCAACACCAGCTTTGCTGTTGATCTGCGCACCGAGACCCGGCAGGACCTCCTGCGGGCCAGTGTCGGCCAGCGCTTTACGTTTGGTCCCCTCTTCCTGGGCTGGTACGGCGGCGCCACGCAACCTCTCCATGGTCAATCGCGAATTGAAACCCATGTGAATGTCAAGAACTCGCAGGCGAGCGATCGCACCATCGGTGCCGCTGACAACCTTGAGGAGGCCCGCATTTCCCAGGAAAATCTGGTGCGCGAGAAGGTACGGAATCTGCTCCAGGATTTTGAAAAGCAGGCCCTTCCTTTGGTCGGTCTCGAAATCGGCCTCGCGTTCTAATCAGGCTGATTTTTCGTTGAATGTGGTTCCGTTTTCTCGAAGCGGAAAGTTTATAATCAGTGCGAAGTCATGAAAGTCGGGATTCTCTTTGTGGGGTTCCCCGACGTCGATCATAATGCTGCCCCCCAGGCTTTCCAGGAGTTCACGCACCGCCTCCATGCCGATCCCGCGGCCGGAAATCAGGGACGTCTCCTGCGAAGTCGAGAGACCCGACTGGAAAATCATTTCCGCCAGCTCCTGCAGCGTCGCATCGCGGTTTTTAGCCTTGGCACGCAAGGCCCCAACGTTGAGTCCACGCCCATCATCGCGATAGGTCACCCGCAGCGAGCCAGCGCTATATTCCTGGGTGAAGAAGATGGTTCCATATTCATTCTTGCCTTTCCGGAGACGTTCATCACGCGCCTCGATGCCATGATCCATGGAATTGGCGAGGATGTGGCCAAAGGCCTGGCTCAGCCTGGCGTGAAATTCCTGAGGTATGGCCCAGGTCCTCCCTTGAAAGACCACCAGAGGCACCGCTTTTTTCAAATCCCGGGCGAGATCCTTGAGATTCTGAACCGGATCATGGAGCACGGCTTCCAGACTGCAGGCCAGCACTTCATTCCACTGCTGATAAAGCTGTTTGGATGGCTCCTGCAGGGATTGCGGCCCACCCTGCATGACATCCTCAAGAAAGTGGAAAAGACGGGTGGAGAGGTCCTCCGGGATGGAAGGGCGATCCGTCAGATCCTGCTGAAAGCCGAGCCGCACTCTCCAGATTTCGTCATAAAGCTGCAGAAGGTTCAGGATAATCGTCATGACGCCCAGCACATCACGCGGGCTCATGACGTCGAGGCTGAGCACGGTGGATTCCGCCTCGTGGATGCACTGGGTCAGCGTTCGCAGTTCATAGACCCGGGCGTCACCTTTAAGGGTATGAAGAAAACGCAGGATGCTCTGGCGATCGATGGACGCCGCCTTTTTGCTGATATCCTCGATTTCACGGCGCGTGCGCTGATGAAACTGCGGAAACTTGCGCCCTTTCCGGGTGGTCAACTCGCCCGTGATGAGAAGTTCCTTCTCCTGAGAACGCGCCTGCTCACGCAGAATCCGAAGCTGGGTCACGTCCCGCAGGATGACAAGCATCTTGTCGATCCGGTTCTCATGGCCGAGCACAGGCAGCCAGTCGATTTCAAGGTAAAGCGTCGTGCCATCATCCTGATGCAGGATCACATCGCGGATCAGGAGATCGCTGTTGACCTCATAACTGAGGTCAGGATCCCCGATGCAACTGAAGATGACCTGCCTCATTTGATCGATCACTTCCGAAGGCAATTGGCTGCGCCCAAAGATGAGCACGAAGGGATCCTGATCGGAAATATCAGGGGTGGAGACGATCGTGCTGAGATAATGGGAATACTCCGAGCCGATATGAAGTGTGCCATCGCGCAAGCCAATGGTCAGGATGCCCTGATTGATCGTGGCCAGAATCGACTGAATATCCCGTGTTCGCTCGTAGACGAGGCGATCGAGGCTGCGGATATGCTGCTCACGTTCCTCCAGGAGAGCCTCCTGAACAGCAGCCTTATCGCGTTCAGACTCAATGAGTTGAGCCTGGAGATTTCGCTGCTGCATGAGACTCTCCTGACGCTCGTGGTTGATCAGCGCCACACGTTCGCCAAGAGCCAGGGACAGCAGGACGAGCTCGAGCACGGCCCCGGTGAACTGAGCCCAGGCGCCGATCGATGTCCCATTGATGAATCCATTGTTGCTAAGGAGCATGATTAGATTGCTCGTCAGGAAGATCGTCCAGCCCAAGGTATAGTAGCGGGCGGGTCGATAGGAGAAGCTGCGATAGAAGCCGATGAACATCAACGAAACGGAGAAAAAGAAATTACAGCCGAGTGTGAAGGGCTTGGCCCCCAGCTCGAAGGTCAACCAGTTGACGATATTGATGGCCATCAGCACGCGGAAGACGCTGAGGAGACGACACAGCCGGGGCGCGCTTTTTTTAAGGTCGAGAAATTCAATGGAGAACGTTGCGCAGCAGATGGAGATGATGTCGATGGTGATAAAGATGAAATCCTTGAATATCCAGCCGTTTTCCATGTCTGGAAATACATACTGCTGCATGACGCCATGATAGATGGCGACAAAGATCGTATAAAAGAAGATGTAAGTGACATAAGCGGTATAGGCGCGGGAATTGAATTTAATGGAAATAAACAAGTTATAGAAGAACATCACAAAACAGACGCCAAAGAGAAGACCAAGAAAATTGGATTCCTTCACTTCAAAATGAAGAAAATTCCTGGGAGTCCAGAGGGCCAGGGAAAACTGGACCGCGGTGCTGGTTTTCATATGCACGTAGTAAGTATGCTGACCCGGGGGCACCGTAATCGGAAACACCGGATTCCGCGCCTGCACAGGGCGTTTGGACCAGGCAACGCAGTCGCCCAGAGTCAGCGATTGATAGCGGCCATCCGCATCGGGCCAGTACAAGGTGATAAAGTCGATCGTCGCATAGCGTGAGGCCAGGAGAAGATCAATGGCCGCCGTATTGGGGTTGTCGAGTGTGAAGCGGGCCCAGTAGCTGTGACCGCTGAAATAGCCGAGAGATGGGACATTCTGGGGCCGCGAGAAAAAATCCGCATCATGCGCTCCCGAGCGCAGATCATCAAGGTCCAGACCCTCGGGCGTATCCTTCAGGATTTCAAGATGGGGGCCCAGCCACACACCATTCGTCGCCGGACCGATCACGACAGGGTCTGCCTGCGTGCGATCCGTCCAGAACGTCAGTATGGTGAAAAGCATGATGAAAAAGCGAGTCATGTCCTTTTCGTCTCCCGCAAGCTTTATCGGAAGAAACGGATATCCTTTAAGGATTTCCTGGGAAGGACTTATCAAATTTCATGCAGCCGGCATCTGGAACCCATGAAAAATTGAAGGGGAATGATCGCGATTCCCGCAGGATGGGGCAGGGCCAAAAAAAAGCAGTTCCACGAGGAACTGCCTGGATGACGGTAAAATCAAGGGTGCTCAGCTGTTGATGGCCAGACGCCGCAGCACATACTGCAGAATTCCGCCATTCACGAAGTAGGCGAGCTCATCTTCGCTGTAGATGGCGCTCTGCACCTGGATCACTTCCCGGGTTCCATCCTTGCGCTGAATCGTGCAGTTCAGGTTCTGCCTTGGGCGCATGGTGCGGACGCCTTCGATAGTGAAGGTCTCATCGCCCGTGAGGTTCAAGGTCTTCCGGTTTTGTCCGGGCAGGAAGAAGAGAGGCAGGACGCCCATGCCGATGAGGTTCGAGCGGTGAATCCGTTCGAAACTTTCGGTGATCACAGCGCGCACACCCAAAAGATTGGTGCCTTTCGCGGCCCAGTCACGCGAGGAGCCGGTCCCGTATTCCTTGCCACCGATGACCACGAGTGGGGTCTTCGTTTCCTTGTAACGCATGGCGGCATCGTAGATCGACATGACTTCGCCGGTGGGAATGAATTTGGTGTAACCGCCTTCCTTTCCATCCAGCATTTCGTTCTTGATGCGAATGTTGGCAAAGGTGCCTCGCATCATCACTTCATGGTTCCCGCGGCGGGCACCGTAGGAGTTGAAGTCGACCGGAGTCACGCCATGATCGATCAAGTACTTGCCAGCCGGGCTATCCTTCTTGATATTGCCCGCGGGGGAAATGTGATCGGTCGTCACGCTGTCGCCCAGAATCGCCAAGGCACGTGCGCCAACGATATCGTCCTGCCCCACGGATTCACGGGGCATGTTTTCAAAGTACGTGGGATGCCGCACATAGGTGCTGCTCGGATTCCAGTTGAAGGTCAAACCTTTGCCAGCCGGGGTCTGCTGCCACTGTTTCGGACCTTCGAAGACGTTCGCATAGCGTTGTTTATACATCGTGGCGCTGAGCGAGTTCCTGATCGCATTGGTAATCTCGCTATTGCTGGGCCAGATGTCGGCGAGGTAAACGTCCTTGCCATCGGAGCCTTTGCCGAGCGAAGCCGTGGTGATGTCGATGGTCATCGAACCGGCCAGGGCAAAGGCCACGACCAGCGGAGGCGAGGCCAGGTAGTTGGCCTTCACATCCGGACTGATTCGGCCTTCGAAGTTCCGGTTGCCGGACAGCACCGCGGCGGCCACCAGGTTGTTGTCCTGAACAGCCTTGGAAATTTTCGGCATCAGAGGTCCAGAGTTCCCGATACAGGTGGTGCAGCCGTAGCCGACGATGTTAAAGCCGAGCGTATCGAGATGCGGCTGCAGGCCTGCCGCTTCCAGATAGTCCTTCACAACCTGGGATCCAGGTGCCAGCGAAGTTTTGACCCAGGGCTTCGAACGCAGGCCTTTTTCCACGGCTTTTTTCGCCAAGAGACCGGCCGCGATCAGAACCGAGGGGTTCGAGGTGTTGGTGCAGCTGGTGATCGAGGCGATCACGATATCACCGTGGGTCAGCGTGTATTTTTCACCTTCCACGGGCGCGCATTTCTTCAGGTCCGCTTCGACAACCTTGAAGTTCCTGGGCAGGCATTCATGGAAATTGCTGGCGGCCTTGCTCAGGGGAATACGATCCTGTGGACGGGACGGGCCCGCGATGCTGGGCTCGACGGTGTTGAGATCCAGCTCCACGACCTGGGTGTAAACGGCTTCCACCGCATTGTCACGCCACATGCCCTGGGCCTTGGCGTAGGCTTCCACCAGTTTCACGCTGTGTTCATCACGACCGGTAAAGCGGAGGTAACGCAGGGTTTCATCGTCAATCGGAAAGAATCCGCAGGTGGCGCCGTATTCGGGAGCCATGTTGGCAAGCGTTGCACGGTCGGCGAGACCAAGTTCATCAAGGCCGGGGCCGAAGAATTCCACGAACTTCTCGACAACGCCGAGCTTCCGCAATTTTTCGGTCACGGTCAACACGAGGTCAGTGGCGGTCAGGCCCTCTTTCAGTTTACCTGTAAATTTGAAACCGATGACCTCGGGCAGAACCATCGCCACCGGCTGAGACAGCATCGCGGCTTCGGCCTCGATACCGCCGACGCCCCAGCCCAGAACGGCAAGGCCGTTCACCATGGTGGTATGCGAGTCCGTACCGACGCAGGTATCCGGATAGGCCCATTTTTGACCGTCCTCTTCCTTCGTCCAGACCACTTTGGCCAGATATTCGAGGTTCACCTGATGGCAAATCCCGGTTCCAGGCGGCACGACGCGGAAATTGTCGAGGGAGTTTTGAGCCCACTTCAGGAATTCGTAGCGTTCGGCGTTGCGCTCGAATTCAAGATCAACGTTTTTCTGAAAGGCATCGGGGGTGCCGTAGTAGTCGATCATCACCGAATGGTCGATCACAAGGTCAACCGGCGACAATGGGTTGATCTTCTTCGCGTCGCCGCCCAGATCGATCATGGCCTGGCGCATGGCGGCCAGATCCACAACCCCGGGAACACCTGTAAAATCCTGCATGAGGACCCGCGCGGGGTGATAGGCAATTTCATGCTGCGATTTTTTAGTCGAAAGCCACTGCTCAAGAGCTTTAACATCTTCCTTGGTCACGATGCTGCCGTCTTCATAGCGGAGCAGGTTTTCCAAAAGGACCTTGAGCGTCATCGGCAGGCGGGAGATATCACCCAGTCCATTCTTTGCCGCATCAGGCAGACTGAAGTAGTGATACGTAACGCCGTCCACAACCAGAGTTTTATGGGAGCTGAACGAATCGAGTCTTTTGTGCGCCATGGAGACCTCGGGAAAGTGAGTCAACAATGTGCAGGGGAGCATACAGCGATTTTCCCGCTTTTGCATTAGTTTGTTACGTTGCCCCGCCTGCGTTTCCGAGGCAAGGTGGTGAGAGAAATTAGCTGTCAACATAGTTTCAAATCGTGGAATTCAATGAATGAAACACACAGATGCGCTGAAATTGAGTATCGTGGTTCCTGTTGCGCCGGGTGATAAGAGTTGGAAAGCACTCCTCACTCAGCTGGCCGTGTTGGCCCCTGAACATTCGTGGATCCTGTCCGTAAGCGATACAGGATGTGAACTTGAGAAGGATGATCTGGAAGCAGCCATGATTTATCATCGTTCGCTCTCCGTGGTCACCGGTGCGGCCGACCATGCGGACCAGATCAATCGAGCGATCATGACGGCTCCGACCGATTGGATTTGGGTTCTTCAGGCGGATGCCGAGCTTTCGCCCCTGTCGGTAGCCAAACTTATGGAATCCTTGCTGCTCAACCCGGACGCGCTGCATTCATTTGAATCGTTGCCGCATGGGACACGTCCTGGCCGCCGCTCCATGGCGCGGAGTCGTTCCTCGCTTTGGTCCATGCCCTTTGGTGATCACGGCTTTGCCTTCCATCGCCAGCTTTGGCAAAGTGTCGGCGGTTTTACCCGGGATTTGACCTACGGTGAGGATCATGTGTTTTGCTGGCGGCTCAGGCAGGCTGGTTTTCATGTCATCCGCGTGCCTCTTACGGTGCCTTTGAATCCTGGTCAACGCAGGCAACATCGGCCGCGGCGTTTGCCGCATAGGATGCAGGGACTTGGCTGAAAAATCGGTTGGCCCCGGCTTTTGGAATCTGTTACGAAGGGAACCGCAGGAGGATTCCCTTTGTTTGAAATCGATGATGAATTTATTCAACGCGAAAGGCTCAAAGCCAAGGACCTGAAAAAGTCCCGTTGGTGGCAGAATATTATACAGAAAACTCAGTGTTATTATTGCCTTAAGCCCATCAGTCGTGAGCAGGTCACCATGGATCATGTGGTGCCAATTAGTCGCGGCGGGCGCAGCACAGCGGGCAATCTGGTGCCGGCCTGTAAAGCCTGCAATGAGAAAAAGCGCAGTCTGACACCTGTGGAATGGGACGAATTTCTGCAGCAAGGCAGGACCTAGAAGCGACAGCTCCGCATCAGCCAGGCGATCAACGCCAGAAACAAAATCAACTGCAAATAATGATACCAGCGCACCGATTTATTGGATTTCTTTTCGGGACCTTTTTGGGTTTTGGTGAGTTTCCTGCCTCGAAGCGTCGCGCTGCGACCCTGCATGCGCTGGCGTTCAGCCGCGAGATCGATCAGATTATCTTTGGACTTCGGCTTATTGTCTGGCATAGGTGACCCGGCCTTCCCGATGTTCTGGGGATTATCCTCGCCATCATAGTGGAAAGCCCGGGCGAGGTACAGAGTTAGTGCTCGGGGCTGTGCCCGTCGGCCTTTGCTTTGACACTCTCGGGCGTAATTTCCATTTCCTCATCGTGCCCATCTTTGGCATGGGGATCTTCGTGCTCAATTTTTGGCTTGGCGTGTTCCACCTCGCTGTCAGCAGGGTGATCCGGAGCGTAATGATCGTTCTCATAAGCGTTATGAGTTGGCGTCATTTCATGATCTCCGGCGCTGCTGTCGCGATCATCCGCATGTTTGGGTTTCATGCTCAAGACGATCCCGAGACCGATGCCGAATACGATCAAACTCAGGAACAGGGCAACGATCCAGGCGACGGTTTGATTGACAGCCCGAGCCATAAGCGACTCCATGATGAGATGGACTTTATTTTCCTGGATTATATCTCAAAAATGGAGCCGGTTCCAATTTATCCGACGATGTCGCGCCGATTGAAGAAGAAGCAGGCGAGGGACATGAACACACCGATGAGCAGGAGGCCATAACCCAAACGGGAGAGGAGTTCCATTTGCGAAAGAAATTCCTTGCCGACTGTATATTGGGAGGCATCAAAGAGATGGAGATTCCAAAGGCCGGCAAGCGTCTCGACCGCCTGGCGTGTGGAAGCCGGCGTGTCGGGTGACAGCGTTTGCATGATGGGAGCTGTGATCAAACCCGCGACAAACATCCAGATGGAGCAAAACAGGGCCACGGCCGCGGAGGCCATGCTGGCAAAGAAAATGGAGACGGCCGCCATCACCAGCCAGCTCATGCTCAAAAGACTAAAGAGGATCACATCCCGCAGCGGCATCCAGCCCATGCCATAACCCAGGTAGATGCTCTGCCAGCCGGCGAGGAAGATCAGGCTGAGGAGCAACAGCGCTCCGGTCAAACCCAAAAATTTTCCGATGAGCCAGGTGTTGCGGGAAATCGGGGACGCCAGCTGCACCTCAAGGCTGCCTTCCTGTCTGGAGTCAGCGATGATTTTGTTTCCCCAGAAAATGGCCACCGTGGTGCCGGTCATCAGCCAGGCGAAGGAGCCGAGGTCATAAAGAATTTTGATGAATTCCTCGACCCCCCAGTAGCTCGCAAGGCCGGACATGATCAGGAGTCCGCAGCCAACCAGGGCTGCCGGCAGAAAAATTCTATCACGCCGCAAACGCAGAAACGTTTCCATGGAAACAGCCAGGAGGGATCTCATGCGCTTTTATCCTCGCTAAAGAAACTGAGCAGGTGATCCTCATCCAGACCTGAGGACTTGCGGAAATCGACGACCAGAAGACCTTTCACGAGACAGGCCTGAAGCCATTTGACAGCATCGGCATAATCCTTGAACCAAAGCTCGGTGCGGTAGGCCTGAGTCCTGAGATCCCCCCACATGGGCAGGCGGCTGGCCTCCTGCATGCTGCGCAGGGTCTCAAGAGAGCAGCCGGAGACCGCAAGGAAATGCTGCAGATTCTGCGCCGGGGAACCACTCGTGGCGCTGAGACTCGAATAGACGAGTTTGCCCTTGTTCATGATGTACACCTGCTCGCAGGTTTCCTTGATCGACCAGATATCATGGGTGCAAAGGACAATACTGGCCTGACGTTCGCGCAGCTGATTGATCAGATGAACCATGAGTTTGTAGCCGACCGGATCCAGACCGGACATCGGTTCATCGAGGATCACGAGTTCGGGACGATGAATGGTGGCCTGCGCCCACGAGAGGCGGCGTCCCATGCCTTTGGAGAGCTTGCCGACCTTTTTGCGACGGTGTTCCCAGAGCCCGACTTCACGCAGTTGCTTTTCGATCGCTTCCTTGTAATGTTTGGGCTTCAAATCCTTGGGATTGAAAACCCGCAGCTGGTGCGAAAGAATTTCCTCGCAGGTCAGGTTCCCGGGCAATTTATTGGTTTCCGGCATGTACCCGATCAGGCGTTTGTCTTCCAGCGTCAGTGGCCTGCCGCGGAACAGGACCTCGCCCTTGTCCGGCTTGATCAGGCCGAAGATGGTGCGAATGGTGGTGGTCTTGCCCGCTCCGTTATGTCCCATCAGTGCGGTGCAGGTGCGCTCCGGAAAACCGAAGCTCAGATCATCAAGGACGACCTGCTTTTTTTTGAAGAGGTCCTGGTCAAACACTTTGCGCAGATTTCTGACTTCAAGAATGTAAGGGCTGCTCATCGACCTGGGCTCCTTTCAAGGGGAAGCGGGAGCTTCCGGCAGTGCCGGGGCTTTGCCAAAGCTTTGCAAGAGTTTCAGAAAAGTATCGCTGCTTTCCGTTTCCGCAATGATCTCAAGACTGCGCTTAAGATCCTCGGGCGTCAGATCCTTTTCGCGAAGGAGTTTCTTGACGGTATTCTGCACATACTCCGGGGAATGAGGGCGCGAGGCGGCCATCATAAAAAAGCTGGCGGCCTGGGCCGGCTGCTTCATTTCAAAGTATTCCACATAACCCTGGGTCATGGGCAGGCGCCAGCTCATGGGAAAAGCCTTCAGACCAGCCAGAATAATTTCCTGGCAGTGTTCCGGCCTTTTGAAATCCTGCATCATGACGATGCAGGAGAGCATATAGGTCGTCTCCAGCTTCGGATGATGCCGGATCACGCTTCGGATCTGCCGCATCATGCCTTCGGCATCATCGCCCTTGCGCGGATCGAGCAGCGTCTGCAGCAGCCAGATATTGATGAAATCATCGTAAATCCCCTTGTGCCCCAGGGTCAGGACGGCGATCACTCCCGAGGAAAACTGTGAGAGCGGCGGCGCTGCGAAGATATCATACTCATTCCGCAGGGTTTTCAGTCGCTGATCATTGGTTTTCAGAAGGACGCCGATGAAGAGAAGAGAAGCCAGTACAGGTAAAATCAGGGATCGGAATCGAAGCAGCACAGGGACGGCCTCCACGAACACTATCCGGAACCCGGAAGGTGGCAAAGCCGGTCCATGAACCGGCCCTGCACGATATTACAGGCCGCGAGCTGCGTAACCGCGCAGCATCGCCTCGAGAACTTTTTGAACCAGAATCACGATGGCAAGCAGCACCATGGGAGCCCAATCGAAAGGCCCAGGAATGCGTGACGTGAATCGACGCAAGGGCCGATACATCGGCTCGGTTATATTGTAAATCATCTGGACGATCGGATGGCTCCGATCACCGACCCAGCTGACGATAACCGACGCAATGACCAGCAGCTGAATCATTTGCGCAAACATGGAAATAACGGCTGCCAATCCATCCAACAACGCAGCACCCATCAGGGCCTCCTCTTTACCATAACAAATATGCTAGACCTGCCTCGTGAAACATGCAAGCCCGTCAGCTGCCTGTCAAGCCATTGTGTTTCAAAAGAGCATCAGGTCGGGGCGGACGGCCGCGGAACCTTGTAAAGACGTCCATGGGGTGTTGACTGCCGCCCAGCGCCAGAACGGTTTCGCGGAAATCACGGCCCACCCGGGCGATCGTTGTCTCGTCCAGGCCTTCCTCCTCAAAGCGGCTGAAGGCATCGGCGCTCAAAACTTCCGCCCATTTGTAGCTGTAATAGCCGGCGGCATAGGAGCCCGCAAAGATGTGTTCGAACGTGCAGAGCGAACGATCCTCGGGAATGGGTTGAATGGCACAAACCTTCTGGGCGATCCGGCGGCTGACTTCCTCGACGGGGACCTTGCCGTCCGGATCAAAGCGATGATGCAGTTCCATATCATTCATGGCAAAGTGCAGCTGGCGCACCATAAGGTTGGCTGCATTGAACGTCCGGGCTTCATAAATCTTGCGGAAGAGATCATCCGGCAGCGATTCCCCGGTCTGGATGTGCTTGGTGAGGTTTTTGATCACCGACTTCTGATAGCACCAGTTTTCCATGAACTGGCTGGGCAGCTCGACAGCATCCCATTCGATCCCGTTAATACCAGCCACTTCCAGCTCGTCGACGCGGGTCAGCATGTGCTGCAGCCCATGGCCAAACTCGTGGAACAAGGTTTCCACTTCATCAAAGCTGAGAAGCGAGGGCGTGTTGCCCACCGGAGGCGTGCCATTGCAGACGAGGTAAGCGACCGGCAAAACCGATTGGCCATCCTGCTGCCCACGATCCAGGCAGGAATCCATCCAGGCCCCACCGCGTTTTTCCGCAGGACGGGAATAGGGATCGAGATAGAAACCGGCGATCTTTTGATTTCTGTCGTCAAAGACATCATAGAAGGAAACATCCGGATGCCAGCGCGGGAAATTGTCCGTGCGGGCGACGACCTTGATGCCAAAGAGCGTATGCAGGAGTTCGAAAAGACCGTTGAGAACGCGCGGAAGCGGAAAATAGGGGCGCAGCTCATCATCGGTGAAATCGAATTTTTTCTGCCGCATTTTTTCGAGATAATAATAGATATCCCAGTTCTGGAGGTCGCCCTTGAGACCGAGCGTCTGGGCAAAGGCGCGCAGTTCCTGCAGTTCCTCATGGGCCTTATGGGTCGAAACCTTGGCCAGATCCTCCAGCAGGCGATCCACCGAATTCACAGCCCCGGCCATCTTCATGGCAAGGCTGACTTCGGCATAGGTCTTGTAACCCAGCAGGCGCGCGAGTTCACGGCGCAGGCGCAGGATATCGTAGATATTCTTCGTATTGTCGAACTTTCCCGAAGAGGCCCGGCTGATATAGGCGCGATAAAGTTTTTCACGCAAAGGTCGCGAGTCGCCGTATTTCAGAAAGGGGATGTAACTTGGGAAATCCAGTGTGACCCGCCAGGGACCGGCTTCGGCGCTGGCTTTTTCGCCGGGACGGCTGGTCTGATAATTTTCCGCCCACATGCCGAGGAAGTTGGCGGGAATTCCGGCCAGATCCTTTTTGTCCTTGACGATCAGTTCAAAATCCTTGGTCGCATCCAGAACATTATTGGAATAGGTGGTCTGCAGCTGCGAAAGCTTTTGACTGATTTCGTTGAAGCGTTCCTGGGCCGCACCTTCCAGTTCGATCCCGGAAAGTTTGGCATTCAGAAGGAGATGCTCCACGATGCGCTTTTGCGCTTCGGACAGCGAGGGGAAGGACGGCTGCTCCTTCATGTTTTTCAAACCAACATACACAGCGCGACTTTGCGAAAGCCGCAGGGAGAAGCTCACAATTTGCGGCAGGCTGGCTTCATACGCCTCGCGCAGCTCGGGTGAATTTTTCACGCCGATCAGATGCTGGATGGGACTCCAGGTGTTATGCAGTTCACGTCGTATGGTTTCCAGTGGCACCAGGAGTTTGTTCCACTCGGGCTGGGGATCGCTCTCGAGTTTTTGCAGCAGCGATTCACAACGCTGCAGTACGTGATCCACTGCCGGTCTTACATGTTCTGGACGTATCTTATCAAAATGGGGAAGGCCACTATTCCCGATCAGGGGATTTTCATGCACCATCTCTTCTGTCCTCTTTTAGTCGTGCGCTCAGCCTGTCTGAACATTTCAGAATAACAGAGGGAAAGCAGAAGAGCGATGCTCAGACTTGACGCGGGCCGAGAATTGCGGTTCCGATCCGCACCAGGTTGGAACCGGCGCGAATGGCCAGGCCCAGATCCCCTGACATGCCAAGAGAGAGTTGTCCTTCCCCCACCTGGTCGGCGAGTTGCCGAAGACTTTGATAAAGCGGCGGGACCTCGCCTGTGGTCGCATCCTGAAATTGACTGGGCGGGATGGCCATGAGCCCGCGCAAACGGAGTTCGGGATTTTGGGCCAGAGCCGCAGCCAGTGCCGGCACTGCGTCCAGCGGACAACCGTGCTTCCCTTCCTCCTGATCGGCATTGACTTCGATCCAAACAGGGTAGGGGGTTTTGCCAAGATCGCGGGCGGCGCGGGCGATTTGCTCGGCCTGTTTCAGCGAACCCACGGTCTGAATTTCGCTGGCCACACTGACGATTTTACGGATTTTGTTGGATTGCAAATGACCGATGAAAATCCAGCGGATGGGAAGGTCGCTCAAGGCTTCACTTTTGGCGATCAGCTCCTGCGCATAGTTTTCGCCGAACGACGTCTGACCCCAGGAAAAAAGTGCGCGCAGCGGTTCGGGTCCATGGCCTTTGGTGACCACGAGGAGCTCGGGCGCGGCGCGCGTCCCGGCGTGTTCACGGATTTGGCTGCACACCTGGTGATAGCGATGCTCCAGATCCTTCGTTGCTTGGGAATCCATCCGGCTGTTTCCTTGTGCCCTCTTTTTCCATCAGGCCCGATTCGGCAGCCGGCATGGGCGGCGCGTATTCAGGCTGATTCATGGTATCGCCTGGTTCGGCTGGAAGGGCAAGCTCTTGCTTGGATGCGGGCATCTCGACCTCCTGCGGCAGGGGGCCGGGTGACCGATGAACAGGGAGATTCGGATGGGGCGGGGTTTGCCGGCTCAGAGGGACGAAGGTTGATTCCTGCTGAACTTCATACTGAGGGGCTTCGATATAAACATTGCCCCGAGCGTCAATGCGGACATTGACCTGCTCAAGACTCTGATTTTTGGCCGACGAGATGTCGACCCCATTGAGATAAATGACGCGGGCTGTGCTGCTGGACACGGGATAGGGCTGGCCAATCCCAGCCAGAAGCAGCAGGCATGGTCCCATCACGCTCATGAAAGCCTCCCTTGCTCGACTGAGGAGCCTTGCGTATGCTGGTTGTACGGACAACGTCGAAGACGGTCCCCTATAGAATTTATCATGTTCCGCCAGGTAAAAAATGATCAGCGGACGCTCAGGAGAGGTGAAGCCGATGCAAAAAGCGACTAAGAGCCAACAGTGGAGCAAGGGCCTGCAGATTCTGGCCCTGGGTTTGGGGCTGGCGGCCTGTTCGCCCAGTTTTGAAGGGACCTATAATGATCCCGCCGAGGCGGAAATCGTCGATGACAAATGGAGTGAAACCGATGCCCGTAAGACGGCGACTTCATTGATTCAACAGGTCATCAGCAAACCCTGGCTGACGGAATATGTGGCCAAAAACAATGGCCAAAAGCCCATTGTCATCGTGGATGAAATCGCGAATCGTACGGACGAACATATTGATACCAAGGCTTTGACCGAGTTCATGCAGGATGAGCTGATCAACTCCGGGAAAGTTCGGTTTTTGAACGCTGCGAAGCGCAAGCAAATCCTGGAAGAGATCAAGTATCAAAACTCCGGCACGACCGAAGCCAAAACGAGAAAGACCCTGGGCAAGCAGATCGGTGCTGACTTCATGCTGAGCGGCGCCATTTCCAATTCCGTGCATAGCCAGGGCGGGCTGAAGACGGTCACCTACCAGACGGCTCTGAATTTCACCGATCTTGAAACGACGGAAATCGTTTGGAGCGGCAAGGAACTGATCAAGAAACGCTTTAAGAGATCAGGTGCAGGGCTTTGATTAAATTTCTGCGGCATTCCGGGTTGGTCAGCGGGCTGGTCTTTTTTCTGACCGGCTGCGCGTCCTATTCGGATGACATAAGACAGGTGCAGACTTCGTTTCGCGCGGGTCAGTATGGGGAGGCTTTGCAGAAGCTGGAGGAATCCCCGCTGAAGGAGCAGACGCGGAACCGTCTGCTCTATTTGCTGGAAAAAGCCATGATCCTGGACCGTCAGGGTCAGCGTGAGGATTCCCGCAAGCTGCTTTTGAAAGCGGATCGTATCGTGGATGAGCTTTACACCACGAGTGTGAGCAAGGCTGCGGCCACCTTTGTCTTCAATGATTCCGCCCAGGATTATCCGGGCGAGGATTATGAAAAGGTGGCGATCCATACGATGCTGGCTCACTCCTTCATCGAGGATGGGGATCTGAAGGCCGCGCGTGTGGAAGCAGCGCGTATCAATACCCGCCTCAATGAGATCAACAGTTTTTATGAAGAGAATAAGAACCGTTACAAGGAGGATGCCTATGCCCGCTATCTGGCTGGCATGATCTATGAGGCGTTAGGTGAGGATGATTCCGCGATTGTGGATTACCGCGCGGCTTTGAAAATTTACGAGGGTGACTATCGCAAGATCTTTGCGACCCAAGCCCCCGATCATCTGGTGGTCGCACTTTATCGCCTTCTGGTGAAACGCAGGCGGGCGGATGAAGCCAAGGAGCTGAAGAAGAATTATGAGCTGCAGGGGCTGGATACCAGGGATAGCCTGGGTGAGGTCGTGGTCCTGCATGAACTCGGTGAGATCGCGAGCAAGGAGAAGTCGGAGTTCGTCATTCCGATCGGTTCAGAAATTGTGCGGTTTTCGTTTCCTGTGATTCGGCGCGTGAAAGCCCACTATGGGCGGACAGGAATCCGGATCGATGACGACCGCTCGCAGCCAGCGGACCTTGCGCAGAATTTTGATATGATCGCGCGGGAGACGCTTGAGGATCGGCGGGGCCGCATTGTAGCGAAATCCCTGGCGCGTCTTGTGATGAAAAGCCAGATGACCCAAAAGGCCCAGAAGGAATTCGGGGCTATCGGTTGGCTGGCTGGGAATATCTACGGGGCCGTGACGGAAACGGCTGATACACGCAGCTGGGCCCTGCTGCCCGCTGCGGTGCAGGTGTCACGGATTCTGTTGAAACCGGGGAATTACGATCTGACCATTTTCAATGATGGGAAGACGTCGCGTGTGCGCAAGGTTTCGATCAAGGCTGGGGAACTGCAGTTGATTCGGGATTACTGATCCCCTGCGGGGATGACAAGCGGGTGCGATGGCGAGCAGTGCGTCAGGGCCCGTGAGGGCCTCCGACCTGCTCACCCCGGCCTGATTCAACGACCGCGACCGCGGCTGGTTTGTACCCAGGTTTGATTATCCATCGTATTCCGCAAATCCTTCATGGCACGGACCGACTGAATACGCTGCTCAGCAATCATGTTGGAAGCTGCGTTGGTGGTTATCTGCTGGTCATCCGCCTGCTGATAAATGGCCAACAGAGTATCATAAATGCCGGACGCCTTCTTCTTGGCGATTTCCGCATCATAACCTTGAAGCTCCTGATACACGTTGATCACGCCACCGGCGTTGATCACATAATCCGGCGCATAAAGAATGCCGCGTTCCTTCAGCATCGCTCCATGTACGATTTCATCCAGCAGCTGGTTGTTGGCCGCGCCGGCCACGATCGGGGCCTTGATGTCCGGAATGGTTTGATCATTCAGGAAGCCACCCAACGCACAGGGTGCGAAGACATCGACGTCCAGCTTATGAATCTCATGCAGCTGAGCCGCTTCCGCGCCGTAGAGTTTCACGTTGGACTTGACCTTCTCAGGATCAATGTCGGCCACGTAAACTTTCGCGCCTTCATTCACAAGGTATTCCACAAGATGCGAGCCCACGGCGCCAGCACCCTGGATCGCAACGCTCACGCCCTTCAAGGCATCCTTGTTCAATTTATACTTCACCGAAGCCTTGATGCCCTGGAACACGCCCCAGGCTGTCACAGGCGAAGGATCGCCCGAACCGCCAGCCCGCGAGCTGACGCCTGTTATATAAGCGGTTTCCAGACCGACCTGTTCGATGTCGCTCACGCGGATGTTCACGTCTTCCGCTGTAATGTAACGACCGCCGAGGCTGTCCACAAAGCGACCGAAGGTCCGGAACAGCGCTTCGCTCTTCAATTTCTTGGGATCACCGATGATCACTGACTTGCCGCCGCCAAGATTCAATCCGGTCACAGCGTTCTTATAGGTCATACCCCTGGACAGGCGCAGCACGTCGCGCAGCGCTTCCTCATCGGACTTGTAATCCCACATGCGGCAGCCACCAAGAGCCGGCCCCAGGGTTGTATCGTGAATGGCGATAATCGCCTTCAACCCTGTTGTTTTGTCATGGCAGAAGACAACCTGTTCGTGCCCCATGGTGGTTAGATCTTCAAAAATAGCCATCCTATCCTTCCTTTTTGTCCTGGGTATGATTTGCAGCTCAAATCAGCCTACACCGGTACATGAGCACCAAGAAATACTCGAAGGGTTTGAAAATAGCAAGTAAGCCAAAGCCCTTGAAAATAAGGCGTAAAGCTCATGATGTAAGCTTCGCTCACCGCATGCAGCAAGGCCTCTCGCGCATCTGTTCTTGTCATGTTTGACTTATTAAGTTAGTACCAGATTTCCGTGGACAGGGTCGTTTGACAAGTGAAAAATCCACGATCCAGGCAGGACAAGAAAGGTACGACATGACGCAGTTTGATGTCATTGTGATAGGCGGTGGCCACGCCGGTTGTGAAGCCGCTCTGGCGGCGGCACGCATGGGCCGCAGGACTCTTTTGGTGACTCAGGTTGTGGATCGCATTGCCGCCATGTCCTGCAACCCCGCGATTGGCGGGACTGCCAAGGGTCATCTGGTCAAGGAAATCGATGCGCTGGGCGGGCAGATGGGCAAGGCCATCGACGCAACCGGTATACAGTATCGCATTCTGAACCGCAAAAAAGGTCCAGCCATCTGGTCATCGCGCGCTCAGGCGGACATGGACCTTTATCGCCGCTATATGAAGCACACGCTCGAGAACACGCCTAACCTGCACATTCGTCAGGATAGTGTTGAGGGACTTTTAATTGACAACGACAGTCAAACGCCGGCTGTGGTTGGCGTTGAGACGCGTCTCTTTGGTAAGTTTCATAGCCGAACTGTTGTGATCACGACGGGCACTTTTTTGAACGGCTTGATCCATATCGGGAATCAAAAAATCTCGGCCGGACGCGCAGGTGACGCGCCTTCCGTAGGTCTGGCGGAATGCATTCGTCATTTCGGCTTCCGTGTGGGCCGCCTGAAAACCGGGACCACGCCGCGCCTTGATGGCAAGACCATCGACTGGTCGGCATGCGAGGCCCAGCATTCGGATGACGATATCATCCCCTTCAGCTTTGCAACCAAGGCCATCACCCAGCCTTTGATCCCGATGTACATCACGTACACCAACCCGCGCACGCACGATGTCATTCGCAAATATCTGAGCGAGTCGCCGCTCTATAGCGGTGAGATCGTCGGCATCGGCCCGCGCTACTGTCCTTCCATCGAGGACAAGGTGGTGAAGTTCGCGGATCGTGAGGAGCATCAGATTTTCCTCGAACCTCAGGGTTACGATACTTGCGAGGTTTATCCGAACGGTCTTTCGACTTCGCTTCCTCTGCGGGCTCAGCTGGAATTCGTACGCACCGTGCGGGGTCTTGAAAAGGCCGAGATCATCCGTCCAGGCTATGCGATTGAATATGACTTCGTGGATCCGACCGAGTTGAAATCCACGCTTGAAACCAAAAAGCTCAGCGGTCTTTTCCTTGCCGGCCAGATCAACGGCACCACGGGTTACGAGGAAGCGGCGGCTCAGGGTTTGATGGCCGGCATCAACGCCGCCCGGAAAGCGGCTGATCAGGAAGGTCTGATTTTAAGCCGGGCCGAAGCGTATATCGGCGTTCTGGTGGATGACCTTGTCACCAAAGGCACCCAGGAGCCTTACCGCATGTTCACCTCGCGAGCGGAGCATCGTCTCTACTTGCGGGAGGACAATGCGGATCTGCGTCTGACGGAAATCGGCCGTGACATAGGTCTTGTGCGGGATGACGATTACAGCGGCTTTATCAGCCGGCAGAAATCCCTGGAGGAGCTGCAGGACCTTGTGAAAAACACGACGATTGGTCCGTATCAACTGCCGGTCGAATTCCTGGATGCCAAGGATAATATCGGCACGCGTCTGGATGCCATCCTCCGCAAACCCCGGGTTTCGATCTTCGATCTTCTGCCGCATGTTCCGATGCTTCAGACCTATGATCGGTCTGTCCTGCGTCGTTTGGAAATTGAAGTCAAATATGAAGGTTACATTGATCGCGAACGGCGTGCCATCCGCAGCTCGGAGCAGCTGGAACGGGTCAAAATTCCCAGTGAATTTGCCTTTGAAAGCGTATCCGGACTCAGCCGTGAGGTGGTGGAAAAGCTGAAAAAACACCGGCCGCATAACCTGGGTCAGGCGTCGCGAATCTCCGGTTTGACGCCGGCGGCGATCCAGATTCTGCATGTTTATATCACGATGTAGCGATCAGGTCCGAAAACCGCCAGTGCTTCGGCCACGGCTGTCGTAGGATACGCGCATGAGAACGCAAAACGACCAAAACTTCAAAAAGATCATCGAACGCCGGGACCCACGCTACGACGGACGCCTCTACTGGGGCGTCACCACCACCCGAATCTACTGCCGGCCGATCTGTCCGGCGCGACCCAAACCTGAAAACATTCGCATCTTCAAAAGTGCAACCGCAGCGGAAAAAGCCGGCTATCGGCCCTGCCTTCGCTGTCGTCCGGATCTGGCTCCTGGCAGTCAGCGCTGGGAAGGAACCGGCGTGTCGGTGGCGCGGGCCCTGCGTTTGATGGATGAACGGGCTGGTGAAGGTTTGACCGTTGAAGAACTCGCGGCCACGCTGGGCATGAGCGATCGGCATCTGAGACGGCTCTTCCTCGAGCATCTTGGGGCCTCGCCTGTGGAAATCATGATCAACCGTCGTTTGCATCTGGCGCGGCAGTTGATTGGTGAAACCCGGCAGCCGCTCACCGAAATCGCGTTTGCGGCCGGTTTTCAATCGATCCGTCGCTTCAACGAGGCCTTTCAGGAGCTCTATCACAAGCCGCCTTCCGCTTTTCGTCGGCAGACAACGCAGGATGAGGCGCCGGGCCTGCAGCTGCATCTCGCTGTGCGTGAGCCTTATGATTGGCCGTCCATGCTTCGGTTTCTGCGCGGTCATCAAACCTATGGAGTCGAGCGGGTGGATGAGACCTCGTATACCCGTTTCATTCCGCAGAAGGATCAGCCTCCGGGTCAGGTGCGGGTGACCTTCCAGGACGGAACGCTCATCACAGAATTTCAAAACATAAGACTACCCGAGCTGCGTCCGCTGATCGCCCGACTGCGCCATCTCTTTGATGCGGATCACAATCCTCATGATTTGCCGCAAAGTTCGGAGCGGCTGGCCCACGGGATTCGGATTCCAGGCTGCTTTGATGCCTTTGAGACGGCCGTTGGCATTGTGATCAGTCAGCTCGTTTCCACCGTTCATGCGCGCCAGATGCTGCGCAAATTGGTGAGCACGTATGGACATCGACTGACAGACGATGAGATTTTCACTTTTCCCAAGGCTGCGGTACTTCAGAGCGCGGAGCTGGAAACGCTCGGCCTGACCCGACAGAAAGCGGAAGCCATACGGCAGCTGTCCGCTCAGGTCAGTGAAGGCGGACTTGTGCTTTCGCGTCTGGCGGATCTGTCCGAAACCCGGAAAAAACTTGCGGCCATCCCGGGCATTGGTCCCTGGACCGTGGAATGGATCGCCATGCGTTGTCTCGGGGACGCGGATGCTTTTCCGCGTACGGATTTGATGATGAAGCGGACTGAGGTGCGGGACGTGGAACTCTGGACTTCACAAAAGTCTTATCTGACCCAAATACTTTGGCGGGACTACGTCAGATCCAAGGACGCTCAGAAAGGTGGCAAAACATGAATTCTTATCAATTGGCTGTGACCAGCAAAATAGGTTCACTCTATTTAATCGCATCCGCCGAAGGTCTTTCAGGTGTTTATTGGGACGAACAGAAAGTTCCTTACTTAAAGGATCAGTCTGATCCCATCGCGGCTGGCCATCTCATGGAAGCGGCCGAGCAGATTCAGGCCTATTTGAACGGCGAGCGCAAGGACTTTGATGTCCCCCTGGCGATGCAGGGCACCTCGTTTCAAAAGGAAGTTTGGAATGAGCTGCGCCGCATTCCTTATGGGCAGACCATCTCTTACCGTGAACTCGCACACCGGGTTCAACGACCCAAGGCCTGTCGCGCTGTAGGTGCGGCCAACGGCAGAAACCCCTTGTGCCTGATCATCCCCTGTCATCGCGTGATCGCCTCGAACGCCAGTCTGGGTGGCTATTCCGGGGGATTGGACCGGAAAAGCTGGCTTCTGCAACTCGAAGCTCTTTAAAATCTGCAAGCTGATACTGCGAATCCCGATTCCGGGATTCGCCACGATGAAAGAAAAAGACCACAGTTCACCTCACATCTGATCACCTTGAAATAAAATTTGGCCACTTGACCAGTTTTCAGTGCGTCCTTGGTTGCTTCAAAAGCGTGGCTTTGTTATCGCTGGAGGGTCTTAAGCTTTTCTAATAGAAGGATACCCTCTATGAGGCACGAACTCTCGAATCTGATTCCGGGATGGATGCTCCGTATTTCCCTGCCTTTGGCCTTCGCCCTTTGCCAAAACAGCGCAATGGCCCAAAGTCCGTCGACTGCCGTTGAAAAGACTCCTGACGCTGCCACTGTCAAAGAGAGCGAAGCCAGGAAAAAAGACAAAAAAGAAGAGCGCGTTGAAGTGGTCGGCTCGCGCCTGAAGCGGGTGGACGTGGAAACCGCGGCTCCTGTGGTCATCATGGAAAAAGAACAAATCGAAAAATCCGGTGCGGCCAGCGTCGGCGACTTCTTCCGAAAGTCCGCGGCCACCAGCCCCACAGGTAACTTTTCCGGCGGTAGCCGTTATGTATCATCCGGTGCTGCGACCATCGACCTTTTGGGGATCGGTGCCGCGCGGACCCTCGTTCTTTTGAACGGTCGTCGTATTCCGACCCTTCCCGGCCTCGGTGCGGTGAACGTGGATAACATTCCAACCGGAGTCATCGAGCGTATTGAAGTGCTCGCCGGTGGTGCTTCCGCGGTTTACGGCGCGGATGCGGTCGGTGGTGTGGTGAACATCATCACGAAAAAGGAATTCCATGGTTCGGAAGTTTCGCTGTTTGCGAACGTTCCGCAGGAGGCCGGTGGAACGGAGCGTTCGGCTACCGCCACGACGGGGATTGACCTGGGTGACGACTCGAACCTGATTCTTTCGATCGGTGGCCGCCAGCGTGATCCCATCGACAAACGCAAGAGAGACCTCTCGTTTGCCAACGATCCAGCCTATCTTTATACGAATACCACGGCGCCGCTCGGCACCTATTCCTATCGTCCCCTGACCATTGAGGGGGATAAGGTCGTTCGTGGCACCATGAGGGCCAGCGACAACTGCCCGACGGAATTGCGCCAGACCATCAGTCCCAGTACTCCGAATGACGTTTACTGTACCGGCAGGCGTTCCGACTTTCCTTCCGAGCTGACGCCCACGAAAGAGGAATTCTTTGGATCGGTTCTGCTCAACAGTGCGGTCGGTTCAGACTGGAACCTGAACGGGGTCCTGACCTACAGTGACAGCAAAACCACGTCGAATTCCGGCCGTGCCAACTACACATCCACTGATCCGGTGACCAACGCCCCGGTGATCCTGAGTGCGGCCAAGGCTCGTTCCCTCGGCCTGACCCTGGATGAGAACACCGATTACGTGCAGCTGTATGCACCCGTGGCGGAATCAGTGGATCGTAATCAGGTCAACCACTACAAAAACTCGGTCGCTGCGGCCAAGGTTGAGGGTGAGATTCTGGGCGGCTGGCGTTTGCAGTCGGGCCTCTCCTATACGTCGAGCCAGGTGGAGCGCATCGGCAAGAAGTACCGCAACTCGGAGTCGTTGCATAACCTTTACTTCAACAGCAATAACCTCGGCCTCGTGGCTGGTGCGGATCCACAGTTCATTCCGATCGATCCCGCGCGTAATTCGGCTGCATTCGACGCCGTCTTCGCCGATTTGAAAGCTGAGGAATTCAGCGATAACACCACCTGGGACGCCTTTATTGATCGCCAGCTCTTTGATCTGCCGGGCGGCCCTGTGGCCTTCAGCATCGGAGTGCAGGTCACCCAGGAAACCTTCAAGCAAACACCTGATGTGCGTGATATCGCCACGAACAGCCAGAACCTGGCTCTTTACTCGGGCACCTACGCGAACCGCGGCGAGGGCTCGCGGACATCCCGCGCTGTGGCAACCGAATTTGCGGCTCCCGTGACCAAATGGATGGATGTGGAAGGCGCTCTGCGTTTTGATAACTTCAGCGATTTCGGTGATACCACGAACTACGGTCTGGGCACCAAACTCAAGGTTGTGCAAGGCGTGGCCCTCCGTGGCCGTTATGCAACCAGCTTCAAGGCTCCGAACCTGGATTATTTGCATCAGGAAGGCGGCGGTGGATACATCAGCCTGATCGATGAAAAATGGTGTCAGACGGAGAAGGACTATGGGCGTCCCTGCTCCACCCCTGTCCATCAAATCTACATCGACTCGGTCGGCAACGAGGACCTGGATCCTGAACAGGGCGTCAACTACTCGGCCGGTATCATTCTGGAGCCTATCGAAGGGCTGACTCTGGTCTCCGATTACCACGCCATCAACCTGAAGAAGACCTTCGGCAACGACGATCTGCAAAGTATCGTGGAAGCCTGGTATGCTGAGAACCCCGACAATACGCAGGGCGGCAGGGTCTTTGACTTGAACGATGTCCGCGTGAACCAGGACGGTGTGATTACCAGTCTCGGCGTTCCCGTGCGCAACATGGGTCGCACGGAAGTGCGGGCTGTGATCTCCGAAGCCAACTATCAGCAGGCCGTGGGAAGCTTCCGCTTTGGTGCTGGCACAGAATACGCCCGCATGCTGTCCTACAAGTCGGCCGACAATGAGCAGACTCCTCTGCGCCAGAAAATTGGTTACATTGGCGTCCCACGCTGGAGATGGAACAACCAGCTGAGCGCCAGCGTCAACGACAGCTCACTGTCCCTCTATGGCCGCACCATCTCCCGCATGAGCACGGACCCTGAATTGGCTTCGGCCTACAGCCGCGAGGCCAAGGTCAGTCCTTATACGGAATTTGATGCGACGTTTGCCACCCTGATCGGCAATACCGGTCTGCAGCTTGGCGTTAACAATATCTTCAATACCATCGGTGGTATCTATGACGGCAATGCTGCGCGTACGGAGGATGTCGCGTCCCAGTACCTCTACTCGTACGTCGGTCGCAGCTATTTTGCGCGTGTGACTCAAAGCTTCTAAGTTCAATCCTTCAGTTCAAACTCGGGACCCATGGTTTTCGGACCATGGGTTTTTTATTGAAGCGGACTCGCCGGACTTGCAGCCGAAAAAGCCTTTTGTCAGAGTAGGGCCAGGATTCCTTCCTTGACTAAGGAGATACCGCCATGAGCTGGATGCCTTCGCGTGAACCTCAGTGTCATTCCCTGTCAGCGGATGATGGTCTGGACATGGTCATCCAGCCTCGAGCGCGCGACCTCAGTGGGCTTGCGGTCGCACGCCTTTTGCCGGCGATCGAACGCAAGATGGTCGGGCCCTTTATTTTTTTCGACCACATGCTGGCTCAGGAATTTGCGCCAGGACAGGGCATCGACGTGCGGCCTCATCCGCATATTGCCCTGGCGACGGTTACCTATCTCTTCGAAGGGGAGCTGGTTCACCGCGATAGTCTCGGGACCGAACAGGTCATCCGTCCCGGTGCCATCAATTGGATGACGGCCGGACGCGGGATTGTTCATTCCGAACGCACCGACTCTCAAAAACGCCAGGGCGGGGAGCGCTTTCATGGGATTCAGGTCTGGGTGGCCCTGCCTCTGGAACACGAGGAAACGGAACCCTTCTTCCATCATCACGCGCAGAAGGAATTGCCTGTAGTGGAAGGCCCGGGCTATACCGCTCGCGTATTGATCGGTGGGGCCTTTGGACAGACGTCACCCGTTCGTATTTTTTCACCAATGTTCTATGTCGATGTCGAGGCTCAGGCAGGAAGTTCGGTGGAACTGCCTCATGACTATGAAGAGCGGGCTCTTTACCTTGTGTCCGGTTCCGTCCGCTATGGCAATCAGCTTTTCGAGCAGCCCCAGCTGGGCATCTTTAAGAAGGACCACTCCATCAGACTCCACATTCAATCGGACGCCCGCTTCATCCTGCTCGGTGGTGCGCCTTTGGACGGGCCCCGGTTCATCTGGTGGAACTTCATATCCAGTTCCAAGGATCGCATCGAACAGGCGAAATTGGATTGGAAGGAAGGACGCTTCCCGAAGGTGCCCACGGACTCTGTGGAATTTATTCCGCTGCCGGATTCGTAAAATTAATTGATATTATTAGGGTTATGGAGTCAGCGGACGCCTACCTCAAGGTAGGCAACCTTCCTACCGATAGGTAGTTAATTGGTGGGAAGGGGAGACCATGTCCGCATCCAAAACCCGAAAGGAAGCCATTGAGGAGGGCCGCAGTTTACTGCAAAAACTCGGCTTTAACGGCTTCAGTTTTCAGGATATCGCCAATCGGATTGGCATCAAAAAACCAAGCCTTTACGCGCATTTTGCCTCGAAAGAGGAACTGGGCCTGGCGATGATCGCTCACTATCGCCATGATTTCGAGCAGTGGGCTGAAAAGCATAAAAGTGATCCCGTTCTGAAACAGATCGAAGGCCTCTTTCGCATCTTCAATAAATTTGCGCGTGATCAAAACAAGATCTGCCCTTTGACGGTTCTCTCGGCCGAGTATGAAACATTGCCGCTTTCGATGCGCAAAGCGTTGAAGGATATGGCCAAATTTCAGGAAGCGTGGCTGGTGGATCTGATTGAACGAGGCATGCGGGGCGGACACTTTCGTGCGGATCTCGATCCCTTGCAGACGGCTCACATCATTCAATCCCTGGGCTTTGGTGTCCAGCATCTCGCCCGTATCCACCAGGATACGGATCGCATTCTCGCCGTGAAGGCACAGATTCGTCATCTCTTGGAACCTGGGAGGTCTACATGAAGACTTTGCGTACGAGTTATATCGTTGGTGGTGTTCGGACTCCTTTCGTCAAATCGATGGGCGCATTTCATCATGTGCAGCGCATCGAACTCATGATCGCGAGCCTGCAGGAACTCAGAAAGCGTTATCACTTGGATCAGATGATCGTCGGTGATGTGGCGCTGGGTGCCGTGATGAACAGTTCCGCCGACTGGAACCTTGCCCGTGAGGCCATCCTGCGGGCTGGCTATCATCCGCATACGCCGGCTTACAATCTGCAGAGAGCGTGCGGGACCGGGCTCGAAGCCCTGGTGCAGGTTGCGAACAAGATCTCTTTGGGCCAAATTGAAACCGGAATCGCCGGTGGCGTCGACACCAATAGTGATATTCCTCTCGAACTGCAGGACAGCCTGCGCAAATTCTTTTTGAATCTTCCGCAGGCGAAAACCCTGCTCGACAAAATCAAAACGGTGACGACCTTGAAGCCGGATAGTTTCAAGCCACGCATTCCTGCGGTTGTGGAACCCCAGACCGGGCTGTCCATGGGACAGCATTGCGAGCTGATGGTGAAAAGCTGGGGCATCAGTCGCGAAGCGCAGGATCGCTTTGCCTATGAGAGTCATCAAAAAGCTGCGAAGGCCAAGGCCGCTGGATTTTTCGATGATCTCATCATCCCGGTTGCCGGCGTCAAAGGTGATGGCATCCTGCGAGCGGACACCACCGTGGAAAAACTCGCCAAACTTAAACCGGCCTTTGACCCTGAAAATGGCAGCCTGACCGCTGGAAACAGTTCCGCACTAACGGATGGCGCCTCTTCGGTGCTGCTGGCTTCCGAGGAGGCCATCACTCGCAACGGCTGGAAAGCCCTGGCCCGCTTTGTTGATGCGGAAGCCGCGGCGGTGAATTTTGTGGGTGGCGATGGACTCCTGATGGCCCCAACGCTGGCCGTCAGCCAACTGCTCAAGCGCCACGGTCTGAAGCTCCAGGATTTTGATTTCTATGAAATTCACGAAGCCTTTGCCGGTCAGGTGCTCTGCACACTGAAAGCCTGGGAGGATGCCACCTACTGCAGGGATGTGCTGGGGCGTTCCGAAGCGCTCGGCAGCATCGATCCCGCGAAGATCAACGTCAACGGCAGCAGTCTTGCGGTCGGGCATCCCTTCGCTGCCACAGGCGGGCGGATTGCAGCGACTCTGGCGAAGCTGCTCCATCAACAGGGCAAAGGTCGGGGTCTGATTTCCATTTGTACGGCTGGCGGCATGGGTGTCGCGGCGATTTTTGAAGTGTAAAAAAAGAGACGGCCGGGGAAGAACTTCCCCGGCCTGGAGCCATCACAGTCGTTGGCGAGGCATCATGTGAGACAGACTTAGAAGGAGTAGCCGACCGACGCGATGAATTCATTTTTCTGCAGAGTCACATCCTTGAGCTGGCCTTTCAGGCTGGCGTCGCTTCCCACTGCAGCCAGTTTCGAATCAATGGTGCCTTTCGAAAGCGTATCGCTGAAGCGGTAGCCGAGGCTCAGGTTCACATTCTCAGCGACATCAAAGCGGCCGCCCAAGCCCAGGTCATAGTTCAAAAGATCTGCACTTTCACGCTTCAGTTCCAGGCCGCCTGCCTTTTGATCTTCCGGATCCACCATGTGGTAGGAGAGGCCGCCCAGACCGTAGAGAGCAAAACCATCCTGCTTATAGAAGTCATAGCTGGCGTTGGCAGCGACGGACATATCGGAGTATTTCATTTCATCATCATCGCCGTCGTAGTCAGCATAACCCAGGCCGCCGCCCAGACGGAGAGCTTCGTTCACTTCATACTGAAGGCTGACACCAAAACCGGGAGCGGTGAGAGTATCAGGTTTTTCATCGTTGTCGTCGGTGATGCTGATGCCGGTGACGGGTTCCTGAATTTTGGCTTTGCCGAAATCCAGTTTACTTTGAGAACCGATGACTTCACCTTGAACTGTAAGGTCGGCGCTGTAACCCGAAGCAGCAAAAAGAAGAGCAAGAGCGGACACGGAGATGTTTGCGAGTTTCATGAAAGATCCTTTCTCGAATCATTCTTTGTTGGTTGATCGGTGACGGATGCCTCATCGCGTCACGGATTGGCTCTGAGCAAGAGCCGGTCCACCGCGGGCTACCCGGAATGGGTCACCAATAGATAGCCATGTAAGCCCAAAGAGGCGCGATTTTTGAGCAATTTGACGCGATTGGCCGGGCGACCGTGTCTTTTGAAGTCGAGTCTGTGTCCTTGAGGTTGTGTCCTGGAACTTACAGTCGGGAGGTTCTGGCATGCTTGATTAGGATGGCGGGGCCTTGGCCGCCAAGGCCCCGGAGCTTGATCAGATGTAGCCTGTGACGCAAAGATTTTCGGCCACCAGAAGCGCGCCCTTCGCGGCACCGGCTTTGGTGTTATGCGAGAGAAGAACGTACTTCAGACCGCCGAGAGCCTTTTCCTCGCGAATGCGGCCCACGTGGGTGGACATGCCACCATCCTGATCGCGGTCGATGCGCGGCTGCGGATGGAAGGGATCGTCATGCACGGTGAAAAAGTTTTTGGGAGCGGACGGCAGATCGCCGAAGTCCGTTTTGTATTCCTTGAAGGCGGCAATGGCCGCTTCCACCGTGGCGGGGCGCTCGGTGGCAATGAACACGGTTTCCGTGTGACCATCGGTCACGGGCACGCGGGTACAGGTACAGCTCACAGCAAAGGATGCCGGCACAAATTTTTCGCCCTGCAGAGCACCGAGAATTTTTTGCGTTTCGATCTGCACCTTTTCCTCTTCCTTGGGAATATAAGGCACAAGGTTATCGAGCATATCCAAAGCGAGCACGCCTCCGTTGCGACCCGCGCCGGAGGTGGCCTGCATCGAGGTCATGATCACGGTTTTCAAGCCGAAGGCTTTTTGCAGAGGAGCCAGGGTGCAGGCCATGCCGTAGGTCGTACAGTTGGGAATGGGCACGACAAAACCCTTCCAGCCGCGTTTTTTCTGCTGCGCGCGGATCATGGCGGCATGCGCGGTGTTCACGCCAGGGATCAGGAGCGGAACGTCCTCTTCCATGCGGAAGGCGCTGGCGGTGGAAACGACGGGAACCCTGGCCGCATAAAGGGGCTCCAGTTCCTTGGCGGCATCGGAATCAATGGCCGTGAAAACGATATCGATTCCATCGAGGTTCAGCTCAGGTGCCGACTCGATCATCATGTTGCGGAACTGCTGGGGAATGGGTTCGGGTTGCCACCAACCGATCTGGCCATTCGGGGCCCGGAGCGCATCTTCATAGCGCTTGCCGGCGGAACGGGGCGATCCCGCGAAACGAACAACTTCAAACCAGGGATGGTTGGCCAAAGCTGTGAGAAATTGTTGACCGGCGATACCCGTGGCGCCGACGACAGCGACTTTTTTCCTTATGCTCATCTTACGCTCCCCAAAACAAGAGGCCTTCTCAGTCCTCGGATGTTCCCTAAATCAAGAGGCCTTTCTCAGGCTTTGACAGGCTTATCAGCATGGAGATGCCATAGCAGAGTCCCGCCTCGGAATCCAGCGAGGAAAAGCTGGTTTGGAATGACCTGGCCCGGGATGGTGGACATGGAGCCTGACGGTGTCATAGGCTGGAAGGAGAAATGTCGCGCCTCTGCTGTCAGGCAGGGACGCGGGGCTGCATGGCGAGGAATTCATGAGTTTTTTAGGCATTTTCCGCCGCACGGGATATCAGGGACCGGTCTCCGATCATTTCGATGGGGAGCGGTTTATCATGCCTGGCAACCCCTTCGACAAGAGCCGCGAGGCGGTCCTGAAGTGGATGCTCACCCGGGAGAAGAGTCGCTGGCCGGCACGGGTGGATCAACCGCCCCAGGTTCGACCGGAACGCACGGTGGGAGCGGATCGCGTGGTGGTGACCTTTGTCAATCACGCCACGCTTCTTGTGCAAACCCATGGACTCAATATCCTGACCGATCCGGTCTGGTCGGAAAGGATCGGACCCGTCTCGTTCGCTGGGCCCAAACGCATTGTGCAGCCCGGGATACGTTACGAGGATCTGCCGCCGATTCATGCGCTGCTTCTCTCGCACAATCACTACGATCATATCGATATGGAAACCGTGCTGCGTCTTTTCCGGGATCATAAGCCGCGGATCCTGGCCCCGCTCGGTGATGGCGACTGGATGCGCGAGGCCGGGATTCCGGGCATCGAGGAGATGGACTGGTGGCAGACCCTGCCCCTGAGTGCGGATATCACGGCCACCTTCACCCCGAGCCAGCACTGGTCGGCACGTGGGCTTTTTGATCGCTGCCTCAGCCTTTGGGGGAGCTTTGCCATCAACGTCAAAGGACAGACTTTTTATTTTGCTGGTGACACAGGTTATGGACCGCATTTCAAGACGATTGCGGAGCGATTTCCGCGCATCCGGTCGGCGTTCATTCCCATCGGGGCTTATGAACCGCGCTGGTTCATGCGCTACCAACATAACAATCCTGACGATGCGGTCCTGGCTCATCAGGACCTGCGGGCGGAGCACAGCATCGGCATTCACTTTGGATGTTTTCAGTTAACCGATGAGGCCTGGGATGCGCCGGCGCGTGAATTGAAACTGGCTCTGGAAAAATACGCGGTCCCTGCCGCGGATTTCGCCGTGCCGCAGCCGGGCTCGGTGTTTTCCTATAAGCTTTAGACGCGCACAGTTTGCAGAATGTTTTGCAGCTCCTCTTCCGAATAGCGGAAGAACAGGCTTTCCGATTGATTGATGCGCCAGAGACCAGCGGGCATGCCGCGCTGCTTCTTGAGAAACTGCTTGCGGGTCACGTAGCATTCGCCGGCCAGGTCGTCGCGCATGCGGCTGAAATGGAGGGCTAGGATCGCGGCTTCACGGAGAAGCTGGGTCGGCAGGGCCTGGCGGATATCCGGCGTCACAGGTACGATCACATGAGAGCCGGTGACGCCCACCGCATGAAACCAGAAATCATTCGAACGCGCGGCCTTGGTCAGCTCATCATTGTCCATCGCGGACTTGCCGACAAGGATGCTATGGCCGGTGCTGGCCGTATAGGTTTTATAGGGTTTGCTGACCGGTTCCGCGGTTCCCGCCGAAGATGTCGTGCTCTGCAGCTCGGGCAATTTATATTTGCGAATCAGTTGCTGCAGGAAGGCATCGGATTTCTGTTCGCGCTGCAGCTCCTCCAGATCCTTTTCCAATCCACTGACATAGTCGCGCGCGATTTCATAATGCTTCTGACCCAACTCGCGGCCGCGCCGGGCCTTGTGCAAAGCCGCGAATTTTTTCTCCATGTTCTGACCCACGGTCGCTTCCGGATCGAGACTGATGACGAAGTCCTCGGGCAGACCGGTCAGAGTGGGTTCAAGACGCAGCTCGAAAGCCTCGGGTTTGACCATCCACGCATAGCTTTGCAGAAGGTTGGCTTCGCGTTCCTTTTGGAGCACGTCCTCGGCGGAGGGAATATCACCCTTGGCCTTTTCCAGGGTTTTTTTGCTGGTTTTGTGCTTTCGTTTGAGGCGGGACGTCAGATCCTTTTGCAATTTTGAAATGGCCGCTTCGGGCGCGTCTGTCTCCGCATCTTTCGCAACCGTGTCGTCCACGTTCGTGGCGTCACCACGCAGATCCCGCATGAGTTTCGGTAGAAGATCCGTGAGATCGGAGAACGTGGGACGCGGTTCGCCCTGATGTTTTTTGGTGAAGGTTCCCTTCTGGCCATAGCTGACAAACACGGTATCGTCCGGCGCCATCAGCGAGGCGAGCGGCGGCTTGCTGCCCGCCAGGCGCAGAAGCCAGGGCCTGGCGGTGTCCGGACCGCTCAGGAGAGGGATCCAATAGTCCCCCGAGGGCGGATGATGCAGGATGGATTTGATGGTGAAGGTTGCGATGTTCTTCCGCAGAATCTGAATGAACGCGTGATTGGCATCGGCATCCGCCGGCTTTTCCGCCTGCAGGCGGGTGCCAAAGGACTGCTGCCGCAGGTCGATAAAAAGGTGCGATTTTTTTGGAAATCCGGTTTCCCCAGGGGCGCCGAGCGGCTGGCATTGAAAGACGAGGCTTGGATCGCGGGCCACCCAGGTTTTAAGGATGCGGAGCTTATAGGGATGTGTATCAGTCATGACGTTTTCCAATATTGTCCTGATGGTCCTGCAGGCGACGTTTTTTGCGAGGCGGATCCTTTTCCCCGGCAAAGGGCTGAGGATCATCCCCGGGCAGGGCCACGTAAGGATCGATGAATTCATCCTTCATGTTCTCGTTGGGATTGTACCCCTCGATCGGTTTGCCAAAATCACCTGTGGCCAGTGCTGATTCCCGCAGCGCAGGTGTAATGAAATTCAGTTTGTACATTTCGTCGATGATCTGGGCATAGCGCCGGTGACCGAAGGTGGTCAGCTGCCTTTGCCGCAGACCACGGGAAAAACGGTTGGGGCTCGGCAGGACCAGGGCCAGGGGAGCCCCATCCTGGATGGTGAGCAGTTCGGGTGTGGTTTCAAAGAAATGTTCGGCAGCGGATTTGATGCCGAAGACCCCATCCCCGAATTCCACGAGGTTGATATACCATTCCAGAATCCGATCCTTGTCCAGGATCCACTCCAGAATTATCGCCCCCAGAGCCTCCCGAAGCTTGCGCAGCAGGGATTTTTCAGGCCCCAGAAAGACCATTTTCACCACCTGCTGGGTAATGGTGGAGGCCCCGCGGGCATAACGCTTCTTTTCCATATTGAAGGCGATGCTGTTGCGGATTTCCGTGAAATCCAGGCCGGCATGTTCATAAAATCGTGCATCCTCGGCCACGACAATCGCATTGATCACGTGGCGCGAGACCTTGTCGATGGGAACCCAGGACTCCTTGCCCGGACCAACCTCAAAGGTCTGGGGGCCGGACTTGGGCCAGCGGACGATGGAAATGGCTCCCTCCTTCAGGTCCCAAACCGGAGGGATGAGCAGGGCCAGCGCCATGAGGCTGGCGAGGATCAATACCAGCAGCGCAGCGAAGATGTTTCGCGGAAATCGCTTGAAGGATTGAAAGTCCATCCGCCGGCTCCTTGCTTGCAGGGCGCTGAAGTTCAGGCATACTGCAGACTCACACCCTCGCGCTTTAAACTGAACAGCGATTGACAGACGCTGTCGTTCAAATCAATGCCTAAACGCTCAGGCTTGATTCTAACCTGCGCTTTCTCAAAAGCCAATTCCAGAGCGAGCGGGGTGCTGCCCGGATTCTCCTGGATCATGTCCTGCAGGCGTTGCAAAAGACGCTGCTGCCGCTTCAAAGTCCGCGGATCCATCTCGAGTTGACTGGCGAGTTGAATGACCGCTTTTTTGATGACGTTACGACGCGTCTGCTGCAGAGGCTCCAGTCCACTGACGCGGACGTTGATTGAAACCCCATCAAAACCCTGCTGGATGCTGAGTTTCAAAAGCACCATGGAACCCGGTTCGGGGCGCGGACCTTCCGGCAGATCCCCTTCAAAGGACACGGCCTCCCAGCTGCCGGTTTCGTCCTCGATTTGAAAGTAGTTCATCTTCTTGCCGGTTTTGGTCAGTCGTTCGGATGTCCCGTTGAGCAGCGCCACCACATGAACATCCTTTTTCCCGATGTTCTTCGGAATATCCCCGACCCGCAGCTGGCCAAAGCGTTTGGCATCCATGGCAAAGCATTCCGCCGGGTGACCCGAGAGGAAAACACCCAGAAGTTTTTTCTCCTTATGCAGCCATTCAATCGGCGAGAGTGAGGCCTCAGCATCGGCTGCAGCCTCTTCCCAATCCGCCAGCTGCGCCTGCTGTGGATCATCATCGAATTCGTCGAAGAGCAGCCTTTGTCCCTGATTGCGTGCGGAATGATGCGCCTCGCTGTAACGCACCATCTCGGCCAGAAGATTCGTGAGTGTCAGGCGGGATTTGCCAAAGCCGTCGAGGGCTCCACCCTGGATCAAAAGTTCCAGGGTTTTCTTGCCGACCTGCCGCAGGTCCACGCGCTTGGCGAGATCCGTCAGCGAATGGAATTTGCCGCCCCGTTCGCGCTCCTTGATGATGGCTTCGATGGACGAACCACCAATCCCTTTGATGGCAGCCAATCCAAAGCCGATGGCCTTGGCCTTTGGCACATCAAATTCCAGGTAGCTGCGGTTGATATCGGGCGGATAGATGGTGAACTTCAGACGCCGGCATTCCTCGATATAACGCACGAGCTTGTCGGTGTTATCCAAATCGCAGGTCATGATCGCCGCCATGAACTGCTCGGGGAAGAAGGTCTTCAGATAGGCCGTCTGATAACTCACAAGTCCATAGGCCGCGGAGTGCGACTTGTTAAAACCGTAGGCCGCGAATTTCGCCATCAGCTCGAAGATTTCATCGGCGAGTTTTTCGTCGATGTTATTTTCCTTGCTGCCCGAGAGGAAACGCGATTTCTGCTTGGCCATTTCCTCGGGCTTTTTCTTACCCATGGCGCGGCGCAAAAGGTCGGCTTCACCGAGCGAGTAGTTGGCCATGGTCGCAGCGATTTTCTGCACCTGCTCCTGGTAAAGAATAATCCCGTAGGTATCGGAAAGGATGCCTTCGAGCGAGTCATGCGGATATTCGATTTCCTGCCGCCCGTGCTTTCTTTCGATAAAGTCATCCACCATGCCGGATCCCAAAGGACCCGGACGGAACAGGGCCACGACAGCGATGATGTCTTCGAAACGGCTCGGTTTCAGCTTGCGGAGCAAGGCCTGCATGCCGGAACTTTCAAGCTGGAATATGCCAACGGAATGCGCCGAGGAAATGAGATCATAGACCTCCTTGCGCTCGAGGTCGATGGTGTCGATATTGAATTTAGGATCCTTGCTTGCCCGAATGAGTTTGACCGCGCGCTGGATCACGGTCAGTGTTTTGAGACCGAGGAAGTCGAACTTCACAAGACCGACTTTTTCGGCATTCTTCATCTCATACTGGGTAATGAGCGAGCCATCAGGAGCCTTGTACACCGGAACGAGGTTCGACATGCCGCCATCGGCAATCACCACACCGGCGGCGTGCACCGAAGTATGGCGGCTCAGGCCTTCGATCTTGAGCGCGAGGTCGAGCATTTTCTGCATGTTCTCGTCCTTGCGGCCCTCTTCCAGAATGCGCGGCTCACGGGCCAGGGCATCCTTGAGCTTGATATCCAGCTCGTTCGGAATCAGCTTCGCAATACGATCGACCTTGCCGTAACCGATCTCCAGAACGCGGCCCACGTCGCGCAGGGCGGCCTTGGCCTTCATTTTTCCGAAGGTTGTAATCTGGGCCACGTTATCGGCACCGTATTTTTTCGTCACATACTTGATCACTTCATCCCGGCGATCCTGACAGAAGTCGACGTCAAAGTCGGGCATCGACACCCGCTCGGGGTTCAGGAAGCGTTCGAAGATCAGATTGAAACGCAAGGGATCGAGGTCGGTGATGCGCAGTGCCCAGGCTGCGACCGAACCGGCACCCGAACCCCGGCCGGGACCGACCGGAATATCATGATCCTTGGCCCAGTTGATAAAGTCCTGAACGATGAGGAAGTAACCGGGAAAACCCATCGAAATGATCACTTCGATTTCATATTCGAGGCGTTTCCAGTATTCCTGCTCGCGTTCGGGCGTGAGCGAGCGGCCATAAAGAACACGGATGGTTTTGAGGCGCTCCTCCAAACCTTCCTTGGCCAGACGGCGGAGAGCATCGGGCTCGGATTCCCCGCTGGGCAGTTCGAAACGGGGCAGGAAATATTCCCCGAACTTCAATTCCAGATTGCAGAGGTCGGCAATTTTCTTCTGATTCGCCAGCGCCTCAGGCCAGGCTCCATAACGGGCTTCCATTTCCTCATTGTCGAAGACATGAAATTCCGCATTCTGAATCCGATTGCGGAGGTGCCGCATGGTGAGTTCGTTTTTGATACCGGTCAGCACCGCGTGGGCTTCCGAGTCCTCGGGATTCAGATAATGGGCATCCGAGGTGGCCACGAGCGGCAAACCATAATGCTGGGCTGCGGCGACCAGCAGGGGCAGCATGCGTTTTTGCTGAGGTATATTGTTATCGATCAGCTCAATATAATAGCCGTCCTCTCCAAAGATGCTGCGCATCCGGGCCACGTGGGCATTCAGGGCGGTCACAATCGGGGCCAGCTCCTCGCTGGGATCCTTGAGCTCCGCGATCGGATCGCGGCTGTGCTGCGCAAGCATTTCCATCAGGCTGCCGAACTCTCCGCGCAGACAGCTCGACATTGCAATGAGATCCTGGCTCTGGCTGCTGAGATGTTCTTCCTTGACGGTGGGAATGGCATCGGTTTCCGACGCCTGCAAATATGCGGAACTCACCACGCGGCAAAGACTGTGATAACCTGCCTTGGAACGGGCCAGCAGCACAAGGTGGAAGGCATCCATGTTCCGCACGCGGTTGAAACCATTCTTGCTCAACTCGCGGCTGGCCGCGACCCCTTCCCAGTAGATTTCCGTGCCGAGTATGGGTTTGATGCCGTTGTCCTTGCATTTCCCATAGAATTCAATGGCCCCGAACATGTTGCCATGATCAGTGAGCGCCACGGCCGTATGCCCAAGTTTCTTCGCTTTTTTAACCAGATCGCTGATCCCGATGGCACCATCGAGCAGCGAGTATTCACTGTGAACATGAAGTTGCACGTATTGATTCGTAGAGCTGGCGTCCAATGGGCTTTCCTCGGAATGAAGGCGTAGGAGGAGCTGAATTCAGCTAAAACGACCTCCGATTATACCTGTGTGGGTCCGTACAGCAAGGCGCAGGAACGGCCAGACCCGGTTGGTGTGGCTTGATGACGGGCTACCGCCAGGTCATATCCGGATTTGGAATAAGCTTCCAAGAAATACTTCGTTCCGTGCTGGGGGCCGGGTCGTTAGCATGCCTCCTGACACAAGGGAGGATGCCATGCGCCTGCGCCGTTACCTTACAGGTTTTCTCGCCACCTGGCTGCTCATTTCCGGTCTGGCGGAGGGCAAACCCCTGCTGAACGTATCCTACGATCCCACGCGTGAGCTGTATAAGGACATCAATCGTGAGTTCATCGCTCATTGGAAGTCCATGACAGGGGAAAGCCTCGAGATACGCCAATCGCATGGCGGATCGGGCAAGCAGGCGCGAGCCATCCTGGACGGTCTGGACGCGGATGTGGCGACCCTGGCCCTGTCCTATGACCTGGATGCCCTGGCGGATCGCGGGCTCATGGCAGCCGATTGGCAAAAAAGGCTTGGCAGTCAATCCGCGCCTTACACCTCGACCATTGTGTTTCTGGTGCGGAAGGGAAATCCCAAAGGCATCAAGGACTGGAAAGATCTGATCCAACCCGGCGTCCAGGTGATCACGCCGAATCCGAAGACGAGTGGCGGGGCCCGCTGGAATTATCTGGCCGCCTGGGGTTATGCCCTGAAGCAGCCCGGTGGCAATGAAGCCAAGGCCCGGGAGTTTGTGCGTGCGCTTTATCACAATGTGAAGGTGCTCGATGCCGGCGCGCGAGGAGCCACCACGACCTTTGCGGAACGGCGCATAGGGGATGTGCTGCTGACCTGGGAAAATGAAGCATTTCTGGCCCTCAGGGAATTGGGGAAGGATCGGTTTGAGCTGGTGGTGCCCAGTGTTTCCATCCTTGCGGAACCATCCGTGGCGGTTGTGGATAAGGTTGTGGATAAAAAAGGGACGCGCAAGCAGGCGGAAGCCTACCTTCAGTTTCTTTACACTGAGAAAGCCCAGGACATTGTCGCACAGCATGGCTTTCGGCCGCGATCGGCCGCCGTTTTGAAAAAGCATGAGGCGCTTTTCAAACCCATCCAGCTCTTTACCATTGATGAACTCTTCGGCGGTTGGCGGGCCGCCCAGAAAAAGCACTTCAGTGATGGCGGCACCTTTGATCAAATCCACGGCGTGAGCAGCTGATCATGACAAGCCTGGCTGGAAAACGGTCCATCGTTCCTGGGTTTCGGCTGACCCTGGGCGTCACTCTTTTCTATTTGGTACTGATGGTCGTGATTCCGCTGGCGGGCCTTGTCTTCAAAACTTCGACTCTGAGCTGGGATCAACTTTGGCAAACCATCAGTGCGCCGCGGGTTCTCGCTGCGGTGCGACTCAGTGTTGGGGCCGCGCTGGCCGCGGCTTTGGTGAATGCGGTCTTTGGAACCCTGCTGGCCTGGGTCTTGATCCGTTATCAATTTCCGGGACGTTCGCTCGTGGATGCCCTGGTGGATCTGCCGGTGGCCCTGCCGACGGCGGTGGCCGGTCTGGCCCTGACGGCCGTTTATAGTGAACATGGAGTGTTGGGACGCCTGACGCAGAGCCTGGGCTGGCCCGTGGCGTTTACACCGACCGGGGTCTTCATTGCCTTGATTTTTGTTGGCATTCCTTTTCTGGTGCGCACGGTGCAGCCTGTTTTGCAGGATTTGGAAAAGGCGCATGAAGAGGCCGGAGCCACCCTGGGCGCTTCCTCGTGGCAGAATTTCCGCTATGTTTTGCTGCCTCAGCTTTTGCCGGCCATCGTCACGGGTGCGGCTCTCGCCTTTGGGCGTGCGGTGGGGGAGTATGGTTCTGTGATTTTTATCGCAGGCAATGTTCCCATGGTTTCGGAGATTGCGCCGCTGCTCATCATCAGCAAACTGGAACAGTACGATTACGCCGGGGCCACAGCGATTGCTCTGGTCCTTTTGGGTATTTCGATCATCCTCTTGACCGCGATCAATTATCTACAGGCGCGGTTGCAACGCTTTCGACAACCTTTGGTGTAAATCATGAGTGATACCGCATCCACACTTGTTCTGCCGACGGCTGTTCTTCCGGTCCGCAAGACGCTGGCTTTATCAGCACGCAAGCTGGTGCCGGCGGGATTGATCCTTATCGCTTTGACTTATTTTACGGTGATTCTGCTTCTGCCGCTGGTCACAGTGATGATGGAAGCGTTCAGCAAAGGGTTGACGTTTTATGCGGAATCGCTCCTGGAAGCGGAAGCCCTTGAGGCCATGCAGTTGACCCTTCTCCTGGCGATTCTGGTGGTGCCATTCAACGCCGCGTTCGGCATTGCGGCCGCCTGGTGTCTTGGCAAGTTTCGCTTTCCGGGCCGTGCGCTTCTGATGACTCTGATTGATCTTCCGCTTTCCGTTTCTCCGGTGGTGGCCGGTCTGGTTTTTGTCCTGCTGTTTGGGGCTCAGAGTGTTCTGGGACCCTGGCTCCTCGAACACGATATCCGCATTATTTTTGCCCTGCCCGGGATCTGGCTCAGCAGCCTTTTCGTGACCTTGCCTTATGTGGCCCGGGAGGTTCTGCCGCTCCTCGAGGCGCAGGGTCAGGAGCAGGAGGAATCGGCGGTGATGCTGGGCGCAAGCGGCTGGCAGACCTTTCGTTATATCAGCCTTCCGCAGATGAAGTGGGCCTTGATTCATGGCGTGATTCTTTGCAATGCCAGGGTCATGGGTGAATTCGGTGCGGTTTCGGTCGTGTCCGGGCATATCCGGGGCGAGACGAATACCCTGCCGCTGCTGGTGGAAATCCTTTACAACGAATATCAGTTTACCGCGGCTTTTGCGGCAGCCTCCGTTCTCGCGGTTCTGGCTCTCATAACTCTTGTGATCAAACGCGTGGCCGTCAAGCACAGCGTGACAGTATCGGAGCATTGAATGAGGATCTCCCTTCGGCAGATTGAAAAGGCTTTTGGCACCACTCCGGTTCTGCGTGGCGTGAGCTGTGAGATCGAGCCGGGTGAATTCGTTACGCTGCTGGGTCCTTCAGGTTGTGGGAAGACGACGCTGCTTCGTATTATTGCCGGTCTTGAGCATGCTGATCATGGATCCGTGCTGTTTGACGGTTTCGATGCTGCCCAGTGGACGATTCAGGAACGCCGTGTGGGCTTTGTCTTCCAGCATTACGCGCTGTTTCCGCATCTCAGTGTCTTTGATAATGTGGCCTTTGGTTTGCGCATGCGCTCCCGCCGCAGCCGGATGCCGGAGGGAAAAATTGCGAAGCGGGTTCATGATCTATTGGGTCTGGTTCAGCTCGGTCCGTTGGCTGATCGCTATCCCCAACAGCTGTCCGGTGGGCAAAAACAAAGGGTGGCCGTGGCCCGCGCCCTGGCGATTGAACCGCGGGTGCTGCTCCTGGATGAACCCTTCGGCGCGCTCGATGTTCATGTGCGGCAGGATCTGCGGGAACAGCTGCGAAAACTGCAAAAGGAGCTGGGGATCACCTGTCTGCTGGTGACCCATGATCAGGATGAAGCGCTGGCGCTTTCGGATCGCATTATGCTTTTAAATCAGGGCGTTATTGAGCAGATCGGGCAACCGGATCACCTTTACCGGGAGCCGGAGAGCTTTTTTGCGATGAATTACCTGGGCTCGGTGAATGAACTTCCAGCCCGTCTTGTTCAGAAGGGGCGGGACGGGAGGATTTTTGTGCGGGCGCATGATCTGGAACTATTTCCTGCAGTTAGCGGCTCACCCCAGGCGGCCATCACATCGGTGGTGCCACGGGGGGCTGTGATTCAGGTCGATCTTGAGGCTATTGATCCGAATTTTTCCGGGCCTTTGCGGGCGGAAATCCCTCGCGATCGTTGGGATGGTTTCGGCTGGCATCGCGGCCAGCTTGTGTCCTGGAAAATCAAGGCGTATAAAGACTTTCAGCGCCTGGCCAGCCAGGAATCATAGCCTTTCAGGACGGACCGCCAGCCATGAACTTTCAGCAGCTTCGCATTGTTCGGGAAACCATTCGCCGGGATTTTAACCTGACCGATGTGGCGGCTGCTCTCTACACCTCACAACCTGGGGTCAGCCGGCACATCAAGGATCTTGAGGATGAGCTCGGGATTGAAATTTTTGTGCGACGCGGCAAGCGGCTTCTGGGGTTGACGCCGGCCGGGCGTGAACTGGCGGAAGTGGTGGAACGTATCCTGGTCGATGCGCAGAATCTGAAGCGCATTGCGGATCAGTTTGCCAGCCGGGATCAGGGGCATTTGCTGATTGCCACGACGCATACGCAGGCGCGTTATGCTCTGCCGGATGTCATCAAAAATTTCAAGCGAAGCTATCCGAAAGTTCAATTGGGCCTTCATCAGGGCAGTCCCCGGGAAATCGCGGCGATGGTCGTGAGTGGTGAGGCGGATTTTGCGATTGCCACCGAGGGGCTGGATGCGGTTCCGGAGATTGTCACCTTCCCCTGCTATGGGTGGCATCACGGGGTGATCGTGCCGGTGGGGCATCCCCTTGGACAGGTGGAGCGGCTGACGGTTGAAGCGCTCGCTGAGTATCCGATCATCACCTATCAGGAAGGGTTCACCGGGCGCTATCAGATTGATGCGGCGTTTGCGGCGGTGGGTATGACACCGGATATTGTGCTGTCGGCGATTGATGCCGATGTGATCAAGACCTATGTGGAAGTTGGTTTGGGCATTGGCATTATTGCTTCCATGGCTTTCAACCCAGGGCGTGATCATGGGCTGCGGCTTTTGGATACGAGTCACATCTTTGAACGCAGCGTCACCAAAATCGGGCTGCGGCGTGGGCACTACCTGCGGGATTTTGCTTACCGGTTCATTGAGAACCTGGCGCCGGATTTGAAAGAGAACGCGGTGCGGGCGGCTTTAAGTCGGGAGTGAGTGAGCCGCGCTCCTTAGTCCAGGTTCAGGTCAAGCCGCAGGAGTTTGAAGTTGCTTCCCTGGACCCACAGCCTTTGATAAGGGTCCAGCGCAAGATCCAAAAATCCAACCGGCTCATCCGATTCCATCCTTGGACGAATTTCCTCTGGAGTCAAAAGCGTGACCCATTTCTTATCACGGTAAACATGAACGCCCTTCCCAAAGGACAGGAACATCAGACCGAGCCTGGTATAATGATAGCGGCCGTTCTGGGCATCAGCCGGCGGTTTCGGAATGATTTCCAGGTCACGCCCGTTATTCGTATAAAGGCGCAGCGGTGAACCGCTCGAAGCCTGGGTCAGGAGGTGATCGGGACCCACCTGCCGCAAGAAGCGTGACGTGCCGGGAAGTCTTTCCTCCATCCAGCTTCTTTCCTCCCAGGTCCGGGTCGTCTCATTCCAACGGAGAAAATTCCCGCCGTTGCTCACCAAAATTCGATCGGGAAGGAAATACCAGCGAATATTGACTTCGACCTTGAAGTTTTCCGGCAAGGGGACGGGAATCATCGCATCTCCGTCCAGAATCCAGACATCCCGCGAACCAGTGGCATGGGCCCAGATGCGACCCTGGACATCAGGATACAGCGCGAATTCCGGGGTGCTGGGAAACGTATGGAGGAGCTTGAATGAACCTTCCGCCGTGATCGCGTAGAGTCGCCTCCAATTATGACCATAGGTGCGACCCTGACCATCCACCAGCGTTTCCGCCAGGACGGAACCATCGCCTATCGTATCAGGGAACGCCTTGAGCCAACCCTGATCGGACGTCCCCCGCATCAGGCCACCGTGCGAGAACAGGAATTCCGGCAATCCTTCGGTGTTGAATCGGAATGAGGTGACCTGCGAATAGGTCTGACCATCCTTGATGCCGGCTTCCTCGCGATAGCTGTGCCACGCGACAGGATCAATACGGTGGATCGAGCGCTTGCCTTCCGTATTCGGTAGTGTCAGAAACCAGCGTCGGCCCTTCCCATCCGTTATGATCTTGCGATCAAATGCGGTAATGGAAAAACTCCCCAGTGGAAAGTAGTGAAACGTATCACTGGCGGTCCAGAAGCCAAATCCATGACTGGTAAAATGGGCATCACCCATGGCCGTGGTTGCCGAGTCGGGAAATGCTTTTATCAGCCGATCGGATCGTATCCAGTTTTGCGTTGATTCATCCCAGGTGGCATCGTTATAGGTAACCAAACCGTGTTCATCCAACTGAAGCGTGGAATAGGCCCGAAGAGGCGTCAGCCGCGGTCGAGCTTCCACCAGGCGCCAGCTGCCATTTTCGAAGAAGGCCACACCATCCCACAGAGTGGAGTCCGGCAAAGCACGGCCGAGCACCCACACCCGCTTTTTGTAATCCAGGACGATGTCGTTCTGGGAAACTGGACTTCGCGGAAGAGCCTCCCACGTTCCATCCGCCTGGCGCTGATAAATGGGTCCTTCATGACAACTGATCACCTCAGACTGGTGGCCAGCCACGGTCGTGATACGGCAGGACTTTGGATGGTCCAGGCGCTGCCATTGCTCATTCTGCCAAAGCCTGGCGTCGCCTGTTAAACCCTGACACCAAAATCCGGAGGCATGGTGCGCCCTCATCTCAAAACGGCAACTCTCGAGAACAGGATCATCCGCAATCTGCTCCCATTTCCCTTCCTTCCATACGGCAGCCCCATGGCTTTCAGCGCTTTTCCATACGACAAATATATCGCGGCTTTTATCCTGGACGCTCCAGAGGCGCGAGACATCCGTCGGGGTGGGCAGCTCAGCGCTATCCCAGTTTTGGCTGCCTTCGTTCCATCGATAAAAGCCCGGGCTTGCCATCACAAAAATCTGATCATCCCTGGCTCGATAAATCGCGCTGGGCACGTGTTCTGGAAGCGCCATGGGAAGGGGCATGAAGCGCTCCGGATAGATCCACAGGGAACGGGTGGCCTCTTCCACCTGACCCGCCTGATCCGAACTGCGAACGTGGACCCTCATTTCCATGCGCTGCGCTTTTTGGTTGGCCCAAAACTGACTCAGGGAAAAACGAATGTTGGGGCCGCATTTTCTATAGTCACCCAGCGTCTGCCCCGCGCAGGACTCGCCCGTGCAAATCACGTCCTTGCCGGGCAGGGTCAGCTGGCCGTTCACACGGAAATCCACCTTGCATTCCAGATCCTGTAAGAGTCGTGCATCGGAAAGCTCCGGATGCGAAACCGCCGCCACCGCTTCGACGTCCACGGCCGCATATTCCATCACACTCAAAGGAATATTCCAGGAAGGATTTTTCCAGGACACATCCAAACGCGGCGCCGAATCGGAGACAGCGAGTCGTTCGCAAAAGGTGGGCGAGCGATTGCCCGCGCGATCTTCGGCGTAAACGAAGTAATGGAAAAGGCCGGTTGTGTCGGTGCGTTTTTGTTCGATGGGTTCAAAGTTTTTTTCGTCCAAACAACGTGAGCTGGGGGCGCAGGCGACTGGGAGAGTCGGCAGGAGATCCTCATCCGCGGCCAGCTCTTCCCGACAGAAGCGTAATTCATAGCGAATCGGCGATTCCGCATACCAGGGCAGACGTTCGCCCTTTTTCACAGCAAAGGGTTGATTCGTGATGCCGCGGGCATAGCTCAGACCCTGGACTTCGGGCGGCTTTCTTTGAATATAAAGGGGACATTCCGCCTGGGAGGAAAGCTCCTGATCCCAGGCCTCCATGGAATTGCGATAACTGAGCTTAAGTGGGTAAACCCCTTCCGGGAGTGAAGGCGGCAAAAGATTGGCTGGTTGTGTCAACTCAGAAAGACCATAGGGTTTATCCAGCAGGAGCAGGTTCCCAGCCTGCAGCTGGACTTCAATCGATTCCAGACTGCCTTGAGCATTGATCTGAAGGGGTGAATTCAGATCACCTTGGGAATGGAGTCCGTCCTTGGGACAAAGGAGCTGGATATCGACGCTGATCTTTTTTCTAAGGACGAGTTCGGCCGCATCCCGCGACGCATCGGCCGTCACAGGGGCCGCAATATGGAGGCCGGCATCAGGAGCAAGCACCTGAATCAGTCCGGTTTCGTTCGGAGCCAGAAGGCAGCCTTTGGGCGTGACGTGAAGCGGCTCAATGTTTTTCTCAGGATCGACGAAGCGCGCCTTCACACCGGACAGTATCAAGTCCGTCGGTCTTTCTCCTGATTCCAGGATCAGGGCATAGGCTTTGCGATTGCGATCGATCGTATTCGGTTCCACACCGCAACGTATGGCGACAGCCTCGAAGTTTTCTTGAAACTTCTGACAGGATGACAGGAGCTGGTTGAGCAGCACGATCCCAATGAACAAAGAGTAGCGCAGCATGAAGACTCCTGGCTGGAGGTGCCCGCAATTTACACCGTCGGAATATGGAAATAAAGAAGGAAATGCCGGGGATGGGGAGAGATCAACCCCTTGCAGGCCAAGGAGTTGGATTTGATTCACAGAGCGGCCGCCAGGGCGGCCCACTGTTCCTTGATTCATTGCATGGCTGGAGTTGTCTTGAGCTTTTTCAGGATTCTGGCGCTGCAGGTGACGACGGTTTCGCCTGCGGGAATATAAAGGAATTTGCCTGTACTTTCGTCCTTTCTGTCACTGCAGATCCGGTTTTTGTTGATCAGATAACGGGAATACGCTTCGGCCGCCAGCTCCTTGGCCGTCTGGTTCCCGCCACCGTAATAAACTCCCAAAAACGTGGCTGCTGTTGCGCCAGCCGGCGTTATTCCAAGTCGAAAATCAAGGCTGTGCGCGGCTTCATGCAGGATGGTGAAAGGATGAATGTCTTTTTTCATCAAAGCCTTACGGGTAATCGCGATGATGCCACGTCCGGAAGCTTGCACATAATCCTTGATGTCCTGATCAGGAACACCCGTATTCATGGATTTGCCGAGCCAGGAAGCCACTTCCTGAGGCGCGAAGTAACCTCCGCCATCCGCCCTTGAACCTGGCAACTTGTCCACGATAAAAATCGGATCCAAGAGAGCCATCTGCCGGCTGGGAATCTTTGCCAGGACTGGGTTGATCTTGTCCAGATCATCCTGCACCAGATTGCTGGCATAGCTAAAGACGGGAGCGTTGTAGGTCAGGCCCTTCTCTTCTTTAAAGGCACGCATGTAAAGTCTTTCCACTTTAAGGCGGATCGTATGGAGGAGGGCCCGATCGGTTGCAGCCTCACGGATGGCCTTGCTGTGGATTTCAGCCGCGCGAATCCAGGCGCGACGTTTTGCGCCCAACGCTGGGACCTTTTGCCCTTGAACGAAATCGATGCCCTGCTGAGCTTTGTAATAGTCCCAGGCAGCCGTCGTCGCCTTTGCGGTTAAATTGTACTGCTTCAATACCGTTTGGATCTCAGCCCCGTTGAGCAGGTCAGAGAAAGCCTGCAGCGCAGGGGCAACGGCCGCCGCTTCGTGAAGCTCCGATTCCGATGAGGGTGTGAATTCACGGCCGCAACCCGCAAGGAACAGGGCAGGTGCCAGGGCCAACAAAGCACATTGGATCAGTTTCGTGGTCATGGTGTTGTCTCACTTTAAATTAGGGTTGAACGAACCTTGCTGTCATGGAAGACGTGGAAGGACCGGCAGCCTGGGTATCTCAGGCAGTACTGTAGGAAAACATTTTGTTGGGTTGTTTCGACAATATTCGACAAACCAATTTTTGTCCCGGCAACTGCCGTCATCCCGAGCGACCTGGTCCTTGGGACAGATGCGCTTTCCCTTGTCGTCCATCTGCAATTTGTCCTTTTCAAGTGTCAGCGTGCAGACCTTGTTCACACAGCTTTCACTTTTCTTGACGCTGCCCATGACGGCGGGACCGCCAACTTTGAGAAAGAGCTTATGCATCGCATCGCTCATACCAAATGGGCCAAGATTCTTCGAGTGCCAGTAGTATTTCCCGTCGGATGCCAGGACGTAGCGATCATCGGCATTGGATTTGAAAGTTTTGGGCTCCGTGAGAGGCACACCCCAGTTGATCGTTTTCTTGAGGAAAAATTCCGCAAAGGCATCGTCTCTTTCCAGTTTGACAACCGTGGCCTTGCTGTTCGCGGCCTTTGCCTTTTGCAGAAAGTAGGCATAATCGTGAGCTTTGACCAAAGCCCGCTCGACCTTGTCATTGGCGAATTCAATTTCATCCGCTTTCGGGATGCTGGTCCAAAGCATGTGATCGGCGAGTTTGTGAACGGCGTAGACTACGCCGCTTCCCCTTTCGGCACCGACATGGAAAAGTCTCCCTTCCTCAAAGAAATAGATATCGGCTACGCCGGTTCGGGTAAAAAAGCGAGCGAGAGGATCCTTGATTTTGGCGGCAAGCCTGCGCCATGCTGCGTAGACTCTCTTGTCCATATAGTAGGAAAATTTGTTTTTTGCGTATTGGGCCCGGACCATATAGCCTTTTTCAAAGGCCTGCGTCATGGCGGTTCCTTCTATTTTGGACAGTTCTTTCATGGCACCCAGCTCATTCTTGAGCTTTGCAGACGTCTGATACTCACGGTACATAAAGGCATCCGTGTGATGGAGTGAGAAAAGCCCTGCTTCACAATGTCCCAAATTCATGCTCATTTGAGCGACCATTTCAGGACCAAAGGCACAGTCGGCCAGGTCGAGCGTGGAATCTTCCAGGGCTCCGATGCAGGAGAGTTTCGCCTCCTCGAGCATTTCCTTATAGGTCTTCACCAGACTCAGGCCGGTTTCGGTTTGTAGCGGGACTTTGAATTCCAGGCCGCGGTCTTTCATGATGTTCAAGCGGGCCTCACAGGCTGCGGCCTCCAGGTCCTGCTGATTCAAAAAATCAAAGGTTGACCGGAAATCCTCCCAACTTTGACTGTCTTCCGCAGGGTCCGTGTTTCGCAACACATCACTATAAAGTGCGTACTTGCGATCGATGACGACGGAGGTCTGATCATTCAATGGTGTTCCGGTGCGCATATGTTCGTAAAGAAGGGCGAATTCCCCCGGACTTTCCCGCAATAGATAATGACTGCCGGTGTTGCCGAACAGATCTCCCGCGGCTTTTCCAACGTAAAGATAATTCACAGTTTTAAGCGGCAACTCACCAAGAGTTATGCCCAGCTTGTCTTCGGTTTGCCCCAGGTTTTCCAGCGTGGATTGCAGCGTGGCCTTCTGATGATCGCTGTCCACATAAATTGCCACGATGGCGTAAAGGGCATCACCGTGGCGATACTCCTTGAGAAATTGGTCACCACAGGTGCTGGTAAATTCACGAAAGCTGGTTTGCCAGGTGTCCTGCATGCTCTCTTTTAGTTTCGCATCGGCATGGACTCTCTCGGTCGCATAGGTCCTTTGAAACTTGATCAGGACGTTCATGACACGCGGATCCCGATCCAGCGTCAGAGCCAACTGGGCCAGGGGATCGCTGGAGGCCGCGTTGGTGATTTCTGAGAAAGGCACGCCGAGTCTTCCAGCTAAATCAACGGGACCATTCAGGCGTCCGATGGACAGCTCGCGGCTGCCGCCCTGCTGCCTAACCACAGTAAAGTCAAGACATTCAGCCATCGATCGACCGTTCAGAGAGTGGCGTCCCTGACCGAGCCATTGCGGAGTTTCATCCGCCATCAATTGCGAATGCGCCTTCTCAGTTCCCGGCGCGCAGGACGTCAGGATGCTGCCGACAGCTCCCGCAATAAGGGTTGATACGATTTGATGCAGCCTAGGACCCATAACATCTCTCCGAAGTTGGTTTTCGTTCCAGCGTCGACGGCAAGACGGATCCGCTTCGATTTTCCTGCGTAGACCCGCAGCAAAGGGGGTATCGGATCCGTATTGTCATGGAAGCCTCATCACCAGTCTGGAGAAGGATGGAACCCATGGGCGTTAGGATTGAAAAAAAATGGCGAATGGCGGCCGGCCTGTTCCTTCTGGCCCTGGCCGTCGGTTTTGGCTTGTATTGGAAAGATGGAAGATTTCACGCGTCCGCCGGTCAGGAGGAAACCTATGTGATCGATCCCGGCACGCAATTTGTCTATCATTTCCACTACGAGAGTCAGGGCCTTGGCCAGAGCGATGTACAGGGCACGTCCGATCGCGCCACTCCTATCGTTCCGAAAACGGAAGTGGACGTTGCCGTTGAGGGTCGACTCTATCTGAAGCTCCTCGAGTCCGAAAAGGACGTTCTGATCTTCGAGATGCATCTCAAACCGGACCGCTGGCGTTTTGCAAGTGGTGGCCTCTCCTTGCCAAAACCCACGGACGATTTTGCGGGATGGCTCAGGATGAGTCCCCGTGGTCGCATTGAAGGGTTCCAGTCTGACGAGGTTCAGTATCAGGAATATTCCATGCTGCTGGCGGACCTGCTCAGTCTTGTGGACCTTGAACTTCCGGTTCAAAAGAAAACGAAGTGGGCGTCCCAGGCTCAGAGTTTTCAAGGGGCCAGTCCGGTCACCATCCTCTTGAAAAATCGCAGCGGATCGCGGCTCACCCTCGAAAAGATCTATGGTTCCACGAGCGAACAGCATATTCAAGGCGTGGGACAGCATGAGATCGATCTACACAAATTCTGGAAACGCGTGGATGTGACCCGCGAACGCCAGACGACGGCACCACGTGGCAGCATAGCCAGAGATCGCAGCCGCCTTCAGCTCAAATCGATAGCAGAAGCCTGGGATCGCGAGGCACCGAGGCCGGAAAAACTCAGCATTTCCGAAACCATGAGCGGTGAGAATTATCAGAGACTTGTTGAACGTGATATGCATCGGCGTGAATTGAAAGGCCGCGGCTGGGATGAAATCCAGGCGCTCATGGAAGACCTTCCCCGGCTCACCCAACAGCAGCGTGTGGAACCCTATCTGGCTCTCAAAGCCTTCATTTATTTTCATCCGGAACAGATCGGGAAGCTCCGTGAGTATTTGGACCTTCCCTACAAGGACCCTCGCTGTTCCACTGTGGCCGCGGCCCTCACCGCCGTTGGCAACCGGGCGGCGCAGGAACTCCTGATGCAGGCTATCGACGCGTCCCAAGCCGGGAACCAGGAAAAATTCATAGCCCATCTGGGTCTTGTGGAACATATCGAAGAGTCAGCCGAACAAAGAATGCATGAGCTGGCTCGCGATCTGACAGTCCCGCGAAATCAAAGAGCGGCGGAACTCGCCATTGGCGTGATGGGATCCCGTCATCTCAGGCACGGTCGTGCCGATGGCCTTCAGCGATCGCTCGACTATGCACGGCAAAAACTTTCCACAGCCGACAGCGATCGGGACACGCAGCATGCCTTGCGCATTCTGGGCAATATAGGAGCGCCGGATCAGGTCGCGTGGATAGTTCCGTACCTGCAGAGCGAAAAGGAGGAAACCCGGCGGGAAGCTCTGCGGGCCATGCGCTCCGTGCAGGACGATCGCGCCTATTCCATCCTTCTGACGACACTTCAGCAGAGTCCCTCCGAGCGGTTGCGTGAGACGGCGATTGAAAATCTGAATGGAGGCGCGCAGGACCAGAGGACATTTGAAACTCTGAAGAATGTGCTCGTTCAGGAGCGCAATGACCGCATCATCCGGCAGATCGTAAGTCACCTGGCGAATATGAACAAAACTCATCCTGAAGTCCGGCAGCTTCTTGCTGATTATCTTGAAAATTGTGGTCGGACGGATGTGTGTGGTTTCGTCTCCAGTGTGTTGGCCAGTTTATAACAAAAGGGAAGAGTGCGATGCGAAAGTTCCATTCCATCATGATCATGCTTCTGATCCTTCCGCTCTGGAGCTGCGGCCCAGCGGATCACAGTCTTGTCAAGGATTCATCAGGCTTCATTCGGGATTACGATGAAGGTGCGATCAAGCGCATCAGTATTCGCCCCAGCAGCACGAAGGATCCCAATGTCTGCGTCATCAAGGAGGATGGGCAGGTCTCCTGCTTTACCCAGGATAAAAAGTTTTCTCTCGTCCCCTCGATTCTGGCTCTGGCTCCTTTGCGGGATATGGATGAAAACTGCCTGATTACCCATGAAGGGCGTTTGGTCTGTGCCTTAAAGGATTCCAACGATCGAAATTTTCATCTGGCTGAGGAGTCGCCCCAGCGCCGTGTTCTTGTTGCAGGTCAACAGGTCTGTGTGATCTCTTTGAAACAGAATGCGGATATCGCCCAGTGTTTTGCGGAAGGCGCCTCGAACCTCAACAAGTTTCGGGTCCTGGGGGAGAATCCCGCGTTCAAGGACAACGGTGCAGGCGTCGTGCATATTGCGCACGCCGAACTGGACTCGAAACGAATCCTGCTGTGTGGGTTGTCGAGTGGCCAGACCATCGGCTGTGATGTAATCGGGGCGGACAATGTCCCCTTCAAGGTCAAGCCTTTTCAAACCCTTCCAGGTCAGGGTTATTTGAATTTTGCGGTCAATCAAACCAGCATCTGTGCTGTCAAGGATTCCGGTGAACTGGCCTGCTATGCCGTGGGCAGTCAGACCCCGCTCAGCCTGCCCTCGGCCATCAACCGACAGGATGTGGTGGAAGTCACGGGTCAGCACAATACGATGTGCGCCCGTTATCAGAATGGCGATTTTACCTGCTGGTCGGGGGCTGCGGTCTATAATCGCCGGCGTTTCGGTACGGTTCAGCCCGTACTTAAAGTTGAAGCCAATCAGTGGGGGATTTGCGCTTATTTTAAGGACGAGCGCCTTCGCTGTCTGGAGCCGCGGTCAGGATCCCTCGTGTCCTACGAAGAACTCAAGGCGCAGCATCTGGTGAGCGCGAACGGCCAGACCTGCAGTTTCACGAACAGCGGGAAAGTCACCTGCTGGGGCGATACCCCGCACTATACGCTGCCTCAATCCAAACCGTTTCCGACTGGCAACGAACTCGCTCTGGGTGCCGCACACCTTTGCCATGTTGATAATGGCAAAGTCCTCTGTCAGGGAAAAAATGACAGGAACCAGCTCCAGGTTCCCACCACGATGGGCCCTGTGGTTTCCGTGAAAGCCGCGAAGGACCACAGCTGTGCGCTGGACAAGGACGGCAAGGTTGCCTGCTGGGGGGACAGTTCGGCTCTTCAAACTCAGGTTCCCTCGGACCTCGATAAGGCCAAAAAAATCTTTACCAGCCCTCATCTCAGCTGCGCGATCCTCGCGAATGATAGTCTGCGCTGCTGGGGGCGACAGGACCTGGTGAACAGCCAACCCCCTCCGGAGACTTCATTTCTGGACCTGGCGCTGGGTGAAAACCACGCCTGTGGGATTAACAGCGAAGAGCGCCTGGTCTGCTGGGGAGACAATTCCTATGGTCAGACCGTGCCGCCCGCCGCACTCACTCCCATCGTTTCGGTTGCAGCGGGTGCGCATCATACCTGCTCCATCAGTGAGGACGACCTGGTGCAGTGTTGGGGCAGGAATGATGCAACGCAGACAAGCGTGCCCACGCGTCACCTCTTCGGCAAAAAACTGGCTTTGGGCGACCGTCACAGCTGTGCCGTCGATGCCATGACGCAGCAGGTGGCCTGCTGGGGCGACCGCCAGGCATCGCAGATCGCACGCAACCTCGAATTGCAAAACGGGGCGACTGCGCAGGATTATTTCGCGGATCTGGCGCGTCATCACCCGTTTGGAAAAAATCCCGCCAAATGCCAGGCCAACGCCGCGCTTTGTGAATTTCCTACCGAGCCGGTCGTGAGCTTCCGGGGTTTCAGTTATACCAACGGGATCGGAACGGAAAAGTACAGCCTCTGGTATGACTATACTGTTCCAAAAACCTGCGATGTCAATAAACTGCATTTTGTTTTGAATGGTCATATCCTAAGGAAAGCCAGGCGACCCAAAGCCAATGAAACCTATGTTTCCGATCGTTTTGAGCTTTATATCTCAACTCCTCCGAGCGGCAACGCGAGCGATGACGGCGGTCAGCTTTTTGGTCCAGCGTTCCTGCAGCTGCGCTATCTTTCGGATGCTGGAAAACTCCAGACTCAGGTTCCCAAAGCCTGCGATATACGGATCAAACGCGTGATGTATGTGCCGACGGGTGCAACCATCAGCCAGTGGCATGCCCTGGCCAACGGAATGGTCGAGCAGCTGCAGGTTGGTCTGGATCACCTGGCCAGATTCAAGAAATATGAAAATGACTCCAATACGTTCTATGCGACGGGTATCAGCCTCTATGAGGTATCCATCGACAAGTATATTGAATCCGTTGTTGAGCTCCTGAGGGCGACGGATAAGGACGGTTCGCGTGTCGAAGGATTCGACTACAGCGTTCTGGATTGGGCTGAAGGGGACTATTACCGGCCACTGCTCGCCGATCCCCAAACGCTCCGGATCTTTGAGAGCCCCGACAACAGCGTGACCCATGAAACTTATGTCATTCGGCCGTTTGATGACCAACCCGAGTGGTACAAGGCTCTTCTGAGCCAGGATGATTTCAGAGCGGAACTGCAAATCCTGAACCTGAATATCAACTATGTCCTCAGTTTGAAATCCCTGCTGGAGTCGCGTGAGACAGCGGCCGGATCCAAAGCCGAAATCCATAGGGCTCGGGACATTGTCGCCAAAGGCATACTCTACACAGCCCTGGATCGCGTGAATCGTTTCCTGGATGCCATGAGTGCCCTCTCGAACTCACTGGATGAGGGATTTCGAGCCAACCTGGATCGCGCCATCAACGATATCAAAGATCAAAGTCAGTATCGCTCAAGCCAGAGAGAAACTCGTAGCGCAGGAGATCAACCATGAGGCTATTCCCACTGACCATTCTGCTAGGCCTTGGCCTGACGCCACCCGCGTGGGCTCAGATGCAGTCACGATACAACAGTTACCAGCTCGACAAGGAGGAGGCTCACCTCAACAAACAGTGGAAGCGCGTTGAGGAAGTGGCAACAGCCCATGCCCGCTATCAGAAGATCCGCAAGGACATGATCATTCAAGGTTACCAGCGGTCGATGGAAACCTGGTTCAACGATCTGAACGCCTGGCTGCAGGGCTGGGATCCGGTCCTGGAGGCCATGGAAGGCGATAACCTTGCCGATGAAGATCGGCAGAAGGCCATGCTGGATCTTATCAAGGTTCAACTGGCCAACCTTGATGCCATGACCGCCAGGATTTCGGGAATCAAGCGCATGGGAACTCAGGCTTATGATGCCCTGGATGCGCTGCCCTTTTTCCCTGCCGACTATATCGACGTTCTGGAAACGAGCCAGTCCGATACCTATGGTCCGCAGATCCAGGTTTACTGGGACCAGGTGCAGTCCAGCAAAAGGAATCTGCTCGATTCCCAGGATGCCCTGACCGAGGACACCACCAAAAGCCTACAGGACATGACCCGGTCGCTCGACAAGGCGGTTGTTCTGAAGATGAAAGCTCTGGCCGTGCAATTTCCTCGTCTGCGGGCTGCTGTGGCCAAAACAGAGGCCGCTTTGGTTCAGTTGCGCCATGTGGATAGCGTTATCGTTCGCTATCAGAATGAAAGCGCGGCGATTGCAAAGGAAATCATGGAAGAGAAAATCTTCGCGTCGCGCAACCATTTGGATGATTGGAAAAAGCGTATTGACGATGAAATCAGGAAAATTGAAACCAATCGGGACATCCCGAAGCCTGTAGCCCGGTATGGACGTGACAGTCTGCAGGGCCTGGTGCGTGTGCGTGAAGCTCAGTATGCTGACCAGCAGAGAACACGCTCGAAGCTGCAAATCTTTGCTTCCTTCTACGATAAGGAAATGTATGGCACCTTCGGCATGGTCAAAGCCTGCCTGCGTCCCACACGGCCTGCCGCCATGGATTGCAATCGTCTGCGTCTGATTCAAGGGTTCAAGCCGTCACAGATTCTGCAGCTCGATGAGAAGGCAGCCGCCTTTATGGAAAGTGAAATCATCAAATCAAGGGGTCAAAAAATATGAAAACCATATTTGGATTTGGTCTTGGCTTCTGCCTGATATCATTCCCGGTCCGTGCTTCCGATCGATTCCCTGATGCCTGGGAAACGCTCGAGGGTGCCACGCGTCCGGTCACCGCTCCTGTCTACGACGCTGTGATTTCCGATCTGCAGGATCAGGTGCAAACCAAAGCTCAAGGCATGGCGCGGGATTTTGTTCCTTTCAGCGCTCAGGATATTCAGGCCATCCCTGCGGAAGCGGCCGAACTGTTTCAGGAACTGCCGAATGGTCGCATTCGCTTCAAAAACCCGGCCGGGCAGGTCGTGGAGATGGCCAGGTCCGAATGGGTCAACTTTCTGAATGAGCAGGAACAGCGTGTATCCCAGCTGGGAGCGTCGGTTCGCGAGGCCACGGATCTGGCCTTGCAGGAAATCCCAACCGACGTGCTGAAGCATCGTGAACAGGTTTTAAACGAATTGCGGATGAATGCCCCTGAACTCCTCAGCAAGATCAAAGATCCTCTGCCTGAAGGGAAGTGCCCCAACCTGAATCTCAATGCTTTGCCAGCGGGATTGCAGAATATCCCGCTGACCTTGCCCGATCACACCGCGATCGACCTGCGCAGCTTTTTGCATCGCATGGATCGCACCCAAAGCGTCCTTTGCTCCATAGGGTATTCCATGTTGGATGAAGACCTGAAGGATGCTCTGCAAAACGCCCGGAATCTTGTGCCGGGATCGCCTGAATTGAAGAATCTGGTTCAGGATGTGCTGAACCAGCGAGGCGACGTTTTTAATAATCTCGGCCTCTCTGATCTGACGAAAGGCCTGAATCTGGAGTCGTTCGAAAAGCTGGGGAACTTTCAGGACATCGTTCAAGGATTGGACCAGGCGCTCGCTCTGGAGGATATTCCCGGCCCCCAGATGATCAACAAGCTCAAGAACAAACTCAATGTCAAGGAGCTGGATTCTCTGAAAATACCGCATATTCCTGATATCAAGCTGCCAGGAAAACCGGAGCGGACGCCGCTGAATATCAAGAAGAGGAAACGCTGGGATGGTCTGAATGTTGGCAAACGTGACGTTGTAGGTCTGGAGGGTTTTGCTGAGCTCGCGATGGGTGGCAGTGAAGTGGACCAGACGCTGCGAGCGGATGCCCAAACGAATCTTTATGTCTTTGGCATGCAATTCAATGTCGTGGACGGACTGGGTGAACTCTATGCGGGACCTGACGAACTGAGTGCAAAACTCCACGTGAAATTCGTTGGCGAGGATCTATTCGATCCTATCGAAGAAAAGGGTGACGTGAAATGGACCAAGGAGAATCTGGATGCTCTGACTTTTTCTGTGGAGGTGGGCTATCAGCAGACCTTTATGGTCGGACCTGTGCCCGTTGCCGTTCGCGCCGGTGGATTGATCGACGCTGGTTTTGGTTATAGCATTGGTCTGATCAATACGCGGATCATGGGCTCTGTCATTCCACACGTCTACATTGGTGGTTTTGCCACGGGTGGTGTGGGCATCGCGGGGCTTTTGAGTGGTGGCGCTGGGGCGGAACTGACCATCGTCGGGTTCCGCGCTCCCATCGCGGGCGGGGCTCAGCTGATGTTCGATGAGGAGGCCTATCCCTTCATCAGGATCTTCATTGATACTGACGTTGACCTGCATCTTCTGGATGGCCGTGTGTATGCCTATGCTGAGTTTCCCGTGCCGTTCAGGATCAAGAAGGAGAAAATGGATATCTTCAAATGGAAGGGGCCGGCCTATAATCACAAAATCATGAGCTGGAAGATCGACATTGGGCGTCGCGGAGCCAGCATGGGTGGCGATATTCTGGATCAGGATGATCGGGTCGAAGCTGCGAAGATTGAGCAGGCGATCAGTCTGGATAACCGAAAGGAAGCGATCGAGGACTATCGGAAGAAGCTGAAGGATTTCGCCAACCAGTCCTTCCAGTCCGTGATGGATGATGCGCGTACGGCCGAGGATCGGGCCGTGAGGAATCTCTCGGAAACGGCGCAAGGTCATAAGCAGAGGATGGACGAGAAGGTTTCCGAACTTTCCCAGCGTCTTTCACAGATCTGACGCTGGGCAGAGGTTCCTTCTTCTGATCTAGTGGGTGGTGACGGCAGCGACCTTTGCGGGCTCCGACTGCATCTCACCCAGATACTCGGGCAGCTGGACACCAGCCATCTTTGCGACTTCATGCAGCGGCGGCAGACTTTTGATCATGTTGGAAAGAAAGTTTGCCGTTGACGAAGAATCACCACTACCGGAATCCCAGACCGTGACCTTGTCGATCTTCACGTTTTTGATCGCCTCGACCTGGGTGGCCACGATCTGTTCAATCTTCTCGATCATCAGAAGGGAAGCGGCAGCCTTCGCATCGCCGGCACAGCTTTGGACCAGAGCTTCATAACCCTGGGCTTTGGCGGAAAGAACTTTCAAAAGACCCTCAGCCTCGGCTTCGTATTTCGCGATAATGGCATCCGCATCGCCACGAGCCCTGAGTCGGACCTGTTCCGCATCAGCCGCAGCCCGGATTTCCATCTTGCGGCGTTCGATCTCTTCGCGCACGACTTCACTCGCCGTCAGACGCTCACGTTCCGCCTTGGCCTCGGCCAGCTGGATTTGGACCTCGGCCTCACGCTGAGCAACCTGTGCCTGCTGGCGGGCTGCCGCTTCACGGACCGAGAGTTCGGCGTTGCTGCTGACGATCGCGGCTTTGGATTGGTTTTCACCGGCCACCGCTTCGGCTTCACGCTGGTGAATGAAGATACGCTGATCGGCGTGGGCCGCTTTTTTGCCTTTTTCGGCTTCGGCCAGGTTTTTGGCCACAGCGATGTCCTTTTCCATCAACGATTGCGCCTCACCGACTGCGGCGAGCGTTTCCTGCTGCTGCACATAGATGCGCTGATCCGCTTGGGCCGCTTTTTGTCCTTTGGCGGATTCGGCTTCAGTCACGGCAACCTGAACATGCTGTTCACGCTGGGCCTCGGCATGACCGATGGCACCAATCTTCTCCTGCTCCGCAACATCGATGCGGGCGCGGTTGATCGCTTCGGCGGCAGCCTTTTTACCGATACTGCCGATATAGTTGGATTCATCCGTGATGTCGGTGATGTTCACGTTGATAAGATTCAAGCCGATCTTATTGAGTTCCGGCTCCACATTCTTGCGAATTTCTTCGAGGAAACTTTCCCGGTCCTGGTTGATCTGCTCGATGGTGAGCGAGGCCACGGTGAGACGCAGTTGGCCAAAGATGATTTCACCAGCCATGGCTTCGATCTGCTCAGGAGAGAGGCCAAGGAGCCTTTCCGCAGCATTGTTCATGACCTCAGCCTGCGTGCTCACGCCAACCGTAAAGGTGCTCGGCACATTGATGCGAATGTTCTGGCGGGAGAGGGCATTTTTGAGATCGATATTGATCGTCAGCGGAGTCAGGCTGAGATACTGGTAATCCTGGATCAGTGGCCAGATGAGGGCGCCTCCACCATGAATACAGCGTGCTGTCTGTCCATCTCCGACCTTGCCGAAGACGACCAGAACCTTGTCTGATGGACAGCGTTTGTAACGTGAGGCGAGAAACAGCATGGTTATGCTGATAAGGCCAACGAAGGCGACAGCGGTGATAGCCCAAAGTCCGATGTGTTCCATGAACGTAACTCCTAAATATGGGGAACAATGCAAGGGGTGAGTTGGATTAGAGTGAGCGCGACACGCAGAGGGATCCATTGTCCTCGATCGCCTGGACGATCACGCGGTCTCCCTGTTCAAATGTCTCGTCCTCACGCGTACAGGCGTCCAGGGTCAGAAGCCTCTGGCGGATAACCACGGTGACTTTCCCGGGTTTATGTTTTTGGATGCGGGTGTAGACCGTGCCGCTGATGCCAAGGGCATCCTTGATGCGTAAATTGCCGCTGGATTGCAGCCCCTTGACCCATTGAAAAATGCGCGCCATCACCCAGGTTGTGAAAGCACCGGCTGCCAGAGCACCACCAACGGCCAGCCCGGGCGCCACTTCGCTTTCCCGCAGCAGGGCCAGACCCACCAGACCAAACATGGTGAAGAAGCCGCTGAGTCCTTGCAGCGAAAGAAGCTTGAAGCTCGCGTCGGCATCACCGACCTCGAAGAAATCCCAGTCGCTGCCGCCGATCGTACCTCCCAGGAGGTGCAGGACGAGCTGGACCAGGAGGATGACGCCCCCCACGACAGCGGACAGAATAAAAAGAGTGCTGATACCTGATGCCATAATGACCCTTAATGTTTTGAGGATCTTTTCACCCAGGAGAGACGAAGGAGGCCGCAATACATTGCAAATTTCGCAGCCCAGACCGCGAGCATCATTGCCGAAAGCGTCCTCAAATCGAAAAATTCTGTGTATGTCGCACTCCGGGCTGGCATAAATCGATATTTGATAAGTCATTGAAAATATAGAATTAAATTGTGATTTTTAGGAAGAATCTCAAGATTCTTTCAGGAACGGCCGAACCAATGCGGGTAAATTTTGCATACGAAGCTCTCGGTGCACTGACTAGAGGAAGGAATGCGGCCATGAGCAGGACCCAATTGGGGTTGACTGATTTTCTGAATCATATCAGTCGGCACCCCTATCATCCGACACTGGTCGAACGTTATCTGAGCCTGGCCTTTGAAATGCCGACTGCATTGCGTCGCGATGCGATGGATCATCTGCATCGTGTCCTGGTCCAGCCCAATCCCGCGCTGGCCTTGCGCTGCAGTTACCATTATAGGCAGTATATTCGTCATGAAAGCGGCCACGATCCTGAGGAAGAGATCTTTGTCCTTCAGCTGATTCAATCCTGCTTTCGTGAGCTGGGACGTTACAAGGCGGTCGCGATTATCGGTGATGAGATCGCGCGGATCAGTCAGGAGTGGAGTGACAAGCAGCCCCCTTCGCCGCCCAAAGTCAGCCAGGTTTATCCGCGCCCCAAGCTGGTGATCGACGCAATGGTTGAGTTGCATGATGTGCCGCAGAACACACCAGAGGACTCGTATGAGGCCTTGGGTCAGGACCTTCTCCTTGAATTTGTGCGACATCTGGGTTCATTTCCGTCCATGAGACATCAAAGCCTCGCCATGGAAAAACTCGTCCAGGGCATGGATGCCCTTTATCAAAAGTCCGGCCAGGTGATTGAGCATGCGATTCGAACCTATGGCCGGAATCCTTTGATCTGGACCAAGGATGGGGACTTTCGTCCCGACCTTGCGCTCCACCTGGTGAACAGTCGCGTGTTTCAGATGGGCAAGGATCAGTACACCGCGCTGCGCGTGCGGATGATCGTTGAAGTTTTAACAGCGTATTATGATCAGCCCGGGCGTCGTGATGTTGACCTCGAGGAGGAGCGTGGCGCACGGCTGAGATTGCTTGCGGAAATGATTCACGTGTTTCTGGATGCGGGAGTCAACTTCCCGTCGCTGGGTCGGGTTGCGTCCTAGTGTGACAGCAAAAACCTGACGAGCTGCGCGCGGTAGGGACTGTCGGGATCGACAAAGGCGCTGGTGTGGCCATGGACGTCCACATCGACCCACTCCTTGGGATCCACGGCTTTCTCGTAAAGGTCCTTGCCAAGATTGTAGGGAACCACGGGATCATGCGGACTGTGAAAGAAAATTTTTTTCATGGTCAGCTGTTCGATGAAATCAATAGGGGACCACTCATCCGACACCAGAAATGACAGCGGATACTGCAGGGGCCAGGTGAGGAAGAATCCGCCGAGCTTTTGTCTTGCGATTTTCCTATAGGACGAAAAACTGCTGTCGATCACCAGGCCACGCGCCTGTGGAGCCGGGCAATGGCTCAGAGAGCTGATGGCCACGGCTCCGCCCAGGCTTTGCCCCATCACATACATCGGATAGTTTTTTAGCTGAGGGTGCTGCTGAACCCAGCGAAATACGGCGCAGCCGTCTTCCACCAGACCGTTGCGGGTTGGTGGAACGGCCGACGATCGACCATATCCCCGATAATCAAAGGTCAGGACATCAAAGCCTTCCTGCGTGAGCCAGGCCGTGAACATGAAGTGGCTGGTCATATTCTCGGCATTGCCGTGAAAGTGCACGATCAGCTTTTTGTGGCTTTCCCTGGCGATCGATTTGAACCACCAGGCGGCCAGCGTAATGCCGTCTTCGGAAGGAATGCGCTCCTGGCTGAAGTCCAGTTCAAGCCTCTTGGGATCATAGAGGTCCTGCTCCAAAGGATGATAGAACACCCCATTGCAGGCGCTGATCCACAGGCTCGAAATGAAGGCCATGAACGTGAGGAAACCCTTTCGCAAAACCTGCCCCTAAAAATGCTGCAAGATCCCTATCTGGATATCACGCTGCAGCCTGGATTGATCCGATTTTTTCTGTTCCCAGCTCGTGTGGAAACGGACCTGCTGCAGCCTGGCCAAACGCATGCTGCCCTGCAATTCGCTCTTCAGGTACCAGTCCGCGTATCCATCCGTGTTCCAGCGCCGTGCCACGAGGCTGCGCAGGGTATAAGCCTGCGACCACGGTGTCGTTCCATGGACAAGAAACTCAGGTCCGGCCTGGATGAAGCCATTCGTCTGATCATCAGCACTCTCGGCACCCGTCGCCAGAGAGAGGAAGCCAGCGCCCAGCGGGGCGTGCGATCCCCGGCCCAAAGTCAGTGCCGCACCGCGGCTATAGCCGACCCGCGTTTCAGGGCAGAACGTTTGGGTTTCGCTTTGACAAAGGACCTGCCTATCATAGCCCAACTGAAACATCCAGCTGCGCGGCTGCAGGAGTCTATTGTATGGCTGCACCGAGATCACATTTAAAACATCGAGTCGGTCCAATGCCACCACCTGCGACTCCGGATCGAAGGAAAAACTCATCGGCATGATCTGCAGCTGCATGTCATCGGCATAGCCTCGGTTTTCACCCAGAAGATCATGCAGAACAGGTTGCCAGCTCAGACGCATGAAAGGATCGGCGCCTCGATCCGCACCGCTCAGCATCAGCCAGGATTCGGGAACGGCCTGCCGTGGGTCGCGATCCTGGGGCAGTCGTGTGAGAGACTCGGGCGCCTGCCTCGTTTGGCTGCGCTGCAAAAGGAGGTTGTTGCGCAGGGAAGCATAGCGTACAGGGGCCTGCGTGCCGGCCAGCTTCTCCTGGAAGTCGATGTATTCCAGGACCGAATCGAGGATGCGTGTCGATGATTCCCGGGTTTCCGATGGCGTTTGTGAACCAACCAACTCAGCGAATCGCTCCTGCTCGCTTGCATTCAATTGGTCATATCGTTCCTGGTAACGGCTCAGAGCGGACGGACGAAAGTTTGTTTCCAGGATCACCTCCGACTGATCCACCACGGCCTTCAAACAGGAACTGGGCGTCGCCCAGACCCGCATCCGCGATGAGAAATTCCAGCTGAGGTCGGCTGTTTCGAGAAGCTTGAGCATCACATAGGAGCAGTTGTCGTCAAAGTAGTAATAGTTGGCAAAATGGGGTCCAAATTCCCAGAGACTCAGAAGCATCTGTTTGATTTGATCCTGGGATGCCTTCAAAGGATATTCCCAGAGATCGCGGCTCTCGAGATTATTGTATTCCTGGATTTTCATATAGTAGGGCATGAGGCTGAATCGTCCCGGAAAGAAACCGAAAGCCCCTTTGAGATTATACAGGAGAGGATTGTTCGTATCGGTGAAGGCTGCAAAGTTAATCGAATCGTCCAGGAGGTCGGAACTCGTTCCGGCTTTCGAACGATGGAGGCGGAGGAAGATATGGCCGAACATCGAGGCCGGATTGTCCGGATAGAAGGAGGAGAAGACCAGGGATACGGATTCATACTGCCGGTCCTTCCACCATTCCTCAAAGCGTGGACATTGCACCTGGGGCAGGTCGCTTCGGAGACCGTCCAGTCTGTTTTCCAGAAACAGGCGTCGCGCAGGGAAGCGGCAAAGGGCATGCGTCTCCAGTTCGGGCCCCTTCTGCTCCTGAAAGAATCCTTGCAGGGTCGCACTCAGTTCCTGAAAAGGATCATCCTTTCCATCCAGCGACAGGTAGAACGTGGGATCATCAATCAGGCCATGGGCTCCGCGCACCAGACTATGATTTTCGTAGAAAAGGATCCGCTTCCAGGCCTCCTCGTCAGCGAGTCCCTGGCTTTGGGCCTTTTGTGTGTAAAGTTCGGAAAGCGCCGCCCCGGGCAGGGGGGCGCTCACCACGAGTATCAACGCTATGAAACTTGTGTAGAGAACAGAAACTTGCATGAGATATTAGCCGGCCTTTGTGCAGGATTTTGCGAGCTGGGGATCAGCGTTCACCACAGTCAGGTAGCGTTGCAGAACGGCTTCCGGCTCCTGATTCGCAAACAGTTCCGAGTAGTGATTCTGGCTCAATTCACCCAGACGGACCTTGTCTTCTTCCTGACAGCCGAGAACTTCAGCGAGAGCATTCAGATGCTCACCCGAACCCTGCGCGGCTTCTTTCGAGAGCGAGCTCAGATTCGCTGTCATGTAGACCTCCTGTTCCATGGCGGCGACATCCGAACGACCCTGCACGCAGTTGCTGGTGCCCGAGGTCATGCCATAGGTCTGATTCGAAGCGATGCCGTTCAGGAACCATGCGCCCACCTGGGGCAGGAGTTCATTACGGTCGATGACCAGGGCACCCAGGCCGCAACCGGCCATTCCGTATTTAGGACCCTTTTCTGCAGCCATAAGTCCTGTTGCAAACAATACCAGACACGAACCGACTAGAATATGTTTCATGAAGGCCTCAATGATTCAGGGTTGATGAAAGATCCGGGTTCAGCCAACGATCGCGCACTCTTTTTTCAGGACTTCGCGTTTCTTTAACTCGTCCTTGGCCGTGTCGAGGACGCCTTCAATGCCGGGAGCCTTGAAGATGGTCTCATAACCCTTGGCCAGCGTATCAATGGCTTCCTTCTGGACGTTGGCAGGACAGCCGAGGAGATCAGCGAAGGCGTTCAGGGTTGCACCACTGCCTTGGGCCATTTCCTTTTGCAGGGTATTGAGGTTGGCCGCGAGGAACTGTTCCTGCTTCATGACAGTGGCCATGTCCTTCGAAGGCAGACAGTTGGACGTTCCCGACGAGATGCCAAAGGCCTGGGAGTAGCTGGATTGGTTGGTCGTCGCTGCCGAAATCTGGCCTCCACTGGGCCCCATCAGCTGCGAGCCCAAGCCGCAGCCGGCCATACCGTAGTTACGCTTCGCCCAGGCATTGCCGGCAAGACCCAAACCCAGGACGAGGCACAAACCAATCTTTGATCCTTGAACGCACCGCATTCAGATTCTCCTTAATTGGGGGACTTTGAATGCTGATTGTGCCAACTTTCTGTAGCGTTTGCAAGGTTGCATGTAATCCTGGCCAGGGGGCGGGCTCTATTTATCCATTCTGCTGGAGAAAGTGGATGAGTTGAATCCGCTCGGCATCCGGCAGCGTGAGGCCTGAGGAGGCCGGTGGCATGGAACCATCCTGCAGCCGTCCGACCGGAGCTTTCTTAAAGGCCGCCTCATCACCGATAAATCGATACTGTGCGCCGAGTGAGCTGTCCTGGTTGTGACAGCTGCTGCCGGCGCAGCTGCGTTCGAGAATCGGATTGATGTCCTGAGCAAAGTCATAGGACGTTGTGTCCGTGGAGACAGAGGAAGCACCGCGGGCATTGAGGAGAGCGGGCGATTGGAAAATTTCGTGCAGCAGGGCATAGGGTGATTGGCTGGCTGCTGTCAGGAAGTTGGCCTGCTCTTCGCTGGACAGCGCGGACCAGGGTCGACCGGAAAAATCCTCCCAGGCCCGCTTGCTCATGCAGTCGGCAAAACCGGGACCGCGTTCGATATAGCTTTCCATTAAGGCGCCAGGCCCCGTGATGTCGAGACCAAAGGCATGACCGGCTTGAGAAAGCTGTTGAGGCCAGCGTTCATAGATGCCCTGATCGTTCCAGCCGAATAGAGTGGAGGCGAGGTTGTCCATTCCGTAATGGCAAGTTGCACATTCAGGCCTTGTGACGATGGATTGCCCGAGCGCATTGGTGTCAGGATTGACGAGCGTGCTGATGCTGCTCGTATTGAGACTGCCGTCCACATCATGGCAAAGAAGCGCATCGGTCAAAGCCCGAATGCGCGAACGGGGATTGTTGAAGCGCCGCATGAAAGCAGGACTGGTGACGATGCCCGACCGTTCCGCACCGATCGCGGGCACCTCGAACCAGGTTTTTTCCGTCATCGGAATTTGCCTGAGACGCACGAATTCGCTGGCTGTAGGAGCCGTCTGCCAGGGGACGATGTATTGGTTCACGAGATAAAATTGAGCGAGAGGACGGTTGCCATAGAGGGCCGGGGTGGAAAGAAGATCCTTCCAGGAAAGCTCGTTCGCGTAGACATAGGCCGCCCGATCCTTGAATTCCTGGGAAAGGTCCTGCATGAGACCCGGGCGCAGGGATTTGGGATAACAGAGGATCTGTTCCGGTCCGCAGCCGCAACCCTCGCGGAGAAAGCCATCGGCCCAGGTGCAGCCGTAGTAGGTGCTGTTGATGGTCACGGACAGCTGTGTGCTGACAATATTCGCACAGATCGAAAGCGTTTCCTCCGCGTTCAACCACCAGGCGCTGCTGGTAACAGCATTGGCGGATGTGCAGTCACCCTTGGTGGGGCTGTACCAGATGCCTTCACTGTTTTGCTCGAGGAAATAGGCATCATCGTTGACAAAGAAATAGCCGGGAGCGCCGAGCAGATCGGCAAAATATCGCGCGACCCTCTCCTGATGCGCGGGACTGGACAGCCACTCCTCGCGCAGCTCCTCCACGGTTTTTTCCGCTTGATAGACTGCCTCGGCCTCAGCGCGCGTGGGAGGGCGATCGCGCAAAATCTGGGACATATAACGCAGGGTGCGGAGGTCCTCGCGTGGACCACTCAGGGCTGTGGTGCTGACCAGAAGGAGCAGCCATTTAACCAAGGAGACCAAGGATCCGTCCTCCACTGATTTGGTTGGCAAGGACCGTAAAACCCATGTGATCGAGCAGAGTCGCCACGAGATGCTCCGGGGTGATTTGGGTTTCCGTTGTGCGCGGCGCGGGAGCGCCATTGACCCAGCCCAGAGCCTGGGCATTGTCATCCGTGCGGCCGATCACGGTATTGTCCTGAACACCCTTTCCGAGAAGGATGGCGGACGCGGATGGCCAATGGTCCGTGCCGGATCCCGCGTTCAAGCCGGGCGTTCGGACAAATTCCGAATTGATGAGAATCGTTGTGTTATCCATGAGAGACGAACCAGGCTGCAGCCCATCCTCGGTGGCCAGCAGATCGCTGATCAGTGTGGCCAGCTGCGCTGCCACCTGGCGCATGAGAGGGACATGCTGAGCGAAGTGATTGGAGTGGGTATCAAAACCGTCGATGCTGAGGGTCACATATGGGGAAAGGCCGGCGGCCAAGGTCAGGAACGCACTTGGTATAAGAGTCTCTGCACTCCAATCCTCGGTGACGCCGTAACGCGATTTGATCGCAGGATCGAGGATTAACTTTTGTCCCACACCGCTCGCATAAAGTTGATCGAGCTGTCCGGCTGCACTTTCCCATCCGGACATCGCCGCCTGGGCCTGGGTATTCTGTTGAGTCTTTTGCAGAGCGTCGAGCTCCTTGATCAGTTGATGCACAGGCTCAAAGGTGGACGTCTTCACCCACTCATTGTAAGGGCCGCGCAGCATATCGGAGAGCCCGGAACCACTCTGGGCCTGCAGCGGCGGATGGGTGAGTTTGCTGTCGCCCAGGGGAATGGGACCGCCGAGGACCACATGCGCCGGGAAGGTTCCTGAGGCTGCTCCCATCAGAGCTGCGAGGGAGGCATATTCACGGCTTCGGGAGAGACTCAGAACTCCGGAATACATGTAGTTCTGGGCCAGTTCATGCGCGGTGACTTCCGTGAAAAGCCCGTTAACAAAGGCCGTAGGTACGGAGGCCAGCGCCTGACGCAAGGGCTCCAGACCCCAGCCGCCGATGAGATTGTTCTTGGCAGAGACGGTAAAGGAATTCAGGCCTTGATAGGCGCTGTTGTAGACGGCGCTGGATGCCTTGCTGCCGATCGCAGGATCCGTCGCGAGTGCTGAATCCCAGCCGCCGCGCAGAAAGATATGAAGAAAACGGTGTTTCGGATCCGCCGTCAGGCTGTTCTCCGCAAGCATCAAAGAGGATAAGGGCAGCTGACTCCAGGTCAGAGCCTTCAGTGTTTTTTGGAGGAGCTCGCGTCTTGTGATCTTCATATCGTCCAAAACTCCTGAGCAGACAGCAGGGCATAGAGCGTCAGGGTCCAGACCGTCGGCGGCCATTGCTCGCGCTGCATGATTTCGATCGCGGTGGCACGGACCAGGGATTTTTCCGTTTCCGTTGGCGGACGCCCATAGAGACGCCAGTAGAAATCCTCGAGCTGGGTCATCCAGCGTTCGTTTTTGTCTTCATCGTCACCTGGATAATCCTCGGTCAGCTGGCAATGCTGAAATAATATGGGGCCCGTGGCATCCGGTTTGGCTTCGCGCCAGACCACAGCCGCGGCCACATCATAGGCGATGCGGCGAACGAGAAGGAGCGTCTGCACCTTGGGTATCGGATCTCGTTTATGCGCGCTGACGAAATCAATACCACCCAGGGGGACCCCATAGGCCTCCACAATCAGGTCGTGAAAGCGACCGTCCGGATCCGTCCAGCCGAGATCCAGCTCAAGGGCCTGTTTGATTTGATTGGAAATTTGCTCCGGCGTGAGACGCATCACGGCAGGTGTCAGATCCACAGCAGTGTCGAGCGTGTCATCCGATGGGTTGGAATCTTTTTGACACTTGCAACTGCTGAAGGAACTGATGATACAAAAGATGATGAATAGGGATCGTTTCATGCCTTCAACTCCACGATCCTGCCTTCGGCATTTTGTGGAATTTCCTAAGATGAGAAAAATTTTCATAAAAAACGGTTTATATTATTAAATAATATCAATATGTTAATTAAAGAATTTGGATTTTTAGCAATCGTCCGATTGAATAAGATCATCCCGCGCCGATAAGAATATCAGGTCACTTCTATCCAGGGACCATTGAGGCACCCATGCTTGGATTTTTTTTCATTCTGATCGCCCTGCTTTCTGTTGGCTGTGATCAATTCCAACAGATGAAAGCCCAGCGTCCGCCTGCGCTCAAAATCGAACGGGTGGTGCGGTGCAACAAGTACAAGACCTGTATTGTGGTGTTCGCCAATGGAACGCGGGGGCTGATGACGAGTCCGAAGGAAGGCGAGTACGGATGCAGGAGCATTAGTCATTACTCTTACATCCGCTGTGATGGACCCTGAAGTTTATTCCCACTCAATCGTGGCAGGCGGCTTGGTCGTGACATCGTAGACAACACGATTGATGCCGTTCACCTTTCGCACGATTTCATCTGACACACGCACGAGGAAACTGATCGGCAGGTCGCCGACACCCGCGGTCATGCCGTCAGAGGCCGTAACTGCGCGCAAGGCGCAGGTCTTTTGATAGGTGCGATTGTCACCCATCACGCCGACCGATTTAACGGGCAGCAGGACCGCGAAGGCCTGCCAGACGGCGTGATAGAGGTTTTCCTCGCGCAGCCTGTTGATAAAGATCGCATCGGCTTCCTGCAGAATGCGTACGCTTTCCGGTTCGATTTCTCCGAGAATACGCACGGCCAGACCGGGACCAGGGAAGGGATGGCGATCGACCAGCTGCTCGGGAATTCCGAGCTGACGGCCGATAGCGCGGACCTCGTCCTTGAAGAGGTAACGGAAAGGCTCGCAGAGTTCGAGGTGGAGTTTTTCGGGAAGACCACCGACGTTGTGGTGACTCTTGATGACCTTGGCGCCGGACCCGTGACCGGCGGATTCGATCACGTCAGGGTAAAGGGTTCCCTGGCCGAGATGTGTGAAGCCGGTTTGTGATTTGGCGAAGGACTCGAAGACCTCGATAAATTTGCGGCCGATGATCTTACGCTTTTGTTCGGGATCACTGACCCCTTTCAGGGCCGCGTAAAATTCCTGGCTGCGATCCAGAGCGGTGAGATGCACGCCGAGTCGCGCGAATTCATTCTGCACCCATTTGGCTTCATCCTTGCGGAGAAGGCCGTGGTCGACAAAGATCGCATGGACCTGCTCAAAGCCCAGGGCGCGGGTCAAAAGCACGGCCGCGACGGTGGAATCCACACCACCGGAGACGGCCATCAGAACCTTGCCGTTCCCTACGTTTTCGCGGATTTTGGCCAGCGAGGATTCCATCATGCAACCGGCGTCCCAGTTCAAGGGAGCCTTGCAAATGTCACTGATGAATATTTTAAGGAGTTCCGCACCGTGCTCGGAATGCTGGACCTCGGGGTGGAACTGCAGCCCAATCCAGGGGCGTTCCTTATGAGCCATCACCGCCACCACACCATCTTCGGTGCGGCCGAGCACTTCGAATATGCCGCTGCTGCCCTCGACATCATCGCCGTGGCTCATCCAGACGGTTTGCACCGCCGGAAGTTTTTTCAAGCTGGTGGCATAAGAGGGCACATGATCCAGTTCCAGTTTCAACTGAGCGCGACCGTATTCCCTCTGCGTTCCACTGCGAAGTTTTCCGCCGGACACACCGGCCATCAGCTGCATACCGTAGCAGATGCCGAGCACGGGTTTGTTGCTGCTTTTCACCCAGGCGGGCATGGTGCGGGCGCCCTCCTCGGTCACCGTATCCGGACCGCCGGAGAGGATGATGCCATGGTAATGAAAATCCTCGAGAGGCGCAGAACGGGTGCCGTCGATGACTTCAGCATAGACGCCCAGTTCCCGCAGACGCCGTGTGATCAGGAGCGTATACTGCGAACCGTAATCGAGAATCAAAATACCTTCATTGACAGGTCTTTGCATGCTGTGTTGCATCGGTGGCCTTCTTTCAATCAAGTTTATAGTTGGGCGCTTCCCGCGTTATGTAAACGTCGTGAACGTGGCTTTCGCGCAGACCGGCTGAGGTGATCTGTACGAAGTCGGCCCTTTCATGCAGGTCGGCGATGGTTTTGGCACCGCAGTAACCCATCGCGGAGCGGATGCCGCCGAGGAGCTGATAGATGGTATCGGAGAGCGTGCCGCGATAGGGAATACGGCCTTCGATACCTTCCGGCACGAGCTTGCCGGGATCGTCGACATCGCCTTGGAAATAACGATCGCGACTGCCTTTGCGCATGGCGCCGAGACTGCCCATGCCGCGGTATTGTTTATAGCTCTTGCCCTGATAGATGATGAGTTCACCGGGAGCCTCATCGGTTCCTGCAAAGAGGGAGCCGATCATCACTGTCTGGGCACCGGCGGCGAGTGCCTTGACGATGTCCCCGCTGAATTTGATGCCGCCATCGGCGATTACGGGCACACCGAGTTTACGGCCTTCCGCCGCGCAATCGAGAACGGCAGTGAACTGCGGTACGCCGATACCGGCGACGATCCGCGTGGTACAGATGCTGCCGGGTCCGATCCCGATCTTAACCGCGTCGGCGCCGGCTTCGACCAAAGCGCGCACGGCCGCGGGTGTGGCGACGTTGCCAGCGATGACATCGAAGCTGCCGCCGGGAAATCGTTCCCGAAGATGCCGGACGGCGTTGATCACGCCCTGCGAATGTCCATGCGCGGTATCGACGATGATGACGTCCACACCGGCTTTAATCAAGGCTTCCGCGCGTTCCAGGTAATCCCCACCGGCACCGACTGCGGCGCCGACCAGAAGACGGCCGGAGCTGTCCTTGGAGGCATTGGGGAAGGTCTTGGACTTGATGATATCCTTGACCGTATACATGCCAATCAGAGTTTTGTCGCTGTCGAGCACCGGGAGTTTTTCAATGCGGTGCTTATGCAGAATTTCAACCGCTTCATCCGGCGTTGTGTTCTTGCTGCAGGTGATGACATCCTGCGTCATGACTTCACGGACGAGGCGCTTGGGATTGCGTTCAAAGCGCAGATCGCGGCCGGTAATTATACCAACCAGACGACCGTTTTCGACGACCGGAAAGCCGGAGAACTTTTCCCGCTTCATAATCAGGGTCACATCACCGATGGTGGCATCCGGCGACACAGTCACTGGATCCTTGACGATGCCCGATTCACTCTTCTTCACAAGGCGCACTTCCTCGGCCTGATCCTCGACGCTCAGATTCTTATGGATGATGCCGATTCCACCGGCCTGGGCCATAATAATGGCGGCTTTGGCTTCGGTGACAGTATCCATGGCGGCAGAGACGAGGGGGATTTTAAGCTTGAGATGGCGCGTGAATTGAGTTTCGAGCTTGGCTTCGTGGGGAAGGATTTCGGAATGTTGCGGCACGAGCAGGACATCGTCGTAGGCTAAACCGATTTTGAAGGTTCGGCTTATATCAGTCATAGTGACCTTCCTTATGCTAGAGGGGTCCTTTTGAGAGCTGTTCATATCTTCATATAGTTATCTTTGCCGTAGGCGGGTTTCGATTTAAGGGCGGATACTAGCACCATCCCTATCGCAAGGGAAGAGCTGTTCCGCGGAAAAATTCGCTGAAATCGTCCATGGGTCGCGGTTGCCGCCCTTGCTTTGCACGCCAGTTTGCGCTAAAAGTTGCTGTTTCGCACCATGAGGTGAATCACCCGCTTGCCGAGGTTTTTGTGAATCAGAAACAGCTGGAACAGGAAATCGCCCGCCGGCGAACCTTTGCTATCATATCCCACCCTGACGCCGGTAAAACGACGATGACAGAGAAGCTCCTCCTTTACGGCGGAGCTATCAATATGGCTGGATCGGTCAAAGCCAAGCGCTCCAAAAAGTTCGCGACCTCCGACTGGATGGAACTGGAGAAGCAGCGTGGGATTTCGGTCACGAGTTCGGTGATGAAGTTTCCGTATCAGGACTGTGAAATGAACCTGATCGATACCCCGGGTCACCAGGACTTCTCGGAGGATACCTACCGGACTCTGACCGCCGTCGACAGCGCGCTGATGCTGATGGATGCCGCGAACGGTGTGGAAGAGCAGACCAAAAAGCTGTTCGAGGTCTGCGCCGCGCGGAATACGCCGATCATGGCGTTTATCAATAAAATGGACCGTGAAGGTCGTGAGCCCTTTGCCCTGCTTGAGGAAATTGAAACGACGCTCGGCATTGCGGTGACGCCGGTCACCTGGCCGATCGGCATGGGGCCGACCTTCCGCGGGGTTTATCATCGAATTCACAATCAGCTTTTGATCTATGAAAAGGATGCGGAGCGTTCCCGCCCTGTGCCTTTGAAAGGTCTGACGCTGGATGCTCCGGAAGTCGTGCAGGAGCTGGGGCCGGAGCTGGCCGAGCAGCTGCGGACGGAGATCGAACTGCTGGATGGAGCGGGAGAGGAATTTGACCTTGAACGTTACCGCGCGGGGAAACTGGCGCCGGTATTCTTTGGTTCGGCTTTGAATAACTTTGGTTTGGAGCCTCTGCTGGAAGCGCTCATCCAGACCGCCCCGGCGCCTCTGCCGCGTGCCGCGCAGGAGCGCGTGGTGCAGCCGAATGAGGAGAAGTTCTCCGGTTTTATCTTTAAGATTCAAGCGAACATGGATCCGAATCACCGCGATCGCGTGGCCTTTATCCGAATTTGCTCGGGTTACTTCCAGCGTGGGATGAAGGCGCATATCGTGCGTCTCGGCAAGGAGCATCGTCTCGGCCGTCCGACGCAGTTTATGGCACAGGATAGAAGTCTTGTGGATGAGGCGTTTGCCGGGGATATCGTGGGTATTCATGATCCCGGGGTTTTTAAGATCGGTGATACGCTGACCGAGGGTGAGTCGCTCCATTATACCGGCGTGCCCGTGTTCGCGCCGGAGCATTTCTGTCGGGTGACGCTGGCGGATCCGATGAAGTCAAAGCAGCTTTATAAGGCGCTGGATCAACTTTCCGAGGAAGGTGCGGTGCAGGTGTTCCGGCCGATTTATGGGACGGAGCAAATTCTTGGTGTGGTCGGTGTGTTGCAGTTTGATGTGGTGCAGTATCGGATTCAGCATGAATACGGGGTGAAGGTGAATTTTACCCGCTTGCCCTATGGGGCAGCGCGCTGGGTTTTCTGTGATGATCCGAAGGCGATGGAGGAGTTTGCGCGGGCGCAGGCGCATGTGCTGTGTTTGGATCAGCATGAGCAGAAGGCCATACTTTTGGAAGACCTCTGGCGTTTGAAGTTTTTGAAGGAGAGGTTTCCGAAAATTACGTACTCGGCGACGGCGGATAGTGTGCGGGCGGATGCCTGACGGTTTCATAGCGGGCGGCCAGTGGGCCGCCTAAGCATTTGTTGGTTGAAAATGGTGCGAAGTACTTGAATTACTTGGAACGATTTTCGCCAAGAATTTCGTTCAATATGCTTGAAATCTGCATAAACCGGTCTGGGCTCGGCATTCATTTTTCGGGTTGGACGGGGGTTTTTTATCAAGCCGGGGGTGCCCCGGCTTTGTCGTGTCACTGAAGAAGCGGCTGCATGAGCCAGTCCAGCTCTTCTGGAGATCCGGCAACGAAGGAATAGGATTTCGGTCCACAGGTCCTGTCGAAATAACACTGCTCATAGACGGTATATGTGAGGCGCACCTGATTTTCCAGGGTGCCATCGACCCTCTTTACAACCTCAGGCTGTCCATCGACTTCAACACATGGGTCCTTATAGTTTGGATTCGGAGCGCCGTAGGTTCCGTGAGCCGATGCACACCAGCCCTTTTCCTTCTTCACGCCGTTCGGATAAATGGTTCTTTCGTACGATTCCGCGCCGATTCCGAGCTCAATCCCCTTGCTGGCAAACCACTTTTTAAGAGCTGCGAGAAGGTCCGTGGTGGCCTGTACAGCCGCTTTAAGCCTTGAGTCATTCTTAGCCTTTTCCTGGGCGCGCTTATTGTCCTGGTTTTTCTGCGCTTGAGTGAGATAGCCGCCCCCGCTCGGATCTTCAGGGTCTTGACCGCAATTGGGCTCGGCGCATGGTATGTCAGGGTTCGGGCCACCGCCGGTATCGGCAATGGGTCCTGGAGCTGTGTACGGGAGTCTGGAGCCCGTGACCACAACGGTTTCGCTGGATGTCTCCTGCGCATAAAGCGCAGGCGCTGCGAGTATCATCATGAGTGCTATGGATTTCTGCATTGAAATGTCTCCAATATTACCAGCCTCCGAAGACACTTCTCCGAAGTCGAATGGTTCGGGACAAGAAAACCCACATGCCCCAGATCGAGAATACGGCGACAACCACAGTCAGGGCATTGCTTTCAAGGATGAGGGGACGCATGTTATTGAACATGTGCGTGACGATGGCCCACGGCAGACCGAGAAGGAAAAATGTTATTCCGAGCAGAATCCCCATGATAAACATGGGCACGAGGATGGCGACAGGATACACATCCGCATGCACCGCAGCGAAAACCATGGCTGAGATGATAAGCGCAGGGGCCTTGCCAATCAGGTGCGACAGCCCTCCGAGAATGGCGAGGCGATAGATGATTTCCTCAACTGTTGGTCCGAGGACCAACACAGAAAGATTTTGCAGAGATGATCGCGCCTCAATTGGCGGGATCTTTCCCGTCGCGATAACAGCCTCCTGTGCGGGTTCCGCGACAGTCACGAGTTCAACCCATGCGCCTGTGAGAATGGTGGCGATCATGATGCCACCAAGGATGAAGAGAATGGCCCACGGCGGGCTTAAGGGCACGGGTTCGTGTCTCCGGTCCTTGAGAAGAATCAGAATGCTGAGAGCGGCAATTCCATCGAAGAGCATGCGCAGCGGCGGCATCGACAGCGAACTCATCAGGGGACCGGCACAGATATATGCGATGGCGAGAAGAAGTGCAGCCAGATTTCTACGCGATTCGTTCTTCACCACCCCCTCCCCCGAAGCCAAGTGAAACAGACGTAAAAACAAAAAGATAAATCCAAATGGCTTGCAGCCTGAAAGCCTTGATATAACCAAAAAAAAGAGCGATCTCTGCAATTCAGTTAGGTTTTAATCCTTAAGGCCACTCGCATGCAATCGAGAACGGGTTGACAAGCGAACAAACTGCGCTCAAAAAGAACCGAACCGTGATCCGCGGCGAACCAAAGATGGGGACAAAATATGCAGGAAATCCTGGCCCAATCGATCCGGGAGTGGCTGGAGGCCAAGCCCAATAGGAGTCTCAGGATGCTCGCGCGCCTGACCTCCATTAGCTACTCATCCGTGAGGCGCGCAGCTGAGGGAACGGTTGAGCAAACGCAGGAGATCGTTCTCCCGATTGCATCCTTTGTCATGAGCCCTGGCCGGCTAAGCGAGTTCATCCGCGCCTACTTTCCAAAGCTTGAGAAAGCAGTTCTCGATGTTTACTACCCGGCAAACGACTCTGACGACATCATCGACTTCATTCTTTCCGAAGAGCATTCAGCTATAATCATGCTCTCCAGCTCCAGGCAGGGTACGACGCGCGAGGAAGTCGTTACATTATTCGGTGATGTCTCCGCCGAATACTTTGATGATATCGAGGCCTCAGGCGTGCTCACGGAAATAGACGGTAGGCTATATCTGGAGAAGGATATAGGAGGTATTTCCCTTCACCAAGGGCGAAGACTCCTTACGCTTATTGTAAGATCGTGCAGCAGAAAAGGGGACTCTATTCCCTTTGCGTCATACGCGAATGCAGGCTGGGAATCTCTTACGCCAGAAGCGACGAAGGATGTTTACCGCATCATGGAGCGCACAGGGAAGGAAGTACATGCGATCGCATCGAACCCGGAAAACAGGGGCGATGTGCTAGTGGCGTTCGGCATGCTGCATAATGTGATCAAGGGAGCTGAAAAGATATGAAAATATTCCTCACTTTTGTTCTCATCATGACGGCAGAAAAAGCGGCGCTCGCAGGCGTTTCCATTGGCGGTGGTAGCGGTTCCTCCAAAGCACTCATGAACCTCGTATCCGCGGCTTTCAGTCTTGAAAAGCTTCCATCTGTTCAGGTCAATACTGACACTTTGCGGAGGGTCGAGGCAAGGCTGTCAGTTGAAGGGATTGAGGCAGTTGAAATGCCTCTGGAAGGGTCTTCCATTGAGGTAAAAAAGATCCATTCATCCATAGTTGATACCGAAGTCACCAAGAAGTTTACTGCGGAATAAAGTCCTTATCGAACTCGGAATGCCTGTACCACTTTCGTACGGGATGGGCAGAATTTCAAATCTTTTTCCGAGGTATTCGTAAAGTTCGATAGCCCCTTTGAACGAATTCCGAGAAATTCGCAAAGGGAAGCTCATAATTTCCGCGGTGTATTTTGATGAGCAGTAAAAAAGTTTCAGGACCTATGAACAAGGACCGAAGACTTTGGAGTCTGTTACGAAAAACGTAAGTGGGAATAATTATGAGCATAAAATTAGCGTGTTTTTCAATCGTTGGGATCTCTCTCCTCTTTGGCTGTGGCAGCGACAGCGGCTCAAGCAATGATGCGACGGCAACAGGAACCGGCACAGAAACCGTCTCCGCCGAAGTCACGAGCTTGAAAGATCTGTCTTTGACGGGTGTGCTCGCTATTACTCTGCCTGACTCCGTAAAAGGCAATGGGACAGCGGCCGGCCTGCGCCTGGCAGGTCAAAAGTCGTTCGAGGCCTGCCAACTCCGTGATCAAATGCGCGAGGCCCTTTCCAACATCGCGATGGTGAAAAGCCAGTTCTGTTTTATTGAAAATGACCCCAATATTACTTTTGGCAAAAAATATAATATCGACCTGTCTTCCATGTCTGGCGGTCCCGGCGGCGATCCCGGCAGCGGTCCCGGCGGCGATCCCGGCAGTGGTCCCGGCGGCAGCGGTCCCGGCGGCAGCGGTCCTGGAGATTTCACACCCCCTGGTCTGCGCCTCCAGGATTTCGAAATGCCCACTTCCATTCAGGTATGGATTGATAACTCCACAGCAGGCAAGATTACCGTTTATATGTGCCAGGACAAGGTCCTGTCTCAGATGATTTCGGTTTCCGGTGCCAAGGAAGGAGTTTCGAAGGGAACTGTGGTGATGAAACAGTCCCTCAGCGGTATGACGTTTCATCGGGCGATGAACTTCGATAATAAGTACACCGATGCGGACCGTACGTCGGTCACAATTAAGGAATTGATCGACGTGTCTCAAGGGGATCAGAGCTTCTCGGCTCGTCGCCTGCTTTCCCTGTCGCTTGCGGACACTGGCGTCAGCAAAGCGCTCGCGTCCTTTACCGGCAATATGGGGCAGGGCGAGTCATCATTCGCTTCCATCGGTGCCTTTGACGAGGACTTTGGTTCTGTGATTGCCAAAGGTTCAATGACCTTTGAAAGTCAACCCATGACCTTCAGTAACGAGTCCTTCTTTGACGGCAAAAGCTACGTCGTGGACCCAGCCGATTATCCTGAAGCATTCGGCGATGATGGGAAGGTGGCTTTAAAGCCTGAATCCGTACCGGGCTTCCTCGGTGCCGACTTTACGCCTGATGAGTTTCCGGCTGATGCCTGGGACTGCACCGGAACCGAAGATATTGAACTCGGTACCGAGTCCTCGGGTGATGCGGATATGTCCGCTTGCACGGAAAGCTGGGCTGAGTTGAGCCAGGAATCATGCTATGACGCTGCCTTTGCTCAAGGTGAAGCCGTGCAGATTGATGAGTCGAAGCAGGTGGATGCGGAAGAGTTCGAAGGCTTTTCCGAGGAAGATCTGGCTGCTGAACTGAAGTAATCGATTTCAAGAGTGATCGCGCCTCATCCCTTTGCAGGGAGAGGCGCTTTCCTGTTTAGAGATCGAAGAGAAACGCTTCAAGATCCTTGCGCTCATTCGCGTTCAATGCCTTGTAAGCTCTGACCGAAGCGGAGGCCTCCCCTCCATGCCAGAGGATGGCTTCCATCAGACTCTCCGCCCGACCATCGTGGAGCCACTGCACGCGGTTGCCATCCGCGGCCCGATGCGCATCCTTCCACTGCAGCGAAATATTCCCGGGTGGAAATTCACTGACGTGTGAGTCGGTGGCATGACGGACGTTCTTCAGGCCCCAGAGCGGCGCCGTTCGCCAAAGACGGCCGATGTCTCCTGGCATCCCGTCGGCGAGGTCCGGACCCATATCATGCAAAAGCAGGTCGGTGAAGGGTTGAATGTTTTGATGAGCGAGTTCAGGGAACCGGCTCGGGCCTGTTTTCAAGGCTTTGACGTGGCAGCTGCCGCAGTTGAGACGGTCGAAGATTTTCTCCCCGCGTTGAACGGCGGGATCCAGGGGACGCATGCGCGGCGGCACACCGAGGAGAGCGACATAGGTTTCGAGGGAAGCCAAAGCCTGATCCGGCAAGGGACCTTTTCCGCTCTGACAAGGCCCGGTGCAGTCGAGGGTTCCACGATGGCGACTGAGGACGCCCATATCACTGCGCAACGCTTCCGCGATCTGATCGAGCAGGCTCACACGATCCGCCTTCCAACCAAAGCGCCCGGCCTTGCCGTTGAAAGTACGCAGAATGCCTTTGTTTTGCGCGGCCAGGTCGCGGAGTGTGGACTCCGGAATGGCTTCCAAAAGACCGAGACCGATCATGGAGAGAGGACGGCGGGGAGAGAGGGCCATGCGATCATCAGCCAGAGTGCTGTCGACATGAAAACGCGGTTTTTTCAGGACCACCTCCGTTCCATCGTCGAGTCGCACCACACGGGTTTCCCAGTTCGACACCGTAAGCGAACCCTCACGATCCGGCCCCGAGGTTTGCAGCTGCTGCCCAATCCTCGCATGGGCAGCCCCGGAAGTTTTGTCGAAAGTCTTCACCACGGTATGATGAATGTCCTCGCCGTCCGGAGGCAGGAGCGATCCACCGTTATTCACATGACAGCTGCTGCAGCTGCGCACATTGTAGGCGGTGGATGCAAAGCCGGCCCGTTCCTGGCGATCCTCTTCAAAAAAGGGTGAAGGCTTGTCATCGGAATCATCCCGCGTGTGCTGACCGTTGGCCATATCGGTGTGAAACCAGGTGCGACCGAACATAAAGTCCTGCGAATGCGCCGGCTTTATGTTAAAGGCCTGCTGCTGCAGCGCCTTCCAGGGTTCCACGCGGACGGTGGGAATGGTCGTGCCGCCTCCCGCATAACGCAGGGCGGCGGGCACGATATCGGAACGATCCGGATCATCGATCAAAAGACCGGATGAGCCAATGCGGATGCGAAAGAACTCCGAATAGTAGGCGGAAATATTATGGACATTCGCCATCTTCTGTTTCTGCCAGGGTCCGAAACTTTCGTTCATGAAAAAGCGGAATTCAAAGGTCACCACCGACCCCACCTTCAGCCGATCCCGAAATGCCGCAAATTCCCCAGGTCCAAGTTCCGCGGTAAAAACCCGGTAGTCGCTGACATGTTTCATGCGCACGTTCAGTGCGAATTTGCTGCGTTCGGTTTCGCTCGGGGCATTGGGATTGCCGATATAAACGGCCGAGAAATCCGGCCCGCGGGTGGGTATGGCGTCCTGCGGCCATTCCGTGTAGAAGGTGAAGCGCAGACGGTTTTCTCCATCCGGCGTGAAGTCCTCGACTTTGAAGGACGCCTGACGCCCTTCCCAGTAGAAGGGATTGTACTTCGAAAAATCCATGTCGTTTTCATGCCGACGCCGCGGCCGAATCGAGGCTTCGGTTATGGCTGCGGCCTGGGCCCATGTGTCCCATAAGGCCAGCAGCAGAAGCCCTCCCCAACAAAAGTGTTTCATCAGTTTTACCCCCTTATGTTTGCCCTGAATCAAATTACGGAATCAAATCAGAAAAAAGCTCCCGGACGGCCAATTTCGGTCGACGATCCGTGGTGAAAAGGCCCCAATGTTTTTCAGGTTCCGCCGGATCTGGTCCTCCCTTCCAGTCCTCATCAAAGGCTTCAAAGAAAAACACAGGAATGCCCTGGCTTTCACTCCAGGCGCTCATCTCTTTGAAATAGCGCTGTTGCGCGAGTTCATTGGCGAATGACGTGGGAATGCCGATTCCATTGGTGACCGTGGTCCAGCCCGTTTCCCCGATGGCGATCGGTTTTTCCGGATGGCGCTGGCGCACGGCTTCATAGTTTTGCCGCGCGTAATCAAGAGCGACGTCAATGTTTTTGTTCTCCCAGATGGGATAGGTATGGATGGTGATGAAATCCAAAAGCTTGACCAGTTCGTCATGACCCCTTTGAAAGGGCACATAGTTGTCAGCCACCGTCACGGCGGTGGGCACGGCAGCCTTCACCCGCTTCACATAATGGATGACAGAGTCCTCCGGCACCAGATGGTCCGTCCAGTCCACCAGGATTTCATTGCCCACGCTGATGGAACTGACAATCCCAGGCCAGGTCTTCGCCAGCGTGATGGCGCGATCGACTTCAGCCCGGTTTTCCTCACGATTCTGCGCGAGTTCAGCTTCCGAATAAATACCGCCCCAGGGGCAGCCGGGATTGCTCACCTCGGCCTGCAGCCAGGCGCCGAGCATCACCCGTAACGGCAGTTTTTCCCTGGCAATGACTTCGAGAATCCTGGCACTCAATGAGCCGCTGCCATAGAGCCGAATCACATTCCAATGCCGACTCAACAGTTTGAGATCCTCACTGATCTGCGCTGCCGTCGGTTCGGATTGGCCCGGAGCCTGTCCCGGGCGATAGGCCGAGTAGGAAATGGCGCGAACCGTTTCCGCACGCGGGGCACCCAAAAATATTTCCTGGAAGCTCACGAGGGACGAGGAAGGTGGGGGCAGAGGCCCAGCGGCCGCGGACCGGGCGGACGTTGAAGCCGAGTCCGTGCAACTGCAGGCGAGCAAAGACCAGCTGCCAAGCAGCAGGGCGCGAATCCAGTTTTGCATGTTATCCTCCATGCGAGTCTGTTGTTGATTGTACTTATAACAAACTAATTGGTCACGACTGCAAGCGCTTTCCAGACCTTATCCAGCTTACCTTTTTTGAATATGGGTCATGCGGCCATTCTGGAGTTTCGGAATTTGAACGCACGCAGAGGCAGCTGCATGGGGCAAAACCCTAGGAAATAAGACATTACCGGGCGAATCCACAAAAGTCCGGGCCTGGTTGTGTATTTTGTTGTCATTCAGAACTTGATTTCGGGATTTGAGGGTATTAGTAGTGGTTTCAAACAAATTGTTCGACGGTTGACAAAGCCAGGAGAGACCCGTCATGGAGCTTCTGCGTCTCAGCAAGATCACGAAAAGCTATCGTTCGACCGGGCTCATACGCCGTAAGGAGCCTGTCCACGCACTGCGGGACGTATCACTCCATATAGACCGCGGTGAGATTGTCGGGCTGGTTGGTGCTTCCGGCTGTGGCAAGAGTACCCTGGGCCGCATCATTCTGCGACTCGAAAAAGCTGACAGAGGTGAACTTTGGCTCAATGGTTGCGAGATGTTCCAGGCGGAGCCGCGCGGCGCCTCGTTTGCGTATCGTTCCCTCGTGCAGATGATTTTTCAGGATCCCTTTGCCTCGCTGAATCCTGCACATGATGTGGCCTATCACCTGGCGCGTCCCCTCCTGAGGCATGGACTGGTCACGCGCGGGGAACTGGAATCGCGCATTCATGATCTTTTGCACATGGTGGGTCTCACGCCGGTGGAACGCATGGCCCGGGCCTATCCCTATGCGCTGTCGGGTGGTCAAAGGCAAAGAGTGGCGATCGCCCGCGCGCTGGCTGTGAATCCCAAACTGATCGTGGCGGATGAACCCACGTCGATGCTCGATGTTTCCATTCGCATGGACATATTGAATCTTCTCGCGCGTCTGCGGCGTGAGCAGGGACTCGCTCTGCTCCTGATCACGCATGATCTGGCCAGCGCACGCTATCTCACCGATCGGCTGATCGTCTTGAACCGTGGCGTGATCGTGGAAAGTGGAACGACGGAAGCTGTGATTACGAATCCCCAGGACCCCTATACTGCGCTGCTCCTGGATGCCATACGAAACCCAAGGCTGGAAAGAAGACTCTCATGAGCAAAAAACCATTTCCAAAGGATTTTCTTTTTGGTGCCGCGACCTCGTCGTTTCAAATCGAAGGCGCGACTGATGTCGATGGACGCTCCCCCTCGATCTGGGATCAGTTTTGCCAGGAGGAGGGCACCATTGCGGATGGCAGTGATGGGCGGCGGGCCTGCGAACATTATTTCCGCTTTCGCGATGATGTGGCCCTGATGAAGAATCTGGGGCTGGAAGCCTATCGCTTTTCCATAGCCTGGCCGCGGGTCCTGCCCGAGGGTTTCGGCAAGGTCCATGAGAAGGGCATGGCTTTCTATGAGCAGCTGGTTGATGAGCTTTTGGAAAAAAATATTGAACCCTGGGTTACCCTTTACCATTGGGATTTGCCAGCCTGCCTTGGTCATCAAGGCGGCTGGCTGCATCGCGATACCACACGGCATTTCGCAGACTACGCTCAGAAAATGGTGGAGCGCCTCGGGGATCGGGTGAAGCATTGGATCACCCACAATGAACCCTGGTGTGTGGCGATGCTCGGCTATCGGCGGGGCGAACATGCGCCGGGTATGAAGGATCCACGCTCAGGCTGGATCGCCGCGCATCATGTCCTGCTCTCGCATGGAATGGCGATGCAGGCGATCCGGAGCGTGCGATCAGATATCAAAGCGGGCATCACCTTGAATCTGACACCGGCGTATCCGGCCTCGGATTCGGCTGTGGATCGTGAGGCCACCCGCGCCTTTGATGGAAGTTTCAATCGCTGGTATCTGGATCAGGTTCTCAAAGGCTGTCTGCCGATCGATATGGTGCCCGAGGTGGAAGCCGAGTGCGGGGCTCTGGATTTCATGCGCAACGGGGACCTGGACCTTATGAAACAGGATATGGACTTCCTCGGTATCAATTACTATTCGCGAGCCATCATCCGCGGTGAAGAGAACGCGCCAGGTCAAATGCCACGTCGCCTGACCCAGGATCCCACTGATCTTACGGATATGGACTGGGAGGTCAGCCCGGAAGGACTCCGCGACCTGCTCGTGCGGCTGCAAATGGAATACCAGCCCCGGTCTCTTTACATTACGGAAAACGGAGCCGCCTATGATGATGCTCCGGATGCGCAGGGTCGCATTCGGGACGAACGGCGGGTTCGATATCTCCAGAAACATGCCCGTGCCATGCAGGAAGCGTTGGACCAGGGTGTCAACCTCAAAGGTTATTTCCTTTGGTCGCTCTTTGACAATTTTGAATGGGCCTATGGCTATCAAAAACGTTTCGGCATGGTTTGGGTCAACTATGAAACACAGGAACGTCTGCCTAAAGATAGTGCCCTTTGGTACCGCGATCTGATCCAGACAAGGGTCATCCCATGAAGTCTTTCGTCTTATTTTGCGCTTTATTTGTTATGCCGACACTGTTCGCCGCCACACCGCGCTTTACCATCGAAAAGGATGACAAAGGCGCGAGGCTGCTGCGCGAGGGTCAGGCCTTTATCATCAAAGGCGTCAACTGGGGATCCATCCCGGTTGGTGAAAACTACGCCTATGATTTCTGGGCGCGATCCGATGCGGATATTCGCGCGGTGCTGGATGCGGAAATGCCTCTTTTGAAAAACATGGGCGTGAATGCGATTCGGCAGTTTGCGATGATTCCGCCGCGCTGGGTGGCTTACATTTATGAAACCTATGGCATTCACACGGTGATGAACCATCTCATGGGTCGCTATGGCTTTATGGTGGATGGCGTCATGCAATCGCCGGTGGATTATTCCGAGCCGCGGGTGCGGGAGGCCATCAAAAAAGATGTGCTGGCCATGGTGGAGCGCTATCGGAATACGCCCGGCATCCTGTTCTGGATGCTCGGCAATGAAAACAATTACGGCCTGACCTGGACGTCGAGCGAGATTGAAAACCTGCCCAAAGGCGAGCAGGAAATCGCCAAGGCCCGACACCTTTATAGTCTTTTTGGTGAGATCACGGCTGCGATCAAGGCCGCGGATCCGGAGCACCTCGTTTCCATTTGTAACGGTGACCTTCAGTATCTGGAACTGATTGCAAAGCAGGTTCCGGCCATGGATCTGCTCGGCACCAACGTTTATCGCGGGAAAACCGCCACGGATCTTTTCACTCGCGTGAAAGCGGAGCTGGGAAAACCGGTGTTTTTTAGCGAATTCGGTGCGGATGCCTTCAATGCCCGGACCGGTCGTGAGGATGGCCTCGCGCAGGCGGAATACCTGAAAAGCCAGTGGCTCGATATCTATCAGAACAGCTATGGCCAGGGGCAGGCCGGCAATGCCGTGGGCGGCTTTGTGTTCCAATGGTCCGATGAATGGTGGAAGTACAAGCAGACGGAAAATCTGGCGCTTCATGATCAGACCGCGTCCTGGTCGAACGATGCCTACCGCTTTGACTATCAGGAAGGCTCGAACAACATGAACGAGGAATGGTTTGGCATCATGGCCAAGAGCAAAAATGATGCCCGTGGCCGCTATCAACTGACGCCACGCCCGGCCTATTTCCTTCTGCAGGATATCTTTGCCATCAACCCGGTCTCCACCGAGCGCAGCAGCTGGGAAAAACGTATCGCCAGCCTGGAACCACGGAATTATGAGCCGCAGTCGGAAGCGTTGCGTGCCTCAGGACGGCTGGCGGACCTCGAAAAAATCTATCTGAAGAGCGCCAGCCTTCGCATGGAGTCGATCCAAAGCTCCGGCCGCAATACCAACAAGACTCAAAGGGAAGGCTGGGCACCCCAGGATCATATGGAATCGGTGACCATGGAATGGGGCTGGAGACCTGATCCGCGCCTCGAGGCTAGCGCGGCCATCCATGTGCTCGGTCATGTGGCGCGGAACAAGATGGATGAGATCTTCTATGAAAATCGCGGCGTGCCCATCCAGGTCAAAGGCGAGGATGGCAAAACCGTAACGTTGAGTGACGGCGAAAGGGTGAAGCTCCATCGCGCGCAGTTTCAATGGAATGAGGATGCCTTCCTGCTGGAGGGCTTCTATCGCGCGCCTCATGGTCACTGGGCCGATGAAGGCGACTTTTTTGGTCTCTATCAGGAAACCTACGATATGGCGGGCATCGATCGCTATAATTCCGATGCGCCGAACGGTTTTGTTTTTACTGGCAAAGCCCATCTGGAAGGCTGGAAGGTTGCCTTTGGCCCACAAATCTACTGGGGTGCCAAGCCCATGGCGATCGTGAAGTACAGCGGCCAGTTCCAGGATCTTCACTATACGATCATGCATCAGCAGGCCTTCGGCGAACAGCAGGCCGTGACCACGAGCAGCGTGGCCGCCGATCCGGGTGGACGGGCCGCGAAGTCGAGCATCAGCTTTAAAACAGGATTTTTCGGCCTGAAAAGTGAGTGGGGGCTTTTGGTGGCGGGCCGTGAACGGATCGGCGATCGTTACGTGAGCACCGAAAAAACGGATGGCACAGGATTCAACGGTTCGAACTACAAGGTCACGGAAAATGCGCAGATCAAATCCATCGATACCCTGGCGGGTAAATTCCGTCTGATTGAAAGCGGGGGACGCGTCCCGTGGTATATTCAGGGCGCTTATCGCGGACTCGTGGCCAACGGAGGCCCCGACAGTTCCATCGTCCTCTCCAAATGGTCGCTCAAGCCTTCGGAACGCGGCAACCAATATAATGTGGCCGCAGGCTTTTCCGCAGGCTCGGGAGCCTTTGCCGTGGCACCGCAGGTGATCTATCAAAAGCCGCTGGTGGGACCGATTCCCCATGACCCGATCCTGAATACGGATCAATTTGATAATGCCACGGGCACCTATGTCCCGGGGCTGCGGCCGCGCAATCTTTTGAACGATACCTTTGCGGTGCTCGATAACCGCGAAATGCTCGGAGCGGAGCTGCTCTTTGTCTATGATCCCACACCGGACAACTGGTTTTTTGCCTGGGATAATGATGATCGGGAATCCGCGCCTTTTGCAGCCAGTCTGGATTTGATCTATCGTCGTTTCCCCACCAGCCGTGACAGCAATCTGGGTGTTCTGGGTGATGGCACCGTCTTCGCCTTTGCCTCGGCTCCACCGGCGGCTGATCTTTGGGATGCCGTGTTTCGTGCCGTGCAGGTGCTCTCGCCCGAGCTTCGCATGATCCATCAAATCTATGGCGGCACGGGTCAAGCCAACGGTGACAGTCCCCGTTTGATTCGGCGCTATGGCCTCGGCAGCACTTTGCGCTGGCAGCGTCTGCAGGGTCAATTGATGACCAAATGGAATGATTGGGGACCTTATGATTACTATCGTGACTTTAACCTGACCTTCCCCTTCCAAGGGCAGATCTCTATCGCCTATGGCCTGGAACCATTTCGCGTGGATCGTACTGTCAGTCAGGTCGGTATGCGTTATCAAATGCGAACCCTGGATGAGCATTCCCCACGATTCCCCTATGCTCCGGGTTCAGGTAAACATGGCAACGAGCAGGAGTGGACAACCTATGTGGACATCAATCTCTAAAGGACTTTGTTTGATCGTCATCCTTTCGGCGAGTTGCGGAAGCCCGAAAGGAGGCGGTGTGGAGCTGACCCCACTGGCGCTTGGGGATACAGGTCTGCCGACGCTGGAGGATAACGCCGGGATTCATCCCAGCACGGCGGTGCTGGAGGACTGGCAAAATCCCTTTTCCCGCGTGGCCATGAGTCCCGCGCAGCGTTGGAATATCACAGGCTGGGCCATGGAGGCCGGAGCCCCGCCCGCGCGTCTGGCTGCCATGTTCTATGCCTGGGCCACCGAACTGGCGATCGCCCGCAGTGGCGAAAGTCAATTTCAAACAGCGATCGCGCTCGGGGCCTTGGCTGCGCATGAAGGCCTGAGTGAAGAGCAGCGCACGCTCTACCGCAATGCAGCAATTCAGGCTTATCAGTCGATGCTCGACAATTTTAAAGATAGCGTCGGCTATACAGCTGAAGGATACTCGTACCGTTTGGTACCCTTGGCGTTTTATGCCATTCGTGACCTGGGCGGAACACCCCAGGGACGCTGGGTCGAAACCGTGGACCCCTACGGCAACAAGATCGTCGTGGAAATCTGAAAGCAAAGGATTCAAGGAATGGAAACTGTAGACGCGTCTCATATGCGAACCATGAACAGCACCACACTTCTGCGCATGATCTGGCAGGAGCAGGAGATTTCGCGTGCTGATATTTCGCGCATGACCGGCATGAGCCGTTCCTCAGTCTCGGCCATCGTTGCAGAACTTTTGGAACGTGACCTCGTGAGCGAACAGGGTGTACGTCATTCCACGAGCGGACGCCGGCCCATGATGCTCTCCTTTCACAGCGATGGTTACTCCATCATCGGGGTGGATGTCGGGGCCACGCATGTAGCCTTTGCCTTGATGAATTTGAAAGGCATGATCCGCGAGTCCCGCTTTCGACGCTGCCCGGTGCAAACGGAACCACAGCAGACCATGCAGCTGATCATGGAAACCATCCAGTCCATGAAGGAAACCGCCGACCAGGAGCGGTGCCCGGTGATCGGCATTGGCATTGGTCTGCCCTGTCCCGTGCATCCCAGCGAAGAGCATACGCCCATTCATGAGGGAATCCTGCCAGCCTGGAAAGGCGTGAATCCCCGGGCCCTGCTGCGTGATCGCTTTGGTTTGCCTGTGCTCTTTGATAATGATGCCAACCTTGGGGCTCTGGCGGAACTCTGGTGGGCGAAGGAGCCCGAGCGCAACAACCTTGCGTTTATTAAACTCGGCACCGGGGTGGGTGCGGGTTTAATTCTGAATGGCAGCATTCATCGCGGACGTTCAGGTCTGGCCGGCGAACTCGGGCACATGCTGGCTCATCTTCTGCCGCAGCCTGTCAGGCAGAACCTGAATGATATGCTCGGCACCGGCTGTCTCCTCAAACGGGCCCATGAGCTGGGACGGCAGAATCCTTTCAGCCTTCTGTCCGGTTGCAATCTGACGATGCAGCGCTGGATCGAATCCGTTCAGGCCAAGGATCCGGTGGCGGAGGAGATGTTCGAGGAGGTGACCTTTGTCCTGGGCTCAGCGCTGGCCAATCTTCTGGTGCTGCTGGATCTTGAATGCATTGTGTTAAGCGGGAGTATGAGCGCGGCCGGTGAGATGATGCTGCAGAAGATTCGCAGCGTGATTCAAAAGCAACTGATTTGGCAGGATCTGCACGCGGTTCCCCTGCGCTGGAGCCAGCTCGGCGAGCAGAATATCGCGCTGGGCGCGGCCACCATGATTCTGGAAAAAGCCATGAATGATCTTTCATGGTTTCCTTTGAAAACCTTGACCCGGACCGAATGGAATCAGGAAGGGGATGTGATCCATGCGAGCCCTCATTAGTGCCCTTGCGTGTTTAAGCTTTATTTCGCAGGCCTGCGTTCCCAAAGCCAGGCAGGAAAGCCGGCAGGTGCTGACCATTTCCGTGGAAAAGCAGACCTCCTTCATTCGCAATTTCAATCCGCTGCTCACTTCGGGCAGCGCCCGTGAATATTCCATCGGCGCCATCTATGAGCCGCTCATGATTTACAATCGCATGAACGGAGACTTCGTGCCCTGGCTGGCCACGAGCTATCGGTGGGAGGGCGCGGATTTTCGCAAGCTGCGTATGGTTCTGCGCGAAGGGGTGCAGTGGTCTGACGGTCGCGCCATGACCGCGGCGGATGTGGTTTTTACCTTTCAGCTGGTGAAAAAATTCCCTGCGCTGGATTCCGGTGCGGTCTGGAACTTTTTATCCTCAGTGGAAAGCCAGGGTCCGCATGAGGTTCTCTTCACCATGCAGGCGACCTACACGCCCGGCCTTGCGGTGCTCGCCAATCAGGTGATCGTGCCCGAGCATATCTGGAAGGATGTGAGGGATCCGGTTCAGTTTGCCAATCCCGATCCGGTCGGCACGGGACCCTTTACCCGCGTGACCCTGTTCGAGGATCAGGTTTTTGAACTCGGACGCAATCCCCTCTACTGGCAGGAGGGCAAGCCGCACATCGAAGGTCTGCGTTTTCCCGCCTTTGCCAGCAATGATCAGGCGAACCTGGCTCTGCTGCATGGGGAAGTGGATCTGGCCGGCAATTTTATTCCGGCCGTGGATCGGGTCTTTGTGCAGAAAAATCCGGAGTATCATCACTATTGGTTTCCCCTCGTCGGTCCGATGATTTTTCTTTATCTCAATACCCAGCAGGAACCCTTCGACAACCCCACCATGCGCAAGGCCATCAGCATGGCAATCGATCGCGAGCGCATCGCGGATGTGGCCATGTATCGCTATACGGAGCCGCCGCATCCTTCCGGGCTGACCGATGCCTATAAGCGCTGGCGCAAGGAAGCTTCCCCCGAGCAACGCCGCTGGATCGAATTTCATCCGGATGAGGCGACGGAAATTCTGGAGCAGGAAGGCTGGAAAAGACAGCGCGATGGCCAACGGCGCAATGCAGCCGGTCAGGTTTTGAGCCTGGAAATCACGGTGGTCAATGGCTGGTCGGACTGGGTGCGGGCGGCGCAGATTATTGCCAGCCAGCTGCAGGTGGTCGGCGTGGATGCCAAGGTGAAAGCCCGGGACTTCGGCTCGTGGTTTGAAGGCCTGCAAAAAGGCCAGTTTCAGGGTTCCATCAGCTGGTCGGGCGAGGGCACGGATCCCTATGGATTTTATCGTTGGATCATGGATGCCAGCACAGTCAAACCCCTGGATGTGCTGACGCCTGGCAACTGGCATCGCTTTGCGGATGACGGGGCGACAGCCTTGATGCGGGAATGGGAACGCACGGTGGACCCGGAACGGCAAAAGGAGATTTCGAATCTGCTGCAGGATATTTTCATGGTCGAAGCGCCTGCGGTTCCTTTGTTTCCGGCACCCGCCTGGGGGCTCTTCAATAGCAAACATTTTGAAGGTTTTCCCAGCGCGGAGAATCCTTATGCCGCGCTATCGCCGAACTTTCGCCCGGAAATTCTTTTGCTGCTGAATGAAGTCAAACCCCGGCAGAAAGGTTTGTAACATGATTCACCTCCTGCGCAGACTTGGTTTTTATGCACTGGCGGCCTGGCTTTCGATCACGATCAATTTTTTTCTGCCGCGTCTGGCTCCCGGTGATCCTGCGAGTCTGGTTTTTGCGCGATTTCAGGGGCAGTTGAAGCCTGAATCACTGGAAGCTTTAAAACAGGTTTTTGGTCTGACCGATGCGCCGCTCTATCAGCAGTATTTCACGTATCTCGCGCATCTCTTTCAGGGTAATTTCGGAATCTCGGTTGTTTACTATCCGGCGCCGGTGGTGGATGTCATCAGCCAGGGTTTCAAGTGGACCCTGTTCCTCGCCGGCACCGCGGTGGTGATCAGTTTTCTACTCGGTACCGGACTTGGAATTGTGGCCGCAGCCAAACGTGGTTCCTGGCTGGATAGCGTGCTGCCACCCTTTCTGTCGTTTCTGGGAGCGTTTCCATACTTCTGGCTGGCCATGCTGCTTCTTTATCTTTTTGCGTTTCGGCTCGGCTGGTTTCCTCTGGGTCATGCGACCAGTGATCGCCTGACCGATGCCGCGCTTTCCACCCGACTTTATGATTTGATCAGTCACGCCTTTCTCCCGGCACTCTCCATAGTCCTGGCGACGATTGGCGGCTGGATGCTGAGCATGCGCAACGTGATGATGGGGGCCCTGGGACAGGATTATGTGGCTCTCGCGGAAGCCAAGGGACTTTCGCGTTTTCGAATTATCTGGCGTTATGCAGCCCGCAATGCGCTTCTGCCGAACATGACTGGCTTTGGCATGGCTCTTGGTTTTGTGATGGGCGGCTCCCTGTTGACGGAAGTTGTTTTCTCCTATCCGGGCCAGGGTTTTCTTTTGGTCCAGGCGGTGCGCAGTCAGGATTTTCCCTTGATGCAGGGGCTTTTTCTGATGATCACGCTGGCGGTTTTGCTTGCGAATTGGCTGGTCGACCTTTTTTCCACGCTCTTGGACCCAAGGATACGTCTGGGGAGTTGATCTATGCTGCGACGTTTGCTTTCACAGAAAAAATCCGTCTGGGGTTTTTCCATCCTGCTTCTGTTTATCGTGATGGCCATCGTGGGTCCTTTTTTTACCCAGGATCCAAAGGCCTTTTTAGGAACGCCGCTCCAGCCGCCCGGCGGTGAGTACCTGCTTGGAACCACAGGCCAGGGTCAGGATGTGTGGGCCCAGATGATTGTGGGCGCACGCCATTCCCTGTTTTCCGCGCTCGCGATCGGAGCCGCCACCACGCTGATCGGGGTTCTTTTGGGGCTGGCCGGGGCGTTTTGGGGTGGAGTGGCGGACGAGGGGATTTCGCTTTTCACTAATATTTTTCTCGTGATTCCTGGATTGCCATTGGCCATTGTGGTCGCCGCTTATCTGCCAAGCGGTCAGATCACGATTGCGCTGGTGTTGATCGCCACGGGCTGGGCCTGGAATGCGCGGGTTTTCCGCGCCCAGGCTTTGAGCCTGAGGCAGCGGGATTTTGTTTCCGCGTCCATCGTCGGCGGGGAGTCGAGCCTGCGGCTGATGTTCTTTGAGATCCTGCCGAACATGGCTCCACTGCTTTTGTCGACTTTTCTCGGCGCGGTGATCTATGCGCTCGGAGCCCAGGTCGGACTTGAATTTCTCGGGCTGGGTGATATCTCCGCGATTACCTGGGGCACGAATCTTTATTGGGCCAGCAATGATGCAGCGCTCATGACGGAATCGTGGTGGACCTTTATACCGACCGGCCTTTGCATTGCGCTGGTGGGCTTTTCGCTGGCTCTTCTGAACTTTGCCATTGATGAAATCGCCGATCCGCGACTCCAGGTACAAAAAGTCTGGCGCCGCCGAGTGGGACGTTCCGATCCTGGTTTAACGCCTGTGGTGAGGACAGCCGTATGATGCAGATTGAGAATCTTTCCGTGATGATGGCCGATGCCGCCGGACCCGTGCCGATCATTGAAAATTTGAGTCTTGATATCAAGGGCGGGGAAATCCTGGGTCTGGCCGGGGAATCGGGCTGCGGAAAATCCACGCTGGCCAAGGCCATTCTGCGGATACTGCCGCCGCCGGCTTATATTGCGAGCGGCCGTATTCTTTATCAGGGACGTGACATTCTCGATTTTAGTGCCAGGGAGATGAAAGCCTTTCGCTGGCGGGAAGCGGCCATGGTTTTTCAAAATGCCTTGAATGCCTTGAATCCTGTGCTGACCATTCGGGAACAGCTGCTGGATACGATTCGGGCCCATCGCTCCCTCTCCCGGAGAGAAGCCGAGGATTTGGCCGCCGCGTGGATGGTGCGGGTTGGCCTTAAGGTCGAGCATTTGAAGGCCTATCCGCATGAACTGTCCGGAGGCATGCGGCAGCGGGTGATGATTGCGATGGCGCTCTTGCTGGAGGCGCCGCTTTTGATATTGGATGAACCTACGACGGCCCTGGATGTGATCGTTCAGCGGGAGATATTGCAGAAGATTGTTGAGCTGCAGACGCAGCAGAAGTTTTCCGTGCTGTTTGTCACGCATGACCTGCCACTCATGACGGCTTTCTGTGATCGGATTGCGATACTCTATGCGGGTCAGATTGTGGAATGTGGGCGCAGTGTGGATATTGCTGAGGATCCGCAGCATCCTTATACGCGGGGGTTGATGGCGTCTTTTCCTTCTCTTGATGGGGAGCGCATGCAGAAGCGTGGGATTGCTGGTTATCCGCCCGGTTTTACCAGTCGGCGGAAGACCTGTGCGTTTCAGCCGCGCTGCCCGGTGACCTGTGAGGAGGGAATGCTGCGGCCACCGCCGCTGCGGGTATTGAAGAGTGGGCATCAGGTCGCCTGCCACCAGAACTATCAATAAGAGTCAGTGCGGGATCACTGCAAAAACGTATCAAACTCCCGCGGTTCGAAGCTCCCCTTGGCATAAGGGTCCCAACTGACATGAGGAGCGATCTCGTGATCGGAGAATGCGATTTCAATGCGACCGTTTTCGTTGGTTGAAAAATAGCCTTGTGTTACGACGGAAGAAAATCGATTGCAATGGACGATTGGATCCTCCCAATCCGGATCTTTCCTGCTGGGTCGTGTCTGACAGTTGAAGCTTTTGCGCACGGCGTTATTCATGACGGCAAGGCCTGATGGAGTGAAGAGCCGATCACGCTTGATCTCCTGCCCATCTGTAACTCGATAAAACTTTGCGTTGCTTGATCCGCCTGAAGGGCGAGCTCCGGTATCGGAATAACTGGAGTCGAGCAACGTGACTATCCTGGTGCCAAGACGATCCCACGAGAAACCCTGTATGGTTTCAGAAACTCTATCACTGAGCGCCGCGTGAGCAGGAAGCCGGGATATCTCTTCGTAACTTAAGTTTGTACAATCCTGAGTGGTGACGATCGTGTCCTTTTCGTCCTTATAGTCCGCGGCATCGGAGGCCTTGTAAGCCTCGAAAGACCGATTAACCTCCTGGTTGAGCTGCTGCATCACCGGAATGGGAAGTCCGCCTGTTATGGTTTCCGTATGAATAGCCAAAACATTGATTTCATATTTGTTGGAACCCTCGATTTTTTTCTCGGCCACACGGCAGAAAGTTTTTTTGGTCTTTTGAAGGGGAGGAGCTCTGGCAAATTTGCTGATGCCCGGATCTTCCGCCAAGGCGGCGAGGCTGCCTTCACGTGTCAGGACCGAACCCTTCAGATCGGACTCCGTTCCCGACCTGAGATCCTTGACACGAATCCCAACCTGTTTGGGTTTCCGGTTGACGTCCAGTTCCTCATAAATGGTGTAGAAAAAATTTCCATTTCGAAATGAGAGAGAAGACAGGTGTTGGGAATCGGCTGACCATTGAAATTGTGTTCCGGAAACCTTGCGGTCCTTGGGAAACTCAAGCTCGACTCTGTGAGCCTGACCAAAGCGGTAGGTGTAGGCGGTGGGATTTGCGGACCTGGCCAGAGCCAGCCTTTTGCCCGATTTTTCTTTTTCCAATTCAAACCCGAACAGCAGAGTTTCATCCTGCCTGATCAGTGAAGTTTTTAGACACGTTGAACCGGATTTTGTGGCCGTCGGGCATGATGGGGAACCATTGGCCTTTGAAACGGGAATAGTGACGAGGGAAAGGAGCAGGAGACTTGAACGCACTGACAGCATGATTTCCTCGTTATTGTGGATGGGTCTGCAAAAGTCCAAATAAGGAGACGTCAGAGGCGTTCTTTTCGTTCACATTTTTTCCGGGCCGTATCCATGCCCTGGTTACATTGGCGGGTGAGTACGGTGGCATCAGCCCTTTGCCACCGCATAGGAAACACCGGCTTGAGAACCCATCAGAGTATGGAAGTGCTGTAAACCAGCATGACCTTCAGATCATCCGTACTGTAGAGCCCATAGCGCGCATAAAGAGAGCCCGGGTCGTTCGGATCCAGGTCGGTCCCGCCTGATTTCAGATGCGTATAGTGGACCGCAGTCGACAGGGACTTCAATGGTCCATCCGCAAAGGAAAAGCTCAGATCCAGGTTGTAACCGCGCTCATAGCCTTCCCGATCCGTTCGCTCGTGGTTCGCATTGAAACCGGAGATATGCCCCGCTTGAATCACATTGACTCCTGTATGGATCGAAAGAAGATTCCACTTCACGGCGGGCGGTTTGATCCCGAGATTCAAGGCCCGTTCACCATCCTTGTTGAAATCTGAAACGGCATTCCACCAGTAATCCAGGCGTCCCTGGCTGTTGCCATAGCCGGCGCTCATACGGGGAACGAACTCAGGCACCGCGCACCAGAAATTCACCTGCGTGCCGACATATTCCAGCGTGAAGGTCCAGGACTCCGGGGTGGAGAGCTGCATGCTGACGACATTCTGTTCCCCGAAGGAATCCTTGCGACCGATGAAATCCGCACCCATCACCCGAAAGCGATAGTGCTGATAATTGGCGGAAAAGTCGGAGCTGCCCACCTTGCCCTTCCAGCCGAGTTTGCCGAAATGCCGCTTTTGCCAGCCGGTGGCGAGACCCGCTGCGCCTTCCACATAAAGTCCGCCTTCGAGTTGATACTTGAGACCGGCCGTCTGCATTTCCTTGATCCTGTCGCCACCGGGATCCTGAAAATATCCATACTCCGTGGCCCAGGGTGTGCGATAGGCATCGGCCCAGGCGTAGTTGAAGGAGAGCCCCGCCCATTGCGCATCCAGCTGAGCGCCGCGATAGGTGCCCGGGAAGAGAAAGCCCCAGTTGGTTCCCAGGACGCCGGCATTGAGCTGATCATAACCGGCCCGCAGTTTCCACTTCATATCGCCAAGATCGTTTTGAACACCGAGCGTGGCCCGATTCAGCGCCACCCCATCAAGATCCGTATGAGCCCAAATGTTGGTTTTGCCGTCAACGCTATCCGCTGTCTTGGAACAGAAGGCCACTTCCGAACAGCGGTAGTCTTTCTCAAAGTTAACAGCTGCGATCCAGCCGAGATCGGCTTTCAACCAGCCGCCGAGATAACCGGAACTCATATCAAAAACAGTGTTGATGACGTTGGACTTCATTTCCTGTGAAGGCCAGACGGGATCCTTCAGGTTGCCATCGGTGCGCCGCCTATAAAAGTAACCGGTGGTGATCGAGGCCTGCTGCGCAAGAGCCTGCAGTTCGAGACCGAGGAGCAAAAGTATTCCGACGCGTATCCAGGTGGGTCGTGTCATGGCTGGCTCGTCAGCTGACTGGTTCCTGGTCCAACCCGGTACTGAACACCATAGGCCTGCAGGCGCGGCAGATGCCAGTGCTGAAGACGTTGAGCGAAGTTGTCCCAGTTCTGCAGACGCTCGGCTGTCCAGGCGATTTCAGCCAGAGCGACCACGCGGGGGAAGGCGCGATAATCAAGATCCTGCCGGGTCCAGATCGTTTCCGACCAGAGGTTGCCCTGCATACCGCGGATGTTTTTGCGATCCCGGGCGGAAAGATCCGCAGAAGCGCCCTTATAGGAATAGACCTTGGCCGTATCAATGGTTCCTGCCCAGTAGTAACCCGGCTCGCGAGGATCCTCGCTATAAGCCAGATCAAAGTAGAGATGATCAGCCGGATTCAGAATCACAGGGTAACCAAGGCGCACGATACGGTCGATTTCCTTGCTGGATTTCCAGGCAAAGGTGAGAACATCGCGATTCGGAAAACCGGGTCCGGCGATGATCTCTTCCCAGCCCGCGATTTTTTTGCCGTGCTTTTCCACCGACGCCTTAATTCTTTTAAAGAAGTAATTCTCCATATCAAGTTTGGTTTTCAAGCCTTCCGCAGCCATGAGCTTTTTGCACTTGGGCGAACGCTCAGGATTCCACACGCCTTCGGGCACCTCGTCCCCGCCCACGTGGATATAGGGCCCGGGGAAAAGTTCAGAAACCTCCTTCAGAATGTTATCCATAACTTCATAAGTCACCGGCATGCAGGCGGAGAGGACATTGTCGCGATAGGCTTGAACGCTTTCATAGACCGACTCATCCTCGGGATCCACGAGCTGCGGAAGGCTTTTCAAAAGGGCACGCGCATGCCCCGGCATGTCAATTTCCGGAATGATTGTGATCTGACGCTCTTTCGCATAGGCGACCACATCACGAATTTCAGCCTGAGTATAAAAACCGCCCTGTTTTTCCGGACCGGAACCGAGCGCAGGAGCCAGCGGCAAACCAAAACCGCGGAAGGCACCGACGTCAGTCAGCTGAGGATAGGCACGAATCGCAAGACGCCAGCCTTCATCATCGGTGAGATGCCAGTGAAATTGATTCAGCTTATGCATGGCCATTAGATCGAGGAGACGCTTGACATCAGCGATGGGACGGAAATTTCGCGCCACATCCAGATGAAGTCCCCGCCACGCGAAACGTGGATAGTCGGTGATTTGAACCGCGGGAAGCATGGCCGTTTTTTGGGGAGGCGGATTCTCCTGATAAAAGGCTGCGGGAAGGAGCTGGCGCAGACTCTGCACCGCGTAATGAAATCCGGCAGGATCCTTGGCCTTGATCGTGATGAGGCGCGGCTTGATGGTCAGGCTATAACCTTCGGCCTCTGGAAATTTCGCATCATGAGCCAGGCGGATAACGGCAGCCTTGGCTGGAGCTTTCTCCACAAGATTGAGACGCAAACCCATCGCCGCGTGCAGAGCGTTACTGAAAAAACGGGCCGCATCGGCAGCGCCAGGCGCCTTGCCATCGACGATGAGAACAGTGGACGCATTCAACTCAAAACCGGGGCCTTTTTTGGCTTCATATTGAACAGGCCGCGGAATGAGAGGAACGGCCGGTTTCGGACCAGCGGCAAGACGTGTGAAGATACGGTCACTGGCCACGGTGGGGCGCTTGCCGTCATCGATCGGTGCCTCCACCTTGAGTTCCCGCAGCTGCAGGCGCCCCGCAGCATCCTGATAGCTCACGAAAAAACCGGCTGGCGCATCGGTTCCATGCTTGAGAAACCACTTGCCGAGCAGTTCCATCTCAACCTTTTGGCCTGGAAGAAGAGGCTTCGCGGGGTCCGTGCTGCGAACGGAATAAAAATCACCGTTGCGATCCTTGCCTTCGACAATCCGGGCTCCACTCAGCTTCAGGATGGGGCGCACAAAACTGAAATGCAGGGTCCAGTCCTTGTACGGTTCCGTGCTGGTATTTTCAAACTTCATGGACGCCCGGAACGTATCGTCCGGCTTGTTTTCCAGAAGTTGGAACGAGACGGCCGGCCCCGAACCCTGCGCCGTCTCTGCATTTGCCGTTCCTGCTGCCCAGCACAAACTGATGAGTCCCAGAAGAGATGCGATCTTCATAGTGGTTACTCCTGAATCAGTGCACTTTGTGTGCATTGTTTGGGGAAGTAATACCAATCCAAAACCACTTTGAGCAATGTCTTCTTCTGTTTCCCCTTTGAAATTTTGTAAATGCGAATGTGTTGGATAGTTACATGTAACTACACAAAGTTCCTCATTGTCTGAACTGGTATTAGCGTGGTACTCACATGTCCATATTCGGCTTCTCAACACAAGGGAGATGAGCTTTGCACAGACGACCGAAATGTTTTGCGGGTGCAATCATCAGTTCTCAATCGCTGGACCTGCTTGTCGAGTCGGAAGCAGGGGAGCGTCTTATTTCCTGCTCTCTGCCACCTGTGCCGCAGGATGATCCGGCGGCGCTCTGGAATGGATTGACGGCATCCCTCGGGGATCTGCCTCTGCACCAGGTGCATCTGGCCCTGGGTCTTGATACCGCGAAAACCTCGCAGTTTCGACGGCAATTGATTGAAAACGCACCACGCTTCTGTTCGCTGGAAGTCGCCAGCGATATTCATATGATCCTGCTCGGCGCTCACGGTGGTGAGCCGGGACTCGTGTTGGGTCTTGGCTCCAAGGTCCTGGCGCAATGCTTTGATGCCGAGCGCCATTCCCATCGCAAGGGCGGCTGGGGTTTTCCTTTTGATATCGGCAGCACCGGCTGGCTTGGCTGGCAGGCTCTGTCGCAGACGCTGTCCCTGCTCGATGGCCGCCTTTCGACGGAATTCAGTGACGCGATGCTGCACCAGGCTCTGCTGGATCAGTGTGGACCGAGTCCGGAAAAAATTCGTGACTGGCTTCTCGCGGTTCAGGCTGCTGATTATGAGCGCCTGGGGTATCTCGTCCTGGACCACGCTGATCAAAATGATCCGGCCGCTCTGGGACTCATGCAAAAGGCAGCGGATGAAATCGGCCAGTTGATTCGCTCGTTTGACAAGGACCAGAGTCTGCCTTTAAGCCTTTTTGGTTCCGCCGCAGAACGAATGAAGCCCTATCTTCCGCCCTGGCTTCAAAAGTGGGCCGGACCTGCGCGTCGGACCGCTTTGGATGGTGCGGTGCTGATGGCCCGGCAGCCGGATTTGCACGAGATCTGCATCGTGCCGCAGATGTCGTGGAAGGTGCAATCCACGTCGAAACTTAAGAATTCGATCGATGCTCTGCGGCCGGATCCGGACGCGACAACACCGCTCTATATTCAGTTGAAAAATAAATTTGCTCAGGCCATCCAGAATGGGCTCTGGTCCCCTGGTCATGCGCTGCCTTCGGAGCGTTATCTGTCCGAAGCGCTGGATGTGTCGCGCATCACCATTCGCAAGACGCTCGAATTGCTGCTGGAGGAAGGTTTAATCGAACGCCAGCAGGGCGCCGGAACATTTGTGAAGCAGAGGATCGAACAGCCGATTTCCGTGCTGACAGGTTTTTCGGACGAGATGAAGGCCCGCGGCATTCAACCGGAAACGCGGGTGCTGGAAAGTTTTATCCGCACCGCCACGGCGGAGGAGGCTCTGACGCTCAGTCTGAAACCGGGACAGCAGGTGGCTTTCCTCAAACGCTTGCGCCTGGCGGATGGCAAGCCGGTGGCGGTGGAATATTCGGTTCTGCCGCGACATGTGCTGCCGAATCCCTATGTGATGACGGGTTCCCTTTACGCCTATTTGAAAATGCAGAAGTTAATGCCCGTGCGCGCGCTTCAGCATCTGAGGGCCAATATCGTCAGCAGCACGGAACGTGATCTTCTCCAGGCGAACGATGATACCGCGGTGCTTTATATCACGCGCGTCGGCTACCTGGCCGACGGAACGCCGGTGGAGTTCACGCATTCCTACTACCGTGGCGACAGTTATGATTTTATCGCCGAATTGCAAACGGACAAAAATGTTGAAGCGACTCCGCAGCATCGAGGACGGGCTCCTCTATGACAACACTCCAGGGTCGCATTCTGACAACACAGGGATGGGTGAATGGTTTTCTCACCTTCGATCACCGCATTACAAGTGTGGAACGGAGCCTCGGCGCCTCGACGATGAAGACCATCATCCCCGGATTTATTGATCTGCATGTGCATGGGGGTCAGGGTGCGGATGTGATGGAAGGCGCGGCGGCCATTCGAAAATTGGCACGCTGGCACGCCTCGCATGGAACCACAAGCCTTTTGGCGACCACAATGTCGGCGCCGCTTCCGGAACTGCGCGGGGTCCTGCGTGATGTTCAGGCCGCCTGTGAATGGCCCATAACCGATGGGGCGCGGGTGCTCGGCGCGCACCTTGAAGGCCCTTTTATCAATCAGGACAAACGCGGCGCTCATCCGCCGGTGGCGACACCTGATCCGGATGGGCATGAGATTTTGGATCTGTGTGCGATGGAGGCTGTGCGTGTGATCACGCTGGCCCCGGAAACGATCCAGAATCATCGGGTTTTGGACTGGCTGAAAAAGGAGGGGATTCGGGTGCAGCTGGGGCATTCCAAATCATCCTATGAAGAAACCGTGACAGCCTTGCAGCAAGGAGCCTCAGGTTTCACGCATCTTTTCAATGCGATGTCGGGCCTGCATCATCGCAACCCCGGGATGGTGGGAGCGGCCTTTGCCCGCGCGGAATATGCAGAAATTATCCCGGATCTTTTTCACGTGCATCCGGGGGCGATGCTCGCGGCGTTTCGTGCCATACCGAGGCTCTACTGTGTGACCGATGCCTCCGCAGCCAGCGGCATGCCCGATGGAGCGTATCCCCTCGGTTGCCAGCAGGTTTTCAAGTGCCCCAACGGTGTGTATCTGGAGGATGGAACCATAGCCGGCAGCATCCTGACCATGGACCAGGCTCTGCAAAATCTTTTGGAAATCGGTCTATCGTTGGAGGAAGCCGTCTGCCGCCTTTCGCTTTATCCGGCCGACTACCTGGGCCTGACCGATCGCGGGCGGCTTGATGTTGGCGCGTTTGCGGATTTGATCGTCCTGGATGCGAACGGAAGGCTCGAACAGGTTTATGTGGAGGGAACAGCCATTGAAGCATCTCATGATTGAAGAGGCGCTCGCGGCGCCCCGCTTGATACAGCAGCATATCGACCAGCCGCATCCGCAATGGCAGGAATTTTTTCAGGAACTCCGCACGCGATCCGTCCTGCAGCTGGTGACTATAGCCCGTGGCAGTTCGGATCATGCCGCTCAGTACTTCAGCTATGCGGTGGCTCGTCGCATGGGGTTGATGCCGGTTTCCCTTTCCCCTTCGCTCCTGACGTTGCACGAGGCCGCGTTACGCTGGGGTCACGCGTTGACCCTGGCCATTTCCCAATCGGGTGCAAGCCCTGATCTTTGTCATGCGATGCAAAAGGCAAAGGACGGAGGAGCCCTGACCCTGGCCCTGATCAACCAGGCGGATTCGCCCCTCTCCCGTGTGGCTCGTCATGTTCTGCCCATGGGCGCCGGAGAGGAACGCAGTGTGGCGGCCACCAAATCGTTTCTCCTGAGCCTTGTGAATGCTGTGATGATGCTGGGCTTTTGGGAGGACGATCAGGCACTTTGGTCCACGTTAAAGCGTTTGCCGGATCGCCTGGACCATGCCCTGCAGATGACCCGTGATCATAACCTGGATTTTGTGCAGGCTTCGAGTCTTCTGGTTTTGAGCCGCGGCCAGGGACTGCCCATCGCCCAGGAAATTGCTCTGAAATTCAATGAAGTCTGTCGTCTTCCGGCTCTGGCTTATAGTGCGGCTGAGTTTCGGCATGGGCCCATGGCTTTGGTGCGCGCAGGCGATCCAGTGCTGGTGATCGGTTTGCGTGGACCGGAACTGCCGGGTCTTTTGGATACTGTGAATTTTTTGAAGGAGCTAGGGGCATCCGTTATCTTTGTGGCTCCGGAAGGAACGCCACACGCAAGCATGCCCTATCCTGTGGACGGCGATGCGCTCTGTGATCCGATCGTGGCCGCGCAGATTCTTTATCCCTTGATCGCAAGGCTGGCCTTGCGACGCGGCTATGATCCCGATCAGCCCGCGCATCTGCGCAAAGTTACGATGACCTTGTAGCCTGATTTTTTTCGAACGTTGCAACACAGAGGCCATCTTTATGGTCATGGGACGGTTTTGCCTTTTTTTAACCAGGAGGAGGGAACATGAATACAGAGAGCGTGAGATCCAGCCTTGCTTCCATGAGCGTGCTCGGTGCCTTGCAAAAACTCGGGCGCGCGTTGATGCTGCCGATTGCTGTGCTGCCCGTTGCGGGTTTGCTGCTGCGACTGGGATCACCTGATGTCCTGGACATCGCCTTCATGAAGGAGGCCGGAGCCGCCATCTTTGGTCACCTGGCGCTGATTTTTGCCATCGGCGTGGCGGTGGGACTAAGCAAGGATAATGCAGGTGCGGCCGCGCTCGCTGGAGGCGTGGGCTATCTGGTGCTCACGAGTTCCTTGAAAGCCCTGGCACCTGATGTGGACATGGGAGTACTGGCCGGCATCATCAGTGGTGTGCTGGCCGGGCTTGCGTACAATCGCTTTCATACCATTCGCCTTCCGGAATGGCTCGGATTTTTTGGAGGCCGACGCTTTGTTCCGATTGTGACGGCCGGGGCTGCTCTGGTTTTATCTTTTATCTTTGCCTTTGTCTGGCCTGTGGTGCAGGCGGGAATTAATGCGGTTGGGCAGTGGATTATTCATTCCGGAGGCATAGGTGCCTTTGCCTATGGAACACTCAATCGTCTTCTGATTCCCACTGGCCTGCATCAGGTGATCAACAGTCTCGTGTGGTTTGTCTTCGGTGAATTCGAGGGAGCAAAGGGCGATCTGGGACGTTTCTTTGCAGGGGATCCCACAGCGGGAACTTTCATGGCCGGCTTTTATCCGGTGATGATGGGCGGTTTGCCCGCGGCCTGCCTGGCCATGTATCACATGGCTCCGGTGGAGAAACGCAAGGGCCTCATGGGCATGCTGCTCGGTGTGGGGCTGACCTCATTTATCACGGGTGTGACGGAACCGGTTGAATTCATGTTTATGTTCCTGGCTCCCGCTTTGTATGTGGTTCATGCCGTGCTTACCGGTCTTTCGCTGGCACTCTGTTATATCCTGGGAATCAAAGCCGGATTTACCTTTTCCGCCGGCGCGATCGATTTTGTCCTGAGTTATAAGCTGGCCACCAACGGCTGGATGCTCCTTCCGCTCACCGCGCTTTGGTTTGGTCTTTACTATGGATGCTTTGTTTTCTTCATCCGGTTTTTTCAGATCAAGACACCGGGACGCGAGGGGGCTGAAGTTCAGACCGTCACCGTTGTGCCCGCAACGTCCGGCACCCCAACCATTCCTGCAGCTCAATTTATTCACGCCTTGGGTGGAGCGAAAAACATCGTGCACGTGGATGCCTGTGTCACCCGTTTGCGCCTTGTGCTTCGGGATAGTTCTCTCCTGAAGGACGCCGAACTGAAAAATCTGGGCAGCAAGGGTACCATCCGACTCGACCGGACCCACGCTCAAGTCATTCTGGGGTCTCAGGCCGAGCCGGTCTGTGATGAGCTGCGCAGGATCCTGCAATCCGGATTTTCCATTATCGCGCCCATTGATGGCGAGATTCTGCCTCTGGATCAGGTGCCTGATCCTGTCTTTTCCGACCTCCTGGCTGGTGATGGAGTGGCCATCAAGATCACCGGAGATCGGGTGGTGGCCCCCTGTGATGGCATTATCGAAAAAATATTCAAAACCAACCATGCCTTTGCCATGAGGGCCGATTCGGGCGCCGAGATTCTGGTGCATGTTGGCCTTGATACCGTGGGTTTGAATGGCCAGGGCTTCACCCGCGTGGCTCACGAGGGTCAGCGGGTCAAGAAGGGTGAACCGATTTTCGTGCTGAACCTTGATGTGCTGACCGAAAAGGCCAAATCGCTTATTACGCCGATTGTGGTGGCGAATTCCGATGCCTTTCAGATTCTTCACAAAAGCCAGGGTCCTGTGGTCGCAGGCCTGGACGCCATCTTCACCATCGCTCAACCGACTCAATAGGGGACCGGACGTCATGTACACCAGGACTGTAAAATTGAACGCCAAGGATGGATTGCATACCCGCCCGGCCGCTCTTTTTGTGCAGGAAGCCAAGCGTTTTGCGAGTGAGATTTCCATCGAAGCGGGAGGCAAAAGTTCGAGCGCCAAGAGTCTGTTCAAGCTGCAGCTCTTGGAACTGAGTCAGGGTACTGAAATCAGAATCGTGGCTCAGGGAGAGGATGCCCATCAGGCGATTGAGCATCTCAGTGAATATCTTGGGAATCTGAGGTGATGTATGACGAGCACGGAATGTATCCAGGGAACGATCGCTTCGCAGGGCTACGCGTATGGACAGGCTTTTCTGTGGCGTGAAGGACCGGTTCGTCTGAAACCGGGCGCCGAGAAAGCGACCGACTGCAGCCATGAGGTGAAGCGTCTGAATCAGGCTCTTGCCACTGTGCGACGGCATATTCAGGATGTGCAGGACAAGGCTGAGACGCTGTTTGATGAAGCCACTCAGGCCCTCTTTGAAAGCTATCAGATGCTGTTGGATGATGAGGAACTCCTGGAGACCATTACGGACCTCATGGAACGGGAAAGCATTCGTGCCGAGTATGCCGTCCATCGGGTAATGGAGGATCATGCCAGGGCCATCAGCCTTCTCGATAATCCGTATCTGAAGGAGCGGGCCACCGATATCCGCGATCTGTCGCAGAGGATCCTCAAGGAACTGCTTGGCATCGTCCCGGGACCACTCCCTGATCTGACCGATCGCATCCTGGTGGCTGAGGATCTATCGCCGGCGCAGTCGGTGCAACTCAATCTGCATACCCTGCAGGGACTGCTCACCGATCTCGGCGGCACGACGTCGCATACTTCGATCCTCGCCCGGGCCTTGAACATTCCAGCCATCGTTGGAACCCGGCATGCAACGCGCATGATACAGAACAGTGATTGGGTGTTAATGGATGCCGTGAGCAACCGGGTGTATGTGAATCCGGACCCTGAGCTCGTGCAGCTCTATGAAGCCTCGCGCGCGCGGCATCAGGAGGAACATAAGAGGCTGGCGGAACTTGTGCATGTGCCGGCGCAAACCCTGGATGGTCATGCGATCACGCTGGCAGCCAACATCGGTTTGCCCGAGGAAATCCCCGCGGCCTGCAAAACCGGGGCGCAGGGAATCGGGCTTTTTCGCACGGAATTTCTGTTCATGAATCGTTCGAATCTGCCGGACGAAGAGGAACAGTTCGCAACCTATCGATCCGCACTGGTGCAGATGCATCCGCATGCCGTGATCGTGCGGACGATGGATGTGGGCGGCGACAAGGATCTGCCGCATCTTGGACTTCCGAAGGAGGATAATCCCTTCCTCGGTCTGCGGGGCATTCGGGTCAGCCTGCGCCGGCCTGAACTCCTGCGGACCCAGTTCCGCGCCCTGCTGCGGGCCAGTGCCTATGGCTCCCTAAAGATCATGTGCCCCATGATTGCCACGGTTGAGGAAATCATTGAAGTGCGGAGCGTGCTGCAGGACGTGCGGGAGGAACTCACAGCGGAAGGGATCAGCATCGCCTCGCACGTGGATCTCGGCATCATGATCGAGACGCCCGCGTCCGTGATGCTGGCTCACCAATTGATTCGCTATGTGGATTTTTTCAGTATCGGGACCAATGATCTCACGCAGTATACGCTCGCGGTCGATCGCGGCAATATCGAGATCCGTGATCTTTATCAGCCCTATGCCCCGGCTGTGCTGCTGATGATTCATCAGGCGATCCGTGCCGCGATCGGTGCCGGCAAGTGGGCCGGCGTATGTGGGGAGCTGGCGGGTGATCCCCGGGCTGCTCTCCTTTTGATTGGTTTTGGTGCGACCGAACTGAGTATGAGCGCCGGTTCGATCGCCCGTGTGAAACAGGCTCTGATTCAAACGCATCATCATGAACTCAAGGAATGGTCGGAAAAGGCTCTGCAATGTGCCACGGCAGCCGAAGTCAGTACGCTGCTCGAGGCATTGAGGTCGCACATATTTCAAGACTAGAGGGGGTTTCTGATGAAAAAGTGGTTCATGTCAACGGTATTGGCCGCCTGTCTGGGATCAGGATCCGTGGCGGCGGAGGTGGGACTTTACAGCCTCCTGGCCGATGATGCCGACGCACGCTACCCGAGTCATGCGGATTGGCAACCGGAACTGCATCGCTATCAGCAGGAAGGATTCAGCACGCTCTATTTCACGTTCATTCGCCCGGATACGATGAGTGTGCCACCGGCTTTCACGCGGCTCGCGCGCAGTCGCGGTACGAATCAGCCGGGAGCGGTCCCGGCTGGAACGCGCATTATCTTTGCTGTCGGCGGCATCGCTTACAGCACGGGTATCAATCCCTGGCCCTGGCTGACCTCACCGGAAGCCGCCAGGTCCATGGCGCAGCGCGTGGCCCGTTGGTCGCATGAACATGGAGCGGATGGCATTGATCTGGATATTGAAGAGGGAGCCGGCAACGATCGCAGAGCCGGGAAAAATCTGGTGGAGTTTGTGCGGGAGTTGAAACGTCTCAATCCGAATTTTCTCGTGACACTGCCGGTCTATGGCTACCCCCAGGTGGATGCGGCCAATACTTTGGTGAATGCTGCGTTTGGACCGGATGGAACGGATTACGGTCTGGTCGATTCGATCGGCATTATGGTTTATGAAGGCACCATGGCCCTTGATTACATCGGCAATTACGCAAAGATTCCGGGCAAGGATCGCTGGGAGGGTTTTCCGATTCAGGCCGATGTGCCCAAACGGAAGATTCTTTTGGGGCTCAAGGGAACAGCCTCTGATGCGACGATTCGTTCCATGACGACGGCCGTGAAAGCTCAGAATTTAGGTGGAGTGATGGCCTGGTATGGATCGGTTTTGCATCAGGGGCAGAAGGCCCTGCAGTATAGTACCGAGTGGGATTCCAGTCGGATTCAGAGTGGGGAATGGCAGCAGGCCAAAGTTCAATTGAGTCACTGAAGGACAAAGCTCCATCCGACTTTGACGTCGGATGGAGTTCCTGAAGCTTTAGATTTTCATGCCAAGAGTCAGCGCGATTTCCTGACCTTCCAGAACCACGCCTTTCACTTTCATCTTATCCCGACGGGTGCCTGTGAGAGCAAAACCCTGGCCGTTGTAGTTATTCCGGATGGAAGCGCGACCGCTGGCCACCGTGCTCGAATATTTGTATTCGAGACCCAGATCGGCGCCACCCAGATTCAGGGAACCGCCTAAACCAACGTCACCGTTTACGATAGGGGTGTAGCGGCCTTCGGTGGTGCCGAGTTGCTCATCATCAAACTCCTGAGCAAGCTGCTGACGGGACAGACCGCCCAGAATAAAGACCTTGCCCGTTTCTGTTTTGGCGAGGTTGATGCGGGTGAAGGCATTCAAAATGGTCTGGTCAATTTGAACTTTTGTCGTGGGATAGTAGCGGGCGAAGCTCAGACCCAGACCGAATTCCAGAGTGTCATCAATCGCATTCACGGCCGCGATACCAAAACCTGCGGTGTTGAAGTGGTCTTCATTCATGGTGAACGTGTCTTTGCCCAGGCCATCGGCGACATAGATGACTTCTTCCGAGTCGAGGCGCAGGTTGGTGTGGAACGCGCGGGTTTCAACCTGGACTTCCGCCAGTGCGGAAGAGGCTGTCAAAGTGGCTAGAAGAGCGGTTGCGAGTACTGCTTTCATTTGGGTCTCCTGTTGAATCTCATGTGATGGACACAGCCTCACGTTCGGGCTGCGAAGGAAGACGAGATTCGGACAGGTTTATTGCAGGATCTTCCTGAGCTCAATAGGCAGTGCTGCCGTAGTTTGTTTATGTGGTTCAATGTGGTGTGGAAACCCGGCCTGGACCGGGTCCTGGGGCTTACTGGGGTTTTTGCGATTTAGCGTATTCGAGAGTCTGCTGAATCAATTTGCGATGGCCGGAGCGGGCCACGGTTTTATTCGCCAGGTATTCCTTGCAGACCGCAATCAGATCATCCCAGCGGGAGACTTCCACATAGTAACTGAGAAGAGTGTTCAGGGCGGCCTCACCCTGCTCGGTCTTGGGGGCGAGTTTGATCAGACCATCGAAGCGCTTCATGGCATTGTCGTAGTGTCCGAACTCGAACAGAGTCTGCGCCGCCGTATAGAGCGCGGGAATGTTCTGCTCGTCCTCGGGCCAGTTTTTATAAAAGAAATCGATCTTTTCAATCAGAGTGTTTTTGCTTCGGGTCAGAGGCACAGGGCTTTTCGCCTTGCCAGGCTCGGGAAGTTGCGGCACGGCCTGTGTGGAATCCCAGTTGGCGGCCGCGACGACGAGACTGTAGGCTGCATCGCGGCGATGCTGACTTTTGGTGTCATTGGCGATTTTGGTCAGGAGCTGAATCGCCCGCTCCATCTCACCGTTTTGAAAGACCAGCAGCGCATAGTTGTAACGGGCTTCATCCTGCGCATCACTGTTGGGATACCATTCCATGAAGAGATCATAGTAGCTCTTGCTGATCACCATCAGCTTGCTGGCATCATAAAGGGGCTGACCTTTGACCGCCTTGGGTGGCGGCTGGGAAGCCATCTTCTCCGCTTCCTGCTGAATTTTGGAAGCCGTCAGAATCAGGTGATTCGACAGCTGTTTTTGATAGCTGTCCACCAGCTGCTTATCCTTCCGCCATTCCTTCATCCATGGGTTCTCATCATCGAAGAGGGAGCGGATTTTTTTATAGCCTTCGAGAACCTTATCGAAGCTGCGGGTCTGGATGAAAAGGTCGATCTGGCTCATGAGATTGCGCGGATAGTAGCGACTTTCCGTTTCTTCGGGCAGATACTCGGCGAAAGCGGATTCCGCCAGCCTGCTGTCGCCATCGCGGATGGCATCAACAGCGAGGTAGGTGAGATAGGTGTGATAGCCGGCCTTGGGCTTGTTTTCCTCGAAGTATTTTTGCACTTCGGCCTTGGGACTGCGCATTTCAGCGAAGACCCAGGCGAGGTCGACGGCGGCCTCCTCTTTCAGTTTGAAGACGGGTTTATAGGCATCCCAGTCGTTCATCAGCTTATGCGTCAGGCGCAGAGCCACGGCCGCTTTTTCCAGACCCGCCTTGCGTTTCGCCTCATCCTTCTCGGTCTGGGTGCGCATGATATGAACCCAGGCCAGCTTGTAGATGGCATAGGGGCGAACCGGAGTCGTCTTGTTATCCATCACGCTTTTGAGAAGACCTTCCGCTTTGTCGTATTCCTTCAGCTGGAAATGGTATTCCGCCAGAGCGAGGTTCACATGCGGCATGAAACTGGACTTGGGGAAACGCTTTTTGAACTGATCGAGGAAGAGGAACAGATTGGAGTTCTGCGTGCGGGCCAGCAGGCGAATCAGCAGGTACTGGTTGCGATCCTGTTCAAAGGTGGTGTCATTGACGAGTTTACGGGCAAAACCCACGGTTTTGAAGGAATGGGATTCAATTTCCGATTGCTTGGGAATCCGGCTGCGGGCGGTGGCATCCTGCAGACGCCAGTCCTTGGATTTGAAGTAAAGCTCGCGTTCGGCCATCATGCGCTGAAAAGCGGAGATTTTCAGGGAAACCTCGACCATCTGCTTGGCCAGGAGGAAGGCGCGGCCGCTGCTTTCCTTGGAAAGGTCGATCTGCTCGAGGGTTTTGAGTTCCTCCACATATTTGGCGTGCGCTTCCTTCAGGTCCTCAAAGTCCTCATCGAAGTTCAGGTCGGAGAGGAAATCCTCATGATCCTCGTAACGGGGGGCGGCGGCATAAATATCCTCGGCCCAATGGCGAACGTCGGGACGCATGCGCTCCGAACGGATGGAACCATTCAGCAAGGACGAGGCGATAAGTCCCAGGGCAATCGCTTTCATAATCAACCCACAAGTTGCAAATGGAGTGTTGGTTCCCTCCATTATGCCCGAACTTGGGACCGGGGGCCACCCCGCTGCGCGGGGGGCTGGGGTTCAGACCTGCACCTCCGCATCACGCGCCCAACCCGAGGCATGCTTGATGGCCGCTTTCCACATTCCGTACAGGCGCCGTCTTTCGCTTTCCGGCATTTGGGGTTCGTAACGCGCGTCGCGCTGCCAGAGATTTTTGAGAGCATCGAGATGCGGGAAAAACCCGGTGGCCAGACCGGCGAAGTACGCGGCTCCCATGGCGGTGGACTCCAGGCAGCGCGGACGCACAACCGCTGCGGCCAGAATATCCGCCTGGAACTGCATCAGCGCCGGGTTCGCGGAGGCCCCGCCGTCGACCCGCAATTCCTTGAGCGGGATGTTGGCATCGGCCCGCATGGCTTCCACAAGATCACGGCTTTGATAGGCGATGGCTTCCAATGCAGCACGGGCAATGTGTTCACGTCCCGTTCCACGGGTGAGGCCGATAATCGTGCCACGAGCATAAGGATCCCAGTAGGGTGCTCCCAGACCGGTGAAGGCCGGAACGAAATAAACGCCGCCATTATCCTTGGCTTTGGCGGCGAGGGCTTCCACGTCCTTGGAATTGGCAATCAGACCAAGTCCATCGCGCAGCCACTGCACCACGGCTCCGGCGATAAAAACGGAACCTTCGAGGGCATAGGTCGTTTCCTTGCCCAAACGCCAGGCAATCGTGGTCAGTAGTTTGTTCTGTGAGACAATGGGCTGGCTGCCGGTGTTCAGGACGAGAAAGCAGCCGGTTCCATAGGTGTTCTTCATCATGCCGGGCTCCAGGCAGAGCTGACCAAAGAGCGCTGCCTGCTGATCGCCGGCCACTCCTGCGATCGGTGCCGCGTGACCGAAGAGTTCCTTGTCGATCGTGCCGTAAATCTCACTCGATGATTTCACCTCGGGCAGCATCGATTTGGGCACTTCGAAAAGATCGAGCAGCTCCTGATCCCACTCACCCTTGTGAATATTGTAAAGCATGGTGCGACTGGCATTCGTCACGTCAGTGGCATGGACCTGACCGCGCGTCAGTTGCCAGATCAGCCAGCTGTCGATCGTGCCGGCCGCGAGTTCACCGCGCTGCGCCTTATCCCGCGCCCCTGGCACCTTTTCCAGCAGCCAGCGGATCTTGGTCGCCGAAAAATAGGAATCAATCACGAGTCCGGTTTTGCTTTGAATTTTTTCGCTGTAGCCTTGCGCTTTCAGCTGTTCGCAGTACGCAGCCGTACGACGATCCTGCCAGACGATGGCGTTGGCAATGGGGCGCCCGCTTTTGCGATCCCACACAACGGTGGTTTCCCTTTGGTTGGTAATGCCGACGCCGACCAGGCGATCCTGTCCGCTCAGCTTGCGAAGGAGGTCCTTCACCACCCGGGCCTGCGAGTCCCAGATCTCCTGGGCATCGTGTTCCACCCAGCCCGGTTCCGGGTAAATTTGACGGAATTCCTGCTGAGCCATGCCGGCCACTTGGCCTTGCTGATCGATCAGCAGCGCGCGTGAACTGGTGGTGCCCTGATCCAAAGCCAGAAGATAGCTGTTTCCGGTCGCCATGAATGTGCCTCCCGTTGTGTCCGTCCATTGTTTTGAGATTCTTGTAGCGTTTTTTGCGTCCTCAGGAAAGGGTCAAAGCCGTAACCATCCCAGGGGACGCCGCATGAATTCCATTTGGACATGAACATAATCACCCGAATTGACCTTCCCTGCTGATTTTTCCTATTCTGTCGGTGGTATTCACTTCCCTGTGTGAGGTGCCCGTCAACTACTCGCCCCTAAAGGGACAGGCTTGTAAGGAGGAATCCAAGTAGGCTTCACGTTGACCCGACTCAGCAAGGGAGAAATCCCAAAGCTACGTTGCGAGCAAATACATAGGCACCTTGAGATGCTTCTCCAGTCTCAGGCTCTGCGACAAGTGGTTAAACAGGTGTAAGGGGTTTAGGCCAGTGCTGCTTGTACACAAACTGCCCGCAACATTGTCCAGGAGACTTTTACCCGCGAAAGCGGAGACCGAAAGGTAACTCATTTGCAAAGAGTCTTGGTTTTAGCAACCACAGGTCGGCAGCTCATGCCTTGCCATCCAGCAAGGGCGAGGGCCTTACTGCGCAAAGGGAGGGCGAAGGTCGCGCGTCGCTTTCCCTTTACCATTCAACTCAAGGATCGAGAGACGGGCGTTTGCCAGCCCCTCGAACTTAAACTTGATCCGGGCAGCCGAACCACGGGCCTCGCTTTGTCTTTGGAAGGAAAGCGGGGAAGGCGCATCGTCTTCGCTGCAAACATCGCTCACAGAGGATTGGCCATACGCGAGGCATTGACCACCCGCCGAGCCATTCGCCGTTCTCGAAGAAATCGTCATACCCGCTACCGCGCTCCGCGCTTTGACAACCGAAGAAGACCCCAAGGCTGGCTGCCACCCTCGCTGCTCTCACGGGTCGAGAACGTTTTTAACTGGGCGAAAAAGCTTCAGCGCTTCTCCCCGATTCGCGCCATTGCCATTGAAACCGTGCGTTTTGATACACAAAAGCTCGTCAACCCGGAGGTCTCGGGAGTTGAGTACCAGCAGGGAGAACTCCTCGGCTACGAGCTGCGCGAATACCTTCTCGAAAAATGGCAAAGGGCTTGTGCTTACTGTGGAAAGAAAGACCTGCCGCTGGAAGTCGAGCATATCGTCCCTAGTTCCCGAGGCGGCAGCAATCGTGTCTCTAACCTGACCCTGGCCTGTCGTCCTTGCAATCAGAAAAAAGCTTCACGCTCCGTTGAAACCTTCGTCAAGGATAAGTCAAAGCTAACTAGGATCCTTAGCTTTGCCAAGGCTCCCCTTAAAGATGCAGCCGCTGTAAACGCTACGCGCTTTGCGATAGCAGAACGACTCGCTAAATTAGCCCTGCCTCTCAGCCTTTGGTCTGGAGGCAGGACCAAGCATAACCGCATGCGTCAGGACTATGCAAAGGATCATTGGATTGACGCCGCCTGCGTTGGCGAGAGTGGGACGAAGGTCTATATTCCACCTAAGCTCAAACCCCTTAAGGTTCAGGCGACAGGACGCGGTAGCCGGCAGCAGTGCCTCATGGATCGTTATGGCTTTCCACGAACCGGACCCAAAGCGCAAAAACGCGTTCACGGTTTCCAGACAGGGGATATCGTCCACGCTGTCGTAAATCAGGGAAAGAAGAAGGGGAAGTACTCGGGCCGCCTGGCTGTGCGCAGTACGGGGAACTTCAACATCAAGACGGGAACAGAAACTATTCAAGGAATTCGTTACAAGGATTGCCGGATCTTACAACGATTTGACGGGTACATGTATGCCTAGGCCATTGAACAAGCTTATCTCCGACCTGGGAGCTAGATGGCTCTCTTTTCCTCCACCCCCTAAAGGAGGTGGTTTCCAAGGGAGCAAGAACGGATGAAGTTCGACAATCTGCATCCATGGGATCTCCGTCCCACCGAGGCCGTGGCTTTACAGAAGGAACTGGCGTCACGGGTGAAGCTTCAGCCTTTGCCGGCCGCGTGCGATCTGATCGCGGCGAGTGATGTGTCGTTCAATGTGGGCGGGGACACGCTCTTTGCCGCGATCGTGGTCATGAATCGCAAGGATTTTTCAGTGGTCGAAGAGGTCACGGTTCAGGATCGAGTGACCTTTCCCTATGTTCCGGGTCTGCTCTCGTTCCGCGAACTGCCGATACTCCTGCAAGGCTTTGCGCAGCTGAAGGTGAAACCGGATCTTGTTCTCTGTGATGGACAGGGGATCGCGCATCCGCGAAGGCTCGGCATTGCCAGTCACCTCGGGCTTTGGCTGGGGATTCCGACCGTCGGCTCGGCGAAGAATATACTCTGCGGAAAATATGAAGAGCCGGATGATACGAAGGGCTCAAAGACCCCGATCATTCATCACAAGGAAGTGATCGGCTATGCGGTGCGGTCCCGGGCGAAGGTCAAGCCGATCTTCGTTTCTCCCGGGCATCTTGCGGATCTGGATTCGTCGGTGGATCTGGTCATGAGCCTGATCGATCGCTACCGCATCCCGGTTCCCATCCGTCACGTCCATAATCTTTCGAATGCCGTGCGCAAGGAAGGGCAGCCGGTCACGTCCTTTCACTCACAGCCAGCTTCAGACCAAGACCCAGAAACGTCAGCCCAGCCAGGCTTGTGATCCACCGCGAGAGACGTGAACTGCGGCGGATGCGATCGCTCAGAAAACCCGCGAAAAATGCGAGGCAGAGGCACCAGACGGTCCCCGTGAAAATGAAGGTCAAACCCAGAGTCAGAAGCGCCAGGGCCGGATGGGGGCTGTCCTTGCTGACAAACTGGGGCAGCAGCGCAAGAAAAAACAGGGCGACTTTCGGGTTCAACACATTGGTGACGACACCCTGCCGAAAAATTTTGAAATAATTCAGGCTGTCCTCTGCGACCCGCGTTTCGGGAAGTACGGAGGGCGATCGCAGCATCTGGATGCCGAGGAAAATCAAATAAGCCGCACCCAGCATTTTGATCACAAAGAATGCGGAGGAGGAGGTCATCAGGACAGCCGAGAGACCGAGGGCTGCTGCGATCGTATGCACGAGGCAGCCGGTTGAAATTCCCAAGGCTGAGGCGACACCCGACCGGGGCCCCTGGGCCAGACTGCGGCCCAGAATATACATCGTATCGGGACCCGGCGTCAGGTTCAGGAGAATGGACGTCACGATAAAGAGGGAGTAATCATGAATCCCGAACATCACGTTTCCTTGAAGTGCAGCAACACCTGAATATGCGGCAGAGGTTCCGGTGGATTCGGCATGTAAAGAGTTTTCCGCCAATACATGGCCGCATCAGGAAAGCGTTCCGCCATCGCGTGAAGATTCGGCAGTTCATTTTCAAAGGCAGCGATCACCCGGCCCAGGGGTTCCACCTTATTCAGAGCGAGCACTTTGAACTCCAGATCGTTGATGTCCGGATCCTCTTTCAGAATGTAATGAACGCGCGCGTCATCCGATGGGAAACCCATGCGGCGCATCGCCTCGAACGTTCCCTGGCCCATGCCGGGAATATCCCGGCCGGTCAGATACACAAGGGTCGCGCCGAGGTCATGACAGTGCCGCACGAATTCCAGAGCGCCGGGAAAGGGTTTGTCATCGACCAGATAGGGATAAGTGAAATAGTTCTGGCGCCAGAAATTAAAGAGCTGCTCGCCGAAGAGTTGATTGCGTATCCCTTCCTGAGCCAGGGTGTCGAGCACGCGATACTGGACGTTCTCCCAGCTCATGCGTTCGACCAGCTGACATTCGAGCGCAAAACTTTCCTTCACGTGACTTTGTTTGATGAAGTCATGAATCACCCGATGCTTGCGATGACGGCAGTCGATCAGCGTATCATCGAGGTCGAAAATAATCACAGGCTGTTCGCCGCCTGTGCGGGTTTCTTCAATGCGACGTTGAAACGTTTCAAATAAACTCATGAGCGATTTGCCTTTTCACCAGCTGAGAATAGTGGCCCTGACGGTGAACCAGCTGATCATGGCGCCCCTGCTCCATAATGCGGCCGTCCTGGAACACCAGGATATTGTCACAATGCTGAATGGTACTCAACCGATGCGCGATAATAAAGCAGGTGCGACCCCGTAGTGCCTCCAATATGGCCTTTTGAATCAGGGCTTCGCAGGGCTCGTCAACATTGGCGGTGGCCTCATCGAGGATCAGAATCGCCGGATTGCGCAGCAGCATGCGGGTGAAGGCGATCAGCTGGCGCTCGCCCATGCTGAGATTGGAGCCGCCATCCTGAAGGATCGTATCCAGCCCCGCCGCGAGTTTATCCATCACCAGGGAAAGTCCGGTCCGCCGACAGGCTTCCAGCACGGCGTCATCGGAAGGGTGGGCGCTTGCGGGAATCGTAACCAGCAGGTTTTCCCGCAGGGTTCCCTGAAAAATCACCACATCCTGGGACACTATTCCGATCTGTTCCCGCAGCGCTGTGCGATCCCACTGTTCGAGCGGCACTCCATCGATTCGAATTTCCCCCTGCTGGATCGGATAAAGCTGTGGAATGAGGTGCACCGTCGTGGATTTGCCGGAACCGGTCTTGCCGACGAGGCCAACCGAAGTGCCGGGTTCGACCTTGAAATCCACACCCTTAAGCACCGGCTGATCGGGCAGATAATGCATCCAGACCTGATGAAATTCCACAGCGCCCTGCACGGTGGCCCGGTGCGTTCCACTGGGGCCGAGGACAGAGGATTCCTCGGTTTCATCGAGCATCTTGCTCACGCGTTCCGAAGAGGCGATGGCATCCTGGATCAGATGCAGTTCAAAGGAGAGCTGCATGATAGGACGAAAGTAACGTTCCGCATAGCGAATGAAGGCCACGAGCAAACCGATGGAAATCTGCTGATCCAGGGTCATGTGCCCGCCCCACCAGAGGATGATCACAATCGGCAGCGAGCAGAGAAACGCCGCCAGCGGTCGGATGAAGGTATTCCAGTTCATCAGCTTGCAGGCAGAGTGCAGCATTCCTTCAGAACTTTGTTGAAAGGTCTTTTGACTCCATTTTTCCAGGCCAAAAACCTTGATCACCGGCAGACCATTGATCAGTTCCGCCAGCTGGGAATTGATGGCTGCGGAGCGTTTTTTATAGTCGCGCAGCCAAAAACGCACTGGCTTGCGCATCAGAACGGTGAAGATGATGGCCGGCAGACTCGAAAGACAGATGAAAAAACCGATCTTGAAGTTGGTCAGCAGCATGGCGATCAAAACGGATACGACCGTGATCAAAGCGGTCAAAACCCGCGGCAGGGTATTGCTGAAGAAGGATTCAATTCCCTCCACATCCGCCGTCAGACGGGTGATGGTGCGACCCAGCGGCTGCTGATCATAGTAGGTCATCGGCAGCTGATTGAGTTTGCGAAACAGGGCTTCGCGAATCTGCAGGGCCACCCTGTTGGTGACATAGGCAATGCCGACCCGGCCCTGGTAATAGATCAGGATATTGAAGCTTTCAATGGCCAGAATCGCGGCAATGGTTCCGATCAGCATGGGCCAGGCCTGTTTTTGCAAAAGGAGTTCCGCCAACTGGCCCATGAGTTTGGCCGATAGCATCAAAAGCCCGGCGGAGGCGATCACAAGGCCCACGCAGAAGAACAGGCGACCGCGCATGCCGTGGCTGTGTTGAAAGAGGGCAATCACAGCGGAAAAATCACCCTGTTGTTCAATCGTATCCTGTTGGGGCTGCATGACTTAAACCTCCACCACAGCATCGAGAGGCTGTGGGCTGCGGTGTCCGGATTCAGGAAGGCGGGTCTCGGTCCGCTCCACGCGATGCAGGTGTCCATCCTCAAGCCGCAGGATGCGATCACAGAGCTGGAGCGTTGACAGCCGATGGGCCGTCCAGATCACCGTTAGTCCAGCGAGTTTCGCATTCAATTGGTTGAGTATTCTGGCTTCGGTAATCGAATCCACTGCGCTCAGACAGTCATCGAAAATCAGGATCGGGGAGGGCTTGAGAAGCGCACGAGCCAGGGCCAGGCGTTGCTTTTGACCACCGGAAAGATTGATGCCCCATTCTCCAATCCAGCAGTCGAGCCCGCCCATGAATTTCTGGACATCATCCCAAAGTTCAACCGTCTTCAGAGCGTCCACCATGGCCTCGTCATCCGCGGTACCCATGGGGGACAGGTTGTGGCGAATCGTGCCGGCGAAGAGAAAGGGTTTTTGTGGAACCATCGTCACCTGCTTCACAATCCAATCGCGCTGCCCCTGCTCCAGACTCAGTCCATGGATCTGCACCAGTCCGGAATGATGTTCCAGAAGACCGCCGATGATATTCACCAGCGTGCTCTTGCCCGCACCGATCGGGCCGATGAGGCCGAGCTTTTCCCCGCGGGGAATAATGAGATTGATGTGGGTCAGCACGCTCTGGTTTTGATCATAGGAATAGGAAAGGTCCTGAAGGTGGACGGCCACGTCGGGATTATGGAAGCGGTGGACCAAGGCTTCGGATGTCGGTTTGGTTTCGCGCTCCAGATTGTAAATCTCGGCAATGCGATGATAGCTCGCAAAACCGGTTTGCCATTCCGAGATCACCGATCCGAGTTCGAAGAGCGGCGACTGGAGAAGGAGCACATAGGACTGCAGAGCGATGAACGCGCCGATGCTGACCCGCCCCGCCTGAACCTCCATCACTCCATAGGTAAAGAGGATGCCGTAGGCAATGATCGTCGGCAAAGCGCCAAGCACGAAGATCCGCCAGCTGGCATGCAGGACCTTGAACTGGCGATCCGCATATTCCCGGGCGTGGCTTTGCAGCTTCTCCTGCCAGACCTTTTCACTGGCGGTGGCGCGTTGCAAACGGACGGTTTTGACCGCCTGGGAAATCAGATCGGAAAGCAGGGACAGCTGCTCCTGCGCCACCTGATGAAAGGTGTATTCCAGGCGGCTGATGCGGATGATGTAGCGGGGCAGGAACGGAATCACACAAAGGCAGAGCAGCGCGAGCTTCACATGAATCATCAGCATGGAGGCGACGGAAAGCGTGGTGAAAAATATCAGGTCAAAGGTCAGAACGATCGTAAAACCATGAATGAAACGCGTCTTGTTCCAATCGGCCGTCGCCCGGTTCATCAAATCGCCGAGCGAATAGCGGTCGAGCAGCGAGAGGGGCTGATCCTTGAGGACGGACCACAGCCTTGTCTTCATCTCATGTCCGGCCAGGTGCGTTTGCCGGGCCAGGATCTGGCGCCAGCCCACGCGTCCGAGCCAGCCGAGGGTCAGGGAAATCACAAGCCCCAGCACGAGGCGATCGAGCGTGCCGTGGGGATCCACTGCGGATTTATCGGTGAGAACTTCGATCGACCATTGAATGAACTTCGGCAGAAACACTTCTGAAATGCTGGTGATCAGCATCGCAAGAGTGCCCAGACCATAGGCCAGTCGATGCTTTCGCAGATTTTCAAGAAAGAGACGGGACGGACGATAGCGCATGGATGAACTGGGCCTTCCGATTGATGAAGTTGTTCAGCAGCGTTGAAAGGAGAGGGATGCCGCGTGTGCCTGTCGTTCACAGGCAACAGCCGCGAGAGATGGCAATCGACACCCGGCGTTATATACAAACACTATAACCCGCCCGCGGTGCCATTCCAAGTTCATCAGGAAGGATTTGTTTCCGAGTACTGAGCGGTCCCCATGATGTGATACCCCGCGTCGACATGTAGGATTTCGCCTGTCGTCATGCGCGCATAGTCGCTCAACAGAAACGCGGTGGCGGCTCCCACATCATCCGCTGTGATGTTGGACCGCAGTGGCGACGACTGCTCATAGAGTCCCAACATTTTCTTGAAATCACCGACCGCGGAGGCCGCCAGTGTTTTCACCGGCCCGGCGCTGATGGCATTCACACGCAGGCCTTCCAAACCCAATTCCGCCGCCGCATAGCGAACGGCCGCATCGAGCGCAGCCTTGCATACGCCCATCAGGTTATAGCCGGGCATGACCTTCTCCCCACCAAAGTAGGTCATGGCCACGATTGCGCCGCCCTTGTTCATATAGGGACGGGCGGCACGCGCCACAGCGAGAAGGCTGTAGCAGCTGATATCCATGGCCGTGGCAAAACCGGCACGGCTTGCCATGTAGGTGGGACCTTTCAGATCCTCAGTCGGCGCATAGGCGATGGAATGAACCAGAAAATCAATCGAACCCATCGTCTCATGGACCTGAGCAAAGAAGGCTTCGATATCGGTATCCGTGGTCACATCACATGACGCCACAATGGCCGGATTCAGATCCTCGGTCACCTGACGAACGCGCGCCTCGTTGCGTTTCCGTTCGCCTGTGTCCGGCAGAAAACTGAAGCCGAGCCCGGCGCCTTCCCGATGCAGAGTCCGGGCGACAGCCGTGGCGATCGAGCGCTCATTGGCAATACCCATTACAATGCCGCGTTTGCCTGCAAGCAGTCCCATAGTTTCTCCTCACTCCATGTCCGTGGCATACGATTCAAAGTCTTCCAGAATCGTGCTTTCCGAATGAATGCGTCCGTAGCCGGAATTTTCGCAGGCATCAGCGATCTCGTCGATCAGGTTACTGAGCTGCATTTCCTCGCGATGCACGGCGGCGACCACGATCCCTGCCTGTCCGCCTTTATAGAATTCATCCACAATCTGGATGCTGATCTTGAATCGCTGACGCAGTTTATCGGCGAGCTGGGCCAATTCCTTGGCATCACGTGGCGTGGGTTCTGGTTCGAATGTAAGTTTGGATACGATGAAGAACATATGACTCTCAACGTTTTATAACGATAGCCAAGGTTATAGGGACCTCCCGCAGAAAAAGCATCCGGTAATTATGGGTATGGGCGAGGCGCCAGATACGGGGCAAAGAGCCGGTTTTGCGGGTGGATTGACAGGCGTCCACCCAACGGCCCTCTTCATTCCAAAATAGCCTGGATTCGTAGGGTTTTTCTGCGGCGCAGAGCTGCGTACGAAAAGCATCGGGGTGAACCTGTAGCTTATGACGCATGGCGATGATCGTACGCAGCGACACGTAGAAATTGGCCGAGTTCCAGGCGCCTTCTCCTGCGAGAAAAGTGAGCAGCAAAAGACCCCAGACTCGTCCCATCAAAGTGCCTCAGTCGAACGGATTCAGTTCATCCAGTTTCAGTTCGATGCCCAACTGCTGTTCAATCGCCCCAAGCTTTTGTTTGGCCGCGTTTCCGACAAAAGCAATCGAGGCGATCGCCAGCAAGAGCCCAAAGACGGATACGACAATGTATTCCAGGGCGGCTCCACCGGTTTCGGGATTCGGAAAGAAAATTCTCATGAAAACTCCTGTAAAAGACTTGAAATGGTTGGACCACAGGTTTTAGGAAAAGCCGCGGGCCGCAGGAAGGGACATCTTCTTGTGGAGGAATGGAGGGCCGAGGTAGGATACTAGAGGCTGATTCCGATTTTGCAATTCCGTGAAAGGTGAGGCGTCGATGCAAGAACAAAAGATGTCACTGGAACATGCGGCTCGATTGGTGCAGGACCTTAAACGCGACGTGTCCCAGTCCATCTTTGGCCAGGAAGATTTGATTGTGGAAGCCATCTGCTGCCTGATTTCAGGCGGACACATACTCATGACCGGTGCCCCTGGTCTGGCCAAGACTTCGCTGGTCCGTGTTTTTGCCAGGCATCTGCACCTGCAATTTGGTCGCGTGCAGTTTACCCCTGACCTTTTGCCGAGCGACATCATCGGCTCGGATATTCTGAATATTGAACCCGAGACCGGACGCAAGGCCTTTGAATTCAACAAAGGGCCGATCTTTGTGAACCTGCTCCTGGCCGATGAAATCAACCGCGCCTCGCCGCGAACCCAGTCGGCTCTGCTGGAAGCCATGCAGGAACGTACCTGTACCGTGGGTGGGCACGCCCATATCCTGCCGGACCCCTTCATGGTCTTCGCCACGCAGAACCCTTTTGAATCGGAAGGCGCCTTCCCTTTGCCGGAAGCGCAATTGGACCGCTTCCTTCTGCATACGCTGGTCGATTATCCGGACCAGGACGCGGAAGAAAAAATTCTGCAGGCCCATGCGCAGGCGAAGCTGGTGGGCGAACAGCACGGAGATCAGGCTATGGAAGTTCCTGCAGAGCGCATGTCCGTGGAAACGGTCAGGCAATTAATCAATGCCAAACAGCAGGTCGTTGTGCCTGATGAACTTCTCGGTGTCATCAATCGACTGGTACGCGCCACCAGGCCACAGGATGCCAACTGCCCGGATCACCTCCGCCATTTGATTTGGTATGGTGCGGGTCCACGGGCCGGCATCAGTCTTTTGTCGGTCTGTCGTTCCCTCGCTTTGCTCGAAGGTTCGGATACGGTTCGCTGGCGTCACGTGCGGCGTCTGGTGAAACCGGCTCTGCGCCATCGGATCAAACTCGTGGTGCAGGCGCAGAACGAGCAGAATGCCGAGGACGTTTTCATTGAAAGTCTCCTCAGGCATATCGAAGAAACAGCCCATCTCGCTGTGAAAGGATGGATGTAATGCCGAGCCACGCCTCGGTTCCTCATTTGGGTCAGTTGACTCCGTATCATGTGTTTGATCCCTCGGGCTCGCAGCCGGTCCGCACCATGCGCTTTCACGGCAGTCAGCGTCTGAATCTAATGCGCCCGACCCGAATGCCGGCCAGCAGCCGACGGTATACGGTCGGTGATCCGGTGCAGCTGATCGATTGGCGGGCCTTTGCGCGGACCGAACAGCTGGTGATTCGCGAACATTTCGATGAAGCGAGCTGTCGGGTGCGGATACTCGTCGAGGATAGCCCGACCTTGAACTGGCCGGATGGACGCCTCTTGAAAGCCATCGGCCGGCAACTCTGCACCAAGCGCGAGCTGAGCTGGCGCCTGGCGCTGCATCTTTGTTACCAGTATCTCAAGGCCGGTGATCATGTGAAGCTTTACCGCCTGCAGCAGGATGATCTGCAGCAGGTGATTGTGCGCTCACCGACGGAACTGGCCATTCACTTTGAACAGCTGCAAAAGGATGCCTTCCAGGATTTTGACAAGGTGCCCACGGAAGCCCGTTCGCTCTCCGCTGTGCAGGCCGAACGATCCGATGTTTTCATCTGGATCAGCGATGGCCTGAATGGGATTCCACCGTGGCTGCTCGAAAAAAAAGGTCCCATGACCAGCTGGATTCATGCTCTCTCCTCCCTGGAAGCGGATGTGTCCTGGATGCAGGCGGACGATTCCTATTTCGAGGAAGCGCCCGTGCATCGGGAATATCTGGGTGACATCCTCCTGGAAAAGCAGCATCTGCAGAAGGGCATCGCGCAGTGGATGGAAAGCATGCAGCATCAATGGGTCAAAGTGCATCGGCATTATCTGCAGGTGCATGATGCGAGTTCCATCCAGCGTTATCTTTTTCACCTGGAACAGTCCTGGCATACGGCTAAAGCCGCCCTTACAGGGGAAAGGATCGGTTGATGGGAAATCAGGGCAGCGGTCCTATGATGATGGCGACCCTCTTGACTGCCGCTTTGGGTCTTGTGATCTGGTTTATCGTCCGGCGGCAGAAGGACCGCTACTGGCTGCCCATCTTACGTGTGATTCCGCTTGAACTCACCGTGCTGCCGAAATTCCGCTGGATTCCGCCACCGCTCTGGCCGCTCATCTGTTTCTTCGTGGCTGCCATCGCGCTCGGCATTTATAGCTTTCAGCTGGCCGAACCGCTTTTGAAGTCGGATGACCTGGATCTGCGGCGGACTCATATCCTTTTTGATATGAGTCCCTCGCATGCGCTGGGCATGACCACCAGCGCCTATGGAACGGAAGCGCAGAAACTCATTCAGGCGATGGACGGCAAGGCGCGTTTGAGCTACAGCACGACCACCGATCCGACCATTTACCTCGACGCGGATATCAAACGGGTGGCCGCGATTCTTCAGGCCCAGGGTTTTCATCGCGCCGGTGTGAAACTCGGGGCGACAGTGGAAAGTCTTTTGCGCAAACTCTCCGATATCGATCAGCTGATTGTTGTCTCTGACAGCGACCTGGCCAGCTGGGAGGATTTCAACTGGCGTTATCTCGAAAAAAAGATGCAGATCTCCTGGTATCCTTTGCCTGATCGTCCGCAGTCCATGGACAACATTTTCATTGATGAAGCCAAACCGAAGGCCAGCGGCAGTGCGGCCCCGACCGGGCTCTGGCATGTGACGCTGCGCCGCACGGGAGAGGGCAAGGTGATTCAGGGCCGTCTCACAGCGGAACTCGATGGGCAGGCCTTGATCAGTCAGAATTTTCAATTTGAATCGAACATGAAAAGCCTCGAGTTGGAAGTCAACCTGGCTCTGGCGGAGCTGCAGAAAAAGCAAAAGGACAAGGCCACCAGCCTGGTCTGGACCGTGACGCCGGCCGGACCTGAGGATCTTCTGCCTGACAATGAATTCCGCAGCTGGCTGCAGCTGCAGAATGAAGATGCCCTGATCATTTCCAAACCGCGTGGTGAAATGTTTCTCGAGGATCCCATTTTTCACCTGAAAACCAGTCTTGAAGTGCTGGGCTATCAAACCCGAAGGATCGACCAGATTCACCGGAACCGCAATCACTGGACCGCGCCCTCGCTGATCGTCAGCGAAGTGGGTCCTGCGGCTTCGGTCCAGGCTTTCTGCCCCACCTTCGTGACGGAACGCAGCACGCTGGAACGCAGACGTTCGGATGCTCTGGTCTGGCTGCTGCCGGGTGAGGACCTCGGCAGCTACGATGGGATCTGCACCTGCTTTGCGGCTCTGGCTCAGGCGCCGAAGCCTTTGACGGGAAAACCTTCCTACTGCGAGAACGTGGAGCATCGCGATCAGTATGTTGGCATATTGCAGTCGATCGGCGCTTTGCAGCTGGGTGGAGACATCGACAGCCCCCTCGGTGCGGTGGCCATGTCCCTGCGCAACAAGGAGCTGGGCCTGCGGATCGTCGCGTTCACCATACCTTTGAATCCTCTACGGGCTGGACAGATCAGTTATGGACAACTGCCCTTAATGCTCCGCGCCGTACTCCAGGCCACCGGGAAAAAATATGCGACCGGGTCTGATAAGCAGATCAGCTGGCCGCGCATCGAGGATATTTCGCAGGCCTATGAAAATCCGGATGTCAAACTCAGCAACGTGCCGCTTGGCGAAAGTCTCGGACGCCGCACCGTTCCGGATCAGATGCCGCCGCAGTTGAGTTTTGGAACCAAAGGTCTGGTGCGGGAGAAGGCGGCGTCGGGTACGGAAAGCGATGCCCGGCCCTGGATTTATCTCTGTCTCGTTATTCTGGTGATCGCCGTCTGGCTGGAAATCATCGGCAGTGGTCTGCGGCGTCTTTTGCAAAAGTATCCGTGGTCCGTGCGGTGGTTCATTCTGCTGCTGGCCCTGGGAACCTGGCCGCAGCCTTCGGAAGCTGGCGTGCAGCTCAATCTGCTCGGTTATCCAAGCACGCCGCGCCTTGGCTCCCTCCGCAAGGATGTGGCGGGCCGGACCAGCATCGAATTGGATAATCAGATCATCCATAGCCCCGGCGTGCAGAGGAGCATGTACCAGCAGCCCTGGCTTTGGGTCAATCGTCCCCAGATTCTGGAAGCCATGGACAAGACCACATTTGGTGAGTTGTCCGGATGGTTGCAGCGCGGTGGTTTTCTGGTGGTCGAGAATCACAACGGCTCACAGGCCTTTAAACAGGCTGTTTTGGAAGCGATTCCCAAAGGCGCCTGGAAACCCATTCCACCTGATCATGAACTCATGCGAAGTTTTCACCTGCTCGCCTCGCTGCCTCAGTGTGGCAATGTGGTTTGGGAAGGTTTCCATTTTGATCAGCGGATTGCCATGGTGCTGGTGCCTGGTGATTTCCTGCGCTTTACTTTGAATGAGCCAGGGGCCGGCAGCTGCTTTGAAAAATTTACGCACGAGCAGGCGGTGCGGGTTTTCATCAACCTGATGATGGTGGCCCTGGCGACGGATTATAAGAAGGATCAGATTCATCTTCCGGAAATTCTGAAAAGGCTGCGCTAACGCCTTTCAGCCTCCGGAATTCATGCAGAGGTTGCGCTGAGTGCAGGACTTTCGAGAACTTTTTATCGCCGTGTGCGTTGGTCTTGTGATTTTGGCTGGGCTGTGGATTCGCCGTTACGGCTGGCAGCGGGGTCTTCTGGCCTTTGTTTTGCGGGTGGGCTGGGTCGCACCCATTCTGCTCGCCGTCTTTCCCCGGATGGACAAGGAGCTGATTTCCAGTTCGGTGAGCCTCAAGACCATTCATATACTACGCGATGATTCCGCGAGCATGAATGATCCGGTTTCCCGGCTGCGGACCACAAACCTTTTAAGCCGTCTGGATGAATCCTGTCGGCAGATGGCCTGCCGTCTGCAGGAGACGAAGCTCTCGGAAATTTCCGATGAGGTGGGGGAGGGCTTTACGCCACTGTCTCTCGGCATTCGCAGCTGGCTGCCGCTCACGGGTGTCGATCCCTGGATCGTTCTCTCCGATGGTGGGGATTCGCAGCCCAACCAGCCGTGGCCCCAGCAGCTCAAGGACATGGGACGCCGTGAAGGTTTGCAGCGGGGTCTGATCCTGGCGAGCCCGCATGCCGAGCAGGATAACATCTGGCTCGATATGGTGGGTGGACCGGATTTTGGTTTCGATCAGAAGAACATTGAACTCGAAACCACTGTGTATAGGCGTGGAAAAAGTCTGGATCAGGAGCTGACGGTTCAACTCCAGGCCTCGGTGCTGGCCCGCAATCTGGCTTCGCTCAATGTCACCTTCCGCCCCGGGGAATCGCAGCTGACGGTCACCATTCCTCTGCCGCCTCTGCCGCGCGGGACGCATCTGATCAAGGTGCAGGCGCTGCCGGTTGGCAATGAATCCACGATCTGGGACAACACCCTTTATAAAAGTCTGGAGATCCTGCCGAATACGATCGGCATCCTGCATCTTCTCGGCTCACCGAGCTGGGATGGGCGCTTTGTCCGGCGTTATCTGAAGTCCGAACCCAAGTATGACATGATCAGTTTTTTCATCCTGCGTGATCCCACCGATGTGCAGCTGACCAATGAACGTGAACTGAGTCTGATTCCGTTTCCGGTGGACCGTCTCTTCAATGAGGAACTGCCGAACTTCCGCGCCGTGGTCATTCAAAACTTTTCGCTCTATCAATTTCTGGAACCCGCTTATCAAAAAAATCTGGTGGACTTCGTGATGAATGGCGGAGGCCTGCTCTTTATCGGGGGACCTCGCGCTCTGCATGAACTCGATCTCAGCTCTTCGCCATTGGCCACGCTGCTGCCCTTTAAAACGCCAGGCGTGGCACCGCGCAACGACAATGTCAGCGACTGGTTGAACCCACCGGCCGTGCCTTATGATCCCGATCTGCGCTTCACCATCAAGGCCGCCGAACCTGATCGCGAAAAACGCACGCTGGCCACGGTTTTTGAAGACTGGATCAAACTTGATCTGAATCTGTCACCCGAGGATTCCTTCAAAGGCCTGCATCGACTCGATCAGGTGCAGCTTCAGGAGGAGGGCGTGACGCCTCTTTTGATGGCGGAAACTGCGGATGGTCGGGAGAGTCTTCTGGCGGCAGCCTCCTATCCAGGCAAAGGACGCGCGATCTGGCTCTTTTCCGATTCCCTTTGGCAGCTCGCGATGAATCCTGGCCCCAAGGGATCGCGTGAAACCTATCACAGTTTTCTGCGCTCGGCGATGACCTGGCTCCTGCGTGAGGAGATGCAAAGACCCCTTTGGCTGCAGGACCTCAGTCTGCAAACGCAGGGTTCCTATACGCCCTGGTCCGTGCGGGTGCGGGGTCCGGCCGCACGCTTTATCAATGAAGGCAGCGACTGGCAGTTTCGAGTCTGCGGTCAGGTCGTGCCCTCGAAGGATGTTCTGCGACAGATGGTGAGCGGGGATCAGTGGGTGCTGAGCGGTTCCCTGCCGACCCGTTTGGCCAGTGGTCTAGCCTGTGAACTCAATATTGAAGGGGCCCATCCGGCCTTCGGTCAGGTCAAAGCCTCGATCTATGGTGTGGTGCCCGAGGTCTTCGCCGATCGGGAAATGGAAGGTTCCTTCAATCGCTTGAGTCAGCTGCAGACCCTGACCGGCGCGGCTCTGGTTGAACTGGAAAGCGAGCAGGAAACGGTGCAAATCCAGGATTGGCTGTCCAAGGTTACCGGCGATCTCACGGCCATCAAACGCACCGAGCAGAAGGTGATTCCGGACTACTACTGGGTCTTTTCCACAGGCTGGGCCCTGCTTCTTTTGCTCTGTCTGCCCTTGGAGGTTATCGTGCGGCGTTGGGATGCGCTGTTTGGGACCCGCGGTTTGCATCTGAGCCACGAGCTGCCTAAAAAATCAGGTGAAGACGCGCCGCCTGAAGTCCTCGATGGGCAGCGGATTGTTCGTCCTAGTTGACGTACCGAGTTCTGGAGCTAACGCCAGAATCCTCTATCCTTCCGCGTTTCCAGTTTGCTAACCTGGACACTGATGGATTGCATGGCCTTGAGGAGTTCCTGCATGGCGGTAGAACCAAAACGCGTTCGTAAGTTTCTCAGTAAAAAAATACAGCAACTCAATGAAATCGTCGCTGATCTCGATAGCCTCGTCACAGAAATCGGCAGTGACTTTTATCGCGTGAGCATTTTCGGATCGGCCCGGATCAAGCCGGACACCGACGAGTACAAGCAGGTCTATGCACTGGCGAAAAAGCTTTCGCAGCAGGGTGTTGATATCGTGACCGGCGGTGGACCAGGCCTGATGGAAGCGGCCAATGTGGGAGCAAAAGAGGGCAGCAATCAGAGCCGCTCCTATGGTTTGCATATCGAATTGCCCTTTGAAACCGATGCGAATTCCCATCTCGATGTGAAGTACCATCATCGCCGCTTTTCATCGCGCCTGGATGAATTCATGCGGATCAGCCACGCCGTCGTGGTGACCCCTGGCGGCATCGGAACTCTGTTGGAATTGTTTTACACCTGGCAGCTGATGCAGGTCGGTCATATCGCGCCGAGGCCCTTCATTCTGCTCGGTGGCATGTGGGAAGGTCTTCTGGATTGGATGGAAAAATATCCGCTGGACCGCAAACTGATGGACCGCAAGGATTTTGACCAGATCGTTCTCGTGCGGTCGGTGGATGACGTGGTGACGGCTTTGATGCCGAGCATTCAGGAGTTTTACAGGAAGAAGGCCGAGGCGGAAACGCAAGCCTGAGCCTTTACTCCTCCACCTCCCGCGGCTCCTCCAGCCCTTCCACGCTGAGGGCTTCCCAGTAAGGCAAAACGGTAGCGGGGGTGCCGCTGACTTCCAGAATCTGGCGGCTGACCTGCAGGACCTGGAGCAGTTTCAGTTGACCGGCTTCCTTCTGCTGCTGCAGCGCGGCGACGGCTTTTTTCAAAGGTGGCGTGAGTTGCGGCAGGGCCTCGTCCATCCACTGGGGTGGCTTGCCGGCCTTGACCAGAACCGCGACCAGCTGTCCGGTCTGTTCCATTCCCTGTTCCAAAGCGGCCTGAAGCTCGGGATTCAGCTCGGGTTTGGCAATCGCCCGCAGACTCTCCTGCCACATCCGGGTGTTCTCCACGAGGCTTTTTTCCAAGGAACCTTTGAGGGCAATATTCAGCGCAAAGGGAGGTGTGACATTCAGACACTTGATATGTTCGGTCGAATGAACACAATTTCCGACCTCATCAAAAACACCGCGAAAAGCATAGCAGCGTTCGATATCGGTGCCCCCTTCATCGCAGCTGATGCAGAAGGTGTCCTTGACCCGCACTTCAAGACGGCAGCGCGGCGGCAGACCCGGCCGGGTTCTCTGAAATGAGGCTATGGTTTTCGCCGACGGATCCCGGGCCTCACGCCCGCCAAGGTTCAGCGGAGGATGTATGACGCGCGCGACTTCACCCTGCGGCCCGCAGCCGGTCTGCATAAGGGCGAGACCAAGAAAAATAGCGCTGATGCTTCGCAAGGCATGCATAGGAAAAGCCTTTAAGGCGGTGACTCCTTAATTATGACTCATTTACGGGACCCCTGCAAATTGCTATGGGTCAGGAAGGTCCCTTGATGAATGGAAGGATAAGTTCATGCAGGTTTCTGATGCTCTGGCGGTCCTGCGTCCCCTGGCGACAGACGTCGATTTCTATGAACTGCGCTGGATGCGAAGGTCGCATGAACAGCTGGCCGTTCGCCAGGATGTGGTGGAACCGCCGCGACTCGTCGAGGATGCGGGTTTCATGTTGACCGTCTATCAGGGCGGAGCGGCTGGATATGCCGCCACCGCTGATACGTCACGCGCCGGGGTGGAACAGGCCTTTCAAACGGCGAAACGCCGGGCCGAACTGAGCCGCGGCTGGTCGGTGACCCATTATGCGGCGGATCCTCTGCAAAAACAGATCGGACGTTATCAATCGCCCATTCGCCAATCCTGGGATGAGGTCCCCCTCGGTGATCGCATTGATCTTCTGCGGGAACTTTGCCGCGATCTCAAACGCAATGATGCGCGTTTTGTTGATCATCAGGCGCAGCTGCATTTCAGGCGCTGGCACATGCGCCTTGTGAATTCCGTGGGTACGGATATCGAACAGACCTTTGATATGATCAATCCTCTTTTGGGTGTGACTGTTCATGACAAGGGTGTTACGGAAATGCGCAGTCTGAATGGTCACGCCGCCTGTCGGCAGGGTGGCTTTGAGGTGCTTGATCATATCGGTTATCGCGCGGCGGCCCGGCAAATTCATGAGGAGGCTCTTGAGCTTCTTTATGCAGAAAACTGTCCGACCGGTGTGATGGACCTGCTTTTGGCGCCTGATCAGATGATCCTGCAGATTCATGAATCGATCGGTCATCCGCTGGAAATCGATCGCATTCTGGGGGATGAACGCAACTATGCCGGCACCAGTTTCGTGCGGCCGGAAATGTTCGGGACCTACCAGTATGGTTCCGAGCATTTGAATGTGACCTTTGATCCGACCCGCGATCATGAATTCGCCTCCTATCATTTCGATGACACAGGCACCCGAGCCGAGAAGACCTTTTTGATCAAAAACGGTTTGCTCGTCGCGGGTCTGGGCGGACAGCTCTCCCAGCAAAGATCCGGGCTTCCCGGTGTGGCCAATGCCCGCTCCGTTTCCTGGAACCGGCCGGCCATCGACCGCATGGCGAATCTCAATATTGAGCCAGGTCCTCACTCCATGGACGCCATGGTGCATGCTGTCGAACGCGGTATCTTCATGCAAACCAACTGCTCGTGGTCGATCGATGATTCCCGCAACAAGTTTCAGTTCGGTTGTGAATATGCGCGTCTCATAGAAAACGGCAGGCTCGGGCGGGTCGTGCGGAAGCCCAACTATCGGGGAATTTCGGCCAACTTTTGGCGTAATTTGACGATGGTTGGAAACGAGGGGACGAGCGATATTTTGGGAACGGCCTATTGCGGAAAAGGTGAGCCAAATCAGGCAATTACGGTTGGTCATGCCTCGCCGGCCTGCCTTTTTTCAGCGGTGGAAGTTTTTGGGGGCGAGGGATGAAAAAGGCCTATTTTTACGAACTGATGGACAAGGCGGAGCGCAGTCTGCATCGGGACGAGGACTTGATCCTGGCTTTTCAGGGCGAGGATTCCGAATTCTGTCGCTTCAATCAGGGCAAGGTTCGACAGATCGGCAAGGTGCACCATGATCGGCTTCTCGTGCGCTTGATTCACGATCAAAGGCATGCCCTTTGTGAGCTGACACTGACCGGGCAGATGACCGAGGACGCGTCGCGCGTTGCCTCCACGCTGGGTTCCTTGCGCGGGATGATTCCGCATCTGCCGGCGGATCCCTATCTTCTGCAGAACCGTGAACCAAGGTCGAGTGAGCGATTGGAAAAAAATCGTCTGCCTTCCATTGAGCAATGGACGGACGCGGTGCGGCGTGAAACTCGTGGTCTGGATTTTGTCGGCATTCAGGCTGCCGGTGGCATCTATCGGGGCTTTGCCAATAGCCTGGGTCAACGGAACTGGTATGAAAACTACAATTTCAATCTCGACTGGAGCGTCTACCACGAAGCGGATAAGGCGGTGAAAGCCAACTACGCAGGACTCGAATGGGATGACCGGACGCTGCAGAGTAAAATGCAAGGCTGCCGCGAGCAGCTCGAATATCTGAAAAAACCAGCGGTGACGATCAAGCCCGGAGCTTATCGTGTGTATTTAACACCGATGGCTCTGGCGGAAGTCATGAGCCTTTTGGAGTGGCGCGCATTCGGCGTCAAAGCTCAGCGGACCAAGGCTTCTCCGCTGCGGCGTCTGGTGGAGGGTGAGCAGCAGCTGGCTCCGGCCATCCACCTTTCCGAGGATGTCGCCGGTGGTGTGGCGCCGGATTTTGATGACTTTGGTTTTACCAAACCGCGTTCGGTTCCGTTGATCACAGGCGGCAAACATCAGGGCGCTCTGGTTTCGGCGCGCAGCAGTCGTGAATATCAGCTCGAGCCCACCGGGGCGCATGAAGGGGAGTCACCGGAGTCCCTTTATCTGCAGCCGGGAACCCTTAACTCGCAATCCATTCTGAAGCAGTTGGGCGACGGCCTTTATATCAGCAATCTTTGGTATATGAATTTCTCGGATCCCGAAGCCTGTCGCATGACCGGCATGACCCGCTTTGCCACTTTCCGAGTGCAGAATGGAAGCATCCAGGGTCCGGTGAATGTGATGCGCTTTGATGAATCGCTCTACCGCATGCTCGGCGAAAACCTTCTTGGACTCACCGATCAGAGTGAATTGCTGCTCAGCAGCAGCACCTATGACAGCCGCTCGACGCATAGTCTGCGGCTGCCGGGTGCCTTGATCGATCGCTTCGCCTTTACGCTTTAGTCTTCGAGAAAGTTGACAACACCGCTGGACAGATCCAAAACTGCGCCAAGGATCTGCAGGCGGCCGAGGTTCACCATCTCTTCGATGATGCGGCTGGAATGCGAGAGCTGGCCCACCGACGCGCGGACATTGGCCTCCACCGCGCGCCTGACCTTTTCCTCATCGCTGATATTCTGGATACGGGCGATGGCATGGATATGGGGTTTGATGCGACTGACAATATCATTCAGCCCTTCACTGGACAGGGCTTCCTTGGTCTGAATATGGCGCAGAGTGGTGGTGACAGCCCCGCACTGGGTATGGCCCATCACCATCACCACGGGTGTTCCAAAGGTGATCGCGGCAAACTCCACACTGCCGACCAGTGAGGGAGCCACGATATTGCCGGCCACACGGATCACAAAAACGTCCCCAAGATCCTGATCAAAAATCATCTCCACCGGAGCCCGCGAGTCCGAGCAGCACAGCACCACAGCCTTGGGCGACTGACCGACCCTGGCATACTCCTTCAACTTCATTAAAGAGGCGCGGGAGGAATGGATCGACATTCCGGCCAGAAACCTTTGATTGCCAGCCTTGAAGTCTTCGATGATCTGCGCCTGTTGCTGTTTGATGTCCTGCATGATGGGGCTCCCTCTAAGGTTTTCTTAGGCTCTAACGAAGTTCCACGGAAGTTGCCACCCGAAATTGCCAGGCCCAACGTTCGGACGTACCCCGAATTCTTTCAAGGAGGGTCGGGCCGAAAATTAATTGACGGTAACATTTGGAATATATTTATAAAATATGGGTTATGAGATTCTTGCCAGGCTTTCGTGCCGATCAATAAAAAGATCAATCACACGAGTCCAACCTGGAGAAGCTGACTTATGGTAAAGCTCTTCGATAGTGAACAGGGCAATATAGCAGCACCGCTCATGGTACTCGTGGGTGGCGTTTCGCTATTCCTGGCCCAGGGCGAGATGAACAATGTGAAAAATCGAGTGTCGCAGGTCCGCGAAGAAAGCCGCAATAATTATATGGGGCAGCAGAACGTTTCCGCTCTGCAGCAGGCCGCGCGGCTTCTCGTTGGCGATGTTCCTCAGCTGGCTGCACCGGTACGCCTGGACCCCTATATTCCTGCGAATTTCATCTGTGAGCAAGGGCGTCAGCTGACGGCGGCCAACGGCCTCAACTGGCAGTCCACGGGGCAGTCCATCACCGTGCAGACGCTGACTCAGGATCGCCTGCAAAATAGTGGTGATGCCATATTCAATCAGCTGAGTCAGGGCAATGCGCCGGCGGTGACGACAAATGCCACCACGCAGCTCAAGGTTCTGGGCTGGAAGTGCAACAACTACCTCGTGGAAGGGGTTTATGTCGAGGCGGAGAGCACGAGCCCCGGGACAGGCTCAACGAGCAACAAGAAATCGAAAACCAAGGCTCTCTTGGCCATGGCGCCTCCGCCTCCGTCCACCTGTTTATTTTATGCCAAGGATGCTGCGGGAAATGTCTATCCCAACAACAAGAAGCCGACCACCAATCTTGAGTTGCCCGTTCCCACCACGGCTGCCGAGGTTTATTTGGAGTGCAACAACGTCGTCACGGATGCCGAAGTCTTGAATAACGGTACAACACTTGGCGCAACAAATTCCTATCCTCTCACGGCGGCCAATCGCATCGATGACGCTCAAAAGCTGTTGCTGGGTCCTTTACCCCTGGTCCCAGGAAACAATATCCTTGAGGCTCTGGTATCACAGGTCGATGGTACCAAGATCAGCCTCGGCATGACACTGACCCTGGACTTTCCCGCCCCGGCTCCTGATCCGATTGCGACCAGCCCGGTGGAAGACCCGATCAGCAGCAAGAAGAAAAAAGATTGTTCCTCCAAATGCCTCTATCTGCCTGGGGAAATCTATCCGAACCTCTGTGATGACCGCCTCGTGCACAAGGATTACTATAATAGCGTCAGCCCCAAGCATTTCGTCTGTTATCAGTGCGGTGTGTACATAGGATTCGATCCGGAAAATGACTGTCAAAACGTGGGACCCGTGGGGACGCGTGGACCCGAGGGTTGCTTTGCGAAAGATACCCAGATACGACTCCCTGATGGTCGTGACGTTTCCATCCAGAGCCTTAAAGCCGGTGACAAGGTTTGGAATCCTCTCTTGAAGCGTGCAGTCAGCGTCGCGAAAGTTGTGCGAGGTCCGGAAAACAAACCTCTCTATCAGATCGTGCAGGGCGATCGCACGGTGCGTGTGACGCAAACGCATCCGTTTGTGACGCCACTCGGCCTCATTCCCGCCTCGCAGCTGCGAGTAGGTGACCTGATCCAATCCGAGGATGGTCGCTGGGCTGCGGTGGATGCTGTGGTGAAAGAGACCCAAAAGTATGATGATGATGTCTTTAACCTGGAATTGGCGGCTGATGCTTACACGGAAGCTGCGCATATGGTGGTCGCCAATGGTATAATGTCAGGAGATCTTTTTCTTCAGAAGCGCGTGCAGAGCCGTCCTCTGCTGGAAGCTTTCAGACTTGCAAACATGGATGAATTTGAGCCGTGAAATCATCGCGCCCCAAAAAGCCAGTGTCCCGGACGCCCGGAAAAGGGCGTGCCGCGGGCAAACGTTCTTCAAAGCTTCCCCTCGCCCTTGGTATCGTTCTCTTCGCAGGGCTGGTGGTCTGGAGTTTCAAGCGTCCGCCCACCGAGGTTCCGGCCACCACCTTGAGCGCCAAGGCAGGCGAACCAAAAATTATTGAAAATCAGAAGCAGCTCACGAAGATGCAGAAGGCGGGACATCAGCGTGCCATGCAGCTTGTGGTCGAACGCGCGGCTGGATTGGAACCTGTGCCCTTGCGCAAGGAAAAGGGGCGCCCGCCCGCCCTCAAAGTGGATGTGAAATCCTTTACGCGTGGCTGCATACCGGGTGACCTTGATATCATCCGGCAGGATATGGAATTCCGTGCCAGCTCAAATCCGCAACTGGTCCTCAGCCTGGAACCGTTGGATGCGCGCAGCGAGATCAAACCGATTCAAAAGAATGTCAGCCTTACGGAACTGAGCCAGGGCTTTTCCACGCAATTTGTCCTGGAGCCGATGGAGGAGCGCAACCTGATGGGCCTTTTCCTTTGCAGCGCCCGAAAAGGCGAGGGCTGTGCTGGCCAGGAACGACCTTCGATGAGCGAGCTGGGAGCGTTGCAAAACGAAATTCGTTTTGGGCGGCGCCCGGCAGGCGACTATCAACCCGGGAATAAGACATACTTTTTCCTTTTCCTGGTTGCTTATCCCGACCGCCTTTTGATTCATGATCCGCAGCAGTCCCTGGAGTCGAGTCAAAAGCGGCTTGAGGTCGCCATGGCCAAAGGCGGTCAGCCGGTTTCCCCACTTCTGATGACCGATGTGATGAATCGTCTGCGCGCCGCAGGTTCGCTGCCTGCCATTGTGCAATCCGAATCGGTCCGCATTCAATTGCCGTATAAGGAGGCTCGATGTCCCTGAATCTGCGGTCATCTTCAGGCTCGGAGGCCGGCTTTTCCTTGATTCAGGTGCTGGTCTCCCTCGCTTTGCTCAGCCTTTGCGTGGGTCTCTTTTTTCAGGCCCGCAGCACCAGCTTCAAGGCGCGTAAAAGCGCGGACAGCGCGGCCACGATCACGGATGTTAATGACGCCTTTGTATCCGAACTTTCCGCCATCATCCGGGACGTGGACGCGAGCACCCCCGGTTGTCTCGATTACGTCGGGCAGATCACCGATCGCCGCCTGGCCAAATCATCTGACGCCTCCACGATCACTCACAGCACCAATGTCGTGCAGCCGCAGTTCATCGCGGCTGGCCTCGACAGCAAATCCCGTGATTCGCTTCAGTCCCAGTTCGGCCAGGAACCGCTCCGCTCCGCCATCAAACGTTGCATGAGTCCACGTCAGCCGGCGAATGCCAGCCAGCCGAATGCCAATATTTTTTATCTGTGCATGAATATGAAACAGGATGATGCGGCCCCGGCAGGTTCCTTTTTGAATGCGCCCTTTGCGTTTGCCGAAGTAGGCTGGCAGCTCGTGAACCTGCAGACCGGAGCGAACATGTCCTGTACGGATTTCGCCAGCGCGGACAAGTCCGCGGGTGCCAGGGTCTACTATTCCATTTACTGGGCTGTGCCCATGAGCGGAACGGTGACCATTAAAAAACACATCAATACCTTTACAATGGGAAAATGAAACATGAGGTCTACATCGGACACTCAGGGTTTTTCGCTGGTTGAGGTCTTGATCGCAACGGCCATCATAGGAATTCTGCTGGTCATCGGCGCCCGCTTCTTTCGCCAGGCGGATGATGGCCGAGCGGTCGGCAAAGCCCGTGAAAATGCTCGGACGGTGAACGATCAGCTGCAGAAACTGATTGAACGGGATCTCCGCTTTCGTGATGTGTTAGTTCCCGTGGTCGTGTCCGCCGATCAAAAAGTTCTCACTCTGACCCGACGCCAGGCTTTGGATATGAGTGACCTGACTTCAGCCGATGAAACCTATACAATTCGCTTTGCCACCGTTTGCCGACCCGTTCCTGCCGAACTTTCCGGCTATGCCGATCTCAGTGCGCAGCTTACAGGACCGGGTTTCACCAACGCAGGCGACTGTCTGAAGGCGGTGAAGTGTGCGGCCGGAGAGTTGCCGCGAGTCGAAATTACTGTACCGACCACGGGACGGATTCCACCTTATCCGCAAAAGGTCTTTCCTTCCCCCGCCCTGATCAGCAAATCCTTCCGCAATCATGCGGTCGCCTCCGCTGCCTGTTTTGTGGAGGCCGATGACCAGATTCGCATTACCGTCGACAGCGTGTATCCGATCAGCAAGGATCTGTATGCCCCGCTCAGTCAGGACAAATCATTTTCGTTGAATTCAGCGGATTTTAAGATGCTGCCGCAGGAACATCAGCTGTAAAAGGCGAGGAGGAGAGGAACGAGCAAGCCTGCAGGAGCAGGCTTGCGGGCGAAGCGTTTAGCGCAGAACGGTGTGCGTGTCATCCGTCGGATGCTTATCCCCTGACGGCGTATCCTGTTGAGCCAGCTGCCAGTCGGGAAGCGTGCGCAGCGCGTTTTGCACGAGCTGATTGAATTTGGGCAGCTGATTTTTGGCAACCGGGTCCGCCGATGGGAAGCGCAGGCCCAGTGGATCCATATAACGACCGTTTTCATAGAAGGCGAAGTGGAGATGCGGTCCGGTGGCGAGACCGGTGGAACCAACATAACCGATCACCTGACCCTGCTCCACGTTCGAACCTTTGCGCAGACCGGTGGCAAAACCCTTCAGATGCAGATACGCGGTCGAATAGGTGCCGTTGTGCCGAATCTTGATCATGTTGCCCGATCCACCTTTGCGGCCGATCGACTCGATGGTGCCGCTGCCCACAGCCATCACGGGAGTTCCCGAAGGAGCACCATAGTCCACTCCATTATGCGGACGATGCACGTGCAGGACGGGATGAAAGCGGCTGCGCGAAAAACCCGAGGTGATGCGTCCAAACTTGATCGGACTTTTGATGAACATGCGCTTCAGGCTTTGACCGTTCGGGAAATAATACGAGGCTTTTTCGCCTTGCGCAGGAAAGCGGATACCCGTATAGACCTGACCATTGTTTTCATATTCAGCGACCAGGATATTGCCCCAGCCGATGGTTTTGTCATCGACCAGCTTTTGTTCCACCGTCAGGCGCCAGCGATCGCCGCGTCGCACTTCGCGGTTGAAGTCGATCTGCCAGGCAAAAACTTCGGCCAGACTGGTGATGAGCGTGGGATCCATGCCTACGAATTCAGCAGATTCCCAAAGGCTATTGCTGACGAAGCCGTGAAAGGTTTTTTGGACGACGGTAATCGGATGTTCGATCCTGGAAGCCGTCCACTCAAGCCCGGGGCCATTTCGTTCTATTACCAGGCTTGAGTCGGCGGCGTGTCTCAAGGCCAATTTCAATGGTGTATTGCGCTCCGGCCCGTCCCAGGTGAGTTCGAAGGCGGTTTCCGAGGCGACGTCCTGCAAAGGCAAAATGGGCTTCGCGGCTTTCACGAGCTCCAGGATGGTTTGCGGATTAAGACCCTCGCTTTTCAGCGTTTGATATATGCTGGAGCCTTTTTCGACCTGATGCCGGGTCACGAAAACAGCCGGAGCTTCGACCTTGCTGGTTTTTACAGCTGGGCTCACAGGTTGTGGCTGAATGCTGTCACGATTTTGAGACGGGTTACATGCGGGCTGAAGGCATAGAATTGCAGCCACTGCGCAGCTGCGCAATTTGAACATGCCAGTTCCCTCCTTTGAGTTGAAATTCCATTATAACCCAACAGGTTCTGAAGTCGACAAGGGAACCAGCAAATTCCAGCTGTGTCAACCCAGAAAAGCCGGGAGCACTTTGATCGATCTATCTCCATTCCTTGGGCTGCTTGAGCCGCGCGATAGGAGCTGAGGTGAGCGTTGCAGATGGCACATAGTAACCATCTGATGTACGTGACCATTCACCTTCTTCATTAACCAACGGATGGTCGCCCTGTTCAAGGTTTCGCAGGGCCGTTCCATTCGGATTGTCGTAAAGTTTCGATCCACCGGGCGTTACATAACGCACAACGCCACCGGTCGCAGCGCCACCACCGCCAGGCGCCGTCGGATTTTCTGCAACAGGGGCCAGTACGCTGTCTGGATCTGACTCCGCCAGCCCATTATCTGTTGCGCCCATATTAACATTTGGTGACTCCAGAATATCTTCACTGGCGCCATTGATCAATGCACCATCGCCTTGATCCCCCTCATTCAACCCAAAATTATTGTTGCCGAGGCCATTATTGCCATTCTGGCCAAGATTGTTGTTCCCGAACATGTTGCCCTGATTGTTGCCGAACAGATTGCCCTGATTCTCGCCGGTGTTCATAAAGTTGGCATCGTCGCCATTGAGAAAGTTATCCTCGGCCACATTATTGAAGCCCTCATTGTTCATGTCGTTCATGCCCTGGTTGAAGTTCGGGTTGTTGCCCTGGTTGTTCCCCATGTTGTTGCCCATGTTGTCGCCCATCATATCTTCATTGCTGAAGTTGCCCTCGTTCTCCATCATCATGTTTTCATTCATCATGGCGTTGTCCTCGGCGAACTCCTCCTCTTCAACGTTGGCGGCTTCATTTTCTTCACCGGGTTGAACGGGGTCTTCGGTGGGATCAATTCCACCTCCAAAGCAACCTACGAGCAGAAAAGAGATGAGCAATGACGAGAGCATGAGAATCGGTCTGCGAATGGTTTGCACCTTCATGACGTCCTGTCCTTTAAGCCTGAAAGTCAGTCACCTCACGTCCTGCGAGGCAATGAATAATGATCTTTCGCAAAACATCTCGGCCGTCGCCCGGCAAAACTTTAGCCGTGGAAGGCAGAATCTGCCCCTGGTATGATCCGGTACCGGAGGGCACACGAGTGGGTCAAAAATTTCAGAAGTGGTCAGCCCATCAAACGGAGCGTCCGCGCAATCTGGCCGATATTTCCCGAATGATTCGACAAAATCGCCAATTTTCGGCGATCGACCAACTCCAGTACGGAGATTATGGTCTTTTGGATGCCGTCGCTGTGATTAGCGAGTCCATTCGCCAGGGTAAGCGCATTGCCCTTTATGCTGACTATGATGTCGATGGCACCATGAGTTGTGTCAGCTGGATTTGGTTTTTTGAGGCCATCGGCTTTACGAACTTCACGTGGTACATCCCCTGCCGCTTTGAGGAGGGCTACGGCCTCAACCTGCAGGCCGTCCAGCATTTGATCGATGATGAGAAAGCCGATCTGATCATCACGATGGATACCGGCATCACGGCCAACCGCGAGGCCGCCTACTGTAAAGAGCGCGGGGTCATCTTTGTCTGCACCGATCATCATAAGATTCAACCGGAAAAGATGCCGGATTGCATTATTCTCAATCCGAAGATGCATCCGAGTCCCGAATATCAGGAACTGTGCGGGGCGGGGATCACCTTTGTCCTTTTGCGCAAGATAGCTCAACAGTTTGCTGTGTCCGCCCAGGCCTGGAACGATATTCTCGCTTTGGTCGGCATGGCCACGATCTGTGATGTGGTGCCGCTGAACGGGGTGAACCATAAACTGGCGAACATGGGCGTGCGCTCTCTCCTGAAGAGCGAGCGCAAGGTGCTGAAGCGTCTGAAGGAAGCCTGCGCCTTGAATAAAGGCCTGGATGAAAAGGATGTGGGCTTTCGCATCGGTCCACGAATCAACGCCGTCGGACGCTTGCATCATGCCCGTGAAGTGATTCATGCCTTTATTCATAATGAGCCGGAGGCCCTGGTCAGCTTCATGGATACCTGCAATGAAGAACGCAAGCTGATCCAGAACCGCATTGTGCGCGAAGCGCAGGTTCTGGCCAGGCAGCATGCGGACGAGCCGGTGCTGTTTCTGGGTTCTGAAGGCTGGCACACCGGAGTGGTGGGCATCGCGGCCAGCAAGATCGCGGAAACCTTCTGGCGCCCGACCTGGCTCTTTGAGCGGCAGGAGGAAGTCTGCAAGGGTTCGGCACGTTCCATCCCGGGTTTTGATGTGACCGATGCCATGGCCGCCGCCGGGCATCTTTTCGAAAAATTCGGCGGCCACCGCGCGGCTGGTGGTTTTACCTTCAAACGCGAGAATGAAGAGGCGATTCGCACCGCTCTTATTCGATATGCGCAGCAGATCAAGGTCATCGAGCCCGATATCTGGACCAGCAAGGTCCATTTTGATTGCGAGGTGCCCGGGCACCTTCTGCATCTGGACCTTGCCTATGAACTCGAACACATGAAACCCTTTGGTCATGGATTCGAGGAGCCGCTCTTTTGCATGGAAGGCGAAGTCAAAAACGTGCGCTTTCTCCAGGATCGCGCCACCGGCGAGCCCAAGCATACCTCTGTGATGGTGATTCCGGACGGTGGAGCCATGCAGAAGATCATGTTCTTTCATGATGTGATCGAAGATTTGGAATTTGCCAAACGCGCCCGCTTTCTTGTCCATGCGGGCAAGAACACCTTCCGCGGCCAGACTTCACTCTCGCTGATGGGAAAGGACTGGGAACCAATTCCGTGACAGTTTAAAATGGGGAGGCCCCATTTGCGACAGTCAACAAAGGAATGCATCATGCCCGGTCCATCGCCCTGGTCCCGACGGCTTTTGTTTGCAGGTCTTCTGGCATCAGGATCCGCGCAGGCGTTTACCTATGAGGTGCTGTATGAAGACACCATCGGCCGCGATGCCGTTGTCTTCGGACGGACGCCGGGTTTTCAAGCTGTCGCCAAATCCGTACTGCTCGACGGTTCCGTGAAAACCAGCGGCACCGAAACCCGGACCTTTGATCGCAATGTGATCAATTATGTCAAGTATATGCAGCAGTTTGCGATCGGCAGCAATGCCTCCCTCCGCCTGACGCTTCCCGCCCTGGTCAACTACCGCAAGGAGGAGGGCGAGCAAACGCCGGTGATCGTCACGGAATCCACCTGGCTGGAGGCCAAGCCGCGGCTGGAGTTCGTTTATGCCACGCAGAATGCGCTGGACCTTGTTCTCGGCGTGGATGGCTACCATGTGACTGAATTCGAGGCGAAATCCGAATCCGCCCTCTTCACCGCGACCGACAAGTACGAGGCCGCGAGCGCTTCCTACGGACACCTCGTGGTTGTGAAGCATGGCGGAAACTTTGATGGTGGCTTTTCCTTCAAGGCTGCAGCTGAAAAAAAGCGCAATGTGACCAAAAGCACGAGCATCGATGAATCGACCTTTGTGGTCGAGGATCGCATCTATGATCCCACCACCATTGCCATCTTCATGCGGACCAAGGTGAAATGGGGTCTGATCTTTGGGGAATTCGCTGCCATTGAAGCCAGCGGTGGCGGCAATCGCACCGATCGGGGCGCGACCGTGAAGGAGGATTATTTCCGGGTCCAGCTGGCCGGATTCTTTCCCCTGTCCGGCGCACTGGACCTCGAATCCACGCTGATCTACAAAAGCCTCTCCTATGCTGACAATCGGAACGTGTCCATGGATACCATCCCCATGCTGGGGCTTCAGCTGAAGCTAACCGCCAATATCGGGGTGCCGGTTTTCGGCGGACTCATCGGCGTTCAGGGTACCGACGGGCAAAGCATACCGGAATTTAACGCCCGGTATAAATTGTTCGGAATTGGCGGAATTGCTGGAATCCAATCCAATTTTTAACCATACGCAAAACGTAGAAATCAAAGAAGTAACTCAGGGAACTGAATATGTCAGGGGATCTGCCGAATGACTTGAGGTGGAGGGACTCCTATGTTTGGCCTGCGTGTGCGTCGCCCGCGAAGCGTACCCTGGGTAAGGATTATGATCCTGGCCCTGGTCTGGCAGATTTTGCCTGGCTGTTATGTCTTCAGAAAGAAAAGCCTGAACTCCGGAACCCGCGAGACCAGCACAGCCGAAGTCCTGGGTGCCTCCCTGGGACAAAAAGCCGGCAGCCTGGATGAAGCGGCCCTGGCTGAAGTTCATGCCATCACCACAAGCCATGCCCCTGCCGGCGTGCGGCCGGATCCTGATACCTTCGTCCGTCAGCTCCTTTTGCAGTATCGGGAGCAGGGCTCAGTCGTCGCCCGTGAAATCGGTCGCGTGGAGGCCTACCGCATGCTGCTCGGTGGCGCGAGCGATAACTTCGCGATCGTGCCCCAGGAGAGTTATGATGCCACCTCCCTGCTCGCGGAATTAAAAGTGGCGGAAGAGATCTGTGAAGGGCTGGTGAATCCCGATGAATGGCAGCATGCCGGTTGGGATTCCATACTGCCCGCGGATCCCGCGGACACCACGACCAACATCAGATTCTTGGCCCAGCGCCTCATTGGATTGCCGTCGAGTCAAATCACAGACGAGGCCCTGACTCAGCTCAACGAAATTCTGCAGACAGCGCTGGTGGATGGGCGTGTGACCCAGGCCAGTTATATTCCGGTCTGTGCCACCCTGCTGCTCGATGCGGAGGCTTTGCTGTTATGACCATCATGCGCAGAATTTTTATCGCCACTCTCCTGCTGGGACTGTACAGCGGCACCGTGCAGGCTGCCCAGGACCTTCCGGCCGCTCTGAGGCGGGCCCAGTATCTTTTGACCGGAACGATGCCGACCGATCAGGATTTCGCGACGAACGCCGTTTCGGATGCCGCTTATAAAACCGCCGTGCGAACCTTCCTCGATGGCGATGGCTTCTATGATTCTGTGCTGCGTTATCATGAGCGCGTGCTGGGGGTCGGCCTTCCCGATGAATATCTGCAGGAACTCTTGCGCGACGACATCGATGGCAAACAGGAAAAATTTGCCAGCATCACCTGCGGTCGCCTCGATGGCAATAACGGCCGTTTCCGCTGCATCTGGGCGAGCAACCAGGATTCCCGCCTCGGATCCGGCTGCCCTCTGGCCGCGGAACAACCGGTCTCCGTTTTCTGGTATCCCGGCATTGTCGCCTGGGCCTGTCCTTCGATTGTGAAAGCCTGCGGGCAGGATCTCAGTTCGTGTTTTGTGGAAAGCCCGAATGAAGAGGAAGCCCGCAATGCCGAACTCGGCACCACGGAAACCTTTGACTCCCGCTATGCCGTGATCAAATCCCTGAGCCGTCAGGCCGCAGGCCTGGCCACGGCGGTGGTGGTGCAAAACTATCCTTATACCAAGGTTCTGGAACCTGGACTCACAGCCGTGGATGGGGCCGTCGCGCATTTTTATGGGCAGCGCCATCACTTCAAGATTGATGAACTGAACCTCAGTGAAGAGGTCGTGGACATCGTGCGCAGCACGGCCTTCCTCGATACACGGTTTCGTCTCCTGAAAACCTCGGGCTATGACTATAGTTCAGCGGGCATCCTTTCCACCTTCGGCTGGCTGCGTCGTTACGATAAAAATCGGACGCGAGCCAACGAGCTGTATAAACGTCTTCTGTGTCGGGAATTCACCGCGGATCTCCCTCGTGTGTTCCCTCAGGATCCCGGCAACCTGCGTGAGGCTCCTGGCTGTTCGGGCTGCCATCACGTCCTTGATCCCCTGGCCGATTTCTTTCTGGTCTGGGGTGAGGGTGGGCAGCTCTATAGCGGCGCTCAGGCCACCGTCTCCACCACCTTTAATAGTAAAACCGGGACGAGCCTTGCGGATCTTGCCAACATCATTCGTGACGACAAGGCCTTTGCCACCTGCACCGTGCAAAATGTTTGGAAGTGGCTCATGGGCCGCAAGTTCTATATGGATGAGGAAAGTCTGCGCACCAAACTCACCGATTATTTCCTGACCACCAATTACAGTTTCCGTGAGCTGGTTTATGCGATCAGCACGCATCCCGCTTTCCTGGAAGGCACGCGCAGCGATGGGATTGCGACCGATCCTTTGCATGATCCGCCGCTCGGCGAGTTCCCGACCACCGCCACGACTTGTGAGGATCGGGCCTATACCTTTGCCGGTGATGTCGAGTCCCGCGTGAATCTTTGCACGGGCTGTCACAACGGTTCCGGCGGTCGTCAGCCCCTGAGGACGGAAGAGGAGTGGCGACCCATACGGGCCATCGCCATTCAAATGATGGCCTCCGGCATTATGCCTCCAGGACCTGCGAATTCTGAGGTTTTCAATCTCAAGGATGCGGTCACCTGTTGGCTGGAGAAGGATCCATGAAAAAGAAAATCGACAAGCAGGCTCTCAAGGAAAGCATCATCAAAGGTCCTGGCCATGGACACATCTGTCATCCAGCGCAGCTGCCGGATTTGACCCGGCGTGAGCTGCTGCTCGGCGGCACTTATATGGCAGGATTCCTGATGGCCTCGCAATTTCTGCCAGGAGCTCGCGCTCTGGGGGCCGGACTGTATCCTCCTCAGCGCCGCCTGGTATGGATCAATATGAGCGGTGGTTGGGATATTCTCGAAATTACCGATCCCAAACCCTCCTCCACGTCCGGCATCGACATGATGTACGACTGGGGTGCCGCGCAAACGCTGGCGGGTGGCACGGACAGGATCGGGCGCTGGCTCACGAATACGGCCGCCATGGGGCAGGATGTTGTGGTCGTGCGAGGCCTGAATATGGGAACGACCTCGCATGACGCCGGACCCGTGTATATGGATACCGGTGTGCTCAGCAACTCGGGTAACGTGAACGCCGCATCCATTCCTGCGATCGTGGCCAGTGAAAGCAGCGCAACCATTCCCATCATTCAGCTGAATGGTGGGATGAACACGAAGATCGACCGTGGACTCCTCAGTCCTGTCTCCGTGGTGCGGGCGCAAAACCTCAACCTTTATCGGTCCATGTACCCCGAAAGCAGCGACGCCCTTGAGCAGAAGATGCTGGTGCTCAACTATCTCAATAGCTCCATCGAACGGGCCAGGGCCCGAACCGGTGAGCATGATCGGCTCAATGCCGTGGCTTCGGCCCATTCCAAGATTCAGACCCAGTTCAGTGAGAATGTGGGCAGCAAGCTGGAGTTGACCAACGATGACCGTTCGCCCTTTACTGTCAATGCCCCGATGACAGTAAACAACGGCATGCGGGATTCCTTTGCTCTGTCGCTCAAGCTCCTGAAGAACAATCTCGTCACCTGTTTGAACCTGGGTGTCGGTGGTTTTGATACCCATGCCGGCCAGGAACGTTCGATGCAACCCATCGTGGAAAGTTTCGATTATCTTCTGGGCCGCTTTGTTGCCGAGCTGAGAGCGGCCAACCAGCTCGACAATACCCTGATCGTCATTTATTCTGATTTTGGACGGACTCCCAAAGTGAATAATAGCGCCGGTCGCGATCATTGGCCTGTGGGCGGTGCTTTGATGGTCGGCGGCGGCATTCTCGGGGGACGGGCGGTTGGCGTCACCGATGACAACCTGCGGACGGTCAGCATCAACAGGGAAACGGGTGCCGAGGAACCTGGCGGCTCCTTCACCCTGAGTCCGAGCAATCTCGGAGGTGCGGTCCTGGAGCTGACCCTGGGCGCAACCTATACCACAACCTATCGGACGTATTTGGAATCAATTCCTGCCCTCACCCGACTCAAAACCAGCTAAAATGGTTTGTGCGTCTTGCGTGAAGGATGAATTATCCAGGAAGGGCCGGCCATGAAGCCAATGAAGGCTTTCGTTTCGCTCTGTCTACTCGGTTCGCAAACTCTGCTCGCAGACAATGTCGAGGAGCGAGCCTGGCCTGTCACGTCTCTTCTGATACCGAATCCTTTTCAGGTGAACCCGGCCGCCATTCCCACCGATCGCACGATCATCGGCGGCCTGCGGCTGGATCGGCGCGAGGAATCCCGCTATCTCATCAATCCCGATGGCAATGCCCCGGCACGGATTCAGCATGCCACCAATAAAAGGGATGTGGCCCTCGGCTTTCAACTGCCGTTGGGCGGTGCCGCCTTCGGCCTCTCCGGGGATGAACATTCCCGGCAGATCACGGGAAAATCCGATCAGAGAAACGGCGAGGTCTTTGAGGAATTCTGGGTACGCGATTACAAAATGAAATTCGTGGTCGATCTTCTGCCCCAACTCCGCGGGGCCTTTACATTCCGCTACCAGTCGCACGAGGCGGATCTGCTCGGCGGCTACGGGGTGGGCAATGATGATCGAACCCGATACAAGGGTACGATGTCGGGTTATTCCCTGGGTGTGAATTACAAGGTTGGCAATGCCCTCAACATTGGCGTCTTTACCGCCCCGCCGCTGCGGGGCAAGGCCACCATTGAAGGCGAACAGAAGATTATTACGGATCCCGGACTCGGTGGTCTGGAGCTGGGTTTTAAGTATTCCGATCGTCTGTCCCTTGGGCTTTCCGTTCTAAAATGGTCCTATAAACACGATGATCGGGACGAGGACACGACCAGTCCCGTGAATCAACGAAATATCTTTCTGCGCGGTGTGGAAGTCGAGCAGTATTTCCGCAAGACCCTGGCCATTGGCATTGGGGCGGAATTTGCTATTCTGCCGATGGTGGGCGTGAAGGGCAGCATCACCAAACAGGAAGGCGTGTTCCTGTTTGATCCGACCCTTGTCCCCGGCGATAACAAGGATGTTGAGACCAAGTTGGTTTCGAATGAACTGCGGCTGGGTGGTTTCATTCGCAACAATCAGTTCTTTGTCGAGCTGGTTCTTATGAAATCCAGCAAAAGCAAGGATAGAGTCCGGGTTCGGCGCAACGGGATCACCGCTCTTGGCGACTACGAACACGACGACTCATCCAATGTCCTTGTGCTCGGTGCCGCATTTTAGAGGATACTCAGAGTTTTCGAACGGGCAGGTTCGCAGCCGCGGGCCAGGCGGCAATCCGTTCCTGCGTCTCCAGGATATCCTTGCTTCCCGGTTCCTTCCGATTTAGCCAGACATCCGGCAGAAACACGAGCGGAAAGGCTGGCAGTTCACTCATCAGCTGCTTGTCGAGACGCGACAAAAGCCTTTGCAGATGCCCCGGCTCGGCATCCCTTTGCATGCTTTCCAGGATGCGATCGACCACATTCATATCCCAGCCGCTGTAGTTGCTGCCGAAATAATTGTTATCCGAGCTCGGGATCGCCAGCGAGTGCATCAGGTTGATGGGCGGCGACAGAGGCGGCAGCTTCCAGCGCATGCAGGCCATATCCTTGAAGCGACGCTGGGGCAGGGTCTCCTTCACATACTCCGCTTCAGGCACGACCTGCAGCTGAACATTCGCCCCGATTTTGCGCAAATCCTCCAGGACCGGCTGATAGAAGCCTGACTTCATCCGCTCATCCGAACAGGTCAGAACGAGATTGATCTTCTGCCCATCAATGGTGAGCGTTCCATCCGGGGCCTTGCGTCCCCTGATCTGCTCCAGAAGCTGGGCAACGCGTTGCGGCTGATAGGGATCGCTGACCTTATCGTTCATACGCTCCAGCTGGGCCGGATGCAGGGAGGTGAAAGCCGCCGCTCCATGACCCTGCAGCTGCTTTTGCACCAGTGTTTGCCTTTGAATCGCATGCTGCAGGATCTGCCGCAGCTGAGGATTGACCAGCAGGGGACTGCGCAGGTTCAGAATGATCAATTCCAGTGTATGGCCGGGCCGGCTTTGCAGACCGAACTTCTGTTCGAGTCCAGGCACCTGCTGCCTGAGTTCCAGCCAGTCGAGCCAGCTCAATTCCCCTTCAGCGGTTTGATCCACGTCTCCGTTCTGCAGGGCCTTGGCCAGCGCGGGAATTCCATTGTAAAGACGCAGCTCCAGGTCCTGCGTGGGCGCCTCCTCCCATTCCCCTTCCGAGTTGGAAACGAGCTGCCAGCTGTCAGGGCCTGCCTTTTTCACAACATAGGCACCGTAGTAGAGCCCTGGATCCTGCAGACGATTCCACCAGGCGGCATCCTTGGGATCCTTTTGCAGCTTTTGAATAACGTCGGCCTTGTGCGACGGCAGCAGCGAGATCGCAAAGAGTTGAAAGGCATCCGGACGGCGATGCGTGAGGATCAAACGCATTTTGTTCTTTTGATCCTTATCCATTTCTATGCGGCGAATGGGCAGCAGAGGATCCCTGCCCTTGCCGTAATCCGTCAGGGCCATGGTTTCCAATGTGTATTTGACATCCTGTGGCGTGATGGGAGAGCCGTCGCCCCAGGTCAGTTTCTTTTTCAGTTCCAGCTCCACCATGTAGGTGGTCGTGCTCTTCTCTTCATCCCGGCGGCTCATGAGTTCCGGAGTTTCCTTGCACAGGATGCAGATGATGCGGCCATCGTTTCGCACAGTGAGGATGGGAGGATTGGTCAGGTGCCGAACGGTTTTGCTTGCCCCGGCCTTTTGCATCAGGGGATAGATCTGTGAAGGATCCTCCAAGCTGCCGATAACAAATGGTTTTCCGAAGGAATGAGATGCCATACCCAAACCGAAGAACATGACCAGCCACCCCAGGACGGCGCGGCTTTTCCGGGAAACAAACTGTTGCATCGCGGCATTTTCCTTTCGAAACAGACTCCTGACATGTTCAATCATAGGGGAATGCTTTGAGGGAAACCAGAGCGAACCGTGGGAACCACGCCGGAAAACAGCGCAGACTTCCGTTTTTGCCAAGGCCCCTGTCCTTTGGTTTGTGGAATTTCCACCGATACCGCTAGAGAGACCATCTCAGCAAGGAGTCGGATTGAGCCGCGAACCCGGACATTGGTTACAAAGCCCATCAGTCAGTTTTCGACTGGCGGTCGGGATTTCCTTGTTCTGGATTGTGATACTCACCCTTTGGGAGCTGTCACCCCTCGCGGTTGAAGCGGAAACCCGCATCGTCAATCCTCTGCTCTTTCAGATGCGGCAGCGTCTGGAGCGCGCGCCCCAGGTCAACGAACACATCAAGTCGTATGGGATGGATGACCGAACCATCTCCTATATGCAGAGTTCCAACCTGAAGCTGAGTCAATGGGTCGAACTTTTGGAGGCGATCGACTCGCGTTCGCCCAAGGCCATCGTGATCGACTCCGTGTTCTCGGTCACGGATGTGGCGCCGGATGAACAGGCCGAACGCATCGAGCTCGCCGGGCGTTTGAAAGCCCTGAAAACCCCTATTTTGATGGGTTCCTATGCACGTCTCACGGAAGTTCGAGGGCGTGAATCCTGGGATCTCAACGATCCAGCCTTCGATGTCAACAACTACCTCCGCCAGCTGCCCCAGTCCCCGCTGACCCCGGAGCAGGAAGCAGCCGCTCTGCCGGTGGTTGATTACGGCAATGGCTTCGTCTATGGACCCGATGTCTTTTTACGCGACGCTCTCCATCGGATTGGACATATCCATTACGGACAGAAGGAAGGCCGCTTTCATCCCTTTATCCGTCTGAACAAGGACCGGCTCCTGCCTCACGTGATGGTCCGCGCCATTGACGATGCCTATTTCAAACAGGGCCAGCTCTATGTGAATGGCAGCGAATTGCCTTTGTCCCGTGACGGAAGTGCTTTTATCAACTTCCCGGATCGAGCCGGGATGGCCAATTCCGTGCGACCTTTGCGCCGCCTCTTGAAGCCCAGTCTGCAGCAGCGGGAACTCCAGCGCATCGGTCCGGATGATTTTGTTTACATTATTCAGATGTATTACACGGGCAACGTCGACTTCAAACCCAGTCCGATTGGAATGATACCGGGTGCCTTCTCGCATCTGGCCGTGCTCAACAGCATGCTGCAAAAGGAATGGCTGCGGCCGATTGAAGCCGGCCCCTGGCTCATCGCAGGCTTCGGCTGTTTGTCCGGACTCCTCGCCTTCTGGTTGAGCCCGGCTATGTTGATCATGATCCTGGCGGGCACGCTCTGCCTCTGGGCTCTGATATGTTTTTATGCCTTCGCCTGGCTCGGCTGGGTCTTCCCCTGGTTGGGACCCAGCATGAGCTTTTTCTTCGTCGGACTCAGCATTGCCGGCTTCCGGATTCGGGCGATGGAATTGAAGTCGTGGTACATCAAGCAAACTCTGCAGGGCACGGTGGAAAAAACCGTCCTGAATGAACTGTCGAAGCATCCTGAGCGTCTCGCCCTGGAAGCACGGGAACGGGTCCTCACCATCATGTTTATCGACATCGTGGGTTTCTCGCTGATGGTCGAAAATCAACTGCCACGGACCGCTTTTGAAAGTCTCCGCAGCCTCATCGAGGAACTGAGCGCAACCGTCCATCGACACGGTGGAATCGTGAACAAAACGCTCGGGGATGGGCTGCTTTGTTTCTTTGGCTATTCCTTCCAGGATGACAAGGAATCCACCGATCACGCCGAGCAGGCTGTTCTTACCGCTCTCGACATTCAAAGGTCCAACGTGCCCCGCATGATCCGCGCCGCCAAGCGTCGGGAACCGGTGTTTCCTTTGCGGATTGGCATCAATACGGCCGCTGTGTTTCTGGGCAACCTCGGCAGTGGCGAAAAGCTGGATTTTACGGTTATCGGCAACGGTGTGAACTTCGCCAAGCGACTGGAAGGAGCCTGCCTGCCTCATTCCGTGCTGGTGGGACCGACGACCAAGGAACTGGTGGAGCCACTCGGCACCATCAATGCCCGGGCCAAGCGGCGGCTGATTGCCATCAAACATCACATCGAAATGGTCGAGTCCTGGGAATATGATCCGTTCCTCAGCCAGCCAGAGCTGCGCGCACAGGCCGAGGAGGTTTACAAAACCACAGCCTACCTGACCAGGGTGGAGCGCCGTTGGAGCGTTGCCAAACCGGAGCGTATTCTTCTCACAACTTTATCCGGACCGGCTCATCTGTTAAATTTCTCTTCGACGGGCATGAGCTTCTCTCTGCCGGGCCTGATTCCCCGTGGCACCAGCATGGAACTGAATATTGACTCGATGGATGGCGTCCTGCATCAGCAGCTGGCCGGTTTTGGCCTGCAAAAGATCCAGGTGGAAGTTCGTTGGGTGCAGAAAAGCGAAGAGCGTTATCTGCATGGTGTTCGCTACCTGGATCTGGATGCGCGACAGACAGATCTCATTACGGATCTTTTATGCCAATACGCTCTTGCAGAATTCGACGATATTTCAGCGGATGGCGTCGCCTCCTGACAGCTTTCCTCATCGGCTCCCTATCCCCCTATGGTTCAGGGGCCGCAGCCTGCCCCGGCTTTCGCATGATGCATCAGGTTCCCTTGAAACAGCGCTGGACCCTTCCCCGTTCCAATCTGCATCTTTTTGCGTTCCGACCCGATTGGCCCGGTCGCTGGGTCCAGCTGCCCTTGCAGCTCGATCCTTTGGATGAAGAGGGCGGTCTGCTCTTCCCCGAGGACAAGGACTGGATGAAAAAGCCCATCGTTCCCTTCGATCGGCTGACCTTCTTTACGAAGCAATTTGGCCCCAAATTCGATGGAAAAGGCGCGGGTCCATGCCAGTCCACCAATGTTGTGGAATTGGATGCGCCCGGAGGGTTTGCCTACCTCGCCAGCTGTCCTGAGGCCTTTGTTCCCAAGGATTTTACGGATCCGGTCACACTGCAGGAAAAAGACCGCATGGTCACGGCCAAATACTATCGATACCACTACAGCGAGCGCAATCATCTCGTCTTCGATGCGATCCATCTCGCTGACCCGGCCTTCCAGACCTTTCATCCGGTTGCTTCGCAGTCCGATCTTCTGATCGTGGGGGATGTGAAGAATTTTTTCACGCTGCATTTCGATTCCGAGGACATCGACGCCTTTATTTCCTCCAAACGCAGCGGGGATATGGGGCTGATGGGAGGACTGAAATTTTATCTGCGCATCCTCTACTTCAAGATCAAGATGTCGCTCATGCCCGAGGTCAACTTTTTCGATGATTCGGTCTTCATGCCGATGATTCTGACCCTGCCTGTGAATGCAAAAAAATATCTGCGGCGCGGCAGTGGGATTTACTATACCTGGCTTGGCGACAAGGATACCGAATGGCTCTGGGACGCGAGCGAACTCGAAAACCTGGATCTGCAGGTCCTGAACCCCGACTTTGAGGGTTCGGCGCGCATGCCCTCCGAGAAGTATTGCGATCGCAGCAAATGCCGCTATAAGATACTGGGTCGCAATCACGGACGGCTCTTTGCGCTGCACTTTGAAATCAGTCGCAAGGCGGCTGAACTCGGTTTCTTCCCACGGCTCATCCGTGACATGCCGGCCGTGGAAAAAATGATCAAGCATCCGGTCAGTCGTTATCCCGCTCAGAATCGCATCGGCGTTTACTTTGAAACCGCGCAGATGCCGGAAGGTGAACATACCTGGGATTTCTGGATCCATTTCCCTGAGCAGGAAAAAGACAATTGCAAGGTTAATGTGAGGGCCCGGTTTTTAGCCCGGGCCCCTTCGTCTATGGAAAAAAAATGATGGTTGGGATTAAAGTTCTTTTGCATGTGGCCTGGATACTCCCCTTGCTTTGGGGACGGCCGTATCTGGCCGTAGCCATGCTGCTGTTTGTGGGCCTCTGTTACATCAAGGTTTTCAAGTTTCGTCAGCAGCTGGCCGATCTGTCTGCACGTGGGGGTGACCCTCAAAAAGAAGCTTCCCTCCGTCATGCACTCAAGCGTTGGCAGTCCGTAACCTGGCTAAAGGACTCTTAAGCGACCAGGTGCAGGCGCGTCTGGGCTTGCGCTACGAGCTGCTCTGCCTCATCCGCATTCAAACAGTAAGTCGAGTGAATATATTGGACGACTTTATGAATTTCCATGCCGCCTTTCAGCAGCGTCGATATTGCTAGTAAGATCGCTCTTTTGGATTTTTCTGACATGGTCTTGTGCCTCTCTGTTTCACGTCTCCACCCAAATAAGAGACGCGATTCAAGGAAAGACATTGCTCTCTTCAGAAAAAAAATAAACTCCAAAAAACTGTGCAAGCGCTGCTGAGCTTACCGAAAGGTTGTTCATGATTGGCTGGACAGTTAGCTTCTGGGTGATTCCTGGTGTTTACGAACCCCATCAAACGTGACAAGAATGGGGCCGTGGGCTGATAGAATCTTCAAGTCTTGCGGGACTATGCTCAGAGATGAGCAAGGCATTCAAGCTGGAAATGATAATGGATCGATCGGAATGATCGATCCATTTTTTGTGGTCAGAGTTGTTTTTCCACAAAGTCCCAGTTCACGAGGTTCCAGAAAGCCTCGACATACTTGGCCCGGGCGTTGCGGTAGTCGATGTAATAGGCGTGTTCCCATACATCGCAGGTGAGCAGCGGCTTCATATTCGTTGTGATCGGGCAGCCGGCGTTGGAGGTTTTCTCGATGCCGATCGAGCCATCCTGCTTTTTCACAAGCCAGGCCCAGCCGGAACCGAATTGAGTCAGCGCTGCATCGGTGAATTTTTCCTTGAAGCTTTGGAAGGAACCGAAGTTCTGCTTGATCAGATCACCGATTTTTCCCTTGGGCTCGCCGCCGCCTTTGGGGCTGAGGCAGTACCAATAAAAGGTGTGGTTCCAAACCTGAGCGGCATTGTTGAACAGTCCGCCCTCGGTGGTTTTGATCAGCTCTTCAAGGCTTTTCTCAGCATTGGGAGTGCCTTCAACCAGCTTGTTGAGGTTGGTCACATAAGTTTGATGATGCTTGCCGTAGTGATATTCCAGGGTCTCGGCGGAAATATGAGGCGCCAAGGCATCTTGGGCATAAGGCAGTTCCGGGAGTTTAAAAGCCATTGGTTTTCTCCTGTAAGTAAGACAGATCGTGACTACTATAGGAGAGCCGTTTCCCCAGAACAAGTGAATAGGCGCGGCATCCTACCTCTTTGCATGACTGGGCCGCCTGGACCTGGGGGTTTTCTGGCAGGCTCCAGGGCTCTCACATCAGGAAATCGGCCACGATCCGGCTGGCGAGTTGTGCCGAAAGCTCTTTCACCTTGGCTTGCAGCGCTTCCTCATAGTTGAGATAGGCGCTGGAGGCGGGCGTGATGGTTTCTGAGCGCAAACTTTTAAAGGTCGTCCCGGCGCTATAATTGCGTGTGAAAAGCACAGCCCGTGTTTTGAGATCGTGCACTTCGACGTTAATTGTCATGTTGACGGCTTCATCTGTGGTTCGATTGCCCGCGCGCTTGAGGTTCCGGAATTCCCCGGGAGCAGGCTTTTCCGTTTCCGTAACCACCGGATCCCGATTGATGGCCTCACGGCTCGGTGTGCCTGTGGGATTGACGGAAGCCCGGTTGAGCGTGATCAGCATGATGGCGTCCGCTTCGTCCTGGCTTGTCACCATCAAACGACCGCTGCGGGCCAGTTCCCTTTGCACGGCCGACCAGAGCAGTTCATGCGGGATGACTTCGCGGCTCACATCATAGACGGCTTCCACAGCGATGGTGCGGACCCCAACGGGTGGGCGCAGGGCGGTATTACTGAAACGATAGACGCAGCCTGCATTGAGTGCGAAGAGAAGCAGGCAAATTCCGCCCATCTTTATACGGCTCAAGGGTTTCGATACAATAAGAAGGGACACGATGAATCCTGATTGAAATGAGGAGCACGGCGCCTATGTCTTTTTCGACCCCGGCGGGGACAACAAGACGCCCAGTGATCCCCAGTGTAGCGAGTGCCGATGCTGAGTTCAATCACTGGGTGGAACGCCAGGGCTTGCGGGACTTCAGGGATGCCAATGGGGGCCTCTGGCAGCTCCAGTTGAAGCTGCAGCAGCTGCCCCATCCCCAGGACACGCAGGCCACCCTCTACCGCCTGCAGATCGGTCTCAGCTGCGTGCTGCATACGCGCCATTTGGTCGAGGTCAGCGCCTATGATTCCGCAGACGATGCACGGCTTTTGCAGCTGCTGGGCGAGGACCAGGTTCCCGTGGAAATGAAGAGTCGGCTGTTTGAAAACGTTAGTCTTGAAAACCTGCGCGGGCAGCTGGCGGATGAACTTCTTAGAATGCGAAAATCACTGGAAAAAGTTGATTTGAATAGCATGCGAAAACGCGTCATTGGTCAGTGGATCGATCGCAAGCAACGCTTTGGAAGCAGGATTCCGTCTTCCTCTGCGGACAAGATAGATCTTGATGTTTGAACGGTGTTTGATATATTCCCTCAGTTTTTTTGCGGAAATCGACGGGCGTATCGAGTCTGAAATCACAGCGGGAGATCGAGAGACTTATGGACTTTGTTCCCGAAATAATCGACGAAGCAGTGATCCTCAATGCGGTCGACATTTGCACGACAGGCAATGACTGCCGTCCCTGTGCAGAGCTGGCCGTTGGCATTCACAACTGGCTTGTGGCCAACAAGCTGCATTATCTGATCGTTGATTTTCAGGATGAGAAGGACGTTTGCACTTCCATTCTCGCCGAGCTCCTGCAGCTGAAAAAACGCCTGCGTTATCCCTTCCTGTTTTGCGGCATGATGGAAGGTCCCAAAAAATTTCTGAAGTCCTATGCCTATAGCGATTATCCTTTTTTCGCCGTTCCGGAAGATGCCATAGCGCATTTGCGCAAGACGCAGCCGGACGTTCTGAAAGCGGATCTGTCCGCTGTGAAACAGGGTGAGCCCATCCCCTGCACGCGTTCGCGGACTTATCGTCCCGAGGACACCGAGGAGACGGAAGAACCCGATGCGGATCCTGAAGCCTAATTCAAACGCCCCATGGCTCCGAGCTGTTTTTCGACCTGTTCCAGACCCTCGGCAGCTTCGAGCCATTCCTCTTCCAGCTTTTCCAGCCGCCCCGTTTCCTCCTGCAGCGTCCGGTTGAGTTCCGTCGCTTTCACGTAATCATTCGGGTCGAGATCCGCCAGCTTTTTTTCGAGCTGAGCCAGGCCATGCCGCAGCTTGTGCTGATCCGCGTCGAGTTTTTCCATGCTTTTTTGCAGGCGGCTGCGATCCCGCTTGAGCTGTTTGGCCAGCTCGAAGTCATTGTTCGTTTCGCGGCTTTCCACCATTTTGGTCTGTGGGGCTTTGGTTTCACCACCATCCAGAACATCGGGAAAACCCTGCTGGGCCGCGAGGCGTTTGTAATCCTCGAGCTTGCCATGAAACAGGGCGGAACGTCCGTCAGGCAGCATCACAAAGATATGCGTGGCGAGCGCTTCGATAAAGGTCCGGTCGTGACTGACGAACAGAAGCGTGCCGGTGTAGGCCTCAAGACCTTCGATCAGCACTTCCACCGAGGACATGTCCAGGTGGTTGGTGGGTTCGTCGAGCACCAGCAGGTTCGACTGCAGAAGGAGCGAACGGCAGAGTGCGACTCGCGCTTTTTCTCCACCTGAGAGCACCTTGACCGGTTTGAACACATCATCACCGGAGAAAAGGAAGGAACCCAGAATCTGCCGGGCTTCCTTGTCACCGAGGTCGGCGCGCGTGCTGAGCACGTTCTCCAGAACGGTCTTGTTCAGATCCAGGATTTCCCCGTGATTTTGCGCGAAATAGGCCATGCGAACCTGATGGCCGGTTTGCACCTCACCGCCGAGGGTGGGAATTTGCCCGGCGATCGTTTTCAGGAAGGTGGATTTGCCGATGCCGTTGCTGCCGATGATGGCCACGCGGGCGCCGCGTTCCATCAGCAGGTTGATGTTCGTGGCGAGCGGTTTGGTATAACCGATGTTCAGGTTTTTCACCGTTAAAACATCACGGCCACAGCTCGGTGCGGGCGGCAGCTGCAGATGAAAGGTCTGTTCCGCAGCCGTGGGATCGAGTTCATTTTCCAAAGACCGCAGCTTCGCGATCTGTTTCATTTTGGATTGGGCCTGGCGGGCCTTGCTGGCCTTGGCTCCGAACCGCTCGACAAAGGTTTCGAGCTGTTCCCGCTGACGTTCGAGATTCTGCCGTCTCGATTCCATCTGCGACTCTTCCATCTCCCGCTGTTCGAGCAGCGCATCGAAGTTACCGCGATAGGCTTTCAATATCCCGTGGCTGAGATGCAGCGTGACGGTCGCGAGTCGATTGAGCAGCGCCCGATCGTGGGACACGAAGAGCAGCGTGCCGCGGAAACTTTGCAGATAACGCTCGACCCAGATCAAACTCGGCAGGTCGAGGTGGTTGGTCGGTTCGTCAAGGACCAGCACATCCGGTTCATTCAAAAACACCTTCGCCAGTTCCAGGCGCATGCGCCAGCCGCCGGAGAGGGCCTTGGGGCTTTGGTGAATCTGTTCGGGACGAAAGCCCAGGCCATGCAGGATGCCACTGGCCTTGGCCTCCAGGCTGTAACCACCGGCCTGTGAGAACTGACTTTCCGCTTTTTCATAGCGGGCCACCAGCTCCTCGGAACTCTCGGTTTGCAGGGCTTCCAGCGCAGCTTCCATGCGGAGCTTCAGTTCATAGATTTCGCGATGTCCGGCGAGGCAATCGGCCAGGACCGTGTCCTTGGGATTGGCCTCGGGCTCCTGCGGCAGATAACCCAGCTTGAGGTTTTGGGATGTCACAATGCGGCCGGCGTCGGCGGATTCCAGACCAGTGAGGATATTCAGAAGCGTGGTCTTGCCTGCGCCGTTGGCACCGACAAGAGCCACTTTTTCTCCATCCGGAAATCGGTAGTTGATATGGTCGAGGACGATACGACTGCCGAAACTTTTTTGCAGGTTTTCTAAAGCTAACATGGGTCCTATTGCGTCTTTGGAGTGTTGTCGCCAGCCTCCTGGTCGATGCCGCTCAGGTCCCGCGTAATCACAGCCAGATTATCACGAACAGTGTCCAATTGATCCGCAACGGGATAATCCTTGAGCGCCTGTTCCAAAAGTTCCTTGGCTTGTTTCAGGTAAGCGGCCTTGGCTCGATTGTCGGCCACGGGCATGGCGTTTTGAAAGGCTTGTGCAGCTTTCTGACGAAGGTCCTGCACGGCCCGGTTGCTATAAACTTTGATCTTTTCCTTGGCCTGATCGAAGAACGGATCGCGGGTGTCAATGCGCTCCGCAAAACCGATGGCCTGTTTGAATTCACCCTTGTCCGCGAGCCTTTGCGATTGCATCAGGATCGCATCGCTGCGCTTGAGATCGGCCGGTCCGGTCTGCACTTCGCCCAGGGCCGCTGGCATCGGTTCCGCAGGAGGGAGGCTCTCGGCTGTTGCCTCGGCAGGTGCTGCTGCAGTTTCCGGCGTTTCGGGGCTCTCCGGCTGCACTGCTTTTTGCAAGGCGGCCCACTTCTGCGCCTCCTGATCGATGATGGTCTGCATACCAGTCTGGAACGCGACGCTGTTATTGGTCTGCTCCAGCAGCTTTTTCACCAGAGCCAGGGTGGGAAGATTCTTTAAATGCTGATTTTGATGAAAGCTGCTGACCAGGTCGATACCCAGATCGCTGAACTGTTTTTCCATGGACGGCCGGGAGGCGGTCGGTTCAGTGCCTGTCGTTGCAGCATTCTCTTCAGCATAGAGGTCGCGGCTTTGGAACTTGCTGCTCTGCTCCGTCTGAATCTTCAGAAAACGCAATTGCGCCAGGATCACAACAGCCTCCTCCATGCTGCCTTTGGGAGCAGGATGCAGAGCTGTGGCCACACGGACGTCCTCGTCCATCAGCCGCATGGTCGGATCGCTGAGTCGCGTGAAGGTGTGCGTTAAATCGGTTTGGGCCGCAGTCGCGTCAGGAGTCACGACAGGTGCTGCCACCGGCCCGCCCTGTGTTTTATGCCCTTCCTTGGCCAGTGGCTTGGCTTTATTGGCAGCGCTCGATGTCTTGGCTGTGCTGCGCGGCGCTGTACCGTGGGGGCGCGACGTAATACAAGCGGGAACTGTGGCCAACGTTACCAAAATAAGAGGGGTAGTGAATTTTACTCTCATGCCAAGCCTTTTTTGATGAGACAGATCCAGGAAACCCTCGGTGTCCCGTCCTGGGGGTTGAGGATGTCTTGCAAGATATACTGGAATATTAGCAAATTTCCCAGCGAGTTGACACAAAGGGAAAACAGTTCGGATTGGATAAAGTCTTTTTGACTGTGATGGGCAAGGGTGTGCTTAGAAGTCGAGCGACAGACCGCCGAGCAGACGACGATCCTCCTTGGGGCTGGAGGTGGACGAGATGTCCCGACCAAAGCTGGCAAAATCGAGGGAAAGGGCCCCAAGGCGCACCGAGGCACCGACCGTGTAATAGCCCTGGTTCAAGCCAAAGGCGAAGGTCACAGGCGAGGGCAGGAGGGGGTTGCCGGTGAAAAATTCAATCCCCGCATGCAGCTGTTTCATGAGGTCCAGACCGTCCAGTCCGTAAACCTTGTCACCGGCGATGACCACATTGTGATGCATGTCCACCGCGATGCGGGCGCCGAGTTTGTTACCAAAGCGGGGCGTAATCGAAACCCCGTAGCGAATGTCGGTCGGGTCCACGGTGGAAACCGCCTCTTCATTGGCAAATTCGCCGCTGAAAACCGTGCCGCAGACATTGATACGGCTCTTGCTGAAGGGGTTCAGATAATTGGCACGGCAGCCGCTGGGAGCATTCAGCACCGCCACCCCAATGGTCGGAAACCAGAAATCCGCGAAGGTCCAGAGCATGCCCATGTCCACAGCCAGGGCTGTTGATTTATTGGACTTCTCCTTGATCTGTTTTTGCAGAGCGCGCCCGTCGGCCAGCGTCGTGAGCGGCACCTTGTCTTCATAGGCATAACGGGCCAGGTAGCGGGCCTGGACGCCGACGTTAAAGCGATTGTTGCGATTGGTAAAGGCCACTCCGAAAATACCGCCGACATCGGAGACAGCGTTGGTGTTGGCCAGCTCCGGATTATCCTCGTTCACCACGGATTTCAGGGTGGTTGTTGTATAGGCACCGATCACGGCGGGCAGCTTGTCGATATCAAACATCATCAAAGGGTAGGCGCCGGTGGTGGCCCAGAAGGGTTTATCCCCGAGTTCATCGGCCTGGGCGGCAATCTGATCGGCGTTTTCCGAGTTGTTGCCGACGCCCTGGATGAATTCCTTGCTCTTGGTATTGGCTCCGACGACGATGGCGGGAATCTTGATCAGATTCACGGTGGAGCGACTGCGGGCCTTGCGAATTCTCGCGATACCGGCCGGGTTGGTCCAGATCGCATCCTCATCATTGGCAATGGCCGTAAAGGCCCCACCCACAGCATTGGGACGAACAGGAACAAAGGATTCGGGGATTTCCTCAGCTCGCACGGTTTCCCACCCACCGCTGAGCAGGTTCAGGATCAGTGCTGATAGACAAATCTTTCGCAAAGGCAAACCCCGTTCCACAAGTCGACTCTTCATGGAAGGCTATCGACCGCGGCCCGGCCCGACTCAAGAGGAAAAGTCTGCCGGGTGACTGGTAATTTTACTTAGCGATGACCGGGGGTTAGGATCCTAGATATTGTGCGTCATGCGACAGAGCGTCTCCAAGTCCTCAACCTTCTTGCGCAAACGGCGCATTTCCAGCTCATTCTTTTGCAGGAAGGCCTGCAACTCCTGGAGTCTTTCCTCTTTCAGGCGGAGCAATTCATCCTTGGTGGCCAGAAGCTGGCGCGAAAGATCCATGGTGCGGTTCATCGCGTCCTGGGCGAACACCAGAAGATCGCGGTAATCATCCGTCGGCAGGCTGGCCTCATCCGCTTTGGGATGATCTTCCTTCCTGGCCAGGGTTTCAGGAACGCTTTCGCTTTCCATTTCGGTTTCCATGCTGGCGTTCAGGTGGAGCCTGGGAACCGGCATGGGGGTTTCCGGCTCGAGGGCTGCATTCATGGCCATGGTCAGCGGCAGCTCAGGCTCCACAGGCAGTGCGGTCCGCGCGGGATTGGGTGATATCACGGATTCAGCCTTGATCATAATGTCGGGCGCGCCCGGCAGATCGATCTCAGGTTCCGTCAGAGCATCCTGTTCGCGCAGGATCAGGATCTCATCATTCACAAAACGAGCGGCCAATTCCCCATCCTCAATCAGCTCCCAGACACGGTCCTCAGTGATTTGGTTGCGTTGCGCAAAATCACTTAAATTCAGAGGCCGTTCGCCGGTTTGCTGCGGATCGGGACGGCTGGGATTGATGTCCATCATTAGGAACTCCCCTTGGAAGGTTATCAGGAAAAGTTTAACTCAGTTTTTCCTGAGGCATTAAATTTTTCTCCAGTCTTCCGAAGACTTTGCCAGCCGAGCTTAAGTCACAAGCAAGGGATGCGACCATGAAGGCCTTTTTGCGTAAAGTCTGGAGCAAGATCTCAAAGCTGCTGCCGATCTGGATCATCTGCAGCACCATCGTCGGAGCCTCATGGTGGGCTCTGCGGCAGCACTACTTTCGATCCGCGATCGGCTCCAACGAACGCGACCCTCTCTATCGCATTGAAAGCGCCTGGTTTGATATCAAGGTGACCAGCCTGCGCGGTCCTCAAAAGCCCACGGGCAAGGTCGGGATTCTGGCCATTGATGATGATTCCATTCATGAGTTCGGTCGCTGGCCTTTCTCCCGACGTTATTATGATCAGGCCTTCAAAAATCTCAAGAAGCATGGCGTCAAGTGGATTGGTTTTGACTCGGTTTATGATAAGCCCGAACGGCCCAGTCTCGATGATATTGAAGGCCAGCTCCGCAGTGTAACCGGCAGCCGCAACCAGTCGCGCGATCTGAATCGGGTGATGCAATCCATCGGCCAGATGAAAAAATTAAGCCCGGCCGATCAGATCTTTCGCGAGGGTCTGCAGAATTTTGGCAATATCGTTCTGGGCTACTTCTATATGGAAACCAAACTGGAAGCGAAAAAAGCCCTGGGCGGTCGGAATCACTTTGAAGGCCTCGATCGCATCATCGTCTCGGAAATCATGGGTATCGACATGCCGGCCGGCAAAAAGCTTTCCGATTACCCACTGATGAAACCGGAAGCGATTCAGGTCAACGATCCCCTCATTGATGAAGCGGGAAGCCACTTCGCCTTTTTCAACAATGATGCCGACCAGGATGCCATCAACCGCTGGCTGACGCTGGTGGCCGATGTAAACGGTCATCTTATGCCCTGTCTGGCTTTGAAAACCGTGGCGGAATATCTGAATCGCGAGATCTTCGTCTTCTTCAATAACAACGGCATCGAAAGCCTGGCTCTGATCAACCGCGATGATCCAAGCGACTCCATCGATATTCCGGTGGACTCGGCGGGCAAAGGCCGCGTGCTGATCAATCCGCGCGGTCGCGGTGAAACCATTCCACACTATGGCCTGGCCGCTGCCTATCGCGACTCCTTCACCGAGAAACAGAAAAAAGCGCTGAAGGATTCCGTACTGCTGCTTGGCGCCACAGCCACCGGCATCAACGATATGCGCCCCAACGCCTTTGACCCCACCATTAATGGTGCGGAAAACCATGCGGCCGTCATGGACAACATCGTCCGCGGGGATTTCTACAAGCGCCCGGCCAGCATCTTCAAAACCGAAATGCAGATCGTGCTCATCCTTGGGTTTATCTTTACGATGATCCTCTCCTTTGGGGCGGGTTCGATTTCGGGCCTTTTCCTGATCGCCTTCCTCGTGGCCTACTACTATGTGGATAAATATCTCTGGATGGGCAAAGGCATCTGGACCTTTATGGTCGTGCCGGCCGGTGAAGTGACGCTCATGTTTGGCGTGGTGACTCTTTACAAGTACATCACCGAAGAAAAAGAAAAGAAAATGGTCAAGGGAGCCTTCCAGCATTACCTGAGTCCCGAGGTGATCGACCAGGTTCTGCAAAATCCCGAGCAGCTCAAGCTGGGTGGCGAGAAAAAAGAACTGACCGTTTTCTTCTCCGACGTGCGCGGCTTTACCACCATCTCGGAAACCCTGACTCCGGAAAAGCTCAGTGAACTGATGAATGAATACTTCACCCCGATGACGAGCATCGTTCTGCGCAGCAAAGGTGTTCTGGACAAGTACATCGGCGATGCAATCATGGCCTTCTGGGGCGCTCCTTTGGAGCTGGAGAATCCTGCAGAAACCGGCTGCCAGGCGGCCATCGAAATGCTCTATGCGCTTGATAAATTGCGGATGGAATTCAAGGCCAAGGGTTTTCCCGATATTGATATCGGCATCGGTCTGAACACCGGTCCCATGTCGGTTGGTAACATGGGTTCAGGCGAACGCTTCACCTATACCGTCATGGGCGATGCCGTGAACCTTGGTTCCCGTCTGGAAGGTCTGACCAAGGAATACGGCATCAAGATCATGATCAGCGAATTCACACATGCAAAGCTTACTCCAGGCAAGTTCTTTACCCGTGATCTGGATGATATCCGTGTGAAAGGGAAGAACGAGCCGGTGAAAGTCTTCCATCTGATGCGGCCCGATTTCCTGGCCACGCCTGACCAGATCCGTACCTTCATCGCCCGCTTTGAGCAGGGGCGCAAGGCCTATACCGCTCAGAAATGGGAGGAGGCGCGCGGGCATTTTGTGGGTTGTCTGCAGATGAAGCCGGATGATAAAGCCAGCATCATGTACTGCGAGCGGATCGATCATTATATCGAGGAATCACCAGGCCAGCCCTGGGATGGTGTTTATACTTTCAAGCACAAGTGATCAGAACATATAGCCAACTTTCAGGACGCCATAAAACGGCCGAAACTGAGCGCCCAATTCCTTTTGAATGCGTTCCTCGGTCGTGGATCCGGTGAACACCAGAACGAGATCATCCAGATCGGAGTCGATATCATATTCCAGCGTGCCCGCGACGGGGCCGCCGAAACCCACCCAATCCATGGCTATGTAAAAGCCCTTGCCCGGTTCCCACTGACTGCCGAGCACGACATCCAGTAGAATCATCTGCGCGGTGAAATCCACTGCGATCTCTTCGTTCGCCACGCCCGGGCCTTCCCAACCATAGCGTCCCTGGACACTGTTGAAACTCAAGCCGGTCCCGAGATAAAGCCAGCGGCTGTTGAAAACGCGGCTCGTCAGGCGCGCGCTGGTCATGCGCGTGGAGAGAAATTCATCCGTCTGCGGATTTTGGGAGTTGGTCAGCCGTGCCTGCGTGCTGGTGACCTGCAGGCCCCAATCCATCCAGCTGAAGGAACGCCTCAGATATTCGAGACCGCCGCCCGTCCCCAGATAATTCCCCACTCCCAGAAGGCCCAACTGGTTTTTGTCTTCGGTCGTTCCCGTCGTAGCTGTCGTGGGATCATCACCCCAGATATCAAAAAAGCCCCGTTCCTCAGGCAACGGGGCACCAAAGCCCGAGTCCGGCAGGTTCGTCGGTGGTGCCGGTGGAAAAAAAGGAGCCTGCTGCGGCGGCGTTCTGCCTTTTGCGGGTCGGGCAGGTTTTTTCGGTTTGGGTTTGGCCTTGACCGGAGCTTTGCGCGCCGGCATCTGCAGGACCGGGTTGCCGGTCGCGTCTTCCTTCGCATCGGTTGCCGGTTCCACGCCTGATTCGCTGCTGCCTTGCATTGCCTGCGCCAGGGTGATATTTGGAAGATTCCAAACCATAGCGGCGCTGATGAGGGCGAACAGCGTTCGGCTGGTCACAGGGGAGCCTCCAAAAAGAAACCCGTTGCGCGGGATTGACTCCCTCCAGGATAAGAAAAAAAGCCCCGCTGCGCAAACGATCCATGGAGTGTTTATGGAAAAGATCACCGTCATTGGTCTCGGTAACATGGGAGCGGCTCTGGTTCGCGGACTCTTGAAATCCTCGGCAAAGAACCCGCTGCCGATCGAAGTCTATGACGTGGACAAGCATCGCATCGATCAGGTGGTGGGAGAAGGCCCCGCACGTGGTCTGGCCTCGCTCCAGGATATTCAAAAGCATAGGAATGTGCTGATTTTCTGCGTGAAACCGCAGGATCTGCCAACCATTGCCAAAACCCTGGCGGGCAAGCTGGAACCGGATAATCTGATCATCTCGATCCTCGCAGGTAAAAAAACCAGCACCATCGCCGAGGAACTGCGTTATGAAGGGCCCATCGTCCGTGCGATGCCGAATATCGCGGCCGTGATCGGTGAGGCGGCCACCGCCATGTGCGCCAACGAAAAGGCCGAGGACGTTCACAAAAGCCGCGCGGAACAAATTTTCAAGGCGGTGGGTGAAGCCTACTGGACCAAGGAAATTCTGATGGATTCGGTCACAGGACTTTCGGGCAGCGGTCCGGCTTATATCTATATGGTGATTGAGGCGCTGGCCGATGGTGGCTTGAAAATGGGCATGCCCAAGGACCTGGCTTTGAAGCTGGCGACGCAAACCGTGCTCGGCTCTGCCGCCATGGTCAAGGCCATGGGGCTGCATCCCGCGATTTTAAAGGATCAGGTGACCACTCCGGCCGGCACCACCATTTCCGCTCTGCATGAACTCGAGGAACGCGGTCTGCGTTCGATGTTTGTAAGCGCCGTGGAAAAAGCCACGCTGCGTTCCCAGGAACTGGGGCGCAACAGTTAAAGCGAGGGATTCTGAAACCGAATGAACCAGGCGCCGGTGCTGGCATCCTCATGAACCCGTGCCTCCACATCATAGGTCTGCCGGATCATGTCGGGGGTGAAAAGCGCCGGGCAGGGACCGGCGGCCACCAGCTTGCCCCTCCTTAAAAAGACGAGATCCGTGGCCAGATCACGCGCCGAATAAAGATCGTGATGCGACAAAACCAGGGTTCGTCCTTCCCGCGCCAGCTCCGCAAAGAGCGCCGTCATCTGCAGACTGGCATCGATATCGAGATTCGCAAAGGGTTCATCAAACAGCATCAACTGACTGTCGGAAGCGATCGCACGAGCCATATCCACACGGGTCTGCTCCCCCCGACTGAGACTGTTGTAAATCCGATCAGCAAAATGCGGCATGCCCACCCGATCCAGGGCATGCCGGGCGGCGATGTGATCGCTTTTCCCCGGAAAACCCTGATGCCAGGGATAACGGCCCATCAGCACCAGCTCCTCAACCGTAAAGGCAAAGGGCAGCGTATGGCTCAGCGGCGTCCAGCTGAGTGGCATGGGCGGGCGCGGGTCACCGAGGACAACATGTCCCGAGCTCGGCTGCAGCACGCCGGCCATGCAGCGCAGGAGCAGGGTTTTTCCCGCCCCATTTGGCCCGAGTATCAAATGAATGCCACCCCTCCTGAGATCAAGATTGATATGATCCAGCAGGATTTTATCCTGAACTTTCAGAACCAGCAGCACCACTTTCAAAGCCGAGGTCATAGCGCCGCCTGCCTCCGTCTTTGATAGAGCATCCACAGAAAAAATGGGGAACCGATCAGGGAAATCAAAACGCCGACCTGCACTTCCTGGGGCGGAATCAGAATGCGGGCCACCAGGTCGGCCAGCATCAGGAGCGTCATGCCATTGATCACCGAAAGTCCGAGCAGCTGTCGATGGTCGGGACCCACCATCATGCGGGTTAAATGGGGAACGATGAGGCCAATAAAGGGCATCATGCCCGACATCGAAACGGATGTTCCCACCAGGATGGAAACCAACAGCACAGCCTGGGTGCGCAGGCGCTTGAGGTCCAGGCCCAGCGTTTGCGCGACATCATTGCCGAGACTCAGCACATTGAAGCGATAGGCGAGTTTTTGCGCAAAGAAAACCCCAAGAATCAGAGGACCGGATGCGACCAGACAGTGCTCCCAGGTTTTGCCGCTGAGCGTTCCCAGCATCCAGTTCATCATGGCCGGTGCCTTGTCAAAATCATTGAGCGCGAGCGACAGCACGAACGAGGTCAGGGCGCTGAGAATGCCGTTCAGCGCAAAACCGATCAGCAGGAGATCCTCGATCGGAAACCCGTGCGGATCCCGGGCAAAACGCAGAAGAACCGTGGTGGTGAGCATGCAGCCCACCAGCGCAAAAAGGGGCAGGACCCAGAGATTGATAAGATTGAAACCGAAGTAAAAGGCGAGGATGGCGCCCAGCACACCGCCGCTGCTGATCCCGACCACCGAGGGGCTGGCCAGCGGGTTGCGAAAAAGCCCCTGGGTCAAAACCCCGGCCGCAGCCAGGGCCCCCCCGATCAGACAGGCCGCGACCACCCGCGGCAGGCGAATATCGATCAAAATTCGGTGGAGCAGCTCCAAATCCTCGGAAGGACTCAACAATTGCCAGGGATAGGCCGACGCTCCCCCAAACGACCAGGACAATAGGAAAACGGCGAGACAGAGGGTCGCTGTCCCCCAGAGGGCAAAGGCATGGGAACGGGAAGGCGCGCGCAAGGCCGGAAATTCCTTTGATAAATTCACTGAATGCGGCGGACATGGCCCGCTGCACGACATGGATACGAATATCCGGCTGCAAAGGCAATGTTTTTCCCTTGATAATATGCCAAAAATGCATATACTCGGCCCAGGTGCCTGTCCCTTTGACTTGCTGTGACTGCGGAGCTGATGATGAAAAAAGGCAAAACTACCCTGGCGGCGATGACTCTTGGTGCTCTCACTTATCTGGCCTGGCTTGGCCTCGATATCAAAAACCCCGAAAAACCTGCTCCTGTCGCGACACCTTATGAAGTGGTGTCCGAGACCGTTGCGCCGGTGATGCCGGAACCTGCTCCCGCACCCCGTCGTGTGGTTGCCCGCAAATCCGTCAAGGTTAAGAAGGCCAAGGCCTCTGAGCCAGCCCCCGTGACCACGGTGGACGAGACACCTTCTGAAGAAAAAAAATCAACGGCCGAAGTTCCCATGCCCAAGGTCTGGGAGGGAACTTTTGTCAAGCTTGATCGTCCTTATAAGGATGAATGCGATATCGATCGACCCTGTTCCCCGCGTGGTCGCGATGGTGTGCTTCTGGTCGGCGTATCCTTTTCCCTGAATGGTTGGAAACCGATGATGCCTGAAGTCCTTGCGGTGGGCTCGTATCAGCAGCGAACACCGCTCCTGGTTTACAAATAACAGATTATAAATAATTTCGTTTTTCACGCCCAGCCTTGCATTGGCTCATCATTTTGATATCTTTGAAGATTGATGTCAGTTCATGACCTCTTCAAGGAAATTTCACATGATTGAAGTTCGTTCGATCAGCAAGTTTTACGGCAACAAACGAGCGGTCGAGAACCTGAGTTTCACCATCAAGGAAGGTGAAATCGTCGGTCTTCTGGGTCTGAACGGAGCCGGAAAAAGTACGATCCTCAAGGTGCTCGGTTGCTTCCTGGTCCCCTCCCATGGTGATGCCCGCATTGGCAGTCACTCCGTCCTCGAGTCTCCCGATGATGTGCGGCGCATGATTGGTTACCTGCCCGACACGCCCCCTCTCTATAACGAGATGCCGACCCGCGAGTACCTGCGTTTCGTCGCGCGTTTAAAAAACGTGGCGAACGACCAGGTGCCGTCCTTTGTGGACGATGCGATGCGCAAGACGAACCTGCATGAAGTGGCTGAGGTTCGCCTGGGCGAATTGTCCCACGGTTTCCGTCAGCGCGTAGGAATTGCCCAGGCCCTGGTCCACAAACCGCGGGTTCTGATTCTCGATGAGCCGATCAACGGTCTCGACCCCATTCAAATTGTCGAAATGCGGGACATGATCCTGTCGCTGAAAGGGGAGCATACCGTAATTCTTTCCAGTCACATTCTGTCGGAAATTACCAAAACCTGTGATCGGATCCTGGTGATCGATCGGGGCCGGCTGGTCGCGGAAGGCTCCGAAGCCCATCTGCGCGGTCAGGTGAATCAGACCCTGGAGGTCCGGATCGAACTGGAAGCATTCGACGACCGGGTGCGCGAAGCCATTCGCGCCGTGCCAGGGGTTCAGGAAATCAAGGAAGCCCGCAAGAACGCCTTCTACCTGGATATTCTATGTTCCAGCGATATTCGCGGCGATATTGCCAAGGCGGTGGTGCAAGCCGGAGGCCGCCTCCTGAGCCTCGGCAAGAAGGAAGCGGAACTGGAAACGCTGTTCCTCAAACTGATCAAGACGGACGGAGCAAGCTGATGAACAAGATCTGGTTGATCGCGCGCAGGGAACTTGGCGCTTATTTCACGACGTGGATGGGCTACATCATTATTTTTGCAGCCCTTCTGATCGATGGGATGCTGTTCAATACCTTTGCCATAGGGGATGAGGCGAAGCTATCGAGCGATGTGCTCAAGGATTTTTTCTTTTTCAGCAGCGGTATCGCCATGGTGGCGGCAGTTTTCCTCGCCATGCGTCTTCTGGCGGAAGAAAAGCAGACCGGGACCATCGTGCTCTTTTACACGTCCCCGCTGAGTGAAAGGCAGCTCGTCTATGGCAAGTTCCTGTCGGCCCTCGTCATGTTCGTGATCCTGCAGGTGCTGAGCATCTATCTGCCCTCGCTGATTTTTCTGGAAGGCAAGGTGTCCATCGGCCATATGGTGGCGGGTTACCTGGGGGTGACTCTGCTCGGTGCCAGCGTGCTGGCCGTTTCCCTCTTCGCTTCAGTGGTGTCCCCGAACCAGCTGATTGCCGGGATTTCAGCCGCCGCGATGACGGTTTTGTTCCTGCTGCTCTGGCTCCTGTCCTATCGCGTGGATGAGCCCTTCCGTGAAGTTTTCTCCTATATGTCGATCCATAATGAACGCTTCCGTCCCTTCTCCAATGGTGTGCTGCATACCCGTGATGTGGTGTACTACTGCAGCCTGGTCTTTTTCTTCCTGGAATGTTCCATCAAATCGCTCGAGACACGGAGGTTGCAAGGCTAATGAACGCACTTCGCGCGCTGCGCATCCCGCTTTTTCTTTTGGGATTGGCCCTGGTCTTTATCGCCGAACGTTATCTGAAAACCTATGATTCCTATAAAATCGTGGCCATCATTGGGGCGCTGGTCACCCTGATCCCGCTCGGGTTCACCCTCCTCTTGATGCAAAAGGCCAACAACCAGGGTCTACTGGCCGAGGCCAAATCCTGGAAGCTGGTGCTGGTCTGGAAGATTCTGGTGATTCTGGGCGTGCTCCTTTTTTATGTCTACCGTTGGAGCCTCGGCACCAGTCTGAGCCCGGATACGCTGATGCAGAAGGGCCTTTTGGTGCTCTGGCTTTCCACTCTGTTTCTGGGTCTTTTCATGGGCCTGGGGGTGGAGTTCAGTCATCGCATGAACGGCACGGGCGAGAATGCGGAACCCAATCGTCTGGCCTATTCGGCCAAGATCTGGCTGTGCATAGGCTTTCTCTTCCTGGGTCTCGGCGCCTTGAATTATGGGGCCGCGAAAAAGGACAAGGTCTTTGACCTTTCCTATTTCAAATCGACCAAACCGGGCGAGGCCACACTCAATGCCGTGGCAAGTCTTGAGGCACCGGTACGGACCGGGGTCTTCTTTACCAAGGACAGTGAAGTGGCCTCCTTTGTGCGGGAGTACCTCGATGTCCTGGCACAGAAAAACAGCAACCTTCAGCTCGAATACTATGACAAGGATTTCTATCCGGCTCAGGCCGAGGAATTCAAGGTTTCCAAAAACGGCCAGATCGTTCTTTTGAAGGATGGCAAGCGTCAGCGCATCGACCTTGGGGACAAGCTGGAAAACGCCAGAAAAAAACTGCGGAACCTCGACGCCCAGTTTCAAAAGGCGCTCCTGCAGCTGACCTCGGAGAGGGGCATCATCTACTTCACCTCCAGCCACGGTGAGATGAGCTGGGGCATCGATCGGCACAGCCCCCTGCGCTCGCTGCGCAATCTGGAAACGGTTCTGCGCTCGCAGAATCTGACTCCCAAATCCCTGCCCAGTACGTTCGAGCCCATCCCCGACGATGCGGAGGCCGTGGCTGTGGTGGGTCCGACCGCAAGCTTTGCCAAGGAAGAGGTGCAAACGTTCCGGGATTATCTGAACCGCGGCGGCCGACTGCTGCTGGCTTTGGATGTGGAATCCGCAGGGGAGCAGGCGGAAGAGGTCGTGGTGGCCGATCAGAATGAACTGGATACCCTTCTGAAGGAAGTTGGGATCCAGTTCCGCAAGATCCGCCTCGCCAACGACCGTGAATTTGTCCGCTCCACCCGGCAGAAGTTCGATCGTGTGTATCTCTATACGAATCTCTTCGGCAGTCATGAATCGGTTTCCACGCTGACCCGTAACGATGAAAAGCTGAACGTCCTCGCTCTTCATTCGGGCTATCTTGTGGTGGAAAGCGGCACCAACGCCTGGCACCCTGTGTCCACGATCATGGCACTCCGGAGCACCTTTATCGATACCAACAAGAACTTCGACTATGATCCGGATGAAGTGCGCGGCTCCTATCCCCTGGCGGCGGCTGCGGAAAAAGCCATGGCCGAAGGCAAAAAAGCCAAGGTCATCGTCCTTGCGGATTCCAGCATGCTGGGCGATCCACCGCTCTATTACAATGGCAACCAATGGATGGCTCTCGACACCTTCCGCTGGCTGACCGACCGCATGAACACCTCGGGTGCCGTGGAGTCGGAAGAGGATGTGCGGATTCAGCATTCGAAAGGACGCGAACTGATCGTATTCCATGGTTCCATCTATCTGGCCCCGCTCCTGATTCTGGCGCTCGGATTTGTGGCCAATCGTCGTAAGAGGACACGCGCATGAGAGTCAAGATTATTCCCTATGTGGCGTTTTTTATAGCGTCTCTGGCCTTTGCCTGGTTTGCTTCGCGCCCGACGGTGAACAGTGACATCGTCGGCAAGGAATGGATCCATATCGCCAAAGAGAGCCTGAAAAAGATCGTATATACCGATGAGGACGGCACGGTTGAAGTCATCAAGGATGCGACGGTGCCGGATGCCTTCTGGATCGAGTCCACGGAAAAGCGCAAGGAAGGGCCGAACGACGTCTCGGTCAAGGACCGTTATCTCGTGGGGGATCGGATCAAGGAACTTCTGGGGGAGCTGGCCCCCTTCCGAGTGGAAAAGCAGATTGGCGAAGCCGGAAAAGTGAACCTCGTGGACTTTGGTCTCGACAAACCCACCGGAACCTTTGAAGTGCACTATGGCGACGGCAAGGTCTTCACGCTGCTCATGGGCAAGCGCAGTTTCCAGTCCCCGACCGTGTTTGTCCTGGACAAGGATAAGAACCTCGTGCTGCTCGTCCAGCGCAAGGTCATGAGCATGCTGGAGAAGCCCAAGGCCCGCATGGCCATGTCCAAGCCTTTCAGCTTTGCCGAGGATGATGTGGCCCGCGTCTATGTGATTCAGGATGGCAAGGAATGGCGCTTCTTCCGCAAAACCCTGGGCAAGAATAAGACCTGGTATCCGGAAGCCAAGGACACCGCAAGCGAGGCCTTCCGCAACTGGATTGACAAGGTCCTGAAGCTGCGGGTGGAAGGCTATCCGCAGGATCAGGAGCTGGAAGCATTGAACAAACTGACCCCGAAATTCACGCTGGTGCTGAAAAGCGAACGCGAGGATCTCGATACCTGGGCCATTCTGGAAGAGGCCGGAGCGTCCACGCGTTACTGGCTGAAAGCCGGTAAACTGCCGGTTCCGGTTCTTATCGATGCCACCAAGGCTCCTGTTCTTCTCAATGATATGAAAGCGTTCCTTCAGTGAAAGCCTCGTCCAGGGCGGCCCCGCTGCGGTCCGCTCTGGCCCACCCGGCAAACATTTCATCCCGCGTCGCGTTCCCTCCACATTGAATGCGGATGAGAGCGTGTGTTAGAATAAAAAAGAGCAGCCTTCATTTTCCAAGAATGTTTATGCTGTCGAGTTCTGTCACTCGAAGGACTTTCCTTTGGAGTGTTTCGGAGGGTAACTCATGGGTTTGCGCATCGCGACCAACGTCTCCTCGCTGACTTCTCAAAGGCACTTGATCAACACACGACGACTGCTCGATCGTTCGTTGGAACGCCTTTCGAGTGGTTATCGCATCAATAAAGCCGGTGATGATGCGGCCGGTCTGGCGATTTCAGAAAAACTGCGTGCCAAAACCCGGGGTCTGATTCAGGCCCAACGTAACGCGTCGGATGGTATCTCTCTGATCCAGGTTGCTGAAGGCGGCTTGGAAGAGATTCAGAACATCCTCGTGCGTCTGCGGGAACTTGGAGTTCAGGCGGCTTCGGATACCATCGGGTCCCAGGAACGTCGTTATTTGAATGAAGAGTATCAGTCCCTCAAGGAAGAAGTGGACCGGATTGCCAACGTCACCGAATTCAACGGAACGGTGCTGCTCGACGGTACAGGTGGATCCCTCGACTTCCAGGTGAATACCGGCGGCCTGAACCTTCTCGGTGTGGACCGGATTTCCTTTGATGCCTTCAAGTCGGATGTGAACGCCGACAAGCTCGGTCTTGAGGAGCTTTCGATCGATACCAAGGTCAACGCCCAGCGTTCCTTGAGCATCATCGACGGTGCGATTGAGGATGTGTCCTCGATCCGTGGCGAACTCGGTGCCATCGATAACCGTCTGACGTCCACCATTCGTAACCTGTCGGTGTCGATTGAAAATCTGACCGCCGCCAACTCACGGATCAAGGATGTTGACGTGGCGCTGGAAACCTCGGAGCTGACGCGGAACAACATCCTGATGCAGGCTGGTACATCCGTTCTGCAGCAGGCCAACTCGATTCCGAAGATGGCCCTGACGCTCCTGCAGAATACTTAAATGGAATCCAGTCCCCAGATAAAGAGCTGATGCAGCTCCTTTTCCTTCCCTTTCTCCAGAACTTTCATGAGCGCCATAGGCACAGCTTCCACAGCTGAAGCCTGGGCGAGAATTTCCTGATGCCAGGCGGGCTGCAGCTCGCCAGGTGTGAGCAGCATGCACTGCGGCAGATCCTTGTCCCGCCGCACGAAATGCACCAGATCCAAAAGATAAGCCGCATCCGTACAGCCCCACTCGTGAATGACCCCCATCATATCGTAACCTTTGCCAATCAGCGCAAATGCAACAATATCCGCCGCTTCATACGCAAGATAGAGTTCAAGCCAGGGAATATCCAGCATCCGGCGGAATTCCGCAAGACTGCGCTCCAGCGTCTGCGCAACCCGAGGTTTGAGCGCCTGCAGCCGCAGCAGAACATCATCGGAAAGGCCTTGCAGGCCCGTGCGGACAAGGCGGGCCGAGGTGCGGGCCTTGCTGCCGAAACGGGGCTCGGCAAAATGAAAGTGGTATTCCTGTCCCACTGACACGAAGCCCAACTTCTGATAGAATGAAGTCAGGTCGCTCCACAAAAATAAAGCCTTCAAGTGATTTTGCTGAGCGATTTCTTCCACAGCTGTCAGAAGACTACGCATATGGCCATGCCCTCGAAAGCGAGGATCCGTGGCGACGTTGCCCACCAGACCAATGAGGAACGGCTCCTGTCCCAAGGCATTGATGACCTTGCGCGGCCATAAATTGGCGTGGGAACACATCTGATTTTGAAAGTCATGACAGTAACTGAAACCTTGGCCTTCCGGCGCCAGGACGATGGGATATTCCTGTTCGATCGGGAAAGGCAAAGGATCCGGCCGCAGGCACTCTTGCAAGAGTTGATTGCGTTGCTGAAAATGGATTGGTTCTTTCGGGTGATAAAGACTCATCGTTTTTCATTTCCAGTCAAATAAGGGGGAAAGCTCATGGGAGTTCGCAGCATGCCGGGCGCGACCACTGGCCTCTTCGACCCTAAGATTGTAGAGGGTTTAATCGAGGTTGAAAAGATCCCGATTGAGAACGCCAAAAGGCGCCGGGATGGTGTCGATAACGAGCGGGCGGAATTCAAGAAATTGATCGATATGATCAGTGGTTTGGATACGGCGCTGAACAAGATCAAGACCAAGACCGACTTCTATAAAATGAAAGTCGAATCCTCCCATCCCGACATCCTCGATGGCACCGTCTCTGGTTTCTCGCTGCCAGGCAGCTATGAGTTTGAAGTGCGTGGCCTTGCCAAATCGGAGAAGGAACTGGCCTACGGGTTCCCCGACAAGGACCAGACGCCAGTCGGCTTCGGTTATATGGTGATCGAGAGGGAAGGGCAGGACGACCTCGATATCACGATCGAGCCGGGTTCCACCCTGCAGAATGTTGCCGAAATCATCAACGAGGCCGACGGCGGCGTCAAGGCTATGGTGATTAACACCAAGTACATGCCCGACCCTTATCGCCTGCTTGTGGTCAGTGAAAAATCCGGCAAGGAATCCAAGATCCGGATCGACGAGGATACGACCTTTCTCGAATTCAAAGAGCAGGTGGTCGGCCGCAACCTCGATGTCCTGTTCGAGGACGTGCCCGTCACCGATGAGACGAACAGCCTCAAGGAACTGGTGGATGGCGTTATATTCAACGTCAAGCGTTCCGAGCCGGGGACCCGAGTCCAGGTGCAGATCAATTACGATGTGGATGCCACCCTCGAATCGATTTATGGCTTTGTGGAAAAGTACAATGAGATTTCCAAATTCATAAACGGCCAGTTTCAGGTGGATGCCAAGTCGGGTCGCGCCGGCATTCTTGCCTCCGACGGCACAATTAAAACGGTCATGCGGAATTTAAGAAGTGTTCTGGGCGACCCTGTCCAAGGCTCAGGAAAATATCGAACCATGGCCGACATTGGGATAACGACCAACCCCAAAACAGGGGAGCTGGATTTCAATGAGTCTAAAGTAAAGCAGGCTTTGACCGAAGATTACGAAGGTGTTGCCAAGATCTTCATTCGCGGTAAGGATTCGACGGGGGTTGCAGCCCGCCTCGCAGAGCAGGTGAAAGGCTTGCGTGATGCTCAGAATGGTATCCTGAAAAGTCGAACAAGGGCCCTCGATAATATCATCAAGGACCAGGATCAAGGGATTGCCAGGAAAGAAGCAGCAGCGGCCAAGAAAGCGGACTCGATCAAGAGACGGTTTACCAACCTCGAATCGACCCTCTCCGGAATGAAGGCACAAGGCGATTTTCTCGCGCAGCGGTTTGCGGCGAATAATAACGATAACAAGTAACCAGTAAGGAGCTGCTTCAAGATGAACAATCCCTACAAGGCCTATCAGAAGACCCAAATTACGACGGCGAGTCGTGAAAAGGTTCTCCTCATGCTCTATGAGGGAGCGATTCGCTTTGTGAAACATGCTGAAGTCGCCATGCTGGATAGAAAAATCGCCGAAAAAGGCAAGCAAATCAGCAAAGCCACCGCCATCATCTCCGAGCTGATGGCCACGCTCGACTTTAAAGTAGGCGGTCAGCTGGCCGTTGATTTGGAAAATCTTTATGTCTTCATGATCGATAAACTGATTGAAGGCAATATCAACAACGATGTCGAATGTCTGCGCACGGTTGAGCAGCTTCTCCGCACGCTTTATTCCGCCTGGCAGGATGTCGTGGAAAATCCACGTCCGGACGGTGTGCCGTCGCCAAAACTGCAGCCGGAAGAATACAGGAAGTGGGTGGAAGCCAATGGCAGTGGCGCGGCGAAAGCCGGTGCCAACCAGGATGCGACTGCCGGAAATAACCTGCAAAAAATGAAATCCATGGCCTGAAAAAATCCATCCCGTCCCGGTATGAACTTGCCGGGACGATTCTGCCTGGTCCACCCCCAAGGTATGTCTTTTTTCAACAATCCTCCAGCTTGAAGAGCGCGTGCTAATCTGAATAAGAATCGAGACTCGTTATGAGTGCGATCGTCTTTCAGAGGGGGTTCCATGGCTGCTATTTCTCAATCGCTGTACACAGGAGTTACCGGTTTGTCCGTCATGTCTGACAGCATGGCTGTCGTGGCGAACAACCTGGCGAACGCCAATGCCAAAGGTTTTAAGTATGACAGGGTTGAATTTGATGACCTGCTGTCGCTTGACCTCGGCAGCTCGGTTGGACAGGCGCAGTTGGGTCGTGGTGCACGTCTCAGTCGTGTGCGAGCCATTCACACACAGGGCGGCTTGTCCGTCACCGATCGTCTCACGGATATGGCCGTTCAGGGCAATGGTTTTTTCGTTGTGAATAACCCGAAGGGTGAGAAGCAGGAGGCCGGTGGCCTCTTCTATACCCGCGTCGGCTCCTTCAATTTTGATAAGGATGGTTATCTGTCGGATGCGACCGGCGGCCACCTGCAGGGTTATGAAGCCGATCAGGACGGAGTGCTGTCGACCAAGCTCACCGACATCCGCATTGTGACGAACAACATCCCACCCAAGGGAACGGACAAGGTGGTGCTGAACGTGAACCTCGATTCACGTGCCGAACCACTGCCCGTGGAATTTGATATCAATGATCCGGTGAAAACATCGAACTTCAATACCACGGTCAACGTATTCGACAGTCATGGGACCAAGCATGCGATGACCACTTATTTCCGCCGTATCAATGATGATGAAGGCATTTCCTGGCAATGGCATGCGACGGTCGATGGCAAGGAAGTGACCGATGCCGATGGCGCGAAGATCAAGGAAATCGCCAACGGAACCGTCAGGTTTGATAACAAAGGCAACCTGCTGGAAGAAATCTATAACGAATCAAGCGCGAACTTCTCAAAAGGCGCCGTGCCGGATCAGAAGATCCTGATCGACTTCGGCAAGAACATGGGTTCCGAGGAAGGCAACGGCGTCGGCGCCTCCAGCTCGACGGCTTCGTCCTCGCTCACGGTCTTCCACAGCCAGAACGGTTATGAGTCGGGGAATATCAAGTCGCTGAAGATCGACCTGGATGGCAAGATCAAAGGCTATTACACCAACGGGATCGAACGTATCCTCGGCTCCTTTGCCCTGGCGACCTTCGAAAACCAGGATGGCCTTATGAAAGCCGGTCGTAACCAGTTCTATGCGACCAATGATTCCGGGGCGCCGCGGATCGGGACACCGCAGTCGGGTGTGCGCGGATCGATCTATGCTTCGACTTTGGAAGAATCAAACGTGGACATGGCGCAGCAGTTTGTGGAGATGATCAGGAGTCAGCGTGGCTTCCAGGCCAACTCCCGCTCGATCACCACTACCGACAGCATGATTGAGGAAGTGGTGAACATGAAGCGCTAATCGCTAATTAGAGTATGGATTCGAGATAGCGCAGGCGTGCTTCGATCATGGATCGGACGCGCCTGGCAAAGAGTTCGGGGGTTTCCTCGGGCAGCGGCCAGACTTTGGGCATCACGTCCAGGATCAGGTGCGCGGCCTTGGGAATCCCCGAATTTTTTCGCATCATATCCTTGGTGCCGCAGAGCACGACCGGGCAGATGGCCACACCTTCCTCGACGGCGAGGCGGAAGGCGCCGACCTTGAAATCCCGCAGGCGTCCATCCTCACTGCGGGTGCCTTCTGGAAAATAGAACATCGACACGCCCCGGCGAATCCAGGCCGCGCTTTGCCGTACAGCGGCATGGCTGCTGTGGCGATCGCCGCGTTTGATGGAAACGTAGCCAGCCCATTTCATGGCGTGACCGATGCAGGGCAGGCGGAAGACGGTGTCCTTCGACAGCCAGCGGAACTGAGCCTGGGTCAGATAAATGGCGCCGATATCCGCAGAGCTTTGATGGTTGGCCACGAGCACCACGGGAGGTTCGCCTTCCTTGGGCAGATTCTCAAAACCGCTGTAGCTCCATCGCCAGCCCGGAGCGGCATGCATGATCCAGCGAGCCCAGAAGGTGGCCAGCCAGTGAGCTCCTTGGGTGACGTGCTTGGGATCAAAGAGTTTTTTCCAAATCACAATGGCGAGCAGGATCAGGTAGCAGACGCCTGTTGCAAAGACAAATGTCGCCCAGAAAACGACCGCGCGCAGATAATCCTGCCCTGGAAAACCTGTGGTCATGGGCTTGCTCAAAGTCTCAGTCGTGTCGTTCATGAAACGTTCTCCCTGCTTCTTGAACCAAATATTCTGCGATGGAATCCTTGCCGCTTAAGGTTTGGGATGCTGTCGTTGAGCCGGCAAAGATCTGTGCCGTATGTTCCGTCTGATTCACGTCCTGGAGCTGATTATAAACCAGGTGCGAGAGCTGATACTTCTGCAGATAATCCTGCACAATCGCGTCCCGTTCCTGCGTGTTGGCTGCGACTTCCAGTTTAAAGCCCACCTTGAAGGCGAGCTTTTGTTTCACTTCAGCGATGATCTTGGGTGTGCGAACGAACTCCACCTTCAGTTCATCCCGGCTCCGCACCTTGCCCTCGAGTTTGGCGGCTGGCACGAAATCCAGCACGGACGCGGCGAAGATCGCTCCATCGATGCCGCTGCTGGCGATACCCTGGACGGCGGCCAGCATCTCATCATTGGTGATGACCGAGGTGAGAGCCGAATAACTCCGCGGGCGCACGGGGCAGGGTCCGGCCACGACGTGCATGCGATGTCCATAGCGGTAGAATTCCTCGCTGATGTGGCTGCCGAGGGCGCCGGATGAATAGTTCGAGATGTAGCGCACATCATCAATGGGACCGCGCGTCGTGCCCATGGTGAGCAGAAATTTGCGGCCCTGCTGCTGATTCAGAATATGGGCGATGCGGTCCGCCAGCTCTTTGGGATCCGGGAATTTTTGCTTGCCTTCCTCTTCCCGCGCGGCGAGCACGGTGCAGAAGCTGCTGATTTTTTGCAGATTCGCGGCCACCATGGGGCTATGCAGAAGGCTGTCATGCATATTCGGAACGAGGATGACCGGTTTCTGCTGACCCAGATACGAGGCAATCAGAGCGGTCGCCGGGGAATCGGTCAGACCCTGGGCCAGTTTGCTGATGAGGCTGGCGGAAGCCGGAGCGATGATGCAGGCATCATGCTGGGCGATATGCGAGGCATCCCCTTCAAACTGCGTGCGGGCCCTGCGGGCTGCTGCCCAGGAGAGGGCGGTTTCCGTCGTGAACAAACTTCCGCCTTGGGTCAGCCAGGGATGAACATCGGCCCCCAGACGCCGCAGGGCGCGGATGAAGCGAACGCTTTCCACCGCTCCGATGGAACCTGAGACCACAAGATCCACAGAACGCGCGCGCAGCGCAGCCGATATCTGACTGACATGGAGATCATTCGACGCCATCACAGCCCCTATTCTTGCGATATGTGTACAAGTTTGAATATAAAGTTTGCGCCACTTCGTCAAATCTTTCCGTAAGTGGCACTTCCAAAACGCAATGGGGCTGAACGACAGCACGCTTCCAGCGAATGTGCGGTTGTTCAGCCCCAGCTCAAGTCAACTTAACCTCAGGTATGACCTTAGGCGTTCGCTGCCTTTTGTGCGCGCTCGTTGGCATTGGGAACATTGAGTGGCAGGCTGGCTGCTGTTGTTCCTTCGATGCGAATTTTATTTTTGCGCTTCTTGCCAGCGCGAGCTTTGTTCATTGCACGTCTAACTTTGGATCTTTTGGTAGGGGAAGCCATGTTTTTTCCTCTCGACTTTCAACCTAAGCGTATAGGTCGGGGGAGCTTAGTGGAAATCAACCGGGCTGTCCAGCCAAATCCAGGACCCATGGCCTGATCCATGGTCCGGATGGACTTCACGGGCCTGTCAGGTATGATGGAGAGCGACGCGTGGATTTTACATGCTTTTATGGCGGAGAGTGTATGCGGCTAATTCGAGCGTTTGTTGTGATGTCTTTCTGGCTGTGTATGGGTCAGGCCCTGGCTGTGGAACCGGTTGATAGGAATTTCGCTGGCCCCTACGTGGGTGGTCATTTGAATCTGGGCCAATCCTTCAAGGCTGGATCCGGTTCGCCAGGCACGGCTTATCTTTTGGGTGCGGATGTCGGCTACGGCATCAAGCGTGACACGTGGAATCGCATTGAACTCGGAGCCGAGTTATCCACCGGCAAATCCGCGTTCACCGACAAGACGGCCTTCGGCGACGTGGATGTTGACCTCGATCTCGACCTCGTGATGATGCTGAAGGCTGGCTACGGCTACAGTCTGGGCGACGCGGCTTTCGGCACCTTCCGCATTGGATTGGGAGTTGCTCAGGCCAGTTTTGAAGGCAAAATCGGTGGCCTAACCGTCACGGACGAAACCAGCGGCGTCGCCGCCATGCTCGGCTGGGACGCATTTTTCCCTGCAAGCCCCACCTTCGATTTTCTCTTCGGCGCGAGCTATCGCATCTTCAATTTCAAGTTCGAGGACCAGGATAGCTTCCAGGTGAGTATGCCGGGGATCTATGCGGGGGCTCGGGTCAGAATCTAGCACACATCGCAAATATCAGGCGGACCCATCCGGTTCCGGTCCGCCTTCTCATCATTTCAGTCCGCTTGTTCCAAAACAAAATAGCTGGGGAAAATTTCGCGACGACTGTCGGCATTTTCCTTCTGCTGAAACTCCACCGGGCGGAATCCGACGCGACGGAAGAGGCTTTGCGCGTGGCGCATTTCCGAAGTGGCCTCCAGGTAAAGACGGACGTAGCCCAGCTCACGGGCTTTCTGAATGCCGGCTTTCATCAGCTTACGGCCGAGGCCCAGACCCCGGTAGTCCGGACTGATCACCAGTTCCCGGATTTCGCCGATGCGTTCACGTGGGTCCAGTCCAGCAAAAGGACGCACTCCAACCCCGCCAATGACATGGTTGCTGAGGCGATCACGCAGGACGAGGTAAATGGCCCCGTTCTCCTGATAGCTGGCAAAAAAACGTGGCAAACGGCGGCGGGTCGAGGCCAGCACGGTGCCTTCGTCGGGATAACTCATTAAACTTTGCTGGATAACGGCCACTGCGTTCGCCTCGTCGGAGGCTTGCAGCGGACTCAGGTCATAGCGTTCTGCAAAATGCAGCTGATCCAGAGGATCCAAAAAGACCAATTGGGAAGCGAGAGAATTGTCCATGAACACGACCTCATACAAGAGTCGGATGAGCCCTTTGCAAAAAGGCTGCCGATGGAGTTTCATCATATAGATTGTTAGGGCGTCATAAATTTAGGCCTATTCTAGCAGCTTTTTTCCACTTGTCAAAAAGCTCTTGACTTTGGGGGTCTTCCCCCTTAGGTTTTGCTCTCTATTGAGGCGCCCGCTTGCCTTTGGGTCGACGCGTGCCTTGAGATTGAAAGTCCAGCTTCAGCTGTGTGCCGAGGCGGCAAGATATTATGGAGTAGACCAATGGCCAACGTACGTAAAAATCGCCCGCCTCGTAAACGCAACAAGACAGCCAAATACCGCGCAAAGAAAAAATTGCGCGTCGTGCGCAGAAAGAGCCAAAGCTCGCACGGTAGACGCGGCGGTCGCATTCGCTAAGATACCTGGGGATTTTCAAAATCCCCAGTTTCTTCTTCTCCTGAATTCTGCCTGATTTTCTTCGCTAACGTCCGAGACAAATACCGATCGCTTCTGCTGCCTGCAGATACATATCATCCTGCGCCACAGGTCGGAAACTACTGGCCACCGCCGCATAGGGTACGGTTTTCATTTCATGCTTATGCATGACCACAACCTTGCCGTAGTCCTTCTTCACAGCAAGATCCACAGCCTTCACCCCATAAAGGGTGCCCAGCACGCGATCCCGCGGACAGGGTTGCCCGCCGCGCTGGATATGTCCGAGGACCGTGATTCGGGCATCGATTCCGGTGAGCTGATTCAATTTTTCTGCAACCAGCTGGCCGATGCCGCCCAAATTTTTCTTGCCGGGACTGGTGGAATTATAAAGCGGCTCGCTATCGGTTTCCATGGCCCCTTCGGCCACGACGATGACGCTATAGTTCTGCCCCTGTTTTTGCCGTTCCTGAATCTTGCTGATGATGGCGTCATAAGTGAACGGAATCTCCGGCAGCAAAATCACATGCGCACCGGCGGCCATCCCACTATGCAGGGCGATGTGCCCCGCATGGCGACCCATGACCTCAAGGACCATAATCCGATCGTGAGACTCGGCCGTGGATTGCAGGCGCAGGATCGCATCGCTGGCCACTTCCATGGCGGTTTCAAAGCCGACGGTGACATCCGCCTGCATCAGGTCGTTGTCGATGGTCTTGGGAATCCCGACAACATTCATGCCGATCTGGGTAAACTGGCAGGCGATATTCTGCGTTCCATCACCGCCGATGACAATGATGCAATCGAGGCCGAGGTCCCGGTATGCTTCCATGACGAGATTGCTCTTGTCACAGGATTCAGATTTGCTGCCGGCCTTGATCCGAAAGGGGTTTCCCGCGTTCGTGGTGCCGAGGATCGTCCCGCCCCGATTCAAAATGCCTGACACATCGCTGATGGTCAGGTTGCGGACGCGGTAAGGGCGATCCATCAAGCCGTTGAAGCTGTCCTCGATACCAATCACCTCATGCCCAAGAGTGCCCACAGCGTAGCGAACCACGGCGCGAATCACGCTGTTCAGACCCGGGCAGTCACCACCGCCAGTGCTGAGGCCAATCTTCAAGTTGAATCTCCTTCATGGACGGAATTGGGGAAAACGTTCTGCGCTATGCCAGGAACTATGATACACTTTTTGATACCCGAGGCACGTACAGAAGGCGAATAAAAACGAGGGGAAGCCCGTGAGCGATAACACCCTGCCGCAGAAGATTCTGATCGTGGATGCTGACAAGTCCGTTGGGCAGGGAATCAAGGGTCCTCTTGAAAAGCATAAAATCAAGGTGGATTGCGCCTCAGACCTGAGCACCGGACTCTACATGTTCAACCAAAACATGTATACGGTGGTCCTGATTGAGCTCAGCTTCGAGGAACTTCCGGGCCTGGTCCTGGTCCAACGTTGGCGCGCACACGAAAGCGTGGACAAGCGCAGTACCAGCTTTATCCTGGTGGCCGGCAACCGCGATGGTCATGATCCCGCAAAGGCCAAGCTGATCGAGGAACTCGATGATATCGAGGTCATCTACAAGCCGCTCAATCCCATTCATATCCTGCCGATGCTGAAAAAAGCTATGATGACCCGCACCCGCCGCATGCGTTTTAGCGAAGTCTCCGCCCAGGCCACGAAACTCGCCGCCCGCCCTGAATCGGTGCAGACGGCGATTGACTTTGTGAAGTCCAACCTCAAGGACCTCGGTCCTCGAGGGCATGATCTTTTGCGCGAGATGTACGAGGTCCAGAAGTCCTACCCCAAGGCCATGGAAGTTGTGGATGGCATCCTTTTGCAGAAGCCGGAGAATTTGAATGCCATCAACCACAAGGGACGCCTGCTGCTCAAGCTGGGCCGGCCCGACGATGCTCTGAAATACATGGAGCACGCCGATAAACTGGCACCGAACAACATCGAGCGACTCAATGAGATGGCCATGGCCTATCTGGAGGCAAACAACCCCGATATGTCAGTGAAGCAGATGCGGGAGCTGATCCGCTACCATCCCGACAAACCGGAAGTGAAGTTCGATATGTTTGCCAGGCTGCAGGAGTTCGGCTTCGACGATCATGCCATCGCTCTTTGCAAGGACACGACTGACCCCCTGGAGGTGGTTCGCCACTACAACAACAAAGGGGTCGCGCTGGCCAAGGGGGGCAATATCGAGGGGGCCATCATGGAATATGAAAGGTCCCTGCGCTTCTATCCCAAGTATAAGGAAAATTACCGAATTCTTTATAATATAGCTCTGGCTCACCTGAGCTACAAAACGCGCAGTCACTACGAAATCGCCCTGGACTACATCATGCGCTGCCTTGAATTGAATGAGAAGTTTGATAAGGCCATCAAGACCAAGGAGCAGATCGAGGACCAGCTCTCGAAGCGAAACAAGACCGCTTCGTAGTGTTTCCCGAAAAATTCTGGAGCCCGGCCTTGCCTCTCGTGTACCTTGTCTGGAACTTTGGTTCCGGTGTTCCCCTGATGCAAAGAGGCGTTTTATGGCTGACATGAACAGGCAGGCTCTCGAGCGTTTTGAAAAGCTCTGTCACAATCTGGAAAAAGTGGCCCCTCTGGCCTATGTCTGGCATCCCACAAAGCCCGCGCTGTCCGGCCCGAAACCCATCGCCGTCACTCTCCAGGCGGCCACGCATGGCAACGAAGTCGGCGGCATTGATGTCCTCAATACCTTTCTCCAGCTTCTGCAGAACGGCATCATCCAGCCGCCCTTTCCCATGGGCTTTGCGATTGGCAACCCGGCGGGTGTGCAGGCGAACCGGCGCTTTACCGAGCGCGATCTGAATCGATCCTTCGGTCAAAAGGCGGCTGCGGTGGAAGAGGAAAAACGGGCGCGTGCCCTCGAACCTCTTTTGGAAAAGACATCGCTGTTCGTTGACTTTCATCAAACGATCGAGCCCTCTCATCGACCCTTCTTTATATTCCCCTATACAAAAGCGTCCTTTGATTTTGCAGCGGCTCTGCATGATCGTATTCCTATAGTTACCCACTGGGGACTCTCGTTTTCGAAGGATGGCATGTGCAGCGATGAGTACGTGAATCATCGAGGCGGCACGGGACTGACCATCGAGCTTGGACAAAAAGGTTTTGATGCCTATCATGGTGGTGTCGGCTTACAAGTGGCTCTGGCCGCGGTACAATATGCTGTGGGACTGTTCAGCGGCACCCAGGAGAAACAGCCGTTGCACAGTCCTGAACTGTACACCTGGAGAGCGGTGATTCCCTATGAAGAGGGCATGACGTTGCGCGAAGGCCTGGTGAACTTCCAGGCTGTGGATGCGGGTGATCCTGTCGGTTTCCATCAAGGTGAAACCCTGCGGACACCCGTGGCCGGCTGGATTCTGTTCCCCAAATATCCGCGTGATCCTCTGGCCCCGCCTCCCAAAGAATTGTACCGAATCATCAAACGCATTCAGCCGGATGATCTCGGGAAGGACGGAGTGATAAACCGATGATACGGATCGTTCGCCTGCTTGGTGTCGTGTCCCTTGGTTTCCTTGCATGGAACAAGGCCTGGGGTGATGATGGAGCTCTGCCGCGAGGTCGGACACCGGCTCCAGGCAACAAGCTGGTCGTTCCGGAAACCGCGGCGGCGTCCGTGCCAGTCGATTGCATGAGCTATATGGCGAATCCCAGGGACGGCGAAGTTCTTTTCGCTCAGGATGGGAAAGTCGTCTATTTCCTGAGCCGGCAGGCGGGTGAAGTGGGGCCGGAAGGCAAGGCCTTTCTCTATGAAGTCGATCTGAACAATTTCCGCAGCAAACGGATCGTCAGTTTGAAGATCGGTGATAATCCGGCCCTGGTCGGGCACGGCACGCCTTTGGAAGCCATTACGGTGCTCGACTTTCACAAGGCCCGCATCGGTTGTGGGGAAGGTTCGGCCGCCGGCATTGGCATCAAGTGGATTGGCAAGCAGAAGATCATCAAGTCCTATCCGCAGGGAAACTATAAGGTGGTTCCCACCGAGCGTGGACTGATCGTCGCGGATATGGATCACAATAACATCAAGGCACTGGATCTGAATACCTTTCAGAAGCGAACGCTGACCAGTTTCCCTGAGAACTTCTTCCCTCTCTTCCTCCGCAGCGCGCCGATGCAGATGATCGGTTTCAAACCCGAACAGAACGAACTCGTGCGGTTTGAAGGCTACGACCCCGAGCCCAGCGCGGTTCTGAAATTGAAGAAGGGCATGCGCCTCGTTCAGGATCTGGATCAATTTGGAATCGTCACGAGCGGTGAGGGCGGCAAGGTTCTGCAGGTCAAACAGATCAAGGGCTGGTCGGGCGATGCATTCCGCGGCATCGACATCAATCTGCCTGAGGGCATGACAGCGGATCGCGTGGGTGTGACGGTCGACTTCCGCAGCGGGATTTGTCTGGTCCAGGGAGCGAACCAGGCGATAAAACGCGAGCTGCGGCAGGTGCTGATTTATAACGGCGCCAAGGGACAGGTCGATCGCGTCCTTAAGGCCCCCGAGGGGCAGTATTTCAGCAAGGCGGTCTTCGCTCAGAATGATCAGAAGATTCTCGTTCTGGCCCGCAGTCTGCAGGATGATGGCATTCAATCCCTGCGCGTCGGGGATGTGACCAGTGGTGAATGGCGTGAAATGCCGATCGTACGGGAAGCGGACAAGCCAGGGGACAAGGCGGTGCCGGAGAAGGCTGCGATGGAAAAGCCCAAGGAGAAAGTGTCCGCCGAGAAGTCTCAGGAGGAGGCTGAAAAACCGGCCATGGAAAAAGCTGAAAAACCGATGCGGGCCGAGAAAAAACTTCCCGACTGATCAGCGTCTGCTCTTCATCACCCGTTGAATTTCGCGTTTGGCGTCCTTCTCTTTGGATGATTCGCGCTTGTCATGGGCTTTCTTGCCCTTGCCCAGACCAATTTCCAGTTTCACATAGCGTCCCTTGAAATAGATTTTCAAGGGGATGAGCGCGAATCCCTTCTCCTGAACCGCGCGACCCAGTTTCTTGAGCTCGGCGCTATGCAAAAGCAGGCGGCGGGAGCGACGCTCCATGTGGTTCATGATATTGCCGTGCGTGTAGTGACCGATATGCACCTCGCGCAAAATCGCTTCATCATTGCTCAGGTCCACCCAGCCATCATTTAAATTGCAGCGCCCGTCACGCAAGGCCTTGACCTCGGTGCCTTGAAGGGCGATACCAGCCTCGTACTTGTCCCCGATATTGTACTCGTGGTAAGCCTTCTTGTTGCTGGCGATGACTTTGATTCCCTTGGCTTCCATGGTATGCCAGGTTATTCCTCTTGATGATTCCACAAACCAACAGCTCAATGTAAAGCCAAATGCATAAAAGTCCAGTTGAAAATCCAGATGAAAGCGCTGCCTTTCGGCCTCTCGGCCTGCCGGTTTCCTCGTATCATGCGGGGGAGAGAGCCGATGCGTACCTCGCCCGGCACTTTCCGTTCCTGTCCCGGGCCGGCTGGCAAAAGCGTCTCCGCACCAGCGAAGTCCTGGTCGATGGAGCCCCGATTAGTGTGTCATATCGACTAAGAGAGGGTCAGCAGCTGGCTCTCCACCATCCCCAGACGGTGGAACCGGAAGTGGACCGCGGCATCTACCCGATCTGGCGGAAAGGTGCAGTTATGGCGGTATTTAAGCCGGCTCCGCTGCCGATGCATGAGAATGGACCCTATCGGAAAAACACCTTTGCTGAACTCGTGAAAACAGAACTTGGCCCGGAATGGTCGGCAGTGCATCGGCTTGATCGGGAAACCTCGGGCATCGTGCTCTGCGGAGCCAATACGGTCGTGCGCAATCAGCTGGCCCGTTCCCTGGCCGAACGTAATTTGCACAAGGAATATCTTGCCATCTCGCATGGTCTGAGTGCTGAGGAGAAGTGGATTGAAAAAGGTCCCATCGGCGACCTTACGACGAGCGAGATCCGGATTAAAAAATGGGTCGTGCCCGATGGCCAGTCAGCGGAAACGCATTTTCAGGTACTGGAGACAGGTTCTGATCATACTCTTCTCAAAGCCCTTCCCAAAACCGGCAGGACCAATCAGATTCGCATCCATGCGGCCTATGCCGGCCTGCATCTGGTTGGTGATCGCCTCTTTCATCCGGATGAGCAGGTTTTTCTGGAATGGTTTGTACACGGGCTCACCGATCACGTTGTGAAGCAGACCGGGTTCCGCCGCTGTCTTTTGCACGCGCATGCACTGGCCTTTGTGCATCCGGAGGACGGCAAAGTCCACGAGGTGCGCTGCGAGATGCCGGATGATATGCGGGAGTTCTGGGCGGGACAGCGGGCATAAAAAAAGGGGCCTCGCGGCCCCTTCGAAACTTCAAGCTGGTTAGCTTAGAACTTGTAGTAAAGCATGAGGTTCAGGGTGGTGCTCACGCCTGCTGCCAGAACGTTTGTACCGGTCAGGTAACGCTCCTGCGATGCGCTCAGGGACACAGGAATCCTGGGATTCATGCCGAGACCATCAAAGGATATGGCATAGCTGTAGCTTGTGGACAGGACTCCGTTCTGCTGGGATTCCTTATCGTAAAAGGTTTCCGGGTCAGAGAGCCAGTTGTAGAAACTAAAGACCGAAAGGGTCGACAGCATGGGATGCAAATCACCCAGGGCATAGGCCAAACGAAGTGAACCGGTATTCAAAGGAACCTTGCGGGAAACTTCGAAGTCGTTCGACACGCCATCGCCTTCACCGGGCAGGGCTGGGCTGAGGTCCGCACCCTTGGTGTTGGGATCCGCTTCGTTCAGATTATCAGGATCGACAAGGCTGTGGCGCTTGCGATTGGCGTTTTTCACATGAATTTCGGTCTGGTTGCTGAACGACAGCATCAGAGGATCCGCAATGCGGTAGTCATAACGCAAGGAAAGACCGAAAGTGGTAAAGCCGCTACCCGTACGGTTGTAGGATTTTTCATCATCCCCATCGCCAGTGGGCAGACGGAAACCGCCGCCGACAGAGAACATCTGCGATTTGCTGTTATAGACGTTATAAAGAGCAGCGACCATGATATCGCTCAGGCCGGTCTTGCCTTTTTTGGGCTTGACGGCGTTGGTGATAAGGGAGTAAGCGGCCCGCTCCACGGGAACCCCGCCTTGCACCGTGTAGATTTCACCGGTAGGCAGCACAAGTGAAGAGTCGGTGGGGATCGCATAGGCCTCGTTGTTGATCTTGTTCGTGCAATCTTCAGCCGATGTACACTGGCCCTGGCTGATCAGGAAGGGAACAACCTTGTCCAGCACTTCCTGATATTCTTTTGCGTAGATCTTTGACTTTGAGAACTTCTCAGCATTGATGGTGACATCGGCCGAGGCAATCGTCGGTACCAGCACCTGGAAGGAGAGCTTGTCCGAGAAACCATATTCGAGGACATAAGCATTAATCTTAACGAGGGCGTCAATGCCCATATCTTTCTTGGTTCCATCATTATCGAAGGACTCACTGCCGTCGACGATCTTGTGGACATAACGGAAGCGGGCGACCTTCTCGGGCAGAGTCTGTGCTTCGCCGAGCATCACATACTTGGCGGTTTCAGGATCCTTGTCGCGACGCTTCAGTACCGCATCCGTGGTTTCCTTGCGGTTCTTGACGCGATTCTTTTTCAGTTCCTTGACTTTATCTTTAATCTTCTCGCCGAGATCGCCCTCTTCAGGCTTCTTCTCTTCTGTTGATGTTCCTTCGGCAGGCGTTGCATCAGTGGGTGTTTCTACTGATGGCGCAGCAGGATCTGTTTCCGTTGGTTCTGCCGGAGCAGGCGTAGGATTTCCTTCATCCTGTGCCCTCGCCTGACTTGTGTGGAAGCCAAGGCACAGTCCTAGTACCAGGAGCTTGCTTGTAAGACGAGCCGTCCCACGGTGTGAAGCCACCATAGATTTCATAGAGGGCACTCCAAGAAATGATTCCATAGATGAAGACAGTTTATGTTGATTATAAGGGAAGTGTCTTCGCATTTCCAGTAGGCGCTCATTCTTTTTTCATGAAGGTCTTTTAGTCGATCGCATTCTGCTTTAGAATGGAATCATCTATAGCACCCATCCTTTCTTGTGCGAGGCTAAGTTATGGCGCTTAAGTTCGGCCGAATGACACTTATTCCTATCGGGATATTGGCTTCTTTGCCCTCGTGTGGCGAGAAATCTGCTGACAATGAAGGTTATATTCCCAAGCTGAGTGAACTCACCAAAGAGGATGTGCTGACCGAGTCGGCGATCTCCGGTGATAGCCTCTGGAACAAGGTGATCGCGCTCCTGGAAGTGCCTGGCTTGACTGGTACGCAAGCTGATGTAATTACCAGCCTCGGGACCCCTTCGACCCTGGCGACCGATACAACGAAAGCAACGGCCGCGGCTGCCGCGAAGGTGAGTGCTGTGGTCGCAACAGCGACTGAGCAGCAATGTGATGCCAGCGCCACCAATGGTCCATTTCTTACTGATTTAACATCGACCATCGCCTCCGGTATTCAACAAAAGTATAATATTACGATCGCCACCGGTGGTTTCAAATTTGATGCCACGACCGGAGCACCCACAAACCTTGGCGGGCAGACAGCACTGACGACCAAGGTTTACTTGATGTCGTATAAGCTGAAGAACGATACTGATTTCCGTTATGCTTTCCTTTCTGTTCCCCAGGCTACACCAGCTGCTTTGACTCTGGCCGTGAAAACTGAATCTGCTGGCACGACCTATGGCTATCCTCTGACTCTCTATGCCCACGCCTCGACCTCGGGGGTATCGTATGGCGAGATCGCGAAGGTCGCCGGCGATCTTCAGTTGGGTCATATCATCCTCGCCCCTGCATTCCCAGGCGAGAAGATATGTATCAGTCCGGATGATAACAACGCCTGTACGGATGATATTGGCAAAACCAGTGTAGGGACTTCCAAGCCTTATCAAAATGATGTGACCGATCTTCTTGGTGCTTATGAATGTGTGCGTACCAAACTGACAACATTTGCCAGCACGGGCGGCACCAGTGGCAAGTTCGCGACCACGACCGGCAGCGAAGTTTCCATTGGCAACTATGCGAAGATCAGCACGGACATGTTGAACTCTGGGACTTATGGAACCACTATTCAAGGCCTGTCCATTCAACCTTTGACCTATACCATCGGTTTGGGCCGCGGCGCGAACGTGGTTGCTCTGGCTCAGCAGCGTGCCGGCGCTATTAACTCGGTGCTTTCCTCAACGGCTACGGACGAAGCGACGACAGCAGCCAAGACGGCTCTGAACTCGGCTGGAATCCAGGCTCCTGAAACTTTCAGCTGTGCGATCTCTGCCGGCGGTAACTATACACTGGCCCATGGCAAGAATAAGGTTTATCTGAATTACTGGGTGGCTGGTTACTCAGACTTTATTCCAGCTGCCAGCCAGCAGGCACTGGAAGCCATCCCCGGCTTCAAGGAAATTCACGCCACCATCGCGGCCATTCGTGATGATGCCAGCAAGGATGAAGCGACGAAGGCTGATGAAATCGCTGCTTATGTGAAATCCATCGACAGCAGCTTCCTGATGAGTCTTTATCATGGCAGCGTTGCCAACTGGGGCAAGATGTATCGGGCGAAATACTACGCTGGTGCCGCAGAAGCTCAGGCCAGCAGCAACCCAACAGCTGCGGCTGCAGCAGCATCCACGGCAGCCAAGACTCTGGCCGCTGCTCAAGGCGCAGGCCTCGTGCTGAACGGTACTCTGGATAAAGTCGCTGACATCAGCAACAGTCTGATCTTTACTGGTATCGGTGCTGGTGTAACGGCTGCAATCGCAACGGAAAAAGGCACAACAGATTCGACCAGTCCTCTGGCGTCTCTGGGTGGAGTGAACTGGTTGAGTCTCGGTATCAATGAAGATGGTTCTGACAATGGTCACGTGTCTGACGTCAGCTTCATGACCGGTAAGGCCATCAGCAAGGACTTGACCAAGATGACGACGACGGTGGACGAAGCCAGCTATCTGGATAAGACCCCGAACGAAATCATCACGTCGTGGCTGGCCAACGAGTGCCAAGGCAAAGCCATCAACTCGGATGCCGTGAACTAAGAAGCGCAGACTTTAAAAGCCTCAACGCCCCTTAACAGGGGCGTTTTTATTTGATCTGGTTGCATTCCAAAATGGAGCTGAGAAATGAAGAAATCGCCTAATTTTGTTTCGGTTTTTATTGCCATTTGTTTTCTATTTCTATGTTTTTCTTGCAAATCTACAAACTCTAACAGTTCAGTCAAAGCGACTATCGATCCAGATTCTTCAGATTTTACCCTTGGTAGAGGAATCGATCTCCTTACTGGAGAAGCAAAAGGTGATTGCGTTGATGTAACAGGTCCTGCGCCCAGCTTCGATTCAAACGGTAAACAGTTTACTCTGAAGATTCTGAAGATGACCAGTTCAAAAGAGATATTTAAGTCTGTCGATATTTCTACCAAAGCAAAATATGGTGGGGGCTTCGGCTCTGTCAAAGGCAAGGCATCGTTTACAGAGTCTGTAGCAATCAATGCTCAATCGTTATATCTCTTGATTACAGTTCAAGTAACCAATCCTCTTTACACCATGACCAAAACGAGAATGTTGGAAGATGCGGTTAATATTATGTCCAAGAATGGGAACGAAGCGTTCAGAAGTGTATGCGGGGATGAATTTGTAAGGTCCTATGTATCTGGGGGCGAATTTATCGCATTGCTTGAGATCCAAACGGATAGTGACGAGCATAAGAAAAAGATCGACGCATCTCTGAAAGGTTCCTATGGCGCTTTTGGTGGTTCAGCTTCATTCTCATCGAGCCTGGAAGAAGCGATTAAGAAAAACAAAACACAAATCTACGTATATCAATCTGGCGGAGTCTTCTCTAATATAGGGCTTTCCGCTGATGAGCTCATTAATCGCGCGAAGGCATATCCAGACTCAATTAACAAAGATAATGCCAAGCCTATTATCGCTTATACCGCATCATACAAAACTCTTTTGAATTTTCCAGCAGATAAGAATGCAATTGATATCAGAAATCAAGATTTGGTTTTAAGGACCCTGGCTGACAACGACCTTGATCTAAGTGATCTATTGAGCACTATCACGTATCCTCTGACTCATCAGGACCAATACGAATCTATCGATGCAGCAGGGCTAAATGATGCGTCAAACAGGATTAAAGCTGCTTTGAATAAAATTAGAGAAGGCGCTTCCAAATGTTTGTCAGACTACAGGACTTGTAGTCTTCCTGAGTTTGTAATCCCTGAGGTTGTGATTCCTGCGCGGAAAATCGTTGATTCTACAACCGGTGGTGCTGATGCTTGTGTGAACTCTGAAGGTAAACCTGTTGCAATTGGTGCCTATGATCCCCTTTTGGGAGGGATAGCAAAATATGATACGTCGTCACCAATTCCTCCCGAAACCTGTGTGTCACATTCTCGGAAGCAACAGCGCAGATGCTTACCGACACTGGAATTTTCTGATTACGTTGATTCACCAGGGTACTCATATTCCAGCTGTAATGATGGATGTGCTGCCAAAATAAGCCTAAATTCACAAGCAGGTGTTGTGCGATCTCTACGGTTTGGGGAGCAGGTTATTATCCAAGATGGCGCCAAGGTTTGTGGAGGCAATGGTAGCTTGGGCTGGCATCTTGTATTGGGTGTAGGAACTCTTACCTGCTCTGCAGGAAATACCTTGCTTACATCAGCTGAGCTGTGCATGGGCCCAGGCTTTAGTTATTGCGTCAAAGGCGCAAAAGGTTGCACATGCTCTATCGATAACAAAACTTTGGACAGTCTGAATACTACTTGCAATATTTGATATCAATGAACTTAAAGCGCAGCGATCAAAAACTCCGCTGCGCCATCCAACTTTCCTGCGCCTTCTGATGCAGACCCCCAAACGTCTGCCCCACCTGATCCATCAACCCATCCGAACTCAAATCATGAATCACAGGAATCTGTTCAATGATCTGCCGTATTCCCGGCAAGCCAGTCACCTGAAAATGAAGCACCTGCATCAGGTAAAAGCTCTGCTTATAGGCCACCTGAGCCTCCCCCCGATTCAGCTGCAGAAATCCCGCATCAAACGCCTGCGGTGTCAGGAAGGGAAATGAAGTGGCTGCAAAGCGATAATGCCAGCAAAGCTCCTGGCATTCCGCCACCTGCGCGAGCCCTTCCTGAAACCAGGCCGGCAGATGGCGATGCTGGGCATGCTCGGAAAGCACAGCGTGGGTGATCTCGTGCCGCAGAATGCGGGCGAAATCCTCATCGAAGGCTTGATCCTGAGGAATGGGAATCCGCACCCGGCCATCGTAAAGGCCGGCGCTCCAGGACGGGCTGTGCGCCACGCGCCCAAAATTTTCACTGAGATGGAAGATCACTTCAATCGGTTCGGCCGGGTAGGGCAGGCCCAGTTGGAGATTCAAGGTTTCGATCGTTTTCTGGAGCACCTGAAGGCTCCCGCTCACCAGATGCTGATGCCCGACAAGCTGATAACGGAGACGAATGAAGCCGGAGCTCATTTCTCCCTGACCTGCGCTCTCTTCCGCCTTGGCATTCAAACTCGCTTCACGCTTCTGCAGCTCCTGCGTTTCCTCCTCGGTCAGGTTTTGCAGGGCTGTGGCCCTTTGCGCCAGTTCCCAGGCTTCCGTGGCTTCACCCAGCGATTCCTTCACTTCAGCTAAAAGAATATAAGCCTCAGGATCGGACTTATTCTTATCGAGATAACTTTCGAGATAGGTGCTGGCGTTGGCAAAGTCCTTCTTGTAATAAAGGCAATAGCCCAGTCCCTTCAGAGCCAGCGCTTGAGCGGTCTGATCCGGCGTCGATTCCAAAAGAGGCAGGGCCTCATCGCAATTTTTCTGCCGAATCAAAGCCCAGGCCCAACCCAGCCGAATAATCGGCAGCTGCCCATTCAGCCAGGACTTGTATCCCGCGCTTAAGGTGTCATCAGCCAATTGCTCCCGCACCAGGCGATCCGCAGTCGCATAGTCCCCGCTCAGAAAACTGGCACGAATCAACTTTTCCGCAGCCGCATCCAGATTATGGATCGCCGGTGCCGCGGTCATGGTCACATCGGACTTTGCCAGCTCGGGCTTGGTTTCCCCAGCAAGGGAAGCCGGTTCTGTCGCACTGATCGGAACCGAGGTCACGTCCTTTCGATGGGACTGATCACCACTCACCACAAGCGCGGCAAAAAATCCAAACTGACTTATGGCTTTCTGGCGGAAATTACGACTCAATCAACTTACCCTGCTTGTGAAGCGCAGCCAACTCGGTGTAGCCACCGATAAAGCTGCCATCGATAAAGATCATCGGAACCGTCCGATATCCGTTGTTTTCCTCGGAAAGCTTCTGCCGGAGTTCCGGCTTGTCCTCGAGATTGATCTCCTCATAAGGCATCTTGAGCTGGGTCAAAAGGCGCTTGGCTTGCACGCAAAAAGGACAGAATTCAGTGGTGTATATCTTGACTTCTCGCATGGTATTTTATCCTGATTTAAGGTACGGACAGGTTGCTAACCTTATTCTGGCCCGCATGAGGGAATTCTAATGAGCAGTGATCACCAAAGCAACATATTGTCCGTTCTCATTACCGAGATACTGGCTCAAGCCGCCCTCCGTCCTGAGTTCGCGTTTCTCGGCAAATCACCGAGCGAAGCCAGGGAGCGTTTGCTCGGGATCGAGCCAGGCGAAAAGTCGGCCGTCGCACAAATCGCCTCCGATGGTCTTAACCTTGATCAAAAAAGTTCGCTGGAACTCCTTCTGCAAAAGGAACTGGCCCAGCATGGAATGTCCGCCACGATCTATTTCAAACGGCGGAATTCCTTCGCGGATCGGATGACGCCCCCTGGGAATGCGGCGACGCAACCGCCTCCCCATCGTACGGGCCCCTTCGGTGTAAAGATGAAGCTGAAACCGATTCCCGGCGTGAAAAAAGTCATCGCCGTGTCCTCCGGCAAAGGCGGAGTGGGTAAATCCACAGTGTCGGTGAATCTGGCCGCTGGACTCGCCGCGCAGGGCGCCGCCGTCGGGCTGCTCGACGCAGACCTTTATGGGCCATCGGTTCCACTTATGATGGGTCTTCATGGTCCCTTATCCATATCCGCCGATCAGAAGATGATCCCGCATGAAAAATACGGGGTGAAGGTGATGTCGTTTGGCTTCATGTCGGATCCCTATCATCCTGTCATCTGGCGGGGACCCATGGTCGCCAAGGCTCTGGATCAGCTCTTCTATCAGACGGCCTGGGGGGAATTGGATTACCTGATCATCGACCTGCCACCCGGAACCGGCGACGTGCAGCTGACCCTCATCGAAAATATTCCCCTGCATGGTGGAATTGTGGTTTCCACACCGCAGGCTGTCGCCTTGCTTGACGCTCACAAAGGTCTGTCGATGTTTGAAAAGCTCAAGGTGCGGGTGCTGGGCCTGGTCGAGAACATGTCGCATTTCCAATGCAGCTCGTGCGGACATTTGGATGACATCTTTGGCCAGGCGCAGATTGAAGGTTTCGCTGAAGAACGCAAGATCCCGATCATAGGCCGCATTCCGCTTCACAGAAGGATTCGCGAGGCCGCGGATGGTGGCATCCCGGTCGTCAATATCGACCCTCAGTTCGCTCTCTACTACATGCCGATCATAGAAGCAGTTCTGCGGGGTTAGGCAGGGTCCGATGCGCTGTCAGGATCCTTGACACCTGATCAAGACGCGATTCATCAAATCCTTGAAAAGACTTGTAAAGCAGCCACAAAGCGAGTTTGAAAAAAAACAGGGGCAGTCAAATTAGAGGTTTGGGCGTCTGGCACAACCGCTGCAATATCACGATCAGCCGGGTACATCCCGGATGAAAGTTGGCTGAGTTTTCCCTTAGGTTTGAGAGAAAAGTTCAAACTGCCCCGTTGCTGCTGCTCTACATGCTCTTCTGAATCGCTGCAAAATACTGACCTCCGAACTCAGCCAGCTTTCATCCAACCCGGTCCCTACTTCGCCCCCAGCTGCTCCGCAAAACTTGTCAAAGCTTCCCGCAACGAATCATCTTCCACCGGATAATCACCAGCCAAAAGCAGAACGCGCCCATCATCCTTTTGAATCTTGTAAACACTGAGTGCTTTCACGGAGCCAAAAATCTCGTCCTGCGCACTGACGGGAATCTGCGACCATTGACCCGACTTCGCGGCCTTGGCCAGACGCTGAAAGGCTGCAGTCTTCCCTTTGCCATTCGCTTCTGCTCCACTGCGCCAGGTGGCGAGGGCTTCCGTGGTTTTACCGATGTCCACAAGACAGCCCGTGCCGCTGATTTGCGGCAGGTATTCCCGCGCAATTTCCAGGGCAGTGCTGCGATCGAAACAAAGGCTCATGCGCAGAAGGGCCTCATTCGCCTTGGCCGTTGCCGTCAAGGAAGCAACGCTGCCGTTTTCAATCGGGACGGTCGCCATGCGTCCACCGGCCCGCACGGGCGCTGCCGGCGCTTCGATGGGAATGTCATCGAGTTCGGCTTCCATGGCGAGATCATCGAGGCCTGGCTCATTCCCTGGAGCTGGAACGGCCGGTTCATCGATCCCATCGTCATCGTTGAAACCCATCGCGAGATCCTCGAGCCCGTCCTCGTCGGCAGCCTCAAAACGAGGTTCCTTAGGAGCCTCGCCCTCTGCATCAGCGGCATGCAGGCGAATGTTGGTCTCTTCGGTATCCTCGCCAAATTCCCCGTCATCATCCATCGGAGCATGAAGATCGATGCGGGTGTCCTCCACCACGTCATCGAAATTCGGATCAGAGAATTCAGGCAGAACTCCATCCTCGTGCACGGCTCGGCGCAACGAAACGCTGGTTTCATCATCATCGGCGAATTCAACGCCAGCGAGATCATCCTCATCATCGACGGAAGGAGGCGTGATATGGGGTTTCTGTGCCATGCGTGTGGACTCGATCGGCATCCTGGCCTTGCCGGCTGGGGCTGGTTTGGGTGCAGGTTCATCGAGCGGGCTCGCAAGATCGTCGTTCTCATCCGCGGCGTCACCAAAGCTCAAATGATCGAGGTCGCTGTCATCCTCGGCGCTTTTTTCCGGTGTGTCCTCGATATCCAGGCTGAGATCAGGGGTCTCGTCCAAAAGATCATCAGCCGCTGCGGCTTTGGCTTTCCGCGGCGCATCATCCTCCAGACCAAAATCGGAAAGGTCATCGCTGGCGCTCAAAGCCTCTGGCGCATCGGCATCCGACACGTCCTCACCCAGGGCCGGCTCATCGCCGAAATCCATATCATCGGACGGATCATCCCGCGGCGGAGCGGATTTCTTCGCCGGTTTCGCGAGCACATCATCCAATTCAAAATCATCACCCCCGCTCAATTCATCGGTGGCTGCCTCAGCTGCAGGCTCATCCTCATCCGGCCAGAGGTCATCGCTGGCATCACCACCAACCGCAGAAGCAACCTTGCCCGCTTTGGGAGCGTCGTCAAAATTATCGAAGGGATCATCCACGTCCAGGCCGGCATCATCGATCGTCTCTCCGGCATCATCGGGATGATCCGGATCATCACCTGGCGCCAGCTCCAAATCCGATCCCGAATCTTCAAGGTCGATATCATCGAAATCACTGTTACCGATGCCTTCATCCAGGCTGCCGGCATCAATATCATTCAGATTATCCTCAGTATCATCCATGGCATCGATTTCATCATCGAGCGACACATCCTCAATCTGATCCTCAAGATAATTATCCATCGCCCCCGCGCGCGCCGGCTGACGATCATGAGGAATGTCGATACCACCTTCCTCCACGATTTTCTGTTTGATCCAGGCCGCCCCCGCGTGATTCCGCAGAAAGTTGGACAAGGCCGTGGGACGCGCTTTGAAATCGGGATTCAGACGGTTCAAACCCTCGTGAATTTGCGACAGCGGGGCGATCACCGGCACCACTTCAAGGCCCGTAAAAAATTCCAGCTGTTTGAGCGTGCTTTTATCCAAAGGATCGGCAACCGCCACCGTAATCCGGTGATGATCGATCTCGAGGGGGAGGACTTCCAGCCGCGAAACCATGCGGCGATCGACCTGTTCGATGATGCCAGGATCCAAACGATCGAGCAGATTCTTCGGCGCCACCACATAGCGGGTGCGTTCCGCAAAAAATGCCGAGAGTTCATCTTCGTCCAAAAGACCGGTCGCAAGGATGCACTTGGCGAAGGCCCAGCTCCCTTGACCGCAGGTCTTGGTAATCGTGACGCGGTCCTGTTCTGTCAGGAATCCCTCTTTGACAAGCAGCGCGCCCAGGCCGGATGCTCCCATAATTCCCTCGCTCCTCGGATGCATGACGCGAAAGACCCCGGCACAAGGCTCCCAGGGCCCGTACAGCAGGACAATTCCAGGTGGATTGTGCTAGGCAAAGAACTTTAAGATCTATACTATCACATTTTTGCAAACTAGCGCTTTTATGCGTTAATTTGGCCGTAGTAAAGAGGAATGTATGTCCAGCCAAAAGTCGAAAGAATTGCATCTCAAGGGACCTGATGCCTTCCAGGTTAAAGTTGGTGATTTTCTGGCCGGTATTGCCCAAAATCCCAAACCGCTTTTTGCCGTCATCACTTTGCTGCTGGCAGCTCTTGCTGCTGGATACGGCATCCGCTATGTCGTCGAACAAAAGGAAATGGCCCGCCGCAGCGAGCTTTCCAAAATTGATGCGATTTATGAAGACGAATTGAAAAATTTCAACAAAGCGCGCGAAGCTTTGGAAAAACAACGAGATACTTTGAAGGCAGCTCAGCCGAAACCGGCAGGCGAAGCCAAGCCTGTGGAAGAAACGCCCGAGATCAAGTCCCTCAGTCAGAAGATCGCCGAACTTAAGCCTGATCATTCGGCCTCAGCGGACAAGTACAAGGCCTATTATTCCGCTCATCCGAATTCTGCGGAAGGTTGGGTCGCTGGTTTGCGATACGCAAGCTTTGCCGCAGAGCAGAACAAGCTGGAAGACGCGCAGAAGGTTTTGGAAGAGGTGAGCAGGAATTCCAAGTCGCATCCCGTACTGCAAACGCAGTCCCTCATGATGCTGGTTTCGATTCTTACCGATCGCGGCGAGTTGGATAAAGCTCTCGAGTATAACGATACCCTGATCAACGTCGTGGCGGATGATCTGAAACCGCGTGCCTTGCTCACCAAGGCCCAGATTCAGTATCTGAAAAAGGATTACGCCAACACCCGGACCACCGCGACCGAGATCCTGACCAAGCATGAAAACAGTCCGGAAGCCGATCGCGCGCGCAGCCTGGTGGCTCTGCTCCCGGAATAACAAAGGTCGATTCATGAAAAGCCTTCGCCTTGCTCCCTGGATTTTGACGCTCGCCTTGCCGGCCTGCACCCATACGAATACGGACGCGAACGCTGCAGCTCCTGAAGCTGCGGCGGAAACAGCGTCGGGTGATGCTGCTGCCGCCGGTGATGCCAGCACTGGAACGGCTGCAACTGATTCCACAACAGCTGCAGCGAATGCAGCTGGAAGCGGCAATACGGAAACTGCAGGGACTGACGCCGCTGCGAAAGCATCAGCTGATGCTGCGAATGCGTCTGGAAGTAGCGAAACCGGCCCCGCAGGTGCCACAAACGGTCCAACGTCAGCGAATGCGGCCGCAGGCACCACCAGCGGTACCCCTGCAGCCAACAAAAACGCGGCACCTTCAGCCGCGGCCGCGGCAGGAACAGGCCCGGCCAGCACTCAGCCCTGTCTGAATCCCAGCGAAGCCCCTTTCGCAAACTGCCGTCCGTTTCGGACCGGCATGATCAAGATGGATCCACTGTTGGACGCTCAGAAACCCATCGGGGAGATCCATGAATCCGGCTGGACGATGGCCACCGATGTACTGATCGGCTCCGTGGATCCTGAATGGGTCGGCGCCTATCATTTGAAATCAGGGTCCTTCACCTGGTGGCTGAAAATCCCGGAAAGCATGACAGCTCCTGCGGAAATTTTCGGCAGCTGGGCCATCATCCCTCTGCGCGATGGGCGCCTTTTGAAGGTCGAAACTCAAACCGGCAAGCAGCTCTGGGAAAGCCGTTTGAGCCGTTTCGTAACAGCGAAAACCACGCTCTCCGGCAACGTGCTCCTGGCCTATAGCACCGATCAAAAGCTTTATGCGATCGACTTTCAAACCGGTCAGCACCTTTGGGTCTATGACACCGGAACAACCGCCAACCTTCTATTGCGGGCCGGCTCGGGTCCTGTTGTTGCAGGCTCTGAAGTCATCTTCGGCACCACCGAAGGTGATGTGCGCTCGGTGAGTTTGAACTCTGGCAAGGAAAACTGGAGACTCGATCCCAGCCGCGAGGACTTCCGCTTCAAGGATGTGGTGGGCGAGATCGGTCTTGGCAATCATCAGATCTATGTGGCTCGCAGCGATGGTCTGGTCTTTGCGGTGGACACCCTGCATCGTCCCTCGGATGTGCTCTGGAAGGAAACTTTCCCCAGCGTGACGAGTTCCTCCTATCGCGATGGCACCTATGTCGTTGGCTGCATCAATGGTGATCTGATTGCTCTGCAGGCAGGCACCGGGCGACAGCTGTGGAAGGTCAACATTGGGGAGTCCATCAAGACCATCACCATCGGTGAAAAAGCGATCTTTGTCGGTGGCAGCGAAGGCCGTATCATGGCGGTCTCGGGCGCCAATGGACAAATCCTCTGGCATGATGATCTGGAGGGAATTGTCACCCGACAGCCGGTCGTGGTGGATGATCAGATTTATTTTGCCACGGGCCTGAAAGTGCTTTACGGCTATAAGGTCATGTAAGTGCAAAAACAAGAGGGGCTGATTCAGCCCCTTTTTTCTGCCTTAAACGAGATCCGTGCGACTGCGCGCTTTGAGTTCCTCGACCACCTTCTTCACATCCTGCGCCCGACTCTTCGGACAAACCAGGACAGCGCCTTTCGATACAACCACCACCAGATCCTTGACACCAATGCAGGCGACGATTTTGGTGTCGCTGTCAACGGTGATGCCTTCACAATCCATGGCGATCACTTCACCATAGAAGAGATTGCCCTTTTCATCCGTGGGAAAACATTGATCCAGGGCATCCCAGCTGCCGACGTCCTTCCAGCCGATATCAGCCTCGACCACGGCCACGCGTTGGCTTTTTTCCAGCACGCCGTTATCAATGGCAATGCTCGGGAGGGCATTGTAAGTTCGGGCCAGCTCATCCTGAGGAACTTCATTGAAGCTGCTCACGCCATAACCTTCCAGCAGCTGCCGCAACGAATGGAGGGATTGGGGCAGGAAATTCCCGAGTTCGTCCAAAATCGTGTCCACCCGCCAGGCAAAAATTCCGGAATTCCAAAGAAAGCGCCCCGTCTTGATATAAGACGCAGCCGTTGCCTGATCAGGCTTTTCCCGGAAACTTTTCACCTGGAAGATAGGAGTCTCTGGCTTCAGGCCTTCGCCTTTTTCGATGTAACCATATCCTGTTTCGGGATACTGAGGCGTGATGCCAAGCAGTGTGAGCTTTTCCATCGCAGCTGTCTGGACCATGCGTTTGACCGCTTGATTGAATGCATCAGGGTTCTTGATCAGCGCATCCGCATGCACGGAAATCATGATCGGTCCTGGTCCCGAACCGGGTGCCATCCGGGAGATTTCCAACGCCGCCAGGGCTAACGCATGCGCAGTGTTTTTCGCAGCCGGTTCCGCAAGGAAATGGTCGCAACGACCTTCGGCCTGACGACGCGTGAGCTCCATCTGATCCTGATGGGTCACGATCAGGCGGCGTTCGGGCGGAATAAGGTTATCCAGACGATCCAGGGTTTGCACCAGCATCGTGGCATTATTGGAGCCTATGCGACACAACTGCTTTGGTTCCAGATGCCGCGATTTCGGCCAGAACCGAGTGCCACTGCCACCTGCCAAAATAACTGCGTATACGTGTGAGTCTAGAGCTGTCAAAATTTGTCTCCTCGCAATCCAGCGAAAGCTTCAGCGTGACGTTGGTAAAGACGTCACATTGTAGTCCGCGGCCTTGGAAAGGAGAAGATGCTTTTTCAGGAAGCGGCCCATGGCTCTGAGATAACGGGGCGCGGACGGCATGCCGATCAAAGCGTCGGTCATTTCAATGCCGAATCCACGAATGACCTGTGCCTGAGCCGAGCCCTGTGTGGACAGGTGGCGAAAGGCATCGTTATAAACCGACGAAAGCCACCAGAGTCCATAGACACACATCGGGCTTGAGGCGTGATTGGAGCTGAAATCCTGCCACGAGCTGATCAGCTCCTCGGCATCGCCTTCCAGGCTGAGTGCGAGCCACTCCTGTTGGACGGGTGATGCCATCTCAGCTGTTTTCAGCAGGCGATCCTGAGTCAGATCATAATCAAACGCGGTATAGGCCAAATCCGTGGGAATCCTCTGCGCTTCGACCTTGCTCCCCAGGGATTCATGGATGGGAATGGCGAAGAGGTTCGCAAAGGAATAAAACGTCTGGGGGTTCAACTCCTCGGATTCCGCTGGCGCCAGGATCAGATAAATCAAACCGGGATCGTGGCTCACATGGGAAAGAGTTCCATAGAACAGCCAATCCTCCGGCAGATCCGCCCAAAATTGTTGGCGCAATTCGGGCAGTATATTGTGAATACTGTTGTCCTTCAGGTTCCAATAAAAGATGCCGTCCTCATAACGTCGCGAGCCAAAGGCCGTATAGATAAGTTCCGTTCCGCTCGGCAGCCATAAAAATTCCTCCACCATATCGTGGAAAGCCACCATATAAAATTCCGTGTTCCTTGGGCTGCGGACCAGAAGCTGGCGCAAATGAAACTGCGGTTGCACTTCCACACTGGCGATCAAACCGGATGCCGGCGACAGCGTCCCTTCCAGGAATGCCGCCTGATAAAATTGGGGAATGCTTTGCCGCAGGCCTTCGGGTTGAATAAAGGCTTCCGCGCGTTTGGCTACGGTGCTGATCGTGGGATCCACTTTGGTTTGTGGCCTGTTTTCCTGTTCATCGCGGCCGAAGGATTTGACGAGATAATCCTTCTCTGTCAGAGGCAGATACTGAAGCCGCATGCCGAAGTTATCATAGGGCGTGATATGCTTGTCGTGAGACCGGGCCAAAGCGCGAACTTCCGCCAGCTGATAGGGCAGGCGGTGATAGTCGTTCCGAAAAATTTCAATCCAGTTTTGAAAATGGGTCAGGGTCGCGCGGGTTTGGTTCCATTGAAAAATACCGTGGGAAGCACTCAGACTGAGTGTGGTCCAGAAAATAGGTATGAACCAGCTGAAGCTGAACGGGGCTTTTTGCATGATTCCCAGATAGTGTATTATGGTATGGGGATACATTCTTCACGTTATCATATTCCTGATTGAAGACAACGAAAAAGGCGGTGCTATGGGACAGTTCGTGCGAGCGCTCGGTCTGAGCGCAATTCTGTTGGCCACGCGGGCTCTGTTTGCTGTGGAACCCGGCAACCTCAGTACGATTCAGACAGGCGAGAGCTCTCTCACAACTGTGAGTGAACCCAAGGATGTGGCACGGGTTCGGATCCCTTTACGCTTGACCCGCTTCGAGCCGATCGTCGTCCAGAACGCGCAGGGCACGCGACGCATGGAGTATAAGGCCATGGCTCCGGTCAGTTACACGCTGCGCGCCACCATCAATCGCAGCAATCATTTTTATTTAGCGGATTGGCACATTGAAACAATTCCGATGAAATGGGAAAAGGAAACCCGGAATTGGCAGGTTGAGATCAAAGTCTACAAGCGCTATGGCCAGGAGCAGGAACTGGAGGAATTCATTGGGACTCATGCGTTGCGGGGCCGCCTGATCGGGGAGGATCGCCTGTTTACGCTGGAAACCCAGTCGCGCCAGCAGTTCAACAACAAGCGCGGCAGCCCGGTCCTCCTCCTCGAATCCGGCTCCATCGCCGTTGAAAAAGGCAATGTGGCTCGCCGCACGCCCTGAAAAAAAAGCGCCTTTCCCCTCCCTCTGCCATCGGCTAGGATCAACTCACCCGCGCCACGGCGCGGGTTGGAGTGCCTTATGACCATCTATGAACAAATCGGTGCCGAACGGCTGGCCGCGATTGTGCAGGCCTTCTATGTAAAAGTCTTTCAGGATCCCATGCTTGCCCATTTTTTTATGAACGTGGACCACGAGCATCTGGTCGCCATGCAGGTGGATTTTGTCAGCAGCATGCTTGGCGGGCCGCAACGCTATCGCGGTAAACCCTTGGAAAATCTTCACGATCCCATGATTATCCGCCCGCCGCACTTTCGGCGACGTCAGCGTATTCTGCAGGAAACCATGGCCGAGTTTGGCCTGGATGAGGCGGTGATCGCAGCGTGGCTGAAGCAGGAGGAGCGTCTGAAGCCCCTGATTATGAAGGATCAGACGTCCTGTGCGGAGTGATGTTTACTGGTGCTGTGCGGCGAATTCCTTTTCGTCGGCCTTGTCACGGAAGAAGACCCGCAAAGGCACGTCCCCGTATTCCAATTCCGTCCGGAAGCGTTTGATCATGTAACGCTTATAGGATTCCTGAATCTCATCCGCAACATTACACTTCACGACGATGGTCGGCGGGTTGATGGCCACCTGCGTGGCGAAGTAGAACTTCACGCGCTTGTTGTATTTCCGCAGCAAAGCCGGCGTGTGTTCCTGCACAGCCCGCTGCATGCAGTCGTTGATCCTGGATGTTGGAACGCGTTTCGAGTAGGCGTCGACCAGCTCCTCGACTTTGGCCATGATCTTGTGAATGCGCTGATTCTCCAGGCAGGAGGCGAACAGCACGGGCACAAAAGGCATGTCCTGCAGCTTGTTGCGGATATTGATCTCATAATTGCGGGCAGTATTGGTTTCCTTTTCCGGAACCAGGTCCCACTTGTTCACGACGATCAGAATCGGCTTGTATTTGGCCGCAGCCAGCTGAGCCAGCTTGCAGTCCTGATCGGACAGGCCTTCCAGGGCATCAATCACGAGCACGACCACGTCAGCATCTTCCATGGCGCGGAGACTGCGGAGAACGCTGAGTCCTTCGAGCTTGTCGAAGATTTTTTTCTTCTTCCGAATCCCGGCCGTGTCGAGCAGGATGTAGTTGCGTTTGTTGTAAACCAAGGGCGTATCAATCGTATCCCGTGTGGTGCCGGCCACCTCGCTGACGAGCACGCGTTCCTCGCCGCAGATGCGATTCAGAATCGACGATTTCCCGGCGTTCGGACGTCCGATCAAAGCGATTCGGACCGCATTGGCGTCCTTCGGCTTCATGGTCTTGAGGTCACCGCCTTCGCTGAGGCGTTCCTGTACCGTTTCGCTCAGTTCCCAGATTCCACGGCTGTGAGCAGCGCTCACCGCATGGAAATGCCCCAGGCCGAGTTCATGGAATTCCAGCGTCAGACTCTGCTGCTCCTGGCCGTCGACCTTGTTGACGACATATTCCACGCGCTTGCCGAGTTGTTTCAGGAACTGCACGAGTTCGCGGTCATGCGGGTGCAGACCGGATTTGGCGTCAAAGACCATGAGCACGAGATCCGCATCGCGGATGGCCTGCTCGGTTTGCTCCCAGACGATATTGCGGGCAAAAGGTTGATAGTAAAGGTCATCGGTTTCGAAACCACCGGTATCGACCAGGACAAAGCCATGGCCTTCATCCTCGTCGGTGGTTACGGTTCCATAAATGCGATCGCGCGTCACACCCGGGCGGTCATCAACGATGGCCGTGGTGCTGCGCGTCAGCTTATTGAATAAGGTCGACTTACCCACATTGGGCCGGCCGACAATGGCGACGATTCCTGCGATCATGATAAACCTCTCCGTTTAGGCGAAGGGCATTTCCTGAGCCTCATGGGCCCGGAATGGTTCTGTGCTCTCCAGCTTGTCAGACGGTGCCGGCTCTGGACGGCCGCCCGAGTCGGACGCTGTCGAATCCCGCGTCGGTCTTTGCCGGCTCTGAACCACGGATCCCGAGTCGGATATTAGCCGGCTCTGAACCACGGATCCCGAGTCGGATATTAGCCGGCTCTGGACCACGGATCCCGAGTCAGATATTTGCCGGCTCACTGGACCAGGAGATACCCTCGTAACCTGATTGTTTTAACTCTGTCCATTTCTGTAAGGCTGCCCGAGCCGCTTCCTGCGAGGCGGATTTTTTGGAGGGGCCATGTCCCATGCCCAGGCTCTTGCCGCGAAATAAAACTTCCACTGCGAAATCCAGCTGATGATCCGGACCCTCGCGTTTGATGACCTTATACACGGGAGCTTCCTTGAAAGCACCCTGAGTCAGCTCCTGCAGACGCGATTTGTAGTCCTGCTGCGTCAAATCCGTCAGGGAGGAGGTCATAATTTCCTTATACAGATCCAAAATGACACGGCTCACGGCATCAAAACCGGAATCCAAATAAATCGCCCCAAAGAAGGCTTCCAGGGCATCAGCCAGAACCGAATCCTTATCCCGACCCCCGGCGCGTTCCTCACCCGGTGCCAGGAGGAGACAGGACCCTATCTGCAAATTGCGGCTGATGCGGGCCAGTGTGCTTTCATTGACCAGGGAGGCGCGGATCTTCGAAAGCTGTCCCTCGGGGAAACCCTCCGGCCGTTGCAAAAGGGCTGAGCTCAAAACCAGACTGAGCACCGAATCTCCGAGAAACTCAAGGCGTTCATTCCACGGCATGGGCTCCGCTTTTTGGTATTTTTTCTGAACGAAGCGTGCGGCGGAACTATGAGTCATCGATTCGAGGAGCAGGCCACGATTCCTGAAGCCATAACGAATGCGACGGCAAAGCTGTTCCATCATGCGCAGCTGGGCCGGAAATGCATCCTGGGTGAGATCCAATACTTCAATAATATTCAATTGTTGCAACTCCGGAATCGATGGCGGCGAGCGGCCTGTGTGTTCGAATGCGCCATTATAGGTGCGAATAAGAAAGAATCAAGGCTTTCTTGTTACTTCCTCACTATGCGATGCTGGGTCCTGGCACCAGGCAACAACAAGCCTGGAGCAACATGTTATACTGATGGAATAGTCATCCCTTAAAAGAGATCAGTCACGTGAAACGTCTTCTTCTGCTTTTGTTTGGTCTTGGCCTGGGTTTCGCTGCCGGTGCCCTTTGGTTTTATCAGTCCCTGCCCGCCTGGTCTGAGACTGCGCACGAACTTCAAGAGCCGGTCATCATCAAACTGGAACGTGGGACCCGCCTCGCCGATTTCGCCCGTATGCTGGAGCAGGAAGATCTGATCGATCATGCTCCACGCTTTCGCTATTGGATCAAGTTCTATCGCGACTATGGTCGATTCCAGGCCGGTCAGTATCGCTTTGAAGGCACGATTGCACCCAGGAAGATCGTGGAAACGATCGAATCCGGCAAAACCTGGCAGCCTTTGGCGTTGCAATATGTGGTGCCTGAGGGCTTTACCCTCAAGCAGGTGATCGATCGGCTGGTGGCCCATAAAGTGGGCACCAAGGCTGAATTGCAAGCGCTGGCCAGGGACCGCTCCCTGCTCCGCAAATACAATATCAAGGGCGAAAACGTCGAAGGCTATCTTTCCCCAGCCACTTATTCCTTCATAAAAATGCCGACGCCGCGGGAGGCCTTCGAAAAAATGCTCGATACGTTTTTTGCCCAGCTGCCCCCGGGCATCGAAGAAGAGCTGGCAGCCAAACGCCTCACGCTGCATCAGGGGGTCATCTTTGCTTCACTGATCGAGCGGGAAACCCAGATCGATGACGAACGCGGCATGGTGTCCGAAGTCATCTGGAATCGTCTGAAGGATGGCGAACCTTTGGGCATCGACGCCGCCTTGATCTATGGCATCGTTGACTATCAGGGTGACATTAAAACTGTGCATTTGAAGGACGGAAAAAATCGCTACAACACACGTATTCACAAAGGGCTGCCCCCGGGGCCCATCGGCGCCATTTCGATGACTTCGCTGCGAGCCGTGCTGAATCCGACTCGCCTGGGTTATCGTTACTATGTCCTCGGCACAGATGGGACGCGGCAGCATCGATTTTCCCGGACCATGGAGGAGCATGCTGTTTATGTAAAGCAGTTGATCCAGGCTTCCCAGAAACCATAAAATGTCTCAAGAACGCCGTACCATGAGGTGACAACTATGCCGAACAAAACCAAAAATGGGAAAAAGACCGCGACCCCTCCCGCCCCCAAGCAGTCAAAAGGCGATGAGTCATCACCGAAGGATGGCCGTGTCCATCACCGCGTGCCGGTGCAGCTTCTGGTGGATTATCGGGCGAATGGACATTACCTCTTTGATTTCTGCCGTGACCTCGGAACCGGCGGAGTCTTCATTGAAACCAAAAGTCCGCTGAGCCACGGAAGCGTGGTTGATTTGACCTTCACACTGCCTGATTCCAAGGAAACCCTGGAAGCCAAGGGCCGCGTGATCTGGGTTCAGACCGAAGTCCCTGACAAAAATTTGACGCCTGGCATGGGTGTCCAATTTGAAAGCTTTACCGCTGAGCAGCGCACGCTCCTGCAAAAGTTCGTCGATCGTTATTCCAGCCAAAGCCCCAACAGTCCCTCGGGAAAATCCGCCTGAAATCTGCTATGAACTGGTATAAGGCCCGGAACGCGGGCCTTGAGGCAAGCTCAGGGGCGCAACCTTGGGCCATTTGCCGTGAAAACAGCCCTTGGAAATACCCAAGCTGATTTGTTAGGATGCCTCACGTTGTAGGGACAAGGGGGAGTAGCATGCATTTGATATGGAAGAGGCCTGATGGTTTCCATGGGGCTGCGCCTCAGGATTTTTCAGTACTCGAGTTGGGTGGCCATTCACGACTGTGGTTGCACAATGTCGACAAGGATCAGTACCCCTTTCGCATCGCTGGTGGTTGGGAAGAGAATGAAGGGACCGTACTGCTGAACAACCTCGTCAACCTTCTGCCGAAGGGCGACAAGGATTGGCTGGAGTATCTGAATCGCGCCTACGATCATTCCATGAAAGATGATCGCAAAGCTTTCGTTGATGAAATGACCGTTTGGCTGCGAAACCTGACCAGTTGTGTGAAAGGCGATACCTGGGAGACGGAAATTCTGCAACAGGCGTTACGCCTTACCGTGGACAAGATCAGCGCTCTGCGCGACAGCTTCATCAAGCAAAGCTAAAAACTAAAATCATTTCGTAACGGGCGACCCGGCCGGGTTCGTCCGGCCTTCCCTGGCTATTTTCTGCATAATCCTTCACGGCTTGCCTCGCGGATTCGCGAAGTCAGTACCCTCCTGTAATAATTCGTAACAGTTTGCCCGCCTATCTAAAGGTTTTCCTTCAAGCTTCCGAATCTTACATGACGTGTCTGGCTGGTCAGGCATGCAGAGCAGGAAGCCCTTATGAAACGTACAGAAGTACTTGCTATCCTTGGTATTTTAGCGCTTACCAGCCCGGCCCTGGGCCAGCCAGCAGATGATGAGCAGGTGATGGTTCATAACTTCGGTGTGGATGCGAAGAATACCTTTGGCTTCGCAGCTCGCGGTATAAGCCTTCAAAATGGCCCTCTGCGCCCCTTGAGCCTCAAGGGAAAGACCGAAGCCATGCTGCAGGAGCGAGGGCTTCATCCACGGATTATGACGCGGCAGAGGAACTATTCCGGTCTGAATCTGGCCGCCGGTCGCCGCATTGAATCGGTCGATTTGCGTTTCACTGTCGATGGCATCCCCCTCTGTCAGTATCAGGTCAAATCCCATGAAACTGTCGATGGGAAAATGGCTGTCTTCGGCAAAATGCCCAAGCTTGAAGTGAACGCCAGCTACAGTCTCGACAACTGGCCTGCAGACGCTTTGGTGCGCAATATCGTGGCCGATACTCTGGCTCAAAATGGTGTGAATGCATCGTTCACCAAAAACAGCGCGCAAGCCTGTCTCTGGTCGGAAAACGGTCAGCTGCATCCTGTTTGGGTTTGGGAAGTCGAAGCCGATCGTTTGAACTACACCGTGGTCGCTGATGATCTGAGGAGTTTTAAGTTTCAGCCCAAGCATTTCCATGCCACCGGCAAATCCAAAATTTATCCGCACAACGTGCTGGATGTCGAACTTCAGGAATTCACTCTGCGCGACATGAAGGAAACGGGCTATCTCGAGAACGCCTACTTCATCACGGACGTGGAATCACCATTCTCTTATGTGACCAAAGCGGATCTTGATTTTACGGCCTTTGGTCCTACCGCGGAAGGCTTTGAAGAGATCTCGCTCTTCACCAACGCCAACCGGGCCCTGGAATGGCTCGAAACCATGGGTTACAAGAATTTTGGAACCACGCCCATTCACATCGCGGTTCATGCCGAGTTCCAGGGTGATACCAACAACGCTCTCTACCAGCCCGGTGCCAACTACGATGTGATTTATGTCGGTGATGGCGATGGAACCGTCTTGCAAAATCTTGCCACCGATGCCGACGTGGTCGGTCACGAGCTTGGTCACCATGTGGTTTATCACACGGTCACGGAAATTGCCGGCGAATCACTCGTTCTGCATGAAGGCCTCGCGGATTATTTTAACTTCGCGCGCACCGGCAATGCCTGTCTCGGTGAAAGCATTTGTCCGGATACGGCCTATGGCAACAAGATCTGTTACGTGCCCAAGCAATGTCTCCGGACCGGGGACAATGCCTTGAAATATGGCGGAGCGGATCTGCCTCGTGAAGCGCATCAGAAAAGTCAGTTCATCTCGGGCATGCTGTGGGATCTTTTTGCGAAGGACGCCATTCCGCTGGAAGACATCACACACCTCGTGCTGCGCGCCATCGATCTTCTGGTGGAGGACAGTGGCTATCAGCACTTCGTGGTGGGGATGATGCTCGCGGATCAGGCTCTGTTTCAAGGCGGCAAATGCAGTCTGATCTATAATCGTGCGCTCGAACGTGGCCTCGGCGCGCTGCTGACTGACATCACCTGTGAGACAGTCAAACTGCCAGCCGCCGTGTCCGTGATTGATGTCCCTGGTGTCGAGAGGGATACCCCCGTCTCGAAACCAGCCACGAGCACCTCATCGAAAAGCTCGAAAAAATCCATCTGCGGTGTGCTGATGGGCGCGTCTTCCGCAAATGGACAGCTTTTTTCATTCCTGATACTATTTATCCTGCCCTTGATACCAGCAATGATTCGTCGATCCACTCGCAAATAGCGGTGTGGGACCAGCATTTGTCCCATGCCGATGAGGAGCCAGCAAATGCGCTCTCTTTGGACCATGGGACTCCTGTCCGCTGTCAGCTGTTCGTCCTGGACAGCTTTTTCCGCTTCCACCCTGACGATTGATGTCACCGTCCATTGGGAAGGCCGCGAACTTCTTGCGCCCAATTTGGATGCCCTCGAACGCCTGCGCAAAGCCTTTCCCGATATCCCGGTGACTCATTTCGTGAATCCGACTTATTTTTTGGATGAAACCAAGGCCGCCGGCAATGTCCTGGCCATGCATAAGATCTTTGCGGCTCACGATGAGGTGGGTCTCTATCTGGTACCGATGGAACCGCTGGTGAAGAAGGCCGGGGTCATCCTGAAACTGGAGCCGACGTTTTGGGGTTATTTGGATGAGGGCGAACTCTGCAGGGACGACTGCGGCCTCGATGTGCCGCTGACCGTTTATACGCGAGAGGAAACCCTGAAGCTCCTCGCGGTTGCACAGCGGACACTGCATGCGGCCGGCTTCACCGCTCTGAAGAGTTTCACAGTCCGGGGCTGGATGGGCGCTCCCTATATTACAGAGCTCGCAGCCGCCTTTGGTTATCGCTTTGAAATGACCCCGGTCGATCCTGGGCTCGTCACACCAAAGCTGGGCGAGTTTCCCATCAGCGCCTGGGTGCAGCAGAGCTGGAGCGTGTTGGCTCGCGCGGATGCCGCCACCGTTCAAAAGCTGTCCACCCATCATCCCACGGTGCGGGCCGTTCCGCAGCGCGGCGGGATTGTGGAGCTGAACGATCCGCAGGAAATCCTGGCCCGATTTGATCGCCAGGTGAAGGAGGAGCGGACCGATGAGGTTTTCACACTGGCGCTGTCCGCTGAATCCGCCTTTCTCAGCTGGCCGAAACTTCGTGCGATCCTGAAGAGTTTGCAGGAGAGGGCCAAAAAACAGAAGGTAACGCTGCACTTTGCGACCGTCTCCGGTGCAAAAAACAGTCGACCAACGGCTGCAAATGTGAGTATATCGACCAGGCTCTCCCAGCATGCGGAGGCCGCAGATTAGAGGGTGTTGAAAAGGCCCCTCATTCTGCGTTGCTCGGTCAGCTCCGCTCCTCATGTACCAGCGTGTACACTCCGGTGCTCGCCTCTCTCGCGCCTTGCCTGAGCGGCCTTTTCAACACCCTCTAGGAGCCTGTTCGTGTACGTTGATGTTCATAGCCATTTAACACATGAAGATTTCGCAACGGATTTGCCCGAGGTTATCGCCCGTGCCGAACAAAGCGGGCTGGCGGCCATCGTCGTCAACGGCCTTGAGCCTACTTCCAACCAGCGCATTCTGGAGCTGGCCCAGCAGTACCCGGTGATCAAACCCGCGCTCGGCATCTATCCGATCGATGCGGTGAATGATATCGTGGCGAATCTGCCCTTTCCCATTCGCAAATTCCATGTGCCGGATGCGATTGCCGGCATTCGTCGGGAGGCTGCCGCCGGCCGCGCTTTTGCCATCGGCGAGTGCGGTTTGGACGGCTACTGGGTGGGTGAGGAAACATTCGCCGCGCAGGAAAAGGTATTTGAGGAGCTGATCGGGATCGCTCTGGAGTTTGACAAGCCTCTCATCATCCACACCCGCAAACGCGAGGAGCGGGCGATGGAAATTCTCGCAGCGCATGGCGTCAAGCGGGTGGATTTTCACTGCTATGGCGGCAAGAGCAAACTCGCCCTGCGCGCTGCCGAACAGCATGGCTGGTATTTTTCCATCCCGGCCAATGCACGGAACAACGAATCCTTTCGCAAGCTCCTGCGAGAGCTGCCGCAGGACCTCGTGCTGACGGAAACGGATTGCCCGTATCTGGCGCCCGTGCGCGGTGAACGCAATGAACCGGCCAATGTCGTGGGAACGGTGAAACTGATGGCGGAACTGCGGAACTGGTCGGAAGACCAGGCCCGTGATCAGATTTGGACGAATTATAAGCGGCTTTTTCAGGTTGGGACGTGATCCAGACCTGGGTCAGATCCAGATCGCCAGGCCGAAGCTGAGACTATCCGTGTTGGAATGCATCTCCTGCAGATCGAGTGAACCACCGGAAGCCGTATGGCGGGTGGTGGAGCGTTTGCCGAGGAACTGCACGGAAAACATCTGGCTCACGAAATAATTGAAACCCATATTGAAGTAATGGCCGGTGCCGACATAGGCGCCGCTTTTTTCATAGTTCTGATAGTCCATCTGCGAGGCAATCACACCGAGCCCGAACTGAATATTGGTGATCGGAGCGCTGAAGGCAAAGGTGACTTCACCTGAGAGTCTGCTGCCGCGCATGTTTTCAAGACTGGAATCGCGCGAGCGCAAATTCACCAGCGTATGGGACAGGCTGAACTGGGTAAACTTGAAGAGCTCGACGCCCACCCCGTTGCGAATTCCATAGCCACGCCAGGTCTGGTTGACAGTTTCCGGCTGGCTTTTGAAGGACTTCTGAATCCTGCCGTATTCTCCATCAATGGACTGGAAAATAAAGACATTGGCCCGTTCTGACGAACGATTGCGATCGACCAGGGCATGCGACTGGGCCAGGGCTGTCTGGGCTCCCAGAAGCAGGCACAGGCTCGCAAAATAATTGCGAAAATACATAACCACCTCTCCACTCGAACAGTTCCGTTCCAGAAAAACAACGACCATTACGACAAGGAATAAGTAGCAATATGCATGCCTTCATGACATGTCAATCATGACAGTTAGATAATAATTTTAAAAACTGTTTAAAGACATGACAGGCAGGGGTTTCAGGAGGGTCTTTCGCAATTTTGAAGTCGGTGATGGGGCCTTGCTATTATTTGATTAATCCGTTAAAAACCTACCCAAATTCCAGGTGATTCAACCACTTAGAGGTGCCGAAAAGGTGCTGGGTGGATTCCGGGGAAATTTAAATTTGTAACGGTTTATGCCAGTCCTTGTAAACGTCCTAAATTATCCACAGTCTCTGTGAATAATATGGGGTTAACCCCCTTGTGTCCCGCGCTCTCAGGCGTGTCGATGGGAAAGATGAATTTTTGCGCAGCCATCTTGAGCCCTCTGAAAGCCTCTTCTATCAAGCCCTACAGAGTGTTAATTAAATCTGAAGTGAATCCTGCTTCCTCTGTAATCCGACAATTCCGAAGGAGTATGCGTCATGCCGCGCTACACAGATATCCGTGTGTCGTCCGTACTTGGCAATTCCCAGTTGCTGGATGGCGGTGCCATGTTTGGAAATGCACCCCGTCCCCTGTGGGAACGTTGGGCTAAACCGGACGCGTTAGGACGCATCGCACTCGCCTGCCGCTGCATGCTGGTGGAGTGGGGCAGCGTAAAGATGCTCTGTGAGACCGGAATTGGTGCTTACATGGAGCCGGCCATGGCCGAACGCTATGGCCTCATGGAATCCGATCATCGCCTCCTGGCCAATCTTCAGGCCCTTGGTGTGAAGCCGGATGAGATCGATTATGTGATCCTGTCTCATTTGCATTTTGATCACGCCGGAGGGCTCCTGCCTGCGCATGCCGACATCGTGCAAGGCCGTGATGATCTGGTGTTTCCCAAAGCCAAATTCGTGGTGGGACGGGAAGCCTGGAATCGCGCGCAGAAACCGCATCCGCGGGATCGCGCCTCGTTCATTCCCGGGCTGAGCGAGAAGCTGGAGAAGTCCGGACGTCTCGTGGTGATCGAAGGGGATTCGCTGCCTGAGTTTCCGCGCGAGCAGCTCTTTTTCCGGTTCAGTCACGGTCACACGCCGGGACATATGCACACCGTGGTCCGTGGGCCGCGGGAAACCATAATTTTTGCCGGTGATTTGATCCCGGGCAAGGCCTGGGTCCATCTGCCGATCACGATGGGTTACGATCGCTTCGCCGAACAGGTCATCGATGAGAAACAGGACCTCTATACCGTCGCTGTTCCCGAACACTGGACTCTTTTCTACACCCACGATAGTGAGGTGGCGGCGAGCCAGGTGACGAAAGACAGCAAGGATCGTTACGTTCCCACGAACGAACAGCCCACCCTGGTGCGGCATACGCTTTAATGAGTGGGCAAAATCTTCTACTCCGCCAAAGGATCTGCGACAATGGATAGTATTCATGAGTCATAGACTGGCGAGAAGGGGATGCCTGCATGGAGATAGGCAATTTTGTGCGTGCGGAGCGCAAACGGCAGGGACTGACCCAGCAGCAGCTCGCGGCGCGTTCCGGTGTCGGGCTGAACTTTGTTTATCAGCTTGAGAAAAACAAGGCTTCGGTGCAGCTCGATAGTGTGAATCAGGTGCTGCGGGCCCTGGGTTATCAGATTGGTGTGATTCGCGATTTCCGGCCCTGGGATCAGGATTATACGGTGCCGCGGGCCGGGGCGACGGCGGCCGTGGATGAGGCGGACCTAGAAGCGGGAGCCGCCCGCTTCCTTCCGCCGGCTGATCTGGAGTTTGGATGAACAGCGGCCATTCCCTTGAAAATAGAGACGCCGGACGGAATCCTGATAAAGAGTGAGCAGGGGCTGGCCGGGCTGCATCGTGGCCAGGCCGTTCGCCACCTTCTGCATGCGTTCCTGAAGTTCCTCGCTCAGACGACCTTCGCAATAGCTTTCCCGATAATGCCGGTTCGGGCTCGGCAGGATGGACGATAAAAACAGGGCTTCCGCCGTGGTGAGCTGAGATGGTTCCTTGCCGAAGTAGGTTTGACTCGCGCGGCGGATGCCGTAGACGTTCGGCCCGAATTGAATGATGTTGGCATAGACTTCCAGAATATCCTTCTTATCGAGGGTCTGCTCCAGGGCCCAGCTGATGAGAAGCTCCTGCAGTTTCCGGCTCAGAACCTTTTCATGACTCAGATAAAAGTTTTTGACCATCTGCATGGTGATGGTCGAGCCCCCAAAGAGCACCTTGCCGGCCTTGAGGTTCGCCTGGAACGCGGCGATGAGGGCACTGGTCCGCACCCCTTCATGCTGCCAGAAGGTGGCGTCCTCGGCGGCGATGATGCCCCGAAGAAAATCCTCGGAGATGCCGGTGATGGGGACAAAGTCCTGGCCACGCATGGTTTGCACGCGCTGACGGATCCAGTTTTCGGTGAAATTTTCGGGAACGCGGGTGATCCTGCAGGCAAAGGTCTGCTGACCACTCGGGAATTCAATCGCCCGGCCTTTTTCGGGCAGAAGCTCGATATTCGCCGTCAGTTCCACCTGGCCTTTGACCTGAAAGCCTTGCAGGAGCGGGAAATCCTGGCGAGGCAGGATATCGAGGATGTCCTGACAGTCGGTTTCCGCCAGCTTCCAGTTCAGGCGCCAGGGGTCCTCGGTCATGGGTTTCAGAAGATCATTCTTGGCGAGAGTGAAGCTGCTCTTCATCTGAGCTTTTTGCGCCGCCTGCAGAACATAGATCAAGCCGCGGCGGACGGAGAGCGAACCGCGTTCCGGATTGAAATCACCCTGGGCGCGAATGGTGAACGGCCAGGGACCGACCTTGTCGCTGCTCAAGAGAGGGTGATTGATTTCCAGGTTGTTGCTCGCGATCTGCACATCGAAGTCCAGATTCTGACCTTTTTTCAGGCCAGCCACTTCCAGTTTCAGGAGAAGCTCGAGGCGATCCTTGGGTTCGATCGAACGCAGCCAGGGCTGCCAGCGCGAGGGTATGCCCATGCGTTTGTGACGAAGTTCGAGGGAATCGAGATCCGCGCTGATCGCGCCCTGAAGCTGCCAGGGTTCGCTGCCCTGCTCCCGTGCGGTGACAAAAAAGGGCAGGCGGCCCTGCTTCTCCTGCAGGATGAGCTGGCCGTTGAGACCCTGGAGGATTTCCCGGCCTCGATAATGAAAGCCCTGCAGCTGCATCTCCACATGCTGCTCGACGGCAGACAGCGTGGCGTCCAGGCGATTGATGTGCATCACGCGTTCGCGTCGCGCATCCAGCACCTCGAGGCGGACTTTTCTGAACTGCAAATTGATGCCCGGTTTCAGCAGCTTTTGGAGGAGCGTGAGAGACGCGGCATCCACCTGAGGCGCCGAACCCTTGCCTGAGGAGGATCTGGCTCGGACCGTTTCCGGGGAACGCAGAAGGGCCACCCGCGCGTGATCGAGCGTCACCCGTTCCGGACGTCCAAAGCCCGGCCCCGGCCAGAATCGAAAGGCCACCTCAACCGCTCCATGCACCCGCATCTGGGGTGATGTGCAGGCCAGTCCTTCGACCCGAAAGCCGTCCCACATGAGGCTGATGTCTTCGTATTGAACCCTAAGGTCGGTCTGTTTCAAAAGGCTGGCGAGTTTGCGTGTGGCGTAGGCCTTGGCCTTGGGTTTCAGCCAGGCCTGTGACGCCAGGACAACGAAGCAAAGCCCTGAAGCCAGGGCCAAAGGCATAAGAATTTTCGCGGGACGCAGCATGGGATTCCGTGGGGGAAGTTGGTGCTTCCATTATATCACGGTCCCCACCCGCATCGGAGCATCCCCTCGTCATCCCTTCACAACGAAGTTGATGATCTTGCCAGGAACATAAATCTCCTTAAGCAATTCCTTGTCTTTCATCTGCTTCGCCACCGCCTCGACAGCCTTGGCCTGGGCAAAGATCGAATCCTTGTCCGCGGTCTTGAGCACCTCAATGGTTCCCCGCATTTTGCCGTTCACCTGAATGGAAAGCGTCACGGTATCATCCACGCATTTCGCAGGATCATACGAAGGCCAGGGTTCATAGGTCATCGACTCCTTGCCGCCATAGCGTGACCAGAGTTCTTCAGCCATGTGCGGCGCATAGGGATTCAAAAGAATCATCATGGCCTTCGCCGCATCCGGGCCGATCACCGGCTCCTTGAGCCCCATGTTGACCAGTTCCATCATCGCCGCGATCGCGGTGTTGAAGCGCAAGGCTTCCGTATCCTCACCCACCTTCTTGATGGTTTTATGCAGCTGCTTCTCAAAGGCCTCGCTCGGCTTGCCCGCCTTTTGCGCCAGCTCCCCTTCCGGTGTGATCATCAAACGCCAGAAGCGGGACAGGAAACGATGGGTTCCCACGATACCGTCCGACTTCCAGGGCTTCACAGCTTCCAAAGGACCCATGAACATCTCATAAAGCCGGAACGCATCCGCGCCCCACTGTTCGATCACATCATCGGGATTCACGACATTGCCGCGGCTCTTCGACATTTTCTCGTTATTTTCGCCGAGGATCATGCCCTGATTGATCAGTTTCTGGAACGGCTCCTTGGTTGAAACCAGACCGGCATCATAAAGCACCTTATGCCAGAAACGGGCGTAAAGCAGGTGGAGCACCGCATGCTCCGCGCCGCCCACATAAAGGTCGACCGGCATCCAGTAGCTTTCCTTCTTCTTATCCCAGGCGGCTGCCTTGTTCTGCGGATCGATAAAGCGCAGATAGTACCAGCACGACCCCGCCCACTGCGGCATCGTATTGGTTTCCCGGCGCCAGACTTTTCCATCGCGCTCATATTTGAGCCAATCGGTGGCCTTCGCCAGGGGGGATTCCCCGGTTTTCGTCGGTTTGAAATCATCGAGGTCGGGCAGCATGAGCGGCAGCTCGGATTCCTTGATGGCAATTTCGTTGCCATCCTTATCGAGGGCGATCGGAATGGGCTCGCCCCAATAACGCTGCCGCGAGAACAGCCAGTCGCGCAACTTGTAGGTGATCGTACGCTGGCCAATGCCGATTTTCTCCAGATGCTGTACCATCGCTTCGATGGCCGCGGATTTTTGCATGCCGTTCAGAAAACCGGAATTCACCAGAACGCCATCACCCGTGTGGGCCGCTTCCTCGATCGGCTTGTCGCCGCCTTCGAGCACACGCTGAATTTTGATCCCATATTTTCTAGCAAATTCATGATCGCGTTCATCATGACCAGGAACCGCCATGATCGCGCCGTGGCCATAGGAAATCAGCACATAGTCGGCGATATAGATGGGAATCTTTTCCTTGTTCACGGGATTGATCGCATAGGCGCCCGTGAACACGCCGGTCTTTTCGGTGCTGGTCATGCGTTCACGTTCCGCCTTGTTCTTCGCGTGCTCCACGTAATCGCTGACCGCAGCTCTTTGGGCAGCACTCGTGATGTTGGCGACCGCAGGATGTTCGGGCGCCAGCACAAAGAACGTCGCTCCAAAGAGCGTGTCCGGACGGGTGGTGAAGATCTTGATTTTCTCGCCATGACCATCCACCGCGAATTCAATCTCAGCGCCCACGCTCTTGCCGATCCAGTTTCTCTGCATCTCCTTCAGGGATTCCGGCCAATCCAGGCCGTCCAGATCCTCGAGCAGGCGATCCGCATAAGCGGTGATCTTCAGAATCCACTGCCGCATCGGCTTTTTGATAACGGGAAAGCCACCGACTTCCGATTTGCCGTCGATCACCTCCTCGTTGGCGAGGACCGTACCCAGCTCCTCGCACCAGTTCACGGCCTGTTCAGCCTGATAGGCCAGACCGCGTTCATAGAGTTTCAGAAAGATCCACTGGGTCCACTTGTAGTAATTCGGATCGGTCGTATTCACTTCCCGATCCCAGTCGTAGGACAGGCCAATCGCCTGGATTTGACGCCGGAAATTGTCGATGTTGGTAATCGTGGTGTCGCGCGGATGGGTTCCGGTTTTTACCGCATGCTGCTCAGCCGGCAGACCAAAGGCATCCCAGCCCATGGGGTGCAGGACATTAAAGCCCTTCATGCGCTTATAGCGAGCCACGATATCGGTGGCGGTATAACCCTCCGGGTGACCCACATGAAGACCGGAGCCGGACGGGTAGGGGAACATATCAAGCACGTAGTACTTGGGCTTGGTGGAAAGGTCGGGAGTTTGGAACGTCTTATTTTTTAGCCAATGCTCCTGCCACTTTTTTTCCACGTTTTTATGATGGTAATCGTGTTGATTTTGCTCCATGAAAATGCCGCCTCCTTGGGTCGATCGAGTCCAGAGGCCCCACCTTAACATAGAATAAATGGACTTTGAAATGTCTGAGCCAGGCTCGTTTGAGCGGCTCAGGTCGGAGGCATCACACCAACCTGACACCGTTCAGTTGCTCTGAAATTTGAACTGAATATATGTAATGAAAAAGTCGAGCACGAGTATCGTGACATAGGACGTCACCACCGCCTGGGTGGTGGCCCGGCCGACGCCTTTGGCCCCACCGCGGGCGCGGTAGCCTTCAAAGCAGCCGATGGAGGAAAAGACAAAACCAAAGAGCGCCGCCTTCTGCATCCCCATGAATAGATCCTCAGTATCGACGATCCATTCAAGTCGGGAGAAAAAATCCGCAACATCAATATCATAGAAGGTGACGCCAACCACGAACGAGGTCACCACCCCGGCAAAAACCATCACAATGGCAATCAGCGGCATGGCGATCATGCTGGCCAGGATGCGCGGTGCCATGAGATACGAGAAGGGGTCAACCGACATGACACGCATGGAATCAATCTGTTCATTGACCTTCATCGACGCGATCTCGGCAGCCATGGCCGATCCGGCTCGTGCGGTAACCAGAAAGGATCCGACGATCGGGGCCAGTTCGCGTGCCAGCGCAAAACCCGTCGAGGCGCCGATCAGCGATTCTGCGCCGAAGATCGCAAAGATCTCGCCCAGCTGAAAACCGAAAATCCCGCCGACCATAATCCCGGCCATGACCGCGATCACGAAGCTGCGGCTGCCGACAAATTCAAGCTGGGCCAGCAAAAGACGGAGGTCGACGCGGGGATGCGCGATGCGCAGGAGGGATTGCCCGACAAAAACCATGTAGTGTCCAACGAGTTGGACTGTCCTTTCCACTACTCCGCCGATAAAGCTGGTTATCGGAACAACAGGCACAGGCACTCCCGTCCTTGGTTTTGTATGTCTAGTTGACTATAATGCAAGAAAACCTCTCGCGACCCATGGAGTTTGTCCCGTGAAAATCATCGGCAGCCTTGGTGCCCTCGTCCTGCTTCTGACCAGTCAGCCTCTGGCCGCAGTCTGTGCGAGTCTGGTGCGTGGACAGGTTATGCTTGATATCCAATCCTGCAGCAACATCCAGCCCGAAAAGGCTTTCGCGTCTCCTGAGCCTAAGTATAACTTCATCAGGGATTTACCACCACCCCAGCGTAAGGCATTTCTGGATTCGTACCGCGGCCTGTCCGTCAAGGCCAAGGTTGCCCGCTCGTTTGCGGTGCGCAGCGGTCTCAGTCCTGAGCAGGGTGCCCTGTCGGGGGAAACGATTCGAGCCTTTATTCCACCGCAGGCTTTAACCTGCGGGGCCATCTCCGGCAAGCGCATTCAGGCCGTTATGGATGAAACCTGCTGCGAAGGCGGCGGCGAGGTGCCCTGCCTTTTGGGAACGAGCTACGTGCTGAAAAAAGCCGCGGTGCTCGGTGGCGCCAATACCAAGGCGGGGCGCAGCGACGCTCAACTGGCCAGGGACCCCGATTACATCCAGGCGCAGAAATTTCTGAGCCAGCGGGATTATAAAAAAGGGACGGCGCTCCTCGAAAAACTGAATCTGAGTGAGAAACTGGATGTGCAGGGCAAATACCTGCTGGCCGCGGCTTATCGGGACATGGACAAGTGTCCCAGGGCGATTCCGCTGCTCGAAGCGCTCTATCAGAAGTTTGAAAGAAATGATTTCTGGACCGATGATGAACCCTACATTCGGCGCGCGAATTTACTCTATGCGCGTTGCCTGTCGATGCAGGTCAAAGCCGGGGAAGCGGTGATGATCCTGCAGGGTTTTCTGGTCGAACCGAAGAAGTTCCGGAAGGAAATCCTGGAATCGTTTTCGCATCCGGACTTTGGCTATATCAAGACGTCCAAACCCTACATCGAGTATCGGGAGGCGGCGTCCCGCGCTCTGTCGGCCAGGCAGTGATCCCGCGCAGGTTCACTGATTCCTGGTGATCAAAAATTCCTGAAAGGCCAGCATCGCCCGATTCCGATGACTGATGCTGTTCTTCTCCTCAGCTGTCAATTCCGCAAATGTTTTCTCAAGACCATCCGGAACGAAGATCGGATCATAGCCAAAACCTTCGGAGCCGCGCGGGGTATCAATGATACGGCCTTCGCAGCGGCCTTCAAAATAATGCGCGATCCCTTCGGCATCCAGATAACAAAGCACACAGACAAAGCTGGCCCGACGCTGGTCTTCCGGCACACCTTGCAGCACGCGCAGGAGTTTGTAGAGATTATCCCGATCGGTGGCATCCGGCCCGGCATAACGCGCGGAATAGACGCCCGGCGCGCCTTCCAGGACATCGACTTCGAGTCCGGAATCATCCGCCAGCACGGGAGATGGTGTGAGGGTGCGCAGGGCCTTGGCTTTGATCAGCGCATTAGCGCGAAAAGTCGTGCCGTTTTCATCCCAGTCGAGCTGCGGGTCCAGCTCGCTGCTGGGTGCCACCCGCCATTCTGCGCCCAAAATGGCCTGTATTTCCTGCGCCTTATGCGCATTCCGCGTCGCTAAGTAAAGTGTTGGCATCTGGTCTTCCCGCTGTGGTAAATAAGAGCCGCTCAAAGTACTCAAGCTATCTCACCTGGAGGTCCGCGTGAAGGCCGAAGATATCATCAACCGCATACGGGAAACCATGCCGTCCGCAGAGGTCAAAGCCTATGATATGACAGGCGGCGGCGACCATTGGCAGCTCACCATTCAGGCCAGGGAATTCAACGGTCTGAATCTCGTGGAGCAGCATCAGCTAGTCTATAAAGCCTTGGGTGAGTGGATGCATGGGCCCATTCATGCCCTGAGTCTGAACACGCGCTCGGTGGACTGAGTGTCGGAAGGGCGAAGGAACACGGGCCCTGAGCGGCCCGCGGGTCATTCAGGACGGCGGCTTTGCCGGCGAACCATTTCCTGCATCTCGGCTTTCTTTACCAATTGGTAGATATCTGGCGAGTTTTGAAGCCACACCATCAGTGTCTCCTTGAGTTCCGCTTCCATTGACGGTAATACGGCAAAGATACCCATTTCACGAAAATAGCTCACAATCATTTTCTGAAGCTGTTCTGGCTCAACGCGCCAGTTTTCCGTGATATTGGTGATCGTTTTCTCCGTAAAACGGGTGGCCACAAAGATTTCGATTGGTAAGGGTTCGGTGAGCATTTCACCAGTCTCCTTCTACGCTGAATCAGCTTATTCATCGGAATAATGATAAGTAAATTAAGCGTAGTCCCTTGTCGGCGAACACCAGCGGGGTTTGCACGCGTGTTTGCGGAGTTTGTTTGTGTTTCCCTTCAGTTTTGTATAAGAATTCAGCAAATAGCAGGTCACGCGTGATCCAAAGCCAGGACAAGGCCTCGGTTTAGGCAGAGAGGGGCTCCCTGGGATCGGTAGGTGGGCGCGCACACGTTAAGGGGGTAACATGGGAACTCGGGCTGAAAAAAAAGCCAAGACACGCAAGAACATCATTGGAGCGGCGCTTTCTCTCAGCACAAGCAATGGATTTGCCTGTTTGAGTTTGCGCGAGGTCACACGGAGCGCAGGGATTGCACCCACTTCGTTTTACCGGCACTTCAAGGACATGGAAGACCTGGGACTCGCCCTGGTCGATGAAGTGTCGCTCACGCTGCGGCAGCTCCTGCGTCAGGCACGCCGGCGTGCACGTGTGCGCCGCGGTGTGATCCGGACGTCCGTGGAAACATTCATGGAATACCTGGAACACAACGAACAGCATTTCCGTCTGCTGATTGGGGAGCGTCTTGGTGAGCAGAAGGGTTTCCGTAAGGAGATCAAAAAGGAAACCCGGCGCTTCGTTGAGGAACTGGCTGAGGATATTCAAAAAGAGTCGGAAGCCTCACGACGCGAAATCATCAACCCGGATCTGGTGGCTGAAACCATGATCACGGTCGTGTTCAATATTGGTATGGAAGCCCTGGAGTTCCCGCCCAAACAAAGGGTGGAGTTTGCCGAGCGCATGGTGCAGCAGCTGGAGATGATTCTGCTGGGTGCCGAAGCGATGTCGAAAGGCTGGAAGGCCAGTTCCGGCGAACGTCTGCCGCGCGCAGCTGTCGCTGACTATGGACCGGTGGCTGAAGATGCCGAATACGCGGCGACCCCCATGTAATTCACGGATCGGAGGCCTGGGCAGCCGGGCCGAGCCGAGACCGCTTTTACTCGGGCTGTGCGCCGCGGATGGCGTTCAATGTCTGGGATTGAGAAGGTCGAGATGAGCCTTGATGCAGCGCACATGCTCCTGCAGTTGAGCACGATCGCGATAGGGGGCTTCGCTTAATGCCAGGTAGTAGCGCCGGCGCAGAGCTTTTTCCAGGCGGATGCAGCTGGTGAGATTGGTGCGACGTGCCATGTACTCAGGCAGGTGGCGCCCGATCCGGCTGGCAAAGAGGGAGATCTCGGACGGAAAGGAAAACTTCTCCTTATCCGGGATTCCGCGGTTGCTGATGATCATCACGGTCAAGGCCTGAGCGTGATTCTGATGCTCCGTGGCAAAACGCTCTGCATCAATCGACGGAATGTTGAGGGCGCAATGCTGGTAAAGCTCGACCGCCCCCAGTTCCATCAGAAGAGTCTGATTCAGGAGTCGAATGTAGTCATTATTTTCAAAGAGGCTGACGTTGGACATCGAACGGGATCTGGGAAACCGCAGGGTTATCATCGACCCCGCATCCTGAGCAAGCCATCCCAAAGAGTTCATGAGCGACCTCCCGAAAGAGCAGTCCTTATAGCGCATGCCCGTCAAAATTTCAAAGTCTTTCTAAAAATGAACCATATTAGGACATTAAAACAAGGTCCGGGCGGCGCAACGAGGGCCGTGTTTCCAAACTAGCCTGCTTCGCGTTATCACGCAAGAGGCAGAGCCGCCCGATTGCCTGGCTGGCGCTCTTGAGCTAAGGTTATCCGGCATTCATTTTTGATGGGATTTATCATGTCATTCGAAGAGGAACGCAAATTTCTGCATGATGTCGCCAATCCCCTGTCGATTGCTCATGGCAATCTCAAAATCGCTCTTCGCAAAATGGATGGCATGAACGATCAGGATCCCATCCTGCGGGACGTGTTGGAAAGGTTGCATAAGGCCATGGAAGCCTGTGAAAAAATGGCAAAACAAGTGGGCGATCGCCGTCAGGCGCTCATGGATGATCAGGGAAGCCCAGGCGCGACCTAAGAGATCAGGACGCTTTCTTGGTAAATTCCTGAATGAGGGTGATCAATCGATTGAAATCGATCGGTTTGCTTTCGTAGGCGACACAGCCCACGGCCAGGGCCTGGTCACGGTCCTCCTGCAGACCATTGGCACTCACACCGATCACCGGAATGGCCCGGGTCTCCTTCAACTCTTTCAGCTTTTTTACCGCGGTCCAACCATCCATGATGGGCATGCGCATATCCATCAGAATCAGGTCCGGCTTTTCGCGGCGGGCGATCTGCAGCGCATCCTCGCCGTTCGAGGCGGTCAGGACTTCGTAATTCCGCTTGAGCAAGCGACGGACCAGCATGTCACGGTTCAGCTCATTGTCTTCAACCACGAGAAGAACAAAACCCATGTTGAACTCCGGATTCCCGCTGTGCGTCCAGCCACTTAGGGTAAGGCGAGGCAAGTATTACCTCCCAGTATTGTCCCAAATTCAGGAGCAAATGGAAACATCCTAAACTTCGGTTCGCCACCATCCGATAATCTTCTCAGGCTAGAGCACACGCGTTACATTGGTGAACAGGCATGGACAGGGTTTGTCTGCTGGTTGACATTGATCTCAAGGGACTGGATCAGACCTGGGCGGTACAGGCTGAAGACCAGACATTTCCTTTGACTCTCAGCTACGTGACCATGGATGAAGTCCGGCCTATGTTCGAAACGGGCTCGGTGGCCGCCATGGTTATTTTTGCCGAGACTTCCCATCCTGATGTCATGACCTGCCTTGAACTTTTCAAAAAATTTGTGGGACCTCTTGCGGAATTTCAGGCCATCGTCACGAGCGATCCTGATCCTGAGTATATGTCCGAGGTTTTCGAATACGGCATCGAACGCTTCTTCCTGCCGGACAACTGGGCGCCGGAAGCCCAGGCTCTCTGCGAGCATGTGGTGGCCTGCGTCAGCGATCGCACGAGCATCGAGAGCAAGACCATGCAGCTGAACCATAGCATCGTCTATGGTGATCAGGCTCAGATCAATCAATCCCAGGAGGATTTGGGCGATGCCCAGAACTGGGATTATGTCGCCGCCTATGTCAAGGCCAATGCCCTGCAGGCCGTGGGCAAATTCAATGAAGCGGCGGAAGCCTTTCGTTCCTCCCAGACCATGAACAGAATGTTTCGCCAGGCGTCCAACGGTCTGGGTGAAAGCCTTCTGGTGATGGGCAGGGTGGACGAGGCCATCGAAATCCTCGAACGTCTGGAAAAACAGAACCCGCGGCATGTGGAGCGCAAGGCGCACCTGGCCACGGCCTATATGGAAAAAGGTGACAAGGCCAAAGCGGAAGCGCTGCTGGCCGAGGCGGAGGCCATCTCACCCGATCATCCCCGACTGCTCGAAGCCCGCGCGGAAATCCTGCTGGTGGAAGGCAAGGTCGGTGAAGCCTTCAAGATGATGGACAACCTGCACGATGTGGGGCCGTTCTTCGCCGCCAAGCTTAACGAGATGGGTATCAAGCTCTCTCAGCAGGGCAAGGGCAAGAGTGCGATGGCCCTCTATAAGAAAGCGCACAAGATCGTACGGCATGAACTCCAATACAAAATCAGTTTGAACGCAGCCCTGGCCTGTTATCGGATGGGAGAATATCAGATTGCGCTCCAGTATCTGGCCAGGACGGAGAAGGAATTTGGAGACCGTTATGAAAAAGTCGACAAGATCCGTGGTGCCATCAAGAAGGTTTTAAGCAAGGGCGCCACGAAACAAGTGGGTTGACAGGAGAACAGCGCGATGGAGTTCGCCAAAGGACTCACACCTCACACCATTCTGATCCTCGTGGACAAGTCTGAGAAGATTGTCACGATGGGCGCGCTGTTCCAAAAAATGAACTTCAAGGTGGTGACTGCTATCAGCCTCTACGAGGCCCTCAAGATGATTGATCAGGAGATGCCGCATCTGATCATTTGCGATGCGATCATCGCCGATGGCACGGCCGGCAACCTCTACGACCGCATGCAACAGCAGGCGCTGTTCAAGAATATTCCCATACTCGTTCTGGTGGCGAACAAGACCAAGGAGCAGCTCAGCCCGCTCAGAGGCCGGAAATTCGCCGGCTTCATGCTTGGCAAGTTCGATGGCCGGGCCCTCACCACCAAGGTCAAGGAAATCCTGGAAGGTCATGGGGATATCTCGCCGTTCTTTGTGCCAGCCGACCAATGTCACCTCGCAGGGGACTGCACGCTCGCGATCAACGCCAAGGTCATCGGACGCGTGGGCGATCAGATGGTCTGCCAGTCGGAGGCCGAGGTCGATGGTGAGGCCGCTCTGCTTTGCCAGCCCATGGACAAGTCCAAGGGGCCGGCGCTTTTGAAAATGGGCAGCAACGTTCTCAAGGCGGGCGTGCTGTATAACCTTTTTCCCATGAATGTGATCCGTGGCAGCGGCCGCGGCTGGATCGGGCATCTGCCGGAAATCAATTTGGATGCCATCAATGCGAGCACGGATGGACGTCGGGTCATGTTCTATGATCCCAAGCCGGAGCGCTTTGAGCAGTTTAAAAAGGTTCTGGCTGGTTATGAAATCGAACTGATCCATGCCGGCAATCTGCAGTCCGCAGCGGCCATGATCATCCGTGAATCGGATGGGACCCTCGGCTGTGTGTACCTGGATGAATTGCCCGCCAATTCCTCGGGTATCGCCATCAAGGAGGCGATTGCCAGGATGAATGACAAGGCGCGACCGCCCGTGATTGCCGGAACGACTTCGCTCAACGCGAAGTCCACCCGGGAAATTCGTTTTCTGAAAAAACCATTTGGCCTTGGCCTGCTGGTGGAATCCATGGATCAGGCCTTCAAGTCCCGGACCAATTTTGCGGAAGGGGCCAGTGCCAACATCGAGGTGCAGTTTCAAACACCAGCCAAACTCCTGGGGCTCGATGAAACCGGCGGCATTGTGCAGCTGAAGTTCCCGGTTGTCGCGAATAGCAAGCTCTACCTCACGCATCCGGTTCTCAATGAGCTTTGGGGTGGCAAGAGTGAGGTTCGTATCATCAGTGCCATGCGCCTGGAAAACAGCAATGTCTGGCAGGCAAAGTTCGAGAATTTCGCTGCTCAGGGCAGCAAGTCACGCTACTGGGAACGTCTCGCCAAACAGATCGCTCAGCGACTCGTCAGCGCTTCCGCCTAAACTCAATCTCCGAAGTAAACCTGCGCCCGCCCCATCAGCCTCCGGAAAGCCTTGCGATCCTTTTCCTCAATCGCCTTGCGCCAGGCATCGAGCAGCGTTTGAAATTCCTGCAGCAGCATCGGCGTTTCATCATTCAGCGCCTGAATATCGAAGTAGAGGTCCTGATTCTCCTCGACGACCTTGCTCGTCACCTGGGCTTGCTGCAGGAAGGTTGTGCCACCCATGCTTTTGAGTTTCTGCAGGGATTCGCCTGAATCGCTCAGAATGCTCGCATAGAGGAGATTGATCAGGTGCGAGGAGCCGAGCACGTAGCTCATGAGGCGGTCATGCTCCTGCAGGTCGAGTGCGATCAAATGGGCTGAGGTTTGTTGAAAATGCAGCTGCATGACCTCTTCCGATACGAGCCCATTGGCTGTACAGAACAGAATATTCTTGTCCGCCAGCATTTCCGCATCCGGGCCAAACATGGGATGAATGGAGGCCACCCGTATGCCCTGAGCCGCAGCTTCCAGCAGCGAGTCGATGACCGGGGATTTGAGCGAGCAGATTTCGATGATGAGGCCGCGTGGCTTCAAACTGATCAGCTGCTTCAGAATCGCATCCGTGGACAGCATCGGTGTGGCAAGGACGATGAGATCATACTGATTGATGTTCGCATCCAGATCCGCGACCACAGGATAGTTGTGTTCGGTCGTGCTGGCTGGATCATAAACGGAAACGGAGAATCCCATCGACTCGTAAAACTGCGCAAACCATTGTCCCATTTGGCCGCCGCCACCCACGATCACGGCCTCCTGGCCAAGGCCGGCGGGCATGGTCACACTCTTTCGCTTCAACTCGTCCTGCCTGAGGACGGAATATTTGATGATCGTCGTCATCAGATCTTCCGCCAGGGAAGGATAGAGTCCCAGTTGAGCCGCCTGATCCCGGGATTTTTCGATGATCTGCTTTTCCACCCGAAAATCCTTGACCGGCAGGTTATGCTTTTGTTTATACGAGCCAATTTTTTGCGCCAACTGCATGCGCTCGGCCAGCAGTTCCAGAATTTTGGCATCGATATCACGGATGCCCTGGCGCCAGGGGTCCAGCTCGTTTTGATGGCTCATGGAGTCCTCTATTGTCCAGCAATTTGACAGGCGTATGCGCCCTGGAAAGAAACAGGCCCATGATTCCATTTTAACACTTGAAAATCAATGGAAGGGATTTACTCACAGCTGGCCTTCAAATTGCAAAACACAGTGCGGTATGTCCTGTTGTGGAGGCCCCTCTGATGCTGCTCTGTGGATTGCGGAATTCAATACTGACTCTTCTGACCTTGATATCTCTGCCGGTCTGGGCACAAAACCCAACGGAATGTTTGAATGAAATAACGGCGATGGAACAAAGCTCGGCGTATTTGCAGGCGTTCACGGCGCTGCCGACGCCGCCCTTTGTGCCGCTGATCACCCAGGGCGAAGCCCGCTTTGTGAGTACCGCCTCACTCTTTGCCGAGGTCATTGAGGTCCCGGCGAAATCCATTATTATCAATGAAGTTGATGAATTGCGGTTCATATCCTACACGCTGGCAGGAACCTCCCTGCTGCTCGTCCTCAACTCCGCTCCCGACTGGACGGCTGAAAAAAGTCACAAGGTGGTCGCGGTTGCCAATCTCATGAACATTACTCTTTCGCTGGTCTGGGTGGATGATCGTCCAGTGCCCCCCCAGCTCGTTTCAACCATCCTTGAAACCAACGGTCGCGTCGTTCGCCTCAATGAACTGACCCGCGCGGTCTTTGAAAAGTTCTGCGTCTCGCCTGCCACCTAACTTTCACCCCGTTCCCGGGCGGCCATGACCGCCTGCCAGGACACGGCTTTCCGGACATGACTCGTCCGGATGGTTTCGCTGCCGTCGAGGTCAGCCAGCGTCCGCGCCACCCGCAGACTGCGAAGAATCGCCCGGTTTGACAGGCGCAGAGGCACGAAGATTTCCAGCAGAGTTTCAAATTGTTTGGCGTCACAGCCGGAAGCCGCCGGCATCTGATCCGCACTGATTTCGGAATTGGCCCGTACACCGAGCGCCACATGACGAGCTGCAGCAAAGTCCCCGCAGCGTTCGACAGCTGCCCGCAATCTTTGTGTCTGACCCTTGGGCGAATCATGAGAACTCGCAAAAAGTTGAATCGCCGGTTGATCCGGTTCCGGGACATTGAAATGGATATCGATGCGATCCAGGATGGGCCCCGAGAGACGGCTCCAGTAAGCCATCAGACGATTGCTGGGGCAGCGACACTCATGGCGGATGGAACCATACCAGCCGCAGGGGCAGTTGTTGCAAGCGGCCAGAAATTGCACGCGGGCCGGCCACTGACATTTTTTCTGCGCGCGCGAAATATTCACCAGCCCATGTTCCAGGGGCTCGCGCAACGCTTCCAAAAGATCCCGTCGAAATTCAGGCAGCTCATCCAAAAACAAAACCCCACCATGCGCGAGACTTAAATCTCCCGGTTCCACGGCTGTGCCGAGCAGGGCCTGCGGACTGGAGCTGTGATGCGGATGCCGGAAGGGTGGGCGTCCCTGAAGAATGGCGGCGGGGACGAAACTTTGATGCATGCTGTAGGTCTGCAGCGCTTGAAAATGTTCCTGACGATTCATCGGCGGCAGGATGGAGGGTAGACGGGTGATGAACATGGATTTGCCGGCGCCTGGACTGCCGCGCAGGAGCAGACTATGACGTCCGGCGGCGCAGGTGACGGCGAGCTCCTTGAGTTCAGGCGGAAGATGCATGTCATCAAAATCCGGTCCCGTTAGGGAAGCCCCTGCCGGGGCTTCATCCTCCGTGGCCTTGATCGGACTCTGATCCTCATAAAGCCAGGCAAGGACATCGCGGAGCTGATCAAAAAAAAGATAGTCGACCGCCGTCCGGGACTCGGTAAAAAGCCGCCGCATGGCTTGAATTTCGGGAGCATTGGCCCGCGCGAGCACGATCCCTTTCAGGCCATTTTTCAGTGCCGCCAGCGCCAACGGCACCGCAGCCCGAATGGGTCGCAGCTGTCCGTCCAGGCTGAGTTCCGCCGCAAAGAGGTAATCCGCCGGCGGATGCCGGGGCGGCTTTTCACTGCTCAGACAGGCCAGACTCAGAGCGATCGGCAGATCAAAATGATTGCCTTCCTTGCGCAGGTCGGCCGGGGCCAGATTGATCAAAATCCGTTTGTGACCGAGCTTGAAGCCCAGTTTTTCCAGCGCGGTTTTGGCACGTTCCTTTCCATCCCGCAGGAGTTCACTCGTATTACCGACCAGCTGCAGGCCGGCAAAGCCGCTTGTTGTACAGCATTCCACGTCAATGATGATGGGATCGGGACCTTCCAAAGCGGCGGTCCGGGTCAAAGTCTGCATTGAGGATAACCTCCTTGCCGCCAACCCTAGCGGGATGAGGGCGAAAAAGGAGCTGACATCTTCCCGCCCGTACTGACATTGAAGCCCACCTTGTGCTAGGCTGAGGGGGCTTTTCGACCTGTTTTGCCCGAACCTTTTGGAGTTATCAAAAGCATCATGACTTCATCATCCACTCCTTTATCCACGATTGATTTCGGCCGGACGACTTTGTCCGAGGCTTTGCATAAGGCGCTTGCCTCCATTACAGATAACGCGGTTCCCGAAGCGATCACACCGGCCATGCTCCATACGGCTCTGGAACGCCCGCCTGAAGCGCATCTGGGTGATTATGCCTTGCCCTGCTTTCGCATGGCCAAGGACCTGAAACGAAAACCACCGGAAATCGCAGCGGCTCTCGCGGCGGCCCTGCCTGCGGTCAATCCCGAGTGGATTGAAAAAGTGGAAACCGTCGGAGCGTTTCTCAATATCACGCTGCGGCCGGCTGCTCTGGCCAAAATCCTGGTGCCCCAGCTGCGCGAAGGAACCTATTTTTCGCGGCTCCAGGCTCCCGATCGACCGCGCGTGATGATCGAATATTCCCAGCCCAATACACACAAGGCCTTTCATGTGGGTCATATGCGAAACCTTGCGCTGGGTGATGCACTCGGCCGCGTGTATGAAGCCTGCGGCTATCCCGTGGTCATGGCCAACTATATCGGCGATGAAGGCGCGCATATCGCGAAATGCCTCTGGTACATTCATAAAACACAGCAGAAAGCTCCGGCCGAGCGTCGCGGCGAATGGCTTGGGGAAATGTACAGCCAGGCGACCATCGCGCTCGAGGATGCTCCACCGGACCAGGTCCCGGCGTTGAATGCCGAGGTTTCCGGCGTGCTGCGGGCGATTGAATCCAAGCAGGGGCCCATCTATGAAGAATGGAAGGAAACCCGGGAATGGTCGCTGGCCGATTTCAATGACATCTATGCCTGGACCGGGGCGCGCTTTGATCACGTCTTCTATGAATCCGAAGTGTCCGAGGAAAGCCAGCGCATCGTCGATGAATACCTGAAGTCCGGCGTCTTCGTTCCGTCCGATGGCGCCATCGGCCTCGACCTGAAAGAGGAGAAGCTGGGCTTTGTCATCGTGCGCAAGAGTGATGGCAACACCACCTATGCGACCAAGGATCTCGCCCTGGCCCGGGTGAAATTCCGGCAGTATCAAATCAAAAAATCCATCTATGTCGTCGCCTCGGAACAGAATCTGCACTTCAAGCAGGTCTTCCGGACCCTGGAAAAGATGGGCTTCAGTGAAGCCAGGGACTGCTTCCATCTAAGCTACGGCATGGTCACCCTCCCCGATGGCAAGATGTCATCAAGGAAAGGCAATGTGATCAAATTCCGTGAGCTGCGGGAGCGCATGGAACAGGAACTCGATAAGAACCTCGAAAAATATCGTGGCGAGTGGAGCGAAGCCGAAATCCTGGACATTCGGCGCAAGCTGGCGGTCGGTGCGATCCGCTACGGCATGATCTGTTCCGATCCGGCCAAGGATATCGTCTTTGATTTGCCGGACTGGCTGTCGTTCGAAGGCAACACCGGCCCTTATTTGATGTATACTTACGCCCGGACCCGTTCCATTCTGCGCAAGGCTCAGGAGCAGGCTTTCCTGCCCTCTCAGGCCCATCTCGAACTTTTGCAGGGTCCTGAGGAACGCGAGATGCTACGCTATTTGAATGATTTGAATGGCGTGATCCAGCAGACCCTTGACCAGAATAAACTGAGCCTGCTCTGCCATCACGTTTACAATACCTGCAAGGTCTACAATCGCTTTCTGGCCCAGGTCCAGGTTCTCAAAGCTGAATCGGCCGAAGCCCGTGGGGCGCGCCTCGCTCTGCTGGATGCGTTGAGCCAGGCCTTGAGATACAGTCTTAAACTTTTGGGCATCGAACCACCGGAAAGGATGTAATCCCATGGATCGACTGAGAATCGCCGGGGCGAGTATCAACCAGACCCCCATGGATTGGGAGGGCAACGTCGAGCGTTTGACCAGCCTGATCCGTGAAGCCCGGGCGCACAAGGTTCAGGTGATGTGTTTTCCCGAACTTTGCATTACGGGCTACAACTGCGAAGACACGTTCTCATCGGTTCATACCGCGCGCCAGTCAGTGCTGGCCCTGGAGCAATTGATTCAGGAAACGGAAGACATGACCGTGGTCTTCGGTCTGCCTGTTTATCATCGCGGCAGCATGTGGAATTGCGCGGCCGTGGTGCAGAATCAAAAGCTCCTGGGCATCAACCCGAAAAAACTTCTGGCCCGCGAAGGTGTGCATTATGAACCCCGCTGGTTCCGCTCCTGGCCCTTCCATCGGGTGGATGCGATTTCGATGCTCGGGCAAAACGTACCGTTTGGGGATGTCACCTACCAGCTGGGCAATCTGAATCTTGGTATCGTGATCTGTGAAGAGGCCTGGTCGGCCGAAGGCACGGCCTCCGATTCCGCATTGAGTCGCTGTGAACTTGTCGTCAACCTGAGTGCTTCCCATTTTGCTTTGGGCAAGGCCCGGGTGCGGGAAACGCTGGTGGCGGATGCCAGTCGCGCGTTTCAGACCCATTATCTTTATACCAACCTTCTGGGATTGGAAGCCGGTCGCTGCATCTACGACGGTGAGATCATTCTCGGGGAATGCGGTCGCATCACCACGCGGTCGGAACGCTTTCAGTTAAGTGATGGCTGCCTCTTGATCCGCGATGTGGATCTGGATATGGCTCGCGTCGCCAAGTTGAAATATCGCTCCGTGCTCGCCAACATTCCGGATCATGCGGAGCGTGTGATCAACGGCCAGCCGGTCATCAGTTTGGGCAAGGCGGCCTCCGAAATTCCCGCAGCTTATCTAGGCTCCAATCTGGACCCTTATAACAGTCCCGAGCTGGAATTCCTTCAGGCTGAAAAGATCGGACTCTTCGATTACCTGCGGAAGTCCCGCAGCAAGGGGATGATGATTTCTCTTTCGGGTGGCTGTGATTCCAGTGTCATCGCCGTGCTGTGCGCGCACATGATCGCCGAAGCCCTCAAGGCCCTCGGGCCTCAAGGCCTCAGTGCGCGGCTGAACTGGCCCATCCCGGAGGGAGATGCCAATGATCCCTACAGCTGGATTCGTGAGCATGTGAGCACGATTTATCAGGGCACGGGGCAAAGTGGTGAGGTCACCCGTCGGGCAGCCTCGGAACTCGCGACCGCTCTTCACTCGGATCATCATGAAGTTCAGGTGCAGGATCTTGTTGATGCTTATGTGAGCAAGGCGGAAGCCCTGGTCGGGCGCCAGCTCGATTGGCAAAAAGATGATCTGCCTTTGCAAAATATTCAAGCCAGGGCGCGTGCACCCATGGTCTGGCTCATGGCGAACCTGAAGGGTTTTTTGCTGCTGGCAACCAGCAACCGCAGTGAAATCGCGGTGGGTTATGCCACCATGGACGGAGACACCGCGGGTGGTCTGGCGCCGATCGGCGGCATCGACAAGCACTTCCTCAGGAAATGGCTGCGCTGGGCGGAGCATGATTGCCCGCTCGGACTCGGCCGTATACCGGCATTAAAATTCGTCAACGAGCAGGAGCCAACCGCTGAACTGCGGCCGGCTGCAGCGGGGCAGAAGGATGAACTCGATCTGATGCCTTACGAAATTCTGAACGCCATCGAAGCTGCCTTCGTTCGTGATAGAATGGAACCAGAGTCCTTGCTTAATACCTTGCGGGAACGATTCACAGCCTATTCCGAGAAGCAGCTGCGGGATTTCCTTGCGCGATTCTATCGACTTTGGAGCCAGAACCAATGGAAACGCGAGCGTTATGCCTCGGGTTTTCACCTCGATGACTACAATCTGGATCCAACTTCGTGGTGCCGTTATCCCATCCTTTCGGTCGAGTTAAAGATCCCCGATTGAGCCTCGCCCTGGGGAAATTTTAAGATCCTAACTTCTCGATATTATGGCTTAAAATGTTGGATCCCGGGAGCACCCCGGGATCCTTCTAAAGAATCGGCCCCCTATACCCGAAATGTATATATAAGCCTTTCGACGAGATTTAATTTTAGGGGAGTCTGCAAGATGAAGTTTTCAGCTTTCAAAAATCAGAAAGGATTCAGCCTTGTCGAGCTGATGATCGTGGTTGGTATAATTGGTATTCTCGCAACGCTTGCGCTGCCCCGTTTTAAGCAGTTCCAGGCGAAGGCGAAGATGGGTGAAGCGAAGAACATTCTTTCGCATATTTATACGCTGCAGCAGACTTATTCCCTCGACAATAACACATTTGTGCAGATCACCCAGAACATGGGTGCCGCCCCTGGATCTCTGACCGGTAACGAGAATTGCCAGGATGCCACGATCCCTGCAGGAGCCCAGGCGATCGGCTTCCGTCTTGATCCTTGTCTGCCCAACGCTCCGGTTCCACGTTATGGTTACAGTGTGCAGACCGCGACCGCTGCTGCCTTTATCGCATCAGCTGTGACGGGCAACATGGAGTTCAATCGGGTTTGTCCCGGGAATAACACACACCACTATGCCATCAACGAAGGCAACGTCATCTGGGGTGGTACGGGTGGAGCTCCTGCCAGTCTTCCAGCCACACCTCAGGAACCCAATGTTGGTGCCGTCTGCGGCAAATAATTGTAACGTAATACGACATTCATAATACGAAGCCCCGGATCCCCGGGGCTTTTTCATTTCCCACGGCCGTATTGGCCTCCACCCACCTTGTACTTTTCCTTCCAACTCGCTATAGCTGGGATTGTCGTGCCTTGCAGGCCTTTGCGGAGCAGGGTAGGATGCGGCGAAACCATCAAAGCCTTCCGCCCAAACAGTCGAAAAGGCTCTTTTCCAGCGGAAGGTGCGATCCAACGAAGGAGCGGTATTATGGCCTTGATTCCCTTGAGAGCATTGCTTGATCACGCGGCAGAACACAACTACGGCGTGGCCGCCTTTAATGTCAATAATATGGAACAAATTCAGGCCATTATGGAAGGCGCCCGGGAAACCGATAGCCCGGTGATCATCCAGGCTTCGCGTGGGGCCCGCAAATATTCGCAGGACGCCTACCTCGTGGGATTGATGCGTGCGGCTGTCGAGCTTTATCCCGAAATTCCCATCGTCATGCACCAGGACCACGGCAACAGCCCGGAAACCTGCTTTTCCGCCATCCGCAATAACTTCACGTCGGTGATGATGGACGGCTCGCTCAAGGAAGACGGCAAAACCCCGGCTGACTTTGACTACAACGCGCGCATCACCCGCAAGGTCGTTGAAGTCGCGCATGCCTTTGGCGTTTCAGTGGAAGGTGAACTCGGTTGTCTCGGTTCGCTGGAAACCGGCAAGGGCGACAAGGAAGATGGCCATGGGTTTGAAGGCACCCTGGGTCATGATCAGCTGCTCACGGATCCGGAAGAGGCCGTGCGTTTTGTGGAGCTGACCAAGGTCGATGCCCTGGCCATTGCGCTCGGCACCAGCCACGGCGCTTACAAGTTCACCCGCAAGCCCGACGGCAAGATTCTCGCCATGGATCGCGTGCGGGAAATTCACCGCCGTCTGCCCAATACCCACCTTGTGATGCATGGTTCCTCGTCGGTGCCACAGGATCTTCAGGATATCGTCAATCAATTCGGCGGCAAGCTCAAGCAAACCTGGGGCGTTCCGGTGGAAGAGATCCAGGAAGGCATTCGGCACGGCGTGCGGAAGATCAATGTCGATACCGACAACCGCCTGGCCATGACCGGCGCCATTCGCAAGGCTCTGGCCGAGAAGCCCGAAGAATTCGATCCTCGCTACTACAACACGCTGGCCCGCGACGCGATGAAGAAGGTCGTCAAGGAACGCATGATTCAATTCGGTCAGGCTGGCAAGGCATCGAAGATTCGTCAGGTGACTCTGGCGGAAATGGCGAAAATTTACGGTTGATGACCCGGGGGCGGAGACAGACTCTGATCTGGCTCCGGACCCTGTCGCGTCAGGAGACAACGTATGCTCTGGACCCTTTGGGTTGGTCTTGGCGCTCTCTTTGCGGCGATCGGTGTGGGGCTCGGTGCCTTTGGAGCGCATGCTCTGAAAGTGCGCCTGAGCCCTGAAGATCTGGCCATTTTCGAAGTGGGCGTTCGTTATCAGATGTACCATGCTCTGGCTTTGATCGGGGTTGGGGCCGTGGCCATGAGGATTGATTCGGCCCTTGTCAAAGGTGCCGGCTGGGCCTTTGTCCTCGGCATTCTGATTTTCTCGGGCAGCCTCTATGCGCTCGTGGGAACCGGTGTCCGCGTCCTCGGAGCCGTCACTCCCATTGGGGGCGTCGCCTTCCTTGCCGGCTGGCTGATGCTCAGCATCGCGGCCTTCAAGACGCAGCTTTAATCGGAGAACGAGGGGATGAAAAACCCCTCGTTTTCGCAATAACGGTCCACGCTTCCGAAAAAGTCTCTGCTAGAAATTGTGACGTACAGCACAATTTATCTGGGGGAAACTCTATGGAACAGTCCAAAGTTCAATCCGTAGCCACGCCTGACAACACCACAGCACCTGCGAGCAAAATCAAAGTCCTTCCCGCTGCCGTCATCAAGGAAATCGAGCAACAAAACAAGGCCCGTCGTTTGATGGGATTGAGTCCAATTGATATCAAGATCCGCAACTGTCTGCATTGCGGCGGTCTCTTTCAATCCGCCGGTCGTCGCACCTGCGGTTGCAACACGATTCATACGTCCAGCCTCGCAGGCGTTGAGATTATCTGATGCGCAACGGGTGTCACGACCCGGCTTCATGGGCCGCGGCCGTGTATTTCCGGATGGCCTCAATGAGACCCGCCCGATCGATAGGTTTGACCAGATGATCCTGAAATCCGGCGTTGAGACTGTTTTCCCGATCACCACTCATGGCGTGTGCGGTTAAGGCCAGAATTGGCTTGGCATAGGACTGCGAGCGCAGATAACGCAGAGCGCCGAAGCCATCCAGTTCCGGCATCTGAATATCCATCAGCACAATATGAAATTCCCGCTGCATCGCCAGCTCCACTGCCTGAAGTCCGTTGGCTGCGGTTTCGATCACAGCACCCGCGGAGGCGAGAAAACTGCTGATATAGGTGCGGTTGTCGGGATTGTCATCCACCACCAGGATATGCAGACCCTTCAGCTCCTGCGCGCTGGCTCCTTTGCGCTGCGGCGCAGAGGGAGACGCGGGTGCGATGGGCGCGGTCGTCCCAATATTGATGGTGAAGGAAAAGGTGCTGCCTTCGCCGACGACGGATTTCACCAGGTGCAGATCCCCGCCCAGGGCCTGCGCCAGACCCCGGGAAACGGCCAGCCCCAGGCCTGTGCCTCCGAATCTGCGGGTGGTGGAGGAGTCGGCCTGCAGGAAAGGTTCAAAGATGCGGGACTGCTGAGATTCGGGTATGCCCGTGCCCGTGTCCACGATGGTAAAACGCAACTGCGCGCCGCTGTCCGGATTGCGATCACAGGACAGGCGAATTTCAATGCGACCCTTGTCGGTGAATTTGATCGCATTGCCCAGGAGATTGATCAGAATCTGCCGGAGCCGCGTGGGGTCGCTGTGCACGATTTCAGGCAGGTGGCCAACCGCGGCCAGGATCAGCCGCAGGTTTTTTTCCTGAGCCTTGAGCTGCAGAAGGCCGATGACATCCTGCACCAGGGGGATCACGGCAAAGTCGATTTGTTCAACCTCGAGCCGCTCCGATTCAATCTTCGAAAGATCCAGAATATCGTTGATCATATCCGCCAGAAGATGGCCGTTGCGCAGAATGCGGGCGTTGCAATCCCGGCGTTCCTCGTCGCTGATCCCTTCCTCATTGAGGAGTTCGGCAAAGCCAATCATGGCGCCGAGGGGCGTGCGGATTTCATGGCTCATGCTGGCCAGAAATTTGGATTTCGCTTTGTTGGCGGCTTCGGCTTCCTGACGCGCCGAGCGTTCCTTTTCATAGAGTCTGGCCCGTTCAAAGGCCTGCGCGCACTGGTCGGCAAAGGTCAAAACAAAACGCTGAAAGTCGCTGTCGAATTCCTGCGGCTGCTCGTATTCGAGAGTGATGATGCCGAGCAAATCCTGATTCAGGATAACGGGAATGCAGGAGAGCGAGCGGGGCTCCTGTTGAAAAAAAGGCTGGCTGAGAGCCTGGGCTTGCGGCCGAGCCCCTTCATCATAACCATGCGCCAGCACCAGCTCCAGATTGTGTGGTGATGCGGAAGGACGATGCAGCGCCACAGCCTGCGCGTTCAGATTTTGCGTGGCGAAGTCCTTGATGATGGTCGCGACCTCGTGCCAGGTCATCGCCCTGGCCAGCTGTGATCCAACGTCACGGAGCTGGGTGGCAATCCGTTCCGCCCTTTTACTGTCGGTGATATCCACGACGGTGCCGCTCATGCGGAGTGGCTGGTCCTGCTCGTCAAAGAAGACTTCCCCGAAGGCGTGCACCCACCGGATGGATCCATTGGCCAGAAGCCGATAGTCAGCAATAAATCGACCGTGGGACGGTTTCAGCGCTGCCGTGATGAGGTCCTGAACGTGCGACCGATCGTCCGGATGTATGGCATTCCGAATATCATCCATGGTGCGGTCTCCCTGAAGGGGGAAACCAAAAATATGTTTGGCCCGATCCGACCAGAACAGCTCATTGGTCGCGACGTTCCACTCCCAGAGGCCGACACCACCGGCGTCCGACGCCATACGCAGACGTTCCTCACTGCGCCGCAGCTGCTCGCGGTTTTCCACTTCCTTGGTGATATCCTTTTGCATGCCCCAGGCCCCGATCAGCCAGCGATCCTTGACAATGCCGATCAGGTTGTTGCGGAAATGCAGAACGTTCCCGTGCCGATCCCGTTCCACGGACTCCACATCGACCATGCGATAGTTGTTGTGAATGAAGGCCTGGAGATAGAGGCGATTCTCTTCATTCTCCGGGACAAGAAGCTGATGGAGGCGGGCGCCCATCAAATCAGAATGGTTGGCATATCCGTACATGCTGGCCATGGCCCGGTTGCATTCCGCAAGATAGGCCTTTTCCATCATCAAATTCAGCTGTTGCTCGGCGGGCAGCCGAATGTCGATGGGCTCGTCCAGCTCAAAGAGCCAAATGCCCTCGTTGCTCTGTTCGACCAGTTCCCGATAGCGGTCATGGCGCCATTTGACTTCATCGCGCCAGTGTCTTGGGCGGGCGCGAACCTGAAGGAGCGGGTTCATTTGGGAATACGAAACACGCTTTTTAGCGGCCCGAAGTTTTTTCATAACCAATACCTCTGGCTGGGCGGCAACGTGCCAACCCTGGGCTGTCCCATGAAAATCGATAGCTGTGATTCCGGTGTTCGCCCCCATACTAAGGTTAAAAATGAAGCCTTGTCCACGCTCGTCTTTCGCTGTCATTTCGATCAGATAAGGTACCCGGCAGCTTTCGCCCGGTCCCATCCTGCTGGCCAGGCCCTAAAATAATAAAGGACCCTTGCGGAAATCGAATGATGCGACTTTGGTTCTTCATTTTCAGCGCGCTGCTGTCCTTCGCCGTCCAGGCGCAAAGCCCGGATGCGGTGATTGATTTGCACGGTCGCGACTTCAATGAACCGTATCGCCTGGTCGAGGAGGGGCGTTTTTATTGGAATGAACTGTTGGAGCCAGGACAGGAGCCAGAGGGTGAGGGCATCGCCGCACCCCCGAAGGTCTGGAACGGCTGGTCCGTGCCGCAGTATGGCCCCATCCCGAATCATGGATATGCCACCTATGAATTCCGCCTGCGCGGCTTTGAGCCCTCGCGCCTGGGCTATCAATTTGGTCTGAGAACGGCCGCTTCAGCCTTTCGCATGACGGCCTGGCCTCAGGGGCGGCCCGAGGAGGCTGTTTCCGCGAACTCAGGGCGCGTGGGAACGTCGGCGGAAACCATGGTCCCTTCGCAGCGCTATGCGATCGTTTCGCTTCAACCCAAAAGTCCGGATGAAGTCTGGATCATCCGCATCCAGGTTTCCAATTATTTCCATAAACGCGCGGGTCTCTGGCAGAAACCTTTCATCGGATCCGGCAATACCGTCGAGCAGATATTCCTGAAGAATGAGCAGAAGGATATGTTCTCGCTTGGCTTTATGATGCTCATGACCTTTTACTGCCTGATGCTCTATGTGCGCCGCCGGGAGGATATGGAAAGCCTGACGCTGGCAGCGACTTCGGCCATGGCCTTTGTCCGTACGCTCTCCACGGGAACCATCTATTATTCCTCCCTGGCTCAGGACAGTGTCAGCGCCTTCATTCTGCAGTTCCGGCTGGAATACATCACCCTGGGCGGCGGTCCCCTCAGCTATATGCTGTTTGTCCACTTTGCTTTTCATCAGCAATCCAACAATCGTTTGGCCTTTATCGTGACCATGGGAAGTCTCTTCAATATCGTGATGGCCATGGTCATGCCGATGCAGATATTTACAGGACTTTTGCCTCTCTATCAGCTCAGCGTTTCCTCCATGCTGATCTATTTTTATGTGGTCCTCTTCCGAGCGTGGCGCGCGGGTCATGAGGGTGCCGGCACAGCACTGCTTGGTGCCATTGTCGTATCCATTACCGCGGCCTATGATGTCCTCGTGAATTTGAATATCGTGCCTCAACCCTACACTACGGTGTATGGCGTCGGCATCTTCCTCCTGATCCAAAGCCAGGTGACAGCGGGCCGCTTCGCCACGGCCTTCCGCACAGCCGAGCGTTTGCAGCGCGAACTGCGCAGCGAGGTGGAACGGCAGACCGCGGAGATTCGCTCACTGATGGAGAATGTGCCTCAAGGGATTTTTATACTGCAGAGCGATCTACGGATTCAGGGCAATTATTCGCTGTATCTGGAACGCCTCCTCGGCTCGGATGATCTCGCCGGAAAGGATGGGATTGAGGTGCTGTTTACAGGATGTGAGCAGAGCAACGAGCAGAAATCCATGGCCATGAGTGCGCTCATCGCCGCCATGAATGAAGAGAGCCTCGTCTGGTCGTTCAATGAAAGCTGTTTGCCACGCGAGCTGCGACGCCGTCATCGCAGTGGGGAAACCCATATCCTGGAAATCGACTGGCATCCCATCATCAATGCCCGGGATCAGATTGAGCGGGTGCTCGTGACCGTTCGCAACGTGACACGCGTCAAGGAACTGGAAGCGGAAAGTCGTCGGCATCAGGTGGATTTTGATATTCTGACAGAAATCATTCAAGCCGGCCGTGCCGATGTTCTGCGCTTTTTGGAGCAGGGCCGTCTTTACATGACGCGCTGCCAGGCTCTTCTGCAGGATGAGCAGGAGAACATGGAATCGGTCGCCAGCAAAATCTTTCTGCATATCCATACGCTCAAGGGTCTGGCCCGGGCGCTCGGCCTCCGAACGATGACCACGCAGATCCATGATCTGGAGCAGGAGCTCAGTCAGCATCAAAAAACCAGGTGGCAGTCCTGGACGCGTTCGCGTGCGGCTGAAGTGGTGAAATCCACCGGCTCGGTGTTTGCAGCCTATCAATCCATCATGGAAGAAAAACTGCACTGGGGGGGGGAACACGGCGGTGAAATGCTGGGTGAAGGCGAACTGAAGGACATCGATCGGGAGATCAGGCGCCTTCCGCCTCTGGCCTCACTGCCGGCTGCGATGCTGCCGCTGGTGAAGAAAGTGGACAGGATAGTCACGCGTCTCGCTTATCATGAAGTTTATGCCCTGCAGGATGATCTGAAGCGCGAGGCGCGATCTTTGGCCATGGAACTCGGCAAGCCGACACCGGAAGTGATCTTTGAAGGGGAAGGTATCCTTCTCAATCGAACCGCCGAGAGTCTTTTGCGATCGGCTCTTGTGCATCTCGTTCGCAATTCCCTCGACCATGGTCTTGAATCCACCGATGAACGGCGGCTCCTGAAGAAAAAGATTGAAGGCCGCATTCAACTGACCTTCGAACATCACCACGATCGCCTCCGCATGCGCTACGCGGATGACGGACGGGGTTTGAACCTGGAAGCGATCCGCGCCCGGGCCTTGAACCTCGGTCTGCTGACGCCCGAGCAGCAGCTTCCACCCGAAAAAATGGCTGAATTTATCTTTGAGAGCGGTTTCACCACCAAGACCAGAGCCGATATGATATCCGGCCGTGGTATCGGCATGGATGCGGTCCGGCATCTTTTTGAAGAGGCCGGGGGCCGCATTTGGATTGAGTTGCCTCGGGATGGTTCCGCCCCATTTGTTATTCGGGGTGAACTGCCGGCCAGCCTCTATCGCCTGACCGATGTCATGCAAAAAGGGGCATGATCGGCTTATTCAGCGTTTCGCCTCTTCCGCTTTGCATATCTGATAATCCCAACCCCAGTATGCGATCGGAGCCTTTTTCTCCGAGGCGGCACCGAGATTGGCCTTGCCGATATCAATCAAACTTTGCTTTTGCAAGGGAAACGAACTGGCCCCCAGGGAGAAACTGCCTTTAAAGACCGCCGTTCCACCACAAGGTGAAAACGGTCTTGGGGCGGTCCATAGCTCCTCTTCCAGAAAGGAATTGGAGACAAGACCGGCGTCGGTATTGGACCAGTAACGCTGCAGGACTATCCTATCCGCTGCGCCTTCCAGAGTATAGTGGGCATCCAGAGTGATGCTGCCTCCATCATCAAACTGATAGTCTCCTTCCACGGTGAGTCGCGAAGGGGTCATGGCCAGACCAGGGGGAAGATCCACCTCAATCGTCAGATCGCAACTGGCGGTATCTGTGCCCATGGTATGGAAGGTTTCGAACTCCACACTGCAGTCACCATTCCTGGGATTCAGAACGAAATTGATTTTACCGCAGGTGGCTTCATCATAGATAAAGCGAAAGTTCTGCAGCTCAAAACCCTCGGGCACGCTATTTGAAATCATGGCTTGTTCAGACCCGGCATAAGCCAGAAAGGGAAGACCGAGAAGGAAAAAGGCGGCCAGTTTCATCGTGTTTCTCCTATAAAGCGTTAGCGACAGACTCGACCAGCCGCAGCAGCCTTGGAGCCGGGCCGCGGTGGAAGTGCCTGAGCGTGATAGACCTGACCCAGACTTTGTGCCAGATGCAGACCATCCTGCCCATCGAACTCATAATGTATGCCTCCATAGACGCGGCTCCGGGCCGCATCATGGGCTGCTGCAGCAAAGTCAGGGTATTGCCTGACAACGGGCACAACTTCGGAGGTCACACGAACGGAAGGCAAACGATCCTGGAAAAAATCCGTCAGGACCACGGCTGCCGTTCCACTCACAGCGGCGTGGCCGCTGACATAGGCGGGAAACGGAGGTGTATCGAGCAGGGATTCCCAGGAAGGATCCGGTTCGGTGAAAGGATTTCCGTCCTGGTTCGCCTCACGGATGGCCGTGATCGGGCGCCAAAAATAAAAATGCCACTTGGAATCCCAGGCGGCAATGCAGGCATCGGCCATCGCCATATTCAGGATCGCATGGATGCGGGTGATTTCAACCAGATCGTTGTCACACTGAGCGAGATGATCCTTAAGAATTGTATTCCAGTGCCCGGGTGGTGTGGATGTACCGGCACCATCGGCCCAAAAAAATGCCGTTTCGGTTTGCTCCGCGGTTCGCTCCGTGGAGTTTTTGGATCCCAGGCGTCTCACTTCATCCAGAGCTGCGGCATAGGCAGCCGAATTCAGAGCCGGCGGACCCAGAGGCCGGAGCGCTTCACCTTTTTCCAGAATCCAGGGCTGCAGTCTGCCCCAACCGGGCAGGAGATAAGGTCCCTGCAGCGGTGGTGTGGGAACCCAATAACCCGGTCCCACGGGAAAGGTTTGGGATGGAGACGTGGTGCCCGGATCCGTGAGACGTTCGCTGATGATGCGATCACTCAAACGATAAGCCTCTTCCATGGCATTCAACTTCATCTCTTCAGGTAGGGTCGTGACGAGAGACTCCTCCTGCAGAGTCTGGGCCGCTTTCTCCTGAATTCCAGGTGGGGCGAAATCCTTCAACACGCGAAACGCGGCGGCGGCCGTTTGCAGACGCTGCAGCTGCAAATTCCCGGGAGAGGATTCCACGGGAACATTCATCAGGCTCAGGTAGCTTCCGCTCGAGCGATTGGCCGCTTCAAACATGGCCAGATGCATCGCAGCCAAATATTGGACGGCCAGCGGCGGCACGATTCTCCGTTGCCTTATGCTGTCCAAAGCAAACTCATTCCATGTCGTGACAAACTTCATGTCCTCGGATTGCGGTGCGTGGGCGAATCCTGGAACAGAAAGGACCATCGAGACCAAACAAAGGATGAAAACACGCATGCCTTTGCTCCTTTTAAGGAATGGATAACCTGTGTGGTAGCACGATTTTTTTGTTGACGAACTCGGTGCGATTCCCAGCATATTTCCTCTGAATTTTGATGAACTCGGGTGAAACGTAGGCAGGACGATACATGCGGAATAGTTTGTAATAGCGATTTTTTACCACTTTGCCATCACGTGTGATATCTTCACCCCAAGTTCTTGCTCAGCATGGGGAGCTTTCATGGAATCAACGCACGCGCCGCCCAGCACAGAAGCCATTGCCGCTCATTATGATAATTTGGACCGTTTTTACCGCGATATTTGGGGTGAACATGTTCATCACGGACTTTGGGAATCCGGAGAGGAATCCGCCGAAGAAGCCGTCCTGCATCTGAGCCATCGAATGGCCCAATTGGCACAAGTTGGGCGCGGGGATCAGGTCGTGGATGTGGGCTGTGGTTACGGCGGCACCTCGCGAATTCTGGCTCGTGAGTATGGAGCCAGCGTTACCGGATTCACGGTTTCGCGCCAGCAGTATGAATATGCGATCGCGCAGATCGATGAAGGCGAGCCCCTGCAGTATTATTGCGAAGATTTCCTTACGCATGATCTGCCTGATGACAGTTTTCAGGCGCTAATTTCCATCGAATGCCTGGAGCATATTCAGGATAAGAAGGAATTCTTTCGCCGGGCCTGGCGCCTTTTGGAACCCGGCGGTCGCTTTGCGATATCCGTCTGGGCCGCCGCGGAGGATGCGTCCGCCTGGCAAAAAAAGGCTCTCCTGCGTCCCATTTCCGAAGAGGGACGCATGCCGGATTTGATTCCCGGTTCGGAGTGGAAGCGGCTTATGGAAGAGGCCGGTTTTGAGCTGACCTTGGCTCAGGATGTAGCCCCTCAGGTCAAGAAAACCTGGGCCATCTGCTGCAGCCGTCTGGCAAAAAAGGTGGTGACGGATAGCGCCTATCGGAAATTTTTATGGAATCACCCGGCCAAGGACAAGGTCTTTGCGCTGACTCTTTTTCGGCTTTATGCCGCGTTCGAAACTCATGCCATGAGTTATTGGATCTTTGCCGGGCAGAAACGATTGCTGGCCTGAAGAAGGACGTGCTTGTATGCGAATGCAGGATAGGGAAGTCGTGGTGATAACAGGGGCAAGCGCCGGCGTGGGCCGGGCGACCGTGCGTGAATTTGCCAAACACAAGACCATCATCTGTGCGCTGGCACGGGATGAAAAGCGCCTCAAGGAAACCCAGGATGAAATTGAGGGCCAGGGAAGCATCGCCCGCATTTTTCCGGTGGACGTGGCGGATCATGAAGCGGTCATGGCCGCGGCGGATAAGATTGTGGCTGAGTTTGGCCGCATTGATATCTGGATCAACAATGCCATGGTCTCTGTATTCTCGCCCTTTCATGAAATGACACCCGAGGAATACCGTCGGGTCACCGATGTCACCTATCATGGCTTCGTTTATGGAACCATGGCCGCATTGAAACACATGCGCCCCCGGAATCAGGGCACCATCGTTCAGGTGGGATCCGCGCTGGCTTATCGCGGCATTCCCCTTCAATCCGCCTACTGTGGGGCCAAACATGCGATTCAAGGTTTCACGGAATCGGTGCGCTCGGAACTTTATCATGACAACGTGGATATCTGGTTGACCATGGTCCAGCTGCCAGCGGTCAATACTCCGCAATTTGAGTGGACAAAATCCCGTCTGCCCCGACGTTCCAAGCCGGTTCCTCCGATTTATCAGCCGGAAATCGCCGCCCGTGCCATTCACTGGGCTGCTCATAACCGGCGCCGTGAACTCAATGTGGGAATCACGAGTTCGGTGGTCATCTTCGGCAATAAATGGGCTCCGGGTTTGGGGGATCATTACCTTGCGGCCCAGGGCTATGGCTCGCAGCAAAGGGACGAGCCGGCCGATCCCAATGCCCCCGATAATCTCTGGAAACCCGTGCCGGGAAATTATGCCGCTCACGGAGTTTTTGATGATATCGCCATTAAACGAAGCCCTCAAGTCTGGATGAACACGCATCGGCCTCTGGTGGCTGGACTTGCAGCAGGCGCTGCTGTTGCAGCTTATGCTTTTCTGCGCAAGGAGCGAAGCCGCCCCTTATGGTCATGACTCTTCGCAAGGAGTGTTGCAAATGAAAAAGACTGCCGCTGATGTTCTGATCGAGCGTCTGATAAGCTGGGATGTGGATGTTATTTTTGGACTCCCTGGCGATGGGATCAATGGCATCATGGAGGCCCTGCGCACGCGTCAGGATCAAATCCGCTTTATTCAGGTTCGTCACGAGGAAAATGCAGCCTTCATGGCCTGCGCTTATTCCAAGTTCACCGGCCGCCTTGGTGTGTGCCTGGCCACGTCGGGTCCTGGAGGCATCCATCTTTTGAATGGACTCTATGATGCCAAGCTTGATGGCCAGGCCGTGCTCGCCATCACAGGCCTGCAATTCCATGACCTCATCAACACCCATACGCAGCAGGATGTCGAACTCGATAAGCTCTTTCAGGACGTTGCCATCTACAATAACCGTATCATGGGGACGACTCATGTTGAAGGAACGGTCGACCTCGCCTGTCGCACTGCTTTGTCCTATAAAGGCGTCGCTCATATCACCTTCCCGGTCGATATCCAAAGCATGACGATGGACAAGGACCAGCGTTCCGAACGCAATGTTCCCCACCATGGGTCCACGGTGCAGGGACTGCGGGAACGTCTGCCCTCCGAGCAGGATCTGCGGGCTGCAGCGGATGTCCTGAATTCAGGAAAAAAGGTGGCGCTGCTTGTCGGGCGTGGGGCCCTGGGTTGCGTGGATGAACTCGAAATGGTGGCCAAAAAACTGGGCGCACCGATCATCAAGGCCCTGCTTGGCAAAGCGGCTGTGCCGGATGACAGCCCTTATACCACGGGCGGCATTGGGCTTCTGGGGACCAAGGCCTCGCAGGAGGCTCTGGAAAATTGCGATACCCTTTTTATCATCGGCACGTCTTTCCCCTATATCGAATACTATCCCAAGCCCGGGCAGGCCAAGGCCGTGCAAATCGATATGGATCCCATGCGGATCGGCAATCGTTATCCCGTGGATGTTGCGCTGGTCGGGGACAGCCGCAAAACCTTGCAAAATATTTTGCCGCGCCTCCATGAAAGGGAGGATAAATCCTTTCTCGAAAGCGCACAGAAGGAAATGGCCTCCTGGTGGGAACTCATGGAGGAACGGGGAACGCGGCCCGACACGCCCATGAAGCCTCAGGTTGTGGCCTGGCAGCTCGACAAGTACCTGACGGATGATGCCATCATCTGTTCGGATTCCGGCACCATTACCACCTGGTGGGCCCGGCAGATCCGCGCGCGGCGGAACCAGATGTTCTCCTGTTCCGGAAACCTGGCGACCATGGCCTGCGGCCTGTCGTATGCCATCGCCGCCCAGATCGCTTATCCCGGGCGGCAGTGCGTGGCCTTTATCGGGGACGGCGGCTTTTCGATGTCACCCTCGGAACTGGCCACCTGTGTAAAATACAAACTGCCGGTGAAGATCATTGTCATCAAGAATAATTCCCTGGGCCAGATCAAATGGGAACAGATGGTGTTCCTTGGCAATCCGGAGTTCGGCTGTGAGCTTCAGCCGATCGACTTTGCGGCCATGGCTCGCGCCTTCGGTGTGACCGCTTACACCATCGAGGATCCTGCCGACTGCGGGCGTGTGCTGCAGGAGGCGCTGATGATCCAGGGACCGGTGTTGGTCGAGGCGGTGGTGGATCCTCTGGAACCACCCATGCCCGCAAAAATTTCCGTGACCCAGGCGAAGCACTTTGCGGAATCACTGGCCAAGGGTCAGCCTTATGCCGGCAAGATCGCCCTCACGGTGGCTCACGATCGCATTCGGGAAATGATTTAGTTGGGCTTCGCGACGGTGATCGGCTCATCAGGGTCCTTCAGGAGGCGCAAGGTCAGCCAGGCGGCGATCAGCACATAGCTGATGCCGGCTGGCATCCACATGATATAGCCTGCCACCTGCTGATCCTCAAGGGCGGTCAGACCATGAGTCCCTGTCGTATGAGCATAAAACGGATACCAGATCTGAGGCGAAAGGGCCATCAGAACACCAAGGGCCGTGGAATGCAGGCTGGTGACAAACAGATAAACGATCCCCGCTGCGGAATTCAGAGCCGGTCGTCCGATGCGCCGCAGCAGAACCTTCCAGAAAAAATAGGAACTGATAAAAAAGGCCAGATGCTGCACGTTATGAATGGCCCTGTTTTCCAGGGCCGATTCATAGAGCCGCGGCAAATGCCAGATCCAAAGGACAAGAGCATAAAGCCCGGCAATCAGCAGCGGGCGCGTGACACGATTCATGCCGCCTCCCACGAACACGCGCTGCAGGCGCCAGAGGCGGCGCCGGCCCTTTGATGAAAACCCCACGCGCATAAAGAAATCCGAATAGCTGAAAACAAAAAGCGGAGCCGCCACCATCATCAGCAGCATGTGCTGAATCATATGAATGGAAAGAAGCTCCTCGCTGAGCCGATCAATCGGTGGCAGAAGGGCCGCGAGCACCGCGAGGACGGCTCCGATAAAAAAGAGAAGAGGACCCCATTCGCGCGGGCCTTTCCGACGCCAGCCCCGGATGTAGAGAAAGCTGATCAGGCTCAGGTTTCCGATGATCAGTGCATACCAGCCGATGACATCCTGCACAGGACCCGGACCATGGGCTCTTGCATTGTCAGGCAGAAAAAAAAGAGCCGCGCAAAGAAAAGCCGGCATCAGCAATTCCTCCCGAGGATAAAAATGGGAAAGGACTGGGCCACGATGATGATCAGGAAAAGTCCATTGCTCAGAAGGCTGCTGCGCGCCATGAAAAGATTGATATCACCTTCCGCTGTGCTGAGGCTCGCGAGGCTCGCCAAATGATGGCGTCGCGCCACGTAAAGGGCGCCCAGGGTTATCGCCGTGGCGAACAGAGTGAGAAGGCCCACACCCCAGTGCATCAGGCTCAGTCCCAGAAACGATGTTCCGAGGAAACCGCCGCGACAGTACCCTTCACTGATGCCATAGGTTCCCATCAGGTGGAGTGTCCACGCCAGGGCTCCTCCGAGAAAGGCATACCATATCCTGAACCTTTGCCCCATAAGCTGACCTCAAAAAAGTCGGGGTGAGAGGTAAAGCGTCGCGAATACCAGGACACCGACGGCGATCATGAAATACCAGGCCAGTGCTGTGACCTGCTGATGTAGAATCAGGGTGCCGGACAAGGACTCCTTGCGATCACGGAATATGTGCAAAACCAGGGAAACCAGCACCGCGAGTCCAGTCAGAACCAGCGCCACCATATGCCAGGTGATGGCGTGAAAGAGCGAGGCATAGGCATTGAGCGTGGGAGAGTATCCCGCAGCCACCGACTCCATCACCACCAGAACTCCCGCAACAAGGCCCAGGCCACAGCAGACGATCAGCGGCAGGAGCGATGATTGCCCCGCACGCAAACGCTTCTGCCCGATGAAAAACAGGGGACCACTGGCGAGCAGCATGCCATAGGCCAGTCCGGAGCGCAGAAAGCCTGGCAGCGGCAGATCACCCTGAGGCCAGTCCAGGGAATAAACCCGCAGATAGAAATAGGAATAGAAAAGAACTCCAAAGATCGTGGCCATCACGGTCAGGACCCCGGTCATTGCCCACCAGCCGACTGCCTGGGTTCCGGTGGGTTCCACCGGCAGTCCTGTGAGGCGGGTGACATCGCTCTTCCGCATTTTTTCCAGCTCAGCGGAACGGGGCCAGAGCCAGTAGGCGACCACACCCAAAGTGAAAATCAGGCCGACGGCGGCAACGATATAGGCTTTAAACAGCGTGGCAATGGACATAATCACAATGCCCGAGGCCGCTGTGATGGGAATGTAGGATGGGCCGGCCACACGCTGGATGGCCTGCGGTTCGCCCGTGATGACATCGGTGACCAGCGTGGCCCGCCAGGCCGAGGGCTGATTTTCCATGGCAGCGGCGAGGTGGACGAGGTGCTCGGGCTTTTTCCCCTGGGTCTCATCGAGAGGCTCACGACTGGAAATGATCGGCGGCTTGTTAAAGATATAGTTCGGCATGTCGACCGTCACGGCCCATTCCAGCGAGCGTGCTCCCCAGGGATTTTTTTCAGCCCGTTTGCCTCGCATTCCAAAATAGAAAATATTGTAGACCACCATAAGAAAACCAAGGCCCATGAAAAAGGCGGCCACCGTGGAGAGCAGATTCAATTCACCGATGCCGAGGTTCGCTGAGTAGGTGTAAACCCGGCGGCTCATCCCCAAAAGTCCGGTGATATGCATCGGAAAGAATGTGAGATTAAAGCCGATGAAAATGGTCCAAAAGCTCCAGCGTCCCAGTCTTTCATTGGGGAGATAGCCCGTAATCAGAGGCAGCCAGTAATGAATGGCCGCCAGGATGGGAAAGACGACACCACCAATCAGAACATAATGGAAATGCGCGACCACAAAATACGTATCATGAGCCTGCAAATCAAAGGGCAGCACCGCGACCATGACACCGGTCAACCCTCCCAGTACAAAGATAAAGAAAAATCCGAGGATAAAAAGCATCGGAGTTTTCAGAGCGGGTGAGCTGCGCCAGAGCGTGGCAATCCAGGAAAAGATCTGCACGCCGCTGGCCACACCAATCATGATGCTGGCCGCCGCGAAAAAACCCGAGGCGATCGGTGGAAGACCCGTCGTAAACATGTGGTGCGCCCAGAGACCAAAACTGAGAAACCCGGTGATCAGAACCGCGACCACAACCATGCTGTAGCCTGCTAAAGGCCGTCTGGCAAAGGTTGGCAGGATCATCGACACAAAACCGGTGGCCGGCAGAAACATGATGTAAACGTCGGGATGCCCGAAGAACCAGAAAAGATGCTGCCACAAAACCGGATTGCCGCCCGCTTCGGCCACGAAGAATTTGGTGCCAATGGCCCGATCGAATTCAATCAGGACCGTTGCGCCGAAGAGAGTGGCAAAGGCGATAATGATCATGACTCCCGTGACCAGCCAGGTCCAGCCAAAGAGCGGCAGGCGTCCGAGGCTCATGCCAGGCGCCCGCAATTTCAGGATGGTGGTGACGATTTCGATCCCGGTCCCGACGCCTGCGATTTCAATAAAGCCGAGTCCGACCAGAAGAAAGTCCACCCCAAGACCGGTATAGGATTCCAGGGAAAGCGGCGCATATACGAACCAGCCGGTGTCCGGCACGGCATTGAACAAAAAACCGGTAAAGAAGATGAAGCCTCCCGAAATAAAAACCCAGAAACTGAAGGCGCTCATGCGGGGAAATGCCATCTCGCGGGCTCCCACAAAGATGGGCAGCAAATAGATCGCCAGCCCTTCAAGGAAGGGCAGGATCACGAGGAACATCATGGTCGCGCCGTGCATGGTGAACAGGCGATTGTAAGTTTCCGGACCAACCAGATTATTATCCGGGACCGCCAGCTGCAGACGCATGAGAAGAGCCATCATGCCGGCCAGCAGGAAAAAGACCAGAGAGGACACCATGAAACGATTGCCAAAGGGCTGGTTGTTGACGGTGGCAAACCAGGAGGCCATCCCGGTCTCCGGAGCCGTCCAGACCTTTTCAAATTCCTCCTTGTATGAGGCGGCGCTTGGGGCGCTGTCTGATAGGTTCATTCGAGACTCATAAGATAGGTGATGAGAGGATGATAGTCCTCCGCTTTGATGTAAGAGGGTGGCATGCGATTGCCCGGTTTCAAAGCCTGCGGATTGGCCACCCATCCTGCGAGTGAACCATAGCTGTTCGCGATCACGCCGGCGCCGAGGGAACTGCGACTGCCGATGTGAGTCAGATCCGGTCCGACCTTGCCCTGGGCTGGGGTGCCGCGAATCGTATGACACTCTCCGCAGCCTTCATCCATAAAGGCCTTCTGTCCCTGCTGCAGAGTAGGATTATCGGCCAGAATCTGCGGCTTCTGACGTTGAGCGACCCAGGCTGCAAAATCTTCGGGCGTGACGGCAATAACCATCAGAGCCATGCGCGCATGCTGCAGTCCGCAAAACTCGGCACACTGCGCGCGATAGCTGCCGGCCTGATCCACCTGAAGCCAATGTCTTGTGATCTGTCCGGGAATCAAATCCGTTTTGCCCGAAAGACTCGGCGGCCAGAAACTATGAATGACATCCCCCGACGTCATCTCCAGACGAACCGACTGCCCTACTGGCACATAGATTTCATTCGCAATGGTGATATCCTGGTCCGGATACTGAACATCCCACCACCACATATAACCTGTCAGACGAATGACCAGAGCCTCCTCGGGCGGATGCAGCTTGCGGGTGACCAGCAGCGTATAAATCAAAAGTGGGATCAGGATCACCACCGGCATCACGAGTCCGCCGAGAGCAATGAAGGTGGTATCGCCCAAGGGTGGCCTGGGTGTGGTTTGCCAGCGCCGGCGCAGGATGGCCAGGCTGAGCAGAATCAAGACCAAAAGAAAAATACCGCCAAAGACGACGAGCATGATCCACAAAAGATCGGAGATCATGGACGCAGCGGGACCAAAGGGATTCAGGGCGGACGATTTCGCCTCCAAAAACTCCTGAATGCGATCAGGCGCCGTCTGTATATGGAAATCCATCATTCTCATGCCGCTAATATTTCCGGGGGAACGTTTGAGCCACCAGAACAAAATCCACCAGGGCATCGATTTCGTCGTCCGCCAGGCGTTGCCCGTAGGCTGGCATGGCCACGCCCTGCGGCGGTTGCCGGATGAATTGCCGAAGTTCATCCGCTGAGAGCCGCACCTTGAGATCGGTCAGCTCCGGCCCCACCTTGCCGCCTTTCCCTCCTATGGCATGACAGCTGATACAGCTGTACTGCGTGAAGAGCTGATGACCCCGCTCCGCACTCGGAGAAAGTTCCGCCTGAGGGGGCAGGGGGGCCAGCTCCTCGGTCGGCCATGCCGTCCAGGGCGAACGCATCCGCAGGCCCGTCAGACCCAGGAGTGCAATGATGATGGCAACAATCGTGCCGACAGCCAAAGGCCGGCGACGCAGGCCGCGATTGGCGCCATGATCCACAAAGGGAATGAGTATCAAAAAGAAAAAGAGCAGGATCGGAAAGCCCACATAGAACCAGGACGTCAAAGCCGGGGGCAGGTAGGCAACCAGAGCGCTATACCAATGAAACCACCATTCCTCAGCTGGAAACGATGTTTCGGTGAAGTTGGCTTCCGGCATGAGCTCCCTCGGGCCCAGGGTCAGAGTCAGCGCCAGCACCACGCAGAAGATCACGAACGCAAAGAGCTGGGATTCCACCATCGTGTAAGGAAAAAAGGTGGTCCCTTCCTTATGGCTATGCTTCAGTTCTTCATAGAGTTCCTTCTGCTCCTCCGCTGTTTCCACGGGTTCAATTCGTTCCGGGATGGTCGTGACGCCATGGAAGACCACGAGGTACAGGTGATAACCCACGAGCCCCAGAAGAAGAACGGGGACGATGATCACATGCACGGCAAAGAGCCGACTGAGAGTGGCGCTGCCTTGTGTCCAGCCACCCTGAACGAAATAAACCAGTTCATCTCCGATCCAGGGCACACGATGAAACATATTCAGGGCCACGCGAATCGCATAAATCGAACGTTCATCCCAGCGCAGGGTATAACCAATATAAGCATTGATAATGATGAGAAAGAACATGAGCACACCGATGACCCAGGTTCCTTCCCGTGGCGGCAGATAGCCACCGATGAGAATATGGCGAAAAAGATGATAGAGCACGATCACTACCATCATCCCCGCCGACCAGTAGTGCATGCCTCGCACGAACCAGCCCATGGCCTGGTGTTGGGTGATATGAAGGACACTCGCATATGCCGTCTCGGGTGACGCCGAATACATGAGTGCGAGGGCAAAGCCGGTGATGATGAGAATGCCGAAGAGGAAGAGCAGGCTGGCGCCATCCCCGTAGTACCAGCGTGCCTTCGGCACGCGCCTTGCGAAAAACCTGCGCCAAACGGGTCCGAGTGCCAGACGATCAATCACGGCATGAATGATATTATCGGTTTTCTGTTCATCGTCTGTCATGCCTTCACTCATGATCATGCCATGGGAGGAACGGAGCGCACGTTGATTTCAAGCACTCCATCCTGAATGCGCGTGGCGTATTTCCAAAGTCCCCGTTTGGGTGGGCCCGCCCGCCGTTCGCCTTCCTTGTCGAATATTCCGCCATGGCAGGGACAAAAGAACCATTCACTGCCCTGGTCCCAGACGATGGGACAGCCGAGATCGGTGCAGGCTCGGGAGTACACCACGAATTCCTGATCGCTGCGGCGCCATACATAAAGCGAGCGGCGGCTTAGATTTTGATGCTCCTTCTGATCGGAAATCACCACCTCCCGGTTCTGCATCGCGCCGATCGGGAAGTCACCCAGCGGGCCGATCGGGCGCCAATCTTCAACATCATCCGCGGCGAAAGCGGGCGCCAGCATGTTAATCAGGACCGGAACACCAACAGCACCAGCGATTGCGCAGCCTGTTCCCGCAACGGTTAAAGAGAGAAGCTTTCTTCGATCCATGGCTGTCTCCTTTTCACTCGTTTGTATCTAAATAATTTTCGGGAATTTAGAAATGCTGGATTACTTGTACAGGAGCATGGAATTTGCATTCACTTCAGCTGTCGTCCACCTCAGAATCCACAGGTTGAAAACCATATGCAAGGATTTAACGTCTCTTTCCTTTGGATCATCCTGATTGCAGGCGTTCTGACCCTTTTTTTGATATTGGGTAATTTCTTTGGTTTGGGCCTGCATCGCTTCCCGGGAGAGCCGCGACGTTATTCCCTTGTTGGAAATTCACAACAGGGGAGGGTGGCTCTGGAACAATACGGTTGTGGATCATGTCACATCATTCCTGGCGTCAGGGAAGCTCATGGGCGTGTAGGGCCCAGTCTCGCCAGAGTGGATGAACAAATTTATTTGGCCGGACATTTGCCGAATGATCCGGAGAATCTGATGCGGTGGATTATGGATCCGCAAAGCGTTGATCCGAAAACTCTGATGCCTGATCTGAATGTAAGTCGGTCGGAAGCTGAAGACATGGCTGCCTATCTCTATGAGCAGCCACGAACTCCATTGGAACGTTTCAAGCGGGAACTTCAATACATGAGTTCGGAAAACATCCCCTGAGTGAGGATGAACCATGATGGACTGGCAGGATATGCTGAAGGAACGTGTCAAAGGACCTGTATGCTTTGATGATGGAAGCCGGGCGCTTTATGCGACCGATGCCTCCAACTACCGCCAGATGCCGCTCGGCGTTGTGCTGCCCGAAAATGTGGACGATGTGATAGCCACCCTCGATGTATGCCGGACCTTTGATCTGCCGGTGCTGTCCCGAGGGGGAGGAACCAGCCTTGCCGGCCAGTGCTGCAATGAAGCCGTCGTGCTCGACTTCAGTCAACATATGACCCGCATCTGGGATTTTGATCCCGAGGCGAAAACCATCTGGGTTGAGCCTGGTGTCGTCCTGGATGAACTCAGGGACGAGGTCCAGCCGCATGGTCTCACCTTTGGCCCCGATCCTTCCACGCACAATCACTGCACGCTGGGCGGCATGATCGGCAATAACTCCTGCGGTGTGCATTCGGTTCTCGCGGGCCGTACCGCTGAGAATGTCCTCGAACTTGACATCCTCACTTATGAAGGTCAAAGGCTGCGGGTGGGCCGTGGCCATGATGCGAACGATGGAACGGCGGCAAACCTTTACCGTGATCTCAGACTGTTCGCGGAGAAGTACGGACCTTTGATCCGGAAGAAGTTTCCAAACATTCCGAGACGGGTGTCCGGCTATAACCTGACCGCTCTTTTGGACGAGAATGGTTTTGATGTGGCCCGTTCGCTGGTTGGCTCCGAGGGGACCTGTGTGGTGATCCTTGGGGCCAAATTAAGGTTGATTGATTGGCCTCCTTCGCGGTCCATCGCCATTATTGGGTTCTCGGATATTTTTACAGCCGCTGAGGCGGTTCCTAACGTGCTCGAATACAAGCCGATCGGTTTGGAAGGCATGGATGACTACCTCATCGAATGTCTACGTAAAAATAAATTGGCCGAGGAAGGTTTGAAGATTCTTCCTCAAGGCAAGGGCTGGCTTATCGCCGAATTTGGCGGTGATTCGGAAGAGGAATCCCATGCGAAGGCTCAGCATCTGCTCGATGGCCTCCGCACCAAAGGCCGGATCGTGGACGGCCGGGTTCTCAGGACGGAGGATCAGGAGGAAAAGATCTGGAAGATCCGCGAATCCTCGCTCGGAGCCACAGCCCGCATTCCGGGTGAGCCGGATACCTGGGAGGGCTGGGAGGATTCCGCAGTCGATCCCAAACGCCTGGCGGAATATTTGCGGGAACTGACCAAACTCTATGGAAAATACAATCTCAAAGGCTCGCTTTATGGGCATTTTGGAGATGGCTGTCTCCATACCCGTCTGAATTTTAATTTTGCGACAGAGGAAGGGATCGCCTCGTATCGCCAGTTTATTTATGAAGCCGCTCATCTGGTCAACCGGATGGGCGGCTCCTATTCGGGCGAACACGGGGATGGGCAGTCGCGCGGGGAACTTCTGCCTCTCATGTTTGGCGAGGAACTGATGGAAGCCTTCCGCCGCTTCAAAGCCATTTGGGATCCCCGAGGGAAAATGAATCCCGGTAAACTGATCGATGCTTATCGCATGGACGAAAACCTGCGTTTGGATGAAGCGCGCCATATCCCTGAGGTCCCCACGCACTTTACCTTTGCCGAGGATCAGGGGCATTTCGGTCGAGCCACGCTGCGCTGTGTGGGGGTCGGCGAATGCCGGCGTGATAAAGGTGGGACGATGTGCCCGAGCTATCGCGTGACGCGTGAGGAGGCCCATACCACCCGAGGGCGCGCGCATCTTTTATTTGAAATGTTGAACGGGCATGGGCTCAAAGGGGGCTGGCACGATGAAGCGGTGAAGCATTCGCTGCACCTTTGCCTCGCATGCAAAGGCTGCAAGAGTGATTGTCCGGTGCGGGTGGATATGGCCACTTATAAGGCGGAATTTCTCTCCCACTATTATCAGGATCGGCTGCGGCCACGTCACGCCTATGCGATGGGACTCATTCGCAACTGGGCGGTTCTGGCCCGGAAAATGCCACGTTTGGTGAACGCTGTGAGTCATGCACCGGGCCTCGGGAATCTGGTCAAGTGGGCTGGTGGCGTGGCGCAGCAGCGGGAGATGCCGCACTTTGCGCCGGTGACCTTTCGTCGTTGGTTTGAAAAAAGACGGGCCCTGCCCGCCGATGGTCAGGCTGTGATGCTCTGGCCGGATACCTTCACCGATCATTTCACACCCGAGATTGCCAAGGATGCTGTTTTCGTCCTCGAAACCCTGGGTTTTTCCGTGAACCTGCCGGAGCGTGAGCTCTGCTGTGGGCGGCCGCTTTATGATTTCGGCATGCTGAAGAAAGCCAAGGAATCCCTCAGTGATATTCTGGATACCTTCCGCGATTCCGCGGCTCGTGGCCTGCCCATCATCGGGCTGGAGCCGAGCTGCGTCGCCGTCTTCCGGGATGAGTTGAAAAACTTTTTTCCCGATGATCCAGTGGCCCAGCGCCTCACCCGGCAGGTGAAAACCTTGAACGAATTTCTGAATGAGCAGGGGCGCGACATTGAACTGCCACGCATGGAAGGAACGGCGGTGGTGCATGGACACTGCCATCAGAAAGCCGTCATGGGATTCAAGGCCGATGAAAAAACCTTCGAGCGCCTGGGTCTGGATTTTTCCATTCTTGATTCCGGATGCTGCGGGATGGCCGGATCGTTTGGCTTTGAGGCCAGCAGCTATGAAGTTTCCGTGGCGGTCGGTGAGCAATGTCTTCTGCCCGCCGTGCGAAGCGCGAAACGCGGGACTTTGATCATAGCGGATGGTTTCAGTTGCCGGGAACAGATTCAGCAGCTCACAGGATGCAAGGCCCTGCATACGGCCGAGGTCCTGGCCATGGCTTTGCGTGGGCATACGCTCCCAGGCGCCTTTAACCCGAGCTGAAACAGGAGCGTTTATGCAGCAGGCCATCGAAGATTATGCTCTGATCGGCGATTGCCAGGCGGCCGCTCTGGTCGGACGTAACGGGTCCATCGACTGGCTTTGCATTCCGCGTTTTGATTCCAAGTCCTGCTTTGCCGCGCTCCTGGGAGATGGCACGGCCGGCTACTGGCGGATCGCCCCGGTTGATCCTGTGCTGCGTATTGAACGACAGTATCGGCCTGGAACGCTGATCCTGGAAACCCGTTTCGAAACGGAACATGGTGTCCTGGTGCTGACGGATTTCATGCCCCCCCGCACCGAGGAGATGGACCTTATCCGCATTGTGCGTTGCGAGCAAGGACGGGTCGCCTTTCGCATGGAGCTTTGCATTCGCTTTGATTATGGATCCTATGTTCCGTGGATCAGTATCGGCCAACAGGGAGCGCGTGCCCTCGCCGGGCCGGACAGCCTTTACCTGCATAGTGCCCTGCCGCTGCGGGTGGAAAATCTTGTGATCGCTGCCGAAGGTGAACTCCTCTCAGGCGGCAGCGAACCCTTTGTCCTCACCTGGTATCCGTCGGTCCGTGTGCCGCAAAGGGCACCGAATCCCTACGAAAGCCTCGATCATACGCAGGAATGGTGGCAGGACTGGAGTCGGAAAAATCGGGCTCAAGGCAGCTGGCAGCCCTTCATCGAACGTTCCTTGATCACTCTCAAGGCGCTCACCTATTCCCCGAGTGGCGGCATGATCGCAGCGCCCACGACCGCGCTGCCCGAATGCATTGGCGGCGTCCGCAACTGGGATTATCGCTATTGCTGGTTGCGCGATTCCGCCTTTACACTGTCAGCGTTTCTGGCCAGCGGTTTTGCCGAGGAAGCGGAGGCCTGGCATGACTGGCTCCTGCGCGCTGTCGCTGGGGATCCTGCACAGATGCATATCGTTTATGGGATCAGCGGCGACCGCATTCAACTCCATGGAGAGGTGGAACTCACGTGGCTTACCGGTTACCGGGATTCACGCCCGGTGCGGATTGGAAACAAGGCCAGCACACAGCTGCAGCTGGATGTTTACGGTGAGGTGATGGAGTGTCTTTACCTTGGCCGGAAATTTGATCTCGAACTCGATGCCACCGAATGGAATTTTCAGAAGGCGCTGCTGCACCACCTGGAGTCGATCTGGAAGGAACCGGATGCCGGGATCTGGGAAATACGGGCCAATCCGCGGCACTTTACCCATTCCAAGGTCATGGCCTGGGTGGCCTTTGATCGCGGCGTGAAAGCGGTCGAAAATTTCGGATTGGACGGTCCTGTGGATCACTGGATTCAGATTCGCGAAACCATTCGCCAGCATATTGAAGCGCTGCATTTCGATCCGAAACTGAATGCCTATGTGCAGTTTGCCGGCAGCCAGCAGGTGGATGGCAGTCTTTTGACCCTGCCGATGGTGGGTTTTATCGAGGCGAAGGATCCCCGGATGGTGGGAACGGTGAACCTGATTGAAAAGACTCTGCTGCGCGATGGTTTTGTGTACCGCTATCAGACCGACGATGGGCTGGACGGTCTGCCGCCCGGGGAAGGGGCTTTTATTCCCTGCACCCTCTGGCTTGCGGATGTTTATCTTATGCAGGAGCGTTGGGATGAGGCCATGGAACTGGTGGAGCGTATCCTGGGCATCGCCAATGATGTGGGTCTTTTGTCGGAGGAATATGATCCCCACAACCGCTGCCTCGTCGGCAACTTTCCGCAGGCCTTTTCTCATGTCGCATTGATCAATACCCTTATCCGTTTGGAAGAATACGGGATCTTCTACTCGGCCGAAACCCGGAGTTTCTTGCGGAAATAAACCACCCGCTCCGTTTCCTCGAAGCCCCAGCCTCGATGGGCTGTTTGGGAGAGCGTGTTGGTGATCTCTGTATCCGAACCCAGCTCAGCCAATCCACGGCTCTCCGCCCATTTTTCCGCAGCCTGTATGAGCTGCCGTCCTACACCCTTATGCCGCCAGTTCTCAGCAACCCAGATGCCTTCCACAAAGGCGACAGGGCTGGTATCACAGCCGTTGGCATAGGGTCGGAGGCTCACTTCGATAAATCCCAGGGGCGAACCGTTCTCTTCCGCCAGGAAAAGTCCCCAATCATTCTGGCCAATCAGGTCGTGAATTTCCTGGAGGTGCTCCTCCTGCGTGGACTGGGGCCAGAGAGCATGGCGCATGTCCGCCCAGTGCGGGCCATCGGACCTGGTGATTTTGCGGATTTGAATCATCAGCTTTCCCTTCCTTGACTGGATATTTTGTACTTACTTACTTCAATTTTAACCCGGATTCCTATAATGACCCCGAGGTTTCCTTGCATGATGGCTGTCAGGAGTTTTTATGGAATGGAAAGGCACCAATCCTCCACAGATGCCCTGGGGCGTGCAACTGGGTGATATCAGCCCGCGCAGCGTGACCATCTGGAGCGCAACCGATCGACCCGCGACGATGCTGGTGGACATTGCAGATAATCCTGGCTTTCGACAGGCGCAAACCTTCGAAGGTGCCGTTGCTCTGGCTGCGCAGGATTTCACAGCAAGGCTGGCCCTTGAACGACTGCCTCCTGCTGAACTTCTGCACTATCGCGTGCGTTTTCGCGATCTCGAAAATCCACAGCTCATCAGTGAGCCCACCACAGGAGTTTTCCGCCCGCTGCCTGCGCGCCCGCAGCGTCTTCGTTTCTGTTTCTCAGGCGACACCGCAGGGCAGGGCTGGGGCATCAATCCTGAGTTTGGCGGCATGCGCATCTATCAAGCGATGCTGCAAAGACAGCCGGACTTTTTTATTCACCTGGGCGACACGATTTATGCGGATATGCCTCTGCCGTTGACCGTCCCGCTGGATGATGGCCGCATCTGGACCAACCTCGTCACCGAAGCCAAAACGAAGGTGGCCGAGACGCTGCAGGAATTTAGGGGCAACTATCAATATAACCTACTGGATCAGCATCTCAGGCGCTTTCATGCCACGGTTCCCATTCTGGCCCAATGGGATGATCATGAAGTGCTGGACAACTGGTATCCGCAGGAAATTCTCGATGATGCGCGTTACACGGAGAAAAGTGTGGCACGCCTCGCCAGCCGCTCCCGTCAGGCTTTTTTTGAATATAACCCCATCCATCCCGAGGCCATGGCGCGGCAGCAGATTTACCGTTCGTTTGCCTTCGGTGATCTTCTGGAAATCTTCATGCTGGATCTCCGAAGCTATCGTGGCCCCAACAGTCCGAATCGCCAGACCCTCCGTTCGCCGGCGACTGAGGTCATGGGATCCGCGCAACGGGACTGGCTTAAAACTTCCCTCGCCTGTTCCAAGGCCATGTGGAAAATTATCAGCAGTGATATGCCCCTCGGTCTTTTGGTCCGGGATGGCTCCACGGATTTTGAAACCATTGCGAATGGCGATGGTCCTCCGCTGGGACGCGAATTGGAAATCGCGGATCTTCTCGCGTTCATCCTGCAGAACGATATCAGGAACGTGGTCTGGATCACCGCCGATGTTCACTATGCAGCCGCGCATTATTACAATCCGCAGAAGGCTCAATTCAAAAACTTTAAACCGTTTTGGGAATTTGTTTCCGGTCCCCTGCATGCGGGAACCTTTGGTCCCAATGCCCTGGATAATACCTTTGGTCCCGAGCTTCGCTGGAAGGGTATTCCGGATGGAATGAAGCCCAATCGTTCACCCGCTGAGGGGCTTCAATTTTTTGGTGAAATGGAAGCCTCAATGGAAACACTGCAGATCAGACAATTCGATCTTCACGGCAACGCCGTCTTTGCCATGGAACTTCCGGCAGAATCCTGGCTATAGTGGAAGTCATGGGCCAGGAATCGGCCCTTATCCATGTTCAGCCTGTGGAGGATAGCCTTTGGATCCGATCGCCCATACTCTTGCCGGAGCCACGCTGGCCCAGACGGGTCTGAAGAGGCTGACACCGCTTGCCACAGCAACGTTAATCATCGGAGCAAACCTGCCCGATATCGATGGGGTCATGAGTTTTTTCGGTTCGGACACGGCCCTTGAACATCGCCGCGGCGTGACCCATGGGATCCTGGCTCAGGCTTTGTTCCCGTTTCTCCTTTGCGCGGGGATCCTGGCTTATGACCGCTTCATTCGGCGGCGCCGCGATCCTGCCCGGCAACCCGTTCGACCTGGACTGATTCTTCTGCTCGCCTTCATCGGCGTGCTGAGTCATCCCTACCTCGATTGGCTGAATACCTACGGCGTTCGCCTGCTGATGCCATTCCATGGCCGCTGGTTTTATGGGGACACACTTTTTATTATTGATGCCTGGATGTGGCTCCTCATGGGAGCTTCCGCAGTCTTTGCCTGGTCACCGACGCGCTGGAGTCAATGGCTTTGGCTCATCCTCGGCCTCGGGGCCTCCACTCTTGTGACCGCAACGGCCTTGGTACCTCTTCCAGCGAAATTTCTATGGTGGATCGGCATCGCCGGGATCGTCATCGTTCGCCGCCGCGGCATCTCCCCGACCCGCAATCGCAAGGTGGCCCTTGGGTGTCTGGCCGCGTTTGGGATCTATCTGGGGCTGATGAAGGTGGGCAACCGCCGCATCCAGGACAAGGCGCAGGACTGGGTCCTGGCCCATTATGGTGAAACCCTGACTGATATCATGACCGGTCCATTGCCCGCCAATCCCTTTCATCGGGAAGTCGTGGCCGTGACCGCCACGCATTATTATGGTCTGCGTGTGCCGGTGCTGGATCACGACGCGATCGTGGAGCGTTATGAACCTGTGCCCCGGCCACAGCCGGATCCCATTATCCAGCTCGCTCGCGCCCAGCCTGAAATTCGTGGCTTTATCAACTGGGCTCGTTATCCTGTTTATGAAATCCAGGAGGCCGCCAGCGGGTATCGGGTCATCATCCGCGATCTGCGCTACGTGCGTCCGGATCAGGATCGTGCTGAGGGCATCGGCTTGGTGGAAACCTTTATCAACCGAGGTGAGTTATGAGCATTGAATTGAACCATACCATCGTCCATGCACGCGACAAGCATGAATCCGCCGCGTTCATGGCTGAAATTCTGGGCCTTCCGAAACCCGAAACCTTTTATCATTTTCAGGTGGTACGAACCGCCAATGGTGTGAGTCTGGATTTTCTTTCCACGGATGAGGAATTCACGCCGCAGCACTATGCGTTTCTGGTCAGTGAAGATGACTTTGACGCGATTTTTGCCCGGATTCAAAAACGCGGCCTGCAATACTGGGCTGATCCCGGGGCGCAGCGTCCCGGAGAAATCAATACGAATGACGGTGGCCGTGGAGTTTACTTCATGGATCCGTCGGGCAATTATCTGGAAATTCTCACAAGGCCCTATGGCAGCGGCGCGGCGAAGGGGCGATCGCGTTCCTGATCCGGATTGCAGAAAAGGGGTGCCCCAGGCCGTAAAATTGCGGTTCGGACGTCCTCTTCCCGGGTCTGGACCAACCAGGACACAGGATGCCTCAAGGTCCATCGTGCCCAGGAGCCGGTCCAGGTTCTGACGTGGGGGGAGGTTCCTGGGAATCTCCCCTGATTCAGCTGAGAGCCGTTCCGTCCGGAGTTGCATCCGGACGGTGTTCGAGCGCTTTCATCGCCGCCATGCAGATGGTCATGGGGGCCTTGTCGCCCAGAGCCGCTCCGGAATGGACAAAGTCCGCCCTCTGAAGATAGCGCAAAAATTCCGCCGGACTCGACCAACCGCGCTTTTCGCCTACCATGGCAAACCAGCCATCTTCCACAGGCAGGAGCGTAATCCCCAGTTTTTCCACGATTTCCCAGGCCGCTGCGATGTCCTGACTGTAGGCCCGCAAAGGGCGGGACTGGCCGGATGGGAGCTGCTCACGAATTTCCCCGGTTTCTTCATGAAAAACCTCATGACCCAGCACCTTGCTGGCCATAAAAATATCGATCTCCCGGCTCTTTTTCATTTGTTGTCGCCTTGTAGTGGACAGATTCCAGAAACGGAAAGAATCTAACCTGTACACAATGGCAAGTCCAGTGCGCAGTCCGAGGGGGATTATTTGTCTCAATTCCGCGCGTTTTCCTCCATCCATTGTTGCATGGTCTTCGTGACGATAAGACGAAAGCGGCGCAAATGAGACAGGACCGTGTTGCTCTTCATCTGGAGGCTCTGGGCGATGTCCTTGACGGGCTTATGCTCGAGGTAAAACAGTGTGGCGACGGCCCGGCGGGTGGGATCATCATGATTGTGGATCAGATCCTCCAGGACCTGCATGTGCTCCTCAAATTGCAAAAGGCTGACTTCGAAGAATTTGCGGCTTTCAGGTGATTCCGCTTCGAGGTTCAGTTCGTCCATAGGCACAAGGTACTTCTGTTGCACTTTCTGGGATCGGATGGCGTTGATGCATTGATTGCGTGCGATCGCATGCAACCAGCCCGGCAAGGCGCTCCTGTCCTTGAGTCTTGTCAAATTATTCCAGGCCAGAAAGAAAATATCCTGAACCAGATCGTCGGCCGCCGCATCCCGAAAATTAAAGAGCCGCACAACATTGCGAACCATGGAAGCATGATTCGCATAGAGCTGTTGGAAAACAAGATTCAAGTCCTCGTGCCTTGTGGCCGCCTGCATGTCAACCTCGAATAATTCAGGAGATCCGTCTGCGTCCTGCCCGCGAGGATTGATGCCACGCGAACAGCGCGTTCGCAATAGCAAGGAACCTGCCATGCTCTATATCGTGAAAATATTTGGGAGATTGTTTGGATTCCGGCGCGGGTTCTTTGTTTTCGAAGAACCTGCTTCCCGGATTTGCGCATGACGTTGAACGTGAAAATCACAGACGTTGAGAGTGAATCGTCAGGCCACAGATAATTTATCGGGACTGGTTTCACTCACCCGATCGGGGACATGCTTGGGAAAATGGATAACGAAACGAAAACTCGCAAATGAGGTTTCCTTGAGAGCGGAAGGCTCATCCAGGATGATCTCAATGCGACCTCCGACATTCTCCAGACTCATGCGGACGGCATCCATGCCGACGCCACGACCGGATATTTCGGTGATCTTGTCCGCTGTCGAGAAACCTGAAACCAGGACCAGGCCGGCGAGTTCCGCCAGTTTCGGGGCGTCGCTCATCCTGATCAACCCCTTCTCCAGCGCTTTGAGCCTGATCTTCTCAATGTTGAGTCCTCTTCCGTCGTCCTTATAATGGATCATGATACGGGTGTCCGTCTCCTCGAGTTGCAGGAAGATGGACCCTTCGATCCTCTTGCCCTTGCGCTGTCTTTCCTCGGGACTTTCGATCCCGTGATCCAGGGAGTTGCGGAAGAGATGCATCAAAATGGAACTCAGCAGCTGCTTGGAAGGTTCATCAAAGAGGCAGGGGGATTCATCAATAATCAGCATGGGCAGGCTTTTGCCCAGCCCTTCGGATATCTTTTTCAGGGCCGTCATCTGGCTTCTGGCAATCCGCGCGAACGAATCCCGGTACATGGCCTTGAGATCATGGACCCTGGCGAGGAGGGCCTCCCTGGAAATCTCCGGGGACTTCACAAGCCGCTCCAGACTGTCCACCTTGCCCGCCAGATCCGCTGAAGAGATATCAAAGAGCTGCCCCCCGCTTCTTTTGAGAACGTCCTGATCGATCCGCTGATATTCCGCAATTTCCGCAGCAATGGTGGAAACGATCTGTTTGAAAACTTCGATGCTTTGACCCGTATTGGCTTTGGTCAGGCCTTCGAATTCGTGCAGACAGGTTTCGGCTTCATGGATCTGAGTCGAGATTTCCTTGAAGCCCAGAGCTCGTGAAACACCTTTCAACGTGTGCAGGCGCCGCCAAATTTCTTCCACATCATCGGCATCCGGATTCAGAGTGCTCTTGAAAAACACCTTCCTGATGATGTCGAGACAGGTTTGTATGTTGAGAATGAAGCCCTGAAAATCCGCGCTCCTGGTTTTGACGATCCGGATGATCATCTCGTTCTCGCGCCGGGAGCGTTCGCTCTCGATCTCGATTTTCCTTAAGTCCGTCACATCCTTGATCACCAGGAGCACATCCTGAATCTGGCCATTTTCGGCAGAATAAATCGGAGACCAGATCAGCTCGAAGATCCGGCCACTGCATTCCAGTTGATCCGGCAGAAGTCCTGCATTGATTCCCCACTGTGTCTCGCTTTCGCCCACCGCGGTGGACAGAATGTTCATGATCATCGCAATGTCGTCAGTACGCAAATTGGAACGGGACAGAAGGATTTCCTTGATGCCCTGGCCTTCCTTCAATTCATGCGTGTCATTGTGAAGAATCACCTTCCTGATGAGCTGCTCCATGAATTTGGAGTGGCCCTTCCGCAGTTTGCCTTCACCATCGATCTTCAGGATGCCGAGGGGAATGGAATCCAGGATGGATTGAATGTCCTGCGTTTTCTCGCGGACTTCCTTTTCGAGGCCCTTGTTCAAAGCCCGTATGGCCTGATTTTTTTCCCAGCGCAGAGTATTGATCTTGTCCGACAGAGCGAAGGACAGGAAGATGATCTCAAAGAATTGACCGATTACGTTCGCATAGATGGTGAACGGAGACGTTGAAAGCGCCCCGTGAGCTGCAATGGCTGTCACCATCCAGCCACTGAGTGCGAAAATCCAGGCCACGATCAGATATCGTGCGGCCTTGTAGCCCTTCCGCAGGTGAATCATCGAGATGATGAGGATGATGATCGAATTGATCAGGACCTGCAGAGTGAGAGGTTTGATAATGAAGGAATAACCCAAAAAGGGAAAGAGGGGGAGATAAGCCAGGGAAATGAAAAAGCCGGCTTGCAGGATACGGTAATGGACCGGAGCTTTCGTCTTTAGAACGAGGAAATCCATGACGAAGGCGTTGACCAGACTGATGCTGATCGCCATGGAGAAGATGCCGATATATTCATTCAGCACAGGATGCTCGGGCCAGACGAACTTGTAGCCCATGCCGGCAAGATAGCTTTCCCGGATGACTGAGAGGATCACGAGCACGCTATAGACGAAATACTGCTTGGACCTTGTGGAAGCGGCGATGGAAAGATTGTAAATTCCCATGGCGATGAAGCTGCCGAAGAACAGCGCATAGATCAATGTTTCAAGAATCGCGGCTCGATCATGAGCGGACTCTGTATAGGCGAAGTGGGCGAGCTGAAGACTGCTCCCGCTCTTGATGCGGATGTAATACTTTCGGGTGCTGTCCGGTGGTTCCTTCAGGTTAAACGTGATATCCCGGCTGGGTTGAACCCTTTGGCTGGCGGGTATGCCATCGCCACTGATTTGAGTCTGGATCTGCTGAGCATCATCACGATAGTAAAGAATCACCTCGTCGAGGAGGGAATAGGGGAAACTGAGAATCCAGGTGACGTCCTGGGGACTGGGGTTGGTGACGGTCAGCAGGAACCATATGGGTTCCTTCGAGAACGCGAAGTTGGGATTCTGAATCGGTTGGAATAAGGCATCCACCTGTCCCGAATAAACCTGCTCATCCTTCAGCTCCTGGTGGTCCATCAGATACTGGGTATGGCCTGCCAGAGGCATTTTTTCAGGATTCTGGTCAATCCTGACCTGACCGACAAGACCCGACGCCGGGAAAAATCCAAGCGAAAGGATTGCAATAAGCAGGGCTGATTTTATTTTTTCCAAGTGCTGTGATATTCCTCCTGACGGTCCGAATCCTGATCGGCACATGGGGCGACAACATGAGCTGTCTTTCGTATCATGCATTCAGCCAGGCAATGGCGGACGCCAGGTCATTGTAAAAAACGCGGTGATCATCATTAAAAGCAAGCCTTGCCAGATAAGCGATTCTGGTATTGGGAACGACGATCGCCCGGCGTAACCGAATCGGTGCAATCTCCTGATCCAGCTTCCACTGGGAGAGTGGAACTTCCACAGGAGGCGCTTCCATTTCAAGCGCATCATACAGCACGCGAGCCTGCTCGGTATCCTTCACCAGTTGGATAATCTGGGTTTGAGCATCACGAAGAACGGCTTCCGTCGGCACTCCTCTGATACGCGCCACGATAATGTTACCAACCGGCTCGACCCAAAGCTGATTATTCATGTCTTTCCCTATGTGATTTGGACTCATAAGTGTTTGCCTTGCTCGACCTCTTGCAGTCGCCTCGGATACACAAACTTTTCGATAGTTTCGATTAATTCCTGGCTATTCAAAGGCTTGGTTAAATGACTATTGCAACCCGCCGCGCGGGTGCGCGCCCGTTCCTCGACCATCGCATGAGCCGTCAGCGCAATGATGGGCTTCGTATACCCATTTAGACGCAAAGCCCGGGCCGCCTCATAGCCATCCACACGGGGCATTTGAATGTCCATCAGCACGAGGTCGAATTCGGAACTCAAGGCTTTCTCGATCGCCTCCTCGCCGTCATTGGCCACAGCCACGGTGGCCCCATAAGTCTTTAAAACCCGTGACACCAAAAACTGATTGTCCGAGGAGTCGTCAGCCAGAAGCACTTTAACGCGAGCGAGGCGCTGCTTCTGCCCCGGTTTGTTGGGAACGCGGAAAGGTTCGCTTTCCTTTTTCACCAGGCGTTCCGTAAGCCGCACCGGAATCCCGCCCACAAATGTCATGATAAAGGTGCAGCCCTGCCCCTCATGGCAGTCGCTGATCGTGATATTGCCGCCCAGCGCGTTGGCGAGCCGCCGCGAGAGCACAAGGCCCAAACCCGTTCCCCCATATTTTCTGGTTGTGCTGTTGTCCGCCTGAACGAAAGGTTCAAACAGCTTCTCCTGCTGGGAGGACGTCAGGCCGATGCCGGTATCCCTCACTTTGATCTCAAACTGCGCGCGATCCTGATCTTTCCATGCAGAGGCCACCTGGATACCGACACTGCCTCTGGTGGTAAACTTCACGGCATTGCCGACGAGGTTGATCAGAATCTGCCGGATTCGGGTTGGATCCGATATGATACGGCGAGGGGTATCGTCCTCGATGCCGAATTGCAACTCGATACCCTTCTGCCTGGCTTTATCTTCAAAAAGATTCATGACCTCCTGGATAAGGTCAACCAGGGAAAACTCAATTTCCTCAACATCAAGCCGTCCCGCCTCGACCTTGGCCAGATCCAGGATGTCATCGATAATGCGAGTCAAGGCCTTGGCATTGCGCGAAATGGTCTCGACGAACTGTGTCCGTTCCTCGCGAGCAAGATCCTCGTCCTTCAGGAGATCCGCAAAACCGATAATCGCACCCAAGGGTGTTCGGATTTCATGACTCATATTCGCCAGGAACGAAGTTTTGGTTGCGTTTGCCGCTTCAGCGGCTTCCTTGGCTTGTAAAAGAGATGCTTCAAGCTGCTTGCGTTCGGTCACGTCCATCACAATGCCCGTAAGAGCATACGGGTTTCCTTGAGAGTCATCAAGCAATCGCGCGCGCGAGATGATGAAGCGAATGTTGCCCGCGGAATCAAAGATGCGGAATTCATCGGCGTAGTCCTCCCGGTTTCGCAGACACCTCTCGAGAACCATGAAGCGCGCTTCCTGGTCGTCAGGATGAATATGCGTTTCAATGAATTCCGCAAGATCGTCCGCTGGAACCTGCATTCCGAGTATGGCCGCTGTGCCTTCCGAATAGGTGATCTTTCCTGACGCCAGATCAAGGTACCAGGCGCCCATTCCCGCACCCTGGAGAGCTGTTTGAAGCTTGCTTTGGGCCGCCTGCAGTTCATCGGCCAGCATTTTCTGATCATGGATGTCCGTGTTCGCACCGACGTAACGAATCAAGCGGCCGTTCGCATCCCGGATAGGCACGCCGCGTACCAGATGCCAGCGATACTGTCCATCGGAGCCGCGCCTGAACCTCTGCTCCATGTGAAAGGGTTGGCCTGCAGCCACCACCTCGTACCAAAGTGCATTGGTGCGCTCGACATCATCCGGATGCATCGGAAGCGTAGCGGGATCATCCCAGCGGGTCCCGCGGGGAAGGCCCAAATATTGGTACCACCAGGCATTGTACCAATCCACGAAACCATCCGGCGTCGCTGTCCAGACGATAACCGGCAAGGCATCCGCCAGCTCCCGGAAATTCGCTTCGCTCCGGACGAGCTGTGTCCGCGCCAAAACCTGAGCGGTGACTTCCGAGCCCAATATCATGATGCCGTCGATGGTTCCGCTTTCATCCCGTCTTGCTGCGTAAGTAACATTGAAATAGCGGATGCGGTCGCCCACCGTTACCGGAATTTCGTGCAGCAGCGCGGTCTCTCCGGTGCGGAAGACTCTATCCAGGATGCCGTGCACTTCCACGGATTCCGGTTGGGCCTCGTGCACGCTTTGGCCCGTCGCATCAAAGCCAAGGGTCTCGATGTGAGCTTCATTGACAAATTCAAAAACGTGGTCCGGTCCCTTCAGGATACACACCACCTCCGGCGACAAGCGAAAGAGATTGCGAAAGTTCTCACGCTCGTTTTCGACAGCCGCTTTGCTTTTCTCGATCGCGTGTCGGGCCAGAGTTTCTTCCGTCACATCAATGACAATCGCCAGGATTCCTTGGATTGTGCCATTGGACGCAACATAAGGATGATAACCAAAGTTGACAAAGTGCGTTTGCATTTCGCCGTTTTGGTCAGGGATATTGAGGGGCATGGCCTTGCCGATCCAGGGTTTGCCCGTTTTATACACCCTGTCCAGTATGGGAATGAAGGGCGACGCTTCTTCCGGTCGGAAGGCCTCCGCCACGGTTTTGCCTACAACCTTGCGGCCGACAAAGCGTTCATAGGGCTCATTGGCGAGCACAAAACGATGGTCGGGGCCCAGCATGATCACCATGGGAATGGGTGCCTGCATAAAGAAGCCGTAGAGGTCTTCCCGTGCCCATTCCACTTCGCGGCTGAGCTTCTGAGCCTTCTCCTCGGCCAGAATCTTGGCCGTAACGTCACGGAAGATGACGACGACGCCTTTGATCTGGCCCGGATTATTGCGGATGGGAGCGGCACTGCCCTCAATGACAAACTCGCGGCTGTTTTTTGCGATAAGGACAGCAGGTCCCACAAGATCGACAGGTTGACCTTCTCTTAAAACGCTTTCAATCGGGTTTTTGGCCGATTCACGGCTTGTCTGATTTATGATTTGAAAAATCTGCAAGGCATTGCGGCCTACGGCTTCATCAAAGTTCCAGCCAGTCATTCTTTCGGCAGCCGGGTTCATGAAGAGTATGATGGGATCCGCCGCCGCGGACGTTGCTATCACGGCGTCGCCAATACTGTTCAAAGTGGCAGAAAGCCATTCCTGACCTTCAAAAATATTTTCGAACGCATTCATGCCGATACGGATATGAGGCGATTCCATTGAAGAGTCCATGTCACCTCGCTGCGCAGATTTAACTGACTGATTGCGGCCGGCACGGGGCATCATCCACCAGGCTTTCGCTGGCTATTGCAATCTTAAGGCCAACCGTAATCGATCCGAGACTGCGCCCCCCTGAGGGGCGAGTCCGACTGTTCTACCAGGTATGAGTGTTTTATGCCAGCTTTTGAAGAATGACGGTTCTAGCTTTTGCGCTCCCTTCACTCTATTATCGCCCATGGAGGGCTATCCATGCAGAGCGACAACAGTCACGAGCGCGTGCATCAAGGACGCGAAAAGACCGATAAGAGCCTTTCCGTTGAACGAAGCAGGGCGGATCAATCGTTGGATGAGGCCTATGGTGCCGCTAAAAAAAGAACGGATGGATCCGTCCGTGCCAAACGAAACGCGACGGATGCTGAAGTCGATAAAATAAGAAATGATGTCGATAAGCAAATGGAGTCAGGTCCGCCGGAAACTTCGCAGGATCAGGCACCCCAACGCTTCATTACGAATGACCAATTGGAAAATGAACGACGACATGCCGATGCCACCATCCGTACCGAGCGAGCTCTGGTGGATTCCGTGATAAGTGCGGAACGCCATCAAATCAAGAGTGACGAACATGCCATCCTTCGCGAGGAACGCGACGTGACGGATAAGGATCTCGCATCGGAGCGCTTTCAAACAGACTCCTCTTTTCAGGATAGCGCTGTCCTGCTGTCGAACGAACAGCAGGCCCATCAGAGGACGAAAGCGGATCTTCTGACGCGAGATGAATTCCTTGCGATTGTGAGCCATGACCTACGCAATCCGATTGGAACGATTCTGTCCTGTTCAGACATGCTTCTGAACCACCCTTCCTCTCCGATAGTCAGCAGTGAGGGGAAAAAATGGATTGAGATCATAAACCGCAATGCCGGGACTGCCATTCAGATGATCAACGATCTCCTTGACGTCGAACGGATGGCTGCAGGCCGGTTGGAATTGCACATGGAGAAACATGATGTGGGCGAGCTCATCCGGCAAGCGGTTGAGAACTTCGCCGACAAAGCGGCTGCCAGGCAGATCCAACTTGAATCCATCCTCCCCGAGGGATCCAGACTGGTTTCCTGTGATCGGGAACGCATCAAGCAGGTGGTGTCCAACCTCATGGATAACGCCATCAAATTCACAAGAAAGTTCGGCGTGATTACTCTGGAGCTGCGAAATAAAGAGGACGGTGATCTGGAAATTTCCGTCAGTGACATGGGTCAGGGTATTCCCGAATCCATGAGAACCGAAATTTTCGAGCGCTTTTTCCAGCTTGGCAACAGGGAACGAAGCGGATTGGGCCTGGGCCTCTACATTTCCAGGAAAATCATTGATGCTCATCAGGGCAAGCTTTGGGTGGAGCCCCGAGCGCAAGGCGGCAGCCGATTCACGTTTACCTTGCCAGAGCAGCCCGACCTCCCATTGACCTGATCCGGTCCCTATCGACCTGAGCCGGTTGAATGAAGGATTCGTCAAGAAATTCCAAGACCTTTTCCGCAAAAAGATCAGGCTTTTGATAATGTGGATAATGGCCGCAGGTTTCAAACAGGAACACGCGAACGTTGTTCACGCAATTTGCGAATACCGTGGCATGCCGGGCTGGAATGATCGCATCCATCTTTCCCCAGAGAAGCAGGATCGGTGGTAGATCCGCCACTTCATGAACGCGATCCGCATAGGTTCTTCGCTGTCCTTGCCAATCGACAAGGTCACGGACCGTTCGGGAAAACGCCCGTGCTGATCCGTTTATCGAATTGACCCGGCTCAGAAACCTGATGTCCGCGCGCTGGCGACCATCCCGTGCCAGTTGCAGGGCGATCCTTGTCCCAATTTCCATAAAGGGCTGGCCGAGTCGTTCCACCAGCAGCGGAACCGCAGCCAGCCGCATGACGAATGAGATTTCACGACCCAAGCCTCCAGGTGAAACCAGAACCAGGCGGCGGACGCGCTGTCGGCAATGCAGCAGCATCATTTGCGCGAGACCACCACCAAAGGAATGTCCGACAAGGTCCGCCACGGTAATGTCAGCCGCTTTCATCCATTCCGACATGATCCACGCGTACCAGCTGAGCTCGTAACTGGCATCCGGTCTCTCAGAAAATCCATGGCCAGGAAGATCAGGGATATAAACCTGGCGATCCCGAGCCAGAACAGAACCAATATGCAGCCAGGTGTAGCTGCAGTCATTCAATCCGTGCAGCAACACAACGGGAGGACGACTCGTCCTTGCGCCCAGCACAAGCGTGTGAATTTTTACTCCATGAATGTCCAGGATATTCTTCTTCATGACGCTGCCCTGCCTATCCTACAGCCAAGGGATCCCTCTTGCAGTATGCACCTCTCCCGGCAGCTTGTCGATTCCGGCTTGAAACGGCCTCAACAGGGGATGCCTTGCTCGGCCTTTTGATCTATACTGGCGAACGAGCTGTACAGGAGAGGGCATGGGGGCAGCATGAGAGCAAACAGTTTACGTTTTGAACCAAATAAGGAAAATCATCATGATCCAGGATATTCCGTCGCTACTCCAACGCGCTCAGAGCTATGGATTGAAACTGATCACGGACAAGAAGGAATTTGACCAATCCGGTCTGGACTTTCTTGTTCTGAATGCTCAGGACGAAAACGGTGTGGAGTGGATTTTAAGAGCTCCACGGCGCCCGAACGCGTATCAGGGCAGCATCAATGAAGCGAAAATTCTGAAACTGCTGGGCCCACGATTGTCCGTCGCCGTTCCCAACTGGAAAATCCATGAGGTTGATCTGATTGCCTACCCACGGCTGCCAGGGACTCCGGCGTGGACCTATGACCCTCAGGAAGGGCTTCGGTGGAATGGTCTCAACGTCAGCGGTCCGCAGGACACGTTTATGGAATCGTCGGCGCGATTTCTGGCCGAGCTTCATCGGGTCGATAAGAAGGACGTTCTTGCAGCAGGCGGACGCCAGGTCTCCATTCCTGAGACGCGCAGCAAACTGCTCAAAGGCTGTGAAACAACCCGGAACTTCCTTCAGCCGTCGGAAACTGTCTGGCAGCGCTGGATGCATTGGCTCCATGAAGACTCCTATTGGCCGAATGAGGCCGCCCTCGTGCATGGAGACCTTCATCCTGGTCACATGCTCCTTGACGATTCGTTAAGGTTGATCGGCGTCCTTGATTGGACCGAAGCGGAGATTGCCGATGCTGCCGTGGACTTCGGGGTTTTCTTCGGGTGCTTTGGAGAGGAGCAGCTGCGGAAACTGCTGGACCTCTACGCGCAGGCCGGAGGGACAACCTACGATAGGATGGCCACGCACATTATGGAGCGCTGGGCAGCCAATGCAGCTTTTACGGCTCAATGGGGAATGGACAACAATCAGGAGGATGTTATGAACTTTGCCAAACAGAGGCTGGCCGGTCTTGAAGCGGAGATGCTCGCGGAGTCCGGCCGCAATTAGGAGCTGATCATCTCGGTTTTTTTCCCCGGGGGTCTTGGCCAGCGGGAGGGCGCATTGTCTTGGAATCCATGAGAATGGGCGCTGTGATATCCATTGTGCCCTTCTCGGTATCGTAGATCTCCACCATGACATTCGCAAGGCGGTATTTCCCAAGATTCACCTGCCAGCTGAAACCGATCGGATCATCCATCGGTATATCCTTGCTCACCAGCGAAATCTTTTCCTTGGCTGTTTGCACATAGTAGGTCAACTGCCAGCTTTGTGGTGGCGCCATTCTCTGCTCCAATTCATCCTCAAGTCGGCATAAAGCTGTGGAACTCGAGCCTTTCTGCTGTTCCAGGCATACAAGGAAAGCTCCTCCAATGGGAACAGGTTCAATGGCAACCGCGTTCTCCACCTCTTCATCGGTGGATTCTTCGGTGAATGTATTTTGAGGATTTTCTTCCGGACTATTTTTGGAATCGGTATTGGCGTTGGCGCGTTTGCCGTCCGCGCTGAGTATATCTTTGGTCGTAAGCGGGAGTTCGGTTTGTGCCTGTTCACAGCCGTGGCCATATGCTGCAAAACACAGGATCATAAATATCCGGCTGGCGTTTTTCACGTGTTGGCTCCTTGGCTATATTTACTTATCGGTCAGGGTGCAAAACTTTCCAAGTTGCATCGGCAAGTTTTTGGAATTATACGAGTATCCAGCGAGCATTCCAAGACCGCAAAGCCGTTGCCCGAAGTCTGCAGGCGGGGGGCGGCAGGTACAGGAAGGATAAACGTATGCGTTTCACATTATGCCTCAGCGTATTTTTTCTGCTTTCCCACGCAGCTGAAGCCGCCATCACCAGGCCTCAGTATGACAGCATCATCGTCGAGACCCAGAACCGTCTCGGCCCCTGGGTTCTGGAAAGTTTCGGCAAGGAGCTACTGGTCACAGGGGACTGGCCCAAGGATTACTCCCCGACATCGGCCGGGGGCAGCTTTTATCATAAGGACGGCAAATGGGGTATTCACATCGTGGGCTGGGTCGCCCGGAGTCCCGAAATTTATCGGGATGGGATGCGGCTCATCTATTGCCATGAGCTTGGGCATCATGTGGAAGGCGGCGGAGCTGAGGTCGAAAGCGACTACTTTGCAACTTCATCCTGCGCACCGGTCGTCTTTCATCCGGAGGACCCGCTGGATGAACTCAGCTCTCTGACCGACGCTGACAAGGAGGATTGCCGGAGCGCCCAGGACCCACAGTACTGTGAAAGGGTCATGAACGCTGTCAATCAAACGAATGAGTTCAGAGCTGGGCTCTGGAGGTTGCAGGGAATCTTCACCGAAAGCGAAATCGCAGAGACGGTGGCCTGTCGACGGAAGGTCTCCCTTCATGGAGTGCTGGGCCTTCCCATCATTCCGTGCAAGCACTAAAGCTCGGCAAGGGTTTCCTGCAGGAGTTGATTGAAAAGTTGGGGTTTCTCCATCATAGGATAGTGACCCACGCCGTTCATGACTTTAAAATCAAAACTTCGAAAATACTTGCGATTCGCTGCCGCGTTTGTGGGTCTCATATCGGAATTGATCGCGCGCACGGGAACGCTGACTTCAGCCGCCTGCGATCGAATATCCGATCGATAAAAGGGTTCCAGCACAGCGATGGCATGCTGGGGATTGACGCCCAGCATTTCCTTTTTAAGGCGCTCGCGAACACCCTGGGGTGAACCCGGGACCAGGAGGAACTGGGCCAGGGCCTGTTCCATGGTGGCTTGATAGTTTGTGTGCAAACCCTGGATCATCGGCTGAACATCTTCAAAACGCGGCATTCCATCAAGATCCAAAAGCGTGTCGACCAGAATGATCGACTTCACGCGGGTTCCCAGTAGAAGTGAAGCGGCAATCACGTTGGAACCGGACATGGAGTGCCCAATGAGATGGCAGGCTTTCAGCCCGGCATCCTGAACAACGGCTTTGATGTCTTCAGCAAAGCCATCAATCGACCAGACCTTGCGATGTTTCCCGGAACGCCCGTGTCCTGCCAGATCCATCTGCGCGATCTGATATGTGGCTTCGAAAGCCTTTTTTTGCTCATCCCACCAGTGACCGTTGCCAAGCCATCCGTGAACAAAAACCAAAGCCTCGCCGCCCTGACCGGACAGCTCGTACGAGATCACAACTCCGTCGTGGGACGACACCGACTTTTGCATAAAATACCTCGCAAAGGTTTTGAGATCCATTAAACACGGCCGTGGCTGCTTCATCAAGCCATTTGATAAGGAACTCAGGCGCTCACTATGGTATTTCATGAAGAGGAATCAGTGTCCGTTTAAAATACGAACTTTCAAGGGAACATGCCATGCCTACTATCCTTGGGCCGACGCTCACAACCGATCGACTCATTCTGCGTCCGCCGGTCTATGCTGATTTTGAAGCCTGGGTTGCGTTTGCAGCGGATCCGGAAGTGAATCGATTTTTAGGTGGTGTTCAGGATCGAGCTGCGGCCTGGCGGGGCATGGCTACGATAACAGGCGCCTGGCCCCTGATGGGATTCTCAATGTTTTCTGTTATCGAGCGAACCAGTGGTCGATGGGTCGGACGCCTTGGACCCTGGCAGCCCGAAGGATGGCCAAGCACCGAGATCGGCTGGGGACTGGCCCGGGAGGCCTGGGGCAAGGGCTATGCGCTCGAGGGTTCCTCTGCCGCCATCGACTGGGCCTTCGCGGAACTGGGATGGAAGGAGGTGATCCATTGCATTGATCCCCAGAATGTCCCCTCACAAAATCTTGCGAAGCGCCTGGGTTCCACCTTGCGAGGACCCATTCAGCTGCCGCCTCCGATGGACACCTGGCCCATCGAAGTTTGGGGTCAGACCAAAGAGCAATGGGGGATTCATCGGCGAAACAGCGTCTTGACAACAGGCGAGTAGGGTTTCGCAAAAAAGGCCAGATAGGCTAACAGGAAGCCAATAATCAAAGCCAAGGGCAGTCCGCTGGGCGCCAGGAACGCATGAACGAATATGATGTTCACAACAATCGGCGCCAGGACCACAAGAGCCAGGGGAACAAAGAAGCCTGAAAGCAGCAAGGCACCACAGATAGTTTCGGTGGCTTTAAGAAGTGTGAAAAAATATCCCGAGGCCATGAGGCCTTTGTTAAAAGTCTGGAGGCGCTCGGGCAAATCATCTGGCGGCGGGACTAGGTTCAAAAGCCCGGTGATCCCCCCGAACAGGAAAACCAGACCCAGGAGCACACGTGCAATCAGTGGAAACTTTGCTTTCATTGGGCTTCCTTTTTTATTGTTCTTCAATATTTGACAATACTTGATGGTGGATGGCTAGACCATATGGGTATTATTATGCATAAATCGCTATGAATACTCTGGCGAAATTCATTCCTGCCCTCTTCCTGGTGGCTCGACCTTTGTGGGGAGCATTTGAATACAAACCTCCAGATGATGTGAGTCAGGTCAAAATTTTCCTGCAGACTTATGATGTAGGCGACGCGATATATAGTCGATTTGGGCACAATGCGTTGCGAATTGCAGACCGCTCGCAAAACCTGGATATCGTCTTTAATTGGGGGACGTTTGATCCATCAGATCCTGTCACGTTCGCTTTCAATTTTTATCAGAACAGGATGCGCTATACGTTGGGGACTTTTCCATAGTTCAGAGCGAATCGTCCGGTTTTCTTCTTGCTCGGCCTGGCCATCCTCCCGTCCCACAGCGATGGGCCTAGGAAGCAAACTCAAAGGTTTCATCATTTTTCACTTAGCTGTCACTGCCGGGTTGTTAGTTTTTTCGGCGCTGGGGATGATCGAACAAAACTTGAACCGAATGATCCGGGGCATGCTCCCTCCGTATGTCATCAGTTTGCTTTTGGTTGCCTGCTTTGATCGTGTGGTTGACGTGAAGCGTTATGATTCCTGATATAAAATGCGGCGAAAATACGCTGTCGTCGGCGACTTTAGTCAATCCTGCCGTAGGATGGTCTATTTATTGCTAGAAATTTATAGCAACGTGCTGCCTGCGCGCCATATGAGCAGCCGTGTGTATGAGGCAAGGGATGCCTCATTTCCGCTCACCAAGGAGGGTTCTCTCATGGCAAAGGCAAAGCAACGGCCAGGACAACCGCAAGCTCAAGCGGATGACAGGGAAGAGTCAGCGAGGCCATCTGACCAGGCGACCTCAGACGATAGCTCAACCGATGAAATAGCAGCCAGCATGAACACCGCTTCCAGCGATGAAGCGATCGGACAGGGCCGCAAGGTCTCTACGGCAGGCGAAGATTTGCCGGCTTCAGAACTGCGAGCTGACATTGCATCAAGCCGCCGGGGAATTGACGATGAAATATCCCTGCGTGATGAACTGAAGCCAAAAGACGGGTCGACGATAGTGACGGCAGACGCTGGTGAGAGCGACGAAGAAAATGAGATGCCAACGGGCTTGCCTAAAAAACAAGGCTTTGAAGATTACAATCCAGCTGCCCGTCCACACACCGGGGGTCCAGGTCCAGACGTTACCGCTCAACCATGACGTCTCGCGGAAACGAGAGGCGTGCGGACTTTGGGAAGGGGGCGCTGGATCAGGTCAGACGCGCCCCTCTCAAAGCTCTTCCAGCTTCCACAATTGCCGGCTGAAGTTTTGGCAATCGCCCAGGAATGCTGGACCACCTTGTTTGGTCGCTGCATTCAGATAGGTGGATTCGAAGCATTTGTTATTTGCTTCCTGGAATTGGGTCGTCATCTGGAAATATCCATGGCCTCCCTGAGGCGCGATTTTCCATTTCTGGCCCGAAACGTTTTGACAATCAGCCATGAATGCTGCTCCATCGGCTGTCGAGCCTGATACCTTATTATTGCCTTCGAGGCATTTGTTGGCGCTTCCAAGAAATGCATTGGTGATCCTATAGTAACCATCAGGAGTCGCGACAAAGAACCAGGCCTGCCCGCTTACAGCTTGACAATTGTCCATGAACGAAGCCCCTTTCAGGGCAGCCCCTGCTGCGAGCTGATTGCCTTCCAAACACTTATTGTCCTTTTCCATGCTGAAATTTTTAAGGCGATAGAATTTGTCCGAAGCGATCGCAGGATTGGGATTCAGAACCGCAGATTCGGGGGCGCCGGCTGCATCCGCGACCTCACCAAACCAAACGTGGGCATAACCATGATAAATCCCTACACCCATCGCCTGCCAGGTTCCTGTCCAGGGTCCCTGATTCAGAATCACATCATTGTGCGGGCCGCTGCTTTTCCAGCCATTCAGAGCCGCTTCGGGCGTCAGACTTCCCCCGGCGCCTGCCGAGATCTCAAACCCGTTGGAGGGATATGACGTCAGCTCGCGCGGTTTGCTCCACATGAACTCGCCTTCTGGGCCTGTGAAACATATCGGAGACCAAGTCCCCTTATTCGACCAGCTATGAAGGTCGCAAGGCACTCCATTGGCGCCAGTACCGGTATTTGGGTGATTCGTGGCTATATCCCAGGTATGGATCTGGGCCACGCGACTCAGCGATGTCGACAGCGGAACAGCCGGCAAACCCTTGCTCACTCGATATTCATTGATGAGTCTGGCCAGCGTTTGCTCTTCAGCCGTCAGGCGAACACCGGCGAAAGCCGATCCTCCCCAGGCTGCGAAGACAACACTGAATGTGCAATAAAGCAGCTTCGATCGTTCCAACATCTTCATCCTCCCTGAACATTGATGCATGAACCAGGCAGGAGTTTTAAGGGATCTTGCAGCTTTCCGCAATGAGAGTCATCACAAGGCAAAAAGGTCCTGGGAATAATTGCCAGGACCTTTTGGGGTGAGTCTTAATTCGGGGCTGCTCCGTGATAGTCTCCAGTCAAGTATGAGCCAAATTACTGTGCTTGAAGGGCATCATGATCTCCCGGTTCACAAGCCGTAGACTCCCAATCAGGGAATGTCGAGCAGACTTGAGTATCGATCACACGTATGGTCCGATCTGGATTGGTATAACATGTAATAGCATCGCCACACAGCCCACCCTCGCGCACACAACCTATGACAACCATTTCGCGCGTGACCACATTGCGAGCGGATCGCAAATAGCATTTTTGATCCGAGCTGCATTCACTTGCGGTGGAGACATCACAGGGATTGAAAAATGGAATTTTTTTCTCCGATTCCGTGCAACCGACTTCTGTCCAATTTTCGAACAAGCAACTCTCCTCGCTGACAACTCGTTGCCCGGAAGAATGCGTAAAACATGAGACCGGAGCATGGCAACGTAAAGCCTCGGAAAAAGCGTTAAGGCAACCCAGAAAGACATTTTCCTTGGTCGTGACATCGATCCCGCTTTTAGGAACGCAATTCGGCGCAGTTTGACAAGTTTCAGCGGTCTGATGTTGATTGCAGCTTTTAGGGGATTCAGACGATTCTGTTGAATCGTTTTTCTTTGTACAGCCAAGCAAAAAGACGACTGCAAGGAGTAGTTTGATCAAAGATTGCCCTTTCAACGTTCAGAAAATTGTCGATCGCCTGCGGTTATGCCGCAACCTTCGTTATCGACCCTGGCCCGGCAACATCCATGGAAAGGAAAACGAGTATTACGAACCGCCAATTACAAAAGGCTGCAGCACATGCCTGCCATAAGCAACAAATCCGGCAAACACAGCAACCACCAGCCAATAGATCACAGGCCCGAACTCCTTGTGACCCGAAGCAAAATGCAAGCCAGTAAAGAGCAGCATTTCCGCAGCAATGCCGAGAGCTGCGAGAGGGACCAGGATACCCAAGGATTTATTGAAGACGGGAAGAATCAGGGCGAGGCTGCACAGAATCTCAAAGACGCTCAGAGACAGCCAAACTCCTTGGGGAATGGCTTTCAGCGATGGCATGGTCTGCTCGGCGGAGTTTTTGAACTTCCATACGGCTCCCATGATGGTATGCAGGGCGAGAAGAACTTGCAGGATCCAAAAGAAAATATTCAAGGTTCACCTCCTAAAAGATTTGAGGAACACGACCGCTCAAACGAGCCTAGGACTCGATCAGCTCAATTTCGGTCTTCGCCAGGTGCTGAGGGTCCATAATCACGTCGATCTCGGTAATCAACCCATCACGAACGGCAAAGGCAAACACAACACGAGGCTTCGCCCCTTGCAGCCAGGTTGCCCCCTCGAAGCCATCGATAAATGCCAGCTGGGCACCGGCGGCCTTGCCCTTGAATGTTTCAGCAATGGTCCTCGGATTGCGCATTTCAGGCTCGAAGGCCGGTGCACCACGACTTTGATTTGCGGTCGTGATTTTGATCGCAGCTGCATCGGCACGCAGTATGATGTCAGGATCCAGCAAGCTAAGGAGGGCTTCAAATCTGCCCTCACGGGAAGCGGCGAGAAAAGCCGAGACCACCTCGCGCTGCCGTGGGCTGTCAGCCTGAGAAGTGGTCCGCATGCCTCGAACGCGTCGCCTGGCACGGCTCGCCAGTTGCCTCGCAGCCGCAACGGAACGATCGACGATCGGGGCGATTTCGTCGAAGGAGAGATCGAAGAGGTCGTGCAATACGAACGATACCCGCTCAGCTGGGGTCAGACTATCCAGGACGATGAGCAAGGCTGGGCCGACAGAATCAGCAACCAAAGACTCGTCTTCCGGATGCCCGGCTCCAACATCAGGTACGGGCTCGTCAAGTGGAGCTTCGCGCTTGGCCTTGCGTGAGCGCAGGAAGTCCAGGCAGACTCTGGCGACCACTGTTGTCAGCCATCCGCCTAGATTCTCGATCTGTTCGGTATCGGAGCGGCTCAGTCGCAGCCAGGCCTCCTGAACGGCATCATCAGCTTCGACAGGTGATCCCAGCATGCGGTAGGCCACTGCCTTCAGGTGGGCGCGATTGTCCTGGAAGCTCTTTGCCAACCAATCGTTCTTGTCCATGGTGGTGTCCCTATTCCTTGCCTATGGTCCCTAAGGGGACGTTCCCAAGCCTGACGAATCCAGACTCTGAAACGTGACAAACCTTACGGTCGTTTATTCTAACATAGTGAAACTATGGGAAAGTTAAAATATTATAATGGGGGGCGGGGCAGAGGAATTTAGCTGCGAGGTATAAGTTCAGTTAGAGTTGAAATTTGCAGTGGTTGTCTTAAGGTTATCCAGGCCAGGTTTTCAAATCCCATGTCCGCGAGGTTAAAAGTTGTAAGTCCCGCCATGCCAGACGAAAGTGATAGGTCGAACGACGGGTTTATTGGCAGGCGCTTTATTCCGCCAGTAAACTCTGTCCTGGATCTGTTCCTGATCATCTGAAAAGGATGGGTTTATGAAATATGGTCTTCTGGACAACCTCAAGTATGTTTTGGCTAGCACCAGTAAGCGCGATCGCCGATTGTTGGTGCTTTGCTTGGCCTTTTTCCTGTTTCTTATTGCAGCAGGAATAGGGGCCAGCATAGCGTTTAATAAACCTATTCAATGGGGCATCGTCAAGGAGCAGGCGTTTATTCTGGCTTTTATAAGCGTTTGGTTTCTGCTCTTGCAGACTTTGAGTGCCGTTGGCGAACTTCGGAAGAAATACAAGGACTGACTCCTATTGCATAATCGGGGCACCCGATGAATGGGTTCTTTTTCTCTTTGAACCCCTAGTAACTAAGTCAGGTCACGTTTGAGAGTCAAGATTTTTTGCCAAGAGACCGATCTAAAGTTCTGTTATGAAGAGGAGTTGCCATGGGATTACTTAAATATGCTAACGTAGGCGCCCCTCTCATGTACTTAATTCTTTGCGCGTGCGGGAGGGATGAGACCAAACAATCCCTTCAGGAGCGGTTCGAAGCAGTCTATGGCTATACTGATTGTAAGGATGCGATTATAGGCACCGCATTGACTCAGCAAACATGGATCACGGTATTTCATACATACTCTGGTGGTTATCTTCGCCAAATTGAAACGACGTTTCTCGACGAGGAGTGCAGGTCCTCATACACCTCTCTAAACCGCTGGGCAACATACAGTATTCTAAGCTCCTCAAATGAAGCGAGCGGAGAGATACATTTGGAGCTCAAGACCCGAAGGATCTTATCAGGTACCAATGAGAATGCTCCTCCAGAGCTTCCTGGGATAGCAGACGTCAATTGCAATGTAGAAATGGGAACCGATATTCGCAAAGAGGAATGTAAGACCTATTTTGATGCTACCAGTTTTGTCCCTCGCTATGTAACTTTAATCCTAAGTGCTGATGGTCTGCAGCCCTTCAAAGATATCGACACCGTAGGCACTACGGAGGAGGCACGTAGCACAGAACTCGCTCCATACGTCTTGAACGTTCTTGATCCGATCGATTGACCGCCGCCAGGTTGTCTGTTTACAAGTTTGGTTCCCCTGAGATCTTTGGTCTCTAAGGTCATATACCGATCAAAAATTTTAGAGGCCGAGAGGAGAGCTGATGTCAATGCATACCCTGGTTCCGGTATTATTTTTGTGCTTATGGATTGCAGCTTGCGGAGATGATGAGGTGGAGCCACAATCTTTGCAAGAGCGGTTTGATGCTATATATGGTTATACGGATTGCACAGAGGTGACGATTGGCACCGCGCTGATGCAACCAACATGGATTAGAGTCTTTCATACCTACTACGGGGGGTATCTTGACCAAAAGGAGACTACCTTTCTTGATGAGAAATGCAAAACAGTGTTTACCTCAGTAAATCGATGGGCATCGTATCAGATCTTGAGTTCCTCAAACGAAGAAACAGGAGAGATATATTTGGAAATTAAGACCAGAAGGATTCTTGCAGTAACAAATGAAAATGCTCCACCGGAAATGGTCGGAATCCCTAAGGCTAATTGCAATGTTGAAATGGCTGAAGACTTCCGGAAGGAAGAGTGCAAGCCGTACTTTGAGGCCAAACGCTATGTGACCTTAAACCTTTCAGTTGAAGGGCTGCAGCCATTCAAAGATATTGATAGTGCAGGCACAACTGAGGAGACTAGAAGTACTGAGTTGGCCCCATACACTTTAGGTGTTCTTGATGCGATTGATAAGTAGCGAGGGTTCCCTGTCATTCTCTTCCGTTGATTAGTTGAATCTCCTGTGCCACTAGGCTTTCTACAAGTGGAAAGCCAAATACGGTGGGCATGCAGGTGTCTGAAGCGCAGAATTTCCAGGTGCCGTCTTATTTATTTCCCAGATATCAGGAAGGTCTTCCCCTTCGTTCATTTGAAAAATGAAAGCTATACCAGAATAATCGGGATCTGCATCGTCATTATCTATCAATATTTCGACATCAGCATCCTTGATTGAATGCATTGGACGGGATATCTTGGGAACTTTTTCTTCTTCTTTGCCACACGCGACGATACCCCTGGATTCGACCAGAGGGCGCCCCTATCGAGGCTGAATCAAAGCCCTAGGTAAGGCAGGGTCTTAGTATGAGCTTGGCGCGCTTACTTATCGATCGGATCAAGAACGCTCAGAACATACGGAGCCAATTCTGTGCTTCTTGTCTCCTCGCTAGTGCCTGCACTGTCTACGTCTTTGAAGGGCTGCAAGCCTTCAGCGGTCAATTTTGAAGTCACATAGCGGGTGACAAACTGGGTGGAATCAAAGTAGGTCTTACATTCTTCTTTTCTTATGTCTTCTGCCATCTCAGCATTGCAGTCTATCACTGGAGCACCTGGCTGGAACTTTTCATTGATGCCTGATATGATCCTTCTGGTTTTTATTTCCAGTAGTATTTCCCCTGTGTCCTCGTCTGAGGAATCCAGAATTTGATATGATGCCCAACGATTGAGAAAGGTAAACGTTGTTTTACAGTTTTCATCCAAAAAGGTTGTCTCAGCTTGGTCTAGGTAGCCACCATGGTAAGTGTGAAATACTATCATCCAAGTTGGTTGCGCTAACGCCGTACCAATTTCCACCTCCTTGCAATCCGTATAGCCATAGACTGCTTCGAATCGCTCTTGAAGGGACTGCTTAGTCTCATCATTGCCGCACGCACATAGCATTAAGCATATGAGAGGGCGTCCCGCTTTCGCATATTTTGATAAAGCCATCACAACTCCCCGTTATCTTCAAACAGAGGATCGGTCTTTTTGTCAGAAATCCATAGTATGAAAGTAAGTTTAGTATTAGCCATTGATTTTAATATCTTTATCGGGTCTGTAACTTTTCCCATGAACGTGATTTTATGGCAGAATTATGAACAACATTGCCGAAAATTTTGTCTATCCAAATTCTGGCAGTTTGAGAGCAAGTCAGGTATCGCAGATTGTGACTACGGAGTCGATCTTGTAAAAAAGCCAAAAAAACAAATTTGAGGTTAACTGATGGCAAGCGGCAGGACGGGGAGGATGAGAGCGTTATTCGTTTCGATTCTGATTTGGAGTGACACCGCATTGGCTGGCGAGTTTGGAGTCTGGGGAAGAGTCACGTCCTTTTCCAAAGGAGAAACTTGGGTTACATATGGTGTGCTGTTGAAAGACTACTATACAGCGGCAGTAACCCACACTCAGGACGGCAGCGCTGTGGAGTTCGGACTCGCATATGAGTTAGGCCGCTTAGGGATGACCACGAATATGGTTCATCTTAGCGCTGGTCATATCGCACAGATTGTTGACATCAAAGAGGCAGGAGGGCCGCGAAAATTCAACGGCCGCTACAGCATGTTATCCTTTAATTATTCGATATTCTTTGCCGGGGCCAGATTGGTCGAAAGAGATATCGATAGCGATTTGGAGCAGAAGAGGGGGCGAGTCGTAAAAAAATCTATTAGTGACTTTTTCCTCGGCGTTGGGATGTTTTTTAATCCCAAAGATTAGCTACTGGCAATGTAAGGGATTTAAGTGCGACTACAAGAACGCGCCAAGAGTATACAATTGCTTCAAAGAGGAGTGAACTCCATTCAATGAGAATGCTGATTTTGATGAAGCTTGGTTTGGCCGGACTGTCCTTAGTAAGTTCAAACCTGTTTGCGTTCGAGTTTGCTCCGACTATTGCAGTCCGCCTGTCAAAGGATCTGAAAGATTCAAGACTCACGCATAATTTTTCGGTAAACGCTGAATTAGGAGGATTAGACAGAGAAAGTAGCGAAGGTTTTGGTGTTGGCCTGAATTTTGGGGCACAAAGACTTGATATCTCAAGAATCAGATCCACGCTCTCTTCTGAGATTGAAAAGGATAATCCCTTTTTGAATGCTGATAATGAAACGATGAACCTGCAACAGTATGGTATAGCTTCCTCATATTATGACGGAAGCACTACCTACAGTGCGATCCTTGGCAAAGGAGGATACATTGGCCCTGGAGCCGGTACAGCACATGACCATAGGTTCTTTCGTGCTCTCATAGGATACTCAATTCTTCATCCATATTTGAATCCTCTCGATATTCTGTATAACAAAGATAAGTCAGCACCTGCAAAAGGCCGATTGGAATTCAACGCTTCTCTGGAAGCCGGATCGTCCAGTTCCAGGCCTTGCATTACGATTCAGGAGTGCCAGTCAAATCCAAAAATACAGGATCGAGTCCGCTATATTACTTTTCAGATCGGCTTAGGATGGATTATCCATTCTGCCGGTGTCTATAAATGAAAGTAGTCATGACTTTAATCGAATGATCAAACGGCATTGGTTCAGTGGTTTCGAATGCAAGAGAATTTCGCAACTTTCATTGGCTTTCGATAAATATCTGCAAGGCCTGCAACGGCGTAGTGCCGATCCAGGTCCGGGACACATTCAGCAGTCTGATAGGTACATGAGGTCTGAACGGAGTTCACGACGGCTGCACTTGCTATAAAATCAGTAGGGCCGTGTGCGATCCCTGCCTAGATGATTCAGTATAGACCTGCCGGATCTTGCGATAATGCTATTTATCAATCGGATCAAGAACACTCAAAGTGTATGGAGCCAACTCCGTGCTTCGTGCTTCCTCAGTGGTACCAGCACTGTCTATGTCTTTGAATGGCAGAAGACCTTCGGCGGCAAGGTTTAGTGTCACGTAGCGCCTAGTCCCAAAGTAAGGCTTGCATTCTTCTTTTTCTAGGTCATCTACCATCTCAATATTGCAGCTGACGTGTGGTATCCCAGGGAGTTCTGAAGGTGCATTCTCGTTTGTATAAGATAAGATCCTTCGGGTCTTCATCTCCAAATGTATCTCGCCAGTCTCCTCATTTGAGGAGTTCAGAATACTGTATTCCGCCCAACGATTTAAAGAGGTGTATGAGGATTTGCATTTCTCGTCTAAGAAAGTCGTTTCTGTCTGGCGAAGATACCCACCAAAGTAGGTGTGAAATACCGTGATCCATGTCTGTTGAGTCAATGCAGTGCCAATTATGGCTTCCTTGCAGTCAGTAAAGCCATACACTGCTTCAAGGCGCTCCTGAAGGCTTTGCTGCTTAATATCATCTTTTCCGCATGCGAATAATGATAGAAATATGACAGGAACCCAAGGTAGCGAATATATAGACACAGTCATGGCAGCTCCTCATTAATCCCAGGAAGAAATTATTATGGATCGGCTCTTTCTGGTTATTGCTTGGTTAAATTTCCTTTGTCATAGAATACCAGCAATTTCAATGTATAGTGTTCGAGGGCTCGTGGATCCGTGACTGTTACCTTTGGAAATATTTTCAGCATTCGACATTCGAAAAGTGTCGTCTTACTGACCCATTTCGATTCATCACCGCTTATCAACGTCAGCGTCTGGAGTTGTATCGAACTCACGAGTATTGCCGTTGGGCAAAGAAGGGCAGGGAAACACGCCTGTTCATGACCAGTGCAGCGTCCTGAAATGACGATTCTCCAATTTAAAGGCCCATTGTATATTTATAGAATCAGTAAGGTGCGGAACTTTATCACCGCGGTAGATGTCTAATACACTGGGATGTGTTATTACGAAGTTGAATAGCAAACCAGCTAGATTTGCCGATAAGGATATTGAGTGATGGATATTACGTTTCGAAGGTCGGATGAAGTTGACAAGGAATATCTAAGAGGATTGCATAGACGCTGCTACTACGATGTCGTGAGTCGTCAGTTTGGTCGATGGGACGACGAAGTTCAAGCCCGGCGATCACATGTTTCTCATCGAGATTCAAATTGACGCGCCTTATCAAGGGAAGGGAATCGGTACGCAGCTGATTAAAAAAGTCATAAATGAAGCGAAGGTAAAAGACTTGCCCCTCAGGCTGCAAGTCTTGAAAGAAAACGATAAGGCTAGAAAACTTTATCTCCGACTGGGGTTTCGTCAAGTGTCAGAAACAGAAACGCATATCGTGATGGAGATCTAACACTGAATAACACGTCGGTTGGCAACTACATGGTCAAATGTGGAAGCGACGGACAAGTCGCCATCCCCAAAGCGGCGAGGGCTTCACCCCGAGCCCTTATCCGCGCAGCGAGAGGTCATGGCTCTTAATCGTATTGAAACCACCCTTTTCAATTTGTGGCGCATCCCATGCCTGTGCATGAATTTCAATTTGTCTGCCACTGAACCCAAATCTGGATCTGTGAAGTCCTCAGAAAATGTTCTTGTTCCGCGATTTGTCCCTATGGCGAGCTGCTCCAGCTTAAGGACAGAAAGATTGAAATACGCATGAGTCACTATGATCAATTGACTGCTCATGGTCTTCGATACAGATCGTATCGTGCAGGTATTATTGTTTTTTCTTATATTCAATGAAATCAGTAAAGTAAGTCGCATTTTGTTAAAAAACGACCCTGTACTTTTGTTACAAAAAAGCCGATAATATGCTGGAATACTTCGGAAGTTTGAGGTTAAAAATGAAGGTCCTGGCGTCGCGAATAATCCTGAATGAGATCAAAAAGATGCCTCCAGGCAGGGCATTCTCATGGCGCGATTTGACAGGACTGAGCTTGGATGAGCCGAGAATTCGAGCTGAGCTGGCTAGACTCGCAAAGCGGGGTGAAATCACCCGGGGTGGCCGAGGAGTCTATTATGTGCCCTCCGAAAGCTGGGTGGGACCGGTTACGCTATCCGATGAGCAAGTTGTTTCCAAGCTCTTGCAGCAAAAACGGGAAAGTGATCACGCGGTTTTTGGTAATGATCGCAATGAGATAAACCGGCTTATCCCGACGGGAGGCACCCTTTTTTATGAAATGGGGCTTACAACTCAGGTTCCGGCTCGGAAGGAGTACAAGTCATCGTTCGCATATAGCAGTCCGACGCTTCTCGTGCGTCAGGTGCAAATGGAAAAGTATAGAGATTTGAGTGATACCGAAGTCCGAGCCTTTCTTGGCTTGATTGGACTCAAATCCATCGCCAATGAAAACTTTGAGGGAGTTCTTCAGGGGTTCTATGAATTCCTGCTATCAGCGCACATCACTTGCCGGCGCCTTCGGACCATAGCAGCTCTTATGGGTGGGCTTGATGGCCGGCGTGCACTCACCAATCTGGAAATTTTCGAGTCGTTTTTGTCGCGTAGTAAGAGATCGATTTTGGAGAAAGAACCGTTGTGGGACAAGGAGGATTGATGCCAAGCCAGAGCTTTTCCAGTTTGCTTGCAGATCAGGCGTTTCTGGCTTCGGTATCACCGATTTCAGCAGCTTTGAGTTTGCCACCTGAGATCGTGTGGAAGGATTTCATGGTGTTTGCGGTGCTCAAGGAGCTTCTCCAAGGGAAGCTTCCGGAAAATCTTTCGGATTTACCATCGAGGCTTGTATTCAAAGGCGGAACCTCCCTCTCCAAGGCTTATGGCCTTATCGATCGGTTTTCAGAGGACATCGATCTAGCCTTTTTGAATTGTTCCGCGGATGGGGTTAAGCAACTGGGGAAGGCCGCTGCGGACGGCTATCTGAAAGGCATCGAAGGATTCATCGGCACTTTTCCCTTTGTCAGGTCCACGGCCAAGGTCCAGTCCACCGAACGCAAGCGCATCACAACCTGTGAGTATGTCCGTCCAACAAATGTTGGTTCACTCGACTCTTCTGCGGCACCCTATCTGAAACCGCATGTTCTTTTGGAGATGGATTTCCGAACTGAGCCTTTTCCGACTCTGTTTCTTCCGATCGGCTCCATTCTGGGTGATTACCTGAAAAACGCGAATCCACAGGTCTATGACAAAAATGAAGTCCTACATCCGTTCGAGATGCGGGTCATGGATTACAAGAGAACGTTGATTGAGAAAACCCTGGCAGTCCTGACCTGTATTTCGAGCTTCAGCAATAGTGATGGAAGAGAACGCTTTTCGGTAGCTGAGCGGGAGCGCCATTTTTACGATATCCATAAGCTCTATGAGCGCTTCAGAACTGAGGGTCATTCCTTCGGTCAGGAGATGCTGGGGATTTTCAAATCGTCAGTTGAATCGGACCGAAAGATCTTTCGCACGTTGAACTATGAGATTTCTGATCAGGGCTTGCCTTTGGTCTCTCAAAAGCTGGAGGTCGTCAGTTCTGCCTCATTTCGTGCTCATTACGGTCAGGTGTATTCAGCCTCACCGATATACTATGGAACCCGCCTTCAGCCCGAGAACATCCTGGACGGGGTGTTGGATTACTTGGGTCAACTGAAAGTCTTCTTCGGAGAGTGATGATAGTTTCTTCCTCGATCCGGTAGGGTCTTGCGTCACACGATGGGATGACCTTGCCCATACGCGAGCGAACAATTCTGGTGTTGGCTTTTTGCCGATGTCCTTTTGAGTTCCGATAGTCAGCCTTTGATTTTCAAGGAACCGCAACAAAGAGAGAACCCTGTGAGCAAGCTACTCATTATCCTTTTATGGCTTTGTTTTGCAGACCTAGCCTATTCTTTGGATTTAGGTAGCTATCGCCTGGAAGGGTTCAAGGGCTGGGACGGCAGGGAAGATATTCTTGGTTTCAATAACGACTGATGATTCGGAATAAAGTATATTCTCTCTGCGGAGGGATCATCGCGCACTTTAAAATCGGTCATGTACAGGTCGAGGCACTCAAACTTTATCCGATACTCTTCAGTCAAAGAGAAGAAGAATCGTTCCTGAACGATGATCATTGATGTTTTGTCTCTCGATTTAAACAATTCCTTCAGCAAGGCCTCGTAACGGGTTGCCAATATGATCGAATTGCCGAAAAGATCGTATTCTCGGGTGCCCATTTCTGGATAAAATCCCTTAATATCGCCAAGTGCCATGCCGATTCCGAAGTAAACAGGTCGAGGATAATCAAGTTTCGCAAACTCTTCCTCAAAGATCCGCTGGAAATCCTCGAAGGCTCTCTCCTCGCTCAATGGTCTGCTGTTTTTCGAGAATCTACTGGCTGGTACGCCTCGAGGAGCATGTTGAGTACTACCTGCCCCGCTAGCGATCGAACGCTACCACGGTGGACGACAATTTCTATATGTTATATAAACCCCATCCATAGCCGATTCCGGACTTTCCGGAACAATAGTTCCCCCGGAAGAGGAATTTTCAAGATTCGATAGGACTTAGCGCACACGTCTATCGTTTTTTCCGGAATACGATAGTAAGGATATACCTCCCTGATAGAGACTGTCGGTTAATAAATGCTCATCCATATCCTTCTGATCAGCCCAGACCAAGCAATCGGACCCCGACAGCTCATCACGAATGATCAGGATCTGATCATTTCGAATGGCACGGACAAATTCAAGTAATGACAATTCATAATATTTTTCGTCATCGAGATCATGAATGGTCACCGATCCATGAGTGTGCAAATTCCCAAAGCCAACACTGGGTTCGCCATCACACATCCAGATGACGAGTGCAAGGTCGCGATTCCCTGCCGGAGCTATGGAAAACATGATCTCCCCGGCTTGATTTGGATCAGGAATTCCGTAAGGCAGAAGTTCAGGGCTCTGCTCTTGCACAAGCTGATAGAACGCCTGGGATTCTTTTGAAAGCTGTTTGAGTCCTTCTGTTTCCATGCATGTCTCACTAAGGTGGTGATCTTCACGATTTGTGCTGGCCGTCAGCAGTCTATATTGGAGGCCGGGTATAGTGAACATTATACTCTAGATCCCCGAAACTCCGGCTGGTCGATCTGAATCGGTTCGGCCCATGTCCTTGGCACATCGCTAGACCAGACCTTGTGGATGGAAGTAACCCTCCTCATACTGTTGCTGGCAGCATCGGTGCTCAACGTAATGAGTCTAAGAGACCAAATTTGTGAAATGACACACCGTAACAGACTTGTAGCTCAAGCGGTGTAACATCAAGGATGCTTTACACTGCGTCAGAATAAAACATTTTCCCGGCACCTGTAGGTAGGCTCTTATACAGTCTCTTGACGACAGTCATCGGAAGGTCCAAATTTCCAAGTTTAGAATTGCTAAGTCGGATGCCAGGTTTCCACCTTTTATCGAGATCATGCTGCGTGCTGATAGTTGGTCTTGCCCTTAATGCTGACGTCTTTTAAGCTGGTATGATGCGCTGGCGCTTGTTTGTCATAGAGTTCGTCGCAATGTAACCAAGGTTAGGAGCTGCCATGAGGCTTGGGTGGATACTGCTTGCTTTAATATACGTAGGAGCCAGTGTACTGGTCTTCCTAGGGCTTGACCACCTTCCTATCCTTGATCTCCCTAATCATACTGTTCGCCAATTTATTATGTCCTCCTTACTTTCCAACGAAGCCAGCCACTTTGCAGACCGATTCTGGGTTGATTGGAACCCCATGCCTTACATTATGGGAGATCTCCTGGCTATCGCCTTCATGAAATTCTTCAGTGCAAACACAGTCGGTATATTCATGCTCATCCTGGCTTTTTCAGCAATTCCTACTGGTGCTGCCCTCTATTTGCGGGCCATAGGGCGGACTTGGCTTTGTGTTCTGGTCTGTTTACCATTCTTGTTTTATTTGTCCTGGAATCGCATTTTTTCTTTCTTGGATACACCCACTTTCTCTTGTCAATCGGGATGGGTCTTGCCTTATTGGCCATTGCTGAGAAGATTTTAAGAAACCTGCCTAAACCACCAGTACTCTGGCTGCTGCTCTATGTGTGTGGGACGATAACTCTGTATCTAACCCACTCATACGGACTTGCCGTCTTTACGATAGCTGTGACGATTCGAATGCTCTGGCTCCCAAGCAAAGACAGGCGCTCCCTTGTGATTGCGTGCTTTCTCGTTTTTTTGCCACCTCTGCTTGTTGGAATTCAGAAGCTGGCAAACCCTTCATCAATTGAGACGTTTTGGACTTACTTCGCCCCCCGGACTGAATTGCTCAATCGCTTCGAGGAACCATTCTTTCGGTTCGAAAAGCCTTTGGATCGCGTATTTGCGCTGGCTCACCTGATCACGTTGCTTATCCTCGCTCGTACGTTCCGATCCCAGTCGTTCTCTTCCAATGAGTTTCGATTCCACACGACCCTTTTTGCCTGCTTCATCCTTCTGTTTCTTAGTCTTCCTGTCGGCTCCATGAAAGCCTGGGATGTTGATACGCGAGTGTTGCTGCCAGCCATGGTGTTTCTTGTTTTTGCTCTCACCCCGGCGCAAAGCGCTAGGATAGCAAAATTTTCTGGACCTGCTGTAGGTGTCTTTCTGCTCACTTCCTTAGTGGCGGCCGTGCAGCTTGTTTTTTGCGAGCAAAAGTTAATGCAGGCGGATTCCCGCCTGGAAGGTCTCATGGAAGTTCTGGCTATAGTGCCGCCAGCTCAGAAGCTTCTCATGGTTGATGCGGATTCATACCGCTATGATCCGACCCCCCATCAGGTGAGTTGGTATGTTCTTGAACAGAAAGGAATGATTCCTTCTCTATTCAGTGCAGAAACCGATGCTCCATTCAGCTATTTTCACGTGAAGGAGAAGCTTCCGACACCTCCATCCAAATGGTACCTGGAGGGCAAGTTCCACGAATTTTTGCAACATCTTCCGACTTACGACTTTGTCATAGCGAATCGACCATTGGTTCTCCCACCCGAGGTTGCTTCCCAGTTGCGCGTGGTTGTGGAAAACGAGTCGGGTGCCCTCTATGAGCGCCTGAGGTGACCAGGATCATCAAAGTCGGAAATGGGTAACAGTCCAGGAGGTGTGTCAGCGGCAAGGAACTTTGCCTGATGTCTCAAGTTTGGTCTTTTTCAAACTGCCATCCCACGAGCCGCTCCAAATATGGGTCTTATCAAAAACCAAGGAAGTAATCCGGTCGTCATGCGCGATATGCTGTACAGGTTTCCCATCAGCCACGCGATAAAGAAAGGCTTCGCTGTTTTGACCAACAGCGAGGTATTGACTATCTAAAGAAAAGACGGGAGGTGAAGCGAAGCCCGTTTTCGAACAATATAGTTTGAACCGCCGCTTCGCCTCCAAGGCAATCAAAACGGTTTCTCCCGACCATAGACTCAAAGCCAAATATTTGGAGTCTGGCGAGAAGCTCATGTATTCACCGACTGTGGGTAGATCCAACACAAAATACTCTTCAAGGCCCGTAATCTCGCCTGAGGAACCTGGAACGGATTGGAAAATCCTGAGCTTATTGTCGGCAGAGAGAACGGCAAAAAACTTGCCATCCGCCGTTAGGTCAACGCTCCAAACCCAGCCTTGGGTCGTAACCTCGGCCAGGAGAGCGCCCGTCTCTGCGTGATGAATTTTGGCTGTCTTATCAGCCGCTCCACTTATTACATAACGATCACCGCCGGCGAAGCCGGCAGAGGGAATCCAGTCGTTTGCCGTAAGCGTATAGAGGGGCATTTCCAAATTTTGTCTTTGAAAAACGAAAATCTGCCGGCTGAACATGGCTAGAATTTTGTCGTTCCTCTGATCAAACGTGACCTTCCTGATTGAGCGCAAGTCTGGGTTGAATTTAGCAATGAAGTTTAGCTCGTGTCCCTGCCGAAGGTCAGTGATCTTCGCAGTTTTATCATCTGATCCTGAGAGGAGCCATTGACCATCCTGGGATAGATTCACGAAATTGACATTCCTGTCATGACTGACCCGGCCGACCAGCTCCATTGTTGTCCCATCAAGCACAATCGCATCTGCGTTGGATGATGGCGATTGCTCATCGAAGATGGTAGCGGCTGCAACATGGCCGCTGCCTGCGATGCTTAGATGCTTTATTTTCTTACCGATGAATTTGCTCGCCGACTTATCCCGTGCTCGGTATAGAGATAGGCTCTCTGCGGCGGAAGCGATGAATGCTTGGTTTACATCGCTGACAAAGCCAATTCCAACAATTTGCCGTTGATCATCGAAAGATTTGAGTATCTGTCTGTCCTGAAGAGACAGTTCAACTCTGGCTTTCCTCTCCACCAGGAATGGAGAGACCGAATTCCAGGCTTCTCACGCCACTTCCCGATTTGAATCGAAAGACTTCCAATTTCTTCGGTTCATTCACCAGCCTGTGATGGAAAACAACTTCGTTGCAGTTATAAGCAAAACTTTTGGAGTCGCTCGCTATGGCAATGACGTTGATTGTGCCGATTGCGCAACTATCAATGAGTTGAGCTTTAGGAGAGGAGGTTAGATTTACCTTATATATATTGCGATTGTCGGTAGCCACAATTGCAGTTTCTTCTCGGGAAGAGAGCTGCAGGAAGCGAATCGTTTCGTCTGGAACAGGCAGCTCTCTCTCTTTGAGGCCTGTCTGAAGATCGTACCAAGCCAGCATTGAGGAACCTGTCACAGCCAGTATCTTGTTCGCTGAATTTAGAATCCTAAATGAGCCAAGAGGTTCCTCGATTCGGATCTCGTGGTTTGTAAGGAGATTGAAAATCCGCATATGGTCTTCGAAAAGAAGAATGACGTGGGCTCCATCGTTGGATACTTCAGCTGCGACAATACCCTGGATCCCTTTAAACGGCCCTGTCTTAGGAAGGAAATTGCCGTCCAGGACGATAATTTCATCCTGCTGATTGACGATGACCATGTATTTTTCATTGCTGCTTTGGCTAAGCAATCTGATGCCGCCTTTGACATAGCGGCGAACACCAAAATCAACTGTGAATTCTGATCGCGCTACCTGGCCCGCTTTACTTTCGATCTCGATGACAACCCGATTATCTCCCGAGAGTTCAGGCATTGGCGTCAAAATGGACCATATGCTTTCATTTGTCTGAAACGGGACATATGCCTCACGTTTTACGGGGGTGAGGCCATCCATGGCATGATAAGCCAAGCGTACCTCTTGTAGGGGAAGCGAACTCTGAATTGCGAATTCCAAGTTTCTCCTGCCGTCAACCTCGACATAAATTCCCTGAAAGAAAGTTGTTTGATTGATGGATACGAGCGTGGGAAGGTTAGGATCCACGATAAAATTACAAGTTGGAGTCACAAACTTGCTGCCCAGGTAATCGCTCACTTCAAGCTGTAGTGATAATTCTTTATTGTCACTGCGGAATAGGGCGCGATTTAGGTCAATAAAGAACTGGTGTCGACCCTGAATATCCAGATTTACATTTGACAAAAGCTGTCGTGTGTCACCACCTGGAATAATCAGGTTGACTAAGAAGCCAGCGGGCTTGGAGTGGCCTGGAACATCGAAGCTAAAGTTGTACTCTGGTGTTTTGAGGTAGATTGAGCTGGTCGAGGCTGGGCAGAAGCTTCCAGCGAAGTTTTTTTGCAGCTCGACATTCTCACTTACGGGTGTAAAAGGCTCCAGGTCAATTCCCTGAATTTCCTCCGCCTTACTCTGAGGTAATTGGACGAGAACCTTTGCATGAATTCGGTCCTTGTGGACCTCAACCAGCTCGCCGTCGACATTGGACGGTAAGGTAAAGCAGGCATTCGGAGTGAGCTGGTTCTTAAGCGAATGACTGTTTAGACTGAGTTCTCCAACATCCTGGTAGAATAGGGATTTGCCTTGGAGTCTTAACTGAAAATGCCTTTGACCCATGAGAAGGTTTTTGGGCTCAGTACCACACTCAAGCGCAATTCTGTCCAATCGATTATTGATTCTATGACTTCCACGGCACGGTTCACGATCTGACTCACTTCCTCGCGGCTGTCACACGAAATCGCCATGAGCACGCCTGTTTCACTGTCAGTGTTGCTCATGGGCTTCGGAGAGAACTCCTTGAATTTCGGGTGGGTCAGAAGCATCGCATGGATCGAATCGCTGAACACCAGGCACGCGGCAATGTCGTCGGTGAACTGCACGGATATAGCGTGCAGATGAAGCGCACGGGGCAGCCCTTCCTTTCTCCTATAGTCGTACGGGAAGCGAAGACCTTGGCTTTATTTGCCGTCAAACGCCTTTTGTAGTTTGACGATATCCAACTGTTTCATGCTCATCATGGCTTCCATCATGCGAGCGACCTTCTCAGGATTCTTATCTGATGCCATCTTTATGAATGCGGCGGGGACAATTTGCCAGCTAACATTCCACCGGTCCTTGAGCCAACCGCAGTGGGACTCTGTTCCGCCGTTTTCGATGAATGCTTTCCAGAGGCGGTCAGCATCGGCGTTGTCATCGCAGATAGCCATGATGGACGCGGCCTCTGTTTGCTTAAACATCGGTCCCCCGTTTAGAAGCATGACCTCGTGCCCAGCGAGATTTAAGGTGACAGTCAGCGGTTTTCCATTCTGCTTTATTGTTTCTGTTACTTTGGAATTCTTAATAAGCCCTGCGTAAAACTCAGCTGCTACCTCTGCCCCAGTATCAAACCACAGGCAAGTTTGTACTTTAATGTTGGTACCCATAAATTCTCCTCAATAGTTGTTTGTATGAATGTCACCATTTGGTGTCACGCCTTAGAGCACTTGAGCAGCCAGGAGCAGTCATACTATAGCACGCGCTGATAAACGTAGTGAATAGTCTACACTCGCAACCCGGTAGCCATGAGGCAGCCCTGCCTCTCCCCCTATAGTCGTACGGGAGGGTTGGAATAAGACAACGTATTGAAAAAATATTTTATTAAATTATATTGATAACTTAGATGGATCTTCTGAAGCCTTTCGAGACAGCGCCACAACAAAAAAGAAAGGCAGCCGTAGCTGCCTCATTCAAATCAATCTGAATGTGGATTCTATTATTCCACTGATTCAGAGCTGCGTTCTTCGGATGCCTTTAGGTTTAGTTGCTTCCCTTGGCTGAGTTATCCGACTGAATTTCAAAAGCATCGTTCAAGTTGCTTTCGCCTTTCTTGGTCTCAACCCAGTTCCCTTTTTCATTAAAGTAACCCTGAGCTTGAGTCTTCTTACCTGGGAGGCCAGCTTTATTCCGAGCGATTTCAAGGTCCATCTGACACTGATCATTTTGCTTGGATAAGAGCTTCGTCATGGCTCTCAAAGATTTATCGTATGAGCGGGCGTTTTTAAGTTTATGAATGAAAGAGGTTTTTTTCACTACCTTAAGACTTCCGTCTTCAGTTTGACCAAATTCTTCAGTTGTGTCAGTTTCTGCTTGCAAATTGTCTATATCAGGGAGATCTGGAATTTTCCCATTTCCTCCTAACCTCTTATCTGCAAGATAAGAAAGGCATTCCCTCAGCTCCCCATGATAATGATTGGCTTCATCTTTCAGTCTCATGTTGACCGCTTCTTGTATATTAAGCTCATCTTGAGCCTGCTTTTCTTCTTGCAGAATGGCAACATTATCGTTGTCGAGCCCGAGTTTGGCTGAGCCTACCTGCCCTTTTACCTTTAAATCTGTATTGACGGTTTTTACTGAATCTGAATCTGATGCGCACGACGTTAACAATATGAGGCCTGATATCAAAGCTAATTTTTTCATCTGACCATCTTCCATTGAGGCTAGGGTTGACTGATGCAGGGGGACTGTGTGTATCCACTATTCGAAATTATTTCGGTCACAATCAAATAGAGTCGGCAATGGAAGATGGAAGTTGAGGAAGCATTGGAGAACGCCGAAACGTCTGCAGGAAATGCGCTTTAATTTAGATTGAAAATGAGATTAAGAGAGTATTGTGTTGGCAGGATATCTCTAGTTCCCGGAAGGCATTCCAAATATCCAGCGCAAAATCTTACCTAATATCCATTTCCTGACAACTTCATTATGATATCTTTCAAAAAGGAGACCAATATGTTGGAGAACAGAGAAGCAAGCGCAAACATCGCGGTCAAGAATCTTGATGTGGCTCGTAAATTCTACGAGGATACTTTAGGCCTTGAAAAGGTCGCAGCAGAGGGTCAGGAGCTCGTTGTTTACAAGAGCGGCCGATCCACAATCAACGTCTACCGCTCCGACTATGCGGGGACAAATAAGGCAACTGCCGTAACGTGGGATGTAGGTGAAGAGATCGAATCTGTAGTCCGTGCGCTGAAGGATAAAGGCGTGCGCTTCGAACACTACGAAATGCCTGGTCTTAGGCTGGAAGGTGATGTCCACGTTGGTGATTCCATGAAAGTTGCATGGTTTAAAGACCCGGACGGCAATATCCTCAACATCGTGAACCATTGATTATCTGAGTTTTGGCTGGCGAGGAACTTGCCTGTCGCTCGGCACCTTTTAGCATCACCATATCCTATGGTAGACCTCAAGGAAATCCATGAGGAGGATTGTGCAGCTCAGAATCAAGGCGCAAGGATCCCTTCTTCCATCTCAGACCGCAACAATGCGCTGGTGATGGGAATGCGGAACGGGGCTGACGGAAACTTTCGAGGATTCAGGTTTCAGCTGGTGAGAGAGCGATCGCGGCAGGATTCGAAGAGGAACACACTTTTCCAAATTCTTTTTTTGAATCGCGATTTTAACTTGCAATAACAAAAACTTGTCTGCCGTTTTACCTTCCCCATTTTACTCCTGCATACTCTGCTTTCCTCTAGCAACTGTTCCCTCGATGTTCCCTCGAACGCAAAAAAATGCGCTGCTGCAAACTATTGTGGCTCAACAACTTGCAGACTTCGTGAAAAAATTCGATTTGAAAATTTTTTGGTTACACATATCGTGTGAGGAAGTTGGCTTTTTGGTGGAGACAGAGGATTGCAGCCTCTATCTCCGGGAACCCGGAGCCTGGCAATAACGACAAAGCAGACCCCGACGCTCCACTTGGAGATTAGTACGGACACGTCCGCTTTTCAACACCTGCCGGTCTCCCTCATGGAATGAGGGATAATCATGTCACAATTACACAATGTTTTCCCGATAGGCCACCGGGTCTATCAAGGCGGTCGGTATCTCCGAGCGTTTGACCACGCACATGATATAGATCACTACGAACACTCCATTTTGACGTTCCTGGGCTCGCTGATGCCCTTCGACAAAACATTTGTGGATCATCCAGCTTTTCCGTCGATCCTGACAATTGCAATTTCAACAAAAATCAGCCAATCGACGGTACGCAAGAAATTGCGGACTCTTCAGCAAAAAGGCTATCTGAAAGTTGAGGCGTTTCGTTTCCTCAACGAACGTGGTCATTTTCAGCAATCATCAAACAATTACTATCTTTCAAGCCTCGCATTCGATTTCTACGAATCAGTGCTCGTGAGCAAGAACGAGTCTGTGGCGATTCGCAAGCGCGTAGTCGGCGAATCTTTTTTAATTCCTGCCCAAGAGCCCACCCCTTCACCATGCGAAGGGGAGTGCTTTTCCTTCACGGACAGTCCCCGTTCCGAGACGGTGCCTAATTCCTTTCCTGAAAGCCCAATTGATGACCAAAAGGAAATCAGTTCTTCCGATAGTCGAAACCGATTTGATATGAAACGAGAAGTCGACAGCATCGTCCGAGCTTGGGAAGAACTTGTTAAGACACCTGTTTCAAAGGGTGATAAGGAGAAGTTTTACCGTGAATACGTGAGAATTAATGGCAACGAAATTTATTTCATGGAGAAGCTTTTACCTATAGCTTCCGATCCCTATATCGCCGAGCGTGCCAAGAGCATCAATTTTCTTTTTAGCGGCATTGACTGTGCACTTCGAAACCGGGCGGAAATTATTCAAAAGGCGACGCATGCGCTAAATAACGTCCAAACTAACAGTGACCTTGACCATTTACTGAACGAAATACCTGAATTCATCAGAAAAAAATCACATAACTTTGGCAAGGTCTCTGATGTAATTGTTCAGCATCTACTTCAGGATCCAATCAATTCCGCCAAAAGCAGATTGGGCCAAGAGACGAATCCCCGGCTTCCCACTAATGCAAGGGAGCTAAGGGCCGAGATTAAGCGACTTGTCGAGGCAAAAATATCTGACCAGCAACGGCGAGAGTTGGTGACTATTGAAAGCGCCATCTCACGATTGAATTTCGGACAATGCTTGGATCTCTATAACCGCTACTGCAAAAAGCACTCGGTAACGGAGACGGCACAATGAACGGCCAAGGTCGCAAAGCCCGAAACGACAGATATTATCAGGCCAATAGGGATGAGATAAATCGCAGGCGTCGGGAAAAGCGTCAACGCGAGAAAGAGCAGCGTCTGTTGGGGAACCCACAGCTTAAACTTGTGGATTGCTCAGCGCCATACCAAAGAGGATCAGCGTCGGTCCATGGAACGGTATTGGAACCTAGTCAGAGTTCAAACTGTGGGTTGGTATGCTACCCCGATCAGGCGTCCAATTTTGGTCAGACACCCGACCAGACCCGGGCGTCCGACCAGACCCGGGCGTCCGACCAGACCCAGGCGTCCGACCGGACCCAGGCGTCCGACCGGACCCAGGCGTCCGACCGGACCCAGGCATCCGACCAGACCCAGGCGTCCGACCAGACCCAGGCGTCCGACCGGACCCAGGCGTCCGACCAGGCCCAGACGTCCGACCAGGCCCAGGCGTCCGACCAGGCCCAGGCGTCCGACCAGGCTCAGGCGTCCGACCAGGCTCAGGCGTCCGACCAGGCCCAGGCGTCCGACCAGGCCCAGGCGTCCGACCTCGATCTGGCTTCCGGTTCTGGTCAGGGGTCGGACCACGGCTGGTCACCAATGGGTATTAATTCCGGAATTGCGCTAAATTTTGACAGCTTGGAGAGGCCTGCCATGGAATTTGCAAGGTTTGAATCCCCGAATATCTTTCATCTGCCTGTCACGGCTAATCCTGCCAACGACACGAAAAAGAGCGAGGCAAGACGGAGTCTGATGACCCCACTGGTTGCTTTCCAATTGATAGTGACGATAGGACTGTCAGTCCTGGCCTCGTTTCTTCAATTCGAGTTCTATAGGGAGCACGACGTGCTTCCTGGGTATGCGTGGCCTCTTGCTATTGCGGGCTCGGCAGGCATGCTTTCATTGGCGACTGTCAAATTCGATGGATTCTGGACAGATCTTCCCCGAAAAGTTTTGTACTGTGCCTGCTATATCTTCATGGTGATTTCGTCCTCCTTTCACGTTGCAAACGATGCATGGAATCGTGTGGCAAAATTGCCAAATGAAGCACTGTTAACAAATAGTACCCTTGCACCGGCTCAAGAACTTGGATTGCAAGCTGTAGTTGATGCTCTCAAGTTGGCAACCAAAAATCGGGCGTGGAATGCAATGGAGACCCTTGGCGCGGAAGTGTCAAAGCAGGCCGCGGCTCAACCCTCAATTTCCCCAGCCAAACCACTAGGAGTTTCCCAAGACCTGATGATATGGATCGGAGCGGCAATCACCTTGCTTTTACGAGCACTGCTTGAAGGCATCCAGGCTATCAATGCAGTCGCCCTGCGAAAATACTTCGGAAGCAGGCTCCTTACCAAAGCATAGGGTTGGTACCTTAGAATGTCGAAACATATAAAGGGAAAGGAGCATAGACGCAAGACGCAAAAGGCGACCATTGAGCCGCCTTTGGACAATTAAATAACATTTCGATCACTTGACTTCACTGCGAACGGCTTCACGGCGGTCGCGAAGTATCAGCTCACCAGCCCTGTCGCTGTCTTCGATTCGGTAGGATCTTGCAGCTGTTTCTGGTGTGCCAATCATTTCGGCGTCAATTGTTCGGCTCTCTGACGTCAGTAATGCATCAAAGTCAGCGGAAGAAATTGAAAACGCCTGAGGTTGTAAACTCGAACGTGTCACAAACAAGCTGGAATCAAGAGATCGATTCACCCCAAGCTTGATTGCGCCTGACTCATTCAGAAACAATCCTGCCCCAGGCAGTTCAGTCGCCTTGAGTATTTGTTCAAGCGTCTCCTTAGCTGGAGGCCCACTGCCGCCCGAACTTCCACCAGCAATTAAGGGCCGGCACAACAAAACTTCTGCAAAGCAAATCGCTACGGCAACCTTTATTTTCATGGCTGAGCCTCGCTGGATTCTTTGGTGGAATGCACGCCGCAAAGGAGCGTGAAAAGCATAACAAGGGACCCCTGGTACTCCGGATTCCGAGATATTTCCTGGAGTTTGGTGTTGGCCTCAGCTAAAGCATCATAAGCTCTTGTTGCGCCAGCCAAATTTAAACCCATTGCAAGGTTCCTCATTAGACATCCGGGACTTTGGGTGTCAATTGATTCCAAATTTAGTCTTGCAATATCCTTGATCAGGCCAGTCGGCAGATGAATTATCTCGTTTGAGAATGCCTGCAATTGATCATCAGGCCCAACTTTGACCGCGCCTCGCTCTATCAAATCGTCAAGCACAATGGAACCGCGTCGACCAAACTCGTTCGTAACATCCAGGCGTTTTTTAGGCAATCCTTCCGACACGAAAATAAACACATCATATGTGTCCTTTGAGTCGGCGATGTATTGCATTGTTGCAATATCCCTGTCCGTCTGGCTTTTGGCAAGACCATTATTTGCCATCTCTTCAATTTCTCTGGGGAAAAACTTTGTAAGTGAACTGAGACAATTTTCAGGGTCAAGATAAGAGATGATTCTTATCGCATCGAAAAACTCAACGCCCCTTTTCTTGCCCGAATGAATGCGATGAATGGTGGTATAGTCAACGCCAGTGTCCTGGGAGACCTTACGAAGGCTGGTGTCCCGCTCAGACAAAAAAGATTTAAGTTTTGACCTAATATATTCTGACGCAGTAGAGGCCATAAGTGATCCCACTATTATTTACAATCCCTTAAGCCTTCTTTTTAGGAACAAACCCATGCCCGGTCAACTTTTTGTTAACAGGATTGGTTAAGAATACTGAACCGGCAACACAAAGGCGGATTTAGCAAACTGCTAATTTCTGATGTCACCTTGACAGTTATGCTAACTGACTTTCAAAAACAATCGTAACATTCTCAATCCTTTTCCATTCAGCAGTCACAACTGTTTAGAAAATTAGGATTTGGCAATTGAAGAACTTTGCAAAGTGAATGCATTCGCCCTTGCCCCGAAGTTTGGAGCATTGCTATTCCTGATTCGTCGCAACGAACTGCGGCGTGAGGCAGGGAGGATTTTAATCGTGACGATATACTATCGTTCAACGTGTCCCAATGAAAAGCGCCTACAAAAATCCGATCATTATCTCCGCTTTCTTCAAAAACTCTCCGCTGAACAGCGATGGAGAGCCCCGCTTTCTTCAACAACGCTTTTCTCTCGTCTCAAAATCTCTCGGCATTTTCTTTACTATGCAATGAGTAGGTCAGGCAGATTTTCGATCATGGATTCAGGTCGGCTAGGTATCAAGGCCAGTTTCAAGCGCCCTTGTGATGCCACTGTGCAATCCCACCGCAAAGGCGATTAAATTTTTGAGGAGGGGCTTCGTTTTGAAGCCCTTCCTGATCAATTAGCAAAGGAGACTTTGATGTCAAAGGTAGATTTTCTTGACATGAAGGCTATCCGCAATCCCATAGCAAGTAGCTGGATTGATGTGAAATATAATAGTTCACCTAAACGAAAACCCGATTAAAACTGGATGTTTACCATGAAACACCAAGCAGTAGGGACATTTCTCTTTTCCTGGCTACTTGTAGCATCAGCAGCCATTGGTTCAAACATGGGCAAGGCTGAACCTGTCCAGTGGCCCGCAGGTGTGAATGTTTGCCAGGGTGTATGGTCGTACAAGGAGTATCAATCTTGCGAGGATCTTACTCATGGTCCAGACCTCGCACGACCAATAATTGCGGAAAAAGATGGGGCCAAATGTGGCTATGAAAAAAAGCAGAATTCCTGTTGGCATGGCCGAGAACACCAACCTCATGACTTTATTGATACAGGCAATGAACGTTTGCAAAGACACTCAAGAAATTGGACTTCTCAGGACTTGCAGGCGCATTGTGAGAAAAAGGCCCGCGACATCCAACTGGCTCCTCAGCAGCACCTGGGTACAGTTACCGTTCTTTCATCAAAAATATATGGGAAAATTTGTGCTGAGATGGAGGGCCGTGAATGTATGCTGTGGACTTTTAGAGCTGATGTCCAATGCCGCATCAATTTCGATCATCAGATATATGGCCCGAGCGATGAATGCGGTTCCTATATTGATGATCTGACAAAGCCTAAAACATGTGTGGTTGGATATCACAATATCAATAAGCGATCGAGTGCCTGCAATTCGCTGGATCATAAGACTGGACGGTTTATGAATGCCAGTGACCTTATGAAGGTGGAGTGGCGTCATGGCTTCTCGTGCTCTACTAGCGATGATCTGCCAGCGGAGTCTGCTGAGCAAGTGCAAAAAAAGTACGCTTTCCTCGTCAAGAAAATTCAGGAGACCCAGGACACTTCGCACCTGGATTTCGATATTCTGACGAAAACCCTATCAACACTGCTGGCAGAAAGATCTCACCATCTTGATGAGGCCCAAATTTCCTATGCAACCAAAGTTGCTTCCAAAGAGATCAAGGTTTCAAAGATGTCGGATGGTTCAGTTTTTGACGTGTCAAAGGACTGTGCAGGAAACGGATCTGGACATTCAAGGTTCTGCCCGAGCAAGAGGGTAGTTTTCGATTTTGGTGATATTTCACATTTGCCTCGTATTACGTCCTATACGTCCATGGCTCACAGGCTGAGGTACAGCTTTCCATGCCCAGTTAATACGGGGCAGCTTTCCGTCCGACTTATCGAAGGCGACAATGAATTTTCTCTTGCACCAACAGCTGACGGCTCTGTCCAATCAACAAGCATTGTTTACGTGCAAGGACAGCGACCGCCACAGATCGAAATATTAGCTGATCGAAATGCCCTTTTCCCGGATTCCTGCCGTCTGATCATCCAAGCGAGCAACCTCGATCTTGACCCGACACTTCTTCTCTCGTCAAGCAACGATCTGATAGACAAAATCAGAATGCTGTCCGGCTTCAAGGTCGAGCTTGATAAAGCCAGTCAGCTCCCTGAGAGGTTCAAAACAGTGCAGGCCCTTAAGGATGATCTGACGAACCGGATTGTTGAGGACATCTTCAAATGCCAGGACCTTGCGATGGCGGTCGGTCGAGACCCCGAACCTATCTGTCCACTGAATGACGACCCGACATGGGCATGCAGGAACGACAGCCATCCGGAAGAAGGTGAACTTGGAGTTGTGATCAATCGGATTCGGGAGAATTCCTGTCTTTATCGGGACCTTCAACAGGGACTTCCTGAGACTGTGCCATGCGGTACGACAGGCGGTTCGTCCGGAAATCAGTGTCTGGCAGGCATCCAAAAGATTGCTTCCATCGCCGAGCAGGAGTATCAAAAATCCCGAAGTTCAGCGGAAGAGTTGATGAAATCCCTCGGCAAGGAAAGAACACGCATTGCCACCAAACAGCCGGAACTCGAAAGGAAGATTGGTATCGTTGTCGACTCCTTGAGCAAGGGACTGGCTCAGACCAGATAATGGCTGATCTGACCGACCTTGTCAGCATGAGCAAGGCGTTAACATTTACAGAGAAAGTGCCATGAATAAATATAAGCAGTTACTCATTGTTCTCACGATCTGCGGTCTTTCCGGCGCATGGAAGACCAACTTCAAGCTGACCAATAAATTCCTTGGCGACAGCAGTGATAAATACCCCGCCAATGAAAAGGACTATGCGTATCTTTTTTGCGAAACCGGCGAAGGTGCCGATAACTCCCAAAAAGGAAAGGCTGACTGGAGAAGATCAAAGGCCCACGATTACTGTTGGAACGAGCACAAGGGAAGTGACGATACTGTCTGGAGCGGCTGGGAAAGAAGCAGACTCATGAGAGGCTGCAAATCCCAGCTCAACTTTTTTGGCAATAAGATCTACCGCTGTTACGACATCACAAAAGACCCTGAGTTTTCTCAGATCGAGCAGGCACTGGTTGCTGAAAAAAAGCAGGCTTATGACGAGTGGCTGACTATTTACAACGCGAAGGTGGATGAACTTTATAAGGGTGCGAATCAGACTTACGGTGATGTCGATGTTGAGCTGAAGGCAGCCCAGGAGAAGGAGCAAAGGGCCAAAGACGCCAAGGAGAAGATGGAAAAGGAAGCTGCTCTGGCCAAGAGGTCGATTGACGAGCTTTCGGCAAGGCATGCCCAAATGGACAAACTTCTTAGTTCTCTTGTAGGACAGTTTGATAGCGGCTGGGCGTCTCTTCTTGCAAGGGTTGAGAAGCTTGAATCCGACATCAAGGAGGCAAACTCTCAGATGGCAGCTTTTGGTACACGGCTGAAGGCCAGCGATCAGAGTCATGCCTCCATATCCGCCATTCAGAGTGAAGCGGCTTCTGTTCTCCAGAAATCATATTCGGATCTCTGTAAAGGTCTTGAAATCAGCAAGGACGTGGAAACATTGAGGACCCAGGTTGCTTATATGAATAGGCTTGTGGATCCAATTCTGGCGGATGCTGAAGCAGTTCACATACCAGAATCATTCTCCGAATCAAGGGCCAGCATGCTTGGAAGGATCCAAAGTCTTTACGACATCCCTGGAAAACGTGATTTCATTTTTGATTCAAGCTATGACGTGCTGTCTGAGAGACCACCTGTCTGTGACGATATCAATGCATTCCTCACAGATTTAGGGAAAGCTGCGGCTTATGCCAAGCGAGTTGAGGAAATCAAGAAGACGACGGGTGTCATCGCTGATTTCGAGGCTGCCGTCAAGCAGATCGAAATTGAGAAGGAAGCGGAAGCTCAGTATCAGGCTGCTCTTCTCGGAGCGCGTGACATCGAAGCTCGGTGGGTGGAACTGCTCCAACGCGGCAGAGTATTAGAAGCCAGAACCATCATTGACAATCTTGATCAGTCGCTGACCCGGATCATGTCTTCACCCGAGCTGCTTCAATCCCATGCTGATCTCAAGAAGCTTACAGATGAACTCAATAAATTCAAAGCGAGGATTCTCGAAGAGGCTGGCTACAGGCTTTCTCTGAACGGAGCGCATACGCTCATCTCAATAAGGCTTCGTCAGATCAAGGTCGCCATCATGAAGCTTGAAATGAAGTCCCGGCAGAAGCCGGCTCTCAATGCCGTATGGTCACTTCAAAAGCAGGAGGTTTTGTCTGCCTTCAATACCAAACCGGGGCAGGATATCTTCACTCCTGTCTTTAAGGATTGGCAGTCTCTTTTGGAATACGACCAGATGATTGATCGCGTGGCTGCGTCCATGGATCAGCTCCTTGCTTACAATCCATGAGGACGGGTACATGATCAAACTTATCAGCTATCTCATCATTTCAATACTTCTGGCAAATTCAGCTGTTGGACAGATCATTGTTATAAATCCTGGCGACCGACCAACCAGGCCGCCCATCGAGCCTCCGGAGTCAGACCATCCAATTCCCGTGCGGCCGGACCCGACCAAGCCGGGTGGCGGCGATTTTGATGGCAAATTCTATGAATATTGCGGCCCATCCTGGCTTGGCTATAAGTGCAATTTCATGCGCAGTGATGCCATTTCGCGGATGCGGGACGAATCGAATGCCTATAAGACCAGGAATCTGGATGCCCATCAAAAGAGGCTGAACGAGGAGACTGAGAAGGTCGAGAAGGACCTTGCAGCACTTAGGGAGGGTCTCGGCAGCCCAAATTCGCCGGCTGGAATCAATATCAAGGCCAAGCGGGATGCTACGGTAGCCCACAATGCCAGCGCAGAAGACATAAATGATTCGACCCTTGAGCTGCAGATCACAGCGGCCAAGGAAATTAGCTCCAGTGTTGATATCAGCTTTGGCCTTGCCTACAAGGAGGACGATAGGAAGGAATACGAACCCGAGGCCAAAAAAGTCAACCTTCTCATTGCGGATCGCTTCATCCAGTCAAAGATAAAAAGTGAGCAAGCCCGGGCTGATGCCATTGAAGCCCAGATCCGAAATGGCGTGTATTCCAACAAGGAAGATCGTCTTAACCTGGTCAGAGGCGGTCGTGCCGCCCTTGAGATATCGGCACAGAGCCTTCAGCAGGGTGACACCGCAAAAAGTAATTTTGCACTCAAAGTTGGTACCGCATTCCTCGATACCGCCATCAGTGTGACACCAATCCTTGGATGGGCCAAGGATGGTTGGGAGGCAGTGACTGGGAAGAATCTGCTTACCGGAGAAAAGCTTTCTGGTTTTGAACGGACCATGGCCGTTGTAGGGGTACTTACTGCAGGAATTGGAAGCAAGCTCGCCATAGGTGGAAAGGCCGCGGTTCTTATTGACGTTCTCAGGGCAGGTAAACCAGCAGAAGAATCAGCAGAAGTTGTAAAGGCAGGTTCCTATGCTGCAGAGATAGCCGGAGCGGCTGTTAAGGTTGGAATCAAAGACAAGAAAACCATTGATGAAGTTGCCGCAGCTGTTAAGGATGCGTTGCCCTGTGCCGTAGCTGTCAATTCCTTTAGGTCAATCCTTTTCAGCCTTATTGAAAGTACAGCCTATGCATGTCCACATGGAAGCAATGAGGAAGAGCTCATAAGAGTTCTCGAAGCAGCTAGTAAGTGGTCTGTGCCAGCTGACGATCTTGCGCGAGTGGCGAATGGGGCTACACACGTTTTTGGTCCGAAGAGTCTGGCAAAGCACAAAATGGAAGGGTTCTTAGAAAAATTTGGCGGAGATTCGATAGGTGCATTTAAGTCACTTGAAAACGCGGCTCAGAGACTTGCCGATGATGGCAAGATTCAGGGCTTGTTCCGTGATGTAGTAGTTAATGTGAAAGAAACCGATGTAACAGTGAGAGGCAATGTCATTGATGGAGTGGCTAAGCTGAGCACCGCCTTTATTCCTTAAGGAAGTGAAAGCATGATATATCAATACAAGAATGATCCTTGCAAGAAGCTTGTTTTTTCTGAGGATAGAGATTTGCAGCTAAAGATTTCAATGGTGCATTTCACTGAAGAAATCGAGATTAGGGACTGCATTGTCAGAGATTTTGAAGTCTTTGGGGTTTACTGCATCAGAGGACTTTCTGTTCGAAATACGACTTTTGATTGCGAGATCATTTGGCAATCGGGAGGCCACAATACTCGACCAATTGTATTTGAAAACTGTGTCTTCAAACGTTTTGTGGATTTTGAAGACTGTGATTTCGAGGATGAATTCATTCTTAGGAATGTCACTTTTATTGAAGGCACCAACCTCCTGGGGAACAAGGGCACTCCTGTCGAAGTTTCTTTTTCCAGGTTCCCGCTTCTGGATAACGTAAATGGAACTCTTACTATCGATTCATTTAAATGAAGCTGGTCTGTGAAATTCTAAAGAGCGGGCAGTGATTATTAAGATCAAATGATCTTTATTTTTATGGCGTTGGCGGGCGAAGCTTCCTCGCAAATCATAGTCATAAATCCTGGTGACCGACCAACCATGCCGCCCACCGCTCCTCCGGAGGCAGACTATCCGATTCATGTACAGCCGGATCCGACAAGTTCGAGTGGTGGCGATCTTGAAGTCGAATTCTATGAAAATTTCGGCCCTCCTGAATCGCTACAAGTGCAATTTCATGCGGGACGAGCCCAACGCCTGTAAGGCCAGGAACCTGGAAAAGCTCAGACGCTCACATTCCAATTTCAGGGAAAAAATGCAAGTTCTTACGAATACTGATATCGCGTTGCTAAGTTTCCCCGATACTCAGGTTCTTGAATTTAGTTTGGACATGAACTCTAAGAACTTCTCGGTTAGATGCAGTGACGGTTACCTGGATCTACCAAGCCAGGGGACAGAGCTGTCTCAGGTACTGCTAGAAATCACTGGTTTCAGCGAGATAACCATAAATGAATTAAGTGATGACCAGTTGCAGCTGATTCCAAGGTGTACGCCAGATTTCGCATTGAAAGATATCTGTGAATTTTCTGCCAAAGAGGGTGAGATTGGGCTAAAGGGCTTTTCGAAGGAGCGAGGATACTGGACGGAATACTCGATTTCTGGCGGTTCACTCAGAGCATATGCGGCCAAGTCCTAATTGCTCAGCTATTGCATAGAATATAGGTTGTTCCAGAGGCAGTTTTTCTTACGGGTAGAATTTCCAGCGCTGAAGGCAAATCTCTTCAAACTGCCAGGAACTTTCCCTCACGATGAATCTCTCAGGTGCAGATGGTACCCTAAATTCGCATGGAAAAAGCTAGTGAAGGGATGAGTGCTGAGCAGAGCGCAGCAATCCAGAAGGTACTCAAGGCCAAGATTGACTATGGCACACTCCGGCCTTTTGAGATGTCGGTTCACAGAAAAGCCAAAGTCGCTATTGATAACGACAGCCGAAAAAGTTGAAGAACGCGAATACTTCTTTGACTAGTCCAAGTAAAGTTTGCTTGCCATCGGATAAGCAATCCGCAAGTTAATAAAGCTATCGTCACCAAGCGTATTCATACAGCGGCAACCTCTTCAGCTTGCCGCTTTCCACATATAAGCCTTCACCATAGAGATTTTCCGGTGCTCCTACCGACAGGATTTAGTTGCCGAACAGCCCGATTTTTGGCGCAGAAACACCGGAGCCAGCGAAATATTGCAGTTTTATAATTTTTTTTTAGACTTAACAGGAAGGGTCAAGACTGTATATTCTGCGAGACAGGGCACTGAACAACAATGCAGTGCTTTATCTCAAACTTACAAACGAGGAGTTGATTCGTGAAGGAGTTGATTCGTGAAGGAATTTATCCGCAGTAGTTAAAGAAAGCGTAAGGATAGCGAGGGTCCATCTGGGCTGTTAGCACAGCCCTAGATGGGGTCCCGCAAGGGACGGGCAAAAAAATCTGCAACAGCTTTTTTATGGCCCGCCTCCGCATCCAACGCAATCGAAAAACCCGGAAGAAAAAATTAAATCAGTGTGGTTAGTAACTGATCCCAATCAGCATGCGCCTCATGAACGCGCACGCTCAAATTTCCACATAAGGGCTCTAGATGGTTGAACCCGAAGTTCTCACTGAATTTCGATCGTTGAAAAAAGAGGTGGTAAATTATGACCAGCCTCGCTGAAAAAATCACTTATTCAAATCGTCCTCATTTTGATTTCACAATTGACAATACTGTCCGCCGGATTCGGGAGCATGCCTTGGCCCTCGATCGCTGCAAGCGGTACACGGAAATTCCGAAACTATCGTTCTTATGCGAATTGATGCCAATCGAATGGACCGTATTCGCCTACTACTATTCCCTGGCGCCCAAAGACCATCCCAGCGAAGTGTCTGCGGCTGCCCATCTCAAGATTGGCAGGACAACTCTGGTGAAGACGCTCAGCTCCCTCGCGGAGCGAGGCATGGTTTTCTTTGACACATATACACGCTCGAAACTGAAAATCGTAAACATAGCCCATCCTGACTTTTGGTGTCGGCCTAGCCGCCTAGCACCTGCGTCCAGCAATTGTACCGATCCTAGAACCCATTTCCCTCGGCAGTTTGAAAGGCGCCCCGAACGCGTAAATGAGGCCAAGGAACTTTCTCACCGGCCGGGCAACCACGTGCGTCTGCCATATCTACTTTTCCAGACGCTCATCCACCCAACTGCGAAATATATCTATGGCCTATTCTGTTATCTTGACATAAACGTCCACCCGACCTTGAAGGAACTGGCGTCTTCCATGGGGTGTTCGACAAGGACGACCTCGACGCACATAGCTGAACTTGAAGACTGCCGGATGATTTATTCCCAAGCACGGGAGCCGAAGAAATTCGGAGATCATACCCGGTACTATCATCATTTGACAGATGTTGCGTTGTGGCGAACAGCCAAAGCTGGCTTATGGTATCGAGGTGGCGAAAACTCTCTGATTGCCCGACTCGACACGAATGGATTTGCGGATCATGAGGCATTGATGCCCGGGCACGACCTGGAAGAATTCAGACCGCTACCAGATACATCCCGATTGATTCTTTGGGATGCGCTGCGGCCGGAGTCGTCTCAGGTCCGTCGAGACATCGGGTCGGCTGACCAGGTGCGGCAGATATCGCCTCAGGTCCGGCAGGAGTCGTCTCAGATCCGACAAGAAGAACTGCGGCAGGAGTCGTCTCAGATCCGGCAGAAGTCGTCTCAGATCAGGCAGAAGTCGTCTCAGATCCGGCAGAAGTCGTTTCAAGTCATTGAAGAATCATGCTCTATCCTATGCCCTTCAATGATTCCAGAGGGAACAGACTTTGCTAAGAATACTAATATAAGAAATGCAAATAATAAGAATACCGTTGGTAATTACGCGCGCGCGGAGCGGTGGGCTCCTGTTGCTTCGAGTTTTCATCCAAGGCTGATCAACATTGCACAAGCCGGCGCGATAGTCTGGAAGGAGCGAGATTACAAATACGATCGGGCTCTCTGGAACTCGGCGGTTGAGCAGATTGCGATTGAACGTGGAGAGACCGAGGCAATTCGCTTCGTCAGCTTCGTGAAGTCAGCGTTCAGGGCCTATGGAAGAGAATTCCCGTATACCCCGCAGCTCATGAAAGAATTCCTCGACACCTTTCGCTCGGGCAACAGTTGGTCAGTCATCCTTGGACCTAGCTACCAGGATCCCGAGGAAGAGAAATCCGCTCTTGAGGGAGAAGTCCAAAATCTATTGCCAGACGCACAGACTGCGCTCCTGATCGAAGCAGAAATCACGGAGCATGATCGGTCCTCTCTGGACCATGGAGAAGCTCCGAACACGCAAAGCTCCTTCGAGATGGTGGGGCCCCGCTTGGGCTGCTCGGCTGAGTCGAGCGAGGGCACCGATTCCCTGGCATCTGCAGACATGGGAGAGCCATGCCAACCAGAGCCGGAGGACAACACCCCGACCACCGATTATCAACCCGCATTAAACGCCGAGGCTGATCCGGATCCCGATCCATCCCCTGCCATGAGGCCGAGTGGCACCCAACAGCGTGTGCGAGTGCAAGTCACTCACGCAAACCTGCTCGATCTGCCAGCGGTGATGACACGCCCGATGGAGCTGGCAAATAGCATGGATACAAGCAAGGTGAGCGAAAAAAATTCGACAGCGCAAGCACAAGAATTTCCTTTCGACACTGCGAGCGAAAAAAAATCAGCACCGCGATCACTGAGACGAATCGAACTTGAGAAGGCCGCTTCGATTCTAACAGTAGGACTGAAGAGTCAGGCAAGCTTTCAACGCGGATTCGCGAAACTCACTGATGATCAGCTTTACGACAATCTTCTGCATATGTTCGGCGTCGAACGTGTGCAAAAACTGGTTTCCGATTGAGGGAACCTGCAAGGGTATTCGGCTTCCCCATTTCGCCGAATCGACCTGGGAACTGCGGTTCGTTCGATTCGCTCAATTTAGCTGATACGAGCTTATGTGAGCTATCCGGAGCTGTCCCGAGCTCATGTGAGCTAATGATAGCCGAACCGCGTTTCGCCCTATCATTTGCGATATTTCGTCACTGATCACGTTGGTTTGAAATATTCAAAAGCTTTGACCGAGGCGGGTCACTATTTTTGCCCGCAAACCTTTTTGAGGAGAGAAAGCTGCAATACGGAAACCTGCCCATAGTCGATATATCCAAGTAGCTTTTGTCGGCAAACAGCGGCTCATTTCCATTCTGAGGTGTGTATGATTTACCGAGTTTTACGCGAATTTTCTTACTCCATGAACCGGGACAATGTCCCCTTAGCACGCCAGGAACCCGAAGCCGACGAGATTCCAGAGTCAGGCTACAAACGTTTGAGAATGCGTCCTATACCAAGGCGAGTGCAGGGTGAAGCGATCAGCACGTTCAACCAGGCTCATGGGCGCAAGACGAAGAAGTCGGACCTGGGCCAAAGCACCAACCCATTCTCTATGACGCAAAAGACGACACCAAGCCAGAAGGCAAAGACATCGAAATCCACGGCAGCCGTGGCGCGCATCCTTGACGTTGGAGATCGACTTGAAATCAAAGGTAAGGAGGCAATTCTGACCAAGGTCGGCACCACAAAGTTTGAAGTACTCCCGATCGGTTGCAAGAAGACAAAGAAATTCAAGTTTTCGGAATTCCCTCATTTCACCATGCGTCAGCATAAGATTTGGATCGTCAAGGAGGAGGACAAGCATGCCGCCGTCTGAACAAGCAGCGCTTGGCAGTAAGCCCTTCTCTGGCTTTGTGCGAGAAGCCCAGGCACTGGGATATGCCCCTTTCATTCAGCTATCGCCGCTCGAGTATATGGCGATTCTGGAAATCCATGGCAAGTGGGCCTTTAGGGAAATCCTGCCCCGCCTGTCGGATCCTGCTCAAATCCACCGGGGCTGGGCGGTGAGATTTTTGGGTGCTGCTGCAATGCTGTCCCAGGAGGAGCTGGCGGCGGCTTCGGACCTGCATGCGTTCGTCATCTCGTCGCCAGGCTTGCTGTTGCGTGATAAGCATCGCCGCTCGTTCTGGAAGGCCTTTTTCAAGGTCTATAAGCGTATGAAGCGAGCGCACCGGAATCTGCCGGAACTCCTCTGCGTGATATATCGAGCTGATCTTGACCGCTGGTCCCATCTTCTCAAAGAGCGTCAGCGGGCTTCCAATTAGAGGTCGAAGGCAAGAGTCAGCAAGGAGAGCCTGAAGCAGCCATCCACACCCAAACGCTCTGAGCCTATTATTATCCGAAAGGTGAGAGATGCATGATATTCGAGGACGTTTGTCGGGAATTTTTTGCTCTTTTGCAAAATTTATTTTCGCAAAAAATGACGATTTCTTTTGATGAGTTAAAACCGCGATAGTATATTCGCATCAGTGAACGGCGGATGGGTGAGACGCCAAAGCCATGAATATCATCCACCACGTGGCCTCCAGCGGGAGGCTGCATCCCAAGTTGCAGAGGAGAAGATATGAAAAAATTTTCAGTACGAGCGACTGGATGTCCCGTAAAAGGGCACTCTGCAACATACGCGCCTCCCCTGGATACCGGGGGATGCGTTTTTCACTCTGAGGTTCAATGACGTCCGTAAGTCTTACTCTTTCAGATGTCTGCGCCTCGAGGTGGAGGCCGGACCATGAGTATCTACCGAGTAACTCTTTCCGATTTGGATCTGGTCGATGTTCCAATCGAGGCCAGAAGTCCATGCCAGGCAGCGATCCGGCTGCTGACAAAATCCTGCAAGAGCGGCTTCGATCTTGACCTTCAAGACGAGGCTGAGGTGGTCGTAACAGATCGCCAGCGCAAGAAGCACTTCTTCGAGGTGGTCTCGACGAAACCTTTTCGCGTCAAAGCACAGGGATGAACAACGTGCAGTCTGGGATCTATCCGACCCTCGATATCGAGGCTTATCATCGCTCGCCCGGAATTTCCAAAACCGGGCTCGTAAAACTCGACGAAGCCGCCGCCGTCTATCGGTACGCTATCGATCATCTCGGCGACGAGAGCGAAAGCAAAGCCCTGCGGATCGGAAAAGCCCTGCATTGCAAGATGGAAGGGACCTTTGAACATCTCTATATCGACGGCCCGGATGCAGCGCGGAATACCAAGATCTGGAAAGAGTTCGAGTCCAGCCACCCGAACAAGGTCTGCCTGCAGCCGGACGAAGTTGAGGCTGTCGAAAACATGAAAAAGGCGGTCGACGCCTATAGGCCTGCGCAGACCATCCTATCGCAGCCGGGCCGCAACGAAGTTTCGTTCTACTGGATCGACCCGCGCACAGGATGCCTCTGCAAGTGCAGACCTGATTGGGTGTCGGCAGATCTGAAGACCGTCGTTGATTTCAAGACCGCCCGGGAAGTGTTGCATCACGAATTTCAGTCTGATGCTTACAAGCATCGCTACTTCGTATCGGCGGCGATGACGATCGATGGCATTTACCGAACCACCGGCATCAAACCGGAACGCTATATTTTTCTCGCCGTTAGATCCACACCTGTCCATCTGGTGGCGACCTACGATGCGACGGCGGATGAAATCGCTTTGGGACGCGGATTCATTCGCCGAAACCTCTCCTTCCTTCGGCGCTGCCAGGCAAGTGGATCCTGGCCGGGGCTCCCCGAGGAAATCCTCCCTCTGGGGTTGCCCCGCTTCGCCCCGAAGCCCGCAGCCGAGGACTACGAGATCGATGAACGTATGGCGGACGAAGAACTGATCGCTCAACTCGAAAGGGAATTTGAAAATGTTGCCAGCGGTTTCTAATCGCGACGAAATCACACCGGAACGCATCGCATACTGGACTCAGCACTATACGAAGGACGCGACACCGGAGGAAAGGGATCATTTTGTTGGTGTCTGCCGAACCAGGGGCCTGAACCCGGAAGCCCGCCATATTTATTTCATCAAGGTGGGTGGCCGGGCCTCCATCGTCCTTTCAATCGACGCCTACCGGCTGATCGCAGGACGCACCGGAGCTTATGCCGGCATCCTGCCGGCGCTCTTTGAATTTGCCGCCGACCATTCCGGGAAGCCGGTGAAGGCCACTATCACGGTCCAAAAGTTTGTGCAGGGGCAGGTTCGGGAATTCAGCGCAACCGCGTACTTTTCCGAATTTTACAAAACCTCGCGTGACGGAAAGAAATCCCTCTGGGACACAATGCCACTGACGATGCTTGAGAAATGTGCGGAAGCCAAGGCCCTGCGTAAGGCATTCCCTGAGGAACTATCGTCCTACTATATCCGTGAGGAAATGATGGAGGCCGAGGTAGAACAACCTGCAGTGCTTCAATCGTCCCAGCCAGCGCCTCGTCAGGTCACAGACATCGTCGTAACCAGCGATCCGAAGGTCAAGGAATGGATCCAGAAGAAGCTTCAGCAGGCATCGGTGCCCGAGGACGAGTGGACTGACATCATCGATGCCCTCAACGGATATCCCAAAAACGAGCTGCTTATGCAGCTGAAAAAGATCATCGCCGATCGGGTGTCACCCCACGCTGAAGGCTGAAAGCATCGACATCGCCGGCACACCAGCGGTGGCTGAATATTGTTTCTCAACAAGGAGTCTGTATGTGTGGACAAATGAGATCAGAAAAACCATGGACGGCTGACATCCAATTCTTCGGCGATTTCCTGCGAGCCGATTCGCCTTTCGACAAGGAATACAATCACAATGCATGGTGGGCACTTCAGCAATTGGAAAAAGGCCGCAAGGTGCGCAAGCGGGACTGGCCCCGTGGGCAGTATGCATTCTTGCTCAACCAAGCAGGTGACCTTAAGGGCAATACCTGGCAGGTGGACAATGATGCACTGAAAAAGCTGCTCGGTCGTCCCTTCAAACCAGTCATCATGCTGGCGGACGCCGATGATCGAATTTGCGAACCACTCGCAGAGATTCGGAACCTAACGACTGACAATTGGGCTCTTTATGAATAGCCCAATCAAATGGTTCCGGGAATACCTGGAGCGTCCCCGCTGCCCGATCTGTCGAAAGCGGATGCGCCCAGATGAGATTAAGTTCAAGTTTGAAACGTGTTCTCCGGTCTGCTTCCTCGAAGCTCAACAGCTGATGATGGTGGCCGCCATAGCCGGGTTCAACCCGTGGAAGGCAGGATCTGAGCAGCGTTAACAAGGCAATTCTGGTTGGTAACCTGGGCAAGGATCCGGTGCTGACCTTCACGCACACCGGAACAGCGGTCTGCAAGTTTTCTCTGGCGACGACTGACCAATGGACCGACGAGAGCGGTCAGCGTCACCAGAAAACTGAATGGCACAATATCGTGGTCTGGAAAAAGCAGGCCGAGAATGTTTCCAGGTATTTGACGAAAGGTTCACCGATCTACCTGGAGGGAAAAATTCGGCATCAGTCATGGGATGCGCAAGATGGATCCAAACGATACTCAACCGAAATACATGCCGACGAAGTCAAGTTCCTCGGTACAAGGCGTGAAGAGTCGCCGCCTCCTGATCAGGTCTCGGGTGGCAATCGAGGAAGTGGACGCAATCTCAGAATTGAAGGTGAATTCGGCAATCAGGATTTCCCAGCGGACATTCCATTCTGAAAAAGGAGCCCGACCTCAAATAGCAGCCGGGCACAAGTCAACGTCAAGCAACAGAGTGTTGATACTACGAAGTTTATCATACCAGTCGAGCCGGAAGGCAAGAAAGAAGCGAGGAGGACCCGAAGTGGGCATGTTTTCAAGCACCCGGATACCAGGAAGCGAATGGACGAGATCGCAGAGTTCATCCGTGCCCAATACCAGGGCGATCTGCTTCGCGGCCCGCTGCAGGTCCTCATCGTCGCTATCAAGACCAGGCCAAAGTCCAAGCCAAAGGCCGTCTATGTCGATGTCAAACCTGACGCGGATAACATCTGGAAGCTGGTCGCCGATGCTGCGACCCAATCAGGTGTCCTATGGGGTGACGATTGCCAGATCGTCGATGGCCGCAGCATCAAGCTCTATGCGCCGCCGGGTGTTCCTGGATGGATCGAGCTTTACGTCAGACGGCACCCTGCCGCTGCCAACGCAAGGCAGGCAGTTCCGGTATCGGGGCAAGCTCTGTGGGAAGCTATGTGCGCAGCATGAAGAGAACCACGAAGGAGAGAAGCAATGACTAATTCTGCACTCGTCCCCCCAGCGCAACAGTCCTCAGGCGAACCTGGCGAGCTGGTTGATATCAAGGTCATCCCGCAGGAGCTATTCGTTCAAGGCCAACGATCGATCATCAATGTGATCAGAAGCGGCAAGACTGAAGGTCTCACTGTGGGTCAGGTGGCTGACATGGTGAATATCAGCGAACGAAACGTCTGGAAGCACATTTATAGACATGCCATAACTACAGCCCCTCTGGGACAGCACTCATTGCGCGGTTTGAAAGACGCGGGCGTGGTTCTTATTCATGCAAAACGTGCCGCGTTTGTTCCAAAGTCCAGCGTTCAGCAGCTTCTAAAGCTCATAAACACACCCGAATCCTGGGCGATCTATTACCAGCTTTGGAATAACTCGGCGCGATTGACCGAGCTGGAATTACAGCTGGCGAACGCGGAAGTTTCGCGAGATGAGGCAGTCCAACGTGCTGTGCAACTGGAAGTGGAAATGAGTGAGCTTCGAGCGCGACTTGAGGCGGCAACCCATGCCTTGTCGCTGGGGGAGAATCGCAAGAAGCCAAGGTTTGAGATCAAGTTCCACCGCCACGAAACTACCGACATATTCAAAAACCCCGTGGTTACAATCGAACGGACTAAAAAGTCTATTAACGAGATGAATCCACACGAGCGCAAGCATTTCAGAATGCAGCACGGAACACGGTCGCTTGCCGGTACAGCAAAAATGCTTCTTGATGAGTCCACTGCGAGCGACGTTACAAATGAAACTCTTCGCCACAGCGCAGTGATCATGCAAGCAGGGGTACTTGCGTACCAAAACACGCTCATGCCAGACGAAGGGAGCCTGTTCGCTTTGAATAAATCGAATCCAATGACTTTTCTCAATGACATGTTCCATGTCGAGAGGGTTTTTAATGAGGCTAATTGATCACATCCGGAGTAGCGATGCAGCAGAGATCGAACTATTTTCTTCGGCGCGACAGCTCGGAGTGTCAGCCAAGGTCATACGAAACCAACTCAAAACCTGGAGAATGAACGTGAAAAAAACTGCCACGGGCGAACTTTTTGTTCCCAAAGCGGGGCTAATCAAACTTGTCAAGGTCATGGACACACCCGAGTGCTGGGCTGCCTACAATCAGCTTTGGGATGATGCACATGAACTTGCCAGGTTGCGCCCACAAATCGAAATGAAGGACCGCAAAATCGCTGAACTTGAAGCGCAGGTCGCTCGCCTCTCTGCAATCGATCGTGAGGTCTGAAGACTGGACCTGAATCCTGACTTATTGCAGTCACTTGCCGCCGGAGCCTCGGGCGGTATCCCGCTGACCGTGCTTCTCATCGGTTCTTTGAAGAGTCTCCGAGAGAGCTTCGACAAGGTCAAAGATCAGGTCGAATCGCTTTCCACCAGGCTCATGAGGCTCGAAACGCTCTATGATCTTACCTACAAAGGCGAGGTTCAGGATCTGAAAGCCAGCCTGGCAAAACTCGAATCATATATCCACGAAGCAAGAGGAAAAAGGAATGATGACATTTGACCAAATTGAAGATGCTGCTGAAGACCACGAAAACCTGAGCATAGAGCAGCTGGACGGTCTTGAGACCGAAGACCTGCATAGGATGCTCTCGCAGCGTATCGCCACCGAAGCGGAATTGACTGACAGCAAGAAATCGTTCACGAGTTCGGCGAACGACTTCCTTAAGAAAATTCGATCTGATGTCCGGGCCATAAACCAGGAGATCCAACGCAGAAACGAAAGGAGCCTGCCAAACCCGACGTTTGCGCTTGAAGGCGCCCCCTGAGAATCACTGATGAACATGAACAACTTTCGGAGAATTTGTGACAGAAAAAACAGGCATTAAGGATACGCTGGATTTCGTTAACCTCGGTTTAGCAATTGCAAAAGCCCTGAAGCGTCAGCTTGGGGATGGCTTTCAGCTTTCGGATCTGGCATCGCTTGCACTCACATCGGATTTCCAGAAGACATTTTTGGAAGCTGTGAGCGGAGCCGGCAATGTACCAGCCGAGGTGCAGGATCTCTCAGGTTCAGAGGCCATTGCTCTGATCCGCTTTGTAACCGACAAGGTTGCAGACTACCTCGAGGACCAGCCAGCGGCAGCTTGAAAACACACCAAGGGAGCCCTTCGGGGCTCCTTCTTGACAAGGGGACACACGCATGAAGACATTCGACGAAATAATTGACTTCATCATCGACAACATCGAAGGTGGATATGCCAACATCCCTTGGGATAAGGGCGGCGAGACCAATATGGGGATCAGCGTCAGGGCTCATCCCGAACTTAAGGGACGCATCAAGGATCTGACTCGGGACGAAGCGAAGGAAATCTATTGGGATGAATACTGGCTGCCTGCCGACCTTCCAAGCTATCCGGAGAAAGCGCGTCTGGTCGTCTTTGATGGTGCGATTCATCACCCTCGTGACAACCCGCTCATCGTTCAGGAAGCTCTGAACCTTATTGGATTCAACGTGAAAAAAGATGGCATTGTTGGTCCCATTACCAAATCGGCGTTGCAAAGGCTGCAAAAGAAAGATCAGCTTCGGTTCGTCTCCGCATACTGCCGGATGCGGCACGAATTCCTTCGCACCCGAAGAGATTATCCAAAAGCCAGGAACAGCTGGGACAACCGTGTATATCTGACCTGCGCGGCGTCCTGATAAGATAGGGTGGGGGATCGCTCCCACCCCTGAATGATGGAAGATATGAAAATTCAACAGTAATCGAGGAAGCGAATGCGAACCGATCTTAGAAACCGGCTTTTGGCCAACATCCTCATCAATCCGGAACCCGAGCCCATTTTCACGTCTCGCGGACGCCGACTGACTGTCGGCAGCATGGTTTCACTGGCTATCGCAATGGCGGCAGCTATGGGGCTGGTGATGCTCCTGATCTCAAAAATGCATGTGGTGCTTCGCTGATCGCGGGGCGGGTGGGGGAAAATTTGAAACGTCTGCGAGAGCAAAAAGGGTATTCGATCAGGACCACTGCGCGGCTTGCCGGGTATTCGCCCGGACACCTTTGTCTGATTGAACAAGGCAAGCGGTTGCCAAACCGCTTTTCTCTGACATGCCTACTCCAGGCACTCTCCGCCACCGACCAGGCTGCGCGTCTCGGCGCGCTGCTGATCGAAGAGCAGATCGAGCGCCTATGCTAAGTATCGTCGTCGACATCGATGAGCAATGGGCCGCCGATCGGATCCAGATTGAGAGGGCGCAGGTCGCCAAAGCATTAACCGCGACTGCGCGTCAGGCCGCCGACGATATCCGTCAGGATATGCCCACGCGATTTACGCTCCGAAATTCCTGGGTTCAAAAAGGGATCCGGGCGGATTCCGCCAATCGGTCGACTCTGACCGCGAGGGTGTATGACGTTGACCCATATATGGCGAAGCAGGAGGAGGGCGAGACCTGGGAACCTGACGGTCATGTTGCTATCCCATCCTCCGCTCGCCCGTCGAAATCCTCGCCGATTCCACGCATGATGCTGCCAAGGGCGCTCCGCAGCCGTCCCGATGTTTTCAAGGCAGATTTTTCGACTGATGGAAAATATAAACCGTTCCCGCTGGTCGGACTGTTCCAGCGCGCCGGCAAGGGAAAGCTGCGGGTGTTATACCTGCTGAAGGATGAGAAACACACGAAACCGATCTGGAATTTCTCTGACCAGGTGTCCAGATCTGTGGACCGCAATTTTGAACGGGAATTTGAAAACCAAGGGTGAGCTCAGGGCGGTAATATAAGCCGCTCTGAGTGAGCAGAGGCTCATAAAAAATTGGAAAATGTTCCTCAACAAATCGCAATAATAGATTAGGACTGTCGTCTTTTAATTGCTTGCCTAACACTTCCAAGAGCAGGACCATGATGCACAAATTCAAGACAGAGGTACAAGTCAGGAGCGAGACTTTGGCTACGATCGAGGGAGCGATTACCAGAATGTCACTCGCACTCGAAACAGCTAAAAAAATTGAGCCAAACAATCCGGCGTTGCAACGGCGGCACTGGCTGCTGAAACGAGCGCTTAACCGAATCGAATTTGAAATGCTGATCGCTCTTGGGGGAATTGATGAAGATCTGGAACTTCTGGATGCTGAAATAAGATCTGAATCCGCGCAGCTTGCAAAGGTCATCCAATTCAAGGCAAACGCGGCTTTCCCCCCTGCTGCAAAGAAGCAAATCGGCAACATGAAAAAGGAGAATGTATTAGAACAATAACCTGCTGTGTAATCGGAGCGGGAGCGCTTGCTTAGTGGCCTGGATCTTTTTTCCGGGTATGGAGGCCTCTCACTTGCCCTTGTCCCATGGGTTAGACCGTCGCCTACTGTAAAATCGAGCGATATCCCGCCGACTCAGCGGTCAAGGGCGATGCCGCATGGACCATCATCTCTCAAGCCCGGACCCTACCGCAAAGCATCTGTTCCCACCAGGATGGCCAACATGCTCAACCGCAGGGACTTTGCATCCTGGATGACCCAGCCGTTGGTCTCTTGACCCATTTGCTGGCAAAGGCACGACGGAAAAAGCCGCATGGAAGGGCAATGGCGCTGTGCCGGCGCAAGATGGGCGCTGTTATTTGTCAATCGGATCAAGAACGCTTAAGATGTATGGAGCCAGCTCTGTGCTTCGTGTCTCCTCAGTGGTGCCTGCCGAGTCAATATCTTTGAATGGCTGAAGACCCCCTGCAACAAGGCTTAAAGTGACATATCGACTTACAAAACTGCTAGCGTCAAAGTAGGTCTTGCATTCCTCTTTGCGAATATCGTCTCCCATCTCAACATTGCAGTTGATGTCACTTACGCCAGGCAGTTCTGGAGGAGCATTCTCGTTCGTGTATGAAAGCACTCTTCGGGTCTTGATCTCCAAGTGTATCTCTCCTGTCCCTTCATTTGAAGAGCTCAGAATGCTGTATGTCGCCCAGCGATTTAGAGAAGTGTATGAGGACTTGCACTCCTCGTCCAAGAAAGTTGTTTCTGTTTGGCGAAGGTAGCCTGCAGCATACGTGTGAAATACTGTGGTCCAGGTTTGTTGAGTCAGTGCAGTGCCAATAGTTGCGCCTTGGCAATCAGTGTAGCCATAAACCGCTTCGAATCGCTCTTGAAGGGACTGCTTGGTCTCATCTTCTCCGCATGCGCACAGCATTAGGCATATGAGGGAGGGGCCTGCTATATCGTAATTAAATAATGCCATTGCAACTCCTCTTCAAATCCAAGACTAATGATCGGCCTTTTTGACAAAAATCTTAACTCCGATACGCCGATTGTGCTAGTCAATGAATTTCATTCCTTTCTACTTTTTGCACAAGTAGATATACCTGCCTCCCGCACCAACATTGAGATCAAAATCGATCCACTGATGGTCATCTGCGCACTGGTTACCAAAATCGCGGCTTGCATAAGTGTATAGGCTTGTTAAGGGTTTTATCGTTCCGTCCAGAACTGAATCTATATTCTTGCAAAGAAAGATATACCAGCCTCCGGCACCGTTATTCAGGTCGAGGTGGTCCTTTGTGTATCCGTTAGGACAATCAGCGCCGGCTGGACCACCAACTATTTGAACATCAGTAACCATTTTAACGCTCTTGTCAGACTTGCCACAGAAATAAATGTAGTCGCCTCCGGCCCCTTCGTTTAGATCGCCTGATAATTGTTCATATTCAGGAGGACAACCGCCTATTGCGGAGATAACATCGATATATCCGAACGGCAGGAGTTCTGGGGGCAATTCGGAGATGACTACACCACATACCGAAGTTTCGTCCGTAAACAAGTTTCTGACTTTAAAATTGAATTCCCCCAATCTATCTATTGTTCCTTGCCATTGATTATAAGACACTTGAGCAAATGCGACTCCCGGGGAGTTTAAGCCGTCTTCGAGTTTGAAATATGGATCTACGTCGTGAAACTCCGGCTGGTCCCACGAGTCAATTGTCAATGTCAGTTGATCGGGTTTGCCAGTAACCATACAATGGGGCTGGCGGACAACCTTCTCGAGCCATTGCTGATAGAAGAGTTGCTTCTTTTGTGCCGCTACATAACAGCCCCCGTCTGGGCAGAGGGGACCAACTGCTCCTGAATTTACCGCTGTGGCTAATGTTCTCGCTGAGTAAACGCAAGCTATTGACGTGGCATTTTTTACAAGCACGGTCTTGAAGACTTCGACGATCGTCCCAAGGACGTCTCTTACCGTTTTGACCTTAATTTTCTTTCTAGTATAGAATGGGTTACAAGTTTTCAACAAATCTGCTGTATAGTTTTGGTTGCAGCTGTTCCAAGCATCGCGGGATAACGCTTCAACGCTCCATGATTGAGTTCTGAATGTGTAATAGCATCGATCATGTCGATTGCAGACTTCCGCAAAATCCGGAAACATCTGAGGAACTGCCGATCCCACCACGCTGCATCCATTTGGGGCCTGTGCCCAGGGATAGTCCATGGCTATACGATCGGCAGCGCTCCCTTCATAGCGATCTTCCAGTATTTTTGGACGTGCATCATTTACGGGAAATCTCAGGGGTTGTCGTGGTACTGTGCTCGGGTCATGTGCAGGCCACCTTGGGTCGCTGAACCCATACGCATATGTGGAGAAATGGAAGATATAGCCAATAATAACCTTTGCCTCTTCATCGTGGATGGTGCTCGTCAACTTCCAGGTATTGGAGTTCGGGTCAAATTCTTTCAAATAAACCTTTGACGGGTCAGAGATCCCAAGTGATGCCAAAATCTCATCGTCATATTCAAACATGACTTCCACGGGGGTTTCAAAAGTCTTTCCACTGGGACCAAATTCGTATGCCATGCCAGGAATAAGCGTGTCAGCATCAACTCCGGATATTTCCTGAGTTGCCAAAGACCTTACGGAGATGTCTGCAGCGTTGCTCGATGCGGACAAGGGCAGAGTGATCCTCACGTTGTCATCAGAGAACAAGAATTTCTCTTGCTGCCCAAGCATATCGGAATCAATCGTTTGGGGTATCGCTTCTGATTCGACAATATTATTTTTGTCGTTTATTGTCATGAAGAGATCATAGTTTCCAAGGTTAGCTGTGCTTTTTCCTGAAACGGCAGTTCCTCTGTTTCCGATGATCGTATTACTGGATAAAAAATATTCATCGGCAATTACTTCTTCAGGTTTGTGCCCAACCACATAAACTCCGTATCCGCTTCCAGACTGCCCGTTGTCAACGATCGTGTTGAATTCTACTACAACTCTTAGATCTTCACTTAGAGAGACCCCGGTGATTCCGTTTCTCTCGATGCGATTGTTTGAGATCAGAACGTTCGATCCTACACCCTTGTCAACAGCAAGGCCGTATGCACTATTTTCCCAAATCTTATTGCCAATAATCTCGATATTTTCATTCAGTTTATGGATATCTATCCCACTCCCGGAGAATCCTGTGATAGTGGACGAAATAATTTTCACATTCTTATTGTGTGGGCCAACGTGGATTCCGTCCACTCCTCCTTTTTCTCCGTATACCTTGAGGTCGCTAATGATGATGTTGTCATTTAGAGACTGAGAGCCTTGCAGCATAACCGCATGATAATCTGGCAAAGATGGCATGACCGCGAGTTTCGAGAAAACTAAGTTTTTGCTCTTCTGTAAGTGGATGGAATCCACTGTCACGTCACAATCAGTGGTGATTGCAACATCATTAGCTTGAGAAATATGTAAGCGCGCCCCATGAGCTTGGTGCCCTAGAAGAATGATATCGCGAGGACTGGCATTAGAGAGTGCCTCATCAAAGCTGGAAAATGTCCCTTTACTCGGGATAGCTGCAAAATAGTTACATTGCGAAAGCTGTGACGATGCAAGAGTGATTCCGCTGGAATCGTTTTTCTTTGTGCGAGCAAAAATGTTCTTCCCGTTCTCAGTGGTCAAGGGAAATGGCTGGTCCGTGTAAAGCTGAATGCTAAAGAATTCCCCTCTGGAAGTAAAGCTGCTTCGATCAAGTACGCGCCTTATGCTTTTGCTGATTACTCGAATTTGTTCGCCGCCGTCCATTTCCAGTATCGCTACCGGCCATTTTTTGAGCCTAATTTCCAGGTATTCGTAGCTTCCGCTGGGAATCCAGACTTTTTCTATGGCATCCTGGTCGCTAAGATGATCATGAAGATTATGTCTTCTCTTCAAATTTGGAGTAAGAATTGCCTTCACTTCTTCTTTATTGTTAACGGCTACAATGTCTTCTATTTCGAATTCAAAATCGATTATGTTTCGCTTTATTGGAGTTCCGAAATCAACGAGACCGGAGAAGGGGAAGGCATATATGCCACTTGCCCCTTGCACTGCGCCAGAATTAGAACTGCCATTGTTAGAACCGCAGCTGGAAATTGAGAGGGCTAGAAAAGAAAGGAAGCAGAAGGTTCTCATGTTATCCCCTGTGAGCATGGTCCAACTCTAGATCATGGTCAGCAGGGTCCAGACGGCGAGATATAAATGATCTCTGGCCGATAATGTAATAAATTCGGGTCGAACTTTGCCTAGTTTCAGTTAATTTTTCTTGTCAGTAATTTCATCACAATTACAGATACATAAAAGCAGAAAGCTCCGTGCGAGTCGTGCGTTTCGCTTTCTGAAAAATTTAGGACTATTACTTGGCATTAACCTCAGTTTAAATACCAACTTCTTGCAATGCTTCACTAATTTCTAGAAATGCGCCCTTCAAACATGTGTGTTCATCAGGATCCTGGGCAAGTGATTCTGCATGTGTTGGGCTTACTCTTCGAACAATTCTGGCAAGTGCTTCTGCCCAGCTTCGATAAAGATATAGGTTTACTTCTACGTGATCCATGGATACCTCCGAATTTTTTCTCACACCCCTGATTATCAACCCCTGGATAAGTATTCTAGGCATTCTCGTGCCACCAACCCTTATGCTTGGCGAAGACCTCGATTTTGTGTTCGGAGTCTCGAGCGCAAAGACGAACAGTCTTTCTTTCGAGCCTATTTGGTGAACCGCTGAACCCAGAATTTGTCGAGTAGCTCATGGGTGTGCCCACAAGGCGGATCGCATCAAAGCTCTGGGCCATGCCGTTGTGCCGTCGCAGGCGTGCGAGGCATTCCAAAGCTTGATGTTCACGTCAACTCAAAAACACAAAGGATATTGTTCACTGCTTTGTAAACATCATGGTTCTTCGCTTTTACGGTCAGCGCGGGTTATCCTCCAAAAGCCCGATAATGGGCTTTTAAAGGAATTTGATGACCGAAAAAAGAAAGCTCGGCTGGTTACCTGACACTCCTGATGAACGCGATCACCGCTTTACCTCCAAAAAAACTGCAGAGAGTTTCCCTGAAATAGTTGACCACAGAAATCGCTTTTTCCGCGCCTGGGAACAGGGCGATCTCGGCTCCTGCACGGCGCAAGCTGCTGGCGCGGCAGCGATGTTCCTCGATGTGTACGACCGTGATATGCCTGTGGTCGTGCCCGCAAGGCTTTTCATCTACTATGCGACCAGATCGCTTGAGGGGACTCAAAAGACCGATGTTGGCGCGACCATCCGCAACACCGTCAAGGCCATCGTCACCTGGGGGTATCCACCTGAAGACAAGTGGCCCTATGACATCGATAAATTCGCAGTCAGGCCTTCAGATGACGTTATCGCGATAGCTGCGAAAGAGCGGATCAAATCGTATCAGCGGCTTGGTCGCGACCTCAATCAGTTCCGGGAAGTAATCAATGAAGGCTATCCGATTGTCCTTGGATTTTCTGTCTATTCGTCGATGTATGGACGGAGCGTGAAGAAGACTGGCCATATTCCAGTGCCCAAAGCTGGCGAAAAGCGCGAAGGTGGTCATGCGGTGCTCGTCGTTGGATATGACGATGCGAAGCAGGCTCTGATCATCCGCAACAGTTGGGGCGAGGACTGGGGCGAGGAAGGGTACGGCTATCTTCCATACCGGTTTATCGAGGATCCGAAGCTATCCGGCGATTTCTGGACAATTCGCTGAGGCTTCATGCTCCCTGGCTGGCGACTGCCGGGAAGTAACCCGTAACGCTCCCTTAATTTTCAAATGGCTGCTCATTTTGAGAGGTCAGTCCTCACCGCTTCCGTGAAGCGCACGGTGCTAGTAACGGATTTGCCGGGGCTTGAAACCCGCCACGCTAGGGCTCGTATTCAAGCCTGCACCTATATTAGGAAGTTAGCTGGTGGAATCGAGCCTATACAGTTAACAAAAGATCAGAAAAAATCTATGATGTCAGCTACCTATGCTGTATAATAGCCCGTGACAGTGCTTGAACTAGGCTCGGATCCTTTTGAATTTTAAGATCAAATTTCGGGAGGAGAGGGGGGTATGGATTTCGCTTTTTCGTCTGACAAAAATATACGTTTGACGGCATCTGACGCAAATATACATTTGAAGGCATCTGACGCAAATATCTCAGGTTCGTACGAGTGTATAATATGTAGGGCGAATCTGATACTTGTAGGGTCATCATCTAGGATGGTCAGACCACACTTCAGAACTCCGCCGGGTGAGTTCCATAGCGAACAATGCCCTTATGGATCAAAATTTAGTTTAAACCTTGATACACCTGAACCTCCAAGCTCACTTTTGGATAAGCAGGCTGATAATATTTACGTTGTTAGCCACCGTGTGACTTTGAAAATCATTGAAATGTTTGCTCACAATCCTGACAAGCTTAAAACTATGGACAGGCGCCATTTTGAGGAACTAGTGGCCGAGCTATTTTATGGATTTGGGTACAAGGTCGAGCTAACAAAACAGTCTCGTGATGGCGGCAAAGACATTATTGCAGTATCTCATGGTGAGATTATCAAGCAGAAGTACCTTATACAATGCAAGCGCCCTAATCCAGGTAATCCGATTAGAATTGGGGTCGTAAGGGAACTTCTTGGTACCAAGGCTGATGAGCAGGCAAACAAGGTGCTGATGGTCACCACCACTTACTATACTAAAGACGCATGGTCGTTAGCAAGACGACAACCTATTGACCTTCAACTTCATGATTTCGATGATTTGGTATCATGGCTTTGGCAATATCTGAGGATTAAGCGGGGAGGCCGACTACTATAAGGCAATCCCGAAGTATAAATATTGCCCTGTGTTTGGGTACTTTGGCGGGATGAAACGGCTGCTTATGTTAATTCCCAGGGCAGTATGATCTCGTAAGCCGATGTACGTTGAGCAGCAGCCGACGGAAAGACCAATCAGAACTGGCAAGGCGTGTAACCAGCTTACCGCTACCAGCCTCTGCCGAGTCATTAGGTAAAAGGATGCCGTGTCATCGGTACGCTTTTGGTATCAGCGCACCGAAAGCATACTTCGATGGCCAACTCATGTAGACCCGAAAAATTGTCCGGGGCAGGTCTTAACCTGCTTTCAAGCTTGTATGTCATCGGCGCGCAACCAAAGGGTACCGCCGAAGGCCAGCTTATCTACAGTGCTTCAGTAGGAGACCCAGATCAATTCGTCCACAAAGCAACAAATTAACCGGGAATCATCTACCCGAAAGTACCGTCTGTCTGCTGAGTCCTGCTCACCGATAAAGAAGAGCCACGCTTTTTTCTTGGTACCCGCTGCTTCCTTTGCCTCCTCCAGTCGGCCTTCGAGTTCCTTTTGCAGGACCGTCCTTTTCGCTTTGCTCCAATCGCTCCAATCTACAATCACCTTATGACCATCGATCAGCTTTTTGTTTTCCCGTAATCCGGCGTCGAGTGAAATCTCAATCGAGTTTTCATCTACCTTGAATTTGCTCCAATGCAAGGGAGCATAGAAGATTTTCCTGGAAGGATATTGTCCCAGACCTTCCCATGGAATTTTTTTGAAGGCCGAAAGGTAGCTATGGCCATCAATGCCTGGAATAGATAGGCTCTGATCACGGTTATGTGGGTAATTCAGAAACGCACGGCAAATGTGTCGAATTGTCCCTACTGTGCGCCGGGAATTTCCAGACGATTGGCTTTCACCGTCGCCTTGGTGATCCCTTGCCGCTTTCGTCCTGCCTGCACTCCCTGATACGGCGGCCTCGCTGTCGACTACTTCCCGGTGAACTTTCAAGACAAGCCTTGCTGGACAGGCAGCGAAGTTTTTCTCATCGCGAGTATCAAGCCGCTCTCGCCGTGCCTTGGAAACGAGCTTTTGCGCACCATCAATGTCACAGTCTGGGTGATGGTTATGCCCCGGCCATGTCCTGAAATAAGGTACCCGTTTCTCCGGAATCGCGTGATTCAAGAGGCATCTGCAAATCTCAGCCGGGCAAACAAACTTAAACGCAGTGCGCAGCCCTACATACTCGGGCAGGTCAACCGCTTCAACTTCGGCATCTCTGTTTGCTTCATCAAATGCCCAGTCCATTGGACGCTCCCTCTACAGGGTTCCTTTTCCGCACATTCTTGCGACGAACGGTTTGAAAAGCAAGCTTCTGAAAACTTGCATTTTTTAGGTAGCTTTTGGAGCCATTGGTTCCATGTCCGGCCACCTCATAAGATGTCCCTGGCCCAAGGGTAGCTCCAATCCTAAGCTGCAAGCAAAGGAGAACTATCAATGCTGAACCCTAATATCCAGAATCCAGAAACCCAGGTACGAATGCTGCTCAAATCGATCGAGCTGCGGACAGAATGTGAAGACTGTGGCAAGTTGTCGTTCGAGGTAATGCTGATTCAAGGCTGTCCGTACTGTGCTAGAAACAGAAAAATTCCCGCTGACTATCCTTGATGACGAACTGAGGTATCCGATTGCTTCTGCGCTGCCGACAGACGATCGGCATGCTGCAATGTTGCCGGTTCCGCCTATGGTACATCTATAACTGAAAGTTGGTCGGGCTGGCTCTGGCACGCCAAAGATTGTAAGATGCTGCTGGAATGGCTGACGTGAGGCTCCTACGCTTTTCTTTCAAAGCAAATCAGCCAGATCCGAACTGTTATAGGGCATAATATGCAGAATCGAAAGTTTTCCGCTTGGTCCGGCCCACCAAAGGCACCCATCGAACTGGTGCAATGGTGGACAAATGAAGCATTGAAGGTAAATCGCGAACTCGAACTATCTCCAAATATTGTCGAGGAATCCGCATCAATTGTTTATGGCGCGATGTCTTTCGAATGGTTCGAAAAAGAAATACGGAGACCCAGGCAGGCTCCCGTGCCACACTCGAATGTGCACCCTTTGATTCATTGGTTTGAGGTTCCCAACAATTTCAACGTCTGCTCAATCGTGGAGTTGGCTCGATGCTTGAAGAAACTTCACACAATATCAGGATTCTCCACCATCATTCCAAATTTAAGAGACCCCGAAGGCTTTGCTAGTGCCTTTCTTCAGTTGGCCAAAGCATTGCGATTTCAAAGTATGGGAGTCGAAAATCTACTTTTCGAACCGGATACTGACAACGGGCGCAAAGGCGATATCCTATTCACCGATCAAGGTCAAACAATAGTTTGTGAATGCTTTGTACCAAGATTCCGCAGAGAAAAAGCCCGCGAGGAGTTCGTCCGCAATGCGTCTAAGGTTGCATTTGAAGCAGCTAAAAGACGCGAAAAGCGCGTAATGTTATTGGTGAATTTAGAAAGACAGGTTGAAGTCAATAACCAGTTTATCGCGGAAGCCAGAAAGAAAATCATAAGCGGAATCGAAAGAGTAACAAAGGACGAAAGTGTAGATTTGGCAGTAGATGGCTGCGAAATTAAAATCATCGAATTATCCGACATGGAAGAGGAAAGAAAGCTCTGCAGTGTTTATCAAGAATGGTCAACAGCTGGAATAACTGTCGGCATGGTAAAAAAGCAGGATATCGAGTCTATACGTCGCGGACATCGAGTGCCGTCCGCAGACAAAAGCTACTTCCTTATAAGAGATCCTGACAATACCACTATCGAAGAAGTCTTCATAGACCTTGCGGAAAAAGTTAGAAGGAAAGTTGATCAGGTAAGGCTGCAGTCCGACAACGCTCGGGGACTTATGATCGTCGAATCTCCTCTTGCTAGGCCGGATAACCAATTCGTATCTCGTGAGAACAGAGACATTCTTAGAAAGAAAATCCTGGATAAGTATGAACATGTGGCCGGAATTCTTTTTTCAGATCGCATCACGACTGAAAAAAAGAGAGCAATATACTCAGGTTTTCTTATGTTTCGATCGACTGACGATGCGATGATGAACTTTTCGGACCGTTTGAATTCTGTCGAACAATCGCATGTCCATTTGGAATAACTGTGAGGTTCCCATTGAACTCTAAAAAAGACCTACTTGGATCGATAGAGAATGAGCCACGTATCATGTGTCTGCTAAAAGCAGGCAAAAAAGAGCATATGGATATGCTGGCTGATGGAAAAATTCGCTGTAACAGTCTAAATTATTTCCGCTCCATAGAGAACAAAGGGCGAGCCTTTCATGACGGAGATGAAGGACTGAAGGGTGTTTATCAATCTGACAAAATTACCTTGAAGATCACCACGAAAGATAAAGTACATGTCATAGATTCCAGCAATGGGCTCACAGGAGTGGTTAAATTTTCAGTGGGATTGGACTGCACCTGCTTTTGCATGCACACGATACATGCAGGAGAGTGGAGCCACAAGCAAATACCTGAAACTGATTTGGAAGCTTTCAAGAATTCTGTTGCAGTTCCAGATTCCTTAGCAAAATTCGGTGACCACGTTTGGGTAATTTTCGACCACGAAAAATTCAAAGAAAGACTTCTGATCGCTGTGGATCGTGAGAAGTTAAATATAGAAGCGGGTCTCGTATCCTACGTAGATTTTTCCTCGGCACATGGAATGGTGCAAAGCGACAGAATTGGATTCGTCAAATCTAGCGAATATGCCGATGAACGAGAGTTTCGATTTATCTTTTCTGGTCGTAAAATGGGGAGTCCATTCGTCTTGGACTTGGGATCACTGCAGGATATATCCAAAGTCATGCCTCTCGATGATTTCAAAAGGAATATGAAAATCGAATTCCGTGACTGATTTGTAGGCGAGTGGGCTAGCGGGTATCAAGCCGCCCTTCAAATCCGCAGGCGTGCCAGAGAGAATCGATCATTGGTTTGATGCAAGTTGGTGCTTGTCCGTTCGCACTTGTAAGAAGATCCAAGTCAAATTTTTCAAAAATCAATTCCGGCAGAATTAATACTTCGCGGTCGATTGGGTCAACGGGATCATGTTTCCAGTAACCAGTAGGAACCGAGATTGATAAGCCTTTTACGTGCAATAGAGAAGCAATACAAACCATTGGAGGTTCCACCTGCTTCGATGACAGAAATTTAAAAGCAGTGGAAAACATCCGCACCAGTGTTCTTTCAACAATATACGCGCCCAATTCCCCACCTCGCATCCCATAAAACAGCTGAGACATTCCCTCCAAAACTCCATTTGAGAATGCCTGCAAATATGTGCTTGTAGGAGCATGGCCGGGAAATGTCAGTAAGCCATCAAAATTCCGACGAGTGTTCCATCCGCTATCCAATCCTGGAGGCTGAAGAATGGAACTGTCCGAATTTTGCTGAAACTCAATTCGTCTGGGTAGGCGCGAAAATGCTTCGTATGGGATGCAATGAACAACAAGCGTTGGACCTGCTTTTGCAGAAACCGGCATGTCTCCCGCATATGCTTTGCCAAGTCGGTCGGTATGGAACTGTTTGACTTTTGTTGTAATTCCTTCGGACGTTAGGATTGAATCTCGAAGTTGGGCAGTGTCCATCCTTTCACAACCGCCACTTGTCCTAAAATAAAACAAGCCAGACTCGCGTATCATGTGAGGTTGAATCCAACTTTGTGGAATTGAAATAACCAGCAATCCGGAGTTCGGATCAGCCGGGTTCATAACTTCATAAATGGTGATTCCAGGTATCTTTGGGTCGCATCCAGATGAAAGCCAGTTTAGGAAAAGTTCCTTTGTCTTCGACAAATCGCCCAGAGAAAACTGAGCCATCCGGTCGGCGCAGCCAAGCTTCTGGCCTGCAACGCGGGCCTCTTCAATGCCGAAAACGATCCTTCCACCGATGGAATTTGCCATCGCTGACACGTCCTTAAGAAATTCCTTTCGCTCCCTATCATTGGAAGGGGGCAGAGCGCCTTTGAATTCCAACGTTCGTCCTTCCATTTCGCGACTCGTTACCATTCTGCTGAGCTCATCAAAGGTAGTTGCCATGCAGCGCCATCCACCAGAATATATTTGGGTATTCTGCAAAGAATCGCACAAACGTCTTGCGTCTGCATCAGTTATCTGATCCAATATGCGCTGGAACGATTCTAAGCAATTGAATGTTCAATGACGCTGGGATCAAAGAACAGAGGAAGATTTTTCCAACGAAGTCAATCACGATAGTAGTCATAGAATCATATTCCTTCCCTATGCAGAGTGCACGCTTTGTTCAGAAGAGATCACTCTCAAAAGCAGCACTGCTATTAACAAACTGGCTGCGCAATCAATTAAAATGTTGCATTGCAAGAAATACAAGCGATTCATATGATGAATCTATTGTCACACAGGGATTTGGGGCGGTAGCAGCTTCAAACCTTTGTCTACTATGGGTTGTGGTGTTTTGGGTCCTTCCGGCACCACAAGGCTTCTGCGGTTGACGATCAACCGCCCTCTTTTTTTAGATCAAAATTGCATGGCCTAAAGTAAAATAAAAATTCCTCCTGGGCCTTGACTGACAATGCTTCCGAGCGAAGCAATTTTAGGAATATTTCAAGAAAGGATCATCTGAAGAAGACCGCAAGTGCCTCTGAATTGGCCGAAATCTTCGGCGTAACACCCTCCGCAATCAGCCAAGGCGTAACGTCCGGACGCCTTTCGAAATCCGTCCTCAACGCGATGAAAAACCATCGGCGCTTTGAAATCTACCGCGCTGTCCTCGAATGGGAGAATGGGCGGGACGCAAGCCAAGTCCGTGATCCGGCGCTTCAAAAGCCGACAGAGCCAGCCAGCACCAACTTTCCCGCAATCGCAGAAAGCCGCCAGGCATACGAATACTACCAAGCCATGAACGAGCAGATCGCCGCGCTCAAAGATGCTGGCAGACTCGTTGATCTGGATCTTGCCCAGCGCGAGGTGTTCCAAGCCGCCCGCCACATGCGCGACCGTCTGCAGGAAATCCCGGAAAAGATGCGGTTCAGCTTCCTGTCGAGGGGCCTCAGCGACGACGACACCGATGCGCTTGTCAAGGAGCTCTCGGAAGACATCTACCAAGCCCTCCTGCATCTCGCGGCCATGGACATAGGCCAACTGCGCGAGGCAGCTCTTTCTGAGCCCCTCCGGCGCGTTTCAGATAGCGTGATCGGCGTCCTCGCTGCGGATTGAAAAATTCGGTCTTCGTGAGACAATCGGCGGCGTCCTCTCTTATCTAGCTGCTGGCATCCGCCCGATCCTGCGCGTCGGGATCAAGGAATATTGTGAAAAGAATCTGATCCTGCCAGAGGATACGCCGCGCCCGGGCCCCATCAGATTTGACGACACATGGTACATGGTCGACATCCTGCGCGATCTCGAGGACGACAGCGGGGTGGAAGAGGTGCGCGTTCGCAAGGGCCGGCAGCTTGGTCTGACGATCCTGTCCACCGCATGGCTGCTGTGGGGGGCGACAGTATCACCTGCGGCCGCGATGGTCGTATTCCCAACCCGCGACTCGAAGCAAAAATTCAGCAAGCAGAAGCTCTCCCCAATCCTGCGCCGCTGCAAGGACCTGCAAGGCAAAATTGGGGAGGTTAAGCAAAAAGAGCGCGACACCCTGGATATCAAGACTTTCCCGGGGGGCTTCATCAATATTGCCTCGGCGAAGTCCAGCAGCGAGCTGCGCAGTCAATCCGTACGCCGGTTGATCCTGGACGAGCAGAGTGCATACGACCCCGATTGTCAGGGGGAAGGCGACCCCTCAACGATCGCTCTCGGTTGCACGAGTACCTACCAGAAAACCCGCAAAATCCTGCGAATGAGCACGCCGACCATCAAAGGCGTGTGCCCCATAACGCGGGATGTCGAGGACACCCAACAGCTCAAGTACCATGTCCCTTGCAGGGGCTGCGGTACGCTCGGCGTCATCGAGTGGGACCACATGAAAGGCCCGCCAGAGACCGCCAGCGGCGAAACCGAGTGGCATGCGCAGTGCTGCGGACATCCCCATCGGAACATTGACAAAGTTTTCCTGATCCGCAACGGCCGATGGATCGCAACTGCCGAGGATAGATCGGGCGGCCGTGTGAAGGGCTACATTCTCAGCGCGCTCTATGCGGCGCCGCAATTTTTCAGTTGGGACGATGCCTGGAATCTTTGGGTAGAGGCCCTGAAGGATATTCAGAAGCTCAAAGCCTTTCACAATAATGTGTTGGGTGAAGCCTGGGAAGATCCGGCAGATTCCATCGACATCAAAGGAGTGGAAAAGCTCCTTGAAGACTCTGACGGCACAATGCTGGATCCAGGCATATTTTTGCTGACATCTGGTATTGATGTGCATCCCCAGCATTTGGATTATGTGATCAGAGGCTTTGGCGCCGAACAGGAAAGCTGGCTGGTGGACTACGGTGTAATCCATGGAGACGCCAACCAGAAGGACACCTGGGACAGGCTCATGATGAAGCTTGATCGCCGCTGGCCGCATCCACTTGGCTTTGATTTGGACGTAACCGCTGCCGCATTCGATACGGGTGGTGCGAACACGCAAGCTGTTCACGATTATGTTGGCCCGCTGTTCCATAGGAATTTTATCTGCATTAAGGGGATGCCGGGAGACGCGACTCCAGTTATCGGCCGACAGACACTGAACAACGAGTTCGGGGTGCGGGTGTATCCGGTAGGCGCCAACACCACCAAGGCTCGGGTTTTTGCCCAGATCGCACACTCAATCAACCAGGTCAGGCTCTTCGAGGAGAACAAAATCTCGACCCCATACGGACCTGGGTTCTGCCACTTTCCCCGCTGCTTCTGGGATGACCCCGAAAAACGTCACTTCTTCACCCAGCTCATTGCTCCAAAGACTCGTCACAAGGCCGTGAACGGTGAATGGCGAACTGTTTACCAGACAACACAGGGCGTGGCTGACCACGCATTTGATTGCTTCCGATATGCGCTCGCAGCCTTCTACTGGCTCGGGACCGACATCGACCAACTAGCAACATATCTCACACAGGAGGCGAGCCGCGATCACGCTTGAAGATCGTCTTGAATCGGTGGAAAAGGCCATCGAAGCCATCGAAGCTGGTGGCCAGCAGGTTGAAATCGAAGTGAGCGGTGATCGGCGCCGCGTTCACCGCGCTAATCTCAAGGATCTCTATCTTGAACGGCGACGGCTCCTCATGGCCATTCGGCGACAAGGCGGGGAAGGGGTGAGTCATGCCGTTCGCGGTTGAAAAGCTCACGAAGCCATCCCTTTTCCAGCGCGTTATTGGCCGGTTCATGGCCTCTTCGAGCCATGGATATCCCAGGGTCGAGGCCCCATACCGCTCAACCTCACGGGCGAACCCAGCCACCCAGGAGTGGAATCCTCCATCATCCAGCGCTGATGAGGCGCTGCTTCCGTCGCTCAGCGCGCTTCGGGACCAGTGCCGGCAGCTCGATCGGAACGAGTCTCTGGCGCGCGGTGCTATTGAAAATTACACGACCAATGTCATTGGCGATGGACTCCGTCCACAGGCACGCATCGACCACGAGCTTGCTGGCATCTCTGAGGTGACCGCCCGGGCTTTCGAGCGGAAGGCTGAAAAGCTGTTTGAGATGCACATGGGAAAAGTCACTGCGGATTTCCATGGTCAGTCGACGCTGCAGGAGATAGAGCAGCAGGCATTCCGCAGCACGATGCTGGATGGCGACTGCCTCGTGATTCGCAGATACAGAGAGCGGCCGGGCGCGATCCTGCCGATCTGCCTCCAGCTCATCGATGGCGCCAGGATTCAAAATCCCTCGTTCGCCAGTGCCAGGGATGTCGAGATTCGGGAAGGGGTAGAATTCGACAAGTCTGGTGTACCGGTCGCTTATCACGTTGAAACAACGCCGCGAGGCATTCGTGTAGGACCTGGGGCCGTCCGGGTGCCGAGATTCGACGATGAAGGGATCCAGGTCGCGCTCCATGTCTTTCGCAAGCGATTGCCGGGTCAGAGCAGGGGGGAGCCATTCCTAGCACCGGTTGTTCAAAAATTCAAGCAGCTCACTGATTACAGTGAAGCCGAGATCCTGGCTGCTGCAATCAACGCGTGCTATACGGTCTTTGTAACCACCGAGACCCCGGATGTTTCCGCTCGCCAGAAATCGGCCATTCCCGAAGCCTTGCGACCCCATCAGAAGCGTCACACTGAGAAATTCGGTCCAGGGATGATGGTGGAGCTGTTGCCAAATGAAAAGGTGGACAGGTCCGCACCAGGCCGACCCAACCCCAATTTTGACCCGTTTGTCCAGGCAGTGATTAAACAAATCGGCATCGGCCTGGGGCTGCCGTATGAGGTCTATACCCAGCACTTCCAATCGAGCTACTCTGCGGCGCGTGGGGCGATTCTCGAAGCTTGGAAATCATTCAAGGTCTGGCGATCCTGGTTTATCGAAGCCTTCTGCAAGCCAGTCTGGGAATGGTTCATTGATGATGCTGTCCGCGCAGGTTTACTCGAAGCACCAGGGTTCGATAATCCGTTTACCCGGCAGGCATACCTCGCAACCCAATGGACTGGAGCTGAGATGGAGTCGATCGACCAGTTGAAAGAATCGAAGGCAAACGAGGTTGATATAAAGAATGGCACCCGATCTCGAAGGTCAATTGTCGAGAGCCAGGGACGTGATTTTGATAAGCATTTAAGAGATTATCGAAACGAGGAAATCTTACTTGGCCAGAATACCGGAAAAGGCTAAAACGAATTCTAGGTATTAAAACACTGATTCTGAAATCATACGAAATAGCAAGAAATATCGCCGAATTCTCCATTTTCCGGTTCGGCAGTCGCTTGCGCGACATTAAATGTGACATCCAATCCTGCCAAGCGACAGAATGTTAGCGACAATGTTGACTAAGCCGATACACTTCTACGCAGCCGGTGATAAATTGAAGTTTGTCCAGCAAAATACCGAAACTGCATCCATGATTGGGCATATCCCATTATCTTTCGAGAGGGAATTATGGGGTCGATGGAAATTGGTGTGATAATTATGATTTTCGGTATGCCGGCCCTAGGGGTTGTGCTTCTACTAAAATTCATTAAAGCAGGATCGAAAGCGTATAACAAGGGCAAACTTGAAGCCGAGGCGGAACACAGAAGAGAAAAGGACAAACAGGTTTCCTGAATTTCATAGATGCTTGAGCAACACAAATCACTTCTTGTAATCAAGCATGCCACTATCAATAATGAGGCCCGTATGAAAAGCCAGAGCTTGGCAATATTTGTTTTTTTTACGTCAACGCTTTCATACTCCACAGCCGTTTACCCGTTCGGAAATGACCTAAAAGTCGTCATGGAGCAATGCGATAATGGAAAGAATTGTGTTGAATATGCTCGGTTCAAGTCGCGCCCCGTTTGCGAACAATTCGTCAATCTTCTGCAAATCCAAGCATCACAGGAATTCTTCCGCGACCTCAATCGCAATGGCTTTGCAACTGCATATAAAGCTCTTCGGATGTATCAATATCAATGCAAAGGAGATTGAACAGCATGAGAATCAGGAAACCTTACGATGGGAATTATTGTTGAGAACTATAGGGTGTGCAGATAACATAATTTGCATTCGCTTAAATAAAGTCTCAACTGAACAGTACAATGCACGAGGAAATTGCTTATTCACTTGCAATTTCATCACGAACATTCTCCAGCTTCTCTTGCCGCCAATCCCCCATTTGTTGTACTGAAGCCCAAGAGATTGCTGATATTCCAAACACATCGTTTCCGCCCGAAAGCGGGCCGACAAATTCACCTAAACTATTCCAGACTCCTCCCCCAGACATCCCAGCTCTTGAACTCAAGTACGCTAATAAGAAATTCCTTCTGCTTTGCTGCTGCCAAGGAAGAGGGCTGAAACGTAATCCAGCTAAGTCATCTCTTGAATATTCCCATATTACATATTCGACAGGACGATAGGAGGTAGCAAACTCAATTTCTTCAAATTCCTTGCCTTCGATGGGACCAAAAGCCACAATACCAATATCTCCAACTTTCGAAAGCCTGTAGTTATGGGCAACAAGATCGTTCGTCTCATCACGAATATAAACTGCATCTCGAATCTGGTGCTTGCTTACAATGACAACGGCAGCTCCATCATCAGACCACCATATAGTTCCGGAGCCATGAGTCCATCGACCATTGCTATCCTTTACCACAATTTTTACTGCGCGATGGGCTTCTAATTGGTAGCATTGATCTTCATCTCTTAAGCAAACCTTGTCAGGTGAAAGGATCTTCTCACGTGCGACAGTGTCGCTTTCAGAAGCAATGTCAGATTTCTTCCTAGATGCCTCAGTCTTCCATTCCTCGATATCTCTATAAAAATAGATGTAAGTTCCGACAAATAAAATGCATAGTCCAGTAGTAATAGATCCCAGAAGATCCTTCGGCTTCATATCGACACTCCAACTGAATCAGAGTTTTGTGCTGAATGATAGTCATGCATACATTCTACAATTAATGCAAAAATCGGGGCGTTCTTGAGTGCTCTGAATAAGCAGATTTTCCAAGCAGATAGAGACGAGTCTGCTCGAGATTGACGTCAACATTGCTAACGCCTGATGACAGAGATGTCACCTGGTTCTTACACAAAGTAATAATTGATCATGTGAACCATTGTTTTCGAAAACAGTGTTTTCTGGCAACATAAGCTAGCCGTCCTCACCTGAACCATAACTGAGGTCAGTCTTGAGACCATAGTTCCTATTGCAAAGAGCCATGGGACAATCGAATCGCTGAGTAAAACTCGGCGAAACGTAACGCAATTTGATCAAGTCCCAGCTTCCGTGAGGTGATCGGCGTCATTCCGGTTCGCGGTCCTCTTTTCAAGCGCACAAATCCCTTTTTTGAGCATTGTTGGGCGAACTACTTGGGTTGAGAGGCTATCAGTTAACGTCACGCATTCTCGATTGCCTTGCAAATAGTCTGAGAATAGATCATTACCGGTGCTGTGCGCGCAGGTTTGCTCGATGCGCCAGAGTTCGATGATTTCGCTTGCCCGGCAGGCATACCTCGCAAAACAATGGACCGGGACTGCGATGGAGTCGGTTGACTCGCTAAAGGAATCGAAATCCAACGAATGCGAAATCAATAATGGAATCCGGTCTCGACGCTCGATTGTAGAAGGTCAGGGGAGGAACTTTGATAAACATTTGAGAGAATTGCAGAGTGAAAAGATGATATTCATAGAGGAAAATTAGACCTTGAAGTAATAATTTACATACAGCGTGATGCCTGCTGTATCCATAACTAGCAGATAAAATGCTCTTGAGGAAACGATCTCGGTTTCCGATGTCAGCAATGAATTGGAAACAAGGAGCCCTCGATGGTGAAATTAATCAGAGACAGTATACACGGTGATATCGAGATTTCAGACAATGCCGCTAAGGTCATCAAAATGCCTCTCTTCCAGAGACTCAGAGGTATTAAGCAGACTGGACTTCTCTACTTGGTGTACCCTGGCATGCAGCACAGTAGATTCGAACATTCTTTGGGCGCATATTGCCTCGCCAAGAGGAATTTTGAAAATTTTCTCACAATCGATTGGGATCGATTTAGTGGCATCAAGGAGGATATCGGGGATATATCGCTCAAAATCGGCACCACAAGAAAAGCAATGGAGAAACTTTCAAAAGACGCTGACTACTGGCGCGACATCTTCGAAATTTCTGCACTCATTCATGATGTTGGCCATGGTCCTTTTTCCCATACATTTGAGGATGCAAAGCTCCTTAAAAAGGAGAATTTCGTTTTTGCAAAAGCAGAAGAAGAACTTACTCACCTTGACTTCACCATCATAAAATTTCTTAAAGAATCCAATTCCTTCAAACATGAAAACATATCGCTCCTGTATTTGAACGAAATAGCACGGGAATTAGGCTATTCCAAAGAGACTACTCAGGATATTGCGATGATGATTCATCCAAAGTACCGCAAGGAAATGCTCATAGATTATTTGACGAGCAACCATTTTGAAGAGAAGCGGGCCATTACTCTTCTGCTGTCGATATTTATCAGTGGCCCCTTCGATGTTGATAGAATGGACTACATGGTCAGGGATTCATTGATGGCAGGCGTAAACTATGGGAAGATTGAGCCATCCCGATTCCTGAGATCATTGGTTCCCGTTTTGACTTTACGTCACGGGGTATTTAATGTTGGAATCGTTTCTCAGATTAAAACACTGCACATTATTGATCACTTCTTTGTGAACCTTAACTCTCTGTACAAGATTCTTTACTATCATCCATCCGCACTACGAATATCGTATGAGTTCACGGAAGCATTGAAACTACAGCAGGATGAACTTGTTCAGAAGACGAATATATGGACGCACCGAACGCTCGATGAGTCTGAATTTCTGCAGAAGTTCCTTGATGCGCGGCTGAAAAAATTTGTAGATGAAATTTTCACGAGGCAGTGCAAGGCAGAAGATCCAAAAGTCGCGTTTGAATTATCTAGTTTGGCCTCAGCAGAAATGAGGCAAACAATAACACAAAAGTCCAAATATGTGACAATTCCCATTCCAGAAAGAGAAATAGTGAAGGACGTGAATGTCATCTACATTGCGGAAAAGTTCAAACTTGCGTCAATGGGAGAATTCAAGAATTGGAAAGATCTTTCCATTGTAGCGGGCGCAGAGAACTTCAAGAGCGACGTGATGTGGAGAAATGATCTATTCACCGAACGCTTGGCACAAATCAAGCAAGAATTGATGAAGAAAGCTTCTTGAAAAAGGAAGTCTCGCGATAGGCCCTGGATCAGCAAAGCGCTGATCCATCCAACGCTCTAAATGTCTAGGTACCAGTGAATTTGAAAGAAACCTTGCTGCGGAGCCATTGTGGCTTTTTGCTTCCCTGACCACATTGAGGATTTCGGAGCAGAGCAGCGTATCTGTCATTTGGTCCCATCTTCGGAAATCACTCTGTATGGCACTGATTCTATTAGACTGCATACTTGGTCTTGCCCCTAAATTGAGGGCGACACTTTTAGCATTTTCGTCAAGATCTTGCCAGCGAAAAGCTTCAGTTGGATTGACCGAAATTTAGATGTGCTGTTTACAGCTCAGTAAACGCCCAGAACCTTGATAGAACAGCTGTCGCCGAGTTATGGTCTGGATGTGTTAACTGTGGGGTTAAACGTGTCCTTTGCTCTGAACTACGTTACCGAATCAGCCTGGGCCATCACTGAGGCCGCGCTGGGAACAATGGTATCAATTGCCCAGAGTCACGGCGGTATCGAATCACTTGAGAAAAAAATCGGCGAGAGGCCAGGGAACCTGGTCAAGTCCAGCATTCGCGGAGGAGTGGGAATCATTCCGGTGCGCGGCCCGCTCTTCAAGCGCGCTGGACTCCTTGTTGACCATTGCGGGGCGAGCAGCTACGAGAACATCCTTCGGGATTTCCACGAAATGCTCGCTTCGCCCAAGGTCCAAAGCATAGTCCTCGATATCGACTCGCCAGGCGGTGAGGCATCGGGCTGCAGTGAGTTGGCCGATCATATCTTTGCCGCTCGCGGTCAGAAGTCGATAATCGCTTACATCGGTGGTACCGGTGCGAGCGCAGCCTACTGGATTGCCAGTGCCTGCGACAAAGTCTACGCATCCGATTCCGCAATCATAGGCAGCATCGGAGTCCAATCTGTCCTTAGATCTGACAAAACCGATGGCGAGCTGAAGTTCGTCTCAAGTCAATCCCCAAAGAAAAATCAGGATCCGGGCACAGAGGCGGGCGCCGCTGAAGTACAGCGGGTCATTGATGGGCTGGCGGAGGTCTTCGTACAGAAAATCGCCCGGAATAGAGGCGTAAGCCGCGCGGTGGTCATGGACCGATTTGGGCAGGGTGCAGTATTCGTCGGCGCGGAAGCTACCACGCGAGGCATGATCGATGGAAATTCGACGCTCGAAGGCGTCATTGAACAAACTGGAGAACATAAATTGACCCAGGAAATAACTGCAAGTTTCATTGCAGAAAAGCACCCAGCAGTGGCCGCGGAATTGATCGAGATCGGAGTGCAGCGCGGGCTTGCAGCCGCAAAGGCCAAGGTTGATCGTGAGGCCACGATTCGCCAGCTGGCAGAGGGGCAGGTATCTGACGAATTTTGTCAGAGCCTTATTGACAAAGAGAATTTGTCCGCGCAGGATGCCGCCGTCCAGATCCTGCTGGAAGCCAGACGAAGTGAAGCACCAAAGCATCGGCCGAAGGAGGATCCCAGGTTCACATTCGATCGCAAGCTCGTGGCTCTCGATATGCCGGCTGCTGATGCATCCGAAAAAGACAAGATTGATGCCCAGCAGGACGCCGCGATTGATCTTGCGAAGCGTTCCGGTCTGAAGTTCAAAGGAGCCTGATTGCCCTATTTCGATCCGTCCTTCAAAAAGGTTTCATCCTGGAAACCAGAATTTATTCATCAAGGCAATTGGCCTGTACGTCGAGACTCGGTGACGATTGAGAAAGGCCAGGTCCTAAACGCCGGTTCGATCCTCGGCAAGAAAACAGAATCACAGAAATGTGTGCTCAGCGCAGCAAAGGCTGCCGATGAGACAGCAATTGCAGACGGAAGCGAAAAGCCATACGCGATCCTGCAAGTTGATGTCGATGCGACCACCAAGGACATCGTTGCTCCAGTCTATCTGGCCGGTGCTTTTCTTGGGCTCGACCTAACAGTCGGCAACGGGCACACCCTGGAAGGCATCAAAGATGAACTCCGACTGCTATCGATATACATTGAAAAGGGAGAAGACTGAGCCTGTCATTGATCTACTCGACTTACTATCTCAACCGCCTGGTTGAAAAGCTTGTACCGAAATCCCGATATTTCCTGGACCGCTACTTTCCCACTGAGGTCCAAAGTGACAAAGAGGAAGTTTTCTTCGATGAAGCCGATGGCGAAAAAGCTGGCATCATGCCCTTTGTCCATCCGTTGGTCGAAGCACCGATGCTTCGAAGCCAGGGTTACAGGACCAAGTCCTTTAAACCCGCATACATGAAGGAAAAGGTCGATCTCAAACCCGATCGTGGTTTTCATCGGCTCGCTGGCGAAGCGTTTGGCGGCGAACTCACCCCAATGCAGCGTGCAGAGCAGGCCCTGCTCCATGACGTCAATCGCCTTTACGAGCGTCACAGAAACCGTCTGGAACTCATGGCGGCTGAAGTGGTCAAGTCTGGCAAACTCACAATCAAAGGAGAAGGTATCGATGCGCTGCTTGACTTCGGCCGCAACTCAAACCTCACCAAGGTACTCGGTGCGAAAGGCTGGGCTGATAACACTGCGATCCCCTCGATGACGAAGTGGCTGGAAGATCTTCAGCGGGAAGTCGCGGGCCTGAACAATAATCAATCGCGGCCGCGAACCTGTGTCCTTGGTTATGATGCATGGGACATTTTCCGCAACCGTCCTGATATCCAAAAAATGCTTCCGGAATACATCCGCGGCGCCGAGCTGTCGATACCGCAGACTCCGGGTGAGTCTTCTTTCGAGCAGCTCATCTACAAGGGCTATTATGGGAATGTCCATTTCTGGGTGCATGAAGGCAAATCGGACGACGGTCAATTCTATATCAAACCGAAGCAAGCTCTCTTCACCTGTGACGAAATCAGGGGCGTGAGGCATTTCGGGGCAATCCTTGATCTCAAGGCAGGCCTCAGAGCGCAGCCGATCTTTGCCAAGTCCTGGGAGATCGAAGACCCGAGCGTGCGATTCGTGATGTTGCAATCCGCACCCTTGCTTGTGACCTATGATCCGAATACGGCTTGTCTAGTCGACGTGGCTGCATGATTCCGGAGCTGGAATCAGCATTCAGTACACCTGAGACAGAATTCAAAGGGGTGTTCACTGAACTGGATGCTAACGCTCCTGCCAATGACCCGGGCCTTATCACACGAGCCGCTCGGGTCATGGTGGATGCCAGCGCTGCTGAGGGGGTTCACGCTGATTCAATCGTCACGCACCTCGGGACCGGAGCGCGATATGCGATCAAAACCCGAATACTATCTGGCGTCGGTATTGTGCAGCTCGATCTCGAGCGAATTGTGGATCGAAAAACATCGGAGCGTAATTTCTAGGTGCTTATCAAGGTTCGATCGGAGTTCGAGAAATCGCTGAAAAAAGCCATGCCGGAATTCAGGCGATTCAGCGCCAGAGTATCCAGGCTTTCGATGGAAGATCTGCCTTGCCTGAACGTCTACTTTCACCGTGACATGCTCCTTGAGCAGAAAAACCTCTACGACTTCCGCGAGGTCTTGTTTGTGGTCGAAGCCTGCACCGTCGCAGGCGATGATGCGGAAGCGGACCTGGTCGAGATATATGAGCGCATCCGCACCGCGATTGAGCAGAACGAAGGCTTTCAAAAGACCGTTGCCGAGTGCGTCTTGCACGATATCGACTTCGGCCACGAAATGATCGGAGAGAAGCGCTTAGCTGCTTTGGAATTGACCTTTCACGTTCGGTATCAGAAGCCGTCCTGGCAGCCAACAGGTCCAGGAAATCCCATCGAAGTCTATATCAACGGGGACAAGCAGGATGCTTGAAATCGCCGTCGCGGACATCATGCGCCGACTCGAAAACCTCCTGCGGCCGGGAACAATCGCGGAAGTGGACCACGCCAAAGCAAAGGTCAAGGTCCGCCTGAGCAGCGAGCATACCACCGGCTGGCTATCCTACTTCGCACGCCGGGCTGGCAATACCATCAGCTGGGATCCGCCGGAAATCGGTGAGCAGGTTCTGGTCCTTAGCCCTGGTGGTGAGCTGGCAAGTGGTTTTGCGCTCACTGGCATCTACTCGGGCTCCAGGCCCGCGCCCTCGAAATCCGGGGACCTGCACTTGGCCCGGTACTCGGATGGTCTCGAATGCAGCTATGACACAAAGTCAAACACCTTGGTTATTCAGCGGGAGAAGGATCTCAACATAAGGGTGAAGGCAACACGGATCGATTTTGACACGAAGAAGGCGAGCATTCGCAATGAGAAGGGCGAGCTCATCGCCCTCGTCTCGCAGGGGTTGAAGTCTGTCGCGCAGTCACAGACGGCGACGATGATGGGACCACAGAAACTGCTGCCAGCAGCCACTGAGCTGATTCCCATTACCCAGAACCTCGATTCGTTCACCGATGCGGCTGATGATCCCAGTCCCCCACCTTCCCCCGTAGGCGGCTGAATGGCTCTTAAAGGCACAGAAAAGGCGCTTGCCGACGCGATGCATGCTGCAGCAACCGGAGCAGCCGGAGATCCCAGGAAAGCCTGGGAGGCGGTAGCAAAGGCCATCAGTGACCATATAACGGCCTACGCCACCGTAACCGGCACGACACCCAATGGGGGACCTCTGGTTGAGGGGCGTGTCACATGATGGGAATGGATGAGCGCCTCGGGACGCTGATCCAGGGAGAAACATGGCTAAGGCAGGCCGTCCGCCGCGCTGTCCGAACGCCGAAGGGATCCAGGCCGATGGTTCGCTGGTTTGGAACTTCCTATCTCGCTCAACTCGATCGAGCGATCACGGAGGCCTCGGTCCTGGAACTGACAGGGGACCTGGCCGACTCAATCGAACGGACAATTCCAGGCACCACCCTGCGAACTGTAGTCAATCAAAGAAACGGTGAAGAGCTGGAAATCGCCTTCACAGTTGGAACACAAAACATACGAATAGGAGTTTGATGGCAGATCTGCCAACGATCGTAACACCAATCTCGTTTGACGAAACCTTTCAGAAAAAACTGCAAAGTTTCACCGAGAACTACCAGAAGGAAGTCCCTGAATTCAAAACCCCAACGCCCGCAGACCCTCTCTATCACATCCTCGTCGAGATTGCCCTCAGCGAGCTGATCGGGTCCGAGCGGATTTCACAGGCCGGGTACGCGCAGCTGCTGAAGTATTCCAAGGATCTTGAAATCCTCTTCAAATCGAAGCTCAGACCTGGCGAGACATACGAGGAATTTGTCGAGCGAATGGTCAACAGCCTATCCCTTGTTTCCACTGCTGGAACAGTTGCACAGTACAAAGCACTGACCTTCCTGTTCGGGCGGGTGAGGTATGAGGAAGGGAAGGAAAGCAAACTCGCTCGAGTCAGAGGAGCTTATGTCGAGTCTGCAGGTGAAGGTCAACTCCTGATCCATATCCTGACAAATACGGATCGCAAGGATCTGAACGACAAGGTCCTGGAGGCTCTCACAGAAACTTTCTACAGCGAAATGGTCAGGCCAGTTCTCGACAGAGTGACATTTCAGATGGCCAATTCCATCCCTGTTTCAATTCAGGGGACGATTTACCTGAAGCCAGGGTACACGAATGACTACAAGGCGACGGTTGAAGATACACTTAGAAAACGATGGAATGAAGAGCTAGCACTGGGATGGCAACCAACCACAAGCTGGATCGTGAAGGAACTTCATCAGCTTGGGGTCAAGTCGGTGATCCTGACCAACCCGGTGACCGATACCATTGTTCCAAATAAGCAATATGCTTCCATCAAAATGCTGGAGCTGAACTATGTTGAGGCCACGAGTGATCGAAGCCGCGATTCGTAATGTCTTCCCGGAATTCGATGTGAAACCAGTGTTGAATGTGAGGTTGAGGACGGATCCAGAAATTCAGGAAGCCATACTTTGGGAGTACGGCCTGATCGAACTTTTGCCTTATGCAGTCAAGCCAGAGACGCTGAGGACCGAAGCTCTTGAATTCATCCGAACCCGTGGGACTCTGCACTCGATCCGCATGGCGCTCCGATGGGTAGGCTTCCCTAAAATCGAGTTCAGCAGGCTGTCCTGGTATGAGTATGAGGTCGATCCAGGCGAGATCCCAACAGACCTGCAAATTGATGCCATCAAGGCCGCCCTGGCAGTTTCCGTCCAGGCGCGTGGGCAACTAAGGAGAATCTATCACGAGGATTTTGAGGTGAAGTACGGCTGACTCTTATGTTCATGGAATTGTAATTCAGGAAAGCACGGGCGAGATCCGCGCAGTCACATCCCCCAGCCAGTCGATTGTTGGCATCGTCGGCACTGCCGATGGCATAACAACCCTTACGGATGAAGTGCCAAAAGCATTCTTTAAGAAAAAGGAAGCCCTCGATGCATTGAAGCCACCTGAGGGCAAAGAGCCAGGCTCGCTGTATTTTGCTGTGCTTGGTGTCCATGACCAGGCTGAAGACGTCATTGTCCTCGTCAAAGCAAAATCCACCAGCAATAGCGACATGGAAAGCGCTGTGAAAGCTCTGCTGGATGCAGAAAGTATCACTGGGTACAAACCCAAAGTCTTCATTGCTACCAAGCTGGAAGACGATAGAGCAGCGCCGACCAATCCGACGGACCCGGTGAACCCAACGGACCCGGTGAACCCAACGGACCCGGTGAACCCGCTGAATCGGGCAAGCAACTCGCACGCCCATAGAGTACGAACAACAGCTTCAAGGAATCGAGGTGACGAATAGCCGAAACAACGGCCGCAAGTACGACAACTGACCCCGCAGCAACCCCAGCTGCAGATATTCCAAGAGACACGACGGCCAACTCCCTTTTCACAGCGATGGCAACCGTTGCGAAAAAGCTGGGTGCCATCGGGATCTTCGATGTCCCGGGCAAAAGTGAAGATGCCCTGGCTTTTCAGACCATGAACAACAGCGACAGAATCTATCTTGTCTGGCCGAGAGTAAAGGTCTCATATGATGACAAGATCAAACCAGTCCCGGCGAGCCCTTACGCTGCCGGGGTGCTGGCAAAGATTAACTTCTGGGAAAGTCCATCAAACCAGCCGATCAACGGAATCCTGGGAACTGAATATGCAGTATCATTTTCGCTGGATGACGCTACATCTCTTGGCCAACTCCTGAACTCGAAGCATGTTGCTACGGTTGTCAGGCAGGACGGCTTTCGCTTGTGGGGAGCACGGGGTGCAGGTGACTTCACCAACCTCAAAACCCATCAGATTCAAAAGGTCAGAATTGCCGACGCAATCCGCGAAGCGATCCTTTCGAGTCATCGATGGGCAGTAGCCAAGGGCATCACCGCCAACTACCTGAAGGCTGTGCAGAACAGCGTTAAGACATATCTCGACGATCTCAAGAGTAAAGGGGCAATTGCGGGCGGAGACTGTGTTCCTGACGGCGAGCAGAACACAACCGCCAACCTCTTCCAGGGAAAAGTTTACTGGAGGTATTCGTTCACGCCGACTCCAGTCGCCGAAACTTTGTACTTCATCGAAGAAATCACTGATTCCTATCTCACTAAAATTGGAGCCTAATCTATAAATTCAATTCGACTGATTCTGATTGCAATTCCTCTCTCCTTCGCCGCTGCCGTCGCTGCACAACAGCAAGAACCAATCTTTTCGGAAGACACAAACCCGAAGTTTGATTCCATCTACTACCTCGACAACATCAGCAATACCACCCGAGATGCAGACCTCGTTCTGCGGGTAAACCGCAACGCCCCGTTCAACTGTACGAAAGCGACTTGCCCGGCTTCCGTGATCATCAACAATAAGACCGGAGCAGTAAACATAACAGCGCCGACCAAAGTCGGCTCCCTTTATGTTGGCAGCCGTCAAGTCATTGATGCCTCAGGGACGTGGCGCGGAGATCCAACAGGCCTCAAGGGAGAGAATGGCAAGGATGGAAAGGACGGGTTCGACGGCAAAGACGGTCGCGATGGTAAGGACGGCGTTAATGGAGTCGATGGTCGCGATGGAACCAACGGCAAAGATGGAGTGAGCTGTAGGATTGAGGGAACGGACCTTGTCTGCGGGGACACAAGGAAGCCTCTCGCCGATCTGAAGGGAGCCGATGGCAAAAACGGCATCGATGGCAAGAACGGCGAAAGTTGCAAGATAGTCGGATCCGACATTTTCTGTGGCGATACCACGCTCCCGCTCTCCGACCTGAAGGGTATTGATGGCAGAAACGGTGTCGACGGGAAGAATGGAGAGCCCTGCACGATTGTTGGAACGGACATCGTCTGCGGTGATACGAAGAAGCCCTTCGCCGAACTCAAGGGAACCGATGGCAGGAATGGAACAGACGGCAGGAACGGAGTCGATGGCAAAAATGGGGAATCGTGCAAAATTATCGGCACCGACATTGTCTGCGGGGACACCAAACAGCCCCTTGCCGATCTTAAAGGTTCGGATGGAAAGAATGGAGACAGCTGCAGGATTTTCGACACCGACATCGTCTGCGGAACAACCAGATATCCGCTTTCATTGCTCAAGGGTGATAAAGGCGACGGCTGCCAAATCATCGGAAAAGAGATTGTGTGTGGATCCACGAGATACGCGCTCGATAAACTCAAAGGGGAAAAAGGTGATAAAGGAAGTTTTTCATCCTGTCAGTCTCGCCAATATCAGCAGCCCATAAATCTAACATCCAGCACAATTTCCGCTGAATGCCAAGCTGGCGAGATAATGGTGAGCGGTGGATGTTACTTAAGTGATAACGGTGAAGATATCTACTTACAGACATCAATTACATTCCCAGAGGAAAACTTTCACCAATGTATATGGAAGGTGAAAGGATCAACAAGCCCAAGCACCACGATTATGGCAGCGGCTGTGTGTTGCAAAACATGACGTCTGCGCCCTGTCTATTGCTCTGTTATTATCAACTTCTAAAGGGATCTGATTGCGTTTTCCAAAGTTCCTGCACAATTTCAATGTTACCTTCGGCATTTCTGATTTCAGTGGCATCTGTGAAGAGGTAACACTACCAAAGTTAAAATACAAAACTGAAGAATGGCGAGGGGCAGGTATGTCCGCTCCTCTCGAAATCGAAGTCGGTCTCGAAAAGCTCGAATGCACTTTCAAGTTTGGGGAACAGACGCTTGAAGGCTACCTCAGCGCCGGCATCAACTTCTCGGGGATCATGACAGCCAATATCACCGGATTTATGAAGGGCCAGGACGGCTCTTCGGATGGCATGGATTGTATCCTTCGCGGTTGGGTGAAAACCGTAGATCCCGGAACATGGAAAGCTGGCGATATCAAATCGTCCACCCAGACTGTGGAAATGGCTGTTCAAAGCTGGCTGATGACTCGGGGTTTGGTCCCGCTTCTCACGATCGATATTGTCAACGGCGTCCAGTTAATTGGCCCAAGCGATCAGCATGCTTCCGCTCGTCAGCGATTGAATCTCGGCTGACCTGAGCCCTCTCATTCCAAAAAGGAGAGTCCTAGACTGATATATAATCTCGTGTTTCCGATTGAACTCAATGGTCAGACATTCCGAACAATTCGCCTCTCTGACTATATGAAAACCCGTCATCAGCTTGCCTTTGCCGAAGTGGAAAAGCTGCGTAAAAGTGCGGCTTCCGATGAGGGCGCTGAACAAAATAATGAAGGCGAAGACGATGACGTCGATGAGGACCTTGAAGCGCGTGCTTCCGTAATCCTCATGGCTTCATTTTGCGAAGATCTGCCTCAAGAAGCGGTCCCGGAAATCTCGCTCGACGATCAGATCCCTATTGGTCGGCACATTGAAAAGGTGACAACCGAATATGCTCGGCGTCAAGGCAGACCTCAGCCCCCAAAAAAGGGGAAGCCCAGGCCGTCGATCCCGTCACGACGCTAAGGCGTGCGATCGCGGTCATGTATCGGCGTTATGGGTTTAGTGCGACTCAAACGCTGGACATGGCCATGACGGAATTCGACGCCTGGCTTGAAGCGCTTTGCGATGAAAGTACCGACCATGACCCTGGTGAAGCAATCACGGAGCGAATGAGCGGTCAGGAATTTTCACAATCCGGCAGTTGGGAGGCCATCCGGCCTGGGTAATAAACAAGTCAGTGTAATGATCAGCGCTGCTTTCGATAGCGCATTCAAAAGTACCTTTTCCTCCGCAGATCAAAAAATCAGATCCCTTGGTTCCACCCTGAAAGGTCTTAAGTCATCGGCGAATGACCTGAAGGGTCTGAAGCAGGCCAGGGAGGAGATCAATCGTCTCACTGGAGCCATTGGAACCAAGAGAGCCGAATACGACAAGGCTGCTGCTGCTACGCTGGCCGCGAAGGATGCGCTTCAGGCTCATCAGGACAAGGTGCTGGCTGCTAAGGAGGCCAACAATAGGGCCAGGGCATCCTGGAAGGAAATCAATCGGGAACTGAAGGAGGCCAAAGCCTCGCTGAAGGCCGCTGAGGGTCCAACCGATCACCTCGCCAAGCGGGTTGCATACCTCAAGCAGAAAACCGACGAGGCTAAAAAGGCTCAGGAGCAGACCAAGGCCGTACTGGTGTCAAATCAAGGTGCGCTTGCCGCCCACGCAAGGGAGGCAGGAAAAGACGGCAGAAGTGTTGAAAAGCTCGCTGTCATAGAAAGGCGCCACGAGTCCGCGCTCAAGGCAACTGAAACGCAACTTGAACGCACGGAACAGAGAGCAAGGAACTACACCGAGAGTCTAAACAAGGCTGGACATGGCACTGAGAACCTCGTCCGAACTGAACAAAGGCTTGAGCAGGCCATAGCCCGAAGGTCCCGTCAGATGGCTGCGGCTGAACGCCAGCAGATGATATCTGAGAAGGCCGGCTCTTTGCGTTCCGAAGCCAGAACCCACCTCACCGACGCTGTTGTAGCTGGGTATTCATTCATCAAGCCCATAAAGCTAGCCGCAGACTTTGAAGCTGCAATGATCAGGGTCAAAGCCATGGCTGGTGCCAATGCAGATGAGTATAGGCAGCTCACGGCAGAGGCTCGGCGGCTGGGCGCTGAAACCATATTCTCAGCGACGCAGGTCGCCTCGGCTCAAAATGAGCTGGCCACAGCCGGCTTTAAGACCAATGACATCCTCCGGATGATGCCCGACCTTCTCGGGCTCGCTGATGCGAGCATGAGTAGTCTGACAACCACCGCAGAGATATCGGCAGCCGTGCTTCGCGGATTCAATTTGGACGTCTCGGAAATGGGGCGGGTAGGGGATGTCCTCACGGCTGCTTTCACGTCATCTGCATCAAGTCTGGAGACCCTCGGGGAAACCATGAAATATGTTGCTCCTGTTGCCGCTGCGGTTGGAGCCAGCCTGGAGCAGGTTTCGGGCATGTCATCCATACTGAGCAATGTAGGCATAAAAGGCAGCCAGGCCGGTACTGGGCTGCGGACACTCTTCCTTCGACTTTCAGCGCCACCAGCAGCTGCGAGGAAGCTGCTCAAGGAAATGAATATCTCGACTGAAGACGCAGCCGGCAATATGCGCAATGTCATGGACATCATCCACGATATAAACCTTGCCCTCGAAGGCGCCGGTTCTTCCAAACGTGCGAAAGCCTGGAAGATTTTTGCAGGCGAAGAGCATGCAGCCACAGGTATTGCCCTTGGTCGAGCTGAGTATTCAGGGTCGCTACAGCGAGAGATCAAAAATTACGAGTTGGCACCCACATTCAACCTGGTTGGAAAGAGCCTCGTTAAGATGCCTGATAGCCAGCTGAAGGAAGTTGCCAAAGGTCTTGGGGTCAAATTCAACCGCGCCCTGTCCGAGACAGGCATGACTGGAGTCCTGGCCAAAGCATTCAGCAACGCCAAAGGCAAGGATTTTGAAACCAAACTTCAAACCGTTTATCAGTCGCTGAAGATTCAACCCAGCCTTGCCGATATAAAAAAAGAAGAACTTAATGTTACTGGTCGCAAGGCCGAAGCTGCGCTCAAAAAACTTCATATTAGCCCATTTGATTCCTATGCAGGCGGCGTGAAATCCAAGGAAGACCTCACAGCAGAAGTATCAGCCGCGATTTCGAAGCTGCCTAAGAATGAGCAGCTCAAATACGTCGAACTGTTCTTCTCGCGTACCCGCAATGAGGTTCGCGAGCTGGCCAAGGAGTTTCAAAAGGCAGGCCCGAACTCAGACAAACTGGTCCAGGCACTTGGCAAAGTCAACTCGGTGGACAAGACAAGGAAAGAGCTGAGCGGATCAGCGCGGAAAGCCTGGGAGGATTTCAAAGGGGATATCGAAGGCGCCGGCATTGCCATAGGAAATTCCGTTCTTCCGATGCTCAAGGACTTGGGTGCATGGCTCAAACCTATTGGCGAAGGCTTCGGCAAATGGCTGGAGACAAATCAGGAACTGGTCAAGAAAATCATGGTTGTTGTGGGCGGAGTGTTTGCCTTCAATGCAGCGATCGGGCTGGCAAAATACTCGCTTTCGGGTCTTCTCAGCATAGCGTCAGGAGTTATGAAAGTCTGGAACGCTGGCAGCTTTGTCAAAGGTCAGCTTCTCGATAAACAGTCCGGAACCCGTAAACTATACAGGATAGCACGCATAGGCGGAAAGAAGGGCTGGCGCGCAGGGAAAAAGGCTGGTGGCTTTCTCATGAAGCATGGCACCAGTGCCTGGGGTGTCCTCAAGAAAGCCGGACCTGCTATCCTCAGCTGGGGTCCCAGGATCGGCAATGTCTTCGCCGCCGTTCGTACCTCGATGATGGCGTTTGCTGCAGCAAACCCGGTCCTTCTGGGTGTTGTCGCTGCCGTGGCGCTTCTTGCAGCGGGCGCCTACTATGTTTACAAGCACTGGGACACAATCAAGCCGAAGCTGATTTCTCTCTGGTCAAGCACAAAAACTTATTTTTCAAAAATTTGGGAAAACGTGCGAATTGCCTTCAAGGCTGCCTGGGACTTTATTATGAAATACTTTGATTGGGTGCCGCTGGTTGCAATGATCAAGCACTGGTCACCAATCGTGGACTTTTTTAAGGGAATCTATGAGAAGGTGAAACCCTATATTGAGAAGCTGTTCCCGTTAGATGCCAAGGTAAACATCAAGGGAGAAACCGATAATCTTGATTCAAATAAAAGCAGCTCATGGTTATCCAATCCGATCGAATTTTCGACAGAAAAGTTCAAAGTTGATACGCCTCGACTTCCGGAAGCCACAAGAATGGCGGCGGCCAGTTCCACTCGCTCCTATTCGCAGCGGGCCGCTGTTACCGTAAACGCACAGATCAGTGTCGAGGGTGGGAATGCCGCTCCAAAGCAGGTTGCACAGAGCCTGGTTGGTGAGGTGCGCTCGGCCTTCTCAAACTTGCCATCATTTGACCTTTTTGATCCGGTGGTGGTGAGCTAATCGATATCATCCCGGTTTTCAAGGAACAGGTTTTTGCGCGATTAGGTTCGTTCACATTCAAGCTCAAGACTTTGAGTCCAGACAGGGTTGATCGCGAGACACCATTCCGATGGGCCGACCAGGAACCCATTGGGTTCCATCCGATTTCATCGTTTCTAGGGCCGGACAAGGAAAAGCTGACTCTGAGTGGGGTTCTATACCCTGAATTCTCTGGGAAGTTGGATCACCTGAAGCAACTTCGGGATCTGGGCGCCACGGGGCAACCGCAGCGCTTGGTTTATGCAGACACTCAGCTGGGGCAGAACATGGGATTTTGGAAAATCAAATCTATCAAAGAGAACCGCTCGATCTTTTGGGGCGACGGCGTCCCGAGAAGGATCGAGTTCACGATCGAGTTGGAATCTTATGCGCAGCGTGCAACTTAAGGATGGAGATGATTTGGATGAGATCTGCTGGCGGGAGTATGGGGAACTGCCCGGCGCCCTCGAGGCGGTTATCGCAGCCAATCGGGAAATTCTGTCGATGGTTCTGGTTGATGACAAGGGGAAAGCCACGCCTCTCGTCGACAACTTTGGACGGGTGAGCATGTTGACAAAGCCTGAGTTCATCGTTCTGCAGGACCTGCAGCGCCCGACAGAGATTACAAAATCCGAGAGAATTTTTGATTGAAACCAAATTTTCGGATCAAGACTGCAGGGAAGGATCTCACAGAAGCAATCAGAAATCGTCTGATCAGGCTATCGGTAAGGGACGCGAGCGGAATCAGGAGCGATGCCATGTGCCTTGAGCTTGTGGACGATCCACCGCTTGCTTGGCCTTCGGACGGTCAGGTCTTTGATGTCGCGATGGGGTATGAGGACGAGCTTGTCGACCTGGGATCATACGCGGTGAAGCACATTTCGTGTTCAAGGTCGCCGCCAATCTTGAAGATCGAATGCGCAGCCGTCGAGCAGAACGCGAGCCTAAAGAGCCAGAAGTCGCAGGGTTGGGATTCAGTATCCCTGGCTGACATCGCCTCAACGATTGCGAGGCGGAACGGCCTCAAGCCTGCAGTCGCGTCAGAATTTTCTGAGATTAGGATTGAGCATGAAGACCAGACGGAATCAGATATCGCCTTTCTTACCCGCCTTTGCCGACGCTATGATGCGGTCGTCAAAGTTTCGTCAGGACACCTGTCGCTTACAAGCACAAGCAGGGGGAAGAAGGCCAGCGGGGAATCATTCAGCCCGATCGTGTTGACAGATTTCGTCCGGTGGGAATACTCGGGCGATCAGACAAAAAAATATAGCGGCGTCCGCGCATATTGGTGGGACGAAGCAGCAGCTGAGAAGCAGTATGTTTTGGTTGGGAAACAGGGTGTTGTACTCGATCTCGATTTCAACAGGGGATCTGCGGACGCTGCTCGCCGTGCAGCCGAGACAAAGTTTCGCGAGGTTGTGCGAGAAGGAAGGACCTTTTCTTGGACTGTTCCTGGAAATCCTGAGATCGCGTCGGAACGCATTGTATTCGCAAAAGGTGCCCGCGAGGGGGTCGATGGGGAATGGACAGTAAAGAGTGTCGACCATGTGCTCGATCAGGGAGGCTTTCTGAGCATCGGGGCTTGTGAAGTAGATGGGAATAAAGAATCTATCGAATACCTATCAACTGAATCAGAAAGCGATTCAGATTGAAATCACTCAAAGTTGCAAAATTTGACAGGGGGAATGATTGAAAAGTCCTATTGCAAAGGCTGAATTAATCAATAAATCATATAGTCGGAAGGCGATGTCTTCCAAGCAGATGACAGAAGAACCCAAAGGACGTACGCTCTTTGACAATTTAGAACATGATCAACTACTGACTGCCGATGATTTGGCTGAAAGGCTGAGTATCTCGGTGAAGACAGTCAGAAAGTGGCGATATGAGCGAGTATTACCACCTGAAACGATGGTGAAGCTTCGCCATCAAGTCAGGTATCGATGGGGAATGGTTTTGCGGTGGCTCGAATCGAAAGGAATGTAGATGAGCATCCACAAGACTAAAGCCGGTACTTATCGAGTTCGTTGGCGTGAAAACGGAAAGATGCAGTCGCGAAATTTTCCTAGAAAAGTTGATGCAGACCTGTTTGAGGCAAAATTGACTGTTGGCATAAAGCCAACAGTAGCCGAAGCAGGATCCTATTGCACTGGGATAAAGTTTTCACAGTTTGTAGAAACGTGGTTGCATGACCATGCACAGGTTCATAAGACGCCTGCTGCTGTAATCAATGACCGTCAGGTACTGCGCGATTATTTGCTCCCGCGATGGGGCAAGATGGATTTGGCGGAAGTTACAAAGCATGACGTGGTTAAGCTGCAAGGCTCCCTGACAGCGGAGGGAAGGTTAAGTGCGAAGACCATAAATAATATCACTGGGCTGACTAAGAAAATTTTCAATGATGCAGTGAAGTGGGACATGTTAAAGACCAGCCCTGCTAGCGGCGTCGATTTAATACGCCTGCCAGAGCAAGATTTCGACTTTTGGACATTTGAAGAGCGAGATCGTTTTCTAAGCTGGACAAAGGATAATGATCACGATCTCTACGAGATAGTTGCATTCGCACTCAACACCGGATTGCGAAAAGGCGAACAGGAAGGCCTGCTGCGGAACGCAATTGACCTTGAAAGACGGCAAATCATCGTCAAAAGGAAAGTGTGCGAGAAAACCCACCAATTGCAAGAGTTCACAAAAGGCAAGAAGATCCGCCGTATTCCGATGAATCAGATTGTCTTTGACATTCTTAAGAAGCGGGCGGCGCTGCCAATGGATGCTCCTGTCTTGCCCTATGACTACCACCATATAGTCAAGCGAAAGATGGAAGCGCCTATGCGTGCAGCGCAGGTGTCGCGTATCACTTTCCATGATCTTCGGCACACTATTGCTTCTCATCTTGCAATGATGGGGGTAAGTGCGTTTGTCATTAAGGAGCTGCTGGGGCACGCCAATATAGATACAACGATGCGCTACATGCACTTGGCACCAGATCATTTGGATGGCGTCACTGATATTCTGTTGGGCGTGAAAGGTATCAGCAGCAAGAAATTTTTGACACCCTCAAAGAATGCAAATGAGCTGTTCGAGCAGCTTGAATTGAGGCATGCATAAAACGGGGTGTTCCCTTTTTGTTCCCTCGGGAATTTTTTACTGCAGATTATTAAGTGATTTTAGTTGGTTAGAGAGCGATCGCGGCAGGATTCGAACCTGCGACCACAGGATTAGCGTACACACTTCGACTTTCGTCGCCCCCGAAGGGTTCGTGGTCTGGACTATACCTTCACCGTATCCGAAGACTTAGGTGCACCCCGTCTAGTCTCTACACCTTCCTCGTTGCCAAGGCTTGGCTCGGGATTGCCAGGGACATGGGTCCGAAGGGTTCCCCGAATTTGAGGTGAGCAGCTCATCATCTTTCGATCATGAGAGTCCTATTTTGGGCCTGGGCCCGGCTATCAAATCCTGTGCTCTATCCAACTGAGCTACGCGACCGTTGGAGCCCGCATACTATCCATTGTCACCCCTTTGGTCAACACCTTCAGGGGTTTTCCCGCGTTGGTGCCATTATCGCATGGCGAGGCGGGTCCAGTAGCGCGCGGTGGCGGGGGGGGGGTGTGCCAGTTTGTGACCCAGGGTCCGGCTTTCCGTGCCGCCGATTTGTTGGATGGCATGGAGGATACGGAACTGGACGTAAAGGGGGTCCTTGCCCTTCTTGTTCTGCTGGACGGCATAGGCTGTGGCAAGGAGCCGCAGGGCCGGGGGGTGGCCGGTGCCGGCAAAGCGTGTGCCCATGGCACTGGCGGATTCGGCGCGAACGACGAGCGCGCGGTCGAAGAGAGCCCATTGCAGGATATGCGCGCAGAGCTGCGAGGAGCGGCGTGTGCAGACCTGAACCCAACCCGTTCGCCATTCCCAGCTCAGTGTCTCAAAGGTCAGGCCGTGGCCCCTGAGGCCCTTCCATAGAGTGTTATGTTCGGCCTCGCTCATTTTCATGAAAATTTGCCAGTCCTTTTTCTCAGGACTCCGGGTCCAATTCCAGCTGGAAGGCGTTGCGGCATACCCCATCCAGGATCCCGAAATGAGGAGCAGAATTAAGCCCATTTGGTAAAACTTGGCAAAACCGCCTCGCACCATGTTTCCACTCCATCTTAATGATATATGGTAAGTCTCCAACATTCCGACCACTTTTTCTGTAACTTTAAGCTTGGTCTAAAGCGCTTTGGCTAAAATGCCGATCCCCTTTCATGGCCCTACCGTTATTCCCTGGGGGGTTTTCAGGGTGCCCAAAGCCGGGCACCGCCCGTGTTTGAGGAGTCGCTATGAGCGAACAGGTTTGGTATCTCTACCAAAATGGACAGCAGGTGGGACCTTTTGAAACTCAACAGGTTTCACAGTTGTTCCTGAATAACATGATCGCCAAAGATGGCTACATTTTCAAGGTGGGTTGGAAGGATTGGCGACCCATTGAAGAAGGATATGAAGCCCTCGGGATTCCCAATCCCAACGGTTCTGCGCCGCTGACGCAGGAAGAGTACAAGAAGCAGGTCGAGAAACGCCTTGAGGGCGCTCCACGAGCGACGATCAATGGTCGCGTGGTGGTGCATAACAACGGTCAGCTGACGATTGGTCAGGGCGTGAATATCTCGGTCGGTGGCATTTTTGTGGAAACAGGTGACCAGATCTTCACGATCGGGGAATCGTTGAAACTGTCCGTGCGCTGTGATGGTCTTCCCAAGGCGTTTAACGCGGAAGCTTCCGTCATTCGCTTCAATACGGACACTCGTTTTCCTGTGGGCTACGGACTCAAATTTACCAAAATTGAGCCGGTGGCGCAGACCAGCATCCAGCAGTTGGTGGACGACGCCAACAGACGTGGGGATCGCGGTCGTTTTGTGAAGTGATGCAGTCTATTTAGAGGCGCTGCAAACGTCGAGAGAGAGGGAGAGGTATGTCGGAAGTTGTCCAGGAAAATTCCAGCAGTTGGAAAACGGTGGAATCTTTGGAGGAAGCCAAACACCTGGTGGATCTGGGAGCCCTTCTGGTCTGGAAGGACTTTAAACAATTGCGCAAAGTACTGGATGACAACCAGTTAAAAGAACTTGTGCGCTACTGTGCAGGTCGTTTGTCAGAGCGGGTGGAAAGCCGTCTGCCGGAAGAGATTCTCATTGAAAGCCTGCTCGTCATGTTCGCGAACTGCCAGAACGAGGATATCCTGGTGGCGTTCCTTCAGGAAGTGCTCGAGCAACCCAACCGCCTCGAAGCCTGTACGACTCTGGTCGAACTGGCGATCACCGCGGAAGTCTCTGATGCGGAGCATTCCGAGGAAATCTTCGCGATCGCGGTGGCCTTGATCTGTGAACTCGGCAACATGGTTCGCCAGTTCCAGCAGGAAAACCCCAGTGATATGGGTGTGCCGGCGATCCGACTTCTGGATCGAATCTCGACCTATCTTCTGTCGGTTAGCAATAGCAACGACAACTGCATTCGGCTGAGCCTGCTCCATTACTTCGGTACCATGGAGAAGGGCAAGGTCAACAAGGTCGGATTCAACCGGATCATGGGCCGCTTCGGTCACACGGTTCTGGAACATCTCTTCACGCTGCTCTTCAATAAGAAGACGGAAGCGGTGGCTCTGCAGTTTCTGCTGGAAAATATCCCGCACATTCTGGAAGCCGATGATCATGCCCAGACCATCCTGCAGGAGACCTGGAAGCATTATCTTCTGAAAAAGCCCGAGCGCTTTGCACTCTTCATCCAGGCGCTGACCCAATATCTTCTGGCCATGTCGGATGAAGAAGCCCGAATCTGCCGCAAGACCTATCTGCAGCATCTGGCTCTTTTGCTGAAGAAGGTGGCGGAAGTCGATCACCGTGAACTCGGTCGTGAGATCCTCGGTGCGATGGCCAGCTTCTCACGCGAGCCCTTCTTCAAGGAACTCGTGCCGATGATCGTCCGCGATTCGTCGATCCGTGATTCCTTCCGGTCCCTGGTGGCGAAGATGGCCAATACCTCGGACGTGGAATCGGTGCTGGAAGAGGCGGATTCGTTCCGTTCCTCGAAACGCGGTCGGAAGCCGAGTTTTGCCAAGACCGATAAGACTCGGGTGATCTATCAGGTGAAATTTCTGGGGACGCAGCAGACCGCAAAGGCGTCGTAAGCCGTCCGCTGAGTCCACAGCAGACCACCCAGGCCTCATGAGCCGTCCGCTGTGAACTCAAGTCGACGGCAAATCAAAAAGCCGCTCCGGTTCCATCCGTGAGCGGCTTTTGTTTTTCAGTCATGGCGCGGAATCAGGGAGCCTCAGGTGTGGCCTCTGCCGGCGCGGTTTCAGCTGGAGCGGCTTCCGCGGCCTGCACTTCCTCAGGCTGCTCAGGCTCGCTGCCACCTTCACCAGGCTTGATCTCATCCCCAAGGATAAAGTCGATCGAGGTTTTCTTTCCCAGCACATCCTGAATGTACCAGGCGCCATCCCGCTTGACCACCGACACCGTGTTCTCCGTCGTGGTCGTCGGCGCGTTTTCCAGCTTGACTCCCTTGTCGGGACCGAGGTTGCGATAGCTCAGATAGAACGTGATCTCGGTTTCACGCGGCGTGCGATCGCGACGTTCGACCACGGAATAGCGGTCGAGCTTGAAGTTCTGCTTGATAAAGGCGGAGGTGATCACATCATCCGAAGCACCTTCCAACGCGCCTTTCAGATTGCCTGTGGTCAGCTTCAGCAGCTCCTGTTTCTGACCCACCTCGGTCATGTTCAAGGAAATATCGAGGTAAGCCTGCACCACCTCCTCGGGAGTCATGGACTCGCGCCCGGAACTGCACGTCCTGGTGCAGCCGATGAGAAGCAGGAAGCTGAAGAGGGACACAAGACGGATCTTACGCATTAGGGGTGCTCCTCCGGAAATTGGCCTGTCGGTGCGGGATTATCTGGACTCACAGCTTCGACCGGAGTCGGCGCTGTCGGTCCAGGTTGGGTGCCTCTGTCCGCAGGGACAGGCGGATTCGGTGCAAGGGGAAGGATCGGCGGATTCTTCTGCCTGATATCGCGGTTCTTTTGCCAGACTGGAATCCGAGGTAATTGCGTGGGCACACCTTCCGGAGGACGTCTGGAAAGAGACGAACGATCGTAATTATAGGACCCATCGGGTTCCCCATCGTATCTGGAAACCGGAGTTTCCTCAGCGACGGGTGAAGAGCGACGGCTTTCCGCAGGACGATTGCGGGAACGACCCACCTGCATCTCAGGCCGCACGACAGCGGGCACAGGATATTCCAGGGTATCACGGAACCAGCTGACGAAATTTTTCACATCAGCCGGGGAAGCCTGGGCAATCTGAGCTTGTCCAATGTGTGCGAGTGAGTTGAGGTCGCGGTTGATCGTGTAAAGCTTTTGATCCACAAACACCAGAGTCGGCGCAACAAAGCCATGCTCCGGGCGCGTGAAAACAGGAATATCCTGCGCTTTCAGATAACTGAGGCGCGAAAGATATTGATTCTGTTTGCTGCGACCCAATAACACTTTGACGTCAACCTTTCGGTATTTTGCCAAAAACAGCGCAGAAACCACATCACCATCCGTAAGATAGTCCGTGATCAGCCAGACGCGTTTTTTGCTGGAACCTATGAGCTCCAAAACATTATGACGTAATTCATCAAAGTTTGCAGTATTTTTGAGGCTAAACCCCGGAACAGGAACCGGGGCCTGCGGTGCATGGATCGCTTCTTCGGAAGCGGAAAAGCCCGGCTGCGTTAAAGCACAGAGGGCGAGGAAAGCTGGCAGCAGACGATGCATGTTGTCCATCCGTTGTTATTTTTTGCGGATGATGAAAGCCCCGAAACCATCCATATCGTCCTGATTGCCCGCGTAAACCGCAAAGAGCTGTTCACGCGTGACATACTTCTTGTAGTAGTCCGGCAGACGGGGCAGCGGAGATACAACCTCCATTTTATCACTGAACTGGTCGACGAGTCTCTGCAGATGCTCCTCGGTCTCCTCGGATTCAAAGGAACAGACCGAATAAATCAGCTCCCCACCGGGTTTCAGAAGTTCGAGCGCGTGCAGAATCATGTGCCATTGCTGTTCGGCCAGCGGAGCCACGATCTCGGGCTTCTTCTGCCACTTGCCTTCGGGATGCCGACGCAGAACGCCCAGGCCGGAACAGGGCGCATCCAGCAGAATCTTATCGAGATTATTTTCAGGCTTCCATGTCAGGAAGTCCTCCTGAATCCACGTGACCTTGTCATGACCCAGGCGATGCATGGTGTCGCGAGCGCGATTGTACTGATCCTGATCCTTTTCCACGGCGAGCAGCGTGATTTTTTCGGCACCAAGTTCATAGACATGGGAGAGTTTGCCGCCAGGACCCGCGCAAACATCGGCCAGGACCTCACCCTCGGCAGGGGCCACGAGGTAACCGATCAGCTGCGAGGCTTCATCCTGAATCGTGTAATAGCCGCGACCAAAGAGGCTTTCGACGCCGGTCTCGGGGGAACGGTCCAGGTGGAGAGCCGAGCGCAGAGGACGGCGGTCACTCCTGGTTTTCTCTTCGCGCAGAAGGTTGTCCTGCAGCGTGGCGGCCTGTTCCACAGGAGTTTTCAGGGCATTGATCCGCACGGTCACCGGAGGCGGCTGATTGTTGCTCGCCAGCATCTGCTCCATGCGTTCAAAGCGAAAACGCTTGTACCAGCGATCGACCAGCCACTGGGGATGGGCAAACTGAAGAGCCAGGTATTCACGCGGCTTGGCGACCTTGTCGGGCTTGGCAAAGTATTCGGCGCGCCGTGCGATCTGCCGCAGAATGCCGTTCACAAAGGTGCAGGCATTGTGCTGACCCTTCTTGCGGATGTATTCCACGCTTTCGTTGACGGCGGCACGGTCGGGCACCCGGTCCATGTAATAGATCTGATAGGTCCCGCAGACCAACGCGGCGCGGATTTCCGGGCTCGACTTTTCGAGGTCGCGCTTGGAGGTGTTCTGCAGAATCCAGTAAAGCTTGGAGTTCCAGCGCAGACTGCCGTAGAGAATCTCTTTGATGAAATTGCGGTCCAGGCGCTTCAGCTTGCTTTCATGCTGCGCATACACTTCCGCCAGAATTTTTTCCGGCTTCTTACGATTCTCCATGACGGCGACAAAAGCGTCATAGGCTATTTCACGGGCAAGGGATAGGCTCAAGTCAGGAAACCTCCTGAAAAAGAAAAGGGGCAGCCGCACGAGGCTGCCGCCTGGATATATAGCAAGGCTCTGGTGAAAACCCTATGAGGGATGTTGTCTCAGAGCGAGGGTTCGTGATGCGGGGTGGTGTCGGTGTCGTCTTCCAAAAAACGGCTGACACGGCGGTGGGGTTCCTGATGAACGCGGGACAGGGCGCGACGGCTTTGATGCACTTCGAAGGTTTTCCGAAAGAAATCATAGCCGAAAAAGACCGCAGCAAAGAGAGCACCGAAGATGAAAGACGCCAGGAATGCCAGGAAACCGGCCACCCGGTATTCCCCAAAATAGGGAACATTGACATAGACTTTGTCCATGTTCAGAAAACCAAAATACCCACCGTAGCCAAGGAAGATCAAGACCACCACGAAGCTGATCAAGCGGCGCAGATAACTCATACCTGGTTACTCCCGACGAGTACAAAAGAAAAAACGGGCCAGTTGATTGTAACTGGGCCCGTTCTAGCTATCAAGGGCTGCTCTTGGCCCGATATTGCGTAACTCAAGCCTGGAAGTTGCCGCTGCCCATGGCCACAGGTTGACTCAGGCCGGGCAGCCTGTGAAGCCTCCGTTCCGACCAGCGGTCGTTCGGGAGGTCAGGGTGGCTGCTTGTGCCATCAGGTTGGACCGGATGACCCAGGCAGCCGAATCATTACTTCTCTTGCTCTTTAGCCGCTTTGGCCTTCGCAAAAGCATCAGCCAAACCGGTTTTGGGTTCGACGTTGCTGATGTATTGACGAAGTTCGTCGCCTTGCAGCTGACGGAGCAGGGCTTTACGGGAAAGCGAGAACTTGCGCTCTTCGCTGTCGCTGGAGAGAACGACGAACTCAACAGCGTCGCCTTCTTTCACAACGTCTTCCACTTTCGTCACGTTCTCGTCAGACAGTTCGGAGATATGGATCATACCTTCGACGCCGGGAGAAAGTTCAACGAAAGCACCGAAATCAACAACCTTGGTCACGCGGCCCTTGCCTTTGGTACCGGCCTGGAATTCGCGCGAAGCTTTGACCCATGGGTCATCGCCGAGTTGTTTGATGCCGAGAGAGAAGCGCTCGTTTTCTGCGTCGATTTGCAGAATCTTGGCTTCCACTTCATCGCCTTTCTTGAAGAGATCACCAGGATGGTTGATCCGCTCAGTCCAGGAGATGTCGGAGATATGGATGAGGCCGTCGATGCCGTCTTCGATGCCGACAAAGATACCAAAGTCAGTGATGTTGCGGATTTTGCCGCGAATAACGTCACCTTCCTGATATTTTTCTTTGACGATATCCCAAGGATTGGGCTCGATCTGCTTCATGCCGAGGCTGATGCGGCGGTTTTCAGTGTCCATGGCCAAAATGACCACTTCAACTTCGTCACCGACCTGCACAACCTTGGAAGGATGCTTGATGCGCTTGCTCCAGCTCATTTCGCTGATATGGATCAAGCCTTCCACGCCCTGCTCCATTTCGACAAAGGCGCCGTAATCAGTCAAGCTGACAACAGTTCCTTTGGCGCGTGAGCCGACGGTGTAGCGCTCAGCCACAGTAAGCCAGGGATCGTTTTGCAGTTGCTTGTAGCCAAGAGATACGCGCTGACGGGCTTCGTCGTACGAGAGGACCTTGACTTCAATTTCCTGACCCACTTCGAACATCTGGGAAGGATGGTTGATCCGGCCCCACGACATGTCGGTGATGTGAAGAAGGCCATCGATGCCGCCGAGATCGATGAAGGCACCGTAATCGGTGATGTTCTTCACGATACCCTTGAGAACAGCGTTCTCTTTCAGGTGCGACAGAGTTTCGCTACGCAGTTTTTCGCGATCCTGTTCCAACAGTACGCGACGGCTCAAAACGATGTTGCCGCGCTTTTTGTTGAACTTGATGATCTTGAACTGGAGCTTGGCGCCGATCAGCTTGTCGAGGTTGCGCACAGGGCGCAGGTCAACTTGCGAACCAGGCAAGAAGGCTTTCACGCCGATATCAACCGACAGACCACCCTTGACGCGGGCGATCACGCGGCCTTCGACGATTTCGCTCTTCTCATAAGCGTCAGAGATGCGATCCCAGGCGCGGAACATTTCAGCACGTTCGCGGCTCAGAACCATCTCGCCATCGTTATCTTCGAAGGAGTCAAGGTAGACTTCCACGACATCGCCTTCCGCAACGGAAAGCGTACCATCCGGCTGCAGGAATTCCGACTTGGGGATTTCGCCTTCGGATTTGTGGCCGATATCCACGATCACGGAGTCGTCTGTAAAGCGAACGACGCGGCCGCGAACGATCGAGCCTTCTTTCACTTCGCCCGTATCTGCTGAATTCAGCATATTGGCGAATTCTTGGCTTTCGCCCTTTTGATGGTCGAAACCGGTATCCTCATCCTCCCAGTGGATGTTGCCGATACCTGCAAGCTTGGATTCGTGTAATTGCATAAATGTGGTTAACTCCTAAATTGTCCGCCCATCGGACATATTTTTTTCTCAGAGCTTGAATCGTTATCACGCGGGTCTATAAAAGTCAATGAAAGCACGCTAAGATGAGGGCTGCGACCAGAATCCCCTGGCGCAGCAGCCTACAGGAACACGGGATGACGTTAGCCACCAGCACCCTGCGATGTTCATACTATCTTGTCTTAATACTCTCCCTCGGCCGACCCGGCATCGCTTTCCCCGCTGAAACCGTCCCTGCTTCCAAGGAAGCGGCAGGGGCCGTGTCAGATGCAGCCAAGGCGACCAAAGCGGAATGGTTGGCAAAACCGCCAGGTGCGGAACCTGCGGCCCATGCCAAATCCTCAGCCGGCGCGAAACAAACGGCCGAAGCCAAAGCCACCCCAGCCGCCGCAGCCCCTGCGTCAAAGCCGACGGAACCGGCTGTCGTGCCCGAAGGCGAGTGCCCTGAAAATCCAGAGCCTGCTCCCAACTGGCCCCGGGCGGATACCTACAAAGGCATGCCGTTTCAGCCAGGAGAGGAGGCCCGCTACGTCCTGAAGTACGGCCTCGTCAAAGTCCACGTTGGCTACGGCTTTCTGCGGGTGCAGCCCCCCACCAAACACACCATGCCGGTCGCCAAAAAGAATGGGACCGTGATTTCAGAACCGCGCTGGCATCGCGTGTTTACAGCCGAGGCGTATACCGGCGACTGGTATAAAATGATCTTCGCCGGTCATGACAAGATGCAGGCCTTTTCACGTCCCTGGGATTTTGGTGTGACCAAATTCTACATGAGCCAGGACGAAGAAAAACCTTTTGTTCGGCGCTATCACGCTGAAAAATGGCTCGACTTCGATCATGTCACATGCAAGGTGCACGAGCGCACGGTGGATCATAAGAAAAAGCGGGAAAAGACCGAGGAACATTTTCTCCAGCCAACCGCCGATGATGCTTTGGGCGCGCTTTTCAAGCTACGGACTTTTGATTGGCAGCTGAACAAGACCGAACGTATTCTGGTTTACACTTCGGAAAAAAACTGGTGGCTCGAAGCCACACCGATTGCCGTGGAAACGGTGAAGACGGAAGTCGGCAAGCATAGAGCCTATAAACTTACGGTGAAGACTTATCTCGGCAAGGAGTTGCAGCAGCGTGGCAAACTCTTTGTGTGGATCGCAGCGGATCATCCCAACCACCCGATGCTGCGGGTGGAAGGGGAGGTGACCTTCGGGTCCATTTATTTGGAGCTGGATCGCTTTACGCCCGGCGCCGCGTAATCAGGGATGGGGCTGGATTACAGCCCCGCCTCGGCCAGGGTCTCAATCGCTTTTTTCTGTTCCTGCGACAGCTCGCGTGGAATTTCCAAATCCACGACCGCGAAGAGATCATGCTGATGGCCCTGCGGATCGGTGAAGCCCAGTCCACGCAGACGAATCTTCGTGCCGGCCTTCACCCCAGCGGGGACCTTTATTTTCTTCGGGCCTTCCGGTGTATTCACCATCTTGCTGCAACCGAGGAAGGCCTCCGATATTTTCAATCGGAGCGGCACTTCGATATCATCCTCGACACGTTTAAACTCCGGATGATCGGCCACCTGTACGACGATGAAAAGATCGCCAGGAGGGCCTCCGGTTCGTGACGCGGCCCCGCGTCCGCTGACACGCAGGCGGGCTCCGGATTTCACGCCTTTGGGAATGCGCACGGTCAACTCCCGCTGGGTTCCATCGGTCAGCGAAAAGTTCACCCGCCGCTCGGCACCGTTGAATGCCTCCATGAAACCGATGGCGAGCGGATACTCCACATCCTGCCCTTTTTGAGGTCCACCAAAACCTCCGCCGCGACCAAAGCCACCACCCGGTCCACCACCGAAGAAACTCGAGAAGAAGCTGCCGCGACCGCCGAGTCCCATTTCCTCAAAAATGGATCCGAAATCCGTTCCGCGGAAAATGTCTTCCGTGCTGTACTGCTGATGAAAGCGCTGATCGCCAAACATGTCGTACTGCTGGCGCTTTTTCTCATCCGATAGAACGGCATAGGCCTCATTGATCTGCTTGAACTTTTCCTCGGCCGCCTTGTCCCCCTGATTCCGGTCAGGGTGGTATTGCATGGCGAGTTTCCGATAGGCCTTCTTAATCTCGGCCTCGTTAGCCGTCTTCGGGACGCCTAATATTTCGTAATAGTTTTGCACAGTTAACCCCAAAAATGGACAGCCCAAGTTCCTTTATAAAGATGAGGCCAGGGACGCGAAAGTCAAGTCCCGATCCCAAGGCTGTGATAAAATCGTCATGATCGGAAAGAATCCGCACAAGGACGAAAGCATTGCGAAGCATCACCGTACAAGGTTGTCTTGGCCTCGCCCTGGTTGCATGCACCTTGGGTGGCCTCGGCTATGTCAGCTACCGTCAGCTGTCGATCCGTGGCATGCAGGCCGAAGCCAGGCTCCTGCTCAGCTATATGCAGACCCTGCAAAACGTTTATCACATCGAGCATGGACAATACGCGCGTTTTGATCAGTCCTACGGCGCTCCGCTGCAGGGCAAGGATCACTGCGAACAGCCGGAAGGCGCCGCGCGCCTGGGGTTCATCCTCCATGGCTGTCACGACATCAAATCCCCGGCGCCGCGTTATGCCTATCGCAGCCTGCCGCAAGGCAAGGACCGGCCCAGCTATCGGTTGGAAGCCGAGGGTGGCACCGACGCCAAAGGCCGCAGCCTGATCTGCTTTACGCCTGACGATCGGGAATTTTGGGTCGCTGAACAAAAAAAGGGCGTCGTGGCTGTCCAATCATGCTGGTAAGGTCCACGCGCCTGGTTCCTCGCTGACCAAAGTTCAACTTCCCATGCTTTTCCGCCGAAAGACCCATTTGGACCTTCCGAATGTAAAAAGGCGGGCATGAGCAAAAGCAAGCAGCCGCAAATCAAAGCTCCCAGCAGTCTGGGTTTCGTCGCCGGAACGTTGATTATCTATGCTTTTGTATCAGCGATCTGGGTCTTCATGCTGGGTGAAGCCGTGATCCGCATTGGAGGTCTGCTCCTGAGTTTTGGAGTGATTGTCCTGGTGGCGCGCCGCTGGTGGGAACGCCGCCTCGAAGCCTATGACAAGGCCCAGGAGGCCGCAGAAGCCAGGGAGCTTGAGGCGCCTCTTATCTCGATGTCAGCGGATCTGCAGAAATTCGTGGTCGAAAACCTTCGCTTTGCCGTCTTCAGTGTGGATGCCCAGCTGCGCATTCAGCTTGAAACTCCGGTCTTCCCCAAAAGCCTGGGCCCGGTCGAGGATCTGGATGGGCGGGATCTGATCGAGATGCTCGGCCTCGTCACGCGCTTGAATCAGGACGAGCTGCAGATGCTGAAATTTCAGCTCGGCCATGCCTATGGTATGAACCGGATTCAATGGACCGCCACGGCCTTCAGCCTGCCTCAGGAAGCCCAGCTCAAACGCGGCCCGACTGCCTTTGCACGCCTCAGCTATGTTCCGGTCTATGCGGAAGAAAAACTGGTCTGCGTGCATCTGATCATGCAGGATATCAGTGAAATCAAAGAGCGCGAGGTCAAGGCGGAGCAGCAGCGCAAGGATATGGAAAAGTTCTTCGCCCTTCTGCAGGTGTCCGATTCCCTCTTCGAACTTTTCATGAGCGAAACACGGAAACTCTTCGAGGACATCAAATTCGATCTCAAAACCCTGCGGGAGAAGGCCGGACCGAATCCCATCGATACCGCCAACCGTATGTTCCGTGCGGTTCATACGATCAAAGCGAATGCCAAGCTTTTCAAGCTGACGTCGATCCAGGATGTAGCCCATACGGTGGAGCATTATCTGGAGGAGCTCCGGACCGGCAAGCGAAGCTTCACCCCTTCGGTGCTGGCGGAGTTGACCCAGAAAATCATGGCCATCAGTGAAGAGGTCTATTCCTATGCGAGCTTGCGCAAGGAAATTTTGAACAACTCGGAACGCAGCTCGGCCTTCAACCTGAAGTATCGCGTGCAGTGGATCCGCTCCCTGATGAATCAGTTCGCCTCGATCCTGCGGGATCCGAAGTTTGAGCAGAGGCATTTGAAACTGATTCAAAAGGAATTCGGCCGGGCTCTTTCCAGTTTTGATAAAGCCTCGCTGCGCGAATATCTGCGCGGCTACAATCAGATGCTTATGGAAGTGGCCGCCTCCATGGGCAAGGAAATCCAGGAGATTGAAACCGATCTGGAATACCATCACTTTGATTCCAGCACCCTGGCCCGGGTCAATGATATCCTGCTCCACTGCCTCCGCAATGCCATCGATCACGGCATTGAAATGCCTGAAGAACGCGTCGCGGCCGGCAAAGCACGGAGCGGACTGATCCGCCTGCGGACCAAGGAACAGGACGGCCTGGTCAATATCGAGCTGAGTGATGATGGCCGTGGTCTGGATATCGCGCGGATCAAGGCCAAGGCGATCGAGATGGACCTTGTGTCCGCTGAGGTCGCCGACCGCATGACCGAAAAGGAAATCGTACCGCTCCTTTTTCACACCGGGGTCTCCACCGCCACAACCGTGACGGAAATCTCCGGACGTGGTCTGGGCATGGACGTGGTTCGCGATTATGTGCAGGGTCTTGGGGGCAGTCTTTCCCTGAGTTTTGTGAAAGGTCAGGGCACGACCATATCCTTCTGGATTCCGGCGGCCTCGGAGGATTTCATATCCCCTCTCGGCATTCATGATCTGCATGATGTGCTCGATGAAGTGCAGCGTGACTACCTGCACTATGCGCAGGATCGCTTTGTGTTTGAGTACAATGACCTCGGCCGGATTACGATCTTTACGGATAAGATCAGCCTGATCGAAGTTCTGCGCCAGATCCTGACCGATCTGCATCAGCGCTGCCCGACCGGCTGCCGCATCCAATTCTCGGTGGAAGAACACATGGGCCGCCGTCGCGTGGATAGCTTTGTTTTCTATCGTATCAAGGCCACTCTGCTGGGCGATGACGTGCCCCACGACTGGGCCTTTGAGAAGGACAGCAAGGCGATGGAGGCTGCGGGCACCATGCTGCGCAAGAACGGGGGTTCCCTTTATCTGCGTCAGGCTCAGCAGCTGGAGATCAACATTCCATCGAACATTCCCGTGCGCTTTGCTCAGTATGAATTCAAGGTTCTGATTTTCACCAATCACCTCGAAAACCTGCAGTCGCAGATCAACAACTTCTTTGACAAGGTCATGGGCGGCTGGGTGTTTAAATCCTATCTGCATCCCTTTGATGAAGCCACCCTGCAGGAGATCAAAGGGGCGGCCTGCCTGGTCCTGCTGGACAGCGCCATGGTCAAGTCCTACATCGATACCCGCGAGGAAAACGATCGCAAGAAGGATGGTGTGGTTCTCTTCCCCGAGGAGGAGCTCGACATTGATGCCTTGAACGGTTCGGCCATTCTTCCGGAAAATATCCTCTTTGTTCCGCCCTCCTTCGACGAGAAGCATTTCCATCGCTGTCTGGCAGGGGTGATTTTCCGCCGTTTCCTGAAGGAAATGGTGCGTGATCAAACCGGCATGAGCTATCGCGACAAGGACCTTCTGACCCGCGCCTCTTGAGCCGGGATGCCATCAATTGACAGGCGTTGCTCCCCGAGGTATGGATGAAGCTCCTCAGTGATGCCCAGGCTCCAGGAGATCCGCGATGGCTCAAACGCAATCAACTACAGGCATTCGTATCTGGCTCTTGATCACTGCCTTCATGGTTTTTTCCATGGTCGCCATCGGTGGCCTGACTCGATTGACGCGCTCTGGCCTGTCCATCGTGGAGTGGAAACCCATTTCCGGCATTTTGCCACCCCTGACCGAGGAAGCCTGGCATGCTGAGTTTGAGAGCTACAAGCAGTACCCGGAGTATCAGAAGATCAACCAGGGGATGCAGCTTGAGGACTTCAAATTCATCTACTATTGGGAATATGGTCACCGACTTTTGGGTCGTCTGATCGGCTTCGTTTTTGCGGTGCCGCTTCTGGTCTTCGCGCTGCAGAAAAAGGTGCGGGGGACGCTGGCTTTCAAGCTGGTTATGGCTCTGATTTTGGGCGGAGCGCAGGGTGTGCTGGGCTGGTGGATGGTCAAGTCGGGACTTGTGGATCGACCGAGTGTGAGCCACTTCCGTCTCGCCGCGCACCTGCTTTTGGCCCTGTTTCTGATGTGTTTTCTTTATTGGGTGGCCATGGATTTGCGCGCGCCCTTGCGCCGGCATCTGAATCAATCCCGCCTGAGGCCCTTGAGCATCGCCTTTCTTGGACTGGTCAGCCTGCAGATCTTTTATGGTGCGCTGACCGCGGGTCTGCACGCCGGTCACATGTATAACACCTTTCCCACCATGAATGGACTCTGGATACCCCAGGGTATTGGTTCCATGGGGCCGGTCCTGGATTTTCTGGAGAATCCGGTGACCGTTCAATTCGTGCATCGCTGCCTCGGCTGGCTGGTTCTCTTCAGTGCGGTGGGTCTGTATGTGATGAGCCGCAAGGAGGATTACCTGAGCGCACGGCAGAAATGGAGCTTTCAGGCTTTGCTCGTCATGGTTCTGGTGCAGTTTGCGCTCGGCGTTTTCACCCTGCTTTATAGGGTTCCCGTGGCTTTGGGATCACTGCATCAGATCGGTGCCTGCATCCTTCTCCTTTTGACGGTGAATGCTGTGCATGCCATGCGGGAAGCCCGGGTGGGTACACTTTCGCTGGTCCGTCAGGCCGCTTGAGGTTCGATTCTTGCAAAGACGAACTTGAACCATCCCGGGCTCTGACTCAGGATGGGCAGGAGCTGGTCGGGGCCATGAATCGACCGGCATCTGAGCAACCCTGAGGCCTTTTCAATGCCCTTATACGACGCCCATCTTTGCCTGCAACGGCCGGCCGATGACGCTCTTCTATGGCGTTTCATGGATCTGGCCCGATTTATCGCCATGCTTCAGTCCCATCAGATTTTTCTGTGTCCCATTACGCAGTTTGAAGACAAGCATGAGGGACTCTATCATCCCGAGGCTTATACCATACTGGATGACCCAGAAATCAGAAAGCGCCTGGAATCTCTCGGCACGGACTCCTGGTTTTTGAAGGAGTGCATTCAAGGCTCGACGCGCTGGCGGGAACGGCTCAGCGCCTGCTGCTTCCATCAAGGATCATCCGATTCCGAATTCCTTTGGAAAATCTATTCCGACGCGTCCTATGGCATCGCCTGTACCATGACGGTCGGCGAGCTTCTGCAGTCCCTGGAAGGCAATGACCAGTATTACGCGCTGGCCAGTGTTTACTACAGCGACCTTATTCTCGATCCGCTCTTTCAGTATGACTCCGAGTACATGCCCGGGCTTGTGAAGCGGCCGCAGTTCCGTTACGAGCAGGAGGTCCGGCTTCTGCACAGTGCGGATGAGGTGAACCCGCGTGGGACCTATCTCAACATCGATATCCGCCGGTTCTTTCGGAACGTGATCGTCAGCCCCTACGCTCCGCCCTGGTTTATGGAGTCGATCAAAGGGATTTTGAATCTTCTGAATATTGAAGCCACGGTGCAGAAGTCAGGACTATTTTTGCCTCATGCGATCTTTCGCTCCCAGTAGGCGCTTCCTCACCATCAGCTATGTCCCAGCGCTTGTTTAATGGCCAGTTCCACAGGTGAACACTCGGCATGGGGACGCTGGATGTTGACCGGATCCTTGGGAAAAAGCGGGGGCTGGGCCATGATGCGTGGCACGCGACCATGGTGGGCTTGCGCGGCATGAACGAGGAGAGGATGGCAGAGATAAACCGTGCCGGCCGGTCCGGTCGCCAAAGCCTCGGGACAATGATCCGTGGCATCAAGCCGGTGCGCGAGTTTCATAAAGGCCAGGCCGTCCTCTCCAAACGGTTCCAGGATGCGCGCTACATCCTGATGTGAGCCCACGCGCAGACGGGTCGGAGCATCCTTTTCGCTGACGTCCGAGAAGAGAAAGAGCATAAGAAGGGCGCGTCCCTTGGATTGGACATTGATGCGCCAGGAAAAGTAATTGTTCGGGTTGGGACCTGGGAAACTTGCATCCACATGCCAGCCATCATCCTGCGGCGCTTCCTCATGGGGAAAGCGAATGGGAAAGGAGCCTAGGCTGGAGCGCGGAGCCCAGCGGCCTTTTCCCACGAGGCTGTCAAAGGCCTGATGAAGTTTCGGTGTGTTGACCGCCTTCACAAACGGTTCCTGCGTGTATTCGCCGAGCCGGATGACCGGCGCTTTCCAGGTGGCAGGATCCTCTGTGCAGCCTGTGTCGCGCCAGATGATGGCGCGGACCTCGTCTGCCAGCGACTGAGGAAACGCATCATCGATTCTCAGAAAACCGTCCCGGATGAAACTCTCGACTGCTGCGTTCATGCGATTTTCCCTTGCGAAAGAGGATTAATCCTCGACATAGAGCACAGGCTTTTCACCCAGGATTCTGCGGGTGGCCACATAGCTGGTGATCAGGCAGACCGCGATCAGAGCCAGGGTCACCAGCACCGGCACAGCCAGCGAAGGCTGCCAGAGGCCTTTGAAAATGATTTTACCAATGATAAAGGAAGCGGCCAAACCCAGAATGGATCCCAGCACCGCCGCGCCTGCTCCAAGCCAGCCAAATTCCTTAAGCGTCGCCTGCAAAATCACCTTGAAATCCGCACCCAGAATTTTGAGGAGATTGCTATCCCAGCGGCGTGCCAGCGCCTGATTCTGGGCGATCGAGAAGATCACCGCGTGCCCTGTCAGTACCGTGAGCCATCCCATCACAATCAACACCAGCGACATCTGCTGAACCAGTTCGCTGATCTTGGCGACCAGTTTTGTGACATCGATGATCGAAACATTGGGGTAGGCATCCACGATCTTTTTCTGCAGTTCGAGTTTCCTGTCAAACTCCAGCGACGGCAGAGTCATCAGAAATGTTTTGGGCGCATCATCGATTAGACCGGGTTGCACCACGAGGAAAAAGTTCGGCTGAAAGGTATTCCACTTCACGCTACGCAGGCTCGTGATCACGGCGGAAACGGGAAGCCCCTGAACATCAAAAGTCAACGTATCCCCAAGCTTGACGCCGAGACGCTCGGCATAGCGCTGTTCAATGGAAAGCTCGGCGGGTTTGCCGGAATTTTCCTGGTAAGGGCCCTGGAACAGGGCGCCTTCCACGATCTCTTCCGATTCGGCCAGAGTCGTGCGGTAGGACAGGTTCACGCCGCGGTTGCGGGAACGCTGCTCCTGTTCCTCCTCACGGGTCACAGCGGGATCATTGGCCCTGCGCCAGGGCTGGCCATTCACTTCACTCAGGCGCGCCATGATCATCGGGGCCATCGCCTTGGGTGTCACCTTCTCGGCGCGGACCAGAGCCTCCAGGGCTTCCGCCTGATCCTCCTGGATATCGAAAAGAAAAAGACTCGGCAGCGCGTCCCCATCCGGTCTTTGCAGTTCGGATTGGATGCTGTGCTGAATCTGGGGAATGAGATTGATCAGGGCCGCACCAATGCCGAGGGCAATAAAGGAATTGAGGGAATGGCTTTTTTGCGAACGCAGATAGGTGATCGCCAGACGTGAGCTGAGGGAACCCTTCCGGGCTCGCAAAGCCAGAAATTTCAGTCCCGACCAGGCGATGAAGGCAAATATTAAAGCGAGTCCGAGAAGGGTGGCGCAGAAGAGAGTGCCAACCTTAAAGGAATGCGCCTGCCAAAGGCTGAGGCCATAGAAGGCGACAAAACTGGGCAAATAGCTGATCCAAAGAGCAGCGGTCCACAGCCGATCCCCGCCGCCGAACTCCTGAAAGAGCACGGAAGGATTCAGTTTACGGATTCTTAACAGCTGCGGCAGACAAACCAGAATGGATCCGAAAATGCCGAGGGCAAAGGCCAGAGCCAGCGAGGACGCACCGACCTGAATCGCAAGGGGGACAGGCGTCAGAGTTTTCAAAAGGCCCGAGGCCAAAGGAACGAGGAGCATACTGACGAGGCTGGCCAGCACAGCACTGACGGCTCCCAGAAGGGTGAGCTGCAGGATATAAAGCATCATCGCTTTTCCATGAGTCAGCCCGATGCTGACCAGCGTGGCAATCGCGGTCTGCTTGCGATCGAGATACATGCGGAAAAGATAGGAGGCTCCCATCGCGGCCAGAGCGAGAGCCACCAGCGAGACCAAACCCAGATAATCGGAGAGATAGGCGAGCATGCGGCCATTGTCCTGACCGGCCTTGTCATAGGCTGTGACCCGCACGCCGGCATCGGCGATGGCCTGTTTAATGTTCTGTTCGACCTCATCCAGAGAGGCGGAGGCCGGGAGCTGGATCAGGTGCGTGTGCCGGGTCGTGCTGCCGAACTGGATCAATCCGCTTTGCTCCAGCGTATTTTTTCCTACATAGATGCGAGGAGCCATCGAGGCTCCGATCATGGCCGCTGAGCTATCATCCTGAATCACATCGTCAATCACGAAATCGAGCTTGCCGATGCGGACGGTTTCTCCGGGGTTCACATCGAGCTGGACCAGAAGTTCCGGGACCACCCAGACCTTGGGTGCGGTGAGAAGTTCAAGCGGCTGATGGCCTTTGAAAATCCCCTTTTTTTCCAGGGTCAATTGCCCATAAAAGGGAAAACCCTGATCGATGCCTTTCAGTTCCACCAGCACGCTGCGTTTGGGGCTCGTCACCATGGAATAGAGGGAGAGAACCTCGATCTGTCTCGCACCTTCAGGCAGAGCAGCGGCCAGCTTTTCCGCTTCGTCAGGGCGCAGCTCCCGCCTGGCGGAAACAGTGAGGTCCGCAGCCATCATGTTTTTCGCCGAGGATTGCAGCTTGTCCTCGAAGCTGCGTTTCATGGCATCAAGAGCGATGAAACCGGTCAGGCCCAGGGTCATATTCAAACAGAACAGCAGGCAAAAACGCGGGCTGTTGCGCAGTTCACGAAAAGCGTAACGGAGCAGCATGGAGGTTCCTTGCTCAAGTGGTTTGCAGTTGACCCTGAACCAGAGGCAGACGTTTTTTGCAGCGGGAGGCAAGCTGCATGTCATGGGTCACAAGGATAAGAGTCATACCGCGCTGGCCCACCGCATCAAAGAGAAGGTTCATCACCTTTTCCCCGGTGGCGGTATCGAGGTTGCCGCTGGGTTCATCCGCCAGAAGAATACGCGGCTCCACGACAAAGGCCCGGGCGATGGCCACGCGCTGGCATTCACCGCCGCTGAGCTGCTGGGGCAGATGCCTGGCCCGCGCGCCGAGGCCCATGAGCTGCAGGGCATCCATGGCCCTTTCTTCGGCGTTGGGCATGCCCAGAATATCCAAAGGCAGCAGCACATTCTCCAAGGCTGTGAGGCTGCGCATCAGGTGAAACTGCTGAAAAATAATGCCGATGGAGCGACCGCGGAAGCGGGTCAGTTCATTTTGATTGAGGCGGCCCAGATCCTGGCCATCCACGTGAATCGCGCCCTGCGAGGGTTGATCCAATCCAGCCAGTAGTGAGAGCAGTGTGGATTTTCCCGAACCTGATTGACCAACGATAGCCACCGTGTCCCCGGCTTCGACCTCAAAGCTGAGATTTTTGAGCACAGGGATCACGGTTTCACCCTGTTGAAATTCCTTTGATACCTGCCTGACTTCAACCAACGCCATAGAGGGTCCTATTTCCAAGAGTTCGTTCCATTGGTCATCACAGAAGTTCTTTGACCTTGGGATAAATGAGCTTCAAAACCTGTTCGTAGCCTTTTTCATTGGGATGAATGCCGTCCGGCTGATTGAGTTCCGGCTTGCCGGCGACGCCTTCCAGAAGGAAGGGGATAAAAGCGGGTTTGTACTTGTCCTTCACCTTGGTGAAGCTCGATTCAAAATCCTTGGGAAACTTTTCCCCGTAGTTGGGTGGTGCCTTCATGCCGAGCAGCAGAACCTTGATGCCCTGCGCCTGAATCATTTCCATGGCCGCGCTCAGGTTCTTATGCGTCGTGGCGGGATCAATTCCGCGCAGTCCATCATTGGCCCCGAGAGCATAGATAATCAAATCAGGTTTGCCGCGCTTGAGGTGGAACTTCAAGGTTGAGATGCCAAAGGCTGTGGTGGCGCCGCTCGATCCGGCGTTGATGACTTTGACTTTGGGATGGCCGTCCGCCTTGAGCTGGGCTTCGAGCAGGGACGGCCAGGTTTTTTCCGGGGGAACCCCAAGACCAAAGGTCAAAGAATCGCCAACAGATAGAATGACAGGCTTGGCGGCCAAGGGACTGGCGGCAGTGCCCAAAGCCACGCTGACCAACAGGATGAACCTTCTTAAAAGAGGCAGCATGAACATGTCTCCACATTAACGTTTTGACCTTGTCAAAGGCCCCCGCTATTATCACCAACGCCAGCATGCGGATCCATCACTGATTTCAGTAAGCGACGCACAACCCAAGCCCCTTGTGCCTTTGCAGGAGACACGAAATGTCAGCATTCCACGACCGAAACGGCCAGGCCTACTGTGAGGACCTTGCTCTGTCCACCATCGCCAAGGAAGTGGGAACGCCCTGCTACGTCTATTCCAAGCGCAGTATTCTGAACCAATGCAGCAGTATACTTTCAGCCTTTTCGACTTATCCTGTGCTGGCCTGCTATGCGGTGAAAGCGAATGGCAATATTTCGATATTAAAGGAAATATTCAGGAGCGGTTTCGGCGCAGACATTGTGTCCCAGGGCGAGATGGAGCGGTCGATGCGGGCGGGTGTGGATCCCAAAAAGATCGTGTATTCCGGTGTGGGCAAACGCGCGGATGAAATCACTGCCGCTTTGCGCACAGGGATACTGGCGTTCAACGTGGAGTCAGCGGCGGAGCTTGAGATGATTGCGACGCTCGCCGCGGATCGCGGCATGGTCGCGCCTGTGTCCCTCCGAGTGAATCCCAATATCGATGCCCGCACCAATCCGAAAATCACCACCGGTCTCTTCAGTACCAAATTCGGCCTGGCTGAGGCGGAAGCCAAAGCCCTGGCGGAGCGGGTGCGTCAGTTGCCTTCCCTGCGTCTGGTTGGAGTTGGGTGCCATATTGGAAGCCAGATCGTCGATGTGGCCCCGCTGGCGGAAGCTGCGATGCGGATGAGTCAGTTTGCGGTTGGCCTACGCGAGCTGGGGCATGAGCTGGAATTTATCGACCTCGGTGGTGGCGTTGGGATTCGATATAAGGAGGAAGCGCCGCCGTCGATGGAGAGTTATGCAGCGGCTGTGCTTGGGGCTGTGAAGCCCACCGGGTTGAAACTTTTGATCGAGCCCGGCCGTCTGGTGGTGGGGAATGCGGGCATTCTGCTTTGTTCGGTTCTGCTCACCAAGCGGACGCCTGAGAAAAACTTTCTCATCGTCGATGGGGCCATGAACGATTTGATCCGGCCGACGATGTATGACTCGTATCATGCGATTCATGCGGTTAAGACGGCAGCCGGGCCTTTGGAAAAATATGATGTGGTCGGACCGATCTGTGAAACCGGAGATTACTTCGGCAAGGATCGCGAGCTGCCGGCCTGCGTTCCCGGGGATTTGATTTATCTTGCCAGTTCCGGAGCCTATGCAGCCTCCATGGCTTCCAACTACAACAGCCGTCCGCGCGCGCCTGAAGTTCTGGTGGACGGGAGCGAATATCGTGTGATCCGGCGGCGGGAGTCGCTCCAGGATCTTTGGGAGTTGGAGCTTTAGGCCAGAGAGAAGAAACTTACCATAACCGATTCAGGTCCTTGTCATTCCCGGCCTTTGCTCCTAATCTGCAGAACGTTGAAAACTCACGTCAAGCAGGGGGAAACCATGACATTTCGTGCATTGCGCGTTCTCAAGGATGGTGTGAATCAAAGCCAGCTCGTCTCCATGGAGCTGGACCAGCTGGCTCCGGGCAATGTCCTGATCGAAGCCGCCTGGTCGAGCATCAACTACAAGGATGCGCTGGCCATCACCGGACGCGGCAAAATCCTCAAGACCTATCCGGCCAACCCCGGCATCGATGTGGCGGGTGTGGTAAAGGAATCGGATGATCCGCGCTATCCCGCGGGCATGCCGGTGCTCGTGACCGGCTGCGGCCTTGGTGAAAATCAGGACGGAGGACTTGCGCAGTATGTGCGTGTCCCGGCCGAGTGGGTGATTCCCCTGCCTGGGGATCTGAGTCCACGGGATGCCATGATCTTTGGAACAGCCGGTTTTACGGTCGGCATTTGTTTGCATCGCCTGCTGCTGAATGATCAAACCCCCGACAAAGGCCCCATGGTGGTCACGGGCGCAAGCGGGGGCGTGGGTTCGCTGGCCGTGGCGATGCTGTCCAAACTGGGTTTTGAAGTGGTGGCGGTGAGCGGCAAGGTGGAACAGAAGAAAGCGCTGTTGGAGCTAGGTGCCGCGAAAGTCCTAAGGCCCGAGGAATTGGAACTGGGCACGCGACCTTTGGAAACGGTTCGTTTCGGAGGTGCGATCGACAATGTCGGCGGCAGCATGCTGGAAGGCATACTGCGGCATGTGAATCTTTGGGGCAATGTGGCCTCGGTGGGGCTGGCTAGTGGCCATGAATTTTCAGCGACTGTCATGCCCTTCATCCTGCGCGGCGTCAGCATTCTGGGCATTAGTTCCGCCAACTGTCCGCGTCCCCTGCGCGAGGAGATCTGGAAAAAGTTGAGCGGGGCGTGGAGACCCAGGTCGCTTGACGTTTTTGTCAACCGTGAGATCGGTCTTGATGAAGTTCGCGAGACCGCCGAACAAATGCTGAGCCGGCAAACGACCGGCCGCACATTGGTTCGGCTTCGATAATCAGCGCAGGGACTTTTGCAGGCGCAGGAACTTGGGGCCGAAGCGGTCGGAGAACTCCAGACTCAACGCCTCCCCATCCTGCTCGATGCCATGGATCTCAAAGTTCATCACAAAGAGTTTGCGCTCAGCATAGAGCTGCAAAAAGCCCTTTTGATAGGACCAGGTACCCCAGCCGTCGCCCAGGCGCTTCAGATGGTAATGAAAGCGCCCGTCCTTATACAGCTGCAGTTCAATCGGATAGCTTTGATCCTCCAGCACAATCCGTGAGCCTTCGTCCTTCTCATTCATCAGCGGCTGGAAGAATTCCTGATCCTTTTCATAAACCTGATAATTCCGCTCCGCCTTGTACAGCGGTTGGCAGCCCATCATCAGCAGGCAGACGAGAAAACCAGTCCGAAAACGCAGCATGTTTGACATCCTTTTGCAAGTTCAGTCCTATTACGCGAGCGACTTGGAAACGATCTCGAACACATCCCGTGACAGGCCGTCCTTCGCCGCAATCCTTTCAAGATGCTGCCGAATCTGGCCCTGACGCGAGCTATCAAACTTCCTGAAGCGACTCAGCACGGTCGCCAGCACCGCGGCCACCTGCGGGTTCGTGGCATCGATCCGCAGAATGTAGTCTGCGACAAGCGCATACCCTGCGCCGCTTCGATGATGGAAGCCGTAGGGATTGCCCTTGGTGAAATGCCGGAACACCGAATAAATCCGGTTGGGATTGTGGATATCGAAATCCGGATGCGCGAGCAAGTCTTTGACATGCTGCAGAACATCCGGATGCTGGGAACTCGATTGCACCTGGAACCATTTATCAATGACCAGGGCATCCCCTTTCCAGCGGCTATAAAAGTCCTGAAGCGTCGCCTCCCGAAGCGGTGTTTTGAGGTGCACCAGGGCACTCAAGGCTCCAAAGCTGTCGGTCATGTTCGTGGCCGTCCGGTAGTGCTCGTGAATCAACTTCAGAGTCGTTTCAGTCGGATAAGCGGCCATCAGTTGCAGGCACGCATTATTCAGATCGCGACGACCGATCGCCTCCTTGCCGGTTTTATAGCTGATCTCCCGCGTCCTATTATAGCAGGCCAGAAGCTCCACGGCACACTGTTCTGCAAGTTGCTGCAGGAGCCAGCTGCGGGCCTGGAAGACGGCTTCCATGTCCGCGTTCTCTTCGCGGTTGATGATATAGTCGGTCGTCGGCGCCTGGATCGACATCGCCACCAGCCGCGGATCCACGTCCGAATCATTCAAAAGCGCACGGAAGGCCGCGACATACTCCGCATCCAGGGCCTGTATCGTGCCTTTGGCCTTGCCCAGAATGGTTTGAAGAGCCAGCGTTTGTCCGGCTTCATAGCGATTGAACGCGTCCGTATCCGCCCGCAGCAGGATATGGAGTTCCGCCCGATCCAAATGAGCATCCAGGATCACGGGTGCCGAAAAACCGCGCAGAAGGGAAGGAATCGGCTGCTCGCTCACATCCTGAAACACAAACTCCTGTCGCATTTGATCCAGCAGAACCAGATGTTCATGCGCCTTGCGCCCCAGGTAGGTGGTTTCCAGCGCCTTGCCGCTGGCGCCCAGGAAGGCCAGACGCAGGGGAATCAGCTGGGGTTTTTTCGAACTCTGCTCCGGCGTGGTCGGCAGAGTCTGCTGCACCGTCAGGGTCAGACTGCGGCTGGCGGCATCGTAACGCCGCTGCACATCCACCTGAGGCGTGCCGGCCTGTTGATACCAGAGTTTGAACTGGCTCATGCTCTGTCCCGAAACCTCCTCGACCACAGCCAGGAAATCCTCAACAGTGACCGCCTGGCCATCGAACTTCGCGAAGTAACGATCCATGGTCCGGCGATAAACGTCCGCGCCGATGATCGTATGGAGCATGCGAATCACTTCCGCCCCTTTATGATACACCGTCGGGGTATAGAAGTTATTGATCTCGATATAACTCTCCGGACGCACGGGATGGGCCATCGGTCCCCCATCCTCCGGAAACTGTTGCTCACGCAGAAGCCTTACATCGGTCACGCGTTTGACCGCGCGTGAGCCTTCATCCGATGAAAATTCCTGGTCACGGAAAACGGTGAGACCTTCCTTGAGACTCAACTGAAACCAATCCCGCAGCGTTACGCGGTTGCCGGTCCAGTTGTGGAAATACTCGTGCCCCACGACACCCAGGATCTTCTCGAAATCCTCGTCCGTGGCGGTTTCGGTGCTGGCCAGGATGTACTTCGAATTGAAGATATTCAGGCCCTTGTTTTCCATCGCGCCCATGTTGAAGTCGCTGACCGCCACCACCATGAAAAGATCGAGGTCATATTCCAGACCATAAACCTTCTCATCCCAGGCCATGGCCCGCTTGATGGCATCCAGGGCAAACGGCGTTTTCGGAAGATTCACTTCCTCCACATAAAGATGAATATCCACCTTGCGACCGGATTGCGTTGTGAAATCTGCGCTGGCGCGGCTCAGTTTGCCGGCGACCAAAGCGAAAAGATAGGAAGGCTTGGGAAAGGGATCATGCCACACCGCATAGTGTCGGCCGTCCGGCAGCGGGCCTTGATCGATCAGGTTGCCATTCGAAAGCAGCACCGGGCAGTGCTCCTTGGAACCCCGGATGGTCGTGACATATTCGGTCATGACATCCGGGCGATCGAGGAAATAGGTGATGCGCCGAAAACCTTCGGGTTCACACTGCGTATAGTAATTATTGCGCGAGAGATACAGCCCTTCATAAGCCAGGTTCTCGCGTGGATTGATATGCGTGACCAGCTCCAGCTCGAATTCATCCGGCAGGCTGGAGAATTCCAGATGCTGAGGACTGGAGTCGAGAGTCTTCACATCCAGTGGTTTTTTGTCAAGAAAGGTCTCGACCAGAGTGAGTTCAGAACCTTCCAAACGCAGAGAGTGCGGCTGCCCAGGATTATGCTGATAGCGGATGGCGGAACGCACCACAGTCTTATCAGGGTCCAGGTCGATTGTGAGTTTTACACTCTTCACCCAGTAGGAGGGCGGCCTATAATCTTTTAATAATACAGCTTGTGGTGCTTCGGCTTTCATAGAACTTTTCCGATACATTCTGGGAAATAATTTAAAACGACGCTCTTAGGGAACGACGACGAAGAAACAGGAGCAGGAACGTGGCCGCCATGGCTGAAAGAGTCAGCATGAGCGAAGGACGTTCACGCCAGGATTCGATGATGATCACCGGCAGCCAGAGAGCACCACGCGTGGCGGTCCGCAACGCCGGATGAGCCGCGATAAAATCCGCCAGCGGAGGACTGAGGCTGTAATAAAGTTGAACCAACTCCCGACCGAAGCCGGTCACCATAAGGACGTGATCGCGGAACCAGCGCAGGGTATTCAGATGAGGATCCAAAGGCGAGCCGTAGGCTGCGGTTGCAATAAAGCAGCGCGGGTCTTTGATCTTGGGTGCCGGTCCACCGCCCAGTTCACTGAGCATGATCGCATCGGATGGCTTGGCGATGAGACAGCGCCTCTGCAATCCATCGGGCTGGGCCTGCAGAACCAGGGCATAGGTGGTTTCATTGTTGAGGTCGGTGATGGAAATGTTGCCGGTATTTCCTGCTGTGATCACGTTGAACCCGGCTGCCGTGACATCAGCGGCTTTCATGTAATAAGAGTCAGCGCCTGTCGCTCCCGGGCAGTCCACCTCACACGCCGTCTCGCTTTGCCGCACGATTTGACAGGCATTGTTGAGTTTGGTTTCTGCGCCCGGGTCGGCTTCATTGTAGGTGTTTAAAGGAAGGTTCAGGATATTCCAGCGAGCCTCATCCACGACGAAGGCAATCGCGCCATCAGGTGGCGCCATGGAGCCGTCGGCAAGATTCAGCTGTTCATCCTGATTCCAGATCGCTGTGATGGTTCCCTTGGAGGGACGCACTTCGAAGGATTCGATCACATCATTGGCGGCAACTGCCAGCTTGGGCTTGATTTCCGCATCCTTATAATCCGTCGAGCTGGTGTTGGTTCCAGGGAGAAGTCGCACGAGGATAAAGGTATTATCCGTTGAAAAGGGCTTCGACGCCGGGGCCGTCAGCTCGATCGTCACGTGCAGATTGCGAAAGGTTTGGGTGATATCGTTGACAGGAATCTCGAAGAGAGGACTGCCGTTGGGAAAGCTGGCCGTATATTCATTGCTCAGCTCTGTGATGGGTGTGGTGTCGAATTCTGAATTGGTAAGATAACGTACTTTGAGAATCGAGGGACCCGCGGTGCACTTCTTTCCCGCTTCTTCAGCCACACAAATATCCAGATACTTCGTCAGGGAACGGATGCCGGAATCCGTATCGGCACTGCCCATCTCGTAGGTCGTCAGGTCCTGAGGCGAAATATTGTTCAGCGAGAAGGTTACGGTGACCTTGGTATAACTCCCGCGCTGTAAAACGGCCTTCGCTGATTCCAAACCGATATCGGCGTATCCGTTCTGCGACGCAAGGGTCAGCAGGAAACTGGTAAAAAGTAAGAATTTTCTAAACACGTGATGATCTCTCGTTGAAGGGGGAAAATCCGACTCCACGCATCATCTCCAGGAAGGCCTTCTTCTGTCAAGCTTGGAGGGGCGAATCAAGGACTCAAAAGACAGAAAGCTGATTCCCCGTGCGGAAATCAGCTTGTCTTCTGCGTCTCATGCATTTTTTCAGGGGGATTTGCGGTATTTCGGCAGCTGATGCCGCGGAGTCAATCGGGTCAGATCGAATTCCAGACCATCATAGGCCAGTTGGATGCGAGGTCCTTCCGGCTGGCCGAGGCTGACCCAAAGGTCCTTATGAAATTCCATCTGTTTCTGACAGTGATTCAGCGCCTGCTGCAGCATGCGCTCTTCCTTGGCTTCACTGGCGCGTGGATCATGATGGGTCATGATGATGTTGCGAATGCCTTCACGCATGGCCAGATCCACGCCAATGGGAGGCGAGCAGTGCCCCCAATCGTAGCGGCTGGCCAGTTCATCCATCTCAAATTGACCATCAAAAACCAGCAGATCCAGGTCCTGATAGAACGGCAGATCCTTGCCAAGAGCTTCGGGCGTGAGGCGTTTATATTCTCCATCGACTCCGAGCAAAAGCGAGCAGCCGCCGGCATCGAAGCGATAACCAAACGAGCCGCCGGGATGGTCCAGAGCCATGGGAGCCACGGTCATATCATCGAAGGTGACCTGCTCGTAGATTTTGATTTTCCGGAATTCCACAGTTGCGCCCAATTCCTCCCATTTGACGGGAAAATTGATGCCGTTGAACTGAATCTTGATGAACTCCGGCGCGTGGGGATGCACGTGGTAGATAATGAGTTTGGTGCCTGGAATATAGATCGGCACAAAAAACGGCAGACCCATGATGTGATCCCAATGGAGATGGGTCAGAAACACGGTGAATTCCGTTCGGCCCTGGGCCATCACCTCCGCTGAGGAATCGGCGAAACCGGTTCCCATATCGACGAAGAATCGATGATTTTTATAGATGATTTCATTGCACGAGGTGTTGCCGCCGTACACCAGAGGATGCCCCAGATCACCATCGCGCAGCGCGTTACGGAACTCGCTGATGGTGCTCAAGCCGGCCTTCTCTGCGCGTTTGGCGTAGACATCGACAAGATTCACAAAAGTGTCATGGGTAATCGCGCGCGGCAATGAACCGCGGGTACCCCACATGCGTAGCTTCACGGATTTCCCCGACAATGAAAGTTCACTGAATTCCATCTTATCAAAATGGCCAGGAGGGTGCCATATGTCGGAAATCTGACGGTTTAGGGCGGGTGCCATATGTCGGAACTGTCGGTTTAGGGCGGGTGCCATATGTCGGAACTGTCGGTTTAGGGCGGGTGCCATATGTCGGAACTGTCGGTTTAGGAAGCGTCCATCTGTCGAATCGGACGAACCCGCGACGCTTTCCCGTAGTCTCTGGCGGACTCCCGGCGGCCGCAACCCCAGTCAAACGCCGTTCTGACGTCTGCGCGGCACGAAGCATGGAAATTTGCTCTGGAAAGTCCCGCCGATCTTTGTTATAGCAAGTTTCCTTAAACGAAGACACGGCTCGATGTCTCCAATCGGCCTGTGCAGGAATTAAGCTCATCGGAGAATGGAGTAGGAATGCTGACCTTACGTTTACAGCGACACGGCGCCAAACATCGTCCCTTTTACCATATCGTTGCCACGGATTCGCGCAATGCTCGCGATGGTCGCTTCATTGAAAAACTGGGCTACTACGATCCAACGCGTGAGCCTTCCATTATGGAAGTGAACACCGAGCGTCTGTCCTACTGGTATGGTCGCGGAGCCAACGTTTCCGAGGCTGTTGCCAATATTCTGCGCCAAAAGAAGATCGTTCTTGAGCGCGCCAAGACTCATAAGCAAGCCTAAGTTAGCGTGAAGAACGCCTGGCTTCAAATCGGCATCGTGGGAAAGGCTCAAGGCCTCCGCGGTGCTTTTTTTGTTGCTCAGCGCGATGAGGATCTGCCGGAAGGTTTGGATCGCATCGTGGTGGGCTCGGATCCGGACAAGGCCAGAGCCCTGACCGTGGTGGAAACCCATCGCTCGGGCGGCCGTCCCGTGATTCAATGCCGTGAAGTGACCAGCCGTGAAGCCGCCGAGTCGCTCAAGATGCAGCCGATCTGGTGTGATCGCGCGCTTGTGCCCTTGGAAGAGGAATCCGAATATCTTTGGTCGGATCTGGTCGGCAAGGCCGTGCTGGATGCAGAAGGGCAGCGCCTCGGTCGCATTACGGCCGTGGGGAATTTCGGAGCCAGCGATGTCGTGCGCATTGATGCCGATGATGGGCGATGGATTGAAGTGCCCTTTGTCTCGGCTTATTTCGACATGAATTTCCAAAGCGATTCCCCCGCATTGCACCTGACTGTGCCGGCGGAAACCTTCGCGGAAACCTGGAATCAAGCGTGAGTCGCAACCTCTCCTTCATCAGCATTCATCCGCAGTTTATCGAAGCCTACTTTCGATTCGGTGTTTTCAAAGCCGCCACACGTTTGAATATTCAGCTGCATTCCATCAACCTGCGCACCCATGCGGTCGACAAACACGGGTCGATCGACGACAGCCCCTTTGGAGGGGGTGACGGTATGGTGATGCGCGTGGAACCCTTGGCGGCTGCCGTCCGCGCTCTTCCGAAACCGGGCCGCGTGATTTATACGAGTCCCAGTGGTCGCCTTTGGACGCAAAAGGATGCCGAACGTTATGCGGCGTTGGATGAGGATCTGACCTTTATCTGTGGACGCTTTGCCGGCATCGATCAACGCTTCGTGGATGCCTTTATCGACGATGAGGTTTCCATCGGGGATTTTGTTGTGTCCGGTGGGGAGCTGCCGAGTCTTTTGATCGCTGATTCCATCCTGCGGCAGGTGCCGGGCGTGCTGGGCAACGAACGCAGCGCACCGGACGATTCCTTCGGCAGCGGCATGCAGGGGATGCTGGAATATCCGCTTTATACAAGGCCGCTCGAATATGAAGGCCACAAGGTTCCTGATGTGCTCCTGTCCGGTGATCATCAGAAAATCAAAGTCTGGCGTGAAGCCGCGGCTTTGGAAAAGACCAGAAAACTCCGCCCTGATCTTTTAAAGAATCCTTCGAAAAATTAAAGACACTGGGCACGCCGCAGACGTTCGCTGATCAATGGCAGTCGCGCCATCGGCAACTTCCTTGCGACCAGAATGTGTTCCAGCCGTCGCTGCAGTTCGGGAATATCACGCAACAGTCGCGCCTCAGGAAATGCGGGCGCTTCCATGGCCTTTTGCATGGGAGCATGCAGCAGTTTTTGCAGTTCCCGACTTTGAAACTGATCGGGAAACAGAGCCCCGAGACGACTGAGCCTTTGCAAGGCCAGAGGTTCCACATGGCGAGCCCAGCGATCCAGAAAGGAACTGTGACCCTGAAAATTCCGGGTGAGAAACGCCTGCCAGAGATTCCAGAGCTGAAGCCTGCCCAGACTTTTTGTTTCCGCATAACGCTGCCAGGCCAGAGGCGGGCCGCTGCGTCTGAGACTCAGAGGAGCCGGGCTGATCAGGGCTTCCCCCGTTGGGCCGGACTTTTTATAAAGATAAAACTCCAGATTGTTTTCAAAACGCAGATCATCGATGCGGGCCTGCAGCGCGTCCTGAGCCGGCATATCGAGCAAGGGATTCGCGAGATCATCCAGCTCCGCATAGCGGTCCATCAATCCCAAAGGCACGAGCCCCGCATCCTCCACGGCCCTGAGCCAGAAGTCCAGACCGAGGCGCGCTTCCCGCTCATGAAAAAAAGCATCCACCAGTCTTGCGGGTTCCCGAATGACCGCCTGCATCCCTTCGAGTCGTTCCTGAAGCGCGGGCAGATGTTTTTGAAAAAGTTTGAGGAGCTGGACCGCTTCCTGAAGATCGGTCCTCTGATAAGCGGAAAGACCGAGCAGTGCAAAAACCCGGGAAAGCTCGAACAGCCACTTCCGGGCGCGACTGTTATAAACCATGATGCGCATGGTGCCGCCCGGTGCGAGAGCCCGGCCCAAATTGGAAAGTCCCTGCGAAGGATTGGCCAAATGATGGAGCATGCCGTAGGCATCGATGTGAAGGAAGGGCGTTCCCAGGTCGACCGCCGTCTTTTCAAGATTCACCTGACGAAAATCCACGGGCCGGAGCATCAGCCAGGATCGAAGCCGAGCCTTGCGCAGACTTGGGCGCGATAGATCCACACCCACCAGGCGATGGGCTCGGGGTTCCCACTTGCCGATGATCGCCGCCTGAACATCCCCGCAGCCGGCAACCAGAACACGCCTGATCCCAGGGCTGACGGCAGTCTGTCCCATTTTCTGCTGCACGAGCCTTTGCGCAAAAAGCGAACCGCTGGAATAAGCTTCCTGCCAGCGCAGGGGAATGAAGAGGCTGTAATTCGGATAAGGAAAGGCCTCATACATGCCCTGCACGGCTTGATTGATGGCAAGAACAGCCTGCTCACTCATCCAGCATGACTCGCGACATCAAACGGGCCTGACCACCGGTCGTAATCATGACCGGATAAGGCCGCAGAAAAACATGATCCTTGCCGAAAAGTCCGGCTCCATAGATGCTCGGAAAACGCGCGCCTTCAAAGGCTTTTTGCAGCTCCGACGTCTGGCCCGACTTGGCGATGACAAAGGCCTGCAGGGCCGTGCGCACCGCATCATACCCAAGGGCGGCGAAGATATCCGGCTTCTGTCCAAAAGCTGCTTCGTAATCCGCCGTAAAACTTTGCACACCGGCTTGCGGATCGTTGTTATGGAAATACGAGAAATAATACTGACTGCCGAGGTCACCCTGTTTATAGAGGTCGGCATGATCCCAGCCGTCTCCACCCAGAAACGTGGCTTTGATACCGGCCTTGCGTGCTTCAGCAAGCACGCGGGGCACACCCCGATAGAAGCCGGGGAAGACCACAATATTCGGCTGCGCACTGGCAATTTTGGTCAGCACGCTGCGAAGGTTTTCCGTGCCACCTTCCGTCCACTGCCCGAGCACCTGCCCACCGCCTTGGGTAAAGGCTTCCGCAAAGGCTTGACTGATGACCTCGCTGTCCGGAGAACGGGCATCGAGCAGAATCGCAGCCCGATCCCGACGCAGGGTTTTCAGCGCAAAATCGGCCAGAATTTGGCCCTGCCGTTTGTCGGTCACACTCGTGGAATACACATAAGGATAAGCGGTCAGATCATCTTCCGAGCCGCGTGGCAAAAGCAGAAGGCTTTTGGTCTTGCTGCTGACAGCGGCAATTGCCTGGTTGGCCACGTTGCTCAAGGATCCAATGAGGATATCGGCCTTTTGCTGCTGAACCAGGCGAAGGGCGGCCTTCTCGGCCTCGGAGGCCAGCCCATGATCATCCGCCGCTATCAAAGCCACCTTGTCCGCGAGCTGCGGATTTTCTTTGCGAAATTGAGTCAGGCCCAGCTTGACTCCCTGCGAGAGCGAGTTGCCATAGGGCGCAAGCGGCCCGCTGCGTGGATGCACGAAACCAATGCGATACTGCACCTGGTCCTTGGCGGGTTTGGCGAACAGTGACGACATCGGAGAACAGATAATCAGGGCGCACAGCATCGCCCAGGGGGTTGGATTCCAGACTTTCACAAAATTTCCTTTTCTGGCAACGTGACCCTTGCCTCAGCGCTTGGATGCAAGGCTACCCGCATTCCCATGCAGGGAAAAGCTGCAATTTACTCTGAGACTATATTAAGTCAAACGGACGCTCGCGAGGAAGTTATGACACAAAACCAGGTGGAAAAGATTGAACCCTGGAGGGAACGCTGGTTGATCGGACGAACCGGCTGGGATCAAGGCCGCCCGCATCATGAGCTGGAACGCCTTCTGCAGCAGGCCACGCGGGAAGGTCGTCTGCCCGCCGGGGCCCGGATATTTTCGGCAGGCTGTGGCCGGGCGCATAACGAAGCCTGGTTGGCCGGGCAGGGTTATCAGGTCGATGCGATGGATGCCGTGCCGGAAGCCATCGAAGGAGCGCGGGCCCTTTACGCAACGCAGTCCGGTCTGAACCTGGCCGTGGCGGATGTCTTTGCGGCGAACGCACCCGCGGCGGCCTATGATGCCGTTTTTGACAGGGCCATGCTCTGTGCCATCCAGCCTGAACACCGCGCGACCTATATTCAAAGGATCACCTCCCGACTGAAGCCCGGTGGCCTTGTCATGGCGATCCTGTTCCGTCGCACCCGAACCCCGGAGGGTCCGCCTTTTGCTGTGGATGAAGCGGAAGCCCAGCGGCTTTTCGCGGATCAATTCGACCTTTGCCATGCGAGCAGCTGTCCGCCTCCGCCCAATCCCCAGAACGTTCTGGAGGAATGGCTTTGTATCTGGCGCAAGAGGAGTCTTTGATCATGTCCCCATCCGCACAGAAACTCGATCGCGTGGCGGAGCTGGCCGCTGCGATCATGCATCACAAACGCCTTTATTATGCGGGCAAGCCGGAAATCGCCGACGCCGTTTACGATCGTCTGGAGGAGGAGCTTCGTTCGCTGGACCCCGATCATCCGGCCCTCCTCTATGTGGGCAGCGCCCCCAGCAGCAGCGGGTCGAAGCGCCAGACCCATGATATTCCGATGCTCTCGCTGAATAAAACCTACAAGGAGGAAGACCTCGCCGCCTGGATGGGGCAGGAAGCCATCGTCGGGACGCCGAAAGTCGATGGCAACTCCTTGAGTTTGATCTATCGTCAGGGTGTTTTAGTGATGGCCAAGACCCGCGGGGATGGACGGGTGGGCGAGGATGTGACGGATAAGGTGCGGTGGATTCCCGACTGCCTGAAAAAATTGGATCGGCCGGTGGATCTTGAGGTCCGCGGTGAAGTCTACTGCACCACGCATCAGTTTGCAGGTCTCGTCCAGGAGATGCTCGATCGTGGTCTGGAGCGACCCAACAATCCGCGCAATATCGTGGCCGGACTTCTGGGGCGCAAGGTGCATGTGGATCTGTGCCGGTTCTTTAATTTCTTCGCTTTTGAGGCGCTGGGTCCGGCTGTGGAAAAAATCGCCACGGAGATGGAAAAATTCGACTGGCTCGGCCAGCGGGGATTCCGCGTCCCTTCGCATAAACTTTTGCAGAGTGCCGAGGATATTTCGCAGTACCTGGGTGAAGTGAAACGCTGGATGGAGGAAGGCGAAATCGCCTATGACGGAGCGGTGTTTTCCTATAACCGTCTGAGTCTGCATCAGCAGCTTGGCAGCACGGGACATCATCCGCGCTATAAGCTTTCCTTTAAATGGCAAGGACAGACCGCGATCGCGGTGATCGATGACATCATTTGGGCCACCTCGCGCCTGGGCATTATCACGCCTGTGGCTGTGATTGAGCCGGTAAATCTGAGCGGCGCCCGCATCACCAACGTCACGCTGCATAATGCCGAGCATGTGAAAGCCTATAACCTGAAAAAAGGGGATCAGATTGAAATCGTCCGCTCGGGTGAAGTCATTCCGAAGTTCCTGCAGGTGGTGGAGGCGAAACCCGGAAACCACCGCTGGCCGGAGCAGTGCCCGTCGTGTCGCAGCAAGGTGGAATTCGATGGGGTCCGGCTCAAGTGCGTGAACCAGGATGATTGCCCCGCCCAGCGCTCGGGTTTTATTTTGAACTGGATCCGGGCGGCCGAGATTGATGACCTGAGCGAAAAGCGCCTCGAGCAGCTGATTCAGTGCGGTCTGGTGGAGCACGTCGCGGATCTTTATCGGCTGACCGAAGAGGATTTTCTGAAGCTCCCGGCGACCAAGGAAAAGATGGCCGCAAAACTTTACAAGAACATCCAGTCCACCTGCAAGCTGCCTCTGGCCCGATTTTTAAATGGCCTTGGGATTGAAGGGGCCGGGATGCGGACCTGGGAAAAGCTCCTGGAACATTATCCCAGCCTGGAGGCCATCATGGGCATGACCGTGGTGGAGCTGACGGAAATCGAAGGCTTTGCCCAGAAATCCGCGGAACAGATTGTGCACGGTTTGAAAGTCAAAAAACCGGTGATCCAGCGTCTTCTTAAGGTCGGCGTGCAGCCCCAGGCTCCCAAACGCAAGCATGCCCCTGGCAGTGGACCTTTGGCCGGCAAGCAGTTTGTGATCACCGGGGCCCTGTCGCGACCGCGGGATGAAATTGAACGCGCGATACGCGAGGCCGGTGGCAAGACCGGTTCCAGCGTTTCAAAAAATACCTTCGCGCTCGTGACCAATGAAACGGACACGGGCTCGTCGAAAATGAAGAAGGCCAAGGAGCTTGGAATTCCTATTTGGAGTGAAGACCAGCTCATGGCCTTGATGAAAGGAAAGTAGGAAAATCATGGCAAGGATCGTCGGATTTCAGGGTCTGCCCGGTGCATACAGTGAACTGGCCATACTGCAATACTTCGGCAAAAAAGCAGCCCTCCGATTTAAACCCTTGCCTGCGTTCGAAACCGTATTTACCGAACTCACCAAAGGTCGCATCACGGACGCGCTCCTGCCGGTGGAAAATTCCCTGGCCGGAACCATCCATGAAAACTTCGATCACCTGGCCCGCTTTCCCGTGCAGATAGCGGGTGAGGCCATTCTCCGCATTCAGCACTGCCTGCTGATTCCACCCGGCACGCGCGCCGCCGATGTCACCACAGTGATTTCCCATCCGCAGGCTCTGGCGCAATGTGCACACTATTTGCGCGAACGTGGCCTGACGCCGCAGAACTTTTTTGATACGGCCGGAGCTGCGGAACATTTGGGTCAGCATAAACCCCCACACACCGCGGCCATTGCCAGTCTGCAGGCCGCGAAACTTTATGGGCTCAAGGTGATGGCGCGTGACATCGCCGATCGTGGTGAGAACTACACCCGCTTTCTGCACATACAAAAGAGCACGAAAAAGCCGGATAAAAAGCCTTTGAAAGTTGGGCGCATGATGAGCCTGATCCTTCTCCATTCGGGTGAAGGATTTGCGCGCATCGGTCCACTTTGCGGGATTCTGCAAAGCCTTGGTATCGAGCTTGTGCATTGCGAAGCACGACCGACCAAGGATGCCGCCTGGACCTACTTTTATTTTCTTGAAGTCGCGGCCGGACCGGGGCATCCAGCCTGGGATTTGGCGCTGAAAACCCTCGCTTCGATGACGCGGACGCTGAAAGTGCTTGGCAGTTACGCCTCACAACGCTAACCTAAAGAACCTTTTTTCATCAACTCGAGGAGTTCTGCATGAAACTGACTCAGATTGCGCCCTTTATTTTGCCCCTGGGGCTTCTGTTGCATGCCTGCGCGACCACGCAAAAGGCGGAGAATGAAGGAAAGGAACAGAAGGAACATGTCTTGCAAGGTCAACCGCAACCAGGCATCTGGTTTCAAGGCCGTCCCGAAGAGGCCTTTGCCAAGGCCAAGGCCGACAATAAACTGGTCTTTGTTTTTTGGGGTGCCGCCTGGTGTCCTCCTTGCAATGAACTGAAGTCGGAAGTTTTTTCGAAGCCACGCTTCGCAGAGCTGATGAAGAATTTTGTCCCGCTCTACCTGGATGGTGACACCGATCTGGCCCAGGTCTGGGGTGAACGCCTGTCGGCCTCGGGTTATCCCACGGTGCTGGTGCTGACAGCGGATGGTCGTGAACTGTATCGTCTGAGCACCAGTCTGAATGAAGAGGAATTCCACGCTGCCGTGCAACCTGTTCTGAAAAACAACCAAAACTTCGCTGAGGCGTTTTCCCGTCTCGAGAACGGCGATGCCAAAGGTGATGACTGGAAGGTGCTGGCCTACACCAGTTGGGATCAGCTGCCTGAAGGCCGCTACACCGGCGATCGTCTGCTGAATGCAGCGAAACGTGCAGCTGATAAAGTCCCTGCGAACATGCCGAAGGAAAAGGCGCTGTTTGCCGCCAACCTTTTGAATCTGGCTGTCCAGCAAAAGGATGACGAGGAATCCGCCAATGCCGTGTCGGATATCAAGATGGAATCCAAGCGTTATCTGGATGCGATCTTTGCGAACAAGGACTCGATCCAGGCCGCGCGTTCCTTTATCAACTATAACGCCAAACAAACGGCGGAATTCCTTCATGGCAAGCCCAAGGGCAAGGCTTATGAGGATTTGAAAAAACGCTGGCTGAAAGCTGCGACCGCGATCGCGAACAATGCCGACAACTCCGTGGATACCCGGCTGGCCGCCTGGAATCCGGCGATTGAGTTTCAAAAGCTGGAAGCCCCCAATGCTCCCGTACCGGCGAAACTGAAGGCCGATGTTCAGGCTGCTGCCGCGCAAGCTGATAAAAATGCCAAGACACCTTATGAACGTCACGCTGTGGTGTCCACCGCAGGCTATATGCTGCGGCAGGTCGGTGACGTTGATGGCGCCCGCAAGATTTTGGAAGCCGAAGCCGCGAAGAGCGATACGCCCTGGTACTATTACAGCAGCCTCGCGTCCCTGGAACAGGAATTGAAAAATGACAAGGCCGCACAAGGCTGGGCTGCCAAGGCCCGTGAGTCAGTCGTGGGACGCGCGAGCAAAATCCAATGGATCACCAATGACATTATCCTGAATGCCAAAATCAAGAATGAGGACCAAAAGACCTACATGTTGAACCTTACCAAGGAATACTACGACACGGCCACCAGCCTTGATGATGGTTTTTCAGGACGCAATTGGACGCGTGCAAAAAAGGTGAGTGATTCCCTGAAGGATTGGCAAAAAGATCCCGCCTTCACCGCATTATTTTCCACTTATGAAAAGAAATGCAGTGGACTTGAGAAGGAAAGCCAGAAAAACTGCCAACAGCATTTTGCTGAGCTGAAAAACTGATACACATACTTAAGGGGTGACCATGCGTTTTCTCGTTATAGGTGGTGCAGGATATATCGGTTCCCATTTTGTGTGGGAAGCATTGCGGCAGGGACATAGCTGTGTGGTGTACGATAATCTGAGTCGCGGCCATCGCGCATCGGTCCCCCGCGAAGTCAAACTCATCCAGGCGGATTTGCTCGACAAGGAAACCCTACGGGCCGCGCTGCGGGAGGATCACTTTGATGGGATCTTCCACTTCGCGGCCTTTGCCCTGGTCGGCGAATCCGTGACGGAACCGGATCTTTACTACGAAAACAATGGGGAAGGGGTGCGCTGTCTCCTGAACGCCATGCGTGCGGAAAAATCCACCGCGGGCCTTGTGTTCTCGTCCACCTGCGCGATCTTTGGAACGCCCGAGAAGGTGCCGATGCTGGAACATGATCCCAAGGTTCCCATCTCGCCTTACGGCCGCTCCAAGCTGGTGGCGGAGTGGTTGATCGAGGATGCCTGTCGCGCCTATGGTCTCAAGGCGATGGCGCTGCGCTATTTCAATGCCTGCGGAGCGGATCCCAGTGGTGAGATCGGTGAGGATCACCAGCCGGAAACGCATCTGATTCCCAATGTGATTCTGTCGGCGGTAGCCGGCAAGGAACTCTCCATCTTTGGCAATGACTTTCCCACCCGCGATGGAACCTGTGTCAGGGACTATATCCATGTTTCCGACCTGGCGGATGCGCATATCAAAGCCGCTCAGCATCTGCATACTCTGAAGCCGGGCACCTTTGATGTGGTGAACCTCGGAACCGGGAAGGGCTATAGCAACCTGGAGATCGTGCAGGCAGCCGAGCGCGTTCTCGGTCGGAAAATTCCTTACCGATTTGCCGAGCGGCGTCCTGGCGATCCGGCGGAACTTTATGCCGATAACACGAAGGCCCGCCAGGTGCTGGGTTATGTCAGCCGTTATTCCGATCTGGATACCATCATCCGGACCGCTCTGGTCTGGCATGAAAAGCATCCCAAAGGTTTTTCCTGAGATTTCATTTTCTGAGATACGGCGGGCGTCCCGGTGATGACGCGGAGCTCGCCCGCATCGTGCCCCGATCGGGCAGGAACTGTTCCGAGAAAATATTGTCACGATCATCAAACGCATCCGACTGCAGACCGAGCAGTCCGGCGATGGATGGTGTCAGCTGAAAGGTTGAAAAAGGCCGCTCCGCATACCGGCGCCATTGCGCGAGTTCATCCGCACAGGTTTGCGCATAGGCGCGGGAAAAGCCGACGATGACGGGAACCTCCCGCATGGCAGGCGTAACGCGATCCTCGCTATGCCCTGCGAAGTTATCCGTGTTGTAGACCTCCTCGCCGTGATCCGAAAAATAAAAGAGCAGGCCCTCGCGATCGGACGCGTTGAGACGATCCATCATCTCACCCAGCACACTGTCCTGATAGGCGACGGCATTGTCATAGTGATTGATGATGGCACGGGCTTTCGGGTCGGTGATGCCGGAGTCCAATGCCAGATCGTCGGTATTTACAAAGAGAGCTTTTTCCTGGGGATAGCGCTTTTCATAGATAAAATGCGTGCCCATGAGGTGCACGAAGATCATGTGTTTTGTGTCATCGGCCTGCGAGGTCGCAAGCAGTTCATCCAAAGGACCCAGCACCTTTTCGTCCAGACTTGCGCTGTTATCCGCTTCCCCGGCGCTCGATACGTCCTGGTTGACGAAGATCGTCCGGTCTGCGGTGCGGCCGAGTTCCACGATGAAATTATCACCGAAACCGCTGGGCGCCTGGTTGGAAATCCAGGTCGTTTGATAACCGGCGGCCCGCGCGATTTCGATCAGAGTCGGGCCCTGACATTCCAGGGATTCCATATGAAATCCGGTGGCGCAAAGGGCACCGATGACACCTTGCAGGGTGCTGGCTATCGGAGAGATGGCATCAGGAAACACGATCAGTTGATCCTGGAGCGATTCCAGGGCGGGTGTCGTGAGCCGCTCATAGCCGTAAATTCCCATATGCCGGCGCGTTGTGGATTCACCGATCACAACGATCACAATTCCGGGGGTCTGTCGGCTGGTTTGTAGCTTGAGATTCTTCTGCCATTCAACCCTCTGACTCCAGAAGACCCGGGCCTTTTCCCGGGCTTTCGTGATGCCCTGATAACGGGCCATCGTCGTGAAGAGGCGATCCACATAAGCGAGCTCATGGAAATCGTGAGCGACCTGCTTCAAGTTCCAGTCTGATTTCTGCAGACTCGGCAGCGCATAAAGAAATGACAAAGCCAGGCAGGCGAGGCTCACGGCCAGGGTTCGCGGCTGCATGGCTTTCCGATAGTAAGCGAGGAGCGGAAGCGCCAGGCTCAAAACCAGACCGGCACTGAGGGCAAGCCGGGTTCCATAGAGAGCCAGAAATTCGCTGACTTCCTGCGCGTTGGATTGGACGGTCGTGGAAAGTGTGATGATGCTGACCGGGCTCTTGAACAGGGTCATGTTCATGATATTGCAGAGAGTCGAGATGGAGGCCAGAACGAGGACGCTCAGACCAAGGCTTCGACCCAAACGGCCCGGCATGGTGGTCAGAGCTGTCTGCAAAAGAATAAGGCTGATCAGGATCAACCAGCTCGTGGTATCCAGGTGAAACAGATGATCCAGCGACGCTTTGAAAAGCACCGGACCAGCGTGGATGCCGAAGGCCGCCAGGAGACTGACGACGAGATTCCCGATGGGTTGATTCCAGAAACGAGGTCGCACGGTATCCTCAGAACATACTGGTGGACATAGGTTCTGAGGTCATAGCGGGAAATTTGTGACGGTGCTGCCCTGTGATTGCGGGTTTTGCAATATTTGTCGGCTTGAACCGGATTGCGCTCAGAATGCGAAACCCACATAGAGATTCGGCATAATCAGATGTGTGCGTCGGGCCGCGCGATCGACATCGTCGTTCCAGCGATCGATATCCGATTGCAAAGCCGGAGTGGGGTACTCTGTTTTGTATTGCCAGCGGAGAGGTGTGGACAGACCAAACCATTCACCACCGATAAAAAATTTATTGAAGCTCCATTCATTGCCTATGGAAAAATGCGCATGAGTCGCTTCAATTTCAGCTCTCGCGTCGGCATCAAATCGATGGAACTCGCTCCAGAAGATGCGATCTGTGTATACGGCTCTGCGGTGATTGACACCCAGGGACACGTAAAAACTATTGGCTGTGAACATCTGGTATTCGACTTTGTAGACAGTATTGGAATCACTGCCCTGTTCGAAATCGTTTTGGCTGAAATTAATATCGAGGCGGGCGTCATCAGGCAGAAAGATCCCGATTCCGGCACCAATACCGTTGTAACCGAGGTGCCCCTCAATCATCCAGGTTTTTTGTTCCCGTATGGCGAAGCTGGGTTCGGCCAGGGCCGGGGCGCTGGCCATCAATACCATAAGTAAGGAACATTGCAATGGAATTTTCAATTTGGCCGCCTCCGAGTTTGTTACTTTTCGGTAAGATGAGGCGCGGCCTTGAACCCTGACACTAAGGTTTTGGAACCCTTCTTCAATTGACACAATATTACGAGGGCCGGGATTGCCCATCGAGAGTCAGAAGACCCCGATAAAGATCCGGCCGACGGTCGCGGAAAAAGCCCATGCCGGCCCGGAATGTGCGGGCCGCGGCGAGATCCAGTTCTGTCTGCAAAAGGCCTTCATAGTCCGCCTTGCGTTCGATCAGCTTGTCACCACGGTAGTCACAGATAAAACTGTGGCCGTAGAAATCACAGCGGCTCGATTCAAAGGACTCCGTCCCGATGCGATTGGCGGCTGCCACATAACAGGAGTTGTGCACCGCGTGCCCGATCATGGCTCTCTGCCACATATCGGGGGTGTTCGGTGTTGCGACCTGATCCGCGGGTTCCGAGCCGATGGCGGTCGGGTAAAGGAGCAGGTCCGCGCCCTGCAAGGCCATGGCGCGGGCGCATTCCGGGAACCACTGATCCCAGCAGATGCCCACTCCGATCGAGCCGTAACGGGTGTTCCAGGTCTTGAAACCGGTGTCACCCAGGTTGAAATAATATTTCTCTTCATAGCCCGGGCCATCCGGAATGTGGCTCTTCCGGTAAACGCCCATGAGGCTGCCATCGGCATCGATCATGGCGAGGCTGTTGAAATGAGCCTGACCCGCGCGTTCAAAAAAACTGACGGGCAGCACGAGCTTGTGAGCCGCAGCGAGTTTCTGCAGACGTCCGAGAAAAGGATGTCCGTCCACCGGATGCGCCCAGGAGAAAAACTCCTCCCGCTCGAGCTGGCAGAAATAATGGTTTTCAAAAAGTTCCGGCAAAAGAACCACCTGGGCTCCGTCCTGCGCGGCTTTTTGAATATAACTCTCAGCCTTGGCCACGTTTTCGGCCAAATTCCGGCTGATGCTCATCTGGACCAGGGCCAATTGCAAACGACTCATGAGTGGATCCTCCCGAATCAGCTGCGCGGCTGCTGCTGCGTCAGACAATGAAAACTTCCGCCGCCGCTTATGATGTGACGCGACGCGAGACCAAAGACCTGATGCTGGGGAAAGGCGCGGCGTAACACATCCAGAGCGGGCGCATCCTGGCGGTCGCCATACTGTGGCACCAGCACGGCGCCGTTGGCTATATAAAAATTCGCATAAGTCGGCGGCAAACGGGTGCCGTCCTCCAGAAACAGTTTTTCCTCGGGCAGAGGCAGCTCGATCACCCGCAGATTGCGGCCATCCTTGAGGCGCGCGCGGCGCAGGATTTCCAGATTTTCCTGCATCCGATCAAAGTTCACATCGGTGCGATCGCTGGTGACTGAAGTCAGAACGGTCGTGCTGTTGGCAAATCGAGTGATGGTATCGATGTGCCCATCCGTGTGATCGCCTTCCAGGCCATCCTTCAGCCAGATCACCTGATCGATGCCGAGATATTGGGACAAAAGTTTTTCCAGATCGGCCTTGCCGAGGTCGGGATTCCGCGTCGGCGTGAGAAGGCACTGCTCGGTCGTCAGACAGCTGCCTTCGCCGTTGATTTCCAGCGAACCGCCTTCCATGATGTACGGCGCATCAAACCTTGGCAGCTGCAGGATCTCCGCCAGGGCCAGCGGCACCTGGTTGTCGCGTTCATAATCGTATTTGCCGCCCCAGGCATTGAAGCCCCAGTTGACAAAACTCAGAGCCGGTGCAGTCGCCGGGCTGGTCTTTTGTTTCAAAAGAAAGAGGGGACCGTTATCCCGCATCCAGACATCATCCAGAGGAATGCGATGCAAGGTCAGGTTCGACACACCCTCAAGAGCCGCTTTCGCTGTGGTTTCGGCTTCTTCATCCCGTACGAGGAGGTGGACCGGCTCAAAACGGGCCAGGGTCTTCACCAGCATGCTATATTCCTGACGCACCTGAGTCAGGTGGCCGAACCACATTTCCTCATCAAAGGGCCAGCTCATCCAGGTCGCGCTGTGGGGCGCCCATTCTGCTGGCATGTAAAGACCAAGATCACGCGGAAGACCGCTTAAAACCTGGGACATTTTTGGAACTCCTCGCGGGCAGACTCAAGTTTCAGAACAAGGTCTATAGAGCGAGTTGGGATGGCTTGCAAGGTCCAAATAGGCAGGGAGAGGAATTCTGGCCCTGGGATGACGTCGTCACCATCCAGGAGCCAGGGTTTGCGCCGATTGCGCATCCAATCAGGATTTTTTCCACTCGAGGCTGCCCTTATGCACCTGAGGAAAGCACTGTGTTTTGTTGATATCGCAAACAAAAGCCTTCATGGTGTAATCGACCTTTCCAGCCGTGGCGGCCCCATCGAGTTCAGCTTTGATTTTGAACCCTGGCAGGTTTTCATCAAAGCCCTTGGATTCGTAAATACCGTTTTTGGTTTCCAGCTTCAATCCCTGGGTATTCGTAAGTTGAATGTTCCAGTGCCCGTCCTTGCTGATCACCATGTCCTTATTAGGCACGATTTTGAACTCGAGCTCGACAGTTTTGTCCTTGACAGAACTTTGAGCTGCCACATCGGACTTCTTCGCGAAGCCCGTGAGGAAGAAAAAGCTGGTGGTAAGCAAAGCAGCAGAAGTCAATTGTTTACGCATGAAAACCTCTCAAATGAAACGTCAGTGCATCGACGTAAAGCGGCCGCGACGCAAAGCCCTTTTCTTGACGATATTTTTTCGATGAACGGTCAGGACCGATGGAAGCGCTTCCAGCCGTGAAATCACGGTCTCCAGATGAGCCAGGTTTTTCACGCCCAGTTCAAATTCGAGCAAGCCCGTGAGATCGGGATCAATCTTCACCTCGGCCTTGTGCACGTTGGCTCCGTTATTGCTCAGGACGGTGGTCACCTCGGCCAGCACACCAGGTTTCTCCTGGGTTCGCAGGCTGATCGAGCAACGGTGATAAGCCGTCTCCACCTGGGCCTTGGACCACTCCACCTGAATCTTGCGCGCCGGATCCATATCGAGAGCACGCGGACAGGTGCTCCTATGAATCGTGACGCCACGACCGCGAGTGATAAAGCCGATGATGGGTTCCCCTGGCAAAGGCGAACAGCATTTTCCGAGACTCACGAGCACATCATCATAACCTGAAACAAGAATGCTGCCATGCGAAGTTTTCACAGGCTTGTCCGGCTTCGCCGGCTGGTCGAGCCCCTGCCTTGTGATCTGCTCCTGGATGGTTTCCTTCGGTTCCGGTGCCGGCAAGGCCTTGGTCAGGATCTCCTTGGGATTCAGGCGGCCGTAGCCGATCGCAATCAGCACGTCCTCCAGGTTGCTCTCGCGAGCCGCCTTCACCAGTTTCTGAGCGTCGCCGGATTTCTCCAGCTCGTCGAGCGTCATGCGGCGCTTTTCCAGCTCCTGGACCAAAAGATCGCGGCCGAGCTTGCGGCTTTTTTCCCGCTGCTCGCTGCGCAGAAAGGAACGAATCTTGTTCCGCGCCTTGGAGGTGACGATAAACGTCAGCCAGTCCTTGCTCGGTCTTTGGTGGGGCGAGGTCAGAACCTCGACGATATCCCCGGATTTCAGGCGTTTTTTGATTGGCGACATCTGGCCGTTGACCTTGACACCGATACATTTCGTTCCGACGTCACTGTGCACCGCGAACGCAAAGTCGAGCGCCGTTGCGTTTTGAGGGAGCGACAGCACATCACCCTTCGGTGTGAAGACGAAGATCTCCTCGTCGAACAGGTCGACCTTGAGCGCTTCCAGAAATTCATCCGGATCCTTGAGCTCGTTCTGCCATTGCATGATCTGCCGGAGCCAGGAGAATTTCTGGGCGTCGTTCGCATGAACGCCCTTATCCTTGTCCTTATAGGCCCAGTGTGCGGCCACACCGTATTCGCAGGTCTCGTGCATCTCCTTGGTGCGGATCTGGATTTCCGCCGGTTCGCCGTTGGAGCGAATCACCGTGGTGTGCAGCGACTGATAAAGGTTGGCCTTGGGCATCGCAATGTAATCCTTGAAACGCCCGGGCATCGGCTTCCACATCGCATGCACCACACCAAGGGCTTCATAGCAGTCCTTGATGGAGGGCACGATGATCCGGAAGGCGAAGAGATCATGAATGTCCTCGAATTCCAGATGCCGCTCGATCATTTTCTTGTAGATCGAAAAGAAATGCTTGGGTCGACCGTAGACCTGAATCTCGGTGAACCCGTACTTGCGCAGCTCCTTCTCCAGCACCTCTTTCACTTCGTTGATATAGGCCTGGCGCTGGGACTTCTTCGAGGAGATCTTGCGGCGGATTTCCTGATAGACCTCGTACTTCAACGTGCGGAGGCAAAGGTCTTCCAGTTCGCTCTTGATGCCGTAGATCCCGAGGCGGTTGGCCAGCGGCGCATAGATGTCGAGCGTTTCCTGGGCGATGCGCTTTCTTTTCTCAATGGCGAGGTTATCCATCGTGCGCATGTTGTGCAGACGATCGCAGAGCTTGATCAGAATCACGCGGAGATCCTTGGCCATGGCCACGATCATCTTGCGAAAGTTTTCCGCCAGTTTCTCTTCATTCGAGCGGAATTTGATTTTGCTGATTTTGGTCAGACCATCGACGAGGTCACGGACCTCGGTGCCGAAAAGCTGCTCAATTTCCTCGAGGGTGGCATTGGTGTCCTCGACGGTATCGTGCAGGATCGCGGCGACGATCGAGGGGGTATCCAGCTTCAGGGTGGCCACGATACTCGCCACAGCCAGGGGATGGGTGATGTAAGGCTCACCCGAGGCCCTTTTCTGCGGCGCGTGGCATTTGGCTGCGTATTCATAAGCCAGCTCGATCGGCTTTTTGTCGATCTGGGGCATGTAGGTTTCGAGGCTCCGGAGAAGACCTTGATATTCTTCCTCGGGAGTTGTCAGGGTCTTGAGCGGCAATGTGCTGTTAGGATTGGGTATTTCTTTTTTTATTCGATCCGTTGTCATGCTTTCGACCTGGCCCGGAACCGCATTGATTTCGCGACCTTTGGATGGTTGCCGGGCTACTGACATTCAGCCGCCCAGTTGCTGCTTAAGTCCCTTTATCCAATCGGCAGTTTTGAACTCTTCATTGAGTTTCTCACAGAGAAGCAATCCTTCCTGCTGTGCCCTATGTTCCGGTTTATCACTCAGGACCAGGGTTTTCAACTCGCCAAAGGCTGTTTCGAGGTCACGATTGACCAAAAACACATCATAATCCTTGGCGTTTTTGATTTCGTCCATGGCATTTTGAAAGCGCAGCCAGCGATGCGAAAGGTTATCGGATCCCCGCGATTCCAGCCGATGCCAAAGGTCTTTCAGGGACGGAGGCAGGATGAAGATGCTGAAAGCGTTGCGCAGGAGAGGACGCGCCTTGCGCCAGCCCTGGACGTCGATTTCCAGCAGAGGATTTTTTCCGGCTTTTTCAATGCGTTGCAGTTCCTCGATGCTGGTGCCGTAAAGGTTGCCATGGACCTCGGCCCATTCGATGAAAGCCTTGTTCTGAACCATCGCTTCGAATTCTGCCCGCGAAACAAAATGATAGTGGTCGCCTTCCTTTTCCCCTTTGCGCGGTGGCCGCGTTGTGTGACTGATCGACATCTCCAGCTGGGGACACTCTTTCAGAAGCCGGCGATTGAGAGTTGTTTTCCCTGCACCTGATGGGGCGGACACCACAAATACTGTCATGGTTCGAAGATACTCCTGCACAAGCTGTCTGCAGCTTATTCGATATTGGCAACCTGTTGACGAAGACGCTCGACAGCCTGTTTGAGGCTCAGCGAGTGCTGGGCAACCTCAAGCTGCGTGAGTTTGTTCGAAATGGTGTTCACCTCTCTATGCATTTCCTGACATAGAAAATCCATCCGACGGCCCACTTCCTCACCGCCCTGGAGCAGCCTTTTGAATTCCACTTCGTGCGCGCTGAGACGCGTCAGCTCCTCTTCAATATCGGAGCGGTCCACCAGCAGCGCCACCTCCGCGAGCAGACGCTCCTCAGGCAGCATGCCGGAGATTTTCTGTCCCGTCTCCTCCAGGGAGCTGAGCAGGCGATCCAGGCGCTTTTTGTAATTGTCGAAGAGATGCTTCTGGATCACCTCGCGTTTGGCAACGATGGCCTCGCGATCGGTCTGCATGCCTTCGAGTATTTTCCTGAAGGCCGGTTCCAGCGCCTGGCCTTCGCCCTTGCGTTGGATCACGACATTGGCCAAAGCCTTGTCCACCGCAGCAAAGATCCCGCTCTCATGGGCCCGCACCTGCTCCTCGCTGCTCACGGCAAACTGATTTTCGAGCACGCCATCAAGGCGCATAAGTTCATAGGCACTCAAGGGCTTGAGCGTGATGCCGGCGGCCTGGGCCAGGGTCTGGCTGGTCGCCACGTAATGAGCCACGGCTTTGGCATTGAGTTGAGGCAAACCCGCAGCTCGATCATTCGGCACGAGATCCAGGAAAACATCGACCTTGCCGCGCAGAATTTTTTCTTTCACGCGATGAATCAAGGCCGGTTCCAGAGCAATCAGACTGCGCGGCATTTTGATTGATATGTCACAAAAGCGCGAATTCAGGGTCCGAATCTCGCAGCGGTAGGTAGTGGTGGGACTGGTTGACTCGCCACTGCCAAAGGCTGTCATGCTTTTAAGGCTCACGATGACTCCATGGGTGATTCCTGAGGGCGAGAATCGCAAAAAAATCTCTTACATTCGATCAACTTTTGGAAAATACCCGCCTGGAAGGCTTTGTTCAACCCATCTTTCGGCTGGCGACGGGGTGTTTTCCCGCTGGTCGAATGGGGCCGTTTTGAGGTAGCATGGACCAAAGAGGCTTTTACGGCCTGGGTTTCAGCAAAAAAGAGAGCCATGTGGTCAGCTTCAATTTGGTCTTCCATGTCGCGTCTGCGCTCGCTTGTGTGCTTCTCATCTATGCTTTGCTAAGACTGCAGGGCCTGGTTCGATTTCACGGGCAGCTTTGGCAAAGCCTGGATCCCGCACGCAAGCTTGTTCAGCTGGATTGGCCGGCCTTGTTTCTGCAAAAATTCGGCCGGGCGCTGGACATTGCTGTTGAAGGCAGTCCGGACAAAGGGCAACCCTGTCGGATTCAAATGGGACCTTGGGTGGCTGCGCATCTGGAACTGCGCTTCACACGGATATTCTGGAAGTCACCCGAGGAGCTGTTGGTGGAAACGCACCGCCCCGATGCGACCGGAACATGGTCGCAAAAGCTGGAAGACGCTCTGGGTGGTGCCGTTCGTGTTCAACTGCAGAGCTTTGCAGTTCAATCAAATCAAGGAGTGTGAGAACGATGGCGGGAAAGTGGAGCCGTCTTTTGGTGGTGATGTGTTGGGTCGGGGCTGTGGGCTGTCAAACCCTGAATTCCGGGGCGCCTACGGAAAAGCCTCAGATCACCCGGGATATGAAACTTGACGAAGCCTATCGCCAGGCGGTGGCTTATGGCAATGACACGCTCCAGGCCTTGCGCGAGCTGGCTCGGGATCGCAATCAACTGGCTGAACTGCATCGCCTCGCGGAAGGCGATCTGCTCAAGGAACATGATAATCTGCCTATCCCCGTGCTGCTGAACATCGCGCATGTCTATCGCATCTCGGGCACCACGATGAATCCGGAGATTCTGAATCGCCTGGCCCGTTCACGGCAGGATGCGGTTCGTCGGATCGGCTGGCGGATGGCCGCCACCCGCCCTTCCGCGGACGTGGCTCGCATGATCGAGTCGCTCCTGAGTGAAGCGCTCACCAAGGGAAGTGAAGTGGAGATGCTGGTGCCGGATATGGCGCTGGCCATTCAGGAAAACGGCAACAAAGGCGCCTATAGCTTTCTCGTGCTCGGTCTGATGCAACAGGGGGCCCCGGAGTATGCGAACGCCATGCTCGCTCTGGATCCCAGACGCGCCGCCGGACCTTTCATCGACTATTTGAGCAAGGCCGATTTTGAGGATCTGCGGCAGTTGCATCAAAAGACGGTCAATCTTCTGACCTGTACGGTGATCTTCCGCTTCTTCTCGGAAAATCCTCTGCCTTTGAGTCATCCCAATGCTTCCATCATCTTTCAGTATGCGGTCTCGCGCAATCGCGGTCTTTCGGAAATGGCTTTTGCGGTTCTGGAAAGGATTATTCCTGACAACCGCCAGGCTTTGGCTGTGCTGCTGTCGCGGCAGCCGGTTCCCGTGCAGATTGCCTTCATCGAAAGCTCGCAGCGCGAATCGACAGCCAATATCCGCCTTTTCCTCGACAATATGAAGGAAGTCGCGCAGCAGAAGGAAGTTATCGAGGAACTGAATGCGCAGCAGGGTGCGGTGGAGAGGTAAGCCAGCGGAGTATGATCGTCGATGCCGCCAGGGGCAAAAGAAAATGATTCGCGCCTGACACAAGCTGACAGGACGCGGACAGCTCCTGCCCATAAGCCGCTCTCGCGAGTTGATCCCGGGTTCCATAGAGCAACAGCGTCGGAACCTGGATCGCCTGAAGTTCCGCTCTCCCATCCGTCTTATGCAGAAGGCGCTCTACAAACTCGGGGTAGCTCATGCGAAGGCTCGGGTCCAGGCGAATCGGAAAACGCTTGCGGCGGACCGAAGCAAAGGCGGGAAAGCTCGCATCCCATCCATAGCGCCTGAACTGCTGCCACCAGCCTTTCTGTAAAAAGCTCAGAGCTTCGATCACCATAAAAAGGGAAGTCAGGGATACCCGCTCAGGGAGAGCCATCAGGACGAGCGCGCGCCATGGCTTTGGATCACGGGCCACCAGCCGGAGCGCGGCCAGTGCCCCCAGACTGTAGCCGATGGCCTCCCGCTCCGAACACTCGGGACAAAGTCTGGCAAGAAGCTTCGGAAGAAAAGTCCCCGTGCGCGCGAAGGTCGATTCATTGAGAATGGTGGTGCTGCTGCGGCCGTGACCCGGCAGATCAAATGTGAGCACGGCGCGTCCGCTTTTCAAAAGATCAAGGATTAAATTTTCCCAACAGAACAGCGCATCATTCCCCGTGCCATGAAAAAGCACGGTACACACCCGGGTTTGCGTCTGGGCCGGGCGAAAGAAATGAAATCTGGTTTGTGACTCCGCATCCGGATCGTGGCACAGTCCTTCTGTGTAGGAAGCGCCCAGAGTGTCGAGCTCGGCTTGCAAGGCTTTGGGCAAAGGTGTTCCCGTTTGCAGCACGATAGGATTCAAGTTCAACAATCTCCTGCTTTCCTTGGGTTGACGAAGTCAACGTTCCTCGATAGCCTGATCAATATATTATTAAAGGGGCTTGGCTAGCAATGGAGCGATGTACCGGTCCGTTACTTGAAGATTATCTGGCAACATACGGCTGGACGTTTCGCAGCATCGGCGCTCACGAATGGATGACCGGATTCCAGGGCCAGGATCGCTCATTCCCTCTGCGCATCAATCTTACCGATACGTGGATTTCCTTTCATATCGAGCCCTATCTGGGGCTGGAAATCGATTGGGAAAGCTGGCCGGAAATCGCCCGCTGCCTTTTGGAACTCAATGGCCGCAGTTCCATGGTCCGTCTCAGCCTCTGTGAGCAGGGCCGCATTGAAATGGGCCTTGAAGTCTTTAATAAGCAATTTTGCTATGAATCTTTCTGCACTTGCATCGGTCTTCTGGGATTCTATGCCGATCACTTCTATGACGAGATCCTGGGGCGCCTCGACAGCCTCGGCTACAAGTATACGGAAGGTTTGAAACTTCTGACCTGATTGCCCCAAACCACCAATGACCTGCGACGGATGACCCTTTAACTTCACTCGGAAATCTCCGATAGGGACGGTGAGATAATCCGTGCAGGAGCAACAGGTCCATGTCGTCACCGGATCCCGTGACAAAAATTGGGCCCTACGTCGTCGAATACGAGGTGGGAGCAGGCGGCCTCGGGCGCGTCTTCCGTTCAACCGATCCCAGGACCGGTCGGGCTGTTGCGGTCAAAATTCTGCATGATCGTTATCAGGAGAGCAGAAAGTTCCTCGGGATTTTTCATCGCGAGCTGCTGATCGTGGCCCGCCTGAAGCACAAGCACATCGTGGAATATATTGATGCGAGCTTTAATCCACCCCACTGCTATATCGTCACCGAATTCATCGACGGCTGGTCGCTCTACAAGATGATGCGACACTTCGGAAAGCTGCCTCCCCTGGTGGCTCTTTGTGTGGCGATCGATATTCTGCAGGGGATCGACTATCTGCATCTTCACGACACCATTCACTCCGACCTTTCCAGTCCCAACGTTCTTATCTCCAATACCGGCAAAGTGCTGCTGACTGACTTTGGTCTGGCGTGCAATGGGGAAGTGGAAAACTACAAGAACTACATGGTCGGAACCCCGGGCTATTATTCACCGGAGCATGTGGTGGAGTCCTCGATTTCACCTCAGTCCGATCTTTACTGTGTTGGGCTTCTGCTCTTTGAAATGGTGACTGGTGAAAAAGCGGTGAAGGCCAGCAAGAAACGCGATGAGATTCTGTCCTCGATGAAGAATATCGACTTCTCGGCCATTCGCTGTGATGATCGTCGCATGCAGTCCATGCTGCGCCATCTGCTTAAGAAGGCTTTAAAATTCAAACTCGGCAGCCGGTATAAAAATGCGGAATCGATGATCGTGGATGTCTACAAGATCCTCAAGAAGTTTGATATCCGCTATTCCCGCTATGCCATCCGCCAGTTTCTGGCTGACGGAGAACTCGCTGCGCCGCTTCCGGATAAGTATGTCCAGGATATTTATGCGGGGCATGAACGCAAATAGAGTTCAATTCTGTCTTGGTCCCGGCGACTCTGAGTTAACACCAATACTTTGTCATGAACTTCCGATTTCAGGCTTGCAGGGAATAGCCTTGAGCAGCTGAAAAGTGCCAGCGTGGCCTACCCCTATCATTTCAGTCCTTGATCCACGATTGAGACACCACATACCCGGAATTCTTGTCAGACCAGAAACGTCAGACCCCATATCGATTGGCTTTCATGGTCTTCGTTGAACAGAGCAGAAGGGACAGCTGATGGCTCATCCTTTTAAGTGGCAATTTGCTTTTTCAGCCTCCCCATGTAGTATGCCGTCCAGATCTCGCCCAAGCTGAGCAGGCAAGGAATGTATCTATTTGAAAAATAAGATAAATTTTGTCTATACATGGGATAGTCATTGTGGTATATCCCATGCGCAAGGTCAGCAATTGGTGGCAATCATAAGGCGACTCTGCTCGCAAAATGACGCCTAATGTTTAGCAGGACGTATCAATGAACAAGATATTGTTATTTCTGACGATCTTCTGCACTCAAATCGCTTGCCAGAAGCTGTCTGACGCCTTGGATTCGGCTGTTTTGAGCTGTGGTCCGTCGATTGACTCAGCATTGTGGATCAAGGTCCATCCAGGGGATGGCCTATCCTTGCCCTCTGACCTGAAGGCTGTTGGATTAAAGCCGTCGTCAGCTCTGCCTGAGGCATTGAAGATGACCGAGAAGGGCTGTGTTCAGGTCGACGAATTCCATGAGACAGTTGTTATCAGTTCAGCCTTAACTAAATTTGGCGCCGTATATGGCAAGAATCAAAGTGATCGTGATATCAGATTAAAGAATATCGGTGATTTAAAGACCGCTCGGCACTGTGAATCTGAGATTTTTACCAATAAAAAATTGCTTCAACTGCCCTTGCATTTCACTCAAGGTGGAGATGACTTGCTTCAAAAAGCTTTTCGAGTTCAAGTTTCCATTCAGGAGGCTTCGCAAGAGAAGAGCTTCCAGCTTTTGTCGCCATTCGCTTTGATGAATCCGATAAGCATTTCGTGGTTGGCAGGCAGGATAACCACTTGGGAATATACGCGGTCGATAGTTTGATTCCAAGTTTAAAGACAAATCTGCCCTACACAAGCTCCTTGAAACAAGCCCGCATCGATGCGAAGAGCGAGTTGGTGGTGTCGAGCAGTGAGAATGGACAGATCGATATTTGGAACCTGCGTGATGGAGGGATGCAGCACCGATCAATTGCGGCCCATGAGGGTCAGATCCTGGATCTACGCTTGGATGAAAAGGGCGAGTCCGTGCTGACGGCAGGCGCTGACCAGAGTGCAAAACTCTGGAATGTGTGGACAGGCGACCTGAAAACAAAGCTGGACCATGAATCAGCGGTAAGCAATGCTTTGTTTTTGAAAAATTCACCCTATATCGTGACAGGAAGCGGCGATCATACCATAACTGATGATCGAAGAGATGTGAGGGAAATTCGTCTTTGGGACATGACAGGCCAGCTTCTGGCGAGCGACCGATCGTTTTCGGGCGCTGTACGGGATATTGATGAACATCCGAGCCTTAACCTGATAGCTGTCCTCGAGAAAAAACTCCACGTCTATCGCGTCGACGCGCCTGGATCACTAATTAAGCTTGCTGAATTCAATGGCGAATTTTTGCACAGCGTGAAATGGCTGAATCAAATCGAGAGTCAAAGCGAACCTGAACTGGTTGTCAGTGATGGCAATGCCATATCATTGTTGCGCCTCAAAAATACCCATCTGCATCTTATATTTTCGAACAAAGTGGAAACAACGATCCGTAATATCGAAGTCAGTTTGGGTGCTTCGTTGATAGGTGTGGGCGACCATAATGGTAATCTTAAGCTCTTTGCTCGAGATGGCTCTCTGAAGTTCAGCAGGAATTTTGGCACTCATGCTATGGCCTCCCTTGCTTTCGATTCTAAAGGATCCCGCCTTGCATTTTCCATCGGCTCAGGAAAATTTGCGCTTCTCGATGTGAATAGAGGAACGATACAGACCCTCAACGCTCATAGTTCTGCTGTCAAGTCCCTCCAATTTACTGAAGATGGGCGTCTCTTATCTGCGGACGAGACGGGCTATATTCGTCTATGGTCATTCAACCAGGAGCAGCTGCTGCGGGATGCCTGCAGATTTATCCGAACGTCTTTGAGCACGCTGGCTGCTTATCAAAATCTTTGTGAAGCAGAGTATCTGGAATAAATTTGACTTTTTTCTGCATTTTCGTGGCTGGTAGCTGCTAGATGGTTATTCCCGCTCAGACATATCAGGCACCAGCTGAAGCGCTGGATGTTCCAATGTCCTTTCCGACTCTCGCCGTTATTCTGTCTATCGCTCACCGTTAAACCCTAGTTAAGATTCATTATTCATGGCTGAAAACGCTTGAACCCTTTGCAGGGCAAGACTAAGGTGCGACAAGACATGTGCAGCTGCTCTTGTGTTGTCATTTTAGTGTAGTTCAGCCAAAGCGTGAGCCAATAAAGGACCAAAGGTGCTAGACATGAAGAGAAACACACTTATATCTCTTGCACTATTAACCATGATGTCGGGAACGGCCTATAGTCACCAGATTTTCTATGCAGAGTGTGACGACAGCGTAAGCGCGGAAGCCGCCAGGTCTGAGTTTACCGCCAAAAAGACCGAAGAGCTTCGTGCCGGTCCTGGCGGTATCATAGGTTCACGAGGTCCGAGCGTCTCGGTCGATGCCGTGAAGTGTTACTCTGACCAGCCAGAGATGCAGGATTTAAGGAGTGAGCATCCCAATACGCCCGAATCCGACCGCGTTGCAGCGATGACTTTCTGCAAAATGGGCGGCTATAAAAATCCAGCTGATTGTGCCTCAGACATACTGAACAAAGGGCTTGCTGATTCGGCCAGGGGATGTATGGATTCCGCAGCTGCACAAGTCAAGAAATTGGCAATAAACCCAATCGCACATCAGGTGGACGGTGGCGGCCCAGGGACGGCGGGTATATGGCATCAAACCTACGCACACTCGAAAGAAGTCGGTTGGCACAGGCACGATTGGTCACACGAGGCACAAGACTATGCAGGCACAAAATATGCAGTTGCAAAAGTTGAATTTGAGAGAAAACTGAGGGAAACGAATTCCTGGACTGTTTCATCAGCGACGACAACTGGCACTGATGTCGGTGTAAACGGAACTGTTGGTGTGAGTGGTGGTGTTGCGAGCGTTGAAATTGGTGGAAGCGCGGGCGTCAACGGTAGTAGTGAAAAGGGAACTTCCACAGAGAAGGGACCGCTGACGCAGAAAGAAATAAATGCAGTGCGAGAAAAATATTACCAAAAGGCGGCGTTAAGCCCCTGGCTTCAGCCAGGGGGATATAAGCCGCCGTTGCCCTGCGGAGCTGGGCAACACTTTTTGCTTTTCTTCTCACAGGTTGTCGCTATAACTGAAGCATGGCAGCGAAAACGATTAAAATTCGTATCAAAGATTCAACGAGCGCCAGGCATCTCAAAAAGATGGCGAACGCGGTGAATTATGTATGGAATTATTGCAACGAAACTTCGCTCTATGCGATCCGCTATAACAATGATTGGCTTTCCGGTTTCGATCTGCAAAAACTCACCAAAGGCGCTGGGAAAGAGCTGGGTATCAATTCGACCACGATCCAGGAAGTATGCTCAGAGTATGCCTTGCGTAGAAAGAAAGCCAGGAAGCGGAAGCTTCGCTGGCGTGGCAGAAAGTCTCTTGGTTGGATTCCCTTCAAGAGCACAGGCATATCCTTTAAGGACGGCATGGTCCACTATGCAGGGCATGAGCTGAAGCTGTTCCAGCCCGAGCGCCTGCCTGCCAAAGGCGGGTATGGATCGGGTGAATTCTGCGAGGATTCGCGTGGCCGCTGGTATCTTTGCATCTCGGTCGAGTATGAAGTTAAAGCACCCGAAGTCTATGCCTCGGTTGGCATAGACCTTGGTCTTAGGTCAACGGCGACGCTATCCAATGGCCAGAAAGTATCCAATGGCCGCTACTATCGAATGATGGAGCGAAAGCTTGTCAAGGCCCAGCAGGGAAAGAAGAAGCGGCAGGCCAAAGGTATTCATGCAAAGATCAAAAACAAGCGAATGGATGATCTGCACAAGGCGTCAACCAGGATTGTGCAGGAAAACAAGGTCATAGTTGTCGGCAATCTCTCTGCAAAAAAGCTGGCCAAAACGAAAATGGCCAAGTCCATATATGATGCCGCTACGACGATGTTCAGAACAATGCTCAAGTATAAAGCGAGTGCGCGTGGGCGTTGGTACGTGGAGGTCGATGAGGCCAACACAACGAGAACCTGTTCTGGCTGTCGAGCAATACCAGCCAGCGCTCCGAAAGGAGTGAAAGGTCTCTCGATAAGGGAATGGGTGTGCTGCGAGTGTGGGGCAATCCACGATAGAGATATCAACGCAGCGCTGAACATTCTCCGTATCGAGTGCGATACGCTAGCGTCTGAAGTGCGCTAGGAATCCCCCGGCTTTAGCCGTGGGGAGGGCATCAAAAGATTGGTTATGATAACCCACAATTGGGGGACGTAAACCCTGACATCTACTGCGAGAGAAGTTCCCCTGATTGCATAACAGGTTCTGGCAAACCTTTGAAGAACAAGAGCTACCAGCCTGAGACTTCCAAGAAAGAGGAAAAGCCGAGCAAGGCAGAGTGAAGCTCTTCGACTCCATCTCATGAATCGTCTGAAAATAACTCTCACAAAACTCCTGGCTCCTCATCAAATGATGGCGATGTTGGTGGTGGTATTAAAATGTCAGATGGCGGCACTTGGGCTGGTGAGCCGTCCAAGCCCAGCGATGGAAGCGTGTGGGCAGACTATGGCCAGGACGAACTGGGCGGTGACCCCATGGCCAAATGTATTTTCAATGCTCATAAAGAAAAAGCCAATGAAGGCAGCGATAAGACTTACGATACCGCTGGATCAAAGAAGCGCGATGCTGAGGCTCTGCTTAAGAAAGGTAATTGTGACGAGTCGTACTATGGACGGCAATACTGCGCTGACTGGAAAAAGACGTTTCAGCTTTTAAACCTCTCCAATCAAGCTTTCAGCTATGAATGGAGATTCTCTGCATTTGGGCGTTCGGCGCTTCCCTGGTCTTGAGGGCTCCGGGGCTCTTGCTGAAACCTACTTTGCCTTTTTCCCGATCTCTCCAGGGAAGACGCCACTTCCCGGTTTCCACGCTTGCAGTCACCTTTGAGATTCTCTGAGGGCGTTCCCGCTGCAAGGCTGCCGGGAAAGGACAAGGTTTTATGTCCCACAGCAGCTGATCGGGCCGCAGCCAGATCCAGCGAGGAATTTATGATTTCCTTGCGACCCTTTTTCTGAACCTGATTGTGCGTAAAACAGCCGAGAAAGGCCGAGAGAATGTCACGGGGAAGAACAAGTCCACATACCCTGCACGCGTGCGTGCGTTCCCTCAGTTCTTTCTTTCTCACCTCACCACATAGGCAGGTCTGTGACAAACGCGTCTGGAAGGTGTTGATCAGCTCCCCACGGCCTCCGAGCTTTTCAGCTGTTCGGAAGAGTGATGCCTTGAGGCTGGCCGGGGCGGATTCTCCAACTGATTTTCCATAACGTTTTTGAAGAGCCTTGTAACTGATATCCTCAAGCTTGACGACGGAGCCAAGCTGCATGATCTCATGCGAGAGATGGCCCTGGATGCATTTTCTGAAGGCGGCGATCCTGCGCTCAATGTCCTGCTTTTTTCGGGATAGTTTTCGATATTTTTCCGTTCGGCTGAGCCGAGTCCCTTTTTTAAGGACGCCATCCTGGAAGGCCTTCTTATTATTGAGACGCAACGAGCGGGACATTCTGCGCTGGATGACTTTGGATTCCGCGATCAATCCCTTGAGCCAGTCTGATACGATCAGGCGTTCATAGGAGACAATGCCATTGGATATGGCGATCTTTTTGGGCCCGAAATCAACGGATACATTCTGTCCGCGAAAATCCTCGCCAAAGCGGGCCGCAAGCCGGACCTTGTGCTTTCTCTCCTTTTCCGTATCCCGATAGGCTTCGCCTTCCAGACAGATCTGCACAAACCAGCGTACTCTTCCACCAATGCTTCTTTTAAAAACCTGGCTGTTTTTGATCCTGCAGCCGAGAGCGTGCCGGTGCCAGGGATTCCGCCAGTCCATTTTCAGCAAATATTCTTTTTTGCGGAAGACCAGCAGCACCGTTTCACCCACGACTTTTATTTGTGGGCTCTCCTTGTTGGATGAGCCTCTGAGGGAAAAATCCTGACCCTTGCTCTTGAAACGGCAGCGTTTGGCCTTGCCAAACATTTTACGCTCCACCGCCCGGAAGGCCCTTTTGCCAATTTCCTGGGCGACCTTGGATGGAACAAAAAGATCAAAGTCAACACTGCCGGTTCTGAGTTTTGAGGCAAGGGAAACCGCAGCAAACTCCGTCAGTCCATATTCAATCCGGAGTTGGGCAAAGTCGGCCTTCCTCTTTGGATCAGACTTATTGAAAAGAAGAGTATCCCTGTACTCTCTGCTATTCTTCATCCTGGCGAGCTTCTTAAGCAATTCTCCCAGCACGGCATTGTAAAGTTTGCGGCCATGTTCCTCTGATTGACTTAGCGAACGAAAGCCGTCAGGTGATGACAGCAACTCCGTCTCGAAAACAAAACTTTTGCTCGTACTTCTTGCCAATGCTCCCCTCCAGCCAGACAAAAGTATTGGAACCTCAAGGTTATGGCAAGAGCAAAAAGCGAAATAATCTCCGATGATGGGAGAATGATGTGTCCTCTGACCTCCAGCCAAACCCGTCCGATTCCTCACTGGTTCGGGACGGATTATGGTTGGAGTACGTCGGACGCCTGATCGATAAGCCTATTTTGCCAGCAGGGGAAAAATTGGAACGTCCTGGGTATCTTCACTTTGATCAGGATAGCGAGCCTGTAAGGCTTCCTTCCTTGTTGGATGGTAAGGTAGCAAATCCCGATACTCAAGAGCTTCCCACTTTCAAGCCGTAAACCAATCGAGCCCCAGTCCAAACCTCTGGGGTTTCATCCTTTGTCCAGTCACACGCCGCCTGCTTGCGCTCACTCCACTGCAACTTTATAACGGCCAAGGCTCCAGCGATGCACCCGCTTCTGACAGGGACGGGTATAAATGGAGCTGGAAAACGCGACCGTGGTTTTCAGACCGCCATCAAAACAGTCGAGCACTTCGGTGAGTTCAATCAGCTCCGCCCCTGGAATTCTTTCCGGTATGAAGTTATCCATCAGAAGATAGAATTCACCCGCTCTCTGCAGCTCCTCCCAACGCCAGGGATTCATGGCTTCCCGGCGGATGAGTTCGGACGTGCGGGCCACTCCGGGCCACTGCTGAACCTTGAGATCGGGCGCGTAGAAAGCGAGCTGGCTCACGTTCTGATAGGTGTCCACGAGAACCGGAGCCGGCAGCGTTTGCAGATACGCGCTGAGTTCCTGGTAACCATGGGTTTCCTTCAGGATGCGGTCCTTGTGCGGTTTGGTTCCTGGCAGGGGATGATGGTTGTGCAGGGTGAGGAGCAGTGTGATCACAAGATTGATCGCGGCCCCGATGAGGATGGCCTTGTCTGAAAAGCGATAGCATTGCGTCAGGACGATAGCAGCTCCGACCAGATACATCGCGGGCCAGTTGGCTTCGATGAATTGAAAGGGACTGAGCAGCGCAAAGAGCCCCACCGGTACCAGAGCCGCCGCCCAGGCCAGGGCCTTCAGTTCGGGCTTGGGCCAGCTGGAGGTGGCTTTCTGTTTTTTAAAGATCGCTATAAGAATGGGAACAAGCAAAAGACCCCAAAGCCCAATCTGCCCCCCGATATAACCGAAAAAATTGTTGATGCGTTTGAGCCAGAGAGGTTTCGGTGGCTTCGGCTTTTTGATTTCATCATCAGGCAGCTTGAAATAATTGGCCAGCCGGGCTTCCACGCCGTCCTTGGGAGCTTCGACGGCCGGGGGTAGATCCGTGCCTTTTTGCATATCCACGGTGTAGACGCTCATCAGGCCGCGACCGAACTGAAAGCGCAGAGTGATCCAATCATTTTGCTGAAGCCAAAGCAAATGAGGCAGCAGAGTCAGCACGCAGACGAGGCCGCCGAGGTAAGGCCAGGGCCTCTTGAGATGATGGGGCCGGGCCAGGAGACCGATTAAGAAGACTGGACCGATCAGGGCCATCGTATACTTGCCCATGAAACCCAGGCCTGTGAAAAAACCGGCGCTCAGCCATCGTTTGGGATTGTCGTCGAGCGCCGCTGCGGCTTCATGCAGAGCCAAAATCCAGCAGAAGATCATCGGGATGTCAGGGGTTGTGATGTAACCCTGAATCACAGCCGCTGCGCTACAGCTCGCCAGCGCAAGGGCCTGCCAGAGACGCGAGCTTTCCTTGAGTCCCATCCGACAAAACAGGCTGAAGAGCACCGGCAAGGCGAGAAGGCTGAGCAGAAACGTCCCGAGTCGCGACATCAGGGCTGAGCCCGGAACGAGGTTGCCGGCCGCGGACAGAAAAGCCACGAGAGGCGGATGATCAAAGTAGCCGCCATCGAGAAAGCGGCTCCAGAAAAAATAATAGGCCTCATCCTGCGCCGGCGGCAGCCAGATGGCATTGACGAGACGGGTGAGGGCCAGAGCCACAAATAAAATAAGAAAAGCTGTGCGAGGCAACGCAGCGGACAAAATGTATTCCTTCCGTCAAAGTTGGGGCAGTCGGCGGATGAGGCGGTGAATCAAATTAGTCTGACGCTTCAAGCTGGTCTGTGTGCGTACGGCCTGGCTTAAAGCCCCGGGCGTTCCCACGAGGATGGCGAGCCGTCGGGCCCGGGTCAACGCGGTGTAGATCAGGTTTCGCTGCAGCATGATAAAGTGCTGCATGCTCACGGGAATGATCACCACGGGAAATTCACTGCCCTGCGACTTATGGATGGTGATCGCATAGGCGAGTTTCAAATCGTAGACCTGATCCTTGGCATAGGTGACCTTGCGGTCCCCAAAGTTCACCAGGACCTGGCCGCCGTCGAAACCGGCATGTTCAATGAAACCGATATCACCATTGAAAACATTCAACTCGTAATTATTGACCGTTTGAATCACCTTGTCCCCGGGCCGGAAACTCGTGGTCTCGGTTTCCAGCTTTTCACCGAACTTTTGCACCGGATTCAAAAGGTTCTGCAGCTCTTCATTCAGGACGCCTGTGCCGAGCGGCCCCTTGTTCATCGGGGTCAGGACCTGCACATCGCGCAACACATTATAGGGCGTTTTTTCCGGCAGGGATTTGGCCAGAAGCTCCTTGATGGCTTCCTTCACCGCCTCCGGATCGTTGATGGTCAGAAACTGGCAATCACTGGGACCTTCCGGAAAGACTGGCGCTTCCCCACGGTTGATGGCGTGAGCCATCTGCACGATGTGGGAACCCGCGGCCTGACGGAAGATGCGACTGAGTTTGGTGAAAGGCACGACCCCGGATTCGATGATATCGCGCAGCACGTTGCCTGGCCCGACGGACGGGAGCTGGTCCACGTCCCCGATAAAGATCACCTGCGCATCATCCCTGACCGCGCGCATGAGCGAGGCGGCGAGATGCACATCCAGCATCGAGGCTTCATCGATGATAATGACCTGAGCTTCCAAAGGTGTGACTTCATCCCGGAGAAAGCAATGCTCTGTGGCCGACCATTCCAAAAGACGATGAATGGTCTTGGCGCCGATGGCCGCGACTTCCGAGAGCCTCTGCGCGGCGCGCCCGGTGGGTGCGGCCAGAGCCACCGACTTGTTCATTTTGATGAGCAGGCGAATGATGGCATTGGCCGTCGTTGTTTTGCCCACGCCCGGGCCGCCGGTCAGGACAAAGACCCGGTTGCTCACCGCCTTGCGCACGGCATCCAGCTGTTCCTCCGAAAAGGAGGCGCCTGACATGCTGGCGTAATTTTGCAGCCAGCGGTCGATCCGTTCCGCCTGATCGCCCATATCCAGGCGATGGCGCAGAAGATCGCTGAGTTTCTCGGCCACCCGTGATTCCGCCTGAAAGGTGCGGGCCAGGTAATAGATGTCGAGCGTGGCCCCATCATCAAGGATGGATTCATCAAAGACCAAAAGACCTTCATCGATCAAACCAGCCAGAGCATCTTCCATCAGCTCTTCGATGCGCGGCTGCGGCAAACGCAGAAGCCGGCTGAGCCCCTCGGCCATCTGCAGGCGATTCTGATAGCAGTGCCCTTCCTCTTCCGCCTGTTCCAGCTGAAAAAGAATCGCGGCGCTGATCCGGGCCGGGGCGTCCAGATCCAGGCCCATCTTCAGAGCGATTTCATCGGCGGAATGAAAACCGATGCCATCAATATCACGGGCGAGCCGATAGGGATCCTGTTCCACCACCGTTCGTGTTTCATCGCCATAGCTTTGCAGGATGCGATTGATAAAGTTGGGGCTGATGCCGATTTCGGTCAGAAACATCTCGGTATCGCGGTGGCGTTTTCTTTCATTCCACGAGGCGATGATCTGTTTTTTCTTTTTGGTGCCGATGTTCTCCACTTCCATGAGCCGTTCCGGATCATGGTCGAGCACATGCAGGGTTCTAAGTCCAAAGTGATCGACGATGCGTTTGGCGGTCACCTCGCCGATGCCGCGAATCAGGCCCGACTTGAGATAACGCAGAATGCCTGAAACGGAAGCCGGATGACTGGCTGAATAACGGGCAACCTTGAACTGGCGCCCATATTTCTGATTTTCCACCCAGCTCCCCCACATCTGGTAGGATTCCCCCACCGAGATGCGGCCAAACTGGCCCGTGGCGGTGACCATGCGGTCATCACTTTCGAGGCGCAGGCGAACCACGGACCAGCCATTTTCCAGATTTTGGTAAGAGATTTTCTGCAGTTCCCCCTGCAGAACCTCTCCGGACTCATGATCGCTCACCCGTGCACCTTTTTTTGGAGGGACCTTTCGACCTAGGGGGTCGTTCTAGTTTTTTAAAAAAAATTCAGAAATTTCGCAAGTTGTGCCTCATCCCGAGCTTTTTTTGGGGGCCCAGGAAGGAGGCAGCTTTAGGGCCTTCATCCGTTCGGCCCATCAGCCGATAATAAATGTAAGAGCGGAGAAAAGGATTTCTTACCTCAAGGAAATCCGGGGTTTCCCCCCAGAGGAAGCCCAGCCTCCGCATGCAACCCGTTTTTGGAGCCCAGCCTATGCAGTTTCGTTTCTCCTTCAAACACATGGAAACCTCCCAGGCACTGCAAAACTACGCAAAGGAGAAGATCAAAGTCGAGGTGGAGAAATTTGTCACCAAACCCATCGAAGCGCACGTGACATTTTCCGTGGATCGTCATCAGCATCAGGTTCTCTGTTCGCTGGCTGGTGGCGATGGATTTACAGTGAACGTCGAGCATGCCTGTGCCGACATGTATGGTTCCGTCGATCATATGATTGACAAGATGGTGACGCAACTCAAGAGGAAGAAGGAAAAACTCAAGGATCATAAGCAACATCATAAAGCACCAATTCCCTTTGGTTCGCTCGCAGTGGATGATGAATACGAAGCCGCGCCAATTGATGCTGCTGACATCGTGAAGTTTGAAAGAGTCGCCAAACAACGCCGTTAACCTCAGGCCGCAGCGCAAGCTGCGGCTTTCCCGAACAATATCCAGCCTCTACCGAGCCTTCATTGACCTTTCTCACCCCGAGCGTTATCGAACAGACCAGGAGGAGCCGTCATGAACACGCCTCAGGTCAAGGGACTTTTTCTGAGCGGCGGTCAAAGCCAGCGCATGGGTCAGGACAAGAGCCTTCTCTGTTATCGGGGGCACGAGACCGAGATCGAGCGCTGGAAAAGACACTTTGATGAGCTCGGTTTGCCATTTCATTGGAGCCAGCGGCCTCATCAGTATCCAGCCACGCTCTTCCCGTCCATCACGCGTCTTATCGATCAGAATCCGGGGGCCGGTCCTCTGGGAGCCTTGATCACAGCGCATCAGCATGATCCGGAAGCCGCCTGGCTGGTCCTGGCCTGTGACTGGCCTCTGCTCGAAGGCACGGATGTCGCGCGGCTTCTGCAGGCAAGGCACCCGGATTTTCCGGTCACCGTCGCGATGCATCAGGATCGGCGGCAGCCGCTTTTTGCGCTCTATGAGCCGGTTTTTCTCGCCCAGGCGGCGGTGGCCTGGCAGGCCGGAGAGCAGAGCTTGAACCGTCTGCTGCAGGCAGCGGTGGCCTGGGAAGTTTCAGGCTGGGAAGCGGAAAGGTTTCTGAATGCCAATGATCCCGACGCGCGCGCGCAGGTGGAAGCGTGGGTCAGGCGTTAGGCTTCTCATAACCTTCCTCATCAAAATGTCCATTGAAGCAGGTTTCCGTTTCCATCTTGGTGTAGAAGAGTTTCTTGCAATAACAGCACTGATACTTGGCATCCATGCGGACCCATGGCTTGGGAAAGTCCGCCTTCGTCCGCTGCTGGCTGACAGGCGCGTCCGCTTCCAATGGCGACTCAACGTCCTCCTGAACGTCATCCACCTGCTCCACCGGATCCTCTTCCGGTGCCTTGGATTTGGCAGGGCGGACCGGCATTGTCTTCATGGCCACAAGACGGATGCGCGAAGGACGATGAGTCGGCGCTTCAATCGGCAGATCATTCAGAAGCTGCTCATGGACATGCAGTTGATTGCGATCACCCTGACAGCGACGCGCGCAGCTGAGCGCCTCGGATTCGTCCTTGTAATCGCGGCAACAGAAGTGACAACGAAAGACCACATGGCGGCCGTTGAGTTTGCGCAGAACCACAGGATAAAGCTGCTGCACATCAAACCAGCAGTGATTGAGGCAGTTGTTGGCTTCGACTTTGCTTTTGTATTCGCTGCGGCAGATGCTGCAGACAAAAAAATCATCGCGGCAGATCACCTTGCGGATCACTGGCAGAATCAAGCCCGAACTGGTCAAATGACGGCCCATAGAATACTCCGATGGGTTCCATCGGCAGCCTCGGGGAAGTCTTGAGAAAGTGATTAAAATCGTGCAATAAAATGAATAAAAACAGTATATTATCCATGTATGGGCCAAGTTAACGCAGGCGATGAGCCTCCCAATAGGGCAGAGCCAGACCAAAAATAATGACGAGGGTCATCCCAAAAAGCGAAACCGGTGGAATGGTTTCCTGCAGGAACACATAGGCCAGAACACCGGAAAAAAGAGGAGCCGAATACTGCAGCGGGGCCACCTGGGTCGCTGGGGCAAGGCGAAAGGCCATCGTCAAACACTGCTGAGCGGCGACGGCAGGAACAATTGAAGCGATCAGCCAGGCCCAGCCTTGACTGGTTTTTGGAAAGTGTGTGTCCAGAATCAGAAGCATCAGCGCACTCAGAAGGGTTCCCGCCAGACCGAGGCTCAGCATGATCTGCTCGTTGCGCACCCGCTTGAGCATGCGAATCGAAAAATAGGCCGCGGCCGAGAGCGGGCCACTCAACATGGCGATCAGAACATCCTGAAAGGCAATGTTCTGCGCCGACCCTACGTTGATGCCAAGACCCACCAGCGCCACACCCGCAAAGCCGACCAGAAGGGCCACACCCCGCGTGCGCGTCACCGCCTCATGACCCATGAGCAGGGCCAGGACCGTGACATAAAGGGGACTGGAATTGGAGAAAAGCGAGGCCATGCCCAGCGGAATATGCAGAACACCATAGTAATAGGCGCTGAGACTCATCACCCCGGCTGTGCCCCGCGCCCAGATCCAGAAATTTTCCCGCGGCTCCAATTTTCTGGCGGGATATTTGCGCAAAAGAGCGAGACAGAGCAGAGAGAGGGCCAGCGAACGCAGCAGCATCGGCTCCCAGGGGGTCAACTTAAAGGCCTCACCTGAGGCCTGGGCTTCCCCGCGTTCGCTCATGCGGATGAGCAGGATATTGCTGCTGAAACAGAATTGAGCCAGCAGCATGTAAAGAAAGGCCCGCAGCGGGCGATCGGCTTTTATGTCCACGATAGGATCACAGACGCCCTTCCTGGGCTGAGACGATATCGGTTTTGATCACCGTCCCGTACTTCGTCGCAATGTTCTGAATCTGGGAAGCCTGGCCGATCATGAGGATGTTGAGATTCTCTGTCGGGAAATGCTTTTTGATCAGTTCATTGGCTTTGGCCACGGTCAGGCTATCCACTTTTTCTTCGAAATCATTGATGACAGCATCCGGGAGATTGTAAATCCACATCTCGATGAGCAGATTGCTCAGGGCTGACGAGGTTTCGTAGCGGGGTGGAAAGAGACCTTTCACATAGGCCTTGGCGGAGTCCAGCATGGACTGATCGACGCCTTTTTTGACAAAATTCTGATAGGTTTGGATCGCCATCTCCAGGGTCCGGCCCGTGGTATCCGTGGCGGTAAAGGTGGAGATGGAAAAGGTTCCACCATTCCTGAGGCCTTCAAAGCGACTGCGGGCTCCATAGGTCAGGCCGGATTTCACCCGCAGCTCCTCGTTCAGCAGCGAGGTAAAACGTCCGCCGAGTATGGTATTCACCACCTGCAGCGGGATCCAGTCCTCGTTGCCGCGTTTCACTCCGGGGCCACCGATCCGAAAGGTGGTTTCGTGGGAATCCTTCTTATCGACGAGCAGAACCTGTGGGTTCTTGTCCGCTGCCTGGATATCGGGAACGCTGGATTTGGCCGGAGCTGTTCCTGCCGACCAGATGGCAAAGTTCTTCTCAATCAGTTTTTTCATGGCCGGGATTTCAAAGTCACCCACCACGCTGATGGCAGCCACTTCAGGTCGATAGGCGCTGGCGTGAAACTTTTGCAGGTCTGCACGCGTGAGTTTTCCAATGCTCGATGGCGTTCCGGATACGGGCGAGCCGTAGGGATGCTTTTCGAAGACGAGGCGGTTGAAAAAATCATCCGCCACCTGGTTGGGGCTTTCCTTGGCCTTTTTCAGCTCGGAAACCGTGCGTTCCCGCAGTTTTGCGACTTCCTTTTCAGGAAAGGTTGGGGTTCGGAGAACTTCACTGAAGGCCGGGAAGAGTTTCTCCGCATCCTTGGCCGCCAGAGAGAGTTGCACGGCCGTGTAATCCTGGTCGAGCGCGGAACCGTAGTAGGCTCCATGGAAATCGAAGAGCTCTTCGAGTTTATCCTTGCTGTAGTTTTTGGTGCCAAGCTTCAAGGCATCGCCGGTGAAGGAAGCCAGTCCATACTGTTTACCATCCGCCGCACTGCCGGCTTGAATGCCGACCGTCACATGCAAAAGAGGAACCTCCTTCTGCGGCATCAGATAAACCTTCATGCCGTTCGGCAGAGCGTAGGTTTCATAGGCGGGCAGCTGAAAACCCTGGGCCTGGAGGCGACCGGCAAGGGTCAACAGGATCATCGCTGCAGACGCAAGGAAACGTCCCAATTTAGGACTCATGTGCGATCCTCCTTTTGGTAACGGTAATCGGCGGGTTCCTTTTTATCCTGCACGCCCACCGTGCGATTTTTCTTGAGGAAGTAGGTGTTTAGCACGCGGGTGATATCCGCGGGCGTGACCTTTTCATAGGCGCCAGCGGCTTCGAAAAGTTTTTGATAGCCCCCGTGAAAGACTTCAAAATCACCGAGGAGCTGCGATTTCCCGTTGATGGTTTCCATGCGACGGTAAAGATCAACCACCTTTTTGTTCTGAGCCTTTTGCAATTCCTGGGCGGTGACCGGTTTGGTCTTCATCTGATTCAGCTCGCTGAGCAGCAGGCGTTCCATCGTTTGGGGATCCTTGCCTTCCAGCCCGGAAATAAAAATGGCAAAGATGGTGGGATCAAAGGCCTGCGGCAGATCCGACGCCACACTGGAGGCGATGCGTTTCTCATCGACCAGAAGTTTGACGAGGCGCGATGAAGGACCTCCGGTCAGAATTTCCGTCAAAAGATCGAGCGCATAAAAATCAGCATGCCTGGATTCCGGCACATGCCAGGCCACCATCACCTGGGGGGCTGTGGTCGATTCCTTGATCACAAAAACCCGTTTTTCCCCGTGCTGCGGCGGCTCCTTGGTGCGGACCTCGGGAACCTTCTCATTCCCAGGGATCACTTCGATTTTTTCGGCCAGAAGTTTTTTCACGGCGGCCGGCTTGATCGCTCCACTGATGACCATCACGGCATTGCTGGGGGTATAGTAGGTGCGGAAATAGCGTTCGAGGTCCTCGCGGGTCCAAGCTTTGATGTCGGATTCAAAACCGATCACCGGCCAGGAATAGGCATGGGCTGCAAAGGCCGCGCTTTTCACAGTCTCATAGAGTCGTTCCCAGGGATCGTTTTCGAGGCTGGTCGACCGCTCCGACAGCACCACGCCGCGTTCGCTTTCCAATTTTTTATCATCAATTTCCAGATTCGCAATGCGATCGGCCTCGAGATCAAAAACGGTTTGGAGGGCCGAGGCTGTGAACCAGTTGGTATAAACAGTCACGTTTGCGGTCGTGTACGCATTGTTCGAGCCGCCGGAGGCTTCCATCACCTTGTCAAAGGATCCGGGTGGGAAGTTCTTCGAGCCGTTGAACATCATATGCTCGAAAAAGTGGGAAAGACCCGTAATCCCCGGAACTTCGTTGCGGGAGCCAACTTTCCAGAAGGTATACATATTTGCATTGGGGATCGAATGGTCTTCGAGCAGCAGGACCTTCATGCCGTTTTTCAACTGCACAACCTCGACATCGCTGCTTTTCATCACTGCCTGGGCGGAACCTGCAAAGCTGCAGAGAGCCCCCCACACGGCATAGTGCCAAGCTTTCACTGAAACCTCCTTGTGACCAAAACTCCACGAGTTTTATGGCAGAGGAGGACCGGCAGGAGCAACTGATTAAATACCGAGCCAGGATGTGACTGACAGAAACGCCAAGGATCCCCGCCAGTGGTCATTGAGTCCCAGTTTTTCTCCGCCCAGGATGAAGGTCGCCTGCATCTCCGATTGAATGGGAACGCTGAGTCCCAGACTGAAGACCACACCTTCATTCCGCGTCATGATCCATTCGGGCTTGTGACCCTGGGGCCGGGGTGGCTTCCAGAAGCTATAAAACAGGGCCGGCTGGACGAAGATCCAGCGGCTGCGGACCACCCAGCTGCCGGAGTTTTGACCACTGCTGAGCAGCCGGTCCTGATAGGATCGTGCGATCCATTCATTGTATTCGAGACCCAGCTCCACACCCCAATCCCCGTGCGGCTTGCGCAGGACCTGGCCAGGCATGGTATGGCCGGCGCGAAAACGAAAGCCGGTGCCAATAAAGTCGAGCGGTGGACTGTCGGGCAGACGTTCTCCATTGGGCCCGAGCATCACGCTGAGCTCGACGAGGCTCCACCAGGATGGACGCACCCAGCCGCGTCCCACGTCGATGTAAGGGGCGAATGCATTCACCTGAAAATCATGACTGGCTTTGATATTGAGATGACGGGTACTGGTGCCGATGCTCCAGGCATGTTCGCGCGGTGAGAAGGACGTGGGCGCTGTCTGAGCGGCCGCTGCCAGGGGCAGCATACAGCCCAGCAGCAGCTTGCAGAAAATGTTAGGGATTGAGAGTTGCATTGCGCTTTTTATCAATGATTTGAATGATGAAAATGGAAAGTTCATAGAGCAGCCACATGGGAAAGGCCATGATCAGCTGACCGACAGGATCCGGGGTCGGGGTGATGATGGCCGCGGCGATAAAGAAAGCCACCAGAACAATACGGCGGTTTTTCTTGAGCGACTCGGCACTGATCACGCCGACCATGGACAGCACGATCAGAATAATAGGCGTTTCAAAAATAATACCGAAACCCAGCATGAGAAGAGTGAGCAACGACATGTAGTCGCTGACGGTGATGATCGGTGTCGCCACGTTCTGACCCAGACCAATCAGATATTTGAGCGACCAGGGAACCATGAGCAGGTAACAGAACGCCACGCCGGCGACAAACAGGAGGACGGCGGAAACGAGAAAGGGCAGGGCCCACTTCTTTTCGTGTTCATAGAGCGCTGGTTCCACAAAACGCCAGAGCTGGTAGAGCCAGATCGGGCAGCCGAGGACCATGGCCACAAAGAGTGCGAGCTTGCACTGGGCCATGAATACATCCATGGGGCCGGTGAAGTGCAAGGCATTGGAGTCCTTGGGCAGAACGGCCACCAAAGGCCCTTTTAAAAAATTGAGAATGTGTTCTGAAAAATAGAAGGCGCCGACAAACAGAATCAGGATCGCCAGGACGGACTTGAAGATGCGCGAACGCAGTTCGTCGACATGCTCCAATAGGCCCATGACCTTGAGATTATCACCACGCGATGTTGCTTCTTGACCGTCCAACTTTCCCTGTTCTGTCATCTTCAATGCGCCTCTAGCCAGTTATCGCCAAATCCGACTTCAACTTTTAAAGGAACGCCGAGGTCCATGGCATGCTCCATCGCATCCTTGATCAGATGCATGACCGGCTCGACTTCCGTGCGTGGACATTCAAATACCAATTCATCGTGAACCTGAAGAAGCATTTTAGCATGGTATCGTGATTCCTCCAGCTTCTTTTGGACCTGGATCATGGCCTTTTTGATAAGGTCCGCGGCGCTGCCCTGCACCGGTGAGTTCACCGCAATATTCTGCGCATTCGCCAGTCCAGCCCCATCCTGGCTGTTGTTGATTTCCTTGAGCGGCCGGCGGCGGCCCAAAATCGTGCGTGTGTACTCGTGCTCGCGCGCAAATTGGATTGAATTTTCAATATAACCACGAATCCGTGGATAACTGGTAAAATATCGATCAATAAATTCCTTGGCCTCTTTCATGGTCACTCCGGTTTCACGAGCGAGGCGCTGCGGGCCCATCCCATAAATGATGCCAAAGTTGATGGCCTTGGCCTGGGACCTCTGATTCGGAGTGACGTCCGACGCCGGAACGCCCAGGATTTTGGCGGCGGTCGCGGTATGGATATCCAGGCCCTGGGCAAAGGCCTCTTTCAGGTTCTCATCACCGGCAAGCGCAGCCAGAATGCGCAGCTCGATCTGCGAATAGTCCGCCGAGACAATAACCCAGTCTTTCTGAGATGGTCGGAAGGCCTTGCGAATTTCGCGACCGGCTTCGGACCGGATCGGAATGTTCTGCATGTTGGGATCCGACGAACTGAGGCGACCGGTGGCCGTTCCGGTCTGATGAAAGCTCGTGTGGATCCTGGTGGTGCCCGAATGGATCAATTGCGGCAGGCTGTCGACATAGGTGTTCTTGAGCTTGGTGACCATGCGATAGTTCAGCAGCGCCTTGGGCAAGGGGTGGCCTTCCATCTGCTCCAAAACAGAAACATCGGTGGAATAGCCTGATTTTGTTTTTTTGATGCGCTTCAGGCCGAGCAGCTCATGAATTTTCAGTTTTTCGAACAGGATGACCTGCAGCTGCTTCGGTGAGTTGATGTTGAACGTTTCGCCCGCAGCCTTGTAGATTTCCTTTTCCAAAATCGCGGCCTGGTCCGCCAGCTTATTGGAAATTTCACTCAGAATATCCATATCCACATTGATACCGCGATGCTCCATTTGCGCCAGAATCGGGACCAGAGGCATTTCGATGGTTTCGAAAATGGTGGTCAGCTCCATGGCCTCAAGCCTGGGTCGCAGCGCTTTATAAAGCCGCAGCGTATAGTCCGCGTCTTCACAGGCGTATTCGGTGAGTTTATCCAAAGGCGCGCTCAGCATCGAATTGTTCTTGTCCAGGATCTCCGACGTTGGAATCTTGCGATAATGGAGATAACGCAGACAGCAGTCATCGAGTCCATGACTGCGTTCGATCGGATCGATCAAATAAGCCGCCATCATCGTGTCGGCGAGCGGGCCCTGCACCTTGATGCCGATATTGGTCAACATTTGAAGATCGAATTTTTGATTGTGCCCGATCTTGAGCACACCGGGGCGGCTCAGAACCTGCGCGATCACGCTCTTCACCTGTTCTTCAGGCACAAGGCGATGGGATTCGTGCAACGGCACGTAATAGGCTTCCCCGGTTTCCACGGCAAAGCTGGCCCCGATCGGCACATCGGAGCAGCGATCGAGACCGGTGGTTTCGGTATCAAAGGCAATCGCATCCGCGTGGTTCATGATCTCCAGAAAATTTTTCAGTTCCGCTTCCGTGCGCACCAGCTGGTAAAGGTGCGAGGCCCGTTCCGCCACCTGCGCGGCGGTCAGCTCCGTGCTCTTGGGCAGAGTCTGCAGACGCTTGCGCACGCGATCCACGTACTGTTTGAATTCCAGTTCTTCCATCAAGGCCAGAAGCTCGGGGTTGGCCAGGGCGGTGTCGGGGTTGCAGCGCAGTTCACCGAGATCGTGATGCAGCACATGCTCGGTATGAATGGTCACCAGCTGCTTCGACATGTAAGCCATGTCCTTATTGGCTTCCAGGCTTTCCCGCTGACGTTTGTTGGAGATCTTGTCCAGGTTCGCATAGATGCCATCCAGCGAATGAAATTCCTGGATAAGTTTGGCCGCACCCTTGTCGCCAATGCCGGGCACACCGGGAACATTGTCGGACGCGTCGCCGATCAGAGCCAGGATGTCGATAACCTGTGAGGGCTTGCAGCCGAATTTTTCAAAGACGCCCTGCAGTTCGCAGACGGCATTTTCCCCGCCTTTTTTCGGCTGGAGAAGGCTGATGTGAGGGCCGACCAGCTGCATGAAGTCCTTGTCGCCCGAGACGATATAGCAATGCAGCTGCGGCGAAGCCTTCTGCACGACCAGCGAACCGATCAAGTCGTCGGCTTCCAGACCTGGCTCTTTCAGGATGGGCGCCTGCATGGCTTGAAAAAGCCGGAATAATAAGGGAATTTGGGCCGCCAGCTCCTCGGGCATCTCTTTCCGATTGGCTTTATAGGCCTCGTAGAGTTTGTGACGAAAGGTTTGCTCCTTGCTATCGGTGGCAAACACCAGGTAGTCTGGTCTTTCCTTTTCAATGAGGCCCCATAAAAAAAGCAGGGAACCGTAGACAGCATTCACGGGTTGACCGCTGGAGGTGCTCAGCGAACGAATGGCATAAAAGGTTCGAAAGGCCATAGCCATGGTATCTATGATAAAGAGGCGCTGTTTACTCATATCAGGAAATCCTTGGGAATGAATGTCTTGCACTTGGCAACGTACAGGTTTATCTGATTTTCGAGCCGTCGGGTAGACGCCTTTTCTGCATCCAGGAGGTGAATGTCCTTGTCCGCTAAATATTGGCTTATGAAAACCGAACCCGAAACATTTTCCTGGCAGGATCTTTTGCAGCGTCCGGGCCGTCGCGAATCGTGGGAAGGCGTACGCAATTATCAGGCGCGCAACTTCATGCGTGACGAATTTGCGGAAGGTCACGAGGTTTTTATTTATCACAGCAGCACAGGGGAACCCGGCATCGTCGGGGTGGCCCGGGTGGCCCGCGCGGCCTATCCGGATCCCACAGCCCTGCGGCCCGATTCGCCGTATTTTGATCCCAAATCAGCGGCCGACGGCAAATCCCGATGGGTCATGGTGGACGTGGAAGCCGTATCGTCCTTTGCCGAACCGATCACGTTAAAAGCCCTGCGCGAGCATCCCGAACTTCAGGAGATGGCCCTTCTGCAACGCGGGCAGCGTCTGTCCATCCAACCAGTTCGGCCGCAGGAGTGGAAGATTATTTGCAAAATGGCTAAACTGATTCCCATCGCTTGATGTTTTGGGAGTTATGAATGAAACCATTTGCCATCAAGGCTTCGCTGCTCCTTCTGAACCTGGTTCTGATCAGCTGTCAGCATACAGAAACACTATCCCCCACGCCGCCCCGTGCGGATGCGACCATCCGCGTGGACCCGCAAGTCCATGAGACGCATAAGCTTCGTTGGACGCCCTTGAGCCTCTATGTGGGCATGAATGTGCCTTATGCGCCGATTGCAGCGGTCAAAAAAGAGGTGGAAAAACGGGAAGGCGTGCTGTTGCAAAGCCGGGGGGAAGCCCATATTACAGTCATCTCGCCATCGGAGCTGAGCGCTCTGCGCAGTCGCCTGAGCCTGGAGCAGATCAATGGCACGATGGCAAAACTCTCGCTGCAATCCATTCCCTTTCAGCTCCACTGTCTTGGCAAAAGTCAGCTGAAGGAGGGCGAGCGGCGTTTGGCGGCTTATTATCTTTTGGTGCAGGCGCCTGGCCTGCTGCAGGTCCGTGAGAAATTGCGCCAGCAATTTGCAGCGGCGGGCGGGGACAAACAGGCCTTCGTTGTGGAGGACTATCAGCCTCACATCACGGTCGGCTTTACCGAACGCGATCTCAATCCGGAGGATGGGGTGAGCAAGGATGGGAAAAGCTGTGTTTACAAGGTCGAATAAATCTTCATCTGCACGCCAATTTTGAAACTCAACGCTTCGTAATCGGCCGACTGCGGCAGCGGTTCTTGCAGATCGGCTCCGGTTCCACTGGTCAGCGTCAAAAGATTGCCTGGTGCGACATTCTCGCGGTTCAGGCGCCCGGATGCAGCATCCCAGCTTTGGTCTGCGTCAGCCCACTGGATGCCTGCCAGGAAGGACAGGCGCTCGTTCATGGAGCGGGTGACCAATATTTCATGGCGCATGGCCCTTTGGGTCATGTCGGACAGGTGGAGATTCTGCGTGCTGGTCGGGGTGGAAACGTTCCGATCCTGGGTGCCTTTTCCCGTGGCGAAGCCGAGGGTGTAGGCCAGATTCCATTGGTCCGTCAAGTCATAATCAAGGTGCAGGCCGAGGCCGATGGTGCGCGCCTGATAGCTATGAAAGAATGTGCTGCCGTCCTCTTCACGAAACACGGTCCAGCGTTGTTCGGTAAATTCCGCTCGTGGCCCAATCGACCAATTACCGCCGTCGTAAAGAACCATATGGCAGCCAAGTCCAAGACCATTCAGGGAATCGAGCTTCCCTTCGCTGCTGGATCCGCCCCCCACAAAGGGCGCAAGATCACAGGAAACTTCGTTCGTTTTGGAAACCTGAGTATTCAATGCGGCCAAAGCCAGTGCTGCCATCCAAACCATAAATAGGTCCTACCCCTTGAATTTCTAGCGAGACTTGGTTTACTAAAGATTCAAGGGCGAGTCCAGATCAAAAGGCAGCTTTGACGCATCAAGATACAAAGATCGTTCTCAGACATTTTGACCTACGTGGGCGGTTTATCCCAAAGCGCGAATGCCTATGCTAAGATTCGAAATGGAGACGGGACAGTCTCCCCAGCAATCCACTCTTTCTAAAAAAATTGATTGGAGAACCAGCATTGTTGTGGAAAGTCTATAACATTGAAACCGGTAAAATCATGAAGGCGGGGTTTGAGTCCGAGGATGACGCCAAGGACTGGTTGGAACAGCGTTTTGAAGACCTTGCTGATGAATATGCCGTGGAAGAAATGGATCAGGACGAGGAGGACGATTGGCGCGAAGCCAATGAAGAGGACGAAGAGGCGGTCGTGGCTCCCGTTGTGGACGATGACGTGGATTATGCCGACGACGACGATGAGTACCTGGATGAAGATGACGAGGAATCCGATGAAGAGTCCCTCGATGAAGTCTTTGAAGATGAAGATGATGAAGACTGATTGATTTCAGACATTCGCAGCCATCACTCGGCGCCATTCTCACGATGGAGATCGCCGAGTGTTCGCTCCATCCGCTGCAGCGCATCCCGCACTTCCCCCGCTTGAATCGACAAAGGTGGCACAAAATACATGGTGTTGCCCAGGGTTCGCATGAGCAGACCATGGCGCCGGGCGATGGTGGGAACCTTTTGCGCCAGCGGATGAAAGTAATCCCCGGCGCCGGAACCCGGCAATTCAAAGGCAAGGATGGCGCCCAGGGCCCGCGGGGAGATAAGCCCCAGGTCCTGGGCCCGCCGCGCGATCCAGTTCCGGGTTTCCGTTTCCATGGCAGCCACGCGATCCAGAATTTTTTCACTGCGATAGATGTCGAGGGCCGCGAGCGCCGCCGCACAGGCCAGGGCACTGCCAGTAAAGGTGTGGCCATGCAGCAGAGCCTTGGACCCATCCTGATCCAGAAAACTTTCAAACATCGCTTCGGTCGTGAGCGTCACAGCCAGAGGCAAAGTCCCACCGGTCAGCCCCTTGGCGATACAGACGATATCGGGCTGCAGGCCGGCGCGTTCAAATGCAAAATAGGAACCGACGCGGCCCATGCCCGTGAAAACTTCATCGAGAATCAGCGGCAGAGCATATTCCCGGCAGAGGCGGCCAAGGGTTTGCAGCCAGGTCAGGTCCTGAAAATTCATGCCCGATGCGCCCTGCACCCAGGGTTCAATGATCACACCGGCCAGCTCATGCCCGTGGTTTTGAAACATGGCTTTCAATTCATCGAGGCCGCGCGCCAGGGATTCCGGTCCTTCCGGACAGATCGGTGAAGCGTGGGAGGTCACAGGCGCAAGACTTTTTCCGGCAAAAAGATAAGGGGAAAAGGCCTTATGAAAACCTTCTGAGGCCCCGACCGACATGGCTCCGAAGGTGTCACCGTGATAGGCACCTTTAAAGAAGAGAAAACTCTTTCGATGATAAATGCCGCGATTCTGCCAGCTTTGAGCGACCATTTTCAAGCCGACTTCGACTGCGCAGCTGCCGTTGTCCGAATAAAACACGCGGGGGAGCTGGCCCTGGGAAAGCTTCACCAGCTCCTTCGCCAAAAGGCTCGCCGGTTCGTGTGTCGCGCCGGCAAAGATGCAGTGATCGATTTTTTGATGCTGACGGGCAATGGCCGCGCCGACTTTGGGATGACCGTGACCTGTGGAATTGGTCCACCACGAGGCGCTGGCATCGATCAGTTTTTCACCGCTCGCGGTTTCCAGATAAATGCCCTGGGCCTTCACGAGCGGCAGAGGATCCGGTGCGGTCTGATGCTGGGTATAAGGATGCCAGCAATGCTGCCGATCATAGGCATACCAGGCGGCAGGATCCGTGGTTTGGTTTCTTAACGTGACGGCATCGAACAGTTCCTCCGCGGCCCTGTGCCATGCGGCGGAAGGTTGCGTGAGATCCAGCCAGGGAAAAGGAATAAAACGCTGATCCGGTCGCATGCGCTTGAGGCTTTGGAGATTGGCCTCATGCGCCGGTCCATTGATCACCACGGCGAGGACTTCAATGCCGGCAGCATCCAGGGCTTCCAGCGTTAAAAGGGTGTGATTGAGCGTGCCGAGCCCACTGCCGGCCACCACCACCGTCGGAAGCTGCAGCATGCGGATGCAATCGCGCCAGGTTTCGTTTTGCTCATTCAGTGGAACAAGGAGTCCACCGGCGCCTTCCATCAGAATATCCGCGGCAGGATCCAGCGCCGCGCCGATCGCTTCCACCGTAGGCGCCTCCCGCACCGCGGCTTGCGCCGCCTGATCGGGAGAAGCGGGCAGGGGATAGGACCAAACGCGTCCCGCATAGGGCTGGACTGCGGGGCAAAGACGCTCCACCTGATCGCGGTCGATCGAGTCCCCACCGGTCTGCACAGGTTTCCAATAATGCAGCGGCTGACCACGCCGGGCGGCTCCGACCAGCAGGGCGGCGGATATGATGGTCTTGCCGACATCGGTCCCGGTTCCCGTAACAAAGAGTTTCATGCAATGATCCTTTGAGCCAGTTCCGTCAGAACTTCTTTGATCCGCTCCTCATCGGCATCCGAAAGACCGGCATGCAGGGAGAGACGCAGGCGGCCGCTGCCCTCGGGAACAGTGGGAGGACGAATGGCCCGGGCCAGAACCCCGCGTTCCGCGCAAAAATTCTCCGCGGCCAGGGCTGCGCTTTCCGGTCCGAGAATGATGGGAATGATATGGGAAACGCTGCCACCTTTATTGAAGCCAAGCGCTTCGATATGCCGATGCAGACGTTCGACCCGGGCGGCAAAGGCTTCCCGCTCTGACGTCAGACCTTTCATGGTCCGGATGCTTTCCTGAAGAGCGGCCGCCAGCCAGGGCGAAGCCCCGGTGGTAAACACAAAACTGCGTGCGGTATTGATCAAATGATCGCGAAGCCAGGCCGGCCCACAGATGAAGGCTCCACTGCCGGCCATGGCCTTGCCGCAGGGATTGACGGAAATATAATGGGAGTGATCGACACCCTGGGCCGCCATCCAGCCTTCACCCTCAGGTCCATAGACACCCAGGGCATGCGCTTCATCGACGATTAGCACAGCCTCATAACGCTGAGCGAGCGCACTCAGTTCCCGTGCCGGACAAAGATCACCGTCCATACTATAAAGGGATTCCACGACGACGAGCTTCAGCTGCGCCGTTGACTTTTGCAGCAGACTTTCCAGATGCCCCAGATCATTGTGCCGGAAGATTTGTTTTTGTTCGGGTTTAAGTCGCGCCAGACGCATCCCATCGATCAGACTCGCGTGATTCCATTCATCCGAAAAATAAACGGCATCGCCGAGGTGCAGGGCGCTCATCAAGGCTTCATTGGCGGCATAACCGGACGTGAAGAAAAGGGAGCTGGCCGCACCTTTCCATGCCGCAAAAGCCTCTTCGACTTCAGCATAAATCGGGTGTTCGCCGCCAAGGAGGCGACTGGCCCCAGAGCCCGTTGGCCACGGAGCTGCTGCAGCCCGCGCCCGCGCTTGAAACCCGGGGTCCTCGCGCAGGCCCATGTAATCGTTGTGCGTGAGATCAATCCCGCTGTCCGGATCCACGGGTCGCAGGCGGCGCCTTCGGTGCAAGGCGTCCAGCTTTGCGAGTCTCACCTGGATGAGATCAGCGAGCTTTTTCATCAGGGAGCCGCCTGGCAGGCAACCCCGTCGCCCTTTCCACAGCTGGTGTGTTCACGCTCGGGTGAGCCGGCCTCCACAGGTTTCAAACCAAGACGCTGCAAAAGGGAGCGATCCCGATCCTCGCCCGGGTTGGGGGTGGTCAGCAGTTTATCGCCGGTAAAGATCGAACTGGCACCGGCCATAAAACAAAGGGCCTGAGCCTCATCGCTCATCTGCGTGCGACCCGCGGACAAACGGACCCGACTGGTCGGCATGATGATGCAGGCGGTGGCAACGGTTCGTACCATTTCAAAGATATCGATATCCTTTTCGTTGGCCAAAGGCGTGCCTTCGATCTTCACCAAAAGGTTGACAGGAACAGATTCCGGATGCGGACAGAGCTGGTTCAACTGATGCAGGAGTCCAACACGGTCGTTTTTCGTTTCGCCCATGCCCACGATACCGCCGCAGCACACGGTCATGCCCGCTTTGCGGACGTTATCCAGTGTGTTCAGCCTGTCCTGATAGACGCGCGTGCTGATAATGTCGCCGTAGTATTCGGGCGAGGTGTCGAGGTTATGATTGTAGGCATAAACGCCTGCTTCGGCGAGCTGCTGCGCCTGCTCTTCATCGAGCATGCCGAGGGTCGTGCAGACTTCCAAGCCTAATTTGCGTACCTCGCGCACGGCTTCGAGCACCTTCTCGAACTGGGGGCCCTTTTTCGGGGGATTCCGCCAGGCGGCGCCCATGCAGAAGCGGCTCGAACCGTTGTCCCTGGCTTCCCGGGCGGCAGCCACGATATCGTCCACGGGCAGAAGTCCATGCGCGGCCACATTGGTCGCGTGATGGGCGCTCTGCGGGCAGTACGCGCAATTTTCCTTGCAACCGCCTGTTTTGATCGACAGCAACGTGCTCATCTGAATTTCATCTGGAGCGTAGTAGCGTCGATGGACACTTTGCGCCAGATACACCAGGGTGGTGATTGGCAAATCATAAATCGCCTGGATTTCCTCGCGTGAAAAATCATAACGCGGTTCGCCCAAGGCCAATTGTTCCAGGTCCAACATCCAAAAACCCCCTCTTTTGATCCTCTCCAGGGCCTCATTCTTAGTACAATTTATGGGTGTTTGCGAGAGATATTGGCGAAAACGGTGCAACGTGGTAGCAATCTTAGCTCCTAAGTGATGACAGGTACGAAACGGCGATTGTAGTATAGTAGAAATGTCAAAATTACCAATCGGGAGTCATGCGCCAGATGTTGAATTTCGCACTGCACCGGATTTTTCGCATCGTGACAGGTTTAAGTTTGGTTTTCATGCTGAGTCTGGGATCAGGAGCAGCTCTAATGGCGCAGGGTGCGCCGGTCACAGATGCAAGCAAAGCCGGTGACGTCGCGGGTGAGACCGTGACGGAAGTCGCCGATTTTGGATCGCAGTCCATCCTGAGCCAGGCCTGGCGCAGTGGTATCGTCGTCTTCACCGTGCTCGTGGTCCTGATCTCCTTCTCGGTGATCAGCTGGGCGATTTTTATTTGGAAACTGGTCATTCTGAAGAAACACACCGCCACCAGCGAGGCGTTTATCAAGAATTTCTGGGAAAGCCGCTCGCTGAATGATCTGAACAGCCGCCTGGGCGAGTATCCTTATAGTCCGGCCAAGGAAGTCTTCCGGACCGGCTATGCTGAGCTGGTTCGTGGCAGTCAGCTGAAGGAGCATGCGACCCAACCGCAGCTGGCGATCAACGCGGCGATTGAAAACCTCAATCGCTCCCTCAGCAAAGCCAAGCGTATCGAGCGAAAGAAACTCGAATCGTATCTGTCTCTGCTCGCCATCATCGCCTCCTCCGCACCTTTTATCGGCCTCTTCGGAACAGTTTGGGGTATCATGGGATCATTTGAAGGGATTGCGCGGTCAGGTTCGGCCAGTCTCGCGGCGGTCGCCCCTGGTATTTCGGAAGCTTTGATCGCCACGGCCTTTGGTCTTTTGGCGGCCATTCCCGCTGTGATTGGCTTTAACGCGGCCAATAACAAGATTCGCAATCTGGTTGGTTCCCTGGATGGGTTCTGCGCTGACTTTTTGAATATCGTCGGTCGCTATCTGGTCAGCGAGAAAAAGGGTGGAGCGGCGGCTTCCACTCATTCACCCCTGTGAGGCGCTCTCATGGATTTTAAATCATCCCAGTCTGATAATGAGGAAGAGAGTGGGCATATGGCCGACATCAACATCGTGCCTTTGGTCGATGTGATGCTCGTGCTCCTGATTATCTTCATGGTGACGGCTCCCCTTTCCATCGGGGGCATTAATGTGGACCTGCCCAGCAGCAAGGCCCGCAGCCGTGATATGTCGGAAGATCGCGTGGTGCTGTCGATCAACTCCAAAGGCGAATATTTCATCGAGAAAATGGAAGTTCCCGCCGGGGTGCTGGATCAGCGCCTGAAGGAGCTGTACCAGCAGCGCGAGAAGAAGGACCTGTATATTCGTGCGGACAAGACCGTGGTCTATGGTCGTGTCGTCGATGCCATGAGCGCAGCCAAGCTAGCCGGAGTGACCCGCATCAGCATGTTGACCCAGGCCCCCACTAAACCATAATCACGAGGGACGCCCTTGGCACCGATCAGTGAGTCCGAAAACGAAGCCATGGCGAGAGACTCCCGCTCGCTCATGATTTTTATCGGTATATCCGTAGCCGCCCATCTGATTGGCTTCATCCTCAGCTTGTTCGACATTTTCGGCCTCCCTCAACCGGCCCTGGAAGAATGGAGCATAGACACCGAACTCCTGAATGAAATGGAAATGGGTTCGGCGCCCAAAACCGTGATTCCCAGCGCCGAAAAGGCCGAAGAGGCCACCGTGCCCACCAACCAGCTCCCGCAGCTTCCCAAAACCGTGACGATCAAGGAAAAGATCAAGGAAGAGGAAGGGGTGATGGAGGAGAAAAAAGACGAGAAAATCGAAGAGGGCAAGAACATTACCAAGGACGCGGAGGAGGACGGACAATCCATCGTCAAGCCTGACGCTGCCGTCAAGCTCAAGAAATCCGAAGCTCTGGAACGCCTCGTCCGCGAAAAACTGAAAGAGCAGCAGAAAGAGGAAACCAAGGAGCTGAAGACTCAGGAAAAATCCGACCTGGCTCAGATCCGTGATGTCCTGAAAAATGCCGGTGTGACCCAGAGTGCCGGCGGGATCGTGGCCATAGCCGAACACAATCGCTACCGTGCCTATCTTGGAGCCTTGCTGAAAAGAAATTATGCCATGCCTTCCACCTACCAGGTGACCAAAGCGGATATGTTTGCTGTGTTGAGTATCGTGATCAATGTGCGCGGTGAGCTGATGAACGTTGAAGTGTCCACGAGCTCCGGGGATTCCGTGTTCGATGACTACTGTATGCAGACCGTGCAAAAATCCACGCCTTTCAATCCGCCGCCGAAGGATATGGCAGGGGAACCCATTGCTGTGAAATGCAATCGCTGAACCATGAGGAGTTCGAAGACAATGAAGCGTCTGTCCGTCGTACTATTTGCCCTTTGGACGGTGCTGTCCACGGCCTATGGAGCTGAACCCAGCAGCCAAATGACGATCAATATCGATAATCCAGCCTTCCGCAAGCTGGTTGTGGCGATTCCAAAGATTCAGGTCGCCGGCCAGGTGCAGAGCCCCCAGGGAAAAAAACTGGCCGAAGAAGGGTCGCTGGAACTGGTGCGTCTTTTGCAGTTTTCCGGCTTTTTTTCAGCCCTGGCCGAAGGAGCCTATAGCGGCGCCTGGGATCAGTTCGCCAAAGCCAGGAAGACCACGGAATCCGCAGCCTGGATCACCGACAGCAAAGGCTTGAGTGGGGAAGAGGTGGTGCAGTGGCGCGCGCTCGGCGTGGAATCCCTGACCATGGGAGCTCTGACGGAAGATCCCCAGAAAGGTCTGACACTCTCCTTTAAAACCTTTGATGTGAATCGCAGCAAGGAAATTCTGGCGAAGCAGTTCACCCATATCACCGATTACAAGGCTTCGATTCGACAGTACGCGGACTTCCTTTTGGAAGCCTACACCGGAAAATCCGGCATCTTTAATTCCAAGATCGCTTTCGTCGGACGCCGCACCAAGGCCTCGAGCAAGCAGATCTTTGTTGCCGACTTTGATGGCTCCAATATCACGCAGATCACCGATGGCGACGTGCCTCACCTCTCGCCCATGTGGAGTGCGGATGGGCGTTACCTTGTCTACACATCCTATGAAACCAAGTCCCCTGATCTTTTTGTTTACGATACCACGACGCGCACCAAACGCCGGGTGACCAGCTCCCCTGGTCTCGACAGCGGAGGCAACTTTGCACCCAATGGCAAGGTCATTGCGCATACGAGTTCACGCGGCGATGATACGGATATCTTCACCATCACTCCGGCCGGTTCCGATCGCAAGGTGCTGCTGGAAGGATCGGGACTGGATGTGGATCCCAAATTTTCCCCAGATGGCAAGTGGCTGGCCTGGGTTTCCGGTCGCTTCGGCAATCCTCATATTTTTGTGGCAACCTTGACCTGGAACGGCGACACACCCAAGATCGCTGGCGACAAACGCCTGACCTACTCGGGCTGGTATAATGCAACCCCGGCCTGGACGCCGGAATCCGATAAGATCGCCTTCGGTGGTTATGATCGCGATATCGATCGCTGGGACATTTTTATCATGAATCCTGATGGCACGCAGCTCGAGCGTCTGACCCTGAAAAGTGGCGACAGCGAAAACCCCAGCTTTTCACCCAATGGTCAGCTGATCGTCTTTCAATCGAACCGGATCGGAAGCTCGAATGCCAAGGGGCTGAATGCTCTTTGGATCATGAATCGGGATGGCAGCAATCAGCAGAAGCTGGATGTCAGCGGGCTTTACGATGCCCAGACCCCCAACTGGTCCTCCAACCGGCGGGGTCAGTAAAGTTCCGGCGCCTGCGCGACCCTTCCGCCGGAAAGTGCAGCGAAGCTCTGCGGCAGCCGCCGCAACCCTTCCGCCGGAAAGTGCAGCGAAGCTCTGCGGCAGCCGCCGCAACCCTTCCGCCGGAAAGTGCAGCGAAGCTCTGCGGCAGCCGCCGCAACCCTTCCGCCGCTTCCTTTTTTAAGAGATAATGAACTGACAGCCTCGCTCCCTGCGGGGCTTTTTTTCAGAATGTGTTATCTCCAGGAGCCGCTATGGGTTATTTTCGGCGGTTATGGCTGGTCTGCTTATGCCTTGGCAGCCTGATGGCGGCACGGAGCGAGGCGGGCCAGTATCGGGAAGCCCGGGCTGGTGTTGTGGACCTGGCCGATTGGAAAGGTGAATTCACGCTGGCCCTGACCGGCGAATGGTATTTTTTCCCCCATGAACTGCTCGAGCCCAGGGATTTCCTGCATAAAATTAGGGATCCCTCCTTTCAGTCCCTCTATGCAACCATCGGCCAGTCCTTTCCCGAGTCCTCGGCAGGAGGTGAAGACAACCGCGGTTACGCAACCTATGTGCTCCGCATCAGGAATTGGCCGACCCGTCTGGCTCTTGGAGTTTTCGGAATCGATGCCTATACCTCGTCGCGAACCTGGTTCTTTGGGCAGGATGGCCAGGGAACTGATCAGCCGGTGCAATCCCTGGGACAGGTGGGAACGAGTGAAGAGGCGTCCGCTCCCCAGATCCGGACGTCCAACATGGAACCGCTGCTTGCCGTGGAAGAGCAGGATTATTTTTTCCTGATCCAGGTCAGTAATTACTATCATGCCTGGGGCGGCCTTTGGGAGCCACCCCAGGTCGCATCCATTCGGGTTGTCAATGCTGAGGAAAAGCAGCGGGAGCGCCTTTCTTTTTTCGTGGTGGGTTGTCTCATCTTCGCGGCCGCCTATAGTTTCAGTCTCTTTAGCCGTCGTCCGGAGGATCGCGGTTCGCTCTATCTCGGTTTCATGGCTGTGGTCCTGGCCTTTCGCTCGGCCTCGGTAAACTTTTTTCCAGCCACTCTGTTCGGTAGTTATTTTCTGGCTTATGCGGTGGGTTTGAAAGCTCTCTACATGATGATGATGCTGGTCCCTATGCTGGCCGGGCAATTCATTCGTTGCTATTTTCCGCGGTACATTCCTCCGCGCATCCATCAGAGTCTGGTGGTCTTCCTGAGCCTTGCTTCCATTTTCTTCGCTGTGGCCCCTAGTCAGATTTTCACTTACCTTGGCACACCCGCACAGGTCATCGGCATGGTCTCAGGCACCTTCTACCTGCTCTGTGCAGTACGTGCCTTCTTCGCTGGAGAAAAAGGGGCGAGCCTGGTGATTCTGGGATCCACGGCCGTTTTCATTGGAGCTCTTTTCGATATTCTGGCGGAAAAGGGCTATCTGCATGTCCCCCTCAACGTGATCAATCTCGGCTTTGTCGTTTTCATTATGCTGCAGAGCCAGATCGTGGCCGTTCACTTTGCCTATGCCTTCCGTCGGGCCGAGCATCTGAGTCGTGAATTGAAATCTGAAGTGGATCGGCAGACGCGCGATATCAAATCCATTCTGGATAGCATTCAGCAGGGAATTTTCACGCTTGTGGGTAACGGCTGGACGATTGGCAGTCAGTTTTCAGGCCATTTGAAAAAGATCGTAAGGAAGGAAGCCATTGCCGGCGCCGGTCTTGAGGATATACTCTTCAATCATTCGGACCTGAACGGTGATACCAAATCGCAGACCATGGCGGCCTTGAATGCAGCCTTGGGCTCGGACCCCATGGTCTTTGATCTGAATGCGCATTGCCTTGTCCCGGAGCTGGGCTTTACCCCGGAAGGGACGGACCAGGTCCGCACGCTGGAGCTGGAATGGACACCGATGGTGGATGCCAGTCAGTCGGTGGACAAGATCCTTGTCTGTGTGCGGGATGTCACCGAAATCCGCTCCCTCCAGCAGAAGACCCGGGAACAGGAAGAGGAACTTGGCATTCTGCAGGAAATTCTAAAGATTCCGGAGGAACGCTTTCAGCGCTTTATTCAAAAGACCGAGGAATACCTGCGGCAGAATCGGCAGCTGATTCTGAACGCCGGCAGCTACCGGAAGGCCGATATCGTTCGCAACCTTTTCATGAACATGCATACCATCAAGGGTACGGCGCGGACCTACTTCCTTCATGCGATCTCAGCCGCGAGCCATGATGTCGAGCAATATTATGCGGCTCTCCAAAGAGAGGAAGCGGCCTGGCACGAAGATCGCCTTTTGAATGATCTGGAACGCGTGAGTTCGCTCGTCCAGCGTTATGAACAGGTGGGCCGTGATAAACTGGGCTGGGCAGCATCCGACAAGGTTTTACGGCTGCCACGCCGTCGCCTTCTCGATGGTCTCGATCGCCTTTCCACGTTGCATGTTGAGCCTTTAAGCGAGGAGGGCGGGAAAGCTCTTTCCGACGTGGAAAACATCCTGATGGAAAGCTGCTACAGTCCGATTCAAACCATCCTAGAGGACGCCTGCAAGGGTGTCGATTCCCTGGCCCGTGACCTCCATAAGCATGTGCCGGATATCAAGATCTCGCCGTCCAGCGTGATCCTGCGCGATGATGGGGCCGATCTTCTGCATAGCATTCTGATTCACCTGGTACGCAATGCCCTCGATCACGGCCTCGAAACTGCGGAGCAAAGAGAGGCGGCTGGAAAATCCCCACAGGGCAAAATCCAGATCGAGATCGAGGAGCGGGGGAGCGATCTGGTTCTTTATTTCAGCGATGATGGACAAGGCCTGGATCTGGACCGGATTGAGCACAAGGCGCGGGAATCCGGTTTGCTCCAGCCTGGACGCCGTTATGCGACGGAGGAACTTGCCGATCTGATTTTCCAGTCGGGCTTTTCCACCAAGGAAGCGGTCACGGAAGTGTCCGGACGTGGCGTCGGGATGGATGCGGTCCGTAATTACCTGGAAAGTGCGGGTGGGGAAATTTCTCTGCAGCTCTTCGACACGCATGGGCCCGCCAAAGGACTGGCTTTCCGTTTCGAAATCATCCTGCCAACCGCGGTCTGGTGGAGTCCAACCCGCCGTCACACGCAGAGTCAGGTGATGCCGCTCAAGCAACCTTGTTGATGACGCGATCGGAGATTTCATCCGGTATGCGAACCCTGAATTCGCAGCCATGGCCCTTGCGGCTTTCGACCTCGATATGACCGCCGAGCTGCTTCACGGCATCCAGCAGCGAAGCCATGCCCACCCCACGCCCCGAGACTTCTGAGACCGATTCCGCAGTGGAAAATCCTGGAAGGAATATCAGGTGAGCTTTCTGCTGCTCCGAGAGGCTATCAAAGGCTTCCGGGGTGACGAGATTCTTTTCGATGGCGACATCGCGGATGCGATCCAGATCAAGACCCGCCCCATCGTCCTGTATGGTCACCAGGAGTTCACCGGCATGACGCCGGATGGCGAGTTCGATACGGGCCCGGGGATTCTTCGGCGCCCGTTTCTCCGGAAATTCGATGCCATGGTCGATGGCATTACGCAGCATATGGGACAGATTGCTGATCACGCTGGTCAGCTTTTCCGGATTCACCAGCACATCACCGCCGTTGACATGGATGTCGACCTCCTTGCCCAGTCGCGCCGCCAGCCGGCTCGTATGAGTAAGCATGGCGCCAAACAGGGAACGGATAGGCACGAGCTTCACTTCCTGCACCCAGACATCGAAGACGCGCTGAATTTCACTTGGGGCGCGCATGATTTCCAGGATCTTGTGCATATTGTGGAAGGCCTGGAAAGGAACGAGCACACCCTGGCTGCCATCCATGCTGGGATCGAGTCCGATCAGGTCCTGATAGGAGCTCATGAACTGATGAATCCTGCTCGCGATTTCCTCGAGCTCAGCGGGCCCGATGTTTTCAAGATCCTCGGTCGTATGGATATACCGGGCCACATCATCCAGACCGTAGGTGGCAAAGTTGCCTTTCAGGGTATGCAGCACCATCCGCAAACGGTTTTCATCACCTTGTTTCAGGGCCTCACTGGCCAGTTTCAGCTCGCGCATGGAGTCCGTTATGAAAGTCTGGAAAGCGAATTTGTCCTGCAGAATGCTGAGAAGGGTTTGATTGATCCTGGCATCCCTTTCCGCTTTCACGAGTTCGGTGACTTCGGTGATGGTAAAGAGGATGGCGTGGACGGATGCATCCTCATCGCGCACGATGGAACCCTGCAGCGACAGCACACGCTGATCGAGGGTGATGCGGCTATGAATCTGGCTCAGGCTCACTTCATCCGGCAGAAGACCGGAAAAGACCTGGGAAACGGCCATCTGAAAGTGGGGCCGCTCCCTGTCGTTGAATTCCAAAAGATCGTGCAGTTTCTGTCCCACGGTTATGGGGCGACCGATCAGGTCCTGACAGGACTTCGTGAAGCCCTCCCTGACCGCCAGATCCGGTCCGACCAGCAGAAAGCCGGCCTTGACATTGTCGAGAATGATGCGAATGGTTTGGGTGCGATCCTTGACCTTTTTTTCCAGATCATCGTTGAGACGTCGAATCTCGAATTCGGCGTCCTTGATGCGATGGAAGGCGCGGGAGAAACGCTTGGAAATCAGTATCGCCTGGAACAGGATAAAGAGGAAGAGACCCATATGCGAAAGCGTGGTCGTCCTCATGAGATTGTGATTTTTGAGGATGTCATTGCCTATGGTCAAGATGAAAATACCAAAGCCGAAGGCGATCAGAATCGCGCCATCACGTTGCTCGGGTTTGGCACAGGCCAGGCATTTCACGAGATAGCTTGAGACGAGCAGTATGCAGATTTCAAACGGAATGAGCAGAACCCCATGCTGATACAGAGGGAGAACGCCGACGATTACGGTATAAATCAGTGAAGCGACGATAACGAAGTTCACGACCCTTCGGGAAATACTCCTGTGGAACAGGACATAGATGAAATTGCAGCAGGTGAGCGAGGGCACACTGATCCCCCAGTATTCGAAGCGATACTGCCAATGGAAATCCGGTTGATCAAAAATCTCATACAGAAGCAGGCCTTCCGAACGACAGATGGTCCGGATGCCGATCCAAAGACAGAACATGCCGAAGAGAAAGGGATCAATCCGTTCGCGACGCAGCGCAAAGAGACTGAAATGGTAAAAGGCCATGATGAAGATCGCGCCCACGACAAAGGCGTCGCGTATTTTGGCAGCCGCATGTTTCATCGTGATTTGAGACGTGTATCCAATCGTAATTGCCGTGGAGGAGCTGAGGAACTGATAGTTGGAATAACCGGAGATTTGGATCACGATATCGAGCTCGCGGGCCTCACCCTGCAGAACGTGCGTCACAGGCCGCAGCGCGGGCTTTTCGTCGGCGATGCTGGTTCCCACCCGACCCGGATTGGAGATCTGTTCCCCGTTGATCCAAATACGGCTCGCAGAGCGCAGTTCCGGAAAGAAAATCGTATAGCGCCAGGCCGGTTCCGGCAGGCGCACCTGCATGCGGAAGGTGCCGTGGCGCAGCTCACCGAACTTATGGTCTTTTGGAATGATGGCAATCAGAGAAAGTTTACGCGGAGGTTCCCGCGCTTGAATCTCGGCCGGGGTGAGGAGTTCGGCCGGATAGAAATCCCAGTCCTCGGTAAATTCATAATTGGACGTGCCAAAGGGAAAGAGGCGGAGGTCGGTTTGAGCGAACGGCGTCCCCGCGCGCGCCACTTCCATAAGGAGGGCCACGATCACGCTGAAGAGCAAGTTAAGCAGTCGAAGCATTCGCTCTATCCTGTCACGTTTTCGTAAATGTTATCGGACGGATAGAGGGAAACCTTAGAGGTATCTGCAGATGGCTTATCCCCTGAGAAACAACAACGTTCCTCAGGAACTTTTGGAAAGGACCAAAGGCCGTGATCAGCCTTCAGCCTCCTTTTGGGCAGCCTGAATCCACTCCTGCATCGCCGGCAGTTTCGCGACGGTTTCCACATAGCCCTCGATGGCGCCGGTGAGTGGGATGGAATAGGTCGTCATGCGGGTGGTGACCGGCGCATACATCGCATCCGCGATGGAGAATTTGCCAAAGAGGAAGGGTCCACCCGAGCGGTTGAGGCATTCATTCCAGATTTCAAATACGCGTTTGAGGTCGCCCTGCGTATCGTCATTCAAAGCAGGTGTCGGCAGGCGTCTCTTGACATTCATCGAGAGCTGCTGGCGCATGGCCGCGAACCCGGAGTGCATTTCAGCGCTGACACTGCGCGCCAGTGCACGATCCTCGATTTTGCTCGGCCACAGTTCCTTCTCAGGAAAGAGCTCACTCACATATTCGGCAATGGCCAGTGAATCCCAGATGCGGAGCTCTTTGTGGATAAGGACGGGCACACGGCCCGAGGGGGAATACTGGCGAATCTGTTCACGCGTCGAAAGCTGGTTCAAAGCGATGACCACTTCCTTGAACGGAATGTTGGCCTGTTTCAGCACAAGCCAGGGACGCAGCGACCACGAGGAGAAAGTCTTGGAACCCACTACCAATGTCATATCCATGTCGAGCCCTCCTATCGTTGGTTTGGATTAAATAGGGGAACCGAGGCTTTGTCCAGTGTCAGCTTGGATTTTTTGTCCCGGATTGCGACGCAGAACTGACCCGCCATTGATCATGCTGGAGGTCCGGTTTTTTTCTGTGCCATTCGTGCCATAGCCGTAATATACAGAATTTTTGGATAGATGGCCTGAGTTGAACCCGGGTATCGAGAAAACGAAATCTTTACAGTGAATTTCGGCTTATTCACCACGGCATGAATATACGCATTTTCCCCATGATATTGATTGACCTCCTGCCGGAAAAACGATATCCCCCGTTGGTCATTTTGACAAAACCGGACAGAGTAGTATCAGGGGAACAGGTCATGAGATCACAACGATTTTTGATGCCGGCTTGCCTTCTATTGATCGCAGGTACAGCACAAGCGCAGATCGAAACAGCTCCAGTTCAGACCACCTATTTGGAGTACTTGCGCTATCAGCAGTATGTCCATAGCGCCTCGGAAAGCACCCAACTCGGTGAGGAAACACTCTTTGATGCCCTGGTGGGATATCGACTCACCGAAGACACGTCCTTGAAATTCCGCCTTGATATCGATCCCAACCGCGGATCGGTCGACAATAAGACCTCCAAACTCAACCTCCGCCTCCTTCACCACTATGAACAATTTGATTTCCAGGCTGACCTGCTTCTGAATGGCGACGACAACGGTCGCGGCGCCACTACCCTCGGTCTTGACCGGACTTCGAAATATTCCTGGATTTCCTATACCCCGAACGACACGATATCCGTGCGTTTCTATCCTTATAACTTCGGAACGGAAATTGGCCGCGAATTCCGCACCTGGGACGTGGCGCGCGTGTTCCAAATCGAAGGCACGCCAGCTTACATTTCGAACCTGCCGATTGAAGACGAAACCATCGGCACCAAAACGCTGCCAGGCCTTGAGCTGCAGTGGAAGCCCACAGAATCACTCGTGGCCTATGTTGGTGTAGGTTCGGCGGGTTTTCACTATCCCGCAACTCCTGGCTTCACCATCGAGGAGAATGCTTCGTCAGAACGCTGGAAAGTGAAGGAGGACCGCGGCTACAAGGCTGGTCTTCATTACAATACGGCGGACACCCTGGCGCTCGTTGAATACGCCACGCATTCCAATAGCACCGCCGCCGGCTCGATGCTCGAAGCCGCCTGGTCGCTCCAATTGAATCAAAAATTTGGCCCCGCCATCGTGAACTTTGAGCGGACCTGGACCAAAGCCGCGACCAACGCCTGGCGCCTGAATCGCGATATGACCTGGTTCCATGATATCGCTCCCTTCCGCCCTGTTTACAGCGATTACTATGGCAACCGTCAGGATTGGCTTGGCAAGGTTGATGCTGCAACCATGATCAAGGCTGGATATAATTTCGGCGCCATCACTCCGTTTTTGGCTTATAAAATGATTGGCAAGTATTTCATAGATCGTGAACGTGAGTCGGCTCATCGTCTCAGGACATCCGATGAAACCGCCTCCCATGGTGGTCTCAACATGCTGGTGGTCGGCGCGGATTACACGGCTGGCAAATTCAACTTCCGCCCCGAAATTGAGTTCATGCAGGCGGAAAATGCGGTTTTCGGCAATCGCACCGATGTTCGCGAAGACCGCGTTTTGAGTGAATTGAACAAAGAAGATACCGTGGTAAAACTGACGACGACCTATCACTACTGAGACATCGCGAATAGCCGAACAAGGGGCTCCTTATGAAAACGATTCGAGTTATGAGTTTAGCTCTTGCTCTCGTCTGCTCCCCGATTCTGACCAGCTGTTCCGATGACAGTAAGAATCGTCAGGCCGAGGCTGAGCAATTTCAAGCCATTGAAGACCTGATCGCCGCGGTGCACACCGTGGAACAGGATTTCGCGCAAGGTTTCCTTTTGAAGGATGCCACGGAGCGTGACCGGACCGAACTGAAACAGAATCTTTATGATCTCAAGATTGCCACCTATCGCCTCAGAAACAATCCTTATGATTCCGATGCTCTGGCTCACCTCTATCAGGCCTTCATGGTCTACGATAAACTCAATCTTTTGGAAGACGACCGGGCCCGCCTCGGCGGTCTTGATGTGCAGCTCCGCGCCACGCTTGATGCGGTGGCCACCCTGCAGGGCAAGACTCTGGAAGGTATCGAACGCCCGCTGTTCCAAAAGTATTTCAACCTGGAATTGGCTCCCTTTGCGGCGACCAAAACCTGGCGCATCGACGGTACACGTGACAAGAAATATGTGATCGGTGACGGCAAGGCCACGGCCTGGCTGCTCTCGCCCCGCATGGACTTGAGCCAGGTGGGAAGCCCTGCCTTCATGGTGGATCAGGCGATCAACGAACGCGGACTGCCGTTCCTTGACGGTGTCATGTACCTCGTTTCGCAGGACTATGTTTCCGGTGATCCGGAGCAGGCGACCTGGGAATCGATCAAGATCAATTCCATGCCCGACGGCAGCAGCTACAACTATCGGAAGAGCGAGGCGGTCAGCCTGAGCGCCTATGCTGGCAAAAAGATCGTCATCGCCTTCAAACTCGATGGCGAGAAACTGAAGTTCATGCCGGGCACGGCGAAGTCCGCCTGGCAAATTTCCAGTTTTACCCTTCTGGGAACCGGCAAGGTCAACTATGAGCAGCTGAACCTCGCAGGCTCCGGCTCCGGCAACGGCGGCAACAATGGTGGGGAAGTGGCCGGACCGGCCCGTGATCTGCCTCTGCCTTACGTCAAGAGTTTCCGCGATAATGCCTTCACCAACTTTGCCGTTGCCTCGTCGGCTTCAACGTCCGAGGCTAAAGGTTGGACGATCTATAAGTACACCTCGGGTGATTCCTGCTGTGCGAAAGTCGGCGGCAGCAACACGACGAGCTGGCTTTTGAGCCCGCGTTATGACCTGAGCAAGGTGCAGAACCCGCAGTTCTTCTACCGCCAGGCTATCACGAGGGAACCTGAAAATGATGATGTGATCAGTGTCCTCATCACGACGGATGAATCGCTGGCCGATCTTTCGAAAGTGAAATGGGAACGGGTCACCTTTACCAAAAAACCGAAGTACGATCCCAAGTATGTCTTCGAAAATACCGAGATGATCGATTTGAGCCGTTATGCCGGCAAGAAAATCGTGATCGCCTACAAGTATCAGCTGGGCGAAACCTCGAGCTGGCCGATCTGGGAAATCGATTCCATGCAGATCCTGGGCAGTGGAACCTTGAGCCATGATCCGGTGACGGTTGGATCGCTCGGCGATGATGCGCCGGTGGTCCCGACGCCCGAACCTGAGCCGACCGTGCCGAGCCTTTACAAGAAGGTGTTCAAGGACACAGGCCTGACCGATTTTGCGGTGGAAACCACCCAGGGTCTGGCTGCCAATGGCTGGAACGTCTTTACCATTCCCAACCGACCTACGCCCTGCTGTCTGAAGGTGGCCGGCAGCGAATTGACGAGCTGGCTCGCCAGCCCCCGTTTTGATCTGACGGACGTGAAAAATCCCCAGGTCTGGTTCCGCCAGTCCATCGCCAAGCTGGAACCTGCCGCGACGGATGTCATGACGGTTTGGGTGACAACTGATGAAAACATCACGAGTCTGGCGACGGCTCAATGGGAACCGCTGACGGCGATCAAGGTCCCGGCCTATACGGACAAGTTTGTGTGGGAGAATTCTGAGACTTTTGATCTCAGCCCCTACGCCGGCAAGAAGATTGTGATTGGATTCCGTTACCAGTCTCCGGTCATCAACAACTGGCCAACCTGGGAACTTGATTCCTTGCAGCTTGAAGGCAACGGCACCTTGAAAATGGAGCCGGTGGTTTTGACTCCATCGGCCGGTTGAAAAGGGATCCAACATGAAAGCTATGCAACGTCTGACAGCGCTTCTGCTGATGCTCGGATCCCTCTCCTGTGTGGAGCAGGCGGATCCGCGCGCTGATGCGCCGATCCTTATCGATACCAGCGATCGCTTCCTCGGCTCGAATCTGGCCGGGAATCTGATCACGACCGCGATGCAAAAAGAGCTGGATGTGGACATCGTCTTCTATCCCAGCGATTATCTGCCCTCGAATGGCTATGCGATTCTGAACAAGGACCTCACCGAGGAAGAGATCGATCAGCAGCTTCTGCCGATCTATCCTTCCGGTGACAAGGATCTCTTCCGCGTGGGCACCCTGCGCGGATCGGATATTCGCGAGTTCATCCTGAATCGCAGCAACAAGTTCTACCGCGTGGACCTTCAGGTCGCTGGCGTGGAGTACAACGTTCAGTATGAAGGTGGTCTGCCCACCATCTACCAGGTGACCAGACCGCATGGTCTGCCGCTGGATGATGACGCCAACTACCGCGTGGCCATCAGCAATGAGGCTTACTTCAGCCCCTTCCCGGGCTATCGCTACGGCAACGGCTTTGAAAACATCTTCCAGTTCGAACCCGATGATTATTCAGCCAGGGATACTCTGAAAGCGTATCTGCAAAAGCTGAAGAGTCTTCCGCTTCTGAACGAGGAACGTGCGACCATCCGGATGCACACCCGGGGTGTTGTCGAGGGCGCGGTGTCGATTCCTGAACTTCAGGGCGAAGCACATCTTTCCCCTTATCGTGGCAAAATCGTGACCACCCAGGGTGTGATCACGGCTGCAGCCCCGATTGAGGAAGGAGCCACGGAACTCTACATCCAAACGGAAAATGATGACGGCAATCCTTTGACCTCGAATGCCATCAACGTGTATCTGACCGGTTCCCGAACCGATCTGGTGGCCGGTGTGCGGGTTCAGGTGACGGGCACCGTCTATGAAGTCATGACCGCTCAAGGTCTGACCCGGACGGCGATTCGCGAGGTTACGGATATTTCCATCCTGGAAACGGGTCTTCCCCTGCCCGAACCGGTTTCGATCGGTCCCGGTGGACTGCAGGTCCCGAATGCTGTGGTGTCCAGCTATCGTGGCAACATCAACCAGAAGGACAAGCTCAATCCCGCCGATGGTCTTGATTTTTGGGAAGCCCTCGAAGGCATGCGCATTCGTCTGGTGCGACCCGAGGTGGTCGGCTTCCGCGGCGGCAAGGAAAAGTATGATGACAACAAACGGTATCTGACGCTCTTTGTCCGTCCCGAAGGAGCCAGCCCGGTTGAGCAGCTGTCGGCTGCCAATGGTCTTCTCTACAATCCTTTGGCTCAGGACTTTAACCCGGAAGTGGTGCGGATTTCCGATCATGAATTGGCACCAAATGTTCGGCCTGAGTATGCTTTCAACGTCGGGGACAAGTTCTCCTATGACCTCGAAGGCATCCTGAGCTTTCAAACCAACACCTTTGGTGATGGTGAGTTTGCCATGTTCGTCACTGGCACCTTTACGGCGACGTCGGACCTTAAAAGCCTGGATGAGCGGCCCAAAACGCAGCTTCAAGGTGATGCCGATCACGTGACGATCGGGACGTTCAACGTGGAGAACCTGTCGGGTATTTTGGAAAGCCGCATCAAGCGGATGGCTTTGGCGGTCAGTACCAACCTGGGATGTCCGGATGTTCTCAATCTTCCGGAAATTCAGGACAACAACGGTGTGGACTTCGCGGAAGGATCCGCTGCGGACATTACCCTGAGTTCGATCATTCAGAATATCAACTGTCCCGGTTCCGACTATCGGGCTCTGAATATCGATCCCGTTCCCAACTCAGACGGTGGCGAGCCGGGTGGCAACATCCGTGTGGCCATGATTTACAATGCGGCCCGCATTCAGTTTGAACGCGTGGGCAATGCCGGGCCTCTGGACGATACCTATGTCGTTCAGGGCGGCCGCTTGAATCAGAACCCAGGTCGTCTCTTTCCGAATGATGAAGCCTTTATGCGGACCCGTAAACCCCTGGTGGCCGAGTTCTCGTTCAAGGGTCAAAGGTTTTACGTCATTGGCGTGCACTTGAATTCCAAGTTGGGCGACAGCAGCCCCTGGTCGATCGAACAGCCGGTGATCTTCCGCTCCGATATCGGACGGTCGAAACTCACCGGTCGCATCAATCGCTTTATCGCGGACCTGCTTTCTCAGGACCGCAACGCGAAAATTCTGGTGGTGGGTGACTTCAATGCCTATTGGCACGAGGCCTCCATGAGAATTCTGGCCGGCGATTATATGCAAAATCTGATGACCTATGGGAATCTGGTCCCTCAGAATATGTGGTATACCAGCAACTATGATGGCAATGCGTCAGCGATCGACCATATTGTGGTGAGCAAGGCCCTGCTCCAGCATGAGCCGGAACTGGACATCATTCACCTGAACTCGGACTTCATGGATAAGATCTCGGATCATGATGCTCTGGTCGCCCGCTTCCGCTTCTAAACCCTTCGTTCCATGGCTGGCGCTTCACCCTGCGGAGCGTTCAGCCACCGCTAGATCCGGCACGAGGCGCGCTTTCTTCAGATAAAGATGGAAGGTCGTCCCGTGCTCTGACGGATTGATTTCCGCCGATGTGCTCTCGACCTGAATCCGACCGCCATATTTTTCCACGAACGACTTCACGATGGGCATGCCAAAGCCAGTCCCTTTTTCGCCAGCAGTTCCGGGCCGGGTGGTCTGACGTGTGGGATCAAAGATGGCCTGAGCGATTTCCTCGGACATGCCGACGCCGGCGTCGATGATGGAGACATGAACCAGCTCGTCCTCAACCTGCGCCACGATTCGGACTTTGGAGCCCGGGAAGGAGAATTTCAGGGCGTTGGAGACGAGGTTGTTGAAGACATGATTGCTCAGGGATACGGGGTCGGCAAAGACGCCGATGCCATCCGGCAGCTGATTTTCAATTTCCAGGCAGATTTGCTTTTCCGTCAGACGGTCGCGGAAGATTAAATTCAGGTCATCAAACATGCGCTCCAGGTTCACCGGCGCAATGGTGATATTGCGTTTCCCGGAATCCACAGCCTCCATCTCGCGCACGTTGGACAGGATGTCCGCCATGAGCTGGGCCGCACGGGAGAGCGTTTTATATTTGGCCTGTTTCTTCTCTTCGGAAATGCGGTTATTGGCAAAGAGCTCCAGCAACCCCGTGATCAGAACCAGGGGATTGGAAAGGTCGTGACAGAGAACGCGGAGCAGGGTGGCCTTGGTTTCGGCCGTCCGCGTCAGAGCCTGCGTTTTCTCTTCGACCGTATGCTCCAGTTCCACTTTGTGCTTTTCAATGGTCTGGATCTTGTCCAGGATCTCATTGTTCTTGTTGTTGATGCTCTGCACCATCACATCGAGTTCATCCTCCCGGGCCGACCGGCGTTCCAGTTTGAGAGGCTGGGACTGATCCTTGGATTCCAGGTAACGCACGATATGGATGAGATGCCGTGTGATGCGTTTGCGAAGCAGGAAGATCACATAAACGGCCAGCAGGAGTGTCTTCAGAATATTGGTGATCAGAATGTTCAGCGAGAGGCCGTAGGTTCGCGAAATGACCGCGTCCAAACTGAGGCTGATGGTCAGAGTTCCGATCGCGATCGCGCTGTGGTCCTGGTTGGTGAAGGCGACTTCCACCTCGCGGGTGAGATAGCGTGAACCCGATTTCTCACCGAGGGAGCTTGTAAAATCCGAATCATTGGCTTTGATTTCAACATAGGCCACGTCCGGCAGACTCTTGATACCAGCCAGAATCAGACGTGCCTGGTCCTCATCAATTTGCCAGAGGGCGGCGGCCACAGCGGGAATGTAACTGCTCTCGATCAGTTCAAACCGGGATTTCACCCGATCCACATCCTTGCGGTATTCGATGTAGATCTGAATCACACTGGCCAGCACAGCAATGCAGGCACTGACCACAAAAATGTGGATGGCTGTGCTGTTGCCCAGGCTCTTCAGAATCTTCTTGCCCATGCCGGTTCCAATTCCCAATCGTACAAAAGGCGACACCTTCTGTTCGGTTTTCCTTATGGAATTTTTAGGGCGCCACCCGTTGACGGCGACCGGGGGGATCTTAGGGGCTGCTTCAAGGTGAGGATAGTAAAGAAATTTTGAACGGATTTTCCAATGTACCAAAAGGTTCTGGGGGGAATTTTTGTCCATGACGTGAAACGCGCCCAGGCCGGAGGCCGACCTGGGATGCGATTGTCATCTGTTTTAAAAGCTTTTCGTGGCGCTTCGCAGGGGAGAGTTTTGATAAATCTGGAGAGCCTCCGGCATGTGCTGGTTCAAAGCCTTGGCACGACGGATCGGATCCGGGTGCGTGGACAGAATTTCAGGCGGACGACTGCCGCTCTGAGAGCCCATGCGTTCCCAAAGTCCGATCGCCTCCCGCGGATCAAAGCCAGCTTTCGCCATATACTCCAGACCCACACGATCCGCTTCGGATTCGTGATAACGACTGAAGGGCAAGGCCACACCAAACTGAGCCCCGATGCCGAGCAGGCCGGCAATCGTGTTCTTGTACTTCGAATCCGAAAAGGTCAGGGAAGCCATGGTCATGCCCATCTGCATGACCATCTGCTGACTCACACGCTCAGCCGAGTGCCTGAGCGTGGCATGAGCCACCTCATGGCCGATCACCGCCGCGAGAGCCGCATTGTTTTTGGCCACAGGAATGATGCCGGTGTAGACCGCGACCTTGCCACCTGGCAGGCAGAAGGCATTGATCGTCTTCGGATCATCAATGACCGTGAATTCCCACTCATAGTCCACGCCACTGGCCTGAGCGATGCGTCGACCGATGTCAGCCACCGCAGCATTCAAGGCCGGGTTTTTGGAGATTTTGGATTTGGCCAGCATTTCCTGGTAGGCCTGCTCACCCATGCTGTTCATCTGGCTGTCCGAGACCAGATTCAGCTGGCTGCGGCCGGTTTCAGGTGACGTCACGCAAGCGACCGCCGTCCCTAAAATCGCCGCGGCCACAAAGCCAAAAACGAGTTGTTTGCCCATCGTGTGTTTCCTTGCAGTATCAAATTTTTTGCAGCAGTGCGGATCCCCAGGTCAAGCCGCTGCCGACCACGGCCAGGACGATCAAGTCGCCTGATTTGAAGCGATCCCAATGCATCGAGAGGACGGAAGGGGCTCCGGCAGCGCCCTGATTGCCCAACGCTTCCACATTGTGCAGATGCTGGTCGTCGCTGAAACCCAGGCGTTCCGCGGCCGAAGTCACCATGCGAAGATTGGCCTGATGACCGGTGAACCAGGTGATGTCTTTTGCGGTCAGCTGATTGCGTTCCAGAATGCTGTGGGTTGTTTCCAGGGTCTTGGAAATCGCAAACTTCTGGACAGCCTTGCCGTTCTGCGAGAAGCATTCGCTGTCAGGAATCTTGACCAGATCATGACCGCTCGGATCGGATACGATGATGGTATCGATAACCCTGAGCGAGCCGGGCTTAGGCTGATCCGAAATGATCGCGGCCGAGCAACCATCGCCGAACAGGATGCAGGAATTGCGATCCGTAAAATCCATGCGCAGGGAATAGCGCTCGGGATTGAAGATGGCAATTTTCCTGTGAGCACCGGATCGAATCAGATTTCGGCCCAGATGCAGATTCAGCACGAACGAGCTGCAGGCGGAGTTGGCGTCAAAGGTCAGGCAACTGAGACCCAGACGATCCGCGATCGTACTGGCGTTGGCCGGGATATCGAAATCCGGAATGGACGTCCCACAGATCAATGCATCGATCGCGGTGGGATTCAGATCAGGATATCGCTTCCGTAGAAGGGCCCAGGCCGGTTCCGACATCGTGGCGATGGTCATCACCCGGCCTTCGCTCCGCAGCTGCTCCAGCGTTTTTTCGCCGCGACGCAGAGCCCGGATATCGTCCTTTTGCAGGACGCTGCGACGAGCCTGAATGCCGGTTCGTTCCTCGCCCCAGGCGGAATCCGAGCCGATATCAAGCTCTTCAAAAAACGCGTTATCAACCACCGTCTCAGGATGGTAATGCCCCAGGGCGTGGATATATACGGCTGAATCTGTCATCGGTTACCGTTCCTTTTATCAGTTGGTATACATCCCGCCGTTCACATGCAGCGTCGAACCCGTGATGTAGGAGGCGCCATCCGATGCAAGAAAGCAGACGCAGGCTGCAACTTCATCCGGACTGCCGAGGCGTTTGAGCGGCACCTTGCCGAGGATCGCTTCCTTGGCTTCTCCCGGCAGAGCATCGGTCATATCCGTTTTGATAAAGCCAGGAGCCACGCAGTTGGCGAGGATGCCAAAGCCCGCGAGGTCGGCGGCAATGCTTTTCGTGAATGCTGTGATCGCGCCTTTGGAAGCGGCATACATGCTTTGTCCGGCATTGCCGGTGTGACCCACAACGGAGGTGAGGTTGATGATGCGACCCGTTTTTTGTTTGATCATGTGCTTGGAAACAAATTTGGTCAGGTTGAAAACCGACTTCAAATTCACGTCAAGGATCTGATCAAAATCGCTGGGCTTGGCAAAGGTGATGAGCTGATCAATGCTCATGCCCGCGTTGTTTACGAGAACATCGATACGACCAAAGGCATCCTTCACCTGCTTGGCGAGATCCTTGCACTGTTCTTCGCTGCTCAGATCGGCTTGAAAAATCTTCGAGCCTGGCATGCTATCCGCGGCTTCTTTCGCGAGGTGTTCCTGCGAACGGTAATGAATGGCGACCAAATAACCCTGTTTGGCGAGGGCTTCGGCGCAAGCGCGGCCGATACCGCGAGAGGCTCCGGTCACAAGAGCTACCTTTTGTTCCATAATGACATCCTTCAGGTGAGTCAAAAGTCAAAAAATCCCCATTTTTTGCAAGGATTAGGTACCATTTTTCTCCCCCTTGGACAACAAGGATGCATAAAGCCTGCGTTTGACAGGCTTTTTATGGTGTTAAATTGTGCACTATGGAATGGCCGGGAAGGGCGGTCAGGACGCGGACTTATGTTGCTTGGATTGCTTCTGGAGGGCCACAACCATGTTCTTGCCCTGCTCCTTGGCACGCAAAAGGCTGCTGTCGGCGGTGCGCGTCAGTTCCTCAACATTTTGCATATTTTTAGTGCTGCCCTCGAAGGTGGCGATGCCGAGAGACAGCGTGACCTGAACACTGTGATGGCCGTTGTCGTAGGTATGCTCGGCGACTTTGGCCCTGAGACGATCGGCCACGATCCAGGCGCCCTGCAGATCGGTTTCCGGCAGGACGATGATAAATTCGTCACCCCCGTAACGAGCGGCATAGTCAATATCGAGGCGAATGGAATCACTGATTTCCTGGCCGATCTGCGCGATCACATAGGAACCGGTGAGATGATCATAAGCATCATTCACCCTTTTGAAATTATCGATGTCGAGCATGATCATCGACACGGACTTTTGATAGCGTTCCGCCCGCTTGAATTCATTACGGATCTGCCGGGCCATGAAACGCATGTTGTAAAGACCTGTCAGCTCATCGGTGAGCGAGAGCTTTTTCAGGCGCTCATTGGCCCTTTGAAGCTTGGCGTTGACGTCACTGAGTTCCTTCATTGTGGCCCGAACCCGCAGAGCGGACTTGACCAGAGCCTTGATCTGGAAGATGACCTGGGCCTTGCTGCCGAAGGCATCAGCACCGTAAGTGAGGCTCTTTTCGATGGACTCCGGATCCTGGCTGGCGGTGATCATCACGACACCGATGTAGTCCCTGAGCGGGCGGGTCCGGAGGACCTTGCAGATATCGTAGCCGGATATGCCGGGCAGGTTGATGTCGAGGACCACCACATCGGGCTTGAGCTGCTCGATCACACCCAGGGCTTCCTCTCCGGAGAGCAGGGTTTCCAGCTGGAAGCTGCGACCCAGACACTTCTTATAGGTCAGCACGTCCGCAGGATTGTCCTCGACGATCAGAACCACGGGTTTTTCTTTGCTGTTCATGGGAGTCTGGGTTCTCCAACAAGCGGCGTTTCAACTTTAGCCAATCTTTCGAATGGTGCCCTTGGCCACATGGCTTTCCAATCCATCGGAAATGATGAACATCCCTTGAATGATGGAGGCCGTGCTTTTCCAAATACTGTCCAAATTATTGCTGGCGTCCGGATGAAATCCCTCATGAGCCGCACGGTTACGGAAATCCTGGAACACGTGCAGTTCCTTGCAAAAGTGCAGCAGCTGATCCTGGGACATGTTGGTAATATGGAAAAGTTTTCCCAAACCATAGCGACAGTCATGTCGGGAGAAGCAGATAAAGAAGATGGCAAAGGCCTTGAGGCCATCCAGGGTGAAACGCTTGCCTGGCCGGAACTGACAGATCGCCCGCAGCATCTTGCGAAGTTTGAAGCGGCTGAAGAAGGGGATCGTGTTGATGATCGGCAGATGCTCAATATAGCCTTCGAAGTCATCCATCGCGGAAGGAATGGGACGGGCATAGCCGATGACGTCGAGCTTGCGTTGCAGGATGCCCTGCCTGATCAAATCTGAACAGTGCTGCTCGAATTTCTCGCGGAAGCTGAGCTCCAAAGCCTTGTACTGCATATCGATGGCCGGACTCAGGTCGATGGTGCCCAGGTTGTTGCCGGCCTGCTCAACCTGCAGATGGAAGAACTGGGCGGTGCGCAGGGCGCGTTTGACTTCACTCGACAGCTGCTCGTAGCGATCGATTTTCTGCGACAGGAGTTTGTCCAGATCGATCGTGGTGGGCTGCTGCGGCAGGCTCGTATTTGTGGGGCTGGGTTTGATCTGATCCTCGACGACCAGAAGACTGGAGATGGCATCACGCAATTCGATCAGCATGCTATCGCGCATGGTGCGATAGTTGAGATCGTTGAGCGCGGAACGCAGCTCCGCCTGCAGGTGACTGACATCGAGTTCGTGCAGGAGCTGGGTGATTTCGAGCTGCAGGTTGGCGCTGACGTTGGGACGGGTGAGGAAGGCCACCAGTTCCTGGGACGCCCGCACCGTACCGATGCCCTGCAGGGCGTAGATCACCGAACGCAGCACCGGCTCTTCCGAACTGCGGATGAAATCAAGCAATTTCAAGGCGGCTGCATCCGAACCATGGAAGCGGCCGAGGGTATCGATAAAACAGATCTGGAAAAGATCCGGGGCCTGTCGCGCCTTGGTGGAGAGCGCCTCGATCCGATCGGCAGACGGATTTTTCCAGGCCGCGATGAGGGAGGCCCAGAAATCATCGCCTTTGGGATCGGGCAGTTTTTTATCATGATAGGCGATCGCAAAGAAGGTATGGCGGCTGGCATCCTGAGGCGGAAATTCCTTTTCCCAAAGGCCGAGGCCTTTGACTTCGCCGGATTTGTCCTTGTTGAAGGCGGCCAGCATCTGCTGGCGCTCGTCAAAGACCTTGCCGAAGACACTGGCGCCACCGGCTTCGGCATTCAGAAGAGCTGAGTAACGGGGCAGAAGACTCGTGAGGATCTCCGCCGCATTGGGGACGGTCTGCAGCACTTTTTTAAGATGGTCCAGCACCTTGAGCTGGGCATTATAATCAAGGAAGGGGCCCACCACGTTCAGGGCGAGGACCAGCACCTCGGGACGGTTGTTGGTGATCAGCATGTCCTTCAGAATTTTCGGCTGAACACCCGCGAAGAATTCCCAGCTCTGTTCCGAGATGGTCGGGAACTTTTTTTCCGCCAGCTGCTCAAAGAGCCAGCAGAGGATCGGGGCTTCGATATGATGGCGATCCCAGATGCTGGGCCAGTTGTCCATGATGGTGGCTTCGTCCGTCGCCGTGGGCTGGCGGCCGATCAGCTGATTCAGGGTGGAGAGTTCCTTTTCCCAGCGATTGCCTTCATGATTCGCATTCATGAATTGTGACCAGATGCCGCTAAAGGATTGATTGACCTTTTGTGCCTTGGCCCATTGCGGATCATTACGGAAGACATAGGCAAGAAAGTAAGGCAGCGTTTTTTCCGCCACCGACGAGGCGTGATAGCTGCCCTCGATGCCGCGTTTCGCCAGATTGAGGACGCGATCGGAGGCAACCCCGAACTGCAGCGCGCGGAAACAAAGCAGGGAGATGAACGCGGCGGACATATCCTCGAGGCCGTCCATGTCCACGAGCTTTTGAATCAGGGGAAAGCCACCGCCGAACCAGGCAAGATCAAGCAGGGTGTAACGCATGCGCTGCGGGGTCAGCGGGGAAAGGCTGAGAGGCAGCGTGCGATGCCACATGATGCAGTCGGTGCGCAGGGCCCATTCCCAGAGAGCGGCGGAAGCCACGTTCTGGTCCCAGCGCATGAGCTGGCTCGTCAGATAATCCTCGAATGCCAGCCGTTGTTTGGCGCTCGTACTCCGTAGAATGGCGATATGTTCATCGGCATTCAATTTCAGCTTGAGCAGATCGGCGCTCAGGGAGATCGGCATCCACATATTCTTTTCGCGCAGGGTTTGCAGGATGCGCAGACGATCCTCGGCATGGGCACTATGCAGATAGCTGTCGACCAATTGGGCTTCTTCCATCGGAGAACTCCGTGTCCGTGACGTCACCGGAATACTGTACAGTATGGCTCCATCCATCTTATCATGAAAACATAGCTCCATTAAGGGTGGTACATGGAATTCGCGCAAGCCTTGCGGCTCTGGATGGCGATCGCCCTGCTCCTGAGCTCTGCTTTGCGGCCGACTTTGGCTGCAGATAAAAAGCCGGCCAGGGTTCTGCCATTTGACCAACTTAAACATTACCAGGTGGCTTTGGAAAAAGGCCTTTACGCGGTGTATCGCGAGAAGGATATGGTTTTAACCAGTAGCCGAACGGCGAAGTTTTACCTGAAGTCCCAATACAATGAGACGGCCAAGGAGCAGGATCTGGGCTTTGGCAGTTTGCATGTCCCTACGGATAAGAGTGAACGGGTGCCCTTCCCGGAGAATGAAAGTGAAAAGCGGATCCGTGGCATCCTGCCTCTGGGGCCGCACTGGTTTTTCCTGGACGCCGAACGGCGGCAGTTTGCTCTGTGGCATCACGACAGGAAGATCTGGTTGCGGCCAGCCGATATCATCCTCGATCTGGCCAAACCACCTCGTGATCCACGCGGGGAACCCACACGCAGCGAAGTGGCGGAATTGCGACGGGGTTTTACCCGGGCTTTTTCCAGAGTGCAGCAGGACAACAACGAACTTTTTGGGGGACTGGCGCCTATCCCCAGCTTTTGGAAGGACCGCGATGGGAGCCAGTTCCTGATGCTGCTGCGGGTTCCGGGAACGCCTTTGATGACCGTCCGCTGCCAGGGCCGCAATATGGACAAGTGCCAGGCGATGCGGGCCTGCTTTATTCACGGCCTGCCCAGTCATCTGGTTGAGGAACTTTACGGATTGGCTGTGGATCCGGTCCGCAAGGAACTTTTGATCGGCAATCCAGGTGAACGCCGGATCATGCGTTTCAAAGCACCCAGCTGCTATCACATTGCACATCTTAGGACTCGGGATGATATCGGATTGCCTGAACAGCTGAAGGATCTAAGCAGTCTATTCATCGATGCCGATCGCAATCTTTGGCTGACAACGCTTCGACCGGATCTTTATAAGAGCGCCTCCTTGTTTCGCTTTGATGCCTCGGTCTGGGCTCCTGAACCCACGCCTGCAAAATGATTTCATGACCTGCGCCGCACGAGGGCGGGATGGGGAAAGACCTGCGCCATCCCGCGGCTTCATTTGAAATTTCTCAAACGAATGAACGATTTGCACATGACTTTGACCTTGCAATGGTCGAGCGAATCTGCTCTACTGAACCCATAATTCAAAGCAAAAGTGAATCCAGCTTGATACGCTGCGAGACGAGCGCAGACCTATGCGGTCTTGTGGTGCGGGGGCGAAGGATGGGGGACTTCGGGTCGGTCTCTTTCTCAGAATGGGAAAGAGCACCGGCCTGCAGGTGAACGGGGGGCTCGCGCCCTGCGTTGATCAGAAGGTGGCGCCCACATTGATGCCGATCACCGCGCCGCGCAGTTGTCGATAGTTGCTGTTGCCTCGGGGATAGGGGCAATCTTCAGCATTATTGAGACAACGTCTCCAGGGCCAGCCGACCGAGATATTGGCGGAACCAAGCGGTGTCAGCAGATTACCGGCTATGCCGTAGGACAAATAGTTTTTTGTCCAAAGGTACTGCGGGTGGCGGATTAAGTCGTCCAGCTGATAGGGTTCGTTATCATAGAGTTCGGGGGGCTTGATCTCGGCTTCCGCGGGAGCCTTGGCGAAGTCCTCGCGGATCAGACGCTCCTCGGTCGGTGAAAAGAAGCTGTTGTTCGCATCAAAAAACGTCGTCAACGCAAACGTATCCTGCACCAGCTGATAGCGGAATTCCAAACGCTGCGACGCAAGACGCGACCCGCCATAGAAGTTGTCTCTTGTCTCAATCACACCGGTTTTCTCATCGCGTGTCGTGCTGGTCAGGACCGGACCCAGCGTATTCTCCCGAAAGCCACGATTGGTTTCAGGACCTCCGCTCAGAAGGCGCTCCGAAGTGGGCAGGACGTTGGGCGCATCACGGCGCTTGATATTGTTGTAGCTGGTGTAACTCGTGCCGACGGCCAGCACAAAATTCTCGAAGAACTCGTGATAGACGTTAAAGCTGAACGACCACTTGTTGTATTTGATGTCGCCACCAAAGACAAAGTCGGCGAGGCTGAGTTCGGTGGCCAGACGAAAACCCCGCGTCGGCCAGCCGAGGTTGTTCCGCCCATCCGTGACATGACGCAAACCAATTTCCCGAACCTGAAGGATTCCAGGCTCGATCAGCGTCGCGCGTTTGACCCCTTCCTCCGCCTCGACACTGACTTCCTTATAAAGGGAGAAGAGCGACAGATCCGTGCGCGGTGCAAAATTCCGCAGGCGATGGCTGGCAATGGCTTCCGCAGCGCGACTGACTTCCCATGACGTGTCGCGTGCCAGACCCTGGTGGTTGAAGGTCAGCGTGCCATCGACAGGGAAATTGAAGAGCCAGGGTTCGATATAACCGACACCCACGTAACGACCCAGCAGGGTTTTGTCGGCCAGGGGCGTCTGGCTTTTTTCCTCGCTCAGGGTGCCCTTGCTGAAAATCTTGCGGCCGCGACCGCCGATATTATTGTAGGCGCTCTCAATGGTGAACCGCATGCCGTCACTCAAGCTCCAGCCGGGTCCGAAGCTGACCGTACCGGAACGGGCCTCGCGGACGATGACGGTATAAGGGACGGTGGTGTCACCGGAACTGGTCTTGGTTTCGCTGGGCGTGATACTGACCGAACTGAAAAGCCCGAGATCCACGAGCGCCTGACGGCTTTCCTCGACCTGTTCCGGATCAAACCAGTCACCCTCTTCAAAGCGGAGTTCACGCGTGACCACATCCGCATCGGTTTTAACCAGGCCTTTGACCGAGATCTCACCAAACTTCGACCGCGCCCCTTCCTGAATATTCAGCACGACCTTGGTTTCAACATCGCGGAACTGGCGGTTCTGCACCAGCTCCAGATTCATTTGCACCTGGAGGTAGCCGACGCTGCGATAGGCCTGGCGCAGAACTTTTTCAAAGTCGATGAGATGCTGCCAGGCGAGAGGCTCCTTTTTATCCACCACGAGCATGGATTCGATGACATCGGTTGGCAACGCCTTGTTGCCGGTGACGACCAGGCCATCATAGAGCCGTCGTTTGCCTTCCCGCACAACATAGACGAGTTTGACCTCACCTGTGCTCGGATTTTTGATCACGCGTGGGTCAAAAACCTTGGCATCCCAAAAGCCGCGTTCCTTGTAAATGGCCTGCAGGGTTTCGCGGCCTCTTTGCGCCAGATCCTGACTGAAGATGGGCTGGTTGCTGAGACCGGCCGTGAGGCCCATGACATCGGTCGCCTCCTCCTGCGTCAGGGCATTGAGGCCTTCGAACTGCACCTCGGTCACGAGATACTCGGGACCCGGACGGACCTCGAATTGATATTCAATGGTTTCCGTGTCCGGTGTGTGGGGCGGCAGCTGGCGGATTTCCACATCATCATAGCCCTGCGCTTTATACTGACGCATGATTTCGGAAGCCATGGCATCGGGATCGGTAATGGAGGGATCCACGGCATTCAGCTCATCCCCAAAAATCGTGGATATCAGGCCGACGGATTTGATGGGACTGATGATGCGAACCTGAATTTTCTTGCCCAGCGTGCCCATGATTTTCAGCGTGGCCGTGTTGGTGCGGGGATCAAAAACAAGGTCGGGACTTTGGATACGCTGCTGATTGTAGCCGGCGTCGACAAGTTCCGCTTCCAGCTCGGTGAGTCGATTGCGAATTTCATCGGCCTCACAGTACATGCCTATGCGATAGGGATTGTCGATGCCGGGTGGCAGAGGAAAGCTGAAATCGATCCGGGCGATGGTACAGGGCCAGCCCTCGTCGATCGCGGCTTCATAGAGAATGCCACCGCGATGCGGACGCTCGGCAATCTGCACCTTGGCCAGATAATAACTGTGTTCCTTGAGGACCTTGAAGATTTCCTCCTGAAGCTGCTTACGCACCTCCTGGGTATTGGTGAGGCCCACATATTTGTTCACCTTGTTTTCAACCGCCAGACGGATGCTGCGGGTCAGACTGTAGATGCGCACTTCGCTGACGGTGTCCGCGCTGATGACTTTGATGAGGATGCGGTTGCCAGCATCCTCGGCGCTGACCTCGGCCATGGGTTCAGCCAGATTGATGGCTCGGAGGAGATTGCTGAGATCCTCAGGCGTCTGGATATCGGGGAAATCGCGCTGCAGGTCCTCGACATTCAGGCGCAAGGGACGGCTGCCAGGCGCAAATTCCCAGGGCTTGGCCCATGCAGGATGGGCCAATAGGATGCCGAGCATGAAAATTAGAAAACGCAAACGCCTCTCCTAGTCGAAGCCAAAACGGAATTTTAGATCAAAACCCGTATCGGCTGGAAGGGCCTTCTGATCATTCGTCTCCCGGCTGGTGGTCTGGTCCAAGCTGCCGGAAACGGAAATGCCTTCATGCAGCACATATTCCAGGGAAACCTTGGTATTCGCCGCATCATCAACCTGCAGGACCGCGCTCAGATTTTCGCCAAGACGAATGGGAAAGTTGATCCGGGTCACCGGACGCTGTCCCTGCTCGGGCAGATACGAATCAAAATAAACCTCGCGAATCACGGTCTGTCCCGACATGTCGAAGAGCTTTTCAATCGGTTCCTCGGCGAAGGCGGCAAAGAAACTGACCAGCTCATTGATCGAAGCGCTTTCGGCGCTTTGCGCGGTGGTTTTGTTGGTCTGATCCGGAATTCGGCCCGTACTGATCAGGATCAGAATATCGAGGTTGGTGATCGGGGAGCCGTCATCACGGTTGGCCGGATCCACACTCAGCTGAATGCGAGGCGTATTGAGGTGGCCATCCACCATGACTTCGACCGTATAAGGGTTCACGGTCGCCTCGCCCACGATATCCAGCCTCGGGTTGGGTGGCGAGATGGGTTCATCAAAGGAAATGACCGCCTGACTGATTTTAAAGGTCCGGCGATAGTTGAAAGTTCCCCGATCGGCAATGATCTGTCCGGTGAGAAGGGGCTGCATCTCCGTGCCCCGCACCCGCATATCGGCGGAAAGAAGCGCTTCCAGACTCTTGTTTTTGATGGTGATGGAACTGTCGGCCACGACCCCGATGTCGAGGTTGACGAACGGTGTCTGTTCCGATCCCACACTCGCGGAGGAGTTGAGTCTGGTTTCATAGAGGGACGCCACGATCTGTTTTCTGAGATCGAAGTTGCCGATCGACTGCAGCCGATCGATCTCCAGATTGCCGCTCAGATTCAAAGGCAGCTTGTGGCCGGTGACGGCAAGTTTGCCACTGAGTGTGAGGTCGGCTGTTTTCAGCACGGGAACGCTCAGGCGATTGAATTCCATGCGATTGAGGTCGATATTCAAACGCGAGGCTTCCGGGCTCGAACCATTGAAATTCAATTGCCCAGAAACGGTCATGCTGCCTTCGCGACCCTTGTTGGCCTTAAATTTATTGACAATCACCCGGTCGTCCTTGATTTCCACGTCCAGAGCGACGCTGGTCAAGGCCGGTCCATAGTCCACAAGACCGATGGAGACAGCCTGCCAGTCCTTGACGTTGAAGGGATCCAGGCGTTTTTCCCGAAGTTTGATCGAAAGGTCCGGCTTGCTGAGCGAGCCACGCAGATAACCATCGATCAGAATTTCACCACGCGCAGTCTCGATCACGTTGCTGAAGTTTTTCAAAAGATCGAGTTTGACCGAACCGTGCACGGACAGGTCCAGCTGATCAGGCAGCCTGTTGTCGCCGGCCTCAAAGCTGAGATCGAAGTATTCGCCTTGCAGACGCAGAGGCTTTTTTTCTGCCAGCGTCCAGCCCTGTGGACTGATTTTCAGTTTGATGGGATCGTCGCTATTGAGTTCGACCGATGAGGTGCGACTGCCGAGGTTGCGGAAGAGTTTCGAACGCACGCGGTTGAGAACCAGCTCACCCTTGGAACCCCAGAAATTGCTGAGTTCCCCCTGCATGGTCCACTCGGCCGTGAGATAGGCGAAGTTGCGCGGATCCTCGGCGAAGAAGGAGCCGATCAGGGCCCGGATATCCATTTGATTGAAATAGAAGTACCAGTCATAGGGCAGCGAGGATTTGCCGAAGTCAATATTGAGGCGACCGACCAGGGCATTGCCCGAGTGTCGGAGTTCCGGGATATGCAGCTTCCAGCCATCGACAAAGCCCGCGAAACTGAAGGAGGAGATGGGAATGCCCCAGACATAGGGCTGCTCCAGACCGCCTTCCACTTTACCCTGCAGATGATCGATCGGCCCTTCCAGCTCCGCTTCCAGTTGAATCTGACCACCGAATTTCTGCTCAGCGAAGAACGTGCCGACGTAGGGAAGACTGGTGAGGTGATTGATCTCCTGTGCCACCTCATTGGTGCGATACGTTTTGAGATTCTGATTGATGGTCTTGATGCTCAGGCGGACCCGATCTGCAGGTCGAATGCCAAGCTGGTGCAGAATATGCTCCGCTGCCGCGTTCCCACCGCGTCTTTGAATGTCGAGTGAGGTCCGGGCTTCCAGCTGATCGAGACGCGCATAGCTCTTGCTCAGCGACCAGTGCTTTTCATCACTGCGGATCGTCCCTGAGGCTTCGCTGATCAGCTCCTCCTCCTTCCAGGTGAGTTCATTCAAACTGAAATCGAGATCGCCCTGCCAGATAAAGGGTTCCAGCAGGGGACCGCTCATGGCCCCGCGCAGGGATGGGAAGCCGATGCGGAAATTTTCCACGCCGAAGGTTTCTTTCAAGCCGGCCGCCAGGAATTCGGGCGGAATTTTTTGAGCGGTGACATTCGCTTTGAAGACATAGGGCGCGCCGATGCCCATCTCAAAGGCATCGACAGCCAGAGCTCCCTGATCGGCGAGGCCCACGTAGAGATCATCGATCTGCAGCAGACTGCGCTCTATATCGAGTTTGTAGGAGGCCTCGAGCTCTCTCATATCAAAGCCCCCGATCACCACATTCTTTCCGCTGGCTCGACCGCCGATCGTCAGGTGATCATAAGGGCCACGGATGCGCGCCTGGACCTTGGCGAAACCCTGAGCCGACAATTTGGTGAAGTGCTCCAGAAGCGGTGTGTCGAGTTTCGGTGTTTCGATCGTAAAGTCCATCCCGCGTTCGGTGGAGAAGAAGAATTTGCCACCCAGATTCACCGGCGAGCCGCCTTCGGTGGGAAGGCTCTGTTCGCGGCCCAGCGATTTCCAGCATTGTCCCTCGCCCTTGCCAATCGAGAGCGCCTCGGCATTGATATGGAGCGCGGTTTGGAACACACAGGTCGGCGCTTCCATATAGCGTTTGGGCAGATCCGCGACAAAGGGCAGGGAGATTTGCGAGAAGCGGGCGGGACCGGTGATATGCATCGCGAAAGGCAGCGCTTCCCCGTAAAGTTTGATTTCCGGTGAATCCAGGAAGGCACTGAAGGCCGTGAAATCATCGATGCCGAGCACAGACATCAGTTCACCAAACGCCAGATTCTTCGGTTCGATATTGAAACGGAAGGGGACTTCCTTGGTGAAACCGATGAAGCCGGAGCCTGCGGCGAGTTCCTGGCTTCCTTTCCTGACATGGGCCTTTTCGAAGGTCATGCCCTGATCGGTGATGTTGAAATCGAGCTGCGAATCGAGGAGTTTAAAACCAAAGAGCTCGGCCGATTGCGATTGCCCCTTGCCATCGAGACGCCAGGAAAGTGCGCGGTCATCCAGCGGAACATGAAGCTGCAATTCCGTGCTGCCAAAGAGCGGGCCTGCGGTTTGATCGATGCCAAGGTAGCGCCCGAGTATGCCGATATCCGCGCGTGTAACCTGATTGTCGATGCGTATGAGCAAACCCTTCAGCTGGCGCGCGTTTTTATCCTGCAATGCTCCGCTGCTTTTTTTCAGTTCGGTTTCATAGACCACGCGCACCTGGCCTTTGGCCTGCAGATCCTCGGATTCCAGGAGAAACTTTTGTGAAAGCAGTTGGTCATTCTCCTGCTGCAGATCGAGCTGAAGGCCGAGATCCCGGACCACATCGGATCCATTCAGGGCGAGATTGCTCCGTTTGAGCTGGACAGCAAGGCTAAAGTCCTCCCAGGTACTGAAGGCGAAGTCCATATTCAGACCTTCGAGGCGCAGGGAAAGAGCATCCGGCGCCTCGGGCTGGCTGCCGGGAATCTTCAGGTTGATCATGGCATTGCCGATGCGCACGTGTTTCAAAGGCAGCGTGACATCCAGAGGCCAGGGGGGAAGCTCGGATTTTTTGTTCCAGTCGGGAAACTGTTCGATGCGAATCAATTCCTCGATCGGCGGCAGAGGCAGGCTGATCCGCGGTTCATTGATTTCAATCGCAAGCATCTCCGTCTGACTCAGAGCCAGGGCGAGTAGCGAGACACGGACCTGCAGATGGGCAATCTGGGTGAGGGTCTCCTCGGTTCCATCCGCCTTCTTTTGCAGGACTTCCACACCATAGATATCAAAACCCGGTGGAATAAATTTGGCGTTGATCGCTTCAAATTTAATGGAAAGATGCGTGTACTGTTCGAGCTTCTCATTGATCGCGTTGCGTATGAGGCCATGCACATACGGATTGTCGATCAGCAAATTGCCGACGTAGGCCAGTGCCACGAGCACACCGACGGCGATTATCAGCTTTTTGAAAGCTTGAAACACAGTTGCTTCGATTATGAGAGCAGCTCAGGAATGGAACCCGGGCTGTTGACGTTATTGGATCCTGGTCATGATCTCAGGACTCTTCCGGATCATGACCTCCGCCTGACTTATAGTAAAGAGAATTCAGGTCGAGCGTTGGCGTCACGGCTCCGCCAGATTTTCCGGTCTGGGGCGTGGGCTTACGGCGTCCTGATGCGGGTTTCGTCGGTTTAGGCAGTTCGGTGCTGGGCTCCTCCGCCAGACCTTTCGACCAGCCAAAGTATTGAACTGCGGCCTGCATTGTTTCTGCAACGATCACCCGCTGATCGCGCAGAAAGGCTTCCATGAGAGCGCCTTCAAGAAGACTCTCAAGCCAGGCAAAGCTGAGTGGTGCCTGCGCCATCAAATAGTTGTGCGCATCCGCTCCAACAACTTTGGCTGGCAATCCTATCTGATCCAGCCGCCAGTTCAAGTAGGGAATGATGTCATTCCGTGAGAGGGCCTGCATGTCGGCAAGGAGCGCCAATCGATGCTGACAGCCTTCTGTCATCTGAATCACCCGACTGAGACGCGGATTGCCGATCAAGATGAAATTCACGTGATTGGCCGCAATCGACTGCACCTGGATCAAAGCCAGAATTTCATCGAGAGCTTCCGGTTCCTTGAGCTTATGCGCGTCATCAATGATGACGGTCAGAATTTTTCCATGCAGACGCGATTGCTGCAGACGTGCCAGCACGGTGCGATTGCTGCTGGTCGCGGGATCGAGGCCGAGATATTGGGCCAGTTTGGGCAGCAGCCAGCCGCTGCCCTGCTCCGTTTGCAAAAGCGAAAAGAAGGCCACATCATGCCGGTCCTGATCCACATTGTGATAAAGCCAGCGGGCGAGCGTGCTCTTGCCATGACCGGGAGGGGCTGTGATGACAAAGAGAGAAGCGGCGCGCTGCAGGGTCAGAAGGAGACGCGAGCAGATGATCTGAGTCGACTCCTGCCAGTAGAGGCGATCGAGGGCGACGGGCTCATTCCATGGCAGGTTTTTCCAGCCCCAGAACGCAAGAAATTTTTTGCTATCCATATCCGCCCCTCAGCTCGCAGCTTGTTTCCATTTGTTTTGAAACTCTTCAATCAAGGGCACCTGATGCATCACCGCTTTCTGAAAGCGATCCTTATGACCTTCGGCATAGAGGCAGCGGGCCAGGAAAGATGAGGCCTGCTTGCGGCAGTAGTCTTCGCGCACGAGAGCTTCCAGGAGGGGAATACAGTCCGTGATCTGATTCAGCATCAAATGGGCTTGAATCTGATCGGCAAACAGCATGCGAGGGTTGCCATGATTCTTTCGGGTCGCCGCGATGATTTTGAGCGCCGTCTCGGGCATGGCGGCCCGCATGTAAAATTCCACGAGGTTGACGATGATTCCGATATTGCGCGGATGTTCCTTGAGCGAGGTGAGCAGGAGTTTTTCCACGGTTTTGAAGTCGGATTGCTTCATGAGAATCTGAGCCATGCAGGGCGTGACCAGGGGCTGCAGGTCCGGATCCTCTTTCAGATTGCCGATCAGTTTGGAAAAGAGCAGATACTGCTTTTCCAAAAAGAGCCGCCGGGCCTGATAAAGTTTGCGCAAACTCCCCTGACTCCAGCGACGAATCAGCCATTCAAAGCTGCCGATAAAAGCGGCCGGGTTGAGCGGAGCTTCCACGATCTCCGGCGCGCCGATGTCCTTGATGAGAGCTGTCTCCAAGCGGTGATCAGGATGGGTGACCACGATCGTGGGCGTGATGATCGCGATCGGTTCCACGATCTGGGCTCGCAAAACGAAGGAGGCCGGCAGATCGGGGGTGTCGTGAATGATCAATACGGAACACTTCCCGCTGGAAATGGCCCGGAATGCATCAAGGATCCTTGGGGTCTTCACGGAAAATTCCCAACTCCGCCGCTCGAGACGCGAGGTCACCTCATCGGAAAACGTGGAAGGGTTTGCCGAAAGCAAAGCGATTTTAGGATTGTCCCAAGATGCTCCCTGCACCTGAACCATGGTGAAACCTGTCTATATTGTGAGAAACGCGCGCTTTCTTCCATTATACCATTGGGCGGGCGAGCTTGTGAGTGTTGACAGAGGGGGGCCAGGCCGCTAAAAGTGTGGACGCATCCGCAAAAAACCCAATTGAGGAAAACATATCATGAAAGTACTGCTAGTTGGCTCAGGCGCTCGCGAGCACGCTCTGGCTTGGAAATTACGTCAATCCAAGCTGGTTGATGACCTCCTCATCTGGCCTGGTTCCGCCACCATGGATGTGTTAGGCGCAAGGTTGCCGATGGGTTTGGACGCTGGAATGGCTGATGTTGCCCGTCTGGCTCGCAATATGGATGTTGATTTTGTGGTCGTCGGTCCCGAGCAGCCCCTGGCGGATGGTTTTGCCGATGCCTGTGCGGAATTGAAGCTACCCTGTTTTGGACCGGTCGCCGCTGCAGCTCAGCTGGAATCCTCCAAGGCCTTTGCCAAGGATGTGATGCAGGCGGCCGGGATTCCGACCGCGGCCTTCGCGGTGGTTCAGGGTGAGGCCGCCTGCCGGAAAAAGGCCGAGGAATATCTCGCCCGGTCGGGTGGGGCTGTCATTAAAGCCAGTGGTCTGGCCTCGGGGAAGGGTGTTTTTGTCTGTCAAAGTCAGTCTGACATAGACGAAGGCCTGAAGCGCCTCTATCAATCCGGAATGGCCAAGGCTGCCGAAACCGTCGTGATAGAAGAGGTTCTGGTCGGACGGGAATGTTCCTTTTTTGTTTTCCTCGGCGCGGGCGAACCCACGGCGCTGGGTTTTGCCGTCGATCACAAGCGTCTCAAGGATGGCGATGAAGGTCCCAACACCGGAGGCATGGGCTGTTACACGCCTGTGCCGTGGCTGCCAGCCGATGCGGGTGATACGGTGATGCAGCGCGTCGTGAGGCCCTTGCTTGCGGAATTGAAGAAGCGCGGCCTGAGTTATACGGGCTGCCTTTATGTGGGCCTCATGTGGAGTGACAAGGGACCAGCCGTGGTCGAGTTCAATGTGCGTCTCGGGGATCCCGAGGCCGAGGTGCTGGCTCTTCACGATCAACGCGACTGGGCCGAGCTGATTGCGGCCAAGGTGGGGCTGATTCCTGATAACAAGGAATTTGAAGCTGCGGCGGCGCAGAATGCAGGCGCCTCGGTATGCGTGGTGCTGGCCTCGCCGTGTTATCCCTATGGTGAAGGCACACCGCAGCGCTTTGAAGTGCCGCGTGAAGTTTTTCAAAACAGCAGTCATGACAATCAGGTGTTTGCCGCAGCTGTCCGTGAGGAACAGGGGCGTCTCATGACCGGTCGCGGTCGCCTTTTGACGTTTGTGTCCCATGGCAAGGATTTCGTGGAAGCCAGGCGTCATGCTTATGCGCATATTAAAAAAATCGCTGCACACTGGCACGGGGTCCAGTATCGTCATGATATCGGCGCCGGCCTCGTCGAGGGATAGGGCTGGTGACACCAACGCCGGTCTCGTGGAGGGTTGGAGCGTGCAAAAAATTTTGATTCTGTTGGCCGCCGCTGCGGATGACAAGTTTACGGCGGAAGGTCAGGCGCTGCTGCGTGACTTCCGCGTGTCCTATCAGTTGCGCGTGGCCGCGGCGCAGGTGGCGCCCGATTACGTCCGTGAGATCGTCACGAATTTTCACAAGGACGGCGGCCGCTTGATTCTTTGTGTGGCTCCAGCGCAGGATCGTCTCGCGTCCCTGGTCTCCTCGCTGGTCGTGCTGCCGGTTCTTCACGTGGTGGCTCAGGAGGGAACCGCGACGCTGGATCAGCTCCCCGGTCCCATTCCCACCTTCGGTCACGGTTTTATCCACGCGGCGCATTTCGCTTTGCAGGTGCTGGCACTCCATGATCCCGAACTTTCGCAAAATCTGCAGCGCCACCGGCATAGTCTGGCGGCACGCATGATCGCAGCCGATCAAAAGCATCAGGTGATCTTCGATGCCTAAAAACAATCACGCGATCTTTGAACACTTTCCCTGGCAGCTGGTGCTCGCAAGCTCGTCGCCCCGACGTCAGGAACTTCTCCGTTATCTCGGCCTCCCCTTCACCACTGAGGTTCCTTCGATTGAAGAAAAGCGGCGCGCGAATGAAAAACCGGACGCTTATGTTCAGCGAAATTCCCGGGAGAAAGCCCAAATTGTTTATCAGAATCTGCCGCATGATCAGCCCTGGGCCGTGATCGGTTCGGATACCATCGGTGTGCTGGACGCTGAGGTCCTCGAAAAACCGCTGGATGCTGAGGATGCGAAACGCATGCTGGCCCGCATGTCGGGACGTCCGCATAAGGTTCTCACCGGCCTCGCCGTGGTTTATGGCCTGGGCCCCACGCCTCGCGTGGAGACGCGTGTGGTTGAAACCGAAGTGTTTTTCAAGAAACTGACCCCGGAGGAAATCGCCTATTATGTGGGAACCGGCGAGCCTTTTGATAAAGCAGGTTCGTATGGAATCCAGGGCATCGGCGGATTTCTGGTGGAACGGATCAGCGGATCCTATTCCAATGTCGTGGGTCTGCCCCTCGTGGAACTGACAGAAATTCTACGCCTTCTGCCGGCACCGATCTGAACTGTCCAAATATTGAACAGTCTGATTTCTTTCTTTCTCCATCATAACAGCAACTTATGTTTATGTCGTTTTGGCAAGCCCCTTGCAACCCAGGGGCTCGTGGAAACTGTTGCTCTTATTCTGGAACGGAAGGACCTCTCTCATGGCAAAGAAAAAAAATAACAATCCGTCGGCCAAGACCGCTCTGCCGGGGGTTCCGCCAACCCCGCGCAAGAAAGCAACACGAAAACCCAGAGCCAAGGCCGCTGCGAATAGTGAGTTGAAGAAAACAATTTTGAGCGCTCCGCGGGCTGTGAAACTGGAAGCTGCCAAGAGCTTCATGCGAACCACAGCTTTTACCCTTCAAAACAAGGTAAGAACCGCCATGACCGACCTGAGCAAGATCGAAGAATCCAGCAAGACTCCCAGTGCGCGTCTCGGTTTGAGCTATAGTTCCTCGGTGCAGCCCACGTCGAGCGACTCGTTTTTTAGCAAGCCTTTTAATCGCTTCAAGATCGCCTTTCTTACCATGCTGCTCGTCGGTGGCATCGCGGGTTCCTTTTATTTTGATCGCGTGATCGAAGGATTTAAAAGCGTCGGTAAGACTGTGGAAAATGTCGCCTCGGACAAGACCTGGGTTGAAGGCATGCTCTCGCAACCGAATGGCGTTCCCGAAAATAATGACAAGGATGGAACGCTCATGCCGCCCCGTATGATGGAAGAAACCGTGATTCCCGTGGTTGAGGAAGCGGAAGCCCCTGTGGCTCCAGCGGATACCACGGATGTGCTGCCGACCGAGCCTATGTCTGCATCCGAGACTCCAGCCGCAGTGCCGGTTCCTACTGAGCCAGCAACCCCAGCGGCCAAAGCTGCAGCTCCGGAAGTCAAGGCCAAGGCTCCGAAAGCGGTCAAGTCTTCGAAAAAGAGCAAGGCCAGCAAAGGCAAGGCCAGCAAGTCCCGTAAAGCCAAAGCCAAGTCGAAAGCCAAGGCCTCGACCCGGTAAAATTTCAGGATCCATCCCCCATTTTTCGTCAAGGCGTTCGCAGGATTGCGAGCGCTTTTTCATTTCAGTGGGCGAAAAGTGTCCTCACCAGGGCCTTTTTCGCAACCCAGAGGCCATACGTTTGTGTATAATGGGGCTCCTTTTGTAGGCGCCCTTGGAGACGTTATGGACCTGACCCTCATGCCTCGATCCCATCGCTGGAAGCATCTCTTGAAGCTGGCCTGGCCATTGATTGTGGCCAATAGTTTCTGGAACCTCCAACTCACGATTGATCGGGTGTTCCTGGGGCAGTATTCCACCGAAGCTCTGGCCGCTGCAATGGCCGTGATGGGCGTATTCTGGACGCCGATGGCTCTTCTGCAGCAGACCGCTGCGTATCTGATGACCTTCGTGGCTCAATACTTCGGGGCGAGGGAAAACAGAATGATCGGCCCTGCCGTCTGGCAATCGATTTATCTCAGCGTCGTGGGAGGTCTTCTTTTTCTTGGGCTGATTCCGACTGCCGATTTTATTTTTACCCTGGTCGGGCATTCGGAACAGGTGAAGGCCCTCGAAATCGAATACTTTCAGGCCATGTGCTACACGGCTCTGCCCACGGCGCTGGTGGCAGCGGCCAGCAGTTTCTTTTCCGGTTTGGGCCACACGCGCGTGGTGATGTGGATCAATGGTGTGGGACTGGTGGCCAATGTTGTTTTTGATTATCTGCTGATTTTCGGGCATTGGGGCTTCCCTCCCCTCGGCGTGGCCGGAGCCGGCTATGCCACCGCCCTGGCCACCTGGTGTTCCGCGATCTATGCACTCTATCTGCTGTTCCAAAGAAAAAATGAAGGGGAGTTTGCCATTCGCTCCCAGTGGATGATCCGCTGGGATCTGATGAAGCGTTACCTGCGCTTCGGCCTGCCGAGTGGTTTGCAGTGGGCCTTGGAAGGGCTGGCGTTTACCGTGTTTTTGATTGTGGTGGGACGCATGACCCAAGGTGATGCGGCACTGGCTGCGAGCGGGATCGCGGTCACCGTGATGATGCTGGCCGTGCTGCCACCCATGGGGCTGGCTCAGGCTGTGTCGATTCAGTTGGGGCAGCATCTGGGTGAGAAACGGCCGGATCTGGCCGAAACCTATACCTGGAGTGGTTTACAGCTGGCTTTCATGTATATCGTTCTGGTGGGCACGACGTTTCTTGCGTTCCCGCAATTTTATCTGAGTTGGTTTCATAACTCCAATCAGGCAGCCCTGTGGAATGAAGTTAGTATCATTGTCCCCTATATTCTGATGTTCGTGTCCCTTTTCATCTGTTTTGACAGCATGAATCTGATTTTTTCGTTTGCGCTGAAGGGCGCGGGCGATACCCGCTTCGTGACGCTCGTGGCTCTGACGGTGCCCTGGCCTCTTATGGTGCTGCCGACCTGGATCGTCAAGGATTGGGATGGAGCTGTTTATTGGGCCTGGGCGGCCGCCAGCTTTTTTATCATTTTCCAATCCTTCATTTTCCTGGCGCGTTTCCGCGGCGGTCAATGGAAGTCCATGAGTGTTATTCACGACTAGGGGACGTCCCACGGAGTCGTGACCGTGATCTCGATCTGATCCGCCGCGAAGATATCGTGGTTGTGTTTCCACTTGATGTGAATGATCGTATTGCCAAACACAAGCTGCGCTTCCCCATGCGTGCAAAGTCGCATGATCAGCCGGCGGATAAGCTCCTCGTCGATCTTGATCGGAACCTTCAGGATGGCCTGAATCTCTTGAGTAATTTCGTCGATCAATCCGCCAATTCCCGTGCCTCCCGACATACCGCCGTTCACGTTCTGGGCCGTGACGGGACCGGAAATCATCAACGCGCACAAGATCGCCCACACATATCGCATTCTATACCTCATCATTCCGGGACATCACCTTGGTTGCTACGTAACTGGCTGCGATCATGATATCCCCTTCATGGGAGCGGGCGATCTGATCACATTCCATGTAGCAATCGAGGATTTTGTTTTTGATTAGTTCAAAGCTCTCGTTATTGACATTGTAAACCATATAACGCCGGACGGTCTGATCATTGGGCGGCAGCTCGGCAATATACTTGGCGGCCTCACTGCCCACGCGCTTGCTCTCGACATACAGCACGCTTTGGTTAATATTCACCCGGTAAACGCCTGGGGTTTTTTCCACCAGCACGCCTTCCTCGATCATCATTTCAAATTCCGCGATTCCAAAGGAGCCGAGCAGGGATTCGACCCGGCCTTTGGTGGCGCCGATGGTCAAACCCAAAGCCATAATCCAAAAGCTCTCTCGTCCGATGAGGCGGGCCATGATGTCCTGACCAGCCAGTGAGGATTTATCCGTCACACGTTTGTAGAAGGCCTTGATGGATTCGTTCTCTTCGAAATATTGCACGGTCTCGTCCAGAGTGGAGACGAGATTAAGAATAGCCATGGCATTTTCAACGGACGGCACCGATTCCCTCTGGAGGATGCGTCGCAGCGTTGGATACGGCACTCCAGAAAGACGCGTGAGAAGTTGAATTGTCCGGCGCGAACTGCTGGAAAGCCATCGTTCGATGTAGTCGACCAAAAGATCCGCTTTAGACATGATTCCCACCATTATTTTTGCGAGCTGCCTTCCGTAGTGCATCGTAAAAACGCCATGGGGAAAGGCCGGAGCAGAAATTCATCTCATTTGGTATCCAGAGAACTTACCTGATAGATAAAACGAAGGGAAGTTGAAGTCTTCTTATTCCGTACCAATTCTCATCAGAAAAAACATGCGATCTTAAAAAAAGATTATCCCCACCTTTCCAAAAACTTTTTTGTTCTGAACGCTCCGTCATATATACTTTCATCATAGTTCAATTAGATTATAATCCAAGGGGGAAGAACGTGGGTCTCAAACTCGGTATGATCGTTATTGTCTCGATCCTGAGTGGAGCGGCATCGGCTGCCCATGTCATAACCTTGAACAGGGATGCCTATTCTCTCACGTATGACTGCGATCTGCGGAGTGCCTTGCGTTATGAATACACCTTGAACAAAGACAAAGGTTCCGCATCAAGGCCTGGTTCGTTCTTTCTGGATCCTGATCTGCCATCCGGCTGCAAGAGGCAGTTCAGCACGCAAGCCTATGCCGCTGTCGAACCGGGCTGGGATCGCGGCCACCTCGTGACCTCCAATCACATGGACATCAATGCCACAGCGATGAAGCAGGCGAATTACATGAGCAACGTCGCACCGCAGGCGTCACGCTTCAACCAGGGCATCTGGGTCGAGGCGGAGAATGTTGCCGAATGCTATCGCGATCTCGCGCCGGTGCAGGTTGTGGGTGGTCTGGTTTACGAGGATGACTCCAATGATTATTTTTTGGAGTCCCATGGCATACCCACGCCGGAATATTTTTGGAAAGTGATTCTGACCCAGGATGCCAAATCCGGAGCCGCGAAGGCCATTGCCTGGCTCATTCCCAATGATGAGGATGTCGGGGATCTGGATGATTATATTCTGAGCATCCGGGAGCTGGAGGAGACGGTGGGCGCCGCCGCGGTGAGCATCCAGGCCAGCGCTGCTGTCAAGGCGATGAAACCAACGCGCACCTGGAGTCTGCCGGGAAACTGCAATCCCGGTTAACGTGTTTCGACATTTTTCTTGCCGACCCGGGTTTTGCCAACCCGGTTTTCGATTTCCGCGTGAAGTTCGGGGCGACCGCCCAGGGCAAAGACGAGTTCCGCGGCGACGAAGAGTGGGCCGATGATCAATCCCATCACATCATCGACGAAGGCCGGCTTTTTCCCCTCCCAGATATGACCGATCGTTTGAAAGATCCAGCCGACTACAAAAAGCGAAATGCCCCAGGTCAGCCAGGTCGTGGTTGAGCCCATGGCGAGGGGTGCAGACAGTTTCATCATGCCGACGAGTATAATGACCATGAAAAGGCCGAGCGGGATATCGAGCCGCAGGTAGTAAAGACCGACGACGATCGAAGCGAGGAGAGCCGGAGTCACAGGAATCACGGTATCCGTCATCCATAGGGGGCGTGACAGGAGCAGCACGATCGAGAAGAGGATCATGGGAATGCCGATCAAATGCGTACCGATGTTGCGGCGGTCCCGATGATACGAGGCATAGGTGGCGAGTTGATCTGTCAAGCTTTTCATGATTTCAAACCCCCATGGTGTTCTCCGGACTCAGGCACCGCGCGCCGTCAGCCGGGATCTCGCTGAAGAATTGTGTGACACGTATCTCTGCTTCGCTCATAACATTCCCTCTCAGGACGGACCATTGAAAATTTTCGTGAAAAAACAGTTGCATTTCATTCGTTAGCCGAGCAGTTTGGGCGCGGTGCTGGAGTCGGCACGTCGCGCACCGGACGAAGCGCGCGCATGAGTCAGTGCGGCGCGGACGGCAACCCCGGAAAGGACATCGATTTGAATCAACATCCCCTCGCGATCGGGCTTTATCTTCACATCCCTTTCTGCAGTCGCATCTGCCACTACTGCGACTTTGTGAAGACCGCGCGCTTTGCAGCGGATGACCCGGCTTCCTATCTTCGCATGGCCCAATCCTATGCAGAAGCCTGGGTAGAAGCCCTGCAGCGTGAATATCCGGCCGGGCTTGAGTTCCGGACGCTGTTTTTTGGCGGCGGAACGCCTTCCCTGCTCGATGCCGCCTATCGTCCCTTTATGGAAAGCCTCAGACCTTGGCTGCGGCCGGATGCCGAGATCACATTGGAGGCCAATCCGGAACATCTGACCCCCGAACGCCTGGATATTTGGGCCGGGCTTGGCATCAATCGCCTGTCCCTCGGCGTGCAATCGTTTCAGGCCCGGGGTTTGAAATTTCTGACCCGCGAGCACAGCCCCGACAAAGCCCGCGAGGCCGTGCGGATGGCCCGTGCGGTGCTGTCCAACGTGAATATTGATCTGATTTACGGCTGGGAAGGTCAGGATCTTGCGGACTGGGAGGCCGATTTGGATGAGGCCACAGCGCTGGACATTCAGCATCTGAGCCTTTATACCCTCACCTACGAAGGACGCACGCCCATGGCCCGACGCCATCGGCGCGGAGTTTTGGAAGCACTGCCCGATGAACGGCTGGAAGCCATGTATCTTATGGCATGTCAGAAGCTTCGCGCGCAGGGCTTTGCCCATGAAGAGGTTTCCAATTGGCACCAACCGGGCTTTGCCAGCGTTCATAATAGTATTTACTGGCACGCGGGCAGCTATCTGGGACTGGGAAACGGCGCTCATAGTTTTCTGAATGAGTATGGCAGTCCATGGGGAACCCGCTGGGCTCAGGACGCCAACCTTCGCTGGCTTCAGGAAGGCCAGGGACATTTACCGGCTGCGCCCACTGTGGGCGGCCTGTTGAATATGCCAGGTGTGCAGGTGGAAATCGAACGGGACGCACCCGAGTGGCTTCTGGAAACGGTTTCCTCGGGTTTGCGCACAGATAAAGGTATCAATATTAATGCAATATGCGTGAAAACTGGATATGATTTCCGGCCGAGACCCTCGCTTGAACACGCCCTCCGCCAAGGTTTGATGCAAATCGATGCGGATGGGATCCTGACTCTCAGGGAAGAGGAATGGTATCGGGAAACCGGTTGGGCACTCGAGGTGTCGCTCTCCTTTGTTGCCCCTTAAGCCTATAATATGGGTGAGCAAATAAAAGCTGGCAAAGACCGGTTCTCCGGCTGTCGATAGTGAACAGGGCCGCCCGGCGATCGCGGCCATCAGAACATTGAAGGAGTAGTCATGGAGCCAATGAAAAAACTGCAGGAGATGCGCCGCGAAACGGGTGAAAAACAGACTCGCGGTCTGGATGATCAGACCATCGAAGCGTTTCTGCGCTCGGACCCACGTCTGGTGGAAGCTGTTGAGGGAGCCTACACCGAATTTCGAAAACTGAAGGAGGAATTCGGGGCGAAACTGCAGATGAAAGAAGCGGAGTTGATTGGCTACATCCAAAGCGATTTCGTGAACTTTTATGAATCTGACGCCGTGAATCCCTATATCGCGCTGTATGCAGCCGGTCCCTGGCTCATCACCACGCACGGCGCGGTGCTGCATGATTCCGGCGGCTACGGCATGCTCGGTTTTGGACAGTCGCCCCAAAAAATTCTGGAAGCCATGAGCCGGCACCACGTGATGGCCAACATCATGACTCCGAACTTCAGCCAGAAGCGTCTGACCGAAAGACTCAATCGCGAGATCGGCCACAGCCGGACCGATAAAAAGCCGGTCTATGCCCGTTACCTCTGTTTGAACAGTGGTTCGGAATCGGTGACCGTCGCCGCGCGTCTTGCCGATTTGAACGCCAAAAACCTCACCGATCCGGGCGCGCGATATGCGGGCCGCAAGATCTATATGCTGTCGATGAAAGGCAGCTTCCACGGTCGAACCGAGCGTCCCGCACTGGCTTCCGACTCGTCGGCGAAGAACTATCAAAAGCTGGCCTCCTTCCGTGAGCAAAGACTCATGACGGTGGAGCCGAACAATATCGATCAGCTGCGCGCTGCGTTCGCGGATGCCGATAAAAAAGGCATCTTCATTGAAATGATGCTGCTGGAACCCGTCATGGGCGAAGGCAACCCAGGGGTTGGCGTCACTCGCGCGTTTTATGACGAGGCCCGTCGACTGACCCGTGAGCATGGAGCCCTCTTCCTGATCGATTCCATTCAGGCTGGTCTGCGCGCGCAGGGAACGCTGAGTATCTGCGATTATCCCGGATTTGAAACCTGCGAAGCGCCGGATATGGAAGCCTATTCGAAGGCGGTGAACGCGGGTCAGTTTCCCCTGTCGATCCTGGCTTTGAATGGTCAGGCCGCTGATCTTTATCAGCGTGGCCTTTACGGCAATACCATGACCACCAACCCGCGGGCTCTTGATGTGGCCTGTGCGGTGCTGGATTCCGTGACGCCTGAACTGCGGAAAAATATCCGTGAGCGCGGCAAGGAATTCCTGGATCGCTTCAATCAGCTGCGTGAGGAGTTCCCGAGCGTGGTCACCGGCGCGACCGGAACCGGTCTGCTCTGCGCTCTGCACCTGAATCCCGAAGGCTATAAGGTCGTCGGCAAACACGGTGTCGAAATCTGGCTGCGGGAGCAGGGTATCGGCGTCATCCATGGGGGTAAGAATGCTCTGCGGTTCACCCCTCACTTCCTGGTGAACTCGGCGGAAGTCGACCTTGTGATTGCGAAGATTCGCGAAGCGCTCAAGCGCGGACCGGTCTACGACTGAGGCCAGACAGGCCTTCCTTCACGTAAGGAAGGCCTTTAAGTTTCGATCCTGCCAGCCACTTTTCCTTTTTTCAAAGCACCGTTCTCCGCCAACCGATAAGAGATCAGCCTCAAGGAGAACGAACCTTGCGAACGCTTGACTTCTTTCTCTGCATCATGATAGTCGCCTGTAGCCCCAACCCAGGTGGTGGTCCCGGCGTTCCTGAGGAATGCTCCCAGGTGAGCTGCCCAACCTTTCAGGGCAGCAACGATCAAGCGCCCCTCCTGCATCTGGAACGCAATCATACCAATGCGACAGATATTCCCGTGAGCTGGAATGAAGTGCCGGGTGTCAGTGAATTCCAACTCGATCTGGCGAGCGATGTCGCGTGTCAGACGGTAAAAAAATCATTCGCAGCCAACGGTTTGGAGACCCACCTCATCGACCTTGAGGAAGGCGTCTGGTATCTCTGCCTCAAGACCAGGCAGGGGATGCACCTCGGCAGCGGCGGCCAGCTTCTGGTGGTCGATCGGCAGAGCCCAAAAATTGAAGGCGCAACCGAACAAACTCTGGTTTCCGGTCACCCGGCGACACTCACGGTTCAGGATCTGAGTGAAACGACCTGCCGCTGGACGACGTCCCATGCGCAGCTGACGATCAAGGAACCGAATCGTTTGCTCAGCCCCTTTGCTATTGAAGCCTCAGGCATTTATCCCGCGACTCTGAAGTGCGAGGACCTGGCAGGAAACAGCAGCACGCTGGCCCTGACTTTGAGCATCCAGACCGCTGACGCCTCGCTGGGCCCGGCTCCTCTGGATGTCACCGGGCTGGTGGCGACCCCTGCGATCAACGCCATCAATCTATCCTGGATGAACAGCGGTGGAGCGTCCGCGTTTTTGGTGCTGGCGTCCAGCGCGCCCATTACCGCGACGCCGGTGAGTGGCGTGTCTTATGCGGTCGGTTCCGTTCTGGATGGCGCGACCGTGAAGTCTGTGGGCAACGCCACGAGCTTTGCAGATACGGGTCTTTCCGGTAATACCAAACTCTATTACAAGGTTTTTGCCGCTTCTGCGACCTGGAATTATGCTCCCGGGGTCACGATAGAGGCGGCAGCTCTCAGCAATATGGTCTTGAAAGCAACGCTGACTCGCAACGGAATTCTGGCTTATGGTGAGGTAGTCGGCGCTCGCACGTCCGGCAATTATTCTTATATTTGCCGTGGCGAGTCCGGGCTCGTCATTGCCGACGTCAGCAATCCGGCCGCCCCGATGCAGGTGACGACGGTGTCCATGGGGAACAGCTCAAGCTCAGGCTGGTGCGCGGATGTGAGAATCGCTGGCAATCATGCTTACGTTGCCAACTGGGACAAGGGCCTGGTCATCATTGATATCAGCAATCCCGCGGCACCCGTGGTGCGAGGTTCCCTGGCCCTGACCAACGCCTCCGCCGTGCATGTGGACGGCAGCATTGCCTATGTGGCTGTGAGAAACAACGCCACGGGCGGTGGGCTGGCGATTGTGAATGTGGCGAGTCCCACAGCTCCCTCCCTCATCAGTTACACGGCCAGCAACGGTCACGGGACCGGCATCCACAAGACGGGAAATTATGTTTTTCTCACCCACCGGGACTCCGGCAGCTTCCGCGGGCTCAAGGTTTATGATGTGAGCGATCCGGCCTCGCCGTCTCTCGTGCAGACGCTCGAGCGGGCGTCCATGGAGAGCATCGACATTCGTGATAACCATGCCTACATCACCATCGGCAATGGCGGAATTGAAATCCTCGATGTGACAACACCCGCGAACCCCATCAGCCGCTCCACCATTGCCACGACGAATAACGGGTTCGTCCTGGGGGTCAGTGTGCTTGATAATTATGCTGTGGTCACCGACTATACCTTTGATGAGTTGTATGTGATCGATGTCAGCGACAAGACCGCGCCCAGCCTGGTGCGTTCGTATGGGGCCAATAATCCCCCACTCCATGTGCATGTCCAGGGCCGTTACGCCTATCTCACGGTGGAGGCGCGCGGCCTGGAGATCATCGAGCTGTTTCAGGTCCCATGACGCTGGGAATCAGGATCCGCTCTTGGATTCGCTATCTTCGGCATTCAAGGCGGTGTAGATATTCATCGCCACCTTTTCACTCACACCTTTGACATGCAGAAGCCGTTCGAGACTGCTCGACCTGAGTGCCTCGAGGCTGCCGAATTCCTGCAAAAGCCTGGTTTTTAAGGTCGGTCCGACGCCAGCGATATCATCCAGCACCGAGGCATGGGAAATCTTCTGCCGCTTTTTGCGGTGATAGGTAATGGCGAAACGGTGCGCTTCATCCCGAATGCGGGTGACGAGGCGAAAGACAGGGGTGCCCTCCTCCAGCTCGATCGGATCCTCGCGATCCGGCAGCACGAGGCGTTCCTTGGAATAACGTACAGCCGCCGAATCATCCCGCAGGCCCTTGTCGATCCGAGCCTTGGCCAGACCCACCAGCGGCAGGCCGAGCTGTGGAAAACGCTCGAGCACGTCCATGGCGGCCCGCACCTGGGGCTTGCCGCCGTCGATGATCATCAGATCGGGCAGATCATCATCCCGGATGCCGCGTTCGAGGCGGCGTTCCATCACCTCGCGGATGCTGGCAAAGTCGTCCGGTGCGCCCACCACGGTTTTGATTTCGTAGCGGCGGTAAAAGTTTTTCGCCGCCTTGCCGTCGATAAAGCAGACGTCCGAGGCCACGATCGCGGTGCCCTGGAGGTTGGAGATATCGATGCATTCGATGCGCCGCGGGGTGTTTTTCAAGTCCAGCGTTTCCTGCAGAAGCTGCAGGGCCACCTGACTCTGATCGTTGAGATAGCTGCTCTGTTCCCATTGATGCCGGGCGTTCTTTTCCGTCAGTTCGAGGATATCGAGCTCCTCCTTGCTGCGGGCCTTGCGGATTTCCGTTTTCGTATCCTGATTTTGGGTGATTACACTGGCCAGCCCGTCGCTGATGCCATCGGTCTCGCGCAGCAGAATCAAGGTTGGGACCAGACGGTTGCTGTAGTACTGCAGAATAAAGGATTCCAGCGCTTCCTGCAGGCTGCTGACAGAATCCTTGGTGATAAAGGAATCGCCGCCGAGCAGCGCCCGATTGCGGACGGTGCTGACCTGAAAGGAAAGAAAGCCCGGAGCTTCCACCAGCCCGAGGATGTCGGCATCCACGGTCTGATCGAGGATGGCCACCTGGGTCTGCGTGATGCTTTCAATCGCCTGGATCTGATCGCGGAACTGAGCCGCCTGCTCATATTTCTCGGCGACTGCGGCCTGCCGCATTTTTTTCTCGAGGTCCTTCTTCAAATCCCCGACGTTGCCTTCGAGCAGCGAAACCGCGCCGCGCATTATACTAATATAATGATCGCGCTCCACCGGCCTTGTGCACGGACCCAGGCAGAGCTTCATATGATAGTAATTGCAGGGACGGGGCGCCGCCTTTAACTCGTGCGGCGAGCAGCGGATCAGGGGAAAGATGCGATAGACCTGTTTCAGCAGCATCGACAGTCGCGATGAACTGCCGAAAGGGCCGATATAGTGCGCGCCATCCTCCTTGCGCCGCCGTACCTTTTCGAGGCGCGGCCAGGGATCATCGAAATGCACGCGGATATAGGGATATTCCTTGTCATCCCGCAAAAGAATATTGTAACGCGGGGCGTGGTGCCGGATCAGAGTGCGTTCCAGAAGGAGCGCCTCGACCTCGGTCTTGGTCAGCATGAGATCAAGATCGGCGATCTCGCTGACCAGAGCCCGCGTTTTATGAGTGTGCTGGCCGCCGCTTTGGAAGTAACTGGAAACCCGGTTCTTCAGATTCTTGGCTTTGCCGACGTAGATGATGGTCCCTTTCTGGTCCTTCATCAGGTAAACACCGGAATCCTGCGGCAGCTGCTTCAGCTTTTCTGCCAATTGAGTCATGTATCGGAACCACCCGCTTCATCCATGTAAACGAGGAGCGTATCCTTGAGAGCCGCGATCGTGTCGCGAATTTCAGCAGCCTTTTCGAATTCCAATTCGGCGGCCGCCTTCTGCATCTCTTTCTGTTTACGTTGTATCAGTTTTTCCAGCTCGCGAACCGACTTCACATTGTGCTCGCTGAGCAGTTTATCGGCCGCCACCTGCGGACGATGATGGTCATCGGTGCTCAGGCCATAGATTTCCCGCAGACTCTGCTGCATTTCCTTCTGGATGGTCTGAGGCGTGATGCCGTGTTTCTGGTTGTAGTCCATCTGAATGCGCCGCCGGCGATCCGTTTCGTCGATGCACTCGCGCATCGCCTGGGTGACGTGATCAGCAAAGAAGAGCACCCGGCCGTTGACGTTCCGCGCCGCCCGACCCACGGTCTGGATCAGCGAGGAACGTGAGCGCAGGAAGCCTTCCTTGTCGGCATCCATGATCGCCACAAGCTGCACTTCGGGAAGGTCGAGACCCTCGCGCAGGAGGTTGATCCCAATCAGGACATCAATGCTGCCCTTGCGCAGATCGCGGAGGATTTCACTGCGCTCGAGACTCTCGATATCCGAGTGCAGGTACTTCACCTTGATACCAAGATCACGGTAATAGGAGGTTAAGTCCTCGGCCATGCGCTTGGTCAGGGTGGTGATCAAGGTTCGACCACCGGCCTGGATGGTCTTTTTGATTTCAGTCATCAGGTCATCGACCTGATTGGTGATCGGCCGGATTTCAATCTTCGGATCGATGAGTCCGGTCGGACGAATAATCTGCTCGGAATATTTGCCCCCGGTCTGCTCCAGCTCATAGCGGCCTGGAGTGGCGGAAACGTGAATAATCCTGTCGGTCCGCTCCAGGAATTCCTCAAATTTCAGCGGCCTGTTATCCAGGGCGGACGGCAGACGGAAGCCGTAGTTCACCAGATTTTCCTTGCGGGCCCGGTCGCCGCGATACATGGCGCCGATCTGGGGAACCGTGATGTGGCTTTCGTCGATGATCGTGAGAAACTCTTTCGGGAAATAATCCAGAAGCGTCGGTGGCGGTTGCCCCGGTGCCGATCCGGTCAGATAGCGGGAATAGTTTTCAATACCGGGACAGAAGCCCAGCTCCTCGAGCAGCTCCACGTCATGCATGGTGCGCTGTTCGAGTCTTTGGTATTCGACAAGCTTGTTCTCGTCCTTGAGTTCCCGCAGGCGCACGCCAAGATCGTGAAGGATTTCCCTGACGATGATCCGCATGTCATCGCGCTCGGTGACATAATGCGAGTTGGGATAGATGGCCAGCGACTCGTGGCTTTTGACCTTTTTTCCCGTCAGCACATCGAAAACCGAAATGGCCTCGATCTCATCGCCGAAGAATTCCACACGCACACCCTGGTCTTTTTGATGAGACGGAAGGATGTCCACGACATCCCCGCGGACCCGAAAGGTTCCCCGCTGCAGGGCTGTGTCATTGCGTGTGTATTGGATATCAATCAGACTTCGCAAAAAAGTATTACGAGCCAGCTCGTCACCCTTTTTGATCTTCACGACGAGGTTCGCATAACTGGCCGGTGAGCCGAGACCGTAGATGCAGCTGACGCTTGCCACAATAATGACATCCTTGCGCTCGAAGAGCGATTGCGTGGCTGCGTGGCGCATCTTGTCGATGTCGTCGTTGATCAGCGCGTCTTTAGCTATATAGGTATCGCTGCCCGGGATGTAAGCCTCGGGCTGATAGTAGTCATAGTAACTGATGAAAAAGCCGACCGCATTGTTCGGAAAGAGGTCGCGGAATTCAGTAAAAAGTTGAGCCGCCAGGGTTTTATTCGGCGCCATGACCAGGGTGGGTAACCCGGTGCGCGCAATAATATTCGCCATCGTAAAGGTTTTTCCCGACCCGGTAACACCGAGCAGGACGTTGTGCTTCTGACGTTGACGAATGGATTCTGTAATGGCGGCGATGGCAGTCGGCTGGTCGCCCTTGGGGACGAGGCCCTCAGTCAATTGGAAGTCCATGCGCATCCCTTCTCCTGCCAGGACCGTCTCACGCCAGCTTGCGTGCGGTTTTGGCAGTGGGCCGATTCTCGCAAAACTTCTCGTCAAATAAAACTGTTTCTTGTTGGTAGCCAACACAGATCTGATTTAAAATCAGGGCTTCTTTTAGACTAGCACGTCGCGACGGCCGAATTACGGCTGATTTGGAACGGGTGAAACGGTCGAAAAATTTCAGCGAATTTCCAAGCACTGCCGAGCGAACAGCGTCCATAAAAGGATTGGCGCTACATGGAAATTATGATAACTAAGGCGGTCATATGACGATCGCCACTTGCGTGCGAGACGTAGCAATCGCTGCGGGTTTTTCGTGGCAAGAGACTCAGCATTAAGACTGAAGCCATCTTCGTCAACTTTTGAGTTTGCAACCGTCGATATTGATCTTTCCCGTTAAGGAGGCTGTCGTTGGCTACTGTGACTAAGACTCTCTCACCCTTAGCAAGGCTTTGTCTGCTGCTTGCACTGCTGATTCCAAGTGCGTGCGGGCGCGGCAACAAGTTCTGGACCAACTACTGGACGCCCGGAGATACGGTTGACAATGTCGGCTATCATCCCGAGCAGCCGATTGAATTTCCGCACAATCTGCATGCCGGTACCCGTCAGATCCCTTGCGAGTACTGTCACTCTTCGGCACGCCGCTCCGCGACCGCGGGAATCCCTTCTCTGAATACCTGCATGGGCTGCCATCAATTCGTTCGCACCGATCGGGATGCCATCAAGTATCTGAAGTCGAAGTGGGACGCGAAAGAGCCCGTGGTGTGGACCAAGGTTCACGATCTGCCGGACTTTGTGCGCTTTAGCCACCGTCCTCACGTTCAAAAAGGCATCGACTGCGCAGAGTGCCACGGTGATGTAAAGAACATGGTAACGGTGCAGCAGGCCAAGTCTCTGCAAATGGGCTGGTGTGTGGAATGTCACCAGGCTAACCAAGCTCCTATCGCCTGTTCGACCTGTCACTTCTAAGAAAGAATACATAAAGACTTTTACCGAGGCAGCGCGTCTCGTATCGAAAGGGAGTTGTTAGATGAGGAGTATCGATAGGGATCTCCGTGGACTGGAAGACAAGCCAGAAGTCTTTGCGCCGGACGATCAGCCATTCGAAAAACCCGCCAAGGAGTTTGTGCCGGGACCGTTCTATATGAACATTGAAGAGGTCATGCCCGAGCTCGGCGAAACTCAGGATCGCGCGGGACAGGGTGCAAGCAAAAAGCTGCCTGTTGATCGTCGCGATTTTATGCGCCTCTTCAGCGCAGGAGCCATGCTGGCAACAGCTGGTTGCGTGTACCGTCCTGTTGAAAAAGCAGTTCCCTACGTTGAGCAGCCCAAGGACTTCATTCCGGGCGTCGCGAACTATTATGCCACGACCATCGACCGGGTCGGCGTTGTGGTGAAAACCCGTGAAGGCCGTCCGGTCTTTATGGAAGGCAACCCTGAGCATCCCCTGAGCCAGGGCGGGATCAGTACCCTCGCGCTGTCGGAGCTGCAGGCTCTGTTTCATCCCGATCGTCCCACCGCTCCCAAGGTTCGTTTCGGCGATCAGATGACAGCTGTTACCTGGGAAGAAATCTATGAGGCTCTCGCGGCCAAGGTCAAAGCCTCCAAGAAGGTCGGTCTTCTGGTCAAGGGCGGCACCGGCCACAGCCTGCAATTCTATAGGGATTTCCTGAGAACGATTGGACAGTCGGAAGACAATGTTTACGTCTACGAAACCAACGCTCTTTATAATTCGATTTCGGAAGCGCATCGTCTGGCCTTTGGGGTGGACGGCATGCCGCGTTCCGATTTGCGCCGTTCGAAACTCCTGATCGGGGTCGGAACCAACTTCCTGGATGGCAACGGCGGCATCGCCCCGGTTTTTGAAAGCAAGAGCTGGGTCGTCGGTCACACCTTCCGCGCGGGTGCCAAAGGACGTTTCGTTCAATTCGAATCGCGTCTGACGGTTACCGGCGGCAAGTCGGACGAACGTCATGTGATTGCAGCCGGTGATGAGCTGGCAGTCACCCTGGCCCTCGTCGAAGCTTTGCTGAATCGTCCCGATGTCAAAGGTTCCGCTGGTGACAAAAACAATATCCGTGCGGTGGTCACAGCGCAAAAGGCCCTGATTGATGAAGTCAAGGCGCGCCTCAAGCTGGACGAAGCGCTCAATAAACTGGCCGGCGAAGCATTGGCCAAGAAATCTGTGCTGCTCGCGGGTGAATCCGCTGCTTTCGGCAAGAATGGAACCCAGGTGCAGTTGGCTGCAATCATGGCCAACGTTCTCCTCGGCGCCTATGCCGATCGCCTCCTCTACTTCGATCAAGGCTGGTTCAAGAATCCCGGCCGTCCGGGAGATGTGGCCCGCTTTATCAAAGACGCACCCACCTACGATATGCTCTTTGCCATCGATGTGAACCCTGCGTTCACCCTGCCGGCGACGACGGGAATTCATGATGCTCTGAAAGGCATCAAGTCCATCGTCTCGATGCAACCGATGCCAACGGAAACCTGCCAGTACGCGGAATTCCAACTCAACACCCATAATCCTTTGGAAGCCTGGGGTGATGAAGAGCTGGTGGCCGGCTTCTGGTCGATCCAGCAGCCGACTGTGCGTCCGGTGGCGAACAGCCGTCAGGCCGAAGACATTCTGCTCTGGACCGCCAGCAAATTCGGCAAGCCTGTTGGTCCCTATGCGGATTATCGCGCCTACCTGCGCGACAAGTGGACCCGCATCTATAAAGAATCCGGCATCAACAAGGACTTTGACACCTTCTTCAAAGCGATTCAGCGCAAAGGTTTCTTCGTCACGCAACTCAGCAAACGCGACATGCCGACGCTGAAGGATGTGAGCGCTGCGCTGAAGCCGGCTCCTGTGAATGCAGGCTTCAAGCTGGTCGCTTATCTTGATGCGAAACTGGGTGATGGTTATGGTGCCGACCGTCCTGTGCTGCAGGAGGCGGGCGATTCCCTGACCACCGTGGCCTGGGATACCTGGGTGGCGATCAACCCTCACAAGGCTCGTGAAATCGGCGTCAAATACAATGATGTGGTAACGGTGAAGGGACCAGGCGGTTCGTTTGAAGCCGCGGTTTATCCGATGCCAGGTCTTCACTACGATACCATCGCGGTGCCGCGTGGGAATGGTCACAAGCTGGCTACCAGCCGAGCGAGTGAAATGGTCGGTGTGGATCCCATGGTGGCCCTGGCCTTTGAAACCGATCCTTTGACCGGTGATATCGTGACCGCGGGTCAAACCGTGGAAATCACCAAAACCGGACGCTTCTATCAACTCTGCGCTCAGCAGAAGCACAACGATATCGCCAACCGTTTCGATATCATGCCGATTCTTCCGATGGCCCAGGCCGTCGCCAATGTTCGTAAGGAAAAAGACCTGGACGCTGTGCCGGATCTTTACCCTTCGCATGTGCCCCGTGAAGGTGATCTGCGTGGCAAGAGCTGGCTCTTCCCTGAGTGGAAGGCGAGCACCGAGTATCGCTGGGGTATGGCGATCGACCTCGAGCGTTGTACCGGTTGCGGTCACTGTACCATCGCCTGCGACCTGGAAAACAACGTTCCGCAAGTCGGTCGTGAGCAGGTCCTCATGGGTCGTCGCATGCACTGGATGCGCATCGACCGCTACTTCAGCGGCGCCGTCGACAATCCTGAAGTCAGCTTCCAGCCTGTGACGTGTCAGCACTGTAACCATGCTCCTTGCGAGCCGGTATGTCCGGTGTTTGCCACGACACATGAACCGGAAGGCATCAACGCTCAAACTTATAACCGCTGCGTCGGTACCCGTTACTGCGCGAACGCCTGTCCTTACAAAGTTCGTCGCTTCAACTGGTACACCTACAAGTGGAACATCATGGGCAAAGATCCCATGGACCGCAACCCACGCGCTCTGAACCCGGACGTTACGGTGCGGACTCGCGGTATCATGGAAAAATGTACGTTCTGCGTCCAGCGTATCCGTGATGCGAAGCACAACGCCAAACAGCAAAACCGCCTGGTGTTCGACGGTGAAATTCGCCCAGCTTGCCAGACAGCCTGTCCAACGGATGCGATTGTCTTCGGCAACCTCCTGGATCCGAATAGCCGCGTGTCGCGGGCCCGCAAAGACAACCGTGCCTTCCTCCTGCTCGGTGGCAAACCCGAGCACAAGGAATACGGTCTGAAGACTTTGCCGAACCTGAACTACATGGCGAAAGTGAAGCACGACGGGACAGAAGGCTTTGCGGCCGGCGATGGTCATGACCATGGCGCCGGGGCACCAGGGCATGGGCATCCTTAAGAAAAACGACGACATCTAAGCGGAGCATTTGGATGAGCGAGGACGTAAAGTGGAACAGGACGATCTCAGACGTCAATGATGGCATTCTTGCCAATCTGGGAAAGCCGCACCCAACCTATTATGTAGCTTGGGCCGGAGCTATCATCTTCCTTCTGATCGGGGCCATCACGTGGGGTATTGAAATTACCTACGGTATGGGTATTACCGGTAAGACCAGTCCCGTTTACTGGGGTGTCTTGATCACCGACTTCGTCTTCTGGGTCGGTATTGGTCACGCCGGTACTTTGATTTCAGCTATCTTGTTCCTGTTCCGCGCCAAGTGGCGGAACACAGTGAACCGAAGCGCTGAGGCGATGACGGTCTTCGCCGTGATCACCGCGGGTCTTTTCCCGCTGATTCACGTCGGTCGTCTGTGGGTTGCCATGTACTGGATCCCACCTCTGCCCAACACCAACAACGTCTGGTCGAACCTGCGTTCTCCCCTGGCCTGGGACTTGTTCGCGATCTCGACCTATCTGACCATCTCGCTCCTCTTCTGGTACATGGGTCTGGTGCCTGACCTGGCGTCGATCCGTGACCGTGTGAAAGGCGTTCGTCGCTTCATCTACGGCATCATGTGCTTTGGCTGGCGCGGCACAGCGAAACAGTGGCACCACTACGAAGCCGGTTACGGTTTCCTTGCGGCTCTCGCCACGCCCCTCGTTCTCTCGGTTCACTCCATCGTTTCGTGGGACTTTGCGATGTCCATCCAACCCGGCTGGCACACCACCATCTTCCCACCCTACTTCGTTGCGGGTGCGATCCTTTCCGGTTGTGCGATGGTGTATACCCTGCTCGTTCCGGTTCGTAAGATGTTCCGCATGGAAGAGTTCATTCGCCCCGAGCACCTGGAAGCTTGCGTGAAGCTGACTCTTCTGACTTCGACCATCGTGTTCTACGCCTACGCGATCGAATTCTTCGTCGCCTGGTACTCGGGCAACATCTATGAATGGGGTCTCTTCGAGAAACGTGCGATCGGTCCTTACGCCTTCTACTTCTGGGTCATGGTGTTCTGTAACTGTATTTTCCCGATGATCTGGTGGTCCAAGCGCATGCGGAACAACGTGGCTGTGTCCATGGTTGTGGCGGTCCTCGTCAACGTCGGCATGTGGTTCGAGCGCTATAACATTATCGTTTCATCCCTGGTTGAAGATTTCCTGCCCGGATCATGGGGCCACTTCCAGCCCTCGCTTGGCGATATCGGTCTGTCCATTGGTAGTTTTGGATGGTTTATGTTCTGGTTCCTGATCTTCTGCCGATTCTTCCCAATCGTGTCGATGTCAGAGTTGAAACTGATCATGCCCAAACCGTTAAGCAAGAAGCATCATTGATGAAGGTGGCTACCCATGAGTAAAAGACCCGGTGGAATCTTAGCTGTTTATCAATATCTGGATAATTTAGTCGATGCCATGAAAGCGGTCCAAGCCCGTCCGGATTGTGCAGGTCATGAAGTGTTTAGCCCGACCTCGTATCACGAGATCGAAGAGGCTCTGGATATGGGCCCCAGTCCGGTGCGCTGGTTTACGCTGTCGGGTGCCCTGACCGGGACCGTGACCGGTTTTGGTCTGGCCCTCTGGCTTGACTATGACTGGCCGCAGGTGGTGGGTGGTAAACTCGCCGGTCTGTATTCGGTGCCAGCCTATGTCGTGATCGGTTTTGAGCTGACGATTCTTTTCGGTGGTCTCATGACGATACTTGGCATGTTGGTGATGGGTCGCCTGCCGAACCCGAAGCAACGCATTCTGGACCCTCGCTTTACCGATGACCGCTTCGGCATCTTTGTGCCTAACGCGTCTCTCGACAGTGAGCAGGCCCGACTTCTGAAGCAGTTCGGTGCTGAAGAAATTCGTATCATTGAGTCGAAGTGAGGAAAGGCAAATCATGAAGCATCTGGCGACCAAGATCGCGTTGACAGCTCTGGCCCTCACCGGCGTCAGTGCCTGCAACCCCCATGGTCGGAATACGACCAAACTCCAGTACATGCCTGATATGGTAGACAACCCCACGGTGAAGACCCAGGAATCCTACCTGAATCCACCCGATGGTGCTGTCACGATCAACGCCATTTTGTATCCGGAAACCCCTGAACAGGCGGAGCAGGAGCTGCGCAATCCCTTCGGTGAAGGCGCACAGGTCAGCCGTGATGTGGTGACCAACGGCAAGCACATGTACGACACGTACTGCGCTGTCTGCCACGGTCTTGACGGCAAGGGCAAGGCTCTGCTGGGTGACGCTTATCCGATTCCTGTCCCCGATATCACGCGGCCTGAAATGGTCACGCGCAAAGATGGGTTCTTTTTCCTGAGGATCTCCAATGGTGGCACCATGATGCCGTCTTATGCCCATGCGATTTCTCCGCATGAGCGCTGGCAGCTGATTACCTATCTGAGAACCCTGCAATTGCAGCCGAAATAGGAAGAGGAACCCATGAGTATCGCCAAGGATCTATACAAGGAAAAAGAGTCACTTTTTCTGAAAGGCTCACCCACCCTGCGCATGCTGTCGCTGGTGGGAATTGGTATCGGCGTGATCGCAGCCGGGGCCGGCTTCTTCACGCAGCAGGGACCCCGTGTTTGGGGCTCGCTGCTCTTTAACGTCTTCTTCTTCTACTGCCTTGGCCTTGGGGCCATGGCTTTGGCGGCCATGCAGGACGTGATCGGCGCCACCTGGGGTCGCCCCATCCGTCGCGTGCAGGAAGCCTTCGGCGCTTTCGTTCCGGTCTCGTCCGTTCTGTTCGTGGTCTTTATCCTTGCCGTGATGTTTGACATTGGCGGCGCGGGCAAGGTGTACCGCTGGATCGCCGATCCGCACATGCTGGATCACTTCTGGGGCAAAAACATCTGGCTGCAGCCCAAACTGATGTATGCTCGCGTGTTCTTCATTCTCGCCCTGCTGACCTACCTCGTCATGTGGCAGCTCCGCCTGGGCATCAACCGTGACAAGGCCTGGTTAGACGGTCGCCATGAGGAAGCCGAAGATCTGGGGGAAGAAGTGCGCGTTAAGACCAAATATTGGAGCGCGCCCATTCTGGTTTGCTACGGCGTGGGTTTCACGTTCTTTGGCTTTGACGTGATGATGTCGCTGTCACCCACCTGGTTCTCAACCCTATGGGGCGGCTGGCAATTTGCGGTCATGATGCAGACTCTGATGGCTGCGCTGCTCATCACCATGTTTGCTTTGAAGTCGACCCGCGTGGGCGAGTTCATCCAAAGACAGCAGTTCCATGACGTCGGCAAGCTGATGCATGGTTTCACGATCTTCTTCGCGTACCTGACCTATGCTCACATCCTGACCTACTGGTACGGTAACGTTCCCGAAGAGACGGAATACTTTATCCATCGTTTGCATGGCCCCTGGCTGTGGTTTGTTTATGCGATTCCCCTGCTGGGCTTCGTGGTGCCTCTGTACCTCCTGATTCCGAAATGGGCCAAGTGGTCACGCACATGGACCATTACCATGTCCGCGATTATTCTTTTTGCTCAGTGGTTGACCTATCAGCTGATCGTTCAACCGGAAGTGATCAAGGGTGAGGATTTCCTGAAGGGCATCGGTCCTCTGCTGGAAGTCGGCATGTTCCTGGGTACGGCTGGTCTGTTTGTGATCACCTTCCTCTGGTTCTCCCGCCGCTATCCCATGCTGCCCGTGGCGGATCCCTTGCTGGAAGAAGCTGTTCACGGCGGACATTGATATCCTGAGTTTCAAAAACAAAAGAGCCGGCTTGATGCCGGCTTTTTTTTCGTCCTGTGATCCGGCGACCCGGGTGGCTGGTTTATCGACCAGGACCGTAATACTCCAACCATAATCCGTCCCGAACCGGTGAGGAAAAAGACGCGTTTGGTTGGAGATATAAGGGCCTCGGCTATCTCCCATCATCGGAGATTGACAGAGCCTGGGGTGTCCGGTTATAAGCCTCGAAGGCACCAGAGGAAAGTATGGTTCTGACCTATCGCTACAGGCTTAAAGACGGTAATCAACGAGATAAGCTAAAAAAGCTTGCGGGTCAGGTGAACTTTGTTTGGAACTTTGCCAACGAGATCATTCGCGAGAACTGGCGTCGATCACGAAAATACACAAGCAAAAATGATTTGCATGCACTGACCAAAGGCGCATCCAGGGAACTCGACATCAATTCGCAGACCATCCAGGCTGTGGCCTATGAGTGCCTGCTTCGGACACAGAAAGCCAAAAAGCGAGTTCGGTTTCGCACGGGGCGCAAGAACCTGGGCTGGATACCTTTCAACGGCCAAACAGCGAAATATTGTGGCGATTATATCACCTATCATGGTCTCAAGTTCCGTCTGTGGGAGCATAGAAAACTTCCAGCAGGAGCAGAGATCAAGACAGGATCGTTTGCCGAGGACTCTCGTGGTCGTTGGTATCTGAATCTGACTCTTGAGGTCGCAGATGAAATCGCGATGCTGCCTTTGGCTCCAAACCTGGATATTGGTATCGATCCTGGCATAAAGACAGTGCTGACAACGTCAGATGGCGAGAAATTCGAGCGTGAGAATCTAACGCGAGATTTCGAAGAGAAGCTGGCAAAAGCCCAGCGCCATAAAAAAAAGCGTCTCGCGAAGGCCATTCATGCAAAGATTAAAAATAAACGCCAGGACTGGAACCACAAGGCTTCCCATAGTCTTTCAAAGCGCTACAACACCATCTATTTTGGCGATGCCGATTCATCAAAACTGGCTCAAACAAGGATGGCCAAAGGCGTTCTTGATGCGGGTTGGTATCAGATATTTGTATTTCTCCAATATAAGTCCCTGAGGCGTGGAGGAATCGTGCTCAAAGTGAGCGAGAAATTCTCGACTGTCACTTGCTCGGCTTGCCTCTCGCGATGCGGTCCGAGTGGACTCAGTGGGTTGAGTATAAGAGAGTGGACTTGTCAGAGTTGTGGAGCGGTCCATGATCGCGACATCAACTCAGCCATATACATTCTCCGTTCCGGGCGTGGAACGCTGAGGGAGGAAAGGGTTTCGTTTTCTCCCAAGGGAAGCACCGACTATAACGCGATTAGCGTTTAGTTGGCGAGGACGTCACCCAATAAGGGTCCCGTGCATCCAGAAATAGCAACAGAAGAGTATGCTGAAATTGTATAACCACCGCATATCCCAGTCCTCCTTGCGCTTCGTTTCCTGACATCAAAGATCTTCAGGTCTTTCGGCAAAATTTTTTTAAAATCGAGCCAAGGAACTTATGATTTTTTTGGGAGGAAATTTTTGCCCTGATCTTCATGAGATAATGGGAAGAACCCAGATTGGAGGGCAGGTCCATGGCCGGAGCCTTTGAAGTCGCCACCCGTTCGGCGATTCGCGAAATTATTGTGGATGCTGTGCAGGAATCGAAGTTTGGTTATGTGATGTCACATGAGGCTTTGCAGCAGATCAGTGATCAGCTGTTTGATCTGTTCATCACGAGTCGGAATTTGAAAGCTGCAGGCGATCGGATGATTGCCCAGGGTCTTGTGCCAGGGATGAATCCTGCGGCCGGGAAGAAGCCCAAGCCGCGGTTCTGAGTGTGATGGTGAGGCTCGTCGGCGGCCGCTTCTCAGGCGGCCGTTCGGAATGCCATCATCTCTTCAACCAGCTTGTCCGCCGCCTGTTCATTCAGTCTGAATCGGGCACAGAAAGCTTTGTAAAGTTTCTCATCCATCTGGTTGGGCTCCAGCTGAATCCAGTGAGCCACCTGATTGGCCAATCCCACCACTTCGGTCAGTGTCAGAGGCACGGCATCGTTCACAACCGGCATCTTGTGATGGAAGGCGATCGCCTCGGTCACATGCTCGGGAAAACCCCAGAACATCGCCCCGATTTCACCGAGCACGGTGTGCTGAAAGCCGCCGTTGCGAACCTCGGCATCCGCCCAGGTTCCGAGCTTGGAGAGATCATTCAGCTCCGTGGCATATCGATCCGCGACTTCAGGCATGCACATGGCCAGCACGATCTTGCCAATATTAGCGACGCTTCCGGCGATATAAACTTCATCCGGGACAAGATCGAGTTTGAAATGTTTTCCCAGAAACTCGGCGGCGCGTCCCACGATGAAGTTATGTTCCCAGAAGCGTTCCGCGTCGAACACCTTGCAGTTGAGTTTGAAGGTTTTCAACGCTGCGACCAGCACGATATCCTTCAGGGCATTGATGCCGATGAAGGTAATCGCATGAGCCAGTGACTCGATTTTGGTGCCGCGCGTGGAGACGAGGTTATTGGCGATTTTCAAAACGTGCGTGGCCAGCAGCGGATCACGTTTGGCAACGGTCGCCAGTTTCACGGCCGAGGTGTTTTCATCCTGGATCAGAGTCTGGATTTCCATGACATGACTGGGAATCCGCGGCAGATCCTTAATATTGGGCAGCTGATTGAAGACCGACTGCGCTGCTCCACTCAGTTGTTTCGTCGGATTATACCAATCGTATTTGCCTTTGATGATCATATTGGTCGAATTGCAGGCACAATTGAACCACAGATGTCCCGAGTCACACACCCGCCAGCGCGAAGTGTTCTTCAGAAAATCCTCAGGCGCCATGAATTTGCGACCACAGGTATTGCAGGTTTTCAAAGGATTCGCGTTCATCCAGGCCTCGGGTTGACGGCTTTGAGTCTGTCCCGTTTTCGGAAAAAAAGTGGAATCGTTGAGAAAATGGCCTCGTTTTGATTTTAACATACTGATTTTACATATGTATTTTAAAAATGGATCTTCGCCGAGGCTCGATGTATAGCTAGAAGCGGGGTGAAACCAAGGGATTTTGATGAGCCTTGTTCTGGACAAAATGCCACTTCGCGAACCAACGCCGGCGGGCTGGTTCGAGGTGGTCATGCGTGATTTTCCGGCTTTTATGCAGGATCATGCCTCCTGCGAGCGTAAAGCTTCGGCCATGGCCATGTCGATGGTCAACAAATTTCCCGATCATGAGGCCCTCATTGAGCCCATGATCTGCCTTGCCAAGGAGGAATTGGCTCACTTTCACGAGGTCTATCGCATCCTGCACAAACGCGGTATTCCGCTCGCGGTCGATGAGCGGGATCCTTACGTTTCCGCCCTGCTTAAGCCAGTGAGACATAGCAGGCAGGAGTATTTTCTGGATCGCCTGCTGGTGGCCTGTTTGATTGAAGCCCGCAGCTGCGAGCGTTTTACCATCGTGGCTGCAGGTCTGGAGGATCCGGAGCTCGCCCCTTTTTATCAACGACTGGCACGCGAGGAAGCCGGACATTTCCGGGTTTTTCTGCGGCTGGCTCGTCATTATTTTTCTGAGCAACAAGTTTTTGATCGTTTACAGTACCTGCTCGATGTGGAAACAGCAGCGATGCTCGCTGTGCCTCTTCGAGCGGCGGTTCATCAATCAGGAGTATGTGCGCCATGGGTTTACGAGAACTCTTTCAAGACCATCTGCAAACCCTGCAGACAGAAACAGCCAAAACCCTGGCTGAGCTGAAGCTGGACGGCCTCGTGTTAAGCGCAGGAACCCCGGCCTGGTATTTTGAAGATGATCAGAATCCACCCTTTCGCAGCAGTCACCATTTCCGTCACTGGTGTCCCATGGAAGGATGTCAGCACGTTCTGCTGTTTATTCCGGGGCAGAAGCCTGAGCTGCGGCTTTATCAGCCGGCTGATTTCTGGCACGAAGCGAAGCCATTCGAGCCGGATTTTTGGGGTGATTCCTTTCAGGTGCAGATCATCAAGGAAGAGGACAAACTCTGGGAAGGCCTGGCGCAGGGACGCCGCATCGCCTATCACGGACCCGAAGTGGAAAGAGCCCGCAAAGCCGGATTGCTCGTGGCTGTGGAAGGACTGGTGCCGCGCCTTAACTGGCAGCGGCTGGTGAAATCTCCTTATGAAATTCAATGCCTCGTGGAAGCCACGCGGAAAGCGGCAGCAGGTCACAAGGCAGCTGAACGTGCGTTTCGTCAGGGTGGAAGTGAACTCGATATTCACTTCGCCTATATGCAGGCGGCCCGCAGTCAGGAGCAGGACCTGCCTTATGAAAATATTATCGCCCTGAACGAGAAGGCGGCCTATCTGCATTACGCGGCCAAGCGCGATGAAGTGCACAACGGCAAGGTTCTCCTGATCGATGCCGGAGCCACCAGCCGCGGCTATGGAGCGGATATCACCCGCACCTATGCGACCGAGGACGCGCCCGAGGAATTTCAGGAGCTGCTCACGGATATGACGACGCTTCAGGCCGGTCTGGTCGCGGCGATTACACCCAATATCCTGATGGGTGATCTGCATGTGCTGGCGCATCAGCGGATTGCTGAGCTGCTCATTCGTCACAAGATTATTCTGGACTGTGATGCGCAAAAGGCCATTGATCTGGGTCTTACGATGGCCTTCTTCCCGCATGGACTCGGGCATATGCTCGGCGTCTTTGTGCATGATGTGGGCGGCAAGCAGCTGGATCGCGAAGGGGCCGTCTCGGCTCCCGATCCGCGTTTTCCAAAACTGCGGACGACCCGTCCCTTGCAGCCGGGAACCGTGGTGACGATTGAACCCGGCGTGTATTTCATCAAGATGCTGCTCGATCCCATTCGTCAGGGACCGAACAGTCGGAATTTAAATTGGGCCTTGATCGATCGCCTGATGCCCTGTGGGGGCATTCGCATCGAGGATAACATTCACATTCACGATCAGGGGATACGCAATATCACGCGTGAGTTTCTGCCCTGATTTAGAACGGCTTCTGCACGGACAGTCCCACAGCCGGGGCTGTGCCCGCGCCCGCGGTCGGTTGATAGAACACACCGACCCGGCTTTCCCTCTCCTCCTCACGCAGATCCTGCACCAGGCTTGACGTGCCCTCCTCGTTGGAGGCGTTCCTGGTTCTTGGCTTCTTCCTCTTGCCGCTCGCTTTGCCCATCTTTCCAAAGGGATCAAAGACCGCTTCCACAACGCCAGCTGTATAAAGGGCAAAGAAGCCGATCAAAGCCATGTTCGCCTGCTGCTGAGCCTGCAGGGTGAATTTCTCGTTGGAATCGAGAAAGGAGACGATGGTTGGATCATTGCCGGCCGTGGCGGGATTCACACCACGCATGACGTCGGCAGCATCGGCGTTCGATGAACGCACGGCGTTGAGTCGATCAAAATACAGCAGAAGAAAGCCCGCCTGAGTCGTAGCCAGCGCTGTGCCCAGTATGGTCTTATCGCGTTCGAACTGACCTACGCCAAAGGGCAGAAGATAGGCGTAGGAGAAGTTTTTGAAGTTTTTCTTCTCGCTGCTGAAGCTCTTGCCTTTATTGCTTTTGGAAGAACGCCGTTCCGTGCGGGCGAGATCGGCTTGTTTCACCATCGGAATCGGGGTGGCTACGGGCGTTTGAGCGGCAGCGGTCTGGGACATCCCGAACGTCGTCACCACGAAGAGGGCAGCCATCCGCCGCCAGGTTTGAAACAGCATGTATGTTCCTCCTCAACTGTACAGAGTGACTTCCCATCGGGCGACCAGATGCTGACTTAAGCGGCAGAAGTTTCGGTTGGCGATAAAGTTGGGGAATTCGGGAAGTACCATGGGGAATAAGTCTTGAGAATTCTACAGATCGTAAGGAATTTTTAAAGGTTTTCCCCAGCGCTCCGACAACTCAGCTGGAAGCCACGTCTAGAGGAAAGTGGAAATGAAATTACGGCACGGCTTAACTTATTTCCTGTTGGTAATAGTTTCCAGCGCGTGTGGTTCATCCTGGAATCCTTCTGAAACCAATGAAAAACGCAAGAACACCGAGTCTCCGCGCCGTGCGGTGCAGTTGGAATATGCGGCGTCGCTGGAGCCGTCGGTGGATAAAAACGGTGTCCTGATCATTCCGGGCCAAAGGCTGGAACGCTGGTCAGGTCGGACCTTTGTTGGCAGCAGTGCTTATGATGTCGTGTCCGTGGATTGATGAGGGTGGGACGTTGAAAGTTTTTGGGTTCATGCTTGTGCTTTTGATCGGAGCCTGTGGCCGGGAGAATATCCGGCAGGCAGGACCGGAGACGCCCTTGGATGAACTTATGGAGCGGGGACGTTTTCATCGTTTCATGCCACGGCAGGAACCGGAAAGCCTTTCCCTGGTCGGACATGCCGCGGAAATTCATGCGGTGCAGCAGCTGGGGAATAGCCCTTATGCGGCGTGGATTCAATTTGATGTGCGCCTGATGCCCGATCTGGGGAACGCGGAATTGCAGGATCAGCTGGCGGATGTCGCGGAACGTTATGGATCGATGCTGAGTGATCTGGTGGTGCAGGAGTGGGTGCCGGCGGAACGGTTCATGCGGCGGGATGAAGGGCGTTTGTTTTTGAATTATGAGCGGAAGGTTCAAGGCCTGCCGGTGCGGGATAATGTGGTGCAGCTGGTTTTTGTGGAAAGGGTGCCGGGTCTTTGGCGGTTGAGTGAGGTGCAGAGTAATGTGACCGGTCCCGCTCCCGCTCCGCGGGATGACGGAGGAGATCGGGCCGACGGAGGAGATCGGGCCGACGGAGGAGATCGGGCCGACGAAAGTGCTGTCTGGCTCGAGGATCTGACGGGCCGCAGTGATCTTGTCGTCGAGCGCGTGGATCACGAATGGATCCCCTTTCTGGAGGAAGGCCGCTTTCTTTGGCAAAAAGGAGTCGTCTTCGAATGGAGCATAGACGGCGAACATTTCCAGGCAACCCTGCTGCCGGAAGAAGCCGTGTGGTTGGACGCCTGGCCGCTGGCGGTGCATGCCAAGCCTATTTTTACCCGAGCTTTGAAACGATCCTATGCCGAAGAGGGACCACGCGACTACCCCTTGTCCTTCAGCGCGGCCAATGGCCCCAGCGGAAATTTTGTGCTGGGTGCTGAAGCCTGGCTGCCGCCGGGATTCAAGCCATCCAGTGTGGGCCTGACGGGACCGCGTGCGATGATATTTGACAATCATGCGACGGATACTCTGACCCTCGCGGGAATTCAGGAGCAGGCGGAAAGTTTCTTTCTCCCGGATGATGATTCCAAGCTTGCCGCGGTCAATGCCTTCGTCGCTGTGCAGAGAATCAACCGCTATGCCCGACAGTTCCTGACCGACACGGACGCTCCCTTCCTGAGTCAAGCGCTGATCGTGAACGTGAATCTCGCCGAACAATCCTGCAACGCCTTCTACTCCCCAAGACAACAAAAACTGCTGCTCTACAAGGAAGGCAAGGGTTGCGCAAACATGGCCCTGCTTAACGATGTGATCTATCACGAATGGGGCCATGCCCTGGATGATCATGTCGGACGCAGCAGCGGGATCCGTGATCCGGCTTTCTCGGAAGGACTCGCCGACGTCGTGGCCGCGTTTTACAATAACGATCCGGCCATAGCCCCTTACTTTGTGTTTGATGATCCGTCCCCTATTCGGAATCTCAGCCATACCCGCGTCTATCCCGATGATATGGGGCCCATGCACCATGAAGGTGGCATCATTGCCAGCACTTTCTGGGAACTGCGGCAGGCTTTGATGGAACGCTATGGACCGACCCGGGGCGCGCATGATGCCGGCCGCCTCTTCTTCCGGCATCTGCTCGCGGTGGATTCCTATCAGGAAAGTTATGCCGCCGTTCTGCGGGTCGATGATGATGATCAGAATCCCGCCACGCCGGGACCCAATCATTGCCTGATCAATACGGTCTTTGCGCGCCATGGCCTCGCCACTGACGAACAGTGCGAGGATCCCACGGTCACCGTGAAGCCGGTTGCCAACGATTTGCATCTCGCTCTGCTGGATGCCGGACCCGAGGAGAACGCTGTGCACGTGCTGGCGTCCGCCCCGACGGCAGCCGGTATGGCCCTTTGCTTCGGCGCCCGCGCGCGCTGTGAAACCGACAGGACATCCTGGATTCCGCTGCAAAACATCGGACGCCATCCCGAACGCACCTTCTTCATGAGCCCCACCCCACTCCTTCTTCCCTCACTCACTTTGGTGACCCTCCTCCGCCTCCAGAACAATGGTGAGCTGCAGGACAGTCGTGAGCTGAAATTTTTTGCCAAATAGTCGCGCATCGTATCTGGTCATCTGTAAATTCGTATGGTAAAAAACCGAGGACTGGTATTTTCCGCGTTTTGTTATAAAGTACGTGGGCTCTGTAGAATTTGTTGTAAGGGAGTCATTAAATATGACGGAAGTAGCTCAGGAAAAGGAAACTGGAAAAAAAGGCAAAGCCGCTGCCGCTGCAGCTCAGGACGATGCCGCTGAGACTGCGGATAACCGCGCAGGAGCGCAGGCCGCGGGCAGCAAGAAAATCCGCCTGACTCTGGTTGAAGATGATAACGCTCCACTGTCTCAGTTCCAGACGGCTCTGAAAGATCGTGGTGTCAAAGGCGTTGAACTCAGTGACATCGTCACGGAAGCGCTGGCCACGGTTCCTCAGGAATGGTGGGATGCCAAGCTCGAAGAGCTGACTCCGTTTGAATATAAACTGCACGCAGCCCTCGGCAATCCGGAAATGCGCGCCAAGCTGATGTCTTTGCTTGATGGCAAGAAAGCCTAAGCTTGAGCGACTGGTTTTCATCCCTGCCGATTGCACCGACGTGGCTGGTCCTCCTCGGACTGGCTATTGGTGTATTAAGCGGACTTTTAGGTGTGGGCGGCGGCATTCTGATGACGCCGGCTCTGCACGTTCTCGGACTCTCCATGCCCGTGGCGGTGGCCACAACCCTGACGCAAATGGTCGGGGCTTCCCTTTCCGGTTCCATTAAACATCTGCGCAATAAAAATGTTTCCCTGCCTCTGGCGGTGATCTTTGGCCTCCCCGGCATGCTCGGTGTGCATGTGGGACGTCTGATCATGAGTGCCTGGGCCAGGGAAGTGCATGCCGATGAAGGGCTCTCCTGGCTTTATATGGGTCTCATGACCTATCTCGGTGTTTCCATGCTGCGTAAGTTACGTGGTGGACAGTCGGGAGAGGCCCGGAAGCCGATGCAGGGCTGGTGGACGCGCGGACCGGCTCTCACCCTGCGTGGACATCCCCATCCCATTCCCTTGCTCGCTCCCTCGCTGGTGGGTTTCCTTGTGGGTATTTTATCCGCCCTGACCGGTCTGGGTGGGGGTTTTTTCTATATTCCGGCCTTTGTCTTTTTAGGCGGCTGCAGCCTGAAGGAAGCCGTCGGCACCAGTCTTGCCACCGTTTTTCTCTCGAGCGTTTATGGGGCTCTGGCCTATGGGGCCGCGGGCCTTTCGAATATTCCGATCGCCCTGCTCCTGATGGTGGGAGCCATCGGTGGCGCGCAGCTCGGCGCTTCCCTCGCCCATCGTTCCCGCAATGAAAGCCTGCAGCTCCTGTTCGTTCTGCTGATTTTCGCCGCGCTCGGTTCGATGCTGCTCAAACGCTTCCACTGGGACACCGCCGCTCATATCCTGCTCTTTGGCAGCGGTCTTCTTCTGATTATGATCGCTCTCTTCAGGGTTCTCAAACCCCAGCGCAAAACCTCGCGCTGACCCCCGTTCAGACTGCAATTCCTGCCCATCCTGAAGCTTCTGAGCCCATGCTAGACTGAAAGCAAAGATATCTTCCTGTCGCGAGGTAGAGGCATGCTCGAGAACTTGGAATCGCCGTGGAAATATGTGGTCGCGGCCCTTATTTTCCCCATGTTTTTTCAGACTGATGTGTTTCAGTTCGTCTGGGGCGCCCAGGATCCGCTCAGCCTGGCCCTGGCCAAACGCATTCTGCTGCTCTTCCCGGCCGCAGCCATCGTCTTCTGCTGCTGGGTATCGGTCCCAAACATTGTCTCCATCATCGTGAGGCAAAACAGGCGGGAATTCATCTCGGCCTTTTTCCTGACCTGGTGGGACCTCGGCCGATCCATCTTTTATTTCTGGGGCGGCATCATTCGCTTTGTCCTCAACCTCTTTGGCTGGGCCTATGGACTGGTCCGCCTTGTGGTGACGGGTTCGCTCCTGATGGCGAAGGACCTCCTGCTCTTTCCCATGCGGGCCTTTGGTGAGGTCTCCAACACCAGCTTTCAACGCGGCATTCCCTGGCCGGCGATCATGATGATGGTCGTCTGGACCTTTGTCGAAGCCGCGATCTTTACCTTCGTGATGCATGACCTGGTCGTCAATGTGATGGAAAGCTTCAGCGACGGGGAGTTCCAGGGCGGCATCGCCCTGAGAATTGGCCTCTTTGTGGTCTTCACCTTCTTCGTGCTCGGCTCCTATGCGGTGATCCACACGCTGGGCCAGGCCATGAAGGAAAAACGCTGGGGCGCGGTGTTCGCCTATGCCGTCATTGAAATCATCGTGGCCGCGGTGGAAACCGTGCTCTTTTATCGTGAATTCGTCGACGCCCTGGTGCCCTGGTTTGCGCAGCATGCCGGCGATGATTTTGAACTCGGCATCATCGGAACCCTGGGCATCGCCTTCGCGGTCTGGTTCGGGATTCGTTGTATGACCTGGTTCCTATTCGGGGCCTCGGCCATTCCCATGCTGCTGGCGATGATTCAAAGAACCGGCATCGACATGACAGGCAGCGTGCGCAGCGGTTCACCGGCTGCGGGTAAAAATCAGAATCCCATGATGGTCTATATTCACAGCGCGATGACCGAATTTCGCGAGGAAATGGACTGGGTCCAGGCCAAAGGGGATTATGTTCTGAGTTCATTCCTGGTGCCGCCTCTGCAAATTTTGGCGGTTTGTATCAACTTTTGTACGCTTTTGATCGGGGGCAATCACCTCTTTCAACTGCCGTTCCGCAGCTTTCAGGACATCCTGGATACCAGGGACCTGATTGAAAAAGCTCGCCAATCGGTGAGAAAGGATTAAGCAATGAAACTTTCCCAAAAGCTCTTGCGTCTCTGGCTCGTTCTTCTGCTCTGTGGGCCCAGTCCCGCGATCGCAGATGATGATGACGACGACAAGGACACGCCCAAGGGCAACATGGTGATGTTCGTCGGCATGGATATCAGCGGATCCTTCAAAAGTCGCAAGTACTTCGATGATTCCATTAAATTTGCGGCGCACTATCTTTATGCGCATCTGCATGGCATTGGCGATCTGAAAGTGCCGGGCTCGCTGTTTGTGGGGCCGATCGGTGGCGCCACGGTGGATGAGGCCAAGACTTTTTTCCCGATCCAGACCTTTCAGTACAAAAAAATCGATGAGATCGAGAAGGAACTGCGGAAGATATTTCCCGCAAAAGTCACCAACAAGTTCACCGATTTCAACGCCTACTTCGATCAGGTGGCGACGTTCATCAAGAACCGCAAGCTCATGATGAAACCGACCGAGGTCATTCTCTTTTCCGATGGCATACCCGATGCCCCGACGCCCAAAGGCAAAACCAATTACAAGATGCTGGACCTGAAACCGCTCGAAAACCTGACCCGAAAAATGACGGTTCGGGTGCTGTATACGTCGGCTGTCACCGGCGACGCCTGGCAGAACGAAGTGCCGCGGAAGCGCGTGCGGGTTTGGACCCAGGATGACAAGGTCATGGCCCAGTGGCAGGCGCCGGATATCTTTTTGAAGGGCACGCCCTTTGAAAAGCAGGAGCGCCTTTTCAAGTGGATCAAGGACAACGTGGACTTTCCCGTCCGCGAAAAAAGAGTGAATTGAACGCCTGTCCTGGGCTATCTTGTGCGGGCAGCTCGCAGGGCTGCTACGCCGGAAGTCCCAGGAAAGGATAAGTCACTTTGAATACATCTCATCAGGAAGCGCGGGGCCCCCTTGACATCGAAGGGCTGAAGGCTCAGGTGGAACGCCCCAGTCGCGCGGTTGTTACTGCAGGTATGCCCTACGCCAACGGTCCTCTGCACCTCGGTCACCTGGCCGGTGCGCAGATTCCAGGGGATATTTACGCCCGCTGGCTGCGCATGCTGATCGGCGCTGAGAATGTGCTCTATGTCTGCGGTACGGACGATCACGGTTCCACCAGCGAACTGGCCGCCATGCAGGCCGGTAAAACCATCCAGGAATTCATCAGCAGCATCCGCGAAAAGCAGCAGGACACCCTCAGGCGCTATCATATTGGCCTTGATATCTATACGGGCACCTCACATCCGGACTGTTTTCCCATTCACAAGGAAACGGCCCAGGATTTTCTGCGGCGTCTCGATCGCAATGGAATGCTGAATAAAAAGGTCAGCCGGCAGTGGTACGATCCCAAGCTGGATCGTTTTCTGCAGGATCGCTTCGTGCGCGGTGAATGCCCGAATCCGAAGTGCGATAACAAGGATGCCTACAGCGACGAGTGCGATCGCTGCGGCAGCCACTATGATCCCACTGAATTGCAAAATCCCCGCAGTGCCTTGAGCGATGCCACCCCCGAGCTGCGCGATACGCTGCACTGGTGGCTTGATATGTGGCGCGTGTCCGAACAGCTGCGGGTCTGGGTGCAGGGCAAGGAAAAGAAATGGCGCAAGGCCGTCTTTACCGAAGTGATCGAGACCGTCCTGCCTTCGCTGCGGTTTGATAATACTTTCGAAGCCCAATACAAGGAAATCAAGGCTACGCTGCCGAAGCATAAGAGCAAGTATGCGGCCGGGAAAAAGGTGGCGCTGACCTTTGAGAATAAGCAGGACCTCGCCAGCGGTCAGGCCGAGCTCCATAAAAGCGGCATTCCCAGCGAGTTGATCGACAGCTGGGCGCATCGCTCGATTACGCGGGACGTGACCTGGGGCATTCCCCTGCCCGAGGAAATGGGACCGGAAACCAAGGGCAAGACCCTTTATGTGTGGCCGGACTCCCTGATTGCGCCGATTTCCTTTTCCAAGGTGGCGCTGAAGGCGAAGGGCAAGGATCCTGAAACCTACAAAGAGTTCTGGCGTGATCCCAAGGCCCGCGTGTATCAGTTCCTGGGTCAGGACAATGTGTTCTTCTATACGATCATGCAGGGTGCCCTCTGGCTCGGCACGCAGGATAATCCGGAGCGTTTGCCTCAGGACGGCGATTATCAGCTCACCGATATCTTCAGCGTTTACCATCTGATGGTGGACGGAGAGAAGATGAGCAAGTCGCGCGGCAACTTTTATTCCGGGGATCAGCTGCTGGATGAAAAGGGCTTCCATCCCGATCAGGTGCGGTATTTCCTGGCTCTTTTGAGTCTGCCCGAGAAGAGTTCAAACTTTGATTTTGAAACCTTCAAGGAGCGCAATCGCTTCCTGGCCGGCCCCATGAATGCAGCCTTTGAAAAGCCGATTGCGGCGGCGCATTCCAAGTTTGATGGGAAGGTGCCTGACGGTGTGCTGATGGAAAAGGTCCTGATGGAAACAACCAACATGGTGAAGCGCTATCTGCGGTCGATGGAACGGGCTGAGTATTCCACCCTGCTCTTTGCCATCGAAAACTATGCGCGACAGATCAATAGCCTTTTCACGCAGTTCAAACCGCATGACGACCGGCAGCCCGAGGAAAGCCGTCGCGATGCGCTGTTTTCCTGCTTTTATGTGCTGAAGAATATCATGATCATGCTCCATCCCTTCGTGCCGGACACCATGAACAAGGTGCGCGAGTCGCTGCGCCTTGGGCCTGAGGTCTTTACGATCGAGGAACTGGGGAAACCGATTCCTGCGGGACATGTGATTGGGGAGAAGCAGCAGTTTTTTCCAGTGGCGGATTGATGAGTGAAGGAGCCGGCAGGCTCCCTCAGCTTTCAGGAAGCCTTCCGGTCATGGTAAGTGAAGGCATGACCGTTGATGTCAAACTTTTGCCCGTCCTGGAGCTTTTGTTTTTTGTCGATCAGCTGACCATCCAGGTAGACCAGGCTTCCGCTAACCGGCTTCAGATAAACAGCTCCCGATAAGCCGATTCCGATCCTGGCCTGCCGCGTCGCCACCGAATGATTGACCTCGCCCTGGCTTCCTATTTTGATGCTTCTGCCAAACGGCGGGAGCCGAATCTTGGACAGATCGATGACGTTATCGCGGAATTTCGAATCGGGAACCAGCAGACCTCTCTTAAAGGCTGTCCGCTTGAAGTAAGCAGCATACCCCACGATGAGCAATCCGAACGCGACCGCAGCAGCAAGGGGCCATTGATCGGGACGGACCTCTTGCGTGAAGTTCATCCCGGTTTGGAGTTCGCTTTTGCCCACCAGGCGGCCTCTTTGGGAAGCCTGAATGGCCTCGGCCAGGCTTCTATCAACCTTGTCGAGTTCCACATAATAGACGAACCAGGGCTGATTGGAAGTTTTGGAAAAATACTTCTGGAAGAGCTGTTCGAAATTGAGCTCTTCCTTCCCCTTGAGATGCGGCGGCGGATCATGAATGCCGTCCGTATAGAGGACAATATCGACCTTGCGCTGGCTGTCTTTCGCCAGCAACTCCCGCGTCACGAGATCCAAGGAATAATCGATGACTCCCTTTAAATTGGTCCAGTTGCCCTTGGCCTGGATCGCATCGATCCTGCTATTCAACTCATAGAGATCACTATTGGTGCGGACGACCTGGGAGAGCTCAAACCTGGTCTCGCTGTCGAATGTGATCAGGGTGAACGTATCACCCTCGTGGTAATCAAAGCTGAGTTTCTTCATGGACTGCTTGACGTTATCCAGCAAGCCGTCCTTCTTCATGCTGCCCGAGGTGTCAACGATAAAGACCGTCGTCTTATTCTCCTGGCAGGCAAAATGCGAAAGGCCCAGGAAAAGACAGGCAATAAATCTAATCCGCATACTCATAAAAATGACCTTGTTCTCTTTCTGGAGATACCTGGTTCAACATAAAATTGCTATCGGCGCGGATTCTCGAATTTGTGAGGCTGTCGAACTTGTCTTATTTTATATAATTATTTCAATATGTTATATGATAAGTCATCCAAATAATCGTAAGGCCCTGCTTTCAGGCACGTTGATTTTTAATTTTGGCGCTATCACCAACCTGTATGCGGAAAATCCGTCAATTATCCATCCCTTGCCCCTAAAGTGAACATACACTTCACCGAAGGAGTTCTTGAAATACCTGGGAGAAATATCATGACCAACGATCGCCGCAACCGGTTCAATAATGACAACGAGGGAGACAGTGGTTTCAAGGATGCTCCCGTGCCCAATTCTGAAGATATGTTCGAAACGAACAATGCCGACTTCGAGGAAGATACGAGCAATCTTATCGACTTCTTCAAATACCCCAAAGAAAAGCGTAAGATTGCTGAGTTTGTCGAGAAGACTTACAAGGAATATGAGCGCGAGTCCGTCGAGAGACAGGTCTCCCGCGTCGAGAACGAGAGAAAGAGCAATGTAGAGGGTGAGACGCCTTACTACAAGCCTGGCCACATCGGTTCTCTCGTCTATGAATACATGAACATGGTGGGTGTTGAGTCAAGCTTCGTCAGCGGACTTCAGCACACCAAATCGTCCCTTACCAAATCGATCCAGCAACGCGTCGATGAGATCAACACGCTGCTCAGAGGCGTGGGTGGTTTCAATCGCCAGATCAAACCTTCCTTCTCCCGCTGTTCGGTGATCTATCTGGAGCAGGAAGACCCGCGGAACCATCACCGGGAACGCGTGATCTTCACGATCAACATCGCTGACTTTGAACTCCATTTGGCGATGGACGGCGGTGCGAAAACCGAAGTGCTGGAGGATGGCCGAACCCTGCAAAGATGGGTATGGGATGATGCAGTCAACAATCTTTCGACCATCGTCTCCAATACCGGCTTGAAGCCAAAATATGTGAAGAACGATAAAGAGACGTGTCATCTCTCGATGCGCCAGTACCTCGTGCCGCGCAACAAGAAGACTCCTGATGAATTCTTTGAATTCGACCTCAAGTACTGTGATGAGGATACCCGCAAAAAGCTCAAAGAAGATTTCAAGAAAGAGGCTGGATCCTACGAAACCAGGATCAAGAAGCTTGAGAAGAAAATCTACGGACGCTTCACCAAAGAGCGCACCCGTGAGGATCTGTCGGCTGAACTTATCCGAGTCAAGAAGGATTACGAATTTTTCCTGGCGACCCACCCGGACCCGGATCAAATGGATACTGGACTTATCTTTTCCATCCATTCGAATACGATGAAGGACTATTCCCTCACCAAGGATAAAATGCAGGTCATCATGACCAAATTCATCCTTTCTGTGAGTCGCATCGCGGAAGACCGGTCCATGGACAAGCAGCTGAGCAATCTACCGACACAGCGCTCAAAATATCGCGATTCTCTCAATGAAGAGTCGGCCTGATCATCTGAGGCAGGATACACTTATGAGCAACGACACCAAGCAGAACCAGGCGAAAGGCCCAACCGATCTCGATGAGGATATGAACGAGATCGCGGGGGCATTCGCCGAGTTCCTTCGGGATCCGACCAACAAGCGGCGCTTCCATCTCTTTCTCCTCGACTACTACAAAGAGCTCGAGACTGAGAAGGTCGATTCGATTATCTCCCGGTTGAATACCATGCGGGAGTCGGATCAGGAGCACCAGACGGATGTCCACGAGCCATCGAACATCAGCGACCTGCTGCAGGACACCTTCAGCATCAAGGAGGCCGAAGCAGCCTTCGTCGAGACGCTTGGTTTCGCGAAAAAGAGTCTGGATCGGGCGGCTGAAGGTGCGGCTCAGGAAATCCGGAATGCCCTGCATGAAGGTTCCGGAATCCACGAACAGGTTGCCCCATGGTATGCCAAGTACATCGCTGCCTATCTCCAGTTCCGGGATCATAAAAGGAAGCATCGCGATATGATGATCCTTTCGGTCCATATGCGGAAGGATGATCTGGACCCAAGCTGGTTCTCCAAAGACGGCTCGATCAGCGACTGTTGGGATCATGCGGTCGCAACCATGACCCAGATTCTCAATGATGGTGGTCTGAAGGTTACCTATGTGAAAAATGATAGGCAGGATCGCCTGCTCGTCATGCGCCAGGAATTGGTCAGCACGACCTCCCCTGATGAATATTTCGCGATCAGACTCGAATATGAAACCCCTGAGCGCCTCAAAATCGGCGTCGACAACTATGAGAAAATGAAACTGTTCTACCAGGAACGGGTGCATGCCCTGCAGCACAAACTGATGAAACAGACTGGTTCGGCCCAGCGGGACCAAATCGCCCGGGAATTAAGATCCGTACGGCACGAGCAGGATTTCTTCCTGGGTACCGTTCCTGATCCCAAGCAGCTCGGCGAGGGCATACTCCTGACCCTCGAACTCTCCAGCACCCAGGACTATCATCTCATCAGAAACAAATTGCAGATGATTGTGAGTACATACCTCGATCTGATGGTCAAAGACGACGGTGAACGGGGCCGCCTGGAAAGGCAAAAGCAGCGCCTCGCGGCCAATGAAGACGTAATCGAATACGAAGTGGATGTCGAACATCTTCGGCCGGTACGCAGGCGGAAGAGTAGTTAAGACACATGTGGTGAATAATATTAAGGAAAAATTAACCAAGGCCCATCAACCTAAAGGCAGAGCGAAGATCATCCGACCCTATCCCTGTAATCCCGTACAGGAGCCATGCTTCCGCAAAGTCTTTAGTTTTAAGGAGTATGTGACGTGACTGAGAACAAAAAGCGTTTTAACCTGGATGATGATCAGAGTAAAAGCGAAGGCAATGCTCCTGCTCCTGAGCAATCGCAAAAGAGCGCGCCAGCGCAAGGTGAAGAGTATGACGAGGATTACTATCACGATCCTTCGCACTCGACGCCTGACAAATACCGTGAAGACACTTCGAAGCTCATCGAATATCTCAAATATCCTGAGAACAAGCGAGCCCTGGCCGAATTCCTGACCCAGACCTATAAGGAAGTGGAGAAGGAAAGCATCGAGCGGGTGATCAACCGGGCCATCTATGAGCATAAGTGCGAACTGGAGGGAGCCAAGCCTCACCATAAGCCAGGCCACATCGGGCCGTTGATGTACGAATATTTGAACATGTGTGGTGTGGAGAACGCGTTTGTCAGCGGTCTGCAGCACACCAAATCTTCGATGACCAAAACCATCCAGCAGCGGGTCGACGAGATCAATACGCTGCTGAGGGGCGTCGGTGGCTTTAACCGTCAGATCAAAGCCTCACTTTCCCGTAGCGCGGTGGTTTACCTGGAGCAGGAAGATGCCCGCAACCCACACCGGGAGCGAGTCATCTTCACGGTCAACCTCTCGGATCACGAACTCAGCCATCCGCTGAACGAGGAATCCGGCACCATGGAGACCGAGGATGGGCGGACCCTTCAGCGTTACTCCTGGGACTTTGCGGTCAACAATCTTTCGGAGATCGTCTCCAATACCGGCATGAAGCCAAAGTACGTTAAAAACGATAAAAATGCTCTTGATTTTACCATGAGCCAATACCTCCTCTGTGAGGGCGAGGAAGCACCTGACGAATACTTCTCCTTCTCCATGCGCTACGTCAACGACCAGGCCAAGGAGAAAATGATTCAGGAGTATACGCGTAAAATTGCTGAGTTCGATAAAAAGATCAACGACCTCAGGAAGAAAGAAAAGGGCCTGCTGGTGAACCGGAAAAACCGGGATTTCTTCAAGGAGCAGGCTGATTTCCTCGAGGCGGATCGCGAGTTCTTCATCGGTACCCATCCGGATCCGCGGGAAGTCGATACCGGCATCCTCTTCTCCATCCATGCGAATACGATGAAAGACTATAATATTACCAAAGACAAGATGCAGGTTATCATGACCAAATTCATCCTCTCCTTGTCCAACATAGCCGTGGATAAGAGCATGGATGAGCAGCTCAATACCGAGTATTCAGCCAAAGCTCGTGAATACGGCGACGCGCCGAAGCGCAAGGAAACCAGGGCTCAGGGTAAGAGTCGCCGCGTGATCATGAAAGACGACCTCAAGAAGCCCAAGGCTTCCTGACCGCTCAGGTCTCACCGTCAAAGATTTGGCACTCAGTAGGAAGAGCGAAGGCTCTTCCTGGTATTCTCTGGACTGAACCCTTATAATAGGGTTGAGGATAGGTCCTCCATTCTAAAACTCAGGCACTGCGTTTGACTTGGTTACCCTTCGATATAGTGAGGCTGGCATGTCAGCACTATTCTGCTCGCTGGAAACGCTCTTCAAATACGCAAAGACCACCGACGATCTGAATAAACTCATCGCTGGCCTTCAAAAGATTAGCCGTTGCTGCGAAGGCATCAAGCAAGGCCTCAGTCTTGGCGATATCGTCAATGACCCACAGAATCGCAAAAGTCTGGTCTCGCTATTTGACAAGCAGCTGCCGCAGGCTCTCCTGGCGATTGCCAACTATTCACTTCAGGATCAGACGCAGGCCAGTAGCGTGCTCAACAAAGGGATACGTGCCCATCGTGGATCCTATCTCTATCGTGCGCTCGGTGGCTGGAAGCAGTTCCAGATCACCCTGGTTTGCACCATAGTGGATGACGACGGTCGCTTCGATGTCCGGTTGATCAATGCAGCGAGCCGGAGCGATTGGGAAAGAATGCAGGACCTGCCGGCTGGAACTCTGGTTTCGGTCTATCTGAAGACAGTCAAAGGTGAAGGCACGTTGGCCCAGGAATCGTCGGCGCTCGAGCGCGTCATCGAACTGCTGGATGCGGTCCAGTTCATTCCCGACGAGAAACCTGAGTTCAAGCCCGAACAGAAGGCCGCGAGAACTCGCCAGAACGTCCACAACCGCTCCAATGGCGTCAGCATCGACATGACCACACCCGTGTACAGCTTCGACGTCAAAGTCAATAAGCTGGATACCTTCGTGCATGCTGGCAATGCCAATCTTATCGCCAGAGTCATTCGGCAATACCCTGGCCAGGTGACGATGACGGTCATACGCGAGAATATCGAAAAAGTTACGGTCAATTCCGATTCCATTTGGGCCGCGAGCATCCGAAACGGTGAGACCATTCGCTATGAATTCTTCGGGCCCCAGCCACCCCATGAAGACTTTGTCAAGGAACTGGCACAGGCCACCAATAAATATACTCAGATGGACAAGGTAGGGTGATGACATGTCACAGCTGAAATTGGATAGTTTGGTTCACGCTGGGCTCGATGTCATTGGAACCTTCTTTTGGGCTCTGGATCATGGGACTCCCAAAGATTATCTCAAGGACTACATGGAAGCGGCCAAAGGTCGTAAATTTGGTCGGTTGAAGCAGATCAGCGAATTGCTTTACAACGACGTTCCGATGATCCCACGCAGTTTTGTAACGCCCAATACTGTGAAGCATCTGCGGAAAACTCCTCAGCAGAATTTCTTCATCGAACTCAGCGCCGTCCTGGATCGCTATGAAGCCCTGACCCAAAGGGAATTCGGCAGCAAAGAAGCTCCTCTCTTCATCACCGTCGAGGACAACTATGGCAACCAGGTGCGCAACCTTGGATGCAGCCTCGAGAACCTGGCAAGCCTCATCCATTTCTTCGGCAAACAAAAGGCCTTGACCATGTTTGTCGATATGATGGAAAGCTATACTGCGATTGTGCAGGGCCTGAGTCTCAACTTCAGAGAAATGTTCAACATGAAGTGGGATCGGGAAACGGGTGAAGATGACCTGATGAAGGTCAGCGAGGAAAGCTTCGGCGACTTCGTGATGCGGTATTACCGTGCGGCCAGCCAGCAGTCAAAGAAACCCTTTCCAGCTCAGAAGGAAATTCAGCTGGTCGAAGCTCTCCGGGCGTTTTGCTTCGCCAACGAGACGACAGCCAGGGAGATCTTCCTCGTCGCTCATATCGACTGCACCGTCTTCGGCAAATCCTCCGAAGGCGTGGCCTTCAGCCGCCATCCCTTTTCCGGGGAAAATGTGGTTTACGGAACTTATACAGCCGGAGCCTTGCAGCAGAAGGCCACGCTGATCAGCCAAAGCCAGCGGCCTGATCAGAATGAGATGACGCTGGAGAAGTTTGCTCCCGACTCCTTGCACACCATCAAAGGTATTTTGCCCAAAGTTGTGAAGACGCTCGGCTACGATGTGGAGGCCCATTTCGTTTCCAATGCCGAAGGTCAGGTCTACTTTGTTGATTTCAACAAGGCTGACTTGAGTCCCAAAGCGAATCTGATGTCGACGCTTACGCTCTATACGGAAGGCATGCTGAGCCCTGAAGAGGCGGCCTTGCGCATTGACCCGCAGGATGTCGAGGTCCTGCTCCACGACAGCCTCAGCGAAAAATCGAGAGTCGAGCTGGAAAGCTGCCAATCGAGAGGGTTGACGGTATCGCCTGGAACCGTTGCGGGTCACGTGTTTTTCAATACCAAGGATGCGGTCGCGTGGCATGAAAAAGCCAAAAGCGAAGGACAGGATGCCAGCGTTATCCTTATTACGGATGAGCTTCTGATCAAGGATACGGCTGGTCTGGATGTCATCAGAGGTTTGATCACCCGCAAAGGAGGGACCTCGTCCCATGCGGCTGTGGTTGCCAGAGCCAATGGCATTCCCTGCATTGTCGGTTTTGAGGGCCTGAACGTCGATCATGCGCGCAATGTGGTTCAGATCAATCAGCGGGAAATCACTCCCGGGACCTTGATGACCATGGAAGCCACGGACGAAGGCCGCCTTTATTTTGGACGCGGTGAACTGGCCAACAACGCGGATCAGCAAACGGTTATCAAGCTGACCGCGAAGCTCTTCTCCCGCGTTCTGCAGGAAAAGAAGGTGCCTTTGGAAGTTCGCGTCAACATCAATAAAGCCAAAGACGCCGAAGTTGGCCTGCTTTTCGGAGCCGCAGCCGTTGGGCTTTGCCGAACCGAGAATATGCTGATCCAGCCTGAAGCCCTGAGGGAAATCCGTCGCATTATTCTCCTTGATGATCCTGCCGCCTATGAAGGCAGTCTGCGCCGTTTGGAAGCGATGCAGGAGACCGGGTTTCGCGATATCTTCACGGTTCTGAATGGACGCGAAGCCAATATTCGCCTGATGGATATGCCGCTTCACGAGCTGATGCCGCATAATGAGGCTGAGTTTGCTGACCTTTTCCAATCGCTGCAGGACGTACCAGGGCTGACCAAGGAACAGATCAAAGCCAAAACCGCCACATTTCATGAATCGAACCCCATGCTCGGTCTCCGTGCCTGCCGCTTTGGAATTCTAAGGCCGGAAATCTATGACATGCAGATTCGTGCGATCCTCCGGGCTGCCTATCGCGTTCAGAGTGATGGCAAAGCCGTAGCTCCGGGCATCATGTTCCCTCTTGTGAGCAGTCCTCGGGAATTGGCCAGGATGCGGGCCCGGGTCTTTAAACTCGATGAGGACATCCGGCAGGAGCTCGGACTTTCTTATGAGGACCGCGTGCCAATCCGGGCAGGGACCATGGTGGAATTGCCTTCGGCCGCAGTGCAGGCCCAGCAGATTACACCGATGAGCGATTTCATCGCGTTTGGCACCAATGATCTGACTCAGACGGCCCTTGGCATTTCCCGTGATGATTGCATGAAGTATCTTCCTCTCTACGTTGAGGAAGGGATCTTTCCTGATCTGCCCTTCGAAAGACTGAACCCTGCGGTCAAGGAGCTGATTGAGCTCGCTGTCCATCGAGGACGCTTTGTCAGACGCGATACATCATTCGGCATTTGCGGCGAACAGGGAGCGGATCCGGATACCATAGATTTCTGCCTGGAAAACGGCATCAACTACCTGAGCTGCTCTCCCTATCGGGTGCTGCCTCTACGGGCCGCGATGGTGCAGAAGGTTTTAAAGGGTCTTGTCTGAAAGGCCCTGCACCAGCCTCATCCGTGAGTCCAAAGCCGGTTGCAGCGACAGCCCGCGCAGCCACCTGGGAAACGTCTGGCTCTGCAACTTGAACACATCCGAAAAAATCTCGGAACGCGGGGGATGATGAGGCGTAAGGTTCGACAGAAAAGTCGCATACGCTGACCTGCCAAAAACCCCAACAACCGCCTCATCCGCCCGCAAAGCACTCGAGCGACTGAACAGCCAGAACACAACCGCGCCTGGAAGCGTCAGCACCACAAGCAAAGCACAGGTCACGACCATCTCAACGCCTTGCGACGATGTCTGTTCCTCCTCAGTCTGCCGCAGGCTCGTACCCAATAGAAAAGCCAGCATTCTGGCAACATAAAGCGTAAACGCAAACAGCATTCCCTGCATGAGGGCCAGGGCTCGCAAGTCACCGCTCCTGTGATGCAGAAGCTCGCGACTGATCAGGATCTCCAGTTCCTCCAGACTGAGCTTCTGGACAGCACCTCGCGATAGCGCCAGCGTGCTGTTCTGCAGCCGCGGCCCCACGATATAAGCGTTGATCTCTTCGCCATTAAAAATCCCAAGCTCAGGCGTCCTGACCAGTTTGAGGCGTTCCTGCGCCTGATCGAGAGCCAGCTTCGCTTTTTCCAGATCCGGATCACTGTGTTCGGGCGTGAGGAGATCGACTTTCATGGCCCAGTCGGCGATGTGCCGAGCCATCAGGAAACAGCTCAAGCCTCCGACGACAGCCCATCCGGCCATCATCTGCCACACTTTCCAAGGATCGCGTTGCCATTCCACAAACCGGGCTTCCAGCGGGATGACTTTATACCAAAAGAAGAACATGAACATGATTCCGGCAAATGTCAGGGCCGGAGCAAGAATCTTTCGTAACATGGGATCTCCACCTGTCAGCGGTATCGAACGTGACAGAATTCACAGATATCTGATTTTTACGTCAGATTCCGAGTCATGAAAACAAAAAAGATAAACATTATCAAAATGTTACATTATTGCTGGAAAGTGGGAAATTTGTGCTAGGGCTCCTGTTGGCTCAATCGAAACTCGCTGGGCGTCATGCCGATTTTGGTCCGAAACAGTCGCGCGAAATAATTGGGATCCGTAAAGCCGACCTTGGCTGCGACAGCGCTGTTTGGCAAGGAGGAATAAGCCAGAAGGCGTTTTGCTTCCAGAAGACAGCGATCCTGGATGATCTTCTTGGGCGGAAAACCACAGGCCCGGGTCACACGCATGGTCAAAGCTTTGGGTGTCAGTCCCAATTTCTCAGCATAAAATTCGATGTTGTGATGCCGGACGTAGAAAGTATTCACCAGATCAAAAAAATTATGAATGACTCCGCTCGTCTCGACGGCAATGGCTTGCGCCGGAGAAAATCGAAAGATGAGAAAGATGAAGGTGAGAAGCCTGAGCTGCAGAATGTTTTCCCACTCCCGATGGCGCTCTTTCTGCTCCCGTATCATGTCACGGCAAAGATGCAGGACGCTTTCGAACTGATCATCGCTCGGGCGCAAAACGTCAGGAATAGCGTAGATTCGGGCCATGTGATCGTCGGGAGCCTGCACCTTTCGGATGGCGCTGAATTCAAATTCCACCAGAAAACCCCTGGTGTCCGAACTCAATTCCCAGGCATGAACCTGACCGGGCTTCACATTGAAAATCAGGCCCGCCTCAACCTCATGTCTATTGAAATCGATCTCGTGCCAGCCCTGACCTTGCTGAATAACGACCAACTGAAAAAAGCTATGTTTATGAGGGAAGGGAATCCTGGGATGGAGCCGGGTTTCCAGATCGTTGACCCGAATCATTTCCACCTTGCTGGGCAGCAAGGCGAATGCCCCCATGCCATGGAGGCTCAATTGCAGGCTGCGATCAGGTTTCCTAATGGACACTGGTTTTATCCAAGTCCTCCGGTCTGTTTTGAGCCTTTGCAATGGCCTGCAGCACCACATCACGGATCTGTTGGCGTTGCTGAGGTCCCACTTTGAATTCCCCCTCACAGGTTTGCAGCATGGCGTCCAGGTCCTTGGGATTTTCGATGCCCTGATTCTCCCGGAATTGACCTTCGATGCATTCACTCAGGCCCTGGGCATAGCCGCGTCGGGCCATTTCCTGCGTCAGGTTCATGAAAACGCTTTCGAGGTTGCTCTCGGGTTCCTCGACCTCTTCTTCTGTGATCGTCGTGTTCAGTTCACCATCAAGGCTTTGCTCACTGATGCCGCGTTCCGTGGCGATGGATTCCACTTCCTGCGCCTGGGTTTTGCTGACCGGCTCCGGCTGCTGCCCCTCCAGGATCTCCGACATCTCAGGTGGCTCCGGTTCCTCGCGGCCGCCAAAGAATATGGATGAAGCGGCCAGGATCATGGCCAATATCAGGACAAAGCCCAGCCCAAACTTTACGTGGTTCATTCCTTTCCTTCCTCCGCGCTTTCAGAATGTTTACCGCAATTTTGCAAGGGACGCTAGCACCGTCAAAGTTCCCACTTCAGCCAAAGTGATGCCATGGACAGAACCGACGCGATCCTGTAAAAATTCACCTTTCACATGGGAGAGGCCAATGTCCAAGCAGAAAACCCGGCTCGTGGAACAACTGATGCCTCTGATCGAAGAGGAAATTCAGGTGCTGCAAAAATCGCTGGACAGCGCCTCGGAAGCCGCCACCCATCCGGAAAGCAAACCGGAAAATAAATATGATACGCGCGGGCTGGAAGCCTCGTATCTGGCGGGTGCCCAGCGCGAACGGCTGCAGGAACTGAAAGCCATGCTCACGCTGCTTCAGACCATGGTGATCCGGAATTTCACCGAGCAGGATCGCATCGCCCCCACGGCACTCGTGGAACTGGAGCAGGACGGACGTCCTTCCCTCTATTTTATTTTGCCTCTGGGCGCCGGTTTCACCCTGCAATGGGAGGGGCGACCGGTTTTGGTTCTGACGCCTCAGGCGCCGCTCGGCCAGGCGCTGATGAACAAAACGGTCGGTGATACGGTGACCGTGAAAACCGATGCCAGCCGCAAGGAATATGACATCATCCATATTCTGTGATCAGCCCCGGGCACGACAGCTTTGATAACGCTGCTTGACCCGATTGGCAAACCAGGACGTGGAACGGTTACGCGCGAGTTTCGGTGAGACCAGTTCCACATCGGGTACCCGAGCATAGGGAGGCTTGCGCCTTTTTTTGGCCTCCCAGACTTCGCGTACCTTTTCCCAGGTCTCCGTGTCTTCAAAATCCGCGCTTTTTTCCTTCCGCGCATCACGGCGGATGGTCCAGGCTGAAACATCATGTTTTTCACCAAAGGCGAGCATGGCCTTGAGGCTTTCCGAATCGATATCTTTCGGTTCACCGTCCTCGTCATAAACAAGAAGATCCCCGTCCAGGGCGAGTTTTCGTCCGGTGAGATCGCTCAGCATGGCCTGAAACGCAGCATTGCGTGAGGCATACATCCCTACATTGAAGTCGGCAAAGCGATAGATAAGGTCATCATAGGAAGCCGGATAATCGATAAGGCGCGCCGTGCCCACACGAATGCCGCCCATGCGCGTGTAAAGATACTCGCGCAGCTGCTCGTCGGTCATGGACTTCAGGTCCTCAAGATCACGCGCATACGAAATTTTCACCTGCATGGATCCGGCCGTCGTCACGGGATTCAGGTTTTGCAGCGAGCCCTTGCCCAGGATCAGGGAAAGGCCCGAGGCGATGGCATAGGGACCCGGCATGCGTTCCCGATAGGCGTTGGCCATATCACGGAAAAAGCGATCGAGATCGCGTTCGGTGCGCAGTTTATTGATGCGCTGATGAAAAGTTTGCGAGCTGCCCGGCGCCTTGCCCGACAGAAGCGTATTCAGAGCCGGTTCGGCAAGTGGACCCAGTTTTGCGAATTTTTTTCGCAAACCTTCGCGGACGATTTGGGGAAGGTTGGGCACCACGGGATCGGTCTGATAGCCGGATTCCTGTTCAATCACAGCAATAACGGCACAGACACGTTCCGCCGTCAGCTCCCGATCGATCGCACGAATGGCGAAAGCAATATCATCCGCCCAGCCCACCCGATCCGGCACATGGGCCGGAATCCGTTGCACGATGTTCTCCGTTGTCAGTTCAGGCGTCGTGGGCTCGATGAGCCCATCAGGGCTGGGGGACACACAGCTCAAGAGGTGGACAGATAACAGGATAATGGCGAGGAAGGCATGGATGTTACGCATAATTGTCTTTCTCTGGTCCATTCCACAGGGTCGCGGCTCAAAAACCTCCCCCATCTGACCCCAGGCGGGCTCCAGAGACAACGAATTTTTTAATGAGCCGCGGCATTTTGCAGACAAAAGACCGCCGGCCCGGTAATGGCGAGGATGCTGTCCTGCCGCCCGGGACGGATCGGAGCCCCACCGGTGAAGGAACCAAAGGAAGGCAGAACGCCGCAATCCGCCTGCAGCCAAAAGCAGGGCAAACGCATGCGTTCCTTGCGTGAGCCGACATGAACAACAGGGTGCAGATGCCCGCACCAGGTAAAGGTGGACGGCTCGGATTCCGGATGATGACGGAAGAGAAAGGGGCCATCGGCATAGGGTTCGGTGGCCACCTCCATCTCCCACGCGGGAGGCAGAGTGAAATGGCGATCATGATTGCCGCGAATAAAAAGAATTTCGGTGGAAAGGGATCGCCGCCAGCTGCGCACCGCTGCATCCACGTCGGGTGTGAGACCCTCGGCGCCGTGCATCAGATCACCGAGCAGCACAAGCCGTTCGATATGCAGGGTGTCGACCAGGAACTTCAGCCGCTGCAAATCCTCATGCAGAATCGCACTGCTGACCGGAATGCCGGCCATTTGAAAAATCTCAGCCTTGCCCCAGTGCAGATCGGCGACCATCAGTGTTCGTCGCCGAGGCCAGTGGACGGCCTTTTCGGGGAGGAACGCGAAGATCTCGCCACGGATTTCCCGCTCGACTGTTTCCATGAATTTTTGATCCTTTCGATGCGATCGGCCAGTTGCTCCGAGGAAATCTGCGCGCTGACCCGTTCCATATAAAGAGGAAAGGCGAGCGGGGAAAAGGTGCGGGTGTGCTCAAAATGAAGGGGCGTGTTCTGCAGCTTCAAAAGAACCTGATGGAGGCCCTCGCAGTTGAACTGCTCCTCCATCACCTCAAGTTCCGCCTGCCTGACGAGAAGATTCCCCGGATCAAAACGCCTGAGCACATCAAACAAAAGTCCGCTGCTGCTTTGCAGCTGTCTTTGACTATGCCGACGACCCGGCAGATTTTGATGCACGAGACCGGCCACGCGCGCGATGCCACGGAATTTACGCCGTGCAAGTTCCGTATGATTCAGAGCGGACTCCAGATCCTGATACATGTTTTCCGGGCTTAAGAGCCCGCTGATCAGATCGTGCTTCCATTCCACTGGAATGGAACAGACGATTTCCAGTCCATAGTCATTGCTCGCCAGGGAAAAGGTCGCAGCCAGCACCCGGCTCATGCGATAGACGAGCAGCATGCCAAGACTTTCATGCACGGACTGGCCTTCAAAGGGGAACAGAAAGAAATGCTGGCCCTCACGGCTTGTCGTGATTTCCGCGAGGATTTCCCGCGCCTCCGGCCAGGCCGAAATCCTTTTTTGCGTTTGACGCACAGCGTCCAGGGCGGACAGGTCCGGATCCTCGCTGAGATCCTCGGTACGCGCCAGCTCTTCCACGACTTCGCGCATAAACGGACTGAGCAGCGGTGACCAGGGCAGCCTTTGCCCAAACCAGCTGGGAATCAGGCCCTCTCCTGCTTTTTTGCTGAGCCTTGTGAAAACGGTGAGATCGGCAATGCTGACAACTTCCATCCAACGGCCGGCATAAAGAAAACGATCTCCCTTATGCAGACGGGCCGCGAAACCTTCCTCGATCGAACCGAGAGTGCGACGCCCCAGTTTCACAATCATGCTGGAATCGGAGAGGATGGTTCCAATATTCTGCCGATGCCTTTGCATGATGCGGCGATCCTTGACGATGAATGTGTCGTCCTCCAGCACCACACGACAGTATTGAGGATAGGCCTTCAGCACCTCGCCGCCTTCCACCACAAAACGCAGCACCCAGTCGAAGTCCTCGCGCTCCAGGGCCCGGAAACCATAGGCCTGGCGGACTTCATCATAAAGCGCATCGGCCTGAAAACCTCCGCCCATCGCACAGCTCACCACATGCTGGATCAACACATCCAGAGGCTGCTCCCGCGGTTTTCTGGGTTCGATGAATCCCGCCTGCAGGGCCCGGCGACAGGCGGCGAATTCGATCAGTTCCAGATTATGGGTCGCCACCAAAAGCAATTCCGAATCCCGACCCGGGGCATGGGCGGAACGTCCGGCGCGCTGAATCAGACGACTGATGGATTTTGGGGAACCGATCTGCATCACGCGATCGACTTCCGGAAAATCCACACCAAGATCCAACGATGACGTGCACACCACAAAACGAATGAGTCCTTCCTTGACGCCGCGTTCCACCTGCTCCCGCGTCTCTGGATCCAGGGAACCATGATGCAAGGCCAGACGATCCTCCCACTCGGGGCGTATCATGAGCAGACCCTCGTGCCAGCGTTCCGCCTGCGACCTTGTATTGGTAAAGATGAGTGTGGAAAACGCCGGATCCAAAATCTCCGCCACCTGCGGCAACATGCGGAGACCGAGATGCCCCGCCCCGGGAAGACGATCCTCACCCTTGGGCAGCAGTGTTTGCATCCGAATGGTACGGGGGGGAAGGCCGGTGATCAAAAGAGGCTGCGAACCCATGCCACAGGCGGCCAGCGCGGCCTCCTCGTGATTGGGCAGGGTCGCGCTAAGCGCCCAGGTCTGCGCGTCGGGACAAAGACCCCGCACCCGGCTGAGGGAAAGTTCGAGCAGCGAACCCCTTTTACTGGAAAGAAGTTCATGCCATTCATCGATGATAATGCCTCGCAGGCTGCCAAACAGCGAGGCGGTATTGTCCTGGGTTAAAAGCAGAGCGAGTGATTCGGGAGTGGTGATCAAAATTTCCGGCAGCTGCATTTTCTGCTGCCGGCGTCGGGCGGCGGTGGTATCACCGGTCCTGGTTTCCACGCGCAGATGCAGACCGAGATCCACACAGGGTTTGTGCAGGGCCTGCTCCACATCACGCGCCAGGGCTTTTAAAGGAGAGATATAGAGGAGCCGCAGACCGCGCTGCCCATCACCGAGTTCCGGTAGAAAACCAAAGAGCACGGCATAGGTCTTCCCGCTGCCGGTCGGCAATTCCAAAAGCCCATTTTCACGCTTTTGAATGGCCTCCCAGGTCTGTCTTTGATGAGGCAAAGGCGTCCAGTTTTGGGTGGCAAACCACTGCTCACGCCAGGACTCACCTTCGGTGCGTGTCCAAAGCCTGGCTTCAGGATTATGAGAGGTCCTGCGTACGGCCATCGATCAACTCCCGGGCCCGTTCGAAGGTATCCGCTTCATTCAGCTGCGAGAATAAGCCTGGTCTGTGGAGGTGTCAATGCGATTAAGGACAGGTGAAATCCCCCGGAGGACTCTGAAGTCCTCGCGGGGCAAGCTTCACTAACACTGATACCGACACATCGACCTCCCGCATCTGCGGTCGATCATACCTCAACGAAATGAGAATCGGGTAATAGTCCCTGGACGCTGCGGTAGTAGCACTTCACGCCGAGCTTTTTGCAGAAGGAAACAAAGTTCTGGTGATACCAATGAGTTTTCACCGCGGTTTCAAAATTGCGATTCGATTCCTCCTCGTCAATTTTGTCCGTTTCCCCAAGCCGGGACTCATCAATTTTGATCGAGAAATGAGTGCCCAAAGGCTCGCGGAACTGCGGTCCTTCCAGGCCTTCCGCACGTGCCTTCTCTTCCATCTCCAGACGCTTCTGCCGGCGCCGCAGCACGCTCTTGCCATAATCTTCCAGAATGGTCATCACAATGCGCAGAGCGTTGGGAGATTCCTTCAGCCAGCCCAGCAGCGTCACGCGACCTTTGGCTTCCCCGTTGGGCAGCTCCTGCACCACGAGGTTGAAGCGGACACCGCCTGAGGTCTGGATATGCGTTTCTTTGTCTTTTTTCAGAATGATAAGATCGCAGTTTTGGTAACCCTTATACCAGTAGCGGCCACTTTTGAGTTGGTGGTCACCCAGCACGAATTCAGCATTGGAGAGAGCCTTTTTAGCAAGGCCATTTTTTAGTACGAGCGTCGTCATGGTTGATTGCCTCTTTCCATTCGGGTTCAAGCGAAGGAGACCCCATTCTAGCCATAAAAATTTATGGTGCAATCAGGAAATGCGATCATGGAGCAATCCCATACAGCATCTGAGAAGCTCGCAAAATTTTCTCTGAAGAAGGCTCTGCAGCTGGTGGAGATCGCCGTAAAGCCCTTCCCCAAGGCGGCCCTCTTCGAGTTGGCGGAACGTGGGTGGAACACAACCTTCCAACAGGTTCTGGCCTGTATGATCTCGGTCCGTACTTTGGATGAGGTCACCATACCGGTCGCCGAACGTCTTTTGACGCGGGCGCCGACACCCGATCGGCTACTGGAACTGACAGTGGAAGAGGTGACCGAACTGATCCAGGAATCCACCTTTGCCGGAACGAAGGCGCACAACATGCTGGAAATAGCCCGCGTGGCCTGGACGCGCTACGGGGGTGTACTGCCCTGTGAGGAAGCGGTGCTGCTGGCCCTTCCAGGCATTGGTCCCAAGTGTGCGAACCTCGTTTTAGGCATCGTGGGCGGGCAGCCTAAGATCGGCGTGGATATTCATGTGCATCGGGTGATGAATCGCTGGGGCTACGTGCAAACGACCACGCCGGAAAAGACTTTGCGTGTTCTCGAAGAAAAAATTCCAAGGGCAACCTGGATTGAGGTCAATCGCCTGCTGATGCCCTTTGGCAAACACATCTGCACCGGACGCAGGCCGCATTGTCCAACCTGTCCTGTCCTGCCGATTTGCCCGCAGATCGGAGTATGAGTCCGAAGCGAGGCGAACCACGCTCCGGAAAATATCGGGACTCAGTGAGGAGCGGCGGACTGCTGCCTTTCCGATCGCTGGCTGGTGCTGCTGCTGCCGCTGCTTTGCAGCATGTCTGCCAGGTGATCCTTGAGTTCAATCACCATCTGCCGATCCTGCTCGATGACACGATTGAGCATGTCGATGCAGGGCTGTGAATTCTGCTGCTCCGCATCACGCAGGTATTTTTCACAGGCTTCCAGACCTTCCGCTTTATTGTGCAGAACACTGACAAAGTCATACAGAAGATTGTCGATCGGACTGGCAGGCTTTTGTGAAGTAGCCATGGTTGATCCTTTCCATAATGTTGCTGTTGGTATATCTGCTGCAAAGAGGATGCCGACACACACTATGGAGGAAACCATGTTCAAGTTCCCGTACATCGTTCGACCGATGCTCCTGTCCCTGACCTGTCTCAGTTCAACCCTCGCAGCCCAGAGTCAATGGCCGTTCTGGGGCTATGACATCTCCAACAGCAAATTTCCGGCCGCCGAGAAAACCATCAGTCCGGTCAGCGTCAAAAATTTGCAAACGGAGTGGGTATTTGAAGCGCGCAGTAGTGTCTATGTGTTCCCGACCATACAGGACCACTGGCTTTACTTCACCGACTATCCCTTGTTTTCGGTGAGCAGCGTGATCAACCCGAAGGAGGATGGCGGCTGGCTCTATGCTCTCGATCGCCATACAGGCGAGAAAATCTGGGAGCAGAGTATTTATTCTTACAGCGGCAGCAAAGCCAACATCGTCTCGCGCAGCAGCCCGGCGATTTTTGAGGACATGCTGATCATCGGTGATGCGGTCAATGTCCGGACCGCGGCGCAGGCGTTTCATGAGGCGCGGGCCTCGATGTATGGGATCGATCGCTTCACGGGAAAACTCCTTTGGAAGACCGTGGTCGAAGAGCATCCGGCGGCTCAGATTACCCAGTCACCTGTGGTGCATGACGGGGTGGTTTACGTGGGGGTGTCATCCATCGAACTGGCCATACCCGGTGCGCTCGGGCCCCTTTATGCCTGCTGCAGTTTCCGCGGCAGCATGCTGGCGCTGGATGCCCGGACCGGGCGCATACTTTGGAAGACCTACACTGTTCCGGACAATCAGGGGCGCACGGATCAATTTTCCGGCGGATCCATCTGGGGAAGTTCACCCTCCATCGATCCTGAACGTGGCCTTGTTTATGTGGCTACCGGGAATAATTACGATGCGCCGCAGGCTCTGAAAAGTTGTCTGCAAAAGGCCGACAATGATCCCGCGCGGGAGGAACGCTGTTATGAGGAGCATGAACCCAAGGATAATTATTTTGATTCGATCCTGGCTCTGGACATGAAGACTGGAGCGGTGCGGTGGGTTCAAAAGGTTTTGCGTTATGATGCCTGGAACTTCGCCTGTCTCAGCAAGGTGATACCTCTGAATCCCATTACCCTGGCGTGTCCGAAGCCCAGCGGCGGCGACTTTGATTTCGGCCAGGCACCCATGTTGATTAAGAATGTGAAGTATCAGGATAAAACCGGGGACCTTCTGGTGGCCGGGCAGAAGACAGGACTTTTCTGGGCCTTCGATCCCGATCGTGACGGCGAGGTGGTCTGGGTCACCCGCGTGGGTCCTGATGGACTCTTTGGTGGGCATGAGTTTGGCTCGGCGACGGATGGACAGAGGATTTATGTCCAGATCACCAATTTCGAACACAAGGACATCGTGCTGACCGCCGGACCTTATCAGGGGCAGACCACACGCAATGGTTTGTGGGCGGCTCTGGATATTGCGAGCGGACGTCTCCTCTGGCAGATGCCTGTTCCTGGTCATGATCCTTTGGCGGTGGCCATGGGCCCTTTGTCGGTTGCGAATGGAGTGGTGTTTGGCGGTTCATTGGATGGCGTGATGTATGCGCTGGATGCCGCGACCGGGCAAATCCTTTGGAAGCATGAAACAGAGGGTTCGATAAATTCGGCCCCATCCATCGTTGATGGGGCGCTCTATTGGGGTAGTGGTTACCCTATAGGAACTGCAGATAACAAACTTTACAAGTTTGCCTATCCAGAAGCTTGTTCAGGTGATGGTTGCTGAGATAACTCAGCTTCCATCAGACGTCGTCGGTTATTCAATAGGCTGTTCAGGTGAGGGTTGCTGAGGTTGCTCCACTTCCGCCTGAAGCCTTTGCGCTTCGGCCAGATGTTTTTCCACCAGCTGGCGGGAGATGGCGATGGTGGCTTTCAAAGCGTCGTCGCTATTTCCTGCCTCGATCTGGCTATAGAGTTCCAGAGTTTTTTGGTGGCCCATAATCATGGCTTCGAGGAAGGCTGAACGGAATTCCTCCTGAGGTTTCTGGGCCAGGTTTTGGGCTTCCTGATCCATCATGCTTCCCACGAGCTGAGCGCTTTCTTCAAACTGGCCTTCCTCCAGGCTGATGCTCTTCACGTTGGCCAGTGTTTCGATCATTCTATTCATCCAGGCATGATCGCGGGCCAGTTCATCCGCATAGCGCTGCAGACCTTCATCCGGGTTTCTTTCATAAACCAGGTCAGCGATTTGGATTTCTTTTGCATTGCTGACGTAAAGCACTTGAATCACTTCACGGGTGTCCGAGACGTCCACCTGGGTCTCGGAGGGAACCTGATCAGGGGTTTGAACTTCCGGTTCGCCACCGGGTTGAGTGGGTTCGGCGGGTGCCGTGGGCTGCGCGGCTTGAGCCGTCAGACTCAGAAGGGACACAAAAAGACCTGTGCAGAATTTTTTGAAAACAGACATGATAGTCTCCTCAAAAGTGGTGGATTTATCCTTCAACGCTTCTCACCTTTCTAAAGGCATTTCTCGTTAAAATATATCCGGTGGATCTCCCATCAGCCCATTTTTTCACAAAAATGTTTCCGTTTTCGACGTGTAGCCGCCGCGCTTCAGCACGTATCCAGCTGACGACAAAGATTCCTGTGCGCGGGTTGAAAAGTGAAGAGTGGAGAGGATTTTGCAGGATTCTGAGCACGTTCAAGGAAGGAGAACACCATGAATCGCTTGACACATTGGATGGAATCCCTCTTCAGGCGTTTCGGCTGGCAGGGTATAGTTCCCAGCGGCGCGATGCCGCCGGATAATACCGAAGTATTTGATACAAAAAGACAGCCGGAACAATACGCAGAGTTTGAGGACGGTCGTCCCAATCGAATATCCTAAAGGAAATGCGGAGCCTGGACTCCGCATTCCTGCTTATTTGATGCCAGGGCCTGGACGCCGGTTGTACCAGGATCCAAAGTAGTAACGTATCACGGCAAAGAGCACGACAATCGCAAGGCTGACGCCGATACAGGCCATCAACGTATTGCTCATGCCCTCCGTGACTCCAACAAAGCTATAGGCTGTGGCATAGGTGGCACCGAGTGAAGCAAGGAACTGCAGGCCCAATATGACCGCAAAATTTTTCACCTTGAAGACGAAAAAGCAGACAAGCTCCACCAGAATGCTGACGAACATGGCAATAATCATCAAAGCCCAAAGCATGACAATGCTCCTTTTCTACACAGACTGTGTGAGTTCCTTGCCGAACACCCTTGGCAAAGGTTTGAGGTCTGGCCTGGCTATCTGCGGCAGCCCCGGAGACTCCTTCAGGATACGGGTTGCAAGATCCTTGCAAAGTTGATCATCGTTATGATGGATCTCATCGAAGAGCCTGTTGACGAAAAGGCGCCGGCTTCTCAGCCAGTAAAGAGCCTTGGGAAGATTGCTATCCCGTCCTTCGGAAATTTCTCCCTGGACGCGACTGGCGACCAATGCCATCACCGCGAGTTCAATGCCGATATCCACGACCCGTCCCAGCAGGAGCTGCTTGTATTCCATCGCCGCCCGATATTTCATCATCTGGTGAAAAAGAGTACGGGCCAGCTGTTTACTGTGGCGATCAATCCAGCGCAGGTGACGCGCGAGCTCCGGCTCAAAGCCAGGATAGGATCGGAAGAAGGATAGGAACGATCCGAACCAGAGTTTCATATACCAGACGGGATAGAAAGCCGCGCATCGGAGAAAGGCCTGCCTTTTCTCCTGCGATGTCGAGCGGCGGAGCAGGGCTCCCGCTTTTTGAAAATGGGGATCCACCGCCTCACGGGCCAGGAAGAGATGCATGATCTCCGTGGAACCTTCGAGGATGCGATTGACCCGGGTGTCCCGCATCCAGCGTTCCATGGGGATGGATGCTTCGCCGCGCTGCTCCAGCGAACGGTCGGTCTCATAACCACGCCCGCCGCGCAATTGAATGCCGATATCCAGGGCCTTCCAGAATTCCTCGGTGGCCCAGAGTTTGGCGGCCGCGGCTTCCATGCGAATATCGACGCTGCCGGCATCGGAGAGCTGAGCGGTGTAGGCGGCCAGGCTGTCCATCGCATAGGCGACGCCGTTCAGATAAGCGAGTTTTTGCATGCCCGGTTCATGCTGCCCCACGGGCCGTCCCCACTGCACGCGGCTCTTGCCCCAAAGGTTGCTGAAGCTCGCCAGCTCATGGGCGGCGGCCGCGGACAAGGCAGGAATGCTGAGACGACCGTCATTGAGTGTGGCCAGGGCCAATTTCAAACCGCGGCCCACATCACCGACGACATTCTCTTTCGGGACTTTCACGTTATTGAAACGAATCAGACCGTTCTCTATGCCCTTCAATCCCATGAATTCGCAGCGGTGCAGAACCTCCACACCTTCCCAGCTTCCTTCCACGATAAAGGCCGTCACCTGTTTGATCGTCTGGCCTTTTTCCACGCGATCCGGCGTGCGCGCCATGACCACATAAAGGTCCGCAATGACTCCATTGGTGCACCAGAGTTTTTCACCATTCAGGATCCAGTATTGCCCATCGCTGGAAAGTTCCGCATAGGTTTGCACATTGGCCGGATCGGAACCCACATCCATTTCGGTCAGCGCAAACGCGGTGATTTCGCCACGGGCAATCCGCGGCAAATATTTCTGCTTTTGCTCGGCCGTTCCGAACAGCTTGAGAGGCTGCGGGACACCGATGGACTGATGAGCCGACAGCAGAACAGCAGTGGAAGTGCAGTATTTTCCAACCACCGCCAGAATTCGCATGTAATTCGTCTGCGAGAGGCCGAGACCACCATATTGCTTGGGTATTTTAATCGCAAAAAGCCCGAGTTTCTGCAGACCTGCATAAACGTGCTCCGGTATTTTGCCAACCCGATCGATTTCCGCGCCGTCGATATTATGGCGAGCCCAGGCATCGACTTCGCGGCAGATGGCATCACCGATGGCTTTATCCTCGGGATTCTGCAAGGGATAAGGAAAGGCCAGGGACATATCGAAATCGCCCATAAAGAGCGAGCCTATAAAGGACTTGGATTTCCATACCTCTTCCCGGCTGGCCTCGGCCACAGCCATCGACTGCTCTTCGGCCGTGGAACGTCGGGAACTTTCGACACGTGTAACTTTCGGGTGTTCACCTCTCATGACGGCTCCTTTCGCCTCGGTCTACCCTGGTCCTGCATCCTTCATTCCAAGATGGATGACTTGAGGCTTTTTAGGCATCCTTTCGGATGTGGCTTGGAAAATGCAGACCTTCCTTTTAGCTGCCACTCCCAGCCCGGAGGACTTTATGAGCGGGTTTCTTTCATCGCTTGTCTGGCGCGGAATATCAGAATGGCTCGTGGTGCATCACGATATTGACCGCTTTCGGGGGCGCAAGGCCGTGCTGGCAATTATGGCCACCGATCGCAATCATCCGGAATTCCAAAAGGCCAAACAGAATTTTGCTGATCTCAAGGCTGCGGACGACCTTGTGCTGGTGGCTGAAGATCATCCCAACGGACCTTTGCATGATCGTTTTCACTGCAAGCCGCAGGAATTTTGCTTTGCCCTGATCGATCGCGAGGGCAATGCGGTCATGCGGGGCGATCGCGTGCCGAGTCTGCAATCGGTCCGCGCGCGGCTGTCGATGGAGCACGCCTGAACACACCGCATGGTGTCAGGCCGTAGGTCCTGTTTCACGGGTGCGCAGCAGCTGATAAATGCGAGGGTCGATGCGGGTTCTCAAGGGGGGAAGCAGGGTGCTTTTCATTTTGGGCAGATCAAGCTCCGGATGAAGGTCCACCTCACGATTGTAGGCGTCCACCAGCAGCGGCTCAAGAATCAGCACATCCTCAGCATTGTAAGTCAACAGCGTTTCAAGAGCGCCGGGCTCGGCTTCCTCATGGAGGCGCCACAGCCGGACGGCATCGTAGCCGTCGAGATCCATGGAACTTCTTTGATGCAGATGGCTGCTGGTTTTTTGAATGGCCTTGAGTCCGCCCTTGAAACCCTGACGCCTGAGCCAGGGACAGAGATCAATATGGGCCTTTTCCATGGTCAGGCCGAATTCGGCGCTTAAGAAAGGCAGGTCATAGGCCGCGCCGTTATAGGTGCAAAGCAGGGCGGCCTCATCCAGGATCCAAATCAAAAGATCACGTTTGCGATGGTATTCATATTCCTGATGCAGCGCGCCGCGGAAAAAGAAGGCAATCGCTGTTGATTCTGCCGCAGGAGGCATGCCGCCGTTGGTGGCTTCAATATCAAAGTAGGCCAGATCGGAAAAGCCACCGGGAATGAGACGCCAGCGTTCGTGACCCGGGAGAGCACGATCAAAATAGTAAAGGTCACCGCGTTCCCAGGCCGCCAGGGAAAGTTCCAACGAGTGCCGCACATCATCCAGCCGTTTGGCCTTGAATAACTGTGGCGCCCGATCCAGGAGTTGTTCCCAGTCGGTGATGCCGATTCTCCAAAGGTGTCGCTCGGAGCGCGGGCCGACCCCTTTCAGATGGACAAACGTGCGTCTGAGAAGCTGGTGATGTGCGATGGAGTGTGACGTCATGTGGCGATTCCTATCCGAGTCTCATGCGGGCTCTGCATACTGCGGTGACTTTTTAACAAAAATTTCCCTACCAATGGGAAGTTTTTTAAGCATCCGAATTTTCGCTTTCTCGTGGTCGGCTATGCAGGCCCCGTAGCAGAGCGTTTCGGAGCAAATCATCCCAAGGACTTGAACCCGGGAAACACACAGGCGTGTAGTAAACTTACGAGAATTTGAGCCGAACTGGTCGGGAAAGTTACCAACGAAATACGCATAATGCTGAATAAAGTTGGGTTATATGAAAAATAAATGCATGAAATTCGCGTTTAAATCAGCGAACATTTGCGCCTTTCCGAGGGCTTCCTTTTCGTGTCAAAAATGGCGGTTTTATAAATCATGAATACCTGGAAGCCTTCAAAGACGCTTTACTTCCTATAGTATTAAGGGAAACCGACCAGACTGTGAGCGAACATTACACGTGACGAATATGGTCTTGCGATCCCAATATTCCTGTGGTTATACTCCGAGCCGAATACGACACCACATAAAGTTTTATGCGCAAACGCTTGAATAACGCACAAGGGACGGAACTCCCCACGAAGAGGAGTGAAGATGCAGCGGTCAGGACCCAACCATAACGCTCAACGCCTCGCGTCGACGTGCTGGTCCGTGGTGCGCCTGATCCTGCAGAACTGCGCTCAAATTCACTGGGATGTTGCTGCCGTTTTCCGCGAGTCCATGGTTCGACTGAGTAAACCCCTCCCTGGATAGAATGCGTCCGCGTTCTTCCACAATCCGTTAATTCTTAACTCGCTCACAGATTGAGGTGCCTTATGTCACAGGAAAGGTTTGAGCAGGCTTGGCTGGACGATCCCCGCATGGTGCAACGTGATGCCTGTGGCGTCGGTTTCATTGCCAGCATCAAAGGTCATAAATCGCACAAAATCGTGACTGAGGGCCTGGAAATCCTGCGAAGAATGGATCACCGCGGAGGTCGTGCCGCTGATGATCTGACCAGTGACGGTGCAGGGCTTCTGACCCAGATTCCCCATGAACTCTTTCAAGCGATCGCTCGGGAGGCCGGAAAAGCCCTGCCTGCGCCTGGCGCTTACGCGGTGGGTTTCTTTTTTCTGCCCAAGGAACAGGATGAGCAGCAGCACTGGGCGGGACGGATGGACGCCTTGACCGCGAAATGGGAGCTTGTGCCTCTGATCCAGCGTGCCGTGCCGGTTGACAATCGTGTCCTGGGACCCATTGCCGCCGGCAATGAACCGGCGATCACCCAATGGGTGTTCACCGATGCCAACACCAAGGCCGCCTCCCCTTTCACCTGGCGCCTTTATATGCTGCGCAAGGAACTCGAAGAGGAAGGCCGGGCCCGCTATGGCATCAAGCAGCTGCGTTTTTACTGTGTGAGTCTTTCCACAGAAACCATCTGTTACAAAGGACTGATCCTGGCCAAGGATCTGGCCCATTATTATTTGGATCTGCAGGATGAACGTTTCACCGCGGCCTTTGCCATGGTGCATCAACGCTTCAGTACCAACACGATGCCCTCGTGGCCGCTCGCGCAACCCTTCCGCACCATCTGTCACAACGGTGAAATCAACACGCTGCGCGGGAATATCAACGCGATGCACGCCCGCTCCAAACTCTTGAAAAAAGCCGGTTTGGAAGCGGATCTGGCGGCCATGGGACCGATCTGCACACCGGGTCTCAGTGATTCCGCCATGCTCGACAATACCATTGAATTTCTGGTGAATACCGGGCGGCCTCTGCCGCAGGTGCTCACCATGTTGATTCCCGAGCCCTGGGACTCCCATACGGAGATGGAGCAGGCGCTGAAGGATTACTATGAATACCATTCCTATTTGATGGAACCCTGGGATGGACCGGCCTTTATCGGCTTTGCCGATGGGCACAGAATCGGCGCGATTCTGGATCGCAACGGCCTGCGCCCTGGACGTTACTGGGTCACGCTGGATGGTTATGTGATCATGGCCTCGGAGGCCGGCGTACTCGATCGGCGTCCTGAAGAGATCGTGCATAAGGGGCGCCTCAGTCCCGGACGCATGTTCCTGGTGGACATGAAGCAGGGTACGATTGTTCCGGATCATACCATCAAGCAGAGCCTCGCCAGCCAAAAACCTTATGGGAAATGGCTGCAGGCCCACCGGCGGCATCTTTATGAGCTGCCCGTTCCGAACTTCGCGGCCTATCCAGCGGAAGATGAATCCGCGTTGCAGCAAAAACTTTTGGCCTTTGGTTATACCAAGGAGGATCTGCGCATGATCCTTGCCCCGATGGCCAATGAAGGCAAGGAGCCCGTGGGTTCGATGGGCAATGATGCGCCTATCGCTGTGCTCTCCCAGCAGCGCCCGCTCCTTTACAACTATTTCAAACAGCTCTTTGCTCAGGTCACCAATCCTCCGATCGATGCGATTCGCGAGGAAATGGTGACGTCACTCGCATCGCATCTCGGCGGCGAGTCGAACCTGATCGACGAAACGCCGGAGCATTGTCATATGCTGCGCCTCAAGCAGCCGATTCTCAGTGACCTTGATCTGCAGCGCCTTGAATTCCATGGGGATGCGCGCCTGATGGCACGGAAGATTTCCACTCTGTATGAGCCGGCCCAGGAAACCCTGGAGGCTGCCGTCGCCCGCGTGCAGGAAACGGTTGCCACAGCCATCGCGGAAGGCTGCAGCGTCATCATCCTCTCCGACCGCGAGGTGGATGCGCAGCGGGCCCCGATTCCAGCCCTGCTGGCCACGGCTGCGGTGCATCATGATCTGATTCGCCGTGGCTTGCGCATGAAGGCCAGCCTGGTGGTGGAAAGCGGAGAACCTCGTGAAGTTCATCACTTTGCCCTTCTCATGGGGTATGGTGCCGCCGCGGTCAATCCCTGGCTCGCCCTGGCTGTGATCGCCCAGCGGGCGGAAACCCATGGCTTTGATCCGAACAAGACGGCCGCGACCCTGCAGGGGAACTTCATCAAATCGCTCGGTGATGGTCTTTTGAAAATCATGTCGAAAATGGGCATTTCCACGCTCCAGTCCTATCGTGGAGCGCAGATTTTTGAGGCCCTCGGTCTGAACCAGGCCTTCATTGATGAATATTTCACCTGGACGCCCACGCGTATTGAAGGGGCCGGCATCGCCGACTTTGATGCCGATACCCGGTTTCGCCACCAGAAAGCTTATGGTCCGCGTACCGTGTTCAGCGCCCTGCCTCAGGGCGGTCAGTATCACTGGCGTCGCGATGGGGAAGCCCATCTGCATCATCCGGCGATGATCGCCGGTCTACAGCAGGCGACCCGCATCAATAGCCGCGAGGAATTCAAAAAATTCTGTGCCACCCTTGATGCGCAGTCCCAGCAGTATCTGAATATCCGCGGCCTCTTGAAATTCAAAAAGGTCCAAAACCCTGTGCCCCTGGATGAGGTTGAGCCGGCCGCATCCATCGTGAAGCGTTTTGCCACCGGGGCGATGAGCTTCGGTTCCATTTCCAAGGAAACGCATGAAACGATCGCGATCGCCATGAACCGTATCGGTGCCCGCAGCAACTCCGGCGAGGGCGGTGAGGATGCCGACCGTTTCATTCCGGCTGCCAATGGCGATCTGCGGCGCAGTTCGATCAAGCAGGTGGCCAGTGCGCGCTTTGGTGTGACGAGTCATTACCTCATCAATGCCGATGAACTCCAGATCAAGATCGCCCAGGGTGCGAAGCCCGGTGAAGGCGGCCAATTGCCTGGTCACAAGGTGGATGAGGAGATCGCCCGCGTGCGCCACAGCACCCCCGGGATCACCTTGATCTCGCCGCCGCCGCATCATGACATTTATTCGATCGAGGATCTCGCTCAGCTGATTTTCGATCTTAAGAATGCCAACCGTGACGCGCGGGTCAGTGTGAAGCTCGTGTCGGAAGTCGGCGTGGGAACCGTTGCCGCCGGCGTGGCCAAAGCCAAGGCCGATGTGATTCTGATCGCCGGTTATGAAGGCGGCACAGGCGCAAGTCCCATTTCCTCGATCAAACATGCCGGTCTTCCCTGGGAACTCGGCCTGGCGGAATCGCATCGCACGCTGGTGGAAAATCAGCTGCGAGGGCGCGTCGTCCTGCAGGCCGATGGCCAGATGCGAACGCCGCGGGACCTGGCCATCGCCGCGCTCCTCGGAGCCGAGGAATGGGGCATCGGCACAGGTGCCTTGATCGTGCTCGGCTGTATCATGATGCGCAAGTGCCATCTGAATACCTGTCCCGTGGGCATTGCCACGCAGGATCCGGAACTGCGGCGCAAGTTTCATGGTCAGCCGGAACATCTGATCAATTACTTCTTTCTCCTCGCCGAAGGTCTGCGGGAAATCATGGCTGAACTGGGTTTCCGCAGCGTGGCCGAGATGGTGGGTCGGGTCGATCTATTGGAAAAAATCGCCGACCCGCGCACCGATCGCATCGACCTGCGGGCCATACTCGATGCACCGGCTGCTCCGATGGAAGCACCACGTTGTAACACGACGCGTCAGAATCATGAGATGGAAAGGACACTCGATTATCGTGTGCTCCTTTCCGCCTGTGAGCCCGCTCTGATGCAGCGACATCCCGTGCAACTGGATTTGCAGGTTGCCAACACCGATCGTGCCGTGGGCACCATGCTGTCGAGCGAAATCTCCCGGCAGCATGGTGGCTATGGTCTGCGCGATAACAGCATTTATCTGAACTGCAAGGGTTCCGCGGGACAAAGCTTTATGGCCTTTGGCGCCAAGGGTATTACCGCGGTGCTGGAAGGTGAAGTGAACGATTACTGCGGCAAGGGTCTTTCCGGTGCCAAGGTGGTGGTCGTGCCGCCCGAGGAAAGTGCGATCATGGCGGAAAGCAACGTGATCTGCGGGAACGTGACCCTTTATGGAGCGACCTCGGGTTTCCTCTATATTCGCGGTCTTGCCGGTGAGCGTTTTGCAGTCCGCAACAGCGGAGCGCATGCGGTGGTGGAGGGCCTCGGCGATCACGGCTGTGAGTATATGACCGGTGGTTCCGTGATTGTGCTGGGCCGGGTCGGTCGCAACTTTGCCGCCGGCATGAGCGGCGGTTATGCCTTTCTTTACGATGCCGATGGTGCCTCACAAAAACGCATCAACACCGAAATGGTGGAGGTTTCTCCGCTGCAGGATGAGGAGGATGAATCCTTTGTCCATCGTCAACTGCAGGAACACCTGCGCCTGACCCGCAGTTCGGTTGCGGCGCATATTCTGGAAAATTGGAACCAAGAGAAATCGCGATTCCTGAGCATTGTTCCCAGCGCGTATCGGGCCTTTGTGCGCCACCAGCAGCGCGACCACGTGCAGCCGTCGATGCGCGTGGTCGGGGGCGACAACCTTAGGGCGATCCTGGAAGAAGGAGCCTACCATGGGTGAAGTGAAAGGGTTCATGACGTATGCACGAGCGGTTCCGGCCCGTGAGCCGACCGCTCTGCGCTTGAAACATTATCGGGAATTTGTGGAGCCGATCACGGACGAGGAGCTGCGGCAGCAGGGGGCTCGCTGCATGGACTGCGGTGTTCCGTTCTGTCATCACGGTTGTCCTTTGGGCAATGTGATTCCGGAATGGAATCATCTGGTGTCCGAACAGGAGGAGGAGGCCGCGCTGCAGGCCTTGCTGGCGACCAATAATTTTCCGGAATTCACCGGACGCATCTGTCCGGCTCCCTGTGAAACGGCCTGTGTCCTCGGCATTCACGAGGATCCTGTGTCCATCGAAGCCATTGAAATGGCCCTGGCGGACAAGGGTTTTGCCCGGGGCTGGATCCGTCCTGAACCGCCTGCCGTTCGCACCGGAAAAAAAGTGGCGGTGATCGGCAGCGGGCCGGCGGGGCTGGCGGCAGCGCAGCAGCTGAACCGTCAGGGGCACTGGGTTACCGTTTATGAACGGGCCGATCGTCCCGGTGGACTTCTGATGTATGGGATTCCGGATTTCAAGCTGGAAAAGAGCAAGGTGCAGCGACGGGTGCAGCTCCTCGAAGCGGAGGGCATCAGCTTTCGCTGCGGTGTGAATGTCGGGATGGATGTGAGCATGGAGGATCTGCGCCAGGAATACGATGCGATTCTTCTGAGTCATGGCGCCACGAAAAAACGCGACGTCGTCATCCCCGGCCGTGAACACAAAGGCGTTTATTTTGCCGAACAGTTTCTGACTCAATCCACGCGCCGCGTGCTTGGGGATAGGATTGCGGATGGGGAGCCCATCCTTGCCACGGGCAAGGATGTGATCGTGATTGGTGGTGGTGATACCGGCTCGGATTGCGTCGGCACTTCGAATCGTCAGGGCGCGCGTTCGGTGACGCAGTTTGAAATCATGCCGATGCCGCCCAAGCTCAGCAAATATCCGCGTGCGCAGGAGCGTCCGCAGGAAACGCCGTGGCCGTATTGGACGCATATGCTGCGCACCTCGTCCTCGCATGAAGAGGGCTGTTCACGGCACTGGTCGCTGGAATCGGTGCGTTTTGAAGCGGATGGCGAAGGAAATCTTCAGGCGCTGGTGACCCGTGAGCTGGCCTGGTATACTGACGAAAAGGGCCAAAGAAAATTCGAGCCGGTGCCTGGCTCGGAAAAACGCTGGCCCGCCCAGCTCGTTTTGATTGCCGTCGGCTTTGTTGGGCCGGATCCTGCAGGTCCGATTGAACAGCTCGGCGTGTCGCTCAGCGAGCGCGGCAATATCAAGGCCGATGACCTCAGTTACGCAACCAACGTCCCGGGCATTTTTGCTGCGGGTGATGCGCGGCGCGGTCAGTCGCTTGTGGTCTGGGCCATTGCCGAAGGACGCAAGGCGGCGGAAGCCATCGGTCGTTACCTTGAATAAGGCCTTGCGCGGGTCGCGCCACGCGCGGCCCGCTATTGACCGTCGTATGGATAAAGATACTGCGTTGCTCGGTCGGCTGCGCTGCTCATTGGCCTGATGCCAATTCCGCTGCTCGCCTCCCTCCCGCCTTGTCTCTTTATCCATACGACGGCCAATAACAAAAAAGGTGCCTATGAGCCCTTCCAAAACCACCTATGAAGATCGATTCTCAGGGCGCACGCGTGCCATTCTTCTTACGCTGAACAATATTTTTCTCGACTCGGGCCAGGATATCCGCACCAAACATATGTTCGGGCATAAGGCCTTTCTGCTGAAGGGACGGCCGTTCATTCTGGTTGGTGAGTGGGCGCGCGATGAGGATCCCAAGGCCGGCCTTGTGCGCATGAGTTCCCGCGGCAAGGACGAAGCCACCGTGATCGTGATTCCACCCGATGAGGTCATGGCCTTGGACATACGCAAGCGCTTTGGAGGCCTTTATTTTGCGCCCGATGGCACGCGGCTTAAATATTGGATCTCGCTCAGCGGTCCCTGGCTCACGGAGGAGGAAAAGATTCTGCCTCTGGTGAATCAGCTTCTGGACGCTTATGAGAAGATGCCGGAGAAGACCGGGGTGCGGCCCGGGCGCCGCGTTTAACGTCCAAGGCCTCCCTCAAGGCCGGGACGACAGCCTGATAAACCTTCCGCAACTCCTTCTCCAGCGGTTTTTCGGTATTCACGCGCACCAGCGGATAACCTTCAAAGGTCCAGTCACCTTTTTTCTTCTGCTCTTTGTATAACTCCGGACGCACTTCCGAAGGTGAGGCGTCCGCCTTCATCCGCTTGGAAATGCGCGCGACGGCTTCAGCGTCGGAGCATTCGCAAAGAACGATCACATAAGGCCGGCCTTCACGCCGCAAAGGTTCCACCACGGTCTCAAGATAATGCGGATCACTGAATGAGGCATCGACGATCACGTTCATCCGGGCCTGAAGCTGCTCCAGCATCCTGTCCCGCAAAACTTCATAAATTCTGAGCCGCGATTCCGCGCTGTAATGCCCCTCGCCATACCCGGCGGCCTCCGGACTTGGGCCAAGGACCTCACGGCGGATCTGATCGCTTTCCCAATGCACCGCGCCGAGGTTCTGCCGGATGGCTGTGGCCACCGTGGTTTTTCCTGAACCCATGGCTCCAGCCATCAAAAACGTAAACGGTGGCATGACCGCCTGCAGCTTCTGTGTGGCCCAGGATTGATAGGTGGCAACCTGCTCCAGCGTGGCGGCCTGTTTCGCGCCGGACTCCTGTTCCGCTTTCAGAAGTCTGACCTTGGCCCGGACCAGGGCCCGATAGGATTCGTAAAAGGCCAAAAGCTCACGCGGCGCATGGTCCTGCAGCTGCTCCAAAACCCTGAGTCGGAGCGTGGCACCGAGTTCAGCATGGCCCATCACCGCGCATTCCATCGCGAGAAAGGACAGCTCATCCGCTTGATCCAGAACGCGGAGATCGTGGTTGAATTCGATGCCATCGATCAGGGCCACCTGTCCTTCCAAAACGATATGCTCCGGACGCAGATCCCCGTGACCTTCAATCACATGTCCCGCTTCCACTCGCCCGAGCATCCGATCACGATGCACCTGCATAAAAAGATTCTGACTGGAGCAAAGGGACAGCCAGGGATGCGGATCCGTGTTCACATGCAGGGCCGATTCGTAAAGACTGCTTCGATTCTCGGCGATGAGTCCCTGCAGACGTTGCCAGTAGGCAAAGGGATCGATGGCCACCAGCGGGGCCTTGCGATAGCAGGCGGCAAGAAATGTGATCAGCCGCTCCCGATCCGCTTCCGAAAAATTATTGTGAAGAAGGCGCTGATCCATCAGGCGGTCATCCGGAATTCGCCGCATTTTCACGGCATATTCCACCACAGGGCCAGGACCGTTGAATTGCAGCGACCCTTCGTCATTCTGGTTAATGCTCACGACGTCCTGATAGATATCCCGTGAAAAACGGCGGTTGAGATCCAGCTCCGCACGACAGGCGGCATGCCGGGCCTCAAGACTGCCGTAATCCAGGAAGGCGAGCGTGAGCGGTTTTTTAATCTTATAGGCCCACTGATCGGTCAGATAGACTTCAGATATATGCGTTTCGCGGCGCTCCACCTTCTGCGTTGGATCCGGATATGAGGCAGGCTCACTGAGAAAGGCCTGCACGGCACGATCAGGTTTCATCATTTCTCCCTCACGGATCTTGCCCGTACGTTGTCCCAGAATAAGGAATACGCCTCGGAAGTACCAGCTATTCCGCCCGCTGCATGAAAGATCTGATGTCGTTCGTGCCGCTGGATCACCAGGCATGGCTCCTGCATGACCAGGGAACCATCGCCGCGGCAGGAGCTGTTGGGAATGGATTCCCACGACACGAAAGGAGATCTGTATGGGCCTTTTTGATTTCATCAAGGAAATTGGTCATAAGGACAAGGAAACTGATAGGGACAGGATGCAGCAGGATCTGATGGCTGCTGTGACCAAGGCCGGTCTATCGATTCAGAATTTTCAAATCAAGTATGATAAGGGTCTGGCCACGCTCAGCGGTGTGGCTCTGACGCAAAAGGATCTGGAACTGGCGCGACTCATCGTGGGCAATCATCGCGGCGTCGACAAGGTGAACGATGATGGCCTGCGGGTGGCTCCCTATGCTCCAGGTCATACGGTGCCGGAGACGCCGCTGGTGCTGAATCCGAATGCTCCCCGACCAGGAGCCCAGGCGGCCCCCGCGAGCGGTGGCGGCACGGAAGCTCCGGCCATGATGGTGACGGTGAAAAAAGGCGATACCCTGTCGAAGATTGCCCAGCAATATCTGGGCAACGCCAATCTCTATCAGGCGATCTTTGAAGCCAATCGGCCGATGCTCAAAGACCCGGATGAGATTTTCCCAGGTCAGGTGCTGCGCATTCCTGCGGAATTGAAATCGCCAGGGCAGGCGCAGATGCAGAATCCCACCCCGGGCCAGTTCCCGGCTCAGGGCCCATCCAGCACCCACGCGCCCATGTAAGCGTTGGCGTCAGGCGACAGAATTCGGTGCGCCGCTCCATTTTCCCCGGAACGGTGCCCGCTTCCTTACTTTTTCGTCACAGGCCTCAAGAAAAGAGTTGAGTTCCTGATCAGGCGACCGATTCCAGAATATCGGAGGTCGGGTATGCATATTCCTTTTTGGTTGGCGCCCAAGGTGGTTCGCGAGACGGGTTCACCGGAGATTCTGAGGGCCTGGTTTCAACATGAAAATGATTTCTGTCGGCGTCAGCTGGCTACGAGTTTTATAGGGGTCGGTCTGCTCATCCTCGGATTCATACCTCTTGATATGCATCTCGGGGACGTGAACCCGAATTTGACCTATGTCCTGCTCCTGCGCGGCATCCCTTCTTTTCTGTTTCTTCTGGGCGGTCTTTATCTGCGCTTCGGCCATCGGTTCGGCGGCGAGCAGGCTTTCCTTCTGCCCAAGGTCTACGGGATTGCCCTGGTCGGAATCCTGACCGCTCTTCAATATTGTTATGCTGCGGATTTTCCCGATCGCGCGCGTTTTTACCCGCCCCTGATCGCTGCGTTTGCTGTTTTCACGCTGCGGGTCGATTGGTTTGAAGCGATCCTGATCTTCGCCATGCAGGTCTGGGTCTGGATGCTCTTTTCGGAATGGAATGCGAACCTCATCGTGCGGGATATCAACTATCAGCTCTTCGGCTGCGTGCTGGCCTTGCTGTTTCAAAGGCGCATTGCCTATGAAGCGGCGAATTTTGTGAGCGAGGAAAAGCGCAGGATCATCGAACGCGAAAACGCCATGCTGCGTCTCAAGCGGACGTCGATGCTGCTGCAGCGCTTTCTGCCGCCTGATGTCGCGCGTGATATCATCCAGGGTGGTTTCGATTTCAACGCCCGGCCGAAGAAGATGACCGTGACCATGCTCTTCTGCGATATTGCCGACTTCACAGGGCTGACGGAACGGGTGTCGCTCGAACGTTTGGGCGAATTCCTCAACCGCTATTTTGCGGCCATGACCGAGGTGACCTTTGCGCACGGCGGCATGATCGATAAATTCATCGGCGACGGTGTGCTGGCCATCTTTGGTTTCCCCGGTGAGCTGTCCCCGGCGGAACAGGCCCAAAAAGCAGCACAGTGTGCGCGCGAGATGCTGCAGATGCTGCCGCTGGTGCAGAAGGATATCGGCGCGGAATTTGAGCAGGCGCCGGTCAAGGTTCGGATCGGCATTCATCAGGGTGAGGTCATCATCGGCGGATTCGGGGGAGAAGCCCGAACCGATTACATGGCCCTGGGCGCCACACCTTTGATGGCGCAAAGGCTCAAGGCCTCGGCGTCCGAGGGCGGCATCCTCGTCTCCGAATCGGTGGCGGAAGCCTTGACTTATATGGATTGCGAGGACTACGGCGAACGCATGCTGCGGGGCATCGGACCGCGTCGCGTGTTTCAACTGCAGGCCGTCCCGGAGGATTCACTTCACGGTATCGGACGCGGCGGATTTCGCGATAAAATGGCCGCCTAAGGAGGTGGTTCATGCGTTGCGGCCCCTGGCTTGTTTTCTGTTCCTTTTTATCGACAGCTCTTTATGCGGAAGCCTTCGTCATCCCGGCGGAAAACCGGGATCAGTCGCTGAAGGCCACGATCGCGGACTTCGATCCCAAAGCCCAGCGTCTTCTGACAGCATTGGAAAAGGGCGGCTTTGCTGATGTCCAGGATCTGTTCTTTCCCGAGCCGGCCTTTCTGCAGCTGAAGGCCATTGCCAAACCCGCTGATTATTATCGACAGCTGGTCAAATGGTATGAACAGGATTTCGCTCGCGAGAAAGCGCGTTTCAAGAACCGCGGTCCGCTGGTTTTCAAGGCGATGAAAGGCGGCTCCTGCAAGTGGAAGGCTGCTCAAACGGAAGCGAACTCCATTCCCTACTGGTCCTGCTATAAGCGGAAAATTGAGCTGACGGTCGGCGGGCAGCCCGAAACGATCGAAGTGCGTGCGCTCATCAACTGGGGGCGGCAATGGTACATCACCCATCTTGGTCCCATTCCGAAGACGTAGGCCACTTTCCGTCATCTCAAATTTTTAGCATCAACGAAAGACCGGTGGTATAACCGTAAATAAAGGACCGCTGATTTCGGTCCACGAAGGCGATCGACCCATACTGGGCCGACGTGAAGATGCCGAAGGAGAATCCTGGAAGCAGATTAAACTGATAATTCCCCGTGATCGACAGGCGTCCGCCGGAGACAAGGGAGTCGTTCACGATCGCATAATTTTGTGCCGCATCGGAACGGATGGATTTTGTGATATAGCGGGAACGCAGTTTGCCACCGAGAGCATGATCATAACTCATGGTCACCAGGGCCTGACCCCAGCGATTGAAATTTCGCAAAGCGCCGGCTTCCAGGATCAGGGAGTTCATATGAAAACTTCCCTCGGTGCCACCGGCCTTGCTGAGCGAGCTGCCGGCTACGCCAACATCCAGATCCTCAAGTCCAATGCCGAGCACAAAGGAGCGGCCACGAAAGGGCAGGAGCATGGAGGCCACGGTCCGCAGTTGTTTGACGCTGCCGTTGGCATAGGTTCCGCTTACGGGCTGCCCATCTTCATAGGTAACAGGGCTCGCCGCCTTGGGCAGAGTGCGCTCGCCGTTGGCTTCCAGAGTAAGTGAGCCCATTCCATAGTTGATCGAGAGTTGAAAGACCTGAGTCTGGCTTTCACCGCTCGTCTCGGCTGGTGTCTCTTTGGATCCCCATTCGACGGAGGCACCGGCGCTGGTCGCGGGGCTGGCCGCTGGAGCGGACATGCCGGACGCTGGGACGAGCAGGATACCGATGCAGAGACTACGCAAAGCCCTCTCCTCATTGAATGGGGACTATCGACGGTGTCGGAGGAAACCGCGAAAACTTGAGATCGGTATTTTTGTGCTGGTCGCGATTTCCTGCATCCGCGTACAATGGTTCCGAGGACCAGGAAATTTTGCCTTTTTCCTAAAGGCTGCTGCTCTCAACTTGCCCGGTTGACGTTCCGATGGGGACACAGTATTTCCAGGGTATAGGGCTGCTGGAGGAACCTGTATGGGCCAACTGAAGAAGAAGATCAACATCCGGAAGCAGCCGGATGATGTGACCTGTGGGCCGACCTGCCTGCATTCCATCTACGAGTATATGAATGACAAGGCGGCCCTGGAGCAGGTGATCAAGGAAGTGCCCATGCTCGAGACCGGCGGGACCTATGCCTCGCGCCTCGGCGTGCATGCGCTCAAGCGGGGCTATCAGGCCGAGATCTGGTCCTTCAACCTCAACATTTTCGATCCGACCTGGTTCAAGTTGCCTCCCGCTGAGTTGTCTGAGAAACTGAAATTACAGCGTCTCGCCAAGAAGCAGAGGAACCTTCGGACGGCCAGCGACGGTTATATTGAGTTTCTGCAGGAAGGTGGCATTCTACGCTTCGACGACCTCACGCCTGAACTCCTGATCAACCTCCTCAAAGGGCCACGGCCTGTGATTGCGGGGCTGAGTGCGACCTACCTTTATCAGAGCCCGCGCGAGGATCCCATGACCTGCAAGTACAACGATATCAAAGGCCGTCCTTCCGGACACTTTGTGGTCCTGACCGGAATCGACGCGGAAGCCCGGAATGTGCATATATCCGACCCTTATTTCCCGAATAATTTATCCGATCAAAATACCTATACGATTTCCATCAGCCGCGTGATCTGTGCGATCCTGCTCGGTGTGGTGACCTATGATGCCAACCTACTTCTTATACAGAGGAAAGACGCTCCCCATGAAGAACCTCATCGTAGTTGAATCGATTGATGAATGGCCCAGGCGGCTGGGCGACTTTGAGGTTGTCAGCGATATCGATTACTTCGTGGACGAAGGCTTTCAGAATATTAAGAATTATCGAGTCTTCAATCTCTGTCGGTCCTATCGCTACCAAAGTTCCGGTTACTATGTTTCGCTGTTGGCCGCCGCGCGGGGACACAAACCCATCCCTTCCCTCAGCACCATCCAGGAAATGAAGACCAAAGCCTTCGTCAAGATCACCTCCGAGAATCTTGATGATCTGGTGCAGAAGTCGCTGGCCGATATCAAATCCGACAACTTTGAACTCAGCATCTATTTCGGCAAGAATATGGCCCGAAAATACGACAAGCTGAGCAACGAGCTGTATAAGTACTTTGCTGCGCCCTTGATTCGCGCCAAGTTCGTGAAGAAGAACAAGTGGCTGCTCAGTTCCATCGGACCCATCAGTCTGAAGGATGTGCCGCATTCGCATCAGACCGATCTGATCGGCTTTGCCGAAAGCTATTTCAAGTGCGGTTCGCAGCGGAAGCAATTGAAATCGGCGCGCTACAGCCTCGCCATCCTGCGCAATCCCAAGGAACAGTTCCCGCCCTCCGATGACAAGGCCATCCAGAAATTCATGAAGGCCGCCCGTGAAATGAACATGGAGGTCGACATCATCGGCCCGGATGATCTGCGCCGCCTCGCCGAATACGACGCGCTTTTCATTCGGGAAACGACCAACGTGAATCACCACACCTTCCGCTTTGCGCAGAAGGCCAAGGCCCTCGGTCTGGTGGTGATCGATGATCCTGAATCCATCCTGCGCTGCACGAACAAGGTGTATCTCGCGGAGCTTTTGAAGCGGCATAATATTCCGACGCCGAAGACGTTCATGATCCATAAGAAAAACCTGGATCAGATTCTCGACAAACTGCCGGTGCCCTGCGTCCTGAAGCGCCCCGACAGCAGCTTTTCCCAGGGTGTGGTGAAGGCGGAAACCCACCAGGAAATCCGCGAGAAGGTTTCGACCATGCTCGATGATTCCGATCTGATCATCGCCCAGGAATTCATGCCCACGCCTTTCGACTGGCGGATCGGCATCGTCGACAACAAGCCGCTCTACGCCTGCAAATACTATATGGCCCGCAACCACTGGCAGATCTATCATACCGACAAGGCCGGCGAGCTGGATTATGGTCATTCGGAGACCTTCCCCCTGGAGGAGATCTCGCCCAAGCTCCGCATGCTGGCGGTGAAAACGGCCTCCGTGGTCGGGGATGGGCTTTATGGCCTTGATATCAAGGAAAAGGACGGCAGGTTCTATATCATCGAGGTCAACGATAATCCCAGTATCGACGCCGGCGTCGAGGATCGTATCATCAAGAATCAGCTCTACGAAGAAATCATGCGGGTCTTTATCAAGCGATTGGACCGCAAAACGAAAGGATATACCGAGTGAGCCAGACCCTGCGGCTTTTTGAAGGCTATGGCATCGAGTTGGAATATATGATCGTCGATCGCCAGACGCTGCAGGTGAAGCCCATCTGCGATCAGCTGATCCAGGCGCTGTCGGGCGAGATCGTCAACGAGATCTCTCTCGGTCGTATCAATGTCTCCAATGAACTCGTACTGCATGTCGTGGAATTCAAGGGCAACGGCCCCCAAAAGGACCTCGTGCGGCTGGCCAGTTCCTTTCAGAGCGAAATCCAAAGAGTGAATCAGGTTCTGGAAAAATGGGATGCCTGCCTGCTGCCGACCGCCATGCATCCAACCATGGATCCGCTCAAGGAAACGAAGATTTGGCCGCACGGGCAGAACACCATCTATGAAACCTATAACCGCATCTTCGATTGCAAGGGCCATGGCTGGTCCAACCTGCAGAGTGTGCACATCAACCTGCCCTTTGCTGATGACGCGGAGTTTGCGCAGCTGCATGCCGCCATTCGCATCGCCCTGCCGCTGCTGCCGGGCCTTGCCGCCAGCTCGCCTCTGGTGGAAGGGAAAATCACGGGAATTCAGGACAATCGCCTGAACTTCTATGCTCAGAATCAAAAGCGTATCCCCTCGATCATCGGTGCCATCATTCCAGAAGCAGTTTTCTCGCAGAAGGACTACGAGGAAAAAATTCTGCAGCGCATTGAACGCGATATCAAGCCTCATGACACGGAAGGCATCCTGGAAGGGGAATGGCTCAATTCCCGCGGGGCCATCGCCCGCTTCGATCGCAATGCCATCGAAATCCGGGTGCTCGATATCCAGGAGTGTGTGGCGGCGGATTTCGCGGTGATCAGCCTCGTCGTTTCGCTGGTGAAAAGCCTGGTCGATGAAATGTGGCTCTCCCTTGCCGAGCAAAAGACCGCGCAGGAGCTGGAGCTGCAGAAGACCTTTCTCGGCGCTCTGCGGGACGGCGGAGCCTTCGTGGTCAAGGATCCGTTCCTCTTGCGCTGCTTTGGGCAGAAGGAGCCCCTGGCTTTGCAAAAACTCTGGCAGAATATTTTCGCCCGTCTCCATGAGAAGGATTATCAGGTGAGGCATTTCGCAGCGGAGGCTGATGCTCTGCTCCAGAAGGGAACCTTGAGCCAGCGCATCATCAAGGGCCTTCCCGCTCAGCCGACTGTTGCGGAGATTCATCAGACCTATCGTGCCCTCGCGGACTGCCTGAACGAAGGACGGTTTCATGGCCAAGGCTGACGACCCAGGTCATTGGTCTGTGCTGATCACCTGTGAGCATGCCGGGCATCAGGTGCCCGCGGCTTTTCTGAGGCGCATGTCCAAATCCCAGCAAAAGGATCTTCTCACCCACAAAGGCTGGGATCCTGGGGCGCTGGCCATGGCCCGTCACGCTGCGGTCGCACTGGAGGCGCCGCTGCTCTATACGAAGATTTCCCGCCTGCTCGTCGACTGCAATCGTTCCCCGCAGCATCCGCGTTGTCTCGGGCCGGCCTTCCGCGACCTGGATCCGGCGGAACGAAATTTCATTCAGGCCGCCTGGTACTGGCCGCATCGCAATGCGATTGAAGCTGAAATTCTACGCATCCTTCAGTCTGGATCGTCCGTCCTGCATCTGGCGATGCATAGCTTCACGCCGGTCCTGGATGGTGAGAGACGCACGGCGGAGGTCGGACTCCTTTATGATCCCGCGCGTCCCTGGGAAAAGATGTGGTCGGATGCCCTTCTGAAGGAAATGAAAAGCGAGTGGCCCACATGGAGGTTGCGCCGCAATTATCCTTATCTTGGAACGTCGGATGGGTTGACGACCTGGCTACGCCGACACTATGGTCCCCAGGAATACGTGGGGATTGAGATCGAGTGGAACCAGGCTCTCTTCACCCGTAATCTTCCCGATGCCCGCATGAAGCGGGGTCTTGTACGCAGTCTGCGCAATCTCTTTTTACATTTCAGTTAAGCCTGAAAGCTCCACTGATAATATTGAAATATTCCAAAACCCACTACAAACCATCGCCAACTTACCGATACCACCTGTATTACTCACTTGGGTCAGGGCAGGGACGATGCAGCAGCTCGCACGAATGGTTTTCAGGCTCCTTTGCATGTTATCACCAGTGTGCCTCTCTATCCCCTATGTGGCAGCAGCTGAGAATTCCGTCATTGAGTTAAACGATGAGATCCTGGACGGAAAGCCCGTAGGCAGAAGCCTGAGATTTCTCAAGGACCCTGATGAGCGGTATTCTATGGATGATTTGCTGCATCCCTCACCCGAAATTGAGTCCCAATTCTTTCAGGTGGATAAAGATAGTCCCAACTTTGGCATTTCCGACTCCCCAGTCTACTGGGCGAGATTCGAGGTCGAAAATCCAGGCCCGGCGCGCACGGTCTTCATTGAGTACGATTACCATCATGCGGACTTTGTTGACTTCCATTATCCTCAAGCGTCCGGCGATTATGCTATCCAGAGTGGAGGGGATCGGGTCGAATCGATCGACGCGCTCATGCGTTTTATGTTTGCCCCGGCTTTCAAGATTACCGTCCCACCCTCCCGCTCCGTATGGCTCATGCGGGTCAAAAGTCAGGGCTCCATCCCCTTTCGCGTCCTGATCAAAAGTGAGGCTGTCTTTCAAGAAACTACGTTCATCAGATCCTTGATGATCTATGGCGTGATGGGTGCCATAGCCATTATGGTCTTCTATAACCTGTTCCTTTCGTTTTCCCTCAAAAGTCGTCCCTATTTTCTCTATTCGGTTATGACCTTTTTCTCACTCCTTTCGTATGCCATATCATCAGGCCAGACCCAGCTCATCAGCTCCCATCCCTTGCGCGATTATATGGCCAACGAGGGATACAGCATCATACCCTGTCTGACATTTGCCTTTGCCTTGATCTTTTCGAGTTCCTTCCTGGATCTGAAAAAGATCAGCCCAGGATTGCACAAAACTTTCATGATCATGTGCGGACTATTCGTGGCTGTCGCGATCCTTGTTCATTTCCACCGCCGACCCGCAACCATACTGCTGACAACGCTGATGTATTTGGCCACATGTATTGGATTGGCCTCCAGCGGCCTCTATCTTTCGTTTCGGCGTTACAGGCCAGCTTATTTCTATACGGTGGCCTGGTCCAGCCTCCTCGGCTCACAGATCATCTATAACAGCGCGATTCTCGGCTTGGTGAAGATCAATGTCCTGACCGAGAATGCGCATTATATAGGAGGGGTCGTGGAAGCGATCCTCCTGTCCCTGGCCCTTGGCGCAAAGATGAATGATGAGCAGCGGCAGGCATCCCAGACGATAACCCAGCTCAACCAGAGCCTGGAGGAAAAAAACGAAGACTTGCGAATATCCTTGGAAATCGAAAAGAAGGCGCTCGAAAGGGAGCAAAAGGCCAAGGTTAAATTGGATCGCTTCAGCAAGAACCTGCAGGCTGAGGTGGAGCGACAAACGGAAGAACTCCGAAGCCAGCATGAGATACTCCTCAGCCAAAAACAGGAACTGATTGAGATGGATCGACAGAAGACAACATTCTTCCAGAATATTTCACATGAGCTGCGCACGCCTCTGACGCTTATGATGTTTCCTCTTGGACAGCTCTCGAAGGAAATCCCTCATCACAGCGGGATTGGGATGCTGAGCCGGAACACCGAGAGGCTCCACCGCCTTGTCAATCAGATCCTTGACTTCCAGAAGATTACATCGCCCGATTATCAGCCCACAAACCATATCCCCGTCGATGTCCTCTCAATCCTCAAAGCCTGCGTCTCCTATTTCGAAGAGGCCAGCACCAGCAAGGGTGTCAAAGTAAAGCTCGATCATGCTGGGCATGAGCGCATCGTTGTGAAGGGCACGGTCGACTATCTCGAAAAAATCTTCTTCAATTATCTTTCCAATGCTCTGAAATATGCTCCATCAAGCAGCACCATCCTGGTGGAAGCGGCGCTCCAAGATGAAAGGGCTCGTATTGCCATCAAAGATCAGGGCAAAGGCATACCGAAAGAACAGCAGAGCACGCTGTTCAAGGCCTTCTCGCAGGTCGCTGATGGATCACAGCAACGCTTCGACAGTACAGGACTGGGACTTGCTCTCGCCCGCGAGCTGGCGACTGCCATGCAAGGGGAGGTTGGTGTTGAATCGGAACTCGATCGGGGCGCCACGTTCTGGCTTGAACTCCCGATCCATGATGTTGAGAAGCCGATCGTTGATGTCCTCTTTGTCGACGATGAACCTGCCGTCAGATATCATATTGAAGACATTTTGATGCGCGGCGGGATCGCGACCATAGAGACAGCCGAATCGGTCGTCACAGCGAAAGATATCCTCAACCGCAAGCGCGTTCGCTGCCTGATTACCGATGCGAATATGCCCGGTGCGGAGGACGGTATTGACCTGCTCCGCTATATCGCGAAAGTCCAGCCGGATTGCAAAAGACTGATGATCACCGGGACAGATTCCAACGAGCTTCTGACAGAAATCGTCAATGCGAAACTGGTCGAACGCTTTTATAGGAAACCCTTCGACATCGCGCAGATACTTCCTGACCTTCAGCAATGGATACGGGAAAGTCCGGTCAAGGACGACGTGACAACTGAAGACTCCGGCGAGGGTTTCAGCCGACTGAGAACACACATGACACTCAGCCATGAAGAGAACGACTCCAGCGATTCCCAGGACGCACAGGAGGGAATGCCGGAGGCCCCCCTGGTCCTGGTCATTGATGATATCGCCGATATGCGAAAAATTATCCGGGAGGTCCTGCAGGATCAAGGCTACCGGGTTGCAACGGCAGGAGATGGTCTGGCAGGAATCGAAGCAGCCCAAACCCATCAGCCTGACCTTATCATCACGGACTGGATGATGCCGCGCCTGTCGGGTCCTGAGCTGATCCAAAAGCTCAAGCTCGAAAAAGACCTCGGGAGTATTCCAACCGTCCTCCTCACGGCCAAAAACGACCAGGAAAGCAAACTGCAGGGCACTCAGATTGGCGCCAATGCTTATCTGGGAAAACCATTCGACAGACTTGAGTTGATCAGTACAGTTGAAAACCTCTTGCAGCTGAAGACCAGGGAGCGGGAGATCCAGAAGCTCAATCAGTATTTGACGGATAAGGTTCTGGCCAGATTCCTTCCACCCCGTATCATCGATGATGTCCTGACAGGAAAACTTTCACTGGACTCTTCTCCGAGTATCAAGAGCATCACAGTGATGTTTACCGATCTCTGCAGCTTTACCAGGACATCCGAAACCCTTGGCGCCAATAAAATCGCACGCATCCTGAACTCCTATATGGAGAGGATGACTCAAGTGGTCTTTGAGTATGAGGGCATGATCGATAAGTTCATCGGCGATGGGATCATGATAGTCTTCGGCTATCCCATTGAACTTCCCTTTCATGAGCAGATCCAGAGAGCCATGGCCTGTGCCCACAAAATGAACGAGGCTCTCCGGGAACTTAATAGAGAATGGGAAGCCCAGGAGCTTCCCCCCTTCGTGATGAAGATAGGCATTCATAGTGGCCCCGCAACTGCGGGTATATTCGGCGGCGCCCAGCGATCCGAGCTGACCGTGATCGGTCCGACCGTAAACATGGCGGCGCGCATCGCAGCGGCGGCTAATGCAGGCGAGATACTTTTCTCCGGCTTTGTTCGGGATTGTTTGAGCGAGAGTGGTTGGGAGGCTGCCGGCACCGTTGAACTCAAAGATTACGGCAGCACGGCCTTGTACCGATCCAACCAAAATGCTCTTAAAGCGGCCTAGGAGGGAATTCCATGCGCCCCATCAGATCAACCATCCTCCCGACAGGCCTGAAAAATCTTTGGGCAGGGCTCTGCGCTCTCCTGCTATTTCATGGCGAGCTGGCTTTTTCTTCGGTGGATGGACAACGGCAGGAGCTGGCCACAACTCTGCTGTCTGAAACCATGAAAGGTCATGTTCCAGGCAAAGCGCTTTATATTTTTGAAGACAGGACGAAAAGTCTTTCCTACGAGGAAATTCAATCCGGGGCTTGGGATAAGGAATTTATCCGTTCGAATACAGATAGACCAGGCTTCGGATTTTCCAATTCAACATTCTGGATCAAGCTTTATCTCGAAAACCCGCTGCCGAGGCAGCATACCATATTCCTCGAATTCGCTGCTCCCCTCGTTGACCATGTTGAGCTGTTCTATGAGAATCCAATGGGTGAGACGATCATTGAAAAGCGTGGGGATCGAGAACAGCTTCCCCTTGAACAGGATCGTCAACCCAACCACACCTTCAAACTGGACTTGTCACCAGGAAAACATCTGTTGGTCTTAAAGGTCAGAACGGAAGGAAGTGTCAAGCTGCCTTTACTCCTCTGGACCGAAAAGGAATTTTCACAGCATACAGAATGGCGAAATTACTCTCTTTGCTTCGTCTATGGCATTTTCTGTGTGATGCTTGTTTACAATTCCTTCCTTGCCGTTATCCTCCGAAGCATGCCCTATTTCTTCTATGCAGTCTTCACAGCATTCAATATCATTAACTACCTTTGCGTTCAAGGGATGCCGCTCACTCTCTTTGAGGGCCAATTTGCTTTTCTTATGTCAGACTACTTCCTTGTCATCTGGAACGGCGTCTTTACATTTGGTCTTCTCTTTAGTTCATCCTTTCTGAATCTCAAAGAGCGCCTTCCTCGGGTTGACAAAGTTTTTCGCTTGCTGATCTTCTTCCTCTTGTGTTTCCTGCCGCTAGGATTCGTGTCTTATCATTTGGGAATCACATTACAAATGACAGTCAGCATCCTATCTCTCATCGTCCTCGCGTTTGCCAGTATTTATTCGACGATGAAGAAATACCGCCCGGCCTATTTTTTTACGTTGGCCTGGGGCATCCTCATAATTTGCGTGCTTGTCGACAATTTAAGTTCTGCGGGTTTACTGCAGATCTCTGTTGATACGGCCAACTTGACTTTTATCGGAGGAGCTATCGAGGCCACCCTACTCTCTCTGGCACTGGGCGATAAATTTCGTACCGAACAACTGGAAAGTCTGGGCAGAATCGAAGCCCTCAACCTGGATCTGAAAGAGAAGGAAGAGGCCCGCACGGTCTTCTTCCATAACACCTCTCACGAACTCAGAACCCCCCTCAATGGCATCATAGGATTTTCCGATCTTCTGATCGCAGGGCATTTGGGCACCCATTTGAATGACATCCAACCCTATGCGGAAAAAATCAGGAACCTGGCCAAATCCTTGAAGATACAGGTCAACACCATTCTGGATCTGGCCAAATCCAAGCGCGGGGAACTCAGACTCGTCCCTTCCTCCGTCGAACTCAAGGAACTCTCGGAATACGCCTCTCTGCTTGCGGAGGGTTTACTGCTCAAGTCGCGCAACGCGAGTTTCGATCTCCATTTCCAGGCGGACCAGGCGAACGCAGGGCCCTTCGTCACCGATCGGGAAAAAGTCCTGACCATCATCAGAAATCTTCTGGGTAACGCCTTTAAATTTTCTCAGCAGGGCACCCCTAACACGGTATCGCTGTCCCTAAGCTTGAATCAGGAGCGAGCCCTGGTCATTGTCGTCGCGGACACAGGAATCGGGATACCTCCTGATCAGGTGGATTCCATTTTTGCTGAGTTCAAACAGGTCCAGGGTGATAGCCGCCGGGCATACGAGGGAACGGGTCTCGGTCTGGCCATGGTGCGCAGCATCGTGAACCTCATGGGGGGTAGGATTGACGTTACATCGAAGATCGACGCCGGCTCCCGTTTTGAAGTGGCTCTGCCGGAGCAAAAACCTGGACTCGTACTCGAAAGCAAGGATGAGCCAGAAGTCGCCCGAGGTGCTCCTGAATTATCGTTCAAGGGCAAGCAGGTGGCTTTCGAATCCCGCCCGGCCAAGGTTCTGCCGGGCAGCTTCCAGGAAGCCAAAACCGTACTGATTATTGATGATAACGAGGTCAATTGCGAGGTCATCCAGGAAATTCTGAAATCCCAGAACTATCGGACAGAGGTTGCCTACAGCGGCAAAGATGGTCTGAACAGGATCCAGGATCGGAAGCCTGACCTCGTCCTACTGGATCTTATGATGCCTGAGATGTCAGGCGAGGACGTCCTGCTCAAAATACGGAAGGACGAGACCCTCAAGGATCTTGCCGTCATCCTCGTGACAGCCCGAGCTTCCAGTGATGACAAGCTCTATGGACTCGAGCTCGGAGCCGATGATTATCTTGCCAAGCCCATTGACGGCGAAGAGCTGATACTCAGGGTCCGCAACACTCTGGCCCGCACCGACCTGATCCGAGCCGAAGAGCGGCTGTATCGAGCCGAGAAGATGGCCGAACTTGGCGAACTCATGAGTGAACTATCCCATGAGATCTCGAACATTATCCTGCCGATGGGCGCTGAAAATCAGGAAGAGAAAAACTCCCGCATAAGGATCGTCCTGAGCAAGCTCCCGCTTCGCGCGAACTCCTGGCCGTATTGCATCGAGGCCATGTGTACTCAGCAGGAGGCCGCGGACAGCAAACAACGCGAAGCCAAACTCCTGATGCCGGAGGGAACTCCTCTGCCCCTAATTCCTCTCCGCGTCATTCGTCGGCACATCAGCAGGTTCGCCCTTGACTTCGAACTGATCAGACAGCAATGGGAGGAAATTTTGGGTCTGCAGCCGCATCAGGTGCTCGAGATCGAGGGCGTGCTCTCGCTGCTTCGCAGCCTCAGCATGATGGAAACGGCTGGATTACGCGGCTCCCGGCTGCTCCATTCGGTCCTTTCCTATTCAAGGGAGAATCCAGGCGAGACTGTGTGCAATATGGCTGCTGTTGTGGAAAGCAGTTTATGCCTCATGGAGAGGAGGCTCCACAAACATGACATCACGATCGACAATCGTATCGACGTTGGCAGGACCTTGCTGGCCAGTCCCAGTGAAGTCAGTCAGATCATTCTGAACATACTAAAAAATGCAGTCGACGCACTGGGCGCCTCGGCCGCCGCGCCGCGAACGATCGAGTTGGTGGAATCCGCGGATTCAGGCGAGGATTCGATTGTCTATACCATTCAGAACAACGGGGGTGAAATACCGGCCGGGATTTTGCCTCGCATCTTCGATAAGGATTTCTCAACCAAAGGCAGAGAGGGCAACGGCATAGGACTCTATGTTTCAAAACGCCTGGCTGAGAAAAATCACGGCAGCCTGCGCGCCGAATCAGCTCAAGGAATGACCCGATTCCATCTGACTCTCAAGCTCAGCAACCCAGGTGCCCAGTCCAAGCGAAAAACGGCTTAAAGCCAGGTGGGCCGGCTTGACACTTCCAGCGTCAGTCCTTCCGATTCGAGGGCCATGGCTCGTTGGCTTGGGTGATCGAAGTGAAATTTTATGAGTCTGATTTTTTCCCCTGTCTCGTCTTAATCTGCAATAATGGGCTTGTATGAGAGGTCCTGTTCCTGTAGATGGTCGTTCTGGGCAAACGCCCACAAGCCAAGGGTTTCAGGGGAAAATTATGCACACACGTCAAGCCATCGCTGCCATTCTCGGTCTCATGCTGATGACCAGCGCGTGCTCTTCGGAATTGGAGGAAGCACAGCCGCTCGCGATTGGAACGACTGGCAGCGACGCGGCATTTTCCTATTATGATCAAGGTGAAAGCCAGGATCGGGTGGTCACCGCCCAGGAAATCCTTGAGGGTGAAAAGCGCTTCGGCGCGACCGCCGTGACATCACTCGGCGTGGCCCGCCAACTGGTGTCTGACTACGATTTTGATGGCGACGGTGCTTTGGATAATCTTGAATTCACTGGACTTGTCCACGCCCGGGTCCTGTCGGGCGTCCTCTACAATCCGCACTGGACCAATCCCGGCCAGAGCCAATAAAGCTGAACAATGACGAATCCACCCAGGGAGGTCGCAAACCCAGGCAACGCGCCAAAAACGGTGTGTGCTAGGGTTGCGGCGAGTTTGATGTCCCCAGGTGGAGAACCCTTCGATGACCCAATCCATGAATTTTCTTCGCATTATCCTTCTGCTCACACCGGCCCTGCTCGTGCTCGGCTGCGGAGCCCCGACCCTCTCCAAGGATCATATCGAACTGGATCCCGAGGTCGCAGCCCAGGTGAAAGTGATCAATATGGAACACTTCCGCGGCCATTGGCTCATGGACAGCGACAACCGCAAAGGCTATCTCGAATTGAACGAGGATGGCTACTACATGACCGTCGAGGACAGTGAAGGCCAGCTGCGAGCCGGTGACTCAGGCTCCGTCGATCACTTCAAGCCCGGGCTCATGATCGTGCATACCGATCGCCCTGAATGTGTGAGAAAAGGGAAGATCACCTTTCTCAAAATGGACCGGGCGGATAACACGGTGCGACTCCGCGATTACCGCGATGATGCCTACGCCCTGCCCCTCGTTGCGATTGAACCACGTGAACGCCTGCGCATGATGAATGAGCTGGGCTGCGTGCGGTGAACCAGGGCCACCCTCTGGTCCTATTCCTCGTAGATCATTTTCCGCGTCATGCCCCCATCCAGAACAAAATTTTGTCCCGTGATGAAACTCTTCTTGTGATCCACAAGCCAATGGATGAATTCCGCGATATCCTCCGGCTCGCCCACCCGGCCGGCGGGATGCTGCGCGTGATCACTCGATTTCAAGGGCTCCTTTCGCTTCGTTTCCGCATCCCGCGTATCAATCCAGCCCGGACTGATGCAATTCACTCGTACCTCAGGTCCAAGGCTGATGGCCAGAGCATGTGTCAGCGCCACGATTCCGCCTTTGCTGGCAGCATAGGCTTCCGTGTCCGCCTCGGACTGCAACGCACGGGTGGAGGCAATGTTCACGATCGAGCCGCTTGTCTTTTTTAGACTGGGCGTGCAGAGTTTGCTGAAAAGAAAATAGGAACTGAGATTGGTATCCAGGATATCGTGCCATTCCTCATAGCTGAGCTCGGTGATGGGAACCTTTTTGAAAACACCCACATTGTTCACCAGCGCCTGAATATCCTTCCACTCACGCAGCATGCGCTCCACCAGCTCACGGGCCGCCTTTTCATCGGCTGCCAGACCCTGCACGAAAAGAATCCGGCCTTCCCGTTCCTGACCCTTCAGGTCTTCCGGCAAGGGATTTTTATCCATGATGCCGACCTGCCAGGCGGCGTCCAGAAAACGTCGGGCTGTGGCCAGACCGATACCGGAAGAGGCCCCCGTGATAAGGACTGTCTTTTTATCCATGGTTGTTTCCTCAGACAAAAGGAAAGGGCGACGACAGGCTTAGGGCAAAGCAAGAAAAATGCCGTCGCGTTCCTCCTGAGGAATCATGGAAACATCCCGACCGTGATGATCCAGGGCCTTGCGCAGGCGCACCGCTTCATTCAGATAAAAGCTTCGCAGATTTTTAAGATGACCCTGCACCAGCTCCGCATGACGCCGGGCACCCGGTTTTTCGAGGAGAACGGCAAAGAGCCGGGCCATGGCCTCGGGTGATTCCCCACGGAAAAGGCTGTTCAAAAGACCCGTCCATTCCGGATCAACCTGGCGCAAGCAGATGATGCGCGTGTAAGGAATTCTGCCGAAAGCGCTGCGCTGGGCGGGATCATCATGTCCGATGTAAACGAGAAGCTCAACCAAAGCTTCAAACGCCGCGCCCGTGAGATCACGTGACCGAAACGCGCCGAAGAGTTGAAAACCATGCGACTCCATGGTTTCCGGCTGGGTTGTATAGCAAAGGGCCAATTCCCGCGGCGACTCCGGCGCCACCCGAAAACCAAGATAGGGATAGAGGAAGGCGAAGGCCCCGACGATATTGAACATGGGGCGGTGCTTTTGTATCAGCTGATTCTCCAGCAGCAGCGCCTCGGTTTCCGAGGCGCAGATTTGGTACTCGAGCGTGCTCGCTTTCCGCACAATCAAACGCATCTTGCGCTGGGATTTTTTCGCGGTAGCCAGCCGATACTGTGAAAGTCGCCGCCGCAGGCTTTTCGCCTTGCCCACATAAATCGGTTCCGCCTCGGCATTGCGAAATACATAGATGCCAGCCGCGTCAGGCGCCGCGCGGATAAAATCACAGCCCCATTTTTTGTCGAAGTCAGCGTTCATGCCCTTACTGTAGCTCAACCGGCTGGGATTTGGGAAGGCGGAAGGAAAAGGTCGAACCCTCACCGGGCTGACTCGTGAACCCGATGTGACCCTGGTGGGCCCGAACAATTTCCAGCGCCAGGAAAAGACCGACTCCCATGCCGCCATAATCATGTTCGGTTTCCGCATGCGCTCGATAGAAACGCTGGAACAAACGCTCCTGGCGCTCGAGAGGAATGCCGATGCCATGGTCCTGCACGCAGACCACCACCGCGTCCGCTTCCTCGCGAATATCGAGAGCGATGTCCCCGCCTTGGGGAGAATACTTGATGGCATTTTGCAAAAGTATGGTGAGCACCTGGCTCAGGCGCATGTGATCCCCGCGCACCACGATCGGCGCCTCCGAGCTCTGGGCATAAGTCAGCCGATGCTTCGGCGCGGTGACGGCCAGGGATGCGAGCAGCTCCCGACCGAGCGACTGAAGATCCACATTCTCCAGCTGCAGCTTCAACTTCCGCATCTGAAAGACGGCGACATCCACCAGGGTGGTCACGAGGGATTTCAGACGTTGAAAGCCTTTTTCCATGCGACCGATGCAATCCTCCAGCGCTTTATCCGGAGCCCCTTTCTTTTTAAGGAGCTTGAACATCTGAAAGTAGCCGTGGACTATCAGAAGAGGCGTCTTGAGTTCATGAGCCATGGCCCGCAGAAACTCATCCTTCAGCTGATCGAGTTCCTTGAGTTCGGTAACATCGCGGTTCACCACCACCGCGCCCTGAAGCTCTCCCTTGGAATTGCGCAGCGGCGCCGCGCTCATCCGCAGAAAGATGCTGCGACCGCTGGTCAGCTCGCGTATGGAGTATTCACCGTTTCTCAGCGTTTCGCCCCGCAGGGCCTGGGAAAGAGGCAGCTCCTCAAGAGGAACCCTTTTTCCTGTCGCATCCCGCATATCCAGGAATTCCGTGAGCCGGGCCCGATCCTGAAGTAGACCGACATCCTCCTCTTTTAAACCGAGAATCCGCAGGGCGGCTTCGTTGATCAGGGTGATCCGGCCTTGACAATCCGTCACCAGAAGTCCATCGGCCATGCTTGCGAGCGTGGTCCTTAATTTTTCCTCTTCACTCCTGAGCCTGGCATAGAGGTGCGCGTTTTCAATGGAAATGGCCGCCTGTGAAGCCAGTATCTCCAGGGCGGTGAGCTTATCCGCCGTGAAGGCTCCGACCACAAGCTTATTTTCAAGATAAATGAGTCCCACGAGGGACCGGTTGCGGACGATGGGCAGACAGAGTATTGAGCGCTGTCTCTGGGTTCGCAGACATTCATCGTAGGCAAAGGCATGCGGCTCACGCGCATCCGCGATGACAACCTTATCGTGGCTGCGCCGCACGAAATTCAGGATGGCCTGCGGGATTTGCAGGAATTCGCGAGCCGGAAGGGAATTCAGCGTCTGCACGGATAGCTCGGTGTCCACAGTCTGCGCCTCGGCTTCGACGACGAGTTCACCCTGCCGGACGAGGATAAGAAAGCCGCGCTCGGCTCCGGAGGCCTCGACGAGAAGACGCATGAGCGTGGCGCTGAGCTCCGCCGGATCGATGACACTGGAAATACTCTGCGTGGCACGCAGAAGCGAAACCGTATCGATATCAATGGGTCCTGCTGCCACATCCGGCCGCGCCTTGTCATCCTTTAACCAGGGAAAGCGACGTTCCAGCTCCTGCACTTTGCCACTGGCACCCCATTCCTGATAGCAGCGTTTGGCCTTGCCGCTGTATTGCTCCGCAAACGCTTGAAATCCAGCCTTTTCATAGTACCGTGCAGCCAGCTCCAGGCTGATGCCTTCCACCTGAATGAAATGTTGGGCGCGGGCCTGTCGAATGGCTTCCTCATAGCACCGCATCGCGGGCAGTTCCTCACCGTTCAAACGATGAACCTCCGCCTGCAGGAGCTGCGCCTTGTGTCCAAAATTCTCCGGGCAGTGGCCGGCCCAGCGCTCGAAGGTATCGCGATAGTCCAAAAGTTCCTGAAACCAGCTGTCCCGCTGCGCATCAGTGCTGTCCGTGCAGGCCGTCGCCAGCGTCAGCGCATGATAAAGATGATGTTCGGCTTCCTCCACATGACAGGGCGAAGCCCAGCGCCAAGGTCGTGCGGCTTCGCCGCAGGCCAGGGCCTCGTCCTGGCGTCCGAGAAGCCAGGCAGCCTGCAGCTTCCTTGTCAGATGCCAGAACTTTTTCATGGCCATCTGACTGGCAAGGATGCGCGCCTCGAACACCTTCTCATCGAAGTCCTCGGCGCATTCATTGGGATTGCGTCCCTGCAGGGTGAGAATCAGGCGCTGCTGACCTGTGATGATATCCAGAATGGGTTGAAATGAGCCGGTCTGGACGAGCTTCCGCGCTTTTTCCGCTTCCGCATAAACCCTGGAAAGGGGCTCGCCAACCGCAAGAAGAGTGGAAACCAGATGGTTGCACCCATAGCAGGCTCCCACGAAATCTCCGACCTCCCGCGCGGCCGAAAGCGCGGAGCGCACATAAGGAATATTGCTGCGCAGTGGCTTCGTCCAAAAGTTCACCACATTGCCGAACATCACAAAGATGCGAGCCTTCCAGGTGTAGGCTCCTTTATGAGCCAGATCATAAGCCACCTTCCCGAGGCGCCAGGCCTCTTCATACTGCCCAAATGATGAACCGAGGATCGTCGCAAAGTAGGCATAAGCGGAGGCCGTCGCATCGCAGCTGCCATGCTGAATGCTGAGGATGACCATCCTGCAGTAAAGCCAGGTGGCTGTGTTCAAGGACATATGGATGGTGACAGGCAAGGCCGCGGCCATTGTATCAAGCGCCGCCCTGTCCCGAAGATCCTGGATCGGCGGCAGATCACGGAGCGATTCGATCGGGCGATTGCCGAGATTTTGTCGAAAGGAGGCGTAAACGTTCTGCACGTCCTCGTCGCCCGGATTCACAGGAAAGTCGATGCCGAGGATGGCAAGACCTCGCTGGCAGTGAAGGACGGCCTCCTGCATCTTGCCTTGCGTGGTATTGACTTCGATCAGCAGGCGATGAATGCGCACCCGATCCAGATCCGTGAGGGCGGGTTTGTTCAAAAGCTCATGGAATTTACGCTCCGCGACGTCCGGCTGCCCACAGCGCCAGGCGCATTCCGCCCGCGCCAGCAGCAGAGCGAACGTCAAGTCCCTGTCCTTGATCCAGGAATCATCCGGCAGGAGCCCGATTCCAAAGCCGCTGTATTCCAGAGCCGATTCGTTGGCTGCCGAGGCGATGGCCTTCTGTGTTCCGTCCAGACTCAGACGCGCCACCTGAAGCCGCTCCTCGGGATCGATCAAAAGGTCCTGTGCAGCCTGATAGTGGCTGAGGCTATCGAAGACATAATCATCGCCGGTCCCCTCCGGATCCGCAAAGAGCCTTGCAATCAGAAGATGGACCCGTTTCTGTTCCTCAGGGCTGGCGAGAGCATAGGCCGCCTGCTGCACCCGATCGTGAAGAAAACGATAATCCCCCTCGGTCAGGAGCAGAATCCCGTCCTCCAGCGCCGGTTCCAGATCCTCGATGGAGCATTGATTCCACTGGCCCAGACGCGCCAGGTCCTGGAATTTACCTTCATTGCCGAGGCAGGCCGCATACTGCAAAAGTTTCTGCGTTACGGGCGGAAGCTTGCGCAGTCGGGAAAGAATGAATTCAATCACATTGTCCGTATGGCCCTGGACGTGGATGGCTTCAGAATCCCACGTCCACGCACAGACACGCTCCAGGGCTTCGTGCAGGCGGTCCCGCTCCTCCTGGCGACCGTAGAGTGTCGAGGCAATCTGCAGATTCTGGGGAAAGTCCTGCCGACCGAGCGGGAAACCGGCATCAAGGATCTGCAATGTGTCGCGACAGACCTTGAGATCATGAAGGAGCCCCTTCGCCGATTGATAGCGTTCCTTCTGATCCTTGGCCAGAAGCTTCAGAACGATGCGGCGCAGTGTGGGCGGCACATGCCGCTCCTGTTCCGTAGAAAAAGCCGCCGGGCGTGCGAGGTGACTGTGGAACCAGGCAAGCTCATCACGTGCGGTAAAGGGCAAGGATCCGGTCAGCATCTGATAGAAGATGACGCCAAGCGAATAGAGATCCGACCGGTGATCCGGCTCCTGGTTTCGGCGGCCCATACTTTCAGGAGAGAGATAAGGAAGGTTCTGCTGCGTGATGGTGCGACCGCTCCCAAGTGGGATGATGACAGTCTCGCCCGTGTCGCGCTTCAAGGAAAAGGCCGCAGGCGTCAGCGATCCATGCACAGAGCCGGCTGCATGCCACTGAGCCAGCTCAGTGGACATCGCCAGCGCTCGCTTCAAAAATTGAGTCGGTTCCAAAGGAGCTTCGTCAAGAAGAGCCCCCGTTTCAGGATAGGATGGAGCCTTTGTATCTGACACGGGAATCCTCATCAGACCGTGGTCAGCATCCTGGCATTCTAATTCTGCCTGCGGTTAGCGACAATAGCATAAAACCGCAGGCCCGGGACATCCTAAAACCTGGCTTTGGCTCCGAACACGAAGGCCTGGGGCTTGCCAGGTCGCGCTCCAAAGGGCCGGAAGGAAGCGATCACTTTTTCATTGGTGATGTTATCGGCCGTGGCATAGAGCTCATAGGCTTCGGCCAACGTCAGGCTGAGCGAAGCATCGAGTATGGTGGAGGCTGGCAGTGTCTCACGGCCCTGAGCCAGAGCCTGGTCGTAGGATTTGCTCTGATGCTTCCACTGCAGATGAAACAGCACCGGTTCCCAGCGCACGCCGGCCTGAATACCGAGCTGATGCTGAGGCACATAGGGAATGGGATCACCCTTCTGAATGGTGCCAATACCCCAATCGCTCAAACCCGAAACAAAGTTGCCGTCAAAACTGGCTCGCGTGAGCGTATACTGCAGGGCCGTGGGGAATTCCAAAGGTCCGGCACGTAACTGGTGTGAAGCGGTCAGTTCGAGGCCATAGATCAAGGCCTCGCCTCCATCATAGCTGATGTCTCGCGTGGCATTGCCACAACCTTCCGAAACGCTGCAGGTGCCTTTGATATTGCGGTAATCATTCCAGTAGCCGATCAGATCCACGAGGGTTCTATCCCGCATGAAGCGGAAGCCGGATTCATAGTTGATGCTTTCCTCGGGCTTGCCACTGCCCTGATCATCCGCTGCCGCGAGACCCATGCCGCGATACACGCCGAGCAGCCAGCCGAGATTGCTATCGATCTGATGAAAAACCCCGATGCCTGGCATCGTCGCGGCACGTTTGTTGGTGAAATCAGCATTGGCCGCCGAGTAATCATCCTCTTCAATCGTCACCCATTCCTGCCGAACGCCCCCGCTGAAGCGCCAATCGCCGACCGTGTAGGTGTCCCACACAAAAGCCGACCAGGCCTCGGCCATGATCCGATCCTGGGCGCCGACCGCCGTGGGTTCGCCACTGGGAGTCAGATGCCCTTCGGTCATGACAAAGGTATCGCTGGTGTGATCATGACGAATGCTGTCCTGATGCAGACGCAGACCCCATTCCAATTGGTTCGAGGTCGCATCCGAAAATTTCCAGAGATACTGAGCATCCCAGTTGATGCCGCGACTGTAGTAGCTGCGATGATTGTTCGCCTGCAAAACGAGATCGCCGGTGCCGAGGGAATCACTCACGCCGCGGATCACATCATAAATGTGGGCGTTCTGCCCAATCGGATTGGTGAGCACCGAGCGGATGTCGAGGGATCGATCGCTCATGCCATCGAAGCGTTTCCACAGGCGATCAAAGCCGTGATTGTAAAGTGTCAGACGACTGAGCCAGGCATCGGTGCGCAGCTCATGACCGAAGGCCAGGGTCCGGTGACCATTCCTCATCTGATCGCGTTCCGAAGCGGCATAACGCTGATAGGGATCCGCTTCGAAATCAGCCTTGGTCAGACCAAGATAACTTTCATCGGAAAGTTCATCAGACCAGCCGGCCTTCAAAAAAAATTCCTGATTGTCGGTCAGCTGGTAGGTGAGTTTTCCGAAAAGATCACGCTTGTGAAAGCCGGTGTCGTGACCGTTGGTCAGCGTTTTAAAACCGTCGCTTTCCATCTGCGCGCCCAGAATCGACCAACCCCAGTTGTCCTGCGTTCCGCCCATGCTGGCCACGGCCTTGCGAAATCCAAAGCTGCCCTGAGCGACTTCCACCTGGGCGGCGAAGGGATCCACCGGAATACGCCGGGAGATAAGGTTGATGGCGCCCCCCACGGTTTGCGGACCATAGCGGACAGCCGAAGAGCCTTTGGTCACCTCGACATTTTCAATGGTGGTCATGGTGGGAACATAGTAGGCAGCCGGCGCTGCATAAGGTGCCGGACCCGAAGGAATGCCGTCCTCCATGATGAGGATCTTGCGGCTGCGATGCGGGGCCACACCCCGCATGCCAATATTGGGCCGCAGCCCAAAGCCATCCTCTTCCTGGATTTGCACCCCGGGCACCGTTTTCAGCACCCGGTTTAAATCCGTGTATTTGTAGGTTTCCAGTTGCTCGACCCCGATGACCGTCGTCGAACCCGGCTCAAGAAACACGCTGCTGCCGTGAACAGTCATGGTTTCCTGGCTTTGTTCCTGAGCGAAGAGTGCAGGTGCTAAAAAGAACAGAACGACATAAGGCATCGGGTCGCGCATGAGTCCTCTCAATGATTGTCCCTGATGGGATCAGCCGGTACGGTCAAAGACAGTATGCGACTGTATTCGTTTTTTAAAACCCCCGAAATGTCATTAATACTTTTCCGCAGCTGACACAAGAGACTGATTTGGGACTTCGTGCAGTCCTCCTGATTTTGCTGGGTAATCAGCGCGGGAAGGCTTTCGTTTTGCGAGGCGAAATAGCTCATAAGGTCGCGCGTGATCGCTTCCGAGCGTGTGGCCACCGCCTCGTCGCCGACTTCGCGGACCAGGGCGGCAAATCCGCCAGGCCGTTTCCTGCTCGCGTCCTCAAATCCGTACATCAGGTCCGTGAAGGCCGCGATATTCGCCTGAATGGCCTCCTTTGAAATCTGGCTCCGCGGGAATTCCTCCGCGCCCGTACAGGGCACCGGGCTGCTCGGACAGAACATGATGTCATGACCGGCTGGAGAGGCAAGCTTATAGTTTTTGACGTCGGTGTCGAGATAGAAAAGATTTTCGTAAAGGCTCTGCAGGGCCGCTTTTTCCTTGGGCGCATGACCGATGACGGTCGTGAGATAATTGCTGCCTTCCGAACCCCAGACCGTTTGAACCGTCTGAGCGGAAGCCTGCAATTCAAGAACGACAGGTTTCAGATAAGCGCAGCGGGCCTGAGCACGCGCTTCCGGAGACATGGCATTCCATTCCTTGGTGACGGGATGGGAGGCGGTACAGCTGGACGCGAGACTGTCCTCGTAGAGGAGATATTCAATGGCCTGCAGTCCCTTCCGATCGGTTTGAATGGGCAATGTGTAGGCGGGATCCTTGCTCGCCTTGAGCACCTCATCATCAATCCCGCAGGTTTTCGCCTCCTGTGGCCAGCCATAGATCCCTTTTTTCAGTTTGCGTCCATCCGCAGCAATGGGACCAACCTGGAAGACTTCGAGTTCCTCCCAGCGCAGCATTGCATTCTTCCACGCCGCCCGAACCGGAGTCCGATCCGTTGCGGTGGGATCCGCGCAGTAGCTCGTGATCGCCTCACTCAATTTCACGGTCGCCTGAGAAAAGGCCGCTGTTTTGCGGGCGATTCCATCCCCCAGGTTGCGAAAGAGATCGCTCTGATTCATGCGCAGACCACCGACGAGATTCCCCGGAACCGGAGCGACGTCTCCTGGATTCTCCCCACCATCGGGAGTTGGATCCGTGGGTATGGGCTGGGGCTGTGTCCCCACGGATGCATCGGGTTCACCGGCAGGTGGCGGTGTCTTGTCTGAATCTGAGTCCTTGCCGCAACCCAACTGCATTCCAGTCGCCAAGGCCAAACCGAGGAAAACTTTGAAGCGCATATCAACTCCGACGATGTTCAAGGTTTTTTCAATCAAGACATCACCCTTGATGCCAACGGCAACTTAACACCATTTGGGGAAGCTTTAACATCCCAGTGGAATTCTGCAGAATGCGACGGGAGACAGAACACGAGAAGACGGAGTATGTCAACTTGCGAGTTATTTTCACCCTGAGGGGCTTATCTCAGGTTGAATGACGGGTGTAGACTGAAGTAAATAATGATTCCCAATATTGATTGACCCAATGGGGGACTACTAAATGACATGGAAGCTTTGGCCCGCAGTTCTTTCCATCTTTCTCAGCCCTCTCGTGCAGGCGGCGCCTGATGCCACGCTCACGGTTTACTCCGAACGCAAGGAACATCTGATCAAGCCGGTCTTTGACGCTTACACGAAAAAAACCGGCGTCAAAGTCAAGTATTTGACCGACAACACGGCCACACTCATTCAACGCATCAAGGCGGAAGGGACGAAGAGCCCGGCCGATATCCTTTTGACTGTCGATGCCGGCAACCTTTGGAGCGCGGCGCAGGCGGGGATCTTTGAGGAAGTGAAAAGCGAGAGCCTGCAGAAAAATGTTCCCGCCCACCTGCGCGATCCCGGCAACCGGTGGTTTGGTCTTTCGCAGAGGGCCCGGACCATTGTTTACAATCCGACCAAAGTCAAACCCGAGCAAATCAAGAGCTTCGAGAATCTTGCGGATCCCTCTTTCAAAAAACGCCTGTGCCTGCGTTCTGCGAAAAAGGTTTATAACCAGTCTCTCGTCGCCATGCTGGTTGCGGAAAAAGGCGAGGCCCCTGTGGAAAAAGTGGTGAAAGGCTGGGTTCAGAATCTGGCGGCACCGGTGTTCCAGGATGATACCGCGGTGATCGACGCCGTGGCAGCTGGACAGTGCGATGTAGGCGTCGTCAATACTTACTACTTTGGGCGTGCTCTTGAGAAAAATCCCAAACTTTCCGCCAAACTCTTCTTCCCCGCGAAGGAAGCCGGTGGCGTTCATGTGAACGTATCCGGGGCCGGTGTTTTGAAAAACGCGCCGCATAAAGCCGAAGCCGTGAAATTTTTGGAATGGCTGGCCGGCCCTGAAGCGCAGGGACAGTTCGCACAACTCAATCACGAGTATCCGGTGAATCCCGCTGTGAGCCCTTCCAGTTTCGTGCAGTCCTGGGGTAAATTTGATGCCATGCTGATCAACATGGCAAAAGCCGGTGAGCTTCAGGAAAAGGCCATCAAACTCATGGATCGAGCTGGTTACAATTGACGGAAAATATCCGACACAAGTTCGCAACAGCCAGCTGGCGATACCTGTCCTACGGTATCGCCGCTTTGGTTTTGGCGCCCATTCTGGTGGTGTTCGCATCCTGGTTGATGCCGATCGCCACGGAACATTGGGACCATCTGCTGGAATATCTTTTGCCCTCGCTGCTTTGGCAAACGGCCGTGCTGCTGCTCGGGGTCTGTGGCATGACCCTGGTGATCGGCGTGAGCCTGGCCTGGCTCTGCTCGCAGTACCGATTTCCAGGGGTGGCTCTGCTGCGCCGCGGTCTGATTCTGCCCTTTGCCATTCCTGCTTATGTCAGCGCTTTTGTCTTTGTGGGCATGATGGATTACTCAGGTCCCGTGCGCACCTTGATTCGCCAGGTGTTTGGGGGTGACGGCCTGGTGCCCGAGGTGCGGTCGCTGCCGGGTGGCATTCTCGTCCTGGCCCTGTGCCTCTTTCCTTATGTTTATGTTTTCAGCTTTGATGCCTTCACGACTCAGGGCCGGAGCAGTCTGGAAGCGGCACGTTCCCTCGGTGCCTCGCCGCTCACCAGTTTTTACCGGCTGGCGGTTCCGTTTGCGCGACCCTGGATTGCGGGTGCGCTCTGTCTTGTCGCTTTGGAAGTCCTGAATGATTTTGGAACGGTGTCCATCATTGGGGTGAACACGTTCACCACGGCGATTTACAAGGTTTGGTTTGGTTTCTTTGCGCCGGAAACGGCCGCGCAGCTCTCCACTTTTCTCGTGACGCTGGCCTTTCTGATTTATTATACCGAGCAGGGCACGCGGCGCCGGCACCAGTATACCTCCAATCATCCCAATCGTGCCTATGAACCCTATCGGCTGCGTGGCTGGAAGGCGGGACTTGCCGGTTTCTATGCCTGGCTGATCTTTGGGCTCGCCTTTCTGATTCCGGTGGTTCAGCTCATCATCTGGGTTGTGCAAACCGAGAGCTCCATCTTCACCGAGGAAGTGTTTCAGCCGCTCTATCGTTCCATCATCCTCGGCACCTGCGCTGCGACGCTGGCCTGTTTTTTTGCGCTGATCGTGTGTCTGGCCAAACGCTATCTTCCCATTGAAAGTTTGCGACGCAGCCAGCAGGTCTCCCACCTGGGTTATGGAATTCCCGGTTCCGTGATGGCCATCGGCTTCTACCTCGTGGTGGTGAAACTGGATCATGCTCTGGTGGATTTCCTGGAACGGGCTTTGGATTATTCGGGTGGGCTGATTCTATCGGGCACGATACTGACCATGGTACTGGCCCTGGGCCTTCGTTTTCTGGCCGTGGCCAGCTCCTCGGTGGATGCGGGCCTGTCGCGGATTTCCGTGCGCCTCGATGAAGCCGGACGGCTTTATGGAGTTTATAGCTGGAAGCAGTTTGCCCTGATTCACTGGCCGCTTTTGAAAAGAAGTTTTGCCTCCGGCTTCCTGCTGGTCTTTGTCGATGTGATCAAGGAAATGCCGCTGACCCTGATGACAAGGCCCTTCGGCTGGGACAGCCTTTCCGTTCGTATCTATAGCCTCACCAGTGAAGGGGAATGGGAACGCGCGGCGCTGCCGGCTCTCCTTCTGGTGGTGATTGGCACCCTGCCCCTCTTTCTTTTTCAGCAAAAAAGGAGCTGACCCATGGCCCGGGTGGTTCTGGAAGTTCATGACGTTCAACACAGCTACGGCGCGCAGAAGGTTTTGCAGGCGGTCAGCCTCTCCATTCGCGAGGGAAAAATCGCCTGCCTACTGGGAGCGAGCGGCTGCGGCAAGACCACACTTCTGCGCTGCATTGCGGGATTTGAGGAAATCTCGGACGGCAGCATTGTGCTCAATCAGAGGCTTGTCAGCAGCCCGGATCACTTTGTTCCGCCTGAAAAAAGACGTATCGGCGTGCTGTTTCAGGACTATGCGCTCTTTCCTCATATGACCGTGGGACAAAACATCGCCTTCGGCATCCGCCATCTGCCGCAACAGGAGAGGCAGGCCAAGATTCGGCATCTTTTGCATTCGGTGGATCTGGATGCCTATGAGAATCGCTACCCGAGCGAACTTTCCGGAGGCCAGCAGCAAAGGGTGGCCCTGGCCCGCGCCCTGGCCCCTGAGCCGGAGCTTCTGCTTCTGGATGAACCCTTTTCCAACCTCGACCAGACGCTGCGCGAGCGCATGAAGCATGAACTTAAGGTGCTGCTCGAATTCTTTGGCGTCACGGCTCTGATCGTTACCCATAACCAGGATGAGGCCTTTGATATGGCCGATGAGATCGGGGTGATGGCTGACGGCCGCATCGTGCAGTGGGGCTCAGCTTATGATCTTTACCATCGTCCACAGAATCGGGCGGTCGCCGAGTTCCTGGGCACAGGCGCCTTCCTGCCAGCCGAAATCACGCCGGAGGGCTGTCTCGAATCCGAACTCGGCGAGCTGGTCTGTACCGATGATATCAAGCCTCTCGTCGGGCGGAAGGTAGCCGTTCTTTTGCGGCCTGATGATATCGTGCACGATGATGCGGCGCCGATGCGGGCTCTGGTCAAGCGCGTGGCCTTTCGCGGCATGTATCGCATCTACTATCTGGAATTGCCGAGTGGATCCGAAATTCATTGCTTTACCTCGAGCCATCACGAGCAGCATGAGGTGGGTTCACGGATCGGCATCCGACTGGATTTGAAACATGCGGTGATTTTGGATCGGGATTTGGCCCTGGTTGAGGAAATTTAAGCCAAAACGGCCGTATTTTGTAATCTTACCCAAAAGTACAGGTAATTTGACCTTCCTGCTCCGGGCAAAAGCCGATGGGGGATTTATCGCCCTCATTTGGAGCTGTCTCATGGAACTCAATATCAAGCTCATTCAGGAAACATTCGAATTGGTCAAACCCCGAGCCGAGGAGTTTGCCAATCGCTTTTATGCCAATCTCTTTCAGGATTACCCGGCAGCCCAGGAGCTTTTCCGCTCATCGAATCAGGAGAAACAAAAGCGCCTCCTGGTCGCTTCGCTGGTGCAGGTCGTTCACAACCTGGAGAATCCCGAATTTTTAGGTGAATATCTGGGTCGCATGGGCGAGCGGCATGTGGCCTATGGCACCGCCGATGAGCACTTTGAATGGGTCGGCCACAGTCTGCTGAAAACCTTGCAGGAGATGCTGGGAACCGAATGGAACCAGACGGTTCATCAGCAATGGGCGATGGCCTATGATGTGGTCGCCGCGCTGATGCAGGAAGGCCTGACCCGTGCAAAAAGCAAGGTCGTGCCCCTGCGCAAGGCGGAACCGAAAAATCTCAAGAAGGTCTCCTGATGGAAAAAACGGAGCCGCACGACCTTTGGTTCCGTCAGCCTCCTCTCTCTCGCCGCCAGCGTGTTTGAAGCACTTCCGCCAGGGCATGCAGAGCATCTGTATCCGTGAAGATTCCCACCAGGCTGCCATTCTCCTGAATAATCAAAGCTGTTCCTATGCGTTGCTCCGCCATATGCGAAGCCACGAAATCGAGGTTTGTATCCGGGGTGACACAATATGGATTCCGTGCCATGACAGACTCAACTGTGGTGCTGTCCAAATCCACCGCTTGGAAGGAATTCAGAAGCTGAATATCCTGAGCCGAGATCAGACCAATGGTTTTATTTCCGGTTTGTACAGGCAGATGACGGATCCTGTATTCCTGCATGAGATCGCAAGCCCTGGCCAGATTATCATCAGACTCGACCGTGTAAGGCATGGGTGTCATGTATTTCGAGACCGGTGGCATGTTGTTGATCATGATGCACTCCCCTTTCTCCTTTCCCTGTTTCTGTATTGAATTTAGCAAAGCCCATACCAGTAAAAAACCATGTAACGCCGCAAACGCTTGTGCCAGCTGGTGCAGACGGCGTGTGGGATCCTGCATGTGCGTGGGATTTGAACGTGAAGAACGTCTGTGTACAGCAACGATGATTCATGCAGGAAGAAAAATTTCAGGGCAACCCGCTGATTTCCCTCATTGTAAATTTTTCTAAATTCGCTTTGGCAATCATTCAAAATAAGTATGGGGGAGGAACCTACAGGAAAACATACAGGAGTATACGCAATGATCGGAAGTCTCAGGAATCTTTTGCTTGTTACACTGACTGGCTGGACAGTCATGGCGGGTTGCGGCGGCGAAAAGGCTCAGGAAGCAAAGAGTCAACTTGACATCGTTGGCGGCAGTTCGGTCAGTTCCTCGCTCTACAATCAGTACTTTACCTCCATCGTTTCCTTGCAGTACGGCGGACAGCACTTCTGCGGCGGGACGCTGGTTGCATCCAACAAAGTCGTGACCGCAGCCCACTGTCTGGCAGATTTCAGTTCGAGTCAAATTAGAAATAATCTGCGTATTGTGATCGGTGCACGTGATTTGCGCTCCACCAGCGGCGCGGAACGCTTTTCGGTTTCCAGCTATAGCATCAACTCACGCTACAATGCGTCGCGCTCTCAGAATGATACCGCGACGATCACCCTCAATGGCAGCAGCTCCCATACGCCTGTGGAAATCAACCAGTCGGCGTCGTTCCCAGCTGTTGGCTCCACTGTATACGTGGCAGGCTGGGGCTCAACCTATGAAGGCGGATACGGAACGTCTGTACTCAAGTATACAGCCGTTAAAACCGTTTCGAACTCGAGCTGCGCTCAGGCCTATGGTTCGGACATCTATGATGGCAACATCTGCGCCTACGCGTCGGGTACTGATTCCTGCCAGGGTGATTCCGGTGGACCTCTCTATACCTACGATGGCGAAAAGATGACTCTGGTGGGTATCGTGAGTTGGGGTAATGGCTGTGCACGTCAAGGCTATCCTGGCGTTTATGCCCGGACTTCGTACTTCAACTTCTGAGAAGATGCTCCCTGCGTTTCGGTTCCACTAGGAGACGGAGCGCAGCGTCCGGGGTCTTGGTACGAAGATTTCAAAGCGGCTGCCTTTGCCGGGTTCGCTCTGGATTTCCAGGGTTCCCTGACAATGATCCACCGCTGCGAAGAGAGCTTCCATGCCAATGCCCCGGCCGGCAAAGAGCGAGACCTTGTCCTTGGTGGAAAAACCACCGCGACTGATCCGGCCCACGAGTTCGCCGAGAGGCATCTGACTGAGATCCCCTTCCACGGGCCAGCCCCGGTTGATCCATTCCTTTTCCCAGACCTTGCGATCGAAACCCTGACCATCGTCATAGCAGCTGATGGCAAGACCCTCCGGCAGCTCGCGGAAATCGAGACAGATAAAACCCTGCCGCGGTTTATGCGCGGCTTCCCGATCGTCCTCGATGCCATGGACGATGGCGTTCCGCACCACATGCAGGAGCTGTTCGATCAGGGCCTCCTCAGCTTCTGAATGAATCCGGACCTCGCGATCGAGAACCCGAAGTTCCACATCCTTTCTGAGCTTTCTGGCGACAACCCGTGCATCATTCAACATGGAATGCAGCACCGAGCGCACAGGTTTGGCGGCGACGTCGTGAACCCACATCTCAAGCTCCTGCCGCAGCGGGGGAGTGCAGCGCGTGCGGGCGATTTCCTGCAGGGATTCCAGCTGGGCATCGGTCACCCGTTTCTCATGACTGACAGGGCCCCAGGGTGTTCGCAGGAGGCTGGCGTAGCGCGTGAGGAACTTCTTGAACTGTTCCTCCAGCGCCTCGATCTCGGTGCTGCTCAGCGCGCTCTGGTCCTCCAGTTGATGCAGGAAGCGGGCGATGTCCTGCAGCTGGAAGACCAGGCAGTTGCCTTTCAGCGTGTGTAAAATGAAATGCACCTCGCGGCTCGCAAGGCTCTGCGAATCGGGCTGCAGATCCTTGAGCTTCTGCACCGCCTCATGCGAATAGGCCACGAACTGACGGAAACCTTCGATGTCGCGCAGAATCTTGAGCAGGCTGCGATTTCTTTGCGCTTCGATCTTACGCTTGCGCAGCTCGGTGGCGTCCGTAATGGTCAGGAGCACATGCTGCAGCACACCCTGCTTGTCGCGAATGCCCGCGGCCTCGATATGCAGATATTTGCCGTGGGACAGGACATGCGAGGGCAATTGCCCCAGGGTGGCTTCGACCGGCATCTGATCTTCAAAGACCTGCGTCAGTGCCATGCGGAATTTTTTCTCCACACTGCTCCTGAGATGCAGGACCTTGATCAGATTCTGTCCTTCCTGCAGGGATGCCCCGAGGAAGCCATGACAGGAGCGGGTGAAGCCCGGTATGATGGTGGCCCCACGGTCGATCATGAGAAAGCCGCTCGCCACGTTATCCAGAATCGTCCGAATGGTTTCCGTGCGTTCATCCACCAGAGCTTCCACCTGCACCAGATGCTGCTGGAGCTGCTGGTTGAGCTCATGGATGGTGCGATCCGCTTTGGCCCGGAGGAAGTTGATGCGATCGCCCAGGGCCAGCGACATCAGGATGCCTTCACAGGCCATGCCTGGCAGGTTCCCATACTGAATGACGAAGGGATTATGGACCACGCCTTCGTAGCACAAGGCCAGCAGGATGTTATTGATGATCATGAAGAGCCAGGCGAAGGAGTAGGCAAAGGCCGGTCGATAGCCCCGCAGGACCGCCACCGAACTGCTGCCCATCATGATGAAACTCCCCACGATCAGATTGGAGGAGAGGATCTTCACATGCACGTTGTAGCTGATGATAAAGGTCAAAGGCGCCATGAGAAAGCTGAAGGCGATGAATGCAATGTAAATCCAGCGGAACACCGGCATGTGCTCCCGCATATTCAGAAAGCTGAGGGTGACCAGAAACGCGGTGGTATAGGCGAGCGCGGCCATGAATTGAAAGCCGACGTTGCTGGCCATGGTTCCGATTTCCCCTGGCAGGATTGTCAGCCAGACGCCCTGAACGGAAATCTGTGTCATGGTCATGCAAACGAGAAAGAGCGTATAGAAGAGGTAGGTCGTGCTGCGAAAGGAGATGGTGAGAAAGACATTATAGAGAATCAGAGTGAGCATGACCCCGAACAAAAGAGCGAGGATGGCACTGTCCTGCATCTGAAAGTGCCGCAGCGCATCCATGCGCGACAGGTACAAGGGGAACACGCCGGATCCCCTGGTTTGAACCTTGATATAATAGACATTGGAACCGGGAGTCACCTGCAGTTTGAAAATGGGCATGCGATAGTCCGCGGTGCCGGCGCGCGGGTGATTGTCGCCCTTCTTCTCACTCTGCCAGTTGCCGGCGGCGTCTTTCTGGAAGAATTCCATCTCATCCGTCATGGGATAACGGCTGCTCAGATAAATCGACTCCGAGTGATCGTGGGGATTGTTCACGACCAGGCGCATCCAGAGATTATTGGTGATGAAGCCGCGCGCAGGCAATTCGTGGTCCGAGGGTTTGAATTCGTAATCATGCAGGCCCTGAAGAATTTCCGTGTCCGGCACTTCCTTGGTGCGTTCCCAGAACGTCACATAGCGACCGATCAGGATGGACTCATCCTCGGGCAGCATGGGCAGCTCGAGCACAGGCTGCACCGCGGCCAGGCCTGTGCTGGTCAGAAGACCAAGCAGCAGAAAGATTTGTTGGAACAGGGCTTTCAAAACTATGTGTCCTTTACGCAACCGATCATTTTCGCTATCGGAATCACGGCATCGCGTTAAAGGACACAATCAACCTTGCCCGACTTGTATGGATCGCCACCCGGTAAGCGTTCGGAATGCATAGGATATCAGCCAGAAAATGCCAGGGGAGCGCATTCTTACAGCCCAGTATGAAACAAAAAAACCATGGTCAGACTCGAAGGCCTGACCATGGATCTCAAGATGGGGGAGCTATTTGCCTTGTCCCTGACGCTCCCGAATAATCGTCGGCTAAAGGTCAGTAAAACCGCGATCATTCCCGGGCAGCGTCGGGACGCTGCCCTACCCAGGAAAAAAAGACAAACGTCTCAGTGCTTGAATTGCTCTTCCTCAGTTGAACCCTTGAAGGCGGACGTGGAAGACTTCCCGCCTGTGATCGTCATCAGCACGTCATCGAAGTAGGCGGTTCCCACTTCACGCTGATGCTTCACAGCCGTATAGCCATCCTTTTCCTTCTGGAATTCGGCGCGCTGCAGATCCACATAGGCGCTCATGCCGCGTGTCCGATATTCGCGAGCCAGATCAAAGGTGTGATAGTTGATCGAGTGCCATCCGGCCAGCGTGATGAATTGGAATTTGTAGCCAAATTCAGCAAGGTCGGACTGGAAGCTGGCGATCTGGTCCTTATTGAGCTTGCTTTCCCAGTTGAAGGAAGGCGAACAGTTATAGGCCAGCATTTTGTTCGGATATTTTTCCTTGATGGCCTGGGCAAAAGCTTTGGCTTCACCAATATCCGGAGTCGAGGTTTCAAACCAGAGAAGATCCGCGAGTGGCGCATAGGACAGACCGCGTGCAATGGCGGCGTCGATGCCTGGCTTGATGCGATAGAAACCTTCCGAGGTTCTTTGACCCACGATGAACGGAGCATCCGCGGGATCGATGTCGGAGGTCAGAAGCGTGGCACCGAGCGAGTCCGTCCGGGCGATGAGCAGAGTGGGAACACCCAAAACATCCGAGGCCAGACGCGCCGCCACAAGGTTATTTTTGAATTGCGAGGTTGGAATCAGAACCTTGCCGCCGAGGTGACCACATTTTTTCTCGGCCGCCAATTGATCTTCGAAGTGAACGCCGGAGGCTCCCGCTTCGATCATGGCCTTCATGATTTCGAAGGAATGGAGGTGACCACCGAAACCGGCTTCTGCATCCGCGACGATCGGGGCGTACCAGTAATGATCCGACTTGCCATCCTGTTTGGCGATCAGGTCAGCGCGCGCCAGAGCGTTGTTGAGGCGCTTGACGAGCATGGGCACGGAATTCGAAGGATAGAGGCTTTGGTCAGGATAGGTCTGACCAGCCTGGTTGGCATCCGCCGCCACCTGCCAGCCGCTCATGTAGATAGCCTTGAGGCCACCCTTCACCATCTGCACCGCCTGAGCGCCGGTCAAAGCTCCCAGAGCGTGGATGTAAGGCTCATCCTGCAGAAGTTTCCAGAGACGCTCGGCACCAGCCCGGGCCAGTGTGTGCTCAGGCACGATGCTCGGACGGAGCTTGAGAACCTGCTCGGCGGAATAAGGCCGTTCGATGCCCTTCCAGCGAGGATTCTCTTTCCAGTCTTTTTCCAATGCGGCAGGACTTGCGTAACTAGCTGCGTTTGTCATGTGGCTCTCCTAGGTTTTTTATCGCGCCGTATCAAGCAATTGATAAGCTGGGAGAGTCAAAAACTCGTTGAAATCCTTCGCCAGCACCAGACCATCGAGCAACTCGATCACTTGCTTGTGACGGTCCTTGTCCGGACCACCCAGTTTGTCGAGTTCCTCATTGCGGAACCTGCTATAGAGTTCAGGAGTCAAGACTCTGCCATCGTCCATTGAAGCCTTATGGTGAACCCACTGCCACAATTGGGCCCGGGAAATCTCCGCAGTCGCTGCATCCTCCATGAGGTTGTAGAGACCGACGGCACCGAGACCATTGAGCCAGCAGTTCATATACTGTATGGCCACACGAATGTTGTGCCTGACTCCTTCTTCTGTAATCCGGCCACCGGGGATGTGGGTGTCGAGGAGTTTTTTCGCATCGGGAATCACATCCTCACGCAGCTTGTGCTTCTGGTGAGGCCGATGGCCGAGATACTCATCGAACACCCTTTGGGCGACCGGGACAAGATCCGGGTGGGCAACCCAGGTGCCATCGAAGCCGGCTTCGGCTTCCAGCGTCTTGTCTTCGGTAACCTTGGCGATGGCGCGCTCGTTGACCGCTGCATCTTTCCTGCTTGGGATAAAGGCCGCCATCCCCCCGATAGCGTGCGCTCCCCGTTTGTGGCAGGTGCGGACCAAGAGCTGAGCATAGGCGCGCATGAACGGAGTGTTCATGGTCACCTGGGATCGATCGGGCAATATTCTGTCCGGTCTTAGGGCGTGTTTTTTGATCAGACTGAAAATATAGTCCCAGCGGCCTGCGTTGAGGCCGGCCGCATGATCCCTCAGTTCATAAAGAAATTCTTCCATCTGGAAGGCCGCATTGATGGTTTCAATCAAACAGGTCGCGCGAATGCTACCGCGCGGTATCTTCACGTAGTCCTGGGCGAAGTTGAATACATCATTCCAAAGCCGGGCTTCCAGGTAGCTTTCCATTTTGGGTAAATAAAAGTAGGGAGCGGACCCACGGATTCGGCGTTCTTCGGCGTTATGGAAGAAATAAAGACCGAAATCGACCAGACTCGCTGAGAGGGGTTCCCCATTGAGGGTGAGGTTTTTCTCGGGCAGATGCCAGCCGCGAGGTCGAACCACGAGGGTGGCCCGTTCGTCGGCGGGCTTCATCTGATAGCTGCGACCATCGTCACTGGTAAAGCTCAGTCGGTCGCGAATCGCGTCCTGAAGATTCACCTGGCCCTGCATGACATTCATCCATGTGGGTGATTGTGCGTCTTCAAAATCCGCCATGAAAACTTTGGCGCCGGAATTCAAAGCATTGATCACCATCTTCGCATCGGTCGGACCTGTGATCTCCACACGCCGATCATTCAGATCCTTGGGCGCACCGGCGACCATCCATTCCGCCTCGCGGATGCCTGCGGTTTCGGGAAGGAAATCCAGGTCCTGCCCCGCATCCAGCCGGGCCTGACGTTCGTGGCGTTGAGCCAGCAGTTCCCGCCTTGTGGGATTAAAACGCTCGTGCAGTTCACGAAGAAATGCGAGAGCAGGATCTGTCAACACGCGATGGAGATAGATGTCGGGTGTGTTCTTCTCGAGGACCAGACCTTCAATTTTCAGGTTCATCGATGATTCCCAATCTTCTGCGGTGTGCGAATGTTCGGAGCATAGAGGCGACAAGCGTGGACTGTCAAGCAACTCGCCGTTTCTTTCAAAAAAATTTTTTTTTTGTAGGATAATGACGAGTTGATGTGTGATTCAATGCGTGTTCCCTACAAGTCTTGTCCTTTTTTCTCGTAAAGTTTCAGATGAGCAAACAACAGTGAGTCGAGAACACGAGATTTCTTTTTACTGACGTTGCATGCGCGGAATCGAATTTTCATTTCTTCACAAAAGCGGCTTGTGTACGCTGAAAATCAAACGTGTCAACAGGGCGTGATGCGGCTACAAAACAACTGTTCTCAGGAAAGGCTTGGGTGTAGCTTGGTGAGCGAAACCTTTCGTCAGAAGATGGAGGACGTTTGGAAGACAATCTTGAAACCAGTCTCACCGGCAATGAAAAGGCTGTCATTGTCGGTGTTCTCCTGCCAGGGGACTTGCCTGAAAAATTGGATGAACAGCTGACCGAATTGCAGTCGCTCCTTGACACTTTGGGAGTGCAGGTCACGGGTCGCATCGTCCAAAAGCGCCAGAAACTCACCCCAAATTGCTACATTGGTGTCGGGAAAGTTCAGGATATCAAGGATTTGGCGGCGTCCACCCAAGCCAAGCTTGTGGTGTTTGACCATGCCCTCTCACCGCCTCAGGTCCGTAACCTCGAGGAGATGACCCAATGCGTGGTGCTCGATCGCACGGGCATCATTCTGGAAATTTTCTCCCGTCACGCCCGCACCAACCAGGCCAAGGCTCAGGTGGAAATTGCCAAGCTTGAGTACCTGCTTCCGCGTCTGTCGGGTGCCTGGTCTCACTTCCAGCGGCAGCGCGGCGGTGGATCGCTCCAACGCGGCATGGGTGAAAAACAGATCGAAATCGACCGGCGCCGGGCGCGGGAACGCATTGCCCGTTTGCAGAAGCAGCTGGAACAGTTTCGTAAGGAAAAAGCCACCCAGCGGAAGTCCCGGTCCAACGAGCTCAAAGTGGCTATCGTCGGTTATACCAATAGCGGCAAAACGACACTTATGAAGGGGCTCACCAAATCCCAGGTCGCCCCCAAGGATGAACTGTTCGCTACTTTGGAAACCAACATCAAGACCATCGATCCGCGCACCAGACCAAAAATTTTGCTGTCGGATACGGTCGGTTTTATTCGCAACCTGCCCCACGGTTTGGTCGCTTCTTTTCGCACGACACTCGATGAAGTGAATGAAGCGGATCTGCTTTTGCATGTGGTGGATGTCAGTTATCCCCATTACGAGGACCACATTCACGTCACGCGTTCCGTCCTGGAAGAGATGGGCGCGGGTGACATTCCACAGATTCTGGTCTTCAATAAGGTCGATAAGCTGAACGATCCGATTCTGCCGCGCATTCTGCGGGCCGCTTATCCAGGCTGCATCGTGGCCTCAGCTGTTTCGGAAAAGGATGTCCTGAATGTGCGCGAGCATATCTACGCCTTCTTCCGCAAAAACCTTTTGACCTTTCGGCTGTCGATTCCGGTCGATAATCACAATGCCCAGTCGATGGTCTATCGAAACTGCCTCATCATTGAGAAGGATTATGATGAGGAGGGCGACCATGTCCTGTTTCATGCGCAGGCGACCCGGGCGACGCTCGCCAAGCTGCGCAATTACATAGTTTCTGTTGAGGACGAATCGTTTCTGACTGACAAAGTGGAGAGTGAACCATGAGCTACATTAAACTGAATACCCGCTTCCTCGGTGACGGACTCGAGCAGCAGACCGCCGCTCTACAGAAATCAGCTCAGGAACACCTGCAGCGTTTGAACGATAAATCCTGTGTGGGATCCGAGTGGATCGGCTGGTACAACTATCCCAAGACTCGTGGTTTTGAGCAGGAAGAGAATATTCGTCAGTTCGTGCAGAATCTCGATGTCACCTATGACCTCGTCCTGGTCATCGGCATCGGCGGTTCCTATCTCGGCACCCGGGCGGTCACAGAAGCCCTTTTGCATACGTATCAGGGGACCTTGCGCGACAATCGTCCCATGATCGCCTTCGCCGGCCACCATGTTTCGGAAACGCAACTCGTCGAGGTGCTGGAGCTGCTCGATAAAAAGCAGCCCGTGGTGAACGTCATCAGCAAGAGCGGAACCACCACCGAACCGGCCGTCGTTTTCCGGGTGGTGCGCGATTACATGGAAAAGCGTTTTGGCAAGGAGGAATCTGCGCGCCGCATTATCTGCACCACCGATGCGAAGGAAGGCGCCTTGCGTCAGGTGGCCGATCAGGAAGGTTACGCGAGTTTTGTGATTCCCGATGATATCGGCGGACGCTTCAGTGTGCTGACGCCTGTGGGCCTTGTTCCCCTGGCTCTTTTGAAACTCGACACCAGGGCCTTGATGGAAGGTGCCGATCGCCTCTTTAGCGAACTGGGTCAGGAGCAGGAACATCCCGCGCTTCGTTATGCCTCCGCCCGCCTTGCCGCCTATGAGCAGGGCAAGCGCATTGAGATCCTCGCGAGCAGCAATCCCAAAGTCAGTCACATCATTGAGTGGTGGAAACAGCTTTACGGGGAATCGGAAGGCAAACAGGGCAAGGGCCTTTTCCCGGCCGGGCTCACCTACACCACCGATCTGCATTCCTTGGGTCAGTATGTGCAGGACGGAGTGCGAAATGTCCTCGAAACCTTCCTGAGCTTCGAGCAGGATGTCCCGCGACGCAATGGAGTCGAGCAACGCATTCGCGTGCCGGTCCAGGCGAGCAAGCTGGATCAGCTGAATTATCTGGAAGGCCGTTTCCTGGGTGAAGTCAATCGCGCTGCGATGCAGGGCACGATGATGGCTCACTTTGATGGCGGTGTTCCCTGCCTTGGCCTCACGGTGCCGGAGTTGAGCGAGCATGGCATCGGCGCGCTCTTTGCCTTCTTTGAAGTGGGTTGCGCGATCAGTGCGGCAATGCTGGGTGTGAATCCTTATGATCAGCCGGGCGTTGAAGCCTATAAGAAAAATCTGTTCGCGCTCCTCGGCAAACCGGGAACGGAAGCTCTGGGAGCGCGTCTGCGGGAACGACTCTAAGGAATCAAGTGCCGCGGCAGGGGTTCCCTGCCTCCGGCTCAGGCAATGCGGGCTTTTCCAGACTGCGATGCCGCCCCAGGCTTGGGAATGTGAATTTCAAATTTGGTGCCCTGCCCCAGGCTGCTGGAAACGTGAATGGTGCCCTTGGCCTCATGAATGGCTTCCGCCACAGCTGCCATCCCCACACCCCGACCCGACACATCGGTAACCGCTTCCGCAGTGGAGAGTCCGCCGAGGAAGATCAGCTGGCAACGATCATCATGAGACATTTGTCCGGCCTGGCTCGCGCTGATCAGGCCGCGTTCCACCGCTTTCCTGAGCACGGCATCGCCATTGATGCCACGGCCATCATCCGTAATTTCGATGCGCCAAGCCTGATCATCCGCTTCAAAGTGCAGCCTGATCATACCGGTTTCCGGTTTTCCCTGACGCTCCCAGGGAGCCTCGATGCCATGATCAATGGAATTCCGTATGAGATGCGTCAGCGACTGAAGGATAGGCATCATGATTTCGGCTTGCATCGTGGTCTGACCACCCTCAATCACCAAATGAATGTTCTTGCCCAGGCGCGCGGCCAGCGCTTCCGTATAGTCCTGCAGAGGCCCCAGCAAAGCCCGGGCCGTCTTTTGCTTCACACCCGACAGCCAGGTGTCAAAGGCCTCCACAGCCTCCATGAGATTCCTGGCCTTCTGCAGCTGGCTGCCAAGCTTGTCCAATTCATTTTTATGGATTGCAAGGATTTCGCCACTGTCATCATCATCGAAACTGAGTTCCAGCGTACTCTGATGCGTGCTGAGGAAGTCCCGCAGAGTCGTCTCGATCAGGCTGATGTCCGCCTTCTGGATCGCCACCTTCTCTTCGATTTGATGCGTGATTTCCGCGGCCTCCCTTAAACCGAAGGAGGCGGCGTTGCCTTTGATGGTATGCAGAGCGCTGCGCATCCGGTCCTGATCCCCGTCGTCGGCAGCTGTATAACCCTGTTTCAGGAGGACTTTCATTTCAGCCAGGAAACTGCGGAAGGCATCCTTGTTCTGAATGATCTTGACCAGGGCCCAGTTGGTCTGGCTCTCGATTTCAGCTTTCTCCAGCTTGGTGGCATCCACGACAGTATAGAGAATGCCGGAAACCTCATCCCCGCTGCGCAGGACACTGCCCTGCAGAGCCAGCACCTTATCGCCCAGGCGGAAGCGCTCCGGTATTTGCGAGAGGGACACCTCCGAGGGGAAGACGTCGCTGAAGACCTGATCCAAAGCCACGTCCACATGGTCCTGCTTTTTCCCTTTCAGACCGAGAGCGGCCGAAAGTTTCATTCCGGCTTTCAGCTGAGGACCAAAGAGATCCAGGCAGGACCGTGTGAAGCCTTCCATAATCTGCAGCCTGGCATCGACGATCAGGAATCCACTTTTCACATTGGTGAGGATCGTTTGAATGGTGCGGGTTCGCTCCTCGACCATCTTTTCCAGATTCTGGTTGATGGAGGTGAGTTCCAGATTTTTCTGTTCAATGATGGCCTGGGAATTTTTCAGCTGATCCGTCATCGAATCGAAGGCCTGGCCCAGGACCCCAAATTCATCATGGCTCGATAGTTTGACCTTGTGATTCAGATCACCCGCACCGATGATCTTCACACCTTCCAGCAGCCTGAATAGAGGCGTGGTGAAGATGCGCGAGATGGGAAGGACGAAAATGCCGGCGACCACCACGATGCCACACATAAAGAGGATGATGAAGTTTTTGAGCGTGCTGATATTGCGATAGACGATGGCTTCATCCACAAAGACGGCGACCAGGATCCCCGTCTCCGCATTCCGCTGAAGACCCACGATCTTGGGGTTCCAGCTGTCCTTCCAATTGGTCAGCCGTGTGCTCGCTTGCTCGGGTCCCAGCCGAGCCTGCAGGGTCGTTCCCTGATTGAGATCGGCCGGGCTCATAAAGGTCGGTGTGATCAGGGCGCTGCCCTTGGCGGCATCAAACACCTGCACATAGCGGCTCTGATCCTGAGGCTTGCCGTCGATTTTCATCGAGAGGGCCACCTCAGCCAGCTGGGATATTTCTGAAAAGCCGCTGACGATGCCCACCGGTGTGGCCTTGTCCCAGGCCGAATAGATCGGAGCATGGGTCCAAAAGCCAACGATGGCTTGATCGAAAAGCGTGAAGGAGCCTGGTGCACTCTGCATGAGCTGTCCCTGCCGCGCTTTTGTCAGTTCAGCGGAAACCTCCAGGGATTTGCCCACCCAGCTGCTGCCTGGCTCCTGGGTGGCGACAATATTGCCATTGATATCGGTGACGATCAGATAGCGATAAAGATTCTGAGTGCTTACGGTTTCCTTCAGGATCTCGGCAATCGCGATGACTTCCGTGCCGGGGCTGGCGCCAGCGGCATCATAGAATTCAGTTTTTTCGCTTAATAGCTGCAGGTTGCGGCTGACGAGCGCAAAGGTTTCCGTCAGCTGCTTGGATAGATCCGCGGCCAGGACTTCCACATTCAATTCGTAGCGCTGCGAGAGGTTGCGTGCGAAAAAATAGGAAACGACGCCCACGATCAACGAGGGAATCAAGGCAAAGCTGATCAGGATGACCGCGAGCTTGATTTTAACGGACAGGCGATTCACGGGAGCGTCGAGTTCTTTCATGGGCGCACAACTCCTGCAGGGTCTTCGCCATTATTTGGCGATGGGCCTATGGAAACTTTCGTAGGATACGGGCTTGTTCAACTGCTTGCTGTCCTTGAGTGACGTCTGGGCAAAATCAAAGGTGGCCTTGCTTAGTTCGCCGATACGCTCCGGACTGATGTTATAGAGCATCAGTTTTTTGACTTCCTTGAGCATGGTCAGTTGATGCGTGCGGGTGGTGCCCGTCTTGGCCTTTTGGGCTTCGGCCATGATGAGGTCCACAGCTTCGTCGGCATGATCGAAGGCATGGAGCCAGCCCTTGATGCTCGCCTTGACAAAGCCCTGGCAGAGCGCGGGATCTTTTTTGCAGGTCTCGGCATGAGCGTAGATGCCATCCTCAGGAATGTTGAGGCCGAAGTCTCGATAATGAAAGGTGGTGAGATCGGCCTGTTTTACTGATTCCAGCATCAAGGGATATTCGTTGTACGAGGTGGCCGAGGCGACGTCCAGCTGGCCCTTCAGGAAATCCTCGATGGAAAATTTTTGGCTGACGAGCTTGGGTTGGACTTCATATTTCTTGAAGAGCAACTGCGGCAACAGGGCAAAGAGTCCAGGCCAGATGCCGACCGTTCGATCCTTCATTTGTTTCGGTTCGGTAATACCGCTTTTTTTGAAGGCCACCAGCATCAGACCGCTGGTCTGAAACATCTGGCCGATGTTGACGATCGGCGCGCCCTTGGAGGCTGCCGTCAGACCCCCGAGCAGCCAGTCGGTGCCGAAGGTATCCTTCTGCCCGGCGACGTTATTGAGCGCGATGATGCCCGGGCCACCCGCTCGGATTTCAAGGTCGATGCCCTGTTCCTTATAAAAGCCCTTGGCCTGGGCCACATAATAGCCAGCGAATTGAGCCTGGGGCACCCACTGGGGGCGAAAGCTGGCTTTTTTCAGAGGGGCGCTGGCCTGCACAGGGAGCGCTCCACACAGCAAGGCGACGAACATCGAAAAGCGAAAATTAAGACCCATTTTATGCTCCCTTATGATCCATCCCATGATCTATCGCATGGGAGGGGGCAAACTTTAGGGTCTTTGGCTGTTTCCGGGGAATGCATTCAAAAAAGTCTGAAAGGCGGGTGTGAGGCAGGGCCCGGGCCCTGCACCGAGAGGCTTAAAACTGAACCTTCACCAGCAGCTGAGGCAGGGATTCGTTGGCATCCTTTACGCCCAGTTTGTTGGACCAGTATTGATATTCCAGACCCACGCCGAGTTCGGGCGTAAGCCTGGCCAGTATCGCGGGCTGGGTCAGGAGGTTGGCTTCGCTTAGGCCTGTTGTTTTATCGCCCTCCTCGGTTGCGTAGTCGACGAAGCCGGCAAAATCCCAGTCGATGCCTGCCTTGAACGTCATACTCCAGACGATGGTGGCCTGAAAGCTGGTGCCTTCCAGGTTGCGGTCATCTCGAATATAAAAATTGGTCTGAAAGAAATTGAGACCGGGAAGATTCAAGTCAACCGCCGCACCATAAAGGTAAACAGGAAAGCCATTGGTCGCATTATATTGCGTGGACAGAAGGACGTCCGCAATCAGTCCGCCATACTCCACGCCCAGGGTTTTCTTACTGCTGATGCGCGGCGCATATTCAAAGTAAACGGAAGGATTGGGATTGGACTGGCTGGGGCTGCCGGCATCGACAAAGAAAAAGTTATCCCCATATTTCCAGCCGTTGGCATGCTCGACCGTCAGGAGGTCCTGGTCGAACTTCCGATCGGGGCTGTTTTCCGGCACGAAGGGATTCACATAGTCACTGCCCTTGAGGTATTGAACGTTGGTGCTACCCCATTCGAAGGCATGCAAGGGGCCGGAGCCACTGATGACGAGGACAAGGCCGAGAGCCATGGATGGAAAAGACTTCTGCATCAAACAATACTCCTATAAGAAAGGCTAAGCTTCCGAGTTGCGCCCGATTCAGTTTTTTTTGCTTGCCATAACAATATCATGACTCTTCGCAGGGCCATAAGGGATTTTATTTATGTCGCGAGGCTATGCGGAGGTCGAAGGGAGGATGGGATGCAGAAAATGAAAAGGGGCCTGAAACGGCCCCGGCATGTCAGCCTTTGCTTTTACCATTATTCCGGGACGAGCCTTTGTCATTGTCGTCGTCATCGTCGTCCTTGTCGTTCGAGCCGTCCTTGCCACCCTTGTTCCGATCGCGGCAGTCCTTGGCTTTTTTAATTTTCTCACGGCAGTCTTTCAACTTTTTCTCGCAGTCAGCTTTCTTGGACTTGATGACGTCCTTCAGATCATCGATCAGATCCTTGGCGCGGTCACAGTCACCCGACTTGATCGCGTTGATGATCTCCTGGATGATCTGGCATTTTTCTGAACACTGGCCTTGGCCCTTGTCCGTATCCTTGCCTTTGTCGGTACGGGGATCGCTGTCCTTGCCCGAACCTTTGCCGGAATCCGAACCTTTGCCGCTATCCTTGGAATCGTTATCATCCTTGTCATCGTTGTCGTCCTGCGGCTTGTCGCCGAGGTCAGGCAGCTCCTGCTGCACGCCGGCCAGCATGTTGCCAACCACGGACGAGTAGCGATCGGATTCACCGGAGAGTTCTCTCAGTTCCTTTTCGAGACGCGCGGCTTCTTTTTCCAAAGCGGCGATCTCTTCATCTCTCAGGGCATCAGGATCAGTCTGAACCTGCACCTGAGGTGTCGCAGCATTTTGTGGGGATTGCGTTTCAGATTGACCACAGGCTTGAAGTATTCCAACACAGACGAAGAGTTTCAGCATCAGTTTCATAACGACAATTACCTCCAGAAGGAACCAGGCCAAATCAGGCAGCTGCCCCCTTAATGCAAGCGCTTTGCCGCATTTTTATCCTTGATAACTATCTAAAATAACTAATATTTATTGGGATCCAGATGTCAGCGAAAGACCGAGCTGTCAGGAGGCTGGTCAGCCCATTTCCATCTCCACTTCATCGCTGCGTTTGTCCTGACCTCCGGCATCCGGCTCCAACTGCCAGAATATGCTGGCGGAAGCGGCAGTGACGAGGCCTACACAGACAAAAGTGATCTGAAAGGCCCGTAGCAGGTCGGTGGGCGTATCCGCTCCGATCTGCCGGGAAACGGCGGCCAGCAGGCCTCCCGCTCCGGCGACACCGAGCGACATCGACAGCATCTGGACCATGGATAAAAGGCTGTTGCCGCTGCTGGCCAACTCGGTTTCGAGATCCTTGAGACAGATCGTATTCATCGCTGTGAATTGAAGGGAGTTCACCGCTCCGAAAATGGAGAGCTGAACATAGCGGAGCCACTGCGGATGATCCGCACCAAAGAGGGCAAAGCTCGCCATGCAGGCTCCGACGACCAGCGTATTGCTTATCAGAATGCGCCGATAGCCATAGCGATCAATCATGGGCTTGCCGAACCTTTTCACCAGCATTCCGGTCAGGGCGATCGGGATCATCATCATGCCCGCTTCCGAAGGCGTCAGCTTCAGGCCCACCTGGAGCATGAGCGGCACCAGAAAGGGCATGGCCCCGGTGCCGATCCTTGCGAAGAGATTGCCCAGGAGTCCGATCCGATAACTATCCGTGGAAAAAAGTTTCACAGGAAAGAGCGGAGCCGGATGCTTCAGGGCATGCAGCCAGTATGCGGCCAGGCTCGCGAGGCCAAAGATCAGGACGACAAGTCCATAAATTCCCCGAAAGCCAAATTCAGACATGCCCTCCAGGGCAATGGAGATGGACGCCATGCTGAAGGCCAGCAACAAAAATCCGGACAGATCGAGCTGCGGTCGTTCCGCACTGCGAAAGTCAGGCATGAATGGGAGCGCGGTAAAGCAACCGATGATGCCGATGGGAATGTTGATAAAAAAGATCCAATGCCAGGACGTGTATTCCACAATCCATCCGCCGAGTGTGGGACCGATCAACGGGCCGAGCAGACCCGGGATGGTGACAAAGGTCATGGCTCCTAGAAATTCACGACGGGGAACGGCCTTCAAGACCGCGAGCCGTCCCACCGGCAGGAGCATGGCTCCCCCCGCTCCCTGGAGGGCACGCGACGCGACCAGTTCATTTAAACTCGTCGAGACGGCGCAGAATAGGGAGCCCAAAGTAAAAACCAGAATGGCCCCGAAAAAAGTTTTGCGCGTCCCAAAACGATCGGTGATCCAGCCGGAAATCGGAATGAGCATCGCCATCACCAGGGAATAGGCGATGATCACCGACTGCATGCGGAGAGGACTCTCGCCCAGATCACGGGCCATGACAGGAAGCGCGGTATTGACGATGGTGGAATCCAGGGTCTGCATGAAGAAACCGACCGCCACCAGCCAAAGCAGGGGCCGATGCGATGTGGATTCCGCCATCTTTAAACCTCACATTTTGATGTACACAACCTTCACCCCATACCTCTGCGGAGGGCTTCATGTTATGTTGCTCTCAGGTCTTAAGGCTTTTCAAGGGGGAATAGCTCCATGGAACAAAAGAAAAAGAGCGTCATTGATAAGGAAGAGCAAACCGCAGAAGATGAAGCCACGATCTTTGCCGAAACCGCCCATATTCGGGACCGTGATGAATTTGTGCTGGACGGCAACCGAACCGTGCAAGGTGGTTCCGCCACCGATATCGATGATGAGTGGGATCCCGCCGATGGAGATAGGCTGACCGGAGTCTCGGATCAGAGTTCGGAAGCCGTTGATGCGCAACTGCATCAAACCTCCCGCATCGCTCAGGATGTCCGTGAAACCCATGATCACAGGCAGCCGACTGTGGCCAAGCCGATCGGCGCCGATGACAATTACGAAGAATTGAGCCATGAGGAACTGATGAAGTATGCCGATGTTCTCGGCATTCCGGATCGGCAGAAGGTTCCGCGGATGACCCTGATCGGTTTGATTCGCGAGCAGACCCGCGCCGGACTATGAGTGCAGCGCGGCGGTTTTCAGCATCCAGGCGGTGAGGCCCCAGACATGATACCCCAGAGCTGGAAAATAAGGGGTATCGCGCCAGAGGCCGAAGACATTAAAACGTAAATTCTGCATGGCCTCGGGGGCGAAACTGGGCCAGGGCAAAGCGAAAAGTTCAGCGACTTCATCCTCGTTGGCGGCCAGCGTTGACAGATTCACATGACTGAAGCCGACGATGGGAACAACCGCGCGACGATCGAGGCTGGGCAGAGGCGGCAACATCCCGAGCACTTCCACGGCGTCGGGCGGCAGACCAATTTCTTCATGTGTTTCCCGCAGGGCCGTGATCACAGGACTGGCATCGCCGGCTTCGCGGCGTCCTCCGGGGAATCCTATTTGACCCTTATGCGTGCGCACCAGGGTCGAGCGTCGGGTGAAAACAATGCGGGCCGGAGCCTGGGGCTCGGGATCGGGAATGAACAGCATCAATACCGCTGAGGCTCGACTGTGCATATCAGCAGGCCAGCGATCCAGGGCCGGCTGCAGATGGCTGACACGCGGCAACATCGCTGCACTGGGCATGGCAGAAAACCTCCTTGCGGCTATCTTTTTACCTTAGCCCGGTCTGTCTGCCGATGCAATGTGTCAGGCCAGCCCGCTCGTCACGGGTGAGCGGCTTCTTCGGTCAGGCCAGCCCGCTCCTCACGGGTGAGCGGCTTCTTCGGTCAGGCCAGCCCGCTCGTCACGGGTGAGCGGCTTCTTCGCTATCTCTAATGACTCGCAGTTTAGGCTTGCTCGTGGAAGGCAACTTCGTGAGCATGGCGATGGCATCCTCGAGCTGTGATAAAAAGCTGCGCTGATCCGCAATCGCCTGTTCCACAGTCTCGGCTCCCATAATTTTGCAGGCATCGCGCACCACGCGGTCCGCATAGGCGACCTGCTGCAGGAGCCCGGTTTTCAACTTGGATTCAAATAATTCGATGTCGATCCTGTGCTCGGTCAATTGGTGAACGAGTGCCTGTTCGGAGCTGAGTTCCCAGAGGAGCGCGCCGACCTTGCGAAAGCGCCAGCGCAATTTATCATCGCGACGCCACTGGATTTCGTAGAGCTGCGTCCCATCGAGGGTAGGCAGCTTCCAGTACATCCGGGGGTCGATGCAGGCCAGGTCCATGAAATTCAGCAGTTTATCCAACAACATAGTCCACTCCGCAGAAGGAACGACAGCTACTACGCCTAGTGGGCGTGCTTGCAAAGAAGTTGCCAAGGATTCCTGCAGGCTTTTAAATGGGTTAAAGGCCCATTGGGGTGACACCTGTTAGGGTTCCTGACAGGGAGCTACGTTGAGAAAGGCTATGGAATGAAATTTTTGAAGTCCTGGGGCCTCGTGTTGGCCATGGGAAGTTTGAGTTTGACCTCTTCGGCTCTGGCCATTCCGCGATTGCAAATCGAGAATCTGCCCAAGCCACAATTTGAAGAGCCGGAGATGGCGCCACCGGTTGAGGAACCGCAGTGGCCGGATCAGGACGAGGAGCCTGTGGTGGACGATCGTCCTCTGGCGCGGGCCACAACGCCGGAAAGCACATCGGGTTCGCCCCCAACGGATTCCAATGAACTGCCGCCACCCAAGCTGCCGAAAAAAACCACGTTCACCGATGCCGAAATCAAAGCCGAATGTCGCAAGTTCGAGGGCAAGTACATCGCTTATTATGATCGTGTCTTCAAGGTGGAAGGTTGCAAGCGACGCGAGATCATGCCGGACGATGATGAGCGGAATCCGATCCTGAAAGGTCGTCGCGTGATCGGCGTGGAAAATATCACGATCGCGAAAATTCCCGAAGGTCCGGCCCTGGGATCCTCGCCGAAGGGAAAAAAACCGAACTGCGCAAAAATCGAAGGTCGCTATATCATCTCGCGCGCTTCAGACGTTTTCTATGTGGAAGGCTGTAAAAAGCGCCCCTTCCCGGACTGGGATACTTACGCGGATCACGCGGCGAAGCACCCCAAGAAATCCCAGGACGTTCTGGAATTGCCGGAAGAGGAATTTCTCGCGCTGCCTATCGGCAAGGAATTTCCTTCGTCCTTGAATGATGAATATAAAAAGATGCTGGTCATGGAAAAGAACGTGGACGTTCTGCCTTTGGATGAAGCCTGCAAGGGTTTGAACGGCACCTACCTGTCCTACTACTCAAAAATCTATAAGATTGAACGCTGCCGCAAACGGGAGGTCGATGCGGAGCGTTTCCTTCTCCGTTTTCCCAGCTATCGCCTGCGGGAGATGACTTCGGAGCAGTGGGTATCCATACCAACCGGTCAACGTCTTAAACTCTGACGCCTTTCGAATCCTTACCAAAACCCCAGCGGGAATCAGGAAATTTGCCAGTCGCCACGGCTGGTTTCCCCCTAAAATCGCTTGGGGAGCCCCCAAGCCATACCCCCTCATCCAGCCAAAAAATCTTTGCAGGTTCCGGAATAGACGGCACTTTTTTTCGTGTTCTCAAGTTCCTGCCGCTGGAGCCGATCGTGTTGCGGGACTCATGCAAACCCAAGAGTTAGAGAAGAGGGGACCAATGAAACATCCAGTGAAAGTGCACCTTGCGTGCACCGGGCCGGCTTTTGCCTTCGCATTGCTGCTGCTTGGCTGCGGCATTCCGGAGGAAGAAGTCAAACGGAGAACGACACCGGTTGTGGTCCAGGGACAGGATGCGAACCCCGAGACCATCACCGATAACAGTGGGTCTCCCGCAACGGGCAAAGCAGACGAAACTGGAACCACGCCGGGCGGCACGCCTGATTCCGGTACGGACGATGGCAAGGAAGATCCCGGGCAGAACACTGAAAATCCTGGGCAGAACCCCGGACAGAATCCCGGTGAGGATCCGGGGCAGAATGATCCGGGTCAGAACAATCCCCATCCGCCCGTCAACGATTACGATGGTGCGGCCTATGTTTATATCGAAGCGGACTGCTACTGCTCGCGCAAGCAGGACGTCTGTTCCATGCTCAACTGGTTTGAAATTTCCATCCTCGATAAAAACACGAAACAGGTTTTGTGGGGAGCTGAGGGACATAAAGTTGTGATGCATAACAGCTGCAACTTCATGACTGTCCTTGGCAAGGAAATCAAACTGCCGAAGGAGCTTTTGGCTCGGCCTGCCGGTTCCATGCTCTTTCATTTGAAGAACGCTGCTGAAGAGCAGATCGTGCCCTTCTTTGCCCCTTTCCACTATGGTCGCGTGGGTCTGCAAGGACCGAAGGGTGATCGCGGTGGAGTGGGTCCTGCTGGTCCGATGGGCCCGCAAGGTGAAAAAGGCAACACCGGAGCCCAGGGTCCTCAGGGCATGCAAGGACCCAAAGGCGATAAAGGCGACAAGGGTGATAAAGGCGATCGCGGGGACCAGGGTCCACGCGGTGAAACCGGTCCCAAAGGTGATAAAGGGGATCGCGGTGACAAGGGCGATAAAGGTGACATGGGTGCCATGGGTCCACAAGGTCTGCAAGGCAACACCGGACCTCAAGGACCGCAGGGTCCACGCGGTGAAATCGGCCCGGTCGGTCCGCAAGGTCTGAAGGGTGATGTCGGTCCCATGGGTCCACAAGGTCCGCAAGGACTGATGGGTCCACAGGGTCCGAAGGGTGACAAAGGTGATACGGGTATCATGGGTCCACAAGGTCCCCGTGGTGAAGTTGGACTTCAGGGACCCAAAGGCGACAAGGGCGATACAGGCCCCGTCGGACCTCAGGGTCCTAAAGGAGATATAGGCTTGACAGGCCCCGAAGGTCCTGTTGGTCCGAAGGGTGACATGGGCGATCCGGGTCCACGCGGACCACGGGGTGAAACAGGACCGCAAGGTCCTGAAGGACCTCAAGGACCGCCCGGCCCACAAGGGCCAGCTGGCCCAGCGGGAGGCTGAAAGCCTTTCCATCTTCCTGGAGGAGCGAGTGTCTTAGGCTTTGCCCCAGGCCGTCAGGCTTGGGGCTTTCTGTATTATGGCTTTATGACGATGGGTGAAGAATACGCGTTGCCATATCCCTACTCATCCCCTGCTCCCGGTGTAATCAACCTGCGTTTCCAAGGCGTACATGCGAACGGTATGCCTATTGCAATTGTGCAGCCTTGAAACGAGGAGTTGAGAATGAAAAACCAGATGAATGCCTTTGACAATATCACGAAACCCGATCTGATCTGCTTTTCGCATTTGCGTTGGAACTTTGTGTTTCAACGTCCCCAGCATCTGATGACTCGCATCGCGCGTGAACGTCGGGTGTTCTTCTTCGAAGAACCTATATTCACCGACGAATCCGCACCGCGCCTGCATGTGCATCAGGACGGGGAGAATCTTTACGTGGCGACACCGCATATTCCCCATGGCCGGGATGAAGTGGAGTTGAACGCCACCATGAAAGAACTCCTCACCACGATGATGGAATCGCATGAGATTGTCCACTATTTGAGCTGGTACTACAGCCCCATGCATCTCAAGCATTCCTATCACCTCACGCCGGTCGTGAGCGTCTATGATTGCATGGATCAATTGGCGAACTTCAAGTTTGCGCCTCAGGAGTTGCCGCTGCTCGAGCAAAGCCTGATCAATAAGGTCGACATGGTGTTCACGGGAGGCTTCAGTCTGTATGAAGCGAAAAGACACTTGCACCGCAAGGTCTATCCCTTCCCCAGCAGTGTGGACACGACGCATTTCGCAAAGGGGCGCATCACTCGCGAGGACCCGTCCGATCAGGCGTCCATCCCAGGCCCCCGCTTTGGTTATGCCGGGGTCATCGATGAGCGCATCGATATCGAACTCCTCGATCAGGTGGCGGCCGCGCGTCCCGAGTGGAACTTTGTGATGGTCGGGCCCGTGGTCAAAATCGATCCGGCATCGCTGCCGCGCAGACCCAATATTTTTTATCTCGGCGGCAAGCCCTATGAACAGCTCCCGGAATACCTTGGGGGATGGGACATTGCCATTCTGCCTTTCGCGCGGAATGATGCCACCCGTTATATCAGTCCGACCAAAACTCCAGAATACCTGGCGGCAGGTTGTCGCGTGATTTCAACCTCGATCCGCGATGTTGTGCATCCCTATGGCGATAAAAATCTGGTTTCGATAGCCGATGATGCGGCCACGTTTATCGCGAAGGCTGAAGCCATCCTTGCCGATCGTCAAGGCTACGATGCCTGGCTGGAGCGCGTGGATCAATTCCTGGAGCAAAATTCCTGGGATAAAACTTACGCGGATATGTGGCAGCTGGTGCAGGGGCAGTACATAATACAAAACGTCGTCCAACCGAGTGCGGTTTATGGAACACAAGCTTGAGCTGTGGGCAGGTGTGGAATGCACCGCCAACCGCGTCCAGGACACCTACTTTGATCAGATCAAGTGGAGTGGTCATGATGCGCGGCCCGAGGATCTGAGGCGATTTGCCGAGCTGGGCATCCGGACTCTGCGTTTTCCCGTCCTATGGGAACGCTGCTATCGGAGTTCGGGTGGCTTTGACTGGTCCTGGGCGGATGAGCGGCTCGCCCTGGCTCGTGAGCTGGGGATTGAACCGATCGTGGGTTTTGTCCATCACGGCAGTGGACCTCCGTCCACCAACCTGCTCGATCGGGAATTTCCAAACAAGCTGGCGGATTTCGCCTCGCAGTTTGCGCAGCGTTACCCTTGGGTTAAACGCTATACGCCGATCAACGAACCCCTGACCACCGCGCGATTCAGCGGCCTTTACGGGGTTTGGTTTCCGCATCATCGCAATGACCGCAGCTTTCTGCAGATGCTTCTGCATGAGTGCCTCGGCATTGCGCAGGCGATGCAGGCGATTCGTCAGCATATTCCGGAGGCCGAACTGATTCAGACTGAGGATATGGGTCGCATCTTCAGCACCCCTTTCCTCGCTTATCAGGCGCGTTTTGAAAACCGCCGGCGCTGGCTCAGTTTTGATCTGCTCTTCGGTCGTGTCACACAGGATCATCCCCTGTGGGATTACATGATGGAATATGGCATCGAGGAAAAGCAATTGCTGATGCTGAGTGAGAATCCATGCCCACCGGCTGTTCTGGGCATCAATCACTATCTGACCAGCAATCGCTTTCTGGATGAGCGTTTTGAATTCTATCCGCCCCACAGCCGCGGCGGCAATACCCGGCATCGTTATGCCGATATTGAAGCTGTGCGCGTGGGTGGCGAATGCATCTATGGGCCGAAGGAGCTTCTGCGCGAAGTCTGGCAACGGTATCGCCAGCCTTTGGCGATTACCGAATGTCATGTGGGCTGTACCCGCGACGAGCAGCTGCGCTGGCTTTATGAAGTCTGGCAGTCCGCTCATGAATTACGCGCGGAAAACGTCGATATTCGGGCGGTCACGGTCTGGAGTCTTTTGGGTTCCTTTGATTGGAACAGCCTCGTGACCCGTGCGGACGGATACTATGAGTCCGGCGTCTTCGATATTCGAGGAGGCCGTGAGCCGCGTCCCACGGCCCTGTCCAAGCTGGTGAAGGCCATCAATCAAGGGGAGGAGTTCGATCATCCGGCTCTCGATACCCTCGGCTGGTGGCATCGGGCGGATCGGGTGCTCTATCCCACTTCGGTTCCGGACGTCGGCATCGGTCAGCGTCCGAGCAGTATCCTGCGGCCGGACAGGTCGCGGCAGATACTCATCACAGGCAGTCCAGGAACCCTGGCCACCGCCTTTGGTTTTATCTGTGAACGCCGCGGCCTCAAGTATCGTTTGCTGAGTCACAGGGATCTCGACATCGCGGACTATCAGGCAGTCCAGGCCTGCCTCAGTGAGCTGCGTCCGTGGGCCGTGATCAACGCCGCCGGCTATGTGAAGGTGGATGAAGCGGAGAAAAATCCAGAGGCCTGTTTCCGCGCGAATGTGCAGGGAGCCCAGGTGCTCTCGCAGATCTGTGCCGCGATGGGCATTCAGTTTCTCACCTATTCCACGGACCTGGTCTTCGATGGCCAACAGAATAATCCCTACAATGAACGGGATTTCACGGCGCCATTGAATATTTATGGTCAGTCCAAGGCGATGGCGGAAAGTCGGGTGAACGAGGCCCATCAGGAGGCGCTGATCATTCGCACCAGCGCGTTCTTTGGGCCCTGGGATGAGTACAACTTTGTGATTCAGTCCTTGCGTCAGCTGTCGCGCGGACGTGAAATCGGTGCCTTCCATGATCAGGTGGTTTCGCCCACCTATGTGCCGCATCTGGTGGATGCCAGCCTGGATCTTTTGATGGATGGCGAATCAGGAATCTGGCACCTCGCCAACAATGGTGTCATGAGCTGGTTTGAATTCGCCTGTGAAGCCGCCAGGCTTCAAGGCCTGGATACGCAATTGATTCGACCGATCGATTCGGCGAATGTCCTGCATATGGCCCGAAGACCAAAATTCAGTGCACTCGGGAGTGAAAGGGGGCAGCTTCTGCCCAAACTCGACTCTGCCCTGGATCGATTTATGACAGAATGCCGTGTGGCGATGAGATAGGGGATGAAGAATGACAAAGAAGATTGCGATAGCCGGGGCTGGATTTGCAGGGGCTGTGGTGGCCAGGGAGCTGGCCGCAACGGGAAAATATAAAATTGTGGTATTTGAATCGCGGCCGCATCTCGCCGGGAACTGCCACACGGAACGTGATCCCGCCACAGGCGTCATGGTGCATCAATATGGACCTCACATCTTCCATACCAGTCGTGAGGATGTGTGGGAATATGTGAACCGCTTTGCGAAGTTCGGTCCTTATACGAACCGGGTCAAGGCGGTCACAGCCCGTGGCGTTTTCTCGCTGCCAATCAACCTTTTGACCATCAACCAGTTTTTCGGCAAGACCTTTGATCCCCGTGAAGCCCGGGAGTTTATCGCCTCCCTCGGTGACGCTTCGATTGAAGAACCGAAAACCTTTGAAGATCAGGCCTTGAAATTCCTGGGCCGCGACCTGTATGAAAACTTTTTCTACGGCTATACGAAAAAGCAGTGGGGCGTCGAACCCACCGAACTGCCGGCCTCCATCCTGAGCCGTCTGCCGGTGCGCTTCAATTACGATGACAACTATTATACGTCCCGTTATCAGGGCATCCCGGTGGAAGGATATACGGCCATCATCGAGAAAATCCTCGATCACGAAAACATCGAGGTCCAGCTTGGAGAGAAATTTGATCCGAACTTCAAGGATCAGTTCGATCACGTGTTCTGGAGTGGCCCGATCGATGCCTACTATGACTTCGCGCTGGGCCGCCTCCAGTATCGCAGCCTGCAGTTTGAGCGTTTCGATGCCGACGGGGATTATCAGGGCAACCCGGTGATCAACTACTGTGAAGCGCGTATTCCCTATACGCGCATTACGGAACACAAGCATTTCGCGCCATGGGAAACTCATGAGAAGACGGTCTGTTTCCGCGAGTACAGCAAGCTCGCGGAACCGCATGACACTCCCTATTATCCCCTGCGTCTGCAAAAGGATAAGGAGCTGCTCCGGAAATATATGGACAGGATTCAAAGGGAACCGGGCATCACGTTCATTGGTCGCCTCGGCACCTACCGCTATCTCGATATGCATGTCGTGATCGGTGAGTCGCTCGATCTGGCGAAGACCTGTCTCGAAAAGAGCATGGCGGACTGGCCCAAGTTCAGCGCGAGTCCTCTGTAAAACGCCCGGGTTCTGGCACGATGTCTGCAGATTTGTCGAGACGCAAATGACCAGACATTGGAGGAACCTATGGGAATGAAATTAGAGGAAAACCGAGGTTATCCGTTGGATAAGCAGCTACGGTCCTGGAAAGATATTGTGGTCGAGCCCATCAGTAAACTTGATGACGACGCCATGACTCGTGTGCGGCAGATCCTCATGAACGGGATAGAAATCGAAGCCTTGCGATTTTCCCATGCCTGCTTTCGGATGAATCCTGAAATCCAAAAAGAACTCGCCATTATCCGACGGGTGGAGCAGCATCAGGCGACAACCATCAACTGGCTGACCCCACCCGATCAATCGCCACTGGAAACGACGATCGCTTACGAGCAGGTGGCCATTGAAGTGACCGCTGCCGTCGCCCAGCGGGAACCTGATCCTTATCTGGCCCAGGTTTATCGCTTTGGTCTGCTCGAGGACTTCGATCACCTTTACCGGTACTCGGCGCTGATGGATCGCCTTGAAGGCAAGGATGCGAACTCCATCCTGCAAAGCTATACGGATATCCTGCCCGGCCGTCCCACGATGGTCGAGCACCGGCATCCGGTGGATGATATTCGTACACCGTATGAAAAAAGCAGCGCGCATCCCTTGACCAAGCTGCATGCGTTGACGATCATGGCCGGTGAATTCCAAACCCACGACTACTACATGAACGTGGGCCCGCTCTTCTCGGATCCCCTGGCCCGGCAGCTCTATGCCGAGATCGCCTCCATCGAGGAACAGCACGTCACCCAGTATGAGTCGATCGCTGATCCAACCGAGAACTGGCTCGAAAAGTGGCTGCTGCATGAGGCCAACGAAGTTTACAACTACTATAGCTGTGTCGAGCAGGAAACCAACCCCCGGATCAAGGCCATCTGGGAAAGATTCCTCGATTATGAACTCGGGCACCTGAATGTGGCCATGGATGTGTTCAAAAAAATCGAGCGTCGTGACCCGATGTCGGTGATTCCTTCCGTTCTTCCCGATGCCCTGCCCTACCAAAGCAACCGCAACTTTGTGAAGGGTGTGCTGTCTGCGGAGATCAATCTTTCCGCCAATGGAGTCACCTTCGTCGATCGCAGCCAGGAGCAGCAGCGCTCCATTCAATACCGTGCTCAACTGAATGCTTCGGGATCGCCTTCCGAGGCGGTGGCCAGCAACTACCGCTGGACTCCCGGAACTGAGTTGACCCGATCCACGTACGCCATGGAAGGAGCTGTATCATGACTCATCTGGAACCCACGCTTGGCAGAAATCGCACCGGCAGTCAGATGTCGCCCCTCATGACAGCTGCCATGCTTGAATCCTCGAAGGACTTCCCTTGGGACGAGATGGAAGCGTCTCTGGATACACCGGAAAAGATTCGAATGGACTACGTGAAGGACGCTCACACCATTGGCTCCATTCCCGTGCCGATGACTCTGAAAGGTATGGCCAAGACCGGTTATGAAAAGGTCAAAGGTGAGAAACCCGAGATTCTGGTCGACAAGCTGGGTGAACGCCTGGCCTTCGAACGCACGGGCGTGCGGCTTTATCGGGCTCTGATTCGCAAATGCGAAGCCGATCCCATGCGGGATCCCAGGGTGGATCTCCTTCGTCTACAGGAGATCTGTAATTCGGAGCTGGAACATATGATGCTGCTGAAGAAGGCCATGGAGGATGTGGGCGCGGATCCCACCGCCATGACACCTGGCGCGGATACCATGGCCGTCGCCTCCATGGGGCTGGTGCAGGTCTTGAATGATCCGCGGACGAGCATCTCGCAGTGTTTGGAGGCTATTCTGATTGCTGAACTGGCGGATCAGGACGGCTGGAACCTTCTGATCGAACTCACCCGTGACATGGGCGATCAAGATCATTTGGCTCAATTCCAAAGAGCCATGGCCGAAGAGGAGCAGCATGTCATCGATATACGCATGCTTCTGAAGGAACTGACCATGGGGAAAACCAAGCTATGAAGAGCCTGCGTTCTGTTCTCCTTCTGTCTCTTGGCTTCAGCATGCAGCACTGCACGGATGTGCCACCCTCCGAACGTCATCAGACGCGCGCCCAGGAGTGTCTTCCTCCCGGCGATCCGGCTTATGACATGAATCTGGGTGAGCCCAAGTGCCCGAATCCGCCCCTGACGGATCCGAACTGAAGGGAAAGGGAGCCTTCAGGCTCCAGAGGTACGGATAAAGCCAGTGGCTTCATCATTCTGCAAGGTGGGCCAGGGCGATCCGAAAATGGGATCGCCCGACTCATCCCAGAAAAAGGGCTGCATCCGCACATGGCGGTTCCATCCCGCTCCACTATGTTTGGCTGCGTGATAAACTATCCAGTCATGCCCTTCATATTCGATAAACGAGGCATGGCCGGGTCCAAACACGCGATCGGTTCCAGCGAAGACGGGTCCCCGCTTTTTCCAATTGCGCTTCTCCAGGACATTTCCGCCCTGAAACGTCAAAAGACCCAGCTGATAATGGTCGGTCCAGCTGCCACTGGCTGAATACACGATGTGCAGACGCCCGTGCTTTCGCAGAATTTGCGGCCCTTCATTGACATAAGGCGGCCCGCCGAGCTTTTCCCAGGGGAATTCGGGGCAGGAGATCATGGTGCGGTCATGACCCACAGGACGGATCAGAACCTTGTCGATCTTGACCTTGCCAATCCCTTCCGCGAGGCGCAGCACGTTGCAGCCCTGGACCAGTTCGATCGTTTCAAAGTGAGTCTGCCAGTTGCGGTTGCCCGTCGGCGTATAGTGCAGACCGAGATGACTCTCATCGTTGATCTCAAGCCGCTGCATGCCGGTTGCGGTGCACGAATAGAGAATTTCCAGGCTATAGGAACCGGCCTCTTCCGCCGTGACTTCCAGATTGAGCAGGGTTCCGGTTTGCCGCCTGAGGGGCTTGATTACGGGGTTGGGAACGGTCTGCTCCACCAGCGTCCAGGGATTCTCCATCCGGGCGATATAGAGGTTCTGCTGGATATTGGCATGTCCGTCCCAGCCGGACCAGACGAAGTAACGCTGGCCGTCATCCATTTCAAGGACAGTACCATCAATCGCCCAGCGATCTGTCGACGGTGAAATCTGGCCTTTGAAACGGAAAGGGCCGGTCGGGCTGTCGCCTTCCAGCACATACATGCGATGCGTGTGATTGTTGCCGTCAGAGGCCGCAAAGTACACGTACCAGCGGCCATCCAAATAATGAAGTTCAGGCGCCCAGGTCTCGTGAGAGTACGCCTGACGTTTGGGAGCGCGCCAGATCAAATGTTTCTTGGCCTTGGCCAGCCGCGTGGGGCAGGAGGCGTAGCTCACGTAGATGGATGATTTATTGTCAGAGAAGCAATAGTAATAAAGCTCGTCTTTTTGGATGATCCAGGGATCGGCGCCGGTCTCGATAATGGGATTACGGAATCGCGTTTCGTCGAAACGGAAATCCTGCAGGAGTTTGGGATCCACCACTCTTGTCCTCAGCACGATTTGATAACGATGAGCAAATCGTAGCATGGTTTTTTGAGCGGATCCAGGTACATTTCCCCATAAAACAGGGGAAAATGGGGGGCTTCCCCAGGGGGAAGCCTCATCTTATTAGCGTGAGCTGCTAGTGACGGCCTTGTAAATGTCCGACTCGTCATAGGTGGTGGGGCGTTTTTCCAGAGTGGAACCATCCTTATCCTCGGTCACGGCGCCGAAGACAATGCCGCCTTCCACTTCTTTCACGCGATCATAGGTCACGCTGTTGGCGGCAGGAATTTGCGTGCCGCCACAGTCAAGGCCTGCCACTTCATGAGGCACGCCGGCTTCCCAACTGGCGATGCCACAGAGCTGAGAGGTGGTGAAGCTCTCGGCAACACGAGCATCAAGCGCGGTCAGTTGAATCGAGGCCGAGGTGAAATCAACGGCGCCATCGGCCGCGATCGTGTAAGGACCCTGGAAGGTGAAGGAGTAAGCAGCCGCGGAGCAAGTCAGATCACCGTAAATGGTCTGAATCTGCGTCGCTGTTTCCTTTTCGAAGTTAATACTCCGGCCGACCGAAAGGCCTTCGTCTTGAACCGGCCAGCAGTCGGCTTGATAGAGACCTTGAATGTCAGCCATCGCCATACTGCCAACACAAAGAGCACCCAGGGCGAGAAGTTTCGAGAAGAGCATGATTTCCTCCATACGCGTGAATTTGAGAAACGTATTTGCACCGGAGCATAGACAGCGTTGCTATTTTTGGTCAATGCGAAAACGCTCAACAGAAAAGATTTCCGTCTGTCCGTTTTCAGCAACAGCGCAAAACATGGGAGTGGAAAGAGTTTCAGGATGAGCTAAAGTTGGCAACAGGGATTTCGCTTGTCTCGGCTGACTTGGGAAATTACTCTGACTGTGCAACGTGACCCGCTCCATGCAGGCAGGAGGACAGGATGAGCTTTTTTATCAGTGCTCTGGTTTTGATAATGCTCGCGTTTCTCTTTGTCTTTCTCGGCGTTGGCTTGGCGCTGATTCTGGGAGTGATCCTCGTGATCGCAGGCTTGTTCGCGGCGATCAATTTTATTTTTGATGGCAGTGGATTCACCGGCAAGGAGGTTCCTCAAAAATTCAATGAGTGCCTCCTGGAGGAACCGCCCGAGGAATGTCTTCAGGATTGGACGACCTGGGATCAGGACAAACTGGAGGTGATAAAAATTTTGGCAAAGCAGGTGCAGAATGATCTTGGCGTGCGCGGCGCCAGTCGTTCCACGGAGTATATGGCGGAAACGCAGAATGGTCAGCAGTCGGTGCGCATGGAACTTGTCACCGACTATGAAAAGAAAAAATCCGTTCAGGAACATTACCTCCTGATCAAAAAGGATGGTGAGCTCCGGATCGCCGAGCTGAAATGGGACTATCAGTAATGGGAAAGAAAGTTCGGCCTCCGCAGTATTTCACCCGTGTGCTGTCTCCTGCGGAGCAGGCCTGTGGAAGTTTTGATCAGGGTGCGATCACCGAACAAAAGATGATCGGCTTTGCCGGCGAGGGTTCCGCCATTCATCGGATCGGCCCCCTTTACTATTGGGCCTGGGCTCAGGCGGATCGAATCGCAGCTGTGGAGGCGCATCCGCATCGCGGTTTTGAAATCCTGTCCTATGTCCTGGAAGGAGCGATCGAACATCGGGATACGCTCGGCCATCGCTCCCGCATCGACGCCGGTGGTCTGCAGCTCATGCAGACTGGATCGGGAATGGAACATGAAGAGCACTTTGTTCAGACTCCAGCCAGGAGTCTTCAGATCTGGCTCGATCCGCATTTTCGTCAGGAGGTGGGAGTTCCACCCCGCTATCTCTCCTGGAGCGCCGCACAATTTTCGCAGGAGGGGGCCGCCACGAATCTTTTGGGCCGGCAGAGTCCGGTCTCACTCGTCACGCCGGATGTGACAATGCAGGATCTCAATCTTGCGGCGGGTACCCATGCGGATGGGGATGTAGCAGCCAACATGGGTTGGGCTGCCATCGTTCTGAAAGGACGGGGAAGCTGGCGGGTCGGGAATCAGGACTTTGTCATCGGCGCGCGGGATTTTCTCGTGCATCAGGCGGAGCATGAAACACGGTGGGAGGTGAACGCGCACGAGAATCTGCGCTTGATCTGGCTGCGCGTGCCTCTCGTGCTGCCGTATCCCCTCTTTCCCAAACCGCGCTCGTGAGATCTTACTTATCCTTGCTCTTGCCTTTGGCCAGAGGCGGTTTCACAGGAATCTTTTTCAGCCGCACCTGATTGTCCACGAGGTTCAGCACCACCGTGATCGCCTCGCCCCAGTCGGTGGAAAAGGTTGCGGTGCGCTCGGACACCAGGCGCGGACTCACCGCCTTTACCGAGCAGCTCCATTTTCCAGGATTCAACCAAAGACCATCATTGTAATAACGATCACCCCAGTCGTGGATGATCTGCGCCCCGGGGGCCAGGGTCTGCTCGGGGAGAACGATGTCCAGCGCGGACACCGAAATATTCCGGCAGCTGAGGGTCATGGGAGCCTGCGCCTCATTGCGCAGAGTCCACCGGGTCGCGTGCGTGGATCCCTGGGCGAGGCTGCTCGCCAGGATTCCCCATAAGACTGTGATCAATCCCATCTTTCGCATAAAATCCTCCTTGTGCGGTCAACTCTTGTGTTCGTCTCTCTCCACGGCGTGCAAACCCGACGCGCGGTTGCCGTGAATCGGAATATGATCGAAGATGTTGGGTACGGCCATGGCTGCATCCAAAGCCTTTATTTCCTGATCCGCAAAACCGCGGAAGGCCACGGTCCGTTGCGGCTTCATCAGGGAAAGCTCATACAGTTCCCGATAGGCGCTGAGCAGCTCCTGATTTTTTCCGAGCCTGGCATAAGCGCTGCCAACCGCGAGAGCATACTGACCCTGGGCCTCGGCCACCAGACCGGCGATCGTGGCCGAAGTTTCCGCATCCAGCTGCGCGGCCTCCAGGCGCCCGGCTTCCTCGATATCGACCCTGGCCTTGTCAAGGCGGGCGGCGACCGTATCAAAGAGCTGCTGCGCGACATCAGGCAAAAGACTGAGCTTGCTGATAAACACCAGCTCAATTTCCAGGCCCCAGCGCGATGTTTCCTCCCGAATATCCTCTTTCAGAAGACGACCCAGTTCGCTGCGGTTGCTCAGAATCTGCTGGAATTCAAAATTGCCGAGGATCGACGCGGTGGAGTTGGTTAAAAGACTCTGCAAAGCCGCCTCAAAATTGTCCACGCGGAAGAGGGCCTTCTCAGGAGCCGCAATCGACAGCTCAATCCACACATCGATGACCACGGTGGTCCCGCTGCGATCATTGACGTGGATTTCCTCATAGTGACGAAAGTCCCGCTTGAGCGAGATGGGTTTCACCTTGACCCAGGGCCAGGCGCGGCGCGGATACAGGTGAAGGCCGGGTTGATCCAGGGTTTTTTGCCAGCGCCCGAAGGTCGTGACTATCGCGGCGGTTCCATCCTCGACCTGGATGGTGAACTGTTTGAAGAGAAAGGCTCCAAAAGGAAGCAGCAGGAGCCCACCCAGAAAGCTCAGGACGATTGCGAGTTGAATGGTCATGACGGCCTCTTGATATAGGAGATTCGGGATTCAGCCAGAACTTCGTTGCGGCGACGTTCGACATAAAGATCGAGCGTTCCATTTCTTTGGAGCTCCACGAGCAATCCTCCCATGGTTCCAATTTCATCCTCCACAGCGCGCGCTCGCGCCCGGGCAATGGCGAGACCCTTGCGGGCGGCCAGGAGTCTTTGTTCGCACTCCGCTTCGGTCTGGGCCAGAAGTCTTTGCGCTTCGCTTTGAGCATTCATCACACTGTTGAGGGAATGCGCGAGTTCATCCGGCGGCAGAATATCGGTGAGGTCCACACCATCGAAGCGGACTCCATAACGATCCCCGATCTGGGCCCGGCAGAATTCCTGAATATGCTGATTCAGAAGACGCCGATCCCGGCGGATGGCGGCATACGAACCGACCCGCACCGGCAGATAGGGCAGCTGCTTCAAATCGGTCGGAGCCTTGGTCTCCGGCTGATCGAAGTTGGCGATCTCGTTGCGTAGAAGACAGGTGAAAAGACCCTTCACATGCTCGACCGGACGTTCCATCGAAAAAAGATAGTGATGCAGATGCGCGGCCTGTGGGGTGAAGCGCAGTTTGGAATCGAGCCGTAGCATGGTGCCGTCGGACGCCATCGCGGTCGTTCCTCCCTGCTCACCCGAGAGGTCAATCATCTGTTCCATCATCGAAACCTTATGCACGGTCTGCCAGGGCCATTTCCAATGCAGGCCGGGGCCCAGGGTTCGGAGCTGATCTTCGCGGCCATCCACATGCAGGGCCTTGCCGCAACTGACCAGAACACCGACGTGCCCTTCCTGAACCTGAAAAAGACAACGACTGGCGAGATAAACGAGGTACAACAAAAAACCACAAAATAGACTGACAAGAATTTCACCTGACCACACGATAGGTTCTCCTTTTAAAAGCGATCCACCCAGGAACGTTGTCCGCTCACGACAGCGACTTTGCGCCGGACGTGATTCTGCTCCTGATGATGCCGGCGATAGGCCGACACCAGACCCTTGTTCACGTCAACCACGTCCTCATTGAAATGCCGATGGGCATCCGTCACCGGTGGCAATTGATCGGCTTTCGCCTGGGAATCGACCACCGCTCCATGCGGCACATAGCGACCCGCTTCGATCTCCACACCGACGACGATGGCGCCTATCCCGACATAACAATGCGCTCCCACCACCGAGTCATGCACCACGGCCTGAAAGCCGACAAAGGAATGATCACCGATGTAACAGGGCCCATGGATCAGAGCCTGATGGGCCACGGAAACCTCTTCACCGATGAAGACGGCCCAGTCCTCACCCGCAACGTTCACCCACTTTTCCTTCAACGCATGAATCACCACTCCGTCCTGAATATTCGAATTCGAACCAATGAAGAAAGGGGAGCCTTCATCCGCCCGCACCGAACTTTCCGCTGCGATGTGGACATGCTCACCCAGGACGACCCGGCCAATGACCGAAGCCTTCTGGTGAACGAAGGACGAGGCGGCAGGCTGGGCTCTTTCCCTGATCTGGGAGAGCCAGTTGCTGCCGGAGGCCGCGGGATGATAGTGCGCCGGTCGCCGTTGACTCTTTTCAGGATTTTTGATCACAGCCCGTCGGCCTTGTGCCCCCGCGGGACGCGGCCCTGCGGCGCTTTCTGATTTTCCAGCCCGCCAATGACTGAACCAGGCCACCAGAATGCCCAGCACCAGCCCGAGCATCAGATGACCGGTCAGAGTTCCAACAGCGGTCAGAAGAAAGGCCAGAGCCTGCACGCGGTCCTTGTGCCAGTAATGAGCCAGCGTATGAACTTCGATCAGGCGCATGCCGATGACGCAGAGCAGACCGGCCAGCGCAGCGAGCGGAATCAGAGCCATGGTTTCATTCAGATACAGAATGGAAAAAAGCAGGATCGCACCATGCAGAAGAGCACTCAGCCGGCTCCGGGCTCCACATTGCACATTCACTGAGGAACGAACCACAACGCCGGACACAGGCATCCCACTGACCAGACCGGACCCGATGTTGGCCAGGCCCTGGCCGAAGAGTTCCAGATCCGGCATATGCGGTTTGCGTGCTTGCGCCAGACGATCGATGGCCTGTGCGGACAGCAGCGATTCAATCGCAGCCAGCAGGGCCAGCGGCAGGGTTGCGAGGATCAAACTCAACCACCTGTCGGCGGCGAGGGAAGGCAGAGCCGGCCAGGGCAGGAGGGCCGGTATGGTTCCGACCCGATCCAGCTTCCAATTGAGTTGGACCGACACCGCGGTAATGATGGCAATCCCGACGAGCGCCGCCGGAAAACGTTTGAAGGGTTTGCAGGTCGTGACCAGAAACGCCACGAAGAGCCCACAGACCACGGCCAGCCATGAGACCTCGTGCAACCAGTCCGGCCTCTCCAGCATCACCGCGATTTCAAACACGGTGTAGTTGAAGCCAAGAAATTCCGGAATCTGATTGTCGAGCAATTTTAAACCGACACCGGTGGTAAATCCTGCCAGCACCGCTTCCGGCACGAAACGCATGAAACGCCCGGCTGACAGGGAACAGAGCACAATCTGGACAGCACCAATGATCAGGCAGGCGGCCGCGACACCGACCGCTCCATAATCCTTTGTGATGGAAAGCACCATGATATTCAAGGCGGCGGCCGGTCCGGTGACCTGCAAGGGGGCACCACCGAAGATGGCAGCGATGCCTCCACCGATGGCGCCAGCCAGAAGACCGGCACTCGGCGGCAGCCCGGAAGCCACTGCCAATGCAATGTTCAGAGGAAGAGCGACAGCGGCCACGGTCACCGCTGCGATCGTGTCCTGAGGCAAAGAGGAACTGCGAAAAACATCGAGCCAGCTTTGCTTCCAAAAAAGCAAAAGCGTTTGGAATTTTTGCATAAGAAGCCCACTGCTGAAAAATTTCAACCCATGCAAACGTAAACTTTTAAATTGAATGCAATACGATTGCTCTCAACAGAGCATGGGCAGGCATCTTGAGGCCAGGGGCGCAGGAGGGTTGGCGATGAGAGTGAGTGAACTTAAAACGCGATAGAGTCGCACCAGGAAGACAGGTGACGTGAGATCATGAGGGAATGCAGGGGCCCGCGCAGTTTTTTTATACGCGGGTTTTTGTGCCATGAGCCAGGCAACTCCGGTCGCCTCAACTTCGGATTTCTTATGCTCGCAGGCCTCCGGAAAGCCGCTGTGGTTATGCTGTACAAAGCATAGCGGTCCAAGAAAGAGCAGCATAAAAATGAATGTTCTGCGAGCCAGTACTGCGAATAAACTCATCAACCGCATCCACGCAGATCAACAAAGATGTGAGTGCAGATTCTGACATGCGTGTTGAATTCTTGTCAACCTGCCGTTTATAAAAATTGAATGAAGAAGGAAACCCATACAGGAGAATGCCTTGCGGGGACCCGGTAAAATACCGGGCGTATTCTTTTCATCACTTAAGAAGATTAGAGAGGCGACGCCACTAAAAACGCCAGATCACTTCGATGAGATCCACATGCGGAATGCCCAGCTGCCCGACCCGCTTGCCAATGCGTTCGAGCTCACGCTTGGTCAATTGATAGGACCCCACCTGTTGCATGAGTTCATCGACCAGTGGATCTTCGGGCACACGGCTCGTGAAATCCGAAGTGACCAAAGCCGGAATCATGTAGCCGAAACCCCAGCTCAACGTCAGCCCACTCTTGAAATGTTTGGTGATGCCGACCTTGGGGGTCCAGTAAAGACTCCGGATGAGCAGGGAACCCTGGATATCGGTGGTGAAATTCACCTGATCCTGCGTGAGGGTCACCGACCGGGTGCCATCGATCTGAATTTCCTGATAACCCCCGGCCACCTGCCAGTAGAGAGGATGACGTTCCGAGGGTTCGCTGCGAAAGCGATATTCCAGGTGCTGCATGCGCAGCTTGATGTCCCGAACGCCACGCCCCGGCGCGATATTTTTTTCAAAGAGACCGAAGGAACCCATGTGGCTATCACCCTTGGGCCTTATATAACCGAATCCGATGTCGATCGGATGCGGTATGCTGATTTCCGTGACAGCCGCCCAGCCTGGTCGGAGACGCCGGGCTTTTTCCTCGGGCGTTTCCACGGGCGGAGCCTCCTTTTTGGAGGGCGTTCGGCTCCGACTGATGGCAGGTTCCGCAAATCCAAACGCAAGAATGATCAGGATCAACCTAAGTCGCATGGTTCGCCCCTTACTGACGGAAAGTGCTATTCAGCAGCGCATAAACCCAGAAAAAATCCACAGCCGGAAAGGTTTGATTTTCATCGGCACAGGGTTGCCAATCGTCACTGTTTTGATCCCGTTGCCAAAGATAGAGTTCACAGCGCTGGGCACTGCCGGGCAGGGCGTTTGTGGGGAAATATTTTTCATTGAGCAAAACATCCGCAGCCAGGGTCCCATCACCGTCCGTGAAGGCATGGTAAATCGCCTGAAAGAGGGCGTTCTGCGGTTGGGTGCTGATCTGAGTTGCGATCAGATCAAAATCGGTATCGATCAATCCTCCATAAAGGGATGATTTCAGAATCAGGCGCAGGGCCATCAGATGCGCCTCAAAACCGGCGAACTTGCGACCCAGCTCGGGAAAGTAACCGCGGTTGGCCGAGGTGCGGCCATTCAAAATATAATCGAGTTCACTGTAAAGACTCAGAAGACTCGGGCTCATCGTCGCGGCACCGGCGAGCTCCTCGCCATCAATGGCATCACCGAGGACGCCCTTGTTCTTCAGACTGAATTGGAGCAACCGATCCACGGCTGCGCCATCACCCGTCTGCCACAGGGCGAGACTCAGGCCGAGCAGCATATCCCGACTGATTGAGCTGCGGCTTTGTCCGGTCGGGTAGCAGTTATGGTCCGCGGATCGATACCAGCGGCCTGGCTCCGTGGATGATTCCGCCTGGGCGACGTCCTGGTTCAACCCCGATGCCACTAAAAGGGAGGTGAACAAAAGACCATCGCAGCCGGCGACGAACCCGGCCTTGTCGAGAGCGCCGGTATAAAGCCGGCGATAGGTTTCAAATTTGGCCGCAAGCTTCTCCTGCCGGGCAGCATCCACCTGCAAAGGTTGCCACGCGTAGTCCGGCCCCTGACGGTTCATCACGATCTGAATGATGCGAGTGAGATTCGGTGAAAGATCCTCGCCGCGCTCAATCTTGGCGCGAATGATCTGCATCATGCGTTCCGCTTCCACATCGGACACGGAATAGTTCGCACTTTTGTTGACATTCTCAACTTCCGTGGAGTTGATAGCCCGTGTTTCACGACAGGCCGCCGCCAGAGCCAAACATGCCGCCAGGATCATGATTTTTTTCATAAATATAGTCCCCCGTTTGCTATCGGCAGAAAACGGAGAACATTCAAGGGAGGTGCTTAAGGGATGTGATTTCAGTGGGTTAAAGGGCAAAATTTCACCGGCCCGGGCGCTTCATGAGGCCAATTCTGCCAGCTGTTTGAGCTTATCGCGGTCGGGCACAACATCCTTTTGCTGCGTTTGGTAGGCTTCCAAATGCTTCAGACATTCACGCGCTTCAGCGGAATGGGGGCGCGCCCGAATGCAGGCCTCGTAATAGGTATCCGCCTGCATCCACACAAAGACGTGCCGCAATTTTTCGCTGGTCCTGCCGGCCAGCTGAAAGCCGCGTGCCTTGAGCGCATCCGGTTCCTGGCTCGCCGCCAGCTCATTGAGGATCGACATGGCCCGCAGGTATTCGATCGTGCCGAAGTTCCGACCCTTGTTCCCCAGCTGATCGCCCTTGTCGGCAATCTGCTGTGCCCGGTTCAGAAGCACGGTGCCGCTCCGTTTTGGTGCCACGTTTTCGATGGTCCAGGCCTTGGCAGAGTTCCGCCAGGAATTCAGCATTTCCTTTTGCGCGGAATCGGAACTGGATTCCTCGCGCAGGGCGCTGCTCATTTCCAGGGTGATATGCGCATCGTTCCGCACCCGGATGGTGATGGCCATCAAATTTTCCACGGCGCCTTCCCAGATCCCCGGCCGGGACGTCCGAAATTTTTTATCACTCAGGACCTTTTCATAGGCGATCATGGCCTCGTCATACCGTTTGATGGCGGCATAGTACTCCGCCTTTTCCAGTTCACTCAGACTCGCTGGAGGTTCGGTAAATTGGAGGATGCTGCTGGCCTTGGTCTGGCCCGGATGCCAGGGTACGGTGTAATGCGTAATTTGCCGGAGGAGATAGCGTGCGTATTGCCAGGTTCCGGCCGTGACCGCCGCTTCCAGACGCAGAAGCTGTTTGGAAAGGTCAAACGTCACGTAACGCATCACCGGATCGGAGGCCGTGGTTGTCAGGAGCGGCTGCACCTCGTTCGCGATACCCTTCAAACTCTTGAGAGCAATCATGATGCGATTCTTTTCCGTCGCGACCGGATCCTGCCAGGCGCCAAGGCTCAGGAGGACGATCGCGAGGCCATCGGCATATCTTTGCAGGGTGGCTTTGGGATCCTTGTTCGCCGAAGCGGTGGGCGCCATAGCCGGAGCCTTGGTCGTCGGCATCGCCGGGGCTGCTGTGGTCGGGGCCGCTGGCGCAGGAGCTTTGGGCGGCAGCTGCCGCACGCCGGGTGGCGAGGGAGCCGGCGTCTGATCCGGTTTGGGCATCGCAGCCGGAGCCGGCTGCTGGGACCAGGCGATGTCTGAGACCAGACCCAATAATAGAGATAGAGTCAGGCTGAGGTGGCTTTTCGCCATCTTATCCTCCCTTCCGCTGGATCAAATTGTAGGCACCGGGAAATCTGGCACCCACAAACAGTCTAACGGAAGCCCGGTTCTGACTCCAGCTGGAAAGACGGATCAAATTTCAGCCGATTTTTCCAAAATCTCCTTGAGGCGACCGTTCATGAAGGTCTTGGACATCCAGAAGACATCAGCGAGCTGGGCAACAATATCCTTGGCGGCATCAAGATTGGCCAGTTCCTTGCGAATCAAATAGGCAGGGGTCAGGAGCTTGGCTGCGAAAAGATTCGCCTGAACTTCGGCTATGTAAGTGGAGTGCTCGGTGTTGTCGGCGGGTGGCGTGACACTGTGTTTTTTCAGGAAGTAGGCGGCCATGGCTTTCGCGATGCGATAGCGAATGTAGGGTCGCATCTTCACGTCCATGGGATACTCAATCATGATCCGGCCCGGCTCCGGTTCGAGAACCGTAATGGGCTCTTCATTCTTCTCAGGATTTTTGTCGACGGCACGCATGGCGAGTTCGGGATAGGCGGCGACGATCTCGGGCAGGTAGAGCGGCGCTTCATGAAAGTTGATCGTCTCATGAATGCTCCGCACGATCCGGTTGATTTCCGGTTCGTTGATCTCAAACTGCTTTTTGAATTCGAGTTCCTTATCGCGACCCCAGGTGTTGGCGTTCCGCCGGTAGTATTCTTTTTTTGCGGAATCCAGGACCTTGGGGTCCGGGGAAAAATCACCATAACCCGTATATTCGTAGAACGCTTCCCATTCGGTCATCTCTCCGGAAGCGACATCCACCACGAGCCGCTCATCCACACCGAGGTGTTTGGCGATCGACTTCATGGCCTGAATCGAACGGATATTCTTTTTGCCTTTTTTCCAGTGACTGCAGTCGGCGGGATCAAAACCGAGGATTTGCCCGACGTCCTGATCAATCACGCGAATGCCACCGAATTTGTGATCGAGTACCTTGCGACAGAATTGAAAGAGATTGGCTGAATGGGGGTATTTGACCGCCATATCCTTTTTCATGCAAGGCACCCTCCCGGAGTACGACATATTGCAACGCAGCGGTGGACCCACCGCGGCAGCCGTTTGACATAACTATCTTCTCGTCTATTTCACCATGTTTCTCTTTTAACATCGAATATGGGGTCGGTCAATCTAGGTATTGAGATATAAACAAAGGAATTTTATAGCTTCTGACACTTAAGTTTGGGCTATTTATACCTGGACGTGGGCAAAGCCTGCTGACTGACAGTTCAGGAGACCCTGCCTAAAATAAAGATAGGGTTCCCAGGGAACGGAGGTCCTCGCGTGTCCCTTATCTTAGGTATCATCGGCATTGCCTACAGTTTGTACTTTGCAGCGACGCATCCGGCTACGTCGTTTCATGGGTATTTGGACAAACCCAGTATCGTCCTGCTTGGAATCATGCCCCCCAGCGTGATGCTCCTTTCGCATGGGCTGCGCGACTTCGCAGTGGGTTTTTCGATCCTGGCCCAGGCGCTCTTCCGCGTCCAAGGGCGTACGGAAAAAGAAGTGATCGAAGTCCTGACAAAGTCCTCGGCCCTTGTGCGGTCAGAAGGCATAGGCTCGCTGATGAAGGTTCGCAATCAGGTTCGTCACCCCCTTTTGCGCGATGGGCTTTCCCTCATTGTGAATGACTTCACGCTCGAGGAAATTCGTCACAACATTCAAAACAAGATCAACGCCCAGCAGATGCGGATGTCGCTGGCGAATAATCTTTTCGATAACCTGGCCCGCCTTGCTCCCGGCATTGGTTTGATAGGAACCGTGATGGGTCTCATTTCCATGATGGCGAATCTGAAGAATCCGGAATCCATCGGCAGCGGCATGGCCATGGCGATGATCACCACCTTCTACGGGCTGATTCTAGGCAATATTATTTATGCACCCTGTGCTGAGAAGATCCAGCTGGAGGCGGAGAAATCCCTGCAGATCGACCTCATGGTGCTTGAAGGTGTGCTCTCGCTCAAAGGGAAAAAATCCAGCATTCACATGCGCGATATCATGAGTACCTATACGCAGCGCAAACAGTCGCCGGGCTCGGCCGCTCCCGCGTCGAACCCGCAGCTGAAAAGGTGAAGCATGGCGGAATTCGAAAGCTCGGGACCCCCGCGCATCAAGGTCAAAAAAAAGGAAGCTCTCTGGCTTGCCAGTCTCACCGATCTCACCTTTATCCTTATGGCTTTTTTCGCTCTGATGCTGTCGATGTCCAAGCCCGACCGTCAGCAGTACGATCAGGTCGCCAGTGCGGTGCAGGCCCAAAACCCGGCCGCAGAAAAAGTTGCCAATCTTACGGTCGTCGCTGAGGATTTGGAAAAGGCCATCAAGCAGCTGAAGCTGGAAGAGGATATTCGGGTCCGCATCGATCTGAACGGTCTGCTCCTCGAATTCAGCGAAAGGCTGGTTTTTCCCTCGGGTTCAGCCCAGGCCAGTCCCGCCTTTGCCAATACCACCGACAGGATTTTACGCATCCTGTCGCAGGCTCCCGACCGCTACGTTGTCACGATCGAAGGCCACACCGATGATCGGCCCATTCAGTCAAAATTTTTTAAATCCAACTGGGAATTAAGCGCGGCTCGCGGTATTACACTCTTGAAACTGCTGCAGGGACACGGTCTGGATGAGAAACGGATGAGAATTCAGGCTGTGGCTCATACACAGCCAAAAGTACCGGTTGAAGGAAAATCAGGACAGTCCTTGCAAGAAGCGCGTCGCGCCAACCGCCGGGTGGTTATCCGCTTGGATTGATCTCTTTCTAATTATGTACCCCCCCTTGACACCCCCCTGTTCCTACTTACCTTCTATCAAAGGGAAGTCTGCTTCGGGTATGATGAGTGGAGAATCCTTGTCGGAGTTGAGGAGAGAATCGGACATGGGCGGAAAACCAGCTGGAGAGAATGATACCAGCATCATACTGAAGGAAAGAGTCCTCACACAAAAACCTCGCCTTTACGGGGTTTATTTGTTGAACGATGATTATACACCGATGGAGTTTGTGGTTCATATTTTAGAAAAATACTTCAACAAGGATCACGCGGCGGCCACCGATCTTATGTTAAAAGTCCATAACGAAGGGCGTGCTCTCTGTGGTATATACCCCTATGAGATTGCCGAGACGAAGGTAACCTTGGTGACCGAAGAAGCGCGGCAAAACGGGCACCCTCTTCAGTGCGTCATGGAGAGGGCGTGAAAGGAGTCGGTTATTAGCATGCTTAGCCCAGATCTCGAAATAAGTTTGAATTTAGCGGTGAGTGAAGCAACACGGCGTGGGCATCCCTACGTAACTGTCGAGCATATTCTCTATGCTCTTCTCCACAACGCAACGGCCCGCGAAGCGATTGAAGCTTGTGGGGGCAGCATCGACAATGTCCGCCGTGATTTGGAATCATTCTTTGAAGAACACATTGACAACAATTCCCTGCGCTCGGGTCAACTGCCCCAGCCGACCATCGGCTTTCAGCGGGTGATCCAGAGGGCTGCGCAGCATGTGCAGTCAGCAGGCAAGGAAAAAATCCAGGGTGCGAATGTCCTGGTTGCCATTTTTTCAGAGAAAGATTCGTTTGCGGTCTTTTATCTGGAAAAAGAAAAGATCACACGTCTTGATGTGATCCAGTACCTTTCGCATGGCGTCAGCAAGAATGCGGATGAGCCCGGTGACTCGGAGGAAAATCCTTCGCGATTTTTACCCGGGCAGTCGGAAGATGAGGGCGAAGCCCCGTCCAAGGATCCGCTGGGCAAATTTGCGGTCGACCTCGTCGAGCGGGCCCGTCAGGGCAAGATCGATCCTTTGATCGGCCGTGATTTTGAGCTGGAGCGTATCATGCAGGTGCTTTGCCGCCGGCGGAAAAACAACCCCCTCTTTGTTGGGGATGCCGGGGTCGGTAAAACAGCGTTGGCCGAAGGTCTGGCGCTACGCGTGGTGAACAATGAGGTGCCCGAAGCTCTGCGTGGGCTGAAGGTCTTCTCGCTCGACATGGGCTCTTTGATAGCGGGTTCGAAATTCCGCGGTGACTTTGAGCAAAGGCTCAAAGGTGTGATCAAAGCCCTTCAGAAAACTCCGAAACATGTGCTCTTCATCGATGAGATTCATACCATCATCGGGGCGGGTGCTGTAGGCGGTGGTGCTCTGGATGCGTCCAACATTCTGAAGCCGGCTTTGGCATCAGGTGATGTCCGCTGCATGGGTTCGACCACGTTCAAGGAATATCGCAACCACTTTGAAAACGATCACGCCCTGGCGCGACGTTTCCAAAAGATCGATATTGAGGAACCTTCTCGCGATGATGCGCTGAAGATTCTGAAAGGCATCAAAGGCCAGTATGAAAAGCATCATGGCGTGCACTATTCCCCAGCGGCCCTGCTGGCAGCTGTGGATCTGTCGTCACGTTATATCACCGATCGCAAGCTGCCGGACAAGGCTATCGATGTGATTGATGAGGCCGCTGCGGCTGTCGCTCTGAAAGGGGCGAACCACAAAGGCAATCGAACCATTACCGCCGAGATGGTGCAAACCGTTGTGGCGAAGATGGCTCGTATTCCGCTGAACAAGGTCACCGTTACAGAACGGGAGTCCTTGCGGGATTTGGATTTGCGTTTGAAGTCCAAGGTCTTCGGTCAGGATCGAGCCATTGAAGCTCTGGCTTCCTCCATCAAGCTTTCACGCTCCGGCCTGGGGGATGAAGATCGGCCGATCGGTTCGTTCCTGTTCACCGGACCCACCGGTGTCGGTAAAACCGAGGTGGCGAAGCAGTTGGCCCGAACTCTGGGTATCGAAATGATTCGCTTCGACATGAGCGAGTACATGGAACGGCACTCGGTGTCCCGTCTGATCGGTGCACCTCCCGGCTATGTCGGTTTCGATCAGGGTGGTCTTCTGACGGATGCCATCACCAAGAATCCGCATGCGGTGCTTTTGCTGGATGAGATTGAGAAAGCTCATCCGGATATGCAAAACATCCTGCTCCAGGTGATGGATCATGGTACCTTGACTGATAATAATGGCCGTAAGGCAGATTTCCGTAACGTGGTGATCATTATGACCACCAACGCAGGCGCGAAGGAGTTGAGTCAGCAGTCCATTGGCTTTGACAAGGGCACGAAAGCCCGGGCCGAAGGTCAGGGTCTGTCGCGAGCGGTGAAGGAAAGCTTCTCGCCAGAATTCCGCAACCGTTTGAATGCCATCATTACCTTTGGCCCCTTGCCTCAGGACGTGGTGCAGATGGTCGCGAAGAAATTTGTTGATGAACTCAACGATAAACTGGCGAAGAAGAAAGTCACGCTCGACTTCGATCAGGAAGCCATCGCCTGGCTGGCGACGAAGGGTTATGACGAAGCCTATGGTGCACGACCCATACGCCGTCTGGTTGAAGAGAAAGTGAAACAGCCGCTGGCTGATGAGCTTCTGTTCGGCGAGATGTCGAAGGGCGGCGTGATCCACGTGTCCGTCAAGGATGATGTTCTGCACTTTGCTTTCAACAAAAAAGCGGGATAAACCCACGCTCGGGGCTGTCCCGTGTCCACGGAGGGGGAAGCACAGGCATGAAGAAAGCACGCGAACTTCTGACGTTGATCCGGGATATGCCGGGCAAAAAAGTGGTGACTCTAAGCATACTGCTCGATGATGAGACTTCCGATTTTGTGTTTGATGTCAGTGAAACGGGCAGCGTGGGCTACCATCGCGATCATCGCAAACAGCTTTTGACTCTGCTCGATTACGGCATTCACAATTCGGGCGGTCTCATCATAAGACAGTTCACAAATCTGTCTTATGAAGGTCGTTCCGCGGACGGGGATGTCGTCCGCTTCCCTTACAAATTGATTTACGCCATCTTCCTCGGCAACGGCGACTATTTCCCCCTCAGCAAGGCGGAAACGGAAGACGTGTGCTGCACCGATGCCCGCACCGGTCATCGTTTGAAACGGGAGGAAGGCGTCATTTATCGCGGCTGGCAAACCCAACGTCAGGCAGCGGTTCAGTAGTCCAACCATCGGCGTCGAGGGAAGCATCGCTGGGATAAGTTCCGGCGATGCTTTCCGCGCGTTGATGAGTCCTGGATCACGAAATCACAAAAAGCCGATGCGGCGTCTTACCCTCGTAATCGATGGGAGTTGATGTGTCGGTCAGGTCCTCTATGGATCCCGCCTTCACGCGACTGAAGTCAGGCTGAAAACGCTGATGATTGGTCGAGAAATAGAGCTTCCCACCCCGCCTTAAAACAGCCAAGGCTTCATTGATCAGGTCCGGATGATCCCTTTGAATCTCGAGCAGCTCCTGCCCGCTGCGGGTCGTGGAAAACGACGGCGGATCGAGGATGATGATATCCCAGCGGCGTCCCTCACGGGCGGCGGAACGCAGGAACAGGCGGGTTTCCTCGGCCACGGCGCTGTGCCGGTCGAGGTCATCCAGTTCGTTGAGCTTGAAATTGTCCCAGGCCCAGTCGAGATAGTTTTCCGACATGTCGACCGTGGTTGTGGAGGCGGCTCCTCCTTTGGCTGCATAAACGCTGAAGGCGCCGGTGTAAGCATAGAGATTCAGAACGTGCCGGCCCTCGCTCTCGCTTCTCACCCAGCTGCGGGTGAGGCGGTGATCCGCGAAGAGTCCGGTGTCGAGATAATCATCAAGATTCACCCAAAAGCGCAGATCCCCTTCCCGCACGACGAGGCGCTCGCCCTTTTTTTCCAGCCTTTGATAACGAGCTCCATCCTGGGGACGGGTTTGTCTTTGCCGCATATGCAGCTGGTCAGGGGCCAGGGAAAACTTCTCACGCAGCGCCTGGCCCAGGATGTCGAGATAGGGCAGGCCCGCGGTCTGCTCGCGCACATACTCCCCGAGCACGAGGTGGCCTTCGTACCAATCCACCACGGCGCGCACCTCAGGGATGTCGCGATCATAGATGCGGAAGACACCGATGTTCTGTTTTTCAAAACCTGGGCGCAGTTTTTTCCAGACCTTATGAGCCCGGTTGGCTAGCATTTCGGCATGTTTTTCCAGGGTGGCGGTATCATAGGCTTTGGGGGAAAGGCTCATGGGGCGCGTCCTTTGTGAAGGCTCTCTCGGCGCCCCAAATTGCCATTTTATGCGAGGAATATCAATGCCGAATCAGAACGGAATTCACCGACGCCTTACGGTTTGGCGTCATAGTTGACCTTCAGCTCCATGCCCGGTGCCACGACCACGGTGGCCGCCAGAGTCACCAGCCGGTTGGTCGCATCATAGGTCCAGGCCTCGCGTGGCAGGACATTCCCGCCGAAGGTGACGACGAGTTTTTCGGCGTCGATCGGTTCCTTGGACAGCTGAATCGATTGGCTGCGTTTTAAAACGTCCTTGGTAAAGCGATCGATAATCACGGTCCAATCCGGCGAGCAGATGTCGAGGATCGTGCCCCCGGTCTGCGTCGCGAGCGTGATATACTCCTGACCCACGGCTGCGATTTCGCACACGCCGACGGCCTGAGCCGAAGTTGGTGTTCCAATCACACCACTGACGGTGGCCTTCCATTTATTGGTTGGATCAAAATCCTTCGCCGTACTGCCAACCGTCGTGCCATTGTCATCGGTGATCACCAGCACTTCCAATTTCGCTTCAGGGCGTAAGGCCATAGGCGGATTCATGGGCGTGCCCTGAACGGTTTGATAGCGCGCGGCGTAAGCTCCTGAGAGCAGTTGATTCACATGTCTCAGCGCATCATGACTGCCAATCTCCTGGGGAATAAGGGCAACCTTGGTGGCATCCACTTCAGGCGGAAACGGGAACGCGGGTCCTGTCGGAGGAACCACGACTTCGTCATCGTCGTCATCTTCCTCTTCGCGGCCTGCGATAAGATGAATCTTCGGATCCAGGCTGCCTTGCTGCAAGGCCAGGATCATCTTGTTCAAATTCGTGGAAACGGCCGCACGCTCTTCATCCATGCTGCCGCTCGCATCAAGGGCAATCACCAGATCCACATTCTTGGAAATGATGATGCTATCGGTCAAAGCATTGGGTCCGGAGACGCCAACATCAACATTGCCATTCCCATTGCCGGTTTCAGGGGTGCTGCTGGCTACCGTTTCGGTGGCGCTGGCGCCTTTGAAACCGGATTTGTTACAAGCCACTAAGCCAATGATCAGGACAAGAGTAATCCACACGCTTTGCATCTTCATATGACCTCGCAGTCCAGGGTGGTGCCTTGCCAGCGTTATCGGTTGTTTGCAAAAAAAAATTGAGGGATTTTTATAATGGCGGGTAATTTTTAAGAATAGTGCTTAAAAACAAGGGGTTACAGGTGGCAGTTTGGTGCACGATTTTGTCAAAATCGGCAAACCAACCGCCAGTCCCGGTGTCAGCGGAAGATGTTGTGGTCGGCGGAATAACGTCCCGGTCCCGAAAGGATAAAGAGCAGGGCGATCGCGAAATAGACCGAAGCCAGCTCATAGGAAGCTCCGGACCCGACAAAGGGGTCGCCCCGCACCATGGAATGGAAATAAATGGCGACGGCCATCGTGCACGCAATGCCCAGCGAAGCGAGTGGCATCAGCAGACCCAGGACCCATGCCAATCCGCCTCCAAATTCCGAGATCGCGGCCAGGGCTTGCAAAAATCCCGGAACCGGAGCGTCAGGGCCCATCCAGCCGAACGGAGCCTGAATTTTGGCCCAGCCGTGGATCATAAAGGCAACGCCGGCCAGAAGCCTGACAAGAAGCAGGCCGCGGGACGTTCGATCCGGGACTGCCAGCGGTCGAAAAAATTTTTTCATCAGGGGGATCCTCCTTGAATGAATTGATGCCTGCTCGTTATGCCTGAAGCCGTGGGGAGGCAACAAGGTTTTTGGGGCGGGATCAGGTTTTTTTCTCAACCGCAAGGCGTCCGTATGATAGATTTGCAAGTCCGTCCTGTGCACTGACGGACAGCGTTCTGGGGGTATTTGACTACGATGCGGAACGATTGGAAGGGGATTCCTGCATGATTCCAGGTTTGCTTGGAGTCCTTGGTCTTGTGCTGCTCATTGTCAGGATGTGGCCGCGACCCTTCCATCCCTGCATGGTGGAGCCCGACAGCTGGCCGCTGGTTTCCATCATCGTGACGGTATGCAATGACGAGAAAAAGATCGGGCGCCTTCTGGATTCTCTTTGCAGCCTCGATTATCTCCACTACGAAGTGATCGTGGTGGACGACAGCTCCGCGGATGATACGCTCGTGATCGCCCGGAGGCACAAGGTGCGATTGATCCGCGGCACCAGGCGACCTGAAGGCTGGAATGCCCAGGCCTGGGCCTGTTATCAGGGGGCCCAGGCGGCGCGTGGTTCCTATCTTCTTTTTACGCATGTGAATACGGTGCATCACACCACAAGTCTCAGGCGGGTGATGTATGAACTGCTCCATGGCAGGGCGCAGGGTTTGTCTGCACTGCCTGAGTATGAACTTCCGCGAATCTGGACCAGGCTTTGTGGGCCTTTTCATGTTCTTCTTCTGGCGCTGACCAATCCCTATGGGAAACCACGCTCCGGTCAGACGTTTGCCAGTGGATCCTACCTTCTTCTTGAACGCAGCATTTACGATCGCATCGGCGGCCATATTCGAGTGTGGGCCGATGGAGTGGATAACACTCCCTTGGTCGAAGCTGTGCTGACGGAAGGAGGGCGTTGGAAGGTTTACACCGGACCCACGGTTTTTTCCCTGCGCCTGGATGAATCCCTGGCGGATTTCATCCGCGGCTGGCGGCGACATATTCGTGCGGGCTTCGCCTTCCGTTCCTGGAGCACGCCTTTTGAAATTACTCTTTTATTTGCGGCGGCCACAGGTGAGGGACGTTGGAAGGAACCGGATGGCTGGTTCATCATGCTTATGACCTGGTTTGTGCTCTGGCGCGCCCAAAAAAATCTCGGTCCATTTTCCCTTTGGGGCCTGCTTTTTCTGCCGTTCTCCCTGGTGCTTTTTTGTTCCGTATCCATGCTGGGACTTTGGGATCGGCTGCTCAAACGCTTGCTGTTCTGGAAGAAGCAGGTTTATCCGGCTCCGGCCGTGGAGAGCCCTTGATACGACCTTCACCAGGTTTTGAGACGCACGGCGCCTGGAATGATTTGCACGCGCAGGGGCAGCACGCCCAGCGGTTCACCGTCGAGGTCGAGAAGCACCTCCTCATCACTGGTCAGCTCCGCCCAGGTGATATTTTGGGTTTCGACTTTGGGATGATTCATATGCTGACCTGAATAAAGCAGCGGCGTATTCAGGAGGCCTTCCATGAGATTGACATCACCCAGAATCACGAGTTGAAACTTGCCATCATCGAGCTGAGCATCCGGAGCGATGCGCATGCCACCGCCAAAGTATTTTCCATTGGCAATCGCCACGACGCGCACCACGCGTTCTCCCAGGTCCCCCCGATCGGTTTTGATACGCACGCGACGATTCCTGTAGCGGGCCAGACCTTCCACGGTGTTCAGCAAAAAGCTGAGCCGGCCTCCCAGCTTCGTCCATTGCGTGGCCATCAGCTGATCGACAAATCCACTGAGGCCGCAGCTCGCGATATTAAGAAAATATTTCTCCACAGGCTTGTTATCATGATCGACGAAGGTCAGACGCCCGATATCAATCGGCGTGATATTATTGACTCCTCGATTGCGAAAGGAATCGGCGTGCGCGAGGCTCCGATGAAAATCGCAACCCGTACCGGCCGGCCAGATGGAAAACAGCGCCTCAGGGCGGGTCGGTTTGCCATTTTGAAAAAATCCTCCCAGGACCTCGGTGGCCGTTCCATCTCCACCCACCGCATGAATATGCTCATACCCATCGAGCAGCCCCTGGCGTGCCAGCACTTCGGCATGACCGGCGTGCTCGGTGAAGGTCACCTTGAAGGTCCCGACCAGTCGGCGCAGACGGCGCTCCAGCTGAGGCCAGTCGCGATCCGATCGGCCATTGCCTGCCTTGGGATTCACTATAACGAGAGTTTTCATGCGTTGGTTCCCATTCAAAAATTAGGGGTCATGGCACTCTTGAGCAGAGCATAACCCTCAGCTGTTTGTGAGCGGTAGATCAAACCATTGTCGAATTTTTTCACGGTGACGTCGCCATCCGGCGCCTCCTGGACCATGACGTGAAGGCGGCGCTTTTTACCCTGGAACTCGATGCTTTCCTCATGAAGACCGCGACTCGTGACCGGGTCGATTTCCAAAGTCAAAGGATCGAGCGAGCGTGTGCTGCGGGTGTGACCAGGAAGTAAAATGGCTTCCGGTCGAATCAGGCGTGAGATCAGATTACGGACTTCATCAAACGCTGCGGCCGCCAGGGTTTTCTCCGATTTTTGGCTATTGATTTGGCTGCTGATGTGCCAGACATTTTCTTCGCGCCGTCCCTGCACCTGCTGATGGATCGTTTTTTGGAAAGGCACGTCCTTGAAATAATTCACTTGGAAGGAGCGGAAGGATTGGCCGTCGTGTGTGAAACTATTGTGATCCCGCAGCGTCACCTTCAGAAAGAAAACCCGTGCATCCACATCCATTTCACTGTTGATATTCCAGAGTGGGCCGTCCCGGGTGATCGTGAAGCTGTACGTTCCTGCCGGGTGGTCGCTGTTATCGAAAAGTTCGTAGCGAAAGACTCCGGAGTCCGGGACCTGGCTCCAGGCCGTTCCCGCATGCAAGGCCAGAATGAGGATGAGCCATCGCATGACGCTACCTTTTCGCAATGTGGCTGAAGTGGGCAGCAATGGAGCGGACCGCCTCGGCAAAGGAAACGCGATTATAAGGGATTTGCTCGGCTTCAAAAGCGCTCTCCACAATCCTTTGAACGCGGCGCAGGCGAAAGGAAGGGATCTGTGGGTAGAGATGATGCTCGATTTGAAAATTCAATCCACCGAAGAACCAATCCATGCTCCCGGGATTGACAACAGTCCGGGATGTCACAGCCTGATGTTCGAGGAAGCTGAAGGCGTCCGGATTTTCAATCAAAGGCATACCGACATGATTCACCCAGAAAATCGCAGCGAGATAAGGGCCAAGGATAAAAAGAGGCAGCGTGTAAGCGAGAAGCACGCGGCCGAAGGTTATATCAAAGGCGATCAACGGGAGAGCCCACCACAGACTGAAATGAAGTCCCAGCACTGCAAGGTCGAGCGCAAACTTTCGGGGTTCCCGGAGGACACCCCATTGCGAAAGATGGCGCTGGCTATGAGCAAAAAACAGAGAAAGAAACCAGACGGAAATCCCCTGGCAGCGGGTCAGAAAACGCCCCAGAGCATTCTTGCGTCGCAGGGAGTCCTCGGTGAGGGAAACCACGAGGTCAACATCCATGTCCGGATCCTTGGGCTCATGCTGACAGAACTGATGATGAGTCCGGTGCCGGGCGTACCATTCCGCAAAAGCCAGACCGGTGACCACGGTCATACAGAACTGGCCCAACGCAGTGTGAACGAAACGCGAGCGCCCCAGGGACCCATGCCCCGCGTCATGCCCTAAAAAGGCAAATTGAGCCAGAACGAACGCGAGGATGCAGCAGGCCGCCGCGACCTGCCAGGGGCTGGTCCCAAGCCAGGCCCAGCCGAGGCTGACACTCCCCAGCAAAGTCAGCAGTGGAATTTTCCAGAGCAGGACTTTGGTGGCAGGCGCATGGAGTTCCTCCTCCACGACCTGGCTCAGCATCGATTGCCACAGCGCGTGAGAACGCCTGGGGTCCATTCCGGGTTTTGCGATCGACTGCATCGTGAACTTCCTGCGCGGTTACGTTTCGTTGATCCTTATTCCAGGATATACTGAATGGAGAATTTACCCAAGGGAACCCGGACGATGCTGGTACGCGGCTTCGAAATCATTGGGCTCGTCAGCTTTTCCTATCTGCTGGGCGCAGCTTTTCTGCAGCTTCACGATTCAGGCTGGCCTGCGGGCCTGGGCTGGACGCTTCTGGCCCTTCCCTGCGCCTATTACCTGGCGGACCTTTTCACGGGGTTTGTGCATTGGGTTTGTGATTCCTTTGGCTGTGAAACGACGCCCATCTGGGGTCCCATGCTGGTCGGACCTTTTCGTCGTCATCATCGCGACCCTTTGGAGATTACCCGCATTTCGCTGGTCGAGAATCTCGGTGCCTCGGCGATAGCCGGCAGTCTTGCGCTGATCGCCCTGCATCCAGGCGAAGGCAGCCACGGTTTTCTGTGGCATCTCTGGCTGCTGTTCCTGTTCTTCAGTTTTCTTTCGAATCTCTTTCATCGCTGGTCGCACTGGCCAAGATCCGCGTGTCCCCGCTGGCTCACGCTTTTGCAAAAGTATCAAATCATCCTGCCCCATAAGGCCCACCTTCTGCACCATGGACCGCCTTTCCGCACCAATTATTGTATACTCTCGGGCTGGGCCAATCCCTTGACCAATCGGATCCCCTGGGCCAGGATTGAGGCTCTGGTTCTGCGCTGCGGCATTCCCACGAATTTTGATTAAGGACATGCGGTGAAGACGCCTTTTTTCAACAAGCTGGCCTTTATCGGATTTTATCTGGCCGTCCTTTGCCTGCTTTCCGTCCTCGCCTTTCATTTTCCGGAGTATCTGTCGAATCCGCAGCTGCGTGATGCTTATAATGTCGACTATCTTCGGATCGTCCTGTTCAGCAGCCTTTATCTGTCCTTTGGCATGGGGCTGATCGCCCTTCTTTTAGGGCGAAAAAAGGGACTCGCGCTGGCCGCAATTTTGGTGTCCGCCCTGGCCACGGTGCTGGGCGGAGCCGCAGTTGAGGTGCAGGTGCCCATTCAACAAAAGCCGATCTACCTGAGCCTTGATCTCATCATTCTCGATCTTCTCGTGATGTCGATCCTCTTTGTGCCTTTGGAACGGATCTTTTTCTTAAGGCGCCAGCGTTTTCTGCGGGAAGGCCTGGCTACGGATTTGAGTCATTATGCGCTCAATCACCTTTTGATGGGCGGGGTCTTTGTTCTGATCGTATGGCCGGGAAACTGGATTCATGAGCACGTGTTTCAGAACCGCGTCCCCCAGTTCACCCAGCAGATGCCTCTGGGACTGCAGGTGCTGTGTATCCTTTTTATTGCGGATTTCGCCCAGTATTGGATTCACCGATACTTTCACAAGCGTCCACGCTGGTGGCAGTTTCACAAGATTCATCATTCCACTTTAAAAATGGATTGGCTGGCGAGTTCGCGCCTGCATATTGGGGATGTGATCGCCACGCGCGCCTTCAGTTATGTCCCGATCGTGTGTCTCGGTTTTTCTCAGGCCGCTGTGCAGCTTTATCTGCCGATCGTCGCAGTCCAGGCTCTGTTTGTGCACAGCAATGTGCGTTTTCACTTTGGTCCTTTGCGCTATATCGTGACAACCCCTCTTGTCCATCACTGGCACCATAGCAGCGATCCCAGAGCTCTCGACAAGAATTTTGCCGTGACGTTTTCGATTATCGATGTGATGTTTGGAACTTTCTATTGCCCGCGTGTTTGGCCGGAAGCCTATGGGCTTTATCAGGAGAGGATATCGAACAGGTTTCTGAGGCAGCTGGTCTATCCCTTCGCTGGGCAGCTGCGGCGCAAGGCCTGACGCGGAGACAGCCCGGACAGCTGCGGCGCAAGGCCTGACGCGGAGACAGCCCGGACAGCTGCGGCCGCAAGGCCTGACGCGGAGACAGCCCGGGCAGCTGCGGCGCAAGGCCTGACCCGGAGGTCAGACCCTGGCTTCGGAAGGGATTACATCGTAGCCTTGGCCACTTCGGTGGCCGCTTTCTTATCGAGAGCCGTAATCACGGTCATCTGATCCGGTTTCACCACGTCCTTGAGCGCAGCGTTCACGGCAGCCAGATCCACCTTGGCGATGGCCTCGTCGAGCTTGATATCAAAACTTAGGTCGCGGCCCAGCTCCATGTTGCTGGACAGAACTTCGACGATGCTCGCGTCGCGCATCAGGGCGTTCTTTTTGGATTCCGCATAGGCCTGCTTGGCGTTGGTCAATTCCTCAGCCGTGACACCATCCTTCTGGAATTTGATCAATTCCTCGCGAATGGCCGCGACAGATTTCTCGACATTCTGCGGAGCGCAGATCGCATAGGCAATGAGGTAGCCCAGATCATTCTGCTGATCCGCACGGATCAGACCGCCCGCGCCATAGGACAGACCTTCCTTCTGACGAAGACGTCCGAAGATACGCGAGGTACCGCCCGTGCCGAGGATATTGCTGGCGATGCGCAGAGCCGGATAGTTGGGGTCCGTATCCTTGAGCGCCAGGGCTTGCACCACACTCACATTCGCACCTTTTTTGTCAGGTGTATTGAAGGTGATGACGCCCGCTTTCACCGGCTGGTGCTGGTAAGTGATCGGCTGGAAGCCCTTGGGTGAACGCCATTGACCGACGCTGGCCGTCAGCTGCTTTTTCAGTTTCTCGGCATCCAGATCACCGACCGCCACGAACTGACCGGAGCTGGCGCCGACGAGTTTGCTGTAAACCGCCTTCACGTCGTTGACGGTGAGTTTTTCAACCAGCTTGATTTCCTCCTCCAGGGTCGGGATGTAACGCACATCGCTCGGAGCCACACCGGCCAGAGTCCGCATGAACTCACGGTTGGTCAGGTCACCCGGATCCAGCGCCGATTCCTTCAGTTGGGCCAGGTATTCCTGCTTGACGAGCTGGAATTGCTGAGGATCGAAGGAGGGCTGCATCAGAATTTCCGTGGCGAGATCGATCGCCTTGTCGAGTTTGGGTCCAACTGTGGTGCCGGAGAAGACGATCTTGCCCGGATTGTCCAGCGACCAGGTCGCGAAACCGTTGAAGCTGGTTTTGGTGAGAGCCAGCTGATCGTTCAAGGCCAGGTAATCATGTTTTTTGGTGCCGCGAAGCATCACGCGCGGCAGAATGTGGAGCGCCACCAGGCGATCCTTGAGGTCGGCTTCACTGCCCACATGCAGATCAAAGCGGAAGCTCACCGGAGCGCCGCGGGATTTTTTGGGCGTCAACGCCACCTTCATACCGTTCGGCAATTCGCTGTACTGCGTGCGCTTTTGCACGTTGGCCAGCGTGGGCTCAAAGAATTCACCAGCCGCCACTTCCGTGCGACCTTTGTAATCCTTCAGGGCCGCCATGACGTTCACAGGAGTCGTCTCAGCAACCTTGTCGAGATTTTTGGTTGGAATAAACAGGCCGACCGTCCGGTTGGAAGGCTTCAGATATTTCAATGCGCCCTGCAGCTGAGCCAGGGTCAGATTATCCACGCGATCGCGGTTGAGGAACATCAAACGCCAGTCACCGCGGCTGAACCATTCACTCAGGTAAATGGCGATCGAGGCGCTGTCGGTCATCGCCAGATCAAAGGAACGGCTGAAATTCGCCTGGAAGCGGGTGACATCAGTTTGGGTGAACTGGGATGGCTTCAGTTTATCCAGTATGTCCTTCATGCGTTTGGCCACAGCGTGAGGGTCCTTGCCCTTGGCCACCTTGGCGACAAAGACGATGACACCTGGTTCCGCCAGCTGCAAGGCATCAGCCTCGATTTCCACGGCATGACCTTTTTCCACCAGCTCCTTGTAAAGAAGGCCGCTGGGCTTTTGCGTCAAGGCCGAGGTCATGGCCTGGACAGCTGGAAATTCGGGATGACTGCCGGCCACGGTATGATAGGCCAGACCCACGGCGGCCTGATCGCCGTTGCGCTGCAGCGTGACAGTGCGCTCACCTTCCTGCACGGGTTCCACGGTATAGGTGGGAATCAGCGTGCGGGTGGGTTTTGGAATGGGACCAAAATATTTATTGATCAGAGTCAGCGCTTCCTTTTCATCAAAGGAACCGGCAACCACCAGCAGCGCATTATCAGGCTGATAGTATTGCTGGTAGAATTCCTTCAGACGAGCCGGCGGCACCTGCTCGATATCGCTCTTGTTGCCGATCGTGGTGCGACCATAGCCGTGCCACTGATAGGCGGCATTCATCATCTGTTCAAAGAGAACGCCGGTGGGATCATTCTCGCCGCGTTCAAATTCGTTGCGAACCACGGAGAATTCCTTGGCCAGTTCCTCGGGAGCTATCTTGCTGTTCACCATGCGATCGGCTTCCAGCGCCAAGGCGAATTCGAGGTTGCCATTGCCGGCGGGCAGGGTTTCAAAGTAATTCGTGCGATCGAAATAGGTCGTCGCATTGAATCGCGCGCCGCGATCCTGCAGCTGCTTCCAAATATCCGGACGCTCAGACGTGCCCTTGAAAAGCATGTGTTCCAGAAGGTGAGCCATGCCTGCTTCACCGTAACCTTCATGACGCGAACCCACGTTAAAGGTCAGGTTCACCGTCACGCGTGGCTTCGAGGGATCCGGAAAAAGTACGACCTTCAAACCGTTGGTGAGCTGATATTCCTTCAGTCCTTCCACTTCCGTCACGCTTTTCACACCAGGAATCGCGACGATTTCCGCCTTGGCAGACGGCTGCGCCGCGCTCATGGCGAATTGGCTGGTTAAACCCAGGGCCAACCCGAGAGCAATCTGTTTGATCATCTTTGTTTCCTTTTCGGCAGAATAGAGAAAGCTTCTTGCCTGTAGCTATAGCGTGTTTGCTTGAAGATTTTGATGAGAATCTCAGCGGTCCGAATATTTTTTAGGAAGGAAGGCGCTGGCGCGCCTCGTCAGCGCGGGTGAATTTCCCCAGAGACCCGGTCGGATTCATGGCCCTGTGCGATGCTTTCCCGCAAAAGGCCAACCAGAAAGGCCAGGATAAAGATGCCGGCACGCAAAATCTTGTGGGAGGTCATGGAGTCTTCCTTCTCAGTCCAAAGGCCACCAGGGGCATCGGGGCCCCTGGTGTCTTTCGGTTGAGAAGTAGCGCGAAACGAGGGCAAAGATTGCCCGGTTGGGGAAGATCAGTGGCTTTCGTGCTTAAATTTCTCAGGAAATTTATAGTTATAGAAGATGGCGCCACACAGAATGGAAATCATCACCGGCAGGAAGATGCCTTCCGGAATGTGCAGTCCGACCATCGGAATCACCAGGCTGCCCAGCTCAATTTTGTTAATCTCCAGAAGCACTTTCAAACCGGCGATACCGACCAGAACAAAGGCGGTTGGAATGAGGATGGGGAAGCGTTCAATCAGGCGAATGAAGTAGGACGCGGCCACCCGCATCATCAAAATTCCTATGATGGCACCGGTAACGAGCACCCATGGTTCCTTGGATACGGCGAGAGCCACGGCCACCGAGTCGATGGAAAACATAAGGTCCATCAGCTCAACCGCAAGAATGGTTTTCCACACAGCCTTCCAGCCCGCGCGCGGCACCACCTTCTGTCCGGTTTCATCCGGCAGACGGAATTCATGCGCTTCCTTAACAGGTTCTGACTTCTCCTCCGCTTTCTTCAGGAAGAGTTCATTCACCGCGAGCCATACGAGATAAGCACCGGCCAGGAATTTGATCCATTCATGCTCCATCAAGGCGACACCGACGAATACAATCCCAACCCGCATAACATAGGCGCCCCAGATCCCCCAGAGCAAAGCATGCCGCCGATCCTCGGGGTTTTTCAGGCGACCGCTGACCAGGGCAGCCAGCGCGAGAGCGTTATCAAAGCTAAGAAGCCCTTCCAGAATGGCCAGCTGCATAACCATTCCGATGTGTACGGCGGAGATTTCCAAGATTTTATCCTCAATTTGACACAGTAGATGCAGTTCATGAGCGTTTCATGAAAAATTTCCATCATACTTTAGGCGATCACTCATGGGTACGCAATATTAGGCAAGGCTTTGCCGTGGCCGGGGTCGTTTTTTGCCTCGGGAGGACGCTCAAAATGCCGGGAATGCTGGCGGTTTTCGTGCAGAATCAGTATATCGTCTTGAAACGTTGTCGCGAAAGGAAACTGCATGGCCACTCCTGCACCGAGCAAAAAAGTCATTTTATCCGGAATTCAGCCGACCAATCGTTTGACCCTGGGCAACTACCTGGGCGCCATCAAAAATTGGGTGAAGCTCCAGAAGGACTTTCATTGCCACTATATGGCTGTTGACCTGCATGCCTATACCGTGCGTCAGGATCCTGAGGCTCTGCGTAACAACACCTACACAGCGATTGCGATTTATATCGCATCCGGCATTGATCTGGAGCATTGCACGCTCTTTGTTCAGTCGCATATTCCGCAGCATGCGCAGCTCGCGTGGCTGCTCAACTGCAATGGTTACATGGGCGAACTCAGTCGGATGACGCAGTACAAGGACAAGAGCAGCAAGGCCGGAGCCAATATTCCGGTGGGGCTCTTCACCTATCCGCTGCTGATGGCGGCGGATATCCTGCTCTATGATACGCACCTTGTTCCGGTGGGTGATGATCAGAAGCAGCACGTGGAACTGACCCGTGACCTGGCGCAGCGCATGAACGGTCTTTATGGTGACGATACGTTTGTGGTGCCCGAGCCCTATATTCCGCCAGTGGCCGCCCGGGTGATGGATCTTTTGAGCCCCACGAACAAAATGAGCAAGAGTGCGGTCAATGAAAATGGCAGCATTTTCCTGACCGATAGTCCGACGGATATCGAAAAGAAATTCAAACGGGCGGAAACGGATTCCGGCAAGGAAATTCGCCACGATCGTCAAAACAAACCCGGCGTCAGCAACCTCATCGATATCCAGGCCGCCATCACCGGGGAATCGATTGCTGCGATCGAAGCCCGTTATGATGGGAAGATGTACGGACATCTGAAGGTGGAAACCGCCGAGATCGTCAAACAGGAGCTGGGACCCATTCAGAAGCACGCTCAGGAACTGCTGGCCGACAAAACGGAACTCGATCGTATTCTGAAGCAAGGGGCCGAGAAAGCCCGCGCCAAGGCCGAAGTAACTCTGCGCCGCGTGCATGAGCGTATCGGCTTCATCATGTCTTGATCAGGAATGGGAACGCATGGACATCAGCCTGATAGCGGAACGCATACTCTTCGGCAACCGGCTGGAGGATAAGCTGCTGCTGCCGGAAACCTGGACCGACGTCAGGCCTGGTCCGGCGATCGGCATCCCGGCTCAGCCCGGCCGGCCGGAGGCCCTGAGTTTTGCGCCCAGGACGGAGCGCGTTCCCTTTCCCCAGACGCGTGACCTGGTTGATGATCGCACGCGCGGCATCGTTCTGCATTTCTTTGCCAATCATGAGCTGCTGGCCATTGAAATCATGGCGCTGGCTCTCCTGCGTTTTCCGGATGCCCCGGCTGCATTTCGTCAGGGGCTGATGCAAACCATTGCGGAAGAGCAGGGTCACCTGCGGCTTTATCAGCAGCGCATGGAATCCCTTGGGGTGGAACTCGGTGCGGTTCCCGTGAACCAATTCTTCTGGGATTGCCTGCGGACCATGCAAAATCCCCTGGATTTTGTGATCGGGATGAGCCTAACCTTCGAGCAGGCCAATCTTGATTTCGCCCGTTACTATCAGCAGGCCTTTGCCCAACTCGGCGATACGGAAACAGCCGCGATTTTGCAGCAGGTTTATGACGATGAGATCGGTCACGTCAAGCATGGCGTGAGCTGGCTCAATCGTTGGAAGGAACCGCAGGAATCCCAATGGCAGGCCTATCAAAAGCGTCTTAAGTTGCCTTTAAGTCCAGCCCGGGCCAAAGGTCCTATTTTTGATATCGAAGCGCGTCGGAGGGCCAACTTGAGCGAAGAATTTGTGGAACAACTCGATGTCTTTGCGGGCAGCAAAGGAGGCAAACTCCCGGCGCTGCATTGGTATAACGCGGACTGCGAACTGGAACTCGCGCGTGAAAGCACAGGTTACAGTCCCAATCAGGGCACGCGCAAGGTCATGGGGGAACTCATGACCTGCATGATGTTCGTGGCCAAACCAGGCGATGTGGTGCTGGCTCACAAGGCCCCGTCCGCCCGCTGGCTGAGTCGCATGCGCGAACTCGGATTTGATCTGCCTGAATTCTGCGAACAACCGGAAAGCTCGCGCGAGCTGCGCCGCCTCATTGAAGCGCGCCGCTGGGAGCGCCTGACCCCTTGGGGCTGGACGCCGCGCAGTCTGGATATGGCGCGGATCCTGGATCCCGGTGGACAAAAACCTTTGCCGATTGATCTGGCCGCCGAAGGTTTCTGGCAAAATCCCTGGATGGAACTCTTTCGCAAATCGGCTTTGCCGGCTCTGCGACGCGATCTGCGGCAGCAGATATCACCGAATGATGAGGTGCTCTGGGGACCCGCGCCGGCGGATGGGGCGCTTCTGCGTGATATGACCGATGTGCTCATGGCCATCGGGCAGCTGCATGAGCAGTTTGGAACGCCCGCTGTGATCAAGAGCCCCTATGGTTTCGCCGGCTCCGGCATGCTGCGGGCTTATCCCGGTCAGGACCTCAGCGAATCGCAGATCGGCTGGATTGAGCGCCAGTTCAAACTTTATGGTGCAGTGCTGATCGAACCCTGGCTGCAGCGTATCGCCGATATCTCGGTGGTCTGGAGCCCTGAAGAGGAAGCGTTGAGCAGCTTTGTCTTTCATACCAATGCCAAGGGCCAGTACAAGGGCCATTCCTTGCAGCCCGTCTCCTACGCACTCGACCAGGAGCTGCGCGGCATGATGTTTGCGTCGAAGCAGGGACAGGAGGCTGCCTACGAGCGCCTTCTGGAAGTGGCGGGCCTCGTGCGCAGCCGCCTGCAGGAGCGCGGCTATCGCTATGCAGCCGGCATTGATACCATGCTTTACCGCTGGCGTGATCGCATCCATCTGCGGGTGCTGGGTGAAGTCAACTGCCGCATGACAATGGGTCATATTGCGCGGGGACTGCGCAAACGGGTGTCAGGTTATCAGCCGAGTCTTTGGCAAACGATCACCGCTCTCGAAGCGCAGAGCAAAGGTTGGGCGAAGCTGACCGATCTGGCCAAGGCTCTGCAGGATCAGCATCCGATTCGCACCAAACAGAATGCGGTGGAGCAGGGTATTTTCTTCACCAATGATCCCTATCAAAGCCAGTACGTGCTCGGGGTCGTGGCGGTTGGCCGGGATGCGATCGCAGCCTGTGAAGGCATGGGAGCTGATGTCACGTAAAATTGTGATGGACCAAAGCCGGGTCCTCCCGGCAAACTGAGATCGACGCAGGTTGCATTAGGATAGGGAGCAGACAGGTGTTGAATCGCAAGTCAGTCGCAGATGGATATCCGGAACAGGATCACATGGAAGATGGACTGCTTTTGGTCTTGACCAGCCCGGGCCGTCCCGTGAGTCCATGGATTGACGAGCTTAAAAAACAGGCGATTCCCACCCTGCAGCGTGAAATCCACTATGCGAAGCTGCATGTCGGCTTCAAGGATCCGCGCCGGCCCTATGCCGTCGTGGAATGGACCGAGACCGGCCGTCATACCCTGGAGCGCCGCTGGGTGCTGGCGCAGTTTCATCGGTCTCTTCGCCAGCAGTGGCGGGTCAAAAAACTTTGTCTCTTCCTTGCCGCGTCGAGCGAACCCGTCCAGGAACTGATGCTGGCCGAGGATGCCTTCCTCGCCGCCATGCAGCCCAATGATCAGGGCAACGACTGGGCGCGTGTGGATATTCTGAGCACGGAACCGGACCAGCTGCAAAAAAGCGATCCCTACACCGCATTGCGTTGGGAGGCCATGCAGGGCTACCGGCATTGGATCAATGAAAATCCGGATGAACTGACCTCGATTGAAATCGGCAACCGCCTGCGGAAGTTCGCCAGCGAACACGGCTGCGAATTTCGCGAAATGGGTCCTGAGGAGCTGCGGCGCGAAGGGCTTAATTTGCTTCTGGCCGTGGGTCAGGGCGCGCAGCGTTCGCCGTCACGCCTTTATATCGCCACGCATCAGGCGCATAAATCGGGCAAGCCTTTGATGCTCATCGGCAAGGGCATCACCTTTGATACCGGTGGCATCAACCTGAAGCCCTTTGAGAGCCATGTCAATGCCATGAAAAATGATATGGGCGGTGCCGCGCTGACGGCCCATCTGTTTCAGGCGCTGGTGAAATCCGGCTATGATGGCCCTCTCGTGCTGGTGATTCCGTCCTGTGAAAACGCCATCGATGCCAATGCCATGAAACCTGGTGTGGTGGTGAAAAGCCACAAGGGTCTCGATGTCTTCATCGAACACACTGATGCGGAAGGTCGCTTGATTCTCGCCGATGCGATGAGTTACGCGCAGAGTCTTTTCAAACCGGGTCTGACCCTGATGGCGGCGACGCTCACCACGGCTTCGCTGCGGCAGTATTCCAATTATTTTACCGGCGTCCATTTTGCGTCCGAAGAGCTGCAAAAACTTTTGCATCAGCGCGGCCAGAAATGGGGGGAACGCTTCAGCTGCTGGGAGGAGTTTTTGCCCTTTAAAATGGCGAACACCACCAAGGCCGCAGACCTCACGAACATGGGCCGCCTGGCCTCGCATGCGAACATCGGCGGTGGTTCCAGCGTCGCCGCGCATTTTCTGAGGGAATTCGCCAGCCATCCGCTGGTGCACTTTGATATCTTCTGCAGCTGCTGGAACTGGAGCGGCGACTATCCGGGTGTGGCGTTTGGAGCGACCGGCGCTCCGTTCAATACCCTTTTTGATGTTCTGCGCCATCACGGTCAAGAGCTGGCGGCGGTCCGATGACCGAGGAAACCCCTGCGCCAGTAACGGAAACGGAGGAAAAACCCTCCCGTTTTTCCTGGCTGAAGTCCATCACCTGGTCCTGGCGGCGCGCGCTGCTGGGACTCCTTGCGGGCGTTTTGCTCTTTGAGGGCATCGCCCTGATCGTGATCTGGCCTGACTGGGATGCCCTGCGTCAGGGCAAGGTTCCTGAGTCCGCTTTGATCAAGGACTACATCGAACAGCGTGCGGAAAATCCGAAACTTCCCCGGCTGCAATGGACGCCTTTGCAAAAGCCCCTGCCGCAGCGGGTGAAAAAGGCCTTTATCCTGTCGGAAGACAGCCGCTTCTACGAGCATGGCGGCGTTGACTTTCAGGCCATCCGGGACGCGATCGATTATAACTGGCGGCATGGCAAAGTTGTACTGGGCGCCAGCACCATTTCCCAGCAGACCGCCAAAAACATGTTCCTCAGCCTCTCGCGCAATCCCTTGCGCAAATTTCACGAGTTGTTTTTAACCTGGCTTTTGGAATACAAGCTAAGCAAAGCCGAGATCCTGCACATCTATTTGAATGTCGCAGAATTTGGTTTGGGTATTTACGGGATCGAAGCGGCCTCCCGTCATTACTATCATACAAGTGCCTATAACCTGACGACGGCGCAGGCGGCGGAATTGGCTGCCAGCCTGCCTAGTCCGAAAAAGCATAATCCGCGGACCCGCACCCGGTTTTTTACAAGGCATGTGGCGCGCCTCTCGCGCACGCTGCAGATCGTGGATCAGTACGCGGCCGAGCAGGGGCAAAAGCCGGCAGCGGAGACGCCTCTGGTTTCTGACGAACTGGCGAAGAAACTGCAGGAACTGCGTGAGTTGAATGACGAGGACGGTGAAACGGTGGAAACGCCGCTCTTTCCCACGGACACGACGGTCGAGGAAACTCAGGATGAGACACCCGAGGACACAGGGGATGTAACGGCCGGCACGCCGATCGTCGAGGAACCCCTGGTCCCTGATACACCCACGCCCGAACCGACTCCTGATCCAACTCTCACGGCCACTCCCACGCCGACACCGGATGCTGAACCGCTGGAGGAAGACTTTCAAATTCCATTGGAGTGATTCATGTCCGGCTACTCGCATCCTTATTGGCTTGAAGTTCCCGCATTGAAAGGCAGTCTGGAGAAGCCTTTGGATGCAGAAATTGTCATCATCGGCTCCGGCCTATCCGGAGTCAGTACCGCCTACTGGCTTCAGGAAAAAGGCTATTCCAACCTTCTTTTGGTGGACTACGAGCCGGATACGGCGGCGAGCTTTCGCAACTGCGGGCATATCCTTTATGGAACCGTGGAATCGATGCAGGCGCTGGTGGCCCTGCATGGCGAAGACATTGCGCGGCAACTCTGGGCGCTGTCGATCGACATCTGCCATGAGGTGCGGGAAACAATACTGCGGCATCAGATTCAGGCCCATTACCGGCAGGACGGTTATCTTGTGATCGCCATCGATGAGAGCGAGGATCGCGAGATTCATCAGTCGATCGAGCTTTTGCGCAAGAATGGTTTTGCCAGTGAGTATGTGGACCAGGCAAAGCTGCAAAAACTGGGCTTTCGCAATATCTTTGGCGGCCGCTTTGAACCCGGTTCCGCCCAGGCCCACCCCACTCTCTTCCGCAATGGCCTTCTGGAAGTGTGTCTGAAGCGCGGTCTGCGTTATCATTCGGGCGTGAAGGTCGAATCCGTCGAAGAAACCGGCGACAGGGTGCGGCTCAGGACTCAGCCCTGGGGCCATCTTCATGCTGATGCTGCGGTGATTGCCGCCAATGCCTATTCCCCTTTGCTTTCGGGATTTTTCGAACGGCATCGGCTGGTGGAACCCTTCCGTGGGCAGATCATCACGCGCCGGCCCTTTAAAAACCATCAGTTTCCGGTCCGCTATCCGCATAGCTTTGATCACGGCTATGAGTATGCGATCATCACCGAAGACAATCGCCTCATGATCGGCGGCTGGCGCAATCGGACCGAAGGCGGCGAGCTTGGGACCTATGAGATCAACGTCAATCCCCTGGTCGAACAAGGCCTTCAGGAGTTTGTGAACACTCACTATGACCTGACTGAAAAGGTGGAATGGGAATTCTCCTGGTCGGGGATCATGGCCGCATCGAAGACCGGTTTCCCCTTTATTGGACCGACCGACAGCCAGCGGATCTTCACCTGCTCCGGTTACACAGGACATGGCTTTTCCTGGGCGCACGGTTCTGCGAAAATACTGGCAGACATTATCAACGGCGATCCGGTGCCGGAGATCGTCCGGGAAAAATGCAATCCACGCTTTTTCATGTAAGGCGCAGCCACCATGCAGGACTTTACGAGCATTCCGATTGTTGACCTGAGTCAGGACAAACAGAAGGTGGCGGCTGCCGTTCGGAAGGCCTGCTGTGAAAGTGGCTTTTTCTATGTCATCAACCATGGCGTCGATGAAGCTCTCCAGACACGTCTGGAGCAGCTGTCGCACCGTTTCTTCCAGCAGGATGAAGCGACCAAGATGCAGATCCGCATGGCCCTGGGTGGCAAGGCCTGGCGCGGCTATTTCCCGGTCGGTGGGGAGCTGACCTCGGGTCAGCCTGATATGAAGGAAGGGCTTTATCTGGGCACGGAACTGCCTCGGGATCATCCCAAGGTGAAGGCCGGCGTCCCTTTGCATGGGCCCAATCTTTTTCCGGCGCTGCCAGGTTTCAAGGAAACCATCCTGGAGTATATCGAAGCTGTCACGCAGCTCGGTCATCGCCTGATGCAGGTGATGGGACTCAGTCTGGGCCTGGCGGAGGATTACTTTCAGCAGCATTATACGCGGGATCCTCTCATTCTCTTCCGCATCTTTCATTATCCGCCGGATCCGAACCCGCAGAACAGCGCCAGCTGGGGTGTCGGCGAGCATACCGATTATGGTCTTCTGACGATCCTCAAGCAGGATGACTGCGGTGGCCTGCAGGTGAAATCCCGATCGCGCTGGGTGGAGGCGCCGCCGGTGCCAGGATCCTTTGTCTGCAATATTGGGGATATGCTCGATCGGATGACCCGAGGACTTTACCGTTCGACTCCGCATCGGGTGAAAAATCTCTCCGGCCGCAATCGCTATTCCTATCCTTTGTTTTTCGACCCCGGCTTTGATACCGAGGTCAAGGCCCTGCCTCTGGCCCAGGTGATTCGCGATGATTCCGAGGAGCGCTGGGACAAGGCGAACGTGCATGCCTTTCAGGGCACTTATGGCGACTACATTCTGAGCAAGGTGTCGAAGGTTTTTCCGGAATTGAAAGAGGACGTGCTGGAGAAGAATTCCTAGGCGGTCTTCACGGAAGGATCGAGGGTGATGCCTTTTTGCTGAAGCATATTGGCAAAGGCTTCCTTTTCCACGGCCTTGGCATAGGCATCCCGCGGATCCACGACGCCTTTGCTGACCAGAGCCATGAGCGCATCATTCAGGGTGCAGTTGCCCTTGGCCTTTTGCGTTTGCATGTGGTTCTGCACCATGTGCGTATTGCCTTCGCGGATCAGACTGGAGACCGCCTTGTCGACGATCAGAATTTCCTGAGCTGCGATGCGACCGCCGCCTTTTTTCTTCACGAGAGTCTGTGCCACAACCCCTTTCAGGGATTCCGCCAGCATCACGCGCACCTGCTCCTGCTGCTCGGCCGGGAACTGATCGATCAGACGATCGACAGTGGAAATCGCGGTATTGGTATGCAGGGTGCCGAACACCAGATGGCCCGTTTCGGCCGTTTCGATGGCGATCGCCACCGTTTCCAGGTCACGCATCTCGCCAATCAAAATGATATCGGGATCCTCGCGCAGGGCAGCCCGCAGCGCTCGCGAGAAGGATTGCGTATGCTTATGCACTTCCCGCTGGTTGACGAGACAGCGCTTTTGCTTATGAACGAATTCGATGGGGTCCTCGATCGTGAGGATATGATCGCTGCGTGATTCATTGATCAAATCCACCATGGCCGCCAGAGTCGTCGATTTCCCACTGCCGGTCGGTCCGGTGACCACCACAAGACCCTTGTGCAGTTCACAGAGTTTGCGAACGGCCGCTGGCAGATTCAGGTCATCGGCCGTGAGAATTTTGTCGGGTATCTGCCGCAGCACAGCGCCCACACCCATCCGGTTGCGGAAGACGTTCACACGAAAACGGGCGAGTCCGGGTACTTCGTATGAGAAATCCGTATCGCAGGTGCGTGCGAATTCCTGTTGGTTTTTGGGCGGCATGATCGGCATCAAAAACGAGCGCATCTGCTCTTCGGTGAGCACGGCTTCACCCATGCGCACGATTTCGCCATCAATGCGGAGACAGGCCGGCTCCGTCAAAGCCAGATGCAAATCCGAAGCGTGCTTCGCCACCATGTGTTCGAGGATGGCATCGATCGGCAAACGCCCCTTGCGTTCAATGGTTTCACCGGGAATGCTGGCACCGAAATGGATGAGGGCCGGCTCGTCGTCGATAACCTTGCGCGGCATGCTGCTTTCCGTGGGTTCCGGTGACGATGGACCGCCCATGGGCAGATGAATCGCGGCATAGGTGTTGGTGAATTCACTGGGCGCGCGCGACAGCGAATGAATGGACTGATTGAAATGATAGTCTTCCGCGTCCGTGTGTTCTTCCTTTTGAAAGCCAGGACGCGCTGGCTGCGGTGCTATCGTGCCCGGGACATGGGAGCTGATCACAGTATTCTGTGCGGGTTCCGCAGCTTTCAGAGGATTGCTGTCGGTTCCTGTCCCTGTTGCAGTGCCAGGCGATTCGGCAGCAAAATCCACGGGTATGGGTTTTTCAAAACGCGGTTTGGCTGGTGTGCCACTGGCCTCACTCACCGCAACCGGCGGCACGGGCGGAACGGTTAAACCCATGGCGGGTGGCGGTGGACTTGTCGCCACACTTTGATCGTCGGAACGGAGGAGCGAGGCGATCGGCACGCCCTCGCTTGTGCCCTGTCCTGTGACACCCGCCATTGCAAAGTGCCCAGGCTGTTGTGATGGTGGAAACGGGGGGGCCTGCTCGTCCACGGAAATGGGTTTGGGAGCGGGCCTGACGGTTTGGGCCAGCAGTTGATTCTTGATCTGCTGGTACAGAGCATTGCCTTGCGGCGGAATAAAGGCAAAGAGTCGCGCAACGTCTCCCGTTGCCGCGAGCAACTTCAACTCTCCAAAATTCACGATCGAAAGCACACCCTCGCGGACCTGAGGTGCTGCAGGCTGATTCATCGGCAGGAGTGATTCGATCAGGTTTAAAATTTCCTGACGCGATTGTTCCGGCAATGGTGCCACGGGCCGTTCGACGGCGAACATCAACAGCTGCGGCTTCTGGGCTTCTTCGAAGCGTACAGCTTCCGCCTTGTCGAGGATGGCTTGTTTGAGAGCTTTCTTGAAGTTCTCCATACCCTTGCCTTTGGGAAGATAGTCCAGGTCCGGAATTTCTATCGGCGTGAAATCACCGCGCTCAAGCCTTTTCCAAAAGAAAACTGACCCTCGACGGCGGCTGGTGTGTCCTTAACATTTTGAAATCACAGAACAAAAAAACTCCAAATCCGGAAACCTCAAGTATTTCTGTCCATTGCCGTAAATGGGGAGGATCCATCATGGAGGATCAGGACCTTGGGCTGGTTTGCGCTTGCCATCTGTTGCATGATCTTTTGCAGCTTTAAATCAGTGCTGGCCAAGAAACTTTTGCATCATCTCGAGCCTTCGAGTTTTTCGTTTTTCGATCAATTCTTCACTATGATCTTTGTTCTTCCCTTTTTGCATGCGCGCAGCCTGGCTTCGCTCGATACTGACTTCTGGCTGATGCTGGGAGCGAGCGTGGTGCCGGCCATGATGGGGGTTGTTTATCTCAGCAAGGCCACCAAACATGGGCAGATGTCGGATGTGTCGCCCCTGCTGATTTTCCTGCCGGTGTTCGTGGCTCTCTCCGGTCCTCTCCTGAGTGAGGATGCGCTCAGTTCCCAGGCCTGGACCGGCATCGCCACGGTGGGAATCGGTGGCTATCTTTTGAAACTCGAAGTCTGGCGGCGGCCCCTGGATCCTTTGATACGTATCCTCACGGACCGTGCCTCACGTTACGTCTGGGTCACGGTCATCCTCGGCGTCTGGAGCACCCAGATTCAGAAATGGATGGTGCTCGCCTATGATGCCGGCACCGCTCTTTTCTTTACCACGCTCGGCGTTTTTCTCTGTCTGGCGCCTCTTTCCTTCCGCCATGCCGGAGGCGTGCGCAACCTTTCCCGCGAGGCCGGCCAGGCCTGGAAACTTCTCATCATCCTCGGTCTCGTGTCCGCGATCTCGGCCTGGTCACAGTTCGAGGCCTATGATGTCGGCGGCGATGTCGCCACGGTCCTCAGCATCAAAAGGCTGAGTGTGGTCTTTGTCAGTTTCTATGGATTTACTGTGCTGCGGGAGAGTATGAACCTGCCCAAGGTCATCGGCATCGGCATGATGACCCTGGGCGGTGTGGTGCTCTATTACTCGTAATTAACGACCCAGAACTTCGAGCGCCAGCTCCACCTTGCCAAAGGGCGCGGAGACCTGGAAACCCTGCACCGAGGTCCCGAGTTCCTCGACCATGCCGCGGGCGATTTCGATACCGACCTTGCGGGCATCTTCGGGATTTTTGGGAGCCGCCATGCGTTTCATGATCTCATCGGGGATGAAGACGCCTGGCACTTCGTTGTGCATGAACTGAGCGTTGCGGAAACTCATCAAAGGCCAGATGCCGGCGATGATGGGAATCTTGATGTTGTGCTTGTCGATGTATTCGAGCAGACGATAAAGAGCCCTGAGGTCGAAGACAGGCTGTGTAATCGCCCACTCGGCCCCGGCTTCCACCTTGTAAGCGAAGCGTTTCATTTCATAGTCGAAGTCACGATGCACAGGATTCACCCCGACCCCGATGGACAGCGCGGTGGGTTCACCGATGGGACGCGAACCGAGGTCCATGCCACCGTTCAGACGCGAGACCATGTTGGTGAGACCAATGGCATCGATATCGAAGACGCCGGTGGCGTTCGGATAACTGCCCATCTTCGGCGGATCACCCGTCACGAGCAGCATGTTGCGCAGACCGATCGCATGCGCTCCGAGCATATCGGACTGCATGCCGAGCAGGTTGCGGTCGCGGCAGGTATAGTGCAGCACCGTTTCGATGCCGACCTTCTGCTCGATCATCACAGCCGTCAGGATCGCACTCATCCGCGCGCTGGCACGCGGGCCATCAGGAATGTTGATCGCATCGATACCGGCATCCTTCAGACGCGCGGAGTTATCGAGGATCTTTGTCGGCACCACGCTGGCTGGCGGCAGGAGTTCAACGCTGGTCACCTGCTGCCCATGCGCGAGTTTCCACGACCAGCGGGATTTCTGATCGAATGGCACCGGGACACAGTGTGCGTTGTGTTGGGTTTTGGTTTCTTCCGCACCTGCAAATTCCATGGATACGCGCGGCCGTTGGATGACCTCCGCGGCGGCATTCATCGCGCGCTGATGACGGAAGGTCTGGGACATCGCCTTGATATGCTCCGGCGAGGTTCCGCAGCAACCGCCGACAAACTGCACCCCAATCTGCAGAAAGTGTTTGGTGAATTCCGCCATATACTCGGGCGTGCACATATAAATCAAACGCCCATCCGTCTCCTTGGGAAGACCGGCGTTGGGCTGCACGATAAAAGGAATATTCAAATCGGGAAACAGCTTCTGAATTTGCGTCATGAGCGGCTGGGGACCCACGGAGCAGTTGAAACCAACGGCATCAACACCCCATTCCAGAACCTTTTTCAAAGCCCATTCAGCCGGTGTTCCCACCGGGGTCTGCCCTTCGGCGCTGACTGTGATCTGGGCGATGAGCGGGAGTTCCGGAGCCTCCTGTTTGGCAGCCTGAATGGCCTGTTGCAGCTCACTGATGTCGCCAAAGGTTTCGAGGCAGATCAGATCCGCACCGCCTTCCTTGAGACCGCGAATTTGTTCAGCAAAAGCCTCACGGGCTTCCTGAAAGCTGGTTGGGCCCCAGGGTTCAATCCGCACACCCAAGGGTCCGACGGAACCGGCCACGTAGGCCTCCCGACCGGCCACTTCCCTGGCTAATTTGGCCGCAGTTTTGTTGATCAGAACCGTCTGGTCCTGAAGGTTATGCTTGGCCAATTTGAAGCGATTGGCTCCCCAGCTGTTGGTGCTGAGCACCTCGGCGCCGGCCTTCAGATAGTCCCGATGCAATTCCAGAATGATGGAGGGACTGGAGAGGTTGGCGTCCTCAAAACAACGGTTGATGAAAATCCCGCGATTATAAAGTTCGGTCCCGGTGGCTCCATCAAAGAGCAGGGGAATTTTTTGCTGAAGGACGTCTCGAAAAGATTTGGGCAGTTCCATCATTCCATTCCTGGTGGCGTGCGGCTCCTGAACCCATGCGGGCATTTGAGCCAAGGTGACATGAATTGCACACGATTTTGCTATCGTAATGCAGAATGGACGGCTTGGAAAGAGAAGTTGTCAGACATCAATGTGAAAAAAGGGTCTCGCCAGTGAGCGAGACCCCGGAAGGGAAGGAGTATGAGCAGACGCTTATTCAGCGTTGATCGCCTGTTCCAGATCATCGGGCACAAGGACAGGTTCTGAAGCCGCCTTTTTCGTAGCCTGGGTCGGCTTTTCCCGGGCAATCGCGGTATCTTTCGGCTGGCTGTAAACTTCAGCCTGGATACGACGAAGCAGGAAGTTTCCCTTGCGCTGCATTTCAATATTTTTAATCTCAGGGTCTTCGACCAAGGCAGTCAAATGGGTTATGGCAGCCTGCTTATCATTGCGTCCATAACGGGCGACGAGGCCCAGATAGAAAAGCGCGTAAGCACTATGCGGATCGCGGCTCAGAATTTCGTTGAACACCTCTTCGGCCTTCGCGAAATCGCGCAGACGGCTGGAGGCGATGCCGTAACCCATCATGGCTTCGGTGCAGTCGCCACAGCGGGGACGTACAGCCTGAAAGATATCACGGGCGGCTTCCGCGTTGCCCATTTCAAGATTCAAGTGGGCGAGGTTCAAACCGCTTGCAATCTGCTGACCGGAACCATCAAAGGCTTTTTCAAAATGCTCCTTGGCCTTTTGAAAATCCTCGAAGGTCGCTCCGGGTTTATTCATCGAGGCGAGACCGAGAAGGTTGTGCACTTCCGGATTGCCGGGATGATATTGATCCAGGAGATTGGCGTAATAGGCCGCCATGCTGTAGTTCTTTTTCATCGCCAGACCAAGCGCCAGAACCGTCAAGGCCACCTCATCCTGAGGATGATTCTGCAGATAGACGCGGGCGTCGGAGACGGCCACATCCCATTCCGCAGCCCCGAGAGCCGCATAAAGTCGGATATGCTCGCTCTTCGTACTGTTGCGGATCTGAACCCAGTTGTCACGATTCAGTTTGCGCATGATGGTATGACCGCTGGTCTGGTGCACGATGGGCGCCTTGCTGTAGGCCAGCGTGGAAGCGCCACGGCGAGCCCCAGAGCTCTGGGTCGAACCACCGGTGGTGGTACAGGCCGGGAGGGCCAGTATACCGAGTCCAAGCATCAGGTGTTTCAATTTCAACATAAGACTCTCCTTCCAGTTCTTTCCAAAATCATTCAACATCGGTCTTCACAGGCATCCACTGCACATAACCATCGCCGATGGCGCCGTGGCTCCGATCCAGATTTCCAGCCGAACTATTCACCACAATCTCCTGCGACCAGACGGGCAGCGTATCACCCTTCTCGGAGATGCCGAGAGCGATGGCGTCAGCTTCCGAAGCGGTCTGCGTGATGACGTTGATGATGGCCAGCTTTTGCTTCTCAAACTTCGTCACGATGCTTTCATCCAGAGTCTGAGGAATGCTCAGATTCTCGATGGCGCTCAGACTGTGACGGGTGGTTTCCGATAGGCGGAGCATGGCGAGTCCACAGTAAGTGGAGGTGCCCGCCGCACAGACCTTCTCATAGGACGCCTTGGTCTTCAGGAACACAGCGTACTGGGTCTGCAAGGTGTTATAAGGATCGGTCTGCTCCAGGTTGAAAATCTTCTGTTTGGTTTCTTCCGCTTCCTTGTCGGCGAGGACAAAGCGGGTCAAAGCCAAACCTTCAGCCGCATCGCGACTCTGGATGCCGAGGCCGCTCAGCTGCGCTTCCAGCTGACGCAATTTCGTAAAGTCACTCCGCGCTGCCGCCTGACGGGCTTCGAAGGCCAGCACTTCAGCGACCACGGAAGGATTGTTACCTGACAGTTCGCGAGCCTTATTCACACCCCAGTAGGCATGCTTCGCTTCGCCATAGCGTTCCTCGATATGCATCACCGCGAGAGCGGATTTGATCTGCTCCTGGCGGCTGACCTGGGAATCCTCAACGTGAGCCATATGCACGCGCACGGCATTCCCATAGAGCTCACGACCGAGGTAGAGGTCGACCAGCGTCATGCGAATCTGCGGAGCCTTGGTGTCACGAGCGTAACGATCCACAAAGCGCTGATAGAAGAAGATGGTCTGCTCTTCCCAGGCCATGGGGATGGACCAGCTGCCACCCAGAAGGAGGGCATCATGATCGAAAGGACTGGCCGGATACTCATTCACGAGAGCAAAGAGCGTCTCCACGGACTGAGGATGCTTCTCGTCGTTATGATAGGCTTTGCCGAGGATGAACATGCCTTCGGGGCGACGGAAATCGCTGCGATAGGACTTGATAAACTCGGCGAGTTTCATTGTGGCTTTTTCCCAGCGACTGCCGGCAAAGTGTTCCTTGCCTCCTTCAAAGAGGGCATCACCCAGGAGCGCCACAGTATCGAGTCTCTTATTCTGATAGATCGGAGTCAGCTGGGCCTTGATGGCAAGACGGGCCATGTCCTCCAGATTCTGCCACTGGCGGCCTTTCTTATAGGTTTCGAGCATCATGCCCGCTGCAAGCTGCGCATGGGGACCTTGGGCATTCTTTTGAAGAGCCGCCGTCCAGATGCCGTAAGCCTTGGTTGCCTGATTCAGGTTGATATAAAGGAGACCCAGGTGAGCGAGATCATCCCAGCTGCCTGTGGCCTGCACACGTTCTTCAAACATTTGGGCGAGGACCTGGCGAGCCGGAGCGGCCTGCTTGCTGGAACCCGACCAGGGAGCTTTTTCCGTCCATTTGGCCAGAATGCGTTGGGACTGCATCGCCAGCAAAAGAAATTGCTGAGCCTGAGCGGGCTGACTGGCCGCTTTCAATTCCATGAAAACGCGCACGGCTTCGGCATGCTGATCGTTCAAAGCATAAAGGCGACCGATATCGGTTTTCAAAGGAACCTTTTCATTTTCCAGCGCTTGGCCATTGAGATAGACGTTGGCCACAGCGATGGCTTCCGCTTTGGTCCGACGATCGCTGCGGGGTCTCTTACCCTGACTGATCAACTGCACAATGAGATTGCGATGGCGCAGGCGCACGCTTTCAGCAGCGGCTTTGGCGGCTTCCTGGTTTTGACCCAGGATGCCATCCGTTTCATACATATGCTGGAAGCTGATCAGAGTTTTCTGATAGGCTCTCGCATTTTTACTGCTGCGATACTGAGCCGCTTCCAGATCCAGGATGCGATCGGCGACCTGCACCAGGCGGGCCTGGCCTTTGCTCGCTTCCATCAGAGCGCGATAATAACGAAAGGCTGGTTGCAGATTTCCTTTCGCGGACGCCTGCAGGGCCTGACGTTCCGTTACAGCCTTGGCCACTTCCGTATCACGGTTGATTCTCAAATTCAAAGGCGCCCGGTTCCAATCGGCCCGTGAACCTTCCTCGCGGGTCCAGATGTTGGCGGCATAGGCCAGAACCGTTTCACGATCACGACGGCTCAGGGATTTGGTGGCGGCGGTGGCGCGATTCAGATGAACGCGATAGGCATCTCGATTGCGAGCCGCTTCAGCCCGGGCGAGAAGAAGGTTGCCCGACACGATACCGGCAGCGCCCAGGCGGGTGCTCACGCGCGCGATTTCCCGTTTGGCCGCTGCATCATTGCGCTGGGCACGGGCCGCGGCCACCATGAAGTCCACGCGAGCCTGAAGGCCTTTGCTCAGCTGCTTTTTGACCTTGAGCAGAGCATCCGGCTTTCTCGTTTCACCATTTAAATATTTCGCGACCATGGCATGATAGATGGCATGCGCGCGGCGGGTCCGGCTCTCGCGGGCAAAATCCGTGGCGTAGCGAATCAAGGCGGCGCGGGCTTCCCGCAGCTTCTGCTCGGGGGCACCGTAGTTGCCTTGAACAGCTGTCAAGCGACCAGCCTTCAGGTCTTCAAAGAAATAAGCGAGCAGTGCCTGGTTTTTATAGAGATCAGACAAAAGTTCAAGGCGACGGTTGCCCTTGGCCAAAGCCAATTCACGCGTCTGGGCATCCACTTCCTCGATCGCTCTTTGGACATAAATGTCATCGGTCAGGCGGCGCGAGGCCAGCTCAGGATCACGCAACGCGAGATCAAGCACGGGCAGGTCCGAGCCACTGGAAGGCAATGGGATCAAAGGATTGAATGGGCCAGCCATCGCGATCGAGGCTGACAAGGACAGATTGAGCCAAAGTATAAGTCTCGTGAGAGTTCCAAACAGCTTTTCCACAACAAGCTCCACAGCAACAACTTCCATTCCGGTCCACCAGAGACGGGCTCAGGCGCTTTTCATCCTGCAAAGAATGGCCCAGACGAGCGGAAAGGAAAGAACTCTGATTTCGCGTCATTGGCCAGAGGGGGACCGCCGGCTGTGGCTTGAATTGTCAAGAAGATGGACAGGGAAGGGGGAATCCGGCTACTCGGAATCCTCAGCCGGGCGGCTGTGCTGTTGTTGGAAGATGCGAAGTTGTTCTGTGATATTGCCGCCCTGTTCCTCCTGGGAGGGGCGGAACAGGATAATGAGGACAAAGATGATCACGAAGCCCACGATGGTCCAAAGCGCAATTTTGATTTCGCGTGGAATGCGGAACGGCGCCGGCTCACGGGGAGCCTTGTTCGGAACATACTCTTCGGCTGACGGATTGATTTCAATGGCGGTTTCGGGCTGCGCTTCCTTAAGGGCCTCCGGCTGCGCGGCTGGTGACAGAGCCGTAGCCTCGGCGACCGCAATCCTGCGGCGCGCCCCCATGCTTTCCTCAATTTTTTGCTCGAAGTAGGCAATGAGGTAGTCCTTGAGTCGCCGTCTTTCCGCCTGCCGGATATCCACCAGCAAGCCGTCGATCTTATAAGGGAATTCCTGAAGGTTCGCGCGGGCATGATCGTGACAGCTGGTCACCTTGAAGGCGACGCTGCGGCCCAGCGTGTGATGAAAGAGCGGGGCCTCCAGTCCACAGATTCCAAAGCGCCCCAGAGGCCAGGCGATGGCCAGTTGCGCGGCATCGGGATGCAGGCGGGTCAGACGCGCGGGAACCATCACATGGGCGAAGGACATCCGGTGGTTTTTCGGAATGTAGGTAACGCCGACCTGCGTAGGGCCGGTCTTGCCCGTCTGCTGGATCAGATACTCATCCAGATTCGTCGGTAATTTGGCTGAACGCAGAAGACGGAAATTTTTTGAAATATCTGCGAATGGTTCCTCGATCCCCTGCGGCCCGACGATAAGAATCGGCACATCGGGACTCAAATAATCGAGCATTTCCTTGAACGCCGCACGATTCGGTCCCATGCACATGCGGTCTTCGATGATGATGATGTCAGGCCCGATAAAACGCGGCTCATGAATCATATTGGTCTTGTTCAAGGCTATGGAGACCTGGAACTTTTGCGGATCCAGACGGCGGAGCAGATCACGCCGCAGCTCAGGAGCCCGAATGATGCCGTAGATTCGAATGGGAATCACGCGTGGCTGCTGCCGGAAAAATTCCTTGAGCACACTTTTCTTATCCTGATGAATTTTGGCCACTTCCCAGCGGCAGAGAAGGGCATCGGAATAACGAAAGTGCAAATGCGTCTTATGATGAGCCATGACCTTCAGCGTCAAATGCTTGACGCCCATCAATTCAGCCAGGCCTCCGCCGAGCGTGAGGATGGTGCCCACCGGCGGCGTGAGGCGGCTTTCCAGCCACAGCTCCCTCTCATTCATCCAGGCAATGCGCGCGGGAATGTGCAGGGAGGAAATATTTTTCATCGTCACCTGCGGATAAGGATCCGCCATGTCCGCCGCCTGCCCCGAGGCGGCAAACGAGTAACGTCGAATCCAGAGGTCGGGGCTTAAATCGATCGGGATAACATCGCGAAAACCAAGGGCAATAGCCCTTTTCACGATTTCGTTTTGATGGTGCGAGATGGACAGGATAAAACGCACGCCGGCATACTCGGGATGCGAGGTGAGGCGACCCAGTAGATCCAGATTTTTGCCATCGAGGATGCCGTCGTCGATCACAATCGTGTTGAGTCGCGTCGCAGGATAGGTGCGTGCCAGGGCTGGAAAGTCCGGCAAAACCTTGACTTCAACCTTCACCTTTTTGAGAATATCAATTTTCTCCTGCATCGCAGGATGCGCTGTTGCGCTGATCCAATAGATTTCCCGACCCGATGTCATGGCGATCTCCGCACTCCAAGCCTTCCTTCCTTTCGGTAAACTTCACTCCCAACATGAGCCGCGGCGCTCTTTGTACAGTCATGACACACTATGCTAGAATAAAGAAAACAACTCACTTCGACCCAGAAAGTAGGGTGGGCAATGGAACTTACGAGTATCTTGGGCCCGATCGTCGCGATTGGTTCCCTGGTGGCGGGTATCCTGCTGAAGCATGCCGCCGACCTGATCCCCCAGATCGTCTGGAATCCACCTTCCGTGGCCATTGTTATCGGCGGGACGATCGGTGCGCTGATGGTTGCTTATCCCATGGATGATTTTATCAAGGCCTTCAAATCCGTAGGCATCTTTCTCAAAAAGGGTGAACCGGATCGTGCTGAAATCATGGCTCAAATTATCGATCTCGCGCAGGTTGCGCGTAAGGAATCCATCCTGGCTCTGGAAAAGAAGCGGGATGGCATCAGTTTCCCTCCACTCCGCAAAGCCGTGAAGCTCGCCGTTGACGGTACGGATCCCGCGGTTCTTCAGGAAACTCTGGAAACCGAGGCTCACTTCGAAATGGAAGAGGCCGAGGTCAACGTGAAGTTCTGGGAAGATTTCGGCGCCATCGCCCCCACGATCGGGATTCTTGGTGCCGTTATCGGGCTGATGAAAGTTATGAACTCCCTCGATAAACCCGAGGAAATCGGCCCCGGTATCATGGTTGCGTTCGTGGCAACGCTCTATGGTGTGGGTGCGGCGAACATCTGGGGTATCCCCGTTGGGAAAAAACTGAAGCGCAAGGCGGTACTGCATCACTACGCCTTTGAAATGGTGATCATCGGCATCGATGGCATTCTGTCCGGTCTGAACCCCAAAATCATCGAAGAACGTTTGAAGGTGTTCACAGGCGGACACGACGAAGAAGGCTGAAGGATAACACTTGGCTAAGAAACAAAAGTGCCCCGAATTCGAAAACCACGAACGCTGGCTCGTGTCCTATGCGGACATGATGACCCTTTTGTTTGCGGTGTTCGTGGTTCTTTACGCCTTGAAAAAGGAAGGGGCCAGCGAAGCCCAGATCCAGCAGGCCGCGGTGTCGATTCAGGAATCCTTCAACGATGTGGTGGAGGATATTCCGGAGGTCAAACGCGTCGGCCCCACCGAGCAGGGCTTCGGCATTTTTGAACATCGAAAAGGCGATCGTATTCGCCCGCCCATCGTGACCAAATTTCCTTCAGCAGATCGGCAGACCAAGGTCATCGACGCGGAAATGCAGAAGGTGGCTGAGATGATCAATCTGCGCCTCTACGGCAAGGAAAAGATCCGCGAGCTGGAAAAGAAGGGGCAGGAGCGCATCGTCTCGGTGCAAAGGGACCATGATGGTTTTCGGGTCCGACTGCTCGCCACGCATTTTTACAAACCCGGCGCCTATCGCGTCAATCAAAAGGCGATCAGCGATCTGAATCAGGTAGGCCGCATCCTCAAGGAACTGGGGCGTGATATCACGATCGAGGGCCATACCGATTCCGTTCCCCCTCGGGGCGAAATGTCCAACTGGGAACTGTCCAGTCTGCGCGCCTCCTTCATCGTTCGTCATTTCATTGAAGAGTTGAACTTTTCCCCTGCGACGGTCGCCGCCGCAGGTTATGCGGATACAAGGCCGATTGCCAGCAATTCCACCGAGGAAACCCGAGCCTTGAACCGGCGCATCGAAATAAAGGTGCACTACAATGAGTAAGCTCTGGCTCAACCTGGGTTTTCTTGTTCTGCCGCTCCTGGCCGGCTGCGATCCCTATCACAAGGAAAAGTGCGAGTGGTACCTCGTACCGGAGCCGGACCACATCGGCCTCGTGGAACCGGGTTGGGTGTCCCTCTGTGCCCGCAATTTCGTCATCAACAAGCAGCGCTGCTATCTGAAAAGCACCCTCGAGTTTGCCAAGGAAGTGAACGGCAAACTGATTCGCCTGTCCTCCCTCAAGATAGCTGAAACGGGGCCCTATCCCCGTGAAATTTTAAGCGTGAAGACCTGCAAGCCTGACAACAAATAAGGAAGGTGTCGTGAGACGCAACAGTGGGGATGGAGAGCCACAGAAGGGGCGCTCCTGTGGGACCTGTACGTTGTGCTGTACGCAATTGGAGATTGAATCCAAGCCTGGGTATTCCACCCGCCTCGACAATGCCGAAGACATTGCCAAGCCTGCTGGACAGCGTTGCTCGTATCTGACGGCACGCGGCTGCAGCATCTATGAGGTGAGGCCTCTCGTGTGTCGGCAGTTCGCCTGCGACTGGCTGCTCGGGGAAAAAACATTCGGACCCGAAGACTCCCCGATGAAAACGGGGCGCATTGGGGTCCGTGGTGTCACCTTACATTTTCAAAATCACAGACAGCCGCAGATACGACGGTCACCGATCCGCGGATAGGCGGCCGGGTTGGTGTCCTCCTGGTCAAAGACCACGCGACCGTTGGCTTCCTCAAAACAGCCAATTCCACGGCCGTTCGTGTCGCCAAAGCGGAAATCCGCCGTGCCACGAATCTTCACGAAGAGGTCATGGCAGGCCTGCTCATTCGCATCGGTATCAAGATCCTCTCCGTTGCCAAACTTGGAGGTGATATAGGGATGCGGTGCAAGACCCGCTCGTGAACAATACTCAGTACATGAGGATTCCACCGGCACAAAGCAGACGCCATCCACAAAGCTTCCGCCAAGGCAGGTCGGCGCCGTGCTGGTCGTCGGTGCGGCCGGAGCCTCAACCGGTTTGGGCGGCGGCAAAGGTGCAGTTTCAATCCGCACATTCTGGCCCGCAGCATTCTGATAAGTAAAGCCATAAATACTGTTCCGCGCCACGCTCGTCAGAGTGATCTTATCCGCGCCGCGGAAGGTGAAGTTCACGTCCCAGTCGGCAAGATTGGAGGCCACCGTCTTATCAATCGTCACGCCATACGGAGAATCCGCGGGCAGACGAATGTCGTAACGATTCCAGGAGTCCGGCGTATTCAGCACCCGCACACCGTCGGCGGTGGTCGTCATACATCCCACCTGAACGTTGTCATCCTGAACGTTGAATGGTGAACATTCCACAAGATATCCGGGCACTCCCGTGCCTGATTCCGTCGGCCGATCGCTGGCTTTGGTATCTGGATCCAGACCGATCGCCTGGCTCGATTTTGATTTTTCAGTCAGGGAAAATGAATTCTGAGTGCACGCCTGCGTCGTGAGCAGGAGCGCGAGTCCTAACAACCGCATCGTCGTCAATGTTGCAAACACTTGCATGGGCCACCTCATGGTCACCGGATCGGCATTTTGTGCGCGGACCTTGACAAGAAATTTTAAGTTACGAAAATAATTGATACTTACTTTCCACAGCGGGTGCGGAGAAATGGCTACGGGAAGAGAAACTCAGCTTTTTTGGAGCCAGTTCACTTCGAGCAGGTCGGCGGCAAGACGCAGGACATCCGCATCCCGGCCTTCGCTGAGTTTGAGGCTTATGGACTTGTATTCATAGAAGGCAATGGCGGCGAGCTGATAGTGACGGCTCCGGTAAAGCCAACGGGCGAGTGCATTCCAGACGAGGATCTCCTGATCAATATAGTAGAGGCCCGAGATCTTGGGCAGGATCTTCTTGATATCCATCAGCCGCTTGGCGAAAGGGATGTCGCTGTCGTAGGCTTCTTCGAGTGACTGGGTAATGGCAAAAAGCTGCGCATTTTTCGGGGATTCCATGATCCGCGAACCGACGAGGCGGCTGATTTTGGGCAGACGCTCCAGCCACTGGGTTTTCTTATGGCCGGCGGCCCAGAGATAAAGTTCCAGCTTATAGGAACTCGAGTACTCGGATTTTTGTTTGCGCAAAAGGCTCATCATCTCCGTCAGGTCACCGGAAAGACTCGCCTGCAGACAGGTCTGCTCCCAGGTCAGCTCCTGACGACAGCTGGCATCGTGGATCTCAGGTTCAATGCCCTTGGCCTTTTCAATGCCGGCCTCAAGCTGCCCGGAAATCCGCAGTGATTTTACAATCCATACCCGAATGGTGTCGGTGACCTTGGGATCATCGCAGTCCGCCAGGGCCCGATCCAGAAAATGGAGCGCGAGCGAGGCGTTCCCGAGGCGCAAGGCATAGATGCCCATGCCGAGGTTTTGCCGCGCGGTATGTTCGGGAGGCATGATGGCCATCTGCGCCGCCAGCTGGCGTTCCCAGAGAGCCTGCAGGATTTCACTGTTCGAATGATGAATATCGCTAATGATGGTGTGCAGTTCGGAATAGAGAAAGGAAACCTGGGTATGCCCTGGTTTGACCCCAGCGACGCGGAGGATGGCCTGACCGAGGTTGGAGAGGTCCTGGATCTGCCGTTTGCCCAGCCCACCGTAACGATCGTGATGCACGAGGGCCGAGACGATAAAGACGAAGCGCCGCAGCAATTGATCCGAGTCCTCGGCCGACTCCAGAAATTGAATCTGTTCGAGGATATAGTTCAGACGCTCGGCTTCACCGGATTGCTGGAGGATCTGGTCCAGTTCAATCTTGATGGCACGCTTCGTCTCGTCGATCGCGCTTTTTTTCCAGCCTTCCCGCCCTTTACGGCTCATGCGTCTGGCTCCAGATTTTTTTCATTTCGTGCTTAAGTCGGACGAGGTGGGGGTCTTACTTTATGAAGAAAATTGGAAGTCAATGAAACTGCAAAGGAATTCCTGTGAAACCGGACAGGCTCCCACGGGAAAGCTAAAACGCAAAAACACGCTGGCGGAAAAACGACTGTGATTCTCCTCTTCTAGGATGAGGAGTTGTGAATTTCGGGCAACGCATGACGCCGTTTCTTTTGATCAGCTGAAATTTTCCCTGTTATTTCAAGGACCACCAGGGGACCACCGGTCAGGGTCTGATCCCGCTGGACAGCCGTGGACCGTGGGGTGCACACGGAACCTGCGAAAATTGCTGCAGGGCACCGAACGGCACAAAGCGTGAAATAACCTAGGCAAGGGTTACACATGCACGCTAGGTCTTCCCAGAATACTGGGAAAATATGGAAGAGGACTTGTTATGAAGAAGGAGTTCTGCATACAGTTTTCATGTTTCTAGGATCTCGTGACGTCATCGTCGTCGCAGCGATGACGCTCAGTCGTCCCCTATCTCGGTGTAGTGGTTTCTTCAGGGGTGCTTCATCCTCAGCCTGCGTCGCATCAGGCTGAACTCATGGATGAGGCACCTTATCCTTTTCAGGGTTTGCGATAATTCAAAGGCTGAGCCGGCCGCGCATTCATCGGATATTTCCGTTTAAAACGATCGATCTGCTCCTGAGACAGCTTCAGGTTTGCATGCAGAATATTCCAATTCACATTCTCCGTGCAAGGAGGTGTGGTGAGGGATCCGGTATAATGAAAGGCCGTGAGCGAAGTCGGCAGGAGTCGGCGCAGGTCGAGCGTCATGTTATAGGGTTTGATCGGTTCCTTGGTTTTCACCGGCATATAATCCCAGACGGTTTCATAACCATCATGAAGCCTGCCGGGATTGATAAAGGCGCCAATCACCGCCAGCTGCCCTTTATCGTTCGTATGCACGAAGTGCACTTCCATCTGATAAGGACGATTTTCCACAAGGTGCTCGCTGGGCGCATGGAAATGGAACTGCTTTAATTCGTAGCGCAGCCCACCGATCGTCGCAAAGTTCCCGCGTTCCACATTCACCTGAACGGTGTGGCCGTTGTCGATGACCTGGAACGTGCTGCGTTTGTAGTCGAGTTCAATCGCGTTGCGAACCGGCCATTCATTCAGAATATTGATGGGACTTTGCTCCAAACCTGTGCTGCAGGTTTTAAAGGCGTCATCCATCGCGGCCCAGTGCTCAGGTCCATGTTCACCCACATAATCCCAGTGCGGAGCGTCATGAGCCTTGGCGGCGAGCGCGATCTTATGCTTGCTGGTCTTGGCAGGTTTGTGGGTCCGGGGAGCCGGTTGCGGTCTTTCACGAAGCCTGGCTTTTTGAGTTTCCGACAGCGTGCGTGGGGCATGATCCGCTTCAACATGCCTGTATCCCGTGGCTTCACGCTTCAACACGCGATGCACCGTATCCTCCGCGTCCTCTGACTCACGAGATAAGGGCGCATGAGCGGAAAGTTTCATGCCTGCGGCTGCGCGAGGTTCGGGTTCATGGGTGATGGTGGTTTCACTTTCCAGGTCCTCGGATTCATGGTCGGAAGGTTCCATTCCATGCACGTCCTCTTCCATGAATTCCACTTTTTTAGGATGATGGCTGCGACGATTTTCGATGGCCACATCATGCTGCAACGATACAGATCCGGGTCGCAGCAAAGGATAAAGGCTGCCAAAACCCACCAGAAAACCGGCGAGCGTGGTGGTGAGCAGAGCGGGTACTGGCTTTTGATGATAAAGAAGAGCCGCCATCAGGGAAAAGCCGGTGATGACCAGACCACCGAAACCACACTGATGAACGAGCTGCATGCGACTCGTCACGTCCTCACCGGGAACGAGGAGTGGCAGCGACACCGTGGCGACGAGGTAGGCCCAGAGGCCACCGGTGAAGAAGAAGGCGGTCAGGTTTTTGAAGAGGCTGTCGTGCAACCTTCGCCAAAAAAAGCAGAGAGCCAGACCGAGACCGATATAGCCGAGTGTCGTCGCCTGAATCTGCTGGTCAATTCCCGCCAGGGCTATGGTGGATTTAATGCCTTCCAAGGCAAAGATCACGATCGCAAAGAGAACACTCATAATAATATAAGTGGGTGTTCCCTGTTCATGCTGCGGATGGTGATCGGAATGACCCTTCGCCATTTCATGTACTCCTTTGACGGGCGGTAGCCCGCTTGTGGGGGGCATCGGAGGCTTTGCCAAGGAGTTTAGAAAGCTCCCCCTTACTCTTGCGTAAGGGAGTTCACGCAGCAGCTCCGGCTGTCAAACACGGGGTGTTTGGCTCAGAGGGCCTGCGCTCATAAGCGGGCGACCTGTTAGAGTTTCTGCCACCTGGAGATAGGTTTCCGCCAGAGTCAGGAGGCGGCTCACCGGAACGTGGGGAACGGTGCCCTGACCGCTGAACCCCAGCTCCAGGAGATAACGTCGGACCGTTTCCTTGTCGAGCATCTCCGGGGCATCCCCGCGACCGAGGTTGGTTTCATAACTGGATTTCACCCAAAGACGCGAGGAATCCGGAGTATGAATCTCATCGATCAGGCGGATTTGTCCCGATCCATCCCGACCAAATTCATATTTGGTATCGACCAGGATCCAGCCTTTTTCCGCATATTTTTGCTGACCAAAGCGGAAGAGCTTCAAAGCCATTTGGGAGATCTCCACCCATTCCTCACGCGTGCAAACGCCCTGCTGCACCAGCTGCTCGGGGGTGGCGTCTTCATCATGCTCAAAGGCGGCAGCCTTGGTGGTCGGTGTGATGATGGGCTCGGGCAGGGAACGATACGGTTCCAATCCTTCCGGAAGCTTTTCCCCACAGAATTCCCGAATGCCCTTTTGATAGGCCCGCATCATACTGCCGGCCATATAACCTCGCACCACGACTTCCACCTTGTACGGTGTGCAGCTGATGCAGCGTAAAACGCGTTCATGCGGGCGTCCCAGAAAATGCGTGGGCACGACGTCAGCCGCCTCCTCCAGCCAGTACTGGGAAATTTCCGCAAGGATGGTGCCCTTGTAAGGGACGAGACCGATGAAGCGATCGAAGGCCGACAGCCGATCCGTGTGATAGATCAGAAGATCGTTTTCCGTGCGAATCAACTCCCGCACTTTGCCTGCATAGACCGCTGGGTATTTCTGTTCGAATTCCTTTTTTTCCGACTCGGAAAATCCCTGGTAAGCGTGTTCGGTGACGGCTCGGTCCGGGTCGCTGCTATGAGCGATTTCTTTGAGCAATTCGCGAATGGGCTTCACGTGCGGTCTCCTTTGATGGGTGCGCTACTTCCCTATCAGAAGAGAAGGCGCCACACAAACCGCTAAAACAGCGTGGACGCCCAACCTGCGGGATAAATTAGGATTTTCTGCCGCCCAGATTGTTGCGATTGATCGAAATCAAAAGCCCGATGGCCGTGCAGACGGTGAGCATGGCCGAGCTTCCATAGGAGAAGAACGGCAGGGGGATCCCGACGACGGGGAACATGCCCATCACCATCGCAATATTAATGGCGAATTCGAGAAAGAGGAGCGAACCCAGGCCGATCGCCAGAAGACCCGAAAAGGTATCCTTGCTGTGCTTGGCAATGTCGAGGGCGATGTAGGTGAGAAGACCGAAACCCATAAAAATTAAAACGCTGCCCCAGAAGCCATGTTCCTCGGAAAACACCGAGAAAATAAAGTCCGTGTGCCGTTCCGGAAGAAACCGCAGATGGGCCTGGGTTCCCTGCATGAATCCCTTGCCGAAGAGTCCCCCACTGCCCACGGCGATCAAGGATTGCAGGGCGTGATAGCCGGTATCCTGGGGGTCAAGGTTCGGATTCAGGAGGTTCAGAATCCGCAGTTTTTGATAAGGCATAAGGAACATGTTCCAGCCTACGGCCGCAACAAAAGGCAGGGCCAGCAGCACGGCCGCGATCGAGCGGATATCAATACGGATGAAGGCCAGCTGACAGACGGCAATCAAAAGACAGACGCCGGCGGTTCCGAAGTCAGGCTGAGCGAAGATCAGCGCAAAAATAAGGCCCATCACCGACAGCAGAGGCAGGAGATCGCGCAGACGATACGGTGAATCCTGACGATTGGACGAAAAATAACGGGCCAGCAGCACAGCCATCGCGAGTTTCGCGAATTCTGAGGGTTGAAAGCTGAGAGGGCCGATCGAAATCCAGCGCTGCGCTCCACCGGCGACGCGACCGGTGAAGAGGACGATGACGAGCAGGACGCATATGAGAGCGACAAACCAGTAGGTATAAGTCGCGACCTGCTTGATGGAAACAACCCAGCCGAAGAACACAAAGGCACTGAGCGTGATGACAAGGTTTCTGGTTTGCGCCCAGAAAAATCCGGCCCCGACGCTGGCGCTGTAAAGATTGATCAGACCGATGCCGAGCAGGCCGCAAAAGAGCAGGATGAGCAGAGTGATCTGCGGGCTGTTGGGTTTTTTCAGGTCGCCTTCCGGGAGAAGGAAAACGCCATCAGAATGTTTTCTCTTGCTTTTCATGCGGATGAGCCTCGGCTGCTGGTTTTGTCTGGATGGACTGCATGTCCTTGCTGGCGGCCGCGATCGCGGCTTTTTCATTCTTCAGACGCCAGTAGGCTTCAATAATCTTGCCGGCCACCGGAGCTGCCGAACGACCGCCACCACCTACCATATCGTTCTGGCTTACAATGGCCACGGCGATTTCAGCATTTTCCACCGGAGAAAAGGCGGCGAACAAGGCGTGCTCTTTCCAGTTCATCGAGACGTCCGTCTGGTTGCGGTTTTTCTTCAAGCTGACGACCTGAACCGAGCCGGTTTTGCCACCCACCGTAGTCCCGGGAACGTTGGCATTCTTACCGGTGCCTTTGGGATCCATGACAACCGCCATCAGCACGTTGCGCATGATCTGGAAGGTCTCCGGTTTAATCTCCGCCACCTTGCGAATGAGTTCCGGCTGATGCTCATAAACAGTTTCGCCCACATGATTGGTCACGCGATTGACCACATAAGGACGCCAGACCTTGCCCCCGTTGGCGATGGAGGCATAAAGGTTGGCCATCTGCATCGGCGTGATCAGGTCATAGCCCTGACCGATGGAGATGTTCGGCGTATCACCGGCTGCCCAGGGGAAGCGATGCACGAGCATCTTCCAGGCCGACGTGGGAATCAGACCAGGTCGTTCCATGTTCAGCTTGATGCCGAGCGCCTGACCCAGACCCAGGGCCTTGGCATATTTGGCGATGCGATCCACGCCGAGTTCGACACCAACCTGATAGAAATAAACGTCACAGGACTTCATCATGGCCATCTGCAGGTTCACCGTCCCGTGACCGTGCCGCTCGTGGCAGTAAAAGCGGCGATTGCCCAGTGTGAAGTAACCAGGGCAGTGATAGGTCTTATGAGCATCCACGACCCGTTCTTCCAAGGCGGCCATGGCCACCACCGGTTTATAAACCGAACCGGGAGGAAATTCACCGCCAGTGGTTTTATCGAGCAGAGGCTTGAAGGGGTTTTCCGTCAGACGGCGCCAGTCCTCATTGGACAGGCCGCTCTGCATGGTGCGTGGATCAAAACCAGGTTCACTCAGGGCGGCGAGAATTTCCCCGTTCTGCGGATTGAGCACCACGACCGCCCCGTTTTTTCCGGCGAAAGCATCGCGTGCCGCTTTTTGCAGGTCCTTGTCCATGGTCAGTTCCAAATCCGAACCTGGAATGGCCGAGACGCTCGGATACTGCCAGCCGTTTTCCTCGAAGGATTGGGTCTGCCGCCCGAAGGCATCGACCTGGATCAAGCGATAGCCGCGGCGGCCGCGCAGGTATTTTTCCCAGCGGGCTTCCAGGCCCTGCTTGCCGATGAGGTCACCCAGCAGATAGGGGTTATCCGGGTTCTGGGTGTTCAGAATTTCCATCGCCTTGGGATCAATCTCCCGCAGGTAACCGATCACATGCGGCGGCACATCGGGACCATAGTCACGCCGCGGGGAAACCCGAACCTCGATGCCAGGCAGGAAAATCTTATTGGCTTCGATGATGGAAACTTCATGCTGCGACAGGTTGCGTTTCAGCGTGATCGGCAGAAACTTCGGCTGACCCTGGGCCATTTCCAGGCGATGCTCGAAGCGCGCGCTCGGCACATGCAGAAGGCGCGACAGGATCTTGAAGGTGGTATCGCGGTCCGACACGTACTGGGGAATGAAGACGAGATCAAAGAAGGGCGAATTGCCGAGCATGACGTCGCCATTGCGATCATAAATAATTCCACGCGGCGCCGGGATTTCAATGCGGCGCACACGGTTGCGTTCGGAGATGTCCTTGTAGTATTCGCCCTTATAGATCTGGACGTACCAAAGGCGAAATAAGAGGCCGCTGATCACCCCAAGGATCACAAGACTCGCCCACATGAAGCGGGATTCGATCAGCAGACTTTCCTGTTTATGTATGCGGGTCATTGCGGTACCGGCTCCTCGGCATCAATGGTCATCCATTCGCGGGAAAGGTACATGCCGTAGCTGACAGTCACGAAGAAACGGACGACCTGCTGCGCTATGTATGTCGGCTGATGGAGTGAGGCCGTTTGCAGAAAGTTGATCACAAAAACTTCAAAAAGGATCACCCACAGGGCGGCCAGGGCATAGGACACCAGCCACGGCGTTTTGTAACGCCAGGACAGAGCGGGCCGTACCAGAAAAATCACATTGGCCAGGATCCAGTAGGCGCAGATATAAAGTCCGGCAGGGACCGCCAGACGGGTTTCCAAAATCATCGCGCCGATCAGAGCCAGGATATGTCCCTGCAGGGGCCTTTGCCGAATGAACGTGATCACCAGCCAGGGCGTAATGAGATCGAGATAACCAAGCGTGCCAAAGAGATAAGGCAGGATCGTAATCTGGATAAAGCTGATGATCAGAAGAAAGACGATATCCTTGCTCAGGCTGCCGGTGTTGGGTCGGGGCCGCCAGGTTCTCAACGTGCGACGCGCACGGGTCAAGGCATCACGGCGCTCGAGGATGTCCATGTTCAGCCACCCTTTTGCTCATCAAATGGTTTGTCCAGCCAGGATTCTCCGGCCGTTTCGATAATCTTCTGCAATTCCTGATCGTGATTTTCCAGCACGATCACTTCCTCGATCCGATCGAAATCGGTCCAGGGTTCCACGGTAATGGTCTGGGAGATATTATCGGATTCATAGCTGATACGCACGACTTTACCGACCGGCAGACCCTTCGCAAAACCGCCGATGATTCCTGACGTGATCAGGGTATCGCCGATGCGTACTTCGGCCCGTCGATTCAATTTCAAGAGGGCGTGGGTGTCGGCACCTTTCAAAACGCCCCGCACCCGGGTTCTCTGCAGCAGCACGTCGAGGTTAAAGTTGGCGTCGACCAAAAGATGCACGTCAGCAAATTTTTGTCCGGTACGAATCACGCGGCCGACCACACCTTCGGCGGTGACCACCGGCATGCCGACCTTGACTCCATCGCGCTTGCCCTTGCTGACCCGCAGGGTTTTGAAACTTGGATAGCTGCGCGACCCGATGACTTCCGCCACCAGATGCGCCCCTTGAAAGTGCTGGGTGAAACCCAGAAGGTTGCGCAGACGGGCGATCTCCTGCAGCTTGTCTTCGTAATCCAGAAGCTTGGTCTTCAGGACCGCGATATCCGACTTCAGCTGTGTGTTTTCCTTGGACACGCCGGTCAACGCAAAATAATGATTCCAGACGCGTCCGACGAAGCCGCTGCCATTGTCCCAGACATATTCAAAAGGATAAAGGATCTCCTGCGTCACGAGCGTCAGGGTTGAACCCGTGCTCCAGGGACTCAGGGCTGAGGAGAAAAAGACGAACGGCGACAGAAGCGATGCCACCAGGACTAACCGCCAAAAAAATCTGGCCTTGCTTTTCGCCATGGACACAAACTCCAGGATCGCGTCGGATGGATACGTGGGTGAAGGAAAGGCTCAGGGGAAGCCCACTGAGCCTGCAGCCGGCAAAGATACTTCATGAATCGGTGGGCTGTCCGGCTCGCCGTCCGATCGAATGGACCGCTGCTTAACGCAGGGCCACATTGCTCAAAATGTCGATTTGATCCAGCGCCTTACCGCTACCCAGTACAACCGCCGTCAAAGGATCTTCAGCGATCATGATAGGCAATCCGGTCTCTTCGCGCAAAAGAATATCGAGGTTTTTGATGAGGGCGCCGCCACCGGCGAGAACAATGCCTTTGTCCACGATATCAGCAGCCAGTTCAGGGGGAGTTTTTTCGAGGGCGATGCGAACCGTTTCCACAATGGTATTGACGGGTTCAGCGATGGCTTCACGAATTTCCTCGGAGGCGACTTCGATGGTCTTGGGAATACCAGCGACCAGATCGCGACCCTTGACGTGCATGGTCTGAATTTCATCATCAGGATAGGCCGTGCCGATGGCAATCTTGATTTGCTCGGCGGTCCGCTCACCGATCAGTAGGTTGTACTTTCTCTTGAGGTAGTTGACGATGGCTTCATCCATCTTGTCTCCACCGACGCGCACCGATTTGGAGTACACAATACCCGCCAGCGAAATCACGGCGACCTCGGTGGTTCCGCCGCCGATGTCGACAATCATGTTGCCGCTTGGTTCGGAGATAGGCAGGCCAGCACCGATCGCAGCGGCCATGGGTTCTTCAATCAAATGAACTTCACGTGCACCAGCAGATTCTGCCGATTCTTTAACAGCGCGTTTTTCCACTTCTGTGATGCCGTAAGGTACGCAGATGATGATACGAGGTTTCACCATGGTCCGGCGATTGTGGGCTCGCTCAATGAAGTAGCGCAGCATGGCTTCGGTAATTTCGAAGTCTGCGATCACGCCGTCTTTCATGGGGCGCACAGCAACGATCGAACCGGGGGTCCGGCCCAACATGTCCTTAGCTTCCTTGCCCACTGCGAGTATCTTTTTACCTCCGCGAACGTCCCTTTGCACAGCGACGACGGAAGGCTCGTTCGTCACGATGCCTTTGCCTTTGACATAAACAAGAGTGTTGGCGGTTCCCAGGTCGATAGCCAAATCATTCGAGAACATTCCAGCCAACCAGTCGAAAATCATCCCCTATCTCCTGTTTCCTAATAAACGATTTCTGTCTGCAGCTTATTATTAAAGCACGTTCTTGCGCATCCTCCAAACAAAGAAAGGGCCTGATGTAAAAAATTTCGAGATCTTCTGAGCCAGCGCTGTCTTCGCCCCGAGACGCCTCCGCGGGTCTTCAGAATTGCCACTGCTTTGGGCAGAGGAAACGCGTGGCGATGAAGCCACAAAAACCGTGCAATCCACTTTAACGACCCTCTCTGACTATGGTAATGGTAGTAGCTTAGTTTGTGCGCATGGGTAAATTGCGTCAAAAAGTACAGAATCAACTCTCAGCGTTGGGGAAAAAGGGGTCTAGGATGCTTAAGTGGAAGAGAACGACGGACTTGGACGCCAAGTCGATTACGAAGTCTTGGCAGTCTTATACCGTTTTGATTTTAGCCATGGGTGCCATGCTGTTCTTTGGCGTGTGCCAGCCCAATGAGGGCGGTTTCATGCCCCCCAGCGGAGCGGCTGCTTCGGTGGATGGCATCAAAATCAGTTCGCTGGACTTCCGTCGTCTGCACAGCAATATGACAAACCAGTATCAGCAGCAGTTTCGCGATCAGTTCGATCCGGTGGCGATGGGTATTTCTCAGCGTGTGGTCGATCAGCTGGTCGACTCCACGTTGCTGTATGTGGAAGCCACCAAAAACGGTATCTACGCCACGGACGAGGAAATTGAAAAACTCATCGTCGAAGGGGAATACTTCAAAGGCGAGAAAGGAACCTTCGACCCGGAACTTTTCAATCGTTATCTGAAAAGCCAGGCCCATACGGAGGAATCCTTTACGGAAGAAATCCGCCGTAATCTTGTCGTCAATAAATTCCGCTCACTGCTTTCGAGCACCTACCGCCCTTCGGAAAAGTTCGCCGAGATCAACTACCTGATGGACGAGTCCAAGGTGAACGTCGAATACCTCCGCCTGGATCCCAATACGATTCCGGTGACCATCAATCAGGCGGAAATCGACAAGTTCATGAAAGAAGGCGGCGAGGCCAAGGTTAAGGACTACTACGAAAAAAATAAGAGCGAATTTAACCAGGACAAGAAGGTCAAGGCTCGTCATATCCTGATCGCATACAAGGACGCCCGGGCCGCTGCCGGTGATGCCACCAAGCGCAGCAAGGACGAGGCCAAGGCTCTGGCGCAGAAAGTGGCGGCCGAAGCCAAGGCGAAGAGCGGTGATTTCGCAAAACTGGCGGAAAAATATACAGATGATCCCAGCGGCAAAACCAAGGGCGGTGACCTCGGCTTCTTCAAACAGGATCAGATGGTCAAGGAGTTCTCGGATGTGGCCTTTGCCATGCAGCCGGGTTCGGTCAGTGGTGTGGTCGAATCACCCTTCGGCTTCCATATCATTAAAGTCGAAACCGTTCAGGAAGCAAAATCGGTGACGCTGGAAGAGGCGCAAAAGGAAATTGCGGAAAAACTGGTCGCCCGCGATAGAAAACCTGAGATCCTGGCCGAGAAAGTCAAGGCTCTGCAGGCTGCCCTGAAAGAAGGCAAAGGCGCGGACATGATGAAGGAATTGGGTGTGAGCTGGAAGGAAACCGGTGACTTCAATATGGGCTCACGCGTGATTCCCGGTGGACTCGGTTCCGACAAATCGGTTCGTCAGGCTATCGCCTCCTTGAAGAATCCGGGTGACATGACCCCGGAAGCGGTCAATGTGAACGGAGCGATGTACATTCTGCGACTGAAGTCCAAAACGCCGGCTGACCTGTCCAAGCTGGACGCAGCGAAGCGCGAAGAGTTGGTCGAGTCGGCCAAGTTTATGGAGGCGTATCCACTCTTCAACGCATTGACCAGTCAGATTCGTAAAAAATACGAAAACGATGGAAAAATTTATAAGAATCCGGAATTTGTCCAGTATGATGCTTTGCTAAGCGGCAAAACGGAAGACTAGGTGCATAGTTCCCACGGAAGCTCTGTGGTATCCTGTCAAAAAGTCTGCGACAGATGCCCGGAGCTTTTTTCATTGAAGCGAGTCCATACATGACCAGGGCTTTAATTATTCGAAAACCTACGAATCTGGAGCAGCATCAGCAGCTTCAAGCGCAAAGCCTTGTCGTCACCACGGATCCCGACTATTTGCAGCTGGCCACCCGGGCTCACGACGAGCACTATGCCTGCCTCGCCCAGTTGAAACAGAGCCTGCAGAAACATGGGATCGCCTTCCAGGAAGCCAGCCGCGGCGACAACTGGCCTCAGGGTGAGTTCGATGTCGTCATTGCCCTTGGGGGTGATGGCACGCTGATCACGGCCAGCTATGGATTGCGGCAAGGAATGCCCCTGATCGGGATCCGTTCCTCGTCCGCCAGTGTTGGTTTTCTCTGCGCCGGCGACCAGGACAATGTCGATGAGGTCATCCAGCATTTTATCGAAGGCCGCCTGACCTATGTCGAACGCCAGCGCCTCAGTGCCCATATCACGCGGGCCGACGGCCATCAGGAAAATATTCAAACCCCAGCGCTGAATGATTTTCTCTTTGCAGCGGCCAGTCCCGCTGCGACCACCCGCTATCGCATTGGCTTTCAGGGGCGGGTGGAATCCCATCGTTCCAGTGGTATCTGGATCGCCACGGCCACCGGCAGTACCGCCGCCATTGGAGCCGCAGGGGGCGTGCCCATGGATGCGGGGGATCAGCATCTGCAGTTTCTGGTGCGCGAACTTTATCATCGCAAAGAGGAAGGCCTGGTGGTCACCCACGGTTTTGCCGACCCCACGCAGGATGAATTCTGGATAGAAAATCACTGCCCCGCGGCCATCCTCGCCCTGGACGGCGAAAAGCAGGTCATCAAAATTCACTTTGGCGATGTGATTCGATTCGCACACGCGGCCAGGGTTCGGGTGGCCATTCGTCCCAATTCCGACTGATTCAGTTATACTCAGGTGAGGAGGATCCACACATGAGTTTCCGTCGCATCGCGATCATGTCCGGATTTTTGTTCGTGGCCTGTAAAACCGTTCACCGGGAGGCGCCTGAACCTGCGGCCGCGGTACCGGTCGCGCCAGAACCGGCTCCCGAGCCCAACGACCCTATTCCCCCTTCACCAGCCCTTCAAAATACCCCTAACCTTGTGACTCCTGGAGCCTACGAGGTTTTGATTCGTCGTGGTCCCGGCGCCCGCTGCCCGACAGCACTGGAGCTGGATGATGTCACGCAGGCTGTTCGGGCCATGGGTGCCGATACTGTTCAACTGGTGGAAGAGGATTTGGAATATATTCGCAAGGTCGGCACCCGCACGGATCGCGATGGCATCAACTCCTGCTGCAATCAAATGGAGCAGCTGGTGCAGGATGTCGAAATCATGAATGAGGGCAAGGACGAGGCGGTCCCTTACATTGAGAAAATCCGTCAGCTCACCGCTCAGCTTTGTCCGCCCGGCTGAGACTCCCGGTGCGGCGCATAGGGAGCCAGCATCGAGATCAGCGCATCGCGATTGACGGGTTTGGTGATGTGATTGGTAAAGCCTGCCTCGAGGCATTGCAGCCTTTGTTCCTTTAAGGCATGGGCGGTCAGCGCAATCACGGGCAGCTGATAACCCTCGCGCCGCAGCTCCGCCACGGCTTCAAAGCCGTCCATCACCGGCATCTGGATATCCATCAGCACCACATCATAATCCCGGCTGTGAATCTTCTCGATGGCCTCGCGCCCGTTGTTGGCGAGGTCTGCCCCACAGCCAGCCATTTTCAAAAAGCGCTGCACCACAATCTGATTATCCATTGAGTCTTCGACCAGCAGCACCTTGAGGCCATCAATGCGCGTGCTGGCGGCCGCCTTGGGTTTCGAGGGGGAACGCTGCAGGTTGTTCTGTGAACTTTGAAAGAGGACCTTGCTCGTGCGGCCCGGATCAATCGTAATGGTAAAGGTGCTGCCGACCCCGGGCGTGCTTTGTGTGAGTTCCAAATCCCCGCCGAGTCCAGCCGCCAGTTTTTTGGAAAGGGTCAGCCCCAGTCCGGTTCCCCCAAATTTACGGGTGGTGGAAACATCCGCCTGGCTGAAGGGTTTGAAGAGTTTGCTGGCCTGATCGGGACTGATGCCGGGACCGGTATCGGTCACGATAAAGGCCAGCTTTGTGGATCCGTCTGGTTTGGCCACTGTCTTGACTTTGACTTCAATCGAACCTCGCTCGGTGAATTTCAAGGCATTGCCGACGATATTCATCAGAATTTGCCTGAGACGCAGGGGATCGGTTTCAATGGACGCGGGAATCGGTCCTTCCGCGGAAACGATCAGACTGATCCCTTTTTCCACAGCCTGCAGATGCAGCAGCGTGGTGATGTCGGTCAGAATCTCCTCGATGGGCACCTCCTGCCGTTCAAAGTCGAGTTTTCCGGCTTCAACCTTGGACAGATCGAGCACATCATTGATGATGTTGGAAAGAAGCTCGCCATTGCGCTTCAGAGCATTCACATAATTCAAACGTTCCGAGGTGCTGACCCCCTGGCTCGCCAGCAGCTCGGAGTAGCCGAGGATGGCACCAAGCGGGGTGCGGATTTCATGGGACATGTTCGCCAGGAAGGCACTTTTCGCGGCATTGGCGGCATCCGCCGCTTCCTTGGCAATCCGCAGGTTTTCCTCGTAGGAACGCTGATCGGTGATGTCGGCCAGCACGGTAATGACGCCGCGCAGGAGACCGGACCCATGGCTCAAGTCCGGAATGCAGATCACATGGCAAAGACGGGGGCGGTCGTGACAGGACAGCTCGATTTCGAAGGACAGCTTTTGTTCGGGCGTGCCGGCAAACAGGGGCTGCATTTTCTGTTGAACCTCGGAACCCAGGACATCCTGAACCGAACGGCCGTGCACGGCCTCCCGTCCCAGGCATTGCCACTGCAGCCAGGTGTCATTGGCAAAGAGGACGTTCTGCTGCCGATCGAAATAAACAATGGCATCCGGCAGGGCGTCGGTGATGGTTCGGATTTGATTGGCGCTGTGCCGCAGCTCCTCGGTTTGTTCGGCCACCTGACGTTTCAATTCCTGCTGCAAAAGGAGCTGCTTTTCATCCGCCCGCCAGCGGTTGGTGATGTCGCGGGTGATGATGGAATAACCCTGAACCTGTTCCTGACTATCATAGATAGGGGTGATGATCACGGTCGCATAGAAGCGCGAACGATCCTTGCGCAGACGCCAGCCTTCCTCTTCAAACTTGCCCACCGTTCGGGCAATTTCCAGTTCGCGGGTTGAGGTCCCCTGTTCATTGGCTTCGGCCGGATAAAAAATCGACACATGGCGCCCGAGCACTTCAGGGGCCGTATAGCCTGTGAGTCGCTCGGCGCCACGGTTCCAGCTTAAAATACAGCCCTGCGCATCGAGCAGGAAAATCCCATAGTCCTTGACCGAATCCACCAGCTCGCGATAACGCTCCTCGCTGATCCGGGTTTTTTCCTCGGCCTGCTGACGTTTGACAAAAAGAGCGAGCCGATTCGTGAGATCCTGCAGAACCTCACGGATTTTTTTATCCAGGGCCCGCGGATGCGATGTGAGAAATTCAGTCAGGTACACGCGATCAGGACCCACGTCGATGCGCAGTTGCAATTGATGGGCAAGCAGGGAGCCAGGCACAGCCATGGCCTGCACCAGGACTTCGGCGTGAGAAGGCAGTATGGGTTCCTTGCGCCTCGCATAGGCTGCGGCAAAGTCCCGAATCACAGAATCCTCGGCTCGCCAGGTATCCTGGAGCGTGAAGGTCTGGGTTGCGCCCTGTCCGCTCCAGATTGCGGCGAATTCCCAGCCCATCCGGCTGCAGGTGATTTGAATAAAACGATGCAAGGCTTCATCAATGGCCTTCGCATCCACCAGAGCCTTGGTGACTTCGAGCTGAGTTTCCCGCAGGGCTTCCGCCAGGAGGTGTTCACTGGCATCGTGGATAAAGATTCCAAACGAATGATCATGACCCGACTCGGCCGGCGTCGCATTGATGTCGGTGGGGATTTCCTGGCCATTTTTCAAGAGGATATTCATCCGATCGAGCTTCAGAAAAAAATCCCTGGGACTTTCCTGGCTGTTTTGTAAACGGGCCGGTATGAATTTCTCGATGAATGAGGAGCCGATCAATTCCTCCTCCTCCCAGCCCGTCAGGAGCACCATTTGCCGGTTGCAGAAGGTGATGCGGCCTTCGGCATCGACCGCAACAAAAGCATCCATCGCGGAATGCAGGATCGTGCGGTAACGCTGCTCCGCCTGCTCGAGTTGATCGATGCTGGGAAAGGCCAGCGCTTTGGGCATCAGATAATAAAGAGCCACGGCTGTGGTGACGGAAATGATGGCGGTGGCGGCTTTAACCAGGCCCTGGAAAGCATAATAAGGCATCCAGACCGTGATGACACCCATGGCATGCGTGAGGCCACACACGGTGATGAACATGGCAAAAAGCACGAAGATCCAATTGAAACGGAGATCGCGGCGCTTGCGGACCAGGCTGATAAGCAGCCAGGGAATGGCAAGGTACGCGACACCGATGAAAAGGTCAGAGAGGACATTCAGCCAGAGGATATCATGACGCCAGAGGTAGCATTGACCGTGAGGCATGAAGTGTTCGGTGTTGAAGAAGTTCATAACAGATGCTCTCCGATAATCTTCGGAATTCCGAACGCGTTCAAAAATTCCACTGCAGAAGGTTCCCTGTGATAACGCCTAAAACGTTGGCCACAAGATCCTGCTGGTCGAATTCACGTCCGCGCTGCCGATCCGAAATTTCCTTGAGCAGGCCAGCAGTGAGCACGAAGCCTGATGACCAGCCACGACAGGCTGGAGAAATCCCGGAACTTCCCTCCATGGCCTGACAGGTTTTCATGGTCGCCTCGACTGCGACAGAGGATAACCCGAAATGTGCGGCCTTGTCTGTTGGCAAAGTTTCAAGATTCATGGCGGTGGCCTGGGAAGCCATGAGCAGCAAGCCGGCTGTCCACCACCTGTTACAATTTTCATACAGGGACAATTGGGATGGCACAGCCTTCCTTCCTCTGCAAGGTTAGTTTTTCGCATCCTCCTTGATTGGCACAGAAGACTTGTTTTGTCCATGAAGGAATCACAATGTATCATGGAAGGAACAGGCTTTTTCGTTGTCAGGACAAGGTGATCGAACATGGCAAGCTCCACGAATGCTTTGACAGTCAGGTATACGATCCACGCTCCGATTCAGGAGGTCTTTGCCGCCTGGATCACGCCGCAACTCCTGCAGCGTTGGGGACCGGAGCGCGCCGTGGTGGATGCCAAGGTCGGGGGTCAATTCCGCTTTGAAACACGTGCCGAGGACAATCCCAAGGAGCTGCATGTGGTCACGGGGGAATACAAACAGCTGGAGCCCGCGCATCTCCTGGTCCAAACCTGGGTCTATGAAGGCCCGATGGCGCCTGGCACCAAAGTGGAAACCCTGGTCACCGTCAACTTTGCAGAAGTGGCACCGCGTATTGTTGAGTTGCTTGTGACCGAGGAAGGGCCTTCGCTCGCCGACGAGGAGTCGCGTGAGACGGCGCATGAGGCCTGGATGGAAGCTTTGAAAATGCTGGAGATCGTGTGCTCAGCCAAAGGATAGATGGTCGCTGATCCAATGACCCTGCGCGACGCAGGCCTGGATCAAAAAGCCGCCGGTTGGGGCGTCCCAGTCGAGCATTTCTCCGGCACAGTAAACTCCCGGCAGGGATTTCAGCATCAGATTTTCGTCGAAATTCTCCCAGGCGAGGCCACCCGAGGCTGAGATCGACTCACTCAAAGGGCGCGGCCGCTCCAGTTCCAGCGGAAAATTTTTGATCACATGCGCGAGCCCCGGCACATCCCGGATCGCGGCGGCCGGCGCCTTATGAAAGAGCAAAGCCTTGCTGCCTGGACTCAGCTGCAAAAATTTTTGAGCGCGCCGCATGGGTGAAAGATTTTCCCGAGTCTTTTGCAGGCGCTGAACGATCTGTTCCTCGGTCAGATCCGGCTTGAGATCCAGATGCACAAGGCCGCTCATGCCGGCAAAGTATATCGGCGTTCCTTCCAGTCCATACTGTGTGATGACAAGATCACCCTTGCGTTCGCCGCGTGCGGAGATGAGACGGATATTCTTGATCGGCTGGCCTTCCGCTTCCTGAAGAAAGGCGGCGGGCCATGCCACTTCAAAACCGGTATTGGAGGGCTCAAAAGGCTTAAAAACAAGGCCTTTGCTCGTAAACATCGCCGGCCAGGCCAGGCTCTCCGCCGGCTCATAGCTGCCGCCACCGAGCGCAAAAACCAGAGCATCGAAGGTGCCCTGACTTTGCTCCTCTCGCCAAAGCTCCCAGCCTGCTGCCGCACGGCGAAAATCCGTGATCGGTGTATTCAGCGTGATCGTCACCCCGAGCCCTTCGAGGCGCCGTTTCCAGTTGCGCACGAGAAGCGCTGCGTGCATCGTTTCCACAAAATAACGTTGGCTTGTGCCGAGAAAGGTGCCGATGCCTAATTTTTCCTCGATAAACTGCAGCCAGGCCTGAGGTCCAAAGGCCTTCAGGCAGTCCTGCCAATGCGCGGCCGGACCCGTGTAATGCTTTGCAAAAAGATCGAGCGGCAGACTGTTGCTGACATTCAGCCCCGATCCCCCGGCGATATAGAGTTTCCAGGAGAGGCCTTTGCGCTTTTCAAAAAGAGTCACCGCATGACCCGCGCTGGCGAGTCCATCAGTCGCCATGAGGCCGGCCGGTCCGCTGCCGATGACAGCTATGCGGCGTGCGTCCTTCAATGGAAGACACCCACTTCGCGCCAGATTTCGCCCCGGATCGTCTCCAAAATCAGATCCTCTCCGTCGTGACCCAGCACATAGTTGTGATTGATCGGCACCTTGCCGGATGGTGTATCGAGCGCATAGGTGGGAATGCCAAGACCGGTGATATTGCCCCTTAGCGATTTCATCACCTCGAGGCCGCGGCGCACCGAAACGCGCAGATGCTCAGTGCCTTCGACAGCGTGCGGATGAAACACATAGTAAGGCCGCACGCGAATCCGAAGAAGCCCACGGCAGAGGGCCATCATGCGTTCCGGGGAATCATTCACGCCGCGCAGAAGCACGGCCTGATTGCCCACAGGGATGCCGGCATTCACAAGATTGGCCACCGCCTGGGCCGCTTCCGGCGTAATTTCCTCGGCACAGTTGAAATGCGTGTTCACATAAATCGGATGATACTGAGCCAGCATACGGGCCAGTTTCGCCGTCACGCGATAAGGCAGCGTCACAGGAGTACGGGTTCCAAAGCGAATGATTTCCACATGAGGAATCGCTCGAATCCGCTGCACGAGCTGCTCCAGGGCCTGATCCGACGCCATGAATGCGTCACCACCGGTAATCAGAACATCGCGGATGGCCGGATTGCTTGCGATATACTGGATGCCGTTATCAAGGATTGTGCGGTTGAAATGGAGGCCCACTTCGTCGTCGCGTCTTTTGCGAAAGCAATAGCGGCAGTAAACCGGACAAAGCTGGGCCACACAGAAAGCCACACGATCCGGATACACATGCACCACTTCCCGAACCGGCGAATGGGGAACTTCTGAGAGAGGATCCGCCACGCCGAGGGAATCTTTCAGTTCCTCGACCCGCGGCAGCGCCTGCAGGCGAATCGGGCAATCATCTTCACCGGCTTCGATTTTGGGGAGCATCAATCCCATATAGTAAGGCGTGATGCCGGCATTGAAAAGCTTCTGCAGCTCCGAAAAACCACGTTCTTCACTGGTCTTTAATTGCAGAACGGACGCGGCCTGCGCAGCATCCGTCACCTGATGCTTCATTTGCCAGCGCCAGTTGATGAAACTGTGCGGGCTCACAGCGAAGCGTGCGGCGGTCCTGGAGGTCAAGGATCCGGGATCGTTCGCCAGAGCTAAAAATTCTTCTGGGATCAATTGAGATGCGGTATCCTTGGTTTCCATATCCGTCCTTCTATGTCGTAGTGGCGTTTCCGCGTCGCCGCATTGTATAGGAGCCAGCGTTGAAGATCAATCGTCTCGTCTTAGCCTCGACCTCGCGTTTCCGGCGGGTTTTGCTGGAGCAATCGGGGATCCAGGTGTTCGGAATCGCGCCGCAATGCGATGAAGATGCTATCGAAGGTGCCGACCCCTTGCAAACCGCGCGTTTGCGGGCTGAAGCCAAAGCCATGAGTGTGGGCATCGTCCATGAGAATTCCATCGTCATCGCCGCCGACCAGGTCCTGGAATTCCAGGGGCGGGCCTTTGGCAAGGCCGAGGATGAAGATGAAGCGCGGCTGCGTTTGCGGGAATTCTCCGGTCAGGTGCATCGTCTGCACAGTGCCTTCAGTCTCGCGTATTACGAAGCCGATCGGCCTTCGCCGAAACTTTTGTCCTCGGAGGTCATCACAGCCACTCTGGGCATGCGCACGCTGACATCCGATGAATTGGAAGCGTATCTGCGCACGCGCGAATGGGAAGGCTGCGCCGGCTGCTATCAGTATGAAAACAAGGGCGCGCAGCTTTTTGATTGGGTGGACGGCGATCATACCACCATTATCGGTCTGCCGGTTCTGGCCCTGCTCAGGGAACTGCGCAAGCTCGGGATCAATACCCTGACCCAGCCGATGGGGCCCTGGGACTTAGAGCCTACGCCGGACGCTTGAGCTGGGGCAGATCTGATTCAAAACGCAGCGCTCGCATTCCGGCACGCGAGCCTTGCACACATAACGGCCCAGCAGAATAAACCAGTGATGGGCCGCCGGCAGATACGAGGGCGGCACCAGATCGAGCAGAACCATTTCGGCTTTTTCTGCCGCTTTTTCCTCGTGAAGACCCAGCCTTTGGGTCACGCGAAACACGTGCGTATCGACCGCGAGCGTCGGATGGCGATGGAGTTCGCCGAGAATCACGTTGGCCGTTTTCCGTCCGACGCCCGGCAAAGCCTCCAGCTCCTCGCGGGTCTGCGGCACACGACCCTGATATTTCTCCATCAGTATCGCTGTAAGTTTGGCGACATTTTTCGCTTTCGTGGGCGCGAGCCCGATCGAACGAATGCGCTGTAAAAATCCCTGCTCACCCCAGCCGAGCATCACCTCGGGCGTAAAACCCTGCGCGTAAAGCGGTTCCATCACCTTGTTCACCTGCCTGTCGGTGGCCTGCGCGGACAGCACGACCGAGACCAGCAGCTGATAATCGGTGAAATAGATCAGTTCGCAACGCGGATCAGGATTTTGCTCGCGCAATTTTTCCAGAATTTGGATGACGGCTTCGCGACGGCGAGCGAGGGAGGCAAGGCGTGGCACAAGTATCCTCCCTGGACTGTCTTGCTTATTCGGAAACTTCCAATTTCACATCGCCGAACACTTTGCACTGACAGGCGAGGCGTTCGTTCGGTTCAGCGGCCATGGTTTCAAGGAAATCCTTCTCATCATCCTGGATCGGGCTGATGTTGTCCGCGCCCTCGATGATCTTGACCATACAGGCCCCACAGGCGCCGTCACGGCAACCGAAGAGTATGGACGTATCGTGCTCTTCGCACATGTCGATCAACGCATAGCCGTCTTTGACTTCCAGCGTGAGATTGTCTGTTGTTATGTGTACTTTTGGCATATAATCTCCTGTTGGCGAGCCATCACTCTCAGTGTTCGCTATTGGGAACCTCAATATAAGAGCGTGGCCAAAAATGTCTATCACTAATCAGAGGAAATTTCAGGAAAAATCCTGATTGTGTCCAGATCAAAAATAATCTATTTATATCATGGGGTTAAGATTAAGATGAGACACCAAAATGAATGCCGGGATCGGGTGCCTGGCCTTTCATGACGGGCATGTGAAGAGAGTTACCAAGCGCCCCATGAACTGCTAAATTAGGTGACTTTCATTTTACAGTCTGGTGAGTCAGGAGCAAACAATAAATGAATCAGAACAAGAGCGGTCCCGTGACCAGCCTCGTGGGTTGGAATATGAAGAGTTGGCTGGCGCAAGCTGTCAGCGCTTTGGATGAGAGTGATGTGGAACTGGTGTACTGCGGTGGTGAGGTCCCCAAGGACCGTTGCCTGAGCTTCGTCAAGGATACGATACCCGCCTGGCAAAATCGTGTGGCGAATTTTGATGAAGGTGAACTGTTTGTTCTCAGCGGTCAGCAAAGACCGGTGATTCTGATGCGGCCGAAGTCGCCCACGGAAGCGCAGAAGCGTGATGGTGGCCTGCTGGCGCCCAGCGCCTATGGTCAGGCGCGTGATCTGGTGGGGCGTGCGGTCTCGGAAGCGCGCAAGCTCAAAGCGCAGAAAATCAATGTCCGCTTTGAATCCTGTCAGGATCGGGAAATCCTCGGCGCCCTCGTGGGTCTGGAACTGGCGGCCTATTCCTATAAGCAGGCCGTGGCGGCTCAACCGGCGGCTTTGCCCGTCCTGGGCCTTGCGGTGAAAGCCGAGCTGAAAGAGGAAGCCCAGGCGCTGGCCATGGGGACGAACGTGGCGCGTCACCTGGTGAATTCCCCGCCGAATCTTCTGAATCCTGAAACATTTGCCGGCGCCATCCGCGATCTCTTTAGCGAGACGCCTGGCATGAGCGTCGACATCTGGGATGAGGCCCGCCTGCAAAAGGAAAACATGGGTCTTCTGCTCGGCGTCGGTCAGGGCTCGGAGCAAAAGCCCCGCCTCGTGCATCTGCGTTACCGTCCGGACGGCAAAACGGAAGCCCCCCTGGCGCTGGTCGGAAAAGGCATTACTTTTGACTGCGGTGGTCTTGATCTCAAGGATCCTGCTGGCATGCGCCTCATGAAAAAGGACATGGGCGGTGCGGCCGCAGCCGTGGGCGCTCTCTACTGGATGACACGCAGTGGCTTTGCGCGTCCGCTTGATGTCTATATCCCGTTGGCGGAAAATGCCGTTTCCGGGCGCTCCTATCGACCCGGCGATATCCTGCGGGCAAGGAATGGAATGACGGTTGAAATTCATAATACCGATGCCGAAGGGCGCCTGATCCTGGCCGATGCGATGGCTGTGGCCGCTTCCCAAAGCGGAGCCGACAAGCCCGCGGCCATCATGGTCGTGGCAACGCTGACCGGTGCGATCAAAATTGGTTTGGGATCGGATGTGGCCGGCTTCTTCAGCACCGACGAAGCGCTGGCCCAGGTTATCAGCCAGCGCGCACAGGAGTGGGGCGACCTGATGTGGCGGATGCCACTCTTTGATGGTTATCGCCCGCGTCTGGAAACCAATGTTGCGGACATCAATCACTGCGCAACCGGCTCCTACGGAGGTGCCATCACCGCGGCTCTGTTTCTGGCGGAATTTGCCAAGGGCTATCCGTTCTCGCATATGGATATTTATGCGTGGACGGACGGCGAGCGCGGTGCTCTGCGTGAGGCTGGCGGCAGTGGGCAGGCTGTTCAGTGCCTGGCCGGTGTTTTGCAGAGTTTTGGTTTATAACGGAAGAGGAGATCGATTTTGGATTCCATCGTGTTCGAAGTTCTGGTTATCCTGGCCTTGATTCTGCTCAACGCCTTTCTTGCCATGTCCGAGATGGCCATCGTTTCTTCGAACAAGGTGCGACTCCAAACCCTGGCCAATCAAGGCAAGGTGGGAGCCCGCGTGGCTCTTGCGCTCATTGAAGCGCCCTCGGATCTGCTCGCTTCGGTCCAGGTCGGCATTACACTGGTCGGAGTGCTGGTCGGTGCCTTCGGGGGCTCGACCATTTCCGCAAAGCTGGCCTTCTGGATTGAATCCGACATTCCCCTGCTTGCGCCCTGGGCTGATGGCATCGGCCTCGGCGTGGTCGTGGTGATCTCTTCGTATTTTTCGCTGATTCTGGGTGAACTCGTTCCCAAGCGCGTGGCTCTGACGAATCCGGAACAAACTGCGGCCTCCGTGGCGCGTTCCATTCGTCTTTTGTCGGCGATCTCCAGGCCGGCGGTTCGCTTTCTCTCCTTTTCCACGGAATGGTTTCTGCGCATTCTCGGTCTGGATCGGGTCAAGGAACCTCAGGTGACGGAAGAGGAAGTCAAACTCCTCGTCGAGCAGGGTACGGAAGCCGGGATCTTTGAACAGGGCGAGGAGACCATCATCAAGCGCACGCTGCGGCTCGGCAGCCTGTCGGCGGGTGATATCATGACCCCGCGGACCAAGATTGAAAGCTTCGATGTCAGTGACAGTCTGGATGAGATTCTGGAACGTGTGATGGAAACGCGTCACACCTATTTTCCCGTGTATGACGGCCAGGTGGATAACCTGGTCGGTTTGTTATCGGCCAAGCGCATGCTCTATGCGATCGCGAAAAATCCCCAGACCTGGGACATCCGCCAGTGCATGATGGAACCCATGATGGTGCCGGAATCCGTTTCGGTGCTGGATGTGCTGGAAAGCTTCAAGGAAAAGGGGGCGCACGTCGCCATCGTGATCGATGAATACGGGGGCATGGCCGGTATGCTGACCATGATCGACATGATGGAGGCTTTGGTCGGAGCCCTGCCTCACGGTCCCCTGGCGAACGAGTCGAAGTTGAGCCGTCGCGAGGATGGTTCGATACTGCTCGACGGCATGACATCAGTGCATGAGTTTGAAGAGATCTTCGAAGTCGACTTCTCGCACTTTACCGAGGGCGAGGATATCCAGACCATCGCCGGTCTGATCATGAAGCAGATGGGCCGTATTCCGCGCGAAGGCGATGTGATTCTTCTCGATCACCTGCGTATCGAGGTCGTGGATATGGATGGCCGCCGCGTGGACAAAATCCTGGTGCACCAGCCGCAGCCGGAGCATCAACGGGTGGTGGAAGCCGAAGGCGGTTAAAAGGTTCGTGTTTCCATAAGATCGAAGGCTTGTATCGCACTGATTTCCGGCACAGGGGGCAGCGCTTCAGGCTGTGGCCAGGTGTGATCCAGTATTCTCTGCCAGCCGACATGCAGTTTGAACGACAAAACCAGGCCGTTCAGCATCGTGTTATTGGCGGTGCCGTATCTCAGATAGCCCCGCTCGGTGTCCTGATGCAAAAAGCCGCCGAGATCCACCGTATTGCGCAGCCTGCCGAACAATTCCTGATCACCAAATTCCTTGGCAGCCAGCATTCCAAACAGAGTCGCGAGGCGTGAGGGACCTCCGTGGCGCGACTCCCGCACCGCTGCAAAAGGCCCGTATTCGCGCACGAAGATTTTCTTCCATTTCGGGTAAATCTTCGCCTGGTATTCCTTATCGAAGGGTCGCAGCATGACCATGGTCCAGGCATTGGTCGAGCCGCTCAGATAGGGAATCGCAAGGTCATGGGAGGGATGATAGGCTTCACGATAGAGGCCGGTTTCCGGATCGATGAGGCGCTCCCGCACGAATTGCATGACCTCGGCGCCTTCGTACTTTGCGTAGGGTGTTCCATAGATGCGATCATAAATTTCCAGGCTGAGCAGGCCGACGGCATTGCATTGCACGAAATAGCGGTCGGGTTCACAGGCCACGCCGCGGTATGGGCCTTCCTTGGATTGCTCGATCTCCTCAACAATTTTTTGCGTGAGCCAGGTGAATTCCTTCGCATAGCGGTCGGAGCCGGTCATCAGCTGATAGAGGCCGTACATCAGGTTCAAGTGGCCCTTGTACATAAGGTTGTCTTTGCAGATGGGATCGTCGCCGAAACCATGGCGCTGCCAGTCACTCCAGACTTTTTTGGCTTTCATTTTGTGGATCATCACCGAAAGGTAATAAGCCGCCATGGGGGCTTCGTCGGGCTTGATCATGGCCATGGACGGCATGCCGTAGGCCAGGAAAGCAATGGCATATTTCCACTTATCCTGCTGGCTTTCGTCCCAGCCTTTGAATTCTTCGCCCGTGGCTTCCATTTCCGTATAAAGCTGGCGAACATACTGCCACTGGCCGACTTCATCCTTCTGGATTTTGCGGTTCCCAGGAGCCTCAAAGTACGCTTCAACCTGCGGGAAATTGTGAATGCGAAAGGCAAGGGTCAAAACCAGGCCGAGACCTATCAAAACCAGTCCCGCCAACAGTTTCAAGATACTTTTTGCCTTCATGCAGGGTCCTTTGTGCGAGGGTAAGACCCCCGAATCTCGCACAGATTACCGCATATTTCCATCCAACATTTTCTTAATTTGAGCGTTGGCCTGACGTAGATTGAACTGCTGTGGGTCAAAGCTCTGCGTCAGGCTCCGCAGGGCTTCGGCGTGTTGCGGGTGGTGTGAATCCTGAAGCGCTTCGAGCAATTCCTCGTAACCCAGCGAGCCGCCACAGTCCTCGGGCGGCCCGTGCCGCGCGCCGTCCGTGCAGACAGGAAGGAGGTGTTCGCGGGTTTTGTTCTGAACCTGTTCAATCTTGATTTTATGCATCCAGTTATCGCCCATGTCGTAGACATAGCGGAAACTCTTGATTTGCCTGTGGATGAGATCACGCAGCTGCACCGATCGACTATCACCTTCCTCCTCGGCTTCATCGAAATCAAAAGCGGCGGCCCGTGAAGAATAGACCTCGCCCTGCTTGACGATGAAACTGTGCAGGTGACTGTTCTTCCAGCCGAAGGCGCCCTGGATGATCAGGTGCAGTTCATGCAGGTTGATCGCATCGCTGACCTGCAGCCGGCGCCAGATCTGGGGTTCGATATCGGAGAGACTGATGTGCAGGGTCACCTCCTGTTCCTCGTTCGGAACAAGTCTGAGAGCCACATCACCTCGCTTCTTCTGCCTGTTGGGATCCCCGTGCATCAGCCGCGCTCCTTGTGAAGATCAGTCATCATCCTGAACAGATAATTTAACCAATCCTGGTGGCGAATTCCGCTGGAAAAACGTTTTGGTATCGTATGCTTAGGGCTGCCCGCTGGTTGAGTGTACACAAATAAACTGAAAAATACGCCCAGGTTGGGACTTTGTCGCAGGTCGGGCACAGGGAAAAGAATTTTTCAGAGTATTCCGATGCGCCCGCCATCCTTCCTAGGCTGCTAGTGTTTCGCTGCGCGGACGCGATGACAATTCCCAATCTCACCCACGAAGCAGTCGCAGCGGTCAGACCTGGCGATTTTCCCTGGTCTGAATCAGGATGAAGGGGCTGATCACCAGCATGTCAAAGCTCGCGTTCGCTCTGTGCCAGGATTCAGCTTCCTCGGCGGAAGGCTGCTCCAGTTGTTTTTGACGGATGGCCTCCTTTACCAATTCGGTCGCATCGTGATGCAAGGCCAGCGCCGCGTCCAGAAGGTCCCAAGGGGGTCGGACGACATACACACGCCCAAATGCAAAGTGACGCACAAGGGCCGACCAGGGCGCGCTATCAATCTCGGCCGCAAGTTTTTGCCGCAGTTCTTCCTGAGGGTTCTGGCTCATGGCCTCTCCTTATAGGACTCAAAAACGTGGGGGCTAATTTGCGTCGGGAAAGCAGCCTTGTCCAGCCCTTCCTGCCCTTCCTGACTGATGGGAAAACCAGGTCTTGTCTTTTCACGGGGCTGGCCTTTGAATCAGTCCAGGGCAGGAGGAGGTGACTTTGCAGAAAGTGTGCAGAAACTGCGATCTTGAAAAGGATGAGCGGGAATTTTTTGTCAGCCTCAAGACGGGCCGTCTTGAGGATGTCTGCAAATCGTGCAAGCGCGAGCTGAAAAAATCCCCCGGCGCCCGCGCCTGGGCGAAGACCAAAAAGCGCAGGGAGCCGCCGGATCCGCTCGCCGACAGATTTAGTGAGTGACGGAATTCTGCAAAGCCCAGGCAGTAGCCTTGGAGGCACCCGAGGCGGCCTGCATAAAGGCAGCTTCCACGGTTAGACGTCGTGCTTCCAAACGTGCTCTGATGCGTTCAAAGGCAGTATCGCGCATGGCTTCTGCGCTTGCAAACTGATCCGGGTACAAAACATCGAAGACTTCGATGCCGACCTCACGCTTGCCGTCCCAGGCTGGATAATCATGAATGGCGGTCAGGGCCATCGGCAGCTTGAATTCCTGCGCAATGATAAAGGCGCCCAATTTGAATTCCATGGGTTCACCGTCCGTTTTGTTGGAAGCCCCTTCCGGGAATAAACCGAGGGCATGACCTTCGCTAGCCTTGGCACGCAAGGCGTTGAGAGCGGCCTTGCGGCTATCCTTTTCCTCGCGCTTCACAAAGATGCTGCCACTCAGAATCGTGGCCAGACCGAGGAGCGATCGCTTCAGTTCAACTTTGCCAATGTAGGTCGGACGGGAGAACAGGGAGACGGTATAGATGAGGTCCATGCGGCTCAAGTGATTGGCCACGATAATATACTGGTTCGGCAGCGCATCGATAGCGATGTTCCGCGAAAAACGCATCCCGCGGTGGCTGGCGATGATCAGGCGTGAGAAATGTTTTGCCACAAAACGGCCGGTCAGGTGCGAGGCAAAGCGGGCCTTGGGTCCCAGGCGGCAGGCCAGCAAAAGGAAAGGGGCCAGCAGCACATAGGTCAGGTTGCAGAGCAGAGCCACCACAAGACTGCTGCGGTCAAAATCCTTGATACGGCCCTCAATGGGATTCATTTTCATGTGTGATCTCCAGGTGTCAGAGTTTGTTGGGAGAGCGACCCGGGCCCTGGGAGGCCTGTGATTCGCGGAGTATTTTCCATTGGCGGCGCAGCGCTTCCTTCTGCAGATCGGCTTTCGGTTCAATCACAACGGCATCATCGCAGAAGTTCAAAAGCGGGAGGTCAGACAGAGAGTCGGTGATCGCCAGTCGTGCCGTGGGCGTCAGACCCGCCGCGCTTTCATAGGCCTGAATCCTGTTTACCTTCTGGGCCTGAATATTGGCCTGCCCCTCGATGCACTGACATTGCCCTTGGGCATTATATTGCAGCGAGGCGGTGAGATAGGTCTCGATCAAGGGCTCCAGACCGCAGACTCGCATCGCAGGCTGAATCACTTCCTGCAGACTTCCGGAGACGAGCACGATCCGATGGCCTTGAGCGGCCAGCTCATGCAGAAGGGCAATCGCGTGGTTGTGAAAAACGTGGCTCTGTTTTTTCTGCCAGAACGCTGCGGCACCGGCCGCGATATCGGCCCGGGTGAGGCCTCGATAAAGGCGATAGGTCACGGCATCACGGGCCGATTCGGACACCTTATGCAGAATCAATATGAGGGGAAGCGCAATCCAGGCCAAACCCCAACGGATCAGCGACGCCAGGGACCGCTGGCTTGCCAGCTGATGCTGGTGCACGGCAACCAGATAATGCAGGGAGTTGGACTTGACGAGTGTTCCATCGAAGTCGACGTAAACAAGGTGCATGGATGTGGGTGCCTCGCGTGCCAGGCGCGCTGAGATAGCGCGAACCGATCATGAAGAATTACCTATGCACGAAAGACATGTCAATGATTAATCAGGAACAGCGCCGTGCCCCGGCCAGGGTCTGGACCAGTTTGGTCACATGGTGGGAGACGGAATAGAGCTGCCGCTCTGGAATGATGATCAAACGGCCCGCCTTGACGGCTCTGAGATTCTGCCAGGCCGGCCTTTTCAGAAGTTGCGACTGAATGTCTTTCTTCTGCGCGGGATCCCCGGCGGTCACGACGAAATCGGGATCAAGTGTCGCCAGCACCTCCTGACTCAACTGCGCCCAGCCACTGAGCTTGAGACGCGCCGCCAGATTAATAAAACCGGCATGCGCGGCGGCATCGTGAATGATGGTGTCAGCTCCGGGAACCGTATCATAGCCGGAATACTGCAGAAACGTAGGGTCACCCTTGGGGCAGGCACTCCGGGTCCGGGCGGCGGCCAGGGTCTTTTGCATCTCCTGAACAAGGGCTTCCGCTTCCTTGACCGTGCCTGTGACCCGACCGATCATGTGGATATTGTCCTGAATATCGGCGAGGCTGCGAAAGTTTTCCTGCGTGATCACCTGCACGCCGGCGCGTTTCAATTGATGCTGGATCTCCTGGCGATTGTAGCTCGCAAGGATGGCCAGATCCGGCTTTAATGCCACCAGGGCTTCCAGGCTGTCTCCCACCCGACCCTTGATCGAAGCCGGAATTTTTTCCAGATGGCTGTAATTTTTATTCTCAGAAAAGATCGAAACGGCAACCAGACGATGCAGTTCGTGCCGCCGGCTCAGGATCTCAAACAGGATTTCATCGGTTCCCACCGAAGCCGACACAATTCGCTGCGGAGCGGCGGCCCAGCTGCGACAGGTCATCAGCAGGAGTCCCAGTATCAGTAGGAAACGAAGCATCCTCAGCCCTCCGCATGAAGGTATCCCCAAGGCCTCGCATGCTACTCCTCTTTCCATCGGGGGACAAGAATGGTCTGGAATCCTCCGCGTCGGGATCCGAACGCCATTTATTTACCCACTGCATCCTGCCCTATTCATGGGGCTATCCCGGCTTTCTTGAGTTTTAGACAAGCCGAGCCGATAAAAAAACAGGTCCCTATCCCAACGCAAAAGGTTGAACGATGCGTCTGCATGGTCGGATTTTATTGCTGTTTCTTGTCGTCTCTGGCCTTGCGTGCCGTGGCACGCAAAGGGATCAGTTCTCGCGGCTTGAAGGCGAGCTGCGGGAGACCTTTAACGGGCCGGATGAAGACTGCCGGAAGCCCCGTAATATTGACCCTCAACTCCAGAGCCTGCTCGACGACTACGCGACGGATGCGCAAACCCTTGGCCCTCATCATTATCCCCTCGCGCGGCTGGCTCAGATCCGGACTCTGGTTCTGGTGCCGCTCGGTGCGGGTGAACTGCAGAATGATACGATGCGTATGGGTTTGAACCGTCGGGTGGAATGCTACGACGGGGAACGGGCCTATCATATTTACATCGTTGATCCCACGACAACCCCGGATCGCCATCGCCTGCGCGGACGCCATATGCTCCGGCAGGTCGTTTATCATGAATTGGCTCATACCTACTTCGATCACTACAACGATGATCCTTCAGCCAGTTCCACGGAAGTGGGAATCATGGCGGCCATCACCGACGACCGCGGCCTGAGTGACGACGAAATGGAACAGCGCAAATTTGAGCTGTTTTCCGCGGAGTCCGATTACCTACTTCACCTCCCGCCCCGCGATTGATCACAAGCTCATTCCGGATTACACTGACTTCTCTTGTCAACGGCCGATCCGTATTGACGGTGTAAGACATCCATAGGTATATACGCATGAAAGTAGCCGAAATTCGTTCCCGATTTCTCAAATTCTTCGAAAAAAACGGCCATGCCGTTGTGGAAAGCTCCTCGCTGGTTCCCCATAACGACCCAACGCTGCTCTTCACCAATGCGGGTATGGTTCAATTCAAGGATGTATTTCTCGGCAAGGATAAACGTCCCTACACCCGCGCAGCGTCCGTGCAAAAGTGCGTGCGTGCCGGCGGCAAACATAACGACCTTGAAAACGTCGGGTACACGGCCCGTCACCATACGTTCTTTGAAATGCTCGGCAACTTTTCCTTCGGTGATTATTTCAAGACCGATGCGATTCGTTTCGCCTGGGATTTCATTACCCAGGAACTGCAGCTTCCAACCGATAAACTTTACGTCACCGTCTTCCGTGAGGATGATGAGGCGGCGAAAATTTGGGAAAAGCAGATCGGTGTTCCCAAGGAACGGATCTACCGCTTCGACGAGAAGGATAACTTCTGGTCGATGGGTGAAACCGGCCCCTGCGGTCCTTGCAGTGAAATCTTTGTCGACCGTGGCGCGGCCCACGGCTGCGGCCGACCTGAGTGCGCCATGGGCTGCGATTGCGACCGCTTTATGGAATTCTGGAACCTGGTTTTCATGCAGTATAACCGGGATGCCGAGGGCAATCTGCATCCTCTGCCGAAGCCTTCGGTCGATACCGGGATGGGGCTCGAGCGTATTGCTTCGATTCTGCAAAAAACGGAAACGAACTACGAGATCGATAGCTTTCTGGAGATCCTGCAAAAGATCGCCGGCATGGTGGGCCAGACCTATGATCCCAAGGCCAAGGACAACTTTCCTTACCGTGTGATCGCCGACCACGCCCGCGCCACCACCTTTTTGATCACCGATGGTGTGATGCCTGCCAACGAAGGCCGTGGCTATGTTCTGCGGCGCATCATCCGCAGGGCCATCCGCTATGGAAAGAAAATCGGGCTGGATAAACCCTTCCTCCACAAGGTCTGCGGTTTCGTGATCGAGCAGATGGCGGACGCCTATCCCGATATCAGGGAAAAAGCCGCCTTTATCTCGCGTGCGGTGCAGGCGGAAGAGGAACAATTCTTCAAGACTCTGGAACGCGGCCTGGCCCTTTTGGATGAAGAGATGGCCCAAGCCAAGGCCAGCGGTAAACTGTCGGGTGACGTGGCCTTCAAACTCTACGATACCTTCGGCTTCCCGGTGGACCTGACGCGCGTGATCTGTCAGGAGAATGGCCTGACGGTCGATGAAGCGGCTTTTGAAAAAGCCATGGAAAAGCAAAAATCGCAGTCGCGCGCCCACTGGAAAGGTGCCGGGGAAGCGACTGTCGATCACTATTATGAGGATATCGCCCAGGAACTGGCGGAGCGCAACGTCCAGATCAAGTTTGTCGGTTATGATGCGCTGCAGGCCCATGGCCGTTGCCTGGCCATTCTGCAAAGGCATGGTCAGGAAAAAACCCGCTTGGAAACGGCGGCGATGGCTTCGCCGGATGTCATTCTGGAGGCCGTTTTTGACGAAACACCTTTCTATGCGGAAAGCGGGGGACAGGCCGGTGACAGGGGACGCGTGAGCGGTCATGGTTTTGAGGGCGAAGTGATCGACGTACTGAAACCGGCCGAAGGTCTGGTCGTCGTTCATATCAAACCCCACAAAGGCATGCTGACCATCGGCGAATCCTATCAGCAGGAAACCGATCAGCAGCTGCGGAATCTGACGGCGCGCAACCATACGGCCACGCATATGCTGCACTGGGCGCTGCGGAAGGTTCTCGGCACGCATGTGAAGCAGGCGGGCTCACTCGTCACGAGCGATCTTCTGCGTTTTGACTTCAGCCACTTCCAGGCCCTGACCGAAGCTGAGCTGACGGAAATCGAAGGGCTGATCAACGATCGCATCTTCAGCGAGCAGGAAGTTCGCAAGGATGAAATGGAAAAGGAGGAGGCGGTCGCCGCCGGAGCCATCGCCTTCTTCGGCGAAAAATATGGCGATCGGGTGCGCGTGGTCCGGGTCGGGGAATTCTCGACCGAACTTTGCGGCGGAACCCATGTTGATAATACGGCCGAGATCAACCTGTTTGTGATCGCCCAGGAATCCTCGATTGCCGCCGGTGTGCGTCGTATCACGGCTTATACCTCGCAAAAGGCCTTTGAATATCTGAAATCCCGCGAGCAGGAAAGCCGTGTGGTGCGCAATAAACTCAAGGCCGCCAGCCTTGAGGATGTGACGAGCAAAATCGATAAGCTTCTGCAGAGTGAACGCGATTTGAAAAAACAGATCGAAAAATTGCGCGCGCAGGCCCTGGCCCAGCAGATCGATACGATTCTGGAGGAGTCCCCGATGGTGCAGGACACCCGCGTGGTGACCTTCCTTTGCCCCGAGGATGATCAGGGCGTGAAGACCCTGCGTGATCTGAGCGATCAGATTCTGCAGAAGGCTCCCAACACGGTCGTTGTGCTGGGCATGAGACAGGACAGCGTGAACAAGGCCTTCCTCCTCGTGGCCAAAGGCAAGCAGGTGCCGACGGGTTTCTCGTCGCAGGAACTTCTGCAAAAACTCGCCCCCGAAATCAACGGTCGCGGCGGTGGCAAGGCGGATATGGCCCAGGCCGGTGGTGATAAACTGGACGGTCTGAAGCTGGCCTTGAACAAGGCTCGTGACCTTGCGCCAGCGATGTTCGGGAAGGGTTGAGACGCGTGAGTACGACCAAGCTTATTTCGTGGAATGTGAATGGACTGCGGGCGATTCTGAAAAAAGGCTTCATCGAGTTTTTCGAAAGGGAAATGCCCGATATCCTGTGCCTGCAGGAAGTCAAAGCCACCCAGGATCAGATTGAGGTCGACTTCCCGGGTTATGAAATCTTCTGGAATGCAGCCGAGAAAAAAGGCTATTCCGGAACGGCGATCTATACCCGCTACCGTCCCCTTGATGTGAAATACGGTCTGGGGCTCGATCATCATGACAAGGAAGGCCGGGTCATCACTCTGGAATTTGACAGGGTCTTCGTGGTGACCGTCTATACGCCGAACGCTCAGGATGATCTGCGGCGCCTCTCCTATCGCACCGAACAATGGGACCGGGATTTCCTCGCCTATGTGAAATCCCTGGAACACAAAAAGCCGGTGATTTTTTGCGGGGATTTGAACGTCGCCCACAAGGAAATCGATCTGGCGAATCCGAAGGCCAATGTGAAATGCGCAGGCTTCACCCCCGAGGAGCGGCAGGGTTTTGACAATATCGTGGCGGCCGGCTTTGTCGATACATTCCGGCATTTCAACCAGGAACCGAAGAATTACACCTGGTGGAGTTATCGCACCAACGCCCGGGCCCGCAATGTCGGCTGGAGAATCGATTACTTCTGCGTGTCCGGTGTTCTGCGGGAACACCTGGTCGCCGCCTCCATCCTCCCTGATGTGATGGGTTCGGATCACTGTCCGGTCAGCATCATCGTCAAGGATCTGTTTGAATAAGGGAAAAGCCGGTGACACTCGATCAACTGCTCGTGCTCAGCAAGATTGCAGAAACCGGCAGTTTTCGAGCAGCCGCCGGAGCCCTGCATCGGGCCCAGTCCGCCATCTCCTATGCCATCAAAAATCTCGAGGACGAGCTGGGCGTGGAACTACTCTGCCGCGATCAGTATCGTCCAACCCTGACGCCGGCCGGTGAGGCCGTTCTGCTCAAAGCCCAGCGGGTGCTGGCGGGAACCGAGGAAATCACGGAACTCGCGCGGCAGCTGAAACAGGGCGATGAACCCTTCGTGAACCTGGCCATGAGCGCCATCGTTCCCTTGGGTCCGGTCATTCCCGCTCTCAAGGATGTGGGTTTACGGAAGCCGCATCTTACGCTCAACCTTCGCGTCGAAGTTCTGGCCGCTCAGATCAAAGTGCAGGACGATCAGGCGGATCTCGCCATCTCCGAACTCATGCCGAACAAGCCAGGCATCGAGGGACTTGAGAAACATGCTCTGGGTCAGGTTCGTCTGCTGCCCGTTTGCGCACCCGGTCATCCACTGGCAGCCGAGAAAAAACGCCTGAAGGAAACCGATCTGCGCACGCACACGCAGGTGATTCTGCCCAGCACGGATGCAGCCACCCGGGATGTGCGCGCGGGCGTGATGGAAGGCGCCGTCACCTGGAGTGTCAGCGACTTTGCCAGCAAGCGGCATCTGCTCCTGGGTGGGCTCGGCTGGGGTCTGATGCCCCTGAGTCTGGTCGATGAGGATCTGCAGACGGGACGTCTGCTGGCGCTCAATGTGGAGCCTTATACGGATTTTTCCATACCGATCTATCTGATGCGGAAGCGGAAAAAATTTCAGGGTCCCTGCAGTGAACTGATGTGGAATATCCTCGCCGCCGTCGACCTCAATAGCATCAGCTGGATCGGCGACCGCGAGGACGGCTGATATCAAATGCCGTAACGGGCCCGCAGAAGTTTCAGCGGGGGTGCTCCGGAACCGAGCAGTTGATCATGGAAGGCCTTTTCCTGGAATCCTGGCTGTTTTTCCGCAACCGCCCGCATGGCTGCAAACTGCTGATAGCCGTAGAAATAGGTCGTGAGCTGCACACTGGAAAGCTGCACGCGCCGCCATTTGCCGGCTGCTTCGGCCCGTTCCTGATAGGTCTCTTCCATAAGAAGACGCATGGCTTCGTCCTCACTCATATTCTGCGTGTGCACACCGTAATCCAAAAGCGTATTGGCAATCGCGCGGGCCAGAAGTTTGAGCTGCACAATCCGGATGCGCGGGCCGCCGAAGCCATGGCGTGCCATGACCTCCTCGCTATACATGGCCCAGCCTTCCGCATAGGGGCCGTTGCCAAAAATGGCCCGCAAAGGATGTTTGGTTTTCACCGCGTGCATCGCCTGCAGACAGTGGCCCGGCACCGCCTCATGCAGCATCAACTCGATGAGCATGCTCTTATTGTATTCGCGATAAAACGAATCCCGTTCGGTGGCCGAAGGGGGCTCAATGGCGACGAAGTTTTCAAAATTTTCATCGAAAGGACCTGAGGACTGACTGTAGGCCCCCGCGAATCCGGCGTTGAAGGCAGGCATTTTGATGACCTTGCACGTTTCATCCGGAATCGTGAGGATCTCCTTCTGCCGGATGAAGGCCGTCGCCGTTTCAATGGCCCCTTCAGCGTCCTGAAACAGGGTGTCATCGGTCGGCTGTTCCAGGGCCATGCGATCGAGCACCGCGCGCACGAGTTTTCTCTGCTCCCTGGGATCCTTGCTGACCCGGGCGGGTTTGCCCAGCATCTCCGGGCTCAGCTGGAGGGCGACCTGATACATATCCGCCAGCGTGCGATCCAGAGCGTCCCGTGCGGCCTTGGCAAGCGCCTCCGGTCGAATGCTATCGGCCAGATCATACTGCATCTTGCGGGCGTAAAGCTCCTTGCCCAAACGGAAGTCACGGTTGCTGCGTGGCAGGACCTCCTTTTCCAGGAAGGTCTTGAAATCCTGCAAAGCCGTCCGGGCCGAGGACGCCGCCTGATTCAAGGCCCTGGCCTGATCCGGGACCCCTTCCACCAAAGGCTTGATTCCGCTCTGACAAAGTTCGAGCAAACCGTCTGTTTGCAGGATGGCTGTCTGCGTATCCAGCCTCGTGGGATTTTCCAGACGTTCCCGGGCCGCCGCCACGATCGTCTCCACCCCCTGCAGGCGTTTCGTCAGAGCCGCAGCCCGGGCGGCCGGCGTTCCATATTCATGGGAAATCAGAGTGTCCAGGCCAAGGCTCAGGACACCGACGTAGGCCATCGCGGAATAACGGAACGGAGCCAGGCTTTCCATTTCGAAGAGACGGGCTTCAACTTCATTGGTCAGTACGGCTGCATCCACCTGATAGTCGGAACTCAGCTGCTGTTTATCGGTGGCCTTCAGGATCTCATGGTATTTTTGATAGAAGGCCTGGCGGCGCGCCTCGCCCGCCTGGCTGAAATCCCCCCATTCGGCATCACGCCGATGATCACCCAGTGAGCTGGCCATCACAGGGGCGAGGGCCAGGTATTCTTCAATAAAGGTCTGACTGAGTTTGGCAAAAGCCTGGTCCGCTGGATTCAGGGAAGGCTCGGACACAAGCTGTGGGCTTTCACTTTTGGGAACGGATGTACACGCCAACGGTCCAAAGGTCAGAAGGGCCAGGCTTAAGGAAGCGCAATAGAGACGTGAAATGATTTTGGGGCATTCATTCATGGGGCTCGATTTCCTTGCACGTGGATTCCTGTTTTCCTGTGACTACACGATGGGGGCAGGCGGAGCAAGGGAATTGCCAACAACAGTCATGATGTCGCACAATAGTCAGGATTCCTTGTATGAAAGGATAGGCGCATGCGTATGATACCTGGTCTCCTGCTCGTCATCAGTTTCCACAGTGTGCACGCAGAAGAAGGAACATTGGGCCTCATGCTGGGTGTGAAGGCCGGTATGTACCATACCAGCGGCAACCTCTTTGCTGATAAAACTCTGCAGGGAGGAGGCCTGACCTTGAAGTTGATTCCCGATGACTTCGGGCAGGCTGGTGATCACGTGTCCTGGGCCGGCGGCATCGGCTGGATGCTCTCGCTTGATATCGACAACCTCAGCGGTCGCTCGCATGCGAAGACCCAGTCGCCTTTCGCAGCCGCGGAGGACATCCAGCTCGCCTGGACTGTGGTCGTGGTTTATGCCTGCTCATTCACGCAGCACATCGCTCAGCTTTGTCTTGGTTTGCCTTTTTCCAATACTCTCTATCTTGAACAGAATCTCGGTGGAGAATCCTTTAATTCATTCACCATGGGGAACAAAAATCCGCCGATTTTTTTGAATTTGATCAGCGCGCACAAACCTTTTCATTTCGGTGCGCATTGGAGCAGCAGTTATTGGAATCCCACCTTCGCCGGAATGCATACACATTTTAATTTGATTCAGACGCAACTCTTTGCGGGCTATGTTTTTTAAAGCTTTTTTTCGCAAATACCAATTTCGATCACTCTTTGGAAAACCCAGGATTAAGGTAAACAACCCTAAGAATTCCGCGGAAAATCCTTAAAATTTCTAAACGCTGCAGACCGGACCGCCGCTTTACAGAGACAGTCTTATCGCTCTATAATCGAAATTACAGCAACCACATAAACCAATGCGGATTCCTTTTCGGAAGCGCCAGTTGCATCCTTCCAGTTTCTAAAACACGGGCAGTGGTGTCGCACCTCGCGGCATTTGGCATATCCATTTTTTAAAACAAAGGACAGACATGAAGTCTCGCTCGACAAGGGCCTTGCGGCCCCTTTGGGTCATGATTGCTATCCTGGGTTGCGCAAAGGTGCCACAGAAACTGAAGCTGGAGCATCCGCACAAGGAAAACGAACTGATCCTCACTGTACGCTCCGGTGAATCCTTACAAGTCGATGCCCTCCTTCGCTCTCACACTTCCGCCAAAGTCGAAATCCTGAATGAACGATCCATGGTCGTGCGTTTCCCTCAGGGAGAAGCGGTTGATCTGGAAGCGGTCGCTCAGGACCTGGCGGCTGATCGCCGTGTGCAGGCGGTGGAAGCGAACCTGATCTATCGTCTTGATGAGCGCGTTCCCAACGATCCCGATTTCAATCGGCTCTACGGTTTGCGCAACGACGGAGCATCCGGGGGTGTGGTCGGCGCTGATATCGGCATGACCAAAGCCTGGGACTTCAGCACCGGCAGCGCTTCGGTGCTGGTCGGTATCATCGATAGCGGGACCGATTACAATCATCTGGATCTGGCCGACAACATCTGGAAAAACCCGGGTGAAACCGGTCAGGACTTCAACGGTCAGGATCGCAGCACCAATGGGATCGATGATGATGGCAACGGCTATGTCGATGACTGGCATGGCTGGGACTTCTTTAATAATGATAATGATCCTATGGACGACAACAGCCACGGCACGCATGTCGCCGGTACCATCGGTGGCCGCGGCAACAACGGTCGCGGTGTTGTGGGTGTGAACTGGTCGGTGTCCATGGTGCCGATCAAGGTATTTTCAGGTGCCGGGGAGAGTTCAGCGGATGTCCTGATCAAGGGGATTGATTACGCCACCAACCTCGGTGTGGTGGCCAGCAACAATAGCTGGGGCGGCGGCGCATACTCGGAAGCCATGCTGGCTGCCATTCAGCGCGCCAACGAAAAGAATATCCTTTTCATTGCAGCCGCAGGCAATAACAGCAGCAATAACGATGCGGTCGCGCATTATCCTTCCAGCTACGATGTGCCCAATATTATCGCGGTGGCGTCCACCGATCGGCGGGATGCTCTCTCCTACTTCTCGAACTTCGGGGTGAAATCGGTGCATGTGGCGGCTCCAGGCTCCGACATCTGGTCGACCATTCCTAACAATGGTTATGGAACGAAAAGCGGCACCTCGATGGCCACGCCGCATGTCACGGGACTGGTGGCCCTGCTCAAGGCTGAATATCCTTCCCTGAAGGCCCAGGATCTGAAAAACCGCATCATCGGCGCCACTCAGTTCGTGCCGCAGATTCAAAACGCGGTCAAATTCGGTCGCATCAGCGCCGCCAGTGCGCTCGAAAACGATAGCCTGGCTCCGGCCGCTGTTCAGGACATCACGATTCTGGAAACCGGCGTCAAGGATCTGCGTGTCAGCTGGAAGGAAAGCGGTGACGACGGTGACGATGGTCAGGCCAGTCGCTATCTTGTGCGTCTGGCCGCGGAACCCATCCTCGATGACAACGACTGGGAGGCTGCTGCGAACATCGCCGTTTCTGAAGTGGTTCGTCAGGATGGAACAGTAACGGCTCGCATCACGGGTCTTGACTATAACCAGTCCGCTTTCCTTGCCGTGCGCGCGGTGGATAACGTCGGCAACCTGAGCGCCGCGTCTGACAGCGCAGGTTTCACCCTGAAGCCTGTCGCGGTTCTTCTGACGGAAGATGCGGTCAGCAACACGAACTGGTTCCAGCTGGGTGGCACCTGGTCGCTCGCCAATAAAAATGGACTTTCGGTCCTGACCGATAGCGCGACCGGATCCTATCAGAATAACATCGACATTGCCGCAGAAACGGTGGACTTCCCCTTCACCGATAGCGATCTGATGCTGGATGTGAAAAACCGTTATCAGCTCGAATCCGCTTATGACTATGGCTATGTTGAGTTGAGCAAGGATCAGGGGCAGACCTGGATTGAGTTGAAGAAACTGACCGGTTCCAGCGACTGGACCACCCTGTCGCTGAGCTTGAAGGATGTCCTCCAAGGTGCAAGCGTCTTCCGCATTCGTTTCAGGCTGAAATCTGACTATTCCATTACCTATGATGGATGGGATATCGATAGCTTTCAGGTAGTGGGGCGTCAGCTCTAACGAACCGGCTCATGCTACAATGAGGGAAGCATCCAGGATGCTCTCCTCATTTTTTTTGCCAGGTAACGCATGAAATTCTTTATTTTTCTGATGCTTGGGATCAGTTCCAACTCCCTCCGGGCGGCCGAGGATGCCCGCCATGACATGCGCGAACACTGTCGCTCCGAGGTCAGTGGCACGCTGCTCAATGCCTACAATGATGTGGATTACCTGCAGGGCCTGATCGCGCAGGGTGAGCAGAAAATCAAGGATGCCAAGGCCCGTCAGCTGGTTCTGGATCTGCAGTATCAGCAGCTGCGTAAAAGCAATAAGGGTCCCATACCGGCCTTTGATTTGGATGAGAAGGTTCTGGCTTTGCGATTTGAAATCGAAACCCTGCGCGATCAGGTGCGCGAGGCCGAAAAGCATCTGGCGGAGAACCGGCAGGAGCTCGATAAGCGAGAGGCCTTTCGCAAGAGTTTCGAAGCTCTGGTCCAGCCTGTCTTTCAAGTCGTGCGTTCGAAGAATTCACCCCCCGGTGCCTATGACTTTCGCCTGGAATACCGGCATCCCTGTGGTCCCTATGAAATGCTTTGTCCCCTGCCCCAGGATCATGCCAGCAAACTCAGAACCATTGCGGAAAAGCTCAAGCGACCGCAATGGTGTGAGCGTTATGCGCAGCTCATGCCTCCTTGATCTCGGGCGAAAGAAGGGTGCAACCGGCGGAAGCCAGCATAATGCAGCCCATGGCCAGACCCTGCTGCAGATTCAGGGTTTCCTTCAGAAAGAGAAGCCCCATCAGAGCGGCAATGGCCGGCTCCAGACTCATCAGAATCCCGAAGGTTTTGGTCGGCAGATGCTTAAGGGCCGTCATTTCCAGGGAATAAGGCAAAGCACTCGAAAACACGGCCACGATCAGACCCATCCACCAGACCTGCATCTGTAAAAACTGTTCATTCACATAAAAAGCACCGACCGGAACGGTCACCAGCGCCGCGACCAGCATGCCAAGTGCCGTGGCGGTGCCGGCCGGAATCCGTCGACCCATGCGCTGGCCAAAGATGATGTAAAGCGCCCAACAGAAACCGGCCCCAAGCGCCAAAAGAAGGCCGATCGGATCCAGGGCATCGTGTCCTGTGATGGGAGAAATGAGAATGATGCCCAGGGCCGCAAGCAGCACCCAAAGAAGATCCTGCCTGCGTCGCGAGGACACCAGGGCCAGACCCAGCGGTCCGGTGAATTCCACCGCGACCGCGATGCCCAGGGGAATGCGTTCCAAGGACAAATAAAAGAGAAGGTTCATGATGCCAAGCGACGCTCCATAGGGCAGCACATGCAGCCAGGCGGATCGATCCCAGTTGGCCCGCCACGGACGCCAGAGGGCCAGAAGAAAAATCGCCGCAAGGCTGGTCCGCAGCAGGGTGATGCCGGCCGGATGGACGATGTGAAAAATCTGTTTGGCAAAGGACGCTCCAAATTGAATGGAGGTCATCGCCACCAGGAGAAGCACAATGGAGAGCGTCGCGCGTGACATTCATAAACCTCGAAAAGGCTGGACGGTGGCCTTGATGATTTTATCGCCGAGTTCCAGTCGATCGACGACATCCCGCCCATCGATGACCTGAGCGAAGACCGTATAGGCTCCATCGAGTCGGGTATTGTTGCCGAGGTTGAAGAACATCTGTGTGCTGCCGGTATCCTTGCCCGCGGTCGCAATGCCAACCGTATAGGGAAGGTGCGGGCTCATCGACACCTCATCGCGAATCAAACCCTCCCCGCCTTCGCCATCGCCGCGGGGATCACCACCCTGCACCACCCAGTGCGGCACCACCCGATGAAAGTTCAAACCATCATAAAAACCTTTTTGAGCCCACTGCACGACCTTGGTGGCTGTCACCGGAGCATCCTTCAGCATCACCAGCCGCACGCGGCCCTTGTCGGTGTCGAGGATGATTTCACTCTCGAGAGCCTTTTGTATATCCGTCAGAGCTGGTGTGGCCTCGTCCACCCGATGATTATGCGGCAGCGGTTTTTCCAGGGGTTTTCCCGTTATGTTCTGCCAGGCCTCGGCGGCTTTCACCACTACATTGCGGACGGGATGCTGCAGGTATTTTTCCACCAGGGGCAGGGTTGCAGGATCCTGGAACTGGGCGAGAGCGCCCATGAGATTCTCCTGCACAGGATAATCCGCGAGCGCCCATTTTTCCTCGGATGCTTTGATCAGCAGCGGCAGCGCATCCTTCCAGCCGAATTTTCCGGCCGCATCCATCACAATGCTGGTGATCACAGGATCATGACGTGCGAGCTGCTTGAGCATGACCGCCTTCAGGCTGTCATTCATCTGGTCCTTGCCGCGCTCCCGGAGGACATGGAGTGCGGCTCCGGCGATAAGGATGGACGGATTGTCCGCTTTGTTGGCAAGGATTTTTAAACCTTCCGCATCGAGCTGGGGCAGCAGCGTGATCATCTCCCTTTGCACATAAACATCGGGATGCTGGAGTCCTTCCAGAATCAAAGTGCGCCTGGCATCAGCTGGGAGCTGCGGCGCCAGAGCCAGATACGCTTTGCCCTGCAGCCAGGGGGAAGGCTGGCTTTTCGTCATCGCCTGCAGAGTTTGCGGCACGACACCGCTGAGATTTTGAAACGTGGCCAGCGTATTCAAGGCTGCCGCTCGCACGATCGTCATGTCCCGCCCTGCGGCTGCAAGCAAAGCCTTGAGCACGAAATCCTGCGGCGTTTGACCGGCCAGACTCTGGGCCGCTTCGATGCGAACGTTGTGCGATTCCCCTTCCTGAAGAAGCTGGGTGAGAAACCGGGCGGTGTTTTCAGTTTTATGACGAGCCAGCGCTTTCAGAGCAATGGCCCGGGCCTCGGGTTCCCGTGCGCCGGTGATGGCTGCGATCAGAGCCTGTTCCGGCAGACGGCTGATGTCGCCCTGATAACGAGCCAAAGCCCAGGCGGCTGCGATGCCAAGGGGCGCCTGACTTTTCATTTGATTCATGAGCAGGGACAAGGCCTCCGGGCTGACGTCCCATGTTTTTGCATCCGCCGCCAGAAAGAGAAAGCAAAAACCCATGGCCAGACCGGATTGGGCGACCGGATGCTTTTCCTGCTGCAAGGCGGCTTCCAGGATCGGCAAAACCTCGGGCACCTGCAGGCGGCCGAGAGCGGCATACAACTCCGCCCGAACCGCAGGCTGCGATTCCCGTGCGAGACGACCCTGCAAAGGTTTCAAACTCTCCGCTTGTTTGATGAGACCCAGGGCAAACGCTGCGTGCCGCCGCACGGTGGCCTGTGAACTCGCGAGATGGGGCTGCACCAGCGGGGCGGCACCCGGTTCACCGATGCGACCCAGGGCCAGCAGAGCGCGCGCGGCCAGCTCTGGGTCCTTTCCCTTCAGGGCTTCCTGCAAAAAAGGATGACGACCGTCACGCTGATCCTCGATTTCAATAAGCTGATAAAGTTCGGAGTCCAAGGCAGGTTTTCCTTTTGACGTTGCATAGCTTTTCCCAGGCGCCAGGAACGCCAGGGCTGCGAGCAGTATCCATGGTTTCATGCGAAACTCCTTAACGATAAGGTATACGGAACTGATCGGCAGACTAGCGGAAGGTCCTCCCTTTGCAAAGCCTCAATCCAGAGGCCGACCTCTTGTCCGGTTGACGTGGTGCGCGGCCTCCACCTTGTAAGGCGTCCGGCGCTTTGTTAAGGTGTCCCTTGAACCTGGTCAACGAGGAGAAATGCCATGGAAGCCTGGACACCTGATGATTTGAAAGCACACCTCGATAAGGGCGAGCGCGTTTTTTTGAAACTCTGGAAACGCAGCTGCGGCATCTGCAAGCTGTCGACACCGGCGACCGACAAAATGGAAAAGGAAAATGAATACCAGATGACCTTCGCCAAGATCTGCGTCGATGATCATCCGGAGATGATGGCCGTCGCCGGCACCGAAGTGCTGCCGGTCTTTTTCGTTTTTGATCAGAAAAAGAAGAAGGGCATGTATACCGGATTCAAAGGGGTCGACAAGCTGCAGGAGTTTGTCGCGGAGTCGCTCAAGAGTTAAGCATCGGAGCCGACCGGCTCCGATTCCACTTACCAAAGCAGGATTTTTTGCGGGAGTCCCTATGCACCGAAAGCTTCGAACGGGTTTGATCGCGCTGAGTCTCATCGTTCTGGCCGCCTGCCAGACCCCATCCCAGCCGCAAACGGAAACGGAACGATTGAATGCTTTTTTCGAAAGAGCCTTCCAGGAGAATCTGGCCCTCTCCCCCCAGCGCATGACCGCCCTCGGCATCAAAAAAGAGTATGATCGCTTTGACGATATATCTGACGCGCGCAACCAGAAGCGCATGCAGCTGGCCGAGAAAAATCTTGCTGAACTGAAGACCTTCGACTTTGACAAGCTCGACAAGGAAGCTCAGCTGAGCTATCAGATTTTTGAAAGGCAGATCGCCGATCAGAAGGCGGCCTTTCCCTTCCGCTTTCATAATTTTCCGGTGAATCAGATGTTCGGCGCCCAGGCTGAGGTGCCCTCGTTTTTGATCAACATGCATCGCATCGATAATGAAGCCGATGCCCGCGCCTATATCAGCCGCGTGCGGGATACCCGCCGCCTCTTCGGGCAGCTGCGGGATAATATCAGCGAGCGGGAAAAACGCGGCATCATCCCGCCGAAGTTCGTCTTTCCCAAAGTGCTTTCCGATGCCCGTAATGTGATCACAGGCGCACCCTTTGATCAGGGCAAGGAACCTTCAGCCTTGCTCGCCGATTTTACCGCGAAGATAGGAAAAGTGGAATTGGACACGGCCACCCGGGAGGCACTTCTTAAGGATCTGAACCAGGCGCTGGTCGGTGATCTGCAGCCGGCCTATCAGGATCTGATCACGTTGATCGAAGGGCTGGAAAAAAAGGCGTCGACTCGCGTCGGAGCCTGGACGCTGCCGGATGGAGAAGCCTTCTATCGGAATCAATTGCGGCAGATCACGACCACCCATCTCACGGCGGATGAAATTCATCAGCTGGGTCTTGCGGAAGTGAAACGCATCCATCAGGACATGAATGCGATTCGCGAGAAGGTGGGGTACAAAGGCAATCTGAAGCAGTTTTTCGCGCATCTTCTCCAGGACGATCGCTTCTATTATGAGCAAAGCCCGGCCGGCAAGGAAGGTTATCTTCGGGATACGCAGGCGATGATCGATCGCATGCATGGTGAGCTGCCCGAGCTCTTCGGCCTTCTGCCGAAGGACAAGCTTCAGGTCAAGGCCGTGGAACCCTTCCGCGAAAAAAGTGCGGAAATCGGTTTTTACAACAGTCCGGCCATGGATGGCAGTCGTCCCGGCATTTTTTATGTGAACCTCTGGGATATGCGGCAGGTGCCCAAGTATGAAATGGAAGCCCTGGCCTATCATGAAGGTGTCCCGGGTCACCATCTGCAGCTTTCCATTTCCCAGCAGCTGAAGGGTCTGCCCAAATTCCGGCGCTTTGGTGGCTTCACCGCTTTTATCGAAGGCTGGGGCCTCTACAGCGAGTATCTGCCCAAGGCCTATGGATTCTATAAGGACCCCTATTCCGATTTCGGTCGCCTTTCCATGGAACTCTGGCGAGCCTGCCGGCTGGTGGTGGATACCGGCATTCACGCCAAACGCTGGACGCGCGAGGAGGGCATCCGTTTTCTGAGCGAGAATACGCCCGCCGACGAGGGGGAAATCATCAAGGCGGTGGAACGCTATATTGTGATGCCAGGTCAGGCGACCGCCTATAAGATCGGCATGCTTAAAATTATGGAGCTGCGGAAAACGGCCGAGGAAAAACTGGGTCAAAAGTTTGATATCCGCGCCTTTCATGACCAGATTCTGAAGAACGGACCCCTGCCCCTGGACCTTCTGGAGAAAGAGCATCTGGCCTGGCTTGCCACACAAACCCGTCAGGGTTGAGTCCGGCAAGATTTGCCTCCGTAGTTTTGTGAAATCACGCCGATCCTCCTTGCAGCCGGACCTTGTCCGGTGGCAAAGGATGGGAATGAAATTTCTAAACTCCATCGTGGCTCTGCTCGACCGACTTCTTTCGCCTGAACTGCGGAGGATGGAGATGCGTGATCTTTTTCGCGTCCGGTTTTTGGCCTTTGCCATCCTCTTTCTGATCCCCTGCGGCTTTATTCCCCTTTTCTCATCGCAGGTTCGCGAAAGCACACACTCGACCGCCCTTGGACTGGTGAACCTTGTGGTTTGCCTGATCCTGCTCGGCAGCCTCCGGCGGCAGCAGCGCTATGGTCCCCTGGCCGCGTTCTTCGTGCTGTGGATCCACGCCTTTTTCATCTTTATGGTGGCTGCGACGCCTTCGCTCTTTTCCCTGGTCTATCTCTGGTCGTCGTATTTGATCGTGATCAGCTGCTTTCTCTTTGGTCTGCGTGGGGCCTTTCTCGCGTCCTTTGGCGTCATCGCCAGTTCCGTTCTCAACATCCTTTATCGTCACCATGAAGGCTCACCCTGGTTGGCCATGACCCAGAACGAATACATCATACAGATTTTTCTGCAGCTCACGGCTTCGACCCTGCTGACCGCCGCCGCAACCGGTGTTTATGAATACCTGCGTGATGTCAGCGATCAGCATCAGACGCGGCAGCGTTTGCTGACGGCGAGGCATGCGCATACGGGGGCCGTGGGTGAGCTGGTGGGACATGTCGCCCATGAGGTCAATAATCCCTTGGCGATCCTGCAGGGGAGCGTCACACGATTGCGCCGTCAGCTGGAGCGAAATGAGTGGTCTCACGAGGCTCGCAAACTCTTATCCAATATGCACCGCAGCCACGAGCGCATCATTCGCGTGCAACAGTCCCTGGCTATTTTCGCCTCCGGCAATCAGCATGAACCTTTTGTGAATGTCGACGTTCGCAGCATCCTGAAGGATGTTCAGCTGGCCATGAAGCCTCAGGCTCAAGCCCAGCAGGTGGATCTGGATTTCAACGACCAGGCGGCCGGCAGCACCCTGCGTTGCCAGCCGCACCAGCTGGTTTATGTGCTGTGCTGTCTCATTCAAAATGCTCTGGATGCCTGTCGCGAACATGCGAATCCTCGCATTGTGGTGGACGTCCAGGTTATCGACGCACTGCTCCATTTTTCTGTAACGGACAACGGCAGGGGCATCGACCCGGCTTCCCAGGAGCGGGTCTTTCAGCCCTTTTTTACGACCAAATCGGGGGGGCATGCTCAGGGACTCAGTCTCAGCGTCAGCCGCGGCATCCTCTCGAGGCACGGCGGAGAAATTCAATTTTCCAGCCAGCCCGGAGCGACCCGCTTCACCTGTATGATTCCCCGGGATCATCTGACCCTCCAGCGTTTGCGGAAAGGAGCCTGAATGGGTGTGATCCTCAGCTGTCTGGAATCCATGCTCGATGCCACCATTCATCCGCACAACCGCAATCAGGGCGGCATGACCCTGCTCCGCAGTCGTATGCTGAGCCTGAGCTGCATCATGACCGTTCTCACGTGCATCATGATTTTCGCAGTTATCGTGCATTATGATCGGCTGGATTTGGGCATCTTTGCCCCGCATCTGATGATGGGACATGGGATTCTGTTTTTAAGCCTGAACCGCTGCTTTCAGCGCAATGTTGAAGTTGCGGCGGTTTATTTGATCCTGCTCAGCGTGTTCCTGGCTGTCGGCATTCTTTTTCAGGCCCAAAGCATCTCGGCCACGGGTTTTCTCTGGTTTCAGGTCCTGATTGTGCCGGCCTTCCTTCTCTGTGGCTGGCGTTATGGTCTTGCGGTCAGCACCGTGATCCTCCTGGTGGCCTTGGGCACCTTGGGGTTCTGCCTAAAATTCGGAACGGCTCTGCCTTTCGGTGGGGATCGTGAGGTCGGCGTTCGGTCCATGCTGATGACGGCCATCTTCGTCAACGGACTGACCCTGACCATGGTGGCTATTTACTTCCGCCTGCTGCATCAAAGCGAAAGAATCAGTCAGGAGCAAAGGGAATGGGTACAGCGCACCGCGCGGATGCAGGAGCTTCTGCAGATGTCGGGGCATTTTGCTCTGAAGACCAACGGACCGCTCGATGTCCTCGGCACGGCCCTGCATAACCTCGAAGAGCCTCTCAAGGACAGCATGCAGCCGCGGACGCTTCTGGACTTACTCGAACCGCTGGAATCGGGCATTCAAGATCTCGCCGACGTAGCCCGGAGTTTCAGCCTCTTCTCCCGACGTTATCTCGAGGAAGGCCTCGAACAGACCAGCATCAATGTCGTTCTGCAGCATGTGGATACGATCTATAATGTGGGATCCGCTTTACGGCTGGCCCGACTCCACTGGCAGAAGGCGGCGCCGGATATCCTGATCCATACGCAGACCGCCAAGCTCGTGATGCTCATCGTCAGTGTGCTGCGAAACATTGCGGCTGAAGGAGGAAGTCAGTTGCAGTTGCACATGGAATTGCAGACGGATGGGTTGCAACTCTTCCTCAGTTATCAGATGGCGCCTTTCACCGGCCGCGACCTGGAGGAAGCGGATGTCCATGTGCTCTTTGATCCGGAGTTGACAGGGAGTCTGATTCAGGAGCTTTGCAGCGAACTCGGGGTTGAGTTGCGTCGGCGGCAGGAAGGTGAAATGCTGCTCTGTGGATTGAAACTGAAGCAGGCCAAAAGTCAGGCGCGTTTCGCCTGATCCTGCTCCTCAACCGGCCGACTCCGCTTCTCAATGGTCTGCAGCACAGCCTCGACAGCCATGGGCTTTTCAAAAAATTGATCGGAACCCATGGCGAGGGACAGCTCCTTGTTGTGATCCATGCCCTCCCCGCTGACTGTGATAATCAGACAGTTCGGATCCTGATCACGGATGCTTTGAATCACCGAGTAGCCATCAATGTCCGGCATTTTCAGATCCACCAGGATCACGCTCGGCTGCTTTTCCAAATAAACCCGTAGTCCACTGCGCGCCTTGGTCACAGTGATGGTCTGCATGCCGGCGGATTCCAGAATCTCCCGCACGAAGCCAGCGTATTCCTCATCATCATCGATCACCAGCACGGGGCCAGCCGGCAGGATATTCAGATGTTTTACCTTTTGTGGCTCCCTCGTATCTCTCTTATGCGGGAACGTAAGGCTGAAGGTGGTGCCAAGCCCAGGGGCGCTGTCCACGGTCAGGGTCCCGCCCAGCATTTCACACAGGCGCTTCGTGACCGGCAGGCCGAGACTCATGGTGTAGACCGATTCCCAGGAATCATTCTGGATGCTTTCAAGAGGCGAGAAAATGCGCGACAGTTCCTGCTTGTCCATGCCGCGCCCGGTATCGCGAATATCGATCGTAAAGAAGCGCTTGCCCTTCTGGATGATGGAATAGAAATGCAGGCTGATACGGCCCTTGCTGGAGTAACGCACGCAGTTCCGCAGAATGTTCATGCAAACCTGCAAAAGGCGGCTCTCATCCGCATACACCATGCCGAAATTCTTTTGACAGAAGCATTCCACCTGGATCAGATGCGGCGCGGCGGTTTTTTCGGCCATGCGCCGCAGAATCTGCATGAAGCGTTCGGCATCAAACATGGTTTCATGGGGTTTGAAACCCTGACCATCGAGTGTGCAGACGTCCAGAAGATCATCCACCAGAGTCATGAGGTACCAGCCGGCGCGATTGACCTTATGCAGATCATCGCTCAGCAGGGTCTGATTGCTGCTTTCGAGTTCATCGACCAGAAGTTCACTGTAACCGATGATGGTGTTCAGCGGTGTCTTGAATTCATGCGAAAGCTTGGACATCAGCTGGGACTTGGCTTGCGCCACACCCTGGGCAAAGGCCTCGGCGGAGTTCAAACCCTGGCTGCTCTGCGATTGATTGGCCGTGGGCAGGGAACTGACCGGACGGGTCATCTGTTTCAGAATCGTATGAGTCAGAAAGGGAAGCGGGACGAGAAAGGCCAGCGCATCGTTGAGATTTTGCGTCAGAAGCAGCTGGACCTGCAGCGACTCGGGCCGTGAAAAAAGAAAGAGGAGCTGATTGATGAGCTGCAGGGTGGCCATCCAGGCCAGAGTCAGCATCAACGGTTTCTGCTTTTCCCAGGCTATTTTCCCAAGGAAGGCCACGTTGAAAATGGCCGTGAGACAGGTGATGCCCACCATGGTCTGCAGATGTTCGACAAACACGCCGAGGCGCAGATCGAGGACCTGCAGCCCGCAAAGACCGAAGGCCAGCATGAGCGGCATGAGCCAGAACCGGCGGCCTTCGCCCACCCGGTGAGGCTGATGAAATCTCAAGGCGAAGATCGTAACAAGGCAAAGCGCAAAACTGCGCGTGAAGGCATTGATCTGTTCGCTGTGCAAAAAGGCAGATGCATCGTTGTCAGTTTCCTGCAAGGAGACAAGACTCAGTGCATCGAAATAAGCCGCGAGCAGAAGGCATGGGATTAAACCATAAAGGGTTGTCCGTTCCGAGGCCGGGCCCGGAATCCTTGAAGCCAGAAAGAGCAAGGCCAGCAAAGGCAGGGCCAGGACCGGGCTTAAAGCCAGAGCCAGAGGCAGCATCGACGCCGGTGACCAGAGCGGCAGGCGACTGGAGGCAATGGTCAGATAAACAAGCGTGGGAAGCAGAGACGCCGCCATCAGGCTGGTCAGCAGAACCAGGCTGCGGCGTGTAATAGGTGAATCCACGTTTTCCACTCCCGACATTGTCTCTTCCTGCTCCCATTGATACGTCAATATTCAACTCTTGAATGTATCGGAAAGTGGCACCTGATTTTGAGTGAAAATCAAAAAAGCCCGGTCCAGGCCGGGCTTTCTTACCAATTCATAAGGATATTAGAGCACGCCGCGACGTTTTTGATCGCGTTCAATGGCTCGGAACAGGGCCCCGAAGTTGCCGTCGCCGAAGCCAAGATTATTGTGTCTTTGAATGAATTCAAAGAAGATCGGGCCGATGACGTTTTCGGTAAAGATTTGAACCAGATACCCGCTCTCATCGCCATCGACGAGCAGGTTGTAATCCTGGATCTTTTGCTTGTCCTCTTTCAGGTTGGGCACGCGTTTGAAGGCCATATCATAGTAATCAGCATCGATGTCGAGGGTTTTCAGACCTTCATCCTTCATCTTATCCATCACACTGATGATATTGGAGGTTAAAAGGGCAATGTGTTGAATACCTTCACCTTTGTACTCGTTCAGATACTCATTGATCTGCGATTTGGCTTCCGTTCCTTCATTGATGGGAATACAAAAGGAGCCGCAGGGTGAACGCAGGGCATAGGATTTCAAACCGGTCTGCTCACCGCGGATGTCGAAGTAGCGAATCTCTTCGAAGCCGAACACTTCCTTGTAGAAGGTCGCGAGCGGTTGCAGCTGACCCTTGTGCACATTGTTGGTGAGATGATCGACCAGAGCAAAGCCCTTGGATGGAACGACATCAGGCTTCTCGAGGTCGACAAAACCCAGGCGTTCCCAGCGATCCTTGGCCGTATGGAAATCGACGAAATAGATCAGGCTGTTGCCAACGCCCTGGATGGCCGGCAGATCGTAATCGGATGTTTCCGCGCGTTTGGCGCCACGGGACACAGCCGCTTCAAGAGCCGCCTTCGCATCCTTCACGCGCCAGCCGGTGGATGCCGCGCAAGGGCCATGCAGTTGATTGAATTGGACGGCAAAGGAACCGGGTTCCGTATTCACCAGGAAGTGAATATCGTTCTGCCGATAGTAATCGATTTTTTTGGTCTTGTGACGCTTGAGACGCGAAAAGCCCAGCTTTGTAAACAGCTGGTGCAATTTTTCCGGCTGCGTGCTGCTGAATTCGATGAAATCGAAACCCGTGATGCCTGTTGGATTGTTTACCATGGGGGTGACTCCTCGTCAGTGGTTGGTTCTGATCCTGCTGCGTTACGATTGTGCGATTGAAAACGTTCGAGAATCACATCCGGCATGCGGATGGGGCGGTTCTGAGCATTCAAGGCCACGATCGTGACCTGGCCCGAGACGAGCAGACGCTTTTGACCTTCGGCGTCCACACGATAGGCATTCTGTTCAAAAGGAATCGCCGGGGAGCGGGAGTATTGTCCTTCCGAAACGATCAGAACCTGATCGCCATGCTGCGCCGGAGCCTTGTATTCGAGCACCACCTTGCTGACGACAAAATGCATGCCCTGATCAAACAGTTCCTTGAGAAAGCGAATCCCGATCACATGCTCACGGGCGCGCTCAAAATATTTGAGGTAATTGGAATGATAGACGAAGCCCGAGAGGTCGGTGTCTTCGTAATAGACCGGAAATTCCACCTGACCCCGGATTACGCCTGATTCAGCCAAGATATTTGCCATAAAGCAGCGCCAGATCCTTTTTCCTTTGCGCCGGAATGAATTCCGGTGCGGTCAAGATTGCGTGTTTTGCCGCTTCGAAAATTCGGCTTTCATGTAAATCAGGAAGGATTGCGAGCACTTCCTTGATCACATGGTTGGCCTTATCGGTGTTGGCCCGTAAAACGGCAAGGACGACGTCAACCGTAACGTCAGCTTCATGCTCGTGCCAGCAATCATAGTCGGTGGCCAGAGCCAGCATACCGTAAGCCATTTCCGCTTCGCGCACAAGCTTGGCTTCCGGGAGTGCGGTCATGCCGATGACGACCGGTTTCAGGGTGGCGCGATAAAGATGCGACTCAGCCCGCGTGGAGAACTGCGGGCCTTCGATACAGACATAGCCGCCCCCGGCGTGAACATGCGTGGTCACCCGGCGCGCGGCGGTTTCAATCCAGCCCCGAAAATCAGGGCAGAAGGGATCAGCGAACTCCACATGGCCGACGATGCCGCCGCCAAAGAACGTGGAGGGCCGCACACCCTTGCTGCGATCATAGATTTGATCGGGAATCACAAGATCACCGGGCTGAATATGCTCCTGCATGATGCCGACCGCGCTGACGGCCAGCACATGCGTGACGCCCAGGGATTTGAGCGCGTAAACATTCGCCCGGTAATTGACTTCAGACGGGAGCCAGCGATGGCCCCGTCCATGTCGTGGCAGGAAAAAGATCGTTCTGCCGTCGATGGTGGCTTCGATCACATTATCGGATGGCTCGCCAAAGGGCGTTGGGATGCTGTGTTCTCGAACCCGTTCGACACCGGCCATTTGGTAAACACCCGATCCACCGATCACACCCAACTGCACTTTGACTTGCGACATGCCTGTTATTTCCTTTGGTTAAATTTGGCCAGAAGGTCATCCATCGTGTAGGAAGGCTGAGGCGCCTTGCTTTTCGCGCTGATGCCGCCCACCGAGCGACCCGAATCCGAACGCGGTTTCAAAGGACTGCGCTTGTCGCCACCGTTCTGCGCGCGCTGCGGCTGTCCACCCGCCACAGCTTCCGGACGTGCGGCTGCGCCTTGGCCTTTGGGAGCGGCATTCAAACGACGGCTAAGACCAATCCTGCGCCGCTGCAGATCGACTTCAATCACGCGCACATCCACGACATCACCGACCGACACCACTTTCGAGGGGTCGTCGACGAACTGATCGGCGAGTTCGCTGATGTGAATCAAACCGTCCTGATGCACACCGATGTCGACAAAGGCGCCGAAGTTGGTGACGTTGGTCACCGTGCCTGGCAGGGTCATGCCGACTTTCAGGTCTTCAATTTCCGAGACCTCGTCGGAATACATCAGACGGGCTCCGTCTTCACGCGGGTCACGGCCTGGCTTCAGAAGTTCCTTGGCAATGTCCTTCAGGGTCGGCATCCCGTAACGCTCGGTCACGTATTTTTCCAACGGAATCGTTTCCACCAGGGTGCGATTGCCGACGATTTCATTGATGGCCTTGCCCTGATCGGCCGCGATTTTCTCGACGATCTCGTAGGCTTCGGGGTGAACCGCGGAGTTGTCCAGCGGGTTCGGTGACTCGGGGACGCGCAAGAAACCAGCCGCCTGCTGGAAGACTTTGGGACCCAGGCCGAGGACGTTCATCAGATCCTTGCGGGACGCAAAGCGGCCTTCCTTGTCACGCCTGGCGACGATATTTTTCGCCACCGTGCCGCCGATACCGGAGACATAACTCAGGAGTTTATAGCTGGCCGTGTTGAGGTTCACACCCACCCGGTTTACGCAGCTTTCCACGACTTCTTCCAGACTCGTTTTGAGTTTGGTGACGTTGACATCGTGCTGATACTGACCCACACCGATGGAACGGGGATCGATCTTCACGAGTTCAGCCAGAGGATCCTGCAGACGGCGGGCAATGCTCACCGCGCTGCGGATGGTCGGATCGAGATCCGGGAATTCCTCGCGGGCGATATCCATGGTCGAATACACTGAAGCGCCGGCTTCATTCACAACCAGACGTTTTACGTCCTTCAGATCATTTTCTTTCAACACAGCAGCGATGAGCCGCATGATCTCACGGCTGCCGGTTCCGTTGCCAACAGCCACATAGTGGACATTGTACTCGCGGATCAGGCGCAGAATTTCTTCCTTGGCCCGTGTCGTCTTATTGGTTTCCTTGTCACCCAGGTCGGTGAGCAGCGTGGTGTGGGTCAGCAGTTTGCCTGTCTCGTCCACCACAGCGAATTTTGAACCGGTCCTGAGACCAGGATCCACCCCAAGGACGCTTTTGCCCGGAATGGGTGGCAGCAGCAGGAGGTTTTCCAGGTTTTCCGAGAAGACGCGAATCGCTTCGGTTTCTGCGGTCTGCTTCAGCTGCAGACGGAGTTCCGTTTCGATGGAAGGGCTGATCAGACGACGGTAGGCATCTTCCACAATGCTTTCCACCCAGGCCTTCACTTCGGGACTCATCCTGCGATCGGCGATGACCTTGGATTTCAGCTCGTGGGTGATACGGCCGACATCGACATCGATCGCAACCTTCAGAACCTTCTCGGCTTCGCCACGGCGCACAGCCATCACGCGGTGCGAGGCAGCCTTGTTGATCGGCTCCTGATAGTCGAAGTAATTTTGATATTTCGACGGATCGGTTTTCTTGCTTTTCTTGTCCTTGCCGACACCAGGGGCTTTCTCAGCGGTCAGGTCTTCGGCTTCAGCACCTTCAATTTTCTTCGAGACCAGAACGCCGGTTTCCTGGGAGATTCCCCGGACCAGGGCCCGCAGTTCCGCTGTTTCCGCGATTTGCTCGGCATAGATATCGGCAGCACCGGCCAGAGCCGCCTTTTCATCGGCCACTTTCAGGGCTGGGTCGATGCTGGCATCGCTGGCCGTGACGAAAGGCTTCGCCGCTTCCAGAAGATTGGTGAGCACGGCGGATTCAGCCAGGATTTTTTCCAGAAGAGGCTCAAGACCTTTTTCGCGAGCGACCTGAGCGCGTGTGCGGCGCTTGGGTTTGAACGGCAGATAAAGGTCCTCGAGCTCCTGCTTGGTTTCACACTTTTCAAATTTGGCCTTGAGCTCCGGGTATTTGTCCATCAGCTCGGGGCTTTTTTTGCAGTGCTCTTCCACCACCTTCAGGTATTTCTGTTTGTTGCTTTCGAGTTCCGTCAGGTAGTTGAAGCGTTCCCGAATGTCTCTCAAGGCAACTTCATCCAGACTGCCGGTCATTTCCTTACGGTATCGGGCCACGAAGGGGATTGTGCACTCCTCATCGAACATGAGTTTGACTGAGTTATGGACTTGAAATTCCTTAAGCCCGAGTTCCGATGAAATTTTGCCAATAAGATTGACCATAGGGATCCGCTCCAGAAGATTCACAAAATGGTTTCAGCAGATTTCGCTGGATGCAAAGAAGAATGCGACTTCGTTCTTCGCAGCTTCCGGCGAGTCCGAGCCGTGCACTGTGTTTTCGCCGATGGATTTGGCGAAGTCTTTACGAATCGTGCCCGCCGCAGCTTGCGCTGGGTTGGTAGCGCCCATGATATCACGGTTGCGCTGGATCACGTTCTCACCTTGCAGGGCCATGACCACAACGGGGCTGCGCGTCATGAATTCAACCAGCTCTCCGAAGAAGGGGCGCGCTTTGTGCACAGCGTAGAAAGCTTCAGCCTGAGCGCGTGTCAGTTGCAGTTTCTTGATGGCAGCAATGCGAATGCCCTGATCTTCGAATTTGCTGATGATTTTACCAACAAGGTTGCGTTCAACGCCATCAGGTTTAATGATCGAAAGTGTAAGTTCCAAGTTAGACTCCTCTCGCCTAAGAAAGAATTTCTCAATGTATCCTAAGATAGGAAAAAAACGCAGATAATCATACTTGAAGGTTGAAAATAGGCAAGGGAGACGAGCTTTTTACCGCGCTTTTTGAAGCATAGTTGGCAGGGGTATGGTTAAAATTGGCTTGTTTTGCAGATTTTTGTGGGCTTATTGACACCCAAGAGGAGAATTCGAGTCCAGCGGCAGTTCAGACTGTCGGTCTCATGGGACAGCCGCCGGGCTTTCTTTTCGAGCCATGATTCTGTGCTTAATAGCACTTCAGCTGGCCTTCGATTTTCACAACGCGCGAGCCGCCCGTTTTATAGCATTTCAGAATTGCTCGTTTGTAAGCCTTTTCCTCGGTGGGGTTGATGGGCTCAGACCCGCCTTCATTGCCGGACGAACCCGATCCTCCGCCGCCGCCGCCACCGCCGCCACCGCCTCCGGTTTGGCAGGCACAGAGAATCAGACTAAACACGAGCATAGGACCAAAAACCAAGGTGCGCATGGGAGCCTCCTTAGGACTATCACTCTTCCATTGTAACAGGCCTTAAGAAGCGCGCAGCGGGCAGAAACTGCCGGCAGATGAGGGGCGATCAGATGGATTTCTCCGTGGCGGTATAGTGCAGCGCCGTGGTGAGATTCTTTTGCATCACAAGCTCTTCCTGATCGACCTTGATCAAGGCTTCAAAATAAGGGGTCAACGCCGCTGACTTTTCATCATACAGGTTGCGCACGATCAAAAGCAGGTGACCGGCTTCCTCGGCGGCCACTGCATAGCGACCTTCCTTGAGGCTCTCCCGCTGACTTGGTTCGTGGCATGCGGCATCGCTATAATAGTGCCGGGCAAAGGTGGTGGTGGCGTCGGCTGCAAAACGCAGGGTTTCCCGATAAAAGCCATCCTTGTCGCTCAGGCAGGTCGAGGTGAATTCGCGATCGAGAAGCGGCGCGGCGAGTTCCGCAGCGAAGGCCATGGGCCTTGTTTCGAGGTGATGAGGTGCGTCGGCTGCAGGTGCCCGTTCGGACGACCCCCGCAGGGAAAACAAGGCCGCAATTCCTAACAGGAAGGCGGCCATGAAAAGGGTGACAGGGACTCGTGCTTTCATCCAAGGCTCCAACATTCACAAAAAGCAGAATAACGCGGGCGATATGAGGACGCCATGAGCCCGAAGTATATTGCATTTATTTGCGCGAAATTATTATGGCGCACGAAGGCCGGACAGGCACGGTGGGATCAATAAACTAGCGAAATTTCGTAAATTTTTTATGGGCAGGACCAGCCTGGAGCCCATTTCGCTCCAGGTCCGCCTTGGGTTTCAGGACCCGATATGCACCAGGACCTGACCGACCGCCACCTGCGCTCCGGCCGCCACCTGCACGTCCTTGACCGTGCCGGCGCTGCGCGAAAAAATTTTGTTTTCCATCTTCATGGCCTCGATCACCAGGACTTCATGGCCACGTTCGATCACCTGACCCGGCTCCACCAGGACCTTGAGGACCTTGCCCACCATGGGCGAGCGGATCACCTCGCCGCTGACACCGGCTCCGGCCTTGCGTCCATTCATTCCGGGGACCTGAATGCCAACCTCGCCTTGAATGATGCGGGCAAAACCCGAGGGTCCCCCGACATATTCCACGAGCACCTCGGTAAAGAGATCACCCGGAAAACGCTGGGTTTTCGCCGAACGATATTTCAAAGGCACTTCCGGATGCCGGGGGGATTGCCGCACGAAAAGCGTGCGCATGCCTGGTTCCCAGCAAATTTCGAGGGTCTGTGAGCCGACCTGTGCCGGACTCCAAATACCTGGCGTCAGCTGATCCGGCAGCGAAACCTCCGACCCGGCACTCTCATTCTTATTCATCCACTTCATGAGACTTCCTTCCGTTAATGCCGACAGGATTCGTGACGTGCGCGCAGCTGCCACTGCGAAGGACCGCTTGCGGTCGTTCCGCGCCGGCCATCGGCCTTCACCTGAGCCTGGAATGCTGTGAAAAGCCGGCTCCATTCATCATCAGCCGGGCCGCCTTTTAAAGCGGCTTCGATTTCCTTCTGATGCAGGGCCAGAAATCCGGTATCGAATTCCCCGGAAACAAAGGCCGGATGCTTCAGCACCACCTCATGAAATTTCGCGGTCGTCGGCACACCATCGCATTCAAATTCCGCAAGCGCCCGCAGCATGCGTTGAATGGCTTCATCACGATCCGCACCGTAGCTGATAAACTTGGCCACCATCGAATCGTAATCGGAAGGAATCGTGTAGCCCGCATAAATATGCGTGTCCACCCGCATGCCGGGTCCGGCCGGCAGATGCAGATGCGTGATCTGGCCTGGATTCGGCATAAAGTCCTGAGCCGGATCCTCAGCGTTGATACGGGTTTCGATCGACCAGCCACGGATTTGAATGTCATCCTGTGTCAGGCGCAGTTCGCCCGTCGCGGCCACGCGAATCTGCTCCTGAATCAGATCCACACCGGTGATCATTTCCGTCACCGGATGCTCGACCTGAATGCGCGTATTCATTTCCATGAAGTACGCGCGATCGGGTGATTCGCAGATGAATTCCACCGTGCCGACGCCTTCATAGTCGGCAGCGAGCGCCGCACGCACCGCGATCTCGCCAAGGCGCGTCCGCTGCTCCTGGTTGAGAAAGCGGCTCGGGGCCTCTTCGATCAATTTCTGGTGGCGTCGTTGCACCGAACAGTCGCGTTCGAAAAGATGGACACCGCGTTTGCCATCGCAGAGCACCTGAATTTCAATGTGTCGAGGATTGCTGACATAACGCTCGGCAAAGACGGTCCCATCCCCGAAATAGGAGAGAGCCTCGCGCTTGCAGGCTTCAAAGGAATCCTTCAGCTCCGCGTCCTGGCGCACGATACGCATGCCGCGTCCGCCGCCGCCGGCTGCCGCTTTCAGAATGATGGGATAACCGATTTTTTGCGCCAGCTCCTGCAACTCATCCAGGGAGCCCAGAGCCCCGTCGCTGCCGGGCACGGTGGGGACATTGTGCTTTTTCATCAAGTTTTTGGCCTGAACCTTATCCCCCATGAGGTGCATCGCCTGATCCGAAGGGCCGATGAACTTGACGCCCATTTTGTTCACAGCCGCACAGAACGCGGCATTTTCCGAAAGAAAGCCATAACCCGGATGCACGGCGTCGGCACCCGTCAGGCGAATCGCTTCGAGGATCGCATCCACGTTCAGGTAGGTATCCTTCGAGGCCCGCCCGGGCAGGTGAATGGCTTCGTTCGCATACTTGCGATGCAGGCTGCCGGCATCCGCATCGGAATAAATAGCCACGCTGGGGATTTCAAGATCACGCAGCGTTCGCATGATCCGCAGTGCAATTTCCCCGCGATTGGCAACCAGAACTTTGTTAAACAGAGGCTTTTTCATGGCGTTTTCTCTTAGAGGGGGATATTGCCGTGTTTGCGTTTGGGCGTTTCCACCCGTTTGTTCAAACTCGCCTTGAGGCCATCCAAAAGATAGCGCCGGGTTTCTTCGGGGAAAATCACGCAGTCGATGTAAGCGCGATCGGCGGCTTCATATGGCGTCGCGAACTTCGCCGAATAGGAATCGACCAGCTGCTTGCGGGTTTCATTCGGATTCGCGGCGCTCATGATCTCGTTCCGGAAGATGATGTTGCAGGCGCCTTCGGGGCCCATCACCGCGATCTCCGCCTGGGGCCAGGCCAGATTCAAGTCGGCCCCGATATGCTTGGAGTTCATCACATCATAGGCGCCACCATAAGCCTTGCGCGTGATCACGGTCAGGCGCGGCACGGTCGCTTCACTGAAGGCATAAAGAAGCTTGGCGCCGTGACGGATGATGCCGCCCTTTTCCTGATCGGTCCCGGGCAGAAAGCCAGGCACATCGACGAAGGTTAGCAGCGGAATATTGAAGGCATCGCAGAAGCGCACAAAGCGGGCGCCTTTCACGGAAGCATCGATATCGAGGCAGCCGGCCAGGTGGTAGGGATTGTTGGCCACGATGCCCACCGAATGACCGCCGAGGCGGCCGAAGCCGATCAGGATATTGGCGGCATACTCCTCGCGCAGCTCAAAGAAGCTGTCCGGATCCAGAACCGTGCCGACCACCTCGCGCATATCGTAAGGCTGGTTCGGATTATCCGGCATGATCTCCCGCAATTTTTTCTGGGCATCCGCGATGCGGCGCTCGGTGTTGGGATCCTGATCCAAAGGCTGGAACGGGGCCGTTTCCAAATTATTGGATGGCATATAGCTCAGCATTTTGCGCAGCGAAAGCAGAGCATCCCCTTCCGAGGGGAAACGCAGATCGGCCACACCGCTGGTTGCCGTATGAGTCTGACTGCCGCCGAGCTCTTCAAAGGTCACCTCCTCCCCGGTCACCGTTTTGATGACTTCCGGACCGGTGATGAACATGTGACTCGTGTGATCGACCATCAGCGTAAAGTCGGTGATGGCAGGTGAATACACCGCGCCGCCGGCACAGGGGCCCATGATGAGGGAAAGCTGAGGGACCACACCCGAGGCCTGCACGTTGCGATAAAAGATATCGGCATAACCGCCGAGGCTCGCCACTCCTTCCTGAATGCGCGCGCCACCGGAATCGTTGAGGCCGATCACCGGGGCTCCGTTGCGCACGGCCATATCCATGACCTTGCAGATTTTTTTGGCGAAGGCGGCGCTCAGACTGCCGCCAAAAACGGTAAAATCCTGCGAGAAAATATAGACAAGGCGCCCTTCAACGGTGCCAAAACCTGTGATCACGCCGTCGCCCAGGATGCGTTTTTGCTCCATCCCGAAGTCCTGGCAGTCATGAGTGACAAACGCGTCGAGTTCCGTGAACGAACCCGCGTCGAGGAGCTGATGAATGCGCTCGCGTGCGGTCATCTTGCCCTTTTTATGCTGGGCCTTGATGCGATCCTCGCCGCCGCCTTGAGCCACTTCGGAACGCAAGGCGTTGAGGCGGTCAAAGGCCTGCTGCCTTTTGGTTGGAGGTGTATCGAGCATCTGTTTATCCTTCAATTGGTTTGCCGACCTGGGAATTCGAGCCAAAGATCGGGTATGAACAGGTTGCGATAGAATTCCTCAAGGTCAGGCAGCTGATCCGCGGCTCCCTTGTCCTTGGGCAAACGGGTTTCCGCCTCACGGCCACCGATCCAGATCAATTCCCCGTTATTGGTGTCGATCAAAAGGAGAGCAATCTCGGCCCGCCGGAAATTGAAGATGAGACCGCGGTCGTTCAGGGTGCCTTTGTCGGCTTCGACAATGAGAGGCAAGAGGATGGCATCGGACTGCGAGGCGCTGCGACTGAAATTGGTCAGCCAGGCTCGCCAGTCAGGGCGCGGGGCAATCACCTCGCGATAGTAACTCGCCGGGTGCTGACATGACTCGCACGCCTGTCCCGGACGGAACCAGAGTTCGTCGATCTTTGTGAGGAGATCCGGCTGCTGGCTCTGTTCCAGGAGTTTCAGCACCACCCGTGGACTGATGCCACGCATGTAAGGCTGGCCATCAAAACCCTCCAGCACATACTGATCAAATTTTTCACAGAGGGCTTTCACATCCTCCGGCGGAAGCTTGAGCTCCGGCTGATCGACAAAGCGCGCACCCTGGGGCCACGGACGGCAGGGCACCACCGCGATGCGGGCCGGTATGCGGGCCAGTTGTTCCGCCTGTACGCCGTATTCACCCGTTTCCGGGGTCACGCATTGCGTCTGAATGAAAGCAAAAAACAGAAGAATAAAAGCGAGGCAGCGTCTCAAAGCATGTTTCCTTTCGCGCGTGATCCTCTTTTGACTTGTCTCAACAAGGTTTATCAAAAGCCAGGAAAGGGATCCAGCGAAAGAAGGACATCAGCCTGAGCTTTGCTCGCGCAGGCGGGCCAGCTCGTCGTCGGGATTGTGGCTGTGACGGCAGATCCATTGATCGAGCAGACGCTTTTGCGCCGCAGCATCGAGCAAAAATTTGTCCTGAGGAAGTTCAACCCGTCCGCGTTCGGTCAGGCTGTGCAGGGTCAGGGCCGCGGACACCGAGATATTGAAACTTTCCACCATCCCATACATGGGGATGGTAAAGCGATAATCCACATGATCCTGCCAGGCCTTGTGCAGACCCTCGCGTTCGTTGCCGAACACCACGGCCAGGGGCTCATCCAGCGGCAGTTCCGCCAGCGGCATCGAAGTTCCCGCAGGATAGGCTGCGGCCACTTTGAAACCACGTTCCCTGAGTCCTTTGAGGTAAAGGCCGAGATCCGTGAAACGGCGAACCTCAAGCCATTGATCAGCGCCACGGCTCACGGTCGAGATCTTGCCGAATTTCTGGTAGAGATTGACCTGGTCGCAGCAAAGGATGCCAAAGGCTTCCGCCGAGCGGAGACAGGCCCCGACATTGTGCGGATCGAAAACATCCTGAAGGACGAGACGCAGGTGCCGCGTTCTTTGACTGGCGACCCGCTGCATGCGTTCACGGCGTAAAGGACTGAGCCTGGGACTCAGGAGTTCCCAGGCATCGTTGGGATAGTGCACATCTTCAAAGTTGTTGCGCCAAACACTCATGATTGATTGACAGCTTCCGGTGTACGCACCGCCGCCACCGGTCCATGATCGATCGCCGCTGCGACCGCAGCCGCTTCAGCTGCTGCGGCTTCGGCCCGCGTTTCGATCACGAGGCTGGCCCCGATTTTTTCCAGAGCTTCCCCGACCAGACGGCCGATGCTTTGGGTTTGCAGTTCAGCATCCAAAGGCTTTTGCAGGATATGACCTGCGAAGTAACGCAGAGCGGTTTCCCAGTTCTTATTGCGTTCCTCGGCCAGCTCACGCAGACCGCGCATGCTGCCGTAGAGTTGTTCGAGACGCATGACCTTCTGTTTGTAACGCTGCAGCTCCTCGGGCTTGATGCGCGGAGCTTCCTCTTTCGCCCGGGCCAGCTGGCTTTCCAGCTGCTGCTTTTCGCGGCGGGCCTGCTGCGTCTGCTGCTGGGCTTCGCGCACCTGCTGACGCAAAATTTCCAGCGCCTGACGGGTTTTTTCCTCGCCTTCCTTTTGCAAACGGGCGTTTTCATCCTGAACGGATTTCTTTTCACGAATCGCTTCGGCCAGCTGCTGAGTCAGCACCTGAACCTGCTCATCGAGATGCTCGCGCTGCAGAAGGAAACGCTTCTGCACATCCTCCCGCTCCGTTTTCAGTTTGTTCCATTCCACGGTGCGATCCGAAAGCTTTTGCTTCGTATCTTCCAACTGCTTGTCAGCCTGGACTGACTGTTGCCGATATTTGTCGGCGTTGTCCTGAGCATTGCGGAGCCCCTGCTCCAGCTGCTTGTTCTGTTTGCTCAACGCTTCCAGACGGCTCGATACATCAGCAAGCACGGCCTGGCTTTGCGCCAGACGGTTGCGACTGAAGACGGCGAAGCCGAGACAGGCAAAGGCAAAGATTAAAGCCAATGTGGGGATGAGTTCTGTCATTACCGATTAACCTCATAAGTCGGACAAAATAATCTCCAGCTTTACGTAATTTGTGCTGGAAACACAAGCGATCCTTGCTGCTTTGACCTGTCAGTCACTCACTATGACATCCCTTTGGATGCCATATTTTTTCATCAAACGGTGCAGGTAGGCCCGCTCCAAACACAGCACCCGCGCCGCTTCGCTGACATTCCCTTTGGCCCGGCCGAGGATGAATCGAATGTAACTGCGTCCCAGGTTCTGATGCAGCTCCTCCCAGGGCACAATTGCGGTTTCATAAGCGAAGCTTTCCTTGTTGCCGGCGTTGGCCGCCGCGTCCTCGCCAGGACTTTCCACCGTTTCGGCGCTTTTGACGCTGGGAGGCGGCAGACTCGGGCTGCCTTCCAATTTGGCTTTCGCTCCCCGCAGGCGGGCGACGAGATCCGGGATGTCCTCGATTTCCTCGCTTTCGCTGAGGATGACGACCCGTTCGAGTATGTTTTTGAGCTCCCGGATATTGCCGGGCCAATGATAGGCGGAAATCTGATCCATGGCCTTGGGGCTCAGAACCCGCGAACCGATGGAATGCTCTTCGCAGGCCGCCTCCAAAAAGTGCTGGGCCAGGAGTTTGATATCATCGCCGCGTTCGCGCAGCGGGGGTGACTTCAGGGTGACGACGTTCAAACGATAGTAAAGGTCCTCGCGGAAGGTGCCGGATTCAATCATGCCTTCCAGATCGCGATGCGTGGCTGCAATCAATCGCACGTCCACATGAAAAACCTTTTCGCCACCGACGCGACTGATTTCGCCGCTCTGCAGAACGCGCAAAAGTTTGGCTTGCACGTTCAGATCGAGTTCACCGATTTCATCCAGGAAGAGGGTGCCGCCGTCGGCCTGTTCAAAGAGACCTTTTTTGGTGCGAATGGCGCCGGTAAAGGCCCCTTTTTCATGACCAAAGAGTTCGCTTTCCACAAGGTTTTGCGGGATGGCCGCGCAGTTGACTTTCACCAGCGGTTGATCGCGGCGTTCCGATTGCCGGTGCAGACTTTTGGCAATCAGTTCCTTGCCGGTGCCGCTCTCACCGAGGATCAGAACCCGGCTGTTGGTGGCGGCCACCTTGCTGATGATCTTGCGGAGCTGCACGATGGGTTCACAGGCGCCCAGAATCTCCTGGCCCCGCAGAACCTCCTGCGAGAGTTTTTGATGCGCGGCCTGAATTTTATGGAAGTCGAGGCAGCGGCTGAGACTCACCAGAATGCGTTCGGGTGTGAAGGGTTTCTCGATGAAATCGAAGGCGCCCATCTGGGTGGCCTGATAGGCTTCCTTGACCGTGCCTTCCCCTGAAATCATGATCACGCGCGAGGCAAAACCATGGTGACTGAGCAGCTTCAGAAAATCGAGGCCGCTGCCATCCGGCAGACGAATATCGAGCAGAATCGCATCGAAGGGCGGAGGATTTTGCGGGCTGATCTTGCCAACCTTAATAAGAGCTTGTGCGTATGTTTCCGCCTCGATGACCTGCGCGCCCTCTTCGGTCAGAGCCAGACGCAAAGCCGTCCGAATATTGCGATGATCATCGACGACCAGGACTTGTTTGCCGCGGATAATATCCTTGCTCGTGGCAGTATCACTCATGATGAAAGAACCTCGGTATGATGTTCGCTGGGTAATTGAATGCGGAATATGGTCTGTCCCGGCTGACTGGTGACGGTGAGTTCACCCTGATGGTCCATCACAATTTTTTTGCAGATGGCCAGACCCAGGCCCATGCCGGGATTGGGGCCTGTGTGCTTGGTGGTGTAGTAGGCTTCAAAAATCCGACCGAGGTCCTCCTCACGGATGCCCGGTCCATCATCGACGACACTGATCACATAGGATCTGCCGGTCAGCTCCAGCTGCAGTTGAATATGGGCTTTCCGATCGGCGCTGGCTTCCGCAGCATTCTTGATCAAATTCATGAGGACCTGCTTCATAAGCTGACTATCCATCATGATCGGAGCCGAGGCAAGCTTTGTTTCCAGAACCAGGTCATGCTCAGGAAAGGCCGCCTTTTCCAGTTCCAAAAGCTGCTCACAAAGCCTGAGCAGGTCGGCCTCCTCCCAGGTCGGATCGGGCAGCCGCGCAAACTGAGAGAAATGATCCACCATGCGCCTCAGGGCATTCACCTCTTCGTGAATGATCTGCGTGGCCTCATCCAGCAGCTGCTGAAAGGCGGGATCCTCACCCTTGTATTTGCGCTGCAGCTGGTTGACCATCATCTGGATCGGCGTCAGGGGATTTTTGATCTCATGCGCGAGCTTGCGAGCCATGGTCTGCCAGGACGCAAGCTTTTCCAGATAAAGCGTCTTGCGTCGATTGAGTTCCACTTCATCCGCCATGGCATTGAACTGCACGGCGATCACCCCCATCTCACCGGATAGATCCCGAGGCAGGCGAAAGCCGGGATCCTGTTCCGACCAGCGGCGAAAACCCCGCAGGACTTCCTGCACATTGCGCACATAGCGGCGGACGAGCCAGACCAGAACGAGGCCGACCAGCGAAAAGGTGCCGATCAAAATCAAACCGTTGGTCAGGAGAAGACTCGGGGCTATTTCCTTGTCCCAAGTGGCTTCGATCAGCTCGTATTTTTGTTTCACCTGCTGCACGGTTTCAAAGCGATGCCGCACCTCCGTCAGGGGCACCGACACGAGATAACGTCCCACCCGCAGCTCCGTGCGGGTCAGCCAGGCCAGTTCGGGGCTTTCGATTTTTTCCCGCAATGGTTCGATCCGGATGCCATCAATGGGCGCGAGGCTGTTGATATCCGCCTGCATCAAAAGATCGCGAATGCGGGCTTCATCATAGGCGCTCAGGGGCTTTTCATCGATGATGGCGCGCATTTCGAGGAGCAGCGTCTGGCGTTTGGAGGTGTCGAGTTCCTTCAGTGAATCCATATAATCGCCGAGGGCCTTGGCCAGATCCTCGTCATAGGACATATCCGCGAGGCTATGCAGGGCCTGCCGAATGCTGTTGAGGCCACTGACGTAGCCGCCCAGAATAATAAGAATGGCCAGCGCCGCGGCACGCACCACGGTCGTCTGATACCAGGCCAGATGCAAACCCTTGCGTTCAGCCACGGCCTGCCCCCTTGGTGACGGGCTTGTTTTTCTCCGCCTCCGAGGTCAGCGGTGGAATCACAAGGATGGTCTGCGTGCTCTCGCTGAGTTTCAGATCACCGAGCATGTGGGAAAACAGTCCGCGCATCACCCCGGACTGCTGTTGAATCAGCCAGCTGCGCACGTCCTGAGCGAATTCATTGGAGACCTGCGAAATATCGAGCCGCACTTCAAGCCGTGCTCCCTGGCTGGCGATCTGGGCAATGTTGCTCTGGCTGCTAATATCCGCATGCAGGCAGAGATCGGTGTACTGCTGAAAACTTTGCAGGGAATTCTCCTTGCGCCTTTCAAGAAAGTGGAGGAGTTCGAACTTTTCCTCCCAGAGATCAAACTTGATCGTGCATTCGGAGATGAAGACGAGGGAACGCCGGGCTCCATTATTCAGCCAGCGAACTTCCAGATGACTGAAGGTGGAAAAGCCCGAGTAAAGCAGCTTCTTCTGCTGATTGGTCAGCGAGCCGGCAAGATTGATGCGCAGGCTCGGACGATCCTTGCTTTGATCCCATTGGGCTTTGATCTCCGCCCAGCCTGTGGCTGAACAGAAGAGGAGGCCAAGAACCAGATGTCGCATCATGGTTCCCACTCCTGTTCCAGCACATCCTTCATACTTTCCGGAAGCGTTCGAAAGGCGACGGCAATATCGGCGATCAGGCCCGCACTATGAAAGCGGAGACCAAGACGAGCCTCGCGACCTTCATAGCGAAACTCCTTGTAATGATCCGCACCGTACATGAATTGCAAATAAATGCCGGGATCCGATGCGGCTTCGAGTATGGGCAGCGGCTGTTCCCAGCGCACCGAGCTGCGATAGCTGAGGCTTTCAAAACCGACGCTCAACCCCTGAACCTGAGCCGTGATGTGCGAGTCATCCCAAAGGTTTTTCGTCACCGCTCCTTCCAGCTCATAGCCCATTTTTTTGAGGCCCTGGCTATTCAGAATTACCGAGGCTCCGTAGGCATAACCTTCGCTGGGGCGGAAACTCAGCAGCCGATTTTCCTGATAAAGTCCCAGCTTCGGACCGATCAAAGTGCGCGGAAAACCGGGCAGGGAAAAACGCTGGCCGCGATTGTTCATGTAGATCGCCAGACCGTACTGAACGCTCGTGCCCTGATCCTGATCAAAGGTCCAATAAGCCTGCCCACGACTGCCAAAGCCGAGGATATCGAGATAACGAGCCTGCGCATCGGCCGCTTCCATGCGCGCATCGAACTGCACACTTTCCTTGGAAAAACGGGGAAAGCCATAGGCCACATGAAAGCCGCGCATGATCCCCTGGCTGTCGTAATCGACCGCGCCTGAAGCCCGATGCAGGGAATTGAAAAGATTGCGACTGATAAGCTGCGCCCGGGCACTCAAGGGATTGAGCTCACCGCCCAGACTTTCCGAGGCGCTTTGATCCTGGGTCAAGCCCAGGGATCCGCCCCAGGCCCAGGTTCCAAACACGCCGGGATCATCGACGAGTTCAATCCTGAGGCGCGCGTGGCCTGGTGTTTCACCTTTGGAGAGGAAGAATTGAACCGATTGAAAGAGGCCGGTGCCCAGCAGCCGATTGCGATCGGCGGTCAGTTCGTCTTCGGTCACTTCCACGCCGGGCGTCAAATGAAGTTCACGTTCGAGAAAAGCCGAAGGAAGTCTCTGGCTGCCTGTGACATCCACTTTTTCGAGTAATAGACGGCGTTCCGCCGCCTGGCCGGATCCAGCCAGAAGTCCTGGCAGGATCAGGATGCACAAGGCTTTGAACATGGAGGCTACCTTATTCGGGCATCTCGGCGTTGTGATAGACGTTCTGCACGTCGTCGTTATCTTCGAGCCAGTCGATGAGTTTTTGCATGGACGCGGCCTTGTCACTGTCGATCGCGGAATAGTTTTCCGGCACCCGCATGATTTCCGCCACATCCGCTTCGAGACCCATCCGATCGAGGGTCTCTTTCAATTCGTTGAAGGCATCCGGCGCACAGATGATTTCCACCACATCATCTTCGTCTTTCACATCATCAGCACCGGCTTCCAACGCAGCTTCGAAGACCTTGTCGAAATCCTGGATCTTGCTCCTCTGATAAACGATCGTGCCTTTTTTGTGGAACATATAACCGACGGAACCCTCGGTCCCGAGGTTGCCGCCGAATTTTGTAAAAGCGTGACGCACGTCAGCGACAGTGCGGTTGATGTTATCGGTCAGACATTCGACCATCACGGCTACGCCACCTGGACCGTATCCCTCGTAAACCTTTTCCACATACTGTTCAGCTTCGAGTTCACCGGTCCCTTTTTTAATGGCGCGCTCGATATTATCACGGGGCATGCTGTTGGCGCGAGCCTTGAGGACGGCCGTCCGCAGACGGGCGTTGCTTTCCAGGTCTCCACCGCCCAGGCGAGCGGCCACCGTAATTTCCTTGGCCAGTTTGGTGAAGATTTTTCCGCGTTTGGCGTCCTGAGCCCCCTTGCGGTGCTGGATGTTTTTCCATTTACTGTGGCCTGCCATCTTTGTCTCGTCCTCCTGCCAAACTCAGTAGCGGAAGTGTTTGATCTTCTCGCCCTTTCCTTCAATATCGGTCATTGCTTTTATGCCAATCTCAATATGAAGGTCAACAAATTGTCCACTGACCTTCCTGTCACTTTCCTCGGTCTTGATCCCTTCCGGTGTCATCGGTACATCGGACACCAAAAGCAGGGCGCCCCGCGAGATTTCATTGGCAATGCCGCAGGCAAAGACGGTGGCTGTTTCCATATCGATGGCGATGGCGCGAAGATCACGCAAACGCTGTTTGAAGTCGTCATCGTGTTCCCAAACGCGACGGTTGGTCGTGTAGACCACGCCCGTACGATAATCCATACCCGCTTCCACAATTTTTTCCGAAACAAACTTGTGCAGTTTGAAGGATGGCATGGCCGGAACTTCCTCGGGCAGATAGTCGTCCGATGTGCCCTCACCACGGATGGCGGCAATGGGCAGAATGAAGTGGCCGATCTCCGTGGTATCCTTCAATCCTCCGCATTTGCCGAGGAAGAGCACACCTTTCGGTTTGATCGCGCTCAGAAGATCCATGACCGTGGCAGCGTTGGCTGAGCCGATGCCGAAATTAATCATGGTCAGGTTTTTTCCATCAGAACAGGTCTGCATCGGACGATCAAGCCCGCGGATGGGCTGATTGAACCTGGCGGAAAATCTCCGAAGATAATCCGAAAAATTCGTGAGCAGGATATACTTGCCAAATTCATTCAAGGCCGTTCCCGTGTAACGGGGAAGCCAATTGTCGACGATGTCCTGTTTGGTATGAAGAGCCATCAGGTGGATTCCCTTTCCTGGTTGGGTGAGACGTCTGGGAAATTTTGATCCCATGACGTGAGCCGGGGCATATGTGCTATTATATTCTTGAAATCGATGCTGAGAAAACAGCAACTTTGCGAGCCAGATTGAGTCTGGTCTGCGCTGTGTGCCGACTCGATATGAGGTGTCTTTGTGAAAGCAAATACTGCCAAGACTTCCAAGGGTTCGCGATCTTTTCTCGGCGGAGCCGCCGCTCAACACCTGGCCCTGGCTCGCGAAATCACATGTATTTACAAGCAGTTGCTTTTCTCAGGCGGGATCGCCTTGCCTCTCAGGGTGTCGCGGGCTTTCCTGATGGAACCCGGCATCGACCCCTTTTGGTCGGAGAAGCGAATCCTCGAACTCGTCGGCGATGTGGCGCTCGCCTGCTTCAATTCCCTCGGTCCCGTTTATGGCAAACTCGGCCAGATTGCCTTGAGTCGCCTCGATGACGAAGGTCAGCAGCTGGCGCAAAAGATGCAGTTGACGCGCCTTTATGGTGCATGGCCGGCCATCCCTTTTGAGGAAATTGAAGCCATTCTGGATGAAGAGATTCCCGATTGGCAGCAGGAATTTGTGGTCGAACCGCATCCTCTGGGTGTGGCGTCGATGGCTCAGGTGCATGCCGCAGTGGATGAAGAAGGCCGTGAATGGGTAATTAAAGTCATCAAGCCTGAATCGTGCCGCCGACTGGAAGAGACCTTGCGAGCCTTGGAGCAAATCGTCACGCTCACCTCGCCTTTGAAGCTGACCTCCGTCGGTTCCAAAACCATACGCGAACTTCAGGATTTGATTCGCAGTCTCAGGCGTGAGGTGCAGCTCGATCTTGAAAAGAAAAATCTCGATCGAATGCAGGAGCGTCTCGATTCGAAAAAACAACAGGTTTTGCGTTTGCCGAAAACCTTTGATCGTTTCTGCACACCCAACGTTCTCGTGATGGAGCGTTTTCGCGGCGCCTCGCTGGTGGATGTGGTGGAAGGTCGCATGACGTTGAATGCCGAGCAAAGGAAAAAACTCGCCCGGCGCATTTTACAGGAACTTCTGGTGCAGGTTTTTGAAATCGGACTGTTTCACGCCGATCCCCATGCGGGCAACCTGATGCTGCTCGAGGACGGCTGCGTCGGACTCTTCGATTGGGGATTGACCGGCGAGCTGCGTGAAGTGGATCGCCGGCATATTTCGGGCATCCTGAAAGCTCTGCTGATGGCTGATATGCAAAGACTGATCGATGTGCTCGTGAACATCGGTGAGGAGCATGATGTTCACTGCGAGCGTGCGGATGTCGAAGCGGAGCTGCGTAAAGTCTCCAGTCTGATTCAGGAGCACAGGGAAGCCGGCACGCAGGCCTCGATGGAAGAACTTCTGGAAGCCGCCTTGCGCGGTTCGGAAAATCTCGGCATTCCCGTTCCGGATGGCCTTCTCATGATGGCCAAGAGTTTGCTCACCATTGAAGGTCTGGCCCGCGGTATTGATCCGGAAGTATCCTTTGCGCGCGCGGCAGGTCCTGTCCTTTTAAAAGCGGCGCGACCCAATCTCAAGGAAGTCATCGGCATGGGACGGCGTTTGCCCCATCTGGTGAAAAAAATGTTCGACAATGCATCGTGAAATTTATGCAGCACTGATCATGGCGTTTCTCCTCCCGGGCCTCACCCAGGCCGGCGAGGGGCCGCTGCTCACCCGCTCCGAAGCTGTCGGTCAACTCTTTCGTCTGAATCCTCCCCTGCAAAATCCAAGCGTTCTGGAACGCGGCCGTCTGCGCTTTGCCCTATCACGCACCTATGCCAACCTTTGGGCACGCGACAAGCGTTATGTTGTGGATGGGGAAATCGTCGACGACCAGGCGCACATGGCGGCCGGGCTCGGAGCTGGATTTCAGATAGGGCTCGGCTTTTCCAGCCGCCGCTTTGTGCAGGCGGATACGGATCAGACCGCCATCAGCTTTCATGACCTCTTTCGCATGGGCCAGGACGGGCGTTTGCAAACGGGCAAGCATCACACGCGCTTTGTGATTCCGGACTACAATCTGCAGTATAATCGCGACAACCTCGATCGCACCTTCAGCGAGCAGGCGACCGTGGACCTCAGCTATGCGATCCTTTCACGAGAGCGGCACGGCTGGGATCTGACCGCCACGCTACTGGCCGCCTATGAAATGGCCAGCTTTTCGCCCTATGCCTCGGGATCCGTCGATCGCGGTCTTATCCTCGGAGCCTTATACCAGGGGTCGATGCTCACGTATTTTGCCAATATCCGGCAGCTCTTCTTTGATCAAAGTCAGGAAGTGCGGGTGGGAACACGGGCGGAGAATCGTGGTTTTGCCGTCGGTGCGAATTATCCCTTGCCGGATGATCAGCAATTGATTTTTCAATTTATGAATAATCAGCCGGTCTTTCGCGATCTGGGTCAGCTGAGTCGCAACTCGTATGAGTGGCAGCTTGGCTATCGCTATCACTGGGAAGCGGTGACGCTGGAATTGGCGGTGATTGAAAATATCTTCTGGCTCTACAACAGCCCGGACTGGGGTTTCAGTCTCGGGCTGCATGCTCCTGTCAACTGACCCGCGGCTCAGGGTTTGACCCAGAGTATTCCACCGGAAAGTTTACCCAGGTTATTATTCCATTCATAAGCATCCATGATGGCGAGATAGAGACGGGTCGTTCCAACTGGCACGGTAAAACCTTGCAGTTTGCCCGTGGCATCCTTGCCATCACCGATGAAAAAGATCTGACCGATCTCGGGCGCCAGTGTTTTGAAATCGCGCTGATTGCCGGTGTTGAAATCAAGTGTGGCGGGCGGCTCTGGCCGTTCCTCGGGGGTCCGGTCATCCAGGAAAATTCCAATGAGACTATTGATGGGTGCTTTAACATTGGAAATCTTATGTACGCTTTCGAGCGTGTGGGTCGCTGGTGCGGTGGGCAGACCATCAGCGTCCGACTTCTGATCATCCATGTTTCCGTGAGCGATCATGCCTTCCACCCGGAAGTAGAGATAGCGGCCTGCTTCAAAGCACTGCCGATCCGTTGGTGTCACGAGCACAGGTGAATTCAAAGGCGCGCGATCCACGGACGCCGGGTAGACGATTTCCGTGCCTTCAGGCATCCCGGCGAGGAAGGGGTTGGCTGTGCCTGGTATGTTATAGAGCGTACTGCAAGCCACGGGTTCAGGATCCTTGACCACCGGCAAAGCAGGTGAAGGCACTGTGCTGACGGTTCCGGTTTCATCCGTTACAGGCGATCCCGTATCGATCACCGCATCCTCACCCTCGGGCTGGGCGATCGGTGCGGTTTCCACCGGTACGTTGGGTTCCTTGAATTTATGGCCGGAGCCGCATCCCAGGCTCATGGTGAAGGACAAAGCGGAAAACAATGTGAATAGACCTTGTGTTGATTGCATAAGCTCCCCTCTTCTCTTTTTCTCGAACAAGCTGTGTCATGGGTCGTTACTTTCCCGTTCGGCAGGATTTGCCGGCAATTAAGAACGCTGATCTGGGTGAAACTGATGAGAAAGGCTTTTTTCGCGTCCTTTTACAAAATGTAAAAGAACTTTGGCTCTTAACTGGGCGGCCAGGCCTTGGGGTGGATGATGATTCTGCGCTATAACCAGCGCAATTAACAAGGGACTCACTGGAGATTATCCATGCATGCAATAAAAATGACTCTCATCATGACCCTCAGCCTCCTGACCACCCAGGCCGTCGCAACCATTGTTCCGATTACGGATGAAGTGCTGGAAGCCACGTTTCGAAGCGAAGGCGGCTCGCGCTATACGGAGGGTTATGTGAAGCTGAATCGAACGGCGGGGAATATTGCCCTCCTCCTGCAACCTGCAACGCCCCCCTGCCCTGTGGATCAACTCTGCACGGAAGTGCAGCCGGCCCCCTTTGAGTATTTCCTGGAAGAGGTCAAGTCCACAGTCGATGTATGTGAGTCCGTCATTTACCAGGCTGAACAGCATCAGGATCACGCGATCAAGGTGACCCTGATCGACAATACCCACTATAATTATGAAATTTGTCCGACCTTCCTGCCGGTTCCGCTAACCGTGGTGCAGGTCGAACAAACGTTCCACGGCCCCGCAAGTACCGAGCATATCGCTTCGGATTTTGCGGGTGAAGCCCTCTCCCACATTCGTTATTAAAACAAAGGGGCTTTTGCCCCTTTGCACTTTTTTCTGAGCCTTTTGCGCCTTACCTTTTTCCTTCCTTATGCCCCGATGAATTTTCCTTGATTGCGACAGTTAACAAAGGCGATAAACGCACTGGTCCGCACGATAGCTTAAGACAGCATCGTGTGGTATGAACCAGGAGGATCGTCATGCGAACACAATCAAAATTCATGTGGTGGTTGAGCAGTCTGTTTTTTAGCCTGGCGCCGATCCTGGCGCAATCCGCCGAGCCTGTGGCGCGTATCGGGGAAGGCACCCATCTCTATTTGCGCTGTAACACCACGAGCTGGGATGTGAGCGAAGTCAATCGTCTAAAAACCGGGGCGCAGAATTTTCTGCGGGAACTCACGTTCGAGGTCAAGGAAACGTGGATGACCCAGGGCGGTGATGACTGCGTGCTCACGGAAACGCCGGAGCGCAATGCCTGGGGCGCCTGGCAGAATTACTATGGAGCGCATCTTCCCACTCTGCGCGTGCCCGACAGCGCCTGGCTGCGCGTTCAAGCCGACTCCGCCGAGAACATGGTTTTCCGCGTCCGCTTTCCCGCGCTGGGGCGTTATCGTTTTGTGCTGAATACCCGGGATGGATATTTCTCCTTTCACAGGACGACCCCTCCCAAGGCTGGGGAGGTGACCTGGACCTTGCCTGGCAACCTCATGAGCGATGCCCAGGGCCAGCTCTTCCTCAGCAGTCCATATCCTCAAAATTCCCTGTCGCTGGTGGATGGCAACAGCGGACTTCTGCTTTGGACGTATCAGGCGGCAACAGCCTTTTCTGTTCATGGCAACTGCTCCACACAGAATACGGCGTTCATCACACAGCAGGGTCGGGTCGTTGCTGTTTCGAAACAGACAGGACGGGAAATCTGGAGCACGGATTTAAATGGAGACCTTCAGGGCGAACACGGTTATCTCACCTGCTATCCGAGCCAGGGACAGATGTATCTCAGCTACGGGGCTGAGCGTACAACGATAGTCAGTCTCGCGCCGACGACGGGCAAGGTTCTTTGGGCCTGGGTGGCACCCGCTTCTGCTGGCGTCCTGGGTATCGATGGTCGGCAGGTTTTTATCAGCGGCCAGCAGGATGCCAAGGCGATGTTTGTGGTCCTGAGTCTGGTCGAGGGCCGCGAACTTTGGAAGGCAAATCCGGGGACGGGTTACTTTAGTCTGGCACCTGATGGTTCCCTCTTTTTAGTCGATGGCGCATGGCTGACCGCGATGGAACCAGCCACCGGCCGCGCGCTCTGGACTTACGCAGCGCAGCAGAATGAACCGATCTCGCTGTCGTTTGAACAGAACGGACTCTATGTGCATGAGCGAACCCGGATCAGTTCGATCGACAAAAGAAATGGCCGCATCGTCTGGGCCCATGACTACCAGGCATTGGCCGCGCAGAATCCCCATGCGCAGATCCTGAAAACGGGTGTGGTTCTGGTGCAGGCCCTGGATCATGCGGCCAGGGTCAGCCGACAGATCGCCCTCAATTGCTGGACGGGACATGTCCTGTGGGAGCGTGAAGAGACCGGCACAGGCAGTTTTGTGAGCGAAGTGAACCAACAGGAGACCTGGCTGATCAACGGAAAAACCATTCAGGCCATCGCCCCCTGGACAGGTGTCGTTCGCTGGCGTTTCGTGTTGAATTCCGCAGCGCCTTCGGAAGGCATCATGAATGTGCTGGAGCAGGATAAAAACACGGTGTATGTGGCCTATGGCCTCGCCGGCAGCCAATATCCCCCCATGGGTGTGCTGGCGCTCGATAGGAAGACGGGGGCCTTGAATTGGCAAAGCTGGTTGGACGCGAGCCTCTCGCGGGTGGCAGGGGATGCCCACACTCTGATTTTGAATGCGGGCCATCATGGTTCCACCAAGGCTCTGAAGAAATAAGCGTGCGGCTCTTTATTCGGCGTCGAAGAGCACCGTCACCTGCTGCTTGACGCGCACTTCTCCAGGAGCCAGTGTCGGCTCACTGGAGGCCGCGCGGGCGAATCCTTCCATCATCATCGTCTTGCCCATGATGGGTCCCGGTCCGGGACCATGAATACCTTCTGCGATATTGCGTGGTCGACCGAGTTTAAGGCCCATCTGCTGGGCCATGGACTCGGCCTTGGCCTTGGCATCCTTCAAGGCTGCGTTTCGCGCTTCATTTTCGAGTCGGGTCTGGGCGGAACTTTTGAATTGAAGACTATGGAGATTGTTGGCGCCGCTATTGAACATCGCGGTCATCAGGCCTTCATATTTCTTGATATCGCGGAGGAGGATGCGCACGTCGCGGCGGGCGTTGTAAGTCGTGACCGGACGCGTTGGCTTGCCGTCAGGATGGAAGGGGGCTTCCTGGATGGGCTGCACCCGCAGATAATCCGACTGCACATCCTTGGGATCAATCTTGAACTCTTTGGTGATCGCCAGAATGCGGCGCATCGCCTCATCGCTCTTGGACTTTGTGACTTCAACCTTGGCGTCCGTCACATCGATGCCGACGATGAATTCCACCTGATCGGGCGCTGCCGCCGCTTCGCCTTCCCCGGTGACGAGGATCGAGCGCCCGTCGTCATCGGCATGCAACGAAAAGGGCGAAGCGAGGCCAATCACGAGAGCGGTGCAGCGGGCAAATCCAGGAAATGAAAACGACATGAGAAACTCCTGCGTAGGATGATTCGCAGCTTATCCTGCAGCCTCCCGCCCGTTCCGTCAAGACCTGGGTTATTCTGTGCTTCCCGAGCCTGATCCTCAGGGTTTCGGTTTGATGTGCGCCGTAGCGATGGGAATCGGCAGGTCAGCCTCGTGGCGCTGGCGGAAATGGTTTTCAAGTTTAATGAGAGCGGCCTTGCGGTCCGTGGTGTTGGCAAATTTTTTCACTTCATCCAGCGCGCAGGCGATGGCGTCGTCCGGAATCCGCATGCTCGTCGTATTAAAGCCAAAGGATTCGAGCTGCTCTTCGACAAGGCGAGCCAGTCGATAGTGTTCCTTGTCGCGGAAGTCGATGTGAATGACGCTCATGCAGTTTCGTCCGTTTCGTCAAAAAAAAGTCCACACGCCATGAAGCTCGATAGGTCATCGGCTTCTTCTACACAAAGTAAAATGTTCGGGATTGAAGGAATCCCAAATGCCAGAGGCTTGGGTCGGGAAATTAGGCTTCTGCACGCGCCGCCTGGGTGCGGCCAGGGACCAGAAGGGTATCGAGCTGATGCTCAAGGTCCATCAGGACATCCGCCAGCTTTTGCTGATATTCGTGCACTTCCTCATCGGTGAGGCGATGCGGGATCTGCATCGGCTGGCCGTATAGAACGAGGATTTCCGTAAAAGGTTTAGGAACCCGGAACTGATCCCAACTCTTGACCAGAGTCCAGGTGCGACGACCGCGCGTGGCCGTGGGCACGATGGGAACGCCCGTGCGTGACGCCAGAGCAATGACGCCGCCTTTGACTTCGTGCCGGGGGCCGCGGGGACCATCGACGGTGATGCCAACTTCATAGCCTTCCTTGGTCAGCTTAATGAGCTGACGCAGAGCTTCGAGTCCACCACGCGACGAGGAGCCACGGGCGGAATGAACGCCGAATTTTTTTGCCACGAAGGCGATCACTTCACCATCAAAGGAGCGGCTCACCAGGACCGCGAGCCGGCGCCAGGTATGAGCCATAACCGTGGAGAGCGCATTCTGATGCCAGCAGGCGTAGGCCACCACCCGTTTCTCATGGAGCAGGCCGGCCTGGTCCCGCACGTCAGGGTTCAGGCGTCGATAGCGGTAGCTGAGCTGGAAGAGCCCGACCAGGGCATAGGCCAGCCAGCAGATAAATTTCTGTTTGCGAGTGAAAGCCATTGAGGCATCCCCCAGAGAGTCAAAGCGGGCAAAACCCCATTTCTACCCTGCTCCGGCCCGCGGAGCAAGCAAGGTTTTGCCAATTCCAACCTTTTGAAATTATTGACCGATGAAAATTATCTTAAGATCTTATCCCAAACTGCCGATCTAGGAAACCAAGGTTGTTCCTTTTTAGAGGTTGAACATGCTTCGGATCTCTCAAGTCATGATTTGTGTCGGTCTGGTTTTTGGTTTTGTCGGCTGCCGGGCGTCCTTCCAGGACATCCAAAAGCAAGGGTTCCTGTCGAGCGGTGATGATCTTGGTGCGAAAGGAGATGATGGAACGAAGGCTGATAATGGCAAGAAGGGTGATCCCGATTACCCCACACTTGAAAACATCAAAGAGTTGCCGCCCGAGGACAGCGCGTCCTATGGCTGCGATGGCATTGTGGTGATTACAGAGTCAGGCAAGGATAAAAACCTTGATGGCGTCTTGCAACCCACGGAAGTCACAGATATTAAGACGGAATGCAAACCCAAAACACCGGATGATGGTGGCAAGGATCCTGATGATCCGAAGGATCCACCCGAGTGTCCCAACCAAAACGGTGGCAAGGATGACAAGGGCAAGTGCCCTGACCAGCCGGGACAAAACGATCCGGGACAGAACGATCCTGGCCAGTCCGGAAAAAAGTAAGCGATTTCGCGCAAATCTAAAAGATTCTGTATAATCAGAGGTGGTCCATGACCACCTCTGTTTTATTTTCAGAGTGAAGCCTCAGTCACAAGGAGGTGAGAGGTGAAGGCTTTCCGCCTTATTTTAGGTTTTTCCCTGAGCGCGTCGGCGTCCGTGGGTTTAGCCAACATTACCGGCAGCGATCTGCAGAACTTCAATGCCACCACCAATGGCCTTGATTTCGTGACTGTGCAGTCTTCGGAAACCCTGGGCAAGGGCATCTTCAATCTTGGGCTCTTCTCCAATTATGCGGTGAATACCCTGCCCCGTTACGAGGATGCCAGCGGTCGTGATGCCAACGTCAACGATTCCATCGTTGCGGCGGATATCAACTTCGGGATGGGCCTCACCAGCTTCTGGGACATTGGGATCAGTATTCCCTCGGTCATCTACCAGGATGTGAACTTCGATGGGGATCGTGGGCAGTTTGATAAAAACGGGGTGACCGAAATCCGGGCCAACAGCAAGTGGCGTCTCTATGGAGATCGGGATGGGGGTATTGCCTTTATTTTGGGCACCAATGTCAACGTCACCGAAAACAATCCCTATACCGGATCCGGTAGCGGACCCACATTCAACTTCGAATTTGCCTTTGATACCACCTTCAATAAGATCGCCCTGGGCGCCAACATCGGCTACCGCAAACGCTCACCGGGTGAGCGCGTGGCCGGTTTTCCGATCCAGCCCTTGGAAGATCAGTATATCGCCTCACTCGCCGCAAGTTATCTCTTCACCTCCATCGATACCAAACTGATTTTCGAATACTATGCCGGCATGCCGACGAAAAGTACCGAGACGGTCAAATCCCGTTCCGCGTCCGCAGCGGAGATGCTGCTCGGTATGAAGCATGACCTGACCGATGCCCTGGCCTTTCATGCCGGTGCCGGAACCGAAGCGGGCAATGGCACCGCATCCGCCGACTGGCGGGTTTATACGGGTATCAACTATGTGTTCGGGGGTGAGGGCGAGAAGAAAGCGCCGCAAATGGTGGCGCCGCAGAAGCCGAAGGCATCCGCGCCGATGATTCCCAAGTTTGTGCAAACACCGGAGCCAGGACCGGCCGAACCAGCCGGAGAGGGCGACGAGGTCTTCGTTCTGCGTGGGATCAACTTCGTCTTCGATTCCGCCAGCCGCGTGCTGCCAGGAACCCGGGAGATTCTCACCAATCTGGGTCAGCATTTGAAGAAGAATGCGATCGAGAAGGTGATCATTGAAGGTCACACCGATTCGGTGGGTCAGGAGAAGTACAACTACGATCTCGGTCTGCAGAGGGCCCGGGTGATTCGTGAGTACCTGGTCCGTTCCGAGAAACTGGATCCGAATACGATCGAAGCGCGGTCGTATGGGGAAGCCAGACCGGTGGCGGATAACGGCAACTTCCAGGGCCGTCAGCTGAACCGCCGGGTGGTCTTCCGGATCATCTACAAGAAGTGAAAATAAAAAAAGCCTGCCGTATCCCGGCAGGCTTTTTTTTTCTCGTTATGGAAACTCAATTTCCACACGACGATTCTGAGCATGTTCCTCTTCCGTTTCACCCGTCTGAGCCAGCTGCGGGGCACCAAGGCTCAGCTGCCCGCGTTTCACACCCATTTTCATCAGAGCGGAACGGACGGCCTTGGCGCGTTTGATTGCGAGACGGCGGTTATAGGCCGTGCTGCCACGATTATCGCAATGACCGGTGAGGGTCACTTTCAAGGAGCGGTCGGCTTTCAATTTGGCCGCGATGTCCTTCAGCTGCGCGCGATCGTCCCGGCTGATCCGGGAGCTGGCTTTGGCAAAGTATACGGAAGCGTTGGACGCTGTATCCAGACCGGCATCCAGACCCATGTCGGCCATGGGAGCTTCCGGTGCCAGGGGGGCATCGCTCATCGCGGGAGTTTCAGGTGCCTCGGTATTGTCTACAGGATCGACAAGTGTCGACGTGCTTGCGTCACCATTCAATTGCACCTGGCTCGGATCGGTAAAGTCGGAACCACTGGCTTCGGCCAGGGCTTTTTCCTGTTCCAGGTCAGCTTCCGACTTTTCGGTGCTGGCCTCGGCCTCGGTTTTTTCCGCATCCGTAGGAGCTTCAGCCGGGAATTCCTCACCAGCGGGTTGAATGCTTTCCTCGGTTGTTTCTTCCTGAGAGGAACAGGCGACTTGCCAAGAGAAAAGAGCGGTTAGAACCAGAGCGGCGAGCGGTCGGGTACGCATGAGCATGGATGTTCTCCTGTTTCGGATCAATTGCCGTATTGTGCAGTTCAACGGGATCATCAGCGCAAGGACGTGCTTTATTGGCACGGCCGTAAGGTTTGCAAAACCTAGTCCAAATCGGCGTTGATGTCAATATGGCATTTTTCGAAAATTGGCAGGTTTCCGTTTCTTGAGGATCCAGGGATTGAGGCATGAATATCGCGGCTTTAAAGGAAAATATTCAAGTCCTTTGGAAAAGTCTTAGGATTCCAAATTGCGGCAGCCGAAAAGAGGGGAAAGATACTTCAACCTTATTTGGTCCTTTTACTCGGGAGTCCGCTCGATGAGAAAGCCTTTGATATCTCTGAGCCTTTTAATCATGGCGCTTCAGGCCTGCTCCGGCAAGCCTGCAGGATTTCAAGGTGATTCAGCAACCATGTCCAGCACCGAGGTTGCCGGCGACGCGACGGGCCGTAGCTTCGGAAACCGGGACGGTGAAGGCGATGCCACCGCCGCCCTGCCTGCTCAGGCCGATGCTGAGACTTCCATAGAGACTGACAGCATCGAAATGAATGAATCCATTGTCTATGAAGGCGTGGATGCGACAATCGAGGTTCCGGCGGAAACGGACGATACAGGCGCTGCGCCCGCGGACAATGCACCGGCAGCTCCCGCGGACAATGCTCCGACAGCTCCCGAGGACAATGCTCCAGCCGCTCCCGAGGATACCAGCCCTCCACCAACAAGCAATCCCGTAACACCACCTGAAACGCCCGCACCACCTGCGGCTCCCGAACCTTTGACTTTGATCGTCACGGTGCCTTCCACGTCTCTGCGTGCCGGCAGCGCTCCCATGCAGGCCACAGCCAAAATCTCGGGAGAAACCACGGCCGCCAACGTCAGCTGGACGGTGAAAGCCAGTGATGGCATGTATCCAGGTACCATTGATGAAACCGGTCTCTATACTGCGCCCACCACAGGCGGCGGCTTTGATATCACCATCACAGCGGCCTTGATCGACGATCCGTCTGTCACAGCCAGCGTCACGGTGAAAATCGTGGCTGCCGAGCAGATTTTTGTCGGCTGTCAGCAGGGTTCGGAGTTCTTCCCGATCACAGCGGATGTTTATCAGCTGCCGGTGAATACCAGCAAACTGCCTGATTTCAGCCAAATTGGAGCCAAGCTCACCACGGTTTGCATGGATCAGTACAACGTCGCTCCACGTGATTGGTCAGCCGGCTTTCCAGGCGTCACAGGCTTGAATGAATGGTTTGCTCTGCACACCACCACACGTTTGATCGTTCCCAGTGATGGTACCTATACGTTCAAATTGAATTCCGATGACGGCGCGAAAATTTATTTGGATGGCACCCTGCTGATCGACAACGACGGGCAGCATGCTCCGACCGCCAAGGAAGCGACCGTTGCCCTGGCTGCCGGTGAACATGCCCTGACGATCGATTACTTCCAGGGACCGCGTTACCAGATTGCTCTTGAGCTGTACTGGAAGACGCCCGGAGCGTCCACTTATGTTTATGTACCCAAGGCCTCGTTTAAATAGCTTGCGTGTGTATGGGAATAACCCTTTCGGGCCGACGACAAGATCCGTCGGCCCTTTCTCATTAATCCGGAAACTCCGCCTGTCGGCGCTGCATCGCGGCTTCGATCGCCAGTTTCAAATCGAGCGACATCAGCATGCCAGCATTCCAAACGGCAACATAATCCAGTCCTTCGGCCACCGTATGATCACGACTGTAATTCAAAATCTGTTTGGTGCCACGCACCGCCAGCGGGGATTTTTCCGCAAGGCGCGCGGCCTGCTCGCGGGCCAGTTCCAAAAGGCTTTGGGCATCGGGTGTCACCGTATTGATGAGCCCCGCCCGCTCCGCTTCCGTCGCGTTGAAAACCTTGCCGGTCAGCGCCCATTCGCGCGCCCGTCCTTCACCGACAAGTTTGGGCAGCCGCTGCAGGGTGCCAACATCCGCCACGATTCCAAGGTCCACTTCCTTCACCGAAAAGGTGGCATCGGCTGCGGCATGGCGGATATCACAGGCGCTGATCAGGTCGATGCCCCCGCCGTAGCACACACCCTGAACCGCTGCAATCACAGGCTTGCGGCAGGTTTCGATGCGCGTAAAGCTGTTTTGCAGAGAACGAATGATCGCCAAAAGCTGTTCCTGCCGCCGGCCATCCGGAGTTTTTTCGATCCGGCGGGCGATGCTGAGGACAAATTCAAAGTCGATGCCGCTGCAGAAGCGGCTGCCTTCGCTGCGCAGGACCACCGCGCGAACATCCGGCGTTTCATCCGCCCAACGAAAGGCCGCGTCCACTTCGAACCACATTTTTTCATGGAGAGCATTGGCCTTGTCAGGCCGATTCAGACTGATTTCGGCGACCTTGTGGGCCTGGGTGACCTTCAGAAATTCAAAATCAGGCATGGAAAAACCTCGCGACTCGTGGTGATATGCCAGGGGAGCCCCCAATTTTTGGATCAGGAGATCTTATGTGCATTATTTGTCTGGAATTCAACAGAAAGAAGGATCTCGAGGATGCCCGCATCATGGTTGAGGCGGCACGCCGCGAGGTCAGTAATATTCCGGAGGAACACTTGAAAAAAGTGGAAGAGGAGCTGAAAAAGCGCCAGCCCGGTGATTCCAAGCCCCTGGACGTCAAGGATGGCAAAGCGGTCTAGATTGCCAAATACAAGAGGACACCCAGATAGTGGCACACGGAGCCGCCCAGCACAAACAGGTGCCAGATCGCATGACTGAACGGGAGGCTGCGCCACAGATAAAAAATGGTGCCGACGCTATAACTCACGCCACCTGCCACCAGCCAGGTCAGTTCCCCCTCGGGCAGCGTTTTTAGAAAATCAATATAGAAGATCACCACCCAGCCCATAAAAAGATACATCAGTGTGGAGACAAAGCGAAAGCGCCCCACCAGGAAAAATTTAGCGACGATCCCTGTCACAGCCATGATCCATACGGTCAGGGCCAGCCATTGGCCCTGTCCATCACGCCCGATTAAACAAAAGGGTGTATAGGTCCCGGCTATCAGAAGAAAGATTGCCGCATGATCGCAGTACTTCAGCCAGCGTTTGCGCTCAGGCTGCTTCGCTGCGTGATACAAGGTGGAAGCCAGGTAAAGCGCGATGAGTGAAAGACCAAAGACGCCCAGGATGAATCCCTTGTCCCAGGTGATCGGTTGCGGATGCCAGGTAAAGAGCAGAATGAAGCCGAAGATGCTGAACACAAGGCCGAACCCATGGCTGATTGTATTCCAGTATTCTTCCGTGGGCGTGAGCTCATGAGTCGATTTAAGAAATGACATGTTGCAAACTCCTCATTGGGTTGAATTTGCGGGTCATGCCGCAGTCCAAACCATTGTAGCCGTTCCCCGGCCGGGCTGCTGTCATATTTTGGTCAACAGGTGGCGCAAAGTCTGCGTCATATGCATCAGGATGGGATGCGACAGGTCCCTCTTCCGCGACTGGAGAATGTTTCGGGAATTCGGTACGTTCCTTGCTCAGGAGAAAGCAGGTGCAGCTGATTCACACGTTCAAACACATCGGAGAGGATTATGAAACACTTCATTCTTGGACTCGGCCTGGCTTTGAGTGCCAGCGCCGTTGCCTTTGCTCAGGACAAGGACCCCGTTGAAGTTCCCGCTGAGATCGAGAAAATCTTCATCCCCTATGGGTTCGATGACAACGACAATGTCGAAGTTGTCCTGCATGGGAATTTTCCGAATACCTGCTATCAGATCGGAAGGGCTGAAGCCAAGGTCGATGTTCAGGCCCGCACGGTTACGGTGTCCGCCACCAGCTATCAGTATCCTGGGACCTTCTGCATTCAAAGTATCACGCCCTTTATCCAGACCGTGAAACTCGGTGTGGTGCCTGAGGGCAACTACCAGGTGATCTATGCGAAGAACGAGCAGGTTCGGGCCAGCCTGGATGTCACCCGCCGCAAGACGGAATCGGCGGATGATTTTCTTTATGCGACCGTGGAAAACGCCGCTATTGATGTGAATCCTGCAAGCGGCAAACAGGCGCTCAAATTGCAAGGGCATTTCCCCTACTTCTTCATCGGCTGTATGGTGCTGAAGGAGGTGCGCATCGTAAAAAACCCGACCGATGTGCTGGTCGTGCAGCCCGTTGCCGAAATCGTTACGGATGAAGCTGTCTGTGCCACCCAGCCCGATGACCGCGCCTTTGAATATACCAGTGGTCTGCCGGAGCCTTTCCAGGGTGAAGGTCTGCTCCATGTCCGGACGCTGCACGGGAATTCGCTCAATCGCTATATCAATATTCAGTAAGGATCGTCTGGACCTTCGGGGAGGATCGGACGTTCCTCCCCTTTCCGTGTGATATCCCGCCGCCTTGAGTTCCATTTCCCACAGCTCAACCGGGTCTTCTGAATAAGAGTTCAATATCCTTGAACAAATGACCATGGGTATTGGCTGGTATGTTTCTTGTTAAGGGTAACTTCGTGAAAAGGAGCACACAGCACAATGTCCACCAAAGCCAAGCTACCACGCAATGCCCTGAACGGTACCCGGGTCCTGATCATCGACGACGAAGAGATGCTCGCCTGGAGCATCGAAACTGAATTGAAAGCCAATGGTGCGGAAGTCCTATCCTGTAATTCCCTGCGGACGGCCCTGGAGAATTTTCAAGGTTTCAGCCCGGATCTTGCCATCTGTGATCTGCGTCTGCCGGATGGCAGTGGCATGGAACTCCTCAAGAAGTGGCGTGTTGAAAAACCCGATATGCCGATTATTTTGATCACGGCTCACGGAGCGGTGGAATCGGCGGTCGATGCGCTGCGCTTCGGTGCCTTTGATTATCTGCAAAAACCTTTCGATATGAAGGCGCTGGTTGCCGCCGCCAACCGTGGCGCTGAACTTTCCTCGTTGCGACAGAAAGTCAGTCAGCTCACGGGACATGAGGTGACGGCTGAACCGGTGCGGATGATCGGTGAATCCGCGGCCATGAAGCGCATTCGTCAACAGCTCGAGCGGGTCGCCAAATCCCGTTCCAGCACGGTTTTGATCCTGGGTGAAAGCGGGACAGGCAAGGAACTGGCAGCCCGGGCCATTCACGATTGGTCCGAGCGCGCCCACCAGCCTTTCGTGGAAATCAACTGTGCGAGCATTCCGGAAACTCTGCTCGAAAGTGAACTCTTCGGTTATGAAAAAGGCGCGTTTACCGACGCCCGGGATCGTAAACTCGGGCTGTTTGAACTGGCTCAAAACGGAACGATCTTCCTCGATGAAATCGGGGAAATGCCCATGAAGCTGCAAACCAAACTGCTGCGGGCTTTGGAATATCGTCGTTTCAAACGGCTGGGTGGCACCAAGGACATCAGCTTTTCGGCCCGCATCGTGGCCGCCACCAATCGGAATCTTTTGGAGGAGATTCAAAGTAAAAATTTCCGCAGTGACCTTTATTACCGCCTCTCGGCGCTGCCAGTTTACCTGCCGCCTCTGCGTGAACGCATGGAGGACCTGGATGCTCTCACCGATTTTTTTGTCAGTCGGGTGGCGACTGAACTCGGATGTGAAACACCAAAAGTGACGCTGGCTGCCCGTGAAAAATTGCGCTCACATGTCTGGCCTGGGAACATGCGCGAGCTGAAGAATGTCCTGGAACGCGCCATCGTTTTTCATGGAACCCCGGAACTCGAATCGTCTCAGGTGGACCTGGATCCTTACATTGCACCCGCCTTCACTCCCGCTGCGATCAGCCAGACACCTGTGGTTATCAACGGCGCGCAGAGTCGTCAGGCCGCATCTTCGCAGCATCCCATGATCCTGCCGGAAAAAGGAATCAACCTGGAGGATTTGGAGCGTGACCTGCTCCTGCAGGCGATGGAACAAACCCATAACAACCAAACGAAGGCTGCGGATCTTTTGGGAATATCCCGTCACACATTCCGTTATCGCTTGGAAAAACACGGTATCATTAAGCCCTGAAAGACTGGCTCACGGCTCTGGCTCGGGGCTGGCTTGTGATCCAGTGGCAAGACTCGGACAGGCTCTGGCTCATGACTCCAGCTCTGGACTGGCCCGTGATCCAGTCGTGAAACGCAATGCGGTCTTCCGCTCCGCCCTATCGTTGCCTCCTGGCGACTAGTTGCTTTCTCCTATTGTCGGAATCCCAGGGGGCTGCTAGTTAAGTTGGGTGCAACCTGGGAGATGGCGTATGCGATTTGTTGGAAAGATTTTCGGTCTTGCATTTGCGGTGGCAACCATTTTTCTGGCCTTGCATTATATCAACTGGCGCCGCTCTGTTCAGAGTGAAAGGGCCCTGGGCCAGGAACTGAATGCGAAGGTCTGTGAAAGCGAACTCCAGACCTATGCTGACCGCATCGAAAAAGACTATAAGGTTCATGGCCTGGATCGGGCCATCTTCCTGAACAAGGAATTTTCACGCGATTGCGTCGATAACCCCGTTCATATTGAATTCAACGGCGAAAATTTTGCGGTGACCAGTGCCGGTTTCGACCGGATCGAAGGCACCAGCGACGATTTCAGCGCCAGCCCCACCCCAGCCAGGAAATGAAATCCTGCAACGCCTTCTCCTACAGCCTCCATGACCGGAGACTCTGCCGCAGGCTTTCGTCCTGAAACCCCAAACCCATAACGGCGCTCAGGAAAAATTTGCAGGCGCCGCCGCTAAGCAAAACAAATAAGGTTAAATTGCTGCGGTCCATGGACGACACGACCCTGAGTTCATGATCCTTGGAAAGACAAGGAGCGCAATTCGAACAGGAGCTGCTGTTTCCTCCCAGGTTTTTTTCTGGAAAAACTTTTTGGAAACGTCAAACGCAGGCTTTCCATGATTGTGGATTGAAAGGTCCAAAGGATGAGGACAGCTGTTCCGCTGCGTGAGCTGTTATTTATGCTGTTTACGCCTGAGCTCGATCGCCAGCAGCAAACAGGCCAACGATCAAAATTTTTTTGCGAAATTCCGTAAAAAATGTTCGGAAGGAATCCATTCCTGCTGGTGTGTGACTACACCCTTGTATCGTCTTTGATGCTTCGTGATTCGACGTTTTATGGAATTTTAAGACAAATCCCCAAAGGCAATGATCTTGCATGAGGTATCGCGTGGCGATGTCCCAACAAACTTTTGGGGAGGATTGATATGCGGCAGCTGCTGATCGTTCCGATATTCAGTTGGGCTCTATTCTCTCTCGCATGCCAGAAAAAAGAGAGCGATTCCTCCACGGAGCCGGAGGTGGCATCCAACACTGTCAACGTCAGCGTACAGGACCCGGCGCCAGTGTCCGGACAAAATTCGGAACCCGTGCCCTTGCCTTCCTCTCCGGAACAGCCTGGAACACCGTCCCTGCCGCCTGGTGACCCGGAAAGGCCATCCCAAGCCCAGCCTGCCCCAACCGAAGGAGTCAGCAGTTTAAAAATTATCAGTGAAGGCGCTTTCATCGTCGGTCATAAAAAGCTCCTCAAGGCCATGGCCCGCTATACGACGGGAACGCAAAGGGAGGTTCCCGCGCAATGGGACCTTGTCAGCAACGAGGCCGACGCCAGCCTCGAAGCCGACGGCAGTATCAAAGCCAGCAAAACAGGCAAGGTTGTGGTCCGCGCCCAGTTCAGCGACAAGGCGGCTGAGGCGACCTTTATCTTTCAGGAGCCCATGCTGCGCCATCGGGAGAATCAATTCTGGGTTTATCGCCTGAACAGGGAATTTCTGTCCTTCAACAGTCCCTGGGACAAGGAGGCGGGCCACGGCATCACGCGCCTGCCAAACAATGTCCCCGATTATGGTCGCAGTTGTCTGGAGGAAGCCCGGCAGAGATTCTCCGAGGTACAGGAGCAGGAAGAGGTGAAGGGGCGTATCGGCGAATTGATTGCCAACGGGGCCACCGCGCAGCTGATCTTCCTGGTGAATGTGGTGCCGGTGGATGGACGCCGCAACGATTTGCGCCGTCTGGATCGCGATGCCTACTTTTGGCATTGGAACCGCGAATCCGAGCGACCTTCGCTGGCCATGAGCCGTTTCAAGGAAGGCTCCTGGGTCTGGGAGGTGATCGCCAGCCCGGGCGAGTGTCTGCAACCTGATGAGACGGAAATCCAGCGTTATCTCAATTATGTCGCCGCACGGCTGGCTTTGGTGCAATAAGGAGTGCGCTTATGAATTCCCTGTTGAAACTTTCCATCCTGTTCGCGGCCCTGCTGGCTGCGGCCTGTCGGCCTGATGAAGATTCCGATCTCAAGGTCACATCCGTCACCCACACGCCGGTGAAGCGTCAGGCCATCGGCAATTGCTGGCTGTATGCCCATGCCACCTGGCTCGAATCGCTTTTGAAACACACCACCGGTCAGGATATCAATGTTTCCGAAACGTACTGGACCTACTGGGATTTCTACGAAAAGCTGCTGGCCGGTGAGCCCATTCCGGAAAAGGAACTGAATGCCGGTGGCAGCTGGCTTCGTTCGAAGTCCATTATTCAGAAGTACGGCTGGGTTGAGGAAGGTCAGTTCATTGCAGCCGAAAGCAATCTGGTCATGTCGCAGGCGCAGGACTGTGCGGAAGCCTATCTCCTGCAGCAGGGGAAACCCGGTGGAACCCTGCATAACGTGAGCGGTCGCACGCCGGAGCTGGTGCGTTCCGAGTTGAACAAGGCCTTCAGCTGCTATGGACTCTTCCAATTCAATGTGGACGAAGCCTTTGCCAACCGCCACCGGGCCGAGGACACCATCCTCCGTGATGTGAAAACGGGTGCGCAGGCCACGCTCGCGTATTGGCTGAATCGCTGGCAGGAGATCAGCAGCCCGTCGTACACCGTGTGGGGACCTTATGAAGGGAAAAAGCTGGGCACGGCGGCGGAATTTGCTTCTTTTAAACTCATTGAACAAAAGATCAAACGCGCTTTGAATGATCATCAACCGGTGGTGATTTCCTTCTTTGTCAGCTTCAATGCACCGAATCCGGATGGTTATTTCAACCTGAATACCCTGGCCAAAGCTGGAACTTTGGGTGATAACGGCGGACACATGCTCGTGCTGCATGACTATACCGTCAAGGATATTCCTGAGGAGGAAGGTTTTACGTCACTTGGTGAAGGTGATATGGCCCCGGAGGTGAAGGCGGTGGCCATGAAGGGCAATCTCGATTACCTCGTGGGCAAAAATTCCTGGGGCTATGATCGTACGGATCGGCCCTGGTTGAAGAATGGCTACAGCCGCATAACCTGGGATTATCTGCGCAGCCGTTACTATGATGAGGAAGCCGGCCGTTTCCAACCCTTTCTCAGGAGTGTGGTGCTGCCGCCGGGCTATTGATCGGGTCGCGACTTAGAACATGTAACCGAAGCGCAAAGTCAAAAGAGTTCCCATTGTACTGCGGCTGATTTTATCGGCCATGTGCTTATAATCGGAATTATTTTCCTCGGAGTAGTAGGAAAGGGACTGGGACCGCAGGATATTGCTTTCGGTGGCACCGAGTTTGGATTGCGTGACGCTCATGGGAAACCCGAAGCCAATCCAGTCAACGCCCAGGTAAAGACCATTGGAGAATTTCCAGAGGTTGCCGATCAGAGCTTTGGTTTGCAGGGCCTGGCCGTTGTAGGAACCTTCCACTCGGGTGCCGTCGCTGGCATCGAATCCCCCGAGGTCCAGCACCATCCGGCGATAGCCAAAGCCTCCGCCGACATAGAAGGTACGGCCGATAAACCAGCGCAGTGTCACGGACGTTTCGGCGAGGGTAAAGTCAGCCTTGTAAATGAAATCCGCGTTGCTCAATTCGATATCATCCGTAAGGCTGGTCTGACCCTGGACATAGGCATAGCTCATCTCCACGCTTTCGCTGAGGGGCATGACCAGCTCCGCACCGGTGACCCCCGTTCCACCATGAACACCCAGCTGGGTGCCAAGACCAAAGCGCTGCTCGCGGGCGAACCCGGTTGCGGATAAAAACATCATAAGAGCAAGAGAAGCACGAAGCATGGGAATTTCCTTTATGAAAATGGTCAGGCTTTCCCATGACTCGGTGGCCATTGTTTTATTGCAGTTGGGAAGGGTGCAATGTCAGTTCACGCGAGGGGCAGGGCTCGGTCTTTGCAACATAAATCCCAATCAGGAGGTTTAACGTGGGCCGTTTCCATTCCTTCATGTTTGCGACAGGTATTGAAAATAGCTATCCGACGATAGGTAACCAGCGGGTTCGAATCGATCAGATGGACAAGTGTGGTCATTACAAACATTGGCGCCTCGACTTTGATCTGGTCGAGGAGATCGGCGTCTCGTGCCTCCGCTATGGCCCCCCCATTCACCGGGCCTGGCTTGGTGAAGGTCACTATGACTGGGATTTTGCCGATCTCACCTTTGCGGACCTCAAACGCCGCAATATTATCGTCATTGCGGATCTTTGCCATTTTGGAGTTCCGGACTGGATCGGTGACTTTCAAAACCCGGAATTTCCTGCGCTCTTCGCCCGCTACGCGAAGGACTTTGCCAGCCGCTTTCCCTGGGTGCAGCTTTATACCCCCATCAATGAAATGTATATTTGCGCGACCTTTTCGGCGTCGTATGGCTGGTGGAACGAACGGGGCACGACCGATCGCACCTTTGTCACCGCTTTAAAACATATCGTGAAGGCCAATGTTCTGGCCATGCATGCGATCCTGGACGTGAGACCGGATGCGATCTTCATCCAGAGCGAATCCACCGAGTACTACCATGCGGATAGCCCGGCGGCGATGAACCATGCGGAGTGCATGAATGCCAAACGCTTTCTGAGCCTCGATCTGAATTACGGCCGGCGCGTGGATTCCGAGATGTACGAGTACCTGCTGGATAACGGTATGACCTATGAGGAATACCATTTCTTTCTGGAACATCATCTGAAGCAACACTGCATCATGGGCAACGATTACTATCTCACCAATGAGCATCGGGTCAGTGCCGATGGCCTCAGCCGTCATGCCGGTGAAGTGTTTGGCTATGATGAGATCACCGAACAATACTACGAACGCTTTCTTCTGCCCGTCATGCACACCGAGACGAACCTTGCTGAAGGGCCAGATGGCAACGAAGCGGTGGACTGGCTTTGGAAACAGTGGGCCAACGTCCTGCAAATTCGCAACAAGGGGACACCGATCGTGGGCTTTACCTGGTACTCGCTCACCGATCAGATGGATTGGGATAGCTCCCTGCGCGAGGAAAACGGCCACGTGAATCCCTTGGGTCTTTATGATCTGGAGCGTCGCGTCCGTCCGGTGGGCAGGGCCTACAAAAAGCTCATCGAGGACTGGCGCAAGGTTCTGCCGACACAAAGCGTCTGTCTCACGGTTCCCGTGATTCCGCCGCAGTTCTATAACGGCTCATGCATCGGGCAGGATCGGCGGCATCAGACTCAAATTCCTGATAGCCCGGCGAATACCAATTTTTAAGGGCCTGTTTAACTGCAGTCAAAATGACTATTGGCACGTTTATTGTAATACTGGCTTCCGAAGTGCTCCGTCACTCTTTGAAGACAGGACAAAAACATGAACAAGCCAAACAAGATCGTTAAAAAAATATCGCCTCCCCTCTTTATCGCCCCGCTTTTCGATAGTCGTATGCTGAGTGAATTTGAGCGCAATCATCGTTCGTATGAAGAGGAAACCCGGGCGTTGGACAAAGTCATTACCAAGTATCTGGCCAGCCGCGTGGTTGACTTTCAGCGTAATGATGAAGCGATAACGGTTTGATCCGCTCGGGCTCAGGGCTCGAAAGCCAGTCGCTCGATGGCTTTGAACAGAGCCCTGGTCACCTGGCCCAGGCGTGGATAGTCAACCTTCTCGGGGGTATCCTCCTGAGTATGATAATAAGGATAACGGAAGGGCGCCGTATCCGTGATCATAAGAGCAGGATATCCTGCCTGCCAGAACGCCCAATGATCGGACCAGCCCACACCGGGCAACGACTCCATAAAAGCCCCTTTTTCAAATGGTATCGTCCGGGCCTCCTCAAAAGCCTTGGCCACCTGATTCAGAAGCTTGGACGATGAGCGGTTGGCGACGAGGCCAATAAAATTTCCCTTGTCCGGATAAACGAGATTCAAGGGGAAAGGATATTTCTGACTATCCTTTCGGTCCGAAAAATAGCCCATGGTTTCCAGGCTGAGCATGGCTTCAATTCGTTCGCCCTGTGCTTTGGCGCGCCTTGCATAGACGAGGCTGCCCATGGCCTCGCCTTGGAAGTAGGGCGGTTCTTCATTGACAAAGGCGACAAGCCGCAGCGTCTTGCGCGGTGTCCGGGTGGCAAAAGCCTCGGCCGCAGCCAGCAGAGCGGCAACGCCTGAACCGTTATCGTTGGCGCCGGGACAACCACGCACGCTATCGTAATGGGCTCCAATCACGATAATGGCATCCGGCTCCGTCTGACCTTTCCATTCCACTTCAAGGTTGGCGACTTCCTTGCCGTTGACCAAAAGAACCTGGCGCGCGACGCGTTGCCCGGCCGCCTCAAAACGCTGCACGATATAATTTTCGGCGGCTTTCAGGGCTTCATAACGATCCAGATTGCGCTCGCCGATCGTACCTGCGATGTGCGTTATGTCGTGGCGCAGACTGTTTTCCAAAGCCAACGGTGTCATGATTTTGCTCCTTCCTGTGAAGCTTCGAAACTACGCAGCCTCCCAATCCTTCAATGTGCCGCAAGCCAGGCATCCACCCAAGTCGTGGAATCATGCAGCTCCGATCGGCCGGTCTGACCTTGGCTGGTTTGCTTTTTGCAACCGGCAGGGCGTTGCGAAGAACATAAAGGAAGTTGAGATGAAAGATTGGAAAGCCTTCCTGAAGCGAATCAAGGATGAGGTTGATAATGATCGTATTGGATTGATCGCAGCCGCTGTTGCCTATTATGCTCTCTTTTCCATATTTCCCCTGCTGATCGCCACGGTTTCGATCTATGGTGTGTTTGCGGATCCGGTGGATGTTGCGCGTCAAATGGCGACGCTGGAGCAGTTCATGCCGCGCGATGCGTTGGGAGTCATCAATAATGAATTGAACGGCATCGTCCAGAATTCCTCGGGCTCGTTGGGTTTTGGTGCCGCCCTGAGTATTCTGATCACGCTGTGGACCGCTTCGAAAGGAACCAAGGTTCTCATGGAGGCGATGAACATCGCCTATAATGAAAAGGAAAAGCGCGGTTTCTTTCGTTTCAACTCGACGGCGGTGGGCTTGACCCTGGGGGCTGTGATCACCGTGGTGGTGGCTGTGGCTTCGATTGCGGTGCTGCCGCCGATTATGGATCTGGTGGGCCTCGGTGGATTGGCCAATACCTTGATTCGGGTTCTGCGCTGGCCGGTGCTGCTGCTTTTGTTTCTGACCGGGCTGTCCATTCTTTATCGTTTTGGTCCATCGCGTGACCACGTGAAATGGCGTTGGGTGTCAGCCGGCGGTCTCTTCACGACGCTGCTTATTCTCCTGGCGTCGGTCGGCTTTGCCTTTTATGTGGAACAGTTCGGGTCCTACAATAAAACCTACGGTAGCCTGGCTGGTGTCGTGGTGCTCCTCCTCTGGTTTTACATCGTATCCTATGCCGTGCTGCTGGGTGTGGAACTGAATGCTGAACTGGAAAAATCCAGCGACCGCGGCCGGCCGAATGCGCCGCCGTCCCGGAAACCAGGGCTTGTGGTCAAGACGGATCATGTCCCCGGTTGAGCTGAAAGAGAGACATTGCATGCAGTGTTTCCACGCCTCCCGGGTTATCCGGGAGGCCTCTGCCAAACAGACTAAATGCGGATGACGGTTTTAACCTTCGGCAGCCGTCCGACCCAAAAGAAGATCGGCGGCCTGCTTCCCACTCTGAACCGCTCCATTCATATAGCCTGACCAGTCGCTGCTGCAGTGCTCGCCGGCAAAGACGAGGCGTCGGTTCAATTCCGCTTCGCCGAAGGCTCCATATATCGTCGTATATTGCCCGGGTTTGCTGCAGGTGTAGGAGCCTTGTGTCAGCTTCTGGCTGGGCCAATGCATCAGCATGCGCTTGCCATCGAAGGCAGCCTTGGTGCCCGGAAAGATGCGATCGAGAAAATCGAGTGCCTGGACCTGCTGCGTCGGAGCAATCACCCGGCCGGATTCACCGCCCAGAAAACAGGTGACGATGCCGCGCGTTCCTTTCTGCCCGATGCTCGTGTCCCAGTACTCCTGTGCGGTCTGATCAGGAAGAAGGGAGAAGCCGCGGTGGACATTCGGATTTTTTTCCCAGGGCCGCTTTTGAAAGCCAAGCATCAGTTTGCTGTTGGTTCCAAAACCCCATTCGGCGATGGCCTGGCGTTTGACAGGACTGAGATCCACACCTTTCAGATCGATTTCCTTGAGGAGAGGGGCTGGCACAGCCAGAACCAGTCGCTTGCCTGTGACATCCACGGTTTTTCCGGAATGATCAAACGTCAGGGTGAAGTGCGTGCCCTGATCGCGCACGGCCATCAGCTTATGTTCGAAGGTAATCGGCACAGCCTCCGACACGGTTTTCGCCAGAGCTTTGGGCAGCGTCTCACTGCCCCCTTGAATACGTTTGGCCTCATCACTTTCACCGAAAATTTTGAAGCCGTCCGCAGTCCCGGGTTCGATCAGTACGATCATGTTTAATGCGGACTGCTGCGCCGCGTCCAGTCCATATTCACCGACATAGGCATTGCTGATCAGATCGGCCAGCCAGGCTTCGATACGGGAGGCTTTGATATATTCGGCGAGGTTCATGCGATCCAGCTCCTTGACACGAGCCGATTTCGCGAGTTCAGAATTGTAGGTTGGAACGGTCAATTCACCGTCCACCTGGAGGGCTTTGGCGTCTTCAATCAGGCGGGCCGCCAAAGGTTTGAAAGCGGCGATCACTTCCTTTTCCGAGCGCACTCTGTTCCGGCTGAAATACACTTCCTGCACCGGGAATTTTTCATCGACCGTGAGGTTTTCCACCCCAACGCCCAGGTCCGCACAAAGCTTGATCAGATCCTCATGCCCTGTGTCGACGAACTCACCACCGAGTTCACAGAACATGCCCTCGTCGTTGAATTTCTGCTCGGTAAACATCCGGCCGCCGACGCGCGCGGAACCTTCATAGATCGCGCTGCCGATGCCTGCCTTCGCCAGATAATAGGCCGCGGTCAGTCCCGCTGTTCCCGCACCGACGATGATCACATCACGGGTCGGTGCCCTCGCCTGAAGCTGCGAGCCCGGGGTCTGGCAGGCGGCAAGGGCCGGAATCCCGATACCGGCAAGACCCGCCTGGGTGAGGAAGCGCCGTCGTGTGATGGGATCGCGACTCCAATCCAGGATTTCATGAACCTGATGATCCTTGAGCTGATGTCTTTCCTGAAAAATGGCAACGTTCAGCATACGCGACAAACGCTTCAAGAGTCGGGTGCGCGGCATATTCTATCCTCATCCCGGGTTGATGAATTGTGGGCGACGACTCGCCCTTAACGAATTTTTTTCATCATAACATGCTTGATAGGATGGCGTAGAGCAAAAGCGGGCTGGGAAAAATAAGCAGGTTCCGCCCCGGCAGGAGAGGCGGAACGTTGGGCAGAAGTCGTTTCCGGTTAAAGAACGACGCGCGAGCCAGGTTCAGAAACCTGCTCCAGTACGTGACCGGCGATTTTGTGATCGGTATACTGGGAAAGGTCACCCAGCGAAACAATGCCAACCAGTTCCTTGTCGCGGTTGAGAACGAGAAGACGCCGAATCTGACGATCCTCCATAAGGCGAGCCGCCTCGGATACATCCTGATCTTCAAACAGATAGACGACCTCCTCGGTCATCACATCGCTGACCATGGTTTGATCGGGATGAAGACCTTTGGCGACAGCCCGAATCACGATGTCACGATCGGTCAGCATGCCTAAAACCTTTTTTCCATCACAGATGGGCAGCGAGCCGGTATCGAACACCCGCATTTTATCTGCAGCCTCCTGCAGGGGCGTATAAGGGGAAATCACTTCGACATTGGCAGTCATGATGTCTCTGAGAAGCATGGGTAACTCCTATAATGTCTTAAATACCCGGTTCCCCGGTTGTTGCAAACATGCGGATCTGTATCCACGACCCGTGGAGGCGTGCAAGTCCCATACCGATGTTGCAGGGATAGGGTGAGGCGGGGGCAGGCTCAGGAAATCAGACGAACATCTGGCCAGGTAATCTCTACGCGGCAGGCTGCCGCATAATGCTCGTGGACCACCTCGGAGCCGTAGAGTGCTTCGAGATGCATCAGCCCAAAATGATAGCGCGCGGCGCGGGTGAAATACTGACAAAAACCGGCATTCAACGCCGCCGAGCCTACGGCGCTCAAAATGGGAATTGATTTGGACAGAGCGCCGCGGAGCAGCGTGCGTTCCAGTGCGGGAACGAAAAGACCGACGAACTTCACCAGGGCTGGCAGAGTGCCGAGTTCCAAGGCCAGGAAAAGGTCCTTCAAGGAATGAGTGCTGATAAAAGCAGCCAGCTCGCGAATCAATCCGTGCCACGCGATACGCGCACTGAGATAGGCTGTGTCCATCGCATCATCGTTGCGGTTATGCGGGGATCCGAGAGTGAAAACATAGAGGCACTGCATTTGAATTTCAGATTGCCGCAAATCATGACCCCATTGCTGAGCCATGGACGAAATGCTGCGCAGAATCAGGCTGGTCGTCAGCGGCAGTTCCACCATGAGAGCCGCTGTACCGAGGGCCCCACCGATGGCTCCGGTTGTGGTCACCGCCGCGGTGTGTTTCCAGGCGAGACGCTGGGTCGCTTCAAGAATTCCCGGCCAGGATTGCGGTTTAATGTTTTGGTTCGGCAGAGTTTTGATGGCGGCCTGAAGCGCGGATCTTAAGGCCTGTTGAACAGCCTGCTTGACCAGCTGCTGAACCGGCTCGGGGAGATAACTTTGCAATTTGTCGAGCGGCCGACCGAGCCGATCGGTGGTCTGAATCAGGGCGGAAGGCTTTTCGAGAAATACCGCGGCTTCCTCGATAAAACGCTGGTGCTGTGGATTCAAGGTAGTATGCATGAGTCTCTCCCTTCCTCCCATCATACTCGGAGCAGGAGGCTTTTGCCAAGCGTGCGTACAAAGGGGGCAAATGCGGTGAAGAGCAGGGATATTTCAGGTCAATTGGGGTTTTTCACAAAGTCTTCACAGAAAATTGATCCAGACTCCGCATCTTAAGCTCCCCTTCTTTCGCGCCGAAAAGAAATATCAGTATCCCACGTATCATGTATTGAAGGATGAGTCATGGCATCAGCAGGGCTGGATGTGAGAAGGAGCCAATCCGGATTTTCGGGTTTGCTGCTGGTCTTTGCCATTCTGGGGGCCTGCCTTCTTGGTTTGAAATATGTGGGCCATCGTGCCGAGCAGGAAATGCGCGCCGAAGCCCATCGCGAATGGACCGTCGATAAGCTGAAAATCAAGGCAGCCCTGAAGGGGCAGAGCGACTGCAAGGCCATCAACTTCGAGACTCCCTGCACCGTGGGGACCAATATTCCTCTGCAAAAAAAATCAGGTGGTGTTCTGGTGGCGGCGGATGGCAGTACAAAAATAGGCCGCTGGAATGTGCAAATCGAGTGTGCCGCGAAAAGCCCGGCGGCTTATTGGGTCATGGTCGCAGTTCGTGACGGCGCCAATGCCTTTCACAAGGATCCTCTCACCCGAAAACCTTTGGGCTGGAGCGAGCTGGTGAGTTTGAAGGATGTTTGCGGGACCGGTTCGGCGGATATTGTGCTGCAGAAAAGCCAGCCCTGTTATGGGGGCATCCAGGGGACAGCGCCCCTGCCGCCGGAAATCGTCTCCCTCTCCGGCTGCAGCGATGCGAGTTGCAAGTATCACAATCTCTATTGTGGGGATAACCAGCGGGTGTTTCCCGACTGCCCCGTGGATTATCAAAGCACCTTTCGTTATGTGGATCGTTATGGTTGGGGCGGCATTGACTTCACCAAATATACGATATGCACCAAACTTTAGGATGACGTTGTGAAACTCAATCAACCGCCCTTCAAGGATAAGCACGAATCCGGCGCCGGCCTGGTGGAAGCCCTGCTGGCCTTGGGCCTGCTGGCGGCTGGGTCGGTGATACTGCTGAATATGATGAACAACGTTTCCAAAACCAGGCGCGCGGTGGAGCTGAAGGCTGATGCTACACTCCTGAAGAAAAACCTCCTCAGCGCCACCAACTGCAAGGTGATTCCCGGCTGTCAGGGTGATGAGCTGCGAGCCTTGACTGATTATGATGGTCAAGTCCTCGTGGCCGCCAACGGCACGACACAAGTCGGAGCCTGGACGGTTCAGGCGCGCTGCCAGCCGGATAAGAGCCTGGAGGTGCGCGTGGCTCTTCTGGATGCCAAAGGTCAGCCGATCAAGGACCCTCTGCGTGGCAAACTTATGGATTGGAACGCACCGGAAGGGGTTTTGATTGAAGCGGGCATTCTGTGTGGAATCGTGAGCCACGATGCGAATCCGGCCTTTACTGTCCAGCTTGGCCCGCTCTGCGAAAACTCGCAAGGCACCTGTCCCCCGCCACCGGAAAGTGCGCCCGATCCCAATGCTCCGGCCCGGATGTGTTGTGATGATGGGCGGGATGCTGCGAAACCGGTTTGTCCCTCTCCTGCGCAGGAACTGGCTTCCTACTGGGATCGTCAGGATGATTGGGGTTCCGGCGGCCAGTGGGTGGTCTTATGCCAATAAAAAAAATCGATCGCGCCAGTGGTATGAGTTTGCTTGAAGTCATGATCGGTCTCGGTGTGCTGGGAATTTTACTGCCCCTGGCCTATAAGCTGCTGATGAATTCCGGGCAGGTCGGTGCTCTTTCCGAGGACCGCTTGAATCTTCGCAGCGTGGCACGGACCGTTGAAAGTTTCGTGGACTGCCCCAATGTTCCGCCGACCTGTGTGCCGCAGCAGCTCATGGATCTTCCCAAGAGGAACGGAGGGATTCTGATCGCTGCCAGTGGACAAACCATGATGGGCGACTGGCGCGTGCGGGCTCTCTGTACGGGCGATAACCAATTTATCGTTCAAGTGGCCAAGGAAAATCCCAAGGGAACCTTTGCCAAGGATCCCGTCACAAAACAGGTTTTGGATTGGGATCATCCCAAAAGCACGCTCTTTGCAGAAAAAACGCTGTGTCCGAGTCAGCCGTCAGCACCTGCGGCTCCAGGGCTGGACCTGATTGAGGTCAAAGCCGGGACGAGCTGTCTTGTGACGAACAAAAGTCTGCTGCCCTGCAATCCCCCCACGCCACCCCTCTGCGATCCAGGTTATGAGTCTCTCGGCATGTCGATCGACACGTTCGGGGGTGATGATGACCCTGTCGAACTTGATGTTCTGGGGCAGCGCTGGATGCGTTACTGCGGAAAGATAAGCTCGCCTTAATATGTGAAGAACATAACAAATTTCCATGAAGGCCTGGCTTTCACACTGGATCTTTCAGGTCGCTTTTGATTTGATGCCTCCTCACTTCAATGTTCCTGAATGAGGAGGATTTTCATGCGCACCTTGTTCTGTATGTCCTGTTTGCTTTCCATGCCTTTGATGGGTCAGGTTCCCCTGATCGAGGCCCAGGTGGAGACCGATCCGATTCCAGCGGGTTTTTCGGATAGTGATGATGCTGCGATCTGGCGACAGCCCAGGAACCCTGAGAAAAGTTTGATACTTGGCACCAGCAAATATGAGGAGGACGGCCTGGGTGGTCTGGGTGTTTATGATTTGGAAGGTCGGCAGCTGCAGTTTTTTGCGGGCAGCAAATTGAATAGCGTCGATATCATCGGGAATCTGGCGGTAGCGACCAATCGCAGTGATATGGCTTTGGATATCTATCGTATCAGTCGCGGCAAGGTTCGATTTGCCGGGCGTGCGCCTCTTGTGGATGAGAAGGGGGACGCTTTTGAGCCTTATGGATTATGCCTGGCGGAGGGATCGGATGATGCTGAGGTGACTGTTTATTTGCCGACCAAATCGGGGATACTCTATCAATATACCCTGGATGAAAAGAATAAGGTGCGGTTGGAATCCACTCGGGACCTTGCGGCTTTGATCAAGCCGGAGCAGGATGAATTGATCAAAAGCATCGTGACCAAGGAAACGATCGCGGAAGGTGAGGAGGAGGAGCTGGAGGAAAATTTGGGCGAGCGTTTCATCCTGGAAGGCTGTGTCTTTGATTCGGAGACGGAGAAGCTTTATGTGGGGATGGAAAACTTTGGGATTTGGGAGATCGATACCGAGGAATCCGAGGCCAGGCCGGAGCTGATCATTCAGGTGCAGGGTTCATGGACGGATATCAAGGACTGGGAGAGTGCGGACAAGCCGCGGGTGACGGATGATATTGAAGGACTTGATATACTGCATGCGGATGGACGTTCCTATCTGCTGTTTTCCAGTCAGGGTATTTCGGAGTTTACGCTCTATGCCCTGGATGACGTCAAGTGGCTGGGCAATTTTAGAATAGCTTTCGGTTCGGATGCCATTACGCTGACGGATGGTCTGACCGTGAAGAGTGGGGATTTTGGTTCGGCTTATCCGGAAGGACTTCTGGTGGTGCATGATGATGAGAATACCGCCGCGGACGGATCGGTGGTTCATGGCAACTACAAGGTTGTCTCGTTGGCTGATATGTGGGATATTTTTGAGATTGATACTGATGAATAGATGAGTGAAGCCAACCGGTGTGGGCCGGTTGGCCTTTTGGAGAGTCAAGGCGTGACGTTCGATGAAACCCAAAAAGCTCTGTTCCATGAGACAGGAATTCTCTGCTTGAGAGGTCTCATTCCCAGGAACAGGACCCTCCCGGTCAAGGAACGCATTCTTGAGGAGCTTACGCGATTACGCTTGCGCGAAAACGGCAAATGGCAGACGAAAAAGCTCGAAAGCGTGTCTCTTTTTCAGGTCGCGACAAAGATCGGCCAGTTGCTTCGTCATCATCCCGCATTCGATGAGGTCATTCCCGGCGATCTGATCCGCGCCTTGAACGTTCTGGGAGGCTGCGAACTGTCTGCAGGCCAGGCCCACCCCCAAATCCTTGTCACGCCGCCGCAGAAAGCCGCGTGGTCGATTCCGGAAGTGGGCTGGCATGTGGATGTCGCGACCCGGGATGTGATCCCGGGCATTCAAGTCTTCGTGCTTTTGGACGATGTCGCGCCGCATGGCGGGGGCACGGTGGCGATCCAAGGCTCGCATCGCGCGCGTGATCTGGCACCGACGGCCGAGCGGGTCCTGGAGATGAGTGGCAAGGCTGGGGATGTCTATCTTATGGATATGCGTGTTGTGCATGCACCGTCCATCAATGCCACGAAAAATGCGAGGATGATGCTCACCGCGCGCTACCTCAATGGGAAGGCCCGGTCGTAAAGCTCGGAAGACGCAGAGTCTGGCGTTCAATGGAACAGCCCAAGCACCTCATAGGTCAGACCCTTGCCCATGGACCCGCCCCTTTGCGAGCTGAAGTACAGCCGATCGCCACTTGGACTAATGGCCGGGCCAGTGATTTCCGAGTCATCCTGATTCACGATTTGCAGGAGAGGAAAGACATCACCCGCGGGCCCGATCACACAGATCTGCATGTCGCCGCCATCCTCTGCCACCAGCACATGACCATCGCCCGTGATGGTAACATTATCAACGCCGCTGAGTATGGGGTTCTTCGCTGTCCGACGATCATAGATGACTGTGATCTGCTGCGTTTCAATCTCATACTGCCACACGCGATTGTCACCCTTGGTGGTGAACGTCACCCGTCCCTCGTGATACCAGATGCCTTCTCCCCCATCAAAAGCCGTGGCGTCGCGCACCTGGTAGCGCGTCGCCGTCTGACTCGATGAAGGGTTGGGCTGACTCACCCGCTGCCAGGATACAGTGCCCCCGTCCACGATAGCCACTTCAAGCCGCCCACGATCGAGGTCCATGCGACCCTGATTCACGGATTGCGGTGTATAACGATAGAAGCAGCCATCCCCGGTATCCTCCGTGAGATAAGCCTGCATGCGAATGGGATCGATCGCGACCGCTTCATGTTCAAAGAAACCCAGACCCTGTCGCAGCTCGGCACCGTTACCATAAATATCACATTCAAAAACGCGACCCCTTTCCACCTCCTCACAGGACAGCCAGGTTCCCCAGGGCGTGGCCCCTCCCGCACAGTTGTTATCGGTCCCACTGAGAATGGGATAGGCATCCACAAGCCGACCCACTCGATCAAACCGCAGAGCCCCCGCGCCACCCTTCCCATGATCGACTTCGGAGTTGGAAACATAAATCCAACCCCCATCCTCTGTCGGATAACAGGCCCCACCATCCGGAGCCTCATGCCAGAGGTGGCTGCTCAGGCGACCCTCCGCAAGACGGACCGCGCTGCCCGAGCTTGCAAGGGGGCGTGAGGAAAAGCCTCTGGGCAGCCTCAGGCCATGGATATCCGGCGCCTGAAGAGGCCCGATATGGCGAAGGCTCCGATAATCCAGCAGGGGACTTGCGGTGACAAGCGAACTGAGGCCGCCGCCGCCTATTCCGAGAAGACCGAGGCCGCTGATGGAATGACCCAGCCATTGACGTCGATTCACCCTAAGGTTTTTGAGTTCACGCATTGCACTCTCCGCGGTTCGTTTGAAGTCGGCCTATCGTAGAGCGCATTCTTGAATGGAAGAACAAGGCGGGAAAAAGAATCGAGGAAACTTCGGTTAAGATTGCGGGAAATTCACGCGCCACCCTGCATCCATAGGGCGGCGCACCGGATCAGTGGCCCGCGACAGGCAAGGATGGATCGAAGTGATGCAACAGATGCCCATCAACCTTCACCGGCAACTTGGAAGGCAGGTTGTCGAGTGTCAGGCTACGGTCGGGACGAACCTTAAGATTGCCCACACCGATGGCAGGATTCGCACAAACTTCACCGCCACACCAGGGAATCTTGACTTCAAAAAGGCCATCATAAGGCTGAATCGCGGTACGATCACCACAGATATAGCCTGGTTTCAACGTATAATGACCAGGTTCCGTGCCGATGGCCGGATCAATGACCGCTGCATAGGCACAGATCAGAGGATGGATTTCACTCTTCACCACAGCAAACGCAGCATAGTACTCGGCCCCATGGGTCAGGATCACAGCCTCGTCTGCATGCAGTGTGACTTCAAATTCCGGATGCTTAGCGAGTCGCTCAAAGATCCATTTTTCCCAATCCGGTGCTTTGCTGGCAGCCAGGGATTTTGCCGATACGATCAGGGACAGGGCAAGCCAAAGGATACGAGGCCATGCATTCATTGCAGACTCCTTCTTCATATGGGATAAAGTTGGACATTGAAACGAACAAGAGTATCCGGGTGCTGATGGTCCAGCTCCGCATGATAGGTCCGGAAATCCTGTTTAATTTTCTTGATGAATTCCCGATATTCACTGCGCTTCACCGTCAGGACCGAGCTATGGAAGATAACATCATCCCGCTGCTGCTGCAGAAGCGGCAGGCGGTCAATCCCTTCAGCAAAACTCTTCTTCAGATAAGCGATCTCCTGGGACGCGCTGTACTGTGCACTGAGAAAGGAAAAATCCTTGTCCGGGTTCACCATGAGGCGGTGGTCGGATTCAATAATCAGGCCTTTTTGCAAGAGAAACATGATGGAACGTTCCATCGTCGCGGCCGGCAGGATCGCGAGAATTTTCAGGAGATCACGCTGACTGGCTTTCTTATCGGGAAACAGGAAGAGACTCAGATAAACCAGGGACAGCGCATAGACATCGAAGTGATCCTCGACCGTCAGCGTCATGGAGCGGAAATTCCTCTCGAGAATATGGAGTTCTGCCAGAAGGTCCTCGCGCGTCTCCTGTGACTTCGCGTATTCCGTTTCCAGCAGAAGTTTTTTCTCAAGATAGCTTGCTTCAAAAGGTTCCAGATCCAGCGTCGCCACCAGAGGTTTGACAAAGCGCGCGCTGAGCTTTTTACGGCCTTTGAAAACATCAGTCAGATATCCGCGTGAGCTGAGTCCCACGCGGCGGGTCACGTAGTTTTTGGTGAAGGTGCTATTCTCCATTTTTTTCATAACGATCAATCTTTCCAAAGCTGGAACGCCAGGATGAGAAAGAAGTATGGACTGAACGATGGATGGCATAGGCACCGAAAGGGAAGGGGACCAGTTAAAGATTCCGCCCCTTTACTAGGCCAAGATCCGGCTTAAGTCAATGCCATGCTACACCAATGGATCAGCCTGAAGAGTAGGCCTGCCAACTGCGTCTGGGTAATTACCGCAGGATGACGAACTTCCTGGCAAGATAAGCCCTTAAAGTCTGGGTGCGACCGGTGGCTGGGTCAAACAGCGGAGTGCCGCCGGCATAAACGGTTCCCAGGGCATCGCAATAAATATTGAAGTTGCGCGCGGCCAGGTATTCCTCTTTGGTCACCCGACGGCCGGTGGTCTCGTCAAAGAGCGGTGTGCCGCCGATGTAAACTGTTCCCAGGGGATCGCAATATTGGTTGACGCCGCGGGCCCAGCGTTTGTTGGCCAGGTAGTCCTCGAGGCTGATGGATTCCCCTGTGGCTTCATTAAACAGCGGACTGCCGCCGGCATACATGGTGTCGATCGGCTCGCAGAACGTATTCAGCTGTTTTTGAGCCAGATAGTCTTCACGGCTGGTGAATTCCCCGGTGGCTTCATTGAACAGAGGGCTGCCGCCGGCATAGGCTGTGTCGATCGGATCGCAGTAAATGTTGAGGCCGACGCCCGTGGTGCCGGGACGGTGGCTTTGAGCGGACGCAACCGTTGCAAAGAGAGCCTGGGCAGCCAGGGCAAGACCGAAGGTAACGCGAGACATTTTCATAGGATTCCCTTTCCTTCATGGGAGTTCATCATGTGACGCCTTCTTCTCGCATAAACGCTCGACAGGTGACAGAACAGGTCCAGGCCGACCTTGAGTTTCTGTACACAAGAGGGGTACAGAAAATGTCATAATGGTCTTCATGACGCGGATGGGAAGGCTTGAAAAATGCAGAGGCTGCAATGTCAAAAAGGTTAAGGTATGGGCTTGCGCTCGCTCGTGTGGTGGCCTGGGGGCTGGCCCTCCCGGCCCTGCAGTATGGTTTGTTTCGGCTCTTTCTGGAGTTCAGGGGGGTTAGGATTCCGGCCGATCGTGTCGGCTATGCATCCCTGGGGCTCCTCGTGGCTCCCCTGCTGCTGGGGCTTTTTTTGGTGGGCCCCAGGTTACGCGGCGTCATGCAGTATCAGAACTTGACGCGGATCTGGGTATGGATTGCGGTTGGTGCAGGATGTTTGTCGGGAATACTTCTCGGCAATCTTTGCTCCCGGATCGTGAATTCCCTCTTCCTCAATGATTCTTCTTTGCAGGTCCTCGGGGAAACACGACTGCACCCCATGGAGTTCAGTTTCCCATCCATGAGCGACAGCCTCTTTCCCTGGTTTGTCATTGTCTTCGTTCCCATTCTGGAAGAAATCTGGTATCGGGAGTTGACCCTGACCCGGGCCTTAAAGGTTCTGAGTCCCTTCTCTGCCGTTACTCTCACGGCTCTCCTCTTCGCCATGGCTCACATGTTTTCCTCGCCCGATGTCCACCATTATCTTGCCCTGGCTTCCGGCATTTTTCCCACGGGGCTGGTGCTTGGACTTCTTCGCGCCCGCTATGGTCTGGCTGCGGCCATGCTGGGGCATAGTCTGCAGAACGCGCTGGGTCTTTATGTGGGGACGTTTCCGTTTCCTTGAAGAGGCCCTGGGTATTTAACCCAGCCCAAGGCGACGATCTAGTCGTTCTCTCCGCTTTCAGGCTAAGCATGAAGGCAGGCTCACGAGCGAGGGATGCATGAAGATCGTTATCCTCCGAGCGCTTTACCTTGGCGACATGCTCTGTTCCATCCCGGCCATGCGCGCGTTGCGCGAGGGCTATCCTCACGCATCGATCACTCTGATCGGCCTGCCGTGGGCCAGGGAATGGATTCGGCGCTATCCCAGGTATTTCGATGAATTCGTGGAATTCCCAGGCTATCCGGGTTTGCCGGAACGGCCTTTCGATGCCAGCGGATTTTTGTCGTTCCTCCATCAGGTTCAGGAGATGAAGGCTGACCTTGCCCTGCAGATGCATGGGACAGGATTGATCACCAACCCTCTTATTGGTCTGCTCGGTGCAAAAGAGGTCGCCGGCATGGTCAAGCCCGGACACTATCAGCCGCATCCCGAAACTTTTGTTCCCGTCGAGGACGATGAACACGAAATCCTGCGCCTTCTGCGGGTCGTGAAAAATCTCGGGATCGCAAACGTCAGCCCCGAACTGGAATTTCCTCTCTTTGAAATTGACAGAAAAGGTTTCCAGCAAAGAAGCTGGTTCCCTCAAATTCAAACAAACCCATACGTATGCATCCATCCGGGCGCCAGGTCCCGACACAAATGCTGGCCCCCGAAACAGTTTGCTGCCGTGGCGGATGCCCTGGCCGCCGAAGGTTTTCGCATCGTGCTGACCGGTGCCAGGGATGAGCGCGATATTATTCAAGCCGTGCAAGCGTCCATGTCGCACGAGGCCCTCGATACCGCCTCGGATCATATCCCGCTCGGTGAGCTGGCTCTTCTTCTGCAGCACAGCCGTCTGCTCATTTGCAATGATACCGGCGTCTCGCATCTCGCGGCCGCGCTGCGGGTGCCCAGTGTTGTCCTCTTTTCTGCAACGAGCCCTCAACGCTGGGCCCCCCTTGATTCCAAACGCCACGTGGCGGTGGACCGAACTGAGGACATGTCACCGGCCCGAATCACGACACAGGCCTTGGGACTTCTCGATGGGTGCGGTCATCTCCCTAATCTCACGGATTGGTAAAAGAGCGAGCCTGAGTGATATAAGGAACTTTTCTGTTACGAGGGGGAAGCCTGATGATTGGCAAGGATTACTTATTGATGAACGAAGGGCTCAGCATAAAAGTTCGACCCGATCTGGGAGGGCGTATCGACTCCTTTGTCGACAGAAAAACGGGAAAGGAATGGGTCTGGCATCCGCCTGGTTATGATGCCACAAAGGGCCGCACGTTACCGCGCGGCGCATCATTTGATGAAAACTGGACGGGCGGCTGGGATGAGGTCTTCCCGAGTGATGCGGCCGATCCTTTTCGTGGCCGCACGATGTACGATCACGGCGAATTATGGAGCCAGCCCTGGGAAGTTCAGGAATCCTCGCCCCTCGGGATTTCCATGTCCATGGAATGCGAAAGCATGCCCCTGACGGTGGAGAAAACCATAGTCCTGGAGCCCCAGGGAACGGAAGTCCTTATCAGGCATGCCCTGCGCAATCGAAGTGCCGAGCCGCAGGCCTACCTCTTCAAGCAGCATCCGGCCCTTGCCATCGAAGAGGGGGATGAGCTGCTCATGCCCGACTGCGAGCTTGAGCCCGTGGCGCTTGGATTCAGCATGATCGCGGGTTCGCCTGAACGCACGGCCTTCCCCTTTGTGAAGGATGCCGAAGGACGACCCGTGCGCATGGATAAAATGCGAGCCAAAGCCTCCTACAGTCGCGAATTCCTTTATGCCAGATACCTGAAGGACGGCTGGTGTGGAGTCCGCAATCCAGCCAGCCGCACGGAACTGATGTTTTCGTTCGCGACTCAGGACTTTCCCTATGTGTGGATTTTTTCCAGCTTCTCGGGCTTTCGGGATCACTATGTTTTGATCCTTGAACCCTGCACCAACATTCCCTTTGATCTTGAAACGGCTTTTCAGCAGGGAACCTCCGGCATTCTGCAGCCGCATGAAACCCGTGCGTTCGAAATGAAAGCTCGAGTCCAGACCTGGGAGTTGTGATGGAACTTCCGCGATTCGTCCAGATGGAACCTGTCGGGCAATGCAATCTACGCTGCCAGATGTGTCCCATTCAGTTTCGGCAGGACGGTCCACCCCATGGCCCGCCGGCGTTCATGGAGTATGCGCTCTTCACCCATCTCATGGAACAATTTCCCAGCATGGAGGAACTCCATCTGCAGGGTCTCGGTGAACCTCTGATGCATCCACGGTTCTTTGATATGGTGCGTTTCGCAGCCGGAAGGAACGTCAAGGTCTCGGTGAACACCAACCTCACGTTGTTCAACAGCTCCCGGGCCGAGGCCTGTATGACGAGCGGCCTCAGCCTCATGCATGTCTCGCTGGACGGTTCGACGGCCGCCACCTATGAACGCATCCGGGTGCGTTCCCGCTGGTCCACGGTTCTGAAGAATCTGGAACTCTTCACCAGCACCCAGGAGCGGTTTCAGGGGCAAGGTCCCGACCTGCATATTGTGATGGTGCTGATGAGGCAGAACCTTCACGAGCTTCCGGACCTGGTGCGTCTCTGCCAGCGGTGGCCTGTGAAACAGCTTTGGGTGCAGCACCTCTGCCATGATTATGGGGAAGGCTCCCTGCCCGCGCATTATCACAGCATGCGTGACTATGTGAACGAACAGACTCTGGAACGTGTGGAACCTGCTGTCATCGAGGAGGTCTTTGGCCGGGCGCGCGAGCGGGCGACCGAGGCGGGCATGTCCTTGCGCCTCCCGCGGATACAAAAGGAACGATACGCGGATGATGTCCCGGGAGACAAGCGTTGCGATTGGCCCTGGAAACGGGCCTATTTCAGCTATCGCGGTGACGCAATGCCCTGCTGCATGATCGCCACCCCGGATCGTTTTAACTTTGGACGCATTCGATCCGAACCTTTCGCCGCTCTCTGGCAGGGGAAGGCGTATGAAGCCTTCCGTCAACAGCTGGCCTCGCCTCAGCCTCCTGATATTTGCCGGTCCTGCGCTTCCTATACGGGAACGTTTTGAAACCTTCCATCAGGAAGCATGGACGCCCGTGTCCAATGCCGCAGCAGCCTCGAAGCGGTCGTCTGCATGAATTCGGGCTTTGCCATCCACCATTTCAATAATGGTGTCACAGAGCTCCAGCGTCTCCAGTCGATGGGCAATCATCAGAACCGTCCGGTCCTGACATTCCTCTTCAATGGTCTGCTGAATCAGGCTGTCCGTCAGCACATCCACACTCGCGGTCGCTTCATCCATCACAATGATGCGCGTATCAAGCAGGAGAGCCCGGGCCAGACAGAGCAGCTGGCGCTGCCCCAGGCTAAGGTTGCCTCCATTTTCCCTGATCTCCTCGTAGAGTCCTGAAGGCAGACGCTGCGCCCATTCCAAAAGATGAGCCCGCCTCAGAGCAGCCCAGATGTCCTGATCCGAAAAGCGTTCAAAGCGATCCAGGTTGCTGCGCAGCGTGCCCTGAAAGAGCAGGGGATCCTGCGGAATGATCGCAATGGAACGGCGCAGGCGATGCAGGGGAATCGTGGCCGTATCCACGCCATCGATCAGCACGCGCCCACTGCAGGGATTGATGAAGCGGAAGAGAGCCTGGAGCAGCGTGCTTTTACCCGCCCCGGTCCGGCCGATAATTCCAACCTTTTGTCCCGGCTGGATTTGGAAATTGCAGTTCTTCAGAATCAGTGGCTGATTCGCCGCGTAGCGAACGCTTACATTCTCAAATTCCACAGCACCCTTTTGAGGCCACTGTGCATCCCCTGTGACGGGAGAATCCACGGCGGGACTATCCTGTTCGGCTTCCAGCGACTGAAAATGCTGAAGGCGCTCCACGCTTATCATATTGGATTCGACTGTGGTGAAACTGCGAATCGCACTATTCAGATGATCCCAGAGCCTTGTGCCATAGACCAGAACGAGACCGGCAATACCGGGGGCCAGGCGTCCCGCCGAAGCCAGGAGCAGTATCGTTGAGACAAGGCCAAAGGACAGAAGCCCGCCCAGCAGGGGGACGCGAACGGAGAACCAGCGATTCAGCAGGACGGTGCCGTAAAACCCTTCCTGAAACTGTCTGAAGAGCGTTTGATAACGAGCTGTGAACGTGGGCGCCTGATCATGGGCACGAATGATCGCGGTGCATTGCAGCGTTTCCTTGAAAAAAGCCAGACGGGGCGAGCGGGCCATCGAAAAAATACGCTGGGCGTCGCGGCTGGCTTTCCGGTAATCCCTTTGAAAGCGATGGTAAATGAAGAGGGCCGGGGCGATCACCAGGGCCAGAATTGGCAGGTTGATCAGAAGAAGCAGAAGAGCGGCACAGGCATGAAACACTGGGACCAGCGTTCGCTCCAGATTCCAAGCCACCTCGCGCTCCACCGCATCCACGTCACGCGAAAAGCGGTTCAGAATGCGTCCACCGGGAGTGCTATCAAAAAACGCCAGAGGCGCCCGCAGAACCGCCGAGTACGCCGCATCATGCAGGCGAATGCCGGCAATCAGGGATCGTCTCAGCCAAAGCATTTGCTGACCCACGGCGGCGATAATCGTCAGAAGGCCCAGGGCCCCCCAGGCGAGCAGAGCGCCGGGCGTTTGCTGAATGAACGACGGCAGAAGTGACCATAAATCATGCGGCACAGGTCGCGTCGCGTGATAGTGATCCGACCAGAACGCCAGCCAGGTGTTTTGCAGCAGAGGCAGACCAATGCTCAGGAGACTGACCATCAGCATCAGACAGGCCATCCCCACGAAATGTCCCCGGCGGGATTGCAGCAGGGCCTTGAAATAACTTTTATAGACCGTTCCTTGAACGGCACCAAAAGCCCGATCTTCATCCTGCGTGATGCGCGTCTCCGTGGAATCGGCAGAGGGGGCCGCTGCGTCCCGGGTTGCTGCAGGCTCCTCGGTATCCTCATCGCTGGTGTGGCCCTGCTGCGCGTCGTTATAAAAGTCGCGAAAGGCCTGGTTATGGATGAGCAGTTCCGCGACCGGTCCATTGCCGATGATTCGTCCATCCATGATAAAGAGAACGCGATCAAAACGGGCGAGGTGCCGCAGACGATGGGTGACGACCAGGCGCGTTTTCTTCTGCCAGAGGCCAAAGATGAGCCGACGCATCAGCTGGTCTTCCGTGGCAAAGTCGACAGCAGAAATGGCGTCATCGAGCAAAACCACCTGGGGATCCAGCAGGGCCGCACGGGCCAGGTTCACACGCTGCTTTTGTCCTCCGGAGAGATTCAAACCCTGTTCGCCTATTTCAGCCTGCAGGCCACCGCGCAGGCGTTTGATGTCCGGTCCCAGACAGGCGGCGTGGATGGCCTTATCCAAGGCATGGGTATCGACCAGTTTATGTCCAAGGCAGAGATTATCCTGCAGCGTGGCATTCAAAAGGCAGGGCGTTTGCGGTACATAAGCGACATGAGGCTTGTGACCGGCAGGCAGGCCATCCCAGTTCATCTGACCTTCAACAAGGGCAATCTCCTTCAAAGCTCCGAGCAGGAGACTCGACTTTCCACTGCCGACCGGTCCGATGATGGCGACCGCTTCGCCGGGTTGAATGCCCAGGTTGATATCCGTGAGAACGGGCTGATCAGCGTCCCGGTATTGCCAGGAGGCCTTGCGAAAGGTCAGGCCCAGGGGACCTTTGTAGCGTTGGCCCTGCGGAGCCGTTTCCGCAGCCCTGCCATCACTCAGGAATCGGGAAATGCGCCCGGCACTGACCCGTGCGGCGCTTAAAATGGAAACCGAGTCGGTAAGGTTGCCAACCAGTCCATCAAGCATTCCAAACAGGGCAAGGCTCGAGAAAATGACGGCCGCATCCAAAGCGCGACCCGATTGCCAGGCGGCTCCAAAGGACACGAGACCGACCAGAAGACTGCTGCTCATGCAGATAAAGAGCGCGAGGCTATTGCTGCGAAAAAGGCGCCAGCGGGCGTCGGTCTCTTTTTTGCGAATGGCCTGCGTCTCGGCCAATATCCGGGGTTCCCAGGCAAAGTATTTGACGATCCGGATACCGGAAAGAACCTGGGACACCAGGGAAACGCGTCGATCCCGATTTCCCATGATTTGTCCATCAAGGCGAATGAAGTTCCGAATCAGAAAGCGCGACAGGGGAGCTGTGATGCCCAGAACAGACAGACCGAGAACCGCAGCCCATCCCAGAAGATCGATCAGCATCCATGAGGTCGCCAAAACCATGAAGGCCTTGAGCGAGACTTCCACCAAATCAATGAAACCGCGGCCCAGGGTTTCGGCATCCATATTCATGAGATTGACCAGGTCCCCGGTCGTCTGCTTGTGCTGGTTGCAGCGCGTCAGCGTCAGGCCATGCTGGTAAATTCTGAGATTCAGGCCACTCATGATGTGCATTAAAAACTTCTGGCAGGCATGCAGATAGTACTGCTGCAGAAGGCCTGTCAGCGCTGAGACCAGGCAAAGGAAAAAGCCGGCCGCCAGTCCCAGGGAGAGTTGAAGATCGCCCCGCGCCGCCTGGTTGACGAAATCAACCAGACGGAAGATGAGCAGCGGGATGGACAGACTACAGAGGGCCGAAAACAGCCCCAAAAGAGCGGCCGTGCCGATGTCTTTTTTCATGATGTCAAGGATATGAAGAATAAGCTGCGAGCCGCTGCCAGCCTTCACATCGGAAAAGGCCTGGGGGAAACGATCGCTCTTTGCGGGCAGTTCAGGCAAATCGGACGGATCGAGTGGCGTCTGGCGTGCTTTTTTGATGAGGTCTTCAGCTTGAGTAAAAAACAAAGAACCGAACAGCGAATAAACGCGTTGAAGCATGGCTTTCCTTGCAGGAACGGTGGACACAGGAAGAATAAAGAACGTGGAAATGAGGAGGAGAAGACCGAACAACAGAAGTTGCCCAGCAGGAGCCAAATTCAGCAGGTCCGGCTTGCTGTTTAAAAATTAAGCAAGGTCCTCATTGCCGTTGCGTTGCGAGTGTAAATCCAATAGTGCACAAAAACTATCAGAATCTTTTTCGAGCCACCTCATTTTTTCCAACGGCATATTTCGCTGCGATATCTTGAGGATTCATTTTCTGCAGACAATCAACGTAAAGTGCCTACTGAAGCAATTCAGCGAGAGGTCTATGTGCGGTCACTCAAGATTTTCACCTGGCATGTTCATGGCAGTTACCTCTACTACCTCGCGCACATCCCTCATGAAATTTTCATTCCGGTGAACAGGGATCGATCCGGCTTCTGTATCGGCCGAACACCAAGCTATCCATGGCCTGACAACCTGAAAGAGGTGCCTCTCGAAAGCGTGAGGGATCTCGACATCGATTGCATCCTTTACCAGCAGGCTGGAAATTTTCGTGACGAGGGACCGCGTATTTTCTCCGATCGGCAATTGCGCCTGCCTCAAATATTTTTGGAGCATGATCCACCCCGGGAACATCCGACGGATACCAAACATCCGGTGGATGACCCGGAAATCCTGATCGTTCATGTCACGCCCTTCAATCGTCTGATGTGGGACTGCGGGCGTTCGCCGACCCGGGTGATTGAACATGGAGTGAAAGCCCCGCCTGATATTTCCTATCGTGGCAATCTCGAACGCGGGATTGTGGTCGTCAATAACATGCAAAAGCGGGGACGACGTCTTGGACTCGATATTTTTCAGCACGCGAAAAGCAGGGTGGACCTCGACCTCGTGGGGATGGGGTGGAAGGAAGCGGGAGGCATCGGTGAGATCAGGCATGCCGATCTTTTTGCCTATCAATCCCACTATCGCTTTTTCTTCAACCCGATTCGCTACACAAGCCTGGGTCTGGCTGTTTGCGAAGCGATGATGATCGGCATGCCCATCGTCGGTCTCGCCACCACGGAAATGGTCACGGTGGTTGAGAATGGGCGGTCCGGATACATCGACACCGACGTGGATCGGCTCGTTGATGCCATGAGACATCTGATTCAAACCCCAAAAGAAGCCGAACGAATGAGCAGGGAAGCCCGGCAGGTGGCTTTGGAGCGTTTTGCCCTGGGACGCTTCATTCGCGATTGGTGTGAAACGCTGGCTGACGTAACCGGTCACAGCTGGGCCCGGCAGCCGACAGGTCAAGCTCTTTACGAGGAGAAGTTGGAGTGGCAAGGCGCATAGCTATCATCAGTGAGCACGCATCACCGGAAGGAATCCTGGGAGGAGTGGATCAGGGAGGGCAGAACCTTTACGTGGCTCAGGTCGCCCGCCATCTGCGGGCTCTCGGTCATCATGTGGATATCTTCACCCGGCGCGACGACGAGCGCAAATTGGAAGTGGAAGTCCTCGACCGCGGGATTGGGCTCATCAATGTTCCGGCAGGCCCGGCCCGCTGGATTCCCAAAGAGGACCTCTACCAGTACATGCCTCAGTTCACCCTCTATATGCTGAAGTTCTGCAAGGCTCAACGCAAGCGCTATGATTTGATCCACGCCAATTTCTGGATGTCAGGTCTCGTCGCGGCGGATCTGAAACAAATCCTCAATATACCCTTTGTGATCACATTTCATGCCCTGGGTCGCGTCCGACGCCTTTACCAGGGTGATCAGGATCTTTTCCCGGATGTTCGCTTCGAGGTCGAGGATCGCATCGTGGCCGAAGCGAATCAAATCGTCGCAGAGTGCCCACAGGATCGTTCCGATCTGATCAGTTTCTATGAGGCGGATTCCCATCGCATCACCATGGTTCCGTGTGGGTTCGATCCCGAGGAATTTCAGGTTCAGGATCGGGAGATCGCCCGGCAGGTGATTGGAGTTAAACCTGACATCCCCACGGTCCTGCAGCTGGGCCGTCTGGTCCCGCGAAAAGGAGTCGATCAGGCCATCCGTGGCTTTGCGCATTTCGTCCGGCGCTGGAAAAAGGATGCGCAGATGCTGATCGTGGGCGGTGAATCCGAGGCACCTGATCCGGTACTGACGCCCGAAATCGGCCGGCTGCAAACCATCGCGGCGGAGGAGGGCATCGAGGACAAGGTGATTTTTTGCGGGCGGAAATCCCGGAAGGAAATTGTCACCTATTTCAGTGCGGCCGACGTGTTCGTCAGCACACCCTGGTATGAACCCTTCGGCATCACGCCGGTGGAGGCCATGGCCTGCGGCAAACCTGTGGTCGGCTCGCGCGTGGGTGGCATCAAATATTCCGTGCAGGACGGCAGGACAGGATTTCTGGTTCCCCATGATGATCCCGAGGCCATAGGCGACCGCCTGAGTCTGCTCTTTGAGCACCCGGAGGATCTCCTGATCATGAGCCAGAGGGCTCGAACGCGCGCCTACCATTATTTTACCTGGCAGAAGGTGGTGGAGCAGTTGAGTCGCATGTACGAAAACGTCATTTTCGAAGGCATGCAGTCCAAGTCCTTTCATAAGCAAAGAGCGAAGTCTGACTTCATACGCTTTTAGGAGAAGAGAACATGCAAGGAACGCAAAAGGTCGCGATGGTCACCGGCGGTGGACAGGGACTCGGGCAGGCCACCTGCAAAAAACTGGCGGAAGAAGGCATGCGGGTGGTGGTCTGCGATTTCAAGGTCGAGCAGGCCCGGCAAACGGCGGCGTCCATCACGGAACGCGGACTGCATGCGCATCCGTTGGAACTTGATGTGAGAAACCATGAGCAAATTCAGAGTGGCGTTCACCGCATTCTATCCGAGTATGGAAAAATCGATGTCCTTGTGAACAATGCCGGCGTCGATCGCACGGTTTCCATCCAGGAACTCACGCCCGAGGATTGGGACAATATTATGGAGACCAATCTTCGCGGGCCCTTTCTGCTGTCCCGGGCCGTCCTGCCGGCCATGAGTGAGCAGGGAGCGGGTCACATCATAAATATCATTTCGACCGCGGCTAAACGCTGCTGGCCCAATGCCTCAGCCTATCATGCGAGCAAGTGGGGTCTTTTGGGATTCAGTCATGCTCTGCACACGGAAGCGCGACCGCAGGGCGTGAAGGTGACCGCCGTGATCTGTGGCGGCATGCGGACGCCTTTCCTCCTGGATCGCTTCCCCGATATCAATGTCGATACTCTGCAGGATCCCGCGAATGTCGCCGAGGCGATTGCTCAGGTCCTGAAAATGCCGCGCGAAACCACGATTCCCGAACTGATGGTACTGCCGATGGGGGAAACCTCATGGCCCTGAAGAGTCGGTGAATCATGCGCAAGCGAGCCATTTTCCTGGATAAGGATGGGACCTTGATCGAGGATGTTCCCTATAATGTGGAGCCGCGCCGCATCATGCTGGTGCCAGGAGCTGTCGAGGCTCTCACGTGTCTGCTTCAGGCGGATTACGAACTCTGTCTTATCTCCAACCAGTCCGGGGTGGCTCTCGGCTATTTTCAGGAAGATGCTCTCGCGGCTGTATATCAGGAAATCGAGCGCCAGCTCAGGCCGGCGGCCATTCCGCTGGCAGGATTTTACTATTGCCCCCATCATCCGGCGGGGCGCATCCCAGCCTATGCCGTGTCCTGCGCCTGCCGCAAGCCGATGCCCGGCATGATTCTGAAAGCGGCGCGGGAACTCGATATCGATCTGTCCGCTTCATGGTTTATCGGCGACATCCTTCACGATGTGGAGGCCGGGCATCGCGCAGGATGCCGGGCGATCCTGATCAACAATGGTCATGAAACGGAATGGGATTTCAGCTCAGCCCTGCGGGTTCCGGATTACACGGCCCACAGTCTTGTGGAAGCCGCCCGATATATTGCAGGTCGGAAGGGGGAGACGCGTGTGGCCCAATGAAAACGCCTGGAAAATGGCAAAAAACATACTCTGCATTCGATTGGACGCGCTGGGCGATTTGCTGATGACAGCTCCGGCCTTGCGATGCCTCAGCGAGGATCAACCGGATCGTACGCTCACCCTCCTGACATCACCTGCAGGGCAGAAGGCCGCCGCTTGCCTGCAAGGGGTGGATGACACCATCGTCTATGAAGCGCCCTGGATGAAGGCGACTCCCTCACGGGTGAGCAGCCAGGTGGATCACGAGATGATCGAGGTATTGCGCCTTCACCAATTTGATGCCGCCCTTATTTTCACGGTCTTCAGTCAAAACCCGTTACCAGCTGCACTGCTCTGCCATCTGGCTGATATTCCGCTGCGAGCGGCCTATTGCCGGGAAAACCCTTACCAATTGCTCACGCACTGGGTGAAGGAGATTGAACCGGAACAAGGCATTCGTCATGAGGTCAGACGCCACCTCGATCTGGTCGCCAGTCTTGGCTGTACGATCACCGATGAGCGTATGCAGCTGAACCTTCCGGATGCAGCTTGGCAGCGTGCGCAGCAGGTTTGTCAACGGCTGGGAGTGGACCCCACAAAACCCTGGATCGTGATGCACCCGGGCGCCACAGCTCCGTCCCGACGCTATCCTCCGCAAAAATTCTCCCAGGTCGCCAGGCGGCTTGTCGAAGAGGAAGGCTATCAAATCATCCTGACTGGCAGCGCCAGTGAACGCAGCCTTTGGGAAACGATGCAGGAATCGCTCCCGGACGATGGAGTTTTTGAACTCTTTGGATCGCTCGATTTTGCCGAATTCTGCAGCCTGATCGCTGCGGCCGACCTTTTGATTTCCAATAACACCGCCCCTGTTCACATCGCTTCCTCCGTTGGAACACCCGTGGTCGATCTTTATGCCCTCACCAACCCGCAGCATACGCCCTGGATGGTCCCGCATCGGGTCCTGAACAAGGATGTTCCTTGTCGCAACTGTTTCAAGAGCGTTTGTCCCCATGGTCACAATCATTGTTTGAGAGGCGTCAGCGTTGACGAGGTGGTGGACGCCGCACTCTCACTCAGACAGGAACTTCAGGAGAGTCAACGCCATGTATACACTGGGAATCAATGCCGCCTTTCATGACTCATCGGCTTGCCTCGTGAAGGATGGCCAGGTGCTTGCGGCCGCGGAAGAGGAACGTTTCACTCGGATCAAGCACGGCAAACGTCCCATTCCGTTCTCGACCTATGAATTGCCTTTCCATGCGATGCATTATTGTCTTGAAGAGGCCGGCATCCGGCTCCAGGATGTGGAGCACGTGGCCTATTCCTATGACCCCGCGCTTCAGCGGAACAAAACCGGCCTGCAGGATCAGAGTCTGGTGCTGCCCATGGAACCGAGTGCCCATCCCAAGCCGGAGCAGTGGGACTCCGTGTGGGAGGGTCTATTCCTGTCTTCGATCCTGAATGCACCGCGGCATCTGGCTGGAGGCTTTCCCCATCACCTGGCGAAGCGGTTTCAGGGCATTCGCTTTGATGGTCCCTTTCAGTGGCACTTCGTCCCGCATCATCTGGCTCATGCGGCCAGTGCTTTTCATCCTTCTCCCTTTGTCGAAGCGGCAGTCATGACCCTCGATGGACGCGGCGAGCAGGCGACCACCAATTATGGATTCGGCAAGGACGTATCCATGGAGATCCTGGGCCAGGTGCACATGCCGCACTCTCTGGGTATGCTCTACGAGGAGGTCACCACGTATCTCGGCTTTCTGCATTCCTCAGACGAATACAAGGTGATGGCGCTGGCTTCATTCGGCAAGCCACGCTACCTGCAGGAATTCCGGGATATCGTGCAAATCACGGGAAAGGGGCAGTATCGCCTGCAGCCGCTCCGGCTCGTGGAACGATTGGGGCCCGAGCGCAGGCGCGGCGAGGAGTTTTCGGAACGCCACTTCGATATTGCCCACTCGCTGCAGAAGGTCCTGGAAGAGACCGTGCTGGAGCTGGCCCATTGGCTGCATCAGGAAACGCGTCTGCCCCATCTCTGCATGGCCGGTGGCGTCGCTCTCAACTGCGTGATGAATGCCAGAATTCGTGATCATGGTCCCTTTGAAGATGTTTGGGTGCAGCCCGCGGCCGGTGACGCCGGCACAAGTTTGGGCGCTGCCCTTTGGATTGATGGGAAAGAGCGTCGGGCCCAGAAACGATCCTATCGGATGGATCATGTTTACCTGGGGCCTGCCTTCGATGATGAGGCGATTGAAGAGCAGCTCAAGCGGTCCAAGTTGAGCTACCGAAAATCGGAGCACCTGGCTCAGGACGTGGCCGATCTTTTGATTGCCGATAACATCGTGGGCTGGTTTCAGGGGCGCATGGAGTTTGGACCACGCGCGCTCGGAAGCCGATCCATTCTCGCGTCTCCCCTGCGTGCTGAAATGCAGGCCCGGCTCAATGATATCAAGGATCGTGAGGATTTTCGGCCGGTCGCGCCCGTGGTCCTTGAAGAGGAGGCCTCGGCCTGGTTTCTCAACGTTCACGTGTCGCCCTTCATGCTCTTTGTGCATGATGTGCGTCCTGAGAAAGCGCCTTTGATCCCTGCTGTTTGCCATATTGATGGGACGGCTCGGGTTCAAACCGTCAACACTCAGCAAAATGCTCTCTATTATGAGCTTATCCAGGCCTTCGGTCAGAAAACAGGCGTGCCTGTTCTGATCAACACCTCCTTCAATACCAAAGGGCAGCCTATCGTCTGCACGCCAGCTGATGCGGTGGCCTGTTTTTATACCTCGCCACTCGATGTGCTGGTGATGGGCTCCTTCATTGTGACGAAACTCAGGATGGCATCGGGGGAAACACGTGGTGTCTGAATCCTTGAAACTATCGGTCGTCATACCAACCTACAAGAGGCCGGACATGCTGCGGCGCTGTCTGGATGCCCTCGCACGTCAGTCCCTGGCGCCTGAATATTTCGAGGTGATCGTTGCCGATGATGGGCCTGATGCCGCGACGCATGACGAAGTCTTCGACTTTCAAAAGCAGAGTGCCTTCGCTGTGCATTACGTCCCGGTGGTGCAGACTCAGGGACCCGCCGGGGCCCGCAACGCCGGCTGGAAAAGAGCCCGGGCGGACATCATCGCTTTCACGGATGATGATACGATCCCGGACGGCGCCTGGCTGGAAGAGGGTTGGAAGGCCTTTGCTGATCCCTCGGTTGCGGCCCTGTGGGGTTACATCGACGTTCCGCTGCCTGCTGAGCCCACCGATTATGAGTGGGATGCGGCCGGGCTCAGTCGGGCTGAATTCGCCACCGCCAATTGCTTTTGCCGCAGGAACATTTTGGAGCGGACCGGTGGTTTTGATGAACGTTTCACAGCGGCCTGGCGGGAGGATTCCGACCTCTATTTTTCCATTCTGGAATGTTCGAAAGCGTCGCATCCGCCCCAGAAGGTGCAGCACGTTCCATCGGCAGTGGTGGTGCATCCGGTCAGGCCAGCCAGCTGGGGCGTGAGTCTTCGGCAGCAGAAAAAAAGCCTATTCAATGCTCTGCTCTATAAGAAACATCCTCGTCTTTACGGAGAGAAGATCCAGGCTCATCCGCCTTGGTTGTATTACGGAATTCTGCTGGCGCTTTTGGTCCTCGGCGGCAGTCTTGTGTTCTCCATCAAACCGCTGGCCTGGCTGGCGTTTTTTGTCTGGCTGGCTCTGACCCTTCGCTTTCTGCAGAAACGCCTGGCTCATACGTCGCGGCAGCTGAAGCATATCTGCGAAATGATTGTGACCTCCCTGGTGATTCCTTTGCTGTCCATTTACTGGCGCTTGCGCGGGGCTCTGCACTTTCGCGTGCTGTTCCTTTGAAACAGCAATGCCATCGAGGGCAGGACCTGGTGACAGGAATCTGCCCTACGACCCGAGGCCTGGACTGTTGTTACATCGGTGCAGACGGCTGCCCTTGGTCCTCCTGCGAGATGCGGGACGCCTCCTCACGGATATCCGTGGCCAGATCAAGAGCGTCCTGGACATCGGTCACACCCTGGACGGATGCCACCAGATCCTCCAGCATGGTCCGCTGTTCTTCACTTTGAACAATGCCGACAAGAATGGCCTCACCGTTCTCCACTCGAACTTCGAGTTTCGAAGTATCAATCTGCGGTTGGGCTTCAAGAAGTTTATAGACCTCCTTACGGATGCGTTCGTCAGCCTCGCTGGTCCCGGCGTTCTGATTCATGTCCGAATCTGTTTGCGTGTCTCGGTTTACCATAGTTGACCTCCCTAAAAACAAGATAAGTCAAAGACGAAACGGATATAAGCTTAAGCTATCGAACGCAAGGGACATATCCATGGATTTGCTCAGACAAAAGAGACTTCATCGCCTCTCTCGGCCTGCGCATTCCCTCCAGTATTTTTCCCGCCGGTTTTTTGTAATAGTTTGAGAGTAATTGAAACAAAAAGGGGGATTCCCAATGACACGAGGTCTGTCTGGAACATCGCCGGCCAATGTCCAAAGTTTTCTGGGAGGGATTGATTATCCCGCAGATAAAGAAACTCTGATCGAAACAGCGCGGAAGAATAAGGCTCCCGATGACATCATCGATCTCCTCGAGCAGTTTCCGGATGAGGAATTCGATTCGCCCGTGAGCGTCATGAAAGCCTATGGTGAGGTTCACGGCGATCAGGACGAGGAAGACCGTGGTGGTCGTCGTCGCTCGAGCCGGGAGGATGAACAGGAGAGCGCCAGGACATAAGCGTCCCATAAGGAAACAAACCATGGTGCCGGTGGACATCCTTCTGCCGACAGTGAATCGGCTTCATTCTCTGATTTATACGCTCTCAGGAATTGCCAATCAGACCTTGACCTATATCCGTCTGGTGGTTTCGGATCAAAGCCAGGCACCGGTCGCCGACGTGCCCGTGATCAGGACTCTCCGACGCCTTATTGAAGCGCACGGCGGCGCAATTGAATGGTACCATCGGGTGCCCTCCCAGGGGATTGCTGAGCAAAGAGCCTTTCTTCTGGGAAAAGCGCGAGCCGATGCCGTTCTTTTTCTCGATGATGATGTGATGATGGAGCCCTGGGTGCTGGAGAGAATGCTGCAGACTCTCCGCGAAGAGCGCTGTGGTTTTGTGGGCGCCTTTCCCAGTGGCCTCTCCTTTCGCGATGATGTGCGTCCCAGCCAGCAGCGCATTGATTACTGGGACGGGCCGGTCAAACCTGAAGTCGTGGAACCGGACTCGCTGGAATGGGAGCGGGCTGAATTGCATCGCGCGGCCAACCTCTGGCATGTGGCGCAATCTCTTCCCAAGGGTGTGACGCGGCGCTATAAGGTGGCATGGGTCGCCTCCTGCGTCCTCTACGATAGAAGGAAATTACGGGAGGTGGGCGGCTTCGACTTCTGGTCCCGCCTGCCCCGCTATCATTCCGGAGAAGATGTTCTGGTGCAAAACCTCCTGATGCGGCGCTACGGAGCCTGCGGTATCATCCCCTCCGGCACCTGGCATGCTGAGCTGCCCTCGACCGTCCTGAATGATCAGGGCACGGTGGATGGTCATGCCTTGACACTTCTCGATGAAATGGTCGAACAATTCGCGGACCCTGATTCTTCCCTTTGGAAAGCTTTTTATTGAAACGGGCTATATTCCCGAAGCGAAAATAATCGTATAACATGCCATAATTACTGACAAAATGGCGTCCTTTAATGTAATTCCCCTGGCCGCCGATAACTGTCCAATCGGGGGGAAGATCATGAGTTTTGGGCACTTGTCGGTGAACCCGCGGGAATGCATCCGTAGACTTGGAGCGAGCTTCGCGCTGCTTTTGGTCGTCGCTTGCAATCCTGGACCCATGCCCAACACGACTTCATCCGCAACAGCAGGTGAAGAAGAGAACGCCGGTCGCAAAGCCCTCGCTGACGATGCTTCCGAAAAGGCGCCCGACTTTGAAGTTAAACTTCGTTTGAGCACACAGTCAGGGGCTGCGTTGACAGGAAATGATCCGACCGGTTTTGGTCTGCAGACCGCCTCCTTTGTCGAATTCTCTGTAAAAAATTGCGCCAGCGGTTATGCCTTATCCGGCCTGGGAGCCGCACAGGATTCCTTTCAACTCTATCGTTTTGATCAGTCCTGCAAGGTCTTCATCGACAGCTTTGCGCTCGACGGGGAGTTCTTTGAACCCATGCCGGGTCAGCCTTTCAATCCCAACCTACATTCTGAAAATCAATTCATAGGCGACGCAGGTCGCATGGTGACGGTGAAGGTCCTGGAGCAATTGCCCCAGATTCTGGATACACTCGATGCCAATGCCAGCTTTTTCATTCAGGAAAAAAGCGCGGGACGCAATTTCCAGATTGAAATCTATAGTGTGGGCCTTGCCACCACCGTCTCGCAATTTGTGGAAAGCGCAACCACCACTGTACCTGTGACAGTACGCCGTGGCCTTCCCGCGCGCGGTACCCTGAAGGTCGCTCTGGAAGTCTCCGGTACGGCCACGCCGGTCCTGGATCTCACGACCATCCCGAGCGAAGTGGAATTTCAGGACGGCGTTTCGGCGATTACCTTTTATGTGCGCGCTCTGCCTGATGATCCTTATGATGACCTTGAGACGCTCACGATCAGTATCAAGCCAGGGCTTTATTTCATTGCTGATCCCAAAGTTGACTTTACCGTGCGCGATCAATCCTATAGTCCTCCCGTCTGGACGCAGACTGTTGGAACCCAGAGCGTGCAGGATGACAGTACCCTGTCCTTTACGGTCAACGCCAATGATCCGAATGGCGATCCCGTGTACTATTCCATCGATTCGACCCGGACCACCTGCGGGCCGGGCTGGTCGCCGACCCTCAGCATCAATCAATCGGGACTTGTGTACGGCGTCCCCCGTGATGCTGCGGTCGGTACCTGTCTTCTGGCCCTGGCGGCCACCAGCCTTGGCGGTATGATCACACACGATGTGATCATCCATGTCCTGGATCGCCCGGAAAGTCCGGAATGGACCATTCTGCCCCCGACTCTGCGGATTTATGAAGGGGAAAGTCTGGACGTAAACTTTGTGGCGACCGACCCTGATCCGAACGCCAGTGTCAGCTACAGCCTGGACCCTGCTTCAACCTGTCTCGGCTTTAGCTGGAACCCCATCCCAACCATTGGCACCAGTACAGGCCGGCTTCAGGGTACTCCATCCATGTCCAGGGGCGGACGCTGCTCCTTTGTGGTCCGGGCCCAAAGTCAGGGTGTGACGATCACGACGGAATTCCAACTTGAAATCGCCCGGCGCACTCTTGTTTGGGTGGCGCCATCGGGTATACCCTATAACACCTGTGTGCCGGTCTCTCTGAAGCTGACCGATGGATTGGACCAGTTTATCGAGGCTCCAGTCACAGCTACGATCAGTCTTGACGTGAATAATGGAACGGGATCATTTCATGATTCCAACAGCTGCAGCAGCAGCTCAACCATCAACGCCATCAGCTTCCCGGCGTCAGCCAATGAAATATTCATGTACTTCAAGACCACAACGTCCAACCAAAGTCTGACCCTTGTGGCGACAGGCGGAACCTATGAATCGGGCTATTTTAATCTGGCGGTCGGTTCCACGCCCTCGCGACTTTTGGTGGCCGGACCAACCCGTATTGGGGTCAACCAATGCATGAAATATCGGGTGGATGTTGCCAGCAGTGGTAACGTCAAAGTTATCACGACGAGCAATCGTTCTGTCTCGCTCAGTCTTGGCTCCGGTATGAGAGCTTATGCCGACAATGTCTGCTCGGATCGCATCAATTCAACAGTGATACCGGCCTATGAAACGGGTACGGAGTTTTATGTCGAGGGAACCCGAACGGGTAATCGCAACATCCGGGCCTCATCCAGTGGTCTGTCGTCAGGAAACCTGTCGGTTCAGGTGGTCAGCTCCCGCTCATGGTGGAACTCAGGCTGGCCCTATCGCTTGTGGATTCAGCTGGATAACAGTGATCAGTCGACGACCTTCACCAATCAGCCGGTCCTGATCAAACTCACACCGGAGCGCTTTCCTTATGCCCAGGCCAAGGCCGACGGGTCGGACCTTCGCTTCATCAACAGCTCGGATTCCACGGTCCTTCCGCATCAAATTGAAGAGTGGATCCCGGGCGGAACTTCATTGATTTGGGTGCGGGTGGATGAGATTCCTGCCAGCTCGTCCAGCGGCACGATCCAGCTTTATTTCGGTAACGCGGCGGCCAGTTCAGTGGAACAGGCCTCCACTCTCTGGTCGGCTTACGCAGGCATCTGGCATCTGAATGAGTCGCCCATACAGGTGGCGCCTCAATTCAAGGATAGCACCTCCAATGGGCGTCATGGTCGGGCCATGGCCAACCCAAAAAGTTTGCAGGGACCGATCGGGAACAGCATCGGCTTCATGGGAACGTTGGACCATATTGAAATCAATGGCTATGACCTGGCTCCCATCCTGGGACGAACGGCGACATTCTCAGCGTGGATTAAAACCGCGCAAACAGGTTCCAATATCGGCTGGAGTTCACCAGCTTTGACCGGGGTGGAGCATAACGGAACCCCGAACGATATTCAGTATGGCTGGCTTGACGATACCGGTCGTATCGGGGTGACTGCAGGGGATAACGGTTCAGTAAAGAGCGACTTTGTCGTGAATGACAGCACCTGGCGGCATGTGACGATCACCCGCAATGAGTCGAACGGCGCGATAGCGTTCTACATCAATGGCGTTCTGAACGGATCCGGGTCGTCGGAGTCGGGCTTTAAGTCCACTCCTTTCAATCGCTTCGGCGTCCTTTGGGATACCTCCGGGACCCATAAGGATTTCAATGGGTATATGGACGAGATTCGCATTTATTCGGGAGTCATGAGCGCCGCCAGAATCGAGGCTGATTACAAGTACATGGTCGACACTCATGTCTATTACCTTATGGTCGAGGAATACTGATCACTTTCCTTTTACGGCTGGGTCCAGGAAAAAAGTTCAAACGACATCTGATAGACGTTTTCCTGCGCAGCGCTTTTTACCTTCTGCTCGGTCCCCTTCAAGAAATCCAAAAACCTGCCAAGAATCTGTTTCCGCGATTCGTCGTCGGCGGAAAACGTCACCGAAAAAGCATAGGCGTCCTTGCCTTCATTATGTTGCAGACGCTGCAGGCTCATCAGTTTCACTTGGCTGATCCAGGGACGGTAGAATACGGATTCCCTCGGCAAATGCAGATCCTCGATGAGAAGCTTGACCCGGTTCTGATCCGCTTGAATCAGTCGCATCTCTTCCAGCTGCCTGATGATGCGTTCCAATTGCGTCCAGGGCACGCCCAGATCATCAGCCAGGAGGCGTGGGTTGTCCTGGTAACGGGGAATGGCAAAGGCGACATGCACAATCTGGTGAAGGGGATCCAGGTAATAGGACATCATATTCGCTTCGGGTATGGGCCCTGCGGAAATGTGCCTTTTGGTCTGCATCTTTTCACGCTGTGTTTCCTTGATAAGGTTCTGCAGAATTTTGCGTCTCTCCGCCAGAGCCGTCCGTTCCAGCTCCACGAGGAGCCTGAGGTACTCACACTCATCCGCTTTCAAATTGAAATACTTGCAGAGCAGGTACAGCTGATCATAGTTGAGTTCCGCGCGGCCATGAATCACGCGGGATAGATGGGATTTTGTCACCCGCATCGATTGCGACAAATCCTGATAGGTGATGGAAGGATCCGTCTTCCTCTGTTGCGCCACCAGATTCTTTATGATGGTGCGGTAGCAAGAAAATACAAAAATATCCATATGTTAACCTTAAGTTTTGCTTTTTATGCAACATTCGTCCCCATGTTGCCTACAAGGCAATTTACATTTCACAGTTTGATATCTAAAACTGACTCGAAGTTCAAATCATTGCTGATGCGCGCTGGATGGGGAGTTCGATATGTCTCGCCTTTTTCAATTGAGTTGGATCATGGGACTGGCCTTTTGGTCCTGGGACGCTTCAGCCGCCTGGAGCAGCGGCGGGGGCGGGTTGTTCCGGGATGCAAACAACGCCTGGTTCGTGCATAACACGGATTCCGTCCACTACTGCATCAGCATCGATGAAAGTCAGACTTCGCTCAGCGAAGAGCAGGTCGATCGCGCCTTTCGTAAAGCTGTCGCCTACTGGCAGCATGAATTTTCCTTCACCAACTTCGCCACGGCCGATGTCATCATATCAACCCAGACCTTTGTGAAAATACCCTGCCCGAAGGATCCCGCGGCCCCTGTGGATCTCGTCCTGCAGGTGGGCTATCTCACGGCGGCTCAAAAGCAGGAAATCAAATCGTATGCGACCTATGCGTCCCTCGCTGTGCGCACCCAATACGATGAGAAGAATTTGCGGGCCCGAGGTTTCCTTTATCTGGCTCCCGAGAAAAGCCTGAGTACCATCCAGGGCTATGAGCTGACGGAAGACCCTTGGAGTGGACATGATCAGGTTCTGCTGTACTGGACCCTGGTGCATGAGCTGGGACACGTCTTTGGGCTCCAGCACACAGGCCAGACGCCCTCGCCCCGCAATATCATGTCCTATGGCTTTGTGGAATTCATTCTGCAGAAGCGGCATCTGAATTTGCTCCGTTCGAACCTTGGATCGAAGGCCTTCTTTCAGATTCATGCGCAGCCTCAGAATGCTCCGGAACTCAACTGCTATCAAACGATGACGTCGACGCTTCAGACCCTGCAGATGTTTTTTGGCCTTCCTCAGAACTGGCTATGCTTTGGCACCTGGCTTCGTGATCAATCTCTGGAAATTTGGACAGCCCCCAATGTTCAGCAGTCCATGCAGCCTGTCCGCATCGGTACGATTTATTTCATGCAGGAACGCAAGGAAGGTCGGCCGGCCATGACGTTTTGGATTCCCGAGGCGCAGACCGTCATTCGCAAGAACGACTATCCTCTTTTGCCCTCGTATGTTGTGCGCAATATCAAAGGGCGCTACGTGCATGCCCAGACAGGAGGCGAACGCTGGCTCGGATTGGTGCTGGATCCACGGCAGGACAGTCCCTTGCTGAATGACCTCAGGATCATGACGGAATTCAACGGCGTTTACTACATGGATCTCATCAAAGGGTTCTAGGTGGAGATTGTCTCCAAATCAATAGTACAGGATCAAGGAGGATGGATCGATGAAAGTTCAATTGTTAGCCAGTCTCATGTTGCTCGTCAGTCAGGTGAGTTGGGCGGAAGCGGCACATGATAAGCTGCACACAAAGTTTATGATGCAGGTTCCCTATGGCACCAGTTATTTCGACTATAAACTGGCCCAGCCCAAGTCCATGAATCCCATTCGCGTACTCTTCACGGTAAGCCCTTCCTGTCCTGAAATCCCAGCCACGGCTGTTTCCGTGAAGTACGAGGGTTCATCCGCCTGGCAGAAGACCACACATGAAAACGGTGGTTATTTTGCCCACAGCAATCAGAAGGTTGATATGATTCGTTTTAACCTGACTCAGTATTCGTATCAGTTCGAACGCTGCGAGTTGAATATCCTGACCAAGGTCAAGGAACAAAGGGAGGTCTATGCCGGTTATCTGCCTTATGACGGCGGCTTTGCCAAGGACCTGGAAATTCAGCTGGTCCAGAACTTCAAGAGCAACCGCATCAAGTTTGATGTTCCTGATTTCTGTCGCGGCATTGAAATCCAGAGCGTGCGCCTCAGGAACGATGCCGAGCAGGTTGTCCCTCTCAAGAAAACCGGCAGCGATACATTTGAGTTGAACGAAACTCAGGATTTCGATGCTCTTCTTCTGACCTTGAATGGACCGAAGAGAAGCTGCGATATTCCTGTTTATGTGTATGAGGATGTTGAGTAAGAGTCCTGCAGGCGGCCCGCATTCGGGTCGCCGAAGTCCCGTAAAACCCGCCTGGAAGCCCATGTCTTTGAAACTTGCGTCCTACCTGCTAAAATATGCTGATCGGAGCAAGGGTGCGAGAGAGGAGATGGGTAGTGAATATACTGATCATAGACGACCAGCCGGACTTCCTTGACTATTTGGAAGCCAATCTTCTGAAAGGTTTTCCAGACGCTCACATCGTTCGGTCTAAGGATGGCCGCGACGCTCTGCAGAAATGTTCGCAAGAAAAATTTGACCTGATCTGCGCCGATATTCAGATGCCGGCCTTGAATGGGCTGGAATTCACCAGACATCTGCGCGGAAGCAAGGGGCTGAACAACGCCGCCCCCATCATTTTTATTTCCGGTTATTCAGAAGCATTTCGCGAAGATGCCGCTCAACTGTCGAACACGTTCTTTGTGGACAAGCCGCTGCGTATTCCGAGCTTTTTGAACATCGCCTCGCTCGCTTCAGGAAAGCCGGTGCTCTAGGCATTCCTTCAGGCGACCTGGGATTTTCCGGCCTGCTGCGGGCTTCGTTTGATCTTGCGCGGCAGCTTTATCCGGAAGGCGAACTTTTGATAACCGGGTTCCGACGCCCCCAGCAGCTCGATCGCGATGTTGCCACCGATCTCGCTGAAATAGCGATGGACGGCATCCATGCCCACGCCGCGCCCCGAGATTTCCGTGACCTTCGCACTGGTCGAGATGCCACTTCTGAAGATCAATTCCGCAACATCCTGAGTGGGTAAATTCGGGCCCAACCCGAGATCCATCGCCCTTTGCTGCAAACGATCGATGGCAAGGCCACGGCCGTCGTCGGCTATCCAAAGTTCAATGGAATCCTCCTGCTCCCTGGCTTTGACCTGGATCTGGCCGACTTCGGGTTTGCCCTTGCTCCTGCGCTCTTCCGGTGTTTCAATCCCATGGTCGATCGCATTGCGAATGATGTGGGTCATGCAGTTGTCCAGCACCGAGCGGATATCCGGATGAATGGCGACATCCGGCAGGTCGGCCACGATTTTCGGTTTCGGCTTGCCGAGGCTTTCCGCGACACGCTGCAGTGCGGGCTCATAACTTTGAAAGATGCTGGGCAGCAGGTCGAAGATGCGGCCGGCCAGCTGGCGATTCTGATCCTTGAGGAAATTGGCAAAATCATCCAGGGACAGACTGTTGCTATTAATGGAATGCAGGGCATCCACAACCACCTGATGATACTGTTCCAGGAAGGAACGCTCGATGGTCAGGTGCTGTTGGCCACTGGACTCACTGCGCTTGAGGCGGCCGTAGTTGATGTCCTTGTATTGCTGCAGCATGGCAAGAGCCAGGCCATGCTGCGTTTTGAGCAGGGTTTTATTGATGGGTGCGCCCTGCTTCAGAATCTTCTGATACTGCTCTTCCGCTTCATGAATCAACGGGCTGAGCTGGTTGAAACCCAGGGTGCGCGCGGCTCCCTTGACGGTATGGGAATTGACGAAGAGGATGCGAATATCCTCATGGTTGAGCGAGTCCTTTTCCAGGCACCTCGTATTTTCGTGAAGCAGGCGCTCGGCGGTCATGAGAAAGGCCCGGGCCCTATCTTCGTTGACATCCAGAAGCTGAGCGATCATGGCGAGTTCCGAGCGCCTTTGATCCAGCTCCTTGTCGCGGAGTTTCTGCTGGGTAATATCCTCGACGGCCAGGGTCAATTTTATGACCGAGCCCTGTTCGATGATCGGACTCCACTTCAGCCGCAGGTCCCGCTGGATCGTTCCCGAAGAGTAGGTCGCTGATGCAATCAGGAGACTGGCGTTCGCCCAGAAGTTCAACTCGTCCTCGCCGACCACAGTGAGGATGGTTTGCCAGCATTGATCCTTGACATCGGCGCTAATCTGCAGGCGGTCCAGAAGAACCTCCTTGATCGTCCGTTCCACGTAAGGTTCCTGGCCGATCAGTCGGGCGAAGTAGGGTGATTCCACGTTATCAATCACGCCGCTGGGAAGGATGGAGAGTATGCCTTCATTGACGGATTCCAGGATGCTCTTGGTGTTGAGACGGGCCGTTTCCGCCTGCTCGCGGGCCGATTCGGCTTTTTTCTTCTGGGTTTCCGCATAGCTGATGAAGTGTTTGGAAAGGCGATCAAACAGCAGAGACAGGAAATAAATGAAGGAAAGAGAGGAAAGGAGTTGAAGGAAATAGAAATGATCAAAGTCCTTGAGATAATGATAAGTTGCCAGGCCGGTAATGGCCAGCATGGTGGGCACGGCCGAAGCGTTGCCAAAGGAAAACATGGAGCCGAGGACAAAGACGGCCCCCCAATAAAAGCAGGCCGACTGAAGGCCCCCGGTATGGGCCGTCATGAACCCAAAAAATATCAGAGCGACGACCATGCGGATGATGCGCGCAGGTTTGGTTCGACCTTGATCATTGAGCTTGATCGCCAGAAGCATCACGGCCACGCAACCCAGCGAGAAGATCCCCAGGAAATTGTTTTTCAGGAAGGCGAATGACGCCAGGGTTTGAATGAGAAAGCCGGACACGGCGCACCATGTAAAAACACGCGTCATGCCCACGTTCCAGCGGCGTGCGGGTGGAAATTTTTCCGCGAGGAAATAGGACTTCAAATAGGGATGAAGTTGCATGCTGTTATCCTGTCTGTTGGGGTCCTGTGCGCTATTATAGCCGGAAATGGGTTGTTTTACACATAATGGCCTTCGCGACTCGCAATTTTGAAATATCCCAAATCCGGTACTGGTATTGCAGGGCTTCATCACAAGTTTGTTTTGGGAGGAAAAAGCCATGGATATCATTGATCGTGCCTATGCCGATGGCAAACCCCATCATTGGGATGAACTCAGCAACTGGCTAAAGATTCATGCCAAGAATGTGAACAATGTGGACGACATCATGGAAGCCAGTGCCGAGGCGCTGCGGGACGGCAGAATATTTCCGGACAACCCGGACGAGGCCAGACTGATTTTGAAGAAGTACCATCGTTTGATTGAACCCAATCATTAATACGAGCTTTCCCCTGGAATTTTCAGGCTTTGTCCTGTTGGATTTTGATAAGACGGTGTAGCGAGGCGGTTGCTCCGTATTTCTGCTTAAGGAAGCGGGCTCAGGCATGGATCAGGGTTCAGGTTGGATGAGGCCAGCAGAGGCTCCTGGGCCATGCGGCATGAGTCCAGGAGCTCGCGTGCTTGTCCGGCGTTTCTAGCGCGTCGCGGTTAGATTGGCATTGATCTCTGGGTTTTGTTTGATTCTTTGCTTTGTTGCCACATCGTGGGCCGGTTTTCCCGTTTCAAGAAAAGTCTTGAGCCGCAAAAGATCGGATTCGAACTCGCTCCTGGGATTGGCACCCAAGGCCGATGCTGCCACCTGTCCGACGATGCCGCCAGGCGCATGAAGGACCAGTTGGACCATGACACGGGTCGCTGCATCCGACACAGGCTCAAACCGAATGAAACCGGAGTGGATCAACTGGGAATCCTGCCCGGTTTCCCACGCAATCAACCGGTTGGGTTCAAGGCGTGTGATCCGCGCATTCCAGGTGATATCACGTCCGGCAGGCCCCCGCACCGACCAGTGCGAGCGTCCCTCTCCGAGGTCGCGGACTTCATGAACATTGCGCATGACCTGCGGAAAATTCATGGGTTCACGCAGAAAGTCAAAGACCTCCTGAACGGGAGCATAGACGTTGAGGTGCTTTTGCAGCACGATGCCACGACCGCTTTTTCTGACTCCGAGAAGCTGGAGCAGAGGACGGTTGCTTATGCTGCGGCTCAAAAGGAGCAGGCCCGTGCCGAGCAAGGCTCCTTCCGCGAAACGCGAGCGATTCAAACCTTTCATGACCGTCATCGCCCCCACGGCCCCACAGATCAAGCGGGTTGCCGGCGACCAGTTTTCCTGGAAGATCTCGGGCCGGTTTCCGGTCCGTTCAATCCCGCCTTGGAGAGCGGGAAAGTTTTCCGCCCGCGAGTGAGCCGTGAGCTCATTGCGCACGCCCTTGACCCCAGGAATCGATTCCAGCGCACTGAGCAGGGGTGCCACCTCATGCTCCAGGATGTGGCCGCGCATGGTCACAAGACCGGATGCGACGCTCACCTCCAACGCTCGCGGGTGCGATACGAAACGTCCCATCTTGGATTCAACACGCGCACACAGCTTTTTGTCATCGACATGACGGCCACGCGTCCGGTAGCGAATGTCACCCGCGACTCCGATGATCCGATGTTTCAAGTCGCGCATGGCAATATCAAAGAAATTTCTGACGTCATTAGTACTGCCTCGAGCCTGGTCGCGCAGCAGCGCACGGCGCCGCTTGCCCAGGACGGGATCGAAAAGATAAACAGCAGAAGCGCCCAGGCTCGCGCCTGCTATCATTGCACTCAGTTTTTTCATGGTGGAACTTCTCCTTTTCTGTCCGTTTTTTGACAGATACCATGATGCAATGATTGATCCCTAAATCTGGCCCTCGGACGGCTGCTCGTAGCTCGTGCGGGCATGTCGTGTCAGGGAAAGCTCCAGGATACGAAACGGCGCCTGTCCCTCGAAAAGTCGTTTGAGAAGGGGCATGGCGACGTTATACACAGGAACTTCATTGCGCGTATAGCCCTGCGGACTGCCCTTGTGGGCATGCCCATGAAAGATGGCGGTAACAGGATAACGAGCCAGGGGTTCCTCCAGCCGGCTCGAACCCAGATAAGGATAGAGCGTGGGAGTTTCCCCTTCGATGGTGGCCTCAATCGGTGAATAGTGGAGCAGAACCACGGTATGAGCGGTATTCAGCCTCGCAAGGGCGGATTCGAGCTTGAGGGCTTCGTTGATCGACTCCTGGACGAAGCGTTTGATGGCCTTCTCTCCCCAGGGTTCAAGAGCGGCGCGACCGAAACCTCCTCCAAAGCCTTTGACTCCCACAAAACCTATGCCGTCGATTTCACAAACATCGCCATCCAGAACATTCACGCCGGCCGTTCTCAGTATTTCAGTCACCTCCGCTTCATGACCCGATTCGTAGTCATGATTGCCCAGCACGGCAAGAATGGGCTTGTCCACGGCCGTCAGCTCTCCGGCCAGGACATGAGCCTCTTCAGGTCGACCATAATCGGTCAGATCACCGCATAAAAGCAGGATATCGACCTCTTCCGACATCTTTTCAAAAAGGGGACGCAGCATGTTCTGGGAATTTTTGGTGCAGTGGATATCAGCAACGGCTCCGAGTCGAACTTTATCGCGGGCATTCATAGATTCCTCCGCAACAGCAGTGGACGTTTATAGTTGCAAAAGGATGTCATGAAAACAACTGTACTGAATCACATACAGGAAAAGCGGCAAGGGATTTGCAGAAGATAATGCAGGAGTGAGGGATGATTATGGGCCAGCTTGGAACTTCAGTGCCTGATGTCATGACGCCTGAGGCGCGGAATTTTTACTGTCGTGTTCTTGAAAAACTGAACGAGGAGAAGATGCCTTATCTCCTGGGTGGAGCTTATGCACTGGGAAAGTATACGGGCATCAGTCGCCACACCAAGGACCTGGATATCTTCGCTCACGAACGGGATCGCGAAGGTCTTTTCAGAATACTCGCTGACATGAATTTTCATGTTGATCCTTACTTCTCCCACTGGCTTGGGAAAGCGGTGCATGGAGAGGACTTCGTGGATGTGGTGTTTGGAGCGGCGAATGGCATTGCGACGGTGGATGATCTCTGGTTTCAGCATGCAGTGAAGGCCAGGTGGGAGGGCATTCCTGTCCAACTCTGCCCACCCGAGGAAACGATCTGGTCCAAGGGCTTTGTCATGGATCGCTATCGGTATGATGGAGCGGATATCGCTCATTTGATCCGGGCGTGGGATCGACTGGATTGGAAGCGATTGCTTTGGCGTTTTGAAAGTCACTGGCACGTTCTTCTGAATCACCTTGTTCTTTTCATGTATATTTATCCCGGGGAACGCTCCCGAATTCCCAAATGGGTGATGGATGATCTTGTGCGCCGCCTCGTGCAGCAGGCAGGCAAATCGGAACAGTGCGGGAAAGTGTGCCGGGGTGTACTGCTTGATGGGCGCCAGTATCAGATCGATCTTGATCTATGGGGTTACCACGACCCACGTCTGCGGCCGCAGGGGAATTTAAGTCGTCAGGAGGTGAAGAACTGGACGATGCATCTTGAGAGTGAGCAGCACTGATGGTAACGAATGTCAACCCTTAATTGCCTGCGAATCCCTTCCTCAATCGACAAAGCCATAAAAAAGAAATACCGGTTTATTTCCCAGGCTGAAGGAGGTAAAAACTCGTCAAGAACGTTCCATTGGAATAATTTCAAGGCTCTGCCTGCCAAGGAAATAAGGCGGGAAACACAGAATGGTAGATGACGGCATTCCGCAAAAGGTCAAGCGGTTCATTTTAGAACGGGTCGATTCCGTCGAACTTCTGGAAGTTCTGTTTCTGCTGCGTTCGAACGAAGAGAAACGGTGGAGTGCCCAGACAGGCAGCGACGAGCTTCGTGCCAATCCCACTTCAATCGCCAAACGCTTGGCCTATCTGGAGAAGCTTGGCCTTGTCGAGGCCGATGAAAAAGAATCAGAAATGTATCATTATGCCCCCAAATCTGAGGCAGTCCGGGAACTGATCGATCAGCTGGCCGAAGTATACCGAATCCGACGAACGACAGTTCTCGGTCTGATATTTTCACCCATGAGAAAGGCGATCGACCTGGCATCTGCTTTTGACTTGACAAAAGGTGGTGACGACAATGGCTGAGATAGTTTACATCTTATGCGCGTTGACCAGCGCCTTGTGCGCTGTGCTTCTTGTTCGCCGATACAGGACCACAGGCACGAAGCTCCTGCTTTGGACGAGTCTAAGCTTTATTGGGCTGGCCCTGAACAACGGAATCCTTCTGGTGGATACGATCCTTCTTCCGAATGTGGATTTTTTGGGGTCTTTCTGGCGTAATCTTGTGGGTGCCTGTGCCGGAAGTCTCCTCCTGCTCGGCTTGATTTGGGAGGTCACATGAGCCTCGATGCAGGAATGTTTTTATCAGGTATTTATATGGCGACGTTCGCTGCTTCGGGATTCTTTTTTCTAAAATTCTGGAGACGAACCCGCGATCAGTTTTTTCTCCTCTTTGCCTGGGCCTGCTGGTTGATTGCGGCCGAGAGGGTGGCCCTTCTCCTGGCTGTTCCGGAGGACGAGCCACGGAGCGTCGTCTATTTCATCCGCCTGGCCGCATTCATTCTGATCATTGCAGCGATTGTGAATAAGAATTTGCAGAGAAAGTGACATGTTTCAACCTGAAGCCTGCCTGGGCGGCAGCAATCCAGAGAATGATTTTCAGGACTTTGGTGTAGCCTCTCCCCAGGGTAGATTGTCTTCAACGAGTCCCGGATATTGACTCAGATGTGCTTTTTCTCATCCGCCTCTTTCCAGGTGACCGAATAGATGTCTGTCCGGCGATCCAGCCAGGGTCGTACCGATCCCATGCGACGGTTTTTGCGTAATGTTTCGATATTCAACTCACTGACGACCATGGTTTCCACATTAGGGGTTGCCTCCTCGGCGATGCCGTCACGGGCGAACGCGACATCAGACGGTGTGAGAATACAGGCCTGGCCGTAGTGAATATCAGCCCCGTCGACAAACGGAAGGTTGCCGATGGATCCTGCAAGCACCGCGTAGACACCGTTCTCGATGCAACGGGCGGCTGCACAGGTGCGAACCCTCATATATCCTGAACGCAGGTCGGTATTAAAGGGTATGAAGATGATGTTGGCACCCTTTGCCGCAGCGATGCGCGCCAATTCTGGAAATTCCACATCGTAGCAGATGAGTATCGCGATCTTGCCGCGATCGGTCTCAAAAACCTCGACGGATTTCCCCGGCCCAACACCCCACCACCGCGATTCGCTCGGCGTGATATGCAGTTTATATTGTTTAGCCACGGAACCATCACGGCGAAAGAGGTAGGAAATGTTATAGAGCTTTTCATTTTCGACCGTGAGATGGCTGCCTCCAATGATATTGATATTGTGCTTCATGGCCATATGGCGAAAGAAGTCGATATACTGGTCCGTGAACTCATGGAGGCGGCGCGCGGCAAGACCAGGACGTGTTCCTGGTACAAGGGGCTGCAGCTGATTGGTCAGGAGTTCAGGAAACAGGAGAAAATCCATGCGATATTCCGAAGCGGTATCAATGAAGAATTCACATTGCTGAGCGAAGTCTTCGAAGGTTTTGATATTCCGCATTTGGTATTGCACGGCGGCGACGCGAATTTCACGAACAGCCACGGTATCCTTGTCAGGATGATGCTCGGGATTGAGCCATTCCATGCAAACCGCATGGCCGCAGGATTCCTTGTCGCTCGGGAGATAGTTCCGCAGGACCATGCGAATGGCAAAGCCGTTGGCGAGTTGGGCGGTGAGCACCGGATCCTTGATATCCTTGGTGATCACTTTCTTCACATATTCTTCGGGGCTCATATTTTTGGCATGCTCGTGATAGCCGGGAATTCGCCCTGCAATCATGATGGCTCGCAAATTGTGTTTGACGGCAAATTCCTTGCGCGCCTCATAGAGCCTTCTGGCAAAGCGCATCCCGCGCGAGGAGGGATCAACGGCTATGTCGATGCCATAGAGTGTGTCTCCAGCGGGATCGTGATTGCGGATGTAACCATTGTCACTCACATCCTTGTAACTATGCCAGGATCCGTAGTCCTCTTCGTCGACGATCAGTGAGCTTGAAGTGCCGACCAATTCGCCGTCAAGCTCCACCGCAATTTGCCCTTCAGGAAAAATGTCGATCTGACTTTCAATTTGCTCCCTGTCCCAGGGTGCCATACCACCATAGCAGCGCTTTTGCAGGTCTTGTATGGCTTCCACATCGGCCTTGGTTAGAAGGCGTACCATCAGGCGGGCACTGAAGACATCCTGTTCCATATTCTGACCTCACAGGGTTTTTTGCGGGAAGCTGAGACGCTCATGCTGCTCCAGGGTAAAATGCACCGTCTTCCTGCGCAAGCGATAAGGGAAGAGTGGGTGGCCAGCATGGCTGATACGTAAAAACCTTTGCATGAAACAGCAGCAGGGTTCGTCTGGTTTCCAGGAGGCCTTGGACATGGACGCGAGAAACATTCGAAAGCTGACACCAGGCGGCAGCCCCTTGGGGGCCCTGCTTCAGGTCTACCTGCTGTCGGCCTGGCGAATATTCCGATTTTACCTGAAAAAACCTTGGACTCTCGTCCTGGGCATTACCCTGGTGCTGCTCCTGCTGAACCCGGGTTGGCTTCTCAATCGCAAGGATTCGACCTGGAGTGGTGCGGTCATCATGGGTGTCATCACGTCCGCCGCTCTGCGAAGCGCCAAACCCTTATTATTCAAGGATCATGCTTTTCTAAGCTTGCTCCTCGCACCGGGTCCACGACGTCTGATCTGGCTCCTGAAGAGTGGCGTTCTCCATGGAGGCCTTCATGCCCTTCCCTTTTACGTTTTTTATAGGGAGCCGCGTAAACTCATCTCCTATGGTGTGACCTTTGCCGTCTATGTGGGGCTGGACAATTTTATGAAATATCTGCAGACACGGCGTGATCGCAGGCATAGGCGGAGCGAAACCACAAGTCTGGCTGATGCCATGAATCATCTGCCGGTCCATCCTCAGGCCCTGGCTCTTTTGCGGCGGGATTGGCTGCAATTGACTGCGGATATGCTGATGATCTTTGGGGCCGTCACCCTTTTTATCATGATCATGATGGGGCCCCTGTCTGCCGTTTATCTCCAGAGAGATTCAACGTCGAGCATCTGGAGCCTGCTCTTTATAGTTCCCACCTATCTCTTTCTATGGACTGCCACGGAGATCATGGACCGCTCTTTTCTTTCACAAATACAAGAAAGCTGGCAGATACGGCAAAGGCAGGGCGATCTCCTCGGCCTGCTCCAATCGCTGGTTCCCAATATTCTGTTAGCCCTTGCCCTGGCCGGTTTGTTTCTAAAAAATTGGCCCTCCCCGTGGCAGTGTCTCAGTTTTATCCTGATCGCCCTGATGCTGTCCGTCGTGGGAGGTTATCTGGTGGGAACACTGCGCTTGCGGTTTCCAGGGCAGGTCTTGAAAAGGCTTTTGCTGCTGGGCCTTTTCATGGCCATGCCCGTCCTTATTCCTATCGTCATTTATGTGTGGAGACCACGTAGCCATGCTCGTCATTCATAATCTGTCCAAGTCATACACTCCCGTTCCCGTGCTGGACAAGGTTTCTCTGGAACTTGGCTGGGGTCAGACCCTGGGGGTCCTGGGCCAGAATGGAGCAGGAAAGACAACATTGCTGCGATGCCTGACGCAACAGATCGATTGCACGGGGTCCCTCACTTTGGATGGGATGCCCATTCAGGAGTATTTGGAAACGTTCCGCAAGGATATCGCCATCCTGGAAGACACGCCTTTTCTCTACCCTCTGCTCTCTGGCCTCGAATTCATCCGCTTCGTGCTCACCTTCAAAGGCTTCAGCTGGGACGAGTGGTCCCCAGCGGTTCAGGAGATCCTCAAGGCCTTTGATCTCTGGGATAACCGCTACGATCTGTGTCGCACGTATTCACTCGGGCAAAAGAAAAAGATCTACTTTCTGGCCCAGCTCGTCACCAAACCCAGGCTTATCATCATCGACGAGCCGACCAATGGACTCGATCTCCAGAGTGTGGTTCACCTGCGGCGCCTGTTAAGAGAACGGGTGCAGGGCGGCGCCATGCTGATTGTGTCCAGCCATCACCTTGACTTTATCGAACGGATGGCGGATGTGATCATCCTCCTCAAGAAGGAAGGGCGCTTCGCCCTCTTTTCAAGCGACGATGTCACCGACCTTGAGGAGACGTTTCTGCAGGAGACCGGGGCGTCCATGGCTGTGCCCTAGGATTTTGTGCCTGCCAGAGCTTCTGTATTCGCTCGAATGCCTTTATTATGGTTACCTGGTGCCCAGGACAGTCAAGCAATGGACGGCAGCAGGATGTGGAAAAGCTTTGCGCATATCATACTCGCGTTACACGTCGTTTGTTCTGTATTCGTGCTTATGATGCCCTTGATCGTGCCTTTGGGGGTATGGCTCGCGTGGCCCTGGGTGCAGAATCCTTGGCTGCGGCACGTGCATCTGGGCGTCGTCCTGTTTATCGCGGCCGAGGTTATCCTGGGCAAGCCCTGTCCGCTCATGGTTTGGGAAAACCGCTGCCGCACACGAGCCGGAATGCCTTTGTATACGACAGGGTTCTTTGATTACTGGGTGGAAAAGCTGCTGAAAATACCCTTCAAGGACTGGATGTTTGAAAGCATATTTTTTACCGTCGGCGCCGCGTCGGTGGCGGAATATTTCCTGCTTGGCCCTGTTCACTAAACAGCCTGGATTCGCTTTTTTGCCTGACGGCCAATCTTATAACTTCGCCAGAGGGCCCCGAGGAATTTTCGCAATTGATAGGATGACTCGCCAAAGCTTTGATTCCCGTCATTATTGCGCCCGCTAAAGCGATGACCTTTGTCGGGCTGAATTTGCGAATCCGGTATATGAATCAACAAGGATCTGAGCATTTCGACCATGAGGTGACTCGCCAGCATTTTACCGAGACACATGCGTTTGCCGGCACCAAAGACCAGGGCCTGATAGGGATGAGGGCTCGCCCCATTGAGCCAGGCATCGGGATGGAAGGACTGGTCCTGCTTGAATTGATCGAGTGGAATGAATATCTGAGTTCCCGCCTTGATCAGCCGATCCTTCAGCTGCAGGTCGCGGGTCAGCTCGCGTTCCAGAATCGGAAATGGATGCTGCAGACGGATCGCTTCCATGATGACCGCATGGAGATACTTACCATCATTGTTAAGAGCCTTTTCGCGAGCCAGTTGATAGTGCTCGGGCTGCTTGCGGAGAAAGAAGAAGGTGGCGACCATGATGTCACTCACATTGATTTGTGGTGAGATGATAAACGGCTGTCCAAAAACGGAAAGCCACATCATGGGATCCGGACAGGTCTGAAGGCCGTCCCGGTATTTGGAGCTGCTGACGATTTCCATCAGACGTCGTGCGGTCTCTTTTTTGATGGCCTCATCGCCTTTGCCTTTAACCGCAATCTCCTTTCTCCATTCGATCGAGCCTTGGAAAAAAAGCGTTTCGTCTGCGGCACTGATCGTCGTATCGAACAACACCTGGTACAGAGTGCGAAGAACGAGCCTGGAGATGGTTTCAGAGTCAACGCTGCGATGCGGATGATGGGCGATCTCGACCGCCAGATTCTTGATGGAATCGTCCAGGATCCCGACCATGGATTCCTTCCACCTTAAGCCTCGCAGAACCTTGCTGCAACTGTCGGCCAGCGCCTTCCATCGGGTGCCGTCTTCGGACTCGATGGAGTATAAGGGACGCCAGGCAGGGATCGCAAAAATGGTTTCAATAAAGCTGCCCTTGGTTTCTGAGCTGGCCAATGCTCGTGCGCACTCGATGGGATCGCTATCAAGAATGACAGCCTCCTTGCCCTGTAGCCAGGCGCAAAGCTTAATAAAGGCCGTTCGGAGTTCAAACGGCCCCTCGCCATAGCGAATTAACGACGCAGCTTTCATGCTCGCCCCTTTTTTATGGTGAGACCATGTTTTCCCATTCGGGATACCAAATATCGTACCTTCATCATCTCAAGGGATTCCACCCTGAACTGGATCATGAGAAAATCCAGGAGGTCCTGATGGCAAGGAAAGGTGAATTTCATGCTGAAACAATTGATCAATGGCATTTTGCTATGTATTTGGGGTTTCGCTGTCCCGGCTGGAGCACAGGAGACCAAACCTTCTGCGGCAGCAACGGAGCGAGCGATATTTGCTGGAGGCTGTTTTTGGTGCATGGAAGCGCCCTTTGATAAAATCCCGGGTGTGCTGGAAGTAACGGTTGGGTATACAGGAGGGACGAAAGAAAATCCTACCTATAAGGAAGTCTCGGCAGGCCGGACAGGTCACGCGGAAGCCGTTGAACTGGTGTTTGATCCTAAGCGGGTCAGTTATGAAAAGCTGGTCCATATCTTCTGGCGGCAAATCGATCCCACAACGCCCAATGCTCAGTTCTGTGATCACGGCAGTCAGTATCGGTCAGGAATTTTCTACGTGAACGAGGACCAAAGAAAAGTTGCGGAGGCTTCCAAGGAAGAGCTGCAGAAATCGGGGCGTTTCAAGGGCAGGATCGTGACGGAAATAACCAAGGCGGGGCGCTTTTATGCTGCCGAGGACTATCATCAGCAGTATTACAAAAAAAATCCGCTCCGCTACAAGTATTACCGTTACAGGTGTGGTCGCGATAAAGTTCTGGATTCCCTCTGGGGCTCCAGCCGGGAAAAGTGAGCGCGAACGGCCGGGTGTCGCAATATCCTGGCCGTGCCATCAAACGCGAAACATTTGATACAGTAATCCTCTCCAAAACCTGGATATTTTCCCCAGCTCAAGCATCTTCAGAAGTTCGTCGGCAAGGTTTTGTCGGCAGCTGGAATGTGCTTTGCAGGGCTTAAAGCCGTGTTACCTCAGGATGAGGCAAGGGTTTTTGGGATCAGCCTGGTAAAGGAGTTTGATTATGGTTTACCGTGCGAATGGATTCGTTGGACATAGGGTGTTGACCAAGGATGGAGCGGCCTGTTCCATTCAGGATTTTTGCTTTGACGATCAGACATGGACCTTGCGCTATTTCGTTCTGGAGTCCGACAGTTGGTCCTCCAAGGACCGCGCTCTGGTGAGTCTCGATGCAATATCAAATTTCGATGACAACCTTGGGGATTTTACCGTCAACCTCACAGAAGAGCAGATCAAGGCGAGTCCTGGATTCGGCGCGGAACGGACGGAAACGCAAGGGCAAGGCATGCATCTGCGCCGTCTCAGCGAAGTCAAAGGCAGTGCTCTGCATGCAACGGATGGTGATCTCGGGACGCTCCAGGATTTCCTGTTTCAACTGAATGGTTTGAATCAGGCTCACATCATTTATCTCATCGTTGACAGTCACAGATGGTTGCCAGGAGGCATGGTTCTGATTGATAGGGCCATGGTCGAGGACGTCCGCTGGGACGAAAGGAAAATCCTTGTGAACATGACCAAGGATGAGGTCAAGAGTGCGCCGGCTTATGACAGGAACATGATGCTGACGGAGGAATACATCACGCAGGTTTCGAGCTATTATCGACAGCTCGCTCGTCACAAGATGCTGCAGGGAATGCCACCTCAAGGGAGCCATGTGGGACAACAGCCATTGGCTTGAGTCGAGGCGCCACCAAGGTGACATTGCCGGCTGCGAAGTCAGGAACAGGGGAGGTCGTCGGGCATCCAGATATTGCCTTTGAAGCAGAGGGCTTTGGCCATCAAATCCGCAATATGGTGCATGAAGAATACGTCCTGCATCTTGATTTCCCCAAGGCCTGCGCGGCGGAGGTCCGCCAGCATATCGGCCTGCTTATAAGGACTGTAAGTTTCGATAAACTTGCGGTCGACTTCCATCAGATTCAGCACCATATTGCTGAATGGAATCTTGATGGCTTTGTATTCGGCATCATAATCGCCATCAAAGGGGGCGATCTCCTGATTGAGTTCGTCTTCGTTCAGTTGGAGTTTGGCGAAAAGGGCATTGGTCAGATCCAGAGTCGTGAGTGAAGGGCGATGATAGAGGATGACCTTGCCGGGAAGAATGTCGTGCATGGCGCGCAGTGCAGCCTGCTCGATATTATTCGGCGCTTCATCCCACGCTGCCGTCGGCAGATCCAGCCCGCTCAGGCGAACATAGCTTTCCTTCACCCAGGTTTGAAACAGCACCACGGTGCTGCGGCGGGCCTCATCAGCGGCCAGGGTTTTCAGCTGTTCCTGATAGAAGTTGACCAACCTCATGGTTATCGTGCAGACCGGAGCGTTTTCGCAGTTCTTAGGATTGCCGCCTGTTTTCCAGCTTTTGCCCTCGTCATAATCGAAAATTGTACTCAAATCCAGGCGGCCATTCTCGGTATTCTCAGCTTTTTTGGAATCCCAGGAAAAAATATCGTGAGACATCAAACCGATGACGCCGATGTCGCGCAACTGGGCCGCTTCTGCCTTCCAGCCAATCAGGCATCCAACCAGCAAAACACCCAATTTCCAATTATGAACAGCCATTTTAAACTCCCATCTGCAAGTGAAAGTGAAATTGGTTTTCAATATAGGAATGGTGATTTTGTTTGGCTACCATTTTCAGCTTCTTTTGCAGACAAAGACCTACGTCTGGAATATGAGGTTTCATACCCATCACCTGCCAGTTTTTGCCAGCGGTTTCGAAGCTACCCGTCCTGATGCTTGATCGCCTTCATCCTGTTGCGGTCGCCGACGATCCAAAGCCGGTCATCCGCCTGCAGTTCGAGCAAGGAGTCCGGATTGAGAATGCGCTGGCCTCCCCGCTCGATACCGACTATCAGCCCATGGACCATTTCACGCAGTCCGCACTCCCGTATGGCTTTGCCGATAAAGGGCGAGGTCCTGCTGAGGACCAGGGAATCCAAACCGAACGTACTTTCGGCTGCTGTGTCCAGCAGAGGCGCATCCACCTCAATCAGGGCTCGCGCCAGGGCCAGCTGTTCATCGTTACCAATGAGTGAAATGCGATCAAAAGGCATAAGCGTCGCGGAACGATCGGGAGCCAGAATTTTTCGGCCCCCACGGTCGATCATCGCAATGGTGGCTCCCGTTTTTCCCCTGATGTCGGATTCATCCAATCGATGGCCCACCAGAGGTGAATGCGGGGAAACGATCAATTCAGCCAGCACAGCGTCCCATGGGGCCAGGACGGGTTTGATTGCCGCGGCGCCAGGGCTCGTATCATTGGCGTTCAGGTTGGCCAGAAACCTTTTCTCCACGGATTGATAGAGAGGCTCCGAATAACGACCATAAAGAACTATGGCGGCACCCAGAACGGCCAGCGCAATGCCAAACAGCGTCCGCACGCCTACGAACTGGCCGATCACAATATCGATCAGAACAAGCCCATAGATCACGCGAATGACCACGATCCCGAAATTAAGGCGACGCAATTGCTCCAGCTCCTCCGGAGGGCGATTGTTCAGGTCAAGGGGCATGCCGAGAAAAATCGCTCGAAGAAACGGAGCACACAAACCAAGGGCCAGAATACAGGCCGCGGTGCGAAGCCAGAGCGGATTGCCCAGGATCTCGATAGCCTTGGGCAGCGCGACCTTGCTCATAACAAGCGAGATGGCCGCGACCACCACGGTGTTCAGTAGAATTCGGGGTCCATATTCTTTCAAGAGCCTGGCCAGGCCCACGCTTTCCGATTCCGTCGACATCACCACTTCATAGCGGGCCAGGCGATCATGTAAACGGGCGGGAATCCGCTTTTCTATCCAGGCACTGATGTTTCCCGAATATTTGATCATGTAAGGCGTCGTGAAGGTCGTGACAGCCGATACGGCGATCACGATCGGATAAAGAAAATCACTGGTCACTTTAAGAGAAACCCCGAGGGCGGCGATCAGAAACGAGAACTCACCGATCTGAGCCAGACTGAGGCCGGCCTGCATCGATTGCCGCAGGCTTCGTCCTGATAAAAGCGCGCCAAGACCGGAGCCAAAAAGCTTGCCGACGATCGTTACCACGATGATCAAGAGCACCACCCAGAAATTTTCGATCAGGATTTTGGGATCGATCATCATGCCGACGGACACAAAGAAGACAGCCGCAAAAAGATCGCGCACTGGCAGCATGAGGTGTTCGATGCGCCCTCCTTCCCTGGTTTCCGCCAGGATGGAGCCCATGACAAAGGCGCCCAGAGCCGGCGAAAAACCGACCTGAGTTGCAATGATGACCATGGTCAAACAAAGGCCAATCGAAACAACCAGAAGGGTCTCGTCCGAAAGGTAGGGTTTCACTTTCTTGAGAAGCCCGGGCACGAAATAAATACCGACGACAAACCAAAGCAGCAGAAAGAAACCCAAACGCAGAGTCGAAAAGAGAACTTCGCTGCCCGACACCGGCGCTGGCGAGGCGATAATGGTTAGCAGGACGAGGATAAGAATGGCAGCCAGATCCTCCACAATCAGCACGCCAAAGACCAGGGACACGAAGCCCTTGGCTTTAAGCCCGAGTTCGTCAAAGGCTCGAATGATAATGGTGGTCGATGACATGGAAAGAATACAGCCCAGAAAAAGGCTGTCCATGGTTTTCCAGCCCAGCGCTCGGCCCAGGAGATAACCCACAGAGGTCATCGTGAGAATCTCAAAAAAGGCCGCTATACCCGCACTTTTTCCTACTTTTGCCAGCTTTTTGAAACTGAATTCCAGTCCCAGTCCAAACAGGAGAAAGATGACTCCGATCTCGGCCCAGACGTGAACGCTTTGCGTATCCGCGACATTGGGCATGAAGCTGACATGCGGGCCCACCAGAAACCCGGCAATGAGATAGCCAAGAACAACGGGCTGTTTCAGCCACTTGAAAATGAGCGTGGTGGCGGCTGCTGTGATCAGCACGATCCCGAGATCTTGAATGAGCGCAGGCAAATGAACCATGTTTCAATCCGCGTGGAGGATGAGTGTTAAACCTATGCAACAGTATGGGTTGGGTCAATGTCTGACAGTTGGCTGGCAGGTCCTTCTTCCATTATCGTACAATAAGCTCTGTAATGTGAATGTCGTTGATCGGGCGGCGCATCACGCGATTGATGGAGCTCAGCAGTTCACTTCGCAGCTCATCCCTTCCTTCTGACGTAACCAGAAACGCCTTGGATTTCCTCTGCACCGCAAAGAGAATGATTTCGCGAATCTGAGCCTCTCTTTTTGCAAGTTCCTTTTTCAAGGCTGGGTCGGCCCGATGTTCAATCGCAACACTGAGCTCCATCCTGGTACGATCAGGCCCCAGGAGTGTAATCTGAAAAGGCTTCGGCCGCCAGTACTCAGGATTCGGCGCCGCGGAAGTGGCGCTCGCGTTCTCAGGCAAAGGCGTTGGGGCTGGAGCCGTCTGGACCGCAGATCGCTGCCCATAGCGGACGAGGGACCAGACCCCCGCGGTCAGGATGAAGACCAGCGCAAGTGTAAACGCAAGGAGGACCTTCCTTGAGTTCGACTGAAGTTCTTTATCATTATTTTGCCAATGCGCTGCCGGTTTCTCTTCCATGGTGCCCTCACATGGTTTATTGACGGATGGTTGAGAATACGAGGGGCGAGCAGGAACCGTGCCATCCAAAGTGTCGCTCCATAAGAGTCCTGGGGGCATTCCACCCTGTCGGGAGCTGTCAAAGTTTGACATGAGTATCAATTTTTGACGACAGGGTGGGACAGGCTTTGCCTTTCACGGAAGGGTCTGTCTGCCATGCTGTACCAGGGTGGCAACTTCAGCCAGCAGCGCGGCAGGCATCAAGGGTTTGGAAAGGTAGGATTGAAAACCACTGGCCAGCGCGTTTGATTTATCGTTTTCACTGGCCAGCGCCGTGACGGCTATAGCCAGCAGAGGCGTCCGTCGTTCCTTCCTTTCCTCAGATCGAATGCGTGACATCAGGGAGTAACCATCTTCTTCAGGCATGCTGACATCGCATAAAAATGCATCGAAGGAATCATTTTTGATGAGGTCAAAAGCCTCCCGCGGTGAGGATACGGCGACCACCTCCGCTCCGCCGCGCCTTAGAGCTGTTCCAATCAGCGTTCGGGCATCCCAGTCATCGTCCAGCACCAGCATCCGCATCATGTCCAGCGGCCTGGCCTTGTCCTCCCTGATCTTCGACGGGCCATGGTCCGCATGGCTTTGGGTCGGTTCCGAAATTCGGACCGGCAAGGTCAGGATGAAAGCAGCCCCTTTCCCAGGGCCATCGCTTCTGGCTTCGATCGTTCCTCCATGAAGTTCAGTGAGCTGCCGTGCTATGGAAAGGCCCAGTCCAAGACCACCGCTCAGCCTCGTAAGCGAACCATCCTCCTGGCGAAAGCGATCGAAGATAAAAGGCAGAAACGAGGGATGCATGCCGCGCCCGTTATCCTGCACTTCAATTTCCACTTTTGACCCCAACCGACGGGCGCGGATTTCAACCCGGCCGCCTTCAGGAGTAAATTTCACGGCATTGGAAAGGAGGTTCCAAATGATTTGCTGGATACGATCCGGGTCCAGGCTTACGTGACCAGGCCCCATTTCAAGGTCCTGGTGAATGGTGATGGATTTGGCCCTGGCGGAAACCTCAATGGACGCAACTGCCCCGTGAATGGCATCGACCAGATCAAAGGTCTTGACCTCAAGGCACATCTTTCCAGAAATGATCCTTGAAATATCAAGCAGGTCCTCAACCAGGCGTTGCTGAGCCACGGCATTGCGATGAATGGCTTCGAGGGGCTCTCGTATATCATCGGTGAGATAGGAGACATAGTCTTCCACGAGGAGGGCCGAATATCCGAGTATCGAATTGAGTGGGGTTCTCAGCTCATGCGAAACCGCTGCCAGGAACTCATCCTTCAGTCGATTGGCTTCCTTGGCTTCAAAGTAAAGGCGGGCATTGTCGAGGGCAAGGCCACCCCGTCGCGCCACCTCCTCCATAAGTCGGACGTCAACTTCGTCGTAAAGACGGCCTCTTCCGCTGGCCGAAAGAGTAATGGTACCAAACGTTGCGCCGTGGGCCATCAATGGGACAACGATGACGGATTCCGACGGGCATTCCCGGAGCATCGCCAGGTGCTGCTCGTCCCTGGCCATGGCTCTTAGGGTGTCATCGCCGACCGATCGAATGAGAAGGGATTTCCCGCCTTTCAATACACTTTCGACTGGATGCCCCGCATTGCCCGCAGGCCGGTAAATGGAGCGGATGCGCTGCATCAGATCCTCCTGCCGCGGATCCCTGTGCTTGACCACCTCATGCCGGCTTCCCGCTTTCCGATCGACGACATCGAGAACACACCAATCACCGAGCTCGGGCACCAGGGCATCGGCTAGGTGTTTCATGGTTTTTTGATAGTCGATGGATGCCGCGATTTTCTTGGTGAAGCGATCGAGGAATTTCTGAGTATCCTCGCGACGCTTATGTTCCGTTTCATCTCTCAGGATCTTTGAAAATCCCCGCAGTGTACCATCTTCATGGCGGAGGACGTTGGTAAATCCCTTGGCCCAGAATCGGCTGCCGTCGCTGCGAAGATGCCACCTTAGGTCTTCGGTGCTGCCGGATTTTTTCGCTTTATTGAGTTCCTGCTCGGGAACTCCGGCCTCCCGATCCTCCGGAGTAAAAATCCTGGAAAGGCTCTGACCAATCATGTCCGCCGCCGAAAACCCGGTGATGCGCTCAATGCTGGGATTCCAGTCCGTCACATAGCCTTTATCGTCCGTTGTCACGATCCCATAATCTTTCACCTGCTCCACCATCACGCGGAAACGCTCTTCGCTGGCCTTGAGTTCCTTTTCGATTTTCTCCTTTTCACGGCGCCTTGCGGCCTCTGCCACCTCCCTCTCCACGGCGGGATTCAGTCGGGAAAGGTTGTCCTTCATCAGGTAATCACTGGCGCCTGCCTTCATGCATTTTATGGCGATGTCTTCGCCAATCGTGCCTGAGATCATGATGAAAGGAATGTCCTTTTGGAACGACTTCAAAAGGTCGAGCGCGGCGCGGCCGTTGAACCTTGGCATGGCATAATCGGAGAGCACAATATCCCATGATTCATCGGCAAGCGCCCTTGTCATGGCTTCAGCGGTCCATACCCGTTTGACGTGAGGTTCAAAGCCTCCTCGTTCCAACTGGGCAATAATCAGCTCCGCGTCATCATTTGAATCCTCAACCATCAATATGCGGATTGGTCTTCCCATTTTGGCCTCAGAAGTTTGGGTAGGCATATTCGTTAATTGAGAGCCAATAAAAAAACAGATGCTTCACGGTTTTCGTGAATTCAACAAAATCAACGGGCTTTCGCACATAGCTGTTGGCGCCCAGACTATAGCCCTGCAGAAGGTCGGCATGTTCGGTCGAAGAGGTGAGGATGATGGTCGGGATGAATCGCGTGAATTCACTGGCCCGTACTTGCCTCAGGACTTCAAAACCGTCAACCTTGGGCAGCTTCAGATCAAGGAGAATAAGATCAGGCTGCTCCCTCGTATTTCGGTTCTGATACTGTCCTCTGCAAAAAAGATAATCAAGAGCCTCCGATCCATTCCTGGCAACGATAATCTCGTTATGGAAGACACTGTCACTCAGCGCCTCGATCGCCAGTTCCCGGTCGTCCGGGTTATCCTCGATCAGCAGGATAACCTTTCTATTCTCATTCATGGCTGCCCCTCGCAGGTTGGTGCAGGTAGAGTGAAATGAAAGGTTGCCCCCTGTTCGACTGCCGCGTCTGCCCATAGTCTACCGCCATGGCGATGCACGATTCTTTGGACTGTTGCAAGGCCAATGCCTGTGCCGGGAAATTCATCATTGTCATGCAGCCTTTGAAAAGCTCCAAAAAGCTTTTCGGAAAACGCCATATCAAATCCAGCTCCATCATCCCGGATATAATACTCAGTGTCTCCATGATTGCCATGATGCGTTCCGAGCTCGATGGTGGCGCGTTCATGTTTGGACGTAAACTTCCAGGCATTGCCGATAAGGTTTTCCAAAGCTATGCTAAGAAGTCCGGCATCGCCATAGGCCCAGAGCTTCTCGGGCAGGATCAGGTTCACCGTCCTTGAGGGATCGCCTGATGAAAGCTCCGCAACAATCCTTTTGGCAAGCTCAGCGAGATTCACATTCTCCCGCTTCATTTCCCGTCTTGTGACCCGCGAAAGGTTTAGAATATCATCGATGAGCTGTCCCATTCTCTGACTGGCGGCCCTGACTTTCAAGAGGTAACCCCTGCCGCGCTCATCCATTTGATCGGCATATCGTTCCAGGAGGAGCTGGCTGAAGCCATCGATGCCCCGTAACGGGGATCGCAAATCATGAGAAACGGAGTAGCTGAAGGACTCAAGTTCCTTGTTGGCTGATTTCAGTTCAGCGGTTCTTTCATGAACAAGCCTTTCAAGGTTTTCATTGAGAAGCCGGACCTCCTCTTCCGCCTTGTGTTTGGCAGCCAGCTCATCCTGAGCCCTCTTGAACAGGTTGGCATTGTCAATGGCGATGGCCGCCTGGGCTGCGATGCCAATCACGGCATCTTCCGATCTTTCTGAAAACATGCCAGCCTTGGAATGCCCAAAGAAAAGGGCGCCCATAACATCGCCATGGCGTGAGATGACCGGTACGGCGAGGTAGCTGCGCACCGGAAGATGGCCCTCGGGCATCCCATGATAGGGAGTATTTTTACCGTACCTGGGGTCTTTTGTGACATCATCGAGGCGGATAATGCGGGTGCCCTCAAACGTCGGCGAAAAGATAGCGGTCTTTCGCGGCATGGGAAACTTTGAGAATTTATCTCGCGTCACACCGGAAATTGTATAAAGCATATAACTGTCGTGTTGACCGTCATGGACGTTATAGAAGAAGGCTCCAAATTCAGCACCGGAAAGTTCCGTGGCGACATCGGTGGCGGCCTGCACCAGCTTTTCCAGATCGAGTTCGACGACCAGAGTCCTGCCTATCTGATTCAACCGCTCAACGATTCGCTTTTCGTCGCGCAGGCTCTCCTCGGCTCTTACGATTTCCGTGATGTCCGATGAAATGACGCCAACTCCAATGGGTTCCCGCGGCACAGGGCTGGTGGCTCCGCCTTCGATATAAACCGGGTAATAGGTGACGTTCCAATGACGAATTTCGCCTGGGGATAGGGGCGACTCACCTTTGACATTGAGGTTTCGGATGACCTCGCCGCTTTCCAGAACCTTTTTATAATGGATCGAGAGACCCGGGGCGACTCCAGGATTCACCTCCCAAATGGTCTTTCCCAAGGCTCTTTCCGGGACGGTTCCATGGAGTGAGGCCAGGTAGTCATTGATTTTCCCGTAGCGGAGCTGCCGATCCAAAAAGGCAAATCCCACGGGGGCTGTGCTTATGAGAGAATCAAGCAGAGCCAGGGCTTCCTTTTGCTTCTTGATGGCATCCTTGGCTTTTCCATAGAGGCGCGAATTTTCAACGGCAATGGCAGCCCTTTGGGCCAGCTGCTCCGCCAGCAGGAGATCACGCGAATCATAACGCCGGCCTGATTCAGCGGAAACAAAGGAAATAGCCCCAAGTATCCTGCCGGCCACCTTGAGCGGAAGGCACATATAGGATTTCATGCCGAGGTTTTTTATGATGGCCAGGTGCTCTGGATCTTTGGCGCCGGATTCCAGCAGGGAATCCGGAATATCGGACATGATCTCAGCCTCGCCTGTTCGAATGACATGAAGGGTGCCGTGTTTCAAAGCTGGATCGGGTGGATAGCGCTTTTGGATTTCCCGGGCGAGCTCCACCTTTCGGGGATCGATGTGAGCAGTGGCCAGCTGCCTGACCGTTCCATCCTCATCGGCTATGGACACCGCGCACCAGTCCGCCATGCCCGGAACCACAAGACTGGCGACATGTCGTAGCGTATGTTCATAGTCAAGCGATGATGAAAGGACCGCAGCCGCTTCAACGAGGAATTTCTGAGTATTGCCATAACGCCTGGCACGCGCTTCACTTTCCCGCAAGGCCTCTTCGGCTCTTTTTCGTTCGGTAATATCCTCCTGCACACAGACAAACCAGGTTCGACCTGACATCTCAATGGAATTGATGCGCGCATACGTTACAAACCGTGTTCCATCCTTTTTCTTGTTTAAAAATTCCCCGGCCCAGGCCCCCCTGGTTTTAAGGTGCGAGATCATCCGGTCCACGATTTCCTTATTCTCACTGTCCGAGTAGGAATTTTGCACGGTCACATGTTTGCCGAGAAGCTCGCCGCGTTCGTAACCAAAAATCCTGTCCTCGGCTGGATTTGTGTAAACGATATAGCCTTGATCATCGGCAAGGCTCACGCCTTCAATCATGCTATCGAGGACCTGCGCCTGCATCCTGAGTTCGTCCTCGGCCCGTCGCCTTTCCGTCGTGTCATGAACCAGGGCAACGATGCCTCGGACGGCTCCATTCTGGTCAAAATCAGGCACATAGGTGGCGTTGATCCAGCGCTGGGTGGAGTCGTTATAGGTCATAGGGGCTTCGAAATTGACGGTTTCCCCTTGAAAACTTTTCTCCAGATGGGGCTTAATGTTTTCGTATGCGGAGGACCCAAGTATTTCAGCGATGGATTTTCCTCGGAATTCCTCCTGATGGATGCCAAGCAGTTTTCCAAAAGGAGCGTTGGCGAACTGATATCGATGGTTTTCGTCAATATAGGCGACCAGTGCCGGCAGGGAATTGGTAATCAGGCTGAGCTGAGCTTCGCTGGCTATGAGCGCCTGCTCCGCACGTTTTCTTTCGATGATCTCCGTCTGCAACTGGTCGTTCAGCGTCCTTAATGCATTCTCGGATTCCTTCTGCCGGCTGACATCGATCACGACGCCGATTATCCGGACGGGCAGCCCATCGCTATTTCTGTGGATGTAGCCCCGGCTAATCACCCATCTTATGGTCCCGTCCGGGCGGACAACCCGGTAGTCATTCTCGAGCCTTCCTTCATGAGCCACCGAAGCATCGAATCTGGCCTGCATTCTGTCGCGATCCTCAGGATGAATCATGGCGAGCAAATCTTCACGGCGGCCGCTGAAACTTCCAGGCAAAAGCCCAAGAATTTCTTCCATTTCAGGTGACCATGTGGAGACGTCCTGCGCGATATCGTAGCTCCAGCTCCCCATCCCTCCTGCCTGAAACGCCAGCCTGAGCCTTTCCTCATTTTGCCTTATGGTTCGGGCCGCCTTCTCTTCGGCCTCATGATGAAGGCGCAACTCCTTTTCGCAAAGCTCGCGTTCCCGGGCTTCCTGCTGGGCTGCCTGCAGCTCTCTTTCCGCTTCATAAAGCTGTCTTGTCTGTTCAGCAATGTAATGTCGTTGCTCAAAAAGGCGAACAAAGACGTCAACCTTGGCTCGAACAATCACCGGCTCAAAGGGCTTTTGCAGATAGTCCACGGCTCCGGCGGAGTAGGCCTTAAGCAGTTGATCCTGATCATCATCCGCGCCTGTCAGAAAAATGATCGGCGTTTCCTTTGATGAAGGAATTTGCCTCGCGCGCCTCGCAAACTGAAAACCATCCATAGCAGGCATTTTGATATCACTTAGAATGACGGCAAATTCCTGCTCGGAAAGTCGCTCAAGCGCTTCCTGGCCGGATGTGGCGAGGACCAGATTGTAAGCGGGATTATCGAGGACTGCCGCCAGAGTTATCAGATTTTTATCATGGTCATCCACGAGAAGGATGGGGGGCCTGTCTGCCAACGAAGTTCCTTGCACCAGGCCATGGGACATGGTGCTCTCATGTGAAGAAACCTGTTCCATTGTTCTGCCCTCATCCGACGATATGACCCGGTGACACCTCTATTTCCAGCTTTTATCCAGGTCCTATTTTCTACAGCTATATACTCGGCCCCGGCAAAAAGCATTTATAAGATGGAATTATTGGATTAGGGCGCTGATATTATGGACAATTAAAGTCTGTCGCGATCAGGGCAGGCGGGACGTAACGTTTCAAATGTTCAGGGTGATATTATGCATGTCCCCTAGGCGTGACTCCGGTTGTTCGCCTTGGCTTCCGTGAGAGCGATGCCCGCCGGTTCATAGGAAGGCTCCAGGTCAACGGCCTTCTGCAGGTATCGCAGGGCATTCCCCGAGTCATAGATATCCTGATAAGCCAGGCCCAGCCTGTAGTACAGATCAAAGGCCATGGGATGGTCACCGAGCATTTCGATATGTTTCAGATAGAAATCCACAACCCGCAGATAGGCCTTCTGCGTTCGCAGGACCTCGGCTTCACGATGCAGGACGTCACAGAGCTCGGCGGCGCCATGGGATTCCATGAGAGCTTTGAAGCTGGTGTTGTAGTCCCCTTCGCGGATGGCGATGCGAGCCAGGACTTCATTGGCATCTTTCCTCTTTCTATCGAGCGTTCGCAAGCGGGTCATGGCGGCTTTGGCGGCCTCGTAGCGGCCTAACTCGAAGTTTGCCAGACCGGTGTTGGCGAGGATTTCAAGATTCAACGGACTCAGTCGGGCCAGGTCATCGAGAAGTTCGACAGCCTCGGTGAATCGTTTCTGTTTCATGAGAAGCTTGGCGATTTTGTGAGCGGGAACATAGGATTGGGGGAATGACGTGCGCGCCTTCTGATAGACTTTATGCGCTTCCTCCTGCCTGCCCATCCTGAGGAAAATATCCCCAAGGAGAAGCAGGATTTTCTCATTGGCCTTTTGCTCTTTCACCAATTTCAGAGTAAGGTCCAAAGCCATCTCATTCATTCCGCTTTGAAACGCGGCGTGAGCTTCCCGATAGCTTTTTTCGGTAGGGTTGAGATTACGCTCCTCACGCCAAAGACTTTCAAGTTTCTGACTGATATGATCGCTGCTAAATGGCTTCTGCACCACGAACTTGATATTGCATTCCGCCAGGGACACCATCAATTCCCGATTCAAAACATCCACCAGAACCAGATGCGACTCCAGACCATAGTTTCCAGTCTCGCGCAGGGACTGAATCATCGTAAGCCCGGTCATATCCTGAAAACTTTGATAGGTGATAAAGATGTCGTATTGGCTGCGAGAGGCCACCTGATAGGTATCACGGGTGTTGTTGAAGGCGTCAGTCGAAGAAAATCCCAGAGAATGAGCGACAAACCTGATGCGATTGACCTCTTCCGACTCGCGGGCCGTGATGGCCAGGCGAGCTTTTCTTTCTCCAGCCACGGTATAGCCTTTCCAAACTCAAGTTGTTCAGCTGTTTCATGTGACCAGATATAAGAGTAATCGATTGCACGGCCGTGTTAAATTAATTTCCGCTGGGCTGCCCTCATCAGGCTGCCGGGCTTTGTGCATTCTCCAGGATGGATTTCGGAAAGGCCCGGTAATACCGGGCGGGCAGGTGAATGCGAATGGAAAACGGAGCGTGCCCGTTGTCTGACTTCCGTGGCTGAGGCACGAGCTTTAACTCCAGGCAACCGCCTGCCTTTTCCAAATAACTTTTAATCGCGGACATGCCCACGCCCCGCCCTGAGATCTCAGTCACCTTCTGGCTGGTCGAGAAGCCTGGCTCAAAGATGAGAGCTGCAAGTTCTTCCTGACTCAGGCCATCCACCGACGGAACCAGACCACGAGCCAAAGCGATCTCCTGAATCACCGGCAGGGCCAGGCCTCGGCCGTCATCGCTGTAAACGATTTCGACCGCATCGTCTTTTTCACAGAACCCGACCTGAAGAAGACCGGAAGCCGGTTTCCCTCCAGCCAGCCGTTCCTCCTTGGTTTCGATGCCATGATCCATGGAATTGCGGATCAAATGGCCAAAGACATTGCGAAGCAAATCCGCCCCTTCATCGGTCAGGAAGATACTGTTCTCTTCGATGGCGATGACCGGCTGCTCTTTATTCAGGTCTTTCGCCAGGCGTCTGGTGGCTGTGAATATTTCGCCGAGAACGGTCTGAGCGGGCTGGTAAAAGGCATGGCACAGCATAAAATCGATTTTCTGGAAGAAGTTCCTGGCCGCTCCGGTTAATGGCTCATTTCGGTAAGAAGCCATCGCCTGAAGTATGGCCTCAACGCGTGTCGTGGCGACTTCAACGTTGGCGCGACTGCTGCCGCGTTCCAGGATCCTGTCATGGACATAGCGATAGTAGGCGAAGGTTTCCTTGATCATGGCCGCATCCTGAGCCAGCCGCGTATGGTCCCAATCCATAGGACCATTCTGGAGAAGACTCCCGTAATGTTCGGCCTCATGCACGACCTCGGTTAACTTCTTCAGTCCCAGCGTACGGGACGTTCCTTTGATCGTATGCATATTGATCAGGACGATCTTCAGAGCCTCCAGGTTCTTCAAGGTGCTGGCTGCGAGCAGACGCTCGTTCTCCTCGATGAGTTTCTCCACGGAATTCAGAAAACGCGTGAACTGCTCGCGGGATACTGGAACAATCTCAGCGATGAATTCCAGTTCCTTTTTCTTGGAGTTGGCGACCTGCTGCAGTTCTCTGAGTTGCGTTACGTCGCGGATGGTCACCAGGATCTTCTCGATGACATGCCGGCGATTGATGATGGGGTTCCAATCGAGTTCCAGGATGGTCATGCGGCCGTCTGCATCCTTTTTCTTCAGCTCTCTTATCAGAGACCCCTCGTTGAGCTCAAAGCTCAGTTTGGGTTCACCGAGCGTGCTTTCGAGGATGCTGCTGATCTGGCTAATGGCATCATGGTCGGCATCGCTTTGCGCCAGCAGGAGATCGACCGCCTTCATTCCGGTCAGACCACTTCTGTGGAAGATGTGCTCCAGGAACGAGGAATAGTCCTTGTGAATCAACCCATCATCGACGATGGTGAAGATTCCAAGACGAATATTGGCAAGCATGGACCGTATGTCGCGTGTCTGCTCCTCCACCTTCGCTTCAAGGTGCTCATTTAAGGAAACGATCTTGCGATGCTCGTCCTGAAGTTGCTCGTTGAGCTGCTTGATTCTCTGATGCGCCTCTTTCTGTTGATATTTGATCTTATCGCCCAAGCTGATCGAAAGAAGCAGCATCTCAACAGCTGAACCGATATGAACACTGTAGTAGGCGAAAAAACTGGGTTCGAGAACGCCAAAGGTTATAAGCTGATTGGCCGTGACCCCGATCAAAAACGCGGCAAACGCGAGGACAAAGAAGAGTGCAGGGCGATAGCCTTTCCGCAAGCAGACGATCCCTGCCAGAAGCAGGATGGGCGCACTCAGCATGGCCAGGCTCGAGGCCAGTTTGATGCCGAGACGGTAGTTGAACAGGGCGGCGATAACTGCGCAGACCGCCCATACAACACCCAACCGAAACACTCGCCATAACGCGACGGAGTAGCGCCGGAGCTGTAGGAATTCCTGCGCAAATAGGATCGCAAACAAAACGGCCAGGGCTATGGATATCGGCACCATGCGATTGGAAAAGACCGGGGCGTGCGTTGTGAGATATTGATAAATAAGACCAAAGAGCGAAGTGATCGTATAACCATAGGAAAAAACGTAGGCCACATAAAAGAGGTAGCTGCGATCCCTGATACTCAGGAAAAGAAAAAGATTGTATACGAACATGGAGAGCATCAGACCCACATAGATCGAGAAGCTGACCAGTTCGTTGCTCGCCTTTTCGACAAAACGCTTGGGCGACCACAGGTTGATAGGACCCTGAAGCGAACTTTCAGAATTGATTTTCAGATAAAGAGTCAGGGTTTGGTTGGCAGCGGTATCGATCATGAAATTGGTGGTTCGGTAATTGATCTCGCGTGCTTCAAAGGGAAGCCGGTCGCCGGCGGCTTTATGGATAACGCCCTTGTCCGAAACGATATAGAGGTCCACATAGTCCAGTGGCGCGTATTCCATTTCGAGGACCCACTTCAAGGGCACATCCTCTTGATTGCTCAAGCGGAAACGAATCCAATAGACCTCCTCGGCCAATCCAAAGTTAAAATTGGGCCTTTCGTTTGTTTGCCAGTCCTCCCGATCCTTAACCGATTCGAATTCGAGCTTGCGGCTGGCATCCTTCAGATACGAGAAATTACCTATAGCCACCTGCTCCGTCGTGGACTGGAGAACGATCCCACCATGCCCGGAAAGACCCCTTGCTCCCGAAGACCAGGCCATAGCCAGCAGAAACATGAGAAGCATTCGCATACGGTGCGCGACTCCCGGGATTGATAGGGGGATGGGAACATTGCAGGTTAAATATGCAGAAGACCCGCCTTCTCTTATCGGCGTGCGGAGCACTTTTTCAAACCGGGTTGGTCGTTTATAGGTGTGGATTTGAACCTTGCCGGCTGGAAACCAGCGGAAGGTCGAACCAGAAGGTGGAGCCTGAACCGCGAGTCGATCGTGCACCGACCTCGCCGCCATTAGCCTCGGCCAGCCGTTTTACGGTCGCGAGCCCGAGCCCCAGACCTTCACTTTCCCCTGGGCGGCCGCGAACGAAAGGCTCGAAGAGATGATCTTTGATCTCGTCCGGTATACCGGGGCCAGTGTCTTCTATTTCGACGTGAACTTTTCTGCCCTCCACGCGGGCTCTGGCGATAATCTGTCGCTTGTCCGAGTTGCCCATATGTTTGATCGCATTGCGGATCAGATTTTCCATCATGCTGACCATGATTCCAGGACTGCAGCCGACTTCAGCGGATACGGATGACTCCACGGAGAAATCAATGCGGTCTTGACGTGCAATCCGGCTATATTCGGCACCCAACTGTGTTATCACCTCCTGGACGTTAGTATGATCTCCCCCTTCAGAATTGCTCTCGGCCCGTGCGAAGGAAAGGAGGCCATCGACGAGCTGCGTTGCACGCCGCAAAGCTCTCTGGGTCAGCTCGATGGTTTCCCGCTCCTCTTTCGGTGATTCGGAAAATTGTAGAAGCTCGATTCCCATCGAAATGGTACCTAACGGATTTTTTATATCGTGAGCCACACGTCCCGCGAAGTTATTCAGTTCCTCAACACGACTTTGTTGCAGCTGGCTGTGCTCATCCTCCAGGCGAGCATGCCGCCGAAACATGCGGTAGATGATGACGGCTGCGAAAATGGAAAGCATCAGACTCAGAACATCGAGCAGCACGACCACCGCAAGAGACTCTTTGTGCAGGACAGTGATTTGCTGGGCCAACTTTTGCGCGACGCTTGCATCATGGGCGATCGCCGACGGAATGGTTTCGTTCAAGCCCAGGATGGCAGGTTGCACCACCTGGAGGTAATATTGTGTAACGATGTCCGCGTCACCTGCCTGAGCAATTTCCGCCAGACTCTTCACGGCACGGATTACGCTTTTGACCCCCTCCTCGATCGCCCTCCACTCCTCTTCTTCGAGCGGGAGCAGTGTGAGGTCCAGATAGGCCTTGCTGTGCTGTGTGAGGTTGTCAATGGACTCAAGCAGCAGTTCCGGTTTTCCAGGAGGGCTTCGGCGAACCTGGTCGACAAACGCGGCTGACGCTTTTCCGACGTCATTCAGGGATTCTCTTATCTTGAGGAGGTATTCAATGCAGGGAGAGGCTATTTTTTCAATGGTCTGGGCGGCCTTATCGATGCCGCTCAGCCGGAATTGCGTATATGCACTCGCAAACAGAAAGCTCAGAGTGCTGAGTGCAAAGGCAACTCGAAACGCAATCCCATAAGTTCTTCTCGCGCTTTTGTATGATATCCCCAGCACTGGCCCCATCCTCCACGCAACTCGGCTGTTGGTCATTCAAGTCTCCATGGACGCGTCGGCACGGATCCAGATCAAATTAATTTCGCTGAGAATAAAGAACTGACTCTAAAATATTCATGAAAGGCAGCTAAAAAAGATTTTTACTGATGGGCCGCATTCTTTACCCATGGTGCCCTGGCTGAGCTGTAAAATTGCGGCTCACGAGACCAGCGACCGAAGCTCGACCGATATCGCCGCGCGCCTTGAGCCGTGCCAGCAGCAGGTGATAGTAGAGCATGCCGCGCTGTGGACCCAGTGCGGCAAGAACCTGATCGATGTCGAATGGAGTATCGCCCGCGACCGTGATGAGGTTGCGCGCGACACTGGAATCATTCATAGGAAAGACATCAAGACGCCCGAGTCCACGCAATAGAATAACCGTGGCGGTCCAGGAACCTATTCCCTTGATCTGACGGAGCCGAGCCGCAGCTTCGGGACTGGGAAGTGCTTCCAATGATGTTTCGTCCAGTACCCTCGCCTGAATCGCATCGGCCACTCGGCGAAGTGTGGCCAGCTTGCTCGTACTCAGACCGACGTTTCTCAGAAGGTCGTCGCGCGTGCTCGTGAATTTTTCGACACTGGGAAAGGGATGGAACGTAATATGGTTTCGTTCGATAGGTGGGCTCATGGCTTCGATCATGCGGCGCAAGATGGAGCTTGCCGCAGCGAGACTGACCTGTTGAAAGAGAATGGCATTCACGCAGGCTTCCCAGAGGGTCGGATAGCGCGGGGGTTTCACCCCGGACATGGCGATCACCAGCGGGCGAAGCCATGAGATGCGTTTCGCGGCGCGCGTAAAAGATGCAAGGTCCCGATCGACTCCGAGCATCCGTCGCACGAGGGCCAAAGCTGGAACGTGATCCGCTGTCCTTCCCTCAATCGTGACGGCCAGAGTCTCAGGCTTTTCCTGTGTGACAAGCACGACCACCGGCTGCTGAAAGTCCCCGAAGGCGCGAATATATTGACCCTCTGCCGTGAAGATGTCCACCGTATTTGTCGACAGGCGTCGCAGGACGCTCACGGTGAGATCCAGGCGATAAGGGGCTGTTACACTGACCCAATGCCTGGCTGTGGAAAATATCGATGTCATAGGTCCCATTCCTCAAGCTCAGAGCGACAAAGGTGAATGCAAGTGTGAGGCCGCTGGGTGTGCAAGGATCTGCTTTAAGCTTAACCATTGGTAAAGGTGACATAAATAGCTTCAGCAGGTTTTTACTATTTCGGAAATCCTATATGACTTTTATTGCGTTGCTTTCAGGCACACGCTTGCAATGCTGCGTTGACAAACAAGACCACCTTTCAACTTTGCCTTAGGATTTTTGCCAGGTGGTATCCTTGAATGAATCAAATCGCATTCAGAATGATCTGAAAGCGCTCCATTGGTAATCCCGGTGCGTTTCATGAGACGAAAGCCGTTATCCTGAGTTAGCGAGCAATATAAATGAGCGAAATACGAGTCACACTGGGAAATGACCATGCAGGTTTTGACTTGAAACTTGCCTTGCTCGAATATCTTCAAGCAAAGGGTTTCGCTGTTGAAGATGTCGGTTCCTATGACAAAAGCCCCGTGGACTATCCAGACTATGCCGTGAAAGTTGCTAAAAGTGTTCAAGCGGGCGCCCGTGGAATTTTGCTTTGTGGGAGTGGGATAGGGGCTTCCGTTGCCGCCAACAAGATCCCAGGCATACGGGCCGGCTTGGCCCATGACAGCTATTCGGCCCACCAGGGCGTTGAGCACGACGATATGAATATACTCGTCCTTGGGGCTCGGGTTGTCGGGGTTGAGCTGGCGAAGGACCTGTCCATGGCCTATCTCGAAGCGCGCTTTACGGGTGCGGATAGGCATCGACGGCGTTTGAAAAAAATCGTTCAGCTCGAGGAAAACGTGAGAGACCATTCCACCAGCTGATCCATCCAGGAAGACTGCCTTGAACAAACGAAGTTACCGGGAAGTAACCCAAATGGAGTTGCATATCGTCGCCGACCTCAAAGCGCTCGGAAGGCTGGCGGCTGACCAATTCGTGATGCGTGCTGTCACCTCAATACAAAATACCGGACGCTTTACCGTAGCTCTGTCCGGCGGTGAAACACCCAAGGAACTCTTCATCCAACTCACAGCCGACCGGGCCAGCGAATTGGATTGGTCGAAGGTCCATTTTTTTTGGGGAGACGAGCGTCATGTCGGGCCGATGGACAAGGACAGTAACTACCGATTGGCGAAGCAGTATCTCCTGGATCCCCTTCAGGTACCGGATGCCAACATTCATCGGATCCGAGGCGAAGATCCGGTTCAATCGGCAGCACGCACCTATGAGGATGATCTGCGGCAATTCTTTGATCCGGCTCCTGGGACATGGCCACGTTTCGATCTGATTTTGCTGGGTCTCGGCGAAGACGGACACACCGCTTCGCTCTTTCCCGGCTCAGCAGCGTTGCGGGACAGGGTCCATCTCGTGGCGGGCAACGTCGTCCCACAGATCGCGACTGAGCGAGTTACTTTCACATATCCTGTGATCAATGCGGCCGCGTACGTGCTTGTGCTCGTGAGTGGTGTTCGAAAAAGCTCCATGGTTCAGACCGTCCTGGAGAACCCACCGGATCCAGAAAAATTGCCTATGCAAGGCGTTCAACCGAAAGACGGTCAACTGATTTGGCTCCTGGACGCCTCGGCCGCCTCCATTCTGCAGGCCGGAGCATCCAAGCCTTTCACATAGCCCCGGGCAGGTGCGTGAAATCAGGTCGCGGGTCGTGCCATCCACCCTCAGGCCCGCATTGTGTCATGGCTTCGCGCGGACCCCAGGTTCCAGGTTCATATTCATAGAGATGCGCGGCATTTCCCAGGACCTGATCCACGATGCGCCATGAGGTTTCGACAGCGTCCTGTCTGGCAAACAGAGCCGTGTCGCCGATCACGGCGTCTCCGATGAGTCGTTCATAGGCACTCATGACATCTTGAGATTGGTGATGGGCGAGCAGCTCGATCGCTTCTCCCACAAGAAGCTCTCCAGGTTTCTTGACCTTCGCGCCGATTGCCAGAACGACTTCGGGGTTGATTCGGAAACGATAGTGGTTGGCGGGCGGTGCCAGGTAAAAGTTGAGCGTGGCCGGAGTCGGACACTTGAATTTCACCAGCACTTCAGTAATCGTAACCGGCAGACGCTTGCCGGCGCGAATAAAAAAGGGAACACCGGCCCAACGGGCATTGTCGATGTGGAATTGTGCAGCGACAAAGGTTTCCACCTGAGAATCCAAAGCCACGCCGGGTTCCCGTCGGTATCCACGAAACTGACCACGGACCACGTCGGCCGCTTCGAGGGTTCGAACGTCCTTGAGTAAGCGTGCTCGCTCATCGCGAATGGCTTCATCGTCTTTTCTGCAGGGGCACTCCATGCCGAGGCAGGCTAAAACCTGCAGCAAGTGATTCTGCAGGACATCGCGGATGGCACCCGCTTCTTCGAAAAACCTGCCGCGCCCTTCGATACCGAAGCTTTCCGCCATTGTGATTTGAACGCTTTCAATCCATTCATGGTTCCATCCGGCTTCGACCAGGGGATTGGCAAAACGGAAGTAGACAAGATTCTGCACCGGCTCTTTGCCGAGAAAATGATCAATACGGAAAATCGAGGACTCCGGGAAATGTTCGAGCAGAGTTCGGTTGAGCGCCTGAGCCGAGGCGAGGTCGCGTCCAAAAGGCTTTTCGACCACGATTCTGGCGTTCTTCGCACAGCCGGACGCCGCCAGGTGATTGGCCACGGCGACGAACATACTGGGTGGAATCGCGAGATAAAAGAGCGGACGCATGGCATCACCAAGAGCCTCCCGCAAGGCCACAAATGTGGAGGCATCGGTATAGTCCCCCTCCACATAGCGGAGGAGCGCGGAAAGTTTCTCAAACACGACCGGGTCGAAGTCTCCGTGCGCCTCAATGCTGGCCTTGGCCCGCGCCTTGAACTGAGCCAGGTCCCAGCGTGATCGCGCCACGCCGATCACCGGCATGGCGAGGTGCCCACGGCGTACCATCGCCTGCAAGGCTGGAAAGATCTTTTTGAATGCCAAATCACCTGTAATGCCGAAGAAAACGAAGGCATCGGATCGCTCCGCTTTCATAGCGTTCCTCCTGGCGGTGGTTCGGTCTTTTCGTGGTGACCGCCAAATCCATAGCGCATGGCGGATAGCAATTTGTCAGCAAAGGCGGACTCACCGCGCGAGCTGAACCTTGCGAAGACGGCTGCACTCAAGACCGGAGCGGGAACGGACCCATCGATCGCCGCCATCAAAGTCCAACGGCCTTCGCCTGAATCAGACACGCGACCGGCAAATCCTTCGAGGTCTGGCTTTTCATGGAGAGCCTGCGCGGTCAAGTCGAGGAGCCAGGACGAGACCACACTGCCGCGTCTCCAAAGTTCGGTGATGGCCGTAAGGTCAAGTTCGTAGCGGTATCGTTCCGGGTTGCGAAGGGGCGTGGTCTCGGCATTGGGAGCTTGTTGCTGCATACCGATATTTGCGTGGTGAAGGATATTCAGTCCCTCGGCATAGGCCTGCATGAGTCCATATTCGATTCCATTATGAACCATTTTTACGAAATGGCCGGCGCCGGCTGAGCCGCAGTGGAGGTAGCCTCGCTCTGCTGAAGAACTCGGGCCACTACGTCCAGGCGTCCGTGGCGCCGCGCTCATGCCTGGAGCCAACGCTTCGAACATGGGTTCCAGCCGTTTCACCGCGGATTCCTCACCGCCTATCATGAGGCAGTAACCGCGCTCCAGACCCCAAACGCCTCCGCTGGTCCCGACATCAAGGTAATAAATTCCCTTCGCCTGGAGCGACGCCGCTCGTTTGATGTCATCGTGATAGTGGGAGTTGCCGCCATCGACCACCACATCGTCGGCCGCGAGGTGAGACGCAAGCTCTGCGAGCGTGTCATCGACGGCAGCGGCCGGTACCATCATCCACACCGTGCGCGGTTCGGAGAGTGAGTGAGCCAGCTCCTGGAGAGAACTCACTCCGGTTGCGCCATTCCTTGCGAGGGCTTTCACCGCTTCAGGATCAAGGTCATAGACCACACAGTGATGCCCAGCCCCCAGGAGTCGGCGAACCATATTGGTTCCCATGCGACCAAGGCCTATCATTCCGATTTCCACGTCACTTCCCTCCAATGGGCATGCCCGACTCCTTCAGGCAAGGTTCTTCACGGCTTTCACGATGTGGTCCGCATTGATACCGGCCGCATCCAGCAGCTGCTCGGGTTTCCCTGAACCAGGCATGGAGCGGACGGCAAGCTTTGTCACGTGAAGATTCATGGGGACATCAGCGAGAGCGTCCAGCACGGCGTCGCCAAGACCACCTTCGGGCCAATGATCTTCGACGACAACGATCCTTCCTTGGGTGTCTTGCGCGGCCGTCCGTAACGTGCGTCCATCCATCGGTTTCACTGAGTAGGCGTCGATGACTCGAATCGCGATGTTTTCCAACATCAGAGTCTCGTATGCTTGCAGAGCCTCATGCACCGTGATGCCGGCGGCGACCACGGTCACCTGATCACGGGCGGATTGTCTGAGAATCCTGCTGCCGCCGACGGCAAAGGACTCGCCCGATGGATAGATGACCGGTGTTTTGGCTCTTGTCGTGCGCAGGTAAGAAATCCCAGCCAGGTCTGACATCGCGAGGACGAGCTGGGCCGTTTGATTGGGATCACAAGGATAAAGCACGGTGCTGCCATGGACGGCGCGCATCATGGCCAGGTCTTCAAGTCCCATTTGCGATGGACCGTCCTCACCAATGCTGACCCCGGCATGGGAACCAACAAGACGAAGGTTTGCATTCGAGATGGCGGCCATGCGGATCTGATCGTAGGCTCGCGTGAAGAAGGCGGCGAACGTTGATGCGTAAACTTGTTTTCCCAATACGCTCAAGCCGACCGCCGCCGCGACCAGCTGCTGCTCGGCGATGAACATTTCAAAGAAGCGCTCGGGAAAGGCATGTTTGAACTCTTCGGAGAAAGTCGAGTTGGATACTTCGGCATCGAGGGCGACGACGGCCGCACGGCTGGCGCCAACGGCAACAAGAGCATCTCCGTAGGCCTTGCGCGTCGCCTCCTTGCTACCTGGCTCGTAGCGCGGCAGTTCGAGAGCCTTCTCGCGAAAAGAGTTGGGCGGCTGAAGGGCTTCCGGTTGGGCGGTTTGAATGGTGAGAGAGCGCAGCCCTCCCAGTGCATTAATAGCCTTCTTCGCCTGTTCCGGATCGAAGGGCTTGCCGTGCCAGTTCTCTTTGTCAGCCACCGCCGCAAAACCATGCCCTTTCTCAGTCCTTGCGATCAAGCAGATAGGCTGGCCATCCGCATTCAGCGCCTCGCGGTAGGCTTGATCGATAGCCACCAGATCATGTCCGTCCACCTCGATCGCGCGCCAACCGAAAGCGCGGGCGCGAGTGGCGTAAGCTTTACTGTCCCAACCGAGTTCGGTTTCACCACGCTGGCCGAGCCGGTTCATATCCAGGATGGCGATGAGATGATCGAGCTTATAGTATGATGCCTTCTCGAAGGCTTCCCAGATCGAGCCTTCCGACATTTCGCTATCACCAAGGAGCACCCAAACGCGGAAGGGAAGTTTGTCCAGGTACTTGCCGCTGAGGGCCATACCAACACCAATGGGTAAACCCTGGCCCAGAGAGCCCGTGGCGACATCAACATAGGGCAGAACTCCAGGATTGGGATGGCCCTGGAGGCGACTGCCGAATTTCCGCAAGCTGAGCAATTCCTCGTCGGTGATGACGCCGGCTGCTTTAAACATGGCATAGAGCAGAGGACAGGCGTGGCCCTTGCTGAAGATCAGACGGTCGTTATTGGGCAGGTGAGGATGACTCCAATCATATTTCAGGTAGTTGGCCAGGAGCACCGCCATGAGATCGGCAGCTGACAAACAGGATGTGGGATGCCCGGACCCCGCCTCTGTCGTGCAGCGAATGCTATCGACACGCAACTGAGCGGCCAGGTGTCGCAGATCATTCATCGGGAACCTCCTTGGGCGATTCATGCGTTGCAAGAATCATGAATGAGAAACTCGCGGATGGCATCATGAAAGCAAGCGTTGTACCATTCCTGTGGAAACATCAAGGAAAGTTGACATGAATGTCTTCAGCAGCTTTTATCAATTCCGTAAATCCTATAATGTTTTTGCCAGTGTCCCTTACGGGCAAGCCCACGAAAACTGACCGAATGCAGGATAATCAGCATGGTTGTTTCTCATAAATCCAGATCAATGCCTCTCTTAATCGCAGCAGCAGGACTAACGGTCGTAACGGGAGCGGTCGCGATGATACTGACCCGACAGAATCGACGGTCAGCAGGCTCTATCGTTATGGAGGAAGGAAAGCAGACTCGGGAACAGTTTCGGAATCGATATGGCCAGATGTTGGACCGCGTCGACCAGCAGTCCGATGCTTCATTTCCAGCGAGCGATCCTCCATCCTGGAGTGGGATTATCGCGGGTGGATGTCGGAGATAAGTTGGAGTGGATCACGAGCGGAACATGATGGATGGCAGCCTCAGCAGGTCGATCCCTTGACTCAAGTTTCCATAAGCCATGCGGTTTTTTTATTCTTGGATCTGTTCCAACCAAGCTCGCTCAGCATGCCGATGTAAACTGTAATAAGCCTGCGTATTTTCGAGGCAGGATTGTCACCACAATATGAATCATCGCGGGACATGCTTGGATTCGTCATCAACTCCAATGCTGAGGCAACTTTTCAGCATGTTCAAGCACTATATGCCATCTGACATCAAAAATTGCTGTTCGGGGGCATTTCCAACGAGATCTCCTTTTCTTAAAGTTTTCGTATGCTGCTATTATTATTAAATATATTAATTGATTTTCTAATAAGATAAGATGGTTTTATCTTGATAAGGTCATCTTATCTTATGTCCAGTTCCCTGATTCTGAACCGGCAGGACCCATGTCTGCTGTATCTGATGCATTAGAAACATTTCAAATACCTATCGATCACTCTAGGCTCACCATAGTTGACCTCCCCCGGGCTTAGTTTGGCAATTGCTAACACAGTTCACCTCAATATTGCTCCAGGCATATTAGCAAGCAAAATTGGGCTGAAGGGTTCCCTGGAGGAAGCAACTACGGCTTTAAAATTGTCGCTTTTGCTCGTTGGTTAGCTTTACCCAGCTTGTATGAAGCTCGCAGCCTAAAAGTCGGCATTCTTAACTCATGCTCGGCTTGCTTACGCTGATTAGGCCAGTTCTTGCCTATTTCAATTAAGGTAGAAAGAGAAGTGAATTGGTTGGAGGTGAAGAGACACTGAGGGAATTTTGAATCATTGATAAATGATTTCATAAGTGAAGGTGCTTTTGGATGAAGATATTTAGTGGGAAACTTCTCGAATTCAAATAGTAGCAAGAATGACTTTCTATTTGTGCCCACGTCGCGAATTGGAATTTCGTATCCACAGACAAACTTTATCCGCTCGACGCTTCTGCTCTCACGTCGAAATTTATGCCAAGCCGGATCGAGTTCAAACACTTCATCTGTGTGGTTTCCTCTGACATTGAATATTTTTGAAACATAGCTCTTTTCGGGATCGAATGGAATAGAACGGTTAGTTGGAATCTCGTGTTTCGCTTCGCTGCAGAAACGACTCAAGTTAAGAATAGATCTATTCTCTGAATCGAAGAGAAACAGATTGAGTCGGCGATAGCCCCAATCAAAGTCTGGTGGCGTGGCTCCATTCCCGTATTCGTAAAAGAAATCATAGATTCCTTGAAGATGTGGGTGAAAATAGTTATGTAGAGATTCATGAAGCTCGTTGTTGTCCTGTCTTAGGTTATCGATCATTGCGCTTAAGCTGTTAGATTGAACTCGCTTATTCTGGATATTTTTCCGAATTGTGAGGATGTAGACCACAATAACGAGTGTAAAAAAGAAATAGCAAAGGCAGTTTGCTGCTTTCAATTCGCTTGTTTCTGTCATCCAATCAGATGGTGTGCTACCCAAAAAAGTTGGTAAAGACACAATGCAGGAGATTATGAGCATTGCAAAGTCACGGACAGAAAGATCTTCACGTATTATCCGGAACTGCCAGATATATGCTGCGATGCAGAAAACAATTATTGTAGCGCTTAGTACGAGGCAAACAGTACTCATCGAACATACCTATATGGTAATGTTCTTTCCGTATCGGCAAGAAGCGCTCAAATATGAGTTAAGAAACTGGCTGTTTACCCTGAATTCGAGCAGTTAATAGCTCTTTAAAGAGCATTTAATTAACCACTTTAAAGGCAATAAGGTATGAAACTGGTGCCGCATCCCATTCTTCAAAAACCGAGTTATAGTCACGCCTGAACTGAAGGAAAGCCATATGCGGCTGGGATAGAAGGTTTCTAATCCACTGTGGAACATTCCCAGAGCTTGCGGAACAGGCGCAGTATTTTGCTACAAAACTTGATCGAAGAAAAGACCGAAAGTAGTCATGAAGATTTGAGCGCGGAAAGGTCCCCCATTTGGACGTCATCATTCTTAGGTTTCGCACGCGCAAACCCTGCGTTATGAGCTCTCTGTCCTGAATTGCAAGGATGGTTGGAGTTCGATGGCCAGTTGAAGGACGGAATAGCCTATCATCAAGTCTGTGCCTGTATGTCATAGGGTTCCGTTTGGGGAAAGGCTTGGCTGAAGGTGATGAGGTTTCAAGTCTCACAGCTGATACGTCTGCCTATAAATACTTCAAAGGGATTGCATCGATGTCCTCTCCTACGTCCCATTCTCCTGGTTCCGCAGGAGATCTATGAAAATCTGGAGATCATGCATCACACGTCAGTAAATCATCAGACTCATGACAGGTGATTGGGTTTGAAATACCCTCCTCCAGAAGAATTCAGTTCCCTTGATTTGATTGGATTCTGTCTTAACAAAACCTGATCGAGTCATTCAGATCTTCATGGCTTTTTGTATCAATGAAGCCAAGATTTCGTCAAAATCTACTGTTTCAGAAACCGAGGCTATGGCTGATGCCCATCCCCTCTTGAGAATTGTCATGTCAATCTTTGATATAGCCTCTGATATGGACTGAGGCACGGGAAATTCCCGATAAGCAAAGGTCCGCTCGATGGCTTGCCTTAACGCAAGTGGATCAGCCTTGTTCCAGAATAAGTTCATATCATAAATATCCTTGGAACGTGAATTTCTGCTGCCAAGAAATAGGAGAGCATGAAGTTTTTCTGCGATCATAGTTTCCACGGGGTAGACTGACCAGGAGATCGTTCCTTCACCGATGCTCTGCGGAATCTGCTTTTGAATTGGTGATGGTGTCACGGGATCACCGATGCCAATGTCAATTCCGATTCGAAGAGCCTTTTCAATTTTTGAAGGTGGTTCACCGAGCCCTCCACGAAATTTTAGGCTGAGTCCACCGTAATCTCCCTGAGCATCAGTTTCTTCTTGTCTTTCAAAGTGAAACCAAGCCCCATCAGCCAAGTCTCCGAGCATAGCCCTTTTGATCTTCTCGATGGCTCTTTCCGAAGATATTCCGGACAAGGCCGCATCAATATCAGTCGTAAATCTTTCAGAGCCATAAACCCGCATGCCGACAAAGCCTCCTTTGAATATCAGTCCCTTATGGAGGTCAGGGTCCAGGACGAGACGGGCGAGGGTTCGCTCCAGAAGAAAAAGAATCCTTTGATCCATCGGGCTTCGGCCATGACCTTTGGCGATATTCAAGAGCCTGGCCTCGATGGATTTGATTTGGGCGGGGAGAAGATTTGTCATTTTGTTGTGATTGCCTCCCAGTTTTTTGCGATCTGAGGCCAGCACTGAAGGCGCTCGGCTGCGGTTGCAAGGCTTTTTTCTGTGATTTTCTTCTCTGAAAGAGCCGTCCTGGCAGCGATCAGGGCCGTCTGATAGCCGATCTTTGTATGATAAACAAAAGCCTCGATGATGGCTCTTTCCAGGGAAACGATGCGCCAGCCTTCGTGTTCCTCGATTTCCACCTTGAGGTCATGTTTGGTTCGAAGAACTCGATAGCTTTTGGGATAGAGATTTCGGATTGAGTTTGAAACCATGACCCAGGTCTGGGTTGGAACCTGTTCGGTGACGGCATAATAGGAGAAAGCCGTGAGACCACCGATGGCCGCATCGGGGCCGAATCGCAGGCAGGCCTGGATGAATTCGACTTCGTCCATGCGCTCAAAGTCCGGGTGAAGAAAAATCCCATGCTCAAGCCTTGAGAGGGTTCCCGCTTCGACCATGCGGGAGAGAGTTCTTTGCGAGACGCCTTCTTTTATGGCGTCCGAGGTGCGAAAGAGCCCGAGCCTTTGGATGATTTCAGTACTCGGGGTGTGGTTTTTCTTGTCTTTTTCTTTAGTCATTATCAAGGGTTCTCGATGATGTCTGATTTCAAGATAAATTTTAACATTTCTCTTAAATTCAGACAATGCCTCGAGGCACTCTGGAATTCAAAATTATTCAGACACTTGGCTGGAAAATTCCTGCGAAAACGAAGAGAGAAGAAGAAGAGAAAATACCTCAGGTCAGACTCGAACTGACACGTCCTTGCGGACACAGGATTTTGAATCCAGCGTGTCTACCATTCCACCACTGAGGCATTCTTCGGTAGATCCCAAAGGGGCAACCCCTGAGAGGACCCGATTATGCGGAGAAGCCTTGCAGCTGTAAAGAGAAAAAATCAAAAAAAGCCGAGAGCGGCAACCTGACCGGAGTGCCGCTGTGAGACGTTTCATACGCTCGCCTGGCCCAGCCATTGAACGAAGTGGGGCATGGGCAGTGCGCCGGAGATTCTTTGCTTCTCGTGTCCCTTGTCGAAGAGCACAAGAGTGGGAATGCCGCGCACCTGATAGGTTTGCGAGGCCAGCGGATATTTCTCCGTATCGACTTTGGCAAAGATGAAGTGCTCTTTCTGTTGATTCGCCACCCGTTCATAGGTGGGTGCGAAGGATAGACAAGGGCCACACCAGGGAGCCCAGAAGTCCACCACTACGGGCCGATCCGCCGCGCGAATCAGGGCCTGAAGGCCAGCTGGATCCTGCTCAACAAGAGCGCCATGAATGGGAAGAGGACTTTTGCATTGCCCACAGTTGGGATGCTGATTGGTTTTCTCCAAAGGAACGCGATTCACTGCATGACACTTTAAACAAGCCACATAGGTTTTATCCATCACCGAAACTCCTGCTATCAGTCCGCGCCAGTTCCGCTCCTTCCTCTAAGGTAAGTCCGCTTTTTCCTTGCACAAGGGGGATCCCCAACTCTGCCTGATCGTTTCTTTTTCCCCAAAGCCCGCGGCTTTTTAAAGAAAACTCAGCCGCGGACGATACATAAAACGTCGAGTCGCAGCGGAGGAACCATGCTGTTAGCCAAGAAACCCTTTAAAAAACAAAGGGAACCTAGGGTCCAGGTGTTACCTATTGAAATCAAAGGACTTTTATCCGGCCGTGAGTTGGGTGATGAGTCTCAGATTCCCTTTTTGGTTTGGGATGTTTCGCCCAGTGGCCTCGGAATCCTGCTGTCCGATCGCCTGGAAGCCGGCGAGGTTTTGCGACTCACTTTTGGCGCTCCGATGGCCCTGACTGTGATGTGCAGCGTGGTGTGGTGTGAACTGCAGGAAGCGGATTATGATTTTCAGGAGGCCAGCTTTCGCGTAGGGCTGATAACGGTCAGCAACAACAGGCCCCTGCAGCCTTTGGTGGATCGCGTCGACGAGGCCCGCCTGCGCAAACCGTAAACGGCCACCCAGGACCCCGCTCCAAGCAAGGTCCCAGGCCGAAATTCATGCGGACTCTTTGAGAGTGCTCAGATGGTCCTGCAGGTCGTTGATGACAGCCTTGAGCCGGCCGTGGTGAGCCAGGCTTTCCAGGGTTCTGAGCGAAAGATGCACCGATTCGCAGTGGTGGCAACAGAGCAAACTGATCTCACCCCGCACCCTTTCTTCCATGCCATGCCCACATTTACTGCATTTATGATAGTGTTGGGTGCGTTCCAGGATTTCCTTCTTCTGCTGTTCCGCGGCCTTCATCTTATCGATCAACTCACGGTCCTTTTTGTAGAAGTACTCGTCTTCGAGTCGACTGGGTTCACCTGGGCCTTCTTTGTACATAGCGTCTCCTGGATAAATGAGCGGCTTTCATCTCCAAACTTATAAAGTCAAATCGGTTGTACTAATCTGACGCTGAGGGTTGGCCTTTCCCGGACTGATTTCACGGATTTGCGACAAGATTTACCGGGGCGCATAAACGACCTTTTCCCGAAAAAGGCCAGCCAGCCGCGGGTCTCCGACCAGGTTGTAATAAACTCAATGTCCTCGGCGGGAAACTTTGGTAATTTTGCCGAAAGCTGTTAAGATTATGTGCTTTCGGACAGTAATAAGGAACTCCCATGAAACCCTTATCCATTCGGGGTCAGGAGCTGGAAGCAGCTCTACGCGAACGTATTCTCATACTCGATGGCGCCATGGGCACCATGATTCAGCGCTATAAGTTGGACGAGTCCGCCTTTCGCGGCGATCGTTTTCCCAATCCCCGCGTGGACCTCAAGGGCAATAACGACCTGCTCTGCCTGACCCGGCCTGATGTCATCAGGGAAATTCATCTGGCCTACCTCGAAGGTGGCGCCGACATCATTGAGACCAACACCTTCAGCGCCACCAGCATTGCGCAGGCTGATTATCATCTCGAAGACATCGTCTACGAGCTGAATAAAAAAGCCGCGGAACTGGCCAAGGAAGCTGTCGCGGAATTCAAAAAGAAGCATCCCGAGCGTGACTGTTATGTCGCAGGAGCCCTGGGACCGACGAACCGGACGGCTTCGCTGTCACCGGATGTCAATAATCCGGCCTTCCGTGCCGTGACCTATCAGCAGCTGGTCGATGCCTATTACGAGCAGATCCGCGGTCTGGTCGACGGCGGCGTGGACATCCTGCTCCCCGAAACAACCTTTGATACGCTGAATTTGAAGGCCGCGATCTTCGCCATCGAAAAATTCTTCGATGAACATCCTTATCGTCTGCCGGTCATGCTTTCGGTGACCATCACCGATGCTTCGGGCCGCACGCTTTCCGGACAAACGGTCGAGGCCTTCTGGTATTCCGTGCGCCATGCCAAACCTTTGAGCGTCGGGATCAACTGCGCGCTCGGGGCCAAGGAAATGCGCCCTTATATTGAAACCCTCTCGCGCATCGCCGACTGCTTTATCAGCTGTTACCCCAACGCCGGTCTGCCCAATCCTTTGAGTGATACCGGTTATGATGAAACACCCGACATGACCTCGGCGCTTCTGGATGAATTTGCCGGCAGCGGTCTGATCAACATCGTCGGCGGCTGCTGCGGAACCACGCCCGATCACATCGGGGCGATCGCCCGGAAAATGCGCCAGCACCAGCCGCGCCTCGTGCCACGCCTGGAGCCGGCCACGTGCCTTAGTGGACTGGAACCCTTCATTATCAAACCGCAAAGCGGTCTTTTCTATATGGTCGGCGAACGGACCAACGTCACCGGTTCGCCACGCTTTGCGAAATTGATCAAGGAAGGCAACTTCGATGCGGCCCTGACAGTGGCCCGTCAGCAGGTGGAAAGCGGCGCCAACGTCATCGACATCAACTTCGATGAAGGCCTCCTGGATTCCGAAGCCTGTATGGAACGCTTCCTGAATCTGATCGCGGCGGAGCCGGATATTTCCCGGGTTCCCGTCATGCTCGACAGCTCCAAGTGGTCGGTGCTCGAACGCGGTCTGCGCTGCGTGCAGGGCAAGTGCATCGTCAACTCCATCAGTCTGAAAGAGGGCGAGGAGAAATTCATCGCCCAGGCCCGCCTTCTGCAGCGCTACGGTGCGGCCGTGGTGGTCATGGCGTTCGACGAACAGGGCCAGGCGGCGACCAAGGATGAAAAGGTTCGCATCTGTCAGCGCGCGTATCGCATCCTAACCGAAGAGGTGGGCTTCGATCCGCATGATATTATCTTCGATCCGAATGTTCTGACTGTCGCCACCGGGATGGAGGAACACAACGACTACGCGATCAACTTCATCGAAGCGGTTCGCGAAATCAAACAGGTGTGTCCCGGGGCTCTGACGAGCGGCGGGATTTCCAACGTCTCCTTCAGTTTCCGCGGCAACAATCCGGTCCGTGAAGCCATTCACGCCTGCTTCCTTTATCATGCGATCCGCGCCGGACTCGATATGGGAATCGTGAACGCGGGCATGCTCGAGGTTTACGAGGAAATCGAACCAACGCTCAGGGAAATGGTCGAGGACGTGCTCCTCAACCGGCGCCCTGATGCCACCGAGCGCCTGATCGATTACGCCGAGAAATTCAAGGACCAGACGCGGACGGCCAAGGAATCCGATAAGAATGCCTGGCGCCAGCTCCCCGTTGAGAAACGTCTGGCTCATGCTCTGGTCAAAGGCATCGATGATTTCATTGATGCGGATACCGAGGAAGCGCGTCAGCGTCTGCCCCGGCCTCTGGATGTGATCGAAGGTCCTTTGATGGACGGCATGAAAATCGTCGGCGGCCTCTTTGGTGAAGGCAAGATGTTCCTGCCCCAGGTCGTGAAAAGCGCCCGCGTGATGAAAAAGGCCGTGGCCTATCTTCAGCCTTTCATGGAGAAGGAAAAGGAAAAAGCCCAGGCCCAGTCGCAGGTTTCCTCGCGCAAGAGTCAGGGCCGCTTCCTGATTGCGACGGTCAAAGGCGATGTGCATGATATCGGCAAAAACATCGTCGGCGTGGTCCTGGCCTGTAACAACTACGAGGTCGTGGATATGGGCGTGATGGTGTCCTGTGAGGACATTCTGCGCAAGGCCAGGGAATGGAACGCCGATATGATTGGACTCTCGGGTCTGATCACGCCGTCCCTCGATGAGATGATTCATAACGCGGCTGAAATGCAAAGGCAGGGCTTCACCATTCCGCTTCTGATCGGTGGCGCCACGACCAGCCGCGCGCATACAGCCATCAAGATCGCACCGGCTTACAACAGTGCCGTCTGTCATGTGGCGGATGCCTCGCTCGTGGTCGAGGTCTGCAATGATCTCATGAGCTCCGAGCGGCGCGACGCCTATATCGAAAAAAACAAGGCGGATCAGCAGGTGCTTCGGGAACGCCATGCCGCCTCGCTGCGCGAAAGTCAGTTCCTCTCCATCGAAGAAGCCCGGAAACAGGCCTTCCAAAGCGACTGGAAAAACCTTCCGATCGATCGCCCGACACGCCTCGGTGTGTGGGAGCATGAGGACCTCAAGCTTGACGAGATCGCCGCGTATATCGACTGGTCGCCGTTCTTCTGGACCTGGGATATCAAGGCCCTTTATCCCAAAGTGCTGACGCATAAGACCTGGGGCCCGCAGGCTCAGGAGCTATTCAACGATGCCCGGAAACTGCTCGAGGACATCATCAAAAATCACAGATTCAACGCCCGCGCCGTCACCGGCCTCTGGGCCGCGAATCGGGTGGGCGATGATGTCGAAGTCTATGCCGATGAAAATCGCAGCGCGGTGCTGACGACGCTGCACTTCCTGCGCCAGCAGAAGGAACGCTCAGAAGGCAAGCCGGCTCACTGCCTCGCGGATTTCATCGCGCCCAAGGACTCGGGACGCCTCGATTACATCGGTGGCTTTGCGGTGACGGCGGGTTCGGAAGTGGAGGAGTGGGCGCATTCCTTTGAAAAGAAACACGACGACTATACGGCGATCATGATCAAGGCCCTCGGGGATCGCATGGCGGAAGCCATGGCCGAGATGATCCATAAGAAAATGCGGAAAGTCTGGGGCTTTGGTGCCCAGGAAAACACCAGCCTTGAGGATCTGATCAAGGAAAAATATCGCGGCATCCGTCCGGCTCCCGGTTACCCGGCCTGTCCGGATCACACGGAGAAGGGCACCCTCTGGCAGCTCCTGGATGTGGAAAAAAATGCCGGCATCAAACTCACCGAGAGTTACGCCATGCATCCGGGGTCGTCGGTGTCGGGCTATTATTTCTCCCATCCCGAAGCGGAATATTTCCGCGTCGGTTCGATCGATCGGGATCAGATGGAAGATTATGCCAGACGCAAAGGCCTCGATCTTGCCATCGTGGAACGCTGGCTGCAGCCGAACAAAGGCTATTGATCAGGACGCCTGCTCGGTGGTGCGGGCTGGAATTTTAGGCAGGGAAATGGAAAAGCAGGTGGCGCCGGGGGTGCTGATGAAACTGATGCGGCCCTCGTGCTCCTCGACCATGCCCTTGGCGGTGCTCAGGCCGACGCCCACGCTGCGCATCTGATCCTTGGTGGTGAAAAAAGGTTCAAAGATCTTGACCCGCAGGGACTCGGGAATGCCGGGCCCATTGTCCATCACTTCAATGCTGGCCCGATCGCCATGATCGAGCACCTGAATGCTGACCTTGGGCTCCTTCACCTGCAGCGAGGCTTCACAGGCATTGCTGAGCACGTTGAAAAGCGCCTGGATGAGCTGGAGCCGCCGGCCTTTCAGCTCGATATCATGCGGCAGGCGCCGCCATTCCAATTTCACGCCCATGGCATGAAAGGTCTGTTCGCTCAGCTGCAGCGCGACCGTTACGATGTCGTTCACCGAACAGCTCTCAAAGGGATCATGCGAGCCGTCGCGGGCAAAGTGCTTCAGGCTTTCAATTATCATGTGGCAGCGCGTGCACGCCTCGACGATCTTGCTGGTGGAAAAGATCAGACGATCCCCGGAAAGCTGGCCTTTTTGCGCCTGCGCATGCAGCTGCTCCGCATAGCCGCTGATGATGGCCAGGGGATTGTTAATTTCATGAGCCAGGCCGCTGGCAATGCCTGCCAATGAATTCAGGCGCTGCGAGGCGAGCAGCCGATGCCGCTCATCGTCCAGAAACTGCTCCATCTGCAGATGCTTCGTCATGTCAGCTGTCATGCCCATGACGGCATGGATTTCCCCGTCCGTTTCCAGGGGCTTCAACGATGTTTCATAACTCGCGCCTTGCACCGATAGCGTTATGCTGAACGTATGACCGCTCAGGGCCTTACGGAAATGACTTCGTTTGATCGGCAGGGCCGGGATTTTGAAAGCCGGTTTGCCCAGCTCCTCCTCCGGCTTCAAACCCAATTGATCCGCGAGCCCTCCGCTCAGAAGGATCAGCTGCTCATCCCTATCGATGACAAAGCATAGGATAGGGGCATGAAAAATAATGTCTTCAAGTTTCCAGGAATGCATGCGTCCCCTGACGGCTGCTGCCTTTTTGATCTGGTGATCTCTTCTATATTTTTGCATACTGAAGCCTTGGGAAAAGAGGGAACCTTTTGCCGAGGGAGGCGCCGTGCTGCAAGTGACTGTGGAGCAGCAGGATCAACAAACCAGGCTCATCCTGGCTGGTCCCATAGATGATCAAGCCGGACCCGCGCTGCGAGCCACGCTCCCGCAGATGAGAAAGCAGGTCCTGGTTAATTTTTCTGAAGTCGAATATTTCAATTCCCTGGGCATCCGTACCTGGGTGAACTTCCTGCGGGTTTTGCGTGACGGTCGGGAGGTGGCTTATGAACACTGTCCCATGGACTTTCTGCAGCAGATCAACATGATGCCCGCTCTGTCCCAGGGGGTTGAGATTCAGTCCTTTCAAGCGGATTTCGCCTGCAAAAGCTGCGGCTTTGAGAAGTCGATCGGTTTTACCTGCCGGATCGGCAAGGCCGCGCTGCGGGAGGAGATGGGACGCCAGGTATGCGAACGCTGTGGTTCCAGTCTTTCGCTTCAAGAGGATGCTGAATCCTTGCTCTTGTTTCTGAAAGAATAGGCCCTTGCATTTTGGGACTTTTGTCAAAAAATTTGCGGCCGGCCGGGTGGGCTCAAGTCCCCTGATGGGACGCCGATGCTTCATCAGAGGTTGGAGCATGAAGCACTGCACGATCAAGTGGTTGGGCCCGAACGAAGTCGCAATTGCCGGCATCGTGGACGAGTACGCGGATTTCTCCGAGTTCGTCCGTTGCGCCGAGAATACCATGATCGTCGATTTCTCAGACGTCACACGCATGAACAGCTCCGGCATCCGCAGCTGGATTCAGACCATCATGAAGCACAAGATCAAGCTGGTGCTGCGTAATTGTTCATCGGTGGTGGTGGAACAATTTTCCATGATTCCTGAGTTTGTCGGGAAAAATGGATATGTGGAATCCTTCTTTGTGCATTTTCATTGTGCTTCGTGCGAATATGAAACCAGGAAACTCTTCGTACCAGGACGCGATATCCAAATCTGTGAGTCACCTCATGTCTCCTCGCGGCTGACCGAAGCCTGTCCGAAGTGCAGTGACGCGCTCGAACTCGATCATAATCCGGATATTTATTTCGCTTTTCTTCGCTTTATGAAACCGCGCCAGGTGTCTTGATCGATTCTTTTTAATTCCTATGAACAGCTTTTTATCTTTGTTCATCTCAGCGTCTGAGATCATCGCAGAGATCTTTTTTGATCTTAGTGATCTTCGTGAATCTCAGTCTCTTCGTCTTGCGATGCGACCTAAATAAACGTGTGTATGCCATTAAATACGCATGTAACTCATTGAATTTTAAGATTTAAAATCAATTAAGAAAATAGAGTGCCCACGATGGTCTGCGCTCATGCCTGGCACGAGCTCTGCAATATAACGCTCGTGTTGGAAATTGCTCCTCGACTCAATAAACTCTAGGAAAGGTATTTCGTATGAGCATGGTAGGACATCTTGTTAAAGCCCTTGCCCCCGCTGCGCTGCTGGTATCATCTGTTTCTTTCGCTGACATCCTTGTTCCCGCTGAACCTGTCACGATCAAAAGCATCAAGGTCAACGGCTCCGGCTGCCCCCTGGGAACCGTGGCTCAGAATATCTCAGATGACAAGCAGGCTTTCACGCTGACTTTCTCGGAATTCGTGGCTGAAACCGGCCCGGGCATGTCCCCCACCGCTTCCCGTAAGAACTGCGTTGTGACCGCAACTCTGAAAGTTCCTGTGGGCTGGCAATATTCGATCGGCAGCTTCTACTACCGCGGCTTCATGGGTCTGGATGAAGGCATCCGCGCGACTCACACCACCTCTTACTTCTTTGAAGGTCAAGGCAAAACCGGTACCTTCTCGGCTGACAAGTATGGTCCTCTGTCGGAAGACTTCGTCTATACCGATAAGATCGGTCTGAACTCGGCTATCATGCCCGACACCTGGTCTGATTGTGCCAAGGAACGCGCCTTGAACATCAACACCTCGATCCGAGTTTCCAACATCAATTCCAGAAAATATCCCAATGCACAGGGCTTGATTACCAACGACTCGATCGATGGCGAAATCACACAAGTCTTTGGTCTGACCTGGAGACGCTGCCAGTAATGGTTGAAGTGAGGGAAGGCTGAAGAGTCACTCACTGGCGCCCTTGCCTTTCCGGGCAAGGGCTTTATAGCCTGTGGCCAAAACGAAGAATCTGGCCACGGGGTCTAAATCTCCTGCCGTTCCTGTCCTATGTGACAGCTGCTCGACCAGTCAGCGAAGGGAAACATCTTTTGATCGCTGTTGTAAGTCAGGAAAAGCCAGATATTGCGCGAGTAGTTGGCGAGATCGACGCTGAATGCGTACAGGTTTTCGAGCCGCTTTTGAAAGAGCAGCTGCGCGAAGAACTGAACCAGCATCAGGGCAATCAGAATCGGCTGGACCAGCGAATAGAACGCGACGAATAGCACCAGCATGGGAACCGCGCGTCTCCAGGTTTCCACATTCTTCATGTTGTCGATAATGGCCTCCGGATTCATGGGCTAGCCCTCCCCATTTCGTCTTTAAAAGTGAAATAAAACGTCACGCGACCGTCCAAATTTTTGGCGATCGGAAATTGCATCTTGCCGAGTGCAAAATAAAGACACTCCACGACCTTCTTGCTGTTCAGAGTGCCCCCGCTGTATTTGAGATTCTGCATGGCGCCGTCCCCCTTGTTGACGCGAAAGCGAAAGGAAATCTGGCCCTGCAGGGAACCGTCGCGATCCAGTTGATCCATGTAACAGGTTCGCAGATCGAGGTCCTGGGAAACCAGGGTACTGACGATGCTCTTCGAATAGCGCTGCTCCTTCCCGAGATCGACCTTGTAGTGCATGGAGATCTGGCGTTGCGTTGAAAACGCCGCGCGCGCTTCATCGCTGGTGCTGAAGCTATCCTCGGATTTGGCGAAGAGTTCCGACCCGCCGAGTTTTTTCTGAATCTTTTGCGTGTAGCCATCCATCACACCGGCAAAGGCATCGTGCTGAAAGGTATTCACAAACTTGTCGGGAGCCGGTTGAAAGAGCGCCATCAGCGCCTTGCCCTGTCCGGGTGCCAGCACCAGGTCGCCCAGATTGGAGAGGAAGAGATGCCGGATAAAGATCTGCGGCTTGCCCTTGCTGATCCAGGTTCGCGTCAGACCCGAGTTATCGTTCAGGCTCAGTTTCTGGACCTGGTAGTTGCCGGCTGGAATCTTCCAGACCCTTTGCTGACCTGTCGTATCGGTGCCGAGCGGCTGACTGACTACGTATTTTTTACCCTGACTCACTTCGTGCAAGTGAATAAAGACGTTGCTCGTGATAGCGAGCCCGCGGGAGTTCTTCTTGAAGCCCTGCAGGCGAATCTTCACATAAAATCCGCCATAATCCTTGGGCAGGAGTTCGCCTCCCCAGGGTTCCAAAGGCGTATAGGGATCATCGGCAAGAGGTGATCCCGCCGAAAGGATCAGCCCAATAAGGATGGGAATAAGAAATTGGAGTTTCAATGCGGATCCCCTGGCGCGCGCCTTTTAAAGGTGCTGGCTCAATCATAACAGCCGTGATATGGGCAAATGTTGCTTAAGGAGATGAGCTGCCCATCCATTGCGATATGGGCAAACGTTGCTTTAGGAGATGAGCTGCCCATCCATGGCGATATGGGCAAACGTTGCTTTAGGAGATGAGCTGCCCATGAAGATTGCGGAACTGTATCGTTATCCCTTGAAGGGCGGCCGGGGCGAGGCCCTGTCCCAGGCGCAGGCCCTGGAAACCGGCTTCCCGGATGATCGCCGCTGGCTGCTGGTCGATGCCCAGGGTCGATTTTTGACCCAGCGCGAACATGCAAGGATGGCTCTTATTGAGACTCAGGTGAACTCGCAGCTTCATTTCCGTTATGAGGATCGCGCCCTGACCCTGGATCGGGGAAGTCGCTCGCAGTGCACGACGAGACCGGTCACGGTCTGGAAGGATACCGTCGAAGCCTGGGACCTTGGGGATACAGCGGCTGCCTTTTTTTCGAGCATCCTGCAGCAGGACGTTCGCCTCTGTGAGGCAATGCCCCAGCATCCACGGCTGGTGGAAGCCCAATACACCGAAGACCGGCAGGCGCCCTATCTTTTTGCCGATGCCTTTCCCTATCTCATCATCAGTCAGGAATCCCTGGATCTTCTCAATGAAAAATTGCAGGCGACGGGAGAAAAGCCGATCGGCATGGACCGTTTCCGTCCCAGCCTCGTGATCAAGGGCTGGGAGCCGCATGCGGAGGACACCGTGCAAACGCTGAATATCGGCGGCCGGGTGCGGCTGCGTCTCAGCAAGCTCAGCAGTCGCTGCAATGTCACCACCATCGATCAAACGACCGGCGCATCGGGTCCGGAACCTCTGCGAACGCTGGCCCGCTATCGCAAGCTGGGCAGCAGCAAAGTTTATTTTGGTATGAATGCCTGGCTACTGTCGGGCGCCGGCGCCGTGATTCAGCCCGGCGATACCGTGACCGTCGAAGTATAAGGCTGGCGGCCCCTTCCAAAAAGGGGTTCGTCATGCCAGGCAAGTTTTTTCTGCTCTTCAATCGCGCGGTACAACCAGGAAGGTCTTGTTGTACTCGACGATATAGTCCTCTGACTTTTTCACCGTATACGATCCGCTTGGCAAAGTGAGAGGAGCCACTTCCTCGACCGAGAGTCGCGCCTTGGTGCGACGGTAGGTGCCGCTGTCCACTTCCATGCGCGGCAGATTCTCATCCTGAGACTGCCGGGGACCGGTGCTGCCACCAAAGGTTGAAGCCGGAAGTTCGCTGACCAATGGGGTCACGACCAGAAAGGCGGGAGCCAGGAATTTCAAGAGAAGTCTTTGCATGAGTCACTCGCTGTTAAGGAGATGGAGCCTTGGGATTCAACACAGTACTGACCACTACGGTTGCGACACTTTGCGAACCCCGGCAGCTTTTGTCATCCAGGATCGATTGGATGGATTTTTCAGCCAAGGTCATCACTTCCTGAAGTCTCTCAATCCCCTTGTCATTGAGTCCTTCAATGCGCAGGGATGTGAAACTGCCCATTTGATCGGAACGTTCGCGATCAAAAAGGTCCAAAACAAAACCCATCCACCGTAAAACACGTTCAGGTGTGGGATCAAAGAAATAATCCGCGGTTAACTTCACGCGCTCATCCTGGCGACAAAGTATTTCCGCATCGATCAGCGATTGAATACAGCGCGCGGCCCTTGTTCCCATGATGGTTTCGAGTTCCCGGGCATCAATGCCTCCGTCCGGACAACTCAGGGCAACAGCAAGCATGGCCTCTTTGCTGGAAATGGGATCCAGTTTTTCATTCGGAAAAAAACGGAACGGTCGCTCCAGGCCCAGGCGTGCTTCCGGAAAAAAATCCTGCACGGCCTGCCGCGTCTCCTCGGGACTCATGATCACGGACGCCAGCTGCAGAAGGCTTTGCAGATTGGCTTCACCATCACCAGACGCAAGACGACGTACCGTACTGTAACCCAGACGGCTTCTTTCTGCCAAATGGAGCAGGGTATGGCGCCGACTCGCCTCCGTCCATGCGGTGATCTTTTCCCGCAAAAATGACCTAAGATCCACCGTGTCGTCCCCCCGCGTGGCCTGGCTATGATGCGCGATGTTCTGTGACCGACGCTAATCGAGCCTGGGGCGCTTGTCAAGCCATGGTGAGTCGATGGGCCGTTTCAGTATACGCGTGGGAGGCCAGGAGGGACACGGCTTCCAGGCTCTTGCAAAAAGTTGAACTGCTTTCACTTAAAACCGCGAAGCCCGAAGTTCGACGTCTGCCATCGCCCAGGCTCTCTTGAATTGTTCGCGAACGTTGGCGGCTTCCTTGCTTTTCCCCTGTTTTTCCAGGGCTTGCGCCAATCCATAAAGCGACCAACCGTTTTCCGGATAGAGCTCGAGATCCTCCTGATAGGTTTTCACGCTTTGATCGAAGCGACCCGCCTGAAGGTAGGCATGGCCCAAAATCTGCCGAACCGGATGGTGCCACGTGGCTGGTTCATCGTAACGAAGTTCATCCTCGGCTTTTACCGCGGCGTCCAGCTCCATGATCGCCTTTTGCAACTGACCCTGTTCCAAAGCCAGTTCACCGGCCGCCACATGCTGAGCCACCTTCATGAGGCCCTTGGTGGAGTTGATATTCCAGATGCTGATATTCTCCAGGGCAGGATTCTGAGCGATCGCCCGCGTTTGATCGAGTTCCTTTTGGGCCTGCGCAAAGTTTTTCTTGCGGGCGAAGGCAATGGTTCGGGCGTAATGCCAGACGCCGCGAGGATAGATCAATTCCTTGGCTGGTTCAGGCGCTTTGAGAATCTCATCCCATTTGCCAAAGCGAACCATGGCGTAGAGCGGTGTATACGCATAGTGTTGCAGCGTTTCCAGTCCTGGCGTTTTCATAAGGTCCTTATCCGTATGGTGATCCAGGTGCTCTGCGGCCTGAAACGCCTTTTTGGATTGACCGGAGAGTGTCGCCGCGGCCCAGAGGAAGTGATAATTGTGCGGCTTGTAAGCCAAAGGATAAATACCCTGCTCCTGGCACTGCGTGATGTAACCCTGATCCGCAAGCGCCGCCTTTTCATTGGCCACAACCGCGTCCTGATAACGTCCGGTGCGGATATAAATGTGAGCCGGCATATGCACCAGGTGACCGGCGCCAGGAACCAGACCACCCAGACGGTCAGCGCTCTTGAGGCCCATCTCCGGGGTTTTCGAGGCTTCCACCGCATGGATATAGAAATGATGCGCTCCCGGATGATCCGGATGAGCTTTGATCACCCCTTCCAGAACAGAAAGGAGTTCAGGCGTCCAGGGCCGCGGCTGACCCGAGCGATCCCAGAAATCCCAAGGGTGCTGATCCATGATGGATTCGGCGTAAATGGTGGCCGCATCCGGATCGGAAGGAAACTGCTGCACCACTTTTTTCATGGCCTCGGTAAAGGCGCGATCGAGGGGCGCACGATCCTTGACGGGCTGGGCGACATAGCGCTCACTGATCGCCTGAATATAGGCCTTCTCCTTTGGTGAGGCATGCGTCAGCCTTTTTTTGGCTTCCTGAACGTGACTGTAAGCACGTGGGACCACTTCATCATCCATCCCGGCATTGATGTTAGGTCCGAGCACCCACGCGGCGCCCCAGTAGCAGATCGCGCAGTTGGGATCATAAAAAGCAGCCGCGAGGAAGGAACGTTCCGCTTCCGCATGATTGAAACCAAAAGCGAGAATCAAAGCTTGATTGAAAAACTTTTGCGCTTCCTTGGATGAGGTGCTGATCGGATGCTGCCAGGTGCCGAGGTTGGAGAAGATGGGCGCCTGAGGTTTCTCCTGGGCAGGGCCCTGGGCCTGGAGTGGCGCGAAACTGGAGCCGAGAGACATACATAGGAGCACGGGGATCATTTGGAATTTATGCGTAAACAACGTCATGTGTTTATCCTCCATTTGCCTCTCGTATAGGAGAGCCGAGTGGCAAATGGCAAGACAAAATCCGAGGTTATTTTTACCAGTGCTTCACGCCACCTGTTGGAAACTGGACCGCGGCCAATGAAGGATCAGCGTCGTGCCATGACCGACTTCACTTTCCAGGACGAGGTCGCCGCCCAGAGCCCGCACGGACTGCCTTAAAGCTTCCATGCCAAGGCCACGTCCGGAGATTTCCGTGGCCTGATCCCTGGTGGTAAAACCGGCGGCAAAAATGAATTCGTAAATTTCTTCCTTGCTGAGTTTCTGACATTCCGCGGCTGTCACGAGGCCTTTTTCCACCGCGCGCTGCCCGATGATTTTGGGGTCGAGGCCGCGCCCATCATCCGTCACGCGGATGCTCCAGCCTTCTCTTGTTTCATAGAAACCAATCTCCAGTTGAGCCGGGTCGGGTTTGCCTTCCCGCTCCTCGGGGGTTTCAATGCCATGATCGACTGCATTGCGCAGAGCATGGCTCAGCTGGGCGATAAGCGGACTCACAGTCTCAGGATCGAGCAGCAGATCTCCACCGACGACCGTGATGTTGACGCGTTTGTCCAGTTTTTGCGCGAGAGCCTGCACCTGTTCCGGCAGAATGCCAAGCAGTTCCCTGGCGCTGCGTTGTTTCGATTCCTGCATCAAACGGCGGAAGATCTCGCGTGCGGTGCCGAGGTCGCGGGCGGCCTGAAGTTCGGCCGCATAGCGATCGAAGGCTTCCTGGCTGATGGTCATGCGTTTTTGATCCGCGCTCTTGAGATTCAGAACGGCATCATTCTGGTCCACGAATTCCTGCAGCAGAATCGTGAGCTGATCAAGATCCTTCTGCTGCACTATCGTTTGCGTTTCCAGACCGTGGATCACATGCGCAAATTCTTCAAGACCGAACATCAGAGCATTGCCTTTGATGGTGTGCAGCTGCATGCGGGTCTGAGCCAGATCGCCGATCTGCACGGCCTGACGAGCCCTCTCCAGACATTGCGCGGTTTCTTCCATGAAGCGCAGAAAGGCATCGCGGTGCGCAATGATGCGGAGGAGACTGCGGTGTCTTTTGTTTTCCTTGAGCAGGTGCTCGAGTTCGGTGATATCACTGATGGAAAAGAGCAGGCGCGTGATTTCCTTTTTATCATTTTCGATCGCTTTCACACTGACGTCGTAAACGCGATCTTCAATGGCAAAGCGGGCCGGGATCAGACTGGTGGTGACCTCAAGCGGCATGATATTTTCAAAGATCTGTTCGCAGGCCAGGATAAACATGGCCCTTGTTTCCGGCTCAAAACGGAAAAGATCCGCCACGTCCCGATCCGCCAGCTGATCGGTTCGAAAGATGCCGACGCACGAGGCACTGAAGGTACGACCCACCCGCCGATCCTCGCCCACGACCAGGAAACCATGCTTCACGTGATCCAGGATCTCACGGATATCCCGGGTGCGTTCCTGAACCTTGAGTTCCAGTTCCTCGTTGACCACCTTGAGTTTGGCCACCAGACGACGGTTTTGCACCAGCGTATCAGCCAGGGCATTCGAGGACACCAGCACCTGGGCGAAAATGGCAACCAGACAGCCCGAAAAGAGCAGCTGGACGGAGTTGATTTTGCCGAGCGCGATGAGCACATCATGAATGCCGACCGCGAGGAAGAAGGTCACCGCCGCCCAGGGCAGATAAAGACTGGATCCCGCTCCAGGCTTGCGCAGAAAGCAACGGATATAGTTGACCTTGGCATGAATCACCGAGAGCAGGGCACTGAAGATGGTCAGCTTGCGGGCCAGCACCATCTGATCAAGGTCGAAGCGCTGACTCAGGAGGACAAACCAAAGACTGAGCCCCACGCCGACACTCCCTAGAATCCAGGACCAGGTGCGACTGGGACGGTACTGATACTGAGCCAGAAGATTCAGAGAGAAGGGCCCGAGCACGATACCGATAAAGTGAAGGCAGAAGTTGCGATCCGGTTCGACCAGATTCTGCATGAAATCCGAGGTATGCAGGAAGAAGGGGAAAAAGCCAAAACAGGCGACGGTGGTCAGAAGATAAAGGGTATAACCCGTCTTCACAAAGTAGAGCAGGAAGATGGCGCCGGCAAAGAAGGCAAAGAATGCGGAGAAGGTCCGCATCTCACCCGAGAAGAAGTGCCAGACACTCAGCATCCGATCCACGCGCGCATGGGCCCGCAGCTCAAAGGGCAGCTGATAGACGCCCACCATATTCAGGGTATCCACGCGCACGGCCAGGGTGTGCTGGGCCTGGGTCACGGTGAAGGTGATGGGAACAGCCTGAACGCCATAATATTTCTGATCCGTCCGCAGCCCATCCCGTTCATAAATCAGCTGGCCGTCGCGATACACCTGCATGCCGGCCAGGAAGCTGTCCATCAGGAGCACCACTTTTTTTCCGATTAGATCCGGTGCGAAATGAAAGACACCCCGATACCAGCCGACCTGGAAATTTTTTCCATCGCCGTAAACCTTGTTCCAGGAGCCGGGAGCCTTGACCACCGTCCAGCTGCTGGTATCCAGATCAGGATCCTTGTTCGACGGCTGATCATCCCGTGTAAAAAGCCAATATCCCGAGAGGTGGAGCGGTTCGTCGAGGCTTTCAACCTGGAAGGCGCAGGAGTCACAGGCGGGTGTGGTCGCGGCCATGTTTTCTGCGCTCCAACCCTCCAGCGTCATGGCACCGAGGACCCAGACGGCTAGCAGCAGACGAATGAACTTGTTCAGCATATGTCCACCTTCATGAGTTAAGCTTTTCCCCTAGTTTAACGGACAAGATCATGGGCTCCAATACCAGAAGAGCAAACCGCAGAGCGTCAGGCGCTGTCGTTCACCTCAGGCGCTGCTGCATCCAGCAGCCCAATTTCCACCAATATATCCCGGACAAGCTGGTGCCAGTTGATGCACGCACCGATACGGGCGATCACGCCTTCCGTGAGAATCGAGCCGGAATTGGGGAAGAAAAAGTGAGGATCGAGCCGGATTTTCCTGGTCAGGCCCTGCTTCAGCAGATAACTGGTAATGTCCTCATAATCGTCATCATAGAAAGGACGTTCCGTATCGAAGGCAAACGGAGCCATGAAAGCCGGACCGAGCTTCTGGACGAACAAATCGAAAGGCATGTCCTGGCGTTCAAAAAATTGCAATTGCATGAGCTGCTCATGAAGGGAGGCATAATCCCCCTGCAAGCGACTGATCATGATCTGGACGTAGAGGCGGCGCAGATCGTCCGGGATTTCAAAGCAGGCTCCAAAATCCAGCACCGCCACCTGATCAGGCGTCACGATGAAATTGGCAAGATTGGGATCGATGTGCTGCATGCCATGCTTCAGAAAAGAGATGGCGGTGAAGCGGATGACCTTTTTCGCGACTTCATTCAGCTCCGCCTGGCTCGCTGTCTGGATGAACTGATCGAGGCGGGTGCCTTCCACGAATTCGGTCACCAGAATGGAGGCGGTGCTGAGTCCGGTGTCCACCCTGGGAATCCGGATGTTGGGGTCGTTCGCAAAGAGCTGATGGAACGCCATCTGCGTGTCCGACTCCAGCCGATAATCACACTCGCGTTGAAAGCGCTGGGAGAACTGCTGCATCACCACGCGCAGATGTTCGACGGGAATGAGCTGACGGGAAAGCGGCATGATCAGCCGCAGAAGGCGCATATCGGAACGGACAGCCTCCTCGATGCCGGGATATTTGACTTTCACTGCCAGGTCCTCCCCGTTCCGTCCGGTGGCCCGATAGACCTGACCGATGGAGGCCACCGCGATAGGATCCGGATCAAAGACCGGGAAGCAGGCCGCCAAAGGCTCTCCCAGCTCGCGCTCCATCCCATCCTTGAGCGCAGCGAAAGGCAGTGGGGCGGCATCCTCGTGAATCCCCTGCATGATGGCCTGCGCATCCTTGTGAGTGAAATAATTGGCTGCCATGATCTGCGCGATTTTCATGGCGGGACCCTTGAGTTCACCGAGGACCAGTTCGAAATCCTTGAGAAAGTCGAGAAAGATCTGTTTTTGCTGCTGCTCCATCACCACAGGATCCCGATGCTTCAGGTAGAGCTTCGTCAGATGCAAGGTGCAACGCGCCATGGTTTGCGCCACTTTCAAAAAGCGCGGCGTCGTTCCCGTATAGAATTTCTGCTGGCTGCGTCCGGCCTCCTTGTGTACGACGACAGGCAACGATTCCGTCATATCCCGCAGGACCCCGAGCGCATCCGGAGAACGGCCATCGGAGAGACGAAACGATTGAGCCCGGTATTCATCGTTTAAAAGCGAGGCAAAGGCCGTTTGCTTGATGCGGGTCAGCCAGCGGATGGCACAGGCCAGAAATAAGAGGGCGGCTTCCGGGTCATGCGGCGCCTGCAGAGCCACGAGGCGTTTGCCGAGCGTTTCGAAGCGTTGCTGGAGGGGGCTGCTTTGATCATGCAGGGCATCAAGCGTGCTGATGAGTTGCCGGCCGAGCTCATGCAGACCTGCGGCGGATTCCTTCCCCTGCCTCGTTTTCCAGAGGGCAGCCTCCTTGCGGAATTCATGTCCAGGAGATGCGCCCAGCCAGAGGAGGCTCAGGCAAAGGTCGAAGCTTTCCCACTCCCAAGGCGTATGGCCCAGGAACTCATGCAGAGCCTTGGCCTCAGCGCCTTTTTGCAAGGCTGCGATCTGATGTATCCATTCCACTTCCAGCGCGCACTGCGGATCATCCGCAAACTCTTCAAGATAGCTCCGTGCCTGCAACAGCGCCTGATCCGGTTCCCCACTCAGACGATAGGCACGAATCAAAAGACGCCAGGCCTGACGGCGGTCGCTGGCATCCTCGCGCTCCCCAATCAGAACCGTGTGCAGGGCAATCTTGGTCGTGCGCAGATGCCCGAGCATCCAGGCCTGCTGTGCGCGGAGCCAGGCCGTGGGTTCCTCGCTGGTGCGGGCATCCCGTCCCAGATATCCACCCAGCATGGACTGCACGGCGCTTTCCCAGGCATCGCCACGGACAATGCTGTTGCCTGCCATGGCCTGATACAGGCGCTCATAAAGATGACTGTGATGGGACGTGACGGGTCGGATCTGGCAGAATCCGAGGCAGGTTTCCCCGAGTTCAAGGAGTTTGACCTTGTCGCGTTCCTTGATGGAAAGAAGATTTCTGTTCAGATCGAGAACGAGCAGTATGCAGAAATAAATTTCCAGAGCGTCCACTTCCGAGTGGATGCGTGCCGCCTCCAGGTCCGCAAAGAGTTGAATCAGGGTCTCCTGGCCATCATCCGCCACAGGATATTTCTGCCTGACCTTTTTTTCGCAGGATTGCAGGAGTTCGCTTGAAATTTTTTGTTTCGCCATAAGGGCCAGCTCCCCCGTCTTTATTCGGATTATGCTGGCTGGACCTGAGGCAAAAAGGTGAACTTTTCTCCTCTTACCTGACGTAAGAATGAAGCGTTCATGGGGTGGGGCGCGGAGCAGGAGGAGGGTCCACAGGCCGCCCGATTGAAGTTACGGACATCAACCCCAGGGACTTGTTTAGGCGACACATGGACCCTCCCATTGTGTGCTGCATAATGAATTGCAAACGCGCGGCCATACCCTAGTGGGCTGGAATTCCAGGGAAAAGCGCAGGGCACCAGCGTTCAAGCGGGCGGCAATTCGGAGTTATTCTGGCGGAATGAAGAAGTTATTTCAGTGAGTTGCAGATTATTGGACGTACGGTGAGGAGGGAGAAGCGGCGCCGGGAAAAAGCAGCGCCCTGTTTTTATGGGTAAAATCTCGGGAAGTCACCTGGCAGAGCGGGGCTGAAAACCCTGCGCCCTTGCCGAGCGCAGCTTTCAAAGCAGTTCTCTTTCAAAATTCGCGCCATGGGTTTCCGGGAGTTTGAAACCCTCACGAATGCCATCCAGAATCGCCGTCATGGCTTCCGCCGTGTATTCCCGGGTCAGGAAATCCAGGCGAAAATCTCGAACGCCCAGTTCCATCAGGCGCCGCCGATGATCCGACACGGCGAAGGCTTCCTTGCCATAAACGATGGATTTGCAGCTTTCATGGGCCACGAAGAAGCGTTCCCCTTCGTCATTTTCAATTTCGAGCGTGCGGTAACCGCAGACGGCCGCTGTGGGACAGCCGTGATGCAAAGCAGTCAAGGAACAGGCTTCCGCGATGAAAAGCGGCGTGTCCTTATAAAGGATAATCTGCGGCTCGACTGACGCCGGCCAGTTGCGCAGCTTGGAACGAAGACTCGGCAGATCATCCTCCACCGAAAGGCAAACACGTTGGACGTTTTGTTCCAGCAGACTCAGTGCGGCTTCGGTATTCAAAGCATATAGCGTGAAGTCCGAGGCGAGGTCGCAGTCCTGACGTCGATAGCCGGCCTCATCCAAAAGCTCCAGCGCCCCGAGGTTGCCGACTTCAAAGGCGGGCGTGTGCCCGGCATTTTGAAAGGTTCTGAGCCAGGGACGCAGCAAGGGTTCATCCCAGGCCCGAATCACCGTCGGCAGCGCGAGGCGCAGGGAGGCCTGCATGGCCTCGGCCACGGAACGCAGCTGGGCATAGGCTGCATCCGCTGATATTTTGCCGAGGAACGCCCGCTTGGGTTCAAAAACGATCTCATCGACCACGAAGTCCGCATGCGCTGCAGCATAAGTCTGGAGGATGGGCAGATACTCCAGACGATCGATCTTGATTTGATAACGGGCCGCTGTCACCGCTTCCCGTTTGCTGCGCTGGAGTGCAAGGGACGCATTGGCCTCAGCCAGGGAGCTTTGCGTGTATGCGTCGATAGCCGACGTGAGCTGTTCCGAAACCTGCTTTTTCAACTGTTTCAGAAGGCTTTTGGGCACAAACCAGCCCCAGTCTCCCTCGAAGGTCAACGACGCGGCCAGAACTTCCGCTTCGCCGAAAATCGTGAACAGATCCTCCAGATCCTTTTGCAGCCGCGCCTCGGTTTTGGGTTTTTGCGCGGGAGCGGTCAGGTTTGTTTCCAGGAGGGTCCGGGTTCCCAGACAGGCTCGAATCGTCAGGATCAGTTCGCCATCATGAGCCCTGGATGCGATATGAAAATCAAGCGAACGCAAGGGCCGCAGACGCGTATCATCAGGAGCCTGGCTCAGGGCCTCGGTGTGACGCTTCAATTCATTGGAACGAATCTTGTAGATGAGGTCGCCAGGTCTTGGCAGTTTCTCATCATCCGGCACCTGGATCCGCACTTTTTCACCAGCCTTGGCTTCTGTGCGACGCTGCTGGGAAACGGTAAAATCCCGCAGAGAGAATTGACAATCCTCGCCGGCATACTTGCGTTTGGCCGTCTTCAGATTGGCTTTGATGGCATCCCCATGCTGAGGTTTGGCATGATACACGTCCAGGGCCGGATCGATGCGCAGACCATCGAAGCGTTCGAGGGCTTCGCTGGTGATAAACTCCAGCGTGCGGCCTTCCACGCGGCCCACCGTTCCAATCAGGAGACCCTTGTGGGTGGGATTGGCCAGATCGATGACGTTTTCATGGTAGCGCCCCTTCACGAAGAAGGTGGTGGTTTCCCGATGAAAACTGAAAGCCATGTCGCGCTGCCAGTCGCGGGCCTCATGAGCCAAAGGCCGGGGCGCGGTGTCCCGACCGAAGAGTTGATTCAATTTATCGCGATAAAGACCGACGCTCGTGGCCACATACTGGGCATCCTTCTTGCGGCCTTCGATCTTCAGCGTGTCGACCCCGGCCGTGACCAGCTTATCGAGGTCCTGACTGGTATTCAGATCCTTCATGCTGAACAGAAAGCCGTGGCCGGGCTCGTTGAGAATCTTATAGGGCTTGCGGCAGGTGTAGGCACATTCCCCACGGTTGCCGCTTCGGGCATCCTCGGCACCGGAAAAGAAACAGAGGCCACTGTAGCTATAGCAGAGACTGCCATGACAGAAGGCTTCGATTTCCACGAGGTCCCGCGGCACTTCGCGACGAATTTTTCTGAGTTCCTGAGCGGTCAGTTCGCGCGCCATCACCACCCGGCGAAAGCCGAGGCGGGCAGCAGCCAGCACGCCGCTCGCATTGTGAACAGCCATCTGGGTTGAGGCATGCAGGCGCAGATTGGGAAATTCCCGGCGAATCAAACGCGCCACACCGATATCCTGAACGATGACCGCTTCCACCCCAATCCACTGCAGTTCAGCCAGATCCGCGATTAAACGCGGCAGCTCCGCTTCCTTCAAAAGGATGTTGATGGTGACCAGAACCTTCATGCCGCGACTGCGGGCCAACGGCACCAGACTGCGCAGATCCTCCAGCGTGAAATTCTCGGCGCGACCCCGGGCATTGAATTCCTTCATGCCGAGATAGACTGCATCGGCTCCTGCATGGAGAGCCGCAAAAAACTGCGCCCTTCCGCCCGCCGGAGCGAGGATTTCTGGCACCACAAAATCACTGTAATTTCCAGTGTTTGGAGATGCTTTCTGTGGCTCGTGAGAATGACTGATCTCTCGTGACATGGGAATCCCTCGGCTACGACCTAAGATGGCTATCGGATAGCAGGATTTGAAGAGCAAAGCCAGCGAATTAGGGGAAGAATGGCGGTATCGCAAGCCGGTTCAAGGGCGTGGCGGCTTCGATAAACGGCAAGGACCCCGCGGTCCTCCTGAGAGGACACGTGGGTCGTAAGGAAAGCTCCTCAATGAGCAGTTGTCACGTACAGGACCTGTAGCGCAACCTAAGCAGTGTTTCGACACGATTCGTTTCGTCTTCCACGCTTAACGTGTTGTAACCGTGGGGTCTTCCGTCGAGACGAACCCTGGTATTGATCGACATCAGTTGAGTGCCGCCGCAGCGGGTCCAGCCCGCACCGATATTGTCATTCACCACCGTATAGCCACCAGCTTGTCCGGGGTTGAAGGTATAGGTTTTAAAGGTGTCAAAGCCACCTTCACCGGGCAGATAGTAGCGGGCGCGGAATTGTCCCCGGGCGCCGCCTGTCGTGTCGGAGAAACCACGATGTTCCGTGCGGTACCATGAAACGGAAATGCCGGGAGGCAGATTCAGTTCCACCGAAATCGTACAGCCGCGGGTGGGAGGAAAACTCACAAGCTCTCCGGCCGGCGCCAGCTCCGCAATGAATTGGCTGAAGAGGATCTGGAGGGTGGTCTTGTCCGAGCTTAAAAGGTAGTCGTACGAACCAGGAGGGCACCCATCGCCACTTGCTGCGAACTGCTTGATGGTAACATTGGATACCTGGGCCAGCGCTGCCTGTGTTCCTATCAGACCTGCGCATGACACAAGCAATCCGAGGAAAAAGTTTCTAAACTTCATAAGCAATCTCCCTTGGAATGAATTGTTCGTCTGGATACTAGCGATTCCAGGGAGAATAAAAAGTTGGAACAGCAATCATTTGGAAAAAATCATCAATACAAAAAATATTTCACGCCTATTCCACGGCGACAGAACCCCCATGTCGCGAATCCGATCCGCCTGACCATTGCTTTCTTTCCTTGTCGTAGAGCACCGCCTGCACATCGCCGAAGTGAAAACTCCGATCCCCAAAATTATGTCCCATGGACTGCATGATTTTCTTGGTATCAGGATTTACACCCCAGGGTTCGCTCAGAATCCGATCGGGCATCCATTGATGATGCAGCTTGGGAGCGTCGATGGCTGTCTGGATATCCATGCCCAAGGCCAGGGTGTTGAGCGTCACCTGAAACACCGAGTTGATGATGGTCGGGCCGCCTGGAGAGCCCAAGGCCAGGATGGGTTTGCCGCCTTCGAGGACTATGGTCGGCGTCATCGAGGACAGCGGCCGCTTTTTGGGAGCGATCGCATTGCGATCACTTTGCAGGAGGCCATACATATTCGGGGAGCCTGGCTTGCTGGAGAAATCATCCATCTCATTGTTCATGAGGATGCCGGTGCCCTCGGCGGTGACGCCGGAGCCAAAGCTGCCGTTCAAGGTATAGGTGTTGCTGATGATCATGCCTTGAGCATCGACGATGGTGTAATGCGTGGTATCCTGGCTTTCCTTATCCGAAAAATCCCCAGGTTTAATCTCCTGGCTCGGCGTGGCTTTGCTCATGTTGATGTTGGCCCGACGTTTGGCCAGATAATCAGGGGCCAGAAATTTTTTCAGCGGATTTTGTACAAAATCCGGATCACCAAACCATTCGGAGCGATCGGCAAAGGCCCGCTTCATGGTTTCCACCAGCAGGTGATTATACGCAGCCGAACCAAAGCCCAGCGCCTGCACATCATCCTTTTCCAGCATGCCGAGCATGGCGAGCAGGAGGGCGCCACCCGAGGAGGGAGGCGGTGCGGTGAGGATCTGGTAATTTTTATAACGGCCTTCCAACGGAGCACGTTCGACGGCCTTATAATTCTTCAGGTCATCCAGGGTGATGACGCCGCCACCTTTTTTGATGGCCGCCACCATACGCTTGGCAATGGTACCACTGTAAAAGGCGCTTTCCCCTGATTTTTGAATCTGCGTGAGACTCCAGCCCAGATCCGTCTGCACAAAGCGATCGCCGACCTTCAGGTCCTTGCCGTTCTTGAGAAAGATGCGGCGGCTGACGGGAAATTTTTCCAGTCGCTCCTTATGTGACTCCAGCATGGAGACAAACGATTGATCGACAATAAAGCCTTCCACCGCGAGGCGCCGGGCGGGTTCGATAACTTTTTTCCAAGGGAGCTTCCCATATTTTTTGTGCAGAAGAGCCATGCCGGCCACCGTACCCGGTGTGGCAATCGCGCGAAAGCCTCGGGTCGAAGCCCCGGGTATGATTTCGCCCTTGGCATCCAGATAGAAGTTTTTGTCGGCCGCTGCAGGGGCCGTCTCCCGGTAATCAATAAAATTACTTTTGCCATCCTGGCTGCGCACCAGCGCGAAGCCTCCACCGCCCAGGTTGCCGGCGGCTGGCCAGGTTACAGCGAGGGCAAAACCCACAGCGACAGCTGCGTCTGCGGCATTGCCACCTTGACGAAGGATGCTGGCTCCGACCTCTGAAGCTGCGGGACTGACTGTGGCGACCAGGCCGCGCGGGCCCCACACCGGAGCGCGGCTGGCTCCATAGCCTTGGGAAGGTTGTAAAAGAAAAAGGGGAAATGTGATCCAAAGAACGAGTGTGGTCAGGATTCTGCTCCGGAAAAACCCTGTACGTGGTAATGCATCATTCATGGCAGCAGACAACTCCAGATGTATGGCTATTAAAGAGGACTTTCGACTGCAAGGTAACTCAAAAGTGCGGCACGCTGCAAGCCTTCGACGTGCCAGGGTCCCGGGCGCGGCCTGCTGGTGCTGTCTGCGATGTCATGAAAAGGATCAGGGGAAGTGGGCTGGAGGATTGCGGTGAAATCCCCGCGTGGCTCTTACGAAAACGCAACACGGGGCCGTCCACGGAGTCGGAATCGAACAGGTTCAGGTCGGCTTGGTTTCGGTCTTCGGTTCCACCGCTTCCGCCGTTTTCTCAGGAGCAGGCGCCGCGGATGATGCAGCCGCAGGTGCCGGGGCAGCTTCGGGAGCGGCAGCCGGAGCTTCCGTGCCTTCCGCTGGAGTTTCCTGTTTCAAGGGGAAGAGTTCATGCATTGGCTTGTCCCAGGACGGATCATACGCAACAAAAGTGTCGGCATTTTTCACAAATTTTCCATCCACATAATGCCCTTCATGATACTCATGTTCGGGCTCCTGAGGCGTGGCGCCGTCCGGTGCCAGCGGATAACCGTTTTCATCGTAACCCGGCAGCGGATGACCGTGTTCGTCGAGACCGGGACCCAGCAGGGGTTTGGTGTCTGTGGTTTGCGAATCGGCCAGGGCAGCGTCCAGCACCTGCTGAGGCGAGGTGCTTTGCAGTTTCTTTTGCAGTTCGCGGATGCGCTCCAGTTCAAATTCACGCTCGGCTTCATGGATGACATCGTTGAAGCCGCTGCGCACTTCATTGGCCTGCCGACGGACCTGCACAAAAACCTTTCCAAACTTTCGCATGAGGTCCGGCAGTTTATCGGGCCCAATAAAGAGCATGGCGACGATGGCGATGACGATCAATTCCATGGGACCAATGCCGAACATAGAGAAATTCCTTTCACGGGGAAACGGGACGAGTCGCTGACGCCTGCGCCCTTATTCTAACCTGCGCCGCCCCAGGTGTCAGCCCTTCTTGCGAATCATATAGAGTCCATCGGCCAGAGAGAGCATGGAGGCTTCCACACGGCTATCTTTGCGCACAACAGCATTGAACCGACGCAGAGCTTCCGTGGATGGCGTGTTATCGGCGGGATCGATGATGCGGCCGCTCCACAGCACGTTATCGGCCAGGATCACACCGTTGGGCCGCAGGAGTTCCAGACCAATTTCATAGTAACTGCCATAATTTTCCTTGTCGGCATCGATGAAAATCAGATCAAAGCTGTTTTTGCCGCGATTGGTGAGCAGCTTTTGCATTGTATCGACCGCAGGACCCAGGAGTATTTGCGACTTTTTTTCCAGACCCGCCGCCTTCAAATACTGGCGGGCGATGCCGGTGGTTTCCGGATCGATATCGCAGGAGATGATCTCGCCGCCCTCGGGCAGACCCAGGCCCATGCAGATGGTGCTATAGCCGGTAAAGCAGCCGATCTCCAGAATGCGGCGGGCTCCGATCAGGCGCACCAGCTGATTCATGAACACACCCTGATCCTCGGCAATCTGCATGCCGGCATCCGGGCGCTGGCGCGTGATGGCGATCAACTCAGGCAGGACGGGGTGCAGCGGAGTCTGGTGCTGGACGAGGTACTCATAAACGGTTTCCGTCATGGGAACAGTTTTCATGGCTGCGTTCCTTCCAAAAAAAAAGAGGAGCGGGGCTCCTCTTTCTTATAACGAATTATTTGGTGGATATCAGTTCCAGAAGTGCCTTTTGCGGGTCCGCGAATTTTTTCAGGCCGTCGGCCATCAGGAAATCCTCGAGTTTCTGGAAGTCGACATACCTGTCGATGGCATCCAGCACTTCCCTGGGAGGCAATTGCTGAATCTGCGATGTGAAGGTGCGACCGCTGGCGGCCACCGCTTCATTGGTTTCGGGTGGATTGGTTTCGATATCGCTGCCGGCAAAGGCCTCGACATACTTCCATTTGGGGTCGCTCGGCTTCTTGGTGCCGGTGCTGGCGAAGATCATCTCCTGCTCCAGCTTCATGCCCTTGTCAGCCCAGAAGGCCTTGTTCTTCGCCCAGATGCGCTTGGCATTGACGATGCCGACCCAGCCTTGGCCGACGCCGAGTTCCTTGACGTGCTCTTCGGTGTAAACATCAAGACGGGACACGAAGATACTATAAACGCTCTTGAAGCGGTCGCGATTGGCCAGACGCTGCGCGCCTCTCCAGACGGCTTCACGCGCCTTGTTGTATTGGGCTTCCGAGAAAATCAGCGTGACGTTCAGATTCACGCCGGCGGCGGCCAGTTCCTCAAGCGCATCGATGCCGGCAGGTGTGGCCGGAACCTTGATCATGCGGTTGGCGTGGCCCTTCGACCAGAATTTGCCGAGCTCGATGTAACGCGCCACGCGCTCCTGGTGAGGAGGACCGAGTTTGAGATCCTCGAGCAGAGGATCCACTTCGAAACTCACATAACCGTCGTTACCGTGAGTTGCTTCATAAACAGGCATAAACACGCGTTCGGCTTCACTGACCAGATGATTGGTCACGGTCCAGGCCACGTCTTCAGGCGATTTGCCTTCCGAACGCAGCTGGCGAATCATTCCATCCATGAGGCCAGTCTTGACGATATTGGCGACAATAATGGGATTGGACGTGGCGCCGGTAGCGCCCTGGCTTTTGCTGAGTTCAACAAGTTTGGGATCGATCGAGTCCAGCCACAGTTTGGTGCCGGAAGCGACCAAGGATTGGAGTGGTGCCGTCATTGAGGAATCCTTTCGCGGGGTCACAGTTCGGGGCGGATGCTAACACAGGGACCGAATGCGGACAATGCCCTTAACCAGCCCATTTGGGCTCCAAAAAGCATTAGCTGCTTTAATAAGTAAAGGGAAAGATATTCCTAAATATATAGCAATATCAGCTAGATATAGAGCGACCTCAGTTCCTTCAGAAGAGTGCCGAATCGGATCCCATCAGTTAAGTTAATGCAACGCGGGAGTCGTTTCATGCAGAGTATTTTGAAGGCGGGTTTGATCCTGGGCCTGAGTTTTATAAGTCATTTTGCTTTTGCTGCCCCGGCCTGGGAACTGGTAGGCGAAAAGGACGGGATTAAGGTCTATCGTAAGGAAGTTCCTGGCAGTCCTTTGGTGGCCTTCAAAGGCGTCAAGGTCATGCCTGTGCCCATCACCAAAGTCGCGCAGGTCATCCTCGATGAGGATACGGAAAAGAAAAAACAATGGATCGACATGATCAAGGACTTCCAAATAATCGAAAAAGGGACCTATGAGTCGATCACCTACTCGGCCTATGATTTGCCCTGGCCTCTGACGGATCGCGACTATGTGGTGCATAGTCACTTGAAAATCGACAACGAGGCCAACCAGATTTTGATCGATTTGAAATCGGTGGAGCATCCCAAAGCGCCAAAAACCATCGGTGTACGGGCCGAGCTCGTCCGCAGTCTCTATAAACTGGTGCCCCGGCCCGACGGCTCGACCGAGGTGACGGTTGAAATTCAAACCGACCCCAAAGGGGCCTTGCCCAAGTGGCTCGTGAACCTTGTGCAAAAGGGTTGGCCAGCCAACACACTGAGGAACATGGAAGTGCAGGCCCTGCGTCCTGATACGAAGGAACATGCCATCATCAAAGCGAAGTTCAAAGGTGCACATGAGTTGGCACAACGTTGAGTCTCATGCATATACGGTCGCGAGAGGCCCCTTTTCAGGGGGCCTCTTTTTTTCTGTTATAATGGGTTCATCATATAGAGGAGAATCCCATGCAACGCCTTGGTATCGGTTTGATCGTAGTGAGTGGACTCATCGCCTGTGGAAAGAGCGAAGACAACAACAGTTCCGGTACCACCATCACGCCGGGTAACGGCAAACTCTCAGCGAGCGATCTGGCCAAACCCATAGCACTGGGCGAGATGAGCAAATTCGATGTGGAGATGTATTTGCTCGTCCATAGCTCCGATTTCCTGGCCACGGAAGCCGAAGTGGCTGAAGAACCTGAAACCGAAGAGTCCGATCCAGACTGTATAGGGGACATCATGGACCAGCTCACGGTCAAGGCCGAGGGTGATACCGTGATCCTGGATTATGGTGTGGATTTGACCAGCTGCTTTCAATCAGCCTGGCAGACTGAAACGTCAGGTGCAACGGTGGAGTTGAGCCATGCTCTGGCTTCCATGTACATTCGACAAACATGCGTGGGCATGGACCTGAGCAGCCTCAATGGCAAGAAGCTCTCGGAAATGGAAGATCCCGGCTGCGACAACAGTCTTATCATGGCGAATTCCAAATCGGATGTGGCCGGCGTTCTCAGTGCTGAAGGCCAGACGCTGGACCTGACCTCCATCAGTATTAGCAGCACCAGCACAGAAAATAACGAACCCTGTACGATAACAAAGACCGGAAATACCTTAAGCCAGGCGGATGGCTGTGTGACGATTCAAATCAGCACCAGCGCTGACAGCAGTGAGAATGAATACGTGAAATACGCAGGGAAGAGCCTGACCTGGGTCGAGTCCACGGCCAATACCTGGTACAGTTCCGGCAGCTATGACCTTGAACTGAATGATTGGACGGGCAGCCTCACGTTCGGCCCGGACGCGACTCCGGCTTACACCATGAGTCGTGGGACGGAAACAGCGACGGGAACTCTGACTTTGCCTGTTGGTCTTCATGCAAAGAAAGCCTGGAAACGCGCTCTGCTTCGGAACATGCAGCTGAAGTGAAACGTGAAGGCTGCTCCGGCCTGGGACAGCCTTTTCTATTTTCTGCTGGGCAGACGCCGGCGCACCTTCTGATAGAAGGCCTGCGATTCGGTCACCTTGAAAACCAGGGTCAGACCGAGATAAATCGTTCCAAAGACCCCCACCGCGAAGATGCCCCGAATCCAAACCGGTATCAGTGTCAGCGACTCTGCAAAATGAAAGACCGCATAGCCTGTAGCGGCCCCAATCAGAGCACTCAGAATCAAACTCCCCAGATACCGCGCCGGCAGATTTTCAAAAGCAACGTCCCGACTCAGAGCCTTGCGCAAAAGAAAAAATTCCACCAGACCCGCAAGGCTCGAAGCCATGGCGATACCGGCCGTGGCCCAATCGGGCGGAATTGGCCAGATGCGCGGCAAAAACAGGCTGAAAAAGGCGGCCAGCAGGATGCTGATGGTCACGCGCACCACCGAAAACTTGAAGGGCGTGGCCGTATTCTTCAAAGCATAGAACGCCGTCGTGATAAGCCGGCCCTGCGTGGATGCCATGAGACCCAGCGATGAGGCCGCGAGGATGAGCCAGACGCTGTGGGCATCATCCGCTGTGAATTTCCCGGTTTGAAAAAGGATGGCCGCCAGCACATGCCCGAGCATCAAAAACGAAATAGCCGAGGGCACAATAAAGAAAGCCAGCTGCCGCATGCCCTGCGTCAGGTTCCTGGCGATCTCCGTCCTTTGCTCCGCCACGGACATGTCCACGAGTTTCGCGGCCGCGATCGAACTGCCGAACAAACTGGTGGGCAGCGTATAAAGAAGCTGCGCATAACCAAGATTCGCGATGGCTCCTGTGCGCAAAAAGCTGGCAATAATCGATTCAAAAAAAGCGCTGATCTGGACGACACCGCGCGAAAAAAGGGAGGGCACAAAGCGGGTCAGTACCGTCTGCACCGGTTCGGAACGCCAGTTGAGGCTCAACTTCATGCCATGGAGATAAGGCCAGAGCGGAAACACTTGAATGCCAAGCTGGAGAAAGCTTCCAATTACAGCCCCCCAGGCCAGGTGTTCGGCGAAAACATAGGCATGGGGGCTTTGCCAGAAAAACGCGGTGGCGATGATGGCCCCGCTCCAAAGCACAGGCGCGGCATACGGCACAAAAAATTTGCGATGGCTATTGAGAACGCCGAGACAAAACGCAGATAAAACCAAAAGACCAATTCCGGGGAAGAGGATACGCACCAGAGTGATGGCCGCCTCGCGTTTTTCCCCAGCAAAACCCGGTGTGATCAGGTCCACGAGCTGCGGCGTAAAAAGAAGGCCGAGCAGCACCAGAATGGATGTCATCAGGGTCAGAAGTGACCCGATGACCCCGGCGACCCGTGCCGCGTCCTGCGGATTTTTTTCATGGAGGCTGGCATAAACGGGGATAAAGGAGGCGGACATCGCCCCCTCACCAAAAAGATTCTGCAGAAGATTCGGAATACGGAGAGCCGCGCGAAAGACATCGGCGGCATCGGTGGTGCCCAGGTAGTGCGCGATCACACGTTCCCGCAGAAAACCGATCAACCGTGAGAGCAGGATCCCCGCACCTACAATCAGCGCCCCACTGCGTGAAGTCTTCGCCTTTTTCGTCATGTTGAGCACGGCCCCACATGGGTGGCGAAGGCATTCAGCCAATCCCGAACCCGTGCTTCGGGATTCACATGAGACAGAACATCACTAATGACGGAAAGACCTGAGGCCCCATAATCCAAAAGCGTCGGGGCATGTTCGAGCTTGAGGCCGCCGATGGCCACCAGCGGAATATCCCCACAGAGCGCCTTCCATTCCTTCACCCGCTCCATGCCCTGCGGACCAAAGGTCATCGACTTGCAGGTGGTGGGGAAGATGGGACCCAGTGCAATATAGGAAGGCCGTAAAGCGATGGCGCGTGCCACCTCTTCATAGGAATGCGTGCTGATGCCCAGGCGCAGACCATTCTTCTGCATCGTTCGGATATCACGCGGCGCCAGCTGATCCAGATCCTCCTGCCCGAGATGCACACCGAAGGCGTGGCATTCGACGGCCAGCTCCCAGTAGTCATTGATGAAGAGCTGAACGCCCCGCTCCCGGCAATAGTCGACCGCCTCTCGAATCGATTTCAGGATCAGTTCCGCCGGGACATCCTTCATGCGCAGTTGAAGGCTGGGCACGCCGGCATCCACAAGGCGCTTCAGCCAGGTGACATCGGGAACGATCGGATAAAAACCAGGCCTGGCCATCGAAGGAAAAGGCTGCGCCTGCGCTTCGCCGGAATGATAGCTCAGACCCGACAAGGGGAAGGGCCCGCTTTCATACTGAAGATAAGGAGCCTGCGCCGCGGCACTGCGGGCCAATGTGCTTTGCAGAAAACCATGGGCTGTGATCACCGCCTCACGCAGGGATAAACCCTTGCTCAGCTGGGCACTGATCGCGGCTGCCAGGGTGCAGCCGGTGCCCCGATAATCCCGATTCACCCGCTTGCCGATCAACCAGAAGGGCCGCTGGCCATCATCAAAATAATCCGCAGGTGTTGCCGCCCGCGCATGACCGCCTTTGATCAGGACCGCGCCGAGGCCCCACGAACGTAGATCGGCCGCCGCCCGCACCACCGTTTCGGGATCATCCACGCGATAACCGAGCAGCTGCTCCGTTTCGGGAATGTTCGGGGTGAGCAGGGTCAAACGTGAAAAGAGCAGTTCACGCCAGGCGGTCACCAGTGTGTCGCGTGAAAAATTATGCCCGGAGCTGGAGGCGAACACCGGATCCGCGATCACCGGCACATCCGGCATTTCCACCAGAGCTTCCCGCAGAAAAACCAGAAGCTCCCGATGATTCAAAAGTCCGAGCTTAATCGCCGCCGGTTTTTCCTGATCCCGCAGCGTCTGCCACTGCGCTTTCAGCCAGGGCTTGGGTACGGGCTCACTTAAACTGACCCGACGGTCCGATTGCGCGGTGAAACTGCCGATCAGGGTCCGGGTCATCACCCCAAGGGCCCTGGCTGTCAAAAGATCCGCCTGCACACCGGCGACCGCATTCGGATCGTGTCCACCCAAAGTCCAAAGCGTTTTCATATCAGTGCGCCCCTTCCTGATGCCAGAAAGGAAGGCCCACGGTGGGTGAGGAGGCCTGCGCGCGCGAGGAGGGATGCATCATACCCGCTTCATAACCCAGGCGTCCGGCCTGGACCGCGGCGCCAAAGGCTTGGGCCATCTGCACAGGATCATGAGCCAGAGCCACGGCGGTATTCACCAGCACAGCATCATAGCCCATTTCCAGGGCCTGCGCGGCATGCGAGGGACGTCCAATGCCCGCGTCGACGACCAGCGTGGCTTCCGGCAGCCTTTCCCGCAGCGTGCGCAGAGCTTCAATATTTCTTAAACCCTGACCGGATCCAATCGGTGAACCCCAGGGCATGATAATGCGGCAGCCAACGGCGAGAAGTTTTTCCGCCACCACCAGATCATCGGTCGTATAGGGAAAGACTTCGTAACCTTCCGAGCAAAGAATGCGCGCGGCTTCCACGGTTCCAAAGGGATCCGGCTGGAGCGTATCATCATTGCCGATGACTTCGAGCTTGATCCAGTTGGTCTGAAAGAGTTCCCGCGACATGTGTGCGGTAAGGATGGCTTCGCGCACGGACAGGCAGCCGGCTGTGTTCGGTAGAATATGACAGCCGGTTTGCCGAAGATAATCCCAGAAGCGATTGCCGGTATTTTCCTGGGCTGATTCGCGACGCAAGGAAACGGTGACGACATTGGTGCCGGAGGCCTTGATGGATTGCTGCAGAATCTCCGGACTGGGGTAACGGGCGGTGCCCAGGAACAGGCGACTTTGAATGCTTCGATCAGCCAGGGTCCACATTAATCTTATCCTCCCGCCATTGGTGCCAGGATTTCCACTTCATCCTGGTCCCGCACGAGTTTTTCCTGAAATTGTTGTTTGGGTATGCACTGCTGATTGAGAGCCACAGCTACAAAATGATTGCGGTAGCCCAGTTCCTCCAGAAGATCCTGGATGCTGGTGGGACCGCTGAGTTGGCGAAACTGTCCATTGATGCGAATTTGCATGGGAGCACCCTCATTGAAATTGCATGAGTCCGGCATACGGCACGGGCTTGTCTTCCAGGTAAAGGCGCAGGCAACGCGCGAGGCTCGGCGCCACCAGAAAGCCATGGCGGAAGAGACCGTTGATGGCAATGCGTCCCGACTGACAGAACATGCGCGGCTCATTATGTGGCAGCGCGGGACGCAGACCGCTATAGGTGTTCAGAATGATGGCTTCGCCAAAACCCTTATGAACGGAATAGGCGGCAGACAGAAGTTCAAGAGCGGAACGCACCGTGATGGGCGCATCGCTGGTCGATTCAATCATGGTCGCGCCGATGTAATAGCGATGATCCGCGCGCGGCACGATATAAATGCCATAACGTGGGTGCATCAGCTTCACGGGTCTTTGGAAATTCACTGCCGGAGCTTCCACCAGGAAGGCTTCCCCGCGCACTCCACGCAGGTCGGGCAGGGCATTCTGGGCTCCTATGCCCCGGCAATCGAGGACGAGGTCATAGATGGTGCTGCCTTTGCTGGTTTCAATGATATGCGGCATCAGCTGCTCGACCCGCTCACCAAAGAGAATGCGGCAGTCGCCGCGGGACAGATGCCGGGTCAGAGCCGGCATGAGTTCGGTGTTGTCGAGATGCCCTTCGAGCGGCAAATAAAGACCGCGTTCGAAGACCTCGCCCAGCTCCGGTTCGATATCAGCGACCCGGACCCATTGATACTGTTCCTTGGGCATCTGCCTCGTGATGCGCTGCGTGACCTGATCAAAGAGTGGCCTGTCCCGCGCATGCGTGAGGATCAGGCTGCCGTTTCTTTGAAAATGCACACGCTCGCCCAGGGCATTCATAATCTGCGGCCAGAGTTCCAAGGCTTCCAGGCCCATCGCATGCGTCATGGGATCAGAGCTTTCCAATTCCGTAAAAGGAACCAGCATGCCGGCGGCGGCAAAGCTGGTGGAGCGGTGGTAGTCCGCTTCCGTCCTTTTTTCAAAGATGTGGACTTTCCAACCGAGATCCAGCAGCTCGCGAGCTGCCAAAAGTCCCATGATTCCTGCGCCGGCTATGGCTGCCTGTTTAGTCATGCCTCACCTGTGCCTCCAGCTGATTTTTTCTCAATGTCCTGACTGATCCGCATCGAGCAGAAGGAGGGACCACACATGGAACAGAAATGTGCGGATTTATAACGCTCCTTCGGCAGCGTTTCATCATGATACTTGCGTGCCGTTTCCGGATCCAGTGAGAGATTGAACTGATCCTCCCAACGGAAGGCAAATCGGGCCCGCGACAGGGCATCATCGCGCAGACGCGCCGCCGGATGGCCTTTGGCGAGATCGGCGGCATGGGCGGCGATCTTATAGGCGATCAAACCCTGCTTGACGTCCTCACGGTTGGGCAGACCGAGATGTTCCTTCGGTGTCACATAGCAGAGCATGGCCGTTCCAAACCAGCCGATCATGGCCGCTCCGATGCCGCTCGTGATGTGATCATAGCCGGGTGCGATATCCGTGGTCAGCGGCCCAAGCGTATAAAACGGCGCTTCATGACAAAGCTCCAGCTGCCGGTCCATGTTTTCTTTAATGAGATGCATGGGGACATGGCCAGGACCTTCAATCATCACCTGCACATCATGTTCCCAGGCCCTTAGCGTGAGTTCGCCCAGGGTTTTGAGTTCGCCGAACTGCGCGGCGTCGTTGGCGTCCGCAACGGAACCCGGGCGCAGACCATCGCCAAGCGAGAAGGCGATGTCATAGGCCTTCATGATTTCGCAGATTTCATCGAAGTGCGTGTAAAGGAAGTTTTCCTTGTTATGATACGTGCACCACTGAGCCATGATCGAGCCGCCGCGCGAAACGATGCCGGTCACCCGGTTTTTCGTGTAGGGAATGTACTCGCGCAGGACACCGGCGTGAATCGTGAAATAATCCACACCCTGTTCCGCCTGCTCAATCAGGGTTTGCTTATAGACGTCCCAGGTGAAATCCTCGATGCGGCCATTCACTTTTTCAAAGGCCTGGTAGAGGGGTACGGTTCCGATCGGTACCGGGGAATTCCGCAGTATCCATTCGCGCGTTTCATGAATGCTTTTTCCGGTCGACAGATCCATGACGGTATCCGCGCCCCAGCGGGTGGACCAGACGAGTTTTTCCACTTCCTCATCGATGCCTGAACTCAAGGCGGAATTGCCGATGTTGGCGTTCACTTTCACCAGGAAATTGCGACCGATGATCATCGGTTCCAGTTCCGGGTGATTGACATTGCAGGGAATGATCGCGCGACCGGCGGCCACTTCACTGCGTACAAATTCAGGCGTGATGGAATCGGGAATGCGGGCGCCGAAGCTGTTGCCGCGCAGGCGCTCCTCGCGTTCACGGGCCACCGGGTCGAGGCTTTCCACACGCTGTCGTTCGAGTGCGCGCTGTTGATTTTCCCGGATGGCCACATATTCCATCTCGGGTGTGATGATGCCGCGCCGCGCATAGTACATCTGCGTGACGTTTTTCCCGGCGCGGGCCCGTTTGGGTTTATGCTGGGAAAGTGGCAGATGATTCTGCGCCTGGAGTTTGATCAGGGTGCTGTGCGCATGGCCGGGGCTCAGCTCCGTATCCTGACGCGCTTCAATCCAGGATTCCCGCAGACGCGGCAGACCATGTTTGACATCGATCTGGGCGGCGGTGTCCGTATACGGTCCCGAGCTGTCGTAAAGATGCAGGGCAACCATTTCACCCGCGGCGTTTTTTTCCTGCAGCTGGACACGTTTCATGGGAACCCGCAGAAACGGATGAATTTCGCCATGAATATAGACTTTTTCGAAGACAGTAGGTTGGGTGCCAGCCATGTAAAGGATCTCCTTGAAGGCATACGTTGGGGTCGAAGTTCAAAAACTTCCAGGTGTGCAAAGGAGAGGCCGGCGGCCGGATCGCTCTTCCTACGCTGGTGTTATCCAGTTCAGGTTCTAGAGTTGGAAGAATCCTGTGATCTTCCTCTCAGCCTTGCGGCACCCCTGGCGAATCCCCCCATGGTTATCACAGTCTTTTAAAAAAAAACAGAAAAAGACCTACTCAATGCCCAAACGGCATGTATGATGGTCGGAAGGCTGAAACCCTGGCTCTTCCTGTTCATCAAGGCGGCTTGACCATGAACCAGTTCCAAATGACGCTATTCGCCTGGATCTTTCTTCTGCTGATCGGCTGTGTCGGTGGGCCTGAGGTGGATGATTCCCTGACGTCGGAATCCCGCCCGTTGAAATTACCGGAACTCAGTCAGGAGCCTTTGGCTCCGGCCGTGTCGATGACAGCGGATTACTTTCACCAATCCTACCCGCATCTCACCGCCGAGGAATTTCAACAGAAATGGCGGAATTCCCATAAGAGTGGGCTGCTATTCATGCGATCCTTCGTCAACACCTGGTATGATGAGCTGGGTCGCATCAGCAACCACGGGCCTCTCGGGCCCTGCTTTGGCGATCCACATCCGGAAAATTTTGGTTATCTCGTCTTTGCAGGGGTATTTAAGTATACCTACAATGATGTGGATGACAGCGGAGCGTGTCCCGTGCTTTTTGATGCGCTGCGGTACTTCACAACGTTGAAAATCATGGTGAAGGACATTGCGCTTGAAGCTAATCTGCGGCGGGCCTATGTGCACTTTCTGAATGATGGAGAACTAAAGGAACAGCCTTCGCAGGCGTTGCGTCCGGATCCTGATGCAACACGGGAAAAGATTCTGAAAAAAAGCACAAACAAAGGGAAAATAAAATTGGTCGGGGGGAACGTTGCCCTTGCGCCTGACAAGGCCGAGGCGCTCTTCACTCTGCTAACTGCGGCCAGCCCATGTGCATCCTGCAGGAGGCTTGATGCCTCGCAGCTTCAGGTACAATCCGGAGGCAGCGCCGGCCTGGATCGCTACTGGCTCCTCGTGGAAACCGCGCCGCAAACCCAGGAATTGATCGAATTCAAGGAGCTGACCTCTCCCGCGAGTCAGCGCGGACCCTGGACGCAAAAGCAGACGTTATCCCGCAAGGATATTCTGGATAACATCTGGGGGAAGAACTGGCCCAGGTTTTTTGCTTTTGTGTATTTTGAGGGCAAACCCTTTCTCATGCGCAGCCGGCTAAGTGCTGAGGTTTCCCTGGATGAGTTGAAACCGGAACAGAGAAAAGCGATGCTCACCGAGCAGGTTTATCTGCTGGCTCAGCTGCATAAGAAAACTCTGACTGGGAATACCCTGCTTGCGGAATGGCTTGCGCGGCAGAGTGAGTTTCAAGCGAGACGATATGGGGAAGCGCTGCTGGCAGCTCGGGGTGGGTGAACGAAGCCAGCCAGTCCATTAAAGCAATCGGGGAAGAAAGCTGAGGACGAGCCCCCACACGACCAGCCAGATTTTCGAATCGAGAAAATAGGGGTACACCATCAGGACCAGACCAATCACAATCAACATGATCTTCGCCTGTTTCCGACCATAGTGAAAATAAACAAAGCCAAGTCCACTGAAGATGGCAGCAAGCATGATAAAACCAGGATCAAAATTCAAAGAACGACCCCCCGCCTACTTTTTTTCCAGATCCCGAATAGCCTTCCAAAGATCATCATCCGGATCCTCGATAGTATAAACCGTATCGGTTGATCCACTGCTCGATTTCTTCTGCACAGGCGCCGCGGGCTCATAACGCTCCTGCACCACCGGCTCAGCGGTCGCGGGTGCAGGAGCCGCATTACGCGCCGGCTTGAGAAGTTTCGGCTTGGCTTCCAGCCACTGCCGATACTTGTCGCGATGCAGGCAGCCGATGTCGGCAGCCCCATAATAAGTGTCACCCAGCGTAGCCAGATCCCCGCCGCGAATCTTGCTTCGCGCCGCCGTGGACGTGAAAAAGAGCTCACAGACCGGCGCCAGTTCCTCAAACTTGGGAATGTGCACCAGACTCTGGCAAACCACGACTTGCAAAACCTGAGCCAGCTGATCAGCGGTATGGTCACGAATCTCCGCAGGAAACGCGCTCAAAATTCTCTGAATCGCCTCGCTGACATTGGAGGCATGCAGGGTGGCGAACACAAGATGACCGGTTTCCGCCGCATTCAGGGTCAGCTGAATCGTCTCCCGATCCCGCAGCTCACCCACCAAGATCACATCAGGATCCTCGCGCAAAGCATCCTTAAGACCCTTGTCAAAGCTCGGCGTATCCCGACCCACCTCACGCTGCCGAATCAAACAGTTCTGATTGCTGTGGAAATATTCAATAGGCTGCTCAAGCGTTATAATATTCAGCGATTTTTTAAGATTGAGTTCATGAATCAGCGCCGCCAGCGTCGTCGATTTCCCCGATCCCGTCGGCCCGGAAATCAAAACGAGCCCATGCTCCAGCTGCAGAATCTTCTCAAAGTTCGGATGCAGATTCAAACCGGCCAGGGTCGGCTGCCCCTGGGCCAGGAGTCGAATGGAATAGGAAAGACCACGCGCGCTATAAAAGATATGAATCCGACAGCGCGCACCGCCAAGCTGCTCGGAAAGATCAAAGGATCGCTCGGCCTTGAGGGTATCGTAGCGCGGACCCAGAAGGTCCATGGTCCATTGCCGCAGTTTGTCCAGACTGAGCGGCCCCCCTTGATTCTTGATCCGGCCATCACAGCGAAAATAGATAGGGCCACCCGATTCCAGGTGGATATCGCTGGCTTGCATACGGCGTGCGGCTTGAATTAATTCACTCAGGCTGTTCATGTTCCTCCCTCTCTCTTTGGACCCATCCATTCTAGCGTCCAACGTCTGAGAGGACCATGAGGATTCATGGTTCAGGGAAACATGCCTGCCACAATGGAATTCAAAGCCGCCTTCAAATAAGGCACCACATCCTCAGGAATACTCTTATCCTCGGGCCGCAGTTTGGAATCATAAATCATCAGCCACTGACTCGAATCATTGCACCAGGACAATTTCCCACAATCCACCACATGCATATTGCCGACATGATAATCCAACCCTTCGGCCCCGGTCAAAGGCCGTCGTCCCTCAGGCACCGGCACCGCCGCGCTGAGATCCACAAAAAATTCCGTGGAGATTTCCGCTCCGGTAAATGGCCGTTCCAAAAGCCGATGCATGGTCACATTGCGAATCGGAATAAAGCCCGAAGCCTTGGGTGAATTGGTTTCATAATCCACATAGTGCCGCAGAAAGGTTCCATACTGCGTCTCGACCGAACGCATACGAATCGACTCGTGAAAGATCAAATTCTCTTCATAGCCCTGCGCATATTCCGGCCAGCGATTGAAATCAAAGAACTGCCCTTCCACCGACGGTTGATCGCTTTTCCGCAGCTGATATTGATCCTTGCTCACCAGGGTAAAGAGTCGAATCAAGGTATAGTCATAGATCGGCCGCCCGCGCTCATCCTTTTCCACCACACCGTTGACCATGCGATACACAACCCGCGCCGAGGCACAGGACACATCATAAAACACCTGCGTCCGGCATTCGTCCTCAACCTCGGGCAGGATGCCGCTGGCTCCGAGCTGCCAGGGAATGGGATCAAAGTCCATACTCAATGTATACGGTAACGGTTCACCATCGGCATCACCGGGCTGCCCACCCGGACCGGGAGTCGGCGTAGGTGTGGGCTCAGGTTCCGGATCCGGCAGAGGCTCGGGGTTCGCCGGCATATCCGGTTTCAAATCACAGTGACCGCTATAGGCATAGGGTTGGATCAGAGCCTTTAAAACCAGAGTGCTGGCCGCATGCGGACGGGGAACGGGCATAAAAGCCAGCTGCCCCGCATCCAATTCGAGGCCACAGGTTTTCAAACCTGTGAGAGGAAGCTCCCGCAGCGTATCATTGACTAACGGCAGAAAAAGTTCATCCACCATGCTATTGACGGCGGAACGGAGCTTTTCGGTATCAAATCCAAACGGATTGGCGTCCGGCCCTTCCAGCACTTCCACCATGAAATCGAGCGACTCCGCGCTGCGATCCATCACGAGGCTCAGCGCACCGACCTTCTCAAAGGCCTTGAGTTTTTTCGGATTGCTGTAGTTCTTAAAACTCAACGTACTCTTTGAACGAAGGGCCATGCGAATCGTGGCCAGCGTATAAGCGCGACCCTCATGCTGACCCTTCACCTCCATCAGCATATCACCAAAAGCCAGTTCAAACCGCGGCAGCGCCCGTGCCTCACTCGCATCCGGTCGCAGCTGAATCACCGGAGGCAGCAAAGGTTTTATGGTGAGGTTGATAATATCCTCACGCCCAATCGTGATCGGCTTTCCATCCGGCCCCATCGCCTGCACACGCGTCAGGTCACTGCTCATGAGCTTGGGAATAAACTCCGCAAGCAGGATTTCCTTGCCGTTCTTGAGCTGATTGGGATCAAAGACGGCAAATCGTTCAATCGTGCGAATCACCTGCTGATTCAGGCTCAGATTGAACATGCCCTTGCGCCAAAGATCATGCATCGTCTGATTCATGGCATCCAACGGCAGCGACAAGAGCGAACCGTTCGCCACTGACAGCCCCAGCTCCCGCGGTGTTGGCAAAGGCCCCTGACTCAACTGCAGCACACCCGGGTCACCTTTCAGAGGCGGCGCCGGCTCCTGACCCTCGAGTGGAATCCCTTCGATATTCACAGCGATTTTTGCGGTAATAAAACGATTGTCCGCCGTGGATTCCAGTCCGAGCCCATCCAGAATCTGACCTTTGATTTTGGCCTGATAGGAGGCGATCGGCTCCGGCAAATAATAGGGCATGGGCAGAGTTAGCCCTTCCCCCAACTGATGGGCTATGGTGCTGAGACTGTTCGGCGCCACGATCTGAATGATATCACGGGCGATGCCATTCACAATCTGCGGTTTAAAGGACTCCACCTTCTCGCGAACCGCCTGATTCACGATGTGATTCACAATACTCGCCCACAGACCCGAATCGGGATCCATCTGTTCCGGATCGGTCACCACCACATGATCATTCCAATCCTTGGTATCAAAGTAGGTGGACCCCTGAGCCTCCCCGTTTCTGGGCTGCCGCAAATCAAAGTGCTCGATCCCACGAATCCTTAGAGAAATGCGCCCACTTTTGGCATTCATATCCGTCTTCGCGTGCGCCTCACGGAGTGGGCCTTCCATTCTGAACGCGGTATCAAAGATGAAATAACCCGTGGCACCGGGAACAGATATTCCCAAATACTTCGCCTCATCAATGCGAATAATAATCTTCAAACGCCCGTGGAAATGCTTCACACCCATATGAACCGCAAGATTATCCTGCTCCGGCACAAGGCGGGCACTGACATTGCCGGCAGACTTATCAATTTTCATTTCGGTGACATAAATATCACTCACGGCTTTATAGTTCACCTTGCCGACCCAGCCACCCAGAATCGGCGTTTGACCCGACACGGGCAGATTGCAGAAGGGCCCCAGATTCTGCAGATAAATAAACTGCGTTCCGGCACGCCCATCACAATTTCCAGGCAGCACGCTCGGATACGCTCCCTTTTTCACAGCCATGATCCCGTTAAAATCCAGCCGCGGAAAAACCTGACCGCCCTCATCCACATAGTTCATGGTAAAACGCCCGGCTGCAAAATCGCTGATCAAACGGGCAAAAGCCGGCAGTCCGTTGTTGGCATCCAGCGCCGCATGAATGGGAGTCGAGGAGCGCGCGGCCGTCAGGTCCCCCCAAAGGAAGGCCAGCTGCCGATAGTAGGTCTCCCCACGTTGACTGGTGATGGCCCATTCATAAGCATTCACACCAGGCTCGGGCGCAAGAGTTCCCTTTAATGAAGCAGTCAGACGGGTGGAACCACAGGTCCCATCACAGGCCTGCCAGGCATCCCGTGAACCCAGACGCCGCAGACTGATACGTTTGGCGTTGTCCGCATCCTCCAGCTGACTTTCCAGCACAGGACTGGGATGAAGATCACGACTCAGCTGCAGACCCTGCTGCAGGGAAAGATCGATTCCATCGAGACGATGAGTCATGCGAAAGGCTGAGCCGGTCATCAGCTCCAGATGAAAGGGCGTGAGTGGTCGACCGTGATTGGAAATAGGGCGATCCGGTGAACCCGGTTCCGACAGGATTTGAACCTGATACGTCGTGTCCGGCAAGAGCTCCTGATAAGGATCAAACAGCAGGGTGCGATTATCCTTCCACACCAGCGTGCCCTGAATTTTTTGACCTTTGCTGTCCAACATCTGAAAGTTGCGGTTCACGAGGTCCTGAGCCAGTTGCTCCACCAGTCCACCGCTGCCGCGCTGCAGGGAAAAATTCAGCGTGATGCTATCAAAACGCGAAATGGCCCTGGCCACACCGGACTTCCAGCAAACCTCAAGACCCGTTTTTCCAAAATCGGTATCACTGCAAAGGCGCCCTGTGGCAGCGAGCACCCGATCACGAGCCGGCACGCTGTCATCAATCGGAGGCAGAACGTCTGGCGCGGAAGGCTCCGGTTTGGGGACCGGCAGCTGATCCGGAGCCTGCGAAGGCGGCGGAGGGATCGGACGGTCCGGGAGGGTCGGGGGCTGCGGCCCGGTTAATTCCGTCGGCACACCGTCCGTATCCGTGTGAGCAGTGACCTTGGGCAATTTTTTGCCGGAGCCACTGCAGGCTGTCATCAGGATCAACAATAAGCCGTGGCGCATCATTCCTGGCATTCTGTATTCCCCCTCGTGCATGTTTCAGGCTGCAACCAGTTGCGGAAGAGATTGAGCTGCTCCCGCAGAAGTCTTTGACCATCCTGCATCTGAAGATCCAGTGTTTTAATGAAATACTGATAACTGACAGCCCCGGGACCCCGCCACTGCACGTTGCGTTCGAAATAATGCAAAACCTTCTGCGTGGACCGAGCGAGGTCTTCCCATTCATCCAGGGCTGCCAGCACCCATTCGGCTTCAAGGGACCAAAGCGATTTAAGAATCAAGCGGAGATCAGCCCGCAGCGCAGGATCCCGCAACTGAGTTGCAAGAATGCCCTGGTCTCCCACGCCAAGCCTTCTGTCCTGCAGAAGATGCCAGAGTTCGGTTCCATTCTGTGCATAAAGTCCTGCTGACATGCCGCGCCAGGCGTTGAGCATCAGGTCAAAACTTTGGTCCGCTGGAAGTTTCTCCAGCCAGGGGATTATGCGCAGGAGACCTGTGATCGTGCCATGCAGCACGTCATCGAGTTTTTCCAACAGGGGAGGCTGCCAGGTATTATTCAGATCCACCAGAGGCTCCCGGAGCTGATGGGTCAGCCGAATCACGGACGCCAGCGCCTCATCACTCAAACGCTTCTGGAAAAGATCCTGCCACAGGCGGGACAATTCACCGGCGCCATCCGCGCTCAGAATCGCATCGGCTGCAAAACGTAAAAGTTTTTCCAGATCGCGGGCCATCGTCGCACGATCCGGTTGAACGGACGCGGCATCCTGATAAATTTTCCAAAGTCTGGGAGACAGGCGATCAAACGCCGCCACCAGCCCGAGCATCAGTCTTCTGTTCTCTGGTTGAAACGCAAGGCGCATGAGTTTATAGCTCGGATGATCCCAGGCGAAATCTTCAAACACACCCACTTTCATCGCCTGAGGGAACGTATAGGCCAGGAGGATTCCCGCGAAGGGATCCTCGGGCTTTTCCAGCAGACGACTGGTCGTTTGAATGAGCTGGGGATCCCGGCTGATGCGGTCCGCCAGCCGCAAAATAAAGGTCGGCGTCGTTTCCTCAGCCTTGACACTCTCCGCATAGGCTTCCGTCACGGTACTGATGAGATCAAACACCGGATTCCCGCCATCATGGGAAAGGCGGCCCAGTTTTTTCAGGGCGTCCGTAAAAACCTTATCCCCGACTTCATGGTTGTAAGCCGCCAGCACATGATCAATCAATCCCGGGGCGTTCCAGCGGAATGCCGTGTAAACACCTTCCCGATGCTGCAGCCGTGCATTGGCGGTGGGAATCCAAAGTGGGGCGAGCGCATGGAAACGCACGAATTTTTGATAGGCACCAGAAACCGATTGAATTTTCACACGGCGGATGGCCTCGGGCAGCTGCTGCAGTGAAGGCTTGAGGCGCGGATTACGGCCCATATGCAAAAGGCTCAGGACATTCCGTTCCCAGACAGAGGCGGGAAAGCTCGCGGTCTTCAAGGACGCATGCCCGGCACAGAGTTGGGCGAGCTGAGCGGGGCTGTCTTGAAAACCGAGAGCCTCACGCCACTGCTTTTGAAAGGCGGCACTGAACACAGAGCCGCTGACAAATGGACAGTAATGATCCAGGATTCGTTCTTCCAGAAAATGGCGCCAGCTGGCGAAGGAATTCACCGTAAACGGACATTCCCCCACACCTTGACCCTGAGCGCAGAAAGCATCAAAGCCCACCGCCGGCACAAGGCGCTGCTGTCCTCGGGACTGATAAAGGGAACTCACGGACTGGAGCTGCAGGAGGAGTTTCTGCGTCCCGCTGAGTTTGTCGCGGTCAATGATATTCAAACGACCCTGAGTCAAAACCTGGGAATTTTGAGCCGCCTGCAAAAATTCCTGTTTCACAGCGGCGGCATCACGGGGCAGTCGTTCCAGAAGTTCTTTCAAGCCAGCAGGTCCGGTAAAGAATCCGCTATCAAAGGCCCAGAATCCCGCCCAGGTTTGCTGCGATCCAGCCAGCACGGGCACACCGAGGAAAGCCTGCGGCGCACGATCCTTGCTGAATACAGGCGCCGCCGGCAGACTCGCAATTTTTGTATCAGCCGGCAGACGGGGCTGCACGCCCAACCAGTTCTGTGCCCCAAAGAGAGTCAGAATACGCAGGTCTGCATGCGACAGGGGATTGGTTTCAAAGAATTCCCAGGGTGCGGGATCCACGGATACTGACGGATCCGATGATGCTGCCCCATCCTCCGATACCCCCAACTCCTTTTGCAAGGCCTCAGCCCAAAGCGGCAAATAACTCTCGTTGATCCAGGCCTCCAGAGCCGTGGCCCGACCCGGATCCGCCGCGGCGGTCAGCAGCGGCAACTGATCGCGATAACGCGCCATCATCATCCAGCCATCCGCTCCTTCGCGTGTCAGGCGGGCGAGTGGATAGGGCTGCACCTCATCAGCCAGCTGACCGTTCGGCAGAAAGGCCTGATGCAACGTGATACTGCCGGGCCATTCCACTGTTATTTTTTCCAATTCCGGTTTGATGGACACCGGCGCGTTTTTGATCTGCCCCGCCAGTTCCCGAATCGGACTCAGCATCTGACTGAAGTCGGCTGCCGTGATCACCCGGGGCAGATCCGCTTCCAGTTTGCGCCAGACCTCCTCCAACGGCAGAGCGCGCGCCGCTGCACCGTCCACGGTTCCGAAGGCATAAAGCCCGAGCCCCGCACGCAGAAGTTTAATGTCACTGCTTTTCTGATACCAGCCTTCAGGATTTCTGACATCCGGCCAGATATCACGGAATTCATCGGAGAGCGTATTCAATTTTTGCAGGACCAGACCATACCAGGACTCCAGAAAATCCTTTTTCAAAAGCGCCGCAAAACGCGGGTCCTGACTGAGGCGTTCATCAAACTGAACAAGCTCTTCCACACTCGCAGGCTGATGCTCCTGCCAGAATCCCTTGAGCTGCTCCAGGGTTTCCCCGGTGATGGGACCATAGGCCAGCTGCCGATTTTTCAAGCGATAGGGATCCGCCCGCAGCTCCATTTCCAGCCAATGCCAGGCGAAGGCCCCGAGTTTTTTCAGATCAGCGGCTGCGACAGGACTGGGCTCATGCATCCAGTTCTGTCCGCACACACCCGTTCGACAATTCAAACCGAGTGTTTCATCGAGATAAAGGAGCAGCGGGATCCGCCCCGAGCAGGCGGCCTGCGGAGTCAAAAGCGGCTGGAGGATCGCCCGGGGATCGTCGAGTTCAGGCTGCGCCTTCATCCCGACAAAATCCATGGAGCAGCTTTGCAGACGTCCGCCCTCCCACAGAAAATCCTCGACCAGTTCGTGCAGATAGGTGGACCCCGCTTTTTCTTCAAAAGCATCCCGGTAGCTGGGATTGTCCTTGATCTGATTCAGACCTTTCATGGCCGGTTCCAGATCCTGAAGGCGGGTGTCGAGAGCCTGCTGTAGAAGGGCCCGCAGATCGCTGAGGAACTGCGGCTGCCTTAAAGCATAGGAGCGAAAGAGATCATAAAGATCCTGCGTGCGCCGCAGAAGTTCATCCTTTTGCGTTTCCAGGCCCATGCGCAAAACAGCACCGACGCCATGAGCCCAGCGCTTCTGTTCGTCCAGGGAAGCGCGCGACCAAAAATCCAGAGCATGCCCAAACAGGGATCGTGGCTCCTGATCTTCGGCGGATGCCCCTTTCCATGGATAAAAACGCGGTTTCCATAGCTTCTGCAGATGGGCTGCAAAAAAGGGATCGTCGATGGTCGCCCGCTGCAGACTCTGCAGATCATGGCGAACGGTGGCATCCGTCAGGACCTTATGTGTAAGACCGGCCAGAGATCCCTGCGGCAGCGCATCACTCCAGGTCATGAGCTCATGAATAAAATCATCGAGCGCATCCGCGCCCTCGAGCGCCATCAAAAACTCAAGAAAAGGCCGGGGACGGAGGGCACTCAGGGACGTTTGCAGGGAATCCCAACGCGCCTCTGTTCCCGTCAGGGGCAGGCCGCGTTCATCATGACGTCCGCGATCCATCAGTGTGATAAGTGCACTCAGGTTGGGATACACAGCATTCGGTGCCGCGCCCTGCGGCTGCATGAGAAGCCAATCCATGGTCCGCTGCAAACGCTCCAGACCCATGGCTTCGATCAGATGCAGCGTATGAACAAAACTTTCCTGCTGATCATTATTTTGAATCGCCGCACAGCGCACAAACTGCTGCAAAAAGGTCGCTGTCCAGGCGGCATCCCGCGCAAGGTTGAGATCCTCGCAGGCCGCCAGCGCCTCCTGGCTCTTATTCTGAGGCTCCGGGGCCCGGGATAATGTGGCCTTTTGACAGGCGCAGAACAGACCCAACACCAGGCTTAACATCAGCGTAATGCAGTATGTCCGGGAGATACTCATGATCACCGCTTATTCCTTGATATTAATCTGGCTAATCCTATTAGCAGGAATGATGGAGCGCGTCCATTTTTATGTAAAGGCTGCAAAGCCATAAGATGCGCTGAGTTCGTGGAATGAGGCGCAATGTCAGTGAATGATTTGTGTCTTCAAGACCTTGCTGGTGCACTCTCGTATGCCGGGGATGATGAGACTGCAAAAATGCGAAAGGCGGGAACGAGGGAGAGGCACGGCTCTCCGCTCCATGGTGGGTTCAGACGGATTCCTGTTCTTCCGAGTGTCGCAGGCGTTCCAAAACGCTGAAGTCCTCGAGTGTGGTCATATCCCCGTTTGATTGACGTCCAGCTGCAATGTCGCGCAAAAGACGCCGCATGATCTTGCCGGAACGGGTCTTCGGCAAGGACTCCGTAAAGCGAATGTCATCCGGTCGGGCCAGAGCCCCGATATGCCGGACGACATGCTGAATCAATTCCGTTTTAAGCTCAGGCGTGGGTTGCGTTTTGCCTTCCAGGGTCACAAAGCACGCAATGGATTCCCCTTTGATGGCATCCGGTCGCCCGACGACGGCCGCTTCCGCAACCGAGCTGTGACTCACCAGGGCGCTTTCAATTTCCATGGTCGACAGACGATGACCGGAAACATTAAGCACATCATCGATGCGACCCATGATCCAAAAATTTCCATGCTCATCACGCCGCGCGCCGTCACCGGTAAAATACATGCCCGGGATATGCGACCAGTACTGCTTGCGATAGCGTTCATCATCCCCATAAATGGTCCGCAGCATGCTCGGCCAGGGTTTTTTAATGACGAGGAAACCACCGGTATTATCCGGAACAGGATTGCCATCATGATCGACCACATCCGCTTCGATGCCGAAGAAGGGCCGCGTGGCCGTCCCGGGGCGGGTGGGTGTGGCTCCTGGGAAGGGAGCGATCATGATGCAGCCGGTTTCTGTTTGCCACCAGGTATCGACGATCGGACAGCGGTCCTGACCAATTTTTTGGCGATACCACATCCAGGCTTCCGGGTTGATCGGTTCGCCCACGGTTCCCAGCAGGCGCAGCGAGGAGAGATCTTGTTTCTCGACGAATTCATCGCCCCACTTGATAAAGGACCGGATCGCCGTCGGCGCCGTATAGAAAATGGTGACCTTGTATTTCTCGATAATCTGCCAGAAGCGTGAGGGATCCGGATAATTCGGGGCACCTTCATAAATCACGACGGTCGCGGCGTTGGCCAGGGGACCATAAACAACATAGGAGTGACCCGTCACCCAGCCGACATCCGCGGTGCACCAGTAGACATCATCGTCGCGATAATCAAAGGTTTCCGCAAAGGTATAGGCACAGCCCAGAAGGTAACCGGCGGTGGTATGCAGAATGCCTTTGGGCTGTCCTGTGCTGCCCGAGGTGTAGAGCAGAAAAAGAGGATGCTCGCTGTCGAGTTCTTCCGGTGGGCAGATATCACTTTGCTTTTGCATCAGCTCGTGCCAGTCATGCTCACGTTCCTTGTTCCAGGTTCCCTGCTGGTCCTTCCCGGTCCTCTGCAAGACGATGACGTTTTCAATCGTCGGCGCGTGCCGCAGAGCTTCATCCACATTGTTTTTTAAAGGCACGACCGAGCCACGACGATAATTGCCATCGGCCGTGATCATGAGTTTGGCCTTCGCATCATTGCTGCGGCTGGCCAGAGCTTCGGCGCTGAAACCGCCGAAGACCAGACTGTGAGGCGCTCCAATGCGGGCACAGGCCAGCATCGCGACCACCGTTTCCGGCACCATGGGCATATAGATCATCACGCGATCGCCCTTGCGAATGCCGAGCTCCTTGAGAGCGTTGGCAAAGCGACAGACATCCTGCAAAAGTTCAGCGTAGGTGATGCGTCTTGTGTCGCCGGGTTCGCCTTCCCAGAGGATCGCTGTTTTTTGACCCCGGCCGGCCTCTACATGCCGGTCCAGACAGTTGACCGAGGCATTCAGTTGGCCATCACCAAACCATTTCGCATGCGGCTCCTGCCAGTCCAGAACCTGGGTAAAATCCTTCTGCCATTGTAGATACTCGCGGGCTTTTTTTGCCCAGAATGCCTCGGGATCCCGACTGGCCTCCTGCCTTAATTCTTCATACTGAGCGAGTGATGATATTCTTGCCCGGGCCTGAAACTCCTTGCTGGGCAAAAAGCTGCGTTCTTCCTGCAAAACACTGGTAATCGTTTTTGCGCGACTGTCAGTCATAAGACCCCCGTGCTGAATCATGGGATTGTTTCGCCGAGACTTTAGCGAATAACTGTAGCTTTGTCGAACAACACTCGTCTGGTCAACTTGCCATGCGACGGGCCTGTGGCCTTGTGCTAGAACATCCGCGGACCTTCTCGCTGGCTGGGGATCTCTCATGCATCGTTGTACACTCCTGATTGTCATCGCCCTGTTTGCCTGTCAAACATCCTATAGTTCCAAATTTCAGAATGAGGAAGGTGGCTTTCCTGAGCCATCTGTTCTGCTGAAAAATGCTCAGGGCACCCATCAGGCTCTCGCGTCTGTCGGTCGACTCGAGGCCGCCATGAGCTGTACCGCTTTTCTTTGGAAACCCGCTGATGCCAAAGCCGAGGCATCCGCCCTGGTCGTGACCAATGGTCATTGCGTCATGCCCTATAGCGATCGGGCGACCACCTATGAGGTCTGGACCGGGCGGCCGGCCCCTGCGGATTGGAAACTCATTCTGAATTATTTTGTGGATACGCCGGATGCCCGTCGCACCATCGGCATTCAATCGATCGTTTATGCCAGCATGAAATCGGTGGACCTGGCTCTGCTGGAGTTGAAAATCAGCTGGGCCGAACTGGAGAAGCTGGGACTCAAACCTTTGCCCATCGCGACACGGGCTCCCCGTTCCGGCAGTCCCATCCGCACCGTCGGTGTGCCTCTCGGCGATTTTCCGCAGGAGGAGCAGTTTCTTCGTGAGGCGCATTGTGTCGAGGAAACCCGGGTGTCGCTCGTGGAATGGTACTGGACCTGGTTTGATACGCATCGCAACAGCTGCGCTGATATCCGCGAAGGCAGCAGTGGATCACCCGTTCTCGATGCGCAAGGTGCTGTCTATGCTGTGATCAATACAACCAGTGCGACGGGTATCAGCGACAGCTGTTATCTTGGCAATCCCTGTGAATTGCAACGACCTGGTGCCTTCATGGTGGCCAATAAAAACTATGCGATTCCGGTCCTGGATCTGCAGGACTGTTTCCATCAGGGAACAGTTACGTTTGGTTCCGCTTGCCCTCTGCCATCCCCGGACGCGATCGCCTATGAGGCCGCACCATTTATTCCGACGCGACCTGTGGATCAGAATGGGAAGCCCATCTCCTGGCAGGTGAAGGCACCGGGTGCGATTTGGAAGTTCGGAGCGGTGGGTGAGGTCGACTGTCGCGATGATAATGATTACCGCGCGGAGCCCCTGCCTGCGAGCGAGCTGCCGCAGGATAACGGTGTGTACCTGCTTTGTCTGCAAAAGCCGGATGCCGATGAACGCTTCCCGACTGTGGTTGTGCTCAGCATTGACACCCGGCCACCGACGTTGAAACCGCAGCTGTCCATCTTCGGCCTTGAGACCGGGCTTCGTTATGAACCCATCTTTCAGGTGCCGGAGCTTTCCTTCTATCGTGTCGGACACGGACCCCTGGCGAGCACGCAGTGCGAAAGCCTGCCGCTGAGCCCCTATCGCCGAATTCCCATCCCTATCGCGAGCAAGGATCTGCCGGCCCGCATCTGTGTGCAGGGTGAGGATCATGCGGGGAATCCAGGACCGATCTTCGCCTATGAGGTCACGGCCCAGGATGCTTCAGCGGTTCCCGACCGGAATATGCGGACCCAGCCGTCCCGTGATAAAGCGAAAGGCCATGACGTAATCCGCAGCCAGTGAATAAAAAGGATACTGAAACGTCGCTGGTCTATTTTTCTCGATCAGAAAGTGGCCAATCCACGCCGGGCCATAACCTGCGGGGATCGCGGCCAAACAGAGTAGACCATTTCCACTGACGATCCCGCCGATCAAAAGGCCTGCCGAGATCACAGTACCCGCATAATGCAGCGCACGACAGCGCGGGTCCGCATGCTGGCTCATGTAAAAAGGCCAAAATTCAGCGAAGCTGGTAATTCGTTTCTCTTTCATGGACCCTCCATGATAAAACATTAGAACAAATATGATCCATTGCGGAGGAAGACGCATGCAGAGGCATCAGGCTCAGCAGGGAGGACTCATTCTGTCCATCCTCATGCTGGTGTTGACCCAGGCCTGCAAACATCTCGGCGAAGATTCGTCCGGGAAAATTGTCAATGGCCAGAGGGTGGACCCCGACGATCCGATTGCCTCGCATACGGTGTCGATTATGGATCCGGATCCTGATGTTGGTCAATACTGTACTGCCGTGGTGCTGGCCCGCGACATACTCTTGACCGCCGCTCACTGTTTCAATGACAAGGAGCGCCGCGCCTATGCCCTCTTCAACACGGCCTACAACCCCAGGCTGAGTAATAAGCAGCAGCCGCTCCTGAAGATTCGCCGTATTGCCGTGCACTCGGAATACAGCCAGGAAAAAGGCGACGCCTATGATCGTAAAATCGTGGATGCCGCAAACCCCGAGGACCTCGTCAGCCCTGGCCGACCGCTTTATGATATTGCCCTGGCCTATGTGGATGATCGCATTCCGGATACCTATCAGCCGGCGCCTCTGGCTGGTGTCAATGCCGATCTGGTGAACGGTGAAATCACCACGGCGGGTTATGGCTGCACCACCACCATCTGTCGCGGGAAAAACAACATCCTGCGGAAAATTCCCATGACTTATGTGAAGTCCTTCCCGGAAGCCGGGATGGTGGTTCTGACCGCTGATGAGCGGCATGGTTCCTGTTCGGGTGACAGTGGGGGGCCGGATTTTATCGACGAAGGGGGCATTATGCGCGTTTTCGCGTTGGTTTCAACTGGACCGGATGCCTGTGAGGCCGGTTTGTCGGTGGATACCCTGATAGCACCCTACAAGGGCTGGATCGAACAGGCCATGAGCGCCGTTCGTTCCGGACGCCGCGGTGCGAGTTACAAGCTCACCGAGTTCTAAGCTCATCCCGCTGCAGTTTGTTGTTCAGAAGAATGATGAACACAGCCCAGCATCCAATCCCCACGGCCATGATTCCGTTCCACATGGCCCATTTTCCTGCACCCAGCTTCACGATATTGAGAAAAGGATAAGGGTACCAGGAGCGTGCCGTGCCGAGCGCCATGATCATGACTCCGTAGAGCACGGGATAGATCAGCCAGACCAGAAAAAAGCGTTTGTTCAGGCGCGTCTGCGGTCGATCCCAGAACCAGTCGATCAGCAGGAAGGCGAGTGCGCCCGAGTGAAGGAAACTGTTGGCCAGGGCGGCGACCGGGGATGTGAATTGGATCAGATGGTGCAGAAAGAGCCAGTAGATGCTGGTCGTCATGGACATATAAAGAATCAGAGCCCCGCGGGTCCGATCATAAACGCTGCGTGTCAGCGGCCGGCCGCGCCAGCGCAGGAAACCGTCCACCAGAAAGAACAGAGCAACCAGCAGATTGCTCTGATTGGTGAAGAAGCAGAAGAAATTGAATACGGAATAATTATGAGCTTCCACGAGGTGGTCCAGCAGGATCATCACCGCGACGAGGATGAGCAGGCTTAACGTGGGGCGGAAAACCCTTAGCATATTCAAGATGATTTATCCTGAGTCGAAGGTTCCAGGCACCAGCCGCTATAAAGCAGAAGGCCGATGATGCTGGCAACGAGAACCACGTGAACGGCTGTCACTTGTTCCTGGCCCATCAGCATAAGCGCGAGGAGCAGAATCAGCGACACGGAGAAGGCTCCGAAGGACAGGCGCTTCCGACTCGTGCTGACCTGGGGATCGTATTTTTCCCTTGGGATAAAGGCCGGCACCTGATCGCCATCCACTTCATTCCAACCGGGGGGCATGATATTGTATTTGACGTTCAGCCAGAAACCCTTGCCACGACCTTTTTTGATGAGCTGAGCCCAGGGTCCGAATTGTGCCACCAGAGGATTCCAGGACTGGGTCGGCTGGGTGATGCCGTAAACGACCTCCTCCTTTTCCGGTTCGAACGTTCCAAAGAGTCGATCCCAGATCATCAAGGAGCCGGCATAATTCTTATCGATGTATTGTGGATTGCGGCCGTGATGGACCCGATGATGCGAAGGCGTATTGAAGATGGCCTCGAACCAGCGCGGGCATTTATCAATGGCTTTGGTGTGAATCCAGAACTGATAGACGGTATTGATCGCGCTGCAGGTGAGCGCCACGACCGCATCAAAGCCGAGAAAGGCCGGCACGATTAAGAAGGGAATCCCGTGAAAGCCCTGAAGCCAGCTCTGCCGCAGGGCAACCGAGAGGTTATACTCCTCGCTCTGATGATGCACAATGTGCCCTGTCCAGCCGAGACCTGTGCGGTGATACATGCGATGGGCCCAGTAATACAGAAAGTCGACCAGAACGAGGCAGATCGCATACGTGAGAAGATCATTCTTTCCCTTAAAGAAGGACAGGGACCAATTGTCATAAACAACGGGATAAGCAGCCAGGACCAGGGCCGCGGGTATAAAAGCCAGGGCCTGCTGAAAAAGGCCGGCGCCGAGGTTGGAGAGGGAATCGTTCAAACGATAGTAGGGCAGATTTTTCGCTCGGGAATAATAAAACTCAATCACCATCGCCAGGATAAAGAACGGGATGGAATAAAGAATGACATTCATCGCAGCGCCTCAAGCTTGAGTTAGCAGAGCAGACAACACCGCCCCTCCTTATTGTAGCGCAATTCCCTCCCTAAAATCATGCAGGGTGGATTTTGCCCGCCGGAAGGCCGCCACCCGCCCCGGCTTGGGAAACCCGCAGGACCTAGGCAAACGTTTCAAAGGTCGCGCGGAACAGCCATTGAATAATCGTCAGCACGATCGATCCGATGATCGCCGGCAGCCAGCCATTGATGGTAAAGCCAGGGATCAGCGCCGCCGAAATTTTCAGCATGGCTCCGTAAAGCACAAACCAGAAGATACCCAGGGTTACCACGGTTAGCGGCAGCGTCAGGAACGTGAGGATGGGCAACAGGAAGTGATTGGCAACCGCCAGAACCAGCGCCGCCAGCAGGGCGGACGTAAAGCCGTTGACATGCATCCCCTTGATGACATTGGCGGTGACCATCAGGGCCGCGGCGTTCAACAGCCAGATAATCAGGCTGTGGATCAGAGTTGTTTCAGACAGGCGCATGGTGGAAGCTCCTCAAAAGCGGGACCAGCCCTGACATTCCTGCGTTACGGAGAATTTGTAAAGATGCCTTTTGGACCGGGGATGCCCGGCCCGTCCGGATTATATGCGTTCCACCGTTACATTGCTGCCAACGTTGACTCCAATGGCGCTGACGGCTTCCCCTTCGGTCTTGGATCCAACATTCACAGCGACCTTGCTGTCGGCAAGATGACCCGTCTGAGCCAGTCGCACGGTGAGATCTGTTTTCACGTTCACCGTCACCACGATGCAGTACCAGCCGTTGGGGTTGGTCAGCTCCCAGATCGGGCTGCCGCCGACATTCACACCCGCATAGAGCAGGGTGAGGGAAGCCCCGGTCGTCTGGGCTTTATCCTGAAGCGTGACGCCGCTGCTGCCGACGCTGACGTTTGCATAAATCTTGCGAACCTTTTCAAAACTTACGGGAGGTTCCTTCCCCCAGGCTTTCGAGCAGTTGGCAATCGATTCCTTTTCCTTTTCCGTGGGCGGTTCCAAAACCACGCTTCCGCCTTCAACGGAATCGGGACCCACGACATTGGGATCCAAGGCGTCCCCTGGATTCCCGATCAAGGCCGACTGATCGGCGCCTCCGGAGCTGTTTTTTCCAAGAAAACCGGCGCTGCCACAGGCTGACAAGAGCCCCGCGGACAGCATGATGGAGAGCGCGGTGATGCGCATGTGTGTGCCTCCCTAAACTGTGTGTTTGATTAATATGCAATTTTCGGGCCTTTGTTCGCTGAAAACAGGGGCTTGCGGAGGCTGGAAAAACCTTTTCAGGATCCGATCTTAGCAATTCTTTTCAAATTCTTTCGGCAGGTTGGGGCGGGAACGTCTGAACTCTAGCCGCCGGCTGTCAAGAAAAATGCCCCCCAGGTCCGCGAACCACGGGGGGCAAAAGTTTGGAAGATGCCTGACTTTGTTGTAGGGTTCAGGCGGATGGTACTTTTGTGCTGCTCTCTTTGCTGTGAGGCTTCAAAAGCAGCGAAGCGATAACGGAAACCATCAGGATGCCGCAGATGATACCGAGCGACCAGGAAATCGGAAATTTCCCATCGAACGCCTCATTCAGCCAGACCATTTTCAGGCCCACGAACATCAGAACAAAAGCCAAACCATGTTTCAGGTAATGGAACTTGTGCATCACGTTGGCCAAAAGGAAATACATCGACCTGAGGCCCAGGATGGCAAAGATATTGGAGGTGAACACGATGAACGGCTCTTTGGTGATGGCAAAGATAGCCGGGATGGAATCCACCGCGAAGATCACATCCGAGAATTCCAGGAACACCAGGCAAAGGAAGAGCGGCGTAGCCATCAGAACCCCGTTCTCCCGCACAAAGAATTTGGGCCCCTGGATGGTTGAGGTCACCGGCATCACGCGCCGCACCAGCCGCAGGAGGGGATTTTTCTCCGGGTCCACTTCCTTGTCCGGTGTGAAGAGCATTTTCAAACCGGTGAAGAGCAGCAGCACACCAAAGATGACCACCACCGCATGCCAGGTCATGAGCACCGAACCGACCGCGATGAAAATACCGCGGAAGAAAAGAGCCCCCAGAATCCCGTAAAAGAGGATGCGGTGCTGGTACTGCGTTGGAATGCCGAAGTAACTGAAGATCACAATAAAGACGAAGATGTTATCGACGGCCAGGGCTTTTTCAACCACATAGCCGGTTAAAAATTCCAGACTGACCTGTTGGGAGGCCAGCACGGGATTAAAACCCGGGATGGCCATCAAACGCTCGTTATTGGCAAAAATGTGGGCTGAGTAATGCAGCAGCCCCCAGTTGAAAAGGAGAGCCAGGGAAATCCACACGACCGTCCAAATACCGGCTTCTCTCATGGAAATGCGATGAGCCTTGCGGTGAAAGACACCGAGGTCCAGCACAATCATGAGGCCGACAAAGCCCAGAAAGAGCAGGTACAGCCACCAGTATTCAGCGATCGGAAAGAGAGCCATGACGCGAATCCTTTCTTGTCTTAGGCAGCCCGCTGATTCCGCAGACGGGCGATACGATCATCGAGCGACGGGTGGCTTGCAAAAAAGCGCATCAGGCCCGAGTTGCGGCCGCCTTCGATTTTCATGGTCTGCACCGCGGCTGTTGCCTGCTGCGGCTCGGGCAACATCATGTTACGTTTCAGAGCTTCCAAGGCCGCGATCATGTTCTCGCGACCACCCAGGCGCGCCGCCCCTGCATCAGCCCGGTATTCCCGCCAGCGGGAAAACGCAGCGATCAGCATCGAACCGAGAATCATGAACATGATCTCAAGGACGATCTGGGTCACAAAGAAAATGCCCATCGAGGGCGCTTCCTCTTCATCGCCACGGAAAAATTGAGCGGCAGCGTAAGCGATGATACGGGCCAGGAACATCACAAAGGCGTTCACCACACCCTGGAGGAGGGTCATCGTCACCATATCACCGTTGGCGATGTGCGAGACCTCATGGGCCAGCACACCACGCACTTCGCGCTGGTTCATGCTGTGCAGAAGACCGGTCGACACAGCGACCAGCGCCCGCGATTTGGTTGGGCCTGTTGCGAAAGCATTCATATCAGGGGATTCATAGATACCAACTTCCGGCATGGTGGTCAGTCCAGCTTGCCGCGCCAGTGTATGAACCAGCTGCTTCAGCTCGATGAGACGCTGGTCATAGGTATTATCCGGAATGACTTTGACGCCCATCATCCACTTGGCCATGACGCGTGAAAGCGCCAGGGAAATAAAGGCACCACCCATACCCCAGACGAGGCAGAATACCGCCAGCGCGCTCATATCCAGTCCCTGGGCCGTCAGATAACGGTTCAGGCCAAACACGTTGGCAATCACAGAAAGACTGATCACAATGAGCATGTTTAATAGAAAGAACAGACCAATTCGTTTAAACCATTGCATAGACATCTCCCGTTGTGTGCGACTGCGCATACAGCAGTGCAATCTCCATCTTTACGGCAGCCGATGGTTATTCTAAAAATGGATAAAATCGAGATTATTATTCGTTTTTAACAATAGAATATGAAATATTTTCTTAAATAAAATCAAGGCATTACCCCTCTTAATCGCCCATCATGCGCCCTGATTTAATGATAGGTCCCCGCAGGCTCTCCCGCCTGCGATCACCTTGAAGCGGAGCTTTTTCCTTGAATGGACATGACGCCCACAGCCTTTCCCGCGAGTTTCAGGAAATCGAGGATCTCTGCGATCACGGCAGCATTACGCTGCAGCGGATCCTCGACCACATTCACGGGCGTGGCGAGGCCATGCTGACTTTACTCCTGGCCGGGCCTTTCCTTTTGCCCATCCCGATGCCAGGGCTGTCGATTCCATTTGGTATTTTGATCGTGATCTTTGGCTTCAGTCTCAGCACGGGTTGGAAACCCTGGCTCCCACAAAAATGGGTGCATCGGCGGATTCCTGAGGATATGCTGCGCCGCTTCTGTCGGGCAGCCCGTCGGTTCCTGCAAAAGATCGAAAGGTTCATCCGGCCGCGCTATCACTGGATTCATAAAAATTCGGTTTTCAAGGCCGCCGCTGGAGTCATGATCACAGGCTGTGGTGCCCTGCTGGCCTTGCCGCTGCCTCCAGGCACCAATGCGCCTCCGGCCGCCGCCATCGTTTGTCTCTCCGTCGCTTTGCTGGAAGGCGATGGTCTTCTTCTGGTGTTGGGCTATCTGCTGTTTGCGTTCAACGCGGCATTATTTGCCCTGATTCCGTTTCTCGGTTATGAGGCCATCCTGCAGATTCTGCGCGTTGGCTTCTAAGCCTGCATGGCATTTGCTACAATCAATGCAAAGCTTTTTGTGTTGAAGGAGATGCCATGCGCTTATCAGCAGCTTTCTTTGCCCTTTCTATCCTCGTGGCCAGCGGTTCCGTCCAGGCGGCCGATGGCAGCAGCGGCTGCGGCCCAGGCTGGTACATTCTGAAGCAGAATTCCATGGTTTCATCGATCGGACGGGCCATCACCAATGGAGTGCTGTTTCCGGTCTCAACCCTGGGCATGACCTTGGGAACCTCGAATTGCGCCAAACACTCGCTGGTCGAAGCGCATCAGCGCAGCCTGCATTTTGCCACCCGCAGCTATGATATCCTGCGTCAGGACATGGCGCGCGGCCACGGTCGTCACCTTGATGCCTATCTCGCCACCTTTGGTTGCGATGCTCTGGGGCGCAATAACCTTGCAGGACAGATGCAGGCCGCCTTTGAAAAGGAACTCTATCTGACCATTCAACCGGATGCCTTGGTGGAATCGACCGCGCGGATGATCCAGACCTCGCCGGCGCTGCAATCCTCCTGCTCCTGATATGGGACTGCGTTCCGCATGTGTGCTGCTGTTCCTCATGGCTTCGATCGCCAGGGCGCAGACCTCTGCGCCGGGCCTTCACCCGTCCTGGTTGCGTCTTCTGCACTATCAAAGCACCTGGTCGGGTTCCTTATTGAGCAGCATCACCTCCCCTGAATTTTTTCTGAGCTCCGCAGGGGCCAGGGACCCCGAGGCTGAATGGAAGACCCTGGCCGGAACCTGGGATCCCGCGGCGCAGAAGACCATCGCCTGTCGCTTTCCAGCCCGCGTTCTGCTTTATCAAAAACTTTCCGGACAGACCTGGCCCGCTGCTCCCTGCCCTGATTATGTGGAATGGAAGAAGGGTCTTTCGTTTCATTCGCTCAGCCTTGTTTATTCCACGGCCTATGCCGGCAATCCTGCCTCGGTGCTGGGGCATAATATTTTAAAGCTGAATCTGCATGAGCCCATGCCGGAGGATCAGGCTGAGTCCGGTCTGCCTCTGCTCGACTATGGAATCGGTTTTCTGGCCCGCCACGATCCCGAGGATGATCCGGTGTCGTATATGGTCCACGGGCTCTTCGGCGGTTATCCCGGGTTCTTTGTTCTGCAGCCTTATTACGAGCTTGTGAATACCTATGCCTATGCCGAGAATCGCGATCTTTGGGAACTGGAAATTCACTTGAGTCCGATGGAACGGGAGTTGTTTTTGGCTCATGTCTGGGAGCTGATCCATCGGGCCTCGTCCCCTTACTATTTCACGCATGTGAACTGCTCGACGATGCTGCTCGAAATTCTGGAGGCTGTGCGTCCGAACTGGAATCTGCGGGATCGCATTCCTGGGCTTGTTTTGCCCCAGGCGGTCATGCAAACGGTGGCGGAGGTGGTGGGGCCGTCCCGGGATGCGTTCTGGCCGTCCCAGAAGCGGATCTTTGATGACCATTGGCGGCATTTGAATGCGGAGCAGCAGGAAAAATTTTTGGACTGGCGACAGACTGGCGATTCTGTGGCCGTGGCGGATGATCCGCGGCTGCTCGATACCATCATGCATCAGCTCAACCTGAAAAAGGCCGGCCTGGAACCCGCGGAGCAGATTGAATTGCGGGCCCAGGAGGATCAGATTCTGCTCGCACGATCCCGCCTTCCGGCTTCCACGTTACAGACCACGGATCGCACCCGGGCAGGCAACAATCCGCTCCTGGCGCATGGGCTGCATAAGTTCAGTTTGCTGGCCGGACGGGATCAGACCGCGTCGCTGCTCGCGCTGCGTTTGCGCTGGGGACTGCATGACCTTCTGGATGAGCCGCAGGGTTTCAATCCTTATTACCACATCAATTTTTTTGATTTGCGTCTTTGGCAGGCGGAAGGCGAGCCGAACCCTGATTATAACCTGGAGATCTTCGACCTGATGTCTCTGACGCCGTTTGAACGCGTGGCCCCGGCCGGAAGCTGGGCGGTGTCGTGCGGTCTGCACAAGGAGGCGGAAGGTCCACGCCCGCATTGCCGCGGCGGCTATGGTCTGGCCTGGGAATGGGCTGCGGATCGCTCGCTCTTTTATGTTTTGCCGGGGATGAATCTTACCATAACCGGAATCGAGGCTGAGATGCGCCTGGGCTGGTACCAGGCCTGGACCGCGCGGTGGCGTCAGCTTTTGGAAATTCGGCCCCGCAAGGCGCAGGCAACATCGCAGGGATTGCGTTGGGATTGGACCTGGGAACAAAGGTGGAGTCTCAATCGTCGCTGGCAGCTGGAATGGCGATTGGTGCGGGAGGAAAGCTGGCAAACCCTGGCGGGTGTGGGGCAGTTTTTTTAAAGGCCGCAGCCGAAGCCGCGGCCCTTTGTGATCAAGGACCTTCGATGCGATACAGGGCATTCGCCTGAAGCGGACCCTGAATCTCCTGCTTGCTGCCATTCGGCCACTGCACTTCGACTTTGGTCACTTCGGATTCCTGACCCAGGCCAAAGTAAAGCCAGGGCGCGTCCACGCTCTGATAGCCACCGCCAGCCTTGATTTCCCGAATCTGAGCCGGCCCTGACTTGGGATGCACGATCACGCGGGCATTCAGGTTTGCGGTGTTGCCGCTTTTGCTGTTCAAGGCAAAGGCGATGCTATGATGCGCGCCTGCACTTTGGTTTTCATAGACCTGAACCGGACCTTCCGAGCCGTTGCCGATGATATCCAGATCACCATCGTGATCATAGTCGATCATAACGAAGGAGAAGAGGTTGAAGTCATTGGTCAGCCCTGCGCTGAACTGCTTCTGCACAAAGCGCCCGTTCTCGTTATGCATGTAAACATTCCAGCCGAACTCACCCATGCGGACAGCACCTTCCGCATTGAAGATATCCACCCAGCCGTCGTTATCCAGATCCACAAAACGTGAAGACCAGGTCCAGCCGCCCGGATGATTGAAACGATCCTTGCCGACCTGGCCCAGACCGCCATCCGGCTGACCCATATAAAGGATGGCCCGGTCCGTCTGGGGGGCTTCCTGCGCATACTGTTCGCGCTTGTAAAAGGCGCCGGCTTTCCGCATCAGCTGACACACTTCGAGCACGCGAGGATCGAAGCCATAGCGCTCCTCGCAATCGCATTGTTCATCGTTGTTGGTGACGATCATCCACATCATGCTCAGAAGACAGGAATCACGTTGATCCGCGTCCTCGATCTTCAGACAGTCGCGGACATTGAGATTCTTGATGCGATGGAAGGGAATCAAATGATCCGCGCGACGGTTGCGCTGACAGTTGAGCCGGTAATCAGGATCCTGGATGCGATCACAGTATTCCACCTTGTCCTTGGCCTTTTTGTAGTCGACCGCCTGAACGCCGTCGATCGCCTGATCACCGAGATCCTGGCTCGCGGCGATGGTTCCTGTGATCAGAAGATCCATGCGGAGATCGTTGTTGATATCCGCCGTATCCACGGACATCGAAAAATAGGGTGTGGGGAAGCCGGTAATGCCGGGAGCCTTCAGGCGGCGCAGACCATTCCTGCTGCCAAAATACAGATAATCTGGAACCACAAAGTCATTGTTCTCATAGAGATCGAGGAAACCATCCCCATTGATGTCACTGACGAGGGAGGCCATGGTTTCGCCATCATCCACACCCTGCAGAGCTTCGAAGACAAAACCATCCGGCTGGTTCCAGGTGATCCCGTTTTTACGGCCGTTGCCGTAGGCCCGGAAACCGGTGGCGATTCCAAGAACCATGTTGCCGTTGAAAATATCAATGCGACCATCCCCGTTGAGATCAGCAAAGGCCGGCGCCACCGTCAGCACACCATCCCCGTTGGGAACGGGCGAGGCGGTCGTTTCAAATTGCCCCTGGTTGTTACGGATCCAATGATTGCCGCGATGGAATGTGGTGAGGAAAAGATCCGGCCAGGTGTCACTGTCAAGGTCGACGAACGCCACTCCGAAAACGCGGGCACCCTGAAGGGCTGGAATCGTCAAAGGCACTTCGACAAAGCGGCCACCGACGTTGCGATAGAGCAAGGGGCCCTGGTCGCTGCCAAGAGCCACATCCACCCAACCGTCCTTATCAAAGTCACCCGCAGCGGTTCCACGACCCACCCAGAAGGGATCCGGATAATCGCGCATCGTATACATGAAACCGCGCTTCAGACCCAGCTCGGGGCCTTCATGCTGAACAAATTTTCCAGAGTCACCCTGTTTGGGAAAGAAGGGCATGCGCTGCAGAGTGGTGTCACCCACCCTGATCTCTTCCATAGGCGGCAGAGGACGACCCGGTTCAGCCTTGGCTGCCAGCGACGCGGTTGCCTGACTGCTCGTTGTACCGGATGATGCGGCGGTCAGGGCGCGGAAGTCTTCGATATTGGGGTCCATATAGAATTTTTCATGCAGAACGGGAGAAAGCAGGCCGATCGGAATGATCAACATCCAAAGACCGCCCGCAATATAAAGCGCCCAGCGCCGGGAGGCACTCTGCCAGGTGATCATGAAGGAATAAAAGCTGTAAACGCCGAGGCTGAGCAGGAGAACCATGGCGACATTCTGGGGCAGGCCGGCCGAGAAAAGGGCATTGGTCAAGACCACATCAAAGGCCATCGGCACGGGAAGAATCAAACCTACTGTGGCCGCGATGACCATGGGAATGAACCCACCCTGTCCTTGCAGGGCATCCAGAGGCACGAGGTGGCTCAGAGAAGCCCCGAGAAATCCAGCCACCAGCATGAGCGGTGCGGTGCGAATAAAGATGGTGCTGAGCTGTTTCCAAAAATCCTTGAGCAGGCCGATTACGGACCCAAAAAAGGACTCCTTCACCGGCACGGCGCAGGATTCTGTGGCGAGGCGGGTTTCGAGTTCCTGTAAATCCTTGACCGGAGCATCCTTGAGCCAGCGGGCCAGCAGCGGCACGCCGAGCATGATGATCGCCAGGTTGAAAACGATCTTGGTCACAGCCATGTAAAACGGCAGCAGGGAAAACGCCATCGTCAAAACCACCACATTCAAGGTGGGCGAGGCGAACATCAACGCCAAAGCCATCTCGATGCGACGGGATCGCAGCGCGCCCTTAAACACCGGAGCCGCACAGTTCACGCAAACACCGAGCGGAGAACCGAGTATCATCCCATAAAAGGCGCTGCGGAAGCGACCACCTGGATTGAATTGAAGATAGCTCAACCAGCAGGAGAGCAAGGCCGCCAGGGTAATACCAAAGGCCATGCCCTTCTTGTTGTCATTCGTCCAGTTCACCGTGGTGTAAGCAATTTTTTTCCACATGGGATCGGTGGCTGTGACTTTGAGAATGGGCCACATGGAAATGGTGTCGGCCACACTGTGATTTTCCGCGACCACGGCCTTGTTGTTCAGGTCCGGATAGCGGGAAAAATACCCAAAAGTCACGACGAGAGTGACCACAGCGAGCGTGGCCAGGATAAAGCGTATCCTGTGTGTTAGCACGGTTGAGTCTCCTAAGCTTTGAGTGCCCTAATTTTATCAATTCATGGAGGATCCGCCTAGCCCGGTCAGGGACTCGGAGATCCTCACAGCATGCTTGAGTTGTCAAGAATTAGATCTTGTGAAAGGGAACGGAGTTGGTCATGTCGCGGGCGCGGTTCTTCACACTGTCGCCGACTATCTGCTTGCAGTTATTGGCGTCCAAATCCTCTTTGCGACAGACTGCAGCGAAGTAGAGTTTGTCGTCGACGACGTATATGGTCACATAGGTGTTAATGGTCTGATCACCGATCGTTTCCGAATAATTCATTTCCACCGTGTCGTCCTTTAACTTTTTACCCAGTTTAAAAGTAAAGGGTTTGATGGTTGGAAACCAAAGCGATTCTCGCACGGCAAGGTCAGCAGCACTCAAGGGCGGGGCTGGAGGAACCTCAGCGGCACGGGCGGCGTTTTCCTGGGCATTGAGGTTATCAACATCAGCCTTGGTATAGCGCTTGGTACAATTTGCAGCGGCATAGGAAATGACTTTAGAATTGGCATTGCCATCGGCGGCAAATTCATATTGCACGACATAACTGGCCTGCAGAACACCAGGTTGTTGATTCACGCAGTCGCTGGCCCACCTGCCCACCAAAAAATCGGGTGGTGTTCCTGGTTCCTCGGAAGCTTCCGCGGTCGGATCGCCTTCCGCGGCACCGTCCACAGCTTGATCGGCGGTGGCTTCCTCGGCTGGCGTTTCCTCGGATGAGCTGCTTTTCTTCTCGCAAGCGAATCCAAGGACAAGGACAAGGCCCAAGACAACGTTACGACGAATCATAAATGTTCTCCCAAGTGTGCAGCTCATGGAATCTTTTAGTGGTGTAATATTTTGCAAGAAATGGGCCATGTTACGGTCCTTCGCAAGACAAGGAGTTGAATGCAAACGGAAAGCCCTCTGTCAAAACTCTGATCAAACAGTCTGTTGGAAACCTGGTCAGCCGGCGCATGAAACCTGATGCCCTGGCGGCAGAATCAACGTAAAAGTCGTATGACCCTTCGTGTCCTGATAGATCAAATCACCATGAAGCTGCTGGGCCAGGCGCCGGGAAATGAAAAGACCGATGCCTTTGGCGTCCGGGCCTTTCGTGCTAAACCCACGTTCAAAAAGATGGTCCCGCACCGCGGCAGGGAGCGATCGACCACCATTGGTGACCTGAACCAGGATGCGCCGCGTGTCGGAGTCGATCGCCACGGCGATCTCGATCCAACGTTCATCAATCGGCATGTCCGCCACCGCATCCATCGCATTGTTGATGAGGCTCAGGAGGATATGCTGAATGTGAGAGCTGACCGAAAAAATGGTGAGCGGATCGAGATTCATGCGCATTTCGATGCCGAGTCGTGTGGCCCGCATGCGGAGCAAATGCCAGGTGCGTTCGATCGTCAGTTTGAGATCGATGATATGTTCGTCCATTTCCTGACGGCTGAAGGCCAGGATGCTTTCCATCAACTGACGGGCGTGTCGGGCGGCATCGGCCAGATGCAGGTAGCTCTCACAGAGATGAATGGTTTCGCTCATCTGCTGAATCTCATCAATTCCGAGCTGACCGACACTGCGCCAGAGACCGCGGGCCTGCTCGGAGGAAAGCGCCATGCGGCTGATTGCGGTGCGGAGGTACTGCAGCTCACGCGCCGCAGGATGCTCATCACTCGGCGGCAAAAGTACCTCGAGCAGCGTGTGCATCGGGCGGCCACCACCCTTTTGCGTCAAATTCTTAACAAGAAGTTCCCGCTGCATCGCCGGCAAGGGAAGAAGACGCCCCACCTTTTGGACTCTTTCCTCGGGCTCCCGCAGATCCTCGGCGACGGCCTGATGCACGCCGTGCCACTCACGGGCCAGATCGCCCACCACTTCACCCAGCTGCGACATGCGATCCTGATACTCCTGCATGGCGAGGCGATGATTATCATCATAACGCATAAGCGTGTTGCGTACCCGCAGCCGCAATTCATCCGGCACGATAGGTTTGGCCAGGTAATCATCCGCCCCAAGGCCAAGACCCAGGAGCTTGTCCTCCTCATTCGCACGGGCGGTAATCAGGAGGATTGGTATGTTACGGAGACGATCCTGGCTCTTGACATACTTCATCACATCTTCACCGGAAACATCCGGCATCATCAGGTCCAGCAGCACCACATGGGGTTGCAGGGTTTCGATCAGTCGAATCCCTTCCTTGCCCCCGGTGGCGATCATCACCCGATAGCCTTCGGTCTTTAACAGATCCTGCACCACTTCACAGTTCAGTTCATTGTCATCCACCACCAGAATATTAAAGCGGGAGGGATTGGGCAGCGCGGCGATCGGTGCGGGAGCCTCCTGCTCCGTTTCCCGCCATTCCGGAGTTGTGGGAACAGCCGCGAGCGGCGCGACAGCCAGGGGTTCCTGCGGGCGCAGATCGGTGAAACGCTGCTCCGGTATCCAGATCCTGAAGGTGGAGCCTTCCTCGGGTCTGGAGGCCACCTCGATGCGACCCTTCATCAGTTCCACCAGATCCCGCACAATGCTGAGACCCAGGCCGGTCCCTTCATAGGACCGCCTTGCATCGCCTTCAATCTGAGAGAATTCCTCGAAAATGCGGTCGATTTTTTCCGTGGGTATGCCGATGCCGGTATCGCTGACCTCAAGGTAGAGACCTTCTTCATCTGTTTTCAAGAGCAGCTTCACCTGATTTGCGGCATCCATGCGTGAGAATTTATAGGCGTTGGCGAGAAGATTCCTCAGGACCGCGACGATTTTTTCGATATCATGCAGAAAGGTCTGGTTCTGATCGAGCTCATTCTGCAGAGTGAATTGCACCTGGGGGTACTTGAGCTGCAGGCTATCGCTGATATCCTGGATCCGGTGCACCACATCGCCCAGGGCAAATCGTTGAATGTGCAGATGCAGTTCACCACGTTTGGATTTGGCGAGATCCAGGATGGTATTGACCTGATCGCGAAGACCTTCAGTGAGTCGCGTGATCTTGAGGATCTGCAGTCGCAGGCGCTCGCCGATGGGACCGTATTGACCCTGGCTGATCAGATTCAGAAAACCCAGGATGCCATGAAGAGGCGTTCGCAGTTCATGCGAAGTGTTGTGAAAGAAGAGCGTTCGGGTCTGATCCCGTTCCACCAATTCCCGCGACAGACGCTCGGCCCGGTGGAAGGCGCTGGCGGAACGTTGCGCCACGATCTGGGTCTGGCAGATCATGAAGATGGCCGTTCCGATTTCAATGCCCATGGCTGAAAAACGCGTGTCGCCCAGGTACCAGAGCAGACTCATCAAGCCACTCGTCAGAAGCGCCAGCACCCCGACCAGCGCGATGAGCGAGCCTTCTTTCTTATGCCGCGTGGCCTGCACAAGAATCCAAAGACTGGCTGTGATGCAGAGGATCGCATGCCCATAGAGCAGCATCACCGGATATTCCGATTGATTCGTGGTTGTCAGCAGGAAGACAACCGTCAGCAGCAAGGCGCCAGGCCAGGTCACCCGACTGATGCGCGGTGAAGCGTAATCGGGAAAGCAGGCGCTCATGAAGCGATAGAACCAGGCGGAAGCCATCGCCAGCGTAATGTAAATGGAATCCCAAACCAGCTGCCAGGCCCAGGAGGGACTGACGAGGATCAGCCAGCCTCCGATCACGAAGATTGTACTGCGCAGCAGCATGATGCCCGAAAAAATAGCGAGCTCGCGCGTTCCTTCATCCTCACGGCGGCGCAGATAAAGACTGATCGCATGCACCGCGCAAAAGAGCATGATGCCCAGAAGAAACGCAGCCTTCATCTTCTCGGCGCTGGGATACGCTTCTTCATTCAAATAAAGAGCCGGCGGCTGCCAGAGCCCGCCCCAGTAGTAGTGAAAGTTGCTGACCTGGACCAGGATATGAAACACCTGCTGATCCTGAACTTCAAAATCAGGCGTCAGGGTGGTGCCGATCTGCGGTTTTTCCTGGGCTGCATCCGTCGCCACCCGACCGAGCTCAAAGAGGGGCAGCGCGCGGGACTCGGCCGTCGCATCAAAGACAAAGATTTTGCCGGCCACGTAAACCTGGGGCAATGCGAAGTGAATGCGGCAATGCCGACAGGGGCTTTGCACGCGCATCAAATAGGAGCCGTATCCAATGTTATCGAGCCTGGCGCCGGTGACGCTACGGAACGGTTTTCCCGGCTGGAGGTAAAGGGCATCGGGGTCCGTCTCACGGCGGAGAGCTTCCTCTGGAGACAGAAGTTCATTCGGGAAAAAGCGCCAGTCGCCAAGGATGCGAAGGGCGTCCTTCCCATCCCAATCACGCAAGTCAAGGGTACCCTGCACCGCTTCCCGTATGACCGCGGCGGTCAGGGAGGAGGGCAAACATAGGAGCAGTATGAGGACAAGGCTGCGCATATTCCATCCGGTCGACAATTGACCTTATGGGATCGGCAACCCGCTGAAACAATAAAGGGAATTCGCCCTGCGTAACGAGGCTATGGGAATTTTTTTAAGGATTTCAGAAACTTGGTGTTAGCCGCCGGCCTGCTGAAGCTTCCAACCCTGCTCCTGGAAATAGGCGAGGGCCTTGTCCTTGACGTCACCCTGGAATTCCGCCCGGCCGTCCTTCAGGGTGGCGCCGCAGGCGGAACGCTGTTGAATGGCTTTGACGAGGGCTTTGACTTCCTCTTCGCTGAAGGGGAAATTCCATAGAACGGTCACCGTTTTACCGCCACGGCCCTTCATTTCCAGCCGCATTTTGGTCGGGCCCGCGGCCGCCTGCCAGCTCTTGGTTTTGTCGTCCTTGCGGGTGGAACCCTTGCCTGTGACGTAAACCAGCTTGTCCGCCATCGCTTATCCTTTAGACTGGAATCCTGATTTTCTTTTCTGCACTGGGACGATACAGCACAGCCTTATGGCCAATGACCTGAACCAGCGTGGCTTTCACGCCATCGGTGAGACGGTCCATCATATCGCGCATTTCCATCTGATCGTCGCAGCGGATCTGCACTTTGATCAATTCGTGGAAATTCAATGTGGTTTCCACTTCCCGCAGAACCGCTTCGGTGACGCCGTATTGGCCGACAATGACCACGGGGTTCAAATGGTGGGCCTGGCCGCGAAGATATTTAATTTGCCTGCTTGTCAGTTTTTTCATGGTTTTCTTCCTCGATAAGGACCCTTGGTTTAGCTCGAACCCGTCAAGAATGCAAGATTAAAGCAGAACGAAAAAATCCAAATCCGCGGTCGGCAAAAAACGGCCGTCATCGATTTTTTCATCATCCAGGTCGCGGCCGCTGACCACCTGATAAAGCAGGCCTATGCCCACCCGGAAGCCAACCTTGGGTCCCCGCCACTGCTGGGACAGACTGCAGCCAAAGCGATCGGCGCGCAGCTCTGCCAAATCAAAGCGAGCCACATGAGCTGCAAGAACCAGTGTTTCTGTCGGCGACCTTTGAATTTCACCGGTCAGCTCAAAGCGCTCCTGCGCCAGGCCCAGAAGCGATTGCAAAAGGAGCGAGCGATGCGTGATGCTATAGTTTCGGTGCATGCGACTGCCGTCCTCCCGCACCGGATGTCCATTTTCATCACGCGCTTCGTAGTCGGCGTCGGGATACTTTTTCTTCCAAAGGCGACGCTTGCCTTCCTCGGTGAGTTCGATTTCGCCCTTGCCGGAACCGGCTTCCCACGAACTGTGCACGATCAAGCGTTCTGAAATCGCATGGCTGAAGACCAGGCGGGGGTGCACGCCGGTGACATTGAGTTCCTTGAAATTATCCTTCTGCGAGCCCCAAAAGAGCGAGTCACGGTTCATTCGCACAAAATCAACACCGAGCGAAAGGCTCTGCCGCCCGTTCTGCCAGATCTGACCACGCGCGTAGATGTTGGTGGCGCCGGCCATGAACGCCGGCAGATCCACACCCAGGCCAGTCATCGATCGGACCGCATATTCCGTCTCGGGTCCAATCTTCCACACGCCTTCCGGGACATAACCGTTGGTTGTGCGGCTCATCAGACTTGAAAGCGGCGCCACAGGTTCATTTTGAGCCAGGGAAGCGGTTGCAAATCCCAAGCAATAGCTTATGATAAGCGCCGTCATGAGCCCCATCCCGTAAGACTGGGGAAAGACAGCTGAAGGCCAGGTTGCGATTCTCTTCATTGCGGTCCGCCTGATCGGTTGTTCGCGCACATTTGCCTTATTACTTGAGAGAGCCAGAGGGAGCAAGCAGTTTGAGCACGCAAGAACGAATCACGCCGCGTAAATTGAAAGGCTTCCGTGACTATCTGCCGCAGCAGGCGAGTCTGCGCAAGCACATCCAGGATCGCATCTACCAAAAGGCCCAGCAGGCCGGCTTTCTGCCGATCGATACCCCTGTCGTTGAATATGCGGAAACGCTTTTGGGCACCGGTGGCACGGATACGGATAAGGAAGTCTATCGTTTCGAGGACCACGGGGAACGCATGGTGGCCCTGCGCTTTGATCTGACCGTTCCCTTCGCGCGCTTTGTCGCTGAAAATTATTCGGAACTTGTTTTTCCCTTTAAAAAGGTGCAGATCGGCAACTCATGGCGCGGCGAGAAACCTCAGAAAGGCCGTTACCGTGAATTCTGCCAGGCGGACCTCGATATCATCGGAGTGGATTCGCTCGCGGCGGATGTGGAAGTGTTGTCCTGCATCATGAGCAATCTCGTCGACCTGGTGCCCGGTTCCTTTACGATGGCCCTCGGACATCGCATTATTCTGTCCGGTCTGATCAAAGCCTGCCTGCCCCAGCTGGTGGCGGGTGGGGAAAATCGCACGCTGATCGCTCTTGATAAATTGGCGAAAATCGGTGAGCCGGCCGTCAAGGATCTTATTCTGCAGATCGAAGGCGCGGAAGCGCAGGGCGCGGAACGCCTGCTTCGGGTTTTGCAAGGGCGGAATGCGGCCGGTCATACCGATTTGAATCCCATCAAGGAACTTCTGGCCGGAACGCCCGCGCTTCAGGAAATCAAGCGACTCGAGGAAACGGTTGGCCTTTTGCAGCAGCTTTATCAAAAGACCAAGGCCAACGTTCGCATCGATCTCAGTATCGCGCGCGGCCTGGGTTATTATACTGGGATCGTGTTTGAAACCACGATCGATGGCCTCGATGGCTTTGGTTCCATATCCTCGGGCGGGCGTTACAACGGGCTCGTCTCGCGCTTCTCCAGTCAGGAACTGGCAGGGGTTGGCGGTTCGATCGGTGTCGATCGTCTGCTGGCCGCTTTGGAACAGCTGGGTCTTGCCGAGGACAAAACCCGGCGCGGGATCTTCATCGCCCTGGCCGGTGAAGAGGGCCGAAGCTATGGCTTCCAGTTGCTCGGTGAACTCCGCGCGGCAGGCGTCATGGCTGACATCGCTTTGAAGGAAGGCAAACTTGGCAATCAGTTTAAATTCGCTGATAAACGCCAGTATCAGTACGTTCTCACCGTGGGTGGTGATGAGGTGGCGAGCAAAACCGTCAGCATCAAGGATCTGGCCAGTGGCCAGGAAAGAAAGTCCGTGCCCTGGACCGAAGCCCTGACCGAGCTTGCGAAGCTCAGCTGAGCTTGCGTGGCTGGGGGATGATAGGATATTTTGAACTATCGGATTCTAAACAAAAGGACTTCCCGCTGATGAGTATGACTCTGCCCTTCTTGAAAACGGTTCGTGGCAAACAGATCGCGCTGGCTTTGGTGTTTATCTTCCTCTCCGCCATCGGCATCGATCAGGTTACCAAACGTCATGCTCAAGCCAGCCTGATGACCTGGGAACATCCGACCAACCTGGATATGTTTAAATCCACGGTTTATCCCGTGGCATCGGTGGGGAAACCCGATGCCCCCTATGCGGCGAATGAGTTTTTCATCCGCATGAATTTTCAGTATGAGCGCAATCGCGGTGCGGCTTTCAGCATGCTTTCGAACCTGCCCGATAACGTGCGCGTCCCGTTCTTTTATCTCGTGACGCTGATCTGCGTGGTCTATATATCGTTCTACCTGCGCACGCTGCCGATCAATTTTCATCTCACACGTTTTGGGTTGGTCATGATCCTGGCGGGGGCGATTGGCAATTTCATCGACCGGCTGATTCAGGGCTATGTGATCGACTTTATTTCGGTCGGCTGGAATATCTTTGGCTGGCGTCATGACTTCGCTGTCTTCAACGTGGCGGATATCGCCATCAACGTCGGTATCATCGCCTTCATCCTGGAAATGATCCTGAGGCGCAAGCCTTTGATCGCGGATTTTGGGAGCGCCGCAGCGCCCGCCAAGGTCGAAGGTTAAGCTTTCCCGGGTTCGGCCAAAGCCTGCGGCAATCGTTCCGCGAGGCGGCGGCCGGCCTCCTCCAGTGTCCCAATCTCCTTGCAGAACGCAAAACGCACCAGCCGCAGGCTTTCCTGTGCTGCGGCGGCATCCGCATAAAATGTGGAAACGGGCAGACAAGCCACCCCGACTTTTTCCGTCATCCAGGCTGCGAATTCCATATCCGGAACATCCCGAATCTGACGGTAATCCGCGGTGATGAAGTAGGTGCCCTCAGGGGCCTTGCAGGTGAACCCGTGCTGACGCAGGATGGCCAGGAGCTTGTCGCGCCGCCGCGTATACTGCTCACGGAAATCCACATAATACTCCTGCCCCAGCTTCAAGGCGGCGACCATGCCCGCCTGGAGCGGCGTGGCGGAACAGAAGACGGTATATTGATGGGGAATGCGAATCAGCTCGCTCAGCTTCCTGTCGGCAAAGGCGAAGCCCACCTTCCAGCCGGTCATGCTGAAGGTTTTGGCGGTTGAGGAGATGGTAATCGTGCGGTCGCGCATCCCCTCGAGGCGGGCGATCGGCAGATGGCGGGCCGGTGTGAAGATCAGCTCCTCATAGACCTCGTCGGTGATCACGACCAAATTTTTTTCCTGGGCGAGTTGCGCGAGGCTCAGAAGGTCACTGCGCGAGAAAACCTTGCCCGTGGGATTATGCGGACTATTCAGGATCAGAATCCGGGTTCGGTCCGTGACCGCGGCCTTCAGATCATCCAGTTCAAACGACCAGTCCGGCCCGCGCAGGGGAACCGTTTTTAACACAGCTCCTGCCATGGCTGTGGCAGCGGGATAGCAATCGAAGAAGGGTTCAAAGGTCAGCACTTCATCGCCCGGGCCACAGAGGCCCATGATGCTGCAGAAGATGGCTTCGGTGGCACCGGAAAAAACAGTGACCTCGCTGGCGGCATCGTACTGCAGTCCATACTGCTCCGCCTGTCGCGCCGCCAGCTGACGCCGGAGCTCTCCCAATCCTGTGCTGGGCGCATATTGATTGAAGGAGCCACGGATCGCTGCGATCGCGGCCTCCTTGATCACAGCGGGACCGTCGAAATCCGGAAAGCCCTGAGCCAGGTTCACAGCCTGATGCGCGGCCGCGAGCTGGGACATTTTGGAAAAGATGGAACTGGAAAAAGCCTGCCATCGCGATACGAGCATCATGATTTCCCTGCAATGAAGTGGACAAGCGAGCCTCCAAGGCCCGTTCCCAGTGTCCCGGAAAATCATCCCGCGCGCAAGTCTCTCTCAGGGCGCTGCGTAATAGTGCATGTCCAGAAAGCTTTGCAGCATGGAGACGATTTGCGTGCCGTGAAAGTTCGCCATGCGAAACTTGTGGCAGTCGCGGTCGATGCCAATATCAATTTTCTGATTGCCCTGAACCACAGTGTAGAGGAGCTCAGGAATATCGGCGCAGAAGGGCTGACCTTCATCCATATCCACCAGTTTTGCGATCTGAATGGAGTTGATATCCCGCCTCATGGCGCTCACGAGCTCCCTTCCCATGCGGAGCAGGACGCGGCGCTCGACGCTGGGCGTGGGGACATACTTTTGAATCTCCACGAAGACCGTCCCGTTGTCCTCGACCGTGATGGACGCCGAGGGACAGGTCCCAGGGCAGAAGCCACCCGATTGCTTCAGATATGCGATGGGCCGGGCGGCCGCCACGGATGCCATAAAGAACGCGGACAGCAGTATGAGATATTTCATGGGTTCATCCTCAAGGTGAAAAGCTGAGAAAGTGTTGGCAGTCCAGGTATACCGAAATCCGCAGGGAACTGCCTAAACCGAAAAGTATTCATGCCAGGGTGCTCAAGCCAGACTGAACCATCGATTGGTTGGAAGCTCCCATGATAAGCTGCTGTTTTACCCGACGGTCGGAAAGCGAGGCTTATGGATATCTTATTGGAATGGATCAAACAGTTTATCGACATCATCCTGCACATGGATCTTTATTTGAATGCCTGGATCAGCTCCATGGGACCATGGATCTATGTGCTGCTCTTCATGATCATCTTCTGCGAAACAGGGCTGGTCGTGACTCCATTCCTGCCTGGTGATTCGTTCCTCTTCGCCCTCGGGGCTCTGGCGGCTTTGGAGAATGCCTACCTGAGCCTGCCGATGCTGCTCTTCCTTCTGTCGATCGCGGCCATCCTGGGCGATGCCTTGAACTATGCGATCGGAAAGTATATCGGGCCACGCGTGTTTTCCAAGGACACGGGCATCTTCCTGAACAGGAAGCATCTCCTGGCCGCGCAGGCCTTCTATGAAAAGCATGGAGGCAAGGCCATCATCATTGCCCGCTTCGCCCCTATTCTGCGGACCTTTGCCCCATTCGTGGCCGGCATTGGGCATATGCGCTACAGCCGCTTTCTGGCCTACAATATTGTCGGTGGATTGCTGTGGGTCTGGAGCTTTCTCATCGCTGGCTTCATGTTCGGGAACATGCCGCAGGTGAAAGACAACTTTCACATCGTGATCTTTGCCATCATTTTCCTCTCGCTGGTGCCGGTCGCCATTGAAACCTGGCGAGGATGGAAGGACAAGCAAACCCGAGGCGCCGCGTTGAACGAACGCTGAATCCTGGGTTCTGACAAGGTTTCCGCGCATGATCCTACCAAAGCGCGGGAGCCTCGCCCCCATTCCTACCAATCGGTGCGTTTCACGGGAACGTGATGGTGCCGCAGTTTTCCTTAACGTGATGGACTTGCAGCTGAATTCTGAAATTCAGGGGCCTGGTACGTCCGTTGCTTTTGATTGGCAGCTTGAATAACACCTGCCACTCATATGAGCCAAAGAAGGAGAACCTCCATGAAGCTAGCGTCGGTCCCTCTGATCCTCCTGATCCTGATCAGTTTATTTGCGGCCTTCGTGCCGGCAACGGAACCATTGAGGACGGGTGGCGCCATCAATCCAGGGGATGTGGCCTGGATGCTTTGTGCCGCCGGGCTCGTTTTGTTCATGACGCCGGGTCTCTCCTTCTTTTATGGAGGCATGGTCCGGGCCCGCAATGTGATCTCAACCATGCTGCAGAGCTTTATCTCCATGGGACTCATCAGTATCATCTGGGTGATCGTGGGCTTCAGCCTGGCCTTTGGGGATTCCATCGGCGGTGTCATCGGTGACCCGCGCACTTTCTTTATGTTTAAGGGCGTAACCGGTGCCACCCATCCGGATCTGTCTCCCACCATTCCGCTTCTGCTCTTCGCCATGTTCCAGCTGAAATTCGCCGTGATCACACCGGCCCTCATCACCGGTTCGTTTGCGGAACGGGTGCGATTTACCAGCTATATGCTGTTTATCACGCTCTTCATCTTCTTTATCTACACACCGCTCGCTCACTGGACCTGGCATCCGAACGGCTTTTTGCGCACCATGGGTGTGCTCGATTTTGCAGGCGGAACCGTGGTGCATATGTCAGCTGGATTTGCGGCTCTGGCTGGCGCTTTGATGCTCGGCCGGCGCAAGGATCATAACGGGGAGGCCCACACTCCGGCCAATATCCCCTTTATTATTCTGGGAACGGGCATGCTCTGGTTCGGCTGGTTTGGTTTCAATGCCGGCTCCGCTCTCGGTGCGAATGAGCTGGCGGCTCAGGCCTTTGCCACGACCAACACGGCCTCGGCTTCCGCAGCGTTGTCCTGGATTTTCTTCGATATGCTCAAGGGTCGTAAACCGTCTGCGGTGGGCGCCTGTATCGGTGCGGTGGTCGGTCTTGTGGCCATCACGCCAGCCGCTGGTTTTGTCAGCATTGGGGCTTCGATCTTTATCGGCGCTTTCTCAGCGATCGTTTCCTCTTTCATGGTCTCTCTGAAATCAAAAACCGCGATTGATGATACGCTGGATGTGTTTCCCTGTCACGGTGTAGGCGGTGCGATGGGCATGCTGCTGACCGGTGTGTTTGCGAAGGATGTGGGGCTGGCGTTTGGGTCCACCCAAACGTTTTTGATGCATTGTCTGGCTCTGGTTCTCGTCAGTGGCTTCTCCTTCTTTGGCTCCTATCTCCTCTATAAGCTCACCGATTGGATCATTCCCATGCGTGTTTCGGTGGATGAGGAGGAACAAGGTCTCGACCTCAGTCAGCACGGAGAAAGCATGCTCGACGGGGACCCATTGCTCGGGGTCCACATGGAAGGTGAGACTCGTGGAACCAGCCAAGGGTTTCCCGTTGTGGGCCTGACCAGACCTGGTGCTCCAGCTTAGTCAGGCCTGAGGGGGCCTTTTCAACACCCTCTAGCGGGAAACTAAACTAGCATGCCTTTGCGCACGGAATCCGCTTGAGCTTTGCCTTTCAGCTGCTCGACCAGATTCAGCGCAAAGGTCATGGCGGTTCCAGGACCGCGGCTGGTGGTGATTTCACTGTCGACCACCACGGGTTCCAAGGTCAGTTTTGCATCGCGCAGCTGATCCTCAAAGCCCGGATAACAGGTGGCACGACGGCCTTTCAGCATGCCATGAGCACCAAGGGCAATGGGTGCCGCACAGATAGCGGCCACCTTGCGGCTCTGTCCCAGCTGGTGTTCGATCATCGAGGCCACCCGGGGATCATCGCGTAGGGCGTTGGCGCCGGGCTGGCCACCCGGCAGGACCACAAGATCCCAGTCCTTGCTTTGCTCCTGGTCCAGAAGACCATCGGCTTGCATGGTGATGCCGTGTGCCCCACGTACGGACTTGTCCTTCAAGGCGAGGGTTCGAACCTGCACATCCGCCCGCCGCAAAACATCGACGATCGTGACCGCTTCAATTTCTTCAAATCCATCTGCCAAAAGAACTGCGACTTGGGACATCACGTACCTCCTGGAAAATTACCTTATTTCTTCTTGTCAGCCTTTTTGTCTTTTTCGGCTGCTGCCGTGCTGGTGCCGGCTTTTTCGATCTCGAGAGTACCGGTCATCAGCGCGAAATGTCCAGGGAAGGAGCAGAAGTATTGGTATTTCTCGCCAGCTTTCAGCTTGTCTTTCGGCACAGTGGTCGAGTCAGACGCGCCGCCACCGACGATTTTCGTGTAAGCGATGACTTCGCCGCTGGTTTTCAGCTGTTCGCTGTTGGCGTCAATTTTCGCAGGATCTGCGCCAGCTGCCGCATAACGCGGTTGCAGAGCGGAAAGTTTGCCATTCGGCACGAGGACCACATTGTGGCCCATGGCGGCCGCGGGCAGCTTACCGATGTGTTTGAATTCAATCTTGATCTCTTGCTTGGCGCATTCAGCAGGCAGTTTGATTTCTTTCTTATCGTACTGCATCTGATCATTGCCGGTGAGGGTAATGGTACAGTCCACGGCAAGGGCAGCCTGAGCCGTGAAACCAGCGAAAGCGAGAGCCATGAGGGACATCTTCATAACGATCTTCCTTTCCAGAGAAATCCATAACGTCGTAAGCAGCAAATCTTATCGACCTTGAATGGCTTATCGCGCTCAGGCCGGTTAGGCAAGCGAGTTTTTGATGGCCGCTTGTGTTCATGAAGAAGGCGATCTGGCGGCCACTCTTACTGGCAGAAAGAATCGTTGCGGAAAGCGCGGTTTGGGGCTGTTGGCATTTATTACATGATAGTTCGGGCGGATCGGATCGAGTGTTTTCATGCGTTTAGTCAGAATGCTGGTGTTATCATTTTAGCCAATTGGAAAAATCCGCCCCGTAGACATCCGCCTGAGACGGAAAATTTCGGTGTGAATATCTCTTCTTAGGGCTCTCCTGATCATGGTGTGGACGCTGCTGCCCAATGATCCTTCAAATGCAGAGCGGCAGAGCCGATAAGCTATGGAATTTACGCATTAGCACAAATGGCTCAGGCCTTGCTTTAACAATCTATCGGCATTTGTGCGTCTGGAGTCGCTGCTACGCAGTGGTGCGTGCGTGAGCATCTGCCGGAATTCGATTGATTGTGGGTCAACGAATTCAGGGAAATAGGGCACTAGTCGGAGGTTTTGGGATGTTAAGATTGCAACGCTGGAGTTTGGCGGCAGCGTCGATCGTTTTGATCAGCTGTAGCCCCTACAAGAAAAACGGATACAGCGGTGGGGAACAGTCGGGTGCGACTGAGAACGTTGTTCCTGCTCCTGACAGCGGAAATGCGACACCTGAGCCTGGAAAGGCTGATAACCCAACAGAAGCCCAGAAGGATAATAACACTTTCCTCGTCATCTCGGATGAAGAAGCCTTGAAAGGGCTGAAGGAAGGTGAAACTCAAATCAAGATCGTCTGTGATCGCAACGCTGGCAAGGTCAACAAAGTGATCACCGCGTTTTGCGTGAATAACGTTCGTCCCAAAAGCCTTGTCGAATTACAGACCGCTTTGGGCCTGGCCTTCCCGGCCAACCCACAGCCTGGTCGTGGCAATAACGGCAGCGCCGGCAACGGTCCGGCCTTTGCGGTTCAGGGTCACTCCTCGTCGCTCGTCGGCAAGTTCGTGTCCGCCATCAACCCGCGCGTGATCCTGATGGATCGCAACGCCAACGATATCGCTCTCGGTTTCGTTCGCGGTGAGCAGTTCTCAGAAATTATCGTCAAGAACGCCGATAACACTTTTGATTTCTTCCTGGTTGGCTTTAAGCAGGCGTGTAACTCTTCGCCTGAGCACTGCAAGCCAGCTGACCTTCTGACCGCAGCGGTGGAGTCCAACTGGACTGAATTCACGCTGTATGAAGATGTTGATTTGAAGAATACGATCGTCGACTGTATGCACTGTCACCAGCCGGATGGTCCGCAGAGTCCGAAGATCCTGCGCATGCAAGAGCTTCGTAACCCCTGGACGCACTGGTTCCGTGATAATACTGACGGACGAGAGCTGATTGCGGACTATACCGCAGCCTGGGGTACCGACGGTGTCGGTGGTATTCCTGGAACCATGATTTCCAGTTCAGATCCTCAGCAGCTGGAAGATTTCCTGCGGGATAACAACCAGTTGTTCTCGGAACCTCAGGCGGCGAATGCGACTCCCCGAGATCAGCAGCCAAATGAATTCTTGACACGAAATATTCGTGATGAGTTGAACGATCCAAACAACAATGGGCGCAGCCCAACTGCTGAGATGCTGAGACTACGTTTCATGGCTCGTAAAGCGCTGTCCTTTACGAACGTGAACGGTGTGCTGACGCCGGCCAACGCTGACACAGCAGCGCCCAAGAACTATATTCCGATTCCGTTCTTTGGCTTGAAGGTTGCTGATCCAACTTTGCAGGCAACATTCACCAAGCAGATCCAGGATTTCAAAGCTGGTACGATTACAGCAGCTCAGTTCAAGGATACGCGTGAAATTTTCCCCGCGGATCAACAGGCCCTGGCTGACGTTGGTTTCGCTGTCGCTCCGAATGAGACGCCACAGAATATTCTGATCGCGGCTTGTTCACAGTGTCACCACTCGGCTCTGGATCAGACTCTGAGTCGTGCGAAGTTCAACGCTGTTGACTTCTCGAAGATGACTAACCTGAACGCCGAACTGGACGTTGCCATCGCTCGCTTGAAACTCGGTTATTCTCCTGAGCGCCTGAAAGCTTCAGGGATTAAGATCCTGGGTGCTGATGGTTCCCAGGTGGAGATGCACAAAGGTGAGCACCTCCTGACGATGCCGCCACGCCGCTTCAAGCAGCTGACGGATGCGCAGATCGATTCTGTGATCCAGTATCTCGAAAGCCAAAAGAAGAAGTAAGGCTTAAAAATCTCGATTAAACCCACGACCCCTCCCTTTGGGAGGGGTTTTTTTATGACCCGGGGGGCGTCAGGGGTTCTGTCAGTTCGACAAGAATGGGAGCAGCAAAGCGGTTAAAGAGAGGATTTCCTTCATCGTCTTCGCCTGGTGTGCCGTGGGCAAGCATTCCGTCCAGGTTGCTGCCCCAGGCCAATACCCGACCATCCTGAGTCAAAGCATAGGTAGTTCGCCAACTGCTTCCATCCAAGGTTGAAGCCAACTGTTTTATACCCCGCAATGCTTGACCGTTCGATTCGATAACATAGCTGGGTTTACTGACCATGATGTCTGAGCGATTAATACCTGCGCTGCCAACGGCGTTATCACCCCAGCACATGACTCTGCCATCAACAAGCAGAGCGCAATATGTCATACCATTGGAGCGTGTTTGTCGGGCAGGGCCAGACAAACCGTCGATTCTCCAGAAGGGACCAGCGCCTACCGTGGATGTTGGTGGTTGAGATGTTGGAAGAGCATTGCGGTAGCACCATACTTGACCCTTATCATCTACAAGACAATTCGCCATGTGTTCGAGTACCGGTGTAGGAAGAATCTCTTTCTGCCCGTTGGATTCGACCAACCGATAGCTGCAGTTCAATTCTGTCGTGGCAGGTTCAGAACAAACAAGACGTCGATCAACAAATGCATAGGCTATAGCTTCTTCCCAATTTTTTGGTGTGCCAGGACCTGCCATGAAATCGTAGTGGGCGTTGTCACCATACACGAGCTGCCAGCAATGAACTTTTCCTGATTCAAGTTCGACACACTGGTGACCAAATTTTTTGACTTTCTCAGGAAACTTTAGAGTGGTCTGATAGTTCACTTCTTTTCTTGAAGGGTAATTATCTTTGCCCAACAATGTACCCCAGCACACGACATCCTCTGTCTCCAGCAGAGCACAATTTCCAGCGATTTCCTTGGCGGCATGGCAGGAATCGAAACCCTTAAAGTATCCAGCCTGGCAGACATGGCTCAAAAGAGTCTTCTCCGCCTTGTCATTCACGAGCCTGCATTCATAGCGCCCCTCACCCCGCTTCTGAGCCAGACTCTCTGTCCACTTCGCACCCACACGATAAGCATTATCACAAAGCCTCGGCACACAGGTCACGGTCGCCGGATCGAAATCCTCATCCTTCGCACAACTGCGGCGGACGGTCAGAGGACATTGACTTTCCGCAGCAGCATTCGTTCCTTCGTGATAGAAGTCAAGGACACTCAACCGGAGATTATAAGAGCCTTCTGAAAGCTGTTGGATATCAAACTTTTGGGGGAGCTGCAGACTTGATTCTTCTATGGTTTTCAGGAAAAGATCCTGGACCTGTTCCCCTGCACTGGAATAAACACCGATCGTAACCTGATAGCCGGACAGCTTTCCAAGTGACTTTCTCACTTCAACCACATCACCCAGCGTGGAAGCGGCAAGCAAACCCTTGGCTGGACACTTCAGCCCCAGTTCCAGGACACCAGGACTTTCCAATGCCAAGGTATGGATGGTATCCGTCGCAGCCTTGGCATCCAGTTTGATTTCCGCTGTCAGAGTCGATTGCCCCGAGATCCGTGCCTTGACAAGGCCTTCACCGATGGGAAGAGCAACGCAAGCGCGGGGCGTAGGTGCCACGGACTCTTCTTTCTGATCCGCTCCCTGATATTGCACCTTCAACTGAGCCACCTGCTCGGGCGTGAGTTCCACCCCACCCGGATTGGTGAACTTCAAAAGAATTCTATTCCGCGTCTGTGCATTGAGATCGCACTGCACGGCAAGGGTATCATGCCGGTTGTTGAGGGAATGACAGCCGAGGAGGACGAGCATGCTGACGATTGAGCTGGATAACTTAAGCATGATGAACTCCCTCAAGGCGCCTGGATGAGTGTTGCATGAATGGTCCTGGGAATCCGACCGCCGGATGAAGCGACCGTCCCATTCCCGAGGCGACCATATTGATTATTACCCCAGCAATAAACCTGACCCGATTGGTGCACCCCACAGGCATGCCAGAAGCCAACAGCCAAAGTTTTTATGTCGCGCAGGATACTGTCATCGCTTTTCAAAATATCCTTGATGTCAAGTTGCGTCGGACGCGTACTGATAAATACACCATTGACTGTTTCACTGCCGCGGGCGTTGGAGCCCAAATGGCAAACAGGCTGACCATCGCTTTTCAGCACGCAGGATATCTCACCATTCAAGCCCACCTCCTGCGCCAGCTGAAGGAATCGTTTATCTTCTTCTGGATCGGTCATCACGCGCGGGATATCGGGGACCCCATGCGCGAAATTAAACTCCAAATTCTGCATGCGATCCGTCTTAAGACCCCAACAGAAAAGTCTCTCATCCACCAGCTGCGCACATTTGCCAATGGACTGCGAACTGATCCAGCGCGCGGGAGCGGGCAGGGTCACAGGAATCACGGGCGCCACCAACTCGGCATCAATCGCGGTCAGGTCCGTGCCCAAGGCCGATCCCTGACAGAACACAGCCCCATCCGAATCCAAGCCACAGATCTCGCGGTCAGAAACTGCCACCTGATTTATTTTCTTGTCTGCAAAGATGGGACGTGGATAAAGCCACGAACCAAACTGCAAAGTCTGATGCCGGCTCAATAGATCCTTGCCCCAGCACAGCGCCTCATTCGACCTGGTCACGACACAGTAGGTATCATGATCCGGGCCACCACCGACCACCAGCCTCGCCACATCCTGGAGTTCGCTCCCATCGGCAAGGCGGACAAATTGAGGTTGGCCATGAACTTCATACTGAACAAAGCCCTGGGCATCGACACCCTGAGGCAGAAATCCCCAGCACTGCACACGACCCGATGCGAGAAGCGCACAGGATGAAACACTGCTGACCGCCACCTGATGTGCAGGTTCCGACAACGGCAGCGGAGGCTGAGGACCCAAGGCCTGGCCTGAGCTGCCGACGGTATGGCTGGGACCGAGTGTATCAAAAACGTTATAACCCCAGCAGCTGACATCACCGTTTTCCAGGACGGCACAGCTATGATTCAGGCCGGCCGCCACCTGGGTGGCGCCCATGCAGGACGCGCGCGATTCGAAATAGCCAGCGTCACAGGTGGCATCTGTCGCCACCTTCACCGCCTGTCCGGACTGGAGCTGGCAGGTGAAGAGACCGCTACCCCTCTGGTTGGAAAGTGATTCCAACCAGAATTCACCGACGCGATATTTTTGATCACAGAGTTTGGGAATACAGCGGACCGTTTCCGGATCAAAGGTCTCGCTCTCTTTCGTGCAGCTGCGTTTCACCTGGAGCGGGCATTGGGAAGCGACCAGCAAGGCCTTGGGGTTATCACCGAAGAAACTGTCCCTGAGGCTGATGCTGACGGTAAATTCACCCTCGCTTAGGGCACTCAATTGAAGCCGAGTCGGCAGCTGGAGATCCTTATCACCAAATTCCTTACGGAACAGGGTGCCCAGGTTTGTGCCGTTTTTATCGCTGACAGTCATGTGGAGTTGGAGGTTTTGCAGATTGTCCGAGCTGTCCTTGACCGTCAGGAGGGGGGCGAGGCTTTCACTGGCCAGGAAACCCTGGTCCGGGCACGGCCACTCGAGATTCAGGAGCCCACGTTCGGCGAGCGGAAGATCGCGAACAGGTGTATCACGATCCGCCGGCAGATGACTTTCAAACGCCACCCACTCATGATCGGAACTGACCCGTACCGAAAGCTGGCCAGCCGCTTTGGGCAAGGCGAGGCAACCGGTATGGGTGGGGACCAAAGCTTCGGTTCGTCCGCTGTCATGGATGAAATCAGCCGACGTGCTGGCCAGCTCCAGAGCGGAAAGTGGGGCCCGCCCTGGGGTCAGGAGGCGAATATAGTTGATCTCTGGATTCACAACTTTGAGGCCGCAGACGACTTTGATATCCTCGACCCGATTGGAAAGGGTGCAGCTGGACTCAAAAATCTGGCTGAATATCAAGAGGCTGAGGCTAAAGACGATGGGTCGCACGCGCATGAGGCTCTCCTCCAAGGAGACGCGAATGTAGACCAATCGATAGAGGTTATCAAGTTAAATATGCTTAAATGGCTTATTAACAATCTTTAATAATTTCAAACGTTTGGAAGGTGATGATGGACTATAAACGCTACCGCTGCGACCTGCAGGTCCGTTTTGCGGATACCGATGCGCTCGGACACATCAATAATGCGGTTTATCATTCCTATATCGAATTGTGCCGGACGCAGTGGCTTGCGGAGGTCCTGCACTGCGGGCTCTTCACCTCATCCGAACGGTTTCCGATTATCCTGGCCCGAACGGAAATGGACTATCTCAAGCAGGGCCACCTTCAGGACCGGCTGCATGTCGAGGCCTTTATCTCGCATATTGGCGAAAAGAGCTTTCATCAGCGCTATGAAATTAAAACGCCGCAACACACCGTGGCGGTCGCCAAAGCGGTGCTGGTCTGGTTCGATTTTCATGCGAACCAGAGTGTGGCGATTCCAGAAGATAAGAAAGCCTTGATGCGGTACTACATGCCGGTCGACTAGGGAACCGGCTTTGTGCCCGCATCATAGGACTTTGCCTTAAGGCAGGTTCGGACCCATAACTGGCCCTTGGATCGACATCAGATAGGCCAGGATATGAGTGAAATTATTCGCTGGGGCGCCCGCAGCTGGCGGAGTAAAGTGCGTCGCCCGGTTCGCTGTATGGGCAGCGATACCGTTATTGCCGGCAGCCTGCAGGGCTGCTGCAGTCTTGGCATCCATCGTGTTGGCCGCTGCTGAGTGGCAGGTAGCATTCACGCAGGTTTGCATGAGAAGAGTTTTACCCGTCGCGGCCACTCCCACCGGAGCGGTTGGTGCCGGCGAGGCACTGGGTGACGGAGTTGGAGTGGGGGTCGGCGCCGGGGTTGGTGTCGGTGTCGTCTCACTCGGGTTGTTCGTGGATGTATCCGGGGTGGCATCCGCCGAGTTATTGGTCGTATCCGTCTGGTTTTTCCCCTGCTGACTGGCCTGATCAGGCGATGTGTTGGTCACCGTCGTCGGTTTTGGCTCATATACAGGAGCCTCGGCACAGGAAATCAAGAAAAGAAAAGTCAATCCGGTCCCAAGCAATTGCGTTTTCATAGTCCTGCCTACAATACGTGAAGTAGCGTGAAAGAGGTTTTGCCCTTATCGGCTCGAGCCCTCCAAACCTTGAGTCTCTATTTAAGTGTTCACCCTTCCCCAGTAATTCCAAGGGATTGACCCCAGCGGATTCATATTATTACCTAGCCTTTAATTCGTTGTGTCCAATTTATTTACACTTAACGACTAACGCCGATAAAGCTTATTCGTTTAAGATTATTGAACTTTTTTTAGCCAACCTTGCAATAAAATCCCGCCTTCCGTCGTCTACCCCAAGCATTCGGTGAATCGTTAAAAATAAATTGAGAAAAGAGAAATGGAGTCCCTTATGTTCAAACGAGTTCTAGCTTTGTCCTTCACGGCCGTTCTGGTTTCCGGCAGCGCCTTTGCGGCAGGTCCAGACAGTACCGATGCGAGCCAGCTGCAGGATGCGGTCACGGTTGCCCAGGATGCCCTGGCTGCTTTGAAGGGCCGCTTCGAAGGCCGTCCAGGCTACCACGCTCGTGGTGAATCCGTGGTGGTTGAGCTGGGTGACCACGCCAATGCTTACGACAAAGAGATCCTCGAAAAGCAACTGCCCCGCATTGAAGACTACCTTGTGAACGCCAGTCTGAAGTTTGGCGACGCCGCTCAGCTCCTGCCATCGAATGAAGGCACCACCATTTTCTACCAGGGCTGCGCGGACACCCTGCGGGCCCAGCGTCAGGTCGATGTTGTCCTCTCAAAAGTAAAACGCAGCAAGAATTTCAAAACCGCAGACTTCGACTTCATTCAGTCTGACATCCAACAGGCTTTGGCTGATAGCAAGTGTCGCTAAGCAACTGAAACGAGAGGTTCACCATGAGTCTTGTTACGTCACTCGTCTTTCTGGCCGCAGCTGCGCAAGGGCCATCGGCCTGGGTTGCAAGCTGTCAAAAAACTGAACCCGCGGCGGCAAGCTGGAACACATACAGGGCGCTGGCGGCTGCGGTGGACCTCGAATGGAAGAATGACCTGGAGCGTTGCCGCCAACTGGAAAGCGCTTTGAAAAAGGCTCAGATCATCGACCTTCGCAATGAATCGGTGCAGGATCTGACACCGGTCTACGCCCTGGAAGGGGTGACCCAGCTCCTGGCCAGTGGCAACCAAATCAAAACGATCGCCGGTATCGAAGAGATGAAAAATCTCGAGATCCTCGATCTTGGTAACAATGCCATCGCGGACATCAGTGCAATCCCGGCACTGAAAAAGTTGAATCAATTGCGTCTTGCCAAAAATGAGATCAGGGATATCAAACCGCTCCTGACCATGACGCAGCTCGAAAAACTTTCGCTGGCTTACAACAAACTGCGGGATATCGAGGGCATGGCGTCCCTGCAAAAACTGAACTATCTGTCCATCGCCAGCAACGAAATCAAGTCTGCGGATGCACTCAAACCGCTGAAAAATCTGCAGGTCCTGAACCTCTCGTTCAACCTGGTCTGTTCACCCAAGGCCCTGGATGGCTTTGTGAACAAGGGCATCAAAATTATCGGTCGTGATAACCAAAACTGTAAGGATCGTCCATCATGAAACGCCTCTTTCGTACTCTTTTCGTTCTGATGAGCCTTGTCGCGCTTTCGTCAGCTGCGGCAGCCCAAAATGTGACGCCGGATATGGCACTTAAACTGAAGGAAAAGGTCGCCAGCATTCAGGACAAGATTCAGGAGACCAAGGGCAATATGCCCGCAAGTCTCATGCAGCCTGCAGAAAATAAACTCCTCGATCAAATTCTGCCGGGCATCGAGCAGCTGCTGGTGGATGCCGGGGATCTGTTCGGCAAGGCTGCCGAGAATCTGCCGGGAGCTTTTGGTGAGGACTGTCTGCGTCAAGGCTGCAGCAAGTTGAAGGACGCGCTGCAACTGGTCAGGAAGGGAAAACGCCTGATTCGTCGCGATGGAAGTCTGAAGCCCTATGCGGAACTGCTCGACACCATCGAAGTGGATATCCACGACGCGACCGAGGACGCTGGCTGTCGCAAACAGAATGGCCATCATAATCCTTGGAAAGGCAAGAAATTCCGTTCCGAATACACCAGCCCCAACGGTTCCTGGGTGAAAGGAACAACCGAGATCCATGGAGATTCAGGTTCCTATCAAACGCACGGAGGCGATCGCGGTTCGCTTTATTCGATCACCTATCGGGGCCAGGGCTCCATCGCGGAAGGTTACTGGCGCTTCAATAACGGTGGCAGCGGCTGGTTCTCCTTCACCCTGAGTGCGGATGGTCGTTCCTTCTTTGGCAGCTGGGGTGATGGCGCGCGTATCGGTCAGCATCAAAAAGGCTCGTGGAAGGGCCAGCTCTAAGCAGAAGGTCAATCGTAGTCTCCAACATCCTGAGGGATGGTTTTTTTAAAGTTCACTTTTGAAAGAAGGTACACACAATGTTCAAGAACGCAACTCTCGCTCTCGGTCTGATCGCACTCTCCGCTCCTGCTCTGGCGCAAAACTCCCAGGCTGCCCGTCTGATGAACCAGGCGGCTCAAACCGCTCAGGCCACCATCGGCGGCATCAAAGCCAAGTGCGCACCTCACGTGAAAGAAAACCGCAACGACATTTTCATCCTTGACGTTCTGATCCCTGAAATCGAAGAGCGCCTCCTCCAGAGCGAGCAGGACTTCAGCGAAGCCGCTGATCTGCTCGACGTGAACGAAAGCGACTTCAACGGCCGTCGCGCTTTCCGCTCCGGCTGTCTGGCCACCGCTCGCGCCGCTCTGAAACTCGGCACCGCCAAGATCAAGTCGGTTGATGCCAACATCTTCAAACCCTACTCGATCGAATTCGAAGATGTGAAATTTGATATCGACACCGCTCGTGCGGACGCCCGCTGCTAATTTGTCAAGTGATCCGATCAGTCGTGTGGAACGGCTGATCGGCTTTTCCATTGTGGAGGGTAGCTTATGAAACGAATGCTTGTCCCTGTCCTGGCCAGTCTCAGTCTCTGTTCGGTGGCACAGGCCGCAGAGGGTGAAAAAACCTTTACGACCTACTGCCAGAAGGCGGTGACACAGGATGAGGAACGCGCCACGGTCGAAGCTTTGGCTCGTCTGGTGTCGGTGCGAACTCCAGTGGAAGCGGAATACTGCGAATATCTGGAAACAGCTTTGGCCGAACGCACACGTTTTTCCCTGCGTGGCAAGAACCTGATCTCGCTCAAAGCCTTTGCCTACCTGCCCTATGCCACGGAGCTGGTGGCCAGCAACAATCAAATCAAAAGCCTAGAAGGGCTGGAAGGTTTGAACAAGCTCGAAACCCTGGATGTGGGTGGCAATGCGATCACACAGATAGGGGCTTTGAAGGATCTGAACTCTCTGCGGGTGCTCCGCCTTCAGGGAAATGATATTGAGGATCTTGTTCCTTTGAGCGGACTCGGTGCCCTGAGCGATCTCTCGATTGGATCGAATCGGATCACGGATGTCAAGGCTTTGAGCAAGGTGAAAACGCTGGAGTACCTGAACCTTTCGAACAACGCTCTGGAATCCCTGAATGGTCTCGAAAGTCTGGAGAAACTGCGGGTCCTGAATATCGGCTTCAACCGGATCTGCGAGAGCGATTGGGTTGAACAAGCTGAGAAAAAAGGTGTGACGGTCATTGGGAAGGATACCCAGGACTGTTCGCGCTGAAACGTTCCCGGATGTGCACGGGGTGGGGGCCAGGCTCCCATCCTTTTGTTTCTCAATGCCGCATAAAGCTCTTGATCAGCATATCCTCGGCCTCCCGGGTCAATGACTCATGACGCTCCTGCCTCTCCGTATCCGACATTTCAAAAAAACAGGTCAGCACTCCATCCAGCATGCGAACTCCCACCTCAGAGAGCCAGCGCGGATCAATCGGTCGAAACACCTGCTCCTCGATGCCGAGTTTGATGATGGCATCGGCCACCTCAATGCGCTGGCGTTGAAAATTCTGCCAGCGTACCACCAAAGGAGCCGGAAGTTTGCGCACATCCACGAAGTGCTTGCTGATCATGATTACGGAGCTGAGCGCAGGGTTCTGAAGATGCCAGCTCAGATAGAGGCGGACCACGCGCCTGAGACGCGGCACCACGGCCAGGTCCTGAGGAAGACTCAGGACCTCCTGGGTGAACGGTTCATAAAAACGGAGATAAACCAGAGCGAGGATCTCATCCTTGCTGCTGAAATGTTTATAAACGGTGGCCTTGGCCACCCCACAATGCCGCGCGATCTGTTCCAGGCTGACACTGAAGATGCCGTGCTCGGCGGCCAGCGTGAGAAAGGCATCGAGAAGATTCTCCTGCCTGAGGACGCCCCGCCGCTGCTTCCGCGGTTCTGAAACGTGACTCTGGGTCATGTCCATCCTTCCGGCTGTCAGGTTTCTGGCCAGTGGTTACGGGATAAACGGCAGCCGCCTCGGGTTCATCCAGTCGCTTCCATCACTTACGCGTCACGCAATCCGGGTCCTGTTCTTGCTCCAACGTGGAAAGGTGACCACGGGTTACCTTTTCGGAAAAACATTCCAGGTCTTGAGCGAGCATTGTATGGACAGACACTTCATAAGCTTTTTTCTGCTCCTTTTCATGGGCTCGGCTGCCGCTGAAACGCTGTCGCTGGATGACCTGCCGCGCCTCATTGAACAACGGAATAGCAGCGTCCAGCGCGCGGCCGCGGATGCAAGCGTAGCGGAGTCGGATCAGGCCGTGGCCCGCGCGGATTTCCTGCCGAGTCTGACCTTGAAAGCCACCCAGACCCGCACGGATGAGGCCATCACTCTGGATGTCCCTCCGCAGTCCATTCAACGAACCTTGCCGAATGGAGCGCCCTTCCGTCTCGATATTGATCCGCCGCCGCTTATTCTTCAGGATCGCGACGTAAGTAAGGCGCAACTGCAGCTGATTCAACCGCTCTACATGGGCGGCCGGCTCGGTGCGCAGCAGGAGGCCCGGGATGCTGAACTCAGTATTAAAACTGCGGAATACACCCAGGAAAAATCCCAGCAGCTGAGCGTGGTTTTACAGAGATATTTTCAAGCCCAATACACCCGCGAAGTGCTGAACGTTCTGGCCAGATTTAAAAAGCATTTAACCCGGATCGATCAGCTGACCAAGGGATTGATTGCCAGTGGCGCCATCCCCCGCGTGATGCGCCGCCGCACCGAAACTGCTTTGGCGGAACTTCAGGCCATGCAGGTGCGGGCCGCGGCGCAGGAGAAGGTGCTGTGCCAGGCAGTTCAGAGTTTGATCCAGGCCCAGGGCACCTGTCAGTTCAAGAGCGCCTTGAAGCGTCTTCCCATGCCTTCTCATCCCCGGGCCTTGCAGACCATCGCCCACACGCAGAGACCGGAATGGAAAATCCTGGAGCATCAGGCTGCAAAAGCCGACGCCCTGCATGATGCAGCGACCGGGACTCTCCTGCCGAATGTCTATGCCTTTGGTCGTTATGAATTGCTCCAGGAACAACTTACTCTGCTCGAACCAAAATGGGTGATCGGGCTCGGACTCGAATGGACCCTGACGGCCGGACTTAAGTCCATTCCTGAACGGGAAAAGGCGGAGGCACTTCGTCGCAAGGTTGCCATCGGACGCGCGCAGGCGCAGCGGGATATACCCCTTCAAATTGAACAGTACTGGGCTCAGGCCGCGGGTGAACTCGCGGCTCTTCAGGCGACGGACAAGGCCTTGGAGGCGGCACAGGAAACGCTTGAAATCAGCGAGCTGCGCTATGGGACGGGAGATGGGTCCCAGCTGGATGTTCTCAACGCTTACAGTGATGTCGAAAAACTTTCGATCAAACGGCTCGAACTGCTCGAGAGCTACAACCGCTATCTGATCAGCCTTTTTGCGGCGACCGGAGATACGGCCCTTTATATTCAGCATTATCATAAGTCGATGTGAGGGTTCGCATGTTGCGCCTTATTACCTTATCCCTGCTTTTCAGTCTGGTTTTAACAGGCTGCCCGAAACAAAAGACGAATGCGTTGCACGGGCAGGTGGAGTTTGATGAAATCGATCTCGCCTCACGGCTTTCGAGTCGCGTGAAAGAGATCAAGGTGGAACTGGGTGACAAGGTCAAGGCTGGCCAGGTCCTCGTCGTGCTGGATGATGATCTGATCGCCATCCGCAACGAGCGCGCGCAGGCCACGCTGGAGCAGGCCCACCTGCAAAAGAAGATCACCGATGAAGCCACGCGCCAGGAGGAAATCTCCCAGCTGTCCGCCGCTGAGCGGCTGGCCCGGAGCCAATGGGATTTTGCTCTGAAGAGTCTGAAACGCGCCCGTATTCTTTATGACAAGGGCGCGATCGCCAGCCAGCAGTGGGAGGAAATCGTGGCCAAGGAAAAGGCGGCCCGATCCCAGCATGAAATTGCCCGGGCACGTCTGGAGGCCGGACGCAATGGAGCCCGTGACGAACAAAAGGCCATTGCTGCGGCCAACCTGGTGCAGGCTGAAACCGGTCTGGCTGAGGTTTCCGCCTATTCCAAGGATTTGCAACTGGCGGCTGCGGGAGACGCGACGGTTCATGCGATTCATGCCCGGGCCGGTGAGCTGGTGCCACAGGGATTTCCCATCATCACCCTCCTGGATCATCAGCATCCGCACCTCAGTTTCTATGTGACCGAGGATCGCCTTGGCGAATTTGAACAGGGCAAATTCTATCGCGCGCAGATTCCTGCACTGAACAACAAAAGCCTGAAGGTTCAGCTTGTGCGCGTGCAGGTGCTGCCGGCAGTTCTGACTCAGGTCGTCACCGAGAATCGGGCGGCGCGTGATCTCCGCAGTTTTGAGCTCACATTGAAACCGGTCGACGCGCCCGCCGCACTGCAACCTGGGATGTCCGCAATCCTTATGCCCGGAGCTCAGCCATGAAACGTCTGCCGGAATTCCTGGCCGAAATCATGGCTATTGCCGGTCGCGAATGTCGCTTGATAAGGCAGGACTCCAAACTGCGCAGCCTCCTTTTGATTGCGCCTCTCCTTAACGCGATAATTGTCTGTGGTGTCTATGCACCCGCGTATGTGACCGAGGTTCCCATCGTGGTCGTCCAGCAGGATTTTTCCGCTCTTTCGCATCGGATGATCCGCTGGCTGAATCAGCATCAAAAACTGGAAGTGATCCAGACGCTGCCGGATCTGAACGGCGCGGAAAAACTTTTTGATCAGGGAAAGATTGCCGGTTATGTCGTGCTGGAGAAGAATTTTTCCCTGCGACTGAAGCGCAATGAGGAAGCCCGTGTGCTGCTCTTCTGCGATGCAGGCAATATGGTACTGGCCAATACCTTAAGTGTTGCCGTCCAGGGTGTCGTGCAGACCATGAGCGCCGGGCTCTCGATGCACAAGGCCCGCCGACTGGGAGCGTTCAAGGATCAGGCGCAGGCGCTCGCAGCTCCGATACGGGCGGAAATTCGTCCGATCGGGAATCCAAGCTTGAGTTACGCGGATTTCATGCTGCCTGGCATGCTGCTCACCGTTCTGCAGCAGGTGATTCTTTTGGGTCTTGCTTTGAGCTGGGCTGGAGAAAGGGAATCCCAAACCTCGGGTGAACTGTTGTCCTTGTCGAAGCGTCCCTGGATCCTGCTGCTTGGCAAGAATCTGCCGCACTTTGTGCTGCATTTTCTGTGGCTGCTGCTCTTCTGTGGTCTGGTTCTGCCTCTCAGTTCCGTGTCGAGTGAAGCGCAGATCGGCAGCCTCTTCATTTTTTCGCTGCTGTTCGTTACGGTGATGATTGCCTGGGGAACCTGGGTCAGTCTTGTGATCGGTGATCGGCTGGGGGCGACGCAGGCTCTGATGTTTTTGTCCGTGCCGAGTTTTATTCTCTCGGGCTACACCTGGCCCACGGCCTCCCTGCCCGAAGCTTTGCAGTGGTTCAGTCAGATCCTGCCGCTGACGCATGCGGCGACCATGTTCCGTAAGCTCTATGGAGCAGGTTTTGAAATCAGCGCCTTTCCCCGGGAACTGGGGCTGCTCCTTCTGCTCCTCGCCCTGCATCTGCTGGCGGCTTACGTTGCGGTGCGACGCCTTCAGCGTGGATCTCAAATTCCTGCGAGTGTGGCGCCGAATTCATAGCCGCGATGAAAGTTTTCAACCAGATGCCGCTCATTCAACAGCAAGGGACTGCCCACAGGTTTGGGCAGCACCACCCGCCGCGACCAGACCTTGCGATCGAGCGGACTCCTTTGGGATAAACCATAGGTGATCATCCAGCGTTCCTGGGAATCGGCGGGTGACGCGAAGTTGTTTTTGGCAAAACCACCGTCAATGCCTCCGCCGAAGTGCGGAACGAAGTTGGTCACAAATGGAATGGAGGAGGACTTCAGGATGGTGCGGAAGACTTCGTAGGTATCGTAAACCAGGACATCCTCGGCGACAAAGCGCATGTTTTTGGTTTGAATGTAGCCGACATAGAAGTGTTTGAGCCCGTTGCGCTTCAGAACCGAATTTTCCACCATGAAGGGCAGGGTAAAACTACTGATGTGATCCCCATTCATATCGTAAGGTGGCAGAAAACGCCGAATGGGTTTGCTCTTCAGAAACTCACCACTGGTTCGAAACCAGGCCATGGCCTTGTTGTAATCACCATCGCTGAAGGCCAGATACCCTGCATGATTTCCCGAGGAAACGCCGCTGATCACCTCAGGCAGTAATTTCCGATCACGCAAAGCATACAGAAATCCCGTCAGCGAAATGCCCCATAGACCACCGCCAGGCAAGGAAAATTCCAGCATAGGATGCGTCCCTCTTATCATGGATTGATAAGATTATTTTAACATACTATGTGGAAAGAGGGAGTCCGGGCCCGAATCAGCCCGGACGGGAATCAGTAGCGAATCAGGCTATACACTGGATACGGCGAGAGTTTCTGCCGGCCTGTGAGAAAGGTCAGCTCAATCACAAACGCGCAGCCGACGATGATCCCGCCACATTTTTTGACGAGTTCAATGGCCGCCTGGGCTGTGCCGCCCGTGGCCAGGAGATCATCCACCAAAAGAACGCGCTGTCCGGGACGAATCGAGTCCTGATGAATTTCCAGGGAGTCCGTCCCGTATTCCAAATCGTAGCTCTGTTTGAAGACAGGCGCCGGAAGCTTGCCGGGCTTGCGGATGGGAATGAAGCCCTTGTTCATCAAAAGGGCCACACCCACTCCAAAGAGAAACCCACGACTTTCCGCCCCGACCACCAGATCGACCTCGTCCTCCCGGTATTGGTTGGCGATCGCCCGATAGGTGTGCTGCAGGGCATTGGGATCCTTGAGCAAGGGTGTAATGTCCTTGAACGCGATCCCTGGCTTTGGAAAGTCAGGAATGTTGCGGATGTAATCATCCAAACGCATGTTGGTTCCTCGAGTGATCGATGTCAGGATTTTTTCTTGCCTTCAAGACTCTTCGCCAGGATATCACCAAAACTGCCACGCGGGGCCTTGGCGGTTTCCTTTTTCGCCTTGTCCTGCTGCGTTTGCATGTATTCGTGATAAGCCTGGATATCTTCCGAATCATCCTTGATTTCAGGCAAGGACAAGAGAATCTTGCGTTCGGCAGGATTCAACTCCCGCACCACCACTTCGAGTTCCTGCGGCGGCGAAGCCTTTTTCTTATAGGACTCGCCATGGGCTTTTTTCAGAATCTCGGTGGGCACCAGTCCGGTGACGCCCGGTGCCAGCTGCACGAAAGCGCCAAAGCCCTTGAGGCTTTCGACCGTGCCTTTGACCTTGGCGCCCACAGGGAATTTCTGGTCGATCGCCGCCCAAGGGTCGGCTTCGATATTCTTCAAACTGAGGGAAAGCTTCTGGGTGCCTGGCTGGATATCGATCACCCGGACATCGACCCTGTCGCCGACTTTCAAAACTTCGTTCGGATGATGGATGCGTTTTTCCCAGGACATTTCGGAGATGTGCACCAGGCCTTCCACACCGGGTTCCAGACTCACGAACGCACCGAAGGTTTCGAGGCGGGTGACCGTTCCGGAATAGGATTTGCCTGGTTCATAGCGATTGCCGATGGTGGCCCAGGGATCTTCCTGAATCGCCTTCATGCTGAGGCTGATGCGACGCTTGCCATCATTGGTGGTTTCAATCTTCTGAACTTTGACGCGAACCTGATCGCCTTTTTGCAGAAAATCGGAGGCCCGGTTCACCCGCGCGTAGCTCATTTCCGAGACGTGCAGGAAACCATCGAAGCCGCCGAGGTCGACAAAGGCTCCGTAATCGCGCAACTCGGTCACGATACCATCGAGAATGATATCCTGATCCTGGTTCTTGCGTTCCTCGAGTTCCGCGATCTTGAGTTCAGCTTCCTTGCGCAGAAGCTTGGCGCGTGAAAGGACGATGTTGCGGCCGCCTTCCTCGATCTTTTCGATCAGGAAGCTGAGTTCACGGCCCATGAATTCCGTCTTGTTCGTGACAAAGCGGGTGTCGATCTGCGAAACGGGGCAGAAGGCCTTCTTGCCCATGATGGTCACTTCAAAGCCACCCTTGTTTTCACCGGTGACCTTGCCGCGCACGGGCAGCTGCATTTGCAGAGCATTGCGCAGATCTTCAAAGGACTGTTTGGAAGCGCTGAGGCGCAGACTTAATTGAATCTCGTCTGCTGTATAGGAGACGACGTAAGCGGTGATGCGATCACCGACATGATACTGCTGTTCGCCTTTTTCATTATAGATCTGATTTTTATCCATAACGGCGGTATGCAAGGCATCCAGCTCGACAAGGACGTTATCCGAGGTGGTACTGATGGCCGAAATCACTCCGCTCACCTGAGCACCGCGGCGAATTTCGACTTCGGGAACTGATTCCTGCTCCAAAAGTTCTGCAAACGAAAGCTCATCGACCTGCTTTTTGCCGGCCTTTTCCCCTTCGCCTTCGAATTCGGATTCATCTTCCCATTTAATGTCTTGGTAACGCATGAGTTCAACCTTTGTAAACACTCGATAAATAAGCGCGAGTACGGCGCTGGAGTCTACCCCTTTTCCCGGGGCAGGAACACAGGTTTTTCGGCTGTTTGACGTCTTATACCGTCGTTCGAGCTGGCCAAAATGGGAAAAATATGCCAAATATATGAGGTAACCCTGACATCGTGAAGCGAGGAGAAGCTATGGCCTGCCAGACGCGGGTTGAATCCCTGGAAGCCGTTGACGGATTGGATATCTATTGCGAAGTGCACGCCTGCTCAGCGCCAAAAGGTGTCATCATTGCTGTGCATGATTATGGCGAGCACTGCGGCGTGTACCAAGGAATTTATCAACGACTCTGCCAGGAAGGCTATACGGTTTATGCGGCTGACCTGCGCGGGCATGGCAAATCACCCGGCGAACGCGGGCTCATCACACGTTTTGATGATTATCTGGAAGACCTCGACCTGCTGATGGCACGCATCAAGGATCGGGAGCCGGCGCAGCCCGTGTTTCTCCTGGGTCAGGGGCTCGGTGCTTTGATCGCCGCAAGCTTTGTCATGTCGCGCAAGCCGCGTATGAAGGGCCTCATCCTTTGCGGGCTGGTGATGGATCTGCCGGTCGGCGCCATGGAGCGTCTTGTGATGAAACATGCGGCGTTTCTTCTGCAGAATTCCAAAGCGATCAAGGATCTCAGCCCCATCCTTCTCGGGCCGGCCTTGGAGGGCGCGTTGAAGGACGATGAGCTGGCCTTCCGCGGTCCTCTAAAACCTGCGACAGTTCGGGAAATCCTGGGAGCCTGCGCCGCCATTCAAAACACCAACGACCAGCTGCCCTTTGCCATTCTTTCGATTCACACATTGAATGCCGTGGCCAACCGCGCCTCAGCGCTGGAACGCTGGCTGAATGCTCTCGCTTCCGTGAATACATCGGTCTTGCGTTACGAAGGGCAGGATCATCATCTGCTTTTGCACAAGGAACGTGATCAGGTGGTGGGCGAAATCATTGAATGGTGTGATCAGCATCGACTCGATCGTCTGGTTGACGAGGACGATGATGGCGATGATGAGGACGAGGAATCGGACGCGATGGCTCACGATGCGCTTTGATCAGCGAATTTTGAGCCTTTGATCGCGCAGTCTCATGAGGTTGTCACAGCCGGTCCCATGCTTTTCGAGGCAGGCCCGGGCATAAAAGTCCAGCGCCTCGTCCCAGCGTTGCAGCTTCTCCAGTCGGAAACCAAGGTTATTGCAGCTCTTGCTTATGCCGCCTTCACAGGCGGTTTTATAAAACTGGCGGGCGTTGTTGATATTGCCTAACCGTTCCTCGTGCCAGCCGAATTTGTGACAGCCTTCGAGGTAACCGAACTGACAGGCGACCAGGTAATACTCCCGACCTTCCGCGTAATGGCCCTGAGCCACCAGCTGACGGCCCCGCTGATACAAGGCTGCGGCCTTGCCTGGGGACGGGTGGGACAGCTTCTCGCTGGGATTTTGCTTGATGCGGTCCAGTGCTTCCTGCTTCACCGTTTGCAGATCTTTGGTATCCAAATCATTGAGGGGCGCAGGGGTCTGCCCGCCTGTTTCTTCATCCATCATGCCTTCCGGCATGGCCCTGGCGCGCATTTTCGTGCGATCCGGGTCCTGGGCGGCAGCCTGGGCTTTGAGGGCTGCATCTCGCGGCGGCAGGAGTGTGCCTTTGCGCTTTTCACAGGCGCTCGTATTCAGCATGACGGCGATAACGCCAAACCAGAAAGCCTTCACAGCGTGACTCCTTTTTTTTCCGGACAAGAGTGAGCTACGAGGCCTATCGGTGCCTAACCTAAAAAGTTAAGCAGGCCTTTCGGCTTCTTGTACGCTGCGCCCGCATTTGATACCTTCCCGTAGACTTCGATAACTGTGCTCAAAGAGGGGGCCATTATGCGTTCTGATCGAAAATACCAAAGCGGTTTCGGCAATCATTTTGCCACCGAGGCCCTGCCCGGGGCTCTGCCGGAGGGGCAGAATTCGCCCCAGCGACCGCCATACGGACTGATTGCGGAACTCCTGTCGGGCACCGCATTCACCGTGAAACGATCAGAAAATCTGCGGTCCTGGCTCTATCGCATTCGACCCTCCGTCCTGCACGGTGAATTCCGCCCGGTCGGCCGCGGCGCGGTTGTGACGAGTGCACCGCGCGATATTATTACGCCGGCCGCCCAACTGCGTTGGAACCCGCTGCCCTTCCCCCAGGACAAGGGGGTCGATTTTATCCAGGGCCTCGTGACCTTCGCGGCCAACGGCGATGCGGATGCGCAGAGCGGCAATGCCGTGCATCTTTATGCCTGCAATCAGTCGATGGATAATAATTTTTTCCAGAACGCGGATGGTGATTTTTTGATCGTGCCGCAAAGCGGAGGCCTCGAGCTGCGCACTGAGTTTGGCATCATGGATGTGGAGCCAGGGGAAATCGCGGTGATTCCGCGCGGCATGAAATTCCAGGTGCGGCTCCACGAATCCACCGCGCGCGGTTATATCTGTGAAAACTACGGCGCCCATTTCGTGCTGCCGAACCTCGGGCCGATCGGTTCGAATGGTCTGGCCAATCCCCGTGATTTTGAAACGCCGGTGGCGGCCTATGAAGAGCGTCAGGGTTCCTTCCGTCTGCAGTTGAAATTCGGCGGTGAAATGTTTGAGGCAGGCCTGGAACATTCCCCTCTCGATGTTGTGGCCTGGCATGGAAACTATGCGCCGTACAAATACGATCTGCGAAAATTCAATACGATCAACACGGTGAGTTTTGATCATCCGGACCCTTCGATTTTCACCGTTTTGACTTCACCGACCGATCATGAGGGACGGGCCAACGTCGATTTCGTGATCTTTCCTCCGCGCTGGATGGTCGCGCAGCATACCTTCCGTCCGCCTTATTTCCATCGCAATGTGATGAGCGAATACATGGGACTGATTTATGGCGTTTATGATGCGAAACCCTCCGGAGGATTTGATCCCGGCGGTGGCAGTCTGCACAACTGCATGCTGCCTCACGGTCCCGAAGCCAAGGCCTTTGAGGAAGCGACGCAGGCGGAACTGAAACCGCAGTATCTCGACAAGACCCTGGCCTTCATGTTCGAATCCTGCATGCTCTATCGCCCCACGCGTTTTGCTCTGGAGGGTGGGCTTCTGCAGAAGGATTACGCAGCCTGCTGGCAGGGACTGAAGCCGACTTTTAATCCCAAAGTTCGCTGAAACTGGGGTAAGATAGGGAGACGTCACATGACATCCAACAACACGGGAGGCTTCCTATGGCCTATGCTTCCTTTCGCTGTTTGGTCGATGCTCCCTATCGCAAAGTCTGGCAATCGATGACCGCGCTCGCAGTACAAGGTGGTCGTGGGCAGCCGCCGCGGCAGCAGCTGAAGATCGATTCCTTTGATTTGCAGGAAATCATCAGCCTGGATCCGGACAAGGGCGAAGTGATCCTGAGGCTCGAAGCCGGTCAGGTCCTCAAGGGGGAACGACGCTTTGCCGTTCGCGAGGACCAGAGCACCTCACGCCTCATGATTGAATCCATCTTGAACTGGCAGGCCCATGATCAGGCTGTCGATCGGCGTCTGCATTCCGTGCTGGACCGGCTGGTGCGCGATCTGGTCCTGGACATGAAAAGAGCCTCCGAAGGCTGATTTCGTGGACAGACCCCGAAACGAGCGATTATGCTGAGGGCAATCCGCGATGGAGTTGCCATGCTGACCCAAACACTTGTAGCTCAGGATATCGTCCGCGTTTTGGAAAAGGCCGGACTGCTCGTTCAATATCGTATGCCTCGTGCCGATCAGACCTTTCACGCGCACACCACGAATTCCCGCCTGGTCGATCCAGGTTCCCTCTTCATCGCCTATAGGGGCGTCAGTTTTGATGCTCACAGCGCGCTCGATGAACTGCGCGAACGCTGGACGGACCTCGGCTTTATCGTGGAGCAGGCGGACGCCTTTCACGCGCTGGCGGACAAGGCCTTTGTCTGTCACGTCAAGGACAGCCGGGAAGCCTGGGCCTGGCTGGCCGCGCATGTTCATCGCAATCCTCAGGATCGTTTGCGCCTGATTGGAATCACCGGCACCAATGGCAAGACCTCGACGGTCTGGTTTTTGCGCCAGCTCCTGCGCACCCTGGGGGAACCCTGTCTGATCCTCGGCACGCTCGGGGTTTACTGCGGTGAGGAAAAATTTCCCGCCACACATACGACACCGGATCCGGATGAACTGTTTCGGCAGCTGGCTCTGGGCGTGGAGAAAGGCGTCGGGTGGGCGGCCATGGAAGTCTCCTCGCATGCCGTGGTGCAAAGACGTCTCGGTCCCCTGCGGTTTGATGCGGCGGGCTTCACCAGTTTTTCCCGCGATCACCTCGATTTTCACAAGTCCATGGACGAGTATTTCGCGGCCAAGTGGGAACTCTTTACGCATCTTTTGAAGCCTGGGGCGGTGGGCTGGCTCTCGCATGGTTTGGAGGACTGGCTGCCTGCGGACGCTTACACGCGCGGTTTTCATTTTTACGGTCCACCGAGGAGCGGACGCACTCTTGGGGCCGGAGACGCCGTCTTTGAAGTGAGGTCGATGACCCTGCAGGCCACCGATCTCACCATTCGCCGGGATGCCCAGGCATGGCAGGGACGTCTGCCCTTTGGTGCGGACTTCGCCATGGCCAACTTCACTCTGGCGCTCCTGATGGTCGAAGGTCTTCTGCCGGGCCGCGTGCGGGCGGACGATTGGTCCCGCATTGAACCCGTGCCGGGCCGCTTTGAGCCGGTGCCGGATGCCTTCGCCCATGGTCTGGCGGTGATCGTGGATTATGCGCATACGCCCGATGCTCTGGAAAAAACGCTGCAAAAATTGCGGCAGCTGACGCGGGGCAAACTCTGGGCGGTCTTTGGCTGCGGTGGGGATCGCGATCGCGGCAAGCGGCCCCTCATGGGTGCCGTCGCGGAAAAAGAGGCGGATCGGGTGCTCGTGACTTCGGATAATCCGCGTTCGGAGGATCCGCACGCGATCGTGAATGAGATCCTCAGCGGCATGACCCAGTCAAAATACCAAGCCATTGTCGATCGTGAAGCGGCCATTCTGCATGCCATTCAGCAGGCGCAGCCCGGGGACAGCATTCTGATTGCGGGCAAAGGGCACGAGGATTATCAGATCATCGGAAAGGAAAAACTTCCCTTCGATGATCGCCAGGTGGCGCGGCGCTGCCTCATCAAACGTGGCGCGAAATAATCTGGACAGATAACCGGTCGCCCTGTAAGTCAAGGACTCATAAGTTTGACCGGGAGTTTCAGTCGTGCGTCCAAGTTTTGAAGAAATTTATATGGATCTTGCCTTCAGCCTGGCGCGGCGTTCCACCTGCAAACGTCTGCATGTCGGCACCGTGGTGACCAGCACGGATTTTCGCAAGGTTTTGGCGGTGGGTTACAATGGGAACGCCACGGGTCTTCCCAATGGCTGCGATCGTGACGAGCCAGGCAACTGCGGCTGCCTCCATTCCGAAGAAAATGCGGTGATCAACTGCGACAGCCCCCGCTTGATTGAAAAGCTCGTGTTCGTCACGCATATGCCATGCGCGGCCTGCGCCAAGCGTTTGATCAATCTGGGCAACGTCTGCAAAATTTACTATGCCCGTGAATACCGGAGCCGGACCTCACTGGAACTTTTTTCCACGGTTGGTATTGCCGTGGAACACCTGCCCCATCAGTCGATTCAGGCAGGTGAAAGTTGTGACCGTTGCTAAGGCGCGGTCGCCTTTTTTCAGCCAAACTGAGCTACCAGATGTAGCGTGAATCCTAAATCCTCCACGCTATGATTAAAATTTAAGCAAAATGATTAACATATTAAAATTTTTAAAAAATTTTTCCTAATTGTAAGGCTTATCCACTGAGCCTGTGGATAACATCGAACGGTCCACAATGCTGCGGATAGAGTGTCATTTGTGGTGTATGCATAAAGTTACCAGGGTCAACGCAGACGGGCCTGCAGACTTTTGCTTGTGATATGCGGAAAGGCAGTCGTATCATACAGGATCGACCAGGCCTGAGGCCGTAAGTGGGGTCTGAAGGCTTGTCTGGCGGCTGTTCTGCCGCGATCATCCTGGTGAAGGGAGCATACAGTGCAGAAGCTGTTTTTGTGGATAGGTCTGGCCAGCTTCATATGGGGCTGTGGCCGTGACGGCGATTCCCAATTGGATCAGGTGGCGACGCAGGGGCCCCTCCTCAGTTTTCACGCGGTGCAGGGTGAAGCAGCCGACGCCCCACAGAGTTATCTCGTGGCGTTCCGCCAGCTGCTCGATGATACCCGCGAGCATTTCGCACCGTTCCCAACGCGCCTCCGCTCCAACATGCAGGCCCTGATGCGAAATTTTTCCCGCGATCTGGGCCCGGTGCAGCCGCGTTATCTGGGATCGCTGAACCTTGCGGACCTTTCCCAGTCGTTTGTGCCCAAGACTCCCAGCTTTGGTCCGGCCATGCTCAGGCAAAGCCCACAGGAATCGACCAGCAGCATGACGAGTCTGATGGAAGTGACCTTTGCCAACGATCAGGAGGCGCGCGCCACACTTCGCAAATGGCTGGATGAGGGTCGCATCTACTACGCCGAACCCAATGGCCGCAGCGAACTGAAAGGGGAGCTGGAGGATGAGATCGTCGCGCGTTTCCAGAACAATCAACAACTGACACCCTGGCTGGAGCAGATTGCCTTTATTCCAGCGATTCAGCAGATGGGACAGCTGGCCAGCATCGAGGATCCACCGGTCGTTGCCGTGATGGATAGCGGAGTGGATGTCATGCATCCCAATCTGCGTCCTGCGATTTATGTGAACGAGTCGGGACAGAATAAACTCTGCAAGAATGATATCTACGGTTGCAATACCACGGTGGCGAAAAAGGAAAACCTCGGGGATGGGAACGTGTTTCCCGCCGGGACCTCCGGTTTCAATGAAAGCTGTGGCGTGGAAGGTGGTCAATGTCAGCATGGAACGCATGTCGCCGGTATCATCGCCGCGCGCGACGCGGACAATTATGTGGGCATGTGCCCCTACTGTCAGATCCTGGTCGTGAAGGTGGTGGATCTTGAGGAAGGCAGTGACAACAAAACCTCGTTTGTGATCAAGGATTCCTCGATCATTGCGGGTCTTGCCTATGTCTCCGGTTTTAAAAAGAAGGGCGAGCCGCTGGTGCGGGTAATCAATGCCTCCTTTGGAAAATTTGAACGCTCCCGTTCCGTGGAACTCTTTATCAAGTCTTTGAAAAGCTTTGGGCGGGGCACGCTGATGGTGGCGGCGGCGGGGAACGAGGATACCATGCGGCGGCAGTATCCGGCCGGTTTTGATGCGGTAATGGCGGTCTCGAATGTCTTCAGCGATGCCGAGACGCCCACGAAAAGTCCGTCCTCCAATTTTGGAACCTGGGTTGATATCGCTGCGCCCGGGGACGGTGACTGCAGCTTCGGACCAGGCATCCTCTCCAGTGTTCCCGGAGGCGATTCCGCCTGCAAAGTGGGAACATCCATGTCCTCACCGATAGTCGCCGGGATTGCGGGTCTGCTTTTGTCCAAGGATCCCACCTTGACCGCCGAGCAGGTGGAAAGACGTTTGCTAGATACCGCCGAGCCCGATAAACTTTATTCCGACTCTGTGAATAATGGATATCGACCCAACATAAACGGCATGGGACTGGTTCCCCTGCTGGGCAGCGGTGTGGTGAATGCGAATCTTGCTTTGAACCCCAGCCTGGATCAATCACCGCCGGTCACCACGCAGCGCAATGATCTGGTGCGTGCCGGTTGCGGTGTGGTGGGAGGCGAGACGTCGGCGCTCGGGTCCTGGCTCTGGTTTCTGCTGCCCCTGGCGGCCGTCGGTTGGCGGCGCTGGCGCTGAACCGCTGAGATGATGCAACGAGGAGAGATGAGCCCATGATGGGACATGATTTGGATCGGGATGTGGAACATGCGGCCGAGCATATCAATCGGGTGCTGACGACCGTCGGCCAACGCATGGTGGGACAAAAGCAGGTGATGGAACGCCTGCTGATGGGTTTGATCGGCCAGGGGCATGTTCTGCTCGAAGGCCTGCCAGGTCTGGCCAAAACCACAGCCGTCAAGGCCTTGTCGGATTGTTCGGATCTGACCGTGACGCGCATTCAGTTTACGCCCGATCTTTTGCCGGCGGACGTGATCGGCACCCAGATCTACGATCCGCGTCAGGCGGAATTCAAAGTCAAAAAAGGCCCGATCTTTACCAATCTTTTGATCGCCGATGAAATCAACCGGGCGCCAGCCAAGGTGCAGTCGGCCCTGCTCGAAGCGATGCAGGAACGTCAGGTGACGCTCGGCGATACAACCTACGTCCTGCCGAAACCCTTTCTGGTGATGGCGACGCAAAACCCGATTGAACAGGAAGGAACCTATACGCTGCCTGAGGCGCAGATGGATCGCTTCCTTTTCAAACTCAAGGTCGATTACAATACCCTGGACGAGGAAATTGAAGTCGTGCAGCGCATGGCCAGCGGTGATGAGATCCAGCTGGAAAAAGTCATGCAGGCTTCGGATATCATGCGCTGCCAGGATCTCATGAAACAGATTCATGTCTCGGATAAAATTCGCCGCTATATTGTGCAGCTGGTTTTCGCCACTCGCAAGCCAGGCGATTATGGACTCAAGAGACTGGAGTCGTTCATCAAGGTCGGAGCCAGCCCGCGTGCCTCGATCAATCTGGAACGCGCCTCGCGGCTGAATGCGCTCTTTCAAGGACGGGCCTATGTCACGCCTCAGGATGTGAAGGATGTGGGGCTCGACATTTTGCGGCATCGCGTTCTGCCCACCTATGAGGCGGAAGCGGAAAATGTCGCGGTTGAACAGATGGTTGAAGTGATTTTTGCTCAAGTCGATGCGCCGTGAGGACACGTCATGCCTGATGTCGCGGATGCTCCGCAGTTGCCTCATGGAATTATGGGTCTTCAGCCGCAAGCCTTCCCGTGGATAACAGTCATTCTGCTGGGTCTGGGTCTCCTCGGACTGGCTTTTTTGGGCTGGTTTCTGTGGAAACGATGGAAAACCAAAACCGCAAGGAAACCGGTGCCCACCGCGCCGGCCCCTCAGGATCCCTGGCTCCGGCTCGATGAAGCCCTGCAAAGCCTGGAAATCAAGGAACCCTGGAGCCGGGAAGCCTGCGAGGAATATTTCTTTCGGCTGAGCTTTATCTTGCGCGAGGCCCTGGAATTGCGCACCGGCCTGCCGATCACCGGTCAAACCCTGGCCGAAACCAAACAGAGCCTCGAGAAAAGTCCGGCTCTCTCAGCAAATTTTCAGCAAGACCTGATAAAATTCCTGAGTCTGGCGGAGCAACTGAAATTTGCCGGTCAGTGGCTCAGTGCCGCTGAATCGATGGCATGGCGGGAAAAGGTCAAGGCATGGATGGACGAGTTCAGGCGCGGAGCGCTCTCATGACGTGGGGAAGGGGTTGGGGCCTGGCTCTGATCCTGGCGCTGCCAGCGGGTGAACTGTGGGCCGACAGCCTCCGGGATGCCTACAGCGCTTTTGAAAAGGGCCAGTTCGAGGAAGCGGCTCAAGGCTTCGAGGCTCACACCAAAAAGGATCCGCAGGATTACAGCCAGCTTTATAACACCGGGGTCGCGCTCTTTCAAAAAGGCGATTTCGACAAGGCCATTCCTTATTTCGATCGCGCGGCGCAGTCGCCGGATCCCGGGCTCAAGAGTCGCGCGCATTACAATAAGGGTGTTGTGTATGGGCAGCAGCAGAACTGGGAGCAGGCCGAGGCGGCCTTTCAGGAAGCCCTGAGTTATGACAATGACAATCGCGTGATCCAGGAAAATCTGCAGTTTGCGCGGGAGCAGAAAAAGAAGCAAAAGCCCGAGCAGCAGGATCAGAATCAAAAACAGGCGCAAAACGATCCGCAGAAGAAGAACGAAACGGATCAAAATCAGACGCAAAATGATCCGCAGAAGAACAACGAGTCGGATCAACAGCAGGCGCAAAACGATTCACAGCAGAAGAATGAATCGCAAAAACCTGAAGCGGGCCAAAATCAGGACGCTGAAAAGAAGGCCGGCGAGGAAAAATTAGCGGACGCCAGGAAGGATTCCGCGGCCGAACAAAAAGGTCAGTCGCAGAAGCAGGAGCCACAACAGAACGCTCAGCAGGGCGGTTCCGATCAGCGGGACAAACAGGAAAGCCTGGCCCAAGGTGCCAAAGGAGCCGGTGATCCCACCGCGAATGGCAAAAGCCCTGACGAACAAAGGGTTTTGACCGTCAAGGATCTGAAAAAGCAGGAAGCCGAAAAACTTCTGCGCTCGGTGGATGACCGCATTGGCAGTTATATCCTCACCCCGGAGCAGGCGAATACGGAGGGCAAGTCACGCAATGGCAAGGATTGGTAAGCTCGCAGGCCTCAGCATCCTTCTCCTGTTTTACGCAGGATCGATCCTGGCGGGAACACTGACGGGGGAATTGGATAAACCCGAGGGCAGCCTCGAGGACCAGTTCATCTATACACTTTCGGTTCAGGGATCGGCGGCGGGCGAACCGGCGTTTCCGGAGGTGCCAGGCCTGAGTGTCAGGCAGGCGGGAACCAGCCAGAGTGTTTCCATTATCAATGGCCGCATGTCGCGCGAAGTCCAGTATCAGTATGAGTTGATTCCTGAGAAGGAGGGCACTTATACCATCCCTTCGATTGTGATGACCATCGATGGAAAAAAAGAGCAGACCCTGCCGATTGAATTTACCGTGAAGCCGGCCGGCACCGGCTCGCAGGCGCGTGCGGATCGCCCCATATTTATTGAACGCACGCTGGCCAAGGACAAGGTCTATGTTGGGGAAGCCGTCCTATCGAGCATTCGCGTTCATTCGCGGGTCCGCATCCTCGGAGCGCAGCCGGATTTTCGTTATCCGGATGGGTTTCAGGTGAAAAAGATCGATGGTGAAAAAAATTACAGCCGGGTCGTGGACGGACAGGAATTTAGTGTCACGGAAATCAATGCGATTCTGATCCCCAGCAAGGAAGGCAAATTCGAAGTGCCAGCCGCCGGTCTCGATGTGCGGTTTGTGGACACGAGCAAGCCGCGCCGTTCCCCGCGTTCCCTGCTCGAGGATCTCTGGGGACCGGGCAACACCACGGAAAAACATGTTCGCAGTGCCCCGACCGTAATTGAAGTGATGCCCTTGCCCGTGGCCGGCCGTCGCGCGGATTTCAGTGGGCTCGTCGGGGAATTCAAGGGCCGCGCTGAACTCTCTCAGACCGCCGTTCAGGTGGGCGAAACAGCAACGCTGACGCTCACCATCGAAGGCCAGGGTGTCACCAGCGGGATGGCAGAACCGGCTCTCGATCTCGGCGATCGGGCGAAGATCTACAAGGACAAGCCGCAGTCGAGCGACACCCTGGATGCTTCACACGGTGTTCTCGGCCAGCGCAGTTTCAAGATCGCGATCGTGCCGACCGTTCCGGGTGAACTGCAGCTCGGAAGCTTGAAAATCCAGTATTTCAATACCACCATCGGTCAGTATCAGGATATGGTGATCGACCTGGGATCCCTTCAGGTCAGTGGTTCCGCCGCTGCGGGGACGCCTCCCGCCGCCGACGCGACTCCGGAAACGCATCCAAAGACTGGGCCTGCCCCCACGCCTCCCGCGGAGGTTCGTTCCCTGGCCAGTGATCTTTTGGAACCGCATCCGGTGGAACGGCTCACGTCCCGGCAAACCATCCAGACCCGTGATCAGGTGGCCGCGGGCGCTCTGCTGCTCGGCAGTCTTGGCTTTTTGGGCTGGGGTGGCTGGGCCTGGTGGCTGCGCCGTCAGGGAGGGCAGCGCGATCAACGGAAGAAAGCGGATCGCGCTCTGAAAATGGCCAGCAAACAGCTGCATGAAGCGCGCATGCTCCTGGACCAGCAGGATGTGCAGGCCGCGGTTGGACTCGCGCAAAGCTCCATTCGTCAGTATATGGGCGATAAATTCAGTATCAAAGGCAGTTCCCTGACTCTGCGTGATTTGGAGCAACAGCTGCAGCAACATGGACTTTCCGCGCCCACGATCGAGGAAATGCGTCGCGTCTGGCAGCATCTCGATCAGCTGCGTTTTGCAGCATCGGCCGCGGATCAGAGTCGCGGTCGTGAGGCTTTGCAAAAAGTCGATCAACTGCTGGCGGAGGTGGAACAAAGATGCGCGCCCTGATGTTCATGCTTGTCCTGGTTTTTGTGCAGCCGCTTCTGGCGAAGGATCGCAGCGGGGATTATGCCGCCGCAGCGGACGCCTATCGTCAGGGTGATTTTGCGGAAGCCATTGAAATTTATCTCACCGCCATTCAGGATGGGGAAGAGAGTGCCAGTCTTCTTTATAATCTGGGCACCAATCTCTATAAGAATGGTGAGACAGGTGCCGCCCTCGCCGCCCATCTGCGGGCGCGCAGTCTGGATCCCGCGGATCCAGACATTCGTTACAATGTGCGTTTTCTGCAGGAAAAAAGCCGCGATAAGTTGGAAAGTCACCTGACCTCCGATCGCTGGCGTGATATCCGCGCCACCCGCTGGTTCACAGAGCGCACGCTTTTCTGGTGCACGGTGATTCCTTTGGCTCTCGCTCTTTGCCTTGTGGGCTGGCAGCTGCGTTCCGGCCGCGCGCCGTGGTTAAGCTGGGTCCTTGGCATCGCGCTTCTGCTCAGTGCTCTCTATCCCGGTCTTGGCCTGGCGCATCGGCTCTGGCACGAGCCGGATTGGGGTGCGATCGCCGCTCCTCAGGTGGATGTCCTGGCCAGTCCCACCGTTCGGAACGCAGTGGTGATTTTCCAGCTACATGAAGGAGCACCCTGCGCCGTGATCAACAAATCAGGCGATTGGTTCAAGATCCAAATTTCCGATGGAAAAACCGGTTGGGTGCCTCGGGAACAGCTCGCGATCTTTGGTAAAAGATTTTTTTCTTATCAAAGTTCGAAAAACGAGGGTCCCGCGGAAAATTCTGCACTCTGATCATGCGTACCTGGCGAAAAAACGCCGCTTAACCTCTCTTCCCTTGCTATGGTAGACTGGACTCAGAGTTCATCCCAGAAGCCATTCAAGCGGTTAGAAGTTATGTTGCGAGCCTTACGGTGCCTTGTGTCCCTCGGCCTCTTCCAGTTTGTTTCCTACTCGGACAGCGCGGAAGCCCCGACCCCGCCTGAGACACACGTCCTGCGTGAGCATAAGAAGGGTATCGCGCAGGCGGATCCATCCTTGGAGATCTGGCTTCATAAAATTTATGAAGGCCGATCACCGCTTGGAATCACGGGTGACAAGGAATTTGAAGCCGCGCTGCAATCGTGGGATCCCGCGAGCGCCTGGCTGTTCCGCCTTCGCCGCACGGAGGGATCGAACGATAAAACGGTAGCCAAAGGCGCGCTCGCGCAGGCTCTCGATAGCGACAGCCAGCTTGCCAATGAACCCATGTATCCCTATGTTCTGCAGGCTTTAGCGGAACATCCGGGGTTGGATGCCAAGGAACGTGCTCAGGCCCGCGATCTTCTGCTCGAACGCGGCGGCATCAGCTGCCCGCGAAAGAAAACCATTCTGCAGGACCTGAGGGCCCAGGACAAAGGCAGCCTGACTGCCGATTCCGCCCGCCGCTATCTCACCACCGTTCAGGAATTCAATGCGCTGGGTTTTGTGGAGGAAGGTCTCCGGGCTTTGGTTTATGGCATAAGCCCGGCCACGCAAAAGGAAATGCGTGCGGAACTCGCATCCGCCCTGCAACCTTTTCCGCGCCTTGTGAGTGATAATCCGGATCTGTTTGAAGAAAATCCTGAAGTCCCCGACACGCGAACCGCCGTGGGTCCCATTTTGCAGGCTGAAAAGCAGGCTGGGAACGGAGACTGCACCGCGGCACGCAACAGTTTGATCCGGGGCATGAAGGAGGACACCGAAAAACAGAATCTTCTCATTGTCGAAACTGTGGCCGGCAAAATTGATAGCTGCTTGAAACCCAAAGGGGACCGGGCTCGTATCGCCAGCTGGCAGGAACTCGAAGCGCCTCTGAAGGACGCCTATGGTTTTCCTGGGGCGGCTCTCGCCCAGAGACGGCTTGGTTTGATTCACTGGGGTCGTGATGAATTTGACGATGCCCGCCGCATTTTTAGCCAGATGCTGCTGCTCTCGGAAAAGGAATATCCTGAGATTCATGCGGATACGCTTTTCACCTACGCGCGCGTGGTGGAAAACGAAGGCCGCTTTGATGAGGCGATTGAAAAGTATCGCTTCTTCATCGAGCTTTACCCCACCGCGGAGCAATCCAACCAGGCCCTCTCCTCGATGATCGTTCTGGCCACCCTCCTGAAGCGCGGCGACGATGCCTTGCGTTTTGCGCTGCAGATGATTGATCTGGAAGCCGTCAAGCCGGTCGATGATCGCGATGGTGCGTCCTTGCCCATGGCCCTCTACTGGGCTGGAAAGCTCTATCTGGAAAAAGGTGATCATGCGCGTGCGGAATTTTTCTGGGCCCGTCTGGCTCAGGAATTCTATTCAACTTTCTATGGAGCCTTGGGGCATTACTCCCTGGAACGTCTCACCCGGAAGCGTTTCATGCTGCCCCCTGTGCATTCGCCGCAGTTCAACAAAGGCGAAATGTACAAGGAATTTCCCCTGGCCGAACGCAAGGTGCTGCAGCGGGCCGAACGCCTGCTGCTGGCCGGCATGAAGGATGATGCCGCCTGTGAGATCAAGGAAATCCGCGTGGAATCCAACGATACCCATCGGCAGCTGGCCAAGGCTCTCTTTCAATTTGCCGCCGGTGACTGGCTCGCCGCCATACGCATCTATCAGAACCTGCCGAAATCCTATCGTTTGACTCTGCCGCGCGGCATGGAACGGGTGCTCTTTCCTCGGGCTTTCAGCAATTACGTGACCCATTACGCGAAGAAGATGAAGGTTGATCCCGCCTACGTGAATGCCATCATTCGCCAGGAGAGTGTCTTCAATCCCCGGGCACGGTCCGCGGTGGGTGCGCGCGGCCTGATGCAGCTGATGCCTGGTACGGCCAAGATGGAAGCGCGTGCGGTTCGCGGTGACTATGTGGGCGAGGCCGAGAAACTTGCGCGCGTCAACCGCGTGCTGAATGATGAAAGTCTTCTGAGTGAGCCTGAAGTGAATATCACGCTGGGCGTGCAGCACGTGCATCGGCTTTTTCAAAAGTACCGGAGCCCTGTGTTTGTGCTGACCAGCTACAACGCCAACCCCAGAGCCACCGAACGCTGGCTCGAATCGATCGATAGCAGCGATATGATCGTCTTCATCGAACGCATTCCTTATCGGGAAACACGCTCGTATGTGAAGCTGGTGATGCGCAATTACTTCTATTACAAGCGCTGGTATGAAGGTGTGGACGTCGCCATGCCGCTCATGGATGTGCTTTTGCCGCAGGCCCTCGCGGCCGATGCAAAGGTTCCGTATCAGGCCACCAGCAATCCTTAGAGGGTGTTGAAAAGGCCCCTCATTCTGCGTGGCTCGGTCAGCTCCGCTCTGGCGGCGGCCAGGCCCTTAAGGTTGCGCTCCCGGCTGCCGGTGGGGAGCAGCCTTTTCACATTCATCCGTCTTCAGGCAATGGGTATAAATCGCTTCAATCCGGGGGAAACGGCGCATTTCCACGCTGAATCGCAGAGCGTTATAAACCTGAGGCACCAGAGCGATGTCAGCGAAGGTCAAACTTTGACCAAAGGCATAAGGTCCTTTGGTGCCGGCCAGCTTTTTTTCAATCGCGTCAAAGCCCTCTTCAATGAAATGCTGATTCCAGGCCTCGCGCTGCCTTTGATCCTCGGAATAAAAGCGTCCCACTTTGAGATTCTGCACCGGCTGAATGCCCGCCACCACCATCAGAGTGAGTTCGCGCACCCGGGCCCGTTCCCAGGGATCCTTGGGCAGAAGCGGCTCATGCGGATACGTCTCCTCCAGCCATTCGAGGATCGCCAGGGATTCCGTAAGGAGGCGATCGCCAACCTTCAAGGTCGGCACCTGGCCGGTGGGATTCATGGCAAGATAGGCCTCACTTTTTTGCTCGCCCTGCAGAAGATTCACGGGAACCGATTCATAGCTCACGCCCTTCATGGCCAAAGCCCAGCGCACGCGCCAGGAGCAGGAGGATCGCCAATAATGATAGAGGGTCAATGCCGGTTGCATAGAAGTACCTTGTTATTTAGTGGCCCATATTCTCGATAATGTCTTTGTACGAATTTTCGAGTTTCCGCAAGGCATCGATGCTTTTCAGTTCAAATCCGTATCGGCTCGTTTTGGCTGCATACACCCGATGCCGCTCCCGCAGCCGCCGCAACGTGCTTTGGAACGCCACCTCGATGACTTCAATACGGAGGCGGGCACGCAGAGGTGATCCGGCCATCAGACGTGCACATTCTTCGTCCGGTTGAAAGACCAGAAAGTCGACATCGGGATACTGTTCGGAGACGGCGCGCAGCGAGGCTTCAAAACGCGTGGAAACCAGGGCCTTGACCATCTGCACGACCCCATAGTAACCGCCCTTGATATCCGATGTGCCGGCGATCGTGGCCCGATAGGGTTTCATGGGATCGATCACAAACACAAGGCGCGTGCCATCCTCCACCACGGATTCGAGGTTGCAGCTCTTCGTGACCTGACCATCGATATACCAGCGGTCGCCGATGGCCTTGGGCGTAAAGAGCGGCGGCAGGGAGCAGGAGGCCCGCACCGCGGCGCTGATCTGCATGCGATCGTGAGGGAAGCGGCCGAGCGTGACATGATCAAAAGTATCCTGATCGGTGGCGCCGATATAAAGCCTGGGTTTGACGCCATCAAAATTATCGCTGACTCCATGATCGACGAAAAGTTCATGGAAATAGGCTTCGAGCTTATCACCCTTGAAAAAGCCGGTGGGAATGGACTCCATCGTGGCTTCGAGCCACTGGCTGAGTTTGACCCGGCGCATTTTCAGGGAGCTGCTGACCACCCGCTTGAGAATATGAAGGCCGGCGAGGTCGAAGATGGTCGAGAGTTTCAGCGGCGGATAGCGGGAGGTGAGATCCATGACCCCCCGCACCAGCTCTTCCACTTCGATCTGATTGGCCACCATCGAACCGACGATGCTGCCGCTGCTGATACCGGAAATAACATCGCAGGTGTAAATGCTGCGTCCATCGAAGGCGTGTTTCAAAGCGAGGATGGCGCCGGTCTGATACAAAAGACCCTCGATGGCCCCGCCACTCAAAGCCAAACCCACCTTGTTTTCCCGGATGATCCCCGCATAGAGCACTTCACGCAGCCAGCGGAGCATGAGGGCGGTTTTTGCGGGATCGATGATCACGTCGCGCACATTCAAACGACCCAGGATGAAGACGCGGTGATCGACATCGGCCGTCTGCTTCAGCACGGTGACGATGCGGGAATTGGGAAAATGAAAGTCCGGCCCCCAAAGCTGGGTGAGCGAGCTGACGTCGCGCCCGATATGCTGAACGGCGGCCACAGCTTCCACCGCATCATCACCCCGTTCATCATAGATGAGAAGATCGACCGGATTTTGACGCAGAAAGGGCGCGACCCCGTCGATATCCGCGAGCAGATGAATGCGCATCGTCATGCCCTTCAGCAGGCGATGGTTCAATTCAAAGTTTTGTGTCAGGGCTCCATCGTCTGGAAGCCTCTTGGCTTCCAGACGTTCCAGGGCTGCTGTGATAGCAGCCAGGCGCGACGGAGCTGTAACGTAGAGCAGGTACTGCCGCATGATCACTTCCCTTTGAAAGACCGCAACTCATCGAGGAGGCGTTTGGCACCGACATAGCCGGTGAGCGTACGGCTTCGGCTGAGGTCACCATCGGCGGGAACCAGGACCAGCGTTGGAAGGCCGGGCATTCCATACTTCTCCGCAAGAGCCATATCAGCGTCTGTGTTTTGAGTCATGTCAAGTTTAACGATTACCCACTCGTCTTGCAGCAAGGAAATCACCTCGGGATCCTGGAACGTGGTTTTGTCCATGTCCTTGCAGGCAATGCACCAGTCGGCCCAGCCATCGATCAAAATGGGGCGTCCGGTCTTTTGCGCCTCCGTGTAAGCTGTGGATTCGTCCTTGAGCCAGTCGAGTTTCGTGGAAATATCGCCGCCCGAAAGCCACTGAATGCCGGCGAAGAGCGCACAACCGAGCAGAATTGTGGGAGCCAGCTGCACACCTTTGCGCAGGATCAGCGAGGAGTTTCGGACGATCAGGATCAGGATCGGCAGACTGATGACGAGCAGGCCGATGAAGAGTTTGAACCAATAGCCCTGGACGGGTTTGATCCATTCCTGCAGAGGATTCTTTAAATAGTAAAGAGCCAGGGCATACATGGCCGCGGAGAAGAGGATCTTCACGCTCACCTGAATGCGCGGGCTGACCTTGAAGGCCGTCACACGTTTGGCCGCCATCCCAAGGAACACATAGGGCAGGGCAAAGCCCGTGCTGTAAAGGAAAAAGAGTCCCAGGGATTGTCCGACGCTATTCAGGGTCGTGGCATAAGCCAGCAGCGCGCCCATGATCGGACCCGTGCACGGAGCGGCCACAAGACCGGCGCCGGCGCCCATGCCGAACGCATTCAAAAAGGACGATTTTCCAGCGCCCATCTGGGAACCGAAAGCCTGCAGTTTGCTGAGGTCACCAAAACCCAGCATGGTCATGCCGAGCACCACGAAAATAATGGCAAAGCCCACATTCACCCAGGGATTCGCCAGGATCGAACCAAACACACCGCCGCCCAGGGTTGCGACCAGTCCGAGTCCGGTATAGGTCACGATGATTCCGAGTGCATAAACCAGAGTCGAAGCGAGGCGCGCGTGGCCTTGCTGAGCCAGAAGGCGCAGGGTGATGGGGATCATCGGGAAAACGCAAGGAGTCAGGTTGGTGGCCACGCCGCCGAGAAATACGACCAGCAGGACGATGCCCCAGGGCAGCTGTCCGCTTTTCAGGCGCTCGGCATATTTTTCTTCCGTCGTGAGATGGCTCGTGCTGGGAGCTTCACTGATCGTCGCGGCGGTATCGGTCGGACTCGAAAAATCCTTAAGTCCAGTCGATTCCTCGCTGGTGGACGCAGCCGCGCTGATTCCACTCGTGTCGTTGTAGACGGGAATTTCCAATTCCTCGGTATAAGGAAAGAGGCAGATTTTGTGGGTGCAGCCGAGAAACGTCACGCCGACAGACAGCATGCTGTCGGTATACTTTTCGGTGCCGATCAGTTCGATTTCAAAATCGCCGCCATCGTAGACTTCGACCTGGCCTTCCCCCAAAGGATCTTCCTGCAGACGTGGGGTGGGGGCGGACTTGATGGAGGCGATGAATCCGCCGCGCGCCTGCACCTTCAGGCGACTTTTGTAGATGGAAAAATTGTCCTTGGTCCGAAGACGCAAGCCCACCAGCAGGTGCCCGTCCCGATCCTGCACGGCCTGCACGCCTTCCCAGATGATGACGTCATTTGGCCGTATGTCGAGCCGGGTCTTGCCATCAGGGTCAAATTCTTGAGCCACAAGGCCGGGGAGGGAAAAGGTTAAAAAAGTCATAATACAAATCAACAGGGAAAGGCATTTCAAAATCGCACTCCTCATCCACGTGGTTCCTTTCTCTTATAACCGACGGACTTGCCCGGGGGAAGCCAGGCAGGCATCAAGGCCGGTCCTGGTCAAAGTTCTCTTGACTTGACGGGGACTTTCCCGTACTAGAGAAGTTCGCTTAGGGCAAGATTCGCCAAAAAAGCTGTAAAAACCAGAATCATCAACGTTTAAATGGATACCCGACATGGCTCAGACTACAAAGACGAAATATCAGGAAAAGTTTCGTTTGAAGAAAGGCGACGAAGTCGTCATCCTCACCGGCAAGTCCAAAGGCGGTGTGGGCAAGATCGATCGCGTTGACTTCAAGAAAAACGCAGTCTTTGTCGCCGGTCAAAACATTTTCAAAAAACATAGCCGTCCCGGCGCCAATGGCGACGAGGGTGGAATCATCGACAAAGCGATGCCCGTGCATATCAGCAATGTGGCTCTGGTCGATCCCAAGACGAAGAAGAGAACAGGCATTGGCTACCAGGGCCAGAAGCGCGAAAAAGTTCGCGTCGCGAAAGCGTCCAAGTCCGTCCTGAGCTGATTCTGTTTCGACGTTTTTAAAAATTAGCTTTCTCAAAAGCCGAAGCATGCTGTGCTTCGGCTTTTTGTTTTTTTTTATCTGCGTGGGTGAATCCAGGACTCATCCAATTTACCCGGTTCTCCATCATGTTTTATTTCACTTCCGTTTCGCGTGAAGTGCCACCCTCTTTTGGATTTCACGCGGTGTGCGAGGGGAAAAAAAAAGTAGCTTTCGGTTGCTTCCGTTTGCGGAGTTATGATGTAATAAGCCGGATTTTAAAATGCTGTCTCGTCGCAATATGGACCTCAGTAGGTGCTAGATGAAGTTTTTCCGGGTGGGTTTTCATTCTATTTCCCTTGCAGCCCTTCTTGCATCAGGCAACGCGTTGTCTCAGGACAACGGCCGGGGCGAACGAACCTATAAACTCTGTACCTATTGTCATGGTGAACAGGGTGAGGGGCGCCAGGACCTGGCAGCCCCTGCGATCGCGGGTTTGCCTGAGTGGTATCTAAAGGCTCAGCTCACGAAGTTCTATGAAGGTGTGCGGGGAACGCACCCGCGGGATCTAGGTGGCATGCGCATGCGTCCCATGGCCAAGTCACTCTTCACGAATCAAAATGATATCGAAGCGGTCTCGAAGTTCGTCGCGGCCTTGCCGCGACCCAAGCTGGAGCCTACCGTCAAGGGGCGTCCCATCAAAGGCCAGACCGCCTACCAGGTCTGTATCTCATGTCATGGTGAGAACGGCCAGGGTAACCAGGCGCTGAATGCTCCCCCTCTGGCTGGGTCCAGCGACTGGTATCTGCTCTCTCAGCTGCATAATTTCAAAGCCGGAATCCGGGCAGGTGATCCTGCCAAAGATCCCACCGGCGCCACCATGCGACCTATGGCTGCTCTACTCAGTCCCGAAAGCATGTTGGATGTCGTGTCTTACATCAATGTGCTTAATCAAAAACAGCAACAACCAAAACAATAAGACTTGAGGATGCCCGGTGAAATCGGATGACGCTGATCAGCTGAGTAAGAAGTTGTTTTACATCATCGTTGCGGGAGTCGTAGCTTACGGCGCCGCGGTGTTGTACTTTGTTTTGCGCTAAGACGTTGAGGGATAATATTTTATGCTGAATTTTATGTCTCTGCTGCGTGAAAGCGCGTCGACCTTTGCAAGTGATATCGATCACCTGATCGCGTGGGTTGCGATTCTGGGTGGCTTCTGGTGGTTGATCGCCGAAGGTGTTTTGATTTGGCTGATCGTCAAGTTCCGCCACAAAGAGGGCGTCAGAGCCCAATACATTACGGGCGAAAAGAAAGAGGAAATGAAGTGGATTCATTGGCCTCACAACCTGATTCTGATCTGCGATGTCGTCATCATCGTCATGGCGATCAATGTCTGGTACACCGTGAAGCAGAAGCTCCCGCCTGCCGATGACACCATTCGCGTGATCGGTCAGCAGTGGTCCTGGCGCTTCGTTCACTCCGGTAAGGATGGGATCCTCGGCACCGCCGACGACGTGGAAACAGTGGAAGAACTGCACGTGAAGGTTGGCCAGACCTACCACTACAAACTGGAAGCGACCGACGTTCTCCACAACTTCTCGGTGCCTGTGTTCCGTCTGAAACAGGATGCCATCCCAGGCCGTGTGATTACCGGCTGGTTCACGCCCACGATGACCGGCACCTTTGATATCCAATGCGCAGAGATGTGCGGGATCGGTCACGGCATCATGATGGGCCGCATCCACGTGGATACGCCCGAGCAGTATGAGCAATGGCTGGCGACCCAACAGAAAGTGGCTCAATCACACTGATTTGAATCTCCGATTAACGATTAGGTGAAATATGTCAAGCAGTACGAACGCAGCGCATCACGACCATCACCATATGAGCTTCTGGCAGAAGTACATTTTTTCTGTCGATCATAAAGTCATTGGGATGCAGTACTTCCTCACCGGTATCCTTATGGGTTGTATCGGTGCTTATATGTCCTATGTCTTCCGTATGCAGCTCGCTTTCCCCGGCAAGGAAGTTCCCTTCTTTGGTCTGGTGACGACGGCAGAGTATAACTCCCTTATTACGAACCACGGATCGATCATGATCTTCTGGTTCGCGATGCCTGTTTTGATCGCGGCCTTCGGTAATTTCCTGATTCCGCTCATGATTGGTGCGGATGATATGGTCTTTCCCCGGATCAACCGCCTCTCGTATCAAATCTTCCTTCTGTCGGTCGTCATTCTGATCGCCAGCTTCTTCGTTCCCGGCGGTGGTTTCGGTGGCGCGTGGACGGCTTATCCACCGCTCTCGGCCAAAGCCGAGTATAGCTTGACTCCGTGGGGTTCCACGCTCTGGCTCGTGGCTGTGGCCCTTGAATTCGTGGCTTTCCTCCTCGGTGGTATCAACTTCATCACGACTTTGATGAACGCGCGTGCCAAAGGCATGAAGTATCTCGATATTCCCATCGTCCTCTGGATGATCGTGATCGCCAGTATCCTCTTCATGGCTTCGGTTGGTCCGCTGGTCGCCGGCGCCATCATGCTCATCTTTGATCAGACGATTGGGACGGGCTTTTTCGATCCGGCCCGCGGTGGTGACCCGGTTCTCTGGCAGCACTTGTTCTGGTTCTTCGGTCACCCCGAGGTCTACGTTGTGCTCCTCCCAGCCATGGGTATCGTGGCGGAAGTGATGACAACCTTCTCCCGTAAAAAACTCTTTGCGTATAAAACCGTCCTGTTCACCACGATTGCCACGGGTGTCTTGAGCTTCTTCGTGTGGGCTCACCACCAGTTCATCGCCGGTATCGACCCGCGCATGGCCAACATCTTCACGGTCACGACCGTTTTGATCTCGATTCCCATCGCCGAGATGCTCTTCGTCTATATCGCGACCCTGTACGGCGGCTCCATCCGCTTTACCACCGCCATGCTCTTCGCCCTGGCGTTCCTGGCCACCTTCCTGATCGGTGGTGTGACCGGTATCTTCCTTGGCGCCAGCGGTGCGGATATCTACTTCCATGATACCTACTTTGTAATCGCGCACTTCCATTATACCTTCGTGCCGATCGCTGTGATCGCTGTGTTTGCTGGTGTCTATTACTGGTTCCCCAAAATGTTCGGCCGCTTCATGAACGAAACGCTGGGCAAGATCCACTTCTGGGGTACCTTCATTCCGTTCAATACGATCTTCCTGCCTCTGTTCTTTACCGGAGCAGCGGGTGATCACCGTCGTATCTTTACTTATGCGAACTTCCCTCAGTTGGCGACGCCTGGACTCCAGGATCTGCGTATTATCGCGACCCTTTCGGTTGTGACTGTGATCCTGTTCCAGTTCGTCTTCTTCTTTAACTTCTTCTACAGCATGTTCCGGGGAGCCAAAGCCGGCAGAAACCCATGGAATGCCAACACTCTGGAATGGGTCGCTCCGTCGCCTCCTCCCCATGGCAACTTCGAGGTGTTTCCTGAAGTCTATCGGGGTCCTTATGAATTCAGTGTGCCAGGTCGCGCTCAAGATTTCTGGCCGCAAAACGAGAAAGCCTAATCTGCAGAGGAAGAGAACGTGGGAATGCAAACTCCAGTAGCGACGGGTCGCAGTGTTACAGGTATCCCAACCGGCCGCTTGGCGGTCTGGTGGGTCATCGGATCAGAGATCGTGATTTTCGGCGGTCTTCTGATGTATTACATCATGCTGCGGATCAAATTTGATTTCTGGTCGGAAAGTTCGGCTCACACCAATACGACAGCGGGTGCGATCAACACTTTCATCCTTCTGACTTCGTCCTTGTTCATTGTTCTGGCTCACTACTATGCCGAACAGAAGGATCACCTGAAATCCTTCAAGTACATCTGGATGACCATCGCTGGCGGTCTCAGCTTTCTCGTGGTGAAATCGATTGAGTGGACCGGAGAAATCCTGGCGGGTTACACCATAACTTCGGAACTCTTTTGGTCGTTCTACTATACAGCTGCTGGCATCCATGCCGTTCACGTCATTGCTGGTATGGTGATCATGGGAATTATCTCCTTCGATGTGCTGCAGAAGAAGAACATGCATCGCGTCGAACTCATCGGTATCTACTGGCACTTTGTGGATATCGTCTGGATCTTTCTGTTCCCCTTGCTCTATATCGCGAAATGATCGGTTGGGAGGCTTAAATGGCAGATCATGCACATAGTAAAGACGAAGAACATCACGGCCCGGCATTCTACTTAAAGATTTACTGGATCCTTCTGGCCCTTCTCGTGGTCAGTATCGTCGGCCCTGAGATCGGTATTCGCACCTTGACCTTGATTACCGCCTTTGGTATCGCCATAGTCAAGGCGCTGATGGTGGCGGCGTATTTCATGCACCTGAAAGTGGAAAAGAAGTATATCTGGTATCTGCTCTATTCCATGTTGCTGATGGTTTTCCTGTTTTTCCTTGGAACCGCAGCGGATAGCATGAAGCCCGATGGAAACAATTGGACCAATGAAGCGGCCCATAAGCTCATCGAGCAGCACAAGGGCAACGCCCCAGTCGAGCATTGATTCATTTTCGAAGAGCCCGGTCGTGCCATACGGCCGGGTTGTTTGCATTCTCAAGGAGTCCCTATGGCTCAGACCATGAGTCTACCGACAGGGTCACGATCCTCTCGCAAAGCAGCCTTCCCTAATAGCGTTCTTGGCATGCTGATTTTCGTGACCACGGAAGTCATGTTTTTCCTGGCCCTCGTCAGTTCGCACACCGTTATCAAGTCAACGGCCGGCATCTGGTCGCCGCCGGAGAGCGTGCGTCTGCCGCTCCTGGCCACCGGCTTTAATACCTTGGTGCTGCTGAGCAGTGGCCTCCTGCTGTACCTGGCGGGTCGTAACTTTGGGAAAGACAAGGCGCGCACCTTTTTTGCCCTCTCTATCGTTACGGGCCTCTTTTTCGTGACGTCGCAGGGTTATGAGTGGCTGCAGCTGATCCGCTATGGTTTGACCATGACCTCCGGCGTTTTCGGCGCCACTTTTTTCCTTTTGGTCGGCAGTCATGGTTTGCATGCAGCATCGGGCGTCGTGGCCTTGATGATTGTTTACCGGCTGATGAGCCGTGGAAGGATCAACCGTGACCAATTCAAAGCACTCCAAATCTTTTGGTTTTTCATCGTTGCGATCTGGCCTCTCTTCTATGCGGTTGTCTACTTTTAACTGGTTTTTCCTGCTGCTGAGTTTTGGTTGGCAGGCCTCGGAAGCGCTGGCCTGCGCGGTCTGCACAGGTGAGACGCCGGAGCCGGTGAGGCAGGCCTACAATTATTCGACGGCATGGCTTTCCTTTGTTCCACTGATCTTTATGGGGTCCGTGGGCTACACCATTTATCGAGTCATTAAACGTGGACAATCCGAAGAACAATAATAAATCCTGGCTGATCGCCCTCTGTGTCGCTGGCATTTTGATCGCAACCTATTTCGGGATGCAGCGCTGGTTCGGGCAGTTGGATGAAAAGCTGGTGCATTACGAACGCTTCGAAGTCGCTCCAGCCTTTGCCTTGCCCTTGCAAAAGCATGTGGCTCCGGCGGCGCTGACCGGCAAGACCCAGGTGACCCTGCAGGACCTCAAAGGTCACACGGTCCTTCTGCACTTCTGGGCCAGCTGGTGTGTGCCCTGTCGCGAGGAAAAGCCCATGCTGGAGGAACTGGTGAACCAGTATCAGGATGGATCTCTCACGGTTATTGGTATTTCGAGCTATGAAACCGCGATCGCTCTGCGCGATTCCGGAATGCTGGCCGAAGCGCCCTTCACCGTGCTTTTGGACGAGGAGGGGGAAACCGCTCTGGCCTATAAGGTGCGGGCCATTCCGCAAAGCGTCCTGGTTGATGGAGCCGGTCGCGTGCGCTATCGCGTGAAAGGCAAGCTTTCGCCGCAGGAAATCGACGCCATTCAGAATGTCCTAGTCAGCCTGCGTGAGGAAGAGAAAAAACCTTCCACGGCGGCGGTCAATCTTTAGGGCGAGGGCTTCATGCTGCGTCACATCCTGGGCTCTGTCCTGACCTTCCTTGGTATCATGGCCATGTTCGTGTTCTGGTATTTCATCATTCCGCTTGGTCCCAAATTTGTAGAGTGGCAACGCGATCCGCAGAACGTGCTCCTGGGTTTTGCCATTTGGGCCCTTTTGGGTGGCTTGAGCTGTCTCCTTCTCTCCCGACATATTGCCAATTGGGCCATGCGCGTCGATCTTTTTCCTTTGGATCAGGCCGATCCGGATGGGGAGCGTGCGGAAATGGTTTTGCAGAAAGCTGTGGACCGCCTCGCTTTGAAGGCCAAACCGCAGCTCGGCATTTACGAACAGCCTGAGCTCAATGCCTATATCACCGGCGTGACCTTGAAGAACAGCACTCTGGTGCTGTCGCGCGGCGCTTTGCAGACGCTCTCCGCGGAGGAGCTGGAAATTCTGATGGGGCGCGAGCTTCTGCATTTCAAGAGTGGCGACGTCAAGGGACTGGCCTTTATGGAAGGTATGATCTTCGCGTTCACTCTTTATGTGGCCCGGATGCTGGCGTTTCTCTTGGGAACCAGTCTCAGGCAGACGGAAGAGGAAGCGACCTCATCGGATACGGTGGAAGTCGTTGTCACGAGTACGCTCACGGTGCTGCTGACCCTGCCCGGGGCATTGGTTTTCTGGTGGTTCAGTCGCTCCAGTGCCATGCGTGCTGATGCGGCCGTGGCTCGCGTGTTTGGCAAATCGGCCTATGCCGCGCTGCTGGCCCGACTCTCGGGCAGCCAGCCGCTGCGCCGTGAAATATTTTCCGATGCTTTCAAGCTGCACAGCCGACCGTTCCCGGTGGCTCTGTCGTGGCTTGCCCTGCAACCTGACGTTTCCATGCGTTCCAAACATTTATCTGCCTAAGGATAGACTCGAATGACGACAGCAACGAAAAAAACCTACAACAGCCGTGTCGTGTTCTGGATTCTGGCCGCCCTGGTGGCCTTGACAGGTGTCTACATGACCCTTGTGGTCAAAACCGTTCCGCGTTCCGTGGATAGCTCGAAAGTGGGGCCCTTTCCGGAACTGGTGGAACAGCTGGTGGCCTTTTATAAAAATCCGCCCGCGCCGGGACATGACGGCAGGACCTGGGACAAGGACGCGGTGAGTGAGGTGATGCAGAAACTCACGCCCTACGAAGGTTTTGCGATGAAGCGGGCCGGGGTGGACTACGAGCTCGTGACGGTCAGCTCCACCACCCTGGACGAACGTACGCTGCTGATGATGCGCCTGAAGAATCCCGCGGGCCAGCCCTTTACTCTCAGCATGTACCCGATTGCCAAGCGTCACTTTCCTAAAACGCGAAGCTTTGTGTATAAGAGCGCCTGGTTCTTTCAGTATGGCAAGGACCTGGAAGGCGCGCCCAAGCCGCTGCAAAACGAAATTCCGGCGTTGAAAGGTCAAGGCATCAACCTGATCGCCACCAACTATGGAAGCGATTACTACCTGCTTTTGGCTGGCGAAGCACCGGCGCTAGACCTTGCCAAATGGCTGTTTGCAGCCACGACCATTTTCTCGCCGAAGAAATGAAATTTTTCCGGGGCTTTGGTATTGACAAAAGTTTCTGAAACCAATAATTATGGAGTCCTCCTAGCGGGGGTGTAGTTAAGTTGGTTATAACGCCGGCCTGTCACGCCGGAGGCCGCGGGTTCAAGTCCCGTCGCTCCCGCCATCTTTGTAAGTTAATCGCTATAAGCGAGAATTATAGAAGCCTCTATCAGGAAACCTGGTAGAGGCTTTTTGATGTGTCATCCTAGAGCATTGAAATTCCTCATTTTTTTCCAAAAAAATGTTGGACAATCCTCTTCGGTTTCAGTATCTTCACAACTCGTCGGATGGGGGTGTAGTTAAGTTGGTTATAACGCCGGCCTGTCACGCCGGAGGCCGCGGGTTCAAGTCCCGTCGCTCCCGCCACTTCCGACTCCTTCTTTCTCTTCCTGCTCAGCCCGTCTTTCTTTATTCCCTAATTTTTTCTTAATGAACTGCGTGGCTCATAATGTCTAAATGACATATGCAGAAGAGTCCGCCATTTTGATAAGATATGAGGAAAGAGGCTTGTTCAAGGAGATTCCCGCATGATGGCAACGGATAGTTCCGAACTGGCCAGACTCATGTCAGCATCCATCGCTCCCGTCTTTCTGATCACCGGCATTGGCGGAATCCTGTCCACCATGACTTTGCGTTACGGTCGGGTGATCGATCGCATTCGCGCCCTTCTGCGCGACGGGCCGAAACTGTATCGCAAGGAAATCGGCACCGATCATTTGAACCGCGAGCTGCGTTCCCTTTACAAGAGGGCCAGGATGCTGCGTCTGGCCATCATCCTCGGTGTGGTGTCGATCTTCAGCATTTCCATAACGGTTTTCGTTCTGTTTTTCTCGCTGAGCTATGGCGTGGAAGCGCTGTATATCCCACAGTTCTTCTTCATCTTTGCGCTTATCCTTCTGATGATCGGGCTCGCGCTGTTCATCCAGGATTTTGCCATGTCGCTGGCCTGTATCGAACACGATATGGATGTGCGATCGTCCATCGACATGAATGAGACAAAGCAGGAAGCTCTGTTCAAGCCCATCGACTGATCATTTGCCGTATTCATTCAAACCGAGTTTGGCCTTGGCTTCGGCCATGGTCAGCTTCTGTTTGCCGGTCCCGCCGTCTTCACCGTCGCCGCCGCTGCCGACGAATTTATCCTTGCCCTCCTTGAAGAGGATATTGAAGGTGGTGAGTGAACCGTAGGATTTGGTGATGTAGGCCTGCAGATTGATCTTGTCTTCGGCCGAAAGCTGGGGATGACCGTTGATCTTTTGTTCGAGCACCCGCAGACTTTCCCGAATGCCGATGATTTTCTTGAAGAGGACGTCGATGGGAATGTCCTTCGGCTGGGAATCATTCCCAGGCTTCAGGGTGAGCGTTCCACCGTGCCAGCGCGGGGCGATTTCGATCGGCTTGGGCGCGCATTCCTCTTCAATTAAAGCCTTGAGCCACTGCTTCAAATCTTCATTCATCGACGCGATCCTCCCGTCCTGTTGCCATCCATGGTAGCATGATTCAGGCTGTTTTCCTGACCTTAAGCGTCATGCCCGGAAAAAAGCTCGCGGCCAGGTCCACGACAACTGTCAGGGTCGCATGGTGGTCCACGGGTTCCCCGATCTCCAGATAAACCTGGCCCCCGGCTTCGGACACAAATTCCCGGATGGCATGCATTCCCACACCACGTCCGGACAACTCGCTGATTTGGCTGGCGGAGCTGAATCCGGCGGCAAAGAGAAAGTCCTGAATTCTGGGTCGGGTTAACGCCTCGCCCGGCTGCATCATCCCGCTGACAATCGCGCGCTCCTCGATGGCCTTGAGGTTCAGGCCCCGCCCATCGTCCCGTACCTGGACCAGAACCCGGTCGTGACGCGGTACCAGATGAATGGTG
>NZ_BDFO01000001.1:5969868-5981335 GCF_001748245.1 Oligoflexus tunisiensis | reverse complement strand
TGTACCCGATTGCCAAGCGTCACTTTCCTAAAACGCGAAGCTTTGTGTATAAGAGCGCCTGGTTCTTTCAGTATGGCAAGGACCTGGAAGGCGCGCCCAAGCCGCTGCAAAACGAAATTCCGGCGTTGAAAGGTCAAGGCATCAACCTGATCGCCACCAACTATGGAAGCGATTACTACCTGCTTTTGGCTGGCGAAGCACCGGCGCTAGACCTTGCCAAATGGCTGTTTGCAGCCACGACCATTTTCTCGCCGAAGAAATGAAATTTTTCCGGGGCTTTGGTATTGACAAAAGTTTCTGAAACCAATAATTATGGAGTCCTCCTAGCGGGGGTGTAGTTAAGTTGGTTATAACGCCGGCCTGTCACGCCGGAGGCCGCGGGTTCAAGTCCCGTCGCTCCCGCCATCTTTGTAAGTTAATCGCTATAAGCGAGAATTATAGAAGCCTCTATCAGGAAACCTGGTAGAGGCTTTTTGATGTGTCATCCTAGAGCATTGAAATTCCTCATTTTTTTCCAAAAAAATGTTGGACAATCCTCTTCGGTTTCAGTATCTTCACAACTCGTCGGATGGGGGTGTAGTTAAGTTGGTTATAACGCCGGCCTGTCACGCCGGAGGCCGCGGGTTCAAGTCCCGTCGCTCCCGCCACTTCCGACTCCTTCTTTCTCTTCCTGCTCAGCCCGTCTTTCTTTATTCCCTAATTTTTTCTTAATGAACTGCGTGGCTCATAATGTCTAAATGACATATGCAGAAGAGTCCGCCATTTTGATAAGATATGAGGAAAGAGGCTTGTTCAAGGAGATTCCCGCATGATGGCAACGGATAGTTCCGAACTGGCCAGACTCATGTCAGCATCCATCGCTCCCGTCTTTCTGATCACCGGCATTGGCGGAATCCTGTCCACCATGACTTTGCGTTACGGTCGGGTGATCGATCGCATTCGCGCCCTTCTGCGCGACGGGCCGAAACTGTATCGCAAGGAAATCGGCACCGATCATTTGAACCGCGAGCTGCGTTCCCTTTACAAGAGGGCCAGGATGCTGCGTCTGGCCATCATCCTCGGTGTGGTGTCGATCTTCAGCATTTCCATAACGGTTTTCGTTCTGTTTTTCTCGCTGAGCTATGGCGTGGAAGCGCTGTATATCCCACAGTTCTTCTTCATCTTTGCGCTTATCCTTCTGATGATCGGGCTCGCGCTGTTCATCCAGGATTTTGCCATGTCGCTGGCCTGTATCGAACACGATATGGATGTGCGATCGTCCATCGACATGAATGAGACAAAGCAGGAAGCTCTGTTCAAGCCCATCGACTGATCATTTGCCGTATTCATTCAAACCGAGTTTGGCCTTGGCTTCGGCCATGGTCAGCTTCTGTTTGCCGGTCCCGCCGTCTTCACCGTCGCCGCCGCTGCCGACGAATTTATCCTTGCCCTCCTTGAAGAGGATATTGAAGGTGGTGAGTGAACCGTAGGATTTGGTGATGTAGGCCTGCAGATTGATCTTGTCTTCGGCCGAAAGCTGGGGATGACCGTTGATCTTTTGTTCGAGCACCCGCAGACTTTCCCGAATGCCGATGATTTTCTTGAAGAGGACGTCGATGGGAATGTCCTTCGGCTGGGAATCATTCCCAGGCTTCAGGGTGAGCGTTCCACCGTGCCAGCGCGGGGCGATTTCGATCGGCTTGGGCGCGCATTCCTCTTCAATTAAAGCCTTGAGCCACTGCTTCAAATCTTCATTCATCGACGCGATCCTCCCGTCCTGTTGCCATCCATGGTAGCATGATTCAGGCTGTTTTCCTGACCTTAAGCGTCATGCCCGGAAAAAAGCTCGCGGCCAGGTCCACGACAACTGTCAGGGTCGCATGGTGGTCCACGGGTTCCCCGATCTCCAGATAAACCTGGCCCCCGGCTTCGGACACAAATTCCCGGATGGCATGCATTCCCACACCACGTCCGGACAACTCGCTGATTTGGCTGGCGGAGCTGAATCCGGCGGCAAAGAGAAAGTCCTGAATTCTGGGTCGGGTTAACGCCTCGCCCGGCTGCATCATCCCGCTGACAATCGCGCGCTCCTCGATGGCCTTGAGGTTCAGGCCCCGCCCATCGTCCCGTACCTGGACCAGAACCCGGTCGTGACGCGGTACCAGATGAATGGTGATGCAGCCAGCGGGCGATTTCCCCTGGCTCAGGCGCACGTCCGGGGTTTCAAGGGAGTGGGCCAGGGAGTTCTGAATCATGTGCACGAGACACTGATCGAGGAGTTCCACCGCATCCTTGCTGAGATAGCGGATGGTTCCTCGAAAGACGATTTCGGGTTCGGCGATGGCCGATTCCTTGGTCAGGCTTTTCGCCCAGCGTTGAATCTTTTGCCGGTAGCTCTCCACATCCACATGAATCAGGTGATAGATATCCTGCATCACGTCGCCCAGGGTATCCTCGTCCTCACGGCGAGCCAGCCTGAGGGAACTGAGTCGGGCTTCCCAGCGATTCATCGTTTTGTGATCGACAATCAGATCGTCATCCGCCAGCATGCGACCGATCTTTTCCTTGTAGAGGTTGTGATACTCCTGGATGACCTGACGAAGGTCGATCAGCTGTTGGATCAGGCGTTCCGTGTCGAGGGCTCCCTGCGTCTGCAGAGAGTCTTCCACGATGTGGCAGGCTTCGGAAACATCACGCAAACCCGCCGAGCGCGACTCGCCCTTCAGGGTGTGAATCGCCACAAATATTTTTCTGAGTCCATCCGCATCGGAAAATTCCGCAGAGGAGCGCCGGCATTGGGCTTCAATCAAAGGCAGGGCCCGTTTGAAAAAGTTGCGCAGGGTTTTTTGATCTGCATTCAAAAGCTGCTGCAGTCGAATCAGAACCGCCGACTGCTCTTCCTTGTTTTGCTTCAGGCGATTGAGTTCCGTCACGTCGCGCAGGGAGATCAGCACGCGCTCGACCTGCTGCCGATCGTTCACGATGGGTGTCCAATCCACCGCCAGCTCCTTGATTTCAGTCCCATCGTGGAGATTCACTTCAACCGGCAGATGGCTGGCATTGAACTCAAAGTTAATGATGTCCTCGTCCATGCCGCTGCTGAGGGCTGAAACGATTTGCTGTTTCTGATCGCCACCCAGGTCCAGGTGTTCAATGAAGATATCCGTAAGCCTTCGGCCTTCCAATTGGGATTGACCCAGCAGGGTCGCTGTGTAGTCGGAATACTCGGGTTGAATCACAAGGTCGTTGCCCTTGACGGTCACGATCCCCTGCTTCATGGTTTCCAGGATGGAGCGAATGCTCTGGGTTTTTTCCGCCACGATCTGCTCGATGGATTGCAGGGTGTCGGCCAGTTTTTTGTTGGCGGTTCCGAGATTGCGGCGCAGAACGTTGGTTTGATCCGCCAGGGCAAAGGAGAGGAGCAGCATTTCTATGACCGAACCAATCTGGAGGGAGTTTTCCGCCACGCCGGCAGCGGGGATCCAGCCGAGTTTGCTGAAGATGACACTGAACGCACTCAAAAGGAAGACTGTCCAGGCACTGGCATAAAAATAGCCTTCCCTCATCCTTTGCAAAAGGCTGTTCACCAAAATGGCAATGGTGTTGGCCACACTGAATCCCGTGAGAGCAATCAGGATCCGGATGGATAGGGAATAGGGGAGGAACAGGGCGATGACGCCAAATACAGTGAGGATCCGCATCATCCACAGGCCGGATCGATAGGCGCGAGGCGAGGATGTCTCGCTCTTCATGTATTTCATGGCGAAGACAAGTCCGAATATGGAGATGCCAACCAGAGACTTGTCAATGATGTGATGATTGATGACGGGTAGCGTCGGCCAGAGATAGCAGAAACCCACACCCGCTATCCCGGCCTGAAACAGGGCAAAGGACAGCGCAAAGAGCACGTAATAAAGGTAGGTGATATTGCGAACCGAGATATAGATGAAGAGATTGTAGAGCACCATGATCAGCATCGCTCCGAAATACAACATCTGAGCGTTTTCCGCCTGGGCGCTTTTCCGATAGAACGGGATTTCATCCCAAACCTGCAGAGGCAACTGAACCGCGCTGCTGGTGTTGATTCTCATCACAACCTGGGTCACCGATCCACATTCATAAGGAAAGGCAAAGGTGATCGCGTCGATGGCCCTTTCCTTGAAGGGGAAAAGGTCCCCGGCCCGATAGTGCTGGTGCGTGCCGTCGGCTCCCAGGAACCAAAGGTCAATGTGATCCAGGAGAGGATAGGCGATTTCAAAGACCTTGTTTTTTGTCGTGCAGGGCGGCAGGTCGGCCCGAAACCAGAACGTTTCCTGACGGAAACCAAAATTGACTCCAGTCGTGGAAACCGGAAGCCACCCGGGTGAGGCCAGCACGTCGTCGATGGTCAAGCGGCTTTCGAGGTCGATAAGATGCTGGATCCCGTGAGTGATGGAAACAAAGGGGCGAGGCTCCGGTGCGGGAGCAGCCGTCACCAGAGTCGTGACGAGAAGGAGCCATATTAATCCTATGATTCTCAAGAGAACCCCTATTCCGTTGCTTCCTCGTCGGAGGTATTTCCCCTTACTTAATGTTGTTTTTCGTACTTCCCGAAAAAAGGGGAAAAAGAGAGGTATTCTGCGGGCAGCTTTGCTTTAAGCCCGGAACAAGATGAAGTATTGCGTGCATACGGCCACTCTTACCAGTTGGAAAGAATCACGAATTCTTGTGTAAGCGCCAGGAATAGAGAAATGAAACCGCAACAATACTGAGGTCCACGGCGTCCGCATGCCCAGCCAGGCATTGCGCTGCGTACGCAAAGGACTGAATCCCAGAAATGTCATGAATGCGCTCAACCCGATCATCTCAAAACCAAAGTCCTGAGGGTGCGACGTCATCAGGGATGCCAGGACCACCTTCCCGATGTTGATAAGGGACATGCCCAAAAGCGGGGCCACTATCAGAAACCAGGTCAGGTGTTTGCGCATAGGGTGCCTCCTGATGGAGAGACGGAAAATCCCGAAGGTTGTTGCCGAGGAGCCACGAAGCCATAAAAAAACCCGACCGAGGTCGGGTTTCTTTGGCGAAATCAGTCAGCCCGCACAGCTTACATGTAGGCGCCTTCGTCATGATCATGACCGGCATGCGCGCCGTTGCCCTTGGATTTTTTCTCGGGCTTGTCGGTGATCATCGCTTCGGTCGTCAAGAGGAGGCTGGCTACCGAGGCCGCATTGGTCAAGGCGGTTTTGGTGACCTTGGCTGGATCGATCACACCGGCCTTGAAGAGGTCTTCATAGGTTTCGGTGTGAGCATTGAAGCCGAAGCCATCCTTGCCCGCGCGGATTTTATCCACGATGGGAGCCGGTTCCAGGCCGCAGTTCAAAAGGATCTGACGGAGGGGCTCTTCGATGGCACGGGAGACGATTTTCACGCCGTGCATCTGCTCAAGGGTATGGGTCTTGAGGTTCTCAAGCACCGCCTGGGCTCGCAGCAAGGCCACGCCACCGCCGGTGACGACACCTTCCGCCACAGCCGCACGCGTCGAATGCAGAGCATCTTCCACGCGGGCTTTCTTTTCTTTCATTTCCGCTTCGCTCGCCGCGCCGACGGAAATCACAGCCACACCGCCGACCAACTTGGCCAGGCGTTCCTGCAGTTTTTCCTTGTCGTAATCGCTGGTGCTTTCTTCGATCTGCTTTCTGATCTGCTTCACGCGACCGTCGATCAGCTCTTTCTTGCCGTTACCGTTCACGATCGTGGTGTTGTCTTTGTCGATCGTGATGCGCTTGGCAAAGCCGAGGTCTTCCAGGCCGGTGTTTTCCAGCTTGAGGCCCAGGTCTTCGGCCACCAGGGTACCGCCGGTCAGAACCGCGATATCTTCCAGCATCGCCTTACGACGATCGCCGAAAGCAGGGGCTTTCACGGCTGCGATTTTCAAAACTCCGCGCAGCTTGTTCACCACGAGGGTGGCCAGGGCTTCGCCTTCGATGTCTTCGGCGATGATGAGCAGGGGCTTCTGTAGACGTGCGACTTTTTCCAGGACAGGAAGGAGTTCCTTCATGTTGGAAATTTTCTTTTCACTCAGGAGGATATAAGCCTCTTCCAATTCAACCGTCATGCGCTCGGCATTGGTGACGAAATAAGGGGAGAGATAACCGCGGTCGAACTGCATCCCTTCCACAACCGTCAGGACGGTGTCCGTGCCCTTGGCTTCATCCACCGTGATCACACCGTCACGACCCACTTTTTCCATGGCATCGGCGAGGATGGTGCCGATTTCCTGGTCGTTGTTGGCGGAAATACTGCCGACATGAGTGACAGCTTCACGGCTGTCGCAGGGCTTCGCCTGGCTTTCGATATGTTTCACCAGAGCGGCCACAGCCTGGTCGATCCCGCGCTTCAGTTCCATGGGGTTGTGACCAGCGGCCACCAGTTTGGAACCTTCACGGAAAATGGCTTGCGCGAGGACAGTTGCGGTGGTGGTGCCGTCACCAGCTGCGTCAGCAGTACGGGAGGCAACTTCCTTGACCAGCTGCACGCCCATGTTTTCGAACTTGCCTTCCAGTTCGATTTCCTTGGCGACCGTCACACCGTCCTTGGTAATCAGTGGGCTGCCAAAAGAGCGGTGAATCAGAACATTGCGACCTTTGGGACCCAAAGTGACTTTGACAGCATTGGCGAGGGTGTCCACGCCTTTCAGCATGGCTTCACGGGAAGCAGTACCAAAGTTGATCATTTTAGCGCTCATCAGCACTCCTTGAGAAACTTATGTGATGGTTTGTTTGTGAATGAAAATCAGTCAACGATGGCCAGAATATCTTCTTCGCGCATGATCAGATGGTCGACGCCGTTGATTTTGATTTCGTTGCCGGCATACTTGGAATAAAGGACGCGGTCACCGACTTTGAGTTCCGGTTTCACCACGCTGCCGTCTTTGAGAACGCGACCGTTGCCCACGCCGATGACTTCACCTTCCACTGGCTTTTCTTGCGCATTATCAGGAATGATGATGCCACCGGCCGTTTTGGTTTCGGAATTGAGGGGCTTGATAACGACTCGGTCCTGCAAAGGTCTTACTTTCATCGAACTTTTCCTCCAAGAGATTAACGGAGCCCGAATATTTCATAATTCATTGCATAAATTAAGATCGGCTCCGGGGCTGTCAATGCCCCCCCCTTCAAAAAATTTGCCCCTGGTTGCATAAATTACGCATTTCGGGATACTGAAGGAATTGGGACATAACTGCGGACTTCCAAAAGTGGGTCCATACTATACGGAACCTATCGTCGTGACGAGAGGATAAGACAATCCATGCTCGAACAGCATGCAGGCCTGCGGCCGCACACAAAAAGTTTTCCGAATCTCCTTGTGGTCGGCTGGCGGGAGTGGGTATGTATGCCAGCTCTTGGAATTGACCGCATCAAAGCGAAGATTGATACGGGGGCCAGGACCTCGTCCCTGCATGCCTTCGATATTGAGGTGATCAAGCATCGGGGCCGAGAAATCGTGCGATTTAAGGTCCATCCCTTGCAACGGCAAAGTCGCAAGATTATCGTTTGTCAGGCGGACCTTTACGATGAACGAATCGTGCGCAGCTCGTCCGGGCATTCCTCGCTACGACCGGTTATCATGACCCAACTCCAGGTTGGCCCTTGTTTCTGGGATATTGAATTGACTCTAACCAATCGGGACAAAATGGGATTTCGTATGTTGATCGGCAGGCAGGCCATTCGTAAACATCTTCTGGTGCATCCCGGAAAGTCATTTATCCTGGGCACCCGCAAGCGCAAGGAAGGGTGAGGGCTCATGAAGATTGTCATTTTGTCGCGTAAACGGGATCTTTATTCCACGCGGCGCCTGGTGGAAGCGGCCGAGGAGCGAGGCCATCAGGTTCGTGTGATCGACTATCTGCGGTGTTATATGAATATCACCGCCACCGATCCCAAAATTATCTATGGGCATCAGGCCTTGACCGGCATCGATGCGGTGATACCCCGCATCGGCGCGAGCTATACCTTCTACGGGAGCGCGGTCGTTCGTCAGTTTGAATTAATGCAAACTTACGTCGTGAATGATTCGGCCGCCATTGCCCGGTCCCGGGACAAGCTGCACTGTCTGCAGAAGCTGGCCAAGGCCGGCGTGGACCTGCCGGTGACGGGCTGTGCTCATAGCACCAAGGATGTTGAGGGGTTGATCGAATTCGCCGGCGGCGCGCCCCTGGTGGTCAAGCTTCTGGAAGGCACCCAGGGCATCGGCGTGGTGCTGGCGGAAACGAAAAAAGCCGCGGAATCGGTGATCGAGGCCTTTCGCGGGCTGGATGCCAATATCATCGTGCAGGAGTTCATCCGGGAGGCAGCGGGCAGCGATATTCGCTGCTTTGTTGTGGGCGATCAGGTGGTGGCGTCCATGATGCGCCAGGCGGCGGAAGGCGAGTTCCGTTCCAATATCCATCGCGGGGGCAGCGGGCATAAGGTCGAGATCACAGAGCAGGAACGGGCCATGGCGGTGCGAGCCGCGAAGCTTTTGGGGCTCGAAGTCGCTGGGGTCGATATCCTGCGCTCAAAAAATGGGCCGGTGGTGATGGAAGTGAATTCCTCACCGGGTCTCGAAGGGATCGAGAAGACGACTGAGGTGAACGTTGCCGGCGCCATTATCGAACATATTGAGCATCGGGTGACCAGCACGGAACCCTAGGAACCGGTTTGCCGAGCTTTCGCAACAAGAGCGCAGCGGATGCTGCGCTCTTTCCTCAACGCTCCTCGTGCCTCGACCCATTGAATCTGAGGCTTCGCTGCCTGCTTCACTCGGCGTACTCATTGGTGCTCACCAACTCCGTGCGCCTCGCTCGCGGCGCCTTGCCTCAGATCCAATTGATCTGAGGCACCAGGACTGACAGAAAGCAGCGGCATTCCTGATGGGATCAGGAATTGGCTGCTTTTTTCGATTCCTCTTCACCCTTGACGCCGACCAGCTTTTTCAGGAAGCCACCCTTGCCCTCTGTGATTTCCACTTTCCTGGGGCGCTCAATTTCGGCTTTCGGGATCATGAGGTATAGCACGCCGTTGTCATAGCTGGCCTCAATCGCGTCGCCTTTAACGCTTTCAGGCAGCGTAAACACACGACGGAATTCGCCATGGTTACGTTCCACGCGATGGAACTTCGCTTCCTTCGTGGTGGTTTCGCGTTCGCGTTTGCCACTCACGGTGAGTTGATTGCCCACGACTTCAATATTCACATCTTCTTTTTTGAAGCCAGGCAGGTCAAAGCTCAGAAGAAAGCCCTTCCCGTCTTCCTGCACGTCGCAAGCGGGCGATAGCATCATATCCTTTGCACCGCTGCGATATTCGCTCACGGACTTGTCAAAATCGTTAAAGAAGCTGTCCAGTTCCTTGGTGATGCCATCCCAATTTCTCAGAAGAGAGAAAGGGCTGCGATCTGTGCGCCAAAGCTCAAGGCTGCTCATAACATCCTCCTCGACAATATCACTTGATTCACTTGGTTTTCCCGGAGCTTCATCGCTCCTTCTGTCAGGAATTTAAGAACGCAAATTTTAGGGTCAAGGCGTGAGGCAAAATTTTTTTTCGTTTGCTTTCATTTTCCCGGGCATTTCCTGCCTATACCTTTCATGTAAGAATTGAACTGGGGTGCGAGAAATTTTCGCCAGTTTCCAGCTTTCTCCTAAGATTGACGTTCCAGCGCCATCCTGCTATACAGGTTGCTCCGGGCGATCGGCCACTCGAGGTGGGTTTCATGAACAAGCTGCTGCACAGCCTAGGCCGCGCTCTCATCAATCTTGGGAAAAAGATGGGCTTAAAAACTCCACTGGTTCTGACACAGTATGCTGAAGCCGCCCTGCCGACCGTGTTCGGTGAATTTTTGACCACCGTCTATCGGGATCAGAATCAGGAAGAGCCAGCCTTATTAATAAGTTACAACCTCACCCCGGATTCAGTCCCGTTTATCCGCGTCCACTCGGAGTGCTTTACCGGCGAGGTGCTGGGGTCCTTGAAATGCGACTGTCGGGATCAGCTCAATCTCGCTTTGGCTGAGATTCAAAAGCGCGGCTCCGGCGCGATTATTTATTTGCGTCAGGAAGGCCGAGGGATTGGACTGGGAAATAAGATCCGGGCCTATCACCTGCAAAACCAGGGTGCCGACACGATCGAAGCCAATCATCAGCTGGGCTTTGACACCGACCTGCGGAGCTTTGAAGCGGCGGCGCTGATTTTGAAGCAGCGGGGGATCAAGGAAGTTATTCTCAACACCAACAACCCGGATAAGATCCAGGCGCTCACCGATCTTGGCATCGTCATCCGCGAACGTGTGCCTTCGCTCGCGGCGGTGAATAAATTCAATGAAGATTATTTGAAGACCAAGATGAAGAAGCTTGGGCATCAACTGAACGGGCTCTTTCACTGACGGGCAGCAGCGCTTGCCTCGCATCCGGGAGCGATCAATCAAGCGTCGCATCCCCGATTGTCATCAATCATTATCATTATTATTGTTATTATTCCGCGCCGGCCGCGGCCGCCGCTCGGAAAACTTCTTCCGCTGCTCGGGCGTTAAAACTTCCCGAATGCGAAGAAGCTTTTCAAACTTCATGGTCTGCAGTTCCAGATATTTCTTCTGCATCAATTCAAAGCGTCGGCGTACTTCCTCAGCCGGCGAATTATCCGCCATCGCCTGAGCCAGATTCTGCTTCAGGAAGCTAAAATCCTCGCGCAGACGCTTCTCCTCGGCGGGCTTCCATTGACGCCGGATATTCACGATCTGCTGCGCCTGCTCCGCGCTCAAATTCAATTCCCCCAGCTTTCCCGTAATCACCGGTCGCTTGGGTGCGGGCGCAGGCCTTGTGAGCGGAGCGCCTGGAGTCGTACTATCATACGGCTGTACCACAGCCTCCGGTGCCGGGGTCGGTGCAGGCAAGGTTGAACCCGGTGTCGCGGGGGTGGTGGGCGCCGCCGCTGGGAATGGGGCTGGCGGTGGAGGAGCCTCGGCAGGCAGGCCAGGATCCGATCCCAGGTCACCGCCATCGGACTCGCTTTGAGCAAGAGCCGTCAGACTATGAAGCATCAGAATACTGCTCAGAAGACATTTGATAGAGAGATGCGTTCGGCTCACAAGCCAGTCCTTTCCAGCGATTTATTCGATAATCACCAAGTCGCCGCGTTCTAGCCAAAAATTATCCACATAGGTGTCGCCACTGCGGATGCTGTCCAAGGCGGATTCATAGCGTTTCTTTACACCTTCCGGTGTTTCCCTGATTAAAATCACCCGAGTCGCGCTCGGATTCGTCCAGCCACCGGCCAGCGACAGGCCTTGAAGCAGCGTGGTCCGACCGCCGAGGAGTATGGTCCCCGGTCTGTGCACGAGACCCGTGAAATAGACGATGTAACTGCTCGGTTCCGCCACAGCCACCGACACCCTTGGGCCGGACATGTGAGGCCTGAGCTTGATCATGATCGAATCGCGCAGGGATAATTCCGACAGTCCCTTGGCCCTGACCATG
>NZ_BDFO01000001.1:5311777-5969858 GCF_001748245.1 Oligoflexus tunisiensis | reverse complement strand
GTGATGCGCTTGGCAAAGCCGAGGTCTTCCAGGCCGGTGTTTTCCAGCTTGAGGCCCAGGTCTTCGGCCACCAGGGTACCGCCGGTCAGAACCGCGATATCTTCCAGCATCGCCTTACGACGATCGCCGAAAGCAGGGGCTTTCACGGCTGCGATTTTCAAAACTCCGCGCAGCTTGTTCACCACGAGGGTGGCCAGGGCTTCGCCTTCGATGTCTTCGGCGATGATGAGCAGGGGCTTCTGTAGACGTGCGACTTTTTCCAGGACAGGAAGGAGTTCCTTCATGTTGGAAATTTTCTTTTCACTCAGGAGGATATAAGCCTCTTCCAATTCAACCGTCATGCGCTCGGCATTGGTGACGAAATAAGGGGAGAGATAACCGCGGTCGAACTGCATCCCTTCCACAACCGTCAGGACGGTGTCCGTGCCCTTGGCTTCATCCACCGTGATCACACCGTCACGACCCACTTTTTCCATGGCATCGGCGAGGATGGTGCCGATTTCCTGGTCGTTGTTGGCGGAAATACTGCCGACATGAGTGACAGCTTCACGGCTGTCGCAGGGCTTCGCCTGGCTTTCGATATGTTTCACCAGAGCGGCCACAGCCTGGTCGATCCCGCGCTTCAGTTCCATGGGGTTGTGACCAGCGGCCACCAGTTTGGAACCTTCACGGAAAATGGCTTGCGCGAGGACAGTTGCGGTGGTGGTGCCGTCACCAGCTGCGTCAGCAGTACGGGAGGCAACTTCCTTGACCAGCTGCACGCCCATGTTTTCGAACTTGCCTTCCAGTTCGATTTCCTTGGCGACCGTCACACCGTCCTTGGTAATCAGTGGGCTGCCAAAAGAGCGGTGAATCAGAACATTGCGACCTTTGGGACCCAAAGTGACTTTGACAGCATTGGCGAGGGTGTCCACGCCTTTCAGCATGGCTTCACGGGAAGCAGTACCAAAGTTGATCATTTTAGCGCTCATCAGCACTCCTTGAGAAACTTATGTGATGGTTTGTTTGTGAATGAAAATCAGTCAACGATGGCCAGAATATCTTCTTCGCGCATGATCAGATGGTCGACGCCGTTGATTTTGATTTCGTTGCCGGCATACTTGGAATAAAGGACGCGGTCACCGACTTTGAGTTCCGGTTTCACCACGCTGCCGTCTTTGAGAACGCGACCGTTGCCCACGCCGATGACTTCACCTTCCACTGGCTTTTCTTGCGCATTATCAGGAATGATGATGCCACCGGCCGTTTTGGTTTCGGAATTGAGGGGCTTGATAACGACTCGGTCCTGCAAAGGTCTTACTTTCATCGAACTTTTCCTCCAAGAGATTAACGGAGCCCGAATATTTCATAATTCATTGCATAAATTAAGATCGGCTCCGGGGCTGTCAATGCCCCCCCCTTCAAAAAATTTGCCCCTGGTTGCATAAATTACGCATTTCGGGATACTGAAGGAATTGGGACATAACTGCGGACTTCCAAAAGTGGGTCCATACTATACGGAACCTATCGTCGTGACGAGAGGATAAGACAATCCATGCTCGAACAGCATGCAGGCCTGCGGCCGCACACAAAAAGTTTTCCGAATCTCCTTGTGGTCGGCTGGCGGGAGTGGGTATGTATGCCAGCTCTTGGAATTGACCGCATCAAAGCGAAGATTGATACGGGGGCCAGGACCTCGTCCCTGCATGCCTTCGATATTGAGGTGATCAAGCATCGGGGCCGAGAAATCGTGCGATTTAAGGTCCATCCCTTGCAACGGCAAAGTCGCAAGATTATCGTTTGTCAGGCGGACCTTTACGATGAACGAATCGTGCGCAGCTCGTCCGGGCATTCCTCGCTACGACCGGTTATCATGACCCAACTCCAGGTTGGCCCTTGTTTCTGGGATATTGAATTGACTCTAACCAATCGGGACAAAATGGGATTTCGTATGTTGATCGGCAGGCAGGCCATTCGTAAACATCTTCTGGTGCATCCCGGAAAGTCATTTATCCTGGGCACCCGCAAGCGCAAGGAAGGGTGAGGGCTCATGAAGATTGTCATTTTGTCGCGTAAACGGGATCTTTATTCCACGCGGCGCCTGGTGGAAGCGGCCGAGGAGCGAGGCCATCAGGTTCGTGTGATCGACTATCTGCGGTGTTATATGAATATCACCGCCACCGATCCCAAAATTATCTATGGGCATCAGGCCTTGACCGGCATCGATGCGGTGATACCCCGCATCGGCGCGAGCTATACCTTCTACGGGAGCGCGGTCGTTCGTCAGTTTGAATTAATGCAAACTTACGTCGTGAATGATTCGGCCGCCATTGCCCGGTCCCGGGACAAGCTGCACTGTCTGCAGAAGCTGGCCAAGGCCGGCGTGGACCTGCCGGTGACGGGCTGTGCTCATAGCACCAAGGATGTTGAGGGGTTGATCGAATTCGCCGGCGGCGCGCCCCTGGTGGTCAAGCTTCTGGAAGGCACCCAGGGCATCGGCGTGGTGCTGGCGGAAACGAAAAAAGCCGCGGAATCGGTGATCGAGGCCTTTCGCGGGCTGGATGCCAATATCATCGTGCAGGAGTTCATCCGGGAGGCAGCGGGCAGCGATATTCGCTGCTTTGTTGTGGGCGATCAGGTGGTGGCGTCCATGATGCGCCAGGCGGCGGAAGGCGAGTTCCGTTCCAATATCCATCGCGGGGGCAGCGGGCATAAGGTCGAGATCACAGAGCAGGAACGGGCCATGGCGGTGCGAGCCGCGAAGCTTTTGGGGCTCGAAGTCGCTGGGGTCGATATCCTGCGCTCAAAAAATGGGCCGGTGGTGATGGAAGTGAATTCCTCACCGGGTCTCGAAGGGATCGAGAAGACGACTGAGGTGAACGTTGCCGGCGCCATTATCGAACATATTGAGCATCGGGTGACCAGCACGGAACCCTAGGAACCGGTTTGCCGAGCTTTCGCAACAAGAGCGCAGCGGATGCTGCGCTCTTTCCTCAACGCTCCTCGTGCCTCGACCCATTGAATCTGAGGCTTCGCTGCCTGCTTCACTCGGCGTACTCATTGGTGCTCACCAACTCCGTGCGCCTCGCTCGCGGCGCCTTGCCTCAGATCCAATTGATCTGAGGCACCAGGACTGACAGAAAGCAGCGGCATTCCTGATGGGATCAGGAATTGGCTGCTTTTTTCGATTCCTCTTCACCCTTGACGCCGACCAGCTTTTTCAGGAAGCCACCCTTGCCCTCTGTGATTTCCACTTTCCTGGGGCGCTCAATTTCGGCTTTCGGGATCATGAGGTATAGCACGCCGTTGTCATAGCTGGCCTCAATCGCGTCGCCTTTAACGCTTTCAGGCAGCGTAAACACACGACGGAATTCGCCATGGTTACGTTCCACGCGATGGAACTTCGCTTCCTTCGTGGTGGTTTCGCGTTCGCGTTTGCCACTCACGGTGAGTTGATTGCCCACGACTTCAATATTCACATCTTCTTTTTTGAAGCCAGGCAGGTCAAAGCTCAGAAGAAAGCCCTTCCCGTCTTCCTGCACGTCGCAAGCGGGCGATAGCATCATATCCTTTGCACCGCTGCGATATTCGCTCACGGACTTGTCAAAATCGTTAAAGAAGCTGTCCAGTTCCTTGGTGATGCCATCCCAATTTCTCAGAAGAGAGAAAGGGCTGCGATCTGTGCGCCAAAGCTCAAGGCTGCTCATAACATCCTCCTCGACAATATCACTTGATTCACTTGGTTTTCCCGGAGCTTCATCGCTCCTTCTGTCAGGAATTTAAGAACGCAAATTTTAGGGTCAAGGCGTGAGGCAAAATTTTTTTTCGTTTGCTTTCATTTTCCCGGGCATTTCCTGCCTATACCTTTCATGTAAGAATTGAACTGGGGTGCGAGAAATTTTCGCCAGTTTCCAGCTTTCTCCTAAGATTGACGTTCCAGCGCCATCCTGCTATACAGGTTGCTCCGGGCGATCGGCCACTCGAGGTGGGTTTCATGAACAAGCTGCTGCACAGCCTAGGCCGCGCTCTCATCAATCTTGGGAAAAAGATGGGCTTAAAAACTCCACTGGTTCTGACACAGTATGCTGAAGCCGCCCTGCCGACCGTGTTCGGTGAATTTTTGACCACCGTCTATCGGGATCAGAATCAGGAAGAGCCAGCCTTATTAATAAGTTACAACCTCACCCCGGATTCAGTCCCGTTTATCCGCGTCCACTCGGAGTGCTTTACCGGCGAGGTGCTGGGGTCCTTGAAATGCGACTGTCGGGATCAGCTCAATCTCGCTTTGGCTGAGATTCAAAAGCGCGGCTCCGGCGCGATTATTTATTTGCGTCAGGAAGGCCGAGGGATTGGACTGGGAAATAAGATCCGGGCCTATCACCTGCAAAACCAGGGTGCCGACACGATCGAAGCCAATCATCAGCTGGGCTTTGACACCGACCTGCGGAGCTTTGAAGCGGCGGCGCTGATTTTGAAGCAGCGGGGGATCAAGGAAGTTATTCTCAACACCAACAACCCGGATAAGATCCAGGCGCTCACCGATCTTGGCATCGTCATCCGCGAACGTGTGCCTTCGCTCGCGGCGGTGAATAAATTCAATGAAGATTATTTGAAGACCAAGATGAAGAAGCTTGGGCATCAACTGAACGGGCTCTTTCACTGACGGGCAGCAGCGCTTGCCTCGCATCCGGGAGCGATCAATCAAGCGTCGCATCCCCGATTGTCATCAATCATTATCATTATTATTGTTATTATTCCGCGCCGGCCGCGGCCGCCGCTCGGAAAACTTCTTCCGCTGCTCGGGCGTTAAAACTTCCCGAATGCGAAGAAGCTTTTCAAACTTCATGGTCTGCAGTTCCAGATATTTCTTCTGCATCAATTCAAAGCGTCGGCGTACTTCCTCAGCCGGCGAATTATCCGCCATCGCCTGAGCCAGATTCTGCTTCAGGAAGCTAAAATCCTCGCGCAGACGCTTCTCCTCGGCGGGCTTCCATTGACGCCGGATATTCACGATCTGCTGCGCCTGCTCCGCGCTCAAATTCAATTCCCCCAGCTTTCCCGTAATCACCGGTCGCTTGGGTGCGGGCGCAGGCCTTGTGAGCGGAGCGCCTGGAGTCGTACTATCATACGGCTGTACCACAGCCTCCGGTGCCGGGGTCGGTGCAGGCAAGGTTGAACCCGGTGTCGCGGGGGTGGTGGGCGCCGCCGCTGGGAATGGGGCTGGCGGTGGAGGAGCCTCGGCAGGCAGGCCAGGATCCGATCCCAGGTCACCGCCATCGGACTCGCTTTGAGCAAGAGCCGTCAGACTATGAAGCATCAGAATACTGCTCAGAAGACATTTGATAGAGAGATGCGTTCGGCTCACAAGCCAGTCCTTTCCAGCGATTTATTCGATAATCACCAAGTCGCCGCGTTCTAGCCAAAAATTATCCACATAGGTGTCGCCACTGCGGATGCTGTCCAAGGCGGATTCATAGCGTTTCTTTACACCTTCCGGTGTTTCCCTGATTAAAATCACCCGAGTCGCGCTCGGATTCGTCCAGCCACCGGCCAGCGACAGGCCTTGAAGCAGCGTGGTCCGACCGCCGAGGAGTATGGTCCCCGGTCTGTGCACGAGACCCGTGAAATAGACGATGTAACTGCTCGGTTCCGCCACAGCCACCGACACCCTTGGGCCGGACATGTGAGGCCTGAGCTTGATCATGATCGAATCGCGCAGGGATAATTCCGACAGTCCCTTGGCCCTGACCATGCCGGCCACAGGCAGCGAAACATAACCGGAAGGGGAGACGCGATAGGAACCCGAGATATCCTTGTTGCCTTGAACGTGAATATGCAGAAGGTCGTTCACATCGATCAGGTAGTCGCCATAGTCGTTGTACGTTTTGCCTTTGGGCGCTGTACTCAGATCCTGCGCGATTCCAGCAGGCGATGAATTGCCATGCTTGCATGCACCTGGTATGACCAGGGCCATCAGCATCAAGATAGATTTCAGCGGTTGCATGATTCCTCCGGGCTCACGTGTCGACAAACCCCCTTGCAGGAGGGGCTTCGGCAGAATCGAAAAAAACCTGAGGAATAGTTCCGGCAAAGTCAGATATTTAGCGACCCGTACGCGGGGTATGAGCGGATAAGTCTCTGATTTAAAATGGAATTAGAAAGGTCGAAAAAAAGCAGGAAACGGCCCGATCTGGACCGTTTTCAAGTTAAAGAGGAAAGGAACTTACTTTTCGCCAACGATATAGGCGACCCAGCTGTCGCAGATTTCGCCCTTATCAATCTTATTGAAATTGCCATCACCTTCGCCGTCTTCGTCCGTGCCTTCCCAGTAGTAGTGCACTTTCTTAAAGCCGATCTCTTCCAAAAGATCCCTGAGCTCCGGCAGACTCCAGAGACGCCAGTCATAGGTGAAGACATTCTTGATCTTCTTTTGGCCTTTGGGGCGGTAATGAATATAGAACATGGCTTCATTGGTCAAAGGATCAAAGGTGTCCTGATCCCAATAGTAGCTGAAATCATCATATTCCGTTTCATGCTCGTTGGGCTCCATACAGGATTGGCCCCCGAAGCAATCCATGATCAGAAGACCCTTGTCATTCAAACGATCAAAGGCTGCCTGGAAGTAACGCTTCAGGTCCGCTCTTTGCTTGAAGCCGAAGTAGGAGAAATTCAGCGGCGCAATGATATCCGCTTTGGGCAACTCAGGATTCATGACATCGGTTTGCAGCGTATGCACTCGCGCCTTTTGCTCCGCGTTCAGCTGATTCAAATAATGCGCGCGGCCATATTCCAAGGGCTCAGGATCCAGATCGATACCGTAGGCGACCTTGTCCGCGTTGAGTTTGGCCCATTCGCAGCAAAGAGCAAAGGCGGCACAGAAATCCTCGCCCAAAACTCTGGCTTCCTGACCGCGAATTTCGCGATACACACGATCCAGAAAAGCTGCATCCACATCCGGAGATTGTACCGAACGCGCATAGTAGAGATACTTGTCAAAAGCCATGCTGAGAATTCCTTTCCAAACGACACGTCACGATTGCCAGACCTGGTTCAATCGCAGGGGCGATTATGCTGGAATCCGCCGCTTGAAACTAGCGTTTTCTGCGGTTTCGCAGCTGCCAAAGGAGGGGTGTGCTACTGATCAGGAGCAAAAATAAAAGAGAGAGTCCCAACTGCCAGCGCAACTCGATCGGGATATGCACATCACGAAATTGGCCGCGCATTAGAGGCTCGACCAATTGACAGCCGGTATGACCCAGGTAGTTGTAAACAAAGGTGCCGGGCAGCATCCCGAGCAGGGAGCCCGCGACATAATCCCTGCTGCGAATGGGCAGGAGGCCACAGGCAAAATTGAGGCCGGTGAATGGAAACAGCGGTACGAGTCGCACAAGTATGATAAAACCCAGCCCGTTGTCGCGCAGCATACCCTGCAGCCTCATATACCAGCTGCGGTGCTGAAGAGAGCGGGACAGGGGCTCGCGCGCGACCGTGCGGCTGATAAAAAAAGCGAGGCAGGCTCCACTTGCAATCCCAAGCAGGGATAGCGCCGTTCCCCAGCCCCAGCCATAGATCATTCCTGTGAGCAGAGACAGAACGGTGCCGGGCAGCAGGGCAAAGGATGCGCTGACAAAGCCGATGAAGAAGAACAGAGGGGCGGTCCAGCCCATCTGTAAAAAATAGCGGCGGACATCCGCACAGTCGGTCCAGGAAAAGTCGCGGAATTGCCAGCGAATGAAGACAATGAAGAGGGCCATCAGAGCCACAATGAGCAGAACCTTGCCGAAAGTTTTCATCGCCTTCCATCCTTGGCTGCGCTGAAAACCATTCTATCACAGAGGCTCGGGCTTGCCCAAAAGCTCTTCATAAATCAGATAAAAGGAGGCACCCGCCGTCGGGAGGCCAAAGATCAGACCCAGACCGAAGGGCAGCACACAGACCAAAAGCAGGAGCCCCATGAGCAGGCCATAGATCAGAAGGGGTCCGAGGTTATTCTGCACCGCCTGAAAGCTCAAGCGGACGGCACTGCGAATGGACTGATTTCGAAACAGGATCAGAGGGGTGGTAAAGCTGGTGGCGGCAAAGGCCAGACAGGAGCCAAAGCCACTGATCAGGGCCCCAAACGCGATCACCAGCGTCGAGGTGAAGGACAGATCCGGCAGCGTGCTCTGCTGCTCCATCACAAATTCCATGCCGCCCGCAGCCACCAGAGCACCCATCACGGGCAGGGCACAGATGAAAAAGAGTGCGCTGCTCAGGAGCATCATGAGGACGAGATGGAGAAGGCGCTTACGGGTCCGGTGCATGACCTCGTCCAGTTGAAAGGGAACCGCCCTTCTCTGTGCGTCCGCATAGCAAAGGGCCAGGATTACCGCGATGAACTGCAGGGCCCGGTTGAGGATCCAGCCGATATGGGGGATGAATTCGAAGGCGAACGTGAGCCCAAACACGACAGCCGTGCCGCCCATCCAGATCGCCGGGCGGTCTGTGACAAGGCCGATGGCGCTTTTAATCCAGGCCAGCCCGCGGCCCATTGATACTTTCGCAATCTCCATGCGACCGCTCCTTCTTACGCCAGGAAAGAATTCACACGATGACTCAGGTTCCTTGTAACTGTTACAAGTCCTGTTCCATGGAGGAATGCCTGCTAAAGGAAGAAGGTGTCAGATAAAAAAGGCGGGAACGCTCCGGGATTTCTGTCCAGAGCGTCGACAGTGAAAAGCTGCAGATAAGACGCCTAACGGAGAAGCCGCACACCACCGCTGTGCTGCTGATGCAGGCCGCGATGCAGGGTCAGTTCCCGTCCACGATCCTTGCCGGAATTGTAGGCTTCCTCCGAAACGCTGACACTGCGTCCGCTGCCGCCGATGATGGAGGGAAACCGAACCCGGACGAAGTTTTCCAGCTCCGCTTCCGCCACCAGAACGAGGTCGGTCTGCCTCCGGACTTCCGTGTTCAGCACCAGCTCCTGCTGCTGTTTTTTCAGCTTTTCGGCAAAGCCCCTGAGCACGCCCATGTAGAAGGAGTTGCGCGCATTGCGTGGTTGCGCGCCCTTGCCTTTGCGGAATTGCTCAAAGAGCAGAGGCAGCTGCTGGTACAAAAACCAATAGGCATATTCCGCCATCTGCACGTTCTCGCGGGTTCCCATGATGTCGACCACCCGATAATGAGTGAGGTCCTTGGCATCATAAAGATTGCGGGAGATGCAGCTCACAAAAAAGTACTCATTCAGAATATTGAAGATGCTCCACTGCCAGGTGGCGATCTGCTTTTTCCGGTGATGGATGACAACGTAGGTGTAATCCTGTTTTTTCCGTGCCGCGAGCGACTCCAGATGATGCCGGGCACACAGCTCGCGGGCCCGTTGCATGGCAAGACTGGCTTCATTCTCATTGCCGCTGGCAGCCAGGGACAAAAGTTTTTCCACCCGACGCAGCAGCTTTTCCTCTTCCGGAGCCAGCTCCCGATGGGCGGCCACCGCCGCGGCAGGGTCCAGTTCGATCGTCGCATGACGCGCCCAGGGCGCCACGCCCAGCCGCTGGCAGGCCTTTTCAAAGTATTCACCGTGGGCAGTATCATCATGTCCATACTGCTGGTAAACCAGGGCATGAGCCAGTTCATGTTTCAGCACTTCAATCACCAGGTCCCAGGGCTGCGCCTCAATCAGGCGGCGGCTGATGCTGATGCTGTAGCGTTGCGGATCGAAAACACCATATCGCTGGCTGTCACGATTCAGCAAAAAAACCGGCATCGGTATGCGAATACGATAGTACGAGAGCGCCTCATGCGCCTCGCGGACCAGCTGCTGGGTCCAGCATCGTTCCAAATATTCCTCAAACGTTTCGTTCAGTCCTGGACCTTTCATGATCCCTCCGTGTCCCTAATGCTCATAGCCATGGGTATGGATGGGCTCCTCTTTTTGCAGGCCTTGGCCCCAATAAAGTCCCTCTCCCTCAATGATGCGCCCGATGCGTTGACAGGGTATATCGCCCTGCGCTTCCAAACGCTCGGCTTCCTTCTCACTCAAAGTAAAACAGAGTTCAAAATCCTCACCATCCGCCAGGGCATGGCGCAAGGCATCGGCCCGCATCATGGTGTGGAGTGGCTCGCGCAGCGGCAGGCGATCCGCCTCCAGACAGGCCGCGACTCCACTCTGCCGACATATATCCCGCAGATCCTTGCCCAGGCCGTCGGATATATCGATCATGCTATGCAGCGTATAGCCGTCCATCAGAGCCCGCGCCTCGGTGAGCTTCGGGATGAAATCAAGATGATGCCCTTCAATGCTGCCTCCGAGGGCACCGGTCACCATGATGACATCACCGACCTGTGCCCCGCGTCTGGTGATGGCCCCTTTTTGATGGACGACCCCCACCACGGTCACGGAAATCACCAGGGGCCCTTCCCAAATATTGGTGTCACCGCCGGCGATCGCGACCTGAAATTTCTGGGCCAGCTGCGCAAACCCCGAATACAGGCGATCAATGAAACGCGACTCCGCCCGGGATCGCGGCAGAGCGAGGCAGATATAAGCGGACCGTGCTTCGCCGCCCATCGCCGCGATATCCGACAGGTTCACGGCCAGGGCCTTGTGTCCGATTTTTTCAATATTGTGAGCATCGACGATGAAATGCACACCTTCCATCAGCATGTCGGCGCAAACCAGTTGATCGCGTTCGCCTGGCTTCAGGACGGCGCAGTCGTCGCCGATGCCGAGCTGCACGCTGGCGTTATCCGGGCACTGCAGCATCAGCTGTTCAATGATCTTGTTTTCTTTCATTTAAAGAGCCCTTTCAGTTCAGGCGCGGCCACTGGCTCCGGGCGGTCGAGCAGCCCCACGGCATGGGCGGCCTGTCCCAGGATCATCGCCGGGGAAAGACCCTGCTCGCGCAGATGCCGAAGGCTGGTGGAGCCATCGCGCTTGGAAAGTTTGCGTTCCGGGCTTTCCCAAATCAGGGGATGATGAAGGAAACGCAGAGGTTTTGTGACTCCAAATATCGAACGGAGCTGCAACTGCCGACCGGTTGCAGGCAAAAGATCCTGACCGCGGATGACGAGGTCGATGTCCTCGGCGGCATCATCCAGGCTCACGGCAAAGTTATAGGTCCAGTTGCCATCCCGATCCCGAATCAGAAGGTCACCGCATTGCTCATCGGGTCTTTGCACCTGCCGCCCGGTCCAAAGATCATCAAAAGCGCAGGTCATGGGATCAAGACGCAGGCGCAGTCCCGCGTGATGATCGGCATGCCCTCGCGTGCGGCAGTGTCCATCGTAGCGAAGTTCATCGTGCGAGGCTTCACCGGTGCGTTCCATAATCTCCCGGCGACTGCAGGTGCACGCATAAACCAGACCGCGGGAGCGCGCCGCCTCCATTTGGGATTCGTAACGGTCCCAGTGATCGCTTTGCCGGAAAAAATCAGCTGTTTTCATCAGGCCCAGCCAGATCAGGTCTTCCAGAATGGCCTTTTCATACCCGGGACGTACCCGGCCGCGATCGTGATCCTCGATACGCAGAACAACGTCGGCTTCGATGGACTGGGCGATCCCCCAGACAAAGACGGCCGAAGCAGCATGGCCGAGGTGCAGATAGCCGGTTGGACTGGGCGCGAAACGCGTGCGTAATCCACGGGGCAGGGTCTGGAGTTGTTGGCGAATTTCCGCCAGCACGTGCGCCTCACATTGGGTTGATCCGGCTTTCATTCTGGAGACTTTGCCTTCCAAGAGCAATGGATTTTACGTATGATAATCCCAATGACGTTATTGCGTAGTGAGAGTCATGAGCCTGACCAAGCAAGCGATTGATGCCCTGATCTTTGACTCCGGTGTGGGAGGACTCAGTGTCCTCAGTGAAATCCTGCGCGTGCGCCCGCAGCTGAGTTTTGTCTATGTTGCGGATAACGCGGGGCTGCCTTATGGCGATAAGACTCCCGAGTGGCTTCAGCAACGCGTGAGCGCGGTGATTGCGGCCGCGTGTAGCCTGTATACACCCAAACTTCTGGTCATTGCCTGCAATACGGCCAGCACGCTGGTCCTTCCGCAGCTGCGTTCCGAAGTGACCTTTCCGGTTGTTGGCGTGGTGCCGGCCATCAAACCGGCTGCGACTCTCAGCAAAAATCGGGTGATTGGCTTGCTTGCCACGCCAGCCACGGTCAAACGCGTTTATACGGATGGGCTGATTCAGGACTTTGCCAAGGACTGCCATGTGGTTCGCGTGGGCAGCTCGCGCCTCGTCGAACTCGTGGAACGCAAACTGCGGGGGGAAAGCCTTGCGCTCGATGAACTGACACGAATCTGTCAGCCCTTTCTCGAATCCACACCGATGCCGGATACCATCGTCCTCGGTTGCACGCATTTTCCTTTGGTATCCACGGAACTGAAAACCGTGCTGGGAGGCGTTCAACTGGTGGATTCCGGAGCCGCCATCGCCCAGCGTGTCCAAACCCTGATGGGTACGAGCGGGAATCAGCCCCAGCCCTTGCGAAAAATCCTTTTTACACAGCTGGATACCAGCATTGATCAGCTCAAACCCTACCTGAAAAGCCTCGGTCTGGATGCCGCGGAAGCTCTTATCCCGCCGAAAGAATCTGCTTCCGGGAAATAATTGTCCGTCGCCGAAACATCAGCGAACTTTAATCGTTCCGGCAAAAGCCTGAATCCAAAGGACCTCCGCGATATTTTTCAAGCGGTTTCGAGGGCGCCGATACGATTAGCATGGACGGTCGCAGACCAAATTACGAACCAGAACAGATAGAGGACGGCTCTTATGAAAACCCCACATGGCAACCATGGACTGGTGCAAGCTCTGTTGGGTCTTCTGCTCAGCACCTGGGCGGCATCCTCCCTGGCCCTCGATAGCGAAACCAAATCCCGTATCCTGGATACTCGCAACTGCAAAGCCTGTCGCCTGCAGGGTGAAAACCTGGCTGGACTTGACCTGCGCAGTGTTCTGTTTGAACAGGCGGATATGCGTAACATGCGGCTGGCCGGTCGGAACCTGAGTCGCGCGGTCTTCAAAGGAGCCAATCTTTCCGGAGTGGATTTGACCGGAGCCGATCTCTCCGAGACTGATTTTTCCGAGGCCGATCTTACCGGAGCCAAACTGCAAGGCGCGAATCTGAGCGGCGCAATCCTGGTGGATGCCAAACTTATGAAAGCTGATCTGCGCAACGCCGACCTGAAAGGCGCGCAGCTGAATGGCACCAAACTCACGCATGCTCTGCTTTCCGGCGCCAGACTCCGGGAGGCGAATTTTTTTGAAACCGACCTGACCGGTACGAATCTGAAAGGCCAGGTGTTGATCGGGCTGGATCTGACCAGCAGCATCCTCCGCAACGCTGATCTCACCGGAGTCAACCTGAGTCGAGCCAATCTTGATTCGGTGGATCTGCGCGGGGCCAATCTTACGTCCGCCCTGCTGTTGGAAGCGAATCTTAACAATGCCCTGATGGATGGTGCCCGACTGATCCGAGCCAACCTCAGTCACGCGAGCCTCATGAGCGCCCGGTGTGACAAGGCCGATTTTTCGCTGGCCAATCTGCAAAAGGTCAATGCCCTGGGCGCCTCGTTTATCGGAGCGAATCTGCGCGGAGTCCGTCTGATGGATGCTGACCTTACGCAGGCAAAATTTCGTCATGCCAGCCTGGAGGGCTTACTCATCAAGGGCGCGATGGTTTGCGAGTCCGACCTGCCCCTGGCCGTGAAAAGGAAGGGCAGCTGCGCCGAGGCCACCTTCATTACGGATGTGGATGATATCTGATTCCCGGGCGTGAATCCTCCTTCATACGCTCTGTGAACAATCCCCGTCATTGACAAGAAGCCAGCCCCACGTCTATCGTGAGGCTGTTTCTTTATGGGAGATGAAACACCATGCGCCTCTTGACCTGTGTCTTCCTGTTAACAGGGCTTCTCAATGGAACCGCATTCGCTCTTGATGACGATGATGATGATGATGACGATAAGAAAGAGGATAGGCAGGACGGGCGCGCTGGTTCCATCAGCGAAGGCCTGGCCCGCGGCAGCCTCCAACCCTTTTTCGAGTTGACCCACAAGCAGTCCAAGCCCGGGGACGAAACCTTGCGGCTGAATGGTTTCCGTTTCGGCCTCAGCGAAGGCGGGGAACGGCAGCTGGCTTTGGCCTACTATCGCAGTGGAACCACACAATACGACTCCGGCACCCGCTATGAATTAAGTTACGGCGGGGGGGTCTTCGGCGATCCACCGCAGGGCGATCGCATCACGGAATGCTATTTTCAGATGCTGGTGGGAACCGGACAGGCGAGGGTGGAAACCGTACAGGATACCCGCACGAGCCGGCTCCTGTTTGTAATCGAACCCGAGATCGGCCTTGGCGTGAATATCACGCCCTGGATGCAGCTCGGTGCGGGCGTGTCGTATCGTTATCTGAATGGTCTGCAGGTTCTGGGCCTCGGAAGCGAGGACCTGCGGGGTGGAACCGCGAACCTGCATTTGCTTTTGCAGCTGTAGTCTAAGGACGCGTGGAGCTGGTGCGGGACGGTCCGGCCAGAGGATTCCAGGTTTGAAGAATCGAGATCGACCCGCTGCCCACTCCGAAGAGGAAGCTGGGCCAGTTCGCGCTGTGATCCGCCCGGAAAATATGCGGCCCGGATAGAAAACTCTCGCGAGGACCCGAGCTGGTCTCCAGTTTTTTATAGAGCGCATAACGGGGATGCCGCGGTCCCGCGACAGCCTGCAGAGCGGAAAACAAGGCATGATGCACCACGAGGCGCATATCCACCGTCCCCGCCAGGGAACCTTCCGCAAAGTATTCCTTATCGACGGTCGGCACCTGAATGCCATAAGGCAGCTGCTTGTAACTGCCCAGATAATCCACGAACACGGAGCCGACCAGATTTTCATCAGGCGGATCCACAAGCTCGTAAGCACGCCAGCGCGGAATGCCGAGCAGCGGCACACGTCTCACTCCGTAATAGGCCAGGGTCTTATTGAGGTGCCGGACGTTCTTGAAATGATCAGCGATCAGGATGGCATCCACATCAATGATCGGCGGCAGCACCAGACTTTTGGCATCAAAGGGCACACCGAGCTGTGAGGCCTCCATCTTGCTTTTATTGACCAGATCCAAAAGCTCCTGATTGCGGCTCTCATCATCGATGTGAAAGAGTTTGCGCACGTGGGCATCGATCGAGGAGAAATCCGCCGGATTATAAATCAAAGGACCGATGACCTGGATCTGCAGGTGCCGCGCCTGAGCTCGAAACGCTGCAATCAAAGGCTCATCACGCGTAAACTGTGGCGCCATGATCGCGATGCGCTTCATGTTGCGTCCCAGGGCGTAGCGGGTGAGTCCGGACGCCAGCAGGCGATAATCGGGGCCCATATAGAAGGTGTATTTGCTCGCTGGACCTTCCGGCTTGCGATTCAAAATGATGGCCGGCACGCGCAGACGATCCGCCCATTGCGTGAGGTAAGGCGCCTCGCTTTGAAACAGTCCACCGATGATGATCGACGCTCCATGCTGCCAGATGCTTTGTGCCAGCTGCCTCTCGAATTTCTCACGATTGCCCTCGGTATCACGCCAGATGATAAGGCGGCCGGGAGTCATGCCCTTGCTCTGCATCCATTCATGCACGCTGCGCAGCACCAGTTGACCGGCGATTTTCGGCATTTTGGAAAAGGGCAGCAGCAGGGCAACCTTGCCGTTGTGTTGGCTCAGGGCCCTTTCAATCATCTCCATGGTTCCCGGCTGATGGCAGGCGTCGGCCTTCAGACCCAGCAGAGGAAGCAGCGGGGATTGTGGAGAGACCGCGGCCCCGGGCGGCATCTTGCGATACAGTTCCTGGAAGGCCACCACGGTCCTGCTGAAAAGTTTGGAACAAAGCTCGTTGTCATCACTGACAGCGCTTTGTTCCGCTGCATTGGGCTGAGCCCAAAGAGGCCAGCTCAGACAGGCTATAAGAAGAAGCATGAAGCGAACCGGCATGTTTTAGCGATCCAAGAAATCGCGGAAATTGCCTGTCTCCCGGACCACCGAGAGGGCTGATTCCGTCCGCGTGGGTTCCCGTCCTTCAATAAAAGTCATATCGATCCCGCTCGGATCCAAATGTCCAAACAGCGGATGCACCTTGAGTACCTTGATGCCTTCCGGCACGGGGAAATCCTCACCCGGATAACGCTGCCGGGCCCTTTGCACGATCTTCGCCCAAACGGGAAGGGCCAGGGTATTGGCCGCGACCGTGCCGGTGAAGGCGAGATTGTTATCCGTGCCGACCCACACCACCGTGGTGAGATTCGAGGTGATGCCACAGAACCAGTTGTCCTTGGCATCATCGGTGGTTCCCGTCTTGCCGCCGGCATAGGCGCCCATTTCGGCAAACGTACTCGCGGTTCCGTATTTGAAGACGGCGCGCATCGCATCGGTCAGGAGATAGTTGATCTGTTCCGGCAAAACCCGTTTGGGCTTCCGGGGCGGTGGCGGAGCCTCATACACCACATTGCCGTCACGATCGGTGATTTTGAGTATCATGCGTGGGTCCACCTGAACGCCACCGTTGCCAATGGTCGCATAGAGGGCCGCCATATCCATCGGCGTCACCTCCGAACCTCCGAGCAGCGTGCCGGCCTGATTTTTCAGCTCGGTGGTCACTCCCATCTTGCGGGCGAGATCGAGTACGCGCTTTGTGCCCAGACGTTGGCCGATCTCAATCACCGGGGAATTGATGGAGCGATAGAATGCATTGTAAAGGGTGGCTTCCGTAAGATATTCACCCCCGTAATTGCGTGGCCGATAATCCTGAATCACCACCGGACCCACATAGAACATATCCGACCATTTCATGCCAGCCTGCAAAGCGAGGGCATAAACCACAGGTTTAAAGGAGGAGCCTGGAGCGCGCTTGGCTTTGAGCACGCGGTTGAATTGCGAACGGGCATAGTCCCGGCCGCCGACGATGGCTAGTACATCACCGCTGCGATGATCCAGCACCACGGCTGCGGTTTCAACAACCTTGGGGATACCCGTCGGCACATGGACAAGTTTGGTGGCGGCAGCAGCGAAGAGATCGCTCGACTGATCGACGACCTTGTTGATCTCCTCCTGAAGAGCGACATCCAGTGTCGTGTGAATTCTAAGGCCCCGTCCCCGCACATCGCCGGTCAGAAGAGTTTCGGTCTGCTCCTGCACCGCATCGATGAAATAAGGGGCAAAGGTCGTATTCAACTGACTTTGGGATTTGAAGGTCAGGGGTTTGCGGCGGTAGGTCTTATAGGTTTCCTTGGTGAGGAAGCCGGCCCGCACCATGGCCTTGAGGACCTGCCTTTGCCGACGTTTGGCCTGGTTGGGAGCCTTGTGCGGATTGTAGCGACTTGGGGACTGAAAAAGACCGGCGATCAAGGCCAGCTCGTGAACGTCGAGCTCCCGCAGCGGCTTTCCAAAATGCCGTTCGGATGCGGCGCCGACTCCATAGGAACCCTGCCCAAGGAAAAGAGCATTCAGATAAATTTCGAGGATTTTTTCCTTGCTCAGATGCCGTTCCAGTTGAATGGCAAGGATGGCTTCCTTGATCTTGCGTTCAAAGGTTTTTTCGGGACTCAAAAGAAAATTGCGCACCACCTGCTGGGTGATGGTGGAGCCGCCTTGCGTAAATCCACCGCTGCGCACCGAGGCCAGGAAGGCCCGCATGATGCCACGCAGATCGATGCCGTGGTGATCAAAAAAATGCCGATCCTCGACCGCCAGCACAGCCTGAATCAGAGGTTTGGGGATGTTTTCATAAGGGACGAAGACGTGATAGTCGCTGAAAAACTCCCCGATCTTTTCGCCATTGCGATCGTAAACCAGGGAATTGTCCGAATGCTTGTAATCAATGATCACGGTGAGGCGTGACTGGTCGAGATGCAGCACACCGGTCTGCTGCAGCCAGAGGCCCATCCAAACCAGAGTGCCGAGCAGCACAAGACCTATGGCGCCCAGGCTCAAAAGCACCTTGCGGCGTCGATCGCTTCCTCGCAGATTCAGCCAGGCGGCAAGGCGTTTGATCGGCATGCGCCCCTGCAGGCTGGTCCAGGCATACTTCAGCCTTTGCCACAGCTTGCGGCTTCTTACGTGGAGTAAGTTTTTCTTTTTTCCTGAATACTTCATTTATTTTTCTGGGTTAGAGCGCGAAAACATCAGAACTACCAAACCGTCATTCCAAAAGGCTTGCAAAGCTCGTCTGCGCTTGATGGAAGACCAATGAACTTTCCAAGACTTACTGAAACTTTTGAAAAAACCTTAAACAATAAGGAACATGGCCGATATCTCAAGAAAGGTGGTGGCCCAGCTTTACTTTGAGGTATTCTGTGAAGCAAACAGGCAAAAAATCGATGAAAGTATTGATCATCGAACCGGCATCGGGTACACCCAGTCGGCTGTGGACACTCTTCGCCGAGCCTCGTCACTATAATAACCCAGATTCCTTGTATCGGATAGATCACGTCGTCAGCGCCACACGCGGTGAACAGGCGCTTGAGGTTTTCCATAAATTGCATCCCGACCTTGTCGTCATCGACCTGGAACATGGAGGTGACGACGGCCTGAATTTCTGTCAGGAGGTGCGGACTCGGGAAAAAGACAGACATACGGGTTTTGTCTTTTTCAGTCATGAGGTTCAACACGACGATGGCGTCTTTGAGCGCGTGCTGATGCATGGCGGCGATGATTTCATCGATGGCAAGGCTTCGGATCGGGAATGCGTGGCCCGGGTGAACTCGGTCTTCCGTTTCAAGGCGATGGCCGATCGTTTGCGGTCGGTGAATCATCGCTTGAAAATGCTGAGCCTCACCGATGAGCTGACCGGTTTAAGCAACATGCGAGCCTTTAATATTGATTATCAAAAGCTTATCAAAGGCTGTCGCAAGGGTGATTACGGTCTCGGCGTGATCATGCTGGATTTGGATCATTTTAAAAAGATCAATGACAGTGCGAATCATCTTGTCGGCAGTTTTGTGATCGGCGAAGTCGGACGTTTGATCGCGCACTCCGGTGTGCTGGGCAAGGATGCAGTGGCCGCCCGTTACGGTGGCGATGAATATATCGTCTGCGTTCCGACCCAATCGGTTTCAACGGTCTGGGATATCGCCGAACGCATCCAGGACCTGATCATGCGCAGCGTCTTTAAAAAAGAGCAATATACGGTGAAACTCACCGGCAGTTTCGGGATGTGTTGGGTGGATCCTGGATTCGAAGGCAAGTCGGATGATTTGATCAAAGGCGCTGACGTCATGCTCTACCGCAGCAAGCGCAACGGCAGAAACATGGTCAGTGGCATGATCTTACGGTATCCGGTTGATTTTAATCATATTGGACGGCCGCATCTGATTGATCGGGATTCCTGCCGTGATCACCACAACATCCCCCGACTCCACAATGCCTAGGTCCTTCAGGACGACCGGCAAATTCTGCAAAAGCGTATCCGTATTATAGAAAGCCTGGTTTGGGATGCCGTGTATGCCCCAGACCAGCGACAGACGTCGGGCGACATCCGCCCGCGGACTGATCGCTATGATCGGTGTGCTGGGTCGCCATTTGGAAATCGATCGGGCAATCGAGCCGGTCAGGGACAGGCAAACGATGGCCTTGGCTTTCAGGGTATCGGCGGCCTCACAAGCTGAAATGGCGATCGACTCGTTCACTTCCCACGTTTCCCTCTGGGTCAGAGGATCGTTCATGTTAAAGCGCGAGGGGCGTTTGAAGGTCCAGTTTTCCACCTTCTCAATGATGGTGGCCATGCGTTTCACCGCCTCGACCGGATAGCGGCCACTGGCCACTTCACCGGAAAGCATCAGGCAGTCCGCGCCGTCGAGCACGCCGTTGGCCACGTCCGCGACTTCCGCAAGACTGGCTCTGGGGTTCGTGATCATCGATTCCAGCATCTGCGTGGCAATAATCACCGGTTTGCCCGCCCGCGCGGCGGCCGCGATGATTTTTTTCTGCAGGTTCGGGACGCGTTCCACGTTGGCTTCCACCCCCAGGTCACCCCGGGCCACCATCAGGGCATCCGCGGCCTTGGCGATCTCATCGATCTGTTCCATCGCGGGCAGCTTTTCGATCTTGGCCACCACCGGCACATCGGAACCCAGCGCCTTGATCATGGCCTTGATCTGATAAATGTCGGCCGGATCCTGAACAAAGGACAAGGCCACGTAATCCACGCGATTGGCGATACCAAAGAGGAGATCCTTGCTGTCCTTGTCGGTCATGGCCGGCAGTGACAGTTTGGAATCCGGGAAGTTCACACCTTTGCGGTTTTTCAGGATGCCGCCATCCTCCACGCGCACGGTCACGCTTTCATCGTGTACGGCATGGACCTGGAGAATGAGCAGACCATCATCCATCATCACGCGCTGGCCAACTTTGACGTCGTGCACGAGGCCCCGGTAATCGATCGGAATGATCTTGGGGTCATCCTGCTCGACGCCATAACGTAGCCGATAGGTCTCACCAGTCTGAACTTCCATCTGACCGCCGATCAGGCGTCCGACGCGGATTTTGGGTCCCTGCAAGTCCTGCAGGAGAGCTACTGGACGGCCCAGTTCGGCACTGGCACGTCGAATCGATTCAATATTCTTCGCATGGGTTTCATGATCCCCGTGGGAAAAATTCAAACGGGCGATATTCAGACCCGCTTCAATCAGCTTCTTTTGCACCTCATAGGTCGAGGACGAGGGCCCGAGGGTCCCAATGATCTTGGTGTGCCGCCTGTCCATGAGGTAATTCTTGCTCACCGAGGCTTCTGATTGACTTGCCAAAATTGACATAGCATTCCTTCCGAGTTCTTGATCCAGAAACAGTAACTGGGGCAACAAGCGTCCACACTTTTCTAGCAGGAAAAATTCCCGACCTTAAGGACTTTCGAGCGGGAGCCGAAAAACCAGTCAGGACCCGTGACAATCCAGGAGGTTTTTAGGTCGTTTCGACAAAAAATGGGGATTTATCTGTGAGCCGGCATAGTCTTTGGGTGGGTACAAATATAGCCGATCGCTACTGCATCACCGGGGAAATCGGTGGGGGCGGGATGGGTCGCGTCTATAGTGCCATTCCTTTTGCCGATCCTTCGCAACAGGTCGCCATAAAAGTGATCGAACGCGACAGTCTGGATTACGAGGACGTGCTGCGCTTCCAGCGGGAAGCCGCTCTGATGAGCCGCTTGCGCCATCCGAATATCATCGCCTTTCACGAATTGGGACTTTATCAACCGGAGCGCTCGCCAGGCAACCGGGCCATCAGCGGTTATTATATTGTGATGGAAGTGGCCCAGGGCCATAACCTGAAGGAGTCGCTCACCAAAGGGGGGCGGAAGGGCCTGGAATTCTTTTTCCAGCTGGGCCTTCAGGTTTCCTCAGCCCTGGAATATACACATGCCAAAAACATCATTCATCGCGATATCAAGCCCCAGAATATCATCATCGAACGCAGCGCCGACAGCGATGACAGCCTGATCGTCAAGGTCCTCGACTTTGGCATTGCGCATCTGACAGAACTCGACCTTTATTCCAACGACGACAGTCTTTTGGATATCGCCGGCACGCCTCTTTATATGGCTCCTGAGAACAGCAAGTATCTCGACGCGCCCATCGATCATCGCGCCGACCTTTATTCCCTGGGCTGCATGCTCTATGAAGTGCTCGCCGGGCGCCCGCCCTTCCTCGGCAACACCCGGGAAAAGCTGGCCCGCGATCATGCGCATGCCGCCCCGGAACCCTTGACGGCTTTGCGCCCGGATATCCCGAGCATCGTCAATGACATCGTCATGAAACTGATCGCCAAGCATCCCAAGGACCGTTATCAGACCGCCTTCGGACTGCACGTCGATCTGCAGCGCGTGCGCAAGATCCTGGCGTCGGGCCGTACCCACAAGCGTTTTCAACTGGGGCGTTATGATCGTCTGAATATCCTGCCCAGCAATATGGAAATGGTGGGCCGCCAGGAGGAATTTGATAACCTGGTGAGCAATTACAATGCGATTGCCAAGGAGAATAGCCGCAGCCGCCTCGCAGTGATCCGCGGCCCGGCAGGAACCGGGAAAACCCGTCTGCTCAAGGAATTCAGGGCCTATCTGGCCCGCCATCGCATCCGTTATATCAGCACCAGTTTTTCACGGCATGAAAACAACCTGCCGTTCAACGCCCTGGCCAACGGTTTCAACGAATACCTGATTCACGTGCACAAAACCCAGGCCGTGGAAGCCGAGGAGATCAAACGCAAGGTGCGCACCCTGCTCGGCCCGACCGCGCCGATGGTGGCCCAGATCGTTCAGGGCCTCAAGCCCTATCTGGATGAGGAACTGGAGGATGAAAACGTTCGCAACGGCCTGGAGCAGGAACGCGACTTCGATTTCAATGACTTTGCCAAGGCCTTTTCGGACTTCACCCGCTGCCTGGCCAGTGACTCCGAGCCGGTCGCCTTCTTCTTTGATGACATGCAATGGGCGGATGACAAAAGTCTGGAGTTGATCGACCGCTTCTTCAGTCATAACAATTCGCAGCGCTTCTTTCTGATCATCGGCCACCGTCCCCTGGGCGAGGACGAAGGCACCAACTTTCAAAACTTCCTGGCGAAGTTCAGCAAGCTGCGCCGTCGCTATGCCGAGATCGAACTCGCGACCCTGAATGAGGATGACATCGCGCGCCTCAATCGCTCCATCCTCAACCTTTCACAGAGCATGGATCCTGAGTTTCTCAGCTTTTTACAGAAAAAAACCGGCGGCAATCCCCTTTATCTGCTCGAACTGCATCGCAGTCTTGTGGCTCAGGAGCTGCTCAGCCTTGATGATCAGGGTTACTGGCGCTTCAAGCTGGATGAAATCGAAAAGGCGGAAATTCAATCCAATTCCATAGACCTGACCCTGAATCGCCTGAATGAAATGGATGCCAGCGATCGGCGCGTGCTGGAAGTGGCGGCCATCGTCGGGATGCATTTCACGGCCGATGCCCTGCGGGTGCAGTCGCCGTTCAATGATACGACCATCATGCGCATTCTGCAGTTTTCCCTGGTCAACGGACTGGTGACACGCAGCCAGGACCCAGCCACCGGTTCCAAAAATCGCGCCTTCGCCTTCACGCATCGCAGCATCCGCGAGATGATACTCGATACCATACCGGTGCAAAGGCGCTGTGAGCTGCATCGCCTTGTGGCTTTGCGCCTCGAGCAAAGCTCCGGGGAGGAACGGGCGCAGACCATTTTTACCCTGGCCCATCATTTCTATCAGGCGCTGCCGACCGATATCGCCTCGGATCAGAAAATGGTGGAAAAGGCCCTGGTGTATAACATGCGGGCCGGTGGCAAGGCCATCGAAGTGAAGGCGCTCCTCACCGCGCAGCGTTACTACGCGAATGCCCGCACTCTGGTTCCGCACTGGCATGATGAATCCACCGCAACGGTTCAGGTGCAAAAAACCATCCTGCACAGCCTCGCGGACATCCTCTTTGCCCAGCGCGATTATGCCGAGGCCGCGCAGATCTATAAGGAACTGAAGCAGCTCCGGCTCAATCAGATGGAATATTCCTATGCCACCTATAAGCTCCTGCATCTGAGCCTCGTCAGCGGTCACGTGGCCTCAACGCTGCGGGAGCTGGTCCAGGCGTTTGAAACCTTGAAATTCCCGGTCATCCGCTTGAATATGCTCAGCTATATAAGGGCCGCCTGGGTCATGCTCAAGGCGGTGGCCATGCCGCTGCCTTACAGCCTGCCCATGCAGATTCTGAAGCAGGCGGAACCGGTCCCGACCCGGCATGATCAGCAGACCTTTCATCCCTTCCTGCTCTATTTCATCGGGCAATCGGCCGGCATCAACTATGACAAGCGTCTGGGGCTCGTCTATCACACCGCGCTTCTGAATCGTTGCCAGAAGGTCTCCGTTCCGGAGGATCTGGCCCTGCGCCTGCTCTGTGATCACGCTTTGATCCTTGCCTTTATGGGGATGAAGCAGCGGGCCTATCATCTGCTCGATCTGATTCACGAGCGGGCTCATGATCAGGGCTGGGAGTCGATCATCGCCTATCTTTCCTTCATTCAGACCCTGATCATCGATCAATATCAGGGGAAATTTGAAGACCCGCGCGAAAACCTGGAGCGCATGCAAAAGGGTCTGGAAAGCCCGGATTTCCTTCTGCCGGCCATGCAGGAAAAAATCTGTCGGATCTTCCTCGCCTTCACGCAGGCGCAGGGCAAGGAACTGACCCGCATGATCCAGAGTCTGCCGGGTCTCCTGACCATCCGTCATTGGCTGACCCCGCGTGCGGTTGCCATGTATCTCTTCTGGCTTCTGCTCTCGGGGCAGCGCGATCTGATCGTCAGCTATCGCAGCTTTATTGAAAAACGCAGCCGGGCCAACAATCGCCGGACGGATACCTTCATGCGCATCACGGAAAGCATCGTGAGCTTTGCCGCCGGGGAAAAGGACAAGGCTCGCAGCGCCTACTACGAGGCCATGCTGCTGTTCCACGATGATTTGAAAAATCCCCTCCTGCTGCCCTTTGAAATCGACTTCGTTCTGCTCTATGTCACGCTCTTCCATGAAGTCTTCGCCTTTGAATATGGCGAGGAACTGCTCATGACGCGCTCGGTGCAGCCGACGCTCGAACGCCTCATGAAAATGGCCGAGGAGCCGCGACAGAGGCGTCGCGCCATTCCCATTCTGACCGTCGCGCGCCTGCAGGAGGTGATGGGCGGCAAGGATATCAAACCGCTGTTTGATATCGCCCTGAAACGTTCGAAAATCACCCAGCAGCCTCTGGTGGAGCTCCTGACGGAACTCTGGTTTGGTCGGCATCTCTTCCAGGAGCGCGCCGTGGTTCGGGTGGACTATGTGCAAAAAGCAGCGGACCAGGCCCAGAAACTCGGTCTTGATCTGGTGGTGGCCATGGCCCGCAAAACCGCGCGGGATCTGGGTCATCTGACCGCCGAAGACCTTACGGGCCAGAGTCGCCTGGAACTCGGCGCCTCCGTCGAAGCCATCGATCCCCTTGTCCGTCAGCACATGCTGCTTCTGCCGCAACTCAAACCCGATGTCATGGGGCTGGTGGAAGCGAAAAACAAAATCTATGAACTCCTGAACGACCGCCTTGTGTTTGCCGAACTGCATCTGATCACCGCGAATGATGTCGCCGCGTTTGATGCCCTCGGCCGGCCTCCCAGCGATCGGCTGCAGCAGATGATTGCCTATGTCGGACCTTATCTGAATCTCAGGTCCTCGCTGACCATTCCGGTCGGGGATGCGCCCTGGATGCAGGGGCACACGCAATCCATCGTGGAGCGCCGTCCCCCGCCCCTCTTTAGCCACCAGGATGCGGGACCTTCGCAGGATCGGGACATGGCCGAGGATGTGGAAAGCACCCTGGTTCTTTCGCATCCTGAGCCTTTGCCCAGCCTGGGGGAACGCCCACCACAAAATGAAATGGTCGGCGATCGCCTCGCCCAACGCAGCATGAATACGCTGGTACCCATTCGTTATGCCAACCGCGGTCTGGGTGTCCTGTTTTTGGAAAGAAGCCGTCTGCAGGATGAGGACTCGACGCTCCTGCGCCAGCTCCTTGATACCTTCGGTGCCCAGATGGGGATTTGGCTGCGCAGCTATCTGGGAGGTGAAGCCGCCCACGGAGGCCTGCCCCTTTTAAGTTATGGACCCGGCAGCTATCATCTGGAGTCCTGCCCTTGGCTGCATGTCTGGACCGAAGGCCATCTCCGGAGCGCCCGCGAATCGGTCTGGTACCTGGGCATCAATATGAGCGAGCAGAGTTATCTGATCGTTTACTGCCGCCTCAATGGACCCGAGGATCTCCGGGCGCCCTTGGCGTCCGTGCTCTGGCATGAGATGCTGGTCCTGCGCACGCTCTTTTCCGGTGTGGGTCGTGATCAGATCAGCGAGCAGGACGTGCAGGAGGCGGTGGAACGTCAATTCCATTCCTATCAAGGTATTCAGAACCTGGAGAGCATCAACCTCTCCTTTAGTATCATCCATCGGCAGAAGGGTGAAGTCTGGAGTGGACACTTCGGTTCGGCCCGTCCCATGGTGCTCGGGACCACCAACGAGGTCACACCCCAGAACCAGGTTGTCATTCACCTGAGTAACGGCCGTTATCTGCGCTACTGGAAAGTGCACGTAAGCACGATGCTGAAAGGCGTCTACATTCTGGCTCATGATTCCAGCAAACTGGATCGCCTGAACCTTGCGGGTCTGAAGGAACAGAATTTCGAGGCGATGAATTGGGAGCAGAAACGATGGACCTTCCGCGAATATTTGAAACAAAATTTGATCGATGCCCACATGCCGAGGTATTTTGTGGCTGCAGCCTGGAACGGGCAGCCGACAGCTTCGCAAACGGGCCTCGATCGGGCAGGATAAATTGACTGTTCTTTGAAAAAGGCTCAGCATATGATAACCAGCAGCATGCAGCTGGTTATGGCGGCAGAAAATCATAGCAAAGGAGATTGGGACATGATGGGTTTGGGTTGGTTGGAAATCGGGATTATTGCTGCCGTGATTGTTTTGCTGTTCGGCACGACCAAATTGCCAAAGCTCGGCGGCGCCATCGGGGAAAGCATCAAGAATTTTAAAAAAGGCGTGAAGGATGATGCGCCACAGCTGACCGACAAAAACAAAGAAGACGACAAGAAAAGCTGAAGACGACCCTCGTCTATGTTGCCGGGTTCATCTTGTCTGAGGGGGTGCTCTTGCAGGATCTTTTTTCTGAGCTGTTGAACAAGCGACTTGTCATGGTCACAGGCAAGGGCGGGATCGGCAAAACCCTAAGCAGTTTTGCTCTGGCGCAGATGGCGAGTGCCATGGGCAAGCGCGTTTGCCTCGTCGAGTCCAGTGCCCATGATCAGCTGGCCCCACTCTTCGGTTCTCAGCCAATTGGCCATAATCTGCGTGAATTAAGACCCGGCATTTATGTCATCAATCTCAATCCGCAGGATAATTTCCGTGACTTCGTGATCAAACACCTTGGGTTTGCCACCCTGTTTCAAAAAGTCTTCACCCGGCCGATTGTTCGTTCTTTTATTCAGATGATGCCCGGGATCGCGGAGCTGACTTTGCTCGGCCGGCTTTTTTATTTTTCGGAACTCGATGTCGAGGATCGTTTCGATCTGGTGATTCTGGATGGTTTTGCCTCCGGACATTTCCATAGTCTCATGAAAACACCGGATGCAGTTTTGCATTCGGGCATGATGGGGCCGGTGATCGACGAGACGCAAAGGGTTCGCGCGTTCATCGCAGATCCGGAAAAAACCGCGGTCGTGCTGGTGACCGTGGCCGAGGACCTGGTGGTCAGCGAAGCTCTGGATTTCGTCGATAAACTGCAGGCGGAAACTCCAGCGCCCCTGACGGCGGTCATGCTCAATCGCACCTTTCCGCCGTTGCCGGACCAGCTGAACGCTGCGGATTATCCCGAGGTCCTGCGACCCGGTGTTGAATACTGGCGGGACCGGGTGACGAGTGAACAGGCGGCGATCGATCGCCTGCGCGAGGGACTGACGCAATTCTCCACAAAGTTCGGCCGGAATCTCCCGCTCTATCGTTTGCCCGAAGTGGGGGCCTTTACCGAACCTGTTCCCAAGGATGAGCTTTTGACCTGGATGCAAGCGGCGGTGCGTGTATGACAAGAGATGATCAAGCAGGATTGGAAGCCTGGATTAAAAGTTCGCGCATTCTGGTCACCGTGGGTTCCGGTGGTGTGGGCAAGACGACAAGCTCCATTGCGCTGGCTCTGCTCGGGGCCCGACTCGGTCTGCGCGTGGGTCTGCTCAGCATTGATCCGGCCAAACGCCTGGCCGATGCCCTGGGCATTCCCCTGGGCAGTGAACTGTCACGGGTGCGCCTGCAGCGGCAGGTTCCAGGTGAGGTGGAAGCCGCGATGCTGGATCAAAAGGCCGTCTTTGATGATATGGTGCGACGTTTCGCGCCCAATACCAAAACCGCCAGCCGGATCTTCGAGAATTCGATCTACAAGGAGGTTTCGAGCAACCTTGGGGGGCCTTTGGAATACATGGCCCTGGCCAAACTTGAAACCATGCTGAGTCAGGGGCGCTATGATCTGATCGTGCTCGATACGCCACCGGATACGCATGCCCTGGATTTTCTGGCCCGTCCCAATATCCTGTCCGGCTTCATTGAACACGGCGTGATGAGCTGGATGATCAAGCCCTTCCACCTGGCCCAAAAGCTGGGGGCTGGCGCCATCTTCAAAGCCGGCGGCAAGGTGATGCATGGCATCTCGTCCATCACCGGCATCAAGATGCTCAAGCTTTTGGCTGAATTCCTGGTGCTGATGGAAGAGGTCATCATCGGCTTCAACCGGGTCGGCCGGGAAGTGTCCGTGGCTTTGAAGCAGAATTCCACCGGCTTTGTTCTGGTCTCCGCGCCAACCGACAATGCCGTGCGGTCGGCCTCCTATCTTTTGCAGGAATTGAAAAACAATCAATATCCTCTGCTCACCGTGATCATGAATCGCAACCTGCCCTTTGCACTGCAGGAAGCGGCCAAGGCCTGGGAGCAGAGCGACCGTCATTGGACCGAGTTACGCCCCGGTTTTGCTGTCATCAGCCGCCGTCACCATTATGCGGCGTCCCAGGCTGGAAAACTGGCGGCTGAGGCGCAACAACTCTTTGGCAAAAGCGTCCCTCTTTTACTGCTGGAAGAACAACGGCAGATGATTCACAGTGAAGAGAGTCTGTGGCAATTTACCGATGCCCTGCTGGAAGCCCGCGCATACCAGGCTTAAGGGACTGGCCGGGACGCGTTAGTCAAAAACCTGGCGGTATTCGCGACCTTTTCCGGACTTGATAAACTCAACACAGGCCCCTGCTGGGCTCCACATGGGAGATCTCTGTCCATGGCCGTGCCGCGCTCGCTCAGTACCCTCATGGTCCAGTCCGTTACCGGGGTGGGGCATGTGGTCATGGGGTTGATCGAAGGATTCGGGGAATTTCTCGTCTTTGTCGGGCGCACGTTTCGTGAACTCTTCAGCCCTCCCTTCCGGGCGCGGTTGATCCTTCAGCAGATGCAGTTCATCGGTTACGAATCGACCTTTATCATCCTGCTGTGCGGTTTTTTCATTGGTGCCGCGGTCAGCCTGCAGGTTGGGACCATCTTCGTGCTGTTCGGTGCCGAGAGTATGTTAGGAGCGGCCAATGCCAAGGCCCTGGCCCGGGAGCTGAGCCCCCTGATGGCGGGCTTTTTGATCGCCGGTCGCGCCGGTGCGGCGATCACCGCTGAAATCAGCACCATGAAAGTCAACGAACAGATCGATGCCATGGAAGCCATGGCGGTGGACCCCATAAGCTATCTGGTTGTGCCGCGCCTCGTCGCCTGTCTTTTGATGCTGCCTATGCTGGTGGCTCTTTTCAACCTGATGGGACAGATCGCCTCACTGATCATTGCGCTGAGCATCTTTGATATCAGCCAGGGAATCTTTTTCGATAAGATGGCGCGGATTGTGACCTGGCGCGATGTGTGGAGTGGACTGCAAAAAGCCTTTGTCTTTGGCGGGATTATTTCCCTGCTCGCCTGCCGTTACGGGCTGGTGGCCTCGGGCGGTGCCAAGGGTGTGGGCAAGGCGACCACCAACGCGGTGGTCATGATGCTTTTGACCCTGCTCGGTGTGGATTTTGTGATCACCTATTTACAGATCGTTTGGAAATGATTGAGTTCCATCAGGTTACAAAAATTTTCGGTAGCTTTCGCGTGCTCGATGAGCTGGATTTGCATATCCCCAAGGGGAAAATCACCCTGATCCTCGGCAAGTCGGGGGAGGGAAAGTCGGTGACCATCAAGCACATCATGGGCCTCTTGAAACCGACCTCAGGGCGGGTGGTGGTGGATGGTGACGACATCACGGAGTTTGATGAGGAACAACTCCTGCAATACCGCAAGAAGTTCGGGATGCTGTTTCAACAAGCGGCCCTGTTCGATAGCCTTTCGGTGGGCGAAAATGTGATGTTTCCGCTGCGGGAACATACCCGGATGAAGGTTGCCGAGATGCGGGATCGTGCCGAGGAAGTCCTCGAACAGGTGGGTTTGCCCGGGATTCAAAAGAAGTTTCCCGATGCACTCTCCACCGGTGAAAAAAAGCGGGTGGGACTGGCCCGGGCTCTGGTGCATCGGCCCAAGATCATACTCTATGATGAGCCGACGACGGGCATGGATCCTCTGGTTTCGGAAATGATCGACCAACTGATCGTGGACGTTTCGAAACATGATCCGGAATTGACCTCGGTGGTCATTTCCCATGATTTGAAAGCGGCTTTGGATATCGCGGACAATTGCGTGATGCTTTACAAGGGTCGGGTGCAGCTGGCCGGTGCGCCGGACGCTTTCCGCACCTCCAAGGACCCGGTGATTCGGCAGTTTTTCGCCGGAAAAGTCGACGGACCAATGGAGTTTTTCTGAGACCAGGGCTGCACAGCTGTGCTTTCAAGCGCACAGATCAGCTGGATAAAAGCTGGGAATTTGTGGTTTATTCATTGGACGAAGGCCCTGCGTATTCGTTAAGTTACAGTCCCAGCAGTCGATAAGTGAAGGGCTGAGTTGGTTTAAAAGGAGTTCACAGTTCATGAGCCGGATGGGAACGGAATTCAAAGTTGGCCTGTTTACCTTGATAGGCCTCTCCGCGACCGCAGTGGCCATATTCTTTGTGAGCCCGGAACTTTTCGATCGCAAGGCCAAAGTCAGCTACTACACCGTCCTCAAGGACGCCTCCGGTATTTTGGAAAACACACACGTAAAAACCAACGGCGTGAATATCGGCCGTGTGGTGAGGATCAAGCTCAGCGAGAGCGCCACGGAAGTCGAACTCGAAGTCCTGGAGGAAGTGCCGATCCCGGCCGGCTCCCAGATCGCGGTGCGGACAGTGGGTTTCCTGGGTGATAAATACATCGACATCGTGCGCCCTGAAAAAGGCGCCGGCGAGCGCCTGGGCGCCAACGGTTATATTCCCCGTTCCCCGGACTCGGCGGATATTGCCGAGGTGGTGAAGCTGGTGGGCTCGATCGCAGCCGATGTGAAGAAAGTGACGGAAAACCTGGCGGCTGTGCTCGGGGATGAAAAAGGCGAGCAGAAGATCGGTAACATCGTCAATAACATCGAAGAGCTGACCGCCAATGCCAAGGAGATGTTCGCGGAGAATCGCCAGGACATCCGGGTCATGGTTGCGAATATTCGTGAAGTTTCCGCTTCGCTGAAAGAGATCACCGATCCGGAAAACCGGGCGAAGATCGATCGCATCCTTGCCAACTTTGATGAATCCATGGAAGAAGTCAAACTCGCCACGGCGAATATCAAACAGATCTCCGAGAAAATCGACAAAGGTCAGGGTACGCTCGGCAAACTGGTGAACGACGATGCCGCCCTCGAGGAAGTCGAAGGGGCCTTGAAGGATTTGCGCCAGGTGTTGGCTCCTGTGACCAAGCTGCAGGTTTCTGTGGATACACATAGCGAATTGCGGCGGGATGAAACCAGCCAGACATTTTTCAATCTGCGCTTCACCACCCGTCCGGATTCCTATTACCTGATCGGTTTCACCGACTATTCGGAACGCACCATCGATACCCGCACGGAAACCATTGATGACGGACTCGGTCCCACCAATACGCACACGCGCGAACGGATCAAGGATGACAAAGCCCTGCGCTTTAATCTGCAGATCGCCAAGCGTTGGAAATGGATCGGGGCCCGCCTGGGTCTCTTTGAAACCACGGGCGGAGCGGCGGCCGATATCTATCTGTGGAAGGATCGGATCCGTGTTTCAACCGAAGTCTATGATTTTGCTAAGAAAAATGAAAATATCCGCCGAACGGCGCATATCAAGGCCTACGCCAGCGTTCTCTTTTTTGATCATCTCATGGCCATGGCCGGCGTTGATGACCCCACACGCTATAAGCTCGGTACGACGACCATTGATCCCAAGACGAACTACTTCTTTGGCGCCGGTCTGACCTTCAATGACCAGGACCTGAAGGCCCTGTTCGGAATGGCCGCCATCGCCACGAGTGGTCAATAATTCCCGCAAGTTAAGACCAAGCCGAGGCAGGTTCGCGTAAATTATGCCTTTTTGTCATAAGATCTATTGACAGATCCACCCCTTATATGCCATTTTGCAGGCACCCAGACGCCTGGGCGTTGTTGCTGTGGACCATAAGTGGAGTGGAAGTCGATGAAGTCCTTAGTCCGCCTCTTACAAAATACTCTAATCGCCACCGCTCTGGCGACTGTCTCCCTGCCCATGAGCGCTGGTGAACTCCCCAGGATTGCTGAAGGTCGCCCCTGGATGGCACCCGAGATTGGTCTTACGCTGACGCCACCTACGGGCTGGCTGATTCAACCCAATCATAGGGGTAAAACCCTGGTTTTGCAGCCTGTTCGTACGCAGGAAAAAATCAAGGACTACAGCAAGCCTACCTATGATCGCAACATTACCGTCGCGGTCATGCATGAAGCACGACCCATTGATGAAACAGAAGCCCTGAGTCTGCGCAAAAAGCTCGAAGTTGATTTCGGTCAAGCCCCTGGCGTGCGCGACTTTCAGGTGCTTGAGCACCGCTTCATCGACTATCGACAAAAAGCTGACGGTATCCTTCTTTATACCGCGTTCCTCTTGAATGGATTTCCGATGAGTCAGATGCATATCTTCATCTCGGGGTCGAAAAACTCGGCGCTCCTGACCTATACGGATCTGACTGATGCCTTCCAGAACAATGAAGAGGCCATGACGCAGGCATGGAATGCCATGATCTCCGCGGAACTGGAAGGAGTCGCTCCCAAGCGTTACGAGGAACTGCTTTATACCGGCTCCGCCCTGGGCCTCATGCTGGTTTCCGGTTTCCTGGTCGTGCTGCTCCGTCGTCGTTCGGCCCATAAGATGTACGAAGTCGAAGAGGAAAGACTTTACCGCGATGACGCTGGCGAGGCCGAGGAGTTTTCGTCTGTCACAGGATTGGCCACGGTTGTAGCCCAGGCTCCGGCTCAAGATGAAACCCGCGACGTGACCGATGTCTGGAATCTGGCGATCAGTCAGGTTTCAACGACTCTTCCGAAAGCACGCAAAAAACGCGCAAAATCCACAATGGAAACTGCGTGGTGATCAATTCCGGACGGGACTTCCCGTCCGCTCCTCTTAAGCCTTTCTCACCCGTTTCTTCTGCAATTTCCCATACCCTAATCCCCTCAGTCCTGTTACAAAGAAATGAGCTATACCCTAGGCAGACTCTGCCGATTAGCCCATTCGCTGTGTAAAAATGATCCATACGAAAAATCAGCGGTTTGCTATAATGGTGGAATAGGTTTCGCAGGCGGGGAACCTGGGGGATTTCTTGGGAGGTTGACGGAATGCTTATTCAAGCAAACAGAGTTGGACGGTATCTGCGGTATTCACTGTTGGCCGTTCTGCTGCTCTGTAGTTCAGGGCCTGCATCTGCCCTGACATGTTCAGAGGTGAGGCAGCTCGTGCTTTTGTACTTCAAGATGCACTTTTCTTATAACTCCTTTACGGATGAAATATCCCGTCGGACTCTCGACAATTTCCTGAAATCCTGGGATCCAGGGAAAATGTATTTCTATCAGTCTGACTTCGATGAATTCACCAGCAAGTACGCCAACCGCCTGGATGATCTCATCGGCCGCGACATGAACTGTGCGGTGATCGATGAAATCATGAATAAGTACACCCAAAGGTTCAACGAGCGGAGCAAGTTCGTGAACAAGGTGATCGACGAGAAGCATGACTTCACGATCGATGAATACTTGAATGTGGACCGCAAGAACATGGCCTATCCCAAGACTGTGGAAGAGGTCAATGAGCGCTGGCGCAAGCAGATCAAGTTTCAGCTGCTCAACTTGAAAATGAGCGTGGATACCATCGAAAAGGCTCGCGAGAAGCTGAAAAAGCGCTACGAGCTCCTGGTGCGCCGGCATAATGATTTGACCAAAGACAAGGTCTATGGGGTCTTCCTCAATGCCTTCTCTGCGGCGCTGGATCCTCACTCCAGTTATATGCCTGCGGAAGATCTGGAAGACTTCCGGATCCGTACCCGCCTGTCGCTCGAGGGAATCGGCGCCAGTCTGCGGAGCGAGGACGGCTTTACCATCGTCGCCAACCTTGTGAAGGGCGGGGCGGCGGAAAAAAGTGGTCTGCTCAAGGTCAATGACAAGATCATCGCGGTCGCTCAGGAGAATGGCGAGGCCGTGGATGTGATCGACATGGACCTGCAGGAAGTGGTGAAGAAAATCCGCGGGGCCCGCGGTACGGTCGTCAAGCTGACCGTTTTGCGTGAGGAATCGAATACCTCGAAGAAAACGGTCATTCCCATTGTTCGGGAAAAGATCCAGCTCGTCGAGCAGCAGGCTTCCTCGCATGTGATTGAAGTGGACACCAAGGAAGGTGGCAAAACCAAACACCTGAAGGTTGGTGTGATCACCCTGCCCTCCTTCTATATTGACTTCGAAGGCCGGCAGAGACGCCTGAAAAATTATCGTTCCTCGTCGAATGACACCAAGGAGCAGCTCAAGGTTCTGAAGCAGAAGGGTGTGGATGCGGTGATTCTCGACTTGCGCAGCAACGGCGGCGGTGGTCTGGATGAGTCGATCAGCACCGCCGGTCTGTTCTTCGGCGCCGGTCCTGTGGTCCAGGTCAAGGCTTCGAACGGTGAGACGGAAACCTACTACGATCCCGATGAAAGCACCTGGTATGATGGTCCGCTCGTCGTTATGATCAACCGGCACTCGGCTTCGGCCTCGGAAATCTTCGCCGGCGCCATCCAGGACTACGGTCGTGGTCTGATCGTGGGGGACTCGCATACCTTCGGCAAGGGCACGGTCCAGAACCTGAATGACCTGGCTCAGAAGCTGGGTGCGGTGAAGGTGACCGTCAATCAGTTCTATCGCGCCTCCGGGGCTTCGACCCAGCTGAAAGGCGTGAACTCCGATCTGGTTCTGCCGAGTATCGTGGATGAGCTGGAAATCGGTGAGAAGTACTATGACTATGCTCTTCCCTATGAAGAGATTAAGACCGCCAAGTATTCCAAGTTCAATCTGACGAAACCCTTTGTTCCTGAGCTGAAGCGTCGTTCGGAATCGCGTATTGCCACCGACGCCGAGTTCAAGAAGATTCGGGACGAGATCGAGAAGTACAGAAAGAACAAGGAAGAGCGTTCCCGTGTTTCCTTGAAAGAGAAAAAGGAAGAGGACGCCAAGGACAAGAAGGACAAAAAAGAGAGTGCGGAAGAGGATCTGCTGAACGAATCCGCCGAGTTCTCGCTCAAGGATGACGTCTATCTGCAGGAAACCATACGCGTCGCTGCTGACTATGTGCAGCTGCTCCGGAAGCAAAAACTGGAAGGTCAGCCGGCACTGCCCGCGATGCTGGCCTCCCAGACCAAGGCTCCAGCCAAAGCGGAAAAGTCGGTGAGTGATAACAAAAATCCGGTGAAACCCGGGAAGAAATGACGAGAAACGGGGACGCAAGTCCCCGTTTTTGTTTCAGCCCTCGTCCTCGGTCGCCATCTTCTGATGCAGCTCGTAATAGCGCCCGTGTCGCGCCAGCAGCTCCTCATGCGATCCCACTTCCATCACTTCCCCATGATCCAGAACCATAATCTGATCACACTTGCGAATCGTTGACAGACGGTGGGCGATGACAATCAGCGTGCGTCCGGTAAAGATGCGCTCAATCGCCTGCTGAATCAAAGTCTCGGATGCCGGATCCACCGACGAGGTGGCTTCATCCAGGATCATGATACGAGGGTTTTTGGCAATCGCCCGGGCAAAGGCCAGCAGCTGTCTTTGTCCCTGGGACAGGTTATCGCCACCTTCCCGCACGATGAAATCATAGCCGCCAGGCAGCTGCTCGATGAAGCGATCCGCTCCTACGAATTGGGCGGCGGACTTGATGCGTTCGAGATCAGTTTGTTCTTCGCCCAAACCAATGTTGAACGCAATCGTTCCATGAAAGATCACGATATCCTGGGGAACGATGGCAATATGCCGGCGAAGCTCCTGCCCATTCATCTCGCGCAGGTCCAGTCCATCGACCGTGATGCTGCCTTCGTAGCCATCGTAGAGCTTACTCAACAGCTTGATAATCGTGGATTTCCCTGAACCCGTGGCTCCCACGATGGCCAGGGATTGACCCTGGTGCAGATGGAAGGAAACATTGTGGAGCGTCTTCTGGTCGGGCAAATACTGAAAGCTGACGTTTTTGAATTCCACGGTGCCTTCAAGTCCCGGGACCGCTGCCGTGCCACTGATAAATTCCCGGGTCTCAAAGATTCCAAAGATGCGATCAATGGCGGTGAAGGCACCCTGCAACATGGCAATCTTGTTGCCGAGCTGCTTCAAAGGATCAAAGAGATTCTGAATGTACTGGACGAAGGCAATCATCACCCCGGCGCTCAGGGCGCTGCTGTCATGAAACTGAGAAACCGCGAGCCAGAGCACGATCCCTATCGTGATCGAGGACACGCCGTCGAGCAGCGCAAAAAGCACGGCGTCGGCGACCACCGATTTCATCTGGGCATCGCGGTACTCGATGGCCAGTTTTTGAAAACGCTGGTTGCTGTCCTGATGGGCGTTCAAAAGCTTGATGGTGTTGCTTCCATAAAGGCATTCCTGGGTGAACGCATTCAGGGCCGCTATCTTTACCCGGGCGAGCAGCATCGAATGCTTCAAGGCCCGGGAAAAGAAGACGATGATCATAACGGTCAGGGGAAGAATGATCAGGGTGACCGAGGCCAGCTTCCAATTCAAAAGAAAGAGCCCGACCAGGGCCCCGACCAGCACGGCCAGGTCCACCACGGAACTCAGCACGCCCTGGTTCAGGGATTCATTCATGTTGTCAAAGTCGCTCGTGGCGCGGGTGACCAGCGCCCCGCTCATGGTCCGATCATGAAAGCGGGCCGAAAGCCGCATGATGTGTTCAATCAGGGACAGGCGCATGGAACGGACCATCTGATAGACCGCGCGCGAGGTCAGGATGGTTTGCGAGGCCCGGGCTGCATACTCAAGCAGCACAACGGCCAGATAGGCGATGGAGCCCCAGGTGATCACCTCAAAATTGTTGGCCAATACCCCCTGATCGACGGTGCGTTTCAAAATAAAAGGAATTCCCATCTGCAAAAGGGAAATCACCGGAATCAAAAAGCAGGCCGCCACGATCGTGCCCTTATGGGAGGCAAGAAAGGGCCATAGTTTTCTCAGCTGCTTAAAATCCGAGCCGAGTTTTCTAAACTGATTCAGGGTTGGGTTCGTCATGAATTTCCTCTTGAAGCTCGGGATGGCGGCGCATGAGTTCCTGGAAGCTGCCGGTATCGAGCAGTTGACCATCCTTGAGCAGAAGCACGCGATGACAGAGATGCAGGACCGAACTGCGATGCGAGCAGATCAGCATGGTGCCGCCGCGTTTCCTGAGTTCCTGAATCAGGCGGGCCTCCGTAATATTATCGACAGCCGAGAGCACATCATCGAGCAGAAGGACCGGTGCTTTGCGTAAAAAGAGACGAGCCAGAGCCAGGCGTTGCTTCTGCCCACCGGACAGTCGAATGCCCTTCTCCCCAATCTGCGTTTCCCAGCCTTCCACGAAGGCGGCGATCTCACGATCGATCTGGGCCGCGCGGGCCGCAGCCTGCAGTTCCTCCGGAGAGGGCTTGGGATCCATGCCGACACTCAAATTTTCGCGAATGCTGGCTGAAAAAAGATGCACCCGCTGCAAACCGTAACCGATCTCCCGACGCAGCTCTGCAGGCGGCAGTTGATTGATATCCTGTCCCCGATAAAAGACAGTCCCATCCGGAGGGTTGTAGATCCGCGTGAGGATTTGAAAGAGAGTGCTCTTGCCGGCACCGACCGGCCCGCAGATGCCGACCATTTCCCCGGCCTGCACCTGAAAATTCACATCCTTCAAAGCGAGGTGCTGACTGTCTGGATACTGAAAACTCAGATGCTGAACCTTGAGGATAGGGGCGGCCGGCTGCGGCCGGGCCGAGGCTTCCCGAGGGCCTTCCTGGGGCTCGACGAACAAGGGTTCCAGACGTTCCAGGGCGGTTTTCGAACGCTGGTAGATGGCAATAATGATGCCGATGGAGGTCAAGGGAAAGGCCATATAGGACAGATAAATATTAAAGGCAAGAATGTCCCCCACGGATAATTCACCACGAACCACCAGCGTTCCGCCCAGAAACAGCACAATCAATTGCGCGAGTCCGGTCATGCTGCTGATCAAGGGGAAAAACAGCGTGCGCAGCACCAGAACCTTCATATCGGTCTCAAAAACCTTCTGGTTCTCGGCCTCGATCAGGCGATGAAAGCTGCGCTCGGCGGCGTTCGATTGGATCACGTGGATATTCGTGAAGCTTTCCGTCACCCGGTTGGTCAGGGTGCCGATCGCCTCCTGGTTTTTCTTGGTAAACTTCTGCATCTGCGGCATCACATAGCGGGTGATCACCAGCATAATCAGAATCGGGGAGAGCGCGGCGACGGTCAGCTGCTCATGCACGCTCAGCATTTTGTAGAGCGTGAAGACCGAAATAAATACAAGGTTCACGACCTGCAGGATGGCAAAGGCATAAAAGATCCGGAGCTGACCGAGGTCGTTCGAGAGCCGCGAGATCAGATCGCCCATTCCAAAGCGATCGTAAAAGGTCTGCGGGAGTTCCAGAGCCCGGGCGAAAAGATAGGATTTGGAGGTGGCCTCGAGCTTGCGACCTGGCCAGAAGATCAAAATCCGGGACAGGCTGCGGACGATGATCTGGGTCAAGCCCAGGGCGACGATGGCCAGAGCCACCCGCGCGAGATGGCCATCATCGTCACCGATGCCATGCTGCAGGGCGTTGACGACCTCTTTGGCCAGCTGGGGAATTTCCAGGGAGATGATGTTGGTGACGGCGAGGAATATCATTCCACCCAGGTACCAGGGCCAGAGTTCGACCGCAAAGAGCCGGGTGAAACGTTTGAAACTCAAACTGATCATGTCCTGACCTCGGATCCTGGAACAAAAAACTGTTCCTCCATGAGGGCAATGCGAGCCATAAAGTCTGCCTGGGACCAGCGTTCCAGGTCCCTGAGTTGACCCTCCGACATGATCGCCGCCTTATTGCTCAGCTTGGCGGCATACGCGGCCACGTGGGTGCTGATGATGGTCAGCTGACGACCGCGGCGCCCCTCCAAAAGATTTTCCAGGGCGCGGGTATGAATCAGGTCGAGACCGGAGAAGGGTTCATCCAGGATCAAAAGATCCGGTTTGTGCAGCGAGGACAAGGCCAGGGCGATGCGTTTTTGCATTCCATAGGAGCAGGCCGCCAGAGGTTTGTGCGCGAAGCTCGTGCAATCCCAGTATTCAAGAACGCGGTCGCGCTCGGCGGCGAGAGGCTGGATGCCATGCAATTTCATGGCATACGTGATGATATCAAAGCCGCTCACCCAGCGTGGCAAATCCAGGTTCTGCGGCAGATACCCCATTCGTCTTTTGAGAGCAAAGGCATCGACCTTCATGGTCTCGCCAAAGACCTGAATCCGACCCTCATCCGGCCTCAGGTGTCCAGTGATCAAATGAAATAGGGTGGACTTGCCGGCCCCGTTTTTGCCGAAGAGGGCAAGGCTGTCGCCTTCGTCCATATGGAGGTTGAGGGGGCCCAGGCGGAACTGGCTCTGGGCAAAGGTTTTGCTCAGGGAGTTGATCTCGAGTGTCAGCATGCAGGGTTCTCCCTAGGAACGGTAAAAATTATCCTTCTGATAATTTTTGGCATAAGTGATGGCAATAGGGACCAGGACGATGGAAAGGATATGGGCATAGATCGCTGTTCCCAAAAAGAGCCCAATCAAACTCGTGATCAGAATCTGCAGCAACGGACGTTCGGGCGCCACCTGAAACATGATGGCCGGTGTGATCAAAGGAAAGAGGGCCGCAATGGGCAGAAGTTTTATCCATTCCCCGAGCGGCACGCGGCCGGGAACGCCGGTCACCAGGATGGACACCAGGCTGAGCAGAGCCAGACCGAGGCCAAGCCTCCAGCTGATGTGTTCGTACACTTTGACAAACTCCTCGTGTGAGCAACCGAGCTGCCGTTCAAACCAGATCGCCCGCATATCGTCTTCGAGTTGGAAGGCCAAAGCCCAGGCCAGGAGCGCACTGGCCATCATGGTGGCCAGGACTGTCAGGAAGAGCGGCCAGCCAAGTCCATGCATGACAGCAATCGACAGCTGAAGGATCAGACTGATCACAAGGCAGAGGCGGCACAGGCGATTCCTTTGAACGATTTGAAACCAGCGCCAGTTCCTGAGCGTGTCGGCCCGACTCTCTGGGGCATCGCGGAGGATGGGTTTCAAATTTTGAGGACCCGTGCTTTCCTTCCGGTATCGCATGAAAGCGAATGTTGCACCGGCCAGCGCCAGGCTTCCGATCTGAAGAGAGAGCTCAGGCTGGAAAAAATACCCGAATATTCCGTAGCTCACGGCGATCAGGAGCAGCGACTGACCCAGACGGAAGGCCCGCACCACCTGGGGATCTTCACCCGATCTGAGAGCGAAATGGGCCCAACCGGGTTCATCGCGATAAAGGTTGGAAAGACGTCCACCCACCCACAGACCAAGGCCGAGCATCACCACCGCGCGGAGGCGTGTCGCAATCAGTTCACGCAGGCTGGTCGGGAGATCGTTCAGCTTGTCCTGCAGAAAGTCACGGAACATATAATAGAAAAGACCGAGGAGGATTCCTGTACTGGCGATCACAACCAGTTCCCGGCCCCAGTCATAGCGGATGCGGGTAAGACTTTGTTTATTGTGCTGGATGATAAGACTTGCAATTCTCTGCCATTTAGGCACTTGAGGCCCCCAAAAGCAAAACGCGGAATAGAGGGCAAAATCGCTCCCTAACCCGCGCTGTTTCGCAAGAACGGCCTTGAAGACCGCCCTGACGACTGAAACCCAAAAAGATTACTTCTTCTTTCTGGCTTTCTTCTTCGCAGCTTTTTTCTTGGTAGCTTTTTTAGCTACTTTTTTCTTGGCTGCTTTTTTCTTTCCGGCTTTCTTCTTGGTCGCCTTAGCAGCTTTTTTCTTGGTGGCCTTTTTAGCTGCCTTCTTCTTGGTCGACTTCTTCTTCTTCGCTACCACCTTCTTAGCGGCTTTTTTCTTGCCAGCTTTTTTCTTCTTGCCGGAACGTTTCTTTTTGGTGGTCTTGGTCTCTTGCATGCCTTCTTCGGCGTTCATGTTCTCTTCCAAGGTCTTCTCCTAAGAGTTGAGCTGTCGCTTGACTGTGCTAGGTATAGTGTTACCGAAAAATAATTCGCATTTCAATCACTATCGAAGAAAAAAAATTCTTTTTCATGACGTGCGTTGATCGACCTGTGGAATTTTTTGGATTGAGGTGGTCAGAGGCGGGTGATCAGAAAGCGGTGTGCGGCTTGTGCCGCAACCTTTTTACTTGAGGCAGCCAGCGGAACGAAACATTTCTTCGAGATCAATAGCCTCATCGATGGATCGGAGACCGTAACGCGAGAGACCCTGCTTTCCAAAATCCGGTCTTTGCCAGATGACCTCGAGGGCCACTGTCTGATTATGGGTTCTCAAGGTCAGCTGTGTGCCGATGCTCAGCTGGACCTCTGTAAGGATCGACAAGCCCTCCTGGGAAAGGTCAATTGGTCGACAATGAAGGACCTTTTGCTCGTGATCGAGCAAGGGTCCAGGGAGCAGTTTCGTTAGAACGCGACGAGGTGATCGCCTCTGTTCATCCAATGCCGGATCCCCCATATAGCTTTCCCCCATGTGCAAGCGGTGACTTAAAAACACTATCGGCGGCCGCCGCGGGAACTTTAAAAGAGTCTATTTATTTAATAATTCCAATATGTTGATGGTCCTATTCACGACCGGTACAAATCGGGAGTTTTTGAAGTCTGGTACAATAAAATAAACCAGCGAAGGAGCGCGATCATGCTCGCCTTATTCCCAGAGATTCTTCATACGGTCAACAGCGGCGATCTGGAAACTCTGGCGTGTTTGGTTCGGAAATATTTTGCGGATAAGCACATCTATAGCCCAAGGCTTCGGGTGGAACCCTTATTGATCAATGCCGGTTTGGAATTATCGCGGGACGATATCGGTGAGGCCGCGCGGCTCTTTGCGGCCGATCACCGTGGAGCCTGGCATGCGTCGCTGATCCTTTCACCCAGCCTCAGGGATCCGGGTGAAGTGAACTTTACCTTGGCGCACCTCTTCGGGCATTTCCTTTGCGAATTCCAACCGCTGATGGCCAGGGGTGAACTGAAAACACATGAAGTGCGGGAGCGCAGCGGCGCGCTTGGTCGCTTTCTCAAACGTCCCTTCAGTACACCTGAAGAGATGCAAGCGGATGCCTTCGCGAGTGCCCTCCTTATGCCGCGTGGAATGGTAAAGAAAGCTTATACCACCCTGGGAACAGTTGCGGACACGGCTGCGTTTTTCAATGTGCGTCCGGAATTGATGGAGCAGCGCCTTGCCCAGCTTGAGCTCATCCTGACAAAGACAGAACCTGCACCGGCGCCTGCACCGGCGCCTCTAACAAAGCCTGCGCCGACGCCCCAGCAAAACAGTGTGGTGAAGGCGCAAAAAGCAGTGGCCGCTTCCCACTATCGGCGTGAAGGGGAATCGACCACGAAACCCGAGGCACCCAAATCCAGCGAGGGGCTCAGTCGTCTGCGCGCCATCGCACGGAAAATCGATAAATCCGTTGGCCCTTAAATTCCCACCGTTTCGAGCTTTTTTGCTGACATTACGACTGAGTCTCGCCTATATATCCTAGGCATAGAGGGTTCTGGCCAAGGGGGTTAGGCAGTATGACCAGGGACGATAATGCTTTGTGGCAGGCAGGGCGTGAGCGTTTGCATGCCAGTCACATCTGGAAATTCAAAAGTCGTGTGGAGGCCGAGACGGGTGCCTCCTTCTCAAATTATCACGAGCTGCATCAATGGTCGGTCGACCAATCTTCCGCGTTCTGGGCCGCAGCTGCCGACTATCTGGGAATCATTTGGGACAGGCCGCCCTCATCCGTGTTCGTGCCGCCACCCCAAGGAAAGATGCGCGGCGGCCAATGGTTTCCTGAGGGTCGGCTCAGTTTTGCTCGGAATCTGTTAGCTCATCAGGATAAAAATCCGGCCAAGATCATATCTATAATAGAAGGTCTGCGAGACCCCGTCGTTCTTCCCAGTGAAAGCCTGAAAACCCAGGTGGCTCAATGCACAGCGGCCTTGAAGAAGGTCGGCGTAAAGTCCGGTGATCGTGTCGCCGGTATCTGTCCGAACACGAGCGAAGCCATCGTTGCCATGCTGGCGACAAGCGCAATCGGAGCCATCTGGTCGTCCTGTTCTCCTGATTTCGGCAGCGAAGGGATCCTGGACCGCTTTAGCCAGATCGAACCCACGGTGCTGTTCGCTACCCGAGCCTATACATACAGCGATAAATTCATCGATTGTGCGAGCACCGCGCTGACTGTAAGCCGAAGTCTGCCGACCGTGAAGGCGTGCATCATGATCGATCCTTTGGGCGTTGGACAGCATCCCTCCCCCTTTGTATCCTGGCAAAATTTTCTTGGAGCGGAAGAGCCCGGGCATGCGCTGGCCGCATTCGAACCGGTCGCGACACCGTTTGATCATCCGCTGTATATCCTTTTTTCCTCGGGTACCACCGGCAAACCCAAGTGCATCGTGCATTCCGTGGGCGGGACACTCCTGCAACACAAAAAGGAATTGATGCTCCACAGTGATCTAGGGCCAGGCAAGCGTCTGCTCTATTTCACAACCTGTGGCTGGATGATGTGGAATTGGATGGTTTCCGCTTTAGCGACCGGAGCCGATCTGGTCCTTTTTGAAGGTTCCATCAATCGACAGAATTTTGGGGTGCTGTGGCAGGCGGTCTCGGATCACGGCGTCACCTGTTTCGGGACCAGTCCCAAATTTCTTGCGTCCTGTATGAAGACGGGCCTGACGCCACGCACGACCTTTGCCCTGGACCGCCTGGAAACCATGCTGTCCACGGGTTCGCCGCTCATGCCGGAACACTTTCAGTGGGTGTATGAGGCGGTGAATCCAGACCTTCATCTGGCTTCCATCAGTGGGGGAACGGATATCGTCTCCTGTTTCATGCTCGGCAATCCCTGGCTCCCCGTTTACGTGGGTGAGATCCAAGGACCCGGCCTCGGTATGGCGGTCGACTGCTGGGATGAGGAGGGGCATCCGGTCCGGCAGAAGCGTGGAGAACTCGTCTGCACCAAGCCTTTCCCATGCATGCCGATCGGCTTTTGGAAGGATGATGGGCGCAAGTATCAGGAGGCCTATTTCAACTTTTATCCCCATGTGGAAGTGTGGCGACACGGTGATTTTATTGAAATCACGGAGCATGGGGGGATCACGGTTTATGGTCGCTCCGACGCAACACTTAACCCGGGGGGTGTGCGGATTGGAACCGCCGAGATCTATCGCCAGGTCGAGCAATTCCCTGAGGTTCAGGACTCTCTGGCTGTTTCACGGCAAAGAGACGGCGATGCGGAGATGGTGCTCTTTGTCAAATTGAAGGAAGGTCTCACGCTCAATGACGAGCTGGTCCGGAACATCAAGGCTGAGCTGCGGCAGAAACTTTCCCCCCGGCATGTGCCGGCCGGCATTCACCAGGTAACGGATATTCCCTATACCCGCAGTGGGAAAAAACTTGAACTGGCGGTGACCCGAATTCTGCATCATGAGGCCCTGGATAACCTGTCAGCGATCGTCAATCCGGAATGTTTGCCGGAATACGAGCGCTGGCGTTAGGCGGCTCCCAGGTTTTTCAGACGACGTTTGGCCTTGTCAAATTCGGGATTATGAGTCAGAACCTGTTGATAGTAAAAACGGGCGGAATCGAGGTCGCCCAGTTTTTCTTTGGCATATCCCAGATTAAATATGATCCGAAAATCATTGGGCCGCATCTTCAGAGCGGCCATATATTTTTCGATCCCCTCGCTGTATTTCTCCAGCTTGACATAGGCCAGGCCGAGGGAATTCAGAACGCTCACGTCCTTTTCATCGAAATCCAAGGCTTTTTCAAAATTTTTCATGGCCGAATCGTAGTCGTCCTGAATCAAATACAGGCGGCCGAGACCCTTATAAGCCTGGGCCAATTTTGGCGACAGACGGATGGTCTTCTTAAAGAAGAGTTCCGACTGTGGCAGGTCCTCCTCCTCCAAAAATGCTTTGGCCAGAATCAGGGTATATTTCGGGTTCTCGGGGCTGATCTGATGGGCTTTTTCCGCCATCTCGATCAGATCACGGGTGGGGCCGCGGACCAGATAAAGCTCCACGAGCGTGCGAATGGCGTCCACATAATCGGGATTGGCATGGTGTGCCTGCTTCAAAAGCATGATGGCACGTGCCGTATCGTTGCGTAATTCAGCGACCTGGGCCAGTCCGGAAAGGGCACGAGCGGACTGAGGATTGGTCTGCCGGGCCTGTTCGAACAGCGCCTCCGCTCGATCGATATCATTCAGCCGGAGCAGCTCCTGCGCTTCCTCTATGGTTTTATTGATGGGCGAGGGGGCACGCTTGACCCTGAGGACACTCATCACGGCATCGCGGAATTCCTCGTAGCTGAAGGGCTTCAGAAGGTACCCATCGATCCCCACCTCACTTGCCAAGATAATGTCTTTCTTGAGGTTTTCGACCGAAAGAAGCAAAAACGGAGTCTGCGCATGCCGGGGATTTTCTTTAATTTCCCGACAGAATTGGATGCCATTCATGTCTTTCAGGCTCCATTCGCAGATGAAAAGCCCGACATTCATAGTGAGAAGGCTGATTTTGGCATCGCGAACGGTGGACACGAACTTATAGTTGGTGATCTTCAGATTGCTAAAAAAGCCTTTCATGGAATTTTTATAGTTCAGGGTCGGCTCTATGATAAGAACGCTTTGATTCCCGAGGAAATTGCGGGCTCCAAACCCGGATTTCATGACTTTTCTCCCTGAAGGACCAGCGTTGTTTTCGGCAGTTCTCAGGAAAAATTAAGCCGATCACCCCGAAGGCACCCTCGGGCAGGGGCTCCGCCTATAAAAAAAACGTGTTTTTCCGCCCAAAACAGTTGCCTCGATCTTATGTTCTTTGGTATTGCATCATCTCTGTTTCGCAGCAGATGCTATCAATGAAGCTTGATTTTCACTGCTGGCTTAACGTAATTTATAGGGTATGCACCCATCGCACTTTCATACTTTTTAGGAGGTCGAGTTTTTATGGCGAAGAAGAAGGCCGGAACAAAGAAGGCTGCTGGCAAGAAAACCGTGAAAAAAGCTGGCGGCACCAAGGTCAAAGCTGAAAAGAAAAGAGAGCCACGGGCGATTCCCACTGGCCCAAAAAATTTCGATAAAGTCAGCAAAACCCGCACCAAAAGCCAGGTTTTGGCTTCGATTTCCGACAACACCGGCCTGTCCAAAAAAGAAGTCAGCGCCTTGTTCGAAACCCTTGGCGAACTGATCGGCCACGACCTGAAAAAAGGCCCAGGAACCTTCACCGTTCCCGGCCTGATGAAAGTCACTGTGGTTCGCAAGCCCGCTACCAAGGCTCGCAAAGGCACCAATCCCTTCACCGGCGAAGAGATGACCTTCAAAGCCAAGCCAGCTCGTAACGTGGTCAAAGTTCGCGCTCTGAAAGCTCTGAAAGATATGGTCTGATGGACTGGACTCCGTGGGACTTGAACAAAGTCCCGGTCGAGAGTCTTATGGAAAAGCGGCTTTTTAGCCGCTTTTTTGTTTTTCCTTGAGCAGTTCGGCCACCGTTTCTTGCAGTTCTGCATGTCGCCAATCGCCAGCCACTTCCGCCACAGGTCCCAGGACGAACAGTCTTTTATGCATTTCGGGATGGGGGATGGTCAGTGTCGGAGTTTTGACGCTCGGAAAATTTCCGTGTGCATCCTTCCACAAAATTATGTCCAGATCGATCGTGCGGTTGCCCCAGCGCAGGGTGCGGGTGCGGCCCAGGCTTTGTTCTATGGCGAGGAGCCTTGTGAGCAAGGACTCAGGTTCCAGCGTGCTTTGGATGACCAGGGCCCCGTTCAGAAAGGGACGATCCGCCGCGCCCATGGCCTCAGTCTCCAGCAGCCGTGACTGGCGCTGGATAGGGCCGCAACTTGTGCGGATAGCTTCGATGGCCTGACCTATGTAATACTCTCGATCACCGAGATTGGCCCCCAGGGCCAACACATATTCCTGCATAAAACGCTGGTCTCCGCGGGCTCGCTCCCGGCGGGGATCATAGTCGAGCCACAAGGCGAAGGCAAAAGAAATGGCATCGGAAGCGATCAGTTCCTTGGATGAAATTGAAAACCGCTATCAGGGATTTCTATTCGATGCCTATGGCGTTCTGCTGGATGGATCGGGTTTGATTCCGGCGGGAGCCGCGGTCTGGCATGACCTGAGAAAACGCGGCAAATCCTGCTGGATTCTGACCAATGGCAGTTCCCGCACACCCGAGCAGGCCACCGCCGCTTACCGCGCCCTGGGATTGGATGTGACTCTGGATGAGGTCATTACTTCGGGTTCGCTCCTGCCTCGTTATTTCGAAGAGCAGGGTTTGCGTGGAGAGCTCACCTGCGTCCTCGGCACAGCCGCGACCCATGAGCTGGTGCAAAAAGCCGGTGGAATCCCCTGTGGGGCGCTTGATTCGCATGATTATGCGGTGGTCATCGTTGCCAACCAAACGGAATTTCCGCTGCTGGAGACGCTGGACGCAGTGCTGACTCATGTCTGTCGACGGGTGGAAGACGGACGTCCTTGTTATCTCATTCTGACCAATCCTGATCTGATTTATCCGAAGTCCGGGACCACTTATGGATTTACGGCAGGATCCCTGGCCCTGCTCCTTGAGGCTGGCCTTAAACTGCGACTGGGGCCCGATGCTCCACCTTTTGCCAAACTCGGCAAGCCTTTTGCACCGATTTTTGCCGAGGCTGAACGCAGAGCCGGCCATAAAAATCTGCTTATGATCGGCGATCAATTGGAAACGGATATACTCGGTGCGAATAACTACGGAATCGATGCGCTGCTCGTCGGCACCGGACTGACCCGCATCGCTGCGGGCATGCAGTTTCATCCCGAGCCGCGTTACGTTCTCAGTGCATGGAGGGCCAGGACATGATGATCATCACCCTGGGCGATCCTCTGAGCATAGCCGTGGAATGCCTCGTGCGGGAGCAGGATCTCTGGGCGAACGACCCGACCCGAACCGTGGTGCTGGTGGGCGCGCGTCCCCAATGGTCGCAGCAGACCAAGGTCGCCTTTCCCTTTAAAGAGATCAAACAATGGTCGCTCATGCATGGCCCGGGACTCTATTTTTTCGACAGCAGTCCCGATTGCCCGGCCGTGGATCCACGGCAGCTGCGCGATGAGCAGCGCGGGCAGGTGGCATTTGATGCTTTGTCAGCGCTTCGCTCCCTGCCGCCTGATCTGAAATCCCTCGCCGTGCTGACCAGTCCCATCGATAAATCGGTGTGTGCCAAAGCCGGATTTCGCTTTCCGGGTCAGACGGAATTCTTCGAAGATCTGTGGGGCACGAAGGGAATTATGATCCTCGCCGGCACAAAGCTGCGCGTTGCGCTGGCCACCAATCATCTGGCCCTGCGTGATGTGCCCGGTGCCATCCGATCGGAGCTGATCGTTCGAAAAGCCCAGCTTTTGCAGGCTTCCCTGCAACGTATTTTTGGTTTGGCGAAACCCCGCCTCGCGGTGTCCGGACTCAATCCGCACTGCGGGGATGGAGGGCTCTTTGGCGATGAGGATACGCGGATCATCGCCCCCGCGGTGACGGAGGCCCGCCGTCTGGGTCTCGATATCGTCGGACCTTTACCGGCTGATACCATCTTTTTTCGGGCTTATTCCGGCATGTTTGATGGGGTGCTGGCCATGTATCACGATCAGGGACTTGGTCCATTAAAATCCCTGCATTTTTATGATGCGATCAACGTTACCGGGGGCCTGCCGCATCTGCGTCTGTCGCCCGATCACGGTCCGGCCGCTGAACTTTACGGCCGCAATGAAGCGCGTTCAGACAGTTTCCGTTTGGCTTTGCAGCAGGCTCGTCATTATCTGGGGTGGTAAAAGCTATGGAACGCAGCACAATTGAAATCCGGGGCGCCTTTGAACACAACCTGAAGCATCTCGACCTGAACATTCCGCGCGGACGCATTACGGTGATCACCGGAGTCAGTGGCTCGGGGAAAAGTTCCCTGGCATTTGATACGATCCTGGCCGAAGCCAACCGACGCTTTTTCTATACACTGTCGCATTATTCCCGGCAGTTTTTGGATCTTGGCTCCCGACCGGCCTTGCGGTCCGCCAGTGGACTCTCGCCGGCCATTGCCCTGGCGCAGAATGAAACGCAGCCCTCGGTTCGCGCCACGGTCGCCAGCCTCACCGATATCGGCGAACTGCTGGGTATACTCTTCGCACGGTTCGCTGAAAAGCGCTGCCCCAAACATGATCTGCCGACCGAGTCCCGCACCCTGGATGACCTGGCGGCTCATGCCCGCGCGCAGCTCTTTGGCAAGACGGTGGCCATCCTCGTTTGCGTTGCCGATCAGAAAAAGGGACAGTTCCGCAAGGTGCTCGAGGACTATCAAAAAAAGGGTTATGCCCGCGCCTATATCGATGGCGATCTCGTGACACTGGAACCGATTCCGGTTCTGGCCAAAGAGGAAAAGCATGATATCGATATTGTGATCGACGTCACCAAGGTCGAACCCAGTCGTGAGGCGCGCCTGCGACGCTCGCTCGAAACCGCGCTGACGCTGGGGGAAGGAACCGCCGTTCTGTGTCAGGCGGATGCCAAGGGTGTGCTGGATAAAAAAACCCGCCAGCATCTATCACTTCACGCCGGTTGTCCGGTTTGTTCCTTCAGCTGGCCGCGCCTCGATTCCCGACATTTTTCTCCGAACTCGCTCGGTCGTTGCCCATCCTGTGATGGACGGGGCCTGCAAAAGGATGAGGATGAACTCGATACCGGCAGCGATTTTTTTGAGCCGGACCCCTGTCGCAGCTGCGGCGGTACCGGCCTTTTGGTTGATCTGAAAGCCATCCTCTTCCGCGGCCGTTCGATTCACCGCATGTATCAAAGTTCGATCGCCGAACTTGAAAGTTTTTTTCGGGATGCCCTGTCCAGTCTGCCGCCGGATTCGGCAGCTCAAAAATTGGTCCTCGAGCAGCTCGCGCAGCATCTGCGCCGTTTAAAAAATCTGGGGCTGGATTATCTGGGACTCGGGCGGCGGATCCTCACGCTTTCCAATGGGGAGGCGCAGCGTCTACGACTCAGCAGCATCCTGAGTGAACAGTTGCGCGGTGTTCTTTATGTCCTGGATGAACCGAGCCAGGGTCTGCATGCCAGTGAAATCGAGAAGATCAATGAAGCCCTCCGCCGTCTGCGGGATCAGGGCAACACCGTCCTGGTGGTGGATCATGATCCGCATATCATGCAGGCCAGCGATTGGATCGTGGACCTTGGACCGGATGGCGGTCGTCAGGGTGGACATCTTCTGGCTCAATTTGCTCCGAAGGATGCGGCCCTTTATAAAAATGAATCGCTCACGGCCCGTTACCTGGCGGGACAAAAGGAAGTGGCCGCGACCAGGTCCGGCAAACGGCGCAGCTTTGAACAGTACATCACACTGCATGAGCCGCAGCTCCATAATCTGCGCATGAAACGGGCGCGATTCCCCCTGCAGGCCATGACCGTGGTCACCGGTGTCAGCGGCGCGGGAAAAAGCAGTCTGGTTTTGAAAACACTTTATCGCAATCTCGATCAGATTCTGCGGGAAGGGCCGCGGAAAAATCCGATCGCCGTCAGTCGCATGGAAGGTGCCGATGCGGTGACGGCCTGTACGCTGATCTCCCGCAAGCCGATCGCCAAGTCCTCGGTCAGCATGCCAGCCACCTGGCTCGATATCTTCACCGAGTTGCGGCAACTCTTTGCCAGTGTTCCCGAAGCGCAGATCATGGGACTGGATGCCGGTTCCTTCTCGCTCTCACATGATGAAGGACGCTGCCCGGAATGCAAGGGGCGCGGCGTGCTGGTGCTGACCATGAAATTTCTTGCCGACGCGGAAGTGCCCTGCCCCATTTGCGGTGGCAAACGCTATAAACCTCAGGTGCTGGAGGTGCGGTACGGGGGACTCAATCTTGCGGAAGTTCTGGAACTCTCGATCGCCGAGGCGGTGGAAATGTTTCAAACGCATCGCCTGATTCAACGGCGTCTGCTGCCCGCCGTGCAACTGGGATTGGGTTATCTGAAATTGGGTCAGCCGAGTTCCAGCCTGTCCGGTGGTGAGTCGCAGCGATTGAAGCTCGTGCCTTATCTTGCGAAAAAAACCGTGCCGGGCACCGTGCTTCTCATGGATGAGCCGACCGCAGGCCTGCATTTCCGTGATGTCGCCCTGCTCCTGGATCAACTGCAATCGCTCGTCGCGCAGGGAACCACACTGATCATAGTGGAACATGATCAGCAGGTGATTCAGGCGGCCGATTGGGTTCTGGAACTGGGGCCGGGATCCGGTGAGGCGGGCGGTCAACTCCTCTATGAGGGGCCTCCGAAGGAGCTGAAATCACAGGGTTAAAAAAAACTTGCCATGCCTTCTTTGCTGTGTCATAAAGCCATCACAAAGAACAGTTTTTGACCCAGCAAGGAGTTCGATATGAAACACGTGTTCATGGCCGCATCCCTGATTCCTGCCTGTTTTGTTTTGGCTTGCGGCACCAAAAAACAAGAGAAAAATGTTCCGGTCGTGGTCGCCGACCAAAGTTCCGATTCCACCAATCCCACGGGATTGGATTCCCCAAAAAATTGTACATCGGATGACGTGAGTCAAAGCCAGGATTGCCTTGCCATTCCTTTTGGAGAAATGCGCGTTCTGCGGACGATGTCCTGGTTGAACCCTGAGTATTCCACGGACGGTGACCTCGAGGCCCACGAGGGCGACTGCCTGGAGAAATTTACGGTCGCGTCGATGGACGATAAAGCCCGCACCACACTTGATGTGAAACTGAGCAACATGGACCTCAAGGACAACGCCGCCAGCTGCCGTCTGCAGATGCGGGTGGCCTTTGCCCGGGGTTATGCCTTTGCGATTCGTCGGGTCGAGGTGCCCCTGAAGAGTGAAATTCCGGTTGATTCCCGGGCGTTTTTTGCTGGATCCTATGGTATCCAAGGTAAAAAACCCCTGGTGATGCAAAAGACCCTGGAGTCCCGATACTCGGCCAAACCCCTGCGTCTTGATTATAGCGTCGCGAATCAGGACATCGTCTGGTCGAACTGCAGTGGGCAGGCGACCGTGGTGGTGGATACCAAATTATCCATGGATTTCAATGGGTCCGAATCGAATGGAGATTTGCGGATAGAAGGCAACTCCCCGTATCGTTTGGAAATCATCTGGGCCAAGTGCCAGTAACGAGTATCTCGAATTCATACTCCTTGTGATGAAGCGGCGGTCTGCGGATCGCCGCTTTTTTCATTGAAATTCCTTTCTTAAAAGTAAGTGTCGGGGGCTCAGACAGAATCCTCTTTTTCTGGCACGCTCCAGGAAAGTTACGCATAGGATTCAGGAGCTTGCGGCTGGCCTTCGGCTTGCAACAGGTGAGGGGAGTTGTTCTCCTTCTGTTGCGGAGTTGTTATGTTTCTGAAAGCTGCTTCCACCTCAATGTTTCGAATCCTGGCCCTGAGCCTTGTATTTTCCGCCACTGGTGGCATTTTTCTTGCCAAACAGTCGATGGATCAGCGCGAGCTTTTCTCCAAGGAGCTGCGGTCGGTCACCGTCGTGCCGCCTGCGACCAAACCGGCCCTGACCCAGGAAAGTATCGATATCGCCCTTGAACTCTTTGCCATCAAGGTTCCGTCCAATTCCAGTCATCCCCGTTTGGATATGACCCTCGAGGATCGCGGCTTGACCACGCTGAACGGCTGGGGCACCAAGCTGGATGTGACCATTGGACCCGCAGCTTTCACCAGCTGGGCGCTGTTGGGCTCGACCCTGGCGCATGAACTGGAAGTGCATTGCCGTCAGAACTTTGCTGTCATTCGTATGAAGGATTTGATGGGCTTGGATGGGACGCTGCAGGCGGAACGTGAAGCCTATCTGCACGAGCTGGCCAACTCCGAGCGTTTTCACTTGAAGACGGCCGACCAGATGAACATCAAGGCCACGATGGATTATTATTATCCGGCATCCACCCAGGCGGATGATCGCCTGAGCGCCAGGAAGTAATCAATAACGAATCATGCTGGGCTCGACCTGAGTCGCCCAGCTTTCCACGCCCCCACGCAGGGATTTGACCCGCCTGAGTCCAGCCTCCTGGAGATAAAAAGCCGCCGAGAGCGAACGGGCTCCGTGGTGACAGATGGTGACAACCGTCAGCTCTTTCAAACCCTCAAAAATTTTGGCCAGATCCGTGCGTGCCATCAGATGAGAGCCGGGCACCCTGCAGATTTCAAATTCCCAGGGTTCCCGCACATCCAAAAGAAAAACGCGTTCGGGATTTTTCTGCAAAAGATCCTGGAGTGAGGTGGCGCTGATTTCAATATCTTCGGCCATCGTTGCTATCTGTTCCAATCTTTTTACGACTCCTTCCACAGGCATGTGAGCGCGATCGGCGAGATCAGCGATCGTCCACTGATGGACTTCTTCGTTACGGCTTCCAGACTGCCAGCAGAGCACGGCAAAGGCCTCTTCGATTACCAGCGGCAGGTGCGGTATTCTCAGTATGGACAAGGGCGCGTCTTTGTTCAGTCTCAATTTGGCTCATAACCTCGCTTATATTCGAGGTAATACTGGACTGATCGTTCCAGATCAGCAAGTTCTTTATCGGTTAAAGGTCGAGCTTCGCGCGCCGGATTGCCTTTAATCAAGGTTCCTGGGCTGAATTTTTTTCCAGGAGGCACAAGGGAACCTGCGGCCACGATGCAACGGTCGGGAATCGTTACGTCGTCCATCACCGTCGCGCCCATGCCTATCAAGCAGAGATTTCCGATCCGACAGCCGTGCAGCACCGCGCCGTGTCCTACGGTTACGTCGTCTCCCACGAACGTGGGAAAGTAGGTGTTGGTCACGTGAATGACCGTTCCGTCCTGTATGTTGGTGCGCTTGCCGATCCGGATATAATTGCAGTCCCCGCGGATCACAACGTTAAACCAGATGCTGCTGTCTTCACCAATTTCCGTGTCGCCAATAATATGAGCACCGCTGGCAACAAAAACCCCGTTACCGAGCGTTGGCATTTTTCCCTTGTAAGGCAGAAGGGTGGATCCAGGCATCATATACATCATTCACTCCTTAAATCCTGTCCCAGATTTTGAATCAGATCCTCGGGACCGAGACCATCGGTCCCCCATTGCAATACCGCTTTTTGGGCCGCTTTGGCCACTGCTCTTTGCGCTTCATTTCCCACCACCCCGGCCTTGTGTCCTGCGCAGCCATAAGCCGCCGCCACTCCCGCCAGAACATCACCACTTCCCGCTTTGCCAAGGGCGCGGGAGCCGTCGCTATTGACGAGAAAGCGTCGACCCTTGTGCGCTGAAACAGTGAAGGGTGTGGCACTTTTATAGAAAACACTGACGCCAAAGGTCTCACAAAAGTTCCAGGCGCTCGTCAGCGTTTCCAAATTTTTCAAGTCGCTGTGCGCGGCGGCGATGGATCGCCATTCACCCGGATGCGGAGTCAGGAGGGTCCGCTCGGGATCAAAGATGAGGCCCTGGGCAAGCGCGCTCCAATTTTTCAAGGCGCCGGCATCAAAGACCAGAAACAGACCGGAGCTTTTCTGGGCATCCTGCAAAGCGCGCAGAAGCTCGGGCGTTAAAGGATTCTGCATGGTGCCGGGACCGATGACGAGCGCTTTCACGCGTCGCTCATGAAGAAAGGGCATAAGCCTTTGGGGATCCGCTCCAAAATCCTCATAGGTTAAAAAACGCGGCAGAGCCGGACGATGGTGATCATCCAAAAGTGCGACGCTGACCCAGCCCGCACCGGCCCGCATCGCCGCTTCTGCTGCCAAAAGCGGGGCTCCGAGTTTACCCGCGCTGCCGCCGATGACCAGGATATGACCGCGGGTGAATTTATGAGCGTTCGCCGGCAGATCATGCCACGGGGAGGACTCGGGCAGAACATGTCGGTCATGGTCCAATTGAAAATCCTGCTTTTGCAGACTCTTCGTGATGGCTTCCGGATGAAAGCGCAAGGGGACCACACGCAGTTGCCCGCAGCTCGCACGGGATGGCTCCAAAATGTGAAGAAGTTTCGGAGCTCCAAAAGTGATCGTATCAGTGGCCGGCAGGTAAACCTCATCGGGCTGCCATGAATCGGCGAGGAGGCCCGACGGCAGATCGATGGCGAGCACGTGTTCCGCTTTAAGTTTGGCTAAATCCTCCAGACACTGACGCACCAGACCGGGACGCAGGGGTTGTTTGGGGCCGAGTCCGAGGAGGCCATCCAGAATCAAGGTGGATTGGGAAAATTGAGAAAAATCCTGGGCGTTGCGGTAGGGTCGACAGACCTGTCCAAGCTGCTCATAGCGCAAACGTTGTGTCTTGCGATCCGGACTTTCCTGGGCGCCTTCCGCCATGACGTCGAACACCACGGGAGCAAAACCCGCTTCGGCCAGATAGCGTGCGGCGACCAGAGCATCGCCTCCGTTATTGCCGGCCCCTGCGGCCACTAGTATGGAAAGACCGGGTTTCCAAATTTCCATGGCCAGGCGCGCGACTGCGAGCCCGGCCTCTTCCATCAGGTCCAGGGCAGGAACAGCATACAGCGTCGTCGTGAGCTGATCGATATCGCGAGCGACCTGGCTGGTCCAGATCACGGCTTAGTTTCCGCTGACCTGGCCACCGGCTCTTTGGATGACCTTGACAATTTTTTCAGTGACTTCGCCCTTGAGAGGCCGATGCGCCAGGGCGATTTTTTCCTTGGTCAGGGCGAAATGGCAACCTTGGGGGGTTTGATCGCATTTGAAATGCAGCGTGGAAGTGCCAAGTTTGGAGATGGTCACGATCATTTCATTGCCGCTCATATCGAAATTGACCATCTTGGCCAGCTGGCGACCGCCCATGGCATCCTGTAATTTCTGAATGACTGCCTGGGGATCGTTCTCGGAAAACTGGATCTGCATGGATTACCACTCGCTGGTATAGGCTTCCCGGCAAAGGTCGTGGAGAAGCTGTTTCACAATCATTTCCTCTGTCATAATAGATTTTTGATCCATGATCCAGGAGATTCCTCCGAAGGGGTCGCAGTGGGGATCGAATCGATGCAGGAGCTCATTGCTCTGATGAAAACCCTGCAGACGCGACAGATGGATCTCGAGACTCAGGTCAGTTTGCATGAGCTGCAGCTGCAGGCGACCCAGGACCAGCACGAAGCCAGCCATGGTTTCCCGGCCTTTGGCATAAACCGGAAAAAGACTGAGTTTTTTATCCTTCCGACTGTTGTCATTGAAAATGGCGACGGCTTCCTTGGTGCTCTGGAAGAGCAGCGTCACCGTTTTTTGCAGAGTGGAACGACTGTGCTCATGGGCTGCCGCCGGATTGCCGAGTTTCCACGCACCATCCTCAAGGCTCGCTTGGGCAAGGATCTTGACCCATTGACGATCCATGTTTCACCTCCTTTTTTTAGAAACCTGTGTGGATATTGATATGGAGTGAAAAATTCGAAATGACAGTTGGGAAGACATCGCGCTGGGCTGCCCTGGTATTTTCATTATTGGGGCTCAGTCCGCTCATGCTGCGATCCATGGCCCAGGCCTCAAAGCCGAGATCAATGGCCTTTGTCACACTGAAGTCCATGCGCAGGCGCGCACCGAATGAGGTGGAGTCGAACTCGATCACGGTGACCTCGCCGAGGTCGTGAAACCTTTGGCCTTCCGTGACTTCAAAGAAGGCGCCGAGCGAAGTTCGGAAACCCTGGTCCTGGCCATAACCGATTTCGGAGAGGATGCGTCCCTGCCAGTCAGGGCCATTCACGCGATCCACATTGTAGGCATATTCCGAAAGTTCGCCCTGCAGACCAAAGCGAACGAAATTCGTCGTCACGTACTCGATGCGGCCGATCTGTCTGGCATTTGAAAACAGAAAGTTGCCATCGAAGACATACCCATAAAAATCATTTTTCAGAACGGTGGCCAGATTGTTGTTCTTTTGCGCGAGGAAAATGCCGACCTGCGGAATGCCCGCGCCCTTGGGTTCTTCCGTGCCACCCGGCACGAGACCGCGGCCGCCGATGTTCAGACCCAGGCTCGTGCCGGTCGCGATCGACCATTCCACAGCAGCCTCGGCCCCAAAACCGAAAAGGGAGCGCGCCCCATTCTTCTGCAGAAGAAAGCGTTCCTGTTCCGTGCGGGCATCGGGCAGGGCCAGCACCTCGGCGCCGGCGCCTTCGAAGCTTTGTGCGGTAATATCAACCTGGAATATCCAGTGGGGGGCCTTCTGCGTGGCCTCGTTGCGTTCCAGTCCGGCGCTCAGTTTGAGCGCGCCGGCTTTGATCTCATGATCCTTGGTCTGGTTGTTCGCTGTCTGGTGCGACTGCATGGTGGCGCGTGGAATCAATTGCACCTGACGCCTTGCGGTCAGGTAACGAAAGGGTTTCGGTGGTTCCACAGGTGCGGCCGGAGCAGTGGCATTGGGTCGGTTGGCCGCCGGCGGCACGGAATTTTGCAGCTCCTGCTTTTGCTGCTGAATGAGCAGACGTTCCGCTTCCTTTTGATAGAGCCTCTGCGATTTCAGCAGTTTGGAAGGCAGTACCACCGCCTGCTCAAACAGATCGATCGCCAGCTGATACTCGCCCTGCTTGAAGGCCGCGATACCTCCGTAATAGCCGGCAAGATCGAAGAGCGGATGACCGTTCGGCACATTGCGAAAGGCTTTCAAGGCATTGGGAAAATCATCGGAGCGAAACGCGGACTGACCATATTCATAGCTTGGATCCGGTTCCAGAATGCTGATATCCTCGACCTGCTGAAAGAGTTTATAGCATTCGGTGAAGCGCTTGAGCTGATAAAGGGCGCGGGCCAGCTGAATTTTGGCGGGAACATAGTCCGGCTGCTTTTGCAGAAGCTGGGAGAAAAGGTCAACCGCATCATCGTAGGATTTGGCTTCATAGGCATCCATGCCGCGGCGGAAAAGCCTTTGCAGAACGGCGCTCTTGGCCGGAGTTTTGGCGGCAGGCTTGGCTGGCGCCGCCCAAAGGGACGAACTGATGCCAAACCCTGCCAAAGGGATGGAGATCCCCCAGAGTGCGGTCACAAGACCAGCGGTCCGGATCAGCGCTTTCATCAAGCCTCTTTACATGGTGCGTACGTCTGTCTCGCTTCATTATACCAAAGAGGCCGTCCACGCGCTAAGCTGGGCACATTTGACCTGGTTGTGCCTAAAAAACTTGCAGAAGCGGCAGACACAACTTGATTGACTCAGCTGATTGTTTATAATAGCCTTTCGTCCTTTCTTTATTTCCAAGGAGTGGTACATGGCCCGCGTTTCCATAGAAGACTGCCTCCAGTACATCGAAAACCGCTTTGCACTGGTCGCGGTGGCCTCACACCGGACCCGTCAGCTGATGGAAGGCAAAACTCCTTTGGTTAAAACCAAGAACAAGGAAGCTGTCACAGCTCTGCGTGAGATCGCCGAAGGTCTCGTCGTCAGTGTGCAACCCGAAAGCGAGAAAGCTCGTGCTGCGGCCCCGGTAGCCATGGCTCCTGCCAGCGATCAGGCCTAAGCGTCCTCTTAGGGATCCTTTGGATCCCTTCCCCTCCCTCCTTTTCCCGAGCGTCAATTCAAGACATTGAATTTTCTTCAGTGGCCACTCCCTCTTTTTTTCTGTGCGTCTGCGCTATGGTACTCCCACTTCAATCCAGGACTTCAGGGTTACAAAAGGAGTTCCCATGCGTATTCACGCTCATTCCATGCTTTGCACGTTTGGTCTCACGCTGGTCATCAGCGGCTGCCAGCCTTCCGATTCCAGTCAGATGCAGGACGAGTCGACCCGCGCTTATAACTGTCAGGCGATACCGGCCTGTGATGCCAAAGCCCCTGATCCTGGGGCGTTACGTCCGTTCAACGGCAGAAAACCCGCAGGCCAGGCCTGGCACCGGGGGCACGATCAGTACTTCCGCGAGGGTGATACGCAGTGGCTCATCGGGAAATTCAACTATGGGAGTCTGCTCGCGCGCCGGAACCTGATCGGCGAGGAGGTTGATATCCATGTTCTGCGGGGCTGCGGCACCAGCTGGGAAAAATTAGGGACCTCGCTGACCACAGACGGCGGTGGCACAACCATCGAAGGCATTCCCGATGATGGCGGTCGCCTTTACTTTGAAATACCAGCGGACAAACAGCTAGGTGTCGGACGCCATCGCGTGCGCATGGTCGTCGCCGGCGATCACAGCGCCACGGAACTCTTCGTCGAAGTCGTCCCCGAAGGCGTGCCGCTCTTTGTCAGTGATGTCGATGGAACCCTGACCACAGCAGAGCTGGCAGAACTCGGCTCGACCATTACCGGCACCATTCCGCAGGCCAATGACGGAGCCGCGGAAGCTTTGAAAGGTCTGGTTAACAAGGGCTATCGGCCGGTGTACCTGACCGCGCGTCCGGAACTTTCGGTCCAAAGAACCCGGGAATTCGTGGACGTTCGCTCCTTCCCTGTTGGGCGGGTCGAAACGAGTCTTTCCCCACTTTTGGGACTGCTTGGTGACAAGGCCGTGGAATATAAATCGGAGGCCTTGCAGCGCCTCACTGATAAGGGCTTTGAAATAGCCTATGTCTTTGGCAATACCGCGAGCGATGCAGAGGCTTATGAAAATGCCGGCATTCCTGCGGAATCGCGCTATTTCTTTAAGTACAATGATAAATTTGGCGGTCAAAGGATTGAATCGTATCGGGAACTGAATGAGTTCGCGTCGTTGGAAGGCGTCTGCGAATAAAGCGATCGATCATCGTTTCTGGGCTGAAACGTCCGCACCCAAAATCATCTGGCTGATGCAGCTTTCCACCAGGTCTTCCTTGCTGATATAGCGGGAATCAAACCAGTAGAATCGATTGCATTCCAGCCAGATCTGTTCGCCAAAGACTTCATGGATGGCGTCTTTCAGGCTATCCCGCAGATCATAGTAATCCCAGGCCGTGGCCTGTTCGGCCTGCTTGCTTGCGATGTAGTGTTGGCTGATGGATTCAAAGCTGCAGCGGATGTTGCGATGGATAAAATGATTCACAAATTTGTGGATGTGCGACTCGTACTTTTTTAAGTAGGACCGCTTTTTCACGGAGCGAAATTTTGCTAATTCAATAACCTGTCCCATGGCCTCACCTTATTGTCCAGCATACCATCAACCTCCTGGATTCTCTCCTCTATCGGCGCTTAGTCTGCTTTTCTTAAATTGCATAAGCCAAATTTATAGGCAGTTTTTACCGGGTAAAGCTGGGAAAAATTGAGTCCTTTCAGTCGGTTGAGGGGGGGTAAAAAAACTTGTATTCTTTCGATAGGCCCCTCTGTCAGGAGGTAGCATGGGATTCAAAGTGGGCGACAACTACTTCAACCGGGATGGTTATCCCGGCGTTATCGTTGCGCGGGATCCCAAGACCGAGCAACTGATCGTGGAAAAGGAAGGACCGAACTTTGATAGGGCCAGGAACTTTGGCTATATCAATGGCTTGAGTCCCCAGGAGCGCGGTGAGTTCGAAACCATCATCAGCGAAGTGCGCGAGAAAAAGGACCCTCGGGAACGGGTAGCCCTCTTGCAAGACGCGGTCGAACAGCTGCGCACGGACCCCAAAAAGCAGGTGCTTAGCCGCTATCTGGAAGGGGAAATGTCTCATATCATGAATTCCGAAGGCCTCAGCCCGAGGATTTTTAAGATCGATGAAACGAAACTCTAAGGTTTGGGAAAGGGGATTTTCATGCCACATATCGGTGATCTTATTTCGAAAGCAGGGATCTACACCAATCCGGGTGTGGTGACGGAAAAGAAAGAGGACGGTACCGTGGTCATTGACACGGAACCCATGGCCCTCAACAAGTATCATCGTTATACCAATACCACCGGCCTTAACGAGGATGAGAAGAACAAGTTCAACGGCATCCTCGATCAGATCTACACAAAAGAGGACGATGTCGAGAAAATCAACGACATCCAGCAAAATATCGACAAATTGAAGGTCGATCCGCAGAACCAGAAGATCGTCCAGTATCTGCGGAATCAGCAGGCCTACCTGATCCGTCAGGCGAAAAACCTGCCCCGCACATACAACTATGATGCTTCGAATATTCGTGGCATGAAACCGGTCAAAGAGTAAAAGCCAAACCAGGGAGCCTCAGTGCGTTGTGACCTGAGGTTCTTTTCGGTATTCCAGCTCCTCGACGATCAGTTTCAGGCTGTCGCGGCTGCCTTCCGGCGCGATCTTTGCAGCTTCATTATACATGCCAATTGCCGCTGTCAGGTCCCCCTTCAGCAGATAGGCCTCCCCTAAAAATTTCCACCATTCCAGGCGAAAGGTCATGGGCAGTTCCTGTGGAAGGTGCGTACCCGCCATGCGATCGAGAAGCTTGACGGGCAGGGATGTGGACGGCGTATTCCTGAGAAAGAGATAGGTTTCGACCCAGCTGGCCTCCGCCGCCAGTTCCTCGGGCAGCTGCCTTTCAATGCCTGCGAGCAGACGCAGCCAGGGCTGGCCCCGGCCTTCCGGAACGTCACGGAGGAGAAGCCAGCGTACCCAGAGCTGCCGGAGCAGGCCATCGCCGATGTGTAGCTCCTGCACAAGGGTGATATATTCCCGCAGATCCTCCCGCGCGTCCGCCCTTTCCCCAAGTTGAATCCGTCGATCCGTGGCCAGAAGAAAGGCCTCGACATGTTCGAGGATACGCGGCGGATTGGGATTCATGGCCTTAAGGTCGCGATCAAAGTCAGGATCATCCTTGCCTTGTGCCATGGCCCGAAAACGCTGCTGCAGAACCAGAAGGCGGGCCGTGGGATCCTGGTCCAGGGCCACGCGCCAGGGCCAGTAATCCTGGGCCGGTATCCATCCGTCGGGCTGCCTTTGTTTGAGCAAAAATCCCTCGGTCTTGGTCAGCATCGCCTTGCTATGCGGGCAGGCATCCCGCAGGATTCCGGGATAACGATAGAGTGATTCCGCCTGCAGCGCCGGACCTTCCACCATATAATGCTTGCGGAGCCAGCTCTGCCAGGCGCCGATGATGCGTTCCGCCGGCTGGCCAAAGGCTTCCTCCCAGCTGGATCCGGCATAGAGCGCCTTCACCTTGGATAGGCCGCCATGATCCAGGAGATAAAGAATCAGCGAACCCGCCACGGTATAAGCCCGGCTGCCGGATTCACTCCAAAACATCGGCGAAAAAAGCTGCTCGATCTGCGCCACGCGGCGATTTTGAATGATATCCGCCGCTCCATCGTGCAGACTCAGACCATCATCGCGCGGCGCCAGCGCCACGGCCAGGCCTTCCGTGAACGCCATGTTCGGATGAAAACCCAAACCATGATCGGCAAAGCGTGAAGCGATCGCATGCACCAGCTCATGACGCAGCGTGGAATGCGGCCAGCCATCGATGGTGATGTGAATGGAAGGCGTAACCACATCGGTAATGTCCGTGCCATCACCACCAAACCAGAGTTTTTTGGTCTCCCGGCTCGGATACACAAAAATATGAACATCCGGATGGGAAACGGCCAGAATTCGCATCAGATCCTGGCTGTGAAAACGGGCAGACTGATAGATGTTTTCCAGTCGCCGTTGAAACGCACCATCCAAAGGTCGATCGCGATAATGCAGAGTAAATCCCGGACCGAGACGGCGGTCAGGCATGCTTTCCATCAAGGCGGCCAGTCCATGCGCCTGGCTCGGGCTCTGGCGTCCCTGCCAGTGGCAGACAAACCAGGCGGCAAGACAGAGCACGACCACCGGCCAACGCTGGTGTTTGCGCTCCAGAATCACACTGGTGAGCAGAGCGAGGGCAAGACAGATATGGCTCATGCGCATCCACACGATGCCGGCATCCAATGGAATCCAGCTGTCGTAAATTGCGCCGTGCAGAAAGCCGGCAAAAATATGGGTGGCGCGTTTCTGGGGTTCCCACCAGACCTGCGTCGCCAGGGCGAGACAGCTGATGAAGAGAACAAAGCCACAGATCAACGCGAGTTGCATGCGCGATAGGCCCTGACGCCGCGCATGTTCCACCCAGGTGGCCACGGCAAAGCCAAGACAAAGATGGGGAAGAGTCTGCAGCCACCAAAACGTGAAGAATTCACCGCTGGCACAGGGGCACATATTCCAGCCAAAGACCACGAGCGCCGGTACGAGGTTGCCGGCGATACCAGCGAGCATATACAGAAGGCGCCTGGGCATGGAGAGAAAGGCAGGATGGATCCAGGCGGCGAATGGAATCAGAAGCAAACAGGCATAAGCGTTGAGTGTCGCATATTCATATTCGAAGTTGCGCCCCATAGGCAGTAACAACGGCCAAAGAGCCGCCACTATGGGGATCAAAATATACTTGATCAAAGGTTTTGCCTCGTTGGTTTCCGCGTGAGAACGAGCAGAACCTAGAGTGTACTAAAAAATGCCCACTGACGCGAACCCTGTCGGCATAATGAAAGAAGTTGACGCCGATGTCTTTGGATATTCCGCGAGAATTGCAGGGTGTCCTGTGGACTCTGTTCGGGGTGGCGATTGATAAGATCAGCAAAGATGCGATCTGTGGCTTGCATAAGATTCATGGTGCGCAGGCTCAGCAGGCATTCACCTGGAGTGGCCATCGTGAGGCCACCGCGTTTCATGGCCTCATAATCGCGGAAGGCGTCCTGGAGTTCATCGTCACCCAGGAGGTCGGCCACGAGCTGCAGCTGTTCGATCTTGCCTTCGACCATGGCCGCGGTTTCGCTTTTGTAGACGCTGGCTCGGTAATAATTCAGCTGCTGCATGATCTCCGCTTTTATATCCCGCGACAATTCGATGAGTTCCATCATAATATCCCGGCGATCATAACGTGACATGGGCGCCTCCTTATTCCCTGATCAAACGTGCTCACAAGTCTATTGTATCAAGGGAGGGGCGAGTGCTGTCAAATCCTTGGCCGATAAGGGTTTTGGTCGGTTTTGAGGAGTTTCGCTGAAAAGAGCAGTTCTTACGAACTCATGCAACGCTCACCATTCCGCGCGCACAGAGCCGTCGGGTGAACTGAGAATGAGTTTCATCGGATCGGTGCCATTGTCCGGCTGTCGATCGAACAGGATGAGGAATTCAAGACTCCAGAGATTGATCTCGGGAAAAAAAGGCTGCCAGCGTTCCTTGGGTTTCAGCTTCCTGATGGCGGAAGGCTTGAGCGTCTGGCCATCCACCAGGAGCTGGATATTCCAAACGTCGGTGTCGGCGACATCCTGCAGTTCACTGTTGGCCGTATAGATTGTGACAAAGAAAGCTGTTTTTTCCGAAGCTTCTTGCATCAAAGGCTGGGGTTCGTTCCAGATGTGAGCGTAGCGTTGCGTGAGGGCTTGCTGAAACTGAGGGGTCACCCGGGTGATGTGCGCTTTGAATTTGGTTTCAAAATTATGGATCACATCGTACTGGACCGAAGCGGCCTCGTAGACTGTGAAATAAGGCTTATCCTCATGGGCTTCCAGAGGATAAGTGACTTCGGGTTCAGGTGAACTGAGGCAGGCCGTCAGCAGGATAAACAGCGGTACGAAGCAGCGTGTTGGCACGTCAGCATCCTTTTTAAGATCAGATGGTCACCCGGTTGCGGCCACCTGTCTTGGATTGGTACAACTTTTTATCTGCGTCCTCAAGTAGCGAATCAGGCGTGGTCATCTTGGGATTCAGCTGGGAAACGCCGATCGACAGGGTCTGCTTGATCGTGTGGCCCTGGATGTCGAACTTGTGGTTGTCAAAGGTCGTCCGAATCCGCTCCGCCAGCTCATAGGCGGTTTTCGCATCGGTGGCCGGCAGAAGGATCACAAATTCCTCGCCGCCGTACCGGCAGAAGATATCCTCTTTCCGGATGATGGATTTCACCAGAGTCGCCGAGTCGCGCAGGATGCCGTCGCCAACGCTGTGGCCATAGGTGTCGTTGACCTTTTTGAAAAAATCGAGGTCAAAGTAAATGATCGAAAGCGGACGGCCATAGGCGCGGGAGAACTTCACTTCGGTTTCCAGCGCTTCGACCAGGTATTTTTTATTGAAGATATTGGTGCCGACATCGATGGTGGCCATGCGATAGATCTTGTCATGGAACACGTTCTCAATGTTGCCCTGGGCAAAGAACTTGAAGACGATATTGCCGAGGCGGATGATATCGCCGTCGCGCAGGACCTGACGGGTACTGATTTTCTTGTCGTTCACATAGGTGCCGTTGGAACTGCCCAAGTCCGCGACATAGATTTCATCACCCTGCTGCAGACACTGTGCGTGACTGCGGGATACACTCTGTTCATTGACCACGATCTCAACCGTCGGCGCGCGGCCAACGACCATTTCCTTTTGGTCGAGAACATAGCGTTTGCCCAGGTTGGTGCCGCTGTATTGAACAAGACAGGCAGCCGACTTCTTGGGTGGATTGAAGATGCTCGATCCGGGGTCAGCTATTATGGTTTTATCGTCTGCCATTGTAGTCGGACACTCGATGGTTAGGCGTCATTGCACAGTATTGCGGTCATGCTTTGAGGATAACACGCTAAGAAAAAGGGTGCAATCCGGCGCCCTACCTTTCAGACGGGCTTCTCGTAATGTCGGGGACTTATGCATCGTCCTTGTGGGATATTCAAGTCGGCCTTGCCTTGGTGAAATGTGTCTAGTAATTAAGGAAGATTGGATATTTTATTGAGTTGAGGTAGTCCATGCGCGTGGTGATGGTCGGTACAGGCTATGTCGGTTTAGTGACGGGAACCTGCCTGGCAGAAGTGGGTCACGATGTCAGTTGCGTAGACCTGAGTGAGGAAAAGATCCGCCTCCTGAAGGATGGCGTCTGCCCGATATTTGAACCGGGGCTGGAAAACATGATCCGCCGCAATGCGGAACACGAGCGCCTGCAATTCACCACGAGCCTGGCGGAACCGCTGGCTCAGGCTGATATGGCTTTTATCGCGGTTGGAACCCCTGAGGGGGAAGATGGTTCGGCGGATTTGAAATACGTCAAGGCCGTCGCCGAATCCCTGGGCCGTCTGATCAACAAGGACATGGTCGTGGTCGTGAAGTCGACCGTGCCCGTCGGGACCTGTGATATCGTCGAGGAGATTATCGATCGCGAACTCGATCGTCGCCAGGTCAAGCATCAGGTGATCGTCGCCTCCAATCCGGAATTTCTGAAGGAAGGCGATGCCATCGCGGACTTTATGAAACCCGATCGCGTGGTCGTGGGCCTGAATGATTTCACCGCGGAAACCGCCTTTCGCGATCTCTATCGTCCCTTCATCATGGATGATCAGGGCAAGCTCCTGCTGATGGATCGCCGCTCCAGCGAGCTGACCAAGTATGGGGCCAATGCCATGCTCGCCACCCGTATCAGTTTCATGAATGAGATGGCTCTGCTCTGCGAGCGCCTTGGCGCGAACATCGACAAGGTGCGCCTCGGCATCGGTTCGGATGCACGCATCGGCCGGAAGTTTCTTTATGCCGGTCCCGGTTATGGCGGCTCCTGCTTTCCCAAGGACGTGTCGGCTCTTCTGAAAACCTCCAACGTTCATGGCGTGGAGCTGAAAGTTTTGAATGCCGTGACCGACGCCAACGAACGACAAAAGAATCTCGTGTTCCAAAAGATCGCGCAGCATTTCCGCGATCTCTCCGGGCGCCGTGTGGCGGTCTGGGGACTGAGCTTCAAGCCGGGAACCGATGATGTGCGTGAGTCGCCTGCCAAGGTATTGATCCAGCGTCTTTTGGATGCCGGTGCCTTTGTCGTCGGCCACGATCCCCAAGGACAGGCAAATTTTGCCAAGGAATTCGGTGAACATGAGCGTCTGACCTATGCGGAAAGCGCCTATGATGCTCTGCGCGGGGCGGATGCCCTGGCTCTTGTTACAGAATGGAGCGAATACAAAAGACCGAACTGGGACAAGGTCGGCCAGATGATGGCCAATCGCGCAGTCTTTGACCTGCGCAACCAGTATGAATCGTATGATCTGATCAGTCGCGGATTTCATTATGAATGCGTCGGGCGCCCGGATTCGCGATCCCTTCCTATCTGAGACGGCACATGGATGTTTCGTTGTTACTGTCCCTTATCGCGGCGGCAGGGGCTGTCGCTTTTGGAATCGTACAGACGGTGAGGCTGCGGACGGCAGCCCAGGGTCTGGATTATGCGCGCAAGGAAGCTGAGGAGCATCGCTCCCGTTTTCTCGAAACCGCCGCGCTCCTGAAGGATGCCAGGGAAAGGCAGCATGAGCTCAACCTGCGCTGCACGCGTCAGGAGGCGGAGCTGCAGTACCAAAAAACATCCTATGAGGAACGTCTCAAAACCTATCAGGAAGCCGAGCAAAGGTTGAATCAATCCTTTCAGGCGCTGTCAGCGGAGGCCCTGCGGCAAAGTTCAGAATCCTTTCTGCAACTGGCCCATAGTGTTTTCAAGCAGCATGAAACCAAGGCCACCGGGGAACTCGATCTGCGGCGTCAGGCGGTGGATCAGCTGATTGAACCCATTCATAAATCCCTGGGCAAGGTGGAAGAGCGCATCCAGGATCTGGAAAAGCAGCGCGTGGGAGCCTACCACGGCCTGCAGGATCAGATTTCTCTCCTTCTGAATGCCCAAAAGAAATTGCAGCTGGAAGCCTCCAATCTGGCCACGGCTCTGCGGTCTCCCACCACCCGGGGGCGCTGGGGTGAACTCCAGCTCAGGCGTGTGGTGGAACTTGCCGGCATGCTGCCTTACTGCGATTTCGAAGAGCAGACCAGCCTGAATGGAGATGGACGTCTGCGACCGGACATGATCATCCGTCTGCCAGGCAATCGCTCGATCATCATTGATGCGAAGGTGCCGCTCCAGTCGTATCTCGAAGCCGTGGACTGCGCTGACGATGATCGCCGGAAGGAACATTACAAGCAGCATGCGGCTCAGGTGAAAAAGCAGGTGCAGATGCTGGGCCAGAAATCGTACTGGGAGCAGCTCGAAAATTCCCCCGAATTTGTGCTGCTCTTTTTACCCGGCGAAGCTTTTTTCAGTGCCGCGCTGCAAGCTGATCCCAGTCTGATCGAGGTGGGAGCGGACCACCGGGTTCTTATCGCCACACCCACGACCCTGATCGCGCTTCTGCGCACAGCGGCTCATTCCTGGCGGCAGGAGGATATCGCCCGCAATGCCCAGGAAATCAGCCGCCTCGGCAAGGAACTTTATCAACGCATCAGTGACATGAGCAGTCATCTTTCCGATATGGGCCGGAGCCTCGGTTCCTCGATGCAGGCGTACAATCGCCTCGTCGGCACGGTGGAAAGCCGGGTGCTGGTCAGCGCCCGCCGTTTCCAGGACCTCAAGGCTGATGATCCCAAAAAGGAAATCAAGGAAGCGCCCATCCTCGATCAGCAGCCTCGCTTTCTGCAAAGTTCGGAGCTGATTTAGGCGGCGCTGGCAGCAAACCGGATCGAACCGGCTCTCAGAGCATGCCCCTTACTTCTTGAACGGCATTTTCCCGAGATAGTCCTTCTTCCCGACATCCACACCGTTGTGCCGGAGGATGGCGTAGGCGGTCGTGATATGGAAGTAGAAGTTGGGAATCATATGCTGAATGGCGAACTCCTCACCGGTGATCCATTGACCTTCCCAGCGCGGCTGACTGATTTTGCGACCGGCGGCTTCCACATAATCCTTCGGTGAGAAGGTTTCCAGATACGCCAGCGTGCTGGCGATGCGCTCCTTCAATTCCGGCAGGGTTTTTTCCGTATCGGGATGCTGCGGGGCTTCCTTGCCGGTCAAGCGCGAGGCGCCCAGCTTCGCCGTATCACAGGCGATCTGCACCTGACGGATGAAGTTGAATTGATCTGGTGCCAAACGGGCATTCAGTAAAACATCCACATCAAACTTTTTGTTTTCGGCGAACTGCATGCCCTTATCCAGGATGGCGGAAAGGTTCTGGAGCATTTTGCTGAACTGCGTGATGGTTATTTCGTAGAACATGAGAACTCCTTGCTTGATTTCGCCCCAGCTAACCAAACCGGGCCGGGGCGTGCAAGTGCAATTCCTGGCCGGTCAATTTGTTGAGGGCCGCTGCAGATTGTTCAGGAAGGTCTGTATGGACTCGGGATCCTTGGCCACAAAGCCTTTGAATACGCTTGAGGAACGGCTGCGATCATCCTGGATCTGACTGCAAAGGTGGATGGGCAGATCCGGATGTGCGGCATGGATCTGGGCGGCCAGCTGGATGCCCTGTATTTCGCTCCCCACAAAAAAGCCATCGGTGATCAAAGCCTGCGCGCTGGCCAAAAGATCGGGATCCTGTCGCGCGGCTTCCAGCAGCTGCTCGGGAAACGCAAAACAAGTGATCTGCGGACAGAGGTCACGCCACATGTCCTGATAAAGGGGATCATCCTCGACCAGGATCAACCGGGAGCGTGTGGCTGGTCTTTCCCGCTGCAGAACGCGATGGAGAAGCTGCTGGGCCAGCTGTGCGGTCAATGGCTTCGGTTCAAAAACATCCGCTCCGGCCTTCAGAGCCGCTTCGCGCAATTCAATGCCGGAATGATGCGAATGCAGACCGATCAGGGCCTGAGGCTGGTGCTGGCGGATCATCGGAAGCAGGGCCACTCCATCATCACGCCCCAGTTCATAGTCGACCAGAATCAGATCATGGACATGCCGCTTCACCAGTTCCGCGGCGCGATGCGCATCCTCTGCAGTGAAAAGCTGAAGATCGAGTTCAGCGGTTCTCTGGGTTTGCCAGACATCCCGCATGAAACTCGTATAAAGATGATCGTCATCCACCAGAAGGATGCGCAGGGTTCGTGCGCCTCCCGTCTGCTTCACTTCCGCCTGAGGCGCGGGCGGCAGCCGATGGAAGACCTGACTGATGTCACGGACCTCCAGGGATTTTTTGGGGTCGATGCGATACGAGGCCGGCACGGTGAAGATGAAGCTGGTGCCCTCCTTCTCATCGGATTCGCAAAGAATCTGCCCGCCGTGACTCACGATCACTTTTTGAGCGATGGCCAGACCGAGACCCGTGCCCTGCTTTTTTCCTTCGGTGAAAAAGGCTTCAAAGATGCGCTGCCGTTTTTCGGGTGGAATATAGGAGCCGGTGTTATGAATGCGCACCCGCAGCCAGCGGCGTGAACCGGCATGCTCCTCGCGGCTGCTGATCGTAATCGTGCCGTGCTCCGGTGTGGCCTGAATCGCATTATTCAAAAGGTTGGCGATCACCCGCGCGAGGCGGTAGCGATCGCCTTCCAGCATCAGCGCGTGCTGCGGCTGAAAGCGGAGCTGCACACTCTTGCTTGCGGCGGTCAGAAGATTCAGGGCATCATGCACGACGTCGAGCAGGCTCAAAGGTTCCGTCATGATCTCCTGGTTCGAGGCCATTTCCAAAACGTCGCTGATCATCTCCTGAACGGTATGCGCCATGCGCTTGACTTCAGGCAGCCATTGCCGCGCCAGATCCCGAATCCGTTCCGGATCCTCCTGCGAACCCATCAGGGTCAGGACACCCTGCAGCATCGCGAAGGGCCGCTTCACATCATGCACGAGCATCTGAACCGCGGAGCCGAGGGCACTCAAGGATGCCTGGCGCAATTCATCGGTCTGCTCCCGCCGCAGGCTGTCGCCAACCTGATGCAAAAGAAGGAGCGGCGCCGCCTCGTTCTCGCGATGGAGATTCCGATTACTGTGAATGAGAATCGGGGTGCGATAGAGGGGAACCAACGCCGGACTGTGGGAAAATTTCTGCAGCTGCTCGTGGATCAGCTTCTGCCGTCGAAAGGCGTCGTCCTCCAGAACAATTTTTTTCAGGGACGCCAGCGCCGTGCCATAAACCTGCCGGTGCAGCTGATCCATGCAACTGAACGCCATGCTCAGGGTGCTCTCTCCTCCCTCCGCATGACCTTCGAACAGACTGAAGAGTATGGCATCCGCCGGCTGCTGCGCCTGCATAGTCAGGTCCCAGCTCCAACGGCTTTTGAGAAAGGCCCGAAGGTCTTCCAGGAAAGCCGGCGCCGGTTCCGGCGGCAGCCCATGCACATTCAAGGCTCCAGCGGTAGGTTTGGCCGCCATATCCATCAGGGGCAGATCCTGCTGAAATCTCTGATTTTCAAAGAGGGAACGCAGGGGCTTTTTGCGCCAGAGCGAACGCTGCCGCGCATAATCGGTCAGAGCCTGGCCGAGACTGGGATCCGCCTGCTTCACATGCGGTGCCAGCCAGAGCGCCCGCAGCATATTCTGTTTGGTGATGGTCGTGCTGCGACCGTTGAGGATGTTGCCCGCCGGCGAAGGAAAGGTATCACCTGGAAAAATCGCGACAAAGGCCTCATCAAAGTCATCATTCTTCCACAGCGCGGCATCGAGTTTTTGAATCAGCACACGTTCATAGCGCATGGCGTCCGGGGAAAAACGGCTGTTGCTTTGCAGCTGCAGTTCATGCGGCTGTTCCGCCACGAGCTGCCAGCAGCCGCTGGTGAGATTCACCTGACCCCTTTTATGCAAAAAACAGGCGGGATGACTCAGGCGCTCCAGAAAGTCCGGCACCGCGCGGTTCAGGAGAACCTCCAGGCGATAGCGCGAGAGCACGCGAAAGCTGCGTCCGACGTCCGGTCCGGTGAAACGCAGAATGCGTCCCAGCCCCGCCGGATGAAAGGTCTGCAGGGCGATACGCAAAAGCGAATCCATGAGGTCTTCGGCCGTCATCTCCTGACCGTCGGCGAAGACACAGCCCTTCTTGATCTGGAGGCGATAGGATAGACCCTCGCGGCTGATGGAGCAGGAGTCCAGCACCCGCCGATCGGAAGTTCCTTCGATGGTGCTGCCGAGCGTCTCACCGCAGTTCACCTGCAGCAGCTCATCAATCCAGCTGTCGGCTTTCCATTCCGCGTGCAGCCGGGGAAGTCGTGGCAAAAAGAGGCGCAGGGTGCGTGAACTAGGGGCTGGCATCGGATGGACTCCGCACTAAATCCTGAAGCAGAGGCTGAACCACAGCCTGTTCAAACAGCTCGAGCTGTTTAAGGTGCCGCTCGAGCGACTCTTTTTTCTGCGCCGTCTGCTCCGGAGTATCATGGGGACTTTGCAGACCCTTTTGCGCCAGATAACGCAGGCTGCGCATGGCCGCGAGGTAATCATGATGCGCCTTGCGCCAGGCGTCCCGTGCCGCGGGATCACGCGGACCTTCGAAAACGAGGCGCCGCGTCTCACCCTCACGTATCAGCTGCGGCTGGATGGGGTATTCGCTCATCCCTTGTTCTCCGCGGCATCGGTTTCCGCCATGACATTCACCATGCTGCGCAGCTCAGGGGCGCTGGTCAAGCCCATCTTCACCAGCTCCTGGAGTTTGGTGGACAGAGTGGAACGCGGAATGCCGAGATTTTTCGCCAGTTGACGCAAGGTCAGACGACCCTGCTTTTGATATTCGGCCGCCACCAGCGCGAGCAGAAGACGCATGATCAACTTTTCATAAGTCAACTCTTCACCCTCACCCCATTCGAGCACGATGCGCCGCTGATGATGATCGGCCGTGATGCTGAGTCCTTCCGATTTTTGCGGTTTGTTCACCTGCTCCCAGATGAAGGCCGGAATCGCCGAAGGAGCGATGACGCCGCCATAGGCATGCTCGGTCATCGCCCGTAGACAGTTGCGCAGTTCCCGAATATTGCCATTCGACCAATCGTAGTGCTTCAGGACCTCGATCGCACTCGCGCTGACTTCATAGGGGCCGCCGCGCATGGTCTGACAGAAACTTTGCAGGAGTTCATCAAACTCATCCATGCGCTCGCGCAGAGGCGGGAGAGTGATCACTGCCTCGCAGAGTCTTTGCCAAAGATCGCGACGGAATTTTCCCTCCTGGACCAGCTGCTCCAGATTTTCGTTGGTGGCGGAAAGGACGCGCACGTGGACGCGTTTATTCTGCGTTGCCCCTACGGGACGCAGTTCCTGGTTTTCAAGAACCCGCAGGAGCGCCACCTGCGCCGCCGCACTGAGTGTGGCCACCTCATCGAGAAACACCCAGCCGCCATCGGCCTGTTCAAAAAGACCAATTTTGTTATTCTGCGCTCCGGTAAATGCACCCTTGACGTGACCGAAGAGCTCACTCTCAATCAAGCCGGCCGGTATCGCGCCGCAGTGAATGCGAATAAAGGGCAGGCGCTCGCCCACGAAATGCGCGAACAGATCGCCGACCACTTCCTTGCCGGTTCCCGTTTCTCCATAAACATGCACCGCCGTCAGCGCGGAATTGATCATGCGAGGAATGCGTTCGCAAAGTTCACGGCAGGTGCGTCCCACCACTTGCGGCATCGCGCTGACCGAGCGCTGCTTCTGTCTTTGGTCCAGGCGTCTTTGGTATTCGCTCACTGCGGCTTCGATACGCCGCCGGATTTGCTCCATATCGCTGCCTTTGAACAGAAAGTCATCGGCGCCACGGGCAATACAGTCGCGCACGGTCGAGGCATCATGCAGATCCGAGCACATGACGATCAAAGTATGGGGGAGTCGCGTTCGCAGTTGCTGGGCCAGCGCCTTGCCATCCGGACCCGGACGGTCCAGGTAAATATCGAGCATCAGCACAGCGGGCTCACCCATGGCCGGCAGCGCTTCCAGCAGCTGCTGCGCTTGCGTAAAGGATGAGAGCTGGACGCCGACCGGCACCAGGATATCGCGAACCTGATCAAGAAACAGCGGGTCATCGTCAAGATGAAGGATGGCGGGTTTTGGCAGCATGAGGACTCCTTCCAGCAAGTGAAAGGGAGGATGTCCGAAATCCGGACGAAAGTCCATCCCTTTTCACCGGGGCCGGAGAGCTGGAAGGCGGCTGCTGCCTGGACTTTAACCGGGCTGGATCAAACGGCTTTCGGCGTTCCCATGCCTCCACCGAATTTGTGTTGCACGCGGCGGACATTGATCGCGATGTTCATCATCAAGACGCCAAAGATGATGGCATAACCGCCGAGCATCCAGCTTGTGGCCACCATGCCGAGTCCGGGGAAGACCAGGACGGCCACCCCAAACACAATGGAGGCCAACCCTGCGAGGCCCAGGGCCCATTCCCGTTCAATCACCTTGCGCAGGCGAACGGCCGAAACAATTTCAAAGACTCCGGTGACCACCGCCCACGCTGCGAGAACATAAAGAAAAGTGAGAAGCGCAACGCCAGGCCACATCAAAAGGAGGACACCAAGCGCGACACCAACCAGGGCTTCAAAGAACGAAGTCCAAAAGAAGGGTGAGTCGCGCCGGGAAAAGAGCGAAAAAAACGCAAAGATCCCATCCACAACCATAAATGCGGCCGCGACCATCACCAGTGAGGTCAGGGTGGCGAACGGCGAAATCAATGCCACGAGTCCGAAGAGCAGGGCCACGATTCCACGCACCAACCACAAGGTCCAGCTTCGTCCAATCTGTGTTTCCATAAAAGCTCCTCATCCGAATGGAGTTCAATCAACCCTCACCATAAAGGATCACCGCCACGCAAACTATTGGGAATCATCCGTAAGCAAAGAACGCAGTCCCAAATTCGGACAACATTTGGGGCCCGTGAAGCCCAAGCCCTTGGAATAACAGCGAACAAATTTTGGCACAAAGTCTGTAATGAAACGTTAAGTTTGGAAGAGGAGACCACCATGCAACGTGTCCTGAAATTTATTCGTAACTTTTCGCAGCAGCACCAACTGGGATTTTTCTATAATCTGGAAAACAGGATGTATCGGCAAAATCTCGATTCGTTTCGCGCCCGGGCCGCGTTCCACCGCGTGGATTCACTCTGATCAAGCTGGTTGAAATTGGCGTAATATTTCAGCCGGCCTCACCCTTATGCCGATAAGAAGGTGTGGCTGGTTCACTTCATGACTTAAGGAAAGTTTTCATGGGAATCGCGTCCATTCGGATTCGCTAAATCGCCTGGCAGCTCCGCGAGCAAATTGGTCCTTTCGCCGACGACCGATTGAGCTGCGCATTGACAGGCATTGAGCAACGAAAGCAGCGAGGACATCCTCATGAAACCTTCACGCCATCCCAGAGCGGCCAACGGTGCCGTTTCCTCATCCTTACGTCCCTCAATTTTAATTGCCATCCAGCTTCCCGAGGATACGGATGCCGCCGTCGCGCATTCGCTTGCGGAGCTTGAACTGATGACGCGGGATTTGGGTTATTCCTGCATCGCCCGGGTCATCCAGAAACGCAGCCATCGCGGGGCGCCGACCTTCATCGGCGAGGGCAAGCTGGAAGAAATCGCCGCCATCACCGGAGGGCCTGGTACGATAGCACGGGGGCCTGAAACCCAGCAGGCAGTCGTATCGGGCATCACGGTGTTTGTGGACGATGAACTGACGCCGGGTCAGATGCGAAACCTGGAACTGGCCCTCGGGGCTGAGGTCTGGGATCGCGTCGCCGTTATCCTGAAAATTTTTGAGGCCAGGGCTCAGACCCGGGAGTCCAAACTTGAAGTGGAACTGGCGAGGCTTGAGTATGAACTGCCGCGCATTCGTGATGATCATTCGCTGGGTGATCGGGAAGGGGGCGGGGGACGGGCCTCCCGCGGGCATTCGAATGTCGAGCTGGCCAAGCAACGCAAGCGGGAGCGGATCGCCACCATCAGGCGGGAGCTTGAGCAGCTGCGTCACGAAGCGGACAAAAGACTCCAGGTGCGGGGCGATGTTTTTCGCGTGGCTCTGGTCGGTTATACGAATGCCGGAAAATCCTCGCTGATGCGACGCCTCACGGGCAGTGACGTGCTGGTGGAGGATAAACTCTTCGCGACGCTGGGGACCACCACACGGCAGCTGGCGCCGCCGGCGACACCGCCCGTGCTGGTGACTGATACCGTGGGTTTTATCAATCGACTGCCGCATGCGCTGATCGCTTCGTTTCATGCGACGCTGGCCGAAGCGCGCGAGGCCTGGCTGGTGTTGCATGTTATTGATGCCGCTGATCCTCATGCGGCGACTCAGTATGCCGTGACGAATGCGGTGCTGAAGGAACTGGGATTGGAAGAGACCGCGATGTGGACGGTGCTCAACAAGGTGGATCAGATCAGTCCTGCGGAACAGGAAAGGCTGAAGGAGCAGTTTCCTGAGGCCATGCTGGTGAGTGCGCTCAACCCGGATGATGGCCGGATGCTGCGGGAACGGTTGATCGATTTTTTTGGGCAAACCCTGGTCCGTGAGAGGCTGAAGATTCCTTATGGGAAGCAAAGCGTTCTGGGTGAATTTCGCAGCCAGATTCAAATGGAGCAGGAGGAGTATGGTGAGGTTCTTGAGGTCACCGTGCGGGCCACGCCAGCGGTGATGGCTCAATTGAAGGCGCGGTTGGCCCGGCCCCTCCGGGGCTGACGTTTTGAGTTGGCCCCTCCGGGGCTGACGTTTAGGTTGACGGCTGACGTTTAGGTTGACGGCTGACGTTTAGGTTGACGGCTGACGATGGGGTGGCGGCTGACGTTTGGGGTCGTCAGCTGCCCGCCTCCGATTCATCGTAACGCTGATGCAGCTGATCAATCCGGGTTTTGGTTTCTTCCAGGCGTAACTTCATGCTGCGAATCAATTCGTAACCGCGTTCCACTTTCTGCACCATCAGATCGAGATCAAGGTCAGGAGCGGCAATATCACGAACGAGGCCTTCGACCTCCTCCAGCATTTTCTGATAGGTTTGCGATTCTTTCATAGGGGAGACTCCTTCTTTATATCAGACTTTTTCGAATCGATGCGCGTCAGACTCTCAAGTTTCAGCTCCAGCAGGGCATCCATCAGCCGCGCCCGGAGCTGCATCCCGGTCTCGAGCTGCTCCGCACGGTCGATCTTTTTTCCGTGGGCGAACAGCTGAGTCCAGCCCTGGGCCATCCAGGGTTGGGGATCGCTTTGGATCAAACGGTTTTCCAAATGTAAAAGTATTTCCCGATGCTGCTGAAGTCGCTCACGGGTTCCCAAAGCCAGAGCCCGCTTTTGATCCTCCAGTTCGTAACGCCTGGGGAGCAGCGCGGTGCTCGCCCGCTGGTGCAAATCCTGACTGAGGCGCTGAAGTTTTGTTCCTTGCTCACGCAGGACGAACTGCCAACGCTGAAAAAGCGTTTGCCGCAGATTCTGCGTCTGGGTGCTCCATTGCAGAAGACGTCGCTCACTGCGCATCTGCAGTTCACTGCGCACCGCCTGCAGATGCGATTCATGCTGATGCGTGACCTGTTTGGTTCCAAGATGCAGGCGGGCCTTGAGATTTTGTAGAATCTGGGTCTGCAGACGCACCCGCTCATCCATCGAACGCGACATGATCAGACTGAGCTGTTCGATGCGCTCCCGGGTTTTTTGCAGAAGATGCACACAAAAGTCCGCTGCCGCTGTCGGCGTCTTTTCCCGCCGCGCACTGATCTCCTCGGCCACGCACACGTCCTCGTGGTGACCGATGGCGGACAGAATGGGCACGCGTGATCCCGCGATCGCATAGGCGATTTCCGCGCTATCGAACCAGCGCAGATCCGCGGCACTGCCTCCGCCGCGAGTGATGACGATCAGATCACAGTGCCGGCTTTCCAAAGCCTGAAGACCAGCCACCACATCGCGCAGGGTATTTTCCCCCTGCATCTGCGCGGGATAAAACAGCACCTGACCTGGAAAACCATAAACCAAAAGCTGATCCAGAAAATCGCTCTTGGCCCGTGAATCATCGGCACTGATCAGGCCGATCCGCAGGGGGAACGCGGGCCACGGCAGCTGTTTATTTTTTTGATCAAGGCCCTTGCTGCGCAGCTCCCGCAGCAATTTTTCCCGCGCGAGGGCCAGGCTGCCCTTGGTAAAAGAGGGGTCGATGCCCTGCACCTGCAGACTGATCTGTCCCCGATCCTTGAAGAGGGAAATATCGACCAGCATCCGCACCCGCAGGCCATCCGCGAGGAGTTCCTTGAGCGTGTCGCGTCCCAGCTTGCGTTCCATATCCTGCCATTGGCTTCGCCAGATCGTGGCATTCACCGTCATGGTCGCAGAACGCGAGGCGCCTTCCTTGAAATCAGCCAGCTGAAAATAGGAACCGGTGGCCGTCTGGCGAAAGTTTTGAATTTCGCCGATGACCCACAGACTGCGTGGAAAACTCTGCGCGATCGCGAGCTGAAGCTTTTGCATCAGTTCCGCAATCGTCAAACCGTCCCCTTGCAGCGATCGCGGCGCCGGTTCAAAACCGGCGTCGGACACCAGGGGTTCATTGCTGATCATGGCGGCTGGGGCGCGGGTCGATGAAGGCGGGCGTAGGGCATTCTCCGGGGCGCTGTGCGCTGGAGTCGAACGTATGGCGCTGTCCGAGTGGTCTGATGAAGTCGAACGTGGGGCATTCTGCGCGGCACGCGGGGCCTTCTGCGGGCCGCCGCCGATGGTGCGGCAGAGCTCTTCGATTTTTTGCAGGATTTCGTCATTGAGCGGCAGGAGCCAGCTCTTATCCTGCGCCTGGTATTGACCGCCGAGATTGCGAAGCACTTCGCGATAGGGATAGGTCTTGCCGCTGACCAGGATGCCCTGGGCTTGCGTGATATAGTAGACACTCATAGCGGAGTCCTAATAGCGATCCTGATGAATGGCGTCCGCTCGCACGCCGCGCTCCACGAGCAGGCGACGGGCGGCTTCCATAAAGCCCGGGGGCCCACACAAAAGGTAATGCGCATCCGGTAATATAAAATGTTCCAGTTGATCCAGGGGACGACCCGCCAGGGCCTGGCCCATGGAAATATTGTCGGCAAATATTTGCAATTGAAACGAAGGATGTTCACGCCCGAGGCTCTGCAGGGCTTCGAAAAAAGGAATTTCCGTATCGCTCTGACAGCCGTAGAGCAGAACGGTGGCGGCGCTGGGGCCGTGTTCCAGGCGATCCTCGATAATGGCCTTGAGCGGGGTGATGCCGGAACCTCCGGCGACGCAGACCACAGGCTGGTCCTTGGGCGGATTGGTGAAACGACCCGAAGGAGCACTGCAGATGAGGGTGGAACCGGGAGCCCATGCGGTCACGAGATCGCGGGTTCGCTCATCATCCAGAATAATGCAGAGTTCGAAGCTGTGATCATTCCGCGGCGCTGAGGCGATCGAATAGTAGCGTTCGAAGGTTCCTTGCTTGTCCACAAAGGCAATCTTGATGAACTGTCCGGGACTATGGTTAAAATCGGGTGTACCCTGTGCTTCGATGATTGCGTAGCGACGCCCCACATATTCGATCCGTCGCACGGAAGCGCGGAATTCCCGACCCTTGGTTTTCACCTGATGATTCCTTCAGTTGAGAAGGCATCACACCCGTTTCACACCAACTTTGCAGCCGGTTTGCACCGAGGCCATGATGTCCTCGCGCGAGATCAGCTCTGTAGGAAGAGTGGCTCGACGAATGTTAGCCCTGTAAAGAATTGCGCCACGCAGCTTGGAATAATCAAGGTCCGCATCTTCCAGGTTGGCACCCGTGAAGTCTGCGCCCTCGAGGTTCGCACTCCAAAGTGAGGTGCCGCGCAGGTCGGCATCACGGAAGGAAGCATCCTTCAGGTTGGCATAAGAGAGGTTGGCCTTGCGCAAATCGCAGCCGGAAAAATCCACCTTCACGAGGTTGGCTTTTCTCATGTCATAGCCAACCAGTTCCTTGGTCTCGGCCAGGATTTCGAGAACCTCTTTCCGAGTCAGAGTAACCAGATTTTCCGAATTCTTGCTCATGTCCACCTCAGGCAGCTTCGCTAACAGTGCGGGCGACGACTTAATTGAATAGATGATCTACTTTATATGCGCCGATTGCTTTTGCAAAGACGAATTCAGCCAGGGGGCTTCCCATATGAAGCCATCCTGGCTGTTTTGAACGGGGCGGAAACGGCTGGTTTCCTCCCGTCTTTGACCTTGACCTATTTGCTCATGAGAGCGGCAACATCCAGCATCCGATTGCTGAAGCCGGTCTCGTTGTCATACCAGGCCAGCACTTTTACCATACGGCCACCCATGACCATCGTGCTATCCGCATCGACCGAGCTCGAATAGGTCGAGCCATTGAAATCGGATGATACCAGAAGTTCTTCGGTATAGTTCAAAATTCCTTTGAGAGGCCCGTTGGCCGCTTCACGCAGGACGCGGTTGACTTCCTCTTTTGAGGTACTTTTGCTGACCATAACGTTGAGGTCCACCACCGAAACATTGGGGGTGGGAACGCGGATCGAGATCCCGTCGAGTTTGCCTTTCAGTTCAGGCAACACGAGGCCGATGGCCGTGGCGGCACCGGTCGAGGTGGGGATCATGTTCATCGCAGCAGCGCGGGCCCGACGCAGGTCAGAGTGGGGCAGGTCAAGCAGCTGCTGGTCATTGGTATAGCTATGCACCGTGGTCATTTGACCGTATTCGATGCCGAAGGCTTCGTGGAGAACTTTCGCCACTGGAGCGAGGCAGTTCGTGGTGCAGCTGCCGTTCGAAACGACGGTCATCTCGGGCTTCAATTTCTCGTGGTTCACGCCGTAAACCACGGTAAGGTCTTCACCTTTGGCCGGAGCGGAAATCAGAACTTTTTTGGCGCCAGCTTTCAGGTGCAGCTCGGCATCCTTGCGATCGCGGAAACGGCCGGTCGATTCAAAAACCATGTCGGCTTTCTTATCACCCCAGGGAATTTCCCGTGGATCCTTCACAGCGGAAACCGTGATTTTTTTGCCATTGACGATGATGCCATCAGCCGCAGCTTCCACTGTGGCGTTCAGCTGTCCATGCACCGAATCATATTTGAAAAGATGGGCAAGCGTCTTGGTATCTGTCAGGTCATTGATATGGACGATTTCAAAGTCCTTGCGTGCGAGCGCAGCGCGCGCCACAACGCGACCAATACGACCGAAACCGTTAATGCCGATTCTTACCGTCATGATCCCAACTCCTAACTGGTCAGTTTCTATCTATCAAACAGCAGCCTTTTATACTCCGCGTTCCTGGAAAAAGCTATAGCCGCGGCCTCTGGCTCAGCCCCGGGCTTCAAAACTGTTCTTTGGCCTAAAACTGAGTAAAATAGACTTAGATAAATCCAATGGGCGAGGGATCCGCATGCACTTCGATTATTCCCGTATTTCCCAAGGACTGCTGGTTCTCGGGCTCGCTATGGCGTCCGGACCGGCTTTCAGCCGAGCCTCGAAATCCATGCCAACCGCCAGGCTGCCGATAGAACCCGCGACGCCGGATCCCGAAATTTTGGATCATGGGGATGCAGACTCCACGACCGCCCCGCTCGAAAAACGGGACCATGGCGTGGCCCGGCGGCGCGGGCCCGAGGCCGCGGGGCATGAGGCTTCCCTGCGAGGAGGACTTCTGATGGCCCGCGACGGCTTCGGAGCCCAACTGCGGTTTTTGGAATATGCCGAGCCCTGGCTGGCCGTCACTCAAACGCTGCGTTATCAATCGCAGGATGAGGAGATGGGACTGTTTGCGACCCAGTATGGTTTGATGCTGGGGGTGGAAGCTCATCCGTGGCGCCAGGCCCGCTTTTCACCCATCTTTGCGTTGCAGGCGGGTGGCGATCGGTATCGGCGCGGTTGGGATCAGGATGATCTCGATTTATTTGGAGTGGAGGCGTCGGCCGGTCTGGAATTGAAACTCGCCCGCGCCACATCCTTTCTTTTTCAATGGACCGAACTCTATTATCCTGGTTTGAAGGAACAGCTCTTTATCGATCAAAAGCCGGAAGTTCAGTATGCCGGCCGTTTTCAGGTCTTTTTCAACCTGCAATGGGAAGGCCTGCTCTGAGCCTCAAAAACTGGAACCAGGTTCCAGCAGGAAGGCGGTTTCCTCGGGCGTCGATTCCCGGCCCAGGATCCGATTGCGATGCGGAAAGCGACCAAAGCGGGCGATGATATCCCGGTGGGCTTTTGCATAACGTTGCGCGGTCCCGATCAATTCCTTATGCGCTATTGAGACATTTTGCTCAAGCCGCGTAAAGGCCTCCAGTCCAAGCTCCTGCACCTCGAGGATTTCGCTGTGCATGGTCGGCATGAGGCAGAAATAAGCATAAAGCGCCGGCATCGCGAGGTAACGATCATCCTGCAGAGCGAGACCCACAGTCGCCAAAGCCTTCTTATCATAGGCAAAGGCCCGGGGCGTATCGCGAAACATATTGCGCGGGAATTGATCCAGCAGCACCGTCAACGCCACCAGCCCGGCATCGTCCTTGGTCCAGCGATCCAGCGCGCCCATGAAAGCGGGATCGACATATTCCAAATAACGCTTGCGAATCGTTTGATCAAAGGCCGGATCCTTGGTGAACCACTGCCGCACTTTTTCGGGTTTGGCCCGACCTTCTGCATCCAGTTCACCAAACCAAAGATCATGAATGGATTGAATCAAAGGTTCTGTAAACGCCGTCATGATTCACTCATTTGTAGAAGTTTTAAGATCCAATGCCCGCCATAGATACCAGGAAGCCAGCGACCGGAACGGTCTCCAGCGTTCGCCATGACGCATCAAAGTTTCCGGGGAGGGCAGCTCCCGCTTGCGCCAGGTCAAGGCGAAACCTTTCCGCACACCATAGTCAGTGACCGGCAAAATATCAAGCCGACCGAGATCAAAGATCAAAAGCATCTCGACCGTCCAGGGACCGATGCCGCGCACCTGGGTGAGAACCTCGATGATCTCCTGATCACTCATGCGAGCCAGCTCACTCATATCCGGAATCAGACCGCGCTGGAGACGGTCGGCGAGATCCAGGAGCGACAGCATTTTGGAACGGGACAGTCCCGCGCCACGCAGTTGATCTTCCGGAGTTCGCAGCACCTCCGCCGGCGAGGGAAATGGACCCTCGGGATAAAGACTGCGAAAGCGGGCGAAAATCGTGGCCGCGGCCTTGCCGTGCAGCTGTTGATAGACAATGGCTTCCGCCAGAGCCGCAAAAACCGAGGAGCCGAGCTTCGGTTGCAGACGACAGGCACCCACCTGGTCGATCAGCGCGCCCAGCACTTCATCCTGCCTTTTGAGATAACTCACCGCCTGAACCGCCGCGCCCGCAAAATCCCTTTGCCAATCGAGTGCGCCCGCACTTTCAATCGCCAGCAGCTGCTGCTTGGTGACCAGACCACCGAAGGCGGTAAAACCGCCTGGTTTGCCGCCAGCGGCCAGCACGCGATGACAGGGAATAATAAGAGGCAGCGGATTGCGTCCCATGGCCTGGCCCACGGCCCGCGCCGCTCCCGGGGAACCCACGGCCTGAGCCAGGGCTCCATAGGTGGACGTCTGTCCTGGCGGAATTTTACGCGCCACTTCATAAACCTGACGAAAGAAGGGAGGGGCCGCGCTCACATCTATCGGGATGGGCGACAGGTCCACCTGGCCTTTGAGCAAAAGGGTTTGCAGGCGCTGCGCCGCATCCTGAACCCAGACAGGCGCCTGCGCGAGCTCCACTTCCTGACAAGGCTTGATCTTCTGAGTCAGGATGCGGCGGCTTTCCGTCAGGTTTTTTTCCGGCAGCTGCACCCGTTCGATGGCGGTCTCATTCCAGAGGAGGCCGCAGGGGCCGATGGCCGTGGTGAAATAACAGTAATGGCGCATGGTCCGCTCCCTCCCCAGGATGTGCAGCTCCTATGTGGCAGCGGACGGCCTCGGTTTTCAAGTCCAATTTTGGAAATTTGTATGGTCAGGAGCCGGAGCCCAGGTAGCTCCGTAATTTTTCGGCCTGCGTTTCGCCAGGCTGTTGTTCGATCTGGGACCTGATCTGGGTGACGTTGCTCGTGGCATCACCGGTGCCGCCCGAGGACTGATAGATGGTGGCGGCATTTTCTGCGTTCAGAAGGCTATTCAGAATGTTGACGGCGGCGTCCTCATCCAGACTCTGCAGCTCCTCCACGCTGAATGAACCACTGCCATCGGCATCAAAGAACTTGGCCTGCAACGCGGTGAACGCGGTATTGAACATTGAAATTTTGAAGGTATCCCCGCTCTCCAGTTGATCGGCTGGAATGCTGGCCAGGAGTTCCGTGGCCTCGCTCAAAAGGTCGATGACCTCCTGTGTGGCCGTCGGCAGAACCGTGAAAAGTGCGGTCAAGGGATTGCCCGAGGACTCGCCGCCCTGGGCCATTTCCAGCGCGATATCGGTGGTATCCACACCGGCCTTTTGCGCCTTGGCGCTGGCCAGGAGCGAAACATAGAGCCAGTTTTCCGGTTCATCCTGCAGGGCCTTTTCCAGAATGGAAATGGCCTCATCGGACTTGCGTTCATCCATGGCTGCGGTGGCCTTGTCCGCAGGATCCGGATCGGCGACGCTTTCAAAGAGGTTGGTGCCACAGGCGCTGCTGAGCGCGAGCAGGAGGATGGAAGGAAACAGAAGGTTTTTCATAGGGCGTCCTCCTTAAAACCCGGCCTTAAGCCGGAAAAAGAGTCGCTGATCGGGCCGTACACCGGCGGAGCTGCCCACCTCTTCCGTGTACGCACCGATATCAAAGCGCATGACATAGAGATTCAAGAATAAACCCGCGGTGGGATAGCCCTGATTCAGACCACCCATGAAACCAAAGATGCGGGCAAATTGCAGCTCACTGCCGAGATGCAGGCGCTTAAACACGTCCTTCTCCACCGCGCCGCCCACGTCGCGGAAATCGGCCTGGATCAGCATGGAGCTCATCCTCGTGGTCAGGTCGAAGGCTGTCCCGAATGTCACGATCTGGGGCAGGCGCCGACTGCTGACACCTGATTCCGCAGCGGCGAGTTTGGTGGTACCGGCGTTTTCAACGTGGAGACCAAAGCGCCAGGGAGATTTACCCGGATCATACATCAGACCGATATCCACCCCGACGCCATTGCGCGAGATTTCTGCATCATTGGAATTGAGCTGATCGGAGATATTGCTGGAATCCAGCACACCGACATCAACGGAGGCTTCGTTGCGCATGATGTATTTGCCGGTGACACCGACGAGAAGTTTTTGATTGAAGAAACCTTCGGCAGCACTGAAGACCGCCACGCGATTCGCGACGGCATCCGCATGCAAGGTTTCAAGGCCGCGTTCATCGGGAGACTTGGCCAGCATCACATTGGTATCGGATGAAACCAGAACACCGACTGCCGCGCGTCGGAAAACTATGCCGGTGAAGTTGCTGAAGCCAAGATGCAGGTTGCGTCCCAGGTAGCCGCGCAGGGTATCCGGATCGTTATCCTCCTGCAGGAGGACCTGACGGACAAGATCCTTGGTCTTGGTGGAAACCTGCAGGGACGGAGAGATCAGCACCGTTTCCTTATAGAGACCTTTGCCCTGGGCCAGGCCCGCCGGGTTATAAAAGATGGCCTCCTGAAAATCCGCAGTGGCCACACCGGTATCGCCGCGACCGAGATAGTAGGGGCTGCGATAGATGCGATGGAATTCCAGATTTTCCGCGTACAGAAATCCGGTGCTGCCCATAAGAGCGGAACACAAACACGCCCCAAACAATCTGGATGGATTCATACCCAAAACCTTCCATTCCGCACGCGAACGTACATCCAAGGCGATCGGCTGGTCGGGACAAAACTTGATGAATTTTCCAGGGGAGTGAGCAAGTTATTGGAAAAAGGAAATTATGGGGGGCCCGTGACGGGCCCCTCAAAGCTCATGGCACCTAAGGTGATTAGACTTTTTGTGATGAAAAGGGGGATATGTCTGTACGTGCGGCATTTTTAAAAAACGCCGAAAAAAAAACGAGAAAGGACTTCTAATATGCAGTGCCTGAGCTTTTCGAGCAAAGTGTTGGGTCTTCGAAACACCGGAATTAAACTCGGTTTTTTGGGGCAGAGAATCCCTTGTATTTTTACAGGCTTACCTGCGAAAAGACACGGATTGTAAGTGCCGGAAGACCGACGCTGGTTCTAACGCTAACGGGTTGGGTTGTCAACCTATAAACCAGTGTTTTGTGAGTATCAAAAAATTTTTGCATACATATTCCAAGCCGTCTGACGGGGTAGGTCCGTTGTAATATTTCAACACTATTAAGGAATCGGGAAGACGACGGCTTGGAATTTTCCACCAGAATTTCTGAAAAATGTACTCTGCGGAAAAGCACCAGCCACTGGCTCTCTGGCCGAAAAGCTTCTTACAAATCTCTCATTTAGAGAAAAGTCTCATCCTGTTGAATTATGTCTTTAAGGCGCGATTATGTAATTAAACTACAGGTATTCAGGTTTCGTCTTCCGCAGCCAGGATCTCCGGTTCCTCGTCGTCCTCCTCGACCAGTCGATGCGACGAGGGCATCAGCGGCTCGCGCAAAAGCTGATCGCGCATGACAGCTGCTGCCTGGCCGAGTCCCGGAACGCGTGCCTGGCTCAAGGACTGCAGGTAGGTGGCGGCCCGGTAAATCAAGGCCATGAGATCACCCTGACCAAAGCGTTCATCCGTGGTTTTGTGCACCAGATCGGTCCAGCTCATGCCGCGTGCCCAATCATTGAGGACGGAACCGGCGAGCGGGTTATATTCGCGGAAAAGAAAAGTCTCGCGACGCTGTCCCGGTGAATCGTACAGCTCTTCAAAGAGATCGACGGGATAAAGTTCCACCAGGCGTTCTTCGACCTTTTCCGAGGCGAAAGGGAAGTCGTAGTCACGCCCGATATCGGGTTCCTTGAAGCGGGTCAGGCACAGCGCGGCCATCAACTCAAGGCCGGCGAGCAGATTGTCCACCGTCAGATCCCTCTGATCGATCAACTGGGCGATCAGGAGGCCACCCGACTGCGGGAAATAGCGGGCGATGGAACCGTAGCGGGTGAGCTGCTCGCGATCATCAATGCAGCCAATTCTGTGCAAATGAATATGAAGTTGCGCCAGGCTGCTGGCCATATGCCTTTGGATGTGCGCATGGCAACGTTCCCGGAGAGGACAGCTGAGGCAAAGGGCTTCCGGTTTTTCATCCAGAAAATCGGCAAAGGCTGCGGCCGGGGACACGCCGCAGGGCAGGCTGTCGGCGGCCAGAGCTTTTTTCAGCGGCTGCTCGCGGATCAGGGCAAAGCGGACCGTCTTGTCACCAAAACGCAGAAAACTCTTCTCATAAAAATTCTCCACATCGCGCAGTTTGAAGCCGCGACCCAAAAGACCAAGGAATGTGGTGGGGTCATTTTTCAAGCGCGAGTGGCAACGATCACGCCTTGTGCCTCCGAATTTCTGCCAGGCGGCCACCGAGGGCCAGAGACTGAAGCCGACCACATCCTTGCCGCGACGCCCGGCGCGACCGAGCATCTGCAGGACTTCCGAGGACGCGTAGGTCGTGAAGCCGGTTTCCCCGGGCCGCGTGTAGTCGCTGATCAGTGTGGAACGCACCGAGAAATTGATGCCGATGCTGAGCCCCATGGTGGCCACACAGAAACGGAGCTGGCCGTTTTTCACAAGATTTTCGATGGCCCGGCGGGCATAGGGCGCCATCCCGGAATGATGCCAGGCCACGCCGTAAACCAAAAGAAGGCGCCGGAGATTCATCGTGATGAATTTCATCGGCTCTTCGACGTCGGGATCATTTTCAATCAGCTCACGGATGCGCTGGGCTTCCTCGCGCGACAGGGGTTCAAGCTGTTTGCAGAGTTCGATGGCCATGCTTTCGCACGCAGCCCGCCGTCCCGCATAGATAATGCAAGGCGTCAGCCCAAGAGCGGGAATGGATTTCAGACGCCGGCCGATTTCACTGTGCTCCAGGGGAAAACGGGAGGGCGTGGGGGATTTCTTGGGAAGGATGTCCTCGACTTCGGAAACCAAAAGCCACTGCTCGCGGAAAAAAATGAGATCGACCAGCGGAACCGGCCGTTCCCGGGTCTGAATCAGGCGGCAGGGTCGCCCGCTGATGGCCGTGATCCAGGCGCAGAATTGTTCAGCGTTGTCCACGCTCGCGGAAAGAAGCAGCAGCTGACAGGTGGGAGGCGTAAGGATGATGGCCTCCTCCCAGGCGCTGCCGCGGCTGCTGTCCTGCATGAAATGATATTCATCAAAGACGACCAGCGTGCGACCGAGATCGGGCTCCACTCCCAAAAGGGAATTGCGATAGGATTCCAGGGTGGCGACGACGATCGGCGCGCCGAGATTTTCCTTGATATCCCCAGTGGCAATGCCCACGTTTTCCTTGCCAAACTTATCGCTGAATTCACGCAGCTTGTCATTGGAAAGACTTTTGACCGGCGTGGTATAGGCTGCGCGAAAACGCGGCTGATCGATATGAATTTCAAAGAAGGCCTCGACCACCCGGGTCTTGCCGGCCGTGGTCGGCGCATCGACGATCACGTGCTCGCCGTTCAGCAGCGCATCGAAAGCTTCTTTCTGCCAGGGATCGAGCTGATCCATGAGAGGAACATGGCTTATGTCCTTGCGCGGTTTGCGGGCATTGGACTCTGCCTCGCGCAACCACTTATGCAGGGCCGTGTCGGTGATCTGTTTCACCTTGCGAAGCTGCTCGCGTTCGTGCGGTGGGATACGGTCCTCGATGGGTTCCACCGGAGGACGCGGCCTTGAAGGATTGCGAAACGTGGTGTGGGCATTGTCATCGCCACGTTTCGGGCCGTTTCTGCGTTTCTTCTTCAAGTTCAACTCACCGGTTTAAGGTCCTGAAGAGCCTTGAGCACACGCTGCTCGAGTTCAGAAAAACTGCAATCCGTATGGATGACCTGATCCGCGAGGTCCGCTTTCGCCTGCGCCGGCATCTGAGCCGCAATGATGGCTTCAGCCATTTCCCGGGAACAGCGATCCCGCTGCATGACGCGCGTAATTTGCAATTCAAGCGGACAAAAGGCTGCCCAAACGGCTTTGAATTCCGCGGCGCGCTGCCGTTCGTAGATAAGAGTGGCTTCGTAAAACCAAAGGCGTGGGCTGTGAGCGAATCCTAGTTTTTCGAGAGTTTTTTGAGTTTCCGCCAGAAGGCGTGGATGGATGATGGCTTCCAGCTGCTGGCGGCGACTGGCGTCCTGAAACACCAGCTCGCGCATGCGCTGGCGATTCATGGTGCCGTCGGGATTCAGGATGGTGGGGCCGAAGGACTGAACGACGGCGGCGAGACCTTCCGTGCCAGGTTCCACCACCGCGCGGGACATGGCGTCGGCATCGAGAACAATCTTGCCTTGCTGACGTAGAATGGAGGCGATGGTCGATTTTCCACAGGCAATTCCTCCCGTCAGAGCTATGCCCCATTGCTTCAGTGCCTCTTGAATGTCCATACCCCCTGCCTCGCGAAGAATCAGCTGAGGTCAATCGTAGAGTATGACTGCCGGTCTGTCGAGACCTATACGGGTGACTCAGTAGCGAGCCCCGCGGCGGTTCTTGTCGACAATGGCGGCCAGGATCATGGATAGAGAGACCAGACGCATGAGTATCACAAGCCCCACGTTCTCATTGGATATTTCAAGAATGGAGATCATCACCCGCTCCACGCCGAGTAGCATAAAGGCGCTCGCGAAGCAGATAAAAAGACGGTCATGGGTTCTCACGTAAAATCTTAGAAAGAAAAGCGAGACCACAAACGCCAGAGCAGTAAACATTCCGGATAAGAATAACCGCATCGTCCCCTCATGTGTCTGTCATATCGATTCCCAGGTTAGACCATAAATGAGAATACTCACGCTGACGATGGAAACCACAACACGCAATGTGGAGAGGTCCATCAATTCAGACGGGGTATTCACGTCCAATGTTGCGAGACCATTGTTTATTGCCATGCCGATGAAGCAGATTCCGCTCCAAAGAAGCAATCGTGTCCCGTTCCTTTTGAAGGAGCGTAGCAAAAGGTAGGCGCAGGCAATGCAGGTCAAGGTCGACAGAGCATACACGATGGATGCCATGGTCACTCCTTAAATCGAAATGCATCCGAAAAGCCCGTAAGCGCATCGGACGGTTTTGAGAAAATAAGATTTATAATGCTAACGCGATGAGTAGTGTACAAGGTCGCGAGTTGATCCACATGTTCAGCAAGGTGGGGTGGTGGGTCGTAATGATAAGTCCGCTTCCCCTCGTTTTCACGCATGACCACCAGATTTTTACGCATCAGATCGGCCAGTCGCTTTTCCACCGAAGAGGCCGTCGTGCGGAGTTCCTGGGTAATGGTATCCGCATCCAGCTCTGTTCGGGAGCGAATCAGCAAAAGGATTTCGAGCTGCTCAACTGAGTTAATGCAGGCGTAAATAAACTTTTCGACATTTTGATCGAGCCTTGCGCTTGTCATCCAATCTCCCAGGGTGACCCATGTGATGAAGGTTCCAGAGCAAGCTGTGCTCTAAGGCTGTCAGGGTTATGTTCAATAAGCAACCCTCAAAATGCCGAATAGAGTGTAGTATTTTGGTGACTGTCTTTTTGTCCCTGAAGGCAGGGGAATACATGATGAAAAGCCTCAGCTATGACATTGACTTTTTGCGCAAATATCCCCAAAAGTGAAGGCAAGAATCGGAATCACATACCTGAAAACAACCTCGTCAGATTTAGCTTGAGGTTCTTGCGGATCAGCGTCTAATTAGAAACTGAACTTTTTACCGCCAAGCTGTTCGCTGGATACTCGCAGCCGCGACGAAAGTTGTTCAGCAGTCCCGAGTTTCATTATTATGTCGTCCCAATTTTGAGGTTTAGGAATGAAGCCAACGGCTCAGAAAGAAGTCAAAGCTCATCGTAATTTTAAACAGGCCTCATCTTTTTCAGGCAGTTCCCAGGATCGCCGGCACGCGTCTCCTAATCGAAGCCGACGCACCCGGGATTCAGACTGGGATCATCTCTCGGTCGCGGATAAGGACGAAATCGAGCAGCTCGTTGAAGTTCTCAAGTCCGTCAAGGCTGGGGATTTTTCTGTACGTTTTGACTATGAGAAGGGCGACATTCTGGGGCGCGTGGGCGAGCTCCTGAACGATATTATCGGGCTGAATGAACATCTATCCAATGAACTGGTGCGGGTTGGTAAAATTGTCGGTCAGGAAGGACGCATGACCGAGCGCGCCTCGGTTGGTCCGGCCAAGGGCTCATGGGCCACCAGTGTGAACTCGGTGAACCAGCTGATCGGCGACCTGGTGGCGCCAACCAACGAAGTGGCGCGGGTGATCACGGCCGTGGCAAAAGGCGATCTTTCCCAGAAAATGATTCTGGAGATTGAAGGCCGCCCGGTCCGCGGGGAATTCCTGCGAATTGGCACGACCGTGAACTCGATGGTGGATCAGCTCAACTCCTTCGCGGCCGAGGTGACTCGGGTGGCCAAGGAAGTGGGGAACGAGGGCAAACTCGGTGGTCAGGCGGATGTGAAAGGTGTGTCCGGAACCTGGCGGGACCTTACGGATAATGTGAATGGCCTTGCCGGTAATCTGACGGCACAGGTGCGAAACATTGCCAAGGTGACAACGGCCGTGGCGAAGGGTGACCTGACGCAAAAAATTACCGTGGATGCGCGCGGAGAAATCCTGGAGCTGAAGAACACGATCAACGTGATGGTGGATCAGCTGTCTTCCTTTGCGGCCGAGGTGACTCGTGTGGCGAAAGAGGTGGGAACCGAAGGAAAACTCGGTGGCCAGGCGGAAGTGAAGGGTGTGTCGGGAACCTGGAAGGATCTGACAGATAATGTGAACGGTCTCGCTGCAAATCTGACGGCTCAGGTGCGTAACATTGCAAAAGTGACCACTGCTGTGGCGAACGGGGACTTGTCCCAGAAAATTACAGTGGACGCCCGCGGTGAGATCTATGAACTGAAGAATACGATCAACACCATGGTGGATACGCTCCGCTCCTTCGCGGCCGAGGTAACTCGCGTGGCGAAAGAGGTGGGTACCGAAGGAAAGCTCGGTGGCCAGGCGGATGTGAAAGGCGTGTCGGGAACCTGGAAGGATCTAACCGATAATGTGAACGGCCTCGCGGGGAATCTGACCGCTCAGGTCCGTAACATCGCGAAGGTGACCACCGCTGTGGCGAACGGTGACCTTTCGCAGAAGATTACTGTGGATGCGAAGGGTGAGATCCTGGAGCTGAAGAATACGATCAACACCATGGTGGATACGCTCCGCTCCTTCGCGGCCGAGGTAACTCGCGTGGCGAAAGAGGTGGGAACTGAAGGAAAGCTCGGCGGTCAGGCCGATGTGAAAGGCGTCGCCGGTACATGGAAGGACCTCACGGATAATGTGAACGGCCTCGCCGGCAACCTCACGGCCCAGGTGCGTAACATCGCAAAGGTGACCACCGCGGTGGCGAAGGGTGACCTTTCGCAGAAGATTACGGTGGATGCGAAGGGCGAGATCCTGGAGCTGAAGAATACGATCAACGTGATGGTGGACCAGTTGAACTCCTTCGCGGCCGAGGTAACCCGGGTGGCGAAAGAGGTGGGTACCGAAGGGAAACTCGGTGGTCAGGCCGATGTGAAAGGTGTCGCGGGTACCTGGAAAGATCTTACTGATAATGTAAACGGCCTCGCAGCAAATCTGACGGCTCAGGTGCGTAACATCGCAAACGTCACCACTGCGGTGGCAAAGGGTGACCTTTCGCAGAAGATCACTGTGGATGCGAAGGGCGAAATCTCCGAACTGAAAAACACGATTAACACGATGGTGGATACGCTCCGCTCCTTCGCGGCCGAGGTAACTCGCGTGGCGAAAGAGGTGGGTACCGAAGGGAAACTCGGTGGCCAGGCGGATGTGAAAGGTGTGTCGGGTACGTGGAAGGATCTGACCGATAACGTGAACGGCCTCGCGGCTAATCTGACAACTCAGGTGCGTAACATCGCGAAGGTGACCACCGCGGTGGCGAAGGGTGACCTTTCGCAGAAGATTACTGTGGATGCGAAGGGCGAGATCCTGGAGCTGAAGAACACGATCAACGTGATGGTGGACCAGCTGAACTCCTTCGCGGCCGAGGTAACCCGGGTGGCGAAAGAGGTGGGTACCGAAGGGAAACTCGGTGGCCAGGCGGAAGTGAAAGGCGTTTCCGGTATCTGGAAGGACCTGACCGACAACGTAAACTTCATGGCTGGTAACCTCACCAAGCAGGTGCGCGGCATCATCAAGGTTGTGACCGCGGTCGCGAACGGGAACCTGAATGAGAAGTTCGTCCTCGAAGCGAAAGGTGAGGTGGCCGCGCTGGCCGAAACCATCAACAGCATGACCGATACTCTCCGCATCTTTGCCGATCAGGTAACAACGGTTGCTCGCGAGGTGGGCATCGAAGGGAAGCTGGGAGCCCAGGCCCGCGTGCCCGGTGTGGCCGGAACCTGGAAGGACCTGACCGATAACGTGAACATCATGGCGTCGAACCTCACCACCCAGGTGCGTGGGATCGTGAAGGTCGTGACGGCGGTCGCCAACGGGAACCTGAATGAGAAGTTCGTCCTCGAAGCGAAAGGTGAGGTGGCCGCACTCGCGGAAACGATCAACAGCATGACCGACACTCTCCGTACCTTCGCCGATCAGGTAACGACCGTGGCCCGCGAGGTAGGAATCGAAGGCAAGCTGGGTGGTCAGGCGAAGGTGCCTGGCGCGTTTGGTACCTGGCGTGACCTGACCGATAACGTGAACCAGCTCGCGGGCAACCTGACTTCCCAGGTGCGTGCGATTGCCGAAGTCTCCACGGCGGTAACGAAGGGTGACCTGACCCGTTCGATCAATGTCGAGGCGATGGGTGAGGTGGCCGCGCTGAAAGATAACATCAACCAGATGATTGCCAACCTCAAGGACACGACACAGAAGAACAATGAACAGGACTGGCTGAAGACCAACCTTGCGAAGTTCTCGGGGATGATGCAAGGCCAACGGAACATCATCTCGGTGGCCCAGCTGATCATGTCGGAACTGACCCCGCTGGTCGGCGCGCAGCATGGTGGCTTCTTCATGATGGAAACCGCCGACGATCGCACGACGCCGGTCCTCAATCTGATTGCGAGCTATGGTTATACCGTACGGAAGAGTCTGTCGCATTCCTATCGCCTGAAGGAAAGCCTGATCGGGCAGTGTGCCTTTGAGAAAAAGCGCATCCTGATGTCCGATGTCCCGGAAGGTTTCATCCATATAGCGTCGGGCATGGGCGATGCCCCGGCCCGCAACGTCGTGGTGCTGCCGGTTCTCTTTGAAGGGGAAATCAAAGCCGTTATCGAACTGGCCTCGTTCAAGATCTTCAGCGAGAACCACCTGAGTTTCCTCGATCAGCTGATGGATTCCATCGGTGTGATCCTGAACATGATCTCCTCGTCGATGCGTACGGAGGAGCTGCTGCAGGAGCTGAAACGGTCCAACGCAGAACTCGAAGCCCAGGCGAACGAGCTGAACGAAAAAGCCAAACTCCTCGAAGTTAAAAACCGCGAGGTGGAACTGGCCAGCCGCAGCGTCGAGGAAAAAGCCGAGCAGCTGCAGCTCATTTCCAAGTACAAATCGGAATTCCTGGCGAACATGTCGCATGAGCTGCGCACGCCGCTCAATAGCCTCCTGATTCTGTCGAAGATGCTGGCCGAGAATAAGGACAAGAACCTGACACCGGAGCAGGTGAAATTTGCCAGCACTGTGTATTCCTCAGGCAACGACCTTCTGGCTTTGATCAATGAGATCCTGGATCTTTCGAAGATCGAAGCGGGCAAAATGCCGATCAATCCGAAGGAATTCGATCTGCCGGAAGTTCAGGATTATGTGGAACGTACATTCCGTCATATGGCAGAGCAAAAAGGTCTGGACTTCCAGATCATCATGGATCCCAATGTGCCGCGCACCATGTTCACCGATGTCAATCGCCTGCAGCAGGTTCTCAAGAACCTCCTATCGAACGCCTTCAAGTTTACCGAACGCGGTCGAGTGGTGATGACGGTCGGTCTGGTTGGCAAGGATCAGCGCATTGGTCAGGGAACTGTCCAGGCGTCGCAAAACATCATCGCCTTTTCGGTGAAGGACACCGGTATCGGCATCCCGCTGGAAAAACAAAAACTGATTTTCGAAGCCTTCCAGCAGGCGGATGGAACCACGAGTCGGAAGTATGGTGGGACGGGTCTCGGCCTGACGATCAGCCGCGAAATCACCCGTCTTCTGGGGGGCTGGCTGGAGGTGGTGAGTGCACCGGATCAAGGAAGCACCTTTACGCTGTACCTGCCTCAAAATTACAGCGGTGCAGAACTGGCGCAAACCACGCCCATCGAATCGAGCACCGAAAACAACGCGCACATCCCGCCGCTGCCTGAGGATGCCGACTTCAGTGGGGCCAAGATTCTGGTGGTCGACGACGATAGCCGCAATATCTTCGCTATTGATTCGGTGCTGGAGGAACGCAAAATGCAAGTGATCCATGCCGAGAATGGCAAGGTTGCTATTGCACATCTGCAGACCCATCCAGACGTGGATCTGGTTTTGATGGACATGATGATGCCGGAAATGGATGGTATTGAGGCAACCCAGAACATTCGTCAGGACCCCCGATTCAGTCGCTTGCCGATCATCTCCTTGACGGCCAAGGCCATGAAAGGTGATCGTGATAAGGCGATCCAGGCTGGGGCGTCGGACTACGTTACCAAACCGGTGGATCCGGAGAAACTGCTCTCAGTCATGTATGCCTGGTTGCAGAAGAAAAAAGCTTCGGTGAATTGAGGAGACATTATGGATCCGGCAGCGGCTGAAGCGCAGCCAACAGTTAATATTTTGTTGGTCGATGACAAGCCGAGCAATCTGATCGCGTTGGAATCCTTTCTGTGCATGCCGGACTATAACCTTGTCATGGCAAACTCTGGGAAGGAAGCCCTGGAGAAGTTGAAAACCGCCGAATTCGCCGTCATCCTTGCTGATGTAATGATGCCGGGAATGGACGGGTTTGAGCTTGCGCAGCGGATCAAACAATCCGAAAGTCTGCGCGAGATACCCATTATTTTCCTGACGGCCATGGAAGCCAATGTCGGGGATATCTTTCGCGGCTATGACGTCGGTGCAGTGGATTACCTGCAAAAGCCCCTGGCGCCTGAAGTGGTGAAAGCCAAGGTTGCTGTCTTTGTGCAGCTCTTCCGGCAAAAAATGCTGATTCGCAGCCAGGTGGCCGAGCTGCTGGAAAGTGAACGACGCGAAAAGGAATATCGCATTGCGGAGCTGAAACGGCAGGCGGCGATCCAATCGCAGCAAATCCGCGAAGCCCTTTTGGAAAATGCTTACAAAAAGCGCATTGAAAAGCTGCAGCGCATTCAGCTGGATGTGACCCGAATTCTGGCGGAGTCGAACAACATCAATGATGCAATGCCGCGGCTTCTCGAAATCGTGGGACGCGGCCTCGAATGGAGCTGGGCGGCGATCTGGGTGGTGGACAGCAGCCGGTCGCACCTTCAGGTCCAGCACATCTGGAACGATCAGGCGCCGGCCATGCTGGAACTGGCCGAACGCACCAGGAGAGTCCAGATCGAAAAAGGTGAGGATGGCGTCGGCATCGCCTGGGAAAAGGCCTGTCCCGTGTGGATACGCGAGGGATCCAGCCACCTGCAGGGCGAACGAAGGTTCGATGATCTCCAGGAACGCGGGATCGTGGCTCTGCCCATCTGGGAAGGCGATGAACTCGTGGCTGTTGTGGAATTTATCGATCCCGGCATCGACAGCGAGGATGGCCTCGTGCTGTCGGCCCTGGTCGATATTGGGTCTCGCGTCGGACTTTTCATCCAAAGGAAAAAAGCCGAGCAAACCCTCAAGGAAAGTGAAGAACGTTTCCGTCTGCTGGTCGCAGGCGTCAAGGATCACGCGATTTATATGCTCGATCCGAAAGGCAATGTGCGCACATGGAACGATGGCGCCCGGCGGATCAAGGGTTACGAGAGCGAAGAGATCATCGGTCAACGTCACGACTGCTTTTACACCGAGCAGGCGAAGCAGCAGGGCATTCCGGAAGAGGGACTGCGCCGGGCGATTGAGGATGGCAAATTCGAAGAGGAAGCTTTGCGGGTTCGCAAGGATGGTTCCATGTACTGGGCCAACTCCGTGATCACCGCGCTGCGTGATTCCTCGGACCAATTGCGCGGCTTCGCTATCGTCACGCGTGATATCACCGATCGCAAGACTGCCGATGAGACTCTGCAGCGAGCCTATGAAATCCTGGATATCCGGGTCAAGGAACGCACGGCGGAACTCGAACTTGCCAACAAGGCCTTACGGGCTGAGATCAGTGAACGCGAGCGGATTGAACGCCTGCTCCGGAAAAAGCAGGAGGAGCTGGTGGCCGCCAAGGAACTCGCCGAAGCCGCCAACAAAGCGAAGAGTGCGTTCCTGGCGAATATGAGCCACGAAATTCGCACGCCGCTCGGTGCGGTCATGGGCTTTTCCGAGCTGATGCTCGACGAAAATCAGCCCCTGGCGGAGCGCATGAATTGCGTCGAAGTCATCAAGCGCAACGGCAAACTCCTGTCTAATATCATCAATGATATTCTGGATCTTTCGAAGGTGGAGGCGGGCAAGCTGGACGTGGAAAAGGTGCTTGTGCCGTTGGATGATATCCTCACCGATATCAATATGCTGCTGTCCCTGGAAGCGCGGGAAAAGGGCCTGCGTTTGACCGTGACGACAGAAGGCCAGGTACCCTCGCATATCACCACCGACCCCCTGCGTCTCAGGCAGGTGCTCTTCAATATTGTGGGCAATGCCATCAAGTTTACCGATCACGGCATGATCTCGGTCATCATCAAACAGATGGACATCGAGGAGCGCGGTCAACGACTGGCGTTTATCATCCGTGACACCGGTCGCGGGATCAGCACCACCCAGGCCACACGACTTTTCGAACCCTTTGCTCAGGCGGACAGTTCCACAACCCGACGCTTCGGAGGGACCGGGCTGGGTCTTGTGCTATCGAAAAAACTCGCGAATTCCCTCGGCGGCGATGTGGAGCTTTCGAGCAGCATCCCCGGTGTGGGGAGTGAATTCATCGTGACGATCGATCCCGGTGAAACCATGCGCGCCGTGGCTCCGGTTCGTGCCGGGGCCGAGGCTCGCCATGAGGAGCTCAATGTGTCCTTGGAACATCTGCGTGTGCTTCTGGTCGAGGATAGCCAGGACAATCAGCTGCTCGTGACCCGGATGCTGAAGATGAGCGGCGTGAAAGTGGAAACCGCTTCAAACGGACGGGAAGGCGTGCAGAAAGCGCTCGCAGGTCAGTTCGATTGCATCCTCATGGATTTGCAGATGCCCGAGATGGATGGCTATGCCGCGGCTCAGGAACTGCGACGCCAGGGTTATGGCAAGCCGATCGTGGCGCTCACCGCGCATGCGATGGGTGAAGAGCGACAGCGCTGCCTCGCCAGTGGTTTCAATTCCCATATCAGCAAGCCTATCAGCCGCAAGGTGCTGATTCAGACGCTCGTGCAATATGGAAGCCACTTGAAAAAGGATCGGCAGGCGCCGGCGACCAGTCAGTTGCCGCGGACCATTTAAAAATCCCAATGGACCTGCAGCTGCAGTCCCTGCTCCGGTGCGGGCTGCAGTTGCATGGTGACCGTCGTGGGAAGGACATAAGGCCTCATGATGAGCGCATGCAGCACACCAAAGACATAGGTGCCGGCCGCGGCTCCAAGAGCCAGATTCAGGCGCTCCTGTTTTTCCTTCACAAAAACACGCTTGGCCTCGGAGAAGGCATCAAGATCCTCCTGGGAAACCGTGGGGTCCACCTGCGCGCGTCGGATGGCAGCCAGCTCATTGTCCTCGGCCTGCTGGATATCCTGGGTGGCTTGAACGATCACACCGACCGCATAAAGCTGCGTGCCCAGAAACAGGGTGCCGAGGAGAAAATCCCCGTTATAAAATTGCCCCGCGCCCAGCGGCATGAAATGCGCAAAACTCACCGGCTCGCGTTCCAGCTCGATCGGTTCATCGGACGAGGAGTCTGAGGTCTGCGGACCTTTTTCCTCGGGCATGGCGAGGCTGTTCTTTTTGGATTCAGGCGGATCGGCGAGCTTTCTCGCGCTCTCATCCTCGGCCGGCAGGACCGGCGGAACCTTGTCCTTTTTCTCTTCGCGCGCCCGGCGGGCTTCCAGTTTCCGCCGCTCGCGTTCCTTCTCCTTTTCCCGTGCGATTCGCTGCTGTCGGGCTTTATCCTTGTCCTTCTCTTTTTCCTTCTCCACCGCTTTGGACGGCTGCTTTTCCAGGTCGATCTCGTAGACATTTTCCACGAGTTTGTTCACGGCGATCTTCACCCGCCGTGGGCGATAGCCTTTCGCCTGCAGAATGATCTCCCGGGTGCCGGGCGGCGCTTCGAGTGAAGTATTGACAGGACCCAGAAGGATGCCATCCATGAGGATTTCAGCATCCTTGACCGGGGATTTCACCAGAATGCGAGTGTTTGGCTTGGGCGCGTTTTTTCGCTCCGTGATTGCGCGTTTGATATTCTGAAAGAAAGGCAGCACGGATTCATCGAGAGCTTCCTTCGCTTCGATGCTGCAACTCAAATCGGTGGCCAGGCATTGTTCAAAATTCTTCCCAGCCTCGGCCTGACGGCCCAGTGTATAATGGCTCAAACCGATATATTTATAGATTTTCACTTTTTCTGATTTGCTGGGCTTTTTCTTCAGGGCCTTTTGCAAATCCTGTATGGCCTTATCGAATTCGCCCTTGGCATAATGCTGCAGACCCTGCTTATAGGCCGAGGGTTTGCCGGTCGCGGAGGGGGAAACGAAGACAAAGAACAGCCCAGCGAGACAGACTGTGAGAAGTCGCCTCAGCCAAGGTCTGGGTCGCAGATCTTTAAAACGTGACGTCTCCATCGCATTCACTTGAAGTCAGCTGTAAACGTCTGGGAACCGAACCTGAATGAGAAGTTCGTCCTCGAAGCGAAAGGTGAGGTGGCCGCGCTGGCCGAAACCATCAACAGCATGACCGATACTCTCCGCATCTTTGCCGATCAGGTAACAACGGTTGCTCGCGAGGTGGGCATCGAAGGGAAGCTGGGAGCCCAGGCCCGCGTGCCCGGTGTGGCCGGAACCTGGAAGGACCTGACCGATAACGTGAACATCATGGCGTCGAACCTCACCACCCAGGTGCGTGGGATCGTGAAGGTCGTGACGGCGGTCGCCAACGGGAACCTGAATGAGAAGTTCGTCCTCGAAGCGAAAGGTGAGGTGGCCGCACTCGCGGAAACGATCAACAGCATGACCGACACTCTCCGTACCTTCGCCGATCAGGTAACGACCGTGGCCCGCGAGGTAGGAATCGAAGGCAAGCTGGGTGGTCAGGCGAAGGTGCCTGGCGCGTTTGGTACCTGGCGTGACCTGACCGATAACGTGAACCAGCTCGCGGGCAACCTGACTTCCCAGGTGCGTGCGATTGCCGAAGTCTCCACGGCGGTAACGAAGGGTGACCTGACCCGTTCGATCAATGTCGAGGCGATGGGTGAGGTGGCCGCGCTGAAAGATAACATCAACCAGATGATTGCCAACCTCAAGGACACGACACAGAAGAACAATGAACAGGACTGGCTGAAGACCAACCTTGCGAAGTTCTCGGGGATGATGCAAGGCCAACGGAACATCATCTCGGTGGCCCAGCTGATCATGTCGGAACTGACCCCGCTGGTCGGCGCGCAGCATGGTGGCTTCTTCATGATGGAAACCGCCGACGATCGCACGACGCCGGTCCTCAATCTGATTGCGAGCTATGGTTATACCGTACGGAAGAGTCTGTCGCATTCCTATCGCCTGAAGGAAAGCCTGATCGGGCAGTGTGCCTTTGAGAAAAAGCGCATCCTGATGTCCGATGTCCCGGAAGGTTTCATCCATATAGCGTCGGGCATGGGCGATGCCCCGGCCCGCAACGTCGTGGTGCTGCCGGTTCTCTTTGAAGGGGAAATCAAAGCCGTTATCGAACTGGCCTCGTTCAAGATCTTCAGCGAGAACCACCTGAGTTTCCTCGATCAGCTGATGGATTCCATCGGTGTGATCCTGAACATGATCTCCTCGTCGATGCGTACGGAGGAGCTGCTGCAGGAGCTGAAACGGTCCAACGCAGAACTCGAAGCCCAGGCGAACGAGCTGAACGAAAAAGCCAAACTCCTCGAAGTTAAAAACCGCGAGGTGGAACTGGCCAGCCGCAGCGTCGAGGAAAAAGCCGAGCAGCTGCAGCTCATTTCCAAGTACAAATCGGAATTCCTGGCGAACATGTCGCATGAGCTGCGCACGCCGCTCAATAGCCTCCTGATTCTGTCGAAGATGCTGGCCGAGAATAAGGACAAGAACCTGACACCGGAGCAGGTGAAATTTGCCAGCACTGTGTATTCCTCAGGCAACGACCTTCTGGCTTTGATCAATGAGATCCTGGATCTTTCGAAGATCGAAGCGGGCAAAATGCCGATCAATCCGAAGGAATTCGATCTGCCGGAAGTTCAGGATTATGTGGAACGTACATTCCGTCATATGGCAGAGCAAAAAGGTCTGGACTTCCAGATCATCATGGATCCCAATGTGCCGCGCACCATGTTCACCGATGTCAATCGCCTGCAGCAGGTTCTCAAGAACCTCCTATCGAACGCCTTCAAGTTTACCGAACGCGGTCGAGTGGTGATGACGGTCGGTCTGGTTGGCAAGGATCAGCGCATTGGTCAGGGAACTGTCCAGGCGTCGCAAAACATCATCGCCTTTTCGGTGAAGGACACCGGTATCGGCATCCCGCTGGAAAAACAAAAACTGATTTTCGAAGCCTTCCAGCAGGCGGATGGAACCACGAGTCGGAAGTATGGTGGGACGGGTCTCGGCCTGACGATCAGCCGCGAAATCACCCGTCTTCTGGGGGGCTGGCTGGAGGTGGTGAGTGCACCGGATCAAGGAAGCACCTTTACGCTGTACCTGCCTCAAAATTACAGCGGTGCAGAACTGGCGCAAACCACGCCCATCGAATCGAGCACCGAAAACAACGCGCACATCCCGCCGCTGCCTGAGGATGCCGACTTCAGTGGGGCCAAGATTCTGGTGGTCGACGACGATAGCCGCAATATCTTCGCTATTGATTCGGTGCTGGAGGAACGCAAAATGCAAGTGATCCATGCCGAGAATGGCAAGGTTGCTATTGCACATCTGCAGACCCATCCAGACGTGGATCTGGTTTTGATGGACATGATGATGCCGGAAATGGATGGTATTGAGGCAACCCAGAACATTCGTCAGGACCCCCGATTCAGTCGCTTGCCGATCATCTCCTTGACGGCCAAGGCCATGAAAGGTGATCGTGATAAGGCGATCCAGGCTGGGGCGTCGGACTACGTTACCAAACCGGTGGATCCGGAGAAACTGCTCTCAGTCATGTATGCCTGGTTGCAGAAGAAAAAAGCTTCGGTGAATTGAGGAGACATTATGGATCCGGCAGCGGCTGAAGCGCAGCCAACAGTTAATATTTTGTTGGTCGATGACAAGCCGAGCAATCTGATCGCGTTGGAATCCTTTCTGTGCATGCCGGACTATAACCTTGTCATGGCAAACTCTGGGAAGGAAGCCCTGGAGAAGTTGAAAACCGCCGAATTCGCCGTCATCCTTGCTGATGTAATGATGCCGGGAATGGACGGGTTTGAGCTTGCGCAGCGGATCAAACAATCCGAAAGTCTGCGCGAGATACCCATTATTTTCCTGACGGCCATGGAAGCCAATGTCGGGGATATCTTTCGCGGCTATGACGTCGGTGCAGTGGATTACCTGCAAAAGCCCCTGGCGCCTGAAGTGGTGAAAGCCAAGGTTGCTGTCTTTGTGCAGCTCTTCCGGCAAAAAATGCTGATTCGCAGCCAGGTGGCCGAGCTGCTGGAAAGTGAACGACGCGAAAAGGAATATCGCATTGCGGAGCTGAAACGGCAGGCGGCGATCCAATCGCAGCAAATCCGCGAAGCCCTTTTGGAAAATGCTTACAAAAAGCGCATTGAAAAGCTGCAGCGCATTCAGCTGGATGTGACCCGAATTCTGGCGGAGTCGAACAACATCAATGATGCAATGCCGCGGCTTCTCGAAATCGTGGGACGCGGCCTCGAATGGAGCTGGGCGGCGATCTGGGTGGTGGACAGCAGCCGGTCGCACCTTCAGGTCCAGCACATCTGGAACGATCAGGCGCCGGCCATGCTGGAACTGGCCGAACGCACCAGGAGAGTCCAGATCGAAAAAGGTGAGGATGGCGTCGGCATCGCCTGGGAAAAGGCCTGTCCCGTGTGGATACGCGAGGGATCCAGCCACCTGCAGGGCGAACGAAGGTTCGATGATCTCCAGGAACGCGGGATCGTGGCTCTGCCCATCTGGGAAGGCGATGAACTCGTGGCTGTTGTGGAATTTATCGATCCCGGCATCGACAGCGAGGATGGCCTCGTGCTGTCGGCCCTGGTCGATATTGGGTCTCGCGTCGGACTTTTCATCCAAAGGAAAAAAGCCGAGCAAACCCTCAAGGAAAGTGAAGAACGTTTCCGTCTGCTGGTCGCAGGCGTCAAGGATCACGCGATTTATATGCTCGATCCGAAAGGCAATGTGCGCACATGGAACGATGGCGCCCGGCGGATCAAGGGTTACGAGAGCGAAGAGATCATCGGTCAACGTCACGACTGCTTTTACACCGAGCAGGCGAAGCAGCAGGGCATTCCGGAAGAGGGACTGCGCCGGGCGATTGAGGATGGCAAATTCGAAGAGGAAGCTTTGCGGGTTCGCAAGGATGGTTCCATGTACTGGGCCAACTCCGTGATCACCGCGCTGCGTGATTCCTCGGACCAATTGCGCGGCTTCGCTATCGTCACGCGTGATATCACCGATCGCAAGACTGCCGATGAGACTCTGCAGCGAGCCTATGAAATCCTGGATATCCGGGTCAAGGAACGCACGGCGGAACTCGAACTTGCCAACAAGGCCTTACGGGCTGAGATCAGTGAACGCGAGCGGATTGAACGCCTGCTCCGGAAAAAGCAGGAGGAGCTGGTGGCCGCCAAGGAACTCGCCGAAGCCGCCAACAAAGCGAAGAGTGCGTTCCTGGCGAATATGAGCCACGAAATTCGCACGCCGCTCGGTGCGGTCATGGGCTTTTCCGAGCTGATGCTCGACGAAAATCAGCCCCTGGCGGAGCGCATGAATTGCGTCGAAGTCATCAAGCGCAACGGCAAACTCCTGTCTAATATCATCAATGATATTCTGGATCTTTCGAAGGTGGAGGCGGGCAAGCTGGACGTGGAAAAGGTGCTTGTGCCGTTGGATGATATCCTCACCGATATCAATATGCTGCTGTCCCTGGAAGCGCGGGAAAAGGGCCTGCGTTTGACCGTGACGACAGAAGGCCAGGTACCCTCGCATATCACCACCGACCCCCTGCGTCTCAGGCAGGTGCTCTTCAATATTGTGGGCAATGCCATCAAGTTTACCGATCACGGCATGATCTCGGTCATCATCAAACAGATGGACATCGAGGAGCGCGGTCAACGACTGGCGTTTATCATCCGTGACACCGGTCGCGGGATCAGCACCACCCAGGCCACACGACTTTTCGAACCCTTTGCTCAGGCGGACAGTTCCACAACCCGACGCTTCGGAGGGACCGGGCTGGGTCTTGTGCTATCGAAAAAACTCGCGAATTCCCTCGGCGGCGATGTGGAGCTTTCGAGCAGCATCCCCGGTGTGGGGAGTGAATTCATCGTGACGATCGATCCCGGTGAAACCATGCGCGCCGTGGCTCCGGTTCGTGCCGGGGCCGAGGCTCGCCATGAGGAGCTCAATGTGTCCTTGGAACATCTGCGTGTGCTTCTGGTCGAGGATAGCCAGGACAATCAGCTGCTCGTGACCCGGATGCTGAAGATGAGCGGCGTGAAAGTGGAAACCGCTTCAAACGGACGGGAAGGCGTGCAGAAAGCGCTCGCAGGTCAGTTCGATTGCATCCTCATGGATTTGCAGATGCCCGAGATGGATGGCTATGCCGCGGCTCAGGAACTGCGACGCCAGGGTTATGGCAAGCCGATCGTGGCGCTCACCGCGCATGCGATGGGTGAAGAGCGACAGCGCTGCCTCGCCAGTGGTTTCAATTCCCATATCAGCAAGCCTATCAGCCGCAAGGTGCTGATTCAGACGCTCGTGCAATATGGAAGCCACTTGAAAAAGGATCGGCAGGCGCCGGCGACCAGTCAGTTGCCGCGGACCATTTAAAAATCCCAATGGACCTGCAGCTGCAGTCCCTGCTCCGGTGCGGGCTGCAGTTGCATGGTGACCGTCGTGGGAAGGACATAAGGCCTCATGATGAGCGCATGCAGCACACCAAAGACATAGGTGCCGGCCGCGGCTCCAAGAGCCAGATTCAGGCGCTCCTGTTTTTCCTTCACAAAAACACGCTTGGCCTCGGAGAAGGCATCAAGATCCTCCTGGGAAACCGTGGGGTCCACCTGCGCGCGTCGGATGGCAGCCAGCTCATTGTCCTCGGCCTGCTGGATATCCTGGGTGGCTTGAACGATCACACCGACCGCATAAAGCTGCGTGCCCAGAAACAGGGTGCCGAGGAGAAAATCCCCGTTATAAAATTGCCCCGCGCCCAGCGGCATGAAATGCGCAAAACTCACCGGCTCGCGTTCCAGCTCGATCGGTTCATCGGACGAGGAGTCTGAGGTCTGCGGACCTTTTTCCTCGGGCATGGCGAGGCTGTTCTTTTTGGATTCAGGCGGATCGGCGAGCTTTCTCGCGCTCTCATCCTCGGCCGGCAGGACCGGCGGAACCTTGTCCTTTTTCTCTTCGCGCGCCCGGCGGGCTTCCAGTTTCCGCCGCTCGCGTTCCTTCTCCTTTTCCCGTGCGATTCGCTGCTGTCGGGCTTTATCCTTGTCCTTCTCTTTTTCCTTCTCCACCGCTTTGGACGGCTGCTTTTCCAGGTCGATCTCGTAGACATTTTCCACGAGTTTGTTCACGGCGATCTTCACCCGCCGTGGGCGATAGCCTTTCGCCTGCAGAATGATCTCCCGGGTGCCGGGCGGCGCTTCGAGTGAAGTATTGACAGGACCCAGAAGGATGCCATCCATGAGGATTTCAGCATCCTTGACCGGGGATTTCACCAGAATGCGAGTGTTTGGCTTGGGCGCGTTTTTTCGCTCCGTGATTGCGCGTTTGATATTCTGAAAGAAAGGCAGCACGGATTCATCGAGAGCTTCCTTCGCTTCGATGCTGCAACTCAAATCGGTGGCCAGGCATTGTTCAAAATTCTTCCCAGCCTCGGCCTGACGGCCCAGTGTATAATGGCTCAAACCGATATATTTATAGATTTTCACTTTTTCTGATTTGCTGGGCTTTTTCTTCAGGGCCTTTTGCAAATCCTGTATGGCCTTATCGAATTCGCCCTTGGCATAATGCTGCAGACCCTGCTTATAGGCCGAGGGTTTGCCGGTCGCGGAGGGGGAAACGAAGACAAAGAACAGCCCAGCGAGACAGACTGTGAGAAGTCGCCTCAGCCAAGGTCTGGGTCGCAGATCTTTAAAACGTGACGTCTCCATCGCATTCACTTGAAGTCAGCTGTAAACGTCTGGGAACCATCGTTCTCCCTCAATTCAAACACGCGACTGACGACTTCCTGCTCGTAAGTCACGACCACCCGATAGGTGCCCGGCCGCAGATTCAAAATCATGGAAGGTCGCGTCATATTCACTTCCTTGCGCCGCCCGCCGTCCTTTAAGTCCTCTATGACAAGCTGCGCCGGGTTGCGATTGGAACGGATATTCAGCTCGACCAGGTCCACGGTTTTCAGCAGCGTTACGTTCACATTCTTCTGTTCACTGGCTTTGATTTGAACCTGCTGCTCATCAATCCGGTAACCCCTGCGCTTCAAACGCAGGGAATAGGAACCCGGATCCAGTCGTATGCCTTGACTCGCGATCTCAGGGTCATTGGTGGTTCCATAGGGTTTGCCATCGATAAAGATTTCCGCGGCTGGCAGTGCCGTGACCCGCAGAATGCCAGGCTCGCCCTTTTTCGGCGGTTCCGGCGGCAGACGGTCGGTGACCGGTGCGCTTCTTTCAGGAACCGAGGCGAGCTGAGGGCGACCCTCGTTCACCGGAGGCACCGTCGGCACAGGATCCGGCGTAGGCTGAGGCGTGGTTGCCCCCGGGTTTCTTCCCCGGGATGCGGTCTCGGATGGCGTCGGCATGGACGCCTTGTTCGCGCGACCTGGTCCATTCAGGGTCTTATTGGTGGTGACCACCGCCCGCCCGGATTTAAAGGTGGCGGTTTCCTTTTCGCTGACAACGGGCGGCTTGTTGTTATCGATCACCACCGTCTGGCTTTCCACCATGGGGGGCGTTGGCGTTTCCACGGGAGCCGGATCCTGGTCTGTTCTGTTCGACCGGGACGATGAATCACCGCGTGGATTTGCGCCCTTTCTGTTCTTTTGCTCGAGCTGCTGGGCGACCCGCGAACTGTCGCGTTTCACCTGGTTCATGAGCTTGTCGCCGCCAAAGATAAAGACCAGAGCAATGGCCGCAATCAGACCAAAGATCACATAGGTGCTGCTGTTCGATTTCTTGCGCCGCTCAAAACTGCCCACCTCCCGAATGATCGCCTTCTGTGGTTTCGATCGCTGGGAACGCGACTGCACCGACTGCGGCGGAATCGTGGCCGGAGGACGCCCAGGCGACTGAGGATAATGGGTCGGCTGCGACGGACGCGGCGGTGGAACATTCGCCGGCGGTGGCTGCGGGAGTATCTGCGTGGGCTGATCACCCGCGGCGCCGGGATGATGATTCATATGTTTCTGCTGCGGTGCATGTCCGCGCGAACCCGCGTTATTTTGATTGCCATCCACAGGACGTGCGGCACGCGGCGGTGTGGTGTTCGAGCGTGACGGCTTGGGCTGGCTCAGAGCTCTGGTTTCCGCGGCGTGATCCGACCCTTCGCGGTTGATGGAGGTGTAGTGACTGCGTGAACTGCGAGGCTTGCTCTGATCCAGGATGTTCTTATGCGATTCGATTTTGGGAACCGTGGTCTTCGGCAATTTGAGTTTGGCGAGGCGCTCATCAAAGGCCATCCGGTTGTTGGTATACTGCTCCAGCTCCTTCGAGCTTTCGCTGAAGCCAAAGCCTTTGAGAAATTGATCCAGGGCTCCGGACATTTCCAGGATATCCTGGAAGCGTTCCTCCTTGGCACTTTTCAAACCTTTGTTGATGATCTCGTTGATGACAAAGGGCAGGTCGGGAGCCAGAAGATTGGCTGCGGTATAGCGCCCCACCATGATCTTGTTTATCACTTCCGCTGTGGTCTGACCGGAATAGGGCAGAACACCCGTGACGATTTCATAGAAGAGCACGGACAAACTGTAGATATCCGCCCGCACATCGACATCGCTGCCGCGGATCTGTTCCGGCGACATGTAGCTCGGTGAACCCATGAAGGTCCCGGTCTGGGTGGCTTTGGCCCGATGCACCTTGGCAATCCCAAAGTCCATGAGTTTCACCTGACCCGAGTCGAGCAGCATGATGTTTTCAGGTTTGATATCGCGATGCACGATATTCAGCTTGTGCGCCTCGTGCAAAGCCCGACAGACTTCCCGGGTGATGAGGATCGCCACGATAGGATGCAGACGATTTTTCGGATAGCGCTTCACATACTCCGCAAGGTCCACCCCATAAAGGATTTCCGACACCATCCAGAGCTGTTCGGAGTCAAGACCCGAGAAATCATAGACTTTAATAATGTTCGGATGGTCAAGGTTCGATACCGTTTTGGCTTCGAGCAGGAATCGCTCGCGGATATCAGGATTGCGCGCCAAATGCTGGTGCAAAATCTTAATGGCCACCCGGCGATCGAGTTTTTCATCAAGGGCCGCATACACGGAGGCCATGCCCCCTTCTCCGATGAGGCCTTTGATTCGATAGCGATTGCCGATCAGCTGTTTCTGCATTCGACCCATGTCTCTGTGCTTGCAGGGAAAAATTTCCCTACCGGGTTTGAGCGAAAGGGGCGCTTGTTTCCGCTCCTCCTATCGGTCTGAAGCGGGTGGCACTTAAGTCGGCGTCTGGGAGTTTTGGCTGTCAAAATGCGAACTTGAATCATTCTTGCGGGTCAGGGATGGGCAAGTCTTTGAAAGCAATGATATTTCAGAAAGCGAAGGCCCTCCTGACCAAAAAAAATGGCCAGGAAAGCTCAGGATTTATTTCGTCAACTGGAGATGCTGGCGGAAAAAATGAAGAGTGCGCTCAAAGCGTCGGGCATCCAATTCCGCGTCGGAGATCATATGGGTCTGACCCATGAGAGGAAGGAATTCATACGGCCAGGCGGCCCGCTCCAGACTGTCGACCAATTTCATGGAATTGAAAAAGAAGACATTGTCATCCGCCGTGCCGTGAATCACCAGCAGCGGCCTTGGTGTTTTGGAGCGGCGCTCCGGTTGCAGAAGAGTCAGAAGCGAACTGGAGGCATAGGCATCCTTATCCTTCTCCGGCAGCCCAAGATAACGTTCGGTGTAAGCCGTATCATAGTCCAACCAATCCACGGGAGGCGCACCAGCGACACCGGCCTTGTAAACATCCGGGCGCGCGAGGACCGCATAGGCCGCAAAGTAACCGCCATACGACCAGCCGAAGACGCCGATGCGATTCGCATCGAGTTCCGGATACTCCCGGCAAAGAAGTTTCAAGGCTTCCGCGTGTTCCTCCACCGGCAGGGAGCCAAACTTTTTGAAGATGGCCTTTTCCCAATCCCGGCCGCGATCCGGGGTGCCCCTCGTATCCATGCGCACGACCACGGTCTGCAGGGCATCGGCCAGCACCTGATCCTCAAGGTAAGGCCGGCCTGAAGCGCGAACCTGAAGCGAACCAGGACCGCCATAGGCATGCTCCAGGACCGGATACTTTTTCTTCGGATCAAAATTGGACGGACGAATGATGATCGTGCGAATCTCCTGCGGACCGATGCGCACGATCGTGGCATTGGTCTTCATCACGGGCTCCGCCGCGGCCGAGGGCAGCACCTGCTCCTTGTCATCCGTCCAGGTGCGCACAATCGTTTTATCATCACCCTGGAGTGTGGTGACCCGGGCGGCGAAAAGCTGTTCATGAAAACGGCTTGTTACAGCCGCGCTGCCGCCCTCCTGCTGCAGAACGGGCTGCGTGCTGCCATCCTGGATGCGGGTGGCATAAATTTGGGAAGCGACGCTGTCCGCCGCGGCTTCATAATAAACAGTCTGACCATCCGCTGACGCCCCGAGGACACCGCGCACGTGCAGATTTTCTGGACTGAGCATGCGCAGGAAACGTCCGCTTTCATCATGGAGTTCGAGACGCTTCGGACCCGTGCGTTCGGACGACCAGATGAAACCCTGCTTGTTGGGAAGCCAAAGCGGAACCGAGCGATCGATATCCACCCACGCGGCGTCGGTTTCCTTGAGCAGGGTCTGAGTACGGCCCGTTTTGGGATCCGCGATGACCAGGCGGGCTTCATTCTGCAGGCGATTCAGGAGCAGAAAAGAGGGCTTGCCGTGTTTGCTCCACTGCACCGGACCCACATATTCAAAAGGTTCCTTGCCAAAATCAATCCAGGTGATCGCTCCTCCCTTGGCTGAAATAAAACCAAAGCGGAATTTCGCATTGGCCTTGCCGGGCCTTGGATAATAAGGCCGCTGCGGCTCCGCATCGGGACGGAAGGGATCGGCGATGGAGAGGCGCTCCACATGACTTTGATCGACGGCCTGCAGCAAAAGCGTCCGGCTATCCGGCGACCACCAGAACCCATCCTTGCGATTCAGTTCCTCCTGCGCGATGAATTCCGCCACACCAAAACTTTTCTCCTCCGTGCCGCCCTTGGTCAGAGCCACAGCGGCTCCACCACTGAGGGGAGCCACATAAAGATTGCTCGCGCGCACAAAGGCCACCTGTTTGGCATCGGGGGAAATCTTTGGACCAAAGGCTGGTCCCTGACCTGGACCGATCTCGCGGTTCTTTTGCGTTTTACGATCATAAAGAAAAAGTTTGCCCTTCACCGGTGTGAGGATCCAGGCGCCCTGGGGATCATTCTCATAAAAACTGATGCCGCCCGTGAGCAGGCGCAGGCGTTCGCGCAGGGCCTTTTCCTCGGCGGAAACCGGGCCCTCGCCTGGCGATAGCATCGCGGCATCCAGCACCTTGGTTTCCTTGCCGGTCCGACGATCGAATTCATAAACAGCGGCTGCCGTCGAAGGCGGTATCGCCTTTTGATAGAGAACCCGCGCGCCGTCATCCAGAACGTGCACATTGAAAGGCGCGCCTAATCGAAAATTGCGTGTCGAACGGAGCTGTTCCCGCAGCTCCTGCCAGGGTTCAACCGCCGGTGTCGGCCCGGGTTCAGCGAGCGCAGAAGCCATGGGTATGAGAAGGCTGCTCCAAAGGGACAGGCGCAGCAGAGTGGGAAAACCATAAATGGGACGTAGGCTCATGATGTCCTGCTTTGTTGCGATGTGGTGCGTTTGAGATAGGATCCAGACGGATAGTTACCACGGGTTGCGGGAAAATCAAAGCAGGCTTTTACACGAGCGTCCCACCACTCCTTAGCTCGCCATAGCCAGAGACTCCGGCCAGTAGCAGCGCAGGAGCGTTCCGGATCCATCCGGATTATCGAGAAGCATGGCTGTTCCCCCGCGACTGGCTAGCTGCGAGGCAATGACAGCCAGACCGAAGCCGCGACCTGATACCTCGTTGATGGTGCGGGCTGTGCTGATGGAATCCAGGAGCAGAATATCCGAGGCCGGCCGCCCCGCTTGTGGAGTGAAGTGGTGTTCCCGGCAGAGCTTTTCAATCTCGGACCAGTTCAGTCCTGAACCATTATCCTGAATCTCAATCACCCAACCGTCGCGACTCCTTTCGCCTTTGACTTTAATAAAGGGCACCGCGATGCTCGTGACGCTCTCCGATTGAAGATGCTGGAGGTAGCCGTGATCGCAGGCGTTGGTCAGGCCATGCAAAACGATTTCATAGACCAGGGCCTCAAAGGGTTGCAGGGGGCCGAGGCCATCCTCAACGTGACATTGAAGGGGAGGCAGGCCGGCCTCGATTAAGCGCGTGCGCAAAGGTTGAACGACCTGCCACACATAATCACCGAGGCAATAGGGGCGATGCTGCAGACTGAAGAGTCTTGCAATGGATCCATATTCAGCGGCCAGAGTCGTGATCATTTCAATGCTGCTCTGCAGGCAATTACGATCGTGACTGGCATAAGCGGATTCCAGATCATGCGCAGCATCTTTCAGAGGATCGAGATGCAATGTTCGCGCAACACCCTTGAAGGTATGGATGCGCCGGAGCATGGGCTTGTGATCCTGAGCGGGATCCATGAGCAGGGGGAGGTCCTTGACCTGGCCCTGCAGTTCTTCGAAAAGCTGCAGAGCCTGCTGATGATCCGAGGTCAGGAACAGCTGCTCCAGCATCTTGATGCGTCCCGCGGCCTGATTTCGGGCTTGCTCGAGCCTTTGCTGCGATGCCCTCAGCTCGCTGACATCACGGACAGAGACAGTCATGATATGACAGAGATCATCCTTGATGACGGGTTGCCAGTGGAAGTTATAGATACGGTCGGCAATGGCCAGATCACTGGGAAGATTGGCGACATTCAAGTCCCAGGCCAGACTATTCTCCCCGATGATGGCTTTCAAGGTCTCGAGGATGTGAGCCTGCGTCGCAGCCGAAACCGAGGTGAGCGCGATGATGTCAGCAAAGGATGCGACCGACTCCGGAAAGAGGCGTCCCGTATAAGCTGAGCGGCCGGGGAGGATCGTCAGACTTGGGTCCAGTTGGAACAGTGCTTCCTGCATGCTGTTGAGGATGCCATTCAACTGCGAATTCTTCTCGTGAATCTGGTGCGACTGCTGGGAAATGGTTTGGTTCTTGCGATTCAGCTTCCGCAGACTGATCACAGCCAGCGCGAACGAGGCCAGCAGAGTGAAAGCCAGGATAACGAAGACCAAGGAGAGATAGCGATAGATTTCAAGATTCTTCAGCTCCAGGTCCTTGGTCGCCGCTTCATTTCGAGCCCGCTGCAGCTCCAGGGCATCGATGGACGTCTGGACCGCGCGCTGGAATTCCGGCTCGATCTTCTGGCGGTAAAAGCTCCAGAACTGCTGCCAGACCTTGATCTTGATGGCATCGGGAAGATCCAACTGGGCCAGCTCCGACGTGATATTGAGGATCACGTCCGACTGAGTCTCGGGAGAGAGATTCGTGCACAAGTTAAAATCATGCTGCAGATCCAGGGCATGGGCCGTCAGGGTCATGAAGCAGCGGAGAAAGTCATGGCGATGGAGTTCCTTCAGTTCTTCCAGGGCGATCTGCTGAAAGAGAGTGCGCGCCTTATCCTTCCGTCCTAGCTTGGCGAGGGCGAAGCTATGGAACAGGAGGGTATCAGGACGCATGCTGGGCGAGGCCTCGAATGGAATCCCGCTCAGTTCCTGTTCAGCTTTGACGTAATCTTTGAGCACGAAGAGATAGGTAATACCCTTGTTAAATTTATTGACAGCCGCCTGACGCAACGATGTTTTCGTATTGAGCTTCAGGTAGTGAGGCTCAACCTCATCGAAGATGCGCAAGCCCTCTTTGATGACATCGGTGGGGTAGTTGGGACTCGTATAGATATAGGCGATGTTGGTGTTCAGGTCCGCCCTGAGCTTTTCATGCCCAGGCGGGATGGCCTTCAAGGCCCGTCGCAGCATATCCGAGGTGCGGGCATAGTCGCCCTGATCCGTCAGGATACCGGAAATTCTTTGTGCGATCCTGGCAGCAAGTGCGTCTCCTGTGTGCTGTTCCAGAGCCTGGTCAAAGATTCGAAACATTTCATCGGAGCGGATGGCAGGAGCCTGGGCCCGATCCACGATCAAACAGGTGATCCGTTCCCACAGATCCTGGGTTCGAGGCGGCCACTGCTTGCAATTCCGCGCGACCTCCTGTTCCCCGACGGTTCCGTTCTCAAGCAGAATGTCGTTCAAAACGTACGCGGCCTGATAGCGGTCTTCAGAGCTGAGCTTCGGGCGTTCCAGGTAGGTGCGAACGGCCTGGATGCGCGCCTCGTTTTCGGTCATCGATTCCAGCTTCAAAGCCACGGCAAGGGGATGCTGGGGACGAAGCTCGGCCCAAGCCCGAGTTGGAAAAAATTGGAATAGGCCAAGAGTCAAGAGCCAGGTGGCCAACCTGAATCCTTGCCATGAGCCTCGCTGATGATGTTGGGTGGCTGCCTGCACGGGGTTCCCTGGGTTCAGTCGTGTCCTATGGATTAGGATAATGGAATCGAGGCGCAAGGCAGAGGCACCATTTCTGCCTTGTTCTTCGTTCATGATCAGGGCAGCACTAGAGCGGCACCCGCCAGCAGAAGCCCCAGAGGCTATAAAGAGCGATCACCAACCATAGAAGCAGCTGATGACGCCCGACGAAATCCCGCCCTCGCGAGAATAAGGACGACCAGCTCCGCGGCCCCAGCATCCATCCCAAAAGCAGAATCTGTCCGCCCCAGAAAAGCGGCAGGCCCAGGGGATGAAAATGCAGCGATTCCCGGCCATGAAAAAGGGCTGCCGCCACGAGAGAGCGGCCAAGTCCGCAGGTGGGACATTGGATATCGAAGAGAAAGGACAAGGGGCAGCGCAGCGGCACCAACGCAGCCCAGCCTTCCGCCGAGAGGGGAAGGTCATGGACCAGGCCGAGGCCGATCCAGAACAGAACAAGCAGAATGCCGGCGATCGCTCGCTTAGAGTCCCTGATCCCCAAAGTAACTATTAATCTCCGATTGCTGCAGAGCATCCGCGATGATGCTCAGACCAAAGATCGAAAGAAGAAGATGCACGATCGGGCTGTTGTCGCCGGGCCCTTTGTTCATCGCCAGCGAAATATCCTGGCTCTTGCGATACTCGTGATAAATGTGCCAGAGACCGCAGGTTATCAGAGTCAGGAGCAGCCAGGGCAGGAAATGATATTTGTCCTTGTTGATCATGTAGTTCACCGCCCGCATCTGCCGCGCCTGAACCCAGATATTCCAAAGACCGCATAGGACGATCGTCAGGATAATGTCCACCGCCACGCTGCGGACATACTGAGGTGCCGCCATCCTCTTTTCCATTTCGCTGCGTTGATGCACCAGCACGTCTTCCCCTTCCTTGCCAATTTTTCGGAAGTCCCAAAAGCAGGACCCAGTAGGCAGTCTATGCCCACCCTTAGGGGCGGTCAATAGCGCAGTGCTAGACTAAAAAAAGAATCGTACTCACCTCTCGCATATGGTCCTGCCTATGACCAAAGTCCGCTATTTTACCAAGTCCTTGCACAAAAAGGCTCTGGAATGCCCGACGAAACTCTTCTATCACGCGCAGCCTGATATTTATGAAAATCGGAGTCTGGACGACCCTTTTTTGCGGGCTCTGGCCTATGGCGGTTTTCAGGTTGGAGAGCTGGCCCGGATCTATTTTCCCGATGGCGTTGAAGTCGCGACGCTGAACCCGGATGAGGCTTTGGCGGAAACCGAAAGGCTTTTGCAAAAGGACACGATTACACTTTATGAAGCTGCAGTTCGCACCGGCTCCTTTTTGATTCGGGCCGATATCCTCGTGAAGCAGGGTTCCACCATTCGCCTCTATGAAGTGAAGGCGAAGTCCATTCATCCCGACGATACGGATGACTTTTACGATAAAAGAGCCTTGAAAAAGCAGGTCTACAAACTGAAATCAAAGTGGGACCCTTACTTTCAGGATATCGCCTTTCAAACCATGGTTTGCCGGCAGGCCTTTCCCCATTTTAAAGTCGTTCCGCATCTGGTCTTCGCGGACAAAAGCAAGGTGGCCACGGTTTCGGGTTTGAATCAAAAATTTCTAATCGCCAAAGGCAAGGGACGCAATAAGATCAGGGTTGCCGATGGCACCTGCCTCAGCAATGTGGGGCAGAAAATCCTGATGACAATTTCTGTCGAAGAACACGTGGAGCGCCTGCTCGCTGAACCGGACTTTCAAACCAAGGCCCTGGCCTGGGCCAGCGCGTATCTGTCCACCACCAAAATCGACAGTGAACTGAGCAAGACCTGCAGCCGCTGTGAATATCGCAGTGAACCCGGCAGCGGACGCAAAAGTGGCTTTCACGAATGCTGGAAAGCAAGACTCAAAAAGGACCCGGAGCCCGGACGGCTGATCATCGATCTCTGGAACTATCGGGATGCCCCACGCCTCATCAGTGAAGGCCGTCTTCTGCTTCAGGAGGTGACGCAGGAGGACCTGAAAATCGACGGCGGAGGTGATGGCCTGAGCACCGGAGCCCGGCAGTGGCTGCAGGTGGAAAACCGTCCCTTTGTCGATCATGAATACCTGCGCCTCGCTCTCGAGTCCTGGCAGTATCCTTTGCATTGCATCGACTTTGAAACCACAGCGGTGGCCATTCCCTTTCATGAAGGGCGGCGGCCGTATGAGCAGATCGCCTTTCAGTTTTCCCATCACATCATCAGCGAGGACGGTCAGGTCACGCATGCCGGTGAGTATCTTCATTCCAGGAAGGGCGAATTCCCGAACTTTGCCTTTGTGCGCGCTCTGAAAAAGGAACTGGAAGGGGACCAGGGCAGCATCTTTCGCTACTCCAACCATGAGAACACGATCCTCTGCGCGATCCTCGAGCAGCTGCGCGGCAGCCAGGAGCCGGACCGGGAGGAGCTGATGCAGTTCATCCGCAGCATCACCCGCTCTGGTGGCAACAGCGTCGAAACCTGGGAAGGACCGCGCTGCATGATCGATCTCCTGGAGCTGGTGAAAAAAGCCTGGTACAACCCCCTGACCAAGGGTTCCAACAGCATCAAAAAAGTGCTGCCGGCGGTGCTGGCGGATTCCAAAGTCCTGCAGGAAAAATACAGCCAGCCCATCTATGGCGCGGCGATCGCTTCCCGCAATTACACCAATCACACCTGGCTGCAGAGGGATGAGGCCGGCCGCCTGCTCGATCCTTACAAGCAGCTGCCGCCGCTTTTCAACGACGTGGATCCCGAGATTCTGGAATCCTTTCTCTCCGATGATGATGAGGTGGCCGACGGTGGCGCGGCGATGATGGCTTTTGCGCGGATGCAGTTCAGCGAGATGAACGATCTGGAATTTGAAGCTCTGCGCCAGGGCCTTCTGCGTTACTGCGAACTCGATACCCTGGCGATGGTCATGCTCATCGAGCATTTCCAGGAACTTCTGACCCCTGCTTACATGTCGTGGGGCATCATATCGCGATAGGAGCGATATTTCTGGCTGCATGAATAAAAGCGCAGGTTGGTCACTCGGCTGGTATAAAGACAGGCGTAGGATTCCACCTGCTTCGCGAAGCGGCTCTTTTCGAGACTCGTCCGCATCAGCTCGCCCCAGATGGGGTGCAGGGCTTTTTCCCGCGCCTCAATCTGCAGTTTGATCTGCTTATGAATTTCCTCAAGCTGCATCTCCTTGCGGTTGAGCTGCTCGATGTAATCCTTCAGCCGCTGCTGCTGCTTCATTTCCTTTTGCTTGTCACTGCCGACCATCTTCTGCCGGCGCTGCAGGTTGCCGATCTCGGAACGCAGGGACTGCGCCTCATCCTGGAGCTCCTCCTCCTGATGGATGGTCTCCATGATGCGTTCAAAGTCCGGCTGCAGCTTTTCCTGGCGGCTCAGCTGATCCTCCAGCTCCTGCACCACGAGCAGGGTCCGCCAGTTGAAAAGCTCCTTGGACCGCTGGATATCGCCGTAGATGTGATCGCCACAGTAGAGGATCTGATCCCCTTTCTGATGGGTCAGGCGTTCGAACAGGATCGCGTTGCCTCCGTGATAGACCTGCTTCGGCAGAAAGCTGCCGCGGTGCATTTTCAGAAGACCTTCCTTCTCGGTCACCACCTCATAAAAGGGATTGCTGCCGGTGAAGAAATTGGGTTTGCCCGCGCTGACGATGATGTGCTCGAAATAATCCCGCCAGCTCGGAAAGTCATCGTGCAGACCATCGAGGAGATAGGTCATCACCGCGTTGGTGTAACTCCAGTCGGAGTTCGTGATGACGAAGAGGCTCTTGCCTCCATCGATCAGCTTCACCAGGGTTTCGACCAGGTTTTTATCGCGATCAATATACTTTTCCGGTTCGGCCAGAACCCGTGACTTGATCGAACCATCCTGATGCGAGAGATCGATCCATTCGCGCAGGTCCGAATAAACCTGCCGGTAGCTCTTTTGAATCTGGCCGGGGTGCCGGCGCATGTAATCGACGATTTCCGTGAAGAGCTGCACTTCACTTTGCGCGAAGAAGGTGTCCACGGTCAGGTAGTCGTCCGCCTTGAAGCTCTTGGCATTGTAGAGTTCGTAACGCTCCTGCTTGTCGAGTTTGCGATGCCCATGAAACGCCACCTTCACGTACTTGTGCGAATCGACCTTGAGCAGGTTCCCGCGATCACGGTCCACGAGCAGCCCACGGATCACAAAGTTCGGATCGAACTTGAGCTTCAGCAGTTCCTCGGGGTAGCCGTTCGCCACAAACTTTTTCACGGTCTCATGAAACGCGAGGTTTTCAAAATTCTCGCGATTGTAAAGCACCAGCGTGTGGTCCATATCAAAGCCGATGGACTTGATGTTGGCCATATTCAGAGAACGGTTGACGTAGATCTTTTGATGTTTTTTCAGTTTTTGCATGGTGTGAAATAGCCTTGGCGATCAGGGAACGTTATCGAACTTAAAGCCCACCTGGCAGTAGCTCTTGCCCTTTTGATTGAGAAAGGTCTGCTGATAGACGACGTGACCGTCGACTTCATTGTAGACCTTGCCGTCCATGATGATTTTCATCTTCTCAAAGCGCTGGCCTGGTGTGTAGAGCTTGGACTGCATCGGGGTCCGAATGGACAGCCCGGTGGTGGACATGTCGAGGATGGCTTTGCGCAGCACGGTTTCCTGATCGATGGGATTGACCACTTCCATCACGACGCGCTCGCTGGCATCGAACATGAAGCGCTTGGCGCTGCGGCTGTCTTCGATCAAACGCAGGCCTTCGAGCGGAAAAAGGATATGCACGCCGTCGGTGGTGATGCGATCGGAGACAAAGCGGACCGAATGAATTTTCAGAAAATACTGCTGCGATTGGGCCACGCCCGTGATGTGTTCCGGCGGCACGGTGTTGGCCAGAACGATCGAACGGTTTTTGATGACCATGATATAGGTTTGAAAAACGATGTTCACTTCGCTGGCCGAAAAGAATACCGGCGACTTGCGTTGGACGCATTCCTGGATGAGTTCGAGCGAAGCTTCATCGATGGACATCAGTAGGCTCCCTTGGATTCAGCAATACCGCGGAAGGGTTCGATGTAGCGCCCGACCTGATTCAGGGTTGGGAACGCCTGGGTAAACTGGATGAGCACATCGAACCGGCTTTCATTGTATACCTTCAATTTATCATTTTTGTGATCGCGGTAGTGACCTATCAGACTGAGAGCCTGTTGCTTGTTGTTGATATAGCTGACCGATCCGCCCAAATTAAAAGTATTTTCAATTCTTGGGCAAACCGTGGGTTCGCCGCTGGTTTGCGACCCGCAACCCAGGCTTTGGATCGTATCGTAGGTATAATCCTCCTGCGACCAGCCGAAGCGCCCGCTGAAGTGCAGGAAAGGCCGTGGCGCCACGCGCACCAGACCCGCCAGACCCCGGCTGGTATAGCTGTAAAAGAAGTCATTGAATGCGTACTGATGCTGGAAGAGTTCCGCCGACACGGTCATGCCCCAGAGTTTCGGGAAGCTGCTGTTGTGTTCGATCGTCGCGCTCAGGAAGGGATCCACTCCGGAGCCGAAGAGGTTATAGGTCTTGAAACTCGAATCGCTTTCACGACGGTCCAGATACTTGCGGAAGAGGAGATAAAAACGGGCGCTATGCTGCGGATGGTAGCTCCATTCGACCCAGGGGACCAAAAGATTCTCGGTGCCGACGTCAAAGGCCTGGCGGATCTCAGGACGTTCCGGTGCGGGAAAGTATTCCGATCCCGCCCGATAAAACTGCCAATGGCCGTAGACACCCAGCAGAAAATCCCCGGACTGCCCCGAGGTTTCCACAAAAAGCCGATGCCGCCGTTCCATCAGGTCCGGGCGAAAGGGAAAATATTGCACATCACCGGGATCCTCGGTCCACACCTTCAGGCGATCGCCGTCGCTCAGCCAATCCTGTTCGTAGATATAGCCGACATAACTCTCGGTGCCCTTGCCTTTGAAAGGTCCCAGGCCGAGCCCGGCATTGGCGACGATCTTGAACGCCTCGGAGGCCACGCCGGTTTTGATGATCGGTCTCTCATCCTCATAACCGGGATTCGAGCGTTCGCTGCGTTCATAATAGTAGCCGAGCTGGTAGTACCAGAAGTGGGGCACTGCGAGCAGCGAGAGCGGATGCTGCTCAAAGAAGCTGGTGCGATAGCGGGCATGCTGGGTGCCGGGCACTTCGACTTTGCCCGCCAGCGTCAGGCGGTTCAGAATCAAATCCATCTGCGCCCGAAAGCGACCCTGCGGATAACGCTTCTGATATTCTTCAGCAGCTGTCCGCGCCGCTGTGGTATCGGCATCCTCAAATTCCATGGCCGCCAACTCAAAGAGCGCATCTTCGGCCAGCGGCTCGTCCAGTTTGCTGACCCTGGCCAAATAACGTTTGGCGCGCATGCGATCTCCCGTCGCATCAAAACACAGAGCCTGATAATAAAGATTAAAGCCGCGCAAGCGATTGGATGGTTTTGAACGACGCAGATAGTCCAAAGCCTGACGCGCCTGTCCCGTGTGATAATATGTGGCGGCGAAACGCGTCCAGGTATCCTGATCTTCCGGATGGTCACGCAGGTAGCTGCGATATGTTTGCAAGGCTTCGACAAACCGCCTTTGGGAAAACTCTTCTTGTGCTTTCACGAGTACGCTAGAATCCTGTTTACCCGGCTCAGCGTTTTGCGCCCAACCGAGATTCGGCACAATGAACTCAAGTCCAAGAATCAGGAAGAGGCAGGTGAAATGATGGCGACGGATACCCATAAATAACAATCTATGCCTTTACCTTTAATCAGCGACGCCAAGCCTGGGGGCCTGTTATGCAAGTAGAAAAAACTGTCAAAGTAGCTGGGATACACCTTGCAGGGCCCAACTCCACCAAAACAACAGTCGTGATCATGACAGGTCGCCCATGGGAAGGCAACCTAAAGATCAACGCGGTTTTGGACCGTATGGGTGCCCTCCACCGGCTGTTTTCGGACGATCGACTCTTTGAATTTTTGCGGCGCGAGGAACCTGATCGGGTCATGATCGACAGCCCCTTGACGGTTCCGCCCTGCGTGGCCTGTACCCGATCCTCCTGCCCGGGAGTGAATGCCTGCGAGGATATCGCTGTCGCTTATATGCAAAAACTCGCGGAAAGCCAGACGGGCCGCAAACGCAAGCGGGTGATGAATCCGCAAACCCAGCGTATTTGGGATGTCAAGGAATGGTTCCAATGGGCACCCTCTCTTCAGGAACCCACCTACAGCGCGAACAAGGCACCGCTCGTGGTGCGCGCCATGACCCTGCAGAGGCGACTGAATATTCTCCCGCGGCCGATTCGTCTGTGGGAGACCTCCGTGCCGCATGCGATCAGCTGCCTCGTCGATCAGCTTGGGCTCGATCGCGACCTGGCCTATCAGTATCGGGCTTTTGAAGTCGGACGGGAACGACGTACCGAGCTGCTGGAGGCCCTGCATGAACACGGGTTTCTGGAGGAGGACGACATTGATGAAGTGGCGGCCAGTGTGGAAAGTTTTTCGGCAGCCATAGCGGCATTTGTCGCGGCTCTGGAACTCTATGGTTACTGCTCGCGACCGGACAATGCCTTCTTTCAGGAGCAGGGCTGGGTGTATCTGCCCGAACTGTCGTGCCCATGGCCGCGTGAGGAAATCGAGCTCTGAGTCACCATTGGAATTCGACCCGGCGATGGTCGTGTTTCTGATAATCCAGCAGGCGTTCCGGAAGATGGTCGAGCACCTCCTTGCGGAGCGCTTCCAGGATATTGTGCTTCACATAACTGCGATGCACGATCAGACTGATTTCACGCACCGGCTGCGGATCGGCAAACGGCCTCGTGATGCAGCGTTCCTGGGAAACGGTATCGAGCGCCAGATAGGGCACGATGGTAAAACCGGAGCCCTGTTCCACGAGACGAATCAAGGTCGTAAGACTGCCGCTTTCAAAATGCAGCCTTTGACTTTTCTTCGGCGTTTGCGCTTTGAACTGGCAAAGGTTGATCATCTGATCGCGGAGACAGTTGCCTTCATTCAGCAGAAGAATACGTTCCAGCGGCAGATCCTTTTCCCGTAGAACTTTCTTCTGGGCCAGCTCATCGTTTTCCGCGAAGCAGGCGAAGAAGGGTTCATCGTAGAGGCGGATTTCCAGGATCCCGTTGTCGTGCAGAGGCGTCGCAAGGATGCCGGCATCCAGCGTATCCTCCTTAAGGCGCTGCACGATGGTGGCCGTTTCGAGTTCCTCGACAGTGAGATTCACGGCCTTATAGCGATCGATGAATTTTTGCAGAAAAAGTGGCAGCAGATAGGGGGCGATCGTGGGAATGATTCCCAGACGAAAGTCCCCCTGAATCTGTCCGGACTCTTCACGCACGATTTCCTGGAGGCGATCCGCCTCCCGCAGGATGATACGGGCCTGTTCCACCAGTCGGGCCCCGATCGGTGTCAGAACCACCGGCTGTTTGGAACGATCAAACACGATCACACCGAGCATGTCTTCCAGTTTCTGGATCTGCATGCTCAACGTCGGTTGGGTTACGTGGCACTTGCGTGCCGCGAGGCCGAAACTGCCGTGGTTGGCCACGGCCACGATGTAACTCAACTGCGTGAGGGTCATATTTCACCGCGCATCCGATCTTCAAAGGCTGCCAAAGCCACCTTGGCTCCTTCGCCCATCGCGATCACAATTTGTTTGTAAGGGGTCGTCGTCACATCACCGGCGGCGTAAATGCCAGGCACCGACGTCCGGCCCTTTTCATCCACGATAATTTCGCCCATGCGATTGACGTTGACCAGATCCTTGATAAAGCCACTGTTCGGTGACAGACCAATCTGCACAAAGACGCCATCCAGGGTTTCCTCGTGCTCAGTCTTGTCCCGGCGATCCTCGTAACGCAGACCGATGACGTTATCACCGTTTCCGACCACTTCCGTGGTGCGTGCTTCGAGGACGACTTTGACGTTCGGCAGCGAGTTCAGTTTGTCGATGAGCACCTGGTCGGCCTTCAGCTTGTCCATGTACTCATAAAGAACCACGCTGGAGCAGATGCCAGCCAGGTCGATGGCCGCTTCCACACCGGAGTTGCCGCCGCCGACAACCGCCACTTTTTTACCCTTATAGTAGGGCCCATCACAGTGCGGACAGAAGGCCACACCGCGGCCAATATACTCCTTTTCACCGGGAATGTTAAGTTCCCGCCATTTGGCACCGGTGGCCACGATCAGAGTATCCGCCGTCAGTTTCTCGCCGCTGGAAAAGAGGACTTCGCGTTTTTTCCCGCTGTTCACCTCTTCCACACGCCGATGTTCCAGGACCGGGATATCATAGGCCGCCATGTGCTTATCAAGCGCGGCTGCCAGCTGTGGACCCTCGGTTTTGATAACCGAGATCAGGTTTTCGATGTCCTTGGTTTCCTGAACCTGGCCGCCGATTTTTTCGGCGATGACCACGGTTTTCAAACCCTTTCGCGCGCTGTAAATGGCGGCCGAAACTCCAGCCGGTCCGCCGCCGATCACGGCCACATCGTAGTGCCCAAGGTCACGCGGGCCGCTGGATTTTTTCTGGGTGCCGAGTCTGGTTTCGAGTTTGGTCAACAGCTCGGCGAGGTTGGAACGACCCGAGTGGATCAGTTCATCACCCAAGAAAACGCTGGGCACACCCTGGATTTTCAGCTTTTCCAGCTCATCAGGCACCATGCCTCCATCGACCATTTCATGATTCAGGTTGCCATGAGCCAGGGCGATTTGATTCAAAGCCTGCACCACGTCCGGGCAGTTTTCACAGCTCAGACTGATATAGGTACGAATTTGGGTATTGTCAGGCAAACCCTGAATACGTTGCACGAGACCGCGATCCGGCAGTTTGCCCTGACCGGCGCTGTTCAGGATGGCCAGCACCAGCGAGGTGAATTCATGGCCGCCGGGAATGCCGCGGAAACTGACGCCCGTGACGTCACCATCCCTGAGGATTTGAAAGCGGGGAACCGGCGATTTTGCGGAACCCACCTTGACGGAAATGTTTGGACTGGTGGAGGCAAGGTCCCTTAAAAAGTCCAAAAGTTCAGACTGCTGCTGGTGGTCGCTGGCATCCACAGCGAGTTCGATGGAATGTTTCAGGTCAGCGAAAACACCCTGAAGTTGTTCTTTTAGATCTTTATCAAGCATATGACTCTTGCTCCTTGTTTGAGGGGGCCCAAGGCCCCCAGCGTGCGGCCGCAGGTGCGGCGGCTTAGATTTTGCCGACCAGGTTGAGGCCAGGCTTCAGTGTTTTTTCACCTGGAGTCCACTTGGCTGGACAGACTTCACCGTCGTGGGTGGCGACGTACTGGGCCGCCTGAACCTTGCGGTAGAGTTCGTCCGCGTTACGGCCGATGCCGTTATCGTTCACTTCCGCCAGCTTGATTTGACCTTCCGGGTTCACAAGGAATGTCCCGCGATAGGCGAGTCCTTCCTCTTCGATGTAGACACCAAAGGCGCGAGCCAATTGGCCCGTGGGGTCAGCCAGCATGGGAAATTGGATCTTCTTGATGGTATCCGAGGTGTCATGCCAGGCTTTGTGCGTGAAGTGCGTGTCGGTGCTCACCGAGTAAACTTCCACGCCGAGTTCCTTGAACTTCGCATATTTGTCGGCCATGTCACCCAACTCTGTCGGACACACAAAGGTGAAGTCCGCAGGGTAGAAGAAGAAGATCGACCATTTGCCTTTCAGGTCGTTCTGGGAAACGGTGACAAATTTGTCCTGATGATAAGCCTGGACTTTGAACTCAGGAACTTTCGAGTTGATCAACGTAATCATGGATTTCTCCTTAATGGTTTTAAGAGTCCGCGAGGGGGTCATCTGTACCCTCATCACCGCTGACATAGGAGAGTATCGGGTCAGCTCGCTGATAAGTAAAATCTAATGTTTTTATAACAACATAGATTTTATCTATAACGTGAACTGCACAAAAAACTGCATTAAATGGAATGGTTACATTATTTAGTGGGTGCCATTGAGTTCAGGAAAGAGGGCGATCAGGTTGGAATTTTGCTGCTCCAGGACTTTGTCGACAGGTATACATTGCGACCAGGCCACATGCTTCATGATATCCAGGACGAGGCGCGGATCCGAGGCGGCACCATCATCAAAGACTTCAGGGCTGTCGGATTCATAAAGCACGCGATCCGCTGGCACATAGTGCAGCAGGGCATGATTATCATGTTTCACGATGCGCGGCGGCAGCGACAGGTAAAAGCCGAGATCCAGCCAGGACTGGGCGGTCTGATGATTGCCCCAGAAACTATGCACAAGGCCGGTGACCCGACCGTTGAAGGCTTTCATGATCCGCAGCGCTTCATGATGCGCGCGCACGATATGCAGAATGCAGGGTTTCTTCCGGACGGCCGCCAGCTCCAGCTGCCGTTCAAACCAATGGCTTTGTTTCTGTCGCTCCGGTTCCGGCTTGACCCGAAAAAAATCCAGGCCGAGTTCTCCCAGCGCTCCGGCCTGAGGCAGCATGCGTTCAAGAGTGGCGAAGTCCTGTTCCAGCTGCGCGTCATCGCGTTCCTGCACGGTCCAGGGATGCAGTCCAAAGCCGCGTATCATACGCACGGGTGAGGGAGGAATATCCAATTGCTCCTGCCAGTCCAAAGGGTCGACGCCGCCCAGAACAAAGCCCTGACAGCCGGCCTCGTGGAGGGACTGAAGAACCCCCGGCAAGGGATCGGGATGAAACCGTTTGGTCAAATGACAATGCGCATCCATCCAAGGCAGCATAAGGAACCTCCTCCGAACCTGCTTTGGTCATATTGATCAATTTCCCGGAAAAGTACCAGAAAATTCGGCGTTTTTTCCCAATCCAGCCAATCCAGGCAGCTGGAATCCTTAGGTTTTGAGCGGATGGGCCGATAACGAAACGAGACAGCACAGGAGTAGCCTTTGCGTATCGAAATGCATGGCGCGACCGACATGGGTCGGGTCCGCAAAAACAATCAGGACAGTCTCTTCTTCAATGCAGAATTGGGGCTATTGATCGTGGCCGATGGCATTGGAGGCAGAAAAGGCGGTGAGGTTGCGTCGGCGACAGCAGTCAACGGTATCAAGGAAGCTTATTTGAACTGTGACAGTCTCCGGCATGAGGAAGTGGAACCTTTTCTGATCAAGAGCATCGATCAGGTGAACAAGGACATCATCGCGAAGGGTCAGGCGAGCCCGGGCCTTGAAGGAATGGCGACCACCCTGAATGCCATCCTTTTCGTCGGTGAAAAAGCCTTCATCTGTCATATGGGTGACTCACGCACCTATCTCTATTTCAAACAGCATCTCTGGCAGCTGACGCTCGATCATAACATTGAAAATTATGTGGAGCGGGGCTGGCTGCCGGATGGCTCCCTGGCCGTGAATCCTAAGCCGGGTGCGCTGGTCCGGGCGCTGGGTCTGTCCACGCAGTGTGAAGTGGATATCTATGAACTCAAACTGCAGCCTGGCGAAATTCTTCTGACCTGTTCCGATGGACTGACGGGTATGGTCAACGATCGCCGGATTCTGCGCATCATCAAGGAATATGAAAACAAGCTTTATGAGCTGCCGCAGAGGCTGATACAGGAGGCCAATGAAGCCGGTGGCCAGGATAATGTTACGGTTGTGATTTCTTCGATCATGCGGGGTTAAGTGGACAAGCTGTATCTCATTCGAGTCGACATGGAACGCTTCCTGGGGCCTTATTCGCTCAAGCAGGTGAAGGAAGCGTATGGTCGCATGGAGTTTGGTCTCCAGGATGAGATTGCGGGCAGTTTGCGGCAGTGGGTGGCGTTCGATGATTTTGAAAGCATCCGCAAACACTATCCCGAACTCGTGCAGCTCGTGCAGCGGGAGATGCTCTCCGGCTGGGGTGTGAGCACGCATTCCGCCATGGGAAGTTCCGCGCTGCCGGTGAAGGTGAAAACACCGTCCCGCTCGCGCAAAAGCAGCCCGTCGGTGCTGTGGATTCTGGTCATTCTGTTGATTGCCGTGCTCGCCGCGGTGGGCTTCTCTCTGCATAAGGATGGGGAACTGGGTAACCTGATCGGCATGCTCAAGGATCGCCAGCTTTATGAGGCCAGGGTCCAGTATGGCGATCGCTATAACGCCCGCTTCGAAGCCTTCATGGATCGCAATCGCGAGAGCATCAATGCCGCCTTGCGGAAGAGGAGAACCAGTGCCCTCTGGCTGCCTTATGTTCGGGCCGTCGCCTTTGAAAAGGATGGGCGTTGGGAAGGTCTGTCCTTCCGGAAATTGCGCGGCCACACCGATGGCTTTTTGCCCCAGGATTGTTCGATGGGAGCCTGGGAACAGCGCTGGACCAAAAGCAAGGGCGACTGGGCGCGCTTTCTGGATGGCCGCGAATTTCCCCGGGACGAGTGGTCCCATCTTTTGGCCATGGATCCGCACTGGATCCGCAGCCGCTCACCGTCTCCGGGCTGGATCCATCCGGGCACTTATGCGGAAGGTTGTCTGCGTATGGCCGTCAAGGCCATGCAGCGCCTGACCGGGGATAAGGACTCCTGGGAGGCCAAAGTCTTTATCTCACGCATGCGCTGGCAGCTGGGTGTGGTGAACGCGCAGGTGCCGGATGAGGAATTTGAAATGTCGGGAACCCTTTGGGCCCTGAGCTGTATTGAAGATGCGCGTGAGGTGGATGCCTTAAAGAACTGTCAGGGTTCGGTGAACCCCAAACAGGGCTGGCGGGACGTCTTTGAAGTGAGCACCCTGCATCGCAAGATTGAACTGACTTTGGAAGGACGCAAGAGTCTGGATGGGGATGCCCTCAGCAGCTTTGAAAAAATGGTCAGCGAGTTTGGCAATCGGGCGCCTCCTTACTATCTGCCGCGTGAACCTGAACTGAAATTCTATCAGGAAATCGTGCAGCAGAAGGGCGATGTGGAAGGAGCGCGGGACACCGTTCAGCCGAAATATCCTGCCATAAATTTCCATCATTAGGATGACGGGATGAGACGAACGCTGGTTCAGCTGCTCGTGTGGATGTCCCTCGTGCTGACAGCGGGTCTGGGGTCTGCCCTGGCTCAGACTGTATCCGCCTATGAAGCCGCGTTGAATGATTATCGAGCCAATCGCATCCGTGAATCGGTGCGCGCCTTGAAAGCGATCCTCCTCAAGGATCCGCGCAACAAGGAAGCGGCGATGCTGCTCGGGACGATCTATTATCAAAACCATAAGCTGAAAAAAGCCTATTATCTTTTTGAAAAGGGTGATCCCGCACTCCTCACGCCCGAGAATGCCTTTGCCTGGGGATCGACCTATCTCGAATTCGACGAGGATAAAAAGGCCGCGCTCGGGTTTCGCTATATCCTGAAAAACAAGGCCCCCTTTCGGCCCTTTGCCACCTATTACCTTGGTGTGATTGCCTACAAGGCCGGTCAGTGGCAGAGGGCTCGCAAGTACTTTCAAAAGGTCAATCCCGAGGATCTTACCGTCGCGCTGCGGGTCAACCGGCGCCGTTACCTGGCGGATATCAAAAAGCAGCAGGATAAACTGCTGGAATCCATCATCGGTGGCACGAATCGCAGCGGTCAGGACCTGGCTGCGCCGCAGCTGCCTGTGACCACGCCGATGCCTCCGAAGGACAGTGGCACGGACGAGGAACTGATGGCGCCTTTGGCCAATGCCCTGCAGGTGGAGCAGGAGGATCCAAAAGGCTGGCGGCATAGTGTGCGGCCGGCGGTGATGCTCGCGCAGCAAAATCAACTTTCGGATAATCATGGTCTCAATAATGACAACGTCAATCTCTTTGCCCATCGCGAGGGCATCAGCGGCCTTGTGAATTATGGAGATGGGCGCAAAAGCGGGGGCCTTCTGGGTGGCTTTGCGTATCTGCTTGGTGATATCGGCTACAGTGCCCAGCTGGACCAGGTTCAGTATTTTACCCTGGAGCAGACCTCGGGTCTTTTCACCTCACAGGCCAGTTCCAGTCAGAATGAAAGCAGTGGTTTTCTCAGTCTGCAGCCCAACCTCGGCGTGTATCTCAATCCGAGCCTGCGCCTTGAACTGGCAGCCGGGGTGCGTTCCTACTTTCCGGACTATGATGCAAAGCAGGCCTGGGGACAGGCCTCGGAACAGGTGGCCCTGCGGTATGAAAGCGCCGCCACCGAACTTGGATTTGAGTTGACTGCGCTGCAACCCTTCGATGAACAGCAGAAGAAGGAGGCTCTTGATCTGGCCGCGCGGGCTGATGTCGAACAGCAATTTGGGGATCTCAGGGTGAACCTGCAGGGTTATGGCTGGCAAACGGATCACGCCCGATTTCTGAGTGCCAATCGGTTCCGCCTCATCCTCGCGGATCCGGAGCTGCGGTATCGGGTGGGCTTTGTGAGTGAGCTGGGGGCCTCGGCCGGACTTCTTTTGAACATCTTTAGCGACACCACGCTGCAGCTGCGACTGGAAGCCTTGAAGCGCGAGCCTTTGAGTGGTGCACGCTTGAACCGCTTGCGCAGCACGGACACGGTGGAGTCGGTGGCCTATGGGGCCGGCAAATCGCTGGCCAGTTTGAATATACCCCTGGGGGACAGCGCCAGCATCACCGCCTCGGCGGCCTATAACCTGCTGACGGATTATCACTATACGGAAGTGAACGCTGAGGCCGATGTGCCGTTTCAGGAGTATGTCACCGATGTGGAACAGTTCATCTACCAGGCCGGTGCTGTCATTTCCTTTGCCGAGTGGATTCGCCTGAGCGGCAGCTATACAATCACGACCAATAACTTCACTTCATCCTCCTCGAGCGACCGCGAGTTCCGCCGCAGCAACCCGAATTATACGGTGGATGCGGATTTCTATCTGGAGCTGGCGAAGACGTTTTAAGCTGCCGTCACAGCTTGGGTGAAATTACCAGAGACAGCCCCCGGCTTGATCCCGAACGCTATCAGGTATAGCTTAAGGAGGGACAAGCGAGGGGGTTATTATGCGTGCAGTTCTGGGAGTTCATCGTTTACCGTCTGCTCATGAAGCCCTGCAGGCGCTCCTGCAGCTTGGTTTCAAGGATCTTGAAGTGCGCCCGACTCATGTGATGGAACACGTGGGCAGCACGCTTGGCAAATATCTGCTGACAGTCACCGAGACGGAATACTACGCTCAATATATGAAGAATGAAGAGGCCAAGGCGCGGGAGCTTCTGAACAGTTTTGAGAAGGAACTTCAGCAGCATGGCATCACGAGCGAAGCCCGTTTGCGCGAAGGTCATGTCGTCAATGAGCTGATGGCGGAAGCCCGGGAATCCCAAGCGGATCTGGTGGTGGTCAGCCTGAAAGCGCAGGAAACATTGGGGCACTTCTTTTTCGGCTCGGTCGGTCGCAAAATGATCTTTCAATGTCCGACCAGTTTTTTCGTCTATAAACCTCTGAGCGATCCCCAGACTCTGAAGCGGGCGGTTTTTGCCACCGATCATTCCCCGTTTGCGCAAAAGGCCCTGGAGCGTTTGATCAGCATGCGTCCTGAAGGGCTTGAGCATATCGCCGTCCTCACGGCCTATCCGCATAATTTGACGTCAGCCCTGGCGCCCTTTGTCAGCCAGCTGGGGGTGGATGTGAGCCGCTGGATCGAGGACAAGCTCCACGAGGAAAACGAGGTCGTGGTGCAGCGTCTGAAGCAGGCGGGTTTTCATGCCGTGACCGAGGTGCGCGGCGAGCCCATTCATGAAGCGATCGACAGCAGTCTGCGCCATCAGGAGGCTGGTCTGATTATTCTTGGGGCCCAGGGTCATGGCATGCTGGAAGGTCTGAGTCTCGGCAGCGTCACGGCGCATCAGGTGCTGCATACCCGTCACTCGGTGTTGGTGGTGCGGCCTTGACAAGGCCTGATGGGAGAGGGACATGCTGAATCTCTGGTTGAACTTTGTTCGACGTCTCCTGAGCTGGCTGCGTGAACGGGACACCCGGCTGCTTCTGGCCGCTCTCCTTTCCGCCGCGTCATTCTTCGCCTTTATGGAGATCGCTGATGATGTGACGGAAGGGGATACGCAGACCCTGGACGAAAGGATCGTCATCAGTCTGCGTGAGCCGCATGACCTGAGTGATCCGATCGGCCCGCTATGGATCGAGAGCGCTGTCCGTGATGTCTCCGCGCTTGGCAGTTATGTGGTACTGACTTTTTATGTCAGCTTCGTTCTGATCTTTTTGATTCTGATTCGCCGCTACAAAGCCTCGCTTTTCGTGCTGGGCGCAACCCTGAGCGGGGTGATCGTAAGCCACTCTCTGAAAATCTTTTTTTCCCGGCCCCGTCCCGATATCGTCACGCATGGCGCGCATGTCATGACCTATAGTTTCCCCAGCGGCCACTCCATGCTGTCGGCGGTCGTCTATCTGACCCTTGGAGCCCTGCTCACCGAACTTGTGACACGCAAACGTCTGAAGAGTTATTTCCTGCTGGTCGCCATGTTTTTATCCGGCGTGGTGGGGTTGAGTCGCATTTATCTCGGTGTGCATTATCCCAGCGATGTGCTGGCAGGCTGGTGTGCAGGATTGTGCTGGGCGGCACTGTTTACTGTGATCGCCCGGCTCAATGCCTTGCGGATGCGGGAGCCGGCTGCAGATCAACCGGCTCGGGCCGCTTCCCCTTACGTCAACGAATCTTGAGCTCGCTGCGAATCCAGCGCAAACCTTCCTCGTAAAGGTGATCCAGGCCCTCGGCATAAAGCAGGGAATCCTTCACCCTCGCATCAGGTTCCACCGGTGCGCCGGTTCCGGCATAGGCGATGACCGTCCAGGGCAGGGATTTCAGGGCCTGCTGCTTTTCAGGCAGCACGGTCTGACCGCTGGCTTCACCGATCACGTGGGCATTCATTTCCTTTTTCAATCGCAGGGCAAAGCGGGCCGCTCCTTCCCGGGTCTGCTGGTTGATGAGCACCACGGTGGGAATCTTTTTCGAAATTTTCAAGGGACCAGCCGGATCCAGACCAAAGCCATCGCGCAAATCGATGAGCTGGGCGGCACAATTTTCCGTTTGAAAGCTGATCCGTGACAGAAGATGGGCATTCACCGCGTCATTCAACCAGAACCAGGCCTTCTGCATGCAGATGCGATATTTGTCCTGGGTCATCACGATTCCTGCGGCCTGAGTTTCCGCCAGCACATAGTCCGCAAAGCGTTGAGGCCGTGGCGTGACCTTAATCTGGCGCGTGGGGCTCATGGGGTTGTTCTGAACTTCGAGGGGAAGGGTCTGGGTTTTTTGGGCGCTGTGAATGGGATGGAAACCGGACGTTTTCACCGCATCGCCTCGCCGAAAGACCTTTTGACCATGACGGCCGACATACTGTACCGTCCATTTGTTGCCGCGGGCTTGAAACCAGGCGCCGCTGTCGGGAAAGGGTTGATCGCTGGACTGCAGAGCCCAGGTCTGAGGATCCGCTTCATCGAGGATGCGGAAGCTTTTGCCATTCCAATGCTGCAGAATGCGCGTTACGCTGAGTTTCAGGCCGGCTTCCGACTCAGCCTCGCGACCGGCGGTTGTGATGGCCTTGCGGATGCGGTCCCAGGCCTCCTTTTGCGACTGGGTGGAAGGATCGACGCTTTCGATCCAGGTGATCACTTCAGCTGCGGCATCAGCCAAAGGCAAAGGTTTCACCACAGCCTGAAGCTCGGCCGTGGAAAGCAGCCAAATCGTTGTGAGAATTCGGGTCAAAGGGGCTGAACGCATGAGGTTGACCTCCAGACATTGTTGGACGCCGGATATTACCCGGCCTTACGGCATTTTTCGTTGGAAAAATGCCGGGGACTTTGATTAAACCAGGGGGCAGCCTGCAGATAGCCGCACTCAAGGTCATAAAGGCACTTTATGCAAGATCAAAATGACGCTGGCAACGAGTCCAGTAACATCGAACAGATGGGAAACTTCGTACTATCCTCCTCGGTGTTCTATGTGGGGATGGCCGGCGTGGGTGCCATGGTGAGTCTTTACCGTCATCATTCACTGAAAAATATTCTCACGCTGCCGGCGGAAATGCCCGCACTGGCGACTCTTTTGGGTCTCGGTATGCTGGGGGCGGCTGTCCTTTTGATCGCGAATTATCTGTTCGAAGAGCAGTTTCCCTCATTTAAAATCTTTCGTCACGTCCTGATGCAAATGATCGGCAGCGCCACCGTTCCTGTGGCCCTTTATCTGGCTTTTATTTCCGCGATCGGCGAGGAGCTTTTGTTCCGCGCGGCGGTTCAGCCGGTGTTGGGACTCGTGGGCACGGCTCTGCTCTTTGGCCTCTTGCATCTGGGGCCGCAGGGCCTGATTTCGATCTGGACACTTTGGGCGATTATCAGCGGCCTGATGCTCGGCTGGCTGTTTGAAGCGACCGGCAATCTCTGGCCGCCGCTCCTTTGTCATTTTCTGGTGAACGCGATTTCCATGCTGACCCTCCGTGTTCAGTATCGCCGCTTTTTGGCCACCCATAGCAAACAAAAAGCCAATAAAGCATGAAGCCAGGACATCCGCAGATCTGTCTTTTTCAACCTGAAATCCCGCAAAACACCGGCAGCATCGGCCGACTGGCGGCGGCCACATCGTGCCGTCTGCATCTGATCAAGCCCTTTGGCTTTGGCACCAGCGACAAGAATCTGCGCCGTCCGGGACTCGATTACTGGCCCTTTTTGGATCTCGAAATCCATGACAGCATCGAGCCGCTCGTGGCCACTTATTCCGGTCGGATCGCGTTCTTTTCGAAATTCGCCACCCAACTTTACACGGACATGCCGGTTGATACGGAAGTTCTGGTGTTTGGCCGGGAAACCTCGGGTTTTCCGCCGGAATTCCATGAGCGTTTCAAGGATCAGCTGTATCGCATTCCCCTATTTCATCCTCATGTGCGCAGTTTGAATCTGGCCAATGCATGCTCAATCGTGGTTTACGACCTGATGCAGCGCCGCGGCCTCTTTGCTTCAGAAAAGGTGAGTCATGGTATCCCAGAAAGTGCTGCAACCCAAAAGCCCTGACATGAACTGGCTTGGTGCCTATTTTCAACCGAGCCTTCTGGCCGCCAAACCGTATAAAATTGATGCTCCGCAGGGCATCACCATCAAACTGGATCAGAATGAAAGCCCCTGGGACTGGCCCCTGCAGCTGAAGGATAAAATTCTCGCGAGTTTGAAGTCCAAGGAATGGAATCGCTATCCCGAAGCGATGGCGAATTCCCTGACGGAAACTCTTGCCGAATACGTCGGCGTGCGGCCGGAATGTCTGATCACATCGCCAGGCTCGAATCATTTGATTGCCCTGGTGCTCGATGCCCTCGGCCGGCGTCTGCCCGGCAAGGTCGTGATCGCGCGTCCTTCGTTTGCGCTCTTCGAATCGCATTGCCAATACGCGGGCATTCCCTATGAAACCTGGGACCTCGATGAAAATTTTGGCTACCGCCGCGAGCGACTGCCCGCGCTGCCGGATGGCTCGCTCGTGGTCTTCGCCTCTCCCAATAATCCGACCGGCACGAGTCTGCCGAAAGCCGAATTCCGGGCGCTCCTGAAGGAATTCCCGCGGGTCCTGTTCCTGGCCGACGAAGCCTATTATGAATTCGATGACGATCCCTATACCGATCTTTTGGGGGAGTTCTCGAATCTTTTGATTCTGCGCACGCTCTCGAAAACCATGGGCGCCGCCGGTGTGCGTCTGGGTTATGCGATCGGCTCACCGGAGCTGATCAGCGTTTTGACCAAGCTGCGTCTGCCTTATCTTTTGAATCACTTTACGATGGAAGCGGCACGCGTGATGCTGACCGATCCGGACATGAAAACCTTTGTGGCTCGCAATATTGAAAACGCCCGCAGCGAACGTGAACGCGTCCACCAGGCTTTGCGCGATATTCCCTGCCACGGCATGCAGGTCTTCGATTCCAAGGCCAATTTCCTTCTGATGCGCTGGCCGGATCAGGCGGATACGGATCGGGTTTATAAGGGTCTGATCGCGCAGGGTATTCTTCTGCGGAATGTGTCGGGCGGTCCTGGTCTTAAAGGCTGCTTGCGCGTAAGCATCGGCACAGCTCAGGATAATGATGCTTTCCTGAAGGCCATGCGTAGTCTTTAATTGTTAGGCCGGGCGCACGTATGACTTTTCCGTAAGAGTGTCCGGCCAGCCTTCCTTCAAGGTCCTGACTTTCCTTCCTTTAAAACAGCTTTGCCGCGCTCTTCCAAAAACGCGTTAACTTTACCCTGAGGGTGCCGATGGTGACCTCGTAAGCAGAAGTGGAAGAAGTGGGAGTCGCGTATGAGCGATAAAAAAAGTCTGGCAGAAGAATATGGTATCAAGGTTGGCAGCCAACTGGATCATGAAGATCCTATCATGCTGATTGAGGATCAACAGGATCTTCGCCTGATTGTCGCTCACCATCTCAACAAACTCGGTTTCAGCACCGTGAAACAGTTTGCCAATGGCCATGAAGCCTTGCACTTCATGAAGGATAACCCGGACCTGACGTTTCCGGTCACGATCTGTGACAAGGAAATGCCGATCCTCGGGGGCTATGATTTCCTGACCGAGATCAAGGAAAACCCGGCCTATTCCCGTGGTTCCTTTACCATCGCGATGGGGAACCCTGACAAGGAAGATATCATGCTCGCCACCGAAAATGGGGTGGATGAGATCCTGGTCAAGCCCTTCACCTTCAAGGACCTTGTGCCCAAGGTGCGGAACGCCTATAAGAAATTCCATAATCCGAACAACCCCGAACAGGTCTATGAGCTGGCCAAGGCCGAGCTGCGGTCGGGGAACCTGGACAAGTCCGAACACATTTTTTCGCGTCTCGCTCAATCAGCCAAAACTGCTGCAAGGCCTGTGGTCGGTCTGGCCCGTATCGCCTCCGAGAAAAAGGACTTTGAAAAAGCCCTGCAGTATCTGGAAGAGGCGGAGAAGAGAAACAAGTATTATGTTCTGGCTTATGTGGAACGCGGACGAATTTTTGCGAAGCAAAACAAGATTGAAGAGGCCATTGACCAGTTCACGCAAGCCATTCAACTCTCACCTCTGAATCCTCTGCGCTATGAAGAAGCGGCGGAATTGCTCTTCAAGATGCAGCGCTACCAGGAGGCGGCCACCCTCCTGACCATGGCGCTGGATAAGAGCCTGTCGTTCCCCAGTTTGCATAACTATTTGAGCCAGGCCTTTTATTCTCTGAAGGACTATAAGAAGGCAATTCGTCATATCAAATCCGCCCTTTCGGTGGAGCCGGAAAATATAACCTTCCTCAATCAGCTGGGAATTTGTTATAAGGAATCCGATCAATTTGATGAGGCGCAGAAGACTTACAACGCCGTGATCAAACTTGACCCGAACAACAAAGCCGCTCTCTATAACAAGAGTGTCATGCTGTCGGCCAAGGGACAACATGAAGAAGCGATCAAATTGATAAAACGCTGTATTGAAAAACATCCGGACTTTGAAGCGGCCAAACGCAAGCTGCAGGAGATCGAAGCCCGAGCTCAGGATAAGGCTGCCAGCTGATGCGCCGACTGATTCTAATGAGACATGGCGAAGCGGAGAATGCTCTGGCGGGAAATGACGACCGGAAAAGGAAGCTGACACCCGCCGGTCAGGCCGCGGCGCTGCGTTGTGGTCAGGAAATTCGGGCGCTGGGTTTCAGTCCGGAAATGATCCTTTGTAGCGATGCCGAACGCGCCGTGGCCACCCTGCATGCGGTCGTGCGCAGTGCCGGGCTGGTGGGCGTGGCGACGAAAATTCAATCCGATCTTTATCTCGCGGATGATCATTATGTAATTCAGGCCTGCGGCGATGAAGATGATGCCCTCGAAACGATCCTCATGATCGGCCACAACCCCGGCTGGTCAGAAGCGGCGACCGCGCTCTGCGGCACGCCTCTCAGCCTTGGAACGGCGCAGGCGGCTCTCCTCGAGCATCCGGCGGATGACTGGATCACCGCGCTCGGCGAAATCGGGCGTTGGAAACTCAAGGGCATTGTTCCCTGAATTCAGCTCGTCCTGGGCTGATTTCTGTCAAAACTTTCGACAGCAAAATTTATCCTTACGTTCTGGAAGACTTCTGCCGATAAGGCGCTCACACTGTTGCGGAAAGGGCTTCCAGATGATATCCAGATCGTTGTTTGTATTGGGTTTTTTTGTTATCAGCTGCACACCGACAACACCTGCTCCGCGAAGCCAGGAACGCACGGGAACAACGCCCATCACCGAAGAGACCCAGGATACTTCGGATGACGCAAACCCAAAGGACAAGCCGGACGAAGTGGTGCAGACACCCGATACGCCTGCGGCCACGAATACCCCAGCCCCGACCCCGACGGTTGAAGCGGGCAGCCTGAATGTGCAATGGTTCGCCGGCGCTGCCAACTGTGGCCAGGATAATAATGCTCCGATTCAGGTGCATGCCTATAACAAGAATTTAACCATTCTGCGGCAGAACAAATGCACGAACTTTGAAGCTCCGTTCATGTATTTGATTTTTGGGGCGCAGAAGGCCCTGCTCCTCGATACGGGAGCCACCCAGAACCTTCCTTTGCGGACCACCGTGGAAAATCTCTTGGTTGAGCATTACGGAGCCGCGCAGCGCGCACAGATCACTCTGATCGTGGCGCATACGCATGCGCATGGCGATCATGTGGCAGGAGATGGGCAATTCAGGGGGCAGGCCGGGACGACTGTGGTCGGAACAGGCCAGGCCGCGGTGTCGACTTTCTTTGGTATCACCAACTTTCCTGAGACGATGGCGGACTATGACCTGGGCGGCCGCATTTTGAAGGTCATTCCGATTCCTGGCCATGAAGGGACAAGTCTGGCCTTCCATGACGCGCAGACCGGAATCATTTTCACCGGCGACTCGCTTTATCCCGGTCGCCTCTATGTTCAGGACTGGGCCACCTATCGAACCAGTATGGCGAGGCTGCGGACGTATGCCGAAAGCAAAACCATCACGCACGTTTTGGGTGCGCATGTGGAAATATCCAAGACCCCCGGTCAGGATTTTGCGTTCGGCGCCACCTTCCAGCCGGATGAGCATCCTCTGGAGCTGAAGAAGGATGCCCTGATACTCCTGGACACGGAGTTGAAAAATATCGGTGCGAACCCGATGCGCAAGGTTCTGGACGAATTCATCATCTCACCCAACTGACAGCATCTGATCTCTTTGACCCTTGCCCCATGGTCGTAATTTCTGTCATCGTATTCTCCCCAGGAGGAATACGATGCAGCCCTATCTTGCGGAAAAACCGAAGGCTTCCCAGAATCCTTTAAGCTGGACGCGCATAAAGCAGAGTTTCACCTTTACGCCTGCGACCTTTCGTCTGGCCTGGGAATCCGCACCGCATTTATTTCTGGCGCTGGGTGGACTGACCCTGATCAATGCGTTTCTGCCGCTCCTTATCGCCTGGCTGGGCAAATTGATCATCGACGCCGTCGTTGCGGGGGATCAGGCGCTGACCCTGCAGTGGGTGGCTGTGGAACTGGGGTTGATTGCCTTTCAGGCTTTAAGTCAACGCGGCCTCAGTCTCAGCCGCCAGTTGATCGGGGGTCGGCTCGGCATCGACATCAATGTCAGAATTCTGGAAAAAGCGCTGGCCCTGGAACTCAAGGATTTTGAAAATCCGGAGTTCTATGATCAGCTCGTGCGCGCGCGGCGGGAGGCGTCGTCACGGCCTCTGGCCGTGATCGGCGACAGTTTTGTTCTGATTCAACACAGTCTGACGCTCAGTGGCTATCTCATTCTGCTGATGAATCTCAACGTCTGGGCCGTGCTGGGACTTTTTCTGGCGGCCATGCCGGCGGCGCTGGCGGAGCTTTATTTTTCCACCACAACCTTCTGGATGCGCAATCGTCGCTCGGCCGAGCTGCGCAAGCTGAACTATCTGGAATATGTCCTGTCCAATGATTCGCATGTGAAGGAAGTCAAGCTCTTCAAACTGGGGGCCACCCTTCTCGGCCGGTATCGCCAGATTGCCGAAGCGATGAATCGCGAGGATCAGCAGCTGAGTCTCAGGCGCGCGGGCTGGGGTTATCTTCTGTCCTTGCTCGGCACCGTGGCCTTTTACCTCTGTTATGCCTGGATTGCTCTGGCCGCGGCCCTGCGTCAGCTGTCGCTCGGTGACCTCACGCTTTATGTGGCTGCGTTTCGTCAAGGGCAGCAGTCCTTTCAATCGATCCTGGCCACCCTCGGCGGCATGTATGAGAACAATCTTTATATGTCGAATCTTTTCGCCTTTCTCGCGATCCCTGTGGCGCCGCCGGCCCCAACGCGGGCGCTGCCGCCAGGTCATGAGGAAGGTCTTCGTTTTGAGAATGTGTCGTTTCAATATCCTGGTCAGAGCCACGAGGCGCTGCGCGATATCAACCTGTTCATTCCGAAAGGACAGAGCCTCGCCCTGGTGGGACATAACGGAGCGGGAAAAACCACATTCATCAAACTGCTCACAAGGCTCTATCGACCGACCCGCGGGCGCATCCTTTTGGATGGCCGTGATCTCGAGGACTGGGATGAGGACGTTTTGTTAAAACGCATGGCGGTGGTATTTCAGGATTTCAACCGCTATCAGATGACCTTTGCTGAAAATGTCGCCATGGGCAGTCTGGAGCATGAGTCGGAACATACGCGCCTTCTGCGGGCCATTGATCACGGTGGGGCCTCGGCCGTGCTGCAGGGTCTGCCCAAGGGTTTGGAGACACCTTTGGGGCGATGGTTTCACGAAGGAGTGGAATTATCGGGCGGACAATGGCAGAAGATTGCATTGGCGCGAGCCTTCATGCGGGAAGAGGCGGATATCCTGGTCCTGGATGAGCCGACAGCGGCTTTGGATGCCGAAGCTGAATTTGCTGTCTTCAACAGCTTTCGGGCCTTGACCCGGGATCGGACCTCGATCCTGATTTCTCACCGCTTCCCCACGGTTCGCATGGCTGATACGATACTCGTGATTGAAGATGGGCGCATTATTGAACAGGGCAGCCATGATCAACTCATCGCGGCCCAGGGTCGGTATGCGAAACTCTTCGCACTGCAAGCCAGTGGTTATGTCTGAAGTTAAGGATGCGTTCATGCTGAAGCTCTCTCGTCTGGTGTCTCTTATCGCGTCTTCGCTGCTTCTGGTCTCGTTTTCTCCTGTCGCAGGACAGGCCCAGGTCGGCAAGCTCTATGCTCAGGATGCGGCCACGCAGAAAACGGAAAATCGGGAGAATGTCGAATCCCCGCGTATCATGTTCCGTCAGTTTCTGAATGTCATGAAACGGGAGGATGTGGAAGGGGCCTTCGCCTATATGGAATTCCCCAAACGCTGGGGGAATGAGCGAAAGCATCGCACCACGCGGCAGCTCTTCGAGGTGCTCAACAAGCGGGGGCGCGTGGACCCCGCGGATATTTCCATCGAGCCTGACGGCTATCAGAATGATAATCAACCTCCTGAGATCGAAATCATCGGTCAGGTGATCGTGGATGGCTCTTCGACCCCAGTGAAGCTGGTGCACGTGCAGGAGGGCGAAAGCAAGGTCTGGCGCTTTTCTCCGGATTTTATCGAACGGATCCCCGACCTGGCTGAGAAAATGGAACAGTCGGATATGGAGTCCAGGATCCCGCCGGTGCTGGTCAAGTATCAGTTGGGTGGGATCAAGGCCTGGCAGTGGCTGTTTCTGGTTGGGACGGTCCTGGCGGCCGCCTTGATTTCGCACATTCTGGCCCTGGTGTTGATCAAAACAATGAATTTTGGCAGTCGGCGTTTCAAGATCTATCTGCCGGATGAGCTGCTCAAGGGGTTTCTGCCTTCGCTGCGGGTGCTGACAGGGCTTGGAGTGATTCGTCTCGCGCTTGATTGGGTGGATCTGACCCTGGCGGTCAGGCAAACGATTCAGAATGGGATCAAAATCTTTTTCACCTTTGCGCTGATCTTCCTGGCCCTGCGTTTGATTGAAGCCTCGATAGCCATGACGCGGATGTCCTTTGAGCGGCAAGGGCGGCCGGGAGCAGCGGCCATGCTGCCGCCGGCACAGAAAGGTTTGAAAACCATTGTGGTGGTCATCGGCATCATATTCCTCCTTCGGGATTTGGGCTTGAATGTCACCGCGATCGTCGCCGGTCTTGGTGTCGGTGGTTTGGCTATCGCACTGGCGGGACAGAAAACAATTGAGAACCTCTTTGGTGGGATTTCGGTCGCGCTGGATCAGCCCGTGCGGGTCGGCGACTTTGGTCGCTTTGGGGATTTATTGGGAACGGTCGAAGATATTGGTCTGCGCTCGACGCGTATCCGGACTTTGGATCGGACGGTCGTGACGATTCCCAATGCGGAATTTTCACTGATGAAGCTCGAAAACTTTGAGAAACGTGACAAGCTGCGGTGGACCAGCACGTTGGTCCTGCGGGCGGATACGTCGGCGGATCAGCTGCGTTATCTTTTGGTCAAGATGAAGGAAATGCTGGTGGGTCATCCGATGGTGTTGAATGATCCGGCGCGTGTTCGCTTTGTGAAGATTGTCCCCTATGGGTTTGAGCTTGAGTTTTTTGCTTACATCCGCAGTACGGATTGGAATGAATGTCTGGCCGTGATTGAAGATCTGAATATCCGGATCGTGCGCCTCGTGGAAGAATGCGGAGCCGGATTTGGCTTCCAGGGCGCTCCCTTGCAACTCTTGCGGGATGATCAGCTGATGCGCCAGCGACAGGCCGAGGCGGAGGAGAAGCTGCGGCAGCTCGAAAATTCAGGAGGACTGCCGATGCCGTTCTATCCGCAGGAATGGATCGAACCACGGACCGATGTGCTGGGTTTTGGGAAGGTGAAGAAGGATTTGGACAATCGCAGCGGTTGATCCCCGCTGCGGGGGATGACGGAGGTTGGGGGATGACGGAGGTTGGGGGATAACGGAAGGCCGGAGGGGCCTTACTCCCCAAAGGATTCCAGCATAATATGCTGGTCGGGAACGCCTTTTTTCTGAAGGAATTCGACGACCAGTTTCATCAACGCATCCGGTCCGCAGGTCATGTAGGTGGCGTCCTCATAGGTATTTTCGCAGACGCCTTCCAGCATCGCTTCATCAGGGCGACCGTGCAGAAAGCCTTCATCCCGGGCGTCCTCGCGCGTGAGGGTCGTGAAAACACGAATGCCGGGGATTTTTTGCAGAGCGTCCAGATCCTTCCAGCAGATCAGATCCTGTTTCGAACGATACGCGACGAGCAGGGTCATTTTCTCGGGTGAACCGGGCTGACCGAGAGTATTCGCGTAGGCACGCAGGATACTCACGAAGGGCGTTACGCCACTGCCGGCACCAACCATCACGAGCTGCTGACGGCAGCGGGCGGGATCCCAGGTGAAACGACCGATGGGACCGCGGGCTTTCAGGATGGCTCCGGGAAAAACCTGGTCACAGAAATAATTACTGACGAGGCCACCGTCCACACGCTTCACGGTGACTGCGGCAAAACCCGCCTGATTCGGGGAACTGCTCATCGTATAGGAACGCGCAACAGGTCGTTCGCTGATGCCATCAAACCGAAAGGTCAGATACTGACCGGCAATATAATCGAAGGGACAGGAGCCCTCGTCAGCATCTTCCATCAGAAAGGTTTTCGTATCCCAGGTTTCGTCGATAACCTCGGTTACTTTCAGATTCATCCAGCCTTTCTTTCGGCGAGGGGCAGCACTCTCTTGCATCGGCTTGTCCTTTATTCGGGGCATATATCACAGAGACGTGGGGACTATAAACAATTTTGCAGGGTGGGGCAAGGGCGCTCAGGGCCGGCCGGACGATGGATTTCCTTGTGGTAGGGGACGAAAAAAAAGAGCCCCGGAACCCGAAGGTCCCAGGGCCGGAAGCTCGCAAAACTTCAACGGTCCGGATGCGTCTGCAGGGTGAGCTGCAAACTGCGGGTCCGATCACGCTCGACCGGGAAGCTCGAAACCTCCTTATTCTCGAGGTAAAAGGCCCCCAATTCCACAGAGTCGTAGTAACCGTTGCTGTTTTCGTCCAGGAAGGCGAAGACATAGTAGGAAGCCACGTCCAGGCTAGGCGTCAAATATTCAGCGGTGTATTCCTGTCCATGAACCAAAAGAAGATTGCTGCTGAAGCTCAAATTATAGAGCGGGGTTGATTCGATATCCGGCGTTTTCAGCAGGAAAATCCGCACATCCCGGTTGGCTGGGATATAATCCTCGGGCGAAACATTCAGACGCATGCGAATGCGCGCGTTGGTATCCGGCTCGCTGCCGGGTTTTTTAAAGAGCTGATTAATATAGATGTTGATCACTTCGGGTCTCTGCTCCGGAGACACCATTACCCTTTTGGCTCCCGACAGAGCCCCGTAGACCCCAACAGGGGCATCCCCGACCAGAATCATGCCGTCCATGGGATAAGGCGTGGGCTGCGTGTCGTCCGTCGTAAAATAGGCGCGGAAATAATATTCCCCCGGCGCCAGGTACATTTCCTCGAGATCACTGGAGTTGGGGCGGCTGGCATCAAAACCTGCGATGTGAATGTTGGCGGCCGGCGAACCACTGAATTGAGCATTTTCAAAGGCCTCGATGACCAGTATCCGGTTCGTTCCCAAATTTTCCTGCAAGGCGTAATGCGCAAAAACGTTCAGTATCTGGCAGTCGCGGCCGCGACAGTTGCTTTGCCAGCTGTAATCGGGACGGCTCGGCGAGCCAGCGGTGCCAGGACGGTAACCACAGAGGCGGGAGTTTTGGCCAGAAGATGTGCATTCGACATACTCATAGGTTGAGGAATTCGGGCTGGATTCCCAGGTTCCGTACTCATAGTGAACCTTTTCCTCATCCTCAGGTGTGTCATCCAGGTGGACGGCGCAGGCGGGAAGCAGGGCGAGGAGACCAGTGAGAGCCAAAAACTTTCGGATCGAGAGCATGAAGTGAGTCCTCCGAATCGTGGATGTGAAGCACGAAGTCTGGAGCGAAACCCATGCCACCCAAGCAAAAGCTTTCAAGGGCTTGAGGCTCAATAAAATGAGGTTTTTGCGTGGACAGCAAAATATCGTTTTGACAGACTTGATGCAGCACAGTTGTGAGCATCAGGTGACAGCTGCAGAAACAGGAAGGTGACTGCGTCGTATTAGCGTTTGTTTGGGCTGCGCATCCACGCTGAATCGCTACCAAAAAAACGGCTGACACTTGCGACGAGTCAAGGTATCTGTAACGATCACCCATGATGCGGTGTAGTCTGCTTTAATAGAAGGAATGGAGCCCCCATGAAGTCCCTGCGATTCCGCGCCATAGCCATCCTGCTGATCACGCTAGGAGCGCTCTACTACATTTCGCCGACTTTCATTTACTTCTCCTTACCCAAGGAAAAGCGGAATGATCCTGCGGAACTCGAAAAGGCTATTCCCACCTGGCTGCCGAAGAAACACATCAAGCTGGGTCTTGACCTTCAAGGCGGTGTGCAACTCGTTCTGGGTGTCGATACGGAAGCCGCCATCGACAACCGCCTCAGCCGGATCGGTACCGAGGTGGAGCGCTGGGCGAACGAGGACAAGCCAAAGGTCAAGGAAGCCTATGCAATTAAAGGCCAGCAGACGCTGCGGATTGTCCTGGAAGACGGCGTGGATCCCAACGAATTTCGGGCCAGTCTGCGTGAGCAATATACAGGTCTTGAGCGCGTCGGTGGTGAAGGACAGACCCTCGATCTCAAATACGACGACAATGAGCTGAAACGCATCCGTGATGGTTCGCTTGAGCAGGCGGAAAAAGTCGTGCGGTCCCGTATCGACAAATGGGGCGTTTCCGAGCCTTCCATCAACCGTCGTGCTGATAAATCGATCATGGTGCAGCTCCCTGGTTTCAAGGATCCGGACAAGGCCAAGGAACTCCTGGGTCGCACCGCGCAGCTCAAATTCAAACTCGTGGACGAGGAATTCCGTGGTTTCAGCGCCCTCGAAGGTAAACTGCCTCCCGGTGTGACCCTGGAACGCCGGGGCAATAGCGGGGCCATGGCCATCGTGGGCGAAGACAAACAACAGCTGATCCAGCTGGCCCAGCCTTTGGTGCCGGAGGGTCGCGAGCTGCTCTTTGAAGAAACCGTTCTCGCCGGTGGTAAAAAAGTTCGTTACACAGGCCAGGTTTTGAAAGCCGCCACCGAACTTTCGGGTGAAGATGTCCTCGATGCAAGCGTGACCTACGATCCCAACTCTCTGACCAATGATCCTGTGGTTTCGATGAAATTCACTCCGACCGGCGGCAAGCGCTTTGCGGATATCACGGGCGGCAATATCGGCCGGCGTATGGCGATCGTTCTCGACGATGTGATTGTCTCGGATCCTGTGATTCAAAGTAAAATTTCGGGCGGCAGCGCTCAGATCACCTTGGGCTCCGGTGAGGCGTTTAACGTCAAGCAGGAGCAGGCCAATCAGCTGGCTCTGATTCTGCGCTCCGGTGCTCTTCCCGCGCCGATCACGATTCTGGAAGAACGTCAGGTGGGTGCGACCCTCGGGCCTGAACTGGCGAACCAGGGTGTGATGTCGGTTCTCGTTGGTCTGGTCTTTGTGCTCGTTTTCATCACGGGATACTACCGGATTCCTGGTGCTCTTTCCTGTTTAGCGCTGGTTCTGAACGGTATCCTGCTGCTGATGCTCATGGCCGCGTTTGGATTCTCGCTGACCCTGCCTGGATTCGCCGGCTTTATCCTGACGCTCGGTATGGCCGTGGATGCCAACGTTTTGATCAACGAACGTATCATCGACGAGTTGCGGGATGGTCGTCCGCCGCAAAAAGCGGTGGATAACGCCTTCACAAAAGTATTCTGGACCATTATCGATGCAAACGTGACAACCTTGGTGGCCGCTTTTGTCATGTTGGAAACCAGTTCCTCGGGTCCTGTGAAAGGCTTTGCCATCTCCCTGATCCTGGGTCTTTTGGTGTCGCTCTTCACGGCTCTGACTGTGACGCATACGTTCTTCAAGATTCTGATCGGAAGGGCCAAAAGCGAGCAGCAGATCAAGAACTGGCTGGGCTGGGCCCGCGCTCAGAAGCAGGCGCAAGCGCCCCGTCGTCAGGTCGACTTTATGAAGTACGGCAAGGCTGTGACAGGTTTTGGTATCGCATTGGTGCTGGCCGTCCTGGTCGGCAGTCAGACGCTTGGGTTTAACTGGGCGGTTGATTTCACCGGTGGTACGCAGATTGATGTCGTCTTTGGCAAGCCGGTGGAAGGCAAGGTGGTACGCGAAGCCCTCACGGCCGCTGGCGTGGAGGATGTCCAGCTGCAGGAAGTGGGCAATGATAAAACGCAGTGGTCCGCTCGCTTCGAAGGCAGCAACATTACCGCTGCAGACGGCGCGGGGGATAGTACCGCGGCAGCAACGGCTGCGGCAAATACGGAACAGGCGCGTACGATGCGCCAGACACTGATGACGAAACTCGCGGATTATCAGCCGGATGTTCAGCGCGTGGAATATGTCGGTCCAGCGATCGGCAAGGAACTCCGCCAGCAGGGAATTTATTCGGTATTCTGGGCGGTTTTGGGTATCGTGCTGTATGTGGCCCTGCGCTTCGACAGCCGATTTGTTCCCGGCGCGATTTTGAAGATGGTCTTTGATGTGTCCGCCGTGCTGGTGTTCTACATCTTCTTCCAAAGGGCCTTTGACCTGACAGCTGTGGCCGGTGTGCTGACCGTCATTGGTTACTCGGTGAACGACGTTATCGTTATTTATGACAGGATTCGCGAGAACATTCAGGGTCACGCGCGACGCTCTCTGCTCGAGAACGTCAACATTTCTCTGAATGAAACATTGAGCCGTTCGATCAACACCTCGATCACCACCATGGTGTCATTGCTCGGTATTCTGGTGTTTGGTACGTCGAATATCCTGAACTTCGCGATTGCGATGGTGATCGGTATCGTCGCGGCGACGATCAGTTCGACCTTTGTGGCGACGACCGGCATCCTGTTCTTTGAGCAGTGGAAAAAGAATAGGCCAATCAAGGTGACAGCCAGCGCGAGCAATGAGGCCGCGCGCGGTTGAGTAGACAGCAGGCTGGCGGTTTGCGTGACGAGCCGCCTGCAGTTGAGAGCAGGCTGGCGGTTGCATGAAGAGCCGCCCGCTGTTGCCAGGCTGGCGGTTTTGCGACAGCCGCCTTTTCGCAAGCACGAGACGCAAAAAGGGGGCTGAAAGCCCCCTTGTTTTTTCCACCATGAATTTTTAAGGCGGCCCTTTTACAGCAGCTCCATATCCGTTATGGAGTTACCGGACAATACGTCGGAGTATTGGAAATCCTTGGTGGGAATCACATCGTTTTTCCGTGTCGTCGACTTGAAGGTCTCCTGATAAACGCTGCAGTCGATGTAATCGAACACATTGGGAAACGGGAAATTCACGCATTCCATGTTGGGCTCGAGTTCGCCTTTTTTAGGAACCTTGCGGGCTCCGACCTTTTTGGGGCCTTTGGCTTTGGGATCCTCGATGACCGGTTCGGGAGCCATGTGTTTTTTCATGACCAGACCGCAGAGATTCTTGAATTCGATCTGGCCGTTCTCGGGAACATACTGTCCGTGACGAACCAAGTGAGGACAACGCTTACAAAGCATTAGGGCCACCTTTCCTGGCAAGGCAGTCGACGCGCAAGGTTCCCGTGCCCCGAGGTGCCGAGCTTTTTGACAAAAAAGCTCCCTCAGTGGCCAGTTGTCTCCGCCATCAACCATTATTTTTTCATGGGGTTAGGGACATCTTAGGTCATGCTTTCTGGCTCTGCAACGGGAAAATATTTGTAATTTCTGGGAAAAATGCTTTTAGGCCTGCCCGAAAAAGCGGTTCTTTGTTAAGATAATTCGATTCTTAGGCCAGCGTGACTGAGGATGAAACCGTGGATTTTGATGCGCTCTTTGCGAAGCGATCCACCCATATAAAACCGGGTTTGCAACGGATTGAACGCAGTTACGAATTTTTAAAGAGACCTGCCGCAGCCATCCCCGCGGCTTTGATCAGTGGCACCAACGGTAAAGGAAGCACCAGCGGTTTCCTCTGGTATCTCTTTGCTCTCAACCATCGCAATGTCGGGCTCTTCAGCTCGCCGCATCTCGCTGCTTTCTCAGAACGCTGCCAGCTGAGTTTAACGCCGTGTGACGACGCGATGCTGGCTGATGTCTGGCGTGAGCTGCAAAAGGAACTGCCGCCTGATCTCTATGAAGAGCTGTCGTTTTTTGAAATCACCACGCTGCTGGCCTTTCAACTTTTTCAGGCGAAGGCTGCCGAATTCCAAGTGCTCGAAGTGGGCCTTGGCGGCCGTTGGGATGCGACCAATGTGAGCGATCCTCTGATTTCCTGTGTGGTCAGCGTTTCAAAAGATCATCAGGAGTTTCTCGGTTCCGATTTACTCGGCATCCTCGATGAAAAGCTCGGCGTCATGCGTCCCGGACGTCCCCTCTTCTGGGGCAACGGCGGCGAGGTCTGTCAGGTTCCCGGTTATCGCGAGCAACTTCTGCAGAAAACCGAAAGTCAGCATGTTCCTCTCTTTGAAGCGGACCGTGACTTTGGATATGACCCGGGCAGCGATACCATCGCTCTGAATCTGCCGAACCTTCCCCTTTGCTCATTGCCCCTTCAAGGTGCCCTGACCCCCATTCCACTTTTCCTGCGACGCAATCTGGCCCTTGCGGCCGCGATGTATCATTACCTGCAGGTGACGCAAACCGCAGGGCTCTGGAAGCCCTTGACGGAAATCTGGCCGCTTCTTTGTGAAGGCCAGGCTCCCGCTCCTGTGACCCTCTATGGACGCAGTCAAAGGCTGCGCATTCCCACCGCGCACGGTGCGGTGCGGCTTATCCTCGATGTCGCCCACAATCCTGATGGAGCCCAGGCTTTTCTGACTGGACTCGCCAGTCGCGGCCTTGTCGGACCCATGCCGGCTCTGGTATGCATCTTGAAAGACAAGGATATGAATCGGATTCTGGATGTCTTGCGTTCGCGCCTGCATCCTGTCATCCTGTTTGGAATCGAGCATGAACGCGCCTGGCAGCCTGAGCTTCTCGAGGCCCGGCATCGCGATCTGCCGTTTTATGCGAGTTTTCAGGAAGCCTGGAACGAGGCCCTGGTTCGTTGGAACCCGAATGAGGCGCCCTGGGCGGTTTGTGGATCTGTTCTGGCTGTGGGGCGAATCCTTCAGCATTTTGATAGCGCGCCTAAGGATGGAATCAGCCTTGAACGATGTCTCTCTGGTGATTGGTAAGGGGCCTTTTCTTTGGTCCTTGCTTTTGACAATCTTTTGCAGCAGTCCTTTCTCCGGACTGGCTTTCGCGCAGACGCGACCGACGGCGGAGATCGGAGGGGCCGAAGAACCGGAACCTGCTTTGGATCCGTTGGAAGTGGATCCCGATTATTCCTTTCTTTATGACACCCGTACCATCGGTCTTGACAAGGATGGCAAGCGTTACCTCTTTGAAGGGGATGTCGTGCTGATCGGCGGCGGCAACGTCATCACTGCCGATAAGATTCAGGTCGATTACACGAAAACCACGCTGGTGGCGGAAGGCCACGTCGTGCTTCTGCATCAAAACCAGGTTTTCACCGGCACCCGCATTGAAATGCAGTGGAAAACCGGTGATTTCACCATCAGTGAAGCCATGCTTACGGCCAATGATACGACCAAGGTCGAGGAGGTCAGCCGCAGAATCCTTGGGCAGACGCCGCGGGAACTGGCCTATGATGCCGCGCGTGAAAAACGGCTCAAGGAAATTGAACAGGAAAAGGCGGCCCTGAAAAAGGAATTCGGGACCTCACCCGCGCCCGAACCCAGCCAGGACCAGGTCGCCGCCTATGCGAGGCTTTTGGAACGCGAACATTTCACCCGGGAGTCGCCTCCGCCCATGCTCGCGGATCGGGATCCCGAGCGGCGGCGGCGTTTGGAGCGGCGCCGCACCTACTGGAAAAAATCCCGGGCCGAAGCAACGTCGACGCCTTTGCCGGAGAACTATTATTTCCGTCTGGAAGGTGAGAATCTGCAAAGGCGTGACGGCAATCTGTATCGCGTCGATCGCGGTTCCTTTACGCCTTGCCGCTGCGAAGAGGATGAAACGCCAGCCTGGGGATTTCAGGCGGATCGCATCGATGCGCAGCAGGAAGGCTATGTGGATCTGCATCATCCGGTGCTGACCATCAAGGGCATTCCCATCCTTTATTTGCCCTATCTCAAGCTCCCTCTGAAAACCCGAAGGCAATCCGGTTTTCTGATGCCGAATTTTCAAACGGGTCAGCAGAAGAACGGTTTCGTTTACACCCAGCCGGTGTTTCTCGATCTCGGCCCGAATGCGGACGTGACCCTCACGACCGATCTTTTTCAAAAGCGCGGCACCCGCGTGGGCCTCGAAGCCCGCTACGAAGCTCGCAAAAATTCCGGCTTTCGCTTTCAATCCGAGATTATTCGCGATACGTCCTGGCTGCAGCTGCAGAGCGAGCGTTATGGTCTGCTCAAGTATCACCTCGAGGAACAACCGTATTGCGCCAACCCTGAATTCACTCCGGATGAGCGCGCGACCTGCGAAAAGCAAATCGTGGATAACCTGACGCCACCGGGCAATACCTGGCGCGGCAAGGAGGAATGGCAGGGGCGCTATTTCCTGGCCCCGAGGCTGTCGATCGTTTCCGCCGGCAAGGTTACCTCGGACCATCGGTACATCGAGGATCTTTATCTGCCCGAGGACATCGTCACCGCCTTTGCCGCACAGGCCAATGCCAATGCCTTTTCCACGTCCAAGGCGCGGGTGGATTTTGATGGACGCGATTTTTATCTGGGTCTTGGCGGTTCCATCGGCGATAACGCATGGTCCACGGAACGCTATGCGGGTCAACAGATGCCGGCCTATCTGAATTTACAGACCCGACTCTTCCGTCTGCTGCCCGCCCATTGGCTCAAGGTGCCGATCTATGCCGAGGTTCAGGGCAAAACCATTGCGATTGACCACTTCGATTCCAAAAAAACCAATCTGGTGTCGAACCTCGCTCCCGCCGGGTCCGAACTCTCCCTGGGTGATGGTCAATGGAATCGCATGGCCATGCTTCTGACCACACCGCTGACGAGCGACAGCATCGTGCGCGTGGATCAATTCACCGAAGGGGAAGTGCGGGTGATCTCGCACGAAGGCTTGCCCGAGAGTAACAGCACCATCCGCAGCTGGCGCACGGGGATAGCCCTGAATCTGCCCATCGACGGGATTGGACCCTTGCCGGCCTGGATTCGGAGGCCGAAGGATGCGGAGGGCCAGAGTTATGTCAAGCACATCATGAACTGGGGACTCAGCCTTTCCATGCGACCGAGTGTGGTGCGCGACGGACCTTATGGTGAGTTTGTCGATTCCAACGGGGCTCCTCTCGTCTATTTCCCATCGGAGCGCAAAACCTTCAGCGCCGAGGATCGCGATGTCCATGATGAGGATATGATGATCCCGCATCAAAGGGTGACGCTGAGCACGAGCCATCGTTGGCAGGTTTTCGATCGCGTTCTGGAAACCGTGCCAGGGCAGTTGCCACCGGATGAAAGCGCGCAGACGAAAAATGCCGTCCGTGATATCCAAAAGCAGGCCCTGCGCGAACTCATGTCGGTGAAGGATCAACCGGTTTCCAGTGCCGGTGCCATGTTCCGCGATCGCCCGGATGGTGGCGTTGACTGGCTTATCAATCGTTATCTGGTGTCGGATGTCAATGCGTCCGAGCCGGTGAATTTTTCTGTCAGCATGAGCTTTGACTATCAGCAGGAAAAATTGCGGCAGGAACAAATCAAGCGCAACGAGGAGCTGGAGCAGCAGGCGGTATCGGTCAATGATCCGGCCCAGGCCGCCAGCATTCGAGCCGGGAAGGTGAACTATTACAATCTTCCCGAGTCCTGGCTGGGCCCTTATTCCAGCCTGATGATCAACTGGCGTGGAGTCACCCTAACGACGACCTCGACCTATAACATCTATAAGAACGCGAGCACTTCACTGAGTTACGGGTTGGGTTTGCCGACTGTGCTGTCCACGACCCTCGCGGCCAATTATGTGCTCGAAAAAAATGCGGAACTCGACGTGGCCCAGGACAAGGTCTTCTTTAAAACGATCAAGACCACCAACGCGGGTCTGAGTTCCACGCTGATTCCTTACATCAGTCTGGGTGCCAACCTCATCCGCCGACAGGTGGAAGATGAAAAGGCTCTGTATGGAACATCCTATCAGATTGCCTATGATAGTCAGACCGGCTGCTGGGGCCTGCGTTTTGTGCGGGAAAAGGATTTGAATCAGAACGAGGAAAACGCCAACTACATCGTGCAGCTGGCGGTCATATTCCTGGGCAATCGTCGCAATGCGGATATCTCACCCGGCATCAAGCGGCAGCTTGGAGTCGAAGAGGAAAACCTGTGATTATTCCTGGGCCACGGTCAGCGTATAGCTTTGGACAGGTCCCAGTATCTTCCGATCACGGTCAGCAAACTGATAATAAATTTCCTCAGCACCCATGATCTGCAGCGGCTGGCGCAGATCCTGCCATGGGGCCTCGGGATTGTAGGCTTCCGTCAAGGCCTCGGGGCTGCCGGCAAAACGAATCCAGCGGGCGGCGCCATTGGCTGAATAACTTAATGAAATCGGCTCATTACCGAGTATCCTGGGAACCGGCAGGGCCTCGATGGAACCAGCTGGTGTCAGATCATTGTAAAGTTCCACATCACGCGCCTGACCGCCGGGCAGCCAGGTGCCTTTGGTCTGGACAAAGCCCCGTTTTTCCACGAGAAGCGGTGTGGACAGTTGCGCCGGAACCGTGGCACTGAAGGTGCCATCGACGGCGGTGAAAACCTCCTGGCGGCCCAGGCGCACACGGGCGTCCGCGACCGGTGCTCCCGAGGCAACCACGCGACCGTTCACCGTCGTATCGGGTTGCAGCACGACATCACCGAGATCCATCACGCCACGCGATTGTATATTCAGAACATCGAGCACCGCGGATTCGGCAAAACCGCTTTCACTCACAAAATAGAGGTGCAAACGAGGATCCTGCAATCCATATTGCAGACGCAAGGCCTCCAGACGTTCGCCATCAAGACTGAAGGCAAAGCTGCCATCCTCACGGGTGATGGCCTCAGGCATGCGATCCTGTTCGATATAGACGCCTATGTTTCCGCTTAAAGTCGCAAGGCCCGGCATTGCACGACCCTGAACCACCAGCTCCGGTTGAGCTTTCGTCACTTCACTGTCCGGCTGCGGCAGGCAGCCGGTGACCAGCCAAAGGCTGAAAAGAAACCACCACTTCATCATAACAACTCCACTCCCAGAAAACAGGCACATCGAAAGACACGTGGCCCTTCAGAAAATGCAAGGTCCTGACCAGCCCGGGGTTGCGGCCTAAGTTCGGCAATTTACAAATGATTTGTATGGCTTGGAGGGCTTCTGCTACACTGATAGCCAAGACCAACTGACAAAAATTTTGACAGTCCCAAGGGAGCAGTCGCATGAAAGGACTCGCCATCGCTACTCTCAGTCTGGCTTTGGCCGGCTGTGGGCTGGTGAAAAAGGGCAGCAGCTGTGATTTGACGGCGAAAAATCTGCGAGCAGAGCCATGGACTGGAGTCGGCCTGCCTGCCAATACACTCGCGCTGATGTTTCTGCGTGGGCCCTCGGATACCACCGCGGATATCGGTGATTTTCTGGAGCAGCAGGGCCTCTTTGCGAGCTTTTTCGTGCGGGGATCCGCCATCGAAGAGCACGGGGGGACGCTGGATCACCTGTGGGAACAGGGACATCTCGTCGGCAATGGAGGATTTACCTTTACCCCGCTGACCCATTCCCATGAACCTATCGTCGAACTCCGCAAGACGGATGCTCTGATTACTCCAGCTGTGACCGGTGATATGTTTCTCTTCCATGCTCCGGAAGGAGCCTTCAATCAGGAACTCGCTGACCTTTTGAATCATAACGGTCTCGGCAAATACGTCGGACCAATCGCGGCGGACACCGTGCCGAGCGAAACCTTTATGGATGACAAAACCTGCTGGGAAAACGACCTCAGTGTCAGCGCCTGCGCCCAGCAGTACTTCACCGAAATCGTTCGCGTGCAGAAAGGTATCATTCCCTTTCATGATGAGGATGCCCGCAGTCTTGAACTGCTCGCCACGCTGGTGCCGGATCTGACGGCCTTTGGATTCTCGTTTGTGCGCCTGGACCAGATCCCGGAACTGCGGGCCACGCTTGCGGAAGCGGGTAGCTCGCTCGATCAGGTGGCTGGTGGATCCTCCTGCGATGATTACGAATAAGGAGTGAGCCTTTGCGAAGTCGCATCCGTCTTATCATTCTGTCCCTGGGATTCGCGGCCGCGCGTGCTCAGGCTGCCTGCGATGCCCCGACCTTTGGCCAATTCCTCGCGGAAGCGCAGAGCCTCAGTGCCCAGGCCGAGCCGCTTGGCAAACAGATGCTGGCCTGTCCCCGTGATGATTATCGTCAGGCTGCCGTTTACTGGCTCAGCTTTGTCCATGGCATGCGAAACAATGCGGCCGCCATCAAGGATCTCGGGCGCGCCATCCCAAAGTCCGGTTCGGGCTCGGAAAAAGTGGAGGTGCTCTATCGCGCCTGGCAGGGTGACTACAGTGGACTTGCGAATCGCATTCGTATTGGTCAACGCGAATATGCGGATGATCCTTATGCCATGCTGGTGCTGGCCCGCAACCTGATCCGCTTTGAGCAGTACAAGGACGGCCTCGCCATCTATCAGCAGCTGATCTCGCTGCAGGAGAACATTGAATCCTCGGAAATCGAAAGACTCTATGCTCTGATCTGGAGTGGCGATCACGAAGCCGCTCTTTTGCGCATCGCGGCCATGAAACGCTATGATTTGAGCCCTTATCTGCGGCAATCGGTGGAGCGCGCGGAAACCCTTCTGGAAGGATTTGGTCATCGCAAACCCGGCAGCCCCGATCATCTGGATCGTGAAGCCTGGCTGATCGTGGCGGCCAAGGATTTTGTGGACCTGCGTGGCTACCGGCGTCGGGCGCTGGAGGTGGACTATCATGGTCCTTTGCACGTCAATGTCGGGGCTCACGAGCTCAGTCATCCCCTGGACCCTGAGCGGCAGAAGGAAGCTTCGGTGCAGCTCGGTTATACGTTCCGCGTCACGAGCAATTGGAGCCTTCTCACCGAAGTCGGATATTTTTCGGCAGGTGATCAGAATGGAATGGGCCGCCTGGATAACTTCATTCGCTTCGGGGAAAGTTCCCTCGGTCTGGGCCTTCGGCGTGAAGCGGTGGCGCTTGTGGAAAAGCCTCTGGTCGTCTCCGAGCAGGGCCTGATGCGCGATACCGCCAAGGTCGGACTCAGTCTTTGGAAACGCCTGGTCCTGACCGCAGCTCTAGAACGCGACGGCCATGAAGCGCCCTTTGCCACCTACCAGGCCGAGCTGCGCCTGGGGCAGCTGGTGACCGAGGACACGGAACATGGCATCGGCTTTTTCATTCCCGTGGAATTTGTGGATCATCCGAAGCCCGCTGCTGATTTCGCCACCTATCCGCGCGAGTGGAAGGCCGGCGTTGGGTTGCGTGCGGCCTATGGCGACGGCCAGTACTGGCATGTGTCCGGCGATGCACGGCTCCTGACGATCAGTCGCAGTTATTATCAGGATCCCGAAAGCTATACAAAGCTTCTGGGCGCGGCGCTGCGGCTTGAAGCCAAATACTTTGTGCAAAGATCCTGGTATGTCTTTGTCGAAGGTGAACGCGAATATGTCGAAAGAAATCCTTTCGACCATGAGGATGAACAGGAAAGTCATGTGGTCCTGGGCGTGGCGCTGACGGGGGCGGGGCATGGCTCGGCATCCAAGGAGATGGCTCAATGAAAACGATGATGCATCGTCTGATTCTGCTCTTGGTCCTGATCGGTGTCGAGGGCTGCACCTTTCACATCCCGGCTGAGGATATTTCCCAGCTGCAGGCGAGCAAGACCTTCACGCGTCAGGGCGGATTCACCATTGGGCCGAACGATGAAATCGATATCGTGGTCTATGGCGAGGAGAATCTGAGCAAGCGTTATATTATTTCGCCGGCTGGTATCTTAACGTTTCCTTTGATCCCGCCCATGAATGTCGTGGGCCTGACCGTGTCGCAGCTGACGAAACGGCTGGAAAGTGCCTTGAATGGAATGGTGAAAAACCCGAGAGTCACGGCCTCGCTGCTCGGTGTTCGCAGCTTTTCCGTGTATTTTGCCGGGGAAATCAATCGCATTGGAATGGTGCCGCTGACCAGTGAAACCACCTTCCTGCAGGCCATGACTCTGGCGGGTGGACCCACGGCCTTTGCCACCGGCCGCATCGTCCTGATTCGTCAGGTCGGGAATAACAAGGTTCGCCGCTTTTCCCTGCGCTACGAGGATATCCTGACCGGAGAAAAATACATCGATAACATCACATTGGAAAGTGGCGATGTTATCTACGTGGAATAAGCGTCCGCCTCCCGGATCAGAGTTGTTATCCACGTGGAATAAAGCGCTGCTCCTCGGGCTGGCGCTGTTTCCCGGTCTGCTGCGTGCTCAGGCACCAGGCGCATCCGAAGGCAGCTGGCAGCATGCCGATGGTCTGTGGCTCGGCGGGCAAACGTCCAGTCCGGGTGGAACGACCCATACCCTTTACGCTGTGGATAACGGCACCGTGCAGCTCAACCGTTCCGGGCCTGAACGCAGCCATGTCGCTGGTCTGAACTGGACCCTGGGGCTGGGCGATAGGCTCGATCGCTTTCTGGTGGTTGACGGTCAGACCATCTGGGAACGCAGTATCGGTCGGCACCGTTTCAGTATCGGGTTGAATGCCGGCGGCAGTCTCTATTACGGCTCCACAAGCTTTGCCAATCTGGAAGATCAATTCATTCTCTCGAACGCACTCACACTGACGAGAATCGAAGGTGTCACCAGCCGCTGGGGGACCACCCTGAATCTGGCGGATACGATCGCGTTGTCCAAAACCATGGATCTGACGCTGGAAGGCAGTCAGCAGCAGTCGCGTGGCAGCGTCAACGGTGAGGAACAAAACGATAATACGCTCGAAAGCTGGGGAGTGCAGCTGGACAAGCGTTGGGTCAATGCGCGTCTGCAGGCGAGCGTGAGCCAGACCGGACTGCAGCTTTACAATGATGTGGACGGCCAGAATCTGCAGGCCGGACAGGACGTCCTGGATATTCAAGCGCGTCTGCTGTTTCCCCTGCTGGGCCGCCTGAACGGAAGCGTGGGCTGGCAGGACCTGCGATCCCTGGGAAGCGATGGCTCCGAGCGCCGCCTCAGTGGGCCGGAGCTGGGTTTTGTCTACACACCACGCGCGGCCTGGAGTGCCACCGTTTTCGCCCGGGCCTTGCGGGAAAGTGGCAATGACGCGAGCGATGGGCAGATCTTTGGCGAAGCGAATTTAACTTACCAGCGGGATGCCCGGAATTCCTTTGTTTTGGGGTTCAGTCGGCAGATTGATCTGACCACAGCCTATCGCGTCTTCACCGATCAGAATGTGGTGCTCACCGACGAGCAGCGCTATACGGTGACCGGTCAGGTGCAGTGGGCCTATGCCCGCGGGCGCTATAATATGACCCTTTCCCTGGTGCAGAGTGAACAGCAATTTGCCGAGAGCGATGCCGATTACATGGAAATGAATTTCAATCAGACCTTTGATATCACGCGACGGGGGCAGCTCAGTATGCAGCTGGGTGGTCGCTCCAGTCGCTTCGATACCGATCTGCCGCCTGTGACCGTCGATCGTTTCTTTGCGGAGGCCCGGATCGGCTGGCAGGAAACGCTGACCGGCGGCCTGCGCCCGCTTGGGGGTCGCACCTTCTATCGACTGGATGTCAGCTATGAAAATTTGCAGGAAGAGATCGTCGCGGTCACGGCTGATCGTTTGACGCTCCTGGTGAGCCTCGGACAATTGGGGAATTTTTAGGGAGTTCGGAATGAATCCCGGCAAGCATTCGATACATTTCAAGTCCAAAGGCCACGCCCTCTGGGTGGACATGCTGGTCTTCATCATCGCGCTGGCGCTGAGCCTTGGCATGTTCCTTCAGGAAAGCCTGCTGCCCTTCAGCCCTCTGCCCGTCCTGGCCGTGGCGGCCTGGATTATTCTGCCGCGACTGGGATCGCGATCGGATCAGATTATTTTTCTGGCCTTTTTCATTCTTGCCTTTTTTACCGATGACAGAGCCCAGGAACCTTGGAATACAGTGACATCCATCACCGAGGAACTCGGCTATATCCTCTTTCATTCGTTTGGTCTGGCCGGAATTGAGGTGTTTGCCATCGGTTTCGCCCTGCTCTGTCTGATCATTACAAAACGTGAGGAAAAGCAGGCCTGGCTGCGTTTTGGTCTTTTGCCCCTGCTGCTGGTGGCCTCGCTCGTGCTCACCACCGCGATCGTGGGTGTGCTTTTCGGCATCGGAACGGGCGGGGAACTGGGCACAGCCTTGATCCAAATTCGCTTGTTTTATCTTCTGCCGCTTTGGACCTTTATTGGTTTTGTCGTCATGCGGGATGAAGAGTTTTTTCGCAAGATATTCTTCTGGCTCACCATGCTCATTGTTGTCAAATCCCTTCAGGCGATCTTCATCTGGCTCACCAATCGCGGGGCACTGGCAGAAGCGGAATATCTCTATGAGCATTATTTTTCAGCCTATCAGGTGGTGGCCATGCTGCATCTTTTGCAATATGCCTGGCGCCGTCCCGAATTTCTGGCCAAGGCAGCCAGCGTTGTGGGGTTTCTGGTCACCCTGTTTGTTTATGCGCTGAATGATAGGCGGACGTCCTATGTCGGCATTCCCTTCGCTCTGGTCGCGCTGCCTTTTTTCCTGCCAAAATCCTTTATGAAGCGTCACGGCCGCCTGATCATCACGTCCTCGCTGGTCTTCGGCGGACTGACGCTGGTGACCTGGCCACTGCCGGTGGGTGTGGGGGCTCTTTATCGTTCCTTTGGTACGGAAACGGGGCAGTTCGGACCGAGCTATCGGGATCTGGAAAATGCGAATATGCTGCGGGAAGTGTCCCAGTCACCGCTGACGGGCATGGGATATGGCAAGGAGTTTGAAGAGTTTTATCCGATGCCATCGGTGGCCAGCAAATATCCCCGGTACAAGATGATTCCCCACAACGCCCTCCTGTCAGCGTGGTGTTACGGTGGGCCTCTGACCATAGCCGGTGTGAGCCTGATCTTTCTTCTGATGTTTGGTCTGGCGGGACGTTTGATTTATGATGAGGATATGGTCGGCTATCGATATATAGGCTTATTCTGTCTCTTTTATTTTATGCAGCTCTTTAGCTATGTCTTCGGTGATATCGGTCTGACCGTTCACAAGAATCAGCTGCTCGGCGGGCTTTTTCTGGGCGGCTGCTATCGGATTTATCAGATGCGGAAGAGGGAGAACATCGTATGCTAACCCGTCTGGCTCTGATGTTTGTGGTGCATGTGATGGTGCTGGGCGTGCTGTTCGGCCGGCGTCTGGATTTTGTCCGCATGTCGCGGCTCGGCTGGGTCTTCGTTTATCTCGTCTTTTTCTATATCATCTGGGGCCTCTTCTTTTCTTTCGTGCCCCAGGTGATCGTACCGGATCCAGTCGTACCCTGACGATCAACTGATCAGCGCAGCTGCGATCTTGCGGCGATCCATGAACTGGAGCAGGCGCTGCATATCCTCGTGTCGGGTTTCGCCGAGGCGGATCTGCAGAACGACCGCGTCGGACAGGGAATGCAGAATGCCGTTTTCCGAATTGAAAGCCGGTGGAAAGGCTTCGACCACGATCACCTGATATTTTTCCCGCAGACTTTTGAACAGTCTTTGGACGATGTCCTCCTTGAAGGCTCCCAGCGATTCCAGGGGATCGCGGGCATAGGCGGTATCGTGACTGCCATCCGCCGAACCTTTGAGCCGCACATTCTTCCATTCCGCTTTGCCGGCCAGAAATTCCATCAGGTCCGCGCTGTTTTCCTCGCTGTGGCTGTCCCGGCCCCGAAAGCTTAAAAAGAGGGCCCGACGTCCGCTGTCCACAGTCAGAACCTTGGTTAGGTTTGCCGCGAGGTTATCGGGATGATTTTCAGCTCCGGTGTCGAAGACGACCGTCACCTGATGCTCCTGCATCTGATCCACGAGCTGGCCGATGTGCCGGTAAGAGTCGAGCAGCATCAATTCCGGGCGTCTTTTGCTGACGAGCTGACCCAGCTGGGGGCGCAGTTCGCGGATTTGCTCGGTGTCGAAGACGGGATGATGACGGAGCCAGGAAGGTTTGACTTCCGCTGTGGGATGCACTCCATAGAGACGATCCATTTGCTCGGACGCCACCACATGGGGCTGATTCATTTCGCGAATCAGAATGGTCATGCCAAAGGTCAGCAGGCAGAGCATGAGGCCCACACCGGCGGCCAGACCCAGCTGCTTTTTATTCGAGGGACTGGACGGCACTTCCGGATCACGGACGATGGTAAAGCGGCGGCTATCGAGTGGCTTTTCGATATCGTCTGCCAGCTCATTGGCCATATTTTCCAGCGTGCGAATCTGCGTGGTGAGATCGGTCAGGACGCGTTGGACATCATCGGGGAAGCTGGCGATTTGCACGCTTCGGTCGATGGGCAGGCCCCGGGCCTTCATATCCCTTTGCAGGGCAAAAAGCTGGGATTTGAGACGATTGAGTTCCGCCTGGATGGGAGCATCCACTGGCTCGGCCTTCAGCTTTTCAATTTCTCTTTGCTTTTGAATGACGTCCGGATGCGTGACGCCTTTGCGGGATAGCAGGTTATTCATATCGTCACTGAGCAGCAGCAGTTTGCTCTCCTGTGAGGACTGGGCGCGTTCGAAATCGGCGATCTTCAGGAGGATCTCGCGAACGAGGACCTGTTCCTTGTTCTTAATGATGCGACGCTCAGCTTCCGTGGTGGGAATGCTCGGCGGGCCATTGGGATTCTGACTGAGATCCGCTGCGGTTTCCTTTTCTTTCAGGACATTGGCTTCCAGGGCACGGAGTTCATCGATTTTGGCCAGAGCCTGCTCGCGTCTTTGGGCCAGATCATCGGCAATAAATTGGGCCATGGCCGCGCTGACCATGTTGTGGGCATCCGTCGGATCGGGAGCCGACGCGGCCAGGTTCAAGGTATACTGACCCACCGCGATGCTGGGCTCCAGGCTGTTTTTCAATTCCTCAACACGGGCCAAATGATCCTGCTCCTCGGGGGTCAGAGCCCAGGATGCCGGCTGAAGATTGAGCGGCAGGATATTTTGCAGAAACTTTTTGATGGGGGACTCACTGCGCGGCAGCATCGTTGTGGTGTCTTTCGGCAGGCGCTGCAGGACGCGCTTGAAAAAATGCGGATCGCTGAACCGGGACTCGAAGGCACTCGAGATGCGATTGACGACAACGGCCAGGTTATCGCCAGCCTCCGTGCTTTCCGCGGTATCGAAGATCACGGCGATGCTGGAGGTATATTCCAGAGGGAAACGGCTGAGACCAAAGATCACCAGAAAGAAAACCGGAATGGTCAGAATGCTGGCAAATAGAAACTGCCGTTTCAAACCGCCCAACAAAAAACTGACAGAAGGCCAGCGTACGGCATCGGTGGCCACGGTCTCCGGATTCTTATCGGTGGAGCGACGCATGCAAAACCCTGTCACCAGAAGTTGATACAATCCATCTCATCCCATTATAGGGTGTTGCGTGGGGATTGCAGACGGCAGAATCTGCCGGCTATGCAAGCGCGAGGGGGGCAGGACTGAAGCCCAGGCCCGGGCTTCAGTTTAAGATCTTCAGCCGAGGCCGTGCATCCAGCGACGCAGGGGTTTGGCCAGGACAAAGAGCAGGACCATGGACGCGGTGAACGCGGTCGCGGATATGGCGCCGAACAGCTGGGCCTCTCCCAAAGTTTCCGCAAATCCACCAATAAAGCCGGCCAGTTTATTGGCGACGGCATTGGATAGATACCAGATCCCCATGATCACCGTCGCAAAGCGGGCAGGCGCCAGGCGGTTCACCATGGAAAGACCCACGGGCGACAGGCAGAGCTCGGCCCAGGTTTGCAGAAGATAGGACGCCACGATCCAAAGCACGCTGGCCTTGCCCATCGTTTCACTTTGTTGAGCCGCGAAAACCATGCACAGAAATCCAAGACTCATGAGGAAAAGGGAAATCCCAAATTTCACCGGAGCCGAGGGTTCACGACCGCGCAGAGCGAGCCAGCTCCACATCGCGGCAAAGAGGGGACCGAACGTCATGATGAAAACGGGGTTGATCGATTGAAACCAGGTCGTGGGAATTTCCCAGCCGAAGAGCATGCGATCGACCTTGGTATCGGTGTAAAGCGTCATCAAACCACCGGCCTGTTCGAACGAGGCCCAGAAAATCACGACGAAGATCATCAAACTGAAGATGACTTTCAAGCGATCCTTTTCCACCTGGCTCAACGTTTCCTTCACGGCATTGGCGGCGCTGGCCGCGGCCCGGCGCGGATATTTGCCGATATCACCGAGCAGGCGTGGACCGACCACAAGGAAGAGGACCTGGCCGAGGAACATACCCACGGCGGCGGCACCAAAGCCCCAGTGGAATCCCACGCGTTCTCCCAAAGTCCCGGAAATAAAGGGTGCGATGAAGGCGCCGGTATTCACGCCCACATAGAAAATGGTGTAAGCGGCATCACGGCGTCGATCGCCTTCCTGATAGAGCGAACCGACCAGAGTGGACATCGAAGGCTTGAAGAAACCGTTGCCCAGGATCAGACAGCCGAGACCAAGAAAAAAAGCAAATTCGCCGGCAAATGCCATTGAAATATGACCAATCATCATCGTGGTGGCGCCGATCGTGATCGCCTTCCTGAGACCCAGATAACGGTCGGCCATATAGCCACCGAGAATCGGTGTCAGATAAACGAGTCCGGTATACCACCCATAGATGCTGAGCGCTTCGGCGCGCGACCAGCCGAACCCTCCGGCAGTCGTGGCGGCTGTCATGTACAGGACGAGAAGGGCTCGCATGCCATAGAAACTCATGCGTTCCCACATCTCGACAAAGAAAAGAAGGTAGAGGGCAGGGGGTTGCCTTTCTCCTGACATGTTCTGTCCCAAGCTTTCTGCACGGCTCATCGACGATCGCTCCTCTTGATGTTGAATAGCCGGTGGCCTGAAAAAGCCGGCCGACAGGGAAAATGTGCCGGGCATCATAATATTTTTATGCGGATTTGTAAGGCTGGAATCCGCTGAATTCGGAAAAAACCAGGCGGGAAATCCAGTGAATTGACGCCGAGTATTTACCCAATTCGGTCAGGCCGATATGACCATTCTGCAGGGAAAGATAGAGTGTATTTTTTTTCAATAGACAATGAAGTGATGATTGCTTTTGCGCGAGCTTTATCTCATACATGAAAGCTGCAAAGTCTTGTCGGTAAAGGCTTATATGGCTTCGAAAGTGGCGGTGGTGCCAGGGGACGTGCGTCTGCGGCTCTCAGTAATGAACGGCACGCCGCACAGGAGAATGATGCATTTTGTGTGATATTCACCTATAGAAATTATCCGTATATTCCATAGCCGGCGACAGTTATCTGGATTTTCCAAAATTTAGGGAGTTACGATGAAGACATCCATCGCTAGCGCAGTCAGCTTTGTGCTTCTGGCATCACTGGTTCCAGTGCATGCCCAGGCACAGGATACCGAGACCAAGCCGACTGAGGCGACTGGCACGACCACCGGAAACGAAAAGCCAAAGACCCCTGAGAAGAGCACAGAGGTTATGGCGGTCACGGGGACTCGTATCAAACGTGTTGATATGAACACGGCCGCGCCCATAACCATTTTGGGTAAGAGTGAGATCGAAGCCAGCGGCAAGCAAACCGTGACGGATATCGTCAAAGCCATGCCCGCCGCGATTGGCAACTCGGTCACCACAACGACCACGAACGGCGGCGGCAACGGCAGCGGCAATATCGCTCTCCGCGGTCTGGATTCGTCTTCGACTCTGGTTCTCCTGAACGGTCGCCGTCTCCCTCTGGATGCCTTCGGCTCAAGCCCTGACTTGAACTCCATCCCTGTTGCTGCCATCGAGCGTATCGAAATCCTGCAGGAAGGTGCCTCCGCTATTTACGGATCGGATGCCATCGCGGGTGTCATCAACATTATTACGCGCAAGGACTGGGATGGCGTGGACTTTAACGTCTATGCGGGCCAATCGTCGCGCGGTGACCTGGAAACCACCTCGCTCGACTTGACCTACGGCGCCACCAATGACAGGGGCGGCTTGCTCCTGGGCGTCAACGTCTATAGCCAGGGTTCGGTGAAATCGCGTGATCGCGATGTCTCGAAGCAAGCCCTTGGTCCCAGTTCGGCGACTCCAGCCGGGCACGTCATCGTCGGTGACGACAACCTGATTTCGAAGGATACCTGGGCCGGCGCCACGCCCACTACGGATGATTTCCGCCCCTTTACCGCTGATGATCTTTATAACTTCTCGTCCATCACGGACGCGATCATGTCTCAGAAGCGCAAGAGCATTTACCTTGGCGGTGACTATGAGCTCACCCCAGGCTTGAAAGGTTTCGTGGAAACTCATTTCACGAATACGTTCAGCCGTTATAATTCAGCGCCCACTCCTCTCTTCCTGTCATCGGAAACGGGGAGCATGGTGGTGTCCGCGAATAACCCCTACAACCCCTTCGGCGTTGACGTGAGTGACGCGAGAAAACGCTTCCTGCAGCTCGGGCCTCGGGTCTCGGAAGCGGATTCGAATACCTTCCGTGCCGTTGTTGGTTTGGAGGGTAAAATCACCGATAAATGGAACTGGGATGTGGCCTATAACCACGGTGATTCCAAGACTCGCGACACCACGAAAAATTTGGTCAACAAGACCAATCTTCTGCTCGGCATCGGCGATCCCTCGCATTGTACGGCCATCGCCACCCTGGGCTGCGTCCCTGTGAATATCATGGGACCCGATGGCAGTCTGACGGCGGAAATGATGGATTGGCTCCGGGTCAATGCCACGAATTTCACGACCACCGAACTCGATTCCATCACAGTTAACTTTGCCGGAACGGTTGCCGAAACAGGCCTCGGGGCGATTGGGATGGCTGTCGGTGTGGAAGGCCGGACCGAGGAATATCGGGTGAACTCGGATCCCAACTCGGAAAAGTACAACACGGTTGGTGCCACCAACGCGCGTTCGACCGAAGGTGACCGTGAAGTGAAAGAAGCTTACGTTGAGCTGACGGTTCCCCTGACAGAGCTGGCTGAGATCAACCTCGCGGCTCGTCACTCGGACTACAGTGACTTCGGAACCACAACCAACCCGAAAGCGGGCGTGCAAATCCGTCCCATTCAGGGTTTGACTCTTCGCGGCAGTTACTCGACCGGTTTCCGTGCCCCATCCCTGGTGGAATTGTTCCAAGGACAGCAGGAAAACTTTGCGTCTTTGAGTGACCCTTGCCAGGTGGCTGGCAATTGTACTGTTCAGTCGGATGAAACCATCAACCAGTTCCTGGCGCTGCAGGGCGGAAACCCTGACCTTGATCCTGAGAAGTCAAAGTCGTTCACCTACGGCCTGGCCTACTCGATCGAGAACTTCAACGCCAAGATCGATTATTTCAACATTGAAACCAAGAACGCCATCGATACGAACCCGCAGTTCATCGTCGATCAGTTCCGTAACAATGGTCTTTTCCAGGACAAGGTGACGCTTGATGCCAATAACAACATCAAGATCATCGAAGCCATTGCCCTGAACCTGGCAGCCCGTAAAGTGGAAGGGGTTGACCTTGCGTTTGACTATGCCCTGCGCGGAACGCCGACCGGTTCGTATACCTTCAACCTGCTCGGAAGCCATTACATCAAGTACATGAACCAGGCTGATAAAACTGCGGCTTTCGAAAACGTCGTCGGCAAGTATAGCGACACGGCTGCCGGTGGTCGTGGTTCCATTCCCAAATGGAAAGGTCTCTTCGATGTGACCTGGTCGAACTTCGGTTTCAACGTGGGAGCCACAGCCAACCACGTGACCAAACTGGATGTCGGCAGCGATTTCGAGTATTCGAGTCTTCCCGCCTGGACCACTTACGACCTGCGGGCCGGGTATGAGTTCCTGAACTACGGAAGGCTGACACTTGGTATCAACAACGTAACCGACAAAGAGCCACCTGTCACGGATGCTGCTTTCAATGACAACATTGATGCGCGTACGCATAACCTGATTGGTCGCTTCTACTATGCTCGTTGGGGCATTCAGATCTAAGTTCTCGTTTAAAACGAAAGAAGGCGCAGACCTCAGGTTTGCGCCTTTTTTTTATGCTGGATCAGCTGGCGATGAACAGTTGCTGCCGGAGCGGCATCGCATCGCATGGCGGGCAGGCAGCGTGATATGAATGGAAAACGCCCGGAATTCACCCTTCTCATCGAGCGGAGGGCCGAGTTCAATGCGCACGGTTCCCTGCTCTGCGGCCATGAATTGCTGAACGGCTCCCAATCCAATCCCGCGACCGGACATCATGGTCACGCTTTCCGTCGTTGAGAATCCGGTTTCAAAAATCGAGGCGGCGATGGCCTCGGGCGATGCGTCGGGCCCGGCCTGGGACAGTCTGCGAATGCGTTCCAGAGCGAGCCCACGGCCGTCATCCTCAAACCGAATATAAATGGTGCCCTCCGCTTCCCGGGCCGCAACCTTTAACGTCCCCTGGGCAGGCTTGCCCTTTGCCAGGCGCAGAGGTGCCGGCTCAATGCCATGATCCAGGGCATTGCGCAGGAGATGAATGAAGGCATTTTTCAAAGCCAGTTCCTGACTGTAGCTGACCAGGATATCATCGGCCTCCATGTGAATAATGGGCGGCTCGCGTCCCAGATCCTTGGCGATTTTTCCCGCCTGCTGCATGATGTCGTCCAAAATGCTGGGAATGGACCTGAAGATAAGGTGAGTCAGCTCGCTCCGTCGCGTGTGGATGAGACCATGCAGTTCATGGGGCAAGGCCTCGATACCCTCGAGGTGACCCAGGAGTTTGATGTTTTCCTGCAGAATCTCCCGATCCACGACCACTTTCTTGAGATCATCCCGGCGACCCAGGATGTCCCGGTGAGCCCTGAAATAGCGCTGATAAACAGCCTGGACGTGGGCAAACTCCTGCAAGGCGCGCGCCTGATCGATGGGCTGCTGATCCTTGAGCACCTGGGAGTAGTAGGTTTCCACGAGGTGCAGGGCATTGGCCAGTTCCTGCAGCTGAAGAACGCGCGCGGCCCCTTTCAGGGTGTGTGTATTGACAAACAGGATCCGGATCGCGTCCGGATTGAGGCTGGGAGCATGAACGAGACGATGGTTCTCCTCGATCAGCTGATCGCCGGAACTGAAGAACTGAATCGATTTCCGGCTGCCGATTTCCACCAGCTGCTTGATGATCTCGAATTCCTGATTCTGTCGCTCCACTTCATGCTGGGCGACCACCTCCGAGGTGACATCCAGCAGCGTGACGAGAATATGTTTGATCTCATCGTTGGCATTCAATTCCCGGTTCCAGGTCAGCCGCAGTTCCTTGTCCATGCCGTCGAGCGTATAGGTCAGCTGCGCCGGAAGCTTGTCGATGTTCAGGTCAAAGTTCAGGCTGTGTTCCCCGACGGAAGCCAGGATGGTCTGCCAGGCCTGATCCCGGGCATCGGCGCTCAGGGTCGAGCGTTCCAGGATGATGGTCCGGAAGCTTTGGTTCGCAATGGACTCATGCCCGAGGATGGCAGGCAGCTGGGCTGAAAAATTGGGGCTGATCCTCCCCTCCCGTCCGATCGAGAGGATGCCTTGCGGAATATGGAGAAGGAGCGAATGAATCTCGGCCGTGCGTTCGGCGACCTTGTCCTCCAGCTCATGATTCAGTTGTTTGATCATCTGCATGGCCTGACGCCGTTTGGCATTGATCCGCGCGCCCAGAGCCAGTGAAAGAATGGCGATCTCCACCGCGCCGCCTGTGAACTGACCCCAGCGGGTAAACTCGGACGTGGAGGCAAGGCCGACGAGGTTCATGACGGTACCGGTGACGCCGAGCAGGTAGCAGCCCCACCCAGCGAGGTAAAAATAACCCGGCAGATAGCGCTGGCGGGCAACCAAAAGGCCGGAGGTCATCAGCGTGGAGGTCGCCAGGGAAGCGGTCAAAAGACAGATCGCTGTGCCCAGCCAGACGGAAACAAAAGTCGTGATGAGCATGTTCAGCACATCAAGCCCGCAGATGGCGAGATAGATCCGGCGGAATCCAGGGAGCCTTTCCTCGATATTCAGGAAATAGTAGCTGAAGAGAAGACCGGTCATGGCGATCCAATCGACCGAGATGACCATGAACGGATTCGGAACATGCTGCGCGAGGCCCAGGTTGCTGAGAGCGTGCTGCATCACACCGAGTCCTGTGGACTGGTAGATGACGTTGGAGGCCACATAGATTACATAGTAGAGAAAGGTTTTGTCCCGCAGGGAAAAGAAGAGAAAGAGGTTGTAGAGACAGATGACGACATGAAAGCCGATCAGAATCCCGATGTAACTGTATTCCAGTGCATTGTGGCTGAAGAATTCATCGTGCGTCCAGAGTTGCAACGGCAGCTGATGGGAACCGTCGGCGAAGGACCTCGCATAGAAAATGTGCGTGCCGGGCTCCAGCGTGAAACGGAAGACCGGCTGCCGGCTTTGAACATCACGCGTGGAGAAGGGCAGTTGATCGCCCGCCTGTTTCATGTCCCAGCCATGGGACGCATTGCGATGGTAGATCTGGAATTGATCCACGAACGTGAAGGTGTTTTCGAGGAGAATCGGGACAGGATGATCGAAGGGGTTGTGAACAGAGAACTTCACCCATTGAACGGCCCGGTGCAATCCCCAGTTTGGAACCGGATCCCGGGACGGCTGAAACGCTGCATCCATGAGCAGGATATCGCTGAGCTGAAGCCTCCCACTGGGATCCTCCAAAATCTCCAGGTGAAGGCCGAGCATACGGCCATTTTCCTTTTCCGTGATCGTATAGGGAACAGCGGCCCCGGCCCGCGGCATGCAGAAGGTTATGATGCCAAGCCAAAGTAAGAAAATTTGCTGACTGTACCGTAAAGCCACGTTCAGCATCCATGAGACAGATGTTCCTGAGGCGACTTTTCGGCGAAATTTTACAAATATTGAGGAATTGGAAGGCCAGCCCGGGGCGGGCTGGCTGCTGATTTTAAAGGGAAAGGGCTCGAATCACGCTCTGCTCCGTGGCGCGCCACTCCTGAGCTGCCGCATCGAGTTCCTTGTGTTTGATGGTACCGCTCTCGGGCAGGTAAGTATCCAGAATCTCCCGCAGTTCATCCCGCAGGCTTTCCTTCAAGGCCGCCACCTTCCACGAGGCATCCGCTGGAAGTCGGGCCAGCGTGGTGGCCACCTGCAGGCGCAGGGCATTGTCCGCGGCAAAGTCCGGCAGCAAAAGATCGGTGGTGGTGCCATCGGCATTCACCCGTTTCGCGTGGATCATGCCCTCGGTCTTGAGAAGCAGCGTCCGAGCCTCCTCCGCCACCCAGGTGAGCAGACCATCCGTGAACACATTGTTGACCAAGGGTTCACTGGCCTTCGCCAGCTTCTCCCACTGCGCCTTCGGGAGTTCCCTTTGCAGGCGGCCGACGAAGTCATGCATCAGATTTTCATAACGCTGCTGCTCCTCCAGACTGAAGGTGAGCTTTTGATCCTCCTGCATTTCTTCGTAGTCGCGCATCAGTTTACGCAGAGCGAAGGGAATTTCCTTGAGCTCCTTTTCCGTGGGCAGAGCCAGAAGTTTATTCCAGCCGCCCTGGATTTGCAGGGCATTCTGCATCAGCCCCAGTTCCTCAGCCAGAATTTTTTCATAGGTATAGTCATCGGGGTTTTGGTACTTGCGTCGCACCTGAAGGAGCGGCGTTTCACTGCCGGTCAGAGCCAGAAGTTCAAAGCGACTGCTGAGAAGACGGTTGGCCCAGGAGTCCACGAACAGCGCGGGATCCTGACCCTCACGCTTGGCCCGCAGAATGCTGTTGAAGAGATTCTGGACGAGTGCGTTCTGCTGTTGACTCACGCTGAAGGCCACCGCTTCGATCGGGTTGCGTCCCAGATCGAAGGTCTGGCAGTCGAGAAGATCCGTCTGCGAATCCGAGCAGAAGAGGGGAACATCCGCCGGTTCAAACTGTGTGCCGAGGTAGAGGGCCTCCATCACCTTGCGATCATAGTCCAGCATGCGCTGGGTTTTGTGCATGATATGTCCGGTCATGGCCGCTTCCTCGAAGACCTGGTATTCCATGACCGAGGACGCCGGCTGCAGATCCTGAGGAATTTTTTGATGAACCACATAATCGGCGATCAAGGCCGCGCGATCCTTCAGCTCATAGCTGGCGCTCAGTGAACCGGCGAAGTTGTGCCGAAGCCCCAGAGTGTGACCGATTTCATGAGCCACGACTTCACGCACGTAATCCTGGGAGATTCGCAGAAAATCCTCATCAGGAGCATCCGCGGCCAGTAGATTTTCGAGGGCGCTCAGGAAATTGTCCTGCAGCTCAAAATTGCAAAGCGGTTTTTGGATCATGCCGGCCATGGACAGGGCGGTTTCCAGAATGTTTTGCTTGGCCGGATAATTTTTCAAAAGGGTCTTCGCACGCGAGGCCCCGGAAACGGCAAAGGTACTGGTCATGAAAACCTGGGCATGGCGAATCTCACCCGTGCGGGGATCCATCTGTGCATCCGCATAGGCGTAACCAGCCGTATCCCAGGGGACCCACTGCACGATGTTGTAATGATAATCCGGAGCGCTGACGCCGGCGGGAGCCACCACAGCCTGGAGCGGGGCGTTCGGCAGGGCACGGTTCCAATAGAGAATGCCATCCCGCACAGCCTCGACGTATTCAGCCGGAGTATTGGCCGAAATCGCGTAAACGATGGGCTTCGTCGTATCCCACTTGCTGGCATAGGTCGTGAGCTGGCCGTTGCCTTTGTCGGATTGATAGAGAGGAGCCACCTGGAAAAATCCGAACATGTCGAGGGGCTGTCCTGGCGTTTTCACAAAGGTCGGACTGGGATTGTACGGCTCCAGATAATACTTTACTTCAATGGTATCAAGACCTTGCGTTCCAGCGACCTGGGCGATTTGCCGAATGGTGAGCGTGTTGTCGTGAAAGGTCGCGTCCTCGATAAAACTGGTTTTCACTTCCACACTGCGGAAGGTTTTGATGTAGCTCGCCCCATCATCCGAACCATACCAGTCGCCCGAGACGAAGGTGGAGGCCATGCCCTCGCTGAAATCTATGATGACGTCCGTGCCCGTTTCGCTGAGGATCGGCAGGCGCGCGAGAATCAGTTGCGAGGGAAGATCCTGGGTGATGACATGACCCTGGGTGGCTTCCATCATGAAAAGGGCATCATCTGTGCGTTTGAAGGCGACGATCCGGCTTTTCAAACCATTGGCGGTTGGCATGGGCACCTGTCGCATCATGGAAGCCTGCAGCAGAAATTCCTTGTCCAGTGCTGATTTTTTAATGCTGATAAGCTTCCGATCGGTCAGTCCCAATTGACTGGCGGTGGGCGCTGTTTTGGGATCGATAATGTTCACTGAATTTTGAATGGCCGGATCAGCCTTCACACTTCTGTCTTTGTCCTTGGAGCAGCCACTGACGAGCAGCAACATGCTGAATAACCCGCATGACAGGTGTAACTTCACGGTGTGTTCCTTTCCGAGAGAGTAACTTGAAAAATACAAAGCATCGATTGATTGAAGTACTAACCGGGATGTCCGCTCACGGAAAAGGTTTTTTGGAATTCAAAATCTTGAAGAATTGGAACTTGTTTCAGTTCAGGAAAACGGGCTAAATACTCGCCCGTTTCCTGAAGTCGGCCCGGAGCCGCCTGTCGCCCTGTTTCCCAGGTATCATTTCAAATAAAGTTCAAGGGCCTTCGATTTAAAACCGGCCACCCAGGTTGGATTTTCCCGTGTGTGAAGGGGTTTCGCCGCTTCGATCTGCGCGGCTGTGCGCCCGCGTTTGGTGGAATTGGGCATCGGCTTATGACAACCCTGACAGGAACGTTCATAGATGTCCTTGCCGAGGGACAGCAGAGCGTCATAGGAATCACCCGGATCCGTGCGGCGAGGCGGAATGCCATTGGGATGGCAGCTTGCGCAGTTTTGATTCGGAACGCCGCCGGGATGTGCGGCATTGCAGGCAGGATTGTTCCAATCAGGTTGATTCCAATCGCAAGGTTTGAATCCGCCTTCGCTGCAGGCAGGATTGGACCAGTCCGGGTTGTTCCAGTCACAGGCCTGCGGGGGCGGATCATTTGTACAATTTCCCCAGCTGCCATTGTCCTGACATTGACAAAAGCGCCAGACACAGTCCGTGCATTCCAGCCATTCCCCGCTGAAAACCTTGGACTGACGCCAGGTGCAGGTGGCAGATGCGGCGGCATACTGGGAAAAACTCAGGCCGGCGACCAAACTCAAAATCCATTTCAATAGTCCCTGTCTCATAGCCAACTCCGTTATTAAAAAATTTTCAAGGCATCAATCTGTCTAATCCTTCACAAGCAGCCAATTGCATTCCGGCCGTTTGAGGGGCTGGCAGCTTTGATACCAGCTGGCATCCTTTTGCAGTTTCCCCACGGCACAAAGCGCTGCGATCCGCGGCCGGGAAATATCAAAGTGCCGACCGACGCCGGCTTCGCTCTTATCAAAAGTCCATAGCTGTTTCCGGGATTGACCTGGTTCGATCACAAAACTTTCTGTGGCGGCCACGATTCCACTGACATCACCTGTCGCGCCGCCGATGACACGAGCCGTCATCACCGCCTGGCAGGTGAGCGGCGTCGTCGCCAGCGATTGGACCTGCACCTGGCCAGTGAGGGTTTTTTCCGTTTCCGTGACCTGATAACTCGCCCGGGAAAATTCCAAAAGCAGATGCTTATTTTCGCAGCGGTCGACATTCCCGGACTCGGCCTCGCAGATATGCCCGCAGTCCTCCATTTCCATCTGGCAGCTCAAGGCGCCTGGATCCGGCAGGGCCTCCGGATTTTCACCAGCATGAGGTTGGATGCAGGACATATGGGTCTGAAGATCAGTCCATTGCAAAGGTTCCTGGACCTTGATTCCTAAAGGCAGCGAGAGACTGCGTTCTGCTTTGAACAAATAAGAGGCAGTTGGCCGTAAAGACTCTCCTTTGTGCCTCACGTGGAGCGAACAGTATTTAGGGAAGAGATCAAGATTCCTGAGTCGCAGATGCCATTGACCGTCCCGGTCTTCGAGCGAGGCGGGCATCATTTTCCAGTCACCCGGATTGAAGCCTTTGCCTTCATAGGCCCAGGCGTTGAGGGATGGTCCCGATAGGAGCATCAGAATCAAGCTTATTGTTTTCATCAACTCGTCCTTTCGTGTGTGAGGAAAAAATAGAGTGTTGTCCTATGGAATCGAGACGACAAAAGCAAATCCTTATTGCACTGATCGGGAATGTTAATCATGCGAAATAAAAAGCGGAACGCATGCAATAAATTTTCTGAGCCATCGTCTCGATTAATGTCCCGAAACACTATGGAGAAATCATTGTCATGAAACGATTCACACTCATTGCGCTGCCTCTGTTCCTGTCACTCTCCGTGGATGCTTTTGCCTGGGGAGGCAATGGCAAACGTCCGCCTTCGGAACCCAAGATCCCGGCTCCTACGGACACCAACAGCAAAACGGAGAGCGGCAACGGTCAGGTTTTCGTCACCGGGAATTTTTCGAACCGGAATGGGACGAAGGAACTTCTCTGTGACATCAAAGGTCAGGTCAGCGCCTACCGTGGCACGGACAGCGTGCTCCTGACGAACTATGTCGACAAACGTGTGGTGAAGCCTTATCGCGAGTTCCAGGACACCTTTGTCTTTGACACGTCGGAGGGCGGCCCTGGTTACAAATTGGACAAGAAGAGCCAGCAGTATCACGCCTCCTGCCTCTTCAAAGGTCCCAATGAAGATCCGGGACAAATTCCGCCTCCCCACACGAAATGCGATCCTGACTATGAGGATTGTGACTGGACCTGCAAGGCCAGCGCCGGCAGTCCGGATCAATGTCAGGATCCTGGCCAGGACTGGTAAGAGCGCAAGGAGCGAAGGGCCGAGGCCCTTCGGCTCCCTATCCTTTATTCACTGAGAAAACCCGTGGCGCCGCTTCCGCTGTTGCACACTCCGTATTCATTCCCGCAAAATCCTTGATGCGATATCCTTCCGGCAAATCCTTGGCAAATGACACGCAGGCCTTGGTCAGAGTCCCGAACTCAAACTTTTGCACCACCGAGGCGGCCAGCGTTCGGGACTGCGCGACCGAACCTTTCTGTGGCCAGGCTTCGCCCAGGATTTTGAGGCGGCAGACGATGGGATCGCGGGTATTCTGCGGATGAAATTGATGGTCCGGATTCCGGTTCTTTTCGTGTTTGGCGTAAACACAGATCTGCTGATCCTGCACTTCCGTCAAAGGCCGATACTTAAGAACCCGCAGCATGCCATGCGCAGGTGGAGCGGATAGAATGATCACAGCGGTCATCAGCCAGCCCTTTTTCATGGGGAATCTCCTTTTGCTTATCGTTACCAGTCGCTCGTGAAAGCTTCCTTGGGAATGGAACGCAATATGGCCTCGGCCTCGGGGTTGGCGTTGCCCCAGGAGGAACCGCGACCTTTCAATATTTCCTGTTGTTCATCCGTCAGACGGATTTTGCCGGGAGCCATGACTTCGACGGTCGGGGTGGGATCCTCCGGGATCTCTGTCACATCCTGAACGTCATGGGTGATAACCGGAAGGTTTCCGGATTCTGCGGCGGCACGGGTGACAGGAGGCGGCAAAGGATCCGGATAAGGTGCGATCACGCGCGGTCCTGCTTCCTTGTGGACAGAAACCTCTTCATGTTCCGTGCTGTCATGCGACTCCACGCTGGGTTGCAACGTGAAGAACACGAGACCCGATCCCATGCACAAGGCGAGAAGACCCGCACCATAACCAAGACAACCCTTCGTATCCTGAGCCTCGTGTCTGGGGTTCATAAAATTCATGCCTCATTAAAAAGAATTAGAATGGGATGCACTCCCAAGGTGACGAAAGTTTCTGACTTTTATTGCGAGCGTTCTCGCAAATAACTTCTGCATGGAATTACGAGGTCTGCGCATCTGCTTGACAAAGCCTATGGAAACAAATTAGTGAAGTGCCGCAACCTTCATTGACTTTGTTTCAACCTAAGGAAATTCCGTATGACTCTTCACAACTCTCTTCTGCAAGCCCTCACTGTTTTCACCCTGGGATTCAGCGCGACAGCGGGACTCGCCAGTCCTGGTCAATGCACCTGGCAGGGAGCCAGTGTCTTCCAAAACAAATGGCTGGAATGCAAAAACTGCAAATGGCGTTACTGTCAATGTCAGCCCGGTGGCAAATGGGGAAATTGCACCAATGAAAAACCGGATGATGGCGCCTGTGATTGGAGCAATCCTGATTGGACCAATCCTTCCTGCCAGACCGATGGCACCAAACCTTGCGATTGGAGCAATCCCGACTGGAGCAATCCTGCCTGCAAAAACGAGGGGGATCATCATCCACCCTGTGACTGGACCCAACCGGATTGGACGAATCCGAACTGCGCCTGAGATTTTTCCAAAGGACGGACCTGCAACATTTGGTCAACTCCAGCGTCAACCTTGAAGTCCACTGACGCATTCGAACAGGAGATTTTCATGAAAAGTTTTTTCAGTCGCCAGATCCTTCGCATTCTGGGACTTGGACTTCTTTGGGGCCTGAGCCCGATGACTCTTGCAGAGCCCGTGCACCTGACCGTCACCGATGGAACCTTCACCATTCCATCGGAAAGTGCAGCCGTCCTCACCATGCGCAGCACGGCCGCGTACGATGTCATCTGTAACGTCAAGGTTGTTGGCATTATCAAAGGGCATGATCCTGGTACCGGCGCGGAGCTGACCGCGCGTCAGTCTTCCGATTCTGTGCTGGGTTTTATCCTGAAAGCCAACCGCGGTCATGAACGGCGTTTCGACTTCACCCGGGCTGTTCAAAACATGCGCCGCACGTGGCGTGATCCGCAGGCAGTTCTGGTGGAAGTGGATCCCATGAGTGTCACCGCGGATTGTGAGCGTTATACCGATTCCCAGCCTGGGGTCACCTGCAGCTGGCAGGGCGCCACGGTTCATGTCGGTAAATGGCTGGAATGCGCGAATTGCGTGTATCGCTACTGCCAGTGTCAAAGCACGGGAGGTTGGGGCAATTGTCGCCACGACCGACCATCCGAAGGCGCCTGCGACTGGTCCAACCCTGATTGGAGCAACCCGGCCTGCAGCGAAGGCGGCAGCAAGCCCTGTGACTGGTCCCATCCCGATTGGTCGAATCCGGCCTGTCAGTGATCTTTTCTGATCACCATCTCTTGTCTCAAGGCCGCCCTGCATGGGCCGGCCATTAAAGTCGTATTGGCATGAAGACGTGCCGATTAGGCGTATTACATTGCTCATAGTGAATAATTGCTATCAAGACTAATAAAGCTATTGTTCAAAGTGAGCGCAGATAACGCCGCCCGCCTGCAGAGACACTTGCCCGAAACATGAAAATTTGGTTATGACGGTTCCGAGAATCAATGGCTCAGCCGAATCTCGTACTAGCAATGGCGTTCCGGTCCATGATCGTAGCAAATTGTTGCGCCATGCGAAGTACCAACGGCGAAGGCCGGAAAGCCGAGACATTCAGTCGAAAGGGGAACATTGTGGGTCACCATCGTAAGAGTCGTTACCGTTTTGAACCAATCAGTATTTCGCTGCTGGCGGCCTTGTGTGCTGTAAGTTTCGAGATCAGTGCCCAGGGTCAGCAGCCTGATCCTGCTGCCGAGCAACCGACCGCGCCGGCGCCAGCTGCATCAACTCCAGCCACCACGAGTGACGCCAAGGCGGACGAGGCTCCCAAAAACAAGGAGCGTATTACTGTTACCGGCTCCCGCATCAAGCAGATCGAATTGGAAGGTCCCAAGCCGGTTATTACGATTGATTCAGCAGAAATCAAAAAAAGCGGCGCCACCAACGTCAACGATTACCTGGAAAAGCTTACGACCGCATCCTTTGGTTCCACCAGCTATGGTTCCGGATACGGAGCGCCGGCAGGAACCCAGGGGTATAACATCCACGGTCTCGGCTCTTCCAATACGCTGGTTCTCTTGAATGGCCGCCGCCTGGTTCGCGACCCGTACCTGGAAATCATCGACCTTTCGATCATTCCAACCGCTGCCGTGGAAAAAATTGAAATCCTCACAGGCACCGCATCCGCCATCTATGGTACAGACGCTGCTGCGGGTGTTGTGAACATTATCACCCGCCAGGATTTCGATGGCATGGCTTTTGGCTACGGTAAAACCAAATCCCACTATACCGGTGGCGGCGATCATGACCAGGCCTATGTTATCGCGGGCACGGCTTCCGATCGGTCCACCAACATCATTACGTTCCAATGGGACGAAGACAGAGGCCAGGGCATCGGAAACCGGCCTTGGGTTGACAAATCCTATCGCTCCATTTTCGGCTATCCCTTCTCCTACTACGGAACGGATAACGGGTTTCATCCAGGCTCCGATTGTGATGCGCAGAGAGTGCTGGGCAAGAACACCTTCTGTTCTTACAACTATATGGATGAATGGAGGCTCTCTGGCCCCATTCAAAAGCTCTCTGTCCTGGATGACTTTTCCTACCAGGTGACCGATAACACCAAAGTTGGTGTCCGTCTCTTCGCGACCAGGAAAACTGCAAGAAGCCGCGGAATTCCAGAGCCTATCGACGAGAGTTCGGACGGATTCATGGTTTCGCAGGCTGCAATCGATGCGAACCATCCTGAACTCAATAACAAACCTGTTGCTCCGAACTACATGCCCAACGATGACCGCGGGGGTGAAGCCGGAGTCTACGTCCACGGTCGCCTTGTGGCAGCTCCTGGATCAGCGACCCGAACGGAACAGCTGACAACATCGGGTACGGCTTCGTTGACCCATGACTTTGACAACGGTGACCAGTTGGAGTTCAGCTTCTCGGAAAGTCGCATCTCGCGGACCCACCACTGGCTGAACCGCTGGGATGAACAGCGTCTGAGCGATGCGATCTGGACCGGCGAATACGATGTGTTTGCTGTGCCTCCTGCCGGCGGTCTCGATGCCTATCGGCTTAATGCTGCGGATACCAATGAAAGTCTGGCACGTTCAGCCGAAATCATTTATTCCGGCTCCTTTGATATCGGTGCACGCAACTTCGGTTATGCTGCAGGTATTTCGCAGATTCGCGAATCCTACCTCAACGAAGCGTCAGCGAACAAAGTCAACGGTCTTATCAAAGGCCTCGGCGGCGGCGGTGGCAGTGGCGAACGTAAAGCCAATGCTATTTTCACCGAGCTGAAGGTACCTATCGTTTCGACTCTGGAAGCCAGCGTTGCGGCCCGTTATGATGACTACACCGATTTTGGTGATGCATTCAACCCGGCGCTTGGTCTTCAGTATCGTATCGGCACGGAATGGTTCTTCCGCGCGAACTACGGCACTGGTTTCAAGGCTCCGAGTCTACGCGATGTCCATGATTCGACCAACACCTACTATACGTCGGCGACGGACCACCTGAAGTGTCAGCAGGCGCAAGCTGCGGGCAATGCGACTGACATTCAAACCTACTGTGAGTTTACGGTGTCGGGTACGATACTTTCGGGCGGCAACCCGGACCTCAAGCCCGAGACTTCAGAAAACTGGAACGTCTTCATTGGTTTTGAGCCTATTACGGGTTACGGCCTGAACCTTCAGTACTACCGAAGCGAGATCGAGGACGGTATCGGCAGCGTGAGTGCGGAACAGTTGACCAAAATGGAGGCCAACGGCATTGCCCTTCCCACTGGAACAGCTATCATTCGTAACCCCGTTACCGGTGACATCACGGGCTTCCTGAGCCCTACAACCAACCTTTCGACCGTGCGTACCAGCGGTTTGGATGTCCGGGCTTATGCCAGTGAGAAATTCGGATTCGGGACCCTGTCCTTCCGTACGGACTATGCCTATGTCCTGAACTACGAAACTCAGGAATTGCCCGGTGGACCTTTCCAAAAGCAGCTTGAAATCTATGGCCCTCGTTGGAAATGGAACAACTCTTTTGGTTATGCCTATGACATCCATGATGTCACGGTCACATCGCGTACCCAGTCGCGTATTTTCAAAGCCGTCCAGAGCTATGGTTATATCGGAGCCTACACTTCGTGGGAGCTGAACTACGGCCTCGAAGTTTCGGAGAACGCGAAGATCAACGTCGGTGGTGACAATATCTTCCGTCAGCTGCCAAACCAGGATGACAGCGACTCTGTCTTCCGTGGGAGCGGTGCCGACACAACCTATTACGCCAAGGTTGACTTCAGAATCTAACATGAGTTGATTTCAGAAACCGAGTCTCTGGAATCACAAATGGATGGGGAAACCTTCGGGTTTCCCCGTTTTTCGTTCCGCCTTGCAGGGCGGATCAATCCTCACCCTGCCCGGAAAGAAACTTGCGCCAGTTGCGGACCAGGGGTTTGGTGCCACGTTCCTCACGGACCAGAAGTTCGTTTTGTTTCACAGGGACAGGAGGTTCCTTGAGGAAGGGATCCTGCTGGCGGAACATTCCGTTCAAACGGAGCGCGCGTTCCACCCGCATGCGTTGCTCCGCGTCGAGGCTTTCATCCAGGACGTGACATTCTCCGGCCTCGCGATAGGCCACGTAGCGTCCTGACCAGAGGGCCACGCGATGCCGCGCCTGGGAGGCGAGCTTCGGATCATCGCTGAGCACGCCCATCCAGTTCAAGGGATCAGCTGCCGTAAGAACGATAAAGTCGGGATCCGGAGGGGCATCGCGACAGGCGCGCAGGGCGTCGATAGCCTCTTTCAGCGCGAACTGTTCACCCCCGACCTTTTCCACAAAGCGGCCACCGCGGATCAATCCACGGGCTTCCAACGTGCGATAAACCACCACGAGTTCACCCCAGCTCGGGGCCAGCGATTCCTTGCGCAAAAGATCGCGGAAGATGACCCCATAGCGTTTGAGCAGCTGCCAGGCCCATTGTTCCAGTCGCTCTTCCTGGCTTAAAGGCAGGCGATGCAAGGCAAAGGGTGCATAACGGCCACCGCTTCGGAAATCGGTTTGATAACGAATCTGCCGGGCATCACGCACCGAAGCGGGCTGCCGGGCCTTGCGATCGGGATTCAGCAGAGGGCGTACCGCGGCAAAGCTGTCGGTCGCGACAAAGCCCATGCTCATGAGTTCGCTCAGACCATCTTCAATCTGGGTGGGCAGGAGCTTGCTGAGCGCATTGATTTCATCGAAAAATAAAGCCCCGCGCTGCTCCATCAGCTGCCAGATTTTTTTCGCGCTGTCGCTCAAGCGATCGACGAGCAGCTCACGCGTCTCCGGAATCACCCAATTGAGCCCCGAGCGGGTCAGAAAACTGAGAGGCGTGGTCCGACTCAGCAGACGATTCCGGTTGGCCTTCTCACCTTTGGGTGGCGCCACATAAATGCGGCCCCAGACCACCTGCCCGCTTTGACAAAGGGCATCCAGTTCACGCCCACGATAACCCTGGACGCGGGCTGTGAAGACTTCATTTTCCCAGACACTGGCCGGCAGTTCGAGCCCCTGCATCATTTCAATCAGAGGCAGAAGATTATCATGCGGTGACCAGCGCTGCTCGGGCATTGCTCTTTGATGGCGAGCCAGAAAACGCAAAAAGACCGCCCGCGATACCGGACGAATCTGCTCGCGCAGACCTTCGATGGTGAGCCGATGCATGCGATGCAAAAGACGCCGCTCGCACCATTCGCGCTCCGTGCCGCTGGACTTGCTGAACACACCGGACAGGATCACACCCAGACTTTCAAGCTGCTGCAGGCCGGCGAGAATTTCATGTTCCGGCAGCAGCAGCCTTTCGCTCAAGGCACGAGCAGTCATGGGACCGAGGCATTCGAGCTGCCCCCGCAGAAGGCGCAGCAGGGCCTTTTGCTGGGCTTCCATATCGGGATTCTGCAATGCAAAATGCTGCGGATAAAGCAGCTGAATCTCGCCATCGAGTTCATAGGCATAGGCGAAACTTTTCGTCCCGAGCGTCAGGATCCGAGCCCGATTTTTCTTCTGCAGCTCCTGGAGCATGCTCTGGTAAAACTGGATCTCATCCACTGGGAAAAACACCAGCTGTTTCAGGGCATCATAAAGTTCATCCGGATCCCGGATCAAAGGCCAGGCGTCACTCACCACCTGCGACAGCGCACCCGGATCGAGAGCGGTCAGATCATTGAAGACCTGCGGCTCCAGCCGATGGCGGGTAGCCAGAGCCCGAATGCGGCGTTCTTCAAGCGGGGCATCATCCAGAAATGCATAAGGGTTCGCATGGATCAATTCATAGCAGAAGGGGGAAGGCTCCCGCGTGTCACGGGCCAAAAGTTCCACCTGACCGGCGGCAATGTTTTGCAGGATCTGTTCGAAACGCACACAGTCCATCGCCTCCTGCAGACAGTCCTGCACCGTCTGCCGTACAAGCGGATGATCCGGAATTTCCAGATCCCCGGTCCGATGCTCAAAACACTGCGTTTGCTGGGGAAAAACAGCGGTCAAAAGATCGTTCGACTGATAGCGCTGCAGATGCGGTGGCACCCGCTTGCCCCCTTTCATGCGCAGCACGGCAAGAGCCCGCGTCGCATTCCAGCGCCAGCGAATTTCAAACATCGGCACATCGAGCAGGGCCTGAATCAGAACCGAGCGTCCATTATGCGGATTCAGCATTTTGAACATCGATTCCAAAGGAAAACTTTGGTTGGGGCCAACGGACAAAAGTATCCCGTTATCGGTGGCGCTGGCCTGCAGTTCAAAGTCGAAACCACGGCAGAATCTTTTCCGGAACGCCAGACCCCACGCGCGGTTGATACGGCTGCCGAAAGGCGCATGCACGATCAGCTGCATGCCGCCGGTTTCATCAAAGAAGCGCTCATACACCACCCGTTCCTGAGTCGGCAGAATCCCGAGCGCAATCTTTTGCGCCGCAAGAAAATCAGCCGCCTGGGTGGCCAGGGATGGATCGATGCTGTAGGTTTTCTGCAAATGTTCCAGCAAGAGACGCCGATACGCAGCCCAAAGTTCTGGATCCTTCTGCGGATCCGGTTCGCGCCACTCCGGGGTTTCCTGTGCGCTAAGGATGTCGTCCGCCTCCCGACGCAGGCGACTCAATTCCTGCGACAGTTCATAGGTCCGTCCTCCCGCTTCACCCTTCCAGAAGGGAATGGTCGGCGGCGCTCCATGAAGATCCTTGACCAGGAGGCTGTCACCCTTAAGTCCAAGGATTTGCCAGGAATGATTGCCGAGCAGGAACACATCACCCTTCTGACTTTCGACGGCGAATTCCTCATCGACCGTTCCGACAAAGGACTGATCATCACCATTGATCACGCGGTAGGCATTCTGCTCGGGAATCGCGCCACCGGACATCACGACCGCAAGGCGCGCGTTCCGCCGCGGTCTGAGTTCATGGTTGATCTTGTCCCAATGCAGATAGGCCCCGCGTCGCGTGGCGGACCCGATCCCATCGGCGAGCCAGCCGAGCGTTTTGTCAAAATCTTCACGTTTAAGGTCGCGGAAGGGCCAGGCTTCCCGGCAGAGATTAAAGATGTCATCCGGCGAACGGTGATCGCAGGCCACGAAGCTGACAATATGCTGCGCGAGGATATCAAAGGGCACTTCGGGAATTTCGATGCTATCCATCGTGCCTTCGCGATAGGCGCGCATCAGGGCCAGGCATTCGATCAATTCGTCCCGGGTCAGGGCAATCAAACGCGCCTTGGGTTTCAATCCGAGGGCGTGACCTGAACGTCCCACCCTTTGCACAAAGGCCGCGATGCTCCGGGGCGATCCGATCTGGCAAACGAGGTCGATCGTCCCCACATCAATCCCGAGTTCGAGTGAAGCTGTGGCCACGATCGCCTTGATTTCGCCTTTTTTCAGGCGATCCTCGGCCATCAGACGCTTGTCCTTGGACAGACTCCCATGATGCGCTGCGACAGCATCCTCACCGAGCATTTCACTCAGCTGGAAGGTGATGCGCTCCGCCATGCGCCGTGTATTCACAAAGATCAGCGTGCTGCGATGCGACTCGATCATCGCAGCGAGCTTGCCATAAAGTTCCCCCCACATCTCGTGACTGCACACCGCGCTGAGGGGCTGATCCGGCACCACGATATCGAGGTCCGCATCCCTTTGTTTCGACACATCAATAATTTCACAGGGTCGTGCGCCGCTGGCGCCACCGACCAGAAATTGGGCGATCGTCTCCAAAGGTTTTTGTGTGGCGGAGAGACCAATCCGAACCGGAGGGCGGGGACAGAGCGAATTGAGATGCTCCAGGCTCAGACTCAAATGCGAGCCGCGCTTGTCCCGGGCGAGTGCATGGATTTCATCAATGATCACGGACTTGATGGAACGCAGAATGGTGCGCGCCCGGCCCGAGCTCAGCATCAGAAAGAGCGACTCGGGCGTGGTCACCAGAATATGCGGGGGATTGCGAAGAATCCGCGCCCTTTCGGTCGCCGTGGTATCACCCGTCCGCAGACCGATGCGAATCGGATCCGGATGCAGACCGGCGGCCTTGGCTGTTTCCATGATTTCCTGCAGCGGCTGCTCCAGGTTTTTCTTCACATCATTCGACAGAGCGCGCAGTGGGGAAAGATAAAGCACCTGAATGCCGGCATCGAGTCCGCCTTCCACCGCCTGACGGAACAGATCGTCGATGGCCACAAAAAACGCGGCCATGGTTTTGCCACCCCCGGTGGGCGCGGCGATCAGGGTATTGCGATGCTGCTGGAGCAGGGGCCAGCCCTGCTGCTGAGCCGGGGTGGGCTCCTTGAATTTTTGCTGGAACCAGTGCTGCAGGATCGGATGAAAACCCTGGAGCGCGGCAGGCAGATCCGGGATGGGGGGGATATCAACAGTCAAATCCAAACGACGATCCTTGCTCACCATGATTCCACCCCATCGGACTAAAATTAGACGAATTTCTTCACGAAATCCTTGCATGCTTCAAAGGAGCGGGTCCTGCATCGAAGAAGCGTCTCCTTCTCCGCACCAAAACTAAAACGATTCCTTGGCGAAATCCTTGAAGGCTTCGAAGGAGCGGGCATCCGCTTCCGCGTTATAGGCTGCGCCTTTGCTGGGATCATTGCCGGCGCTCTTTTCGGTAAAGCTGTGCACAGCATTGCCATATTTATAGAGCTGCCAATCCACTTTATGATCGCGCATCTCCTGCTCGAAGGCGGCCAGGTCTTCCGCCTTCACATAGGGGTCATCGGCACCATGCAGCGCGAGGACCTTGGCTTTGATATTTTTGCCATCCGCAGGCGTGGGACTGTCGAGACCGCCGTGGAAACTGACAACGCCTTTGACATTCGCACCCGCGCGGGCGAGTTCAATCACGCCCGTGCCGCCGAAGCAGTAGCCCACGGCCAGAATCCTGTTCGCATCCACCTCTTTCTGTCCCCGCAGAACATCAAGACCCAGCTGCAGTCGTTCCCGGAACAGCGGGCGATTCCCGCGATAGGTTTCGGCAAGCTTGCCGGCTTCTTCCACAGTTTTCGGACGAATATCCTTGCCGTAAATGTCGGCGGCGAAGACCGCGTAACCCAGCTCAGCCATGCGCGTGGCCTGCTTTTTGGTTTCGTCGCTCACGCCCATCCAGTTGTGAATCATCAGAATGCCAGGCAACTGGCCTTTTGCATTGTCAGGATAAACGAGCAAACCTTGAAAAGCTTCCTTGCCCTTTTTATAGTCCACTGTTTTGGTTTTCACAGCGGCGAAACCCAAGGCACTATTGGCGAGGAAGACAGCCGATACAAGCAGTTGAGAGATCCGTTTCATAATGTTGTCCTTTCCCATATTGACCTGGAAAATTGTATGGGAAGACGTTCGCAGAATTTGCTCAAGCAGGCAAGTGGGAAAGTGGGACAGCGCGCGCTGTCCCGGAAGATCATGCAGAAAGCCTAGCGAAAAAGTGCATCCTGGCGATTGACGCCGGTGCCCACCATGCTGATGGGATAGCCGAGGATTTCCTCCACGCCGTCCACATATTTTCTGGCATTTGCCGGAAGATCCGCCATGCGACCTGTGCGTGGCATCTCCTCTTTCCAGCCGGCAAAGGTTTTATAAACGGGTGTACAGGCAGCGAGCACTTCATGATCCCAGGGGAAATCCTCGATGCGTCCGAGCTTGGGATGCTCATAGGCCACACAGACTTTCACCTCAGGCAGATCGGTGAGGATATCCATCTTGTTCAGAATGATGCCATCATAACCGCTGATCTGAGCGCTGTAACGCAGCGCCACCGCATCGAGCCAACCGCAGCGGCGCGGGCGTCCGGTGGTGGCCCCGAATTCCTTGCCGCGGGTGGCGATCAAAAGCCCGGTTTCGCATTTCAATTCCGTGGGAAAGGCCCCTTCACCGACGCGCGTGACATAAGCTTTCGCCACGCCGTAGATTTTATCAATGCGCTTCGGGGAGAAGCCAAGGCTTGCAAAGGCCCCGCCTGCCGCTGTTTCACTGCTGGTGACATAAGGATAGGTGCCGTGATTGATATCGAGCAAAGCCCCCTGCGCTCCTTCCAGCAAAACTTTCCTGCCGGATTCAATCGCCTTCCGCACCCGCAGTTCCGCATCGCAGATGAAATCCGCCAGCTGTTCCGCCGCTTCCTCGAAACGCAGCCAATCCTCGCGATACACCTCCCGATGGGTGACAAAGCCCTGCACGCTCTGCTGCATCAAGTGATACCAGCGGGCCCGGCGGTCCGGGTTGATAAAATCCCCGAGGCGCAGACCGGTGCGGTTGGCTTTTTCCGCATAGGTAGGCCCGATGCCGCGTTTGGTGGTGCCGATCGGTTGCGCCGATTCCGCCTCTTTTTTGCCATCCAGATGAATGTGCCAAGGAGAAATGACGTGGGCCCGGGCCGAGAGCCACAGCCGTTCGGGCGTCAGTTTCACAAAAGGACTGACCTTGCGCATTTCCTCGACCAGCTGATGGGGATTCACCACCACCCCGGTGCTCAATGCGCTGATTTTACCGGGATGAAAGATACCACTTGGTATCTGATGGAGCACCACTTTTTGGCCGTCCACGTAAAGGGTATGTCCCGCGTTGTTGCCGCCCTGGTAGCGCGTAACAATGTCCGCGCTGTCGGCCATGATGTCGATCCACTTGCCCTTGCCTTCGTCGCCCCACTGCGCTCCGACGAGGATGGTCACGTTACCCATGGGATAGCCCTTCCTGCTGTTGGCGTTTCTCTGCTTTGCATCGGCTTTTTAGCTGATGAAAGCCTGGCTGTCCACTGGAACTGGGGTGCGGACCGTGGTATAGCATGGGGGTCTTCATACCCTACGGAAACTGTCCTCGCGACTTCAGTCGAAAAGGAGCCATCCTTGCCACGATCTTCTCAGGACCAACTCTTTGCTCTGTCCGCTCTTGATGGACGCTATCGTTCCAAACTCGAAAACCTGGCCCCTTTGCTGAGCGAGGCCGGGCTTATGTCGTTTCGTATCCGTGTCGAGGCTGAATGGATACTGCATCTGGTTGATCATCCGGCCCTCCCTGGAGAATTCGAGCTGACCGCTGCGGTCCGTGAGCGCCTGGAACAGCTCGCGAAGCAGGTGCCGGATTCCGCCCTGCTTCGCATCAAGGAGTTGGAAAAAACCACGAACCACGACGTGAAGGCCGTGGAATACTATTTGCGGGAAACCCTGGCCGAAGCCGGTGCCAATAAAAAAATCCTCGCCTTCATTCATTTCGCCTGCACATCGGAAGATATCAATAATCTCGCCTATGGACTCATGCTGCACGAAACGCGGCAGCGCGTGATCCTGCCCACGATGGATCGCATCGTGACGGAACTGGAAGAGATGGCCTTGCGTTATAAGAACCTGCCCATGCTGTCCCGGACGCACGGGCAGACGGCATCCCCCACCACGCTCGGCAAGGAACTGGCTGTCTTCGCCCATCGCCTTTGGAAGCAGCGGCAAAACCTGGCTGCGGTGGCTTTGGAAGGAAAAATGAGCGGTGCGGTGGGCAACTATAATGCCCATCTCGCAGCCTATCCCGATGTGGATTGGGTTTATCTGACTCAGGGTTTCATTGAAAAGCGCCTCGGTCTGAAGCAGAATCTTTTGACCACGCAGATTGAAAATCATGACAGCATGGTCGCCTATGCCGAGGATATCAAACGGTTCAATACGATTTTGATCGGACTCTGCCGGGATATCTGGTCGTATATTTCCATTGAATATTTCAAGCAGCAGGCCAAGGCCGGTGAGATCGGGTCCTCGACCATGCCGCACAAGATCAATCCGATCGATTTTGAAAACGCCGAAGGCAACCTCGGGGTGGCGAACAGTCTCGCGACACACTACAGCGATAAGCTTTTGATCTCACGCTGGCAACGTGACCTCTCCGATTCCACTGTGCAGCGGACACTCGGAACCTTTATTGGCCACGCGGTGCTGGCCTATGAGTCTTTCCTGAAGGGCCTCAGCAAGATCAGCCCGAATGAAGAGGCGATCGCCGCGGATCTTAATCAATCCTGGGAGGTCATGGGCGAAGCGATTCAAACGGCCATGCGGCGCTTTGAAATCACCGATGCCTATGAGCGTTTGAAACATGCCACCCGCGGTCAAACGGTGGCCGCTGCGGATCTGCAGAAGCTGATTCGCGATTGCCCGGAACTGCCCGATGCGGTCAAGGAACGGCTGCTCGCCATGACACCGGCTGATTATGTGGGCTGCGCGGCGACCCTGGTCGATCGCTTTGTACAGGAGCGTCGTGATGCGGATCAGTGAAATCGCAGCTTATTTGAAGGCCGGCGTGGCCAACCCCGAGGCCGGTGATCCCGAGATTACCGGAGTCGCGGGCATCAAAGTCGCCGGGCCCGGGGATATCACCTTTCTCGGCAGCACCGCGTTTTTGCAGTTTATTCCCGAATCCCGAGCCACGGCCCTGATCACGCGCGATGTGCAGGCGCAATTCAAGGGACCGCAGATCCTGCACAAGGATCCGCATTTTGCTTATGCCAAGGTCGCTTTGCTCTTTCACAAAGTGGACCATGGCCCCCAAGGTGTGCATCCGACCGCGATCATCGAGGACGGCGTCACGCTCGGCAAGGACGTTACCATCGGTGCCTACACCTATGTGAGCCGCGGTTCGATCATCGGCGATCGGGTGGTGCTCTATCCTCACGTCTATGTTGGTCAGGATGTGGTGATCGGAGCGGATACCGTCATGCATCCCCAGACCGTTATTTACCATGGTTGCCGGATCGGTCAGCGTTGTCTCCTCCATGCCGGCTGCGTGATCGGCGCCGATGGTTTCGGTTTTGCGGTGAGCGGCGGTGAAATCTGCAAGATTCCGCAGATCGGCATCGTGCGCATCGAGGATGATGTGGAATGCGGCGCTTCGGTGACCATCGACCGCGCGGCCAACGGGGAAACACTCATCAAGCGCGGCTGCAAATTCGATGACAAGGTCCACATTGGACACAATGTGGAAGTCGGAGAGCATTGCATGTTCTCGGCTTATGGGGGTGTGGCCGGTTCCTCGACCATCGGCGACTGGGTGCTCATGGGGGGACACTCGGGGGTGGCGGATCACCTGCATGTGGTGAGCGGCACCCGCATTGGGGCCAAGACCGGGGTGATTGAGAATATCGATAAGCCCGGCACCTATGTGGGCTTTCCTGCCGAACCCGCCGGTGATTGGAAACGGGGCGTCGTCTATATGCGGCATATGAGGGAGCATTTCCGCAAGATCCGGATCATGGAGGAACGCCTCGCTCAGTTGGAAGGAAAATTCAAGGATGCGCCCTGAATTTCTGGTGCGTGAGGCCCGTCTGGAGGAAGTCGAACGACTCTGCGACTTTCAGGTGGCCATGGCCCTCGAATCGGAAGGACTGACGCTGGATCGGGACACCGTCCGGCGCGGTATCCAAAGTTTTCTGCAGAGACCCGACGAGGGCACCTACTACGTGATCACGCAGGACGAGGTTCCGGTCGGTTGCGCCATGGTGCAGCACGAATGGAGCGACTGGCGAGCCCGGCGCGTGCTTTGGCTTCATTCCGTTTTTGTGATACCGGCCTATCGGCGCCGTGGCGCCCTGCGCAGTCTTTATGCCTTTCTTCAGGATCGGGTCCAGCGTGACCCCGGCCTGGCCGGTATCCGCCTCTATGTTGACAAGGAAAATAGCCAGGCTGAAGACAGCTACCGACGCCTGGGAATGACCGATGCGCACTACAAACTCTTCGAGTGGCTGAAAAGCGAGAGCTGACGTCCTTCTGCTGTTTCCCTGTGGCGCAGAATTGCTATGATGGAGTGGTGATGCCTAACGCCCGAGGAAATTTTCATGAATGCGGCCACGCTCATCGACGCCCAAATCCTTGCAAAAAAAGATCAGCCGGCCCTCTGGCTGCCGGATTCGGGCGCCTGCAGTTTCGGTGAGCTGGATCAGCTGTCCCAAAGGATTCATGGCGTTCTGCAGAGGAAGGGTCTGAAGCCTGGTGATCAGGTCCTCCTCTTCATTGATCTGAGTCATCTGCTCTATGGCTGCATCCTGGCCCTGGCCCGGGCCGGGATCACGGCCGTGCTGGTCGAGCCGTGGATGCCGCTCGATCGTCTGCAGCATGTCTTTGCCACGGTCCAGCCCCAAGCTTTTCTTGCGGGACGTCTCGGACAACTCTGGGGACTGCGTGTGCCTGGGGTTCGCCGTATTCCCCATTGGATATCGAGCCGTGAACTCCTCTCCGGCCAGGCGGAGGCCGCGGTCACCCAGAATCTGGGCGACGCGCACCCCTGCATTATCACCTTTACCTCCGGCACCAGTGGCAAGCCCAAGGGCATGGTGCGAACTCATGGTTACCTGCGGGCCCAGCATCAGGCCTTGAATGAAGCCCTGCATTTCAATCAGCATCGCGGGGCCGACCTTTGTATCTTTGCCAATTTCGCTCTCGCGAATCTTGCCGATGGCCGCTGCTCGGTGGTGATCCCCGCGCGTGCCAGGGATGATGTGCTGTCTCAGCTCGATGGTCTTCCCGAGGCCCTGCAGCCGGTGAGTTCCACCTGCGGCCCGGCCTTTCTTTTGCGTCTGATGCAAAGAGCCCAACTGAAAAAACTCAAGGCGCTGCATGTGGGCGGGGCGCAGACGGATTGCGCGATTTTCGAACGGGCCTTTGCGCTGTGGCCCGCGGCTGAAATTACCCATGTGTATGGCAGCACCGAAGCGGAGCCGGTGGCCACCTGTGATGCGCGTGCGGCCGTGCGCTGGAGTCGGGAACGGGGTTATTTTCAGACCCTGTTCTTGGGAGAACCCTGGAGCGGTCTGCAGCATAAGGAAATGAACGGGCAGCTCTGGATTCACGGACCGCATGTCTGTCCCGAGTATTTGGCGGATGCCGTGGCCAACCGCGAGCATAAGCAGAAGGATGAAGCCGGTCGGCTTTGGCATCGGCTCGGGGATCGGGTGGAACAGGAAACGCGCGGCTGGTGGTATCAGGGCCGCGATCATCAGCCGCCCGAGGATTTCACCGATGAGCAGCGGATCTATGCCGCCATCGGCAGCAGCAAGGCCTTTATCAAACGCGGCGCGGATGGACAGCGCGCTGTCTATGTGGAGAACGCCCGGGTTCGCCTGAGCACGATCCGCAGCGTCTGTCCCGATGTGAAGATGATTTACGAGACCACCATTCGTCGCGATCGCCGTCATCAGGCGCGCATCGATCGGGAAGCCAGCTTAAAGGGAGCGACATGCGTTTACCGTGGTTGATTTACATCAAGGAACGTTTTCCACTGCCGGTTTATCTGCTGCTCACGGTGGGCATGGCCTGGCAGGGACAGCTGGCGCTTTCCACGGATTTCAACCTGGCCGCGCGCATCCTGGGTCCTGTGATGCTGCTCGTGTTCTTTTTCTGTTTGCGGCTGATGGATGAAGTGAAGGATTACAAAAAGGATCTCACCGCTCATCCGGAACGACCTTTGCCGCGTGGCCTGATCCAGGTCGCGACAGCGAAAAAAGTGATCGGTTTTACCCTGGCCCTGCAGATCTTTTTCGGAATCGGTCTGCTGGCGGCTGACCTTTCGTATGCCGGATACTTTTGGATCATGACCACGGTCTGGCTTTATCTCATGTATGTGGAATTTTACTGCGGCGCCTGGCTGGAGCAGCGACCCTTCTTTTATGCCACCACTCATCAGCTGATTCTTCTGCCCCTTATTTTATCGGCGGCCCATTTGATGGGTGACGTCAACAGCCGGCCCGCGATCTGGTCGGGCGTGATGATCCTGGGCGCATTTTTCACCTATGAGATCGCCCGGAAACTCGATCCCAAGGCGCATGAACTTCTGCGCACCTATCGCCTGGTTTATGGGCGGCGCGGCGCCCTCGCCTTGATGGTCTTCACCAGTGCGGTGGCCATGGCGGGTGTCCTGCTGAAAACCGGAGGTTCCCTCAGCAGCAGCTGGCCGTATATTCTGGTCGTGATAGGAACCTGGATCGGCTGCGCTCTGTGGGGTGAGGAAAAACCCAAAGCCGCCGAAGGCCTCGCCAGTGTTTCACTCCTCGTGCATATCTGGGGGCCGGTGATTACGGCTCTCGTTTCCTCAGGGAAGGGCGCCGCATGACTTCACTCTTTTCGTGTCAACAGATCTCCCACAGTTATCGACAGGGCCAGCAACTGTTCCCTGCCCTGCATGATGTGAACCTTGAGATCACAGCCGGGGAATTCTGCCTGATCATGGGGCCCAGCGGTTCGGGGAAATCCACACTGCTCAACCTGCTCGGCCTCATCGAGCCCCTGCAAACGGGAAAGATCTTTTTTCAGGGGCAGGAGCTTCAGGCCATTGATGAAGGAAAGAAAAATCAGCTGCGGCGCTTTCAGCTTGGATTTATTTTTCAAAGCTTTCACCTCTTCGATGTGCTGAGCGCCGCGGAAAATGTTGAATTCTTTTTGACTCGACAGGGCGTGCCGAGCGCCGAACGCAAGCAGAGGGTGCAGGAGTCGCTTGAGGCGGTTGATCTTTGGGACCATCGCACCAAGCGGCCCCAGGAACTCAGCGGCGGGCAACGGCAGCGGGTGGCCATTGCCCGGGCTCTCGCCAAGCAACCGGCCGTGATTCTGGCTGATGAACCGACCGCCAGCCTGGATCAGGACACGGCCCGCAGCATTCTCCTCCTTTTGAAAAATCTCTGCGCCCAGGGCCGCACCATTATCATTAGCTCCCATGATCCCCTGGCGCGTGACTATGCCAGTCGCGTGCTTTATTTAAAAGACGGTCGCCTGCAAGCCGGAGGTCAAGCTGATGCTCATTAAGATCGCTTTTCTGAATCTCTTACGCAATTACCGGCGCAGTCTGGTTGGACTTCTGACGGTTGGCTTCGGGGTGACCGCGCTCTTTCTGTTCGATGGTTTTAACAAAGGCATCATGCGCCAGTACAAGGACAACACGGTTCATGCGAAGTACGGCCATGGCCAGATCAATACCAAGGGTTATCGCGAGGAAATTTTTGAAAAGCCCTGGGAACATTGGATTCAGGAGCCGGAAACTCTGATGCAGGAGTTGCGACAGATCCCCGGTGTCAGTCACGTCTTCCCGCGCATCGAATTCCCGGCCATGCTGCAGGCGGGTGAACTGAACGTGGCCGGACGTGGTCTCGCCGTCGATGGCCATGCGGAAGCGGATTTTTTCAATACGATGAATTTCATCGAAGGTCAGACTCTGCGTGATGAACCGAACGGCATCATCCTGGGGCAGGGCCTCGCCCGCGCGCTCGCCGTGAGCCCGGGGGATCGCGTCACGATCGTGACCAGCACGGTGCATGGAAGCCTGAACGGTGGGGATTTTATCCTGGTCGGCATATTCCAGACCGGCCTCAAGGAACTTGATGACAGCCACTTCCGTATTCAGCGGGCGGCTGCGGCCCCGCTGCTCGACACCGATCGTGTGGAAAGCATCGCCCTGGGTTTGCATCAGGATGAAGACTGGCCCGCTGTGACGCAGGTTATCCTCAGCCGGCATCCGGAGCTGGATCTGACCTCCTTTGCTGTATTGGATAAGGTTTATTACCAAAACGCGGTGGACTGGCTGGGTCAACAGTTCATTGTGATTCAGTGGATTATTATTTTGATCGTCGCTCTGGGCATCGGCAACACCATGGCTTTCACCGTTTTGGAGCGCACGACCGAGATCGGCCACCTCAGAGCCAATGGGGAATCGGCACGGGATGTGCTTATGCTTCTTCTCTGGGAAGGAACGCTGATCGGCCTGATCGGCTCGATCTGTGGCATTCTTCTCGGCTGGATCTTGAATATGACTCTGCTCAAGCAGGGCATCCTGATGCCGCCGGCCCCGGGTTTGACGCGGCAGTTCTTTGTGAAAATTGAACTGCAACCCATGATGCTGGTGATATCCTGTTTGCTGGGAACCGTGACGGCAGCCGTGGCTACCGGACTTGCGGCTTCAGGTCGGGTGCGGATGCCGATCGCAGCCGCCTTACGCTATCGCTAGGAGATACGCTGATGCTCCAGAAAGTTCTTCTGCTTCTGTCCTGCTTTGCGGCGCTCCAGGTCCAGGCTGGTCCCAGTCCTGCCGAGATTTTGAAAAGGGCGGATGAGGTTCGCAATCCTTCGCAGTCCTTTACCATGGTGGTGACGGTCAAGGATCATGACGGAACGCTGTCGAAGTTTGAAGTCAAAACCAAGGGCAAGGATCGCACTCTCGTCAAGACCATCGAGGCCCCCCATACCAAGTCCAACGCTCTCCTGATGGTGGAGCAGGATATGTGGGCTTATATACCCAATCTGAAACGCGCAGTACGGGTCAGTCTGCAGCAAAAACTCACCGGCCAGGCCGCCAACGGCGATATAGCCCGCATGCGCCTCAGCGGTGACTATGAAGCGGTGTTGGAAAAAGAGAACAAGGATCTCTGGCAGCTGTTTCTGACGGCCAACAAGAAGGGTCTCACCTATGACAAGATCCGTCTCTGGGTCAGCAAGGATGGTTTCAGGCCACGCAAGGCCGAGTATTTAACCATGGCCGGAAACCCTTTAAAAGTAGCCAGTTTTGAAAGTTACACGATGATGGCCGGCGCCCAGCGCCCGAAGAACATTCGCATACAGGATGCCAAACGCAGCAGCCAATATTCAGTGCTGGAAATCATCTCACTCAAGAATGGTGAATTTCCGGATGCGATGTTTCAAGCCAGCAATTTGGGGCCCTGATGCAAGCGTTGCTCCTTGTCCTTGCGACAGTCTCGGGTAGCCTGAGCCAGGAATCCATCCGCGAGCCCGAAGGGGATCAGCCGTGGGTGCATCATCGCTCGCGCCTCTACCTGCAGTCCAAGTCGCGGGACAAGAGATTCAGTCGCAGAACCCGCCTCATCGTGAATTTTGAAGCGTCGGGTTTTGTTCTCTACGATGCGGCTGAGGACCCGGGGGAACATCTTGAGGCGCGCGTGGAGAACCTCTTCGTTCGAACCTATCGCCGGCAATGGAACACCCGCATCGGCTGGCAAACCATCAACTGGGGCGAAACCCTGGGCCCGAGTGTCATCGACGTCATCAACCCGCGCGACCTGCGTGATCCCAGCTACTGGCTGCGCGGCAATCAGAAACTCGCGGTGCCGCTGGTCCTGGTCGGCTGGTCCCAGGACAGCAAGATCATTGACGTCTGGGCCAATCCCTATGCTCCGCGCCCGCTGCTGCCGGATGACTTTCAAGGTATTCCCATCGAGAACAAGGATAAAACCGGGCTGGCGGAATTCGGGGCACGGATCGGGAGCGTGGAGCGCGGCTGGGATATGAAGTATTACATCATGCGGCATCGCTCGCGCACACCGGCGATCAATCTGTCCTTTGAGAATGCCGCGCCACGGATGGAAGCCCGCTTTCCGATGCAGACCTCGCTTGGTTTTACGGTCAGCCAGGCCTGGGATAATGTGGTGCTGCGCGGAGAGGCCCTGCACGCGGAATCGGGCGATTTTTCGGACAACAATCTTATGGACTTTGCCCGGGATCAGTTCGTCCTTGGCTTCGATGGAACCTGGGGCGATCATTTTTTTTGGGGCACCGAATTCCGTTACAACCATCAGGATAGTCTTTTGTCCCGCGACCGCGATGTCGGCTGGGTGATCGCCCAAGGCCGCTGGAGCCTCTGGCGGGACCGGATTCGTCCTCTTGTTTATGCGATGCAAAGGATCCAGCAGCATGATGCGCATCAGCGCTATGAGGTGACGGGCGTGTTCCGTAACGCATGGACCGCCGGCCTTTACTGGGAAGCCTTTCAATCGTCCACGCAAGGCTATTTTTCCCGCCTCCAGGCTGAGGATCGCCTCGGTCTTACCCTCCAATGGGATTTTTAAACGCCAGAGTTGATGAGGTGAAACACGCGCTGGATTTTTTCAGCTCATGCTCCTCTTTTCCTTTTCCTCAGTAAGTAGCATCCCTCCTACACACACACTTGAGCTGATGTTATAAAAAAATGGGTCAAACCTTGTCCTTTCGTGATGCAGGAGGAAACGTGAAGAAGGCACTCCCATTGTTTTTGTGGATCGCCACCAGCGTGCAGGCCTCATCCTTTCAGGAATATTGCAGCAACGGCGCCGCCACGGTGAAGATTGCGCGCGGACATATCGAAAATGAGGTGTCTGTTACGGAGAGAATCAAGAAGGAATGGAGTTTTGTGAATCAGAAGGTGATCCTCCTATCCCCCTTTATCCTGATCAAGGAGGTGAAGCAGCTTGAGGAGCACAAGGATACCGTCTGCAATGGGGAATGGGGAGTCTTTTACTGGCGGGATGTCTTTTATAAAAGGATACAGATCCTGCATGAGGACGGTTCGCTGTTCGCGCCGAATACCCTCGGCGTTTCCAAGGATAAGCGCTTTGTTGAGGCCAGCGTCATCTGCGAGGAGCATGGCAATTCGGAAGTCAATTGCGATGATCCCGGGCAGACGAGTCCAAAATGAGCGGCTGCGACCTGGCGTGAAGCAGAGCAGGGCATTCGCCCCGCTCTCCGCATGCGGCTGTGTTGGATTCAGTTGTTGGCATTCTGCTCATTCAACTGCAAACAGAGCGGCACCAGCCCACCATGCTGATAATAATCGGCGATGATGATATTCACATGCTTTCCGGCCCGTCGTGCTTCGGTATTCAGCCGCGGAATCAGGTTCGCGAACTTCGTGTTCATCCACTTCACGGCCATATCCCGTAGGCTCGTGATTCCCTGGAACCAGCCCAGAGTCACGACATGCGCATCCGGCGTCAGCACGCCCTGACTCACGTAGAAGATATCATCCGGTCTTTGCCGAATCCCATTCAGAAGGTCCTCCTCCACCTTTGCGGTATGTCGGGTATTGGACCAGGGATTTTGCAGCACACGCGGCCAGACGAAGTTGGAATCCCCATAACTTCCATCGGGAAAGCGCACGCGACGCTGGCTGAACATGGGGATGATGCTTTTGTCCGCGTCCCAAAGGTCACCGATCCGCACCCTGGGACCGAATTCACCCCAGTTCGCCACACGTGGGCCGAGGACGGGATGTTCCTCCAGGTAAGTGATGAGGGCGGTCATGTCATTGTTGAAGTTGCTGAGAGCCTGGAAATCCAGCAAAATGATTTCGCGCGGATGATTCTCAACGAAGCGGGCCAGCTGCTCCAGCATGTCGGTCAAATAATTCGAGAGCAGCCCATGATAGGTCATCCATCCTTGTGAAGTATTTTCCACCCGCAGATCAAAATAACGAATGCCATCATTCAGCTGCTGCTGCATGGAGCGATCCTGAGTTTTCGACCAGGCCACGAGCGCACCACGCGGCGCGATTTTTACGATGCCATCCATCGTGCTCGACAGTGGCGATTTCGAGGTCATGCGATCGGTTCCGGTATCATGTGTTCCGGGAATCATGATTTGGCGCAAAGGTTTATCGGGATTGTTCGCGTAAATCTCTGACATCCAATCCTGTGGATTGATGGCAGCGAAAGCCGCCTGCCCCAACGTCAACAGGAATAGCCCTACGGCCAATAGTTGAACCATTGTTCTTCCCCTCAAATTTTTTTGTCACAAACGTGAATTGTTAAGGGGAAGTTAAAGAAAGGTTGGGAGCCTTGTCCAGACTAAATTGCAAGACATCTCAGCAAGTCTTCTGTGTGCAACAGAATAGTCCTTCTAGCCGACGTAGCGGTACACGAATATGCGATACATCTGCATCTTTTCCCGGGCGGCCAGCTCCTCATACTCATGACTGACATCCACAAATCCAGAGGTGTCGGTGCCTTGCGGGATGCGTAAATAACAGCGAACAACCACCAGGGCATCGCGATTCAAACAGCGGGCCAGGCTCTGCAGGTAGTTGGACTCAGGGGCTCCCGAAAAATACGAGGGTACATTACTGAGCGAAACAAAGTCGTATTTATCCTGGGCTTTGGCGGCGAAACTCAGAATGTCCCGCACGATCAGTTCAATGGCGGTTCCATTCTGAAGGGCCCTCTGCGCCAGAGGGTAAACGTCCGGGTGAACCTCCACCGGATTTCCCTCCGGATACTGAAGGCGCCCGAGAAAGCAGATCTGCAGAAAGAAGTTTTCGCGCGTGAGGCCATTGGCGAACAGTCGCTTGAAAGCACGCGAATAAAAGTCGAAATAAGAGTCAGGAATATTCTTCCGCACAAAGCTGCCGCGATAGAGGACTGTATTGAAGAAGGTGGCATTGCCCATCAGCATGAGGACGGCAGCCGGTACGGAGCACCAGATTGGGTCCTTCAGCTTCGCGGCCAAGGAGCGATCCTGTTCCTCCTGGGATGTAAACTCAAAGATGGAATCATAGGCCGTGCCGACCACTTTGCGGAGCCTTTTGGGAATCCCGATAAAGGTCTGCTCCCAACGCCCCTGATACAAAAGCCCCTCCCAGTTGATTTGCCGAAAGAGCTCTGCAAAATACGACCGGGTCTCCGAACGCAGATCGAGTTCGCCAAAGAGAGCGGCCCGCTCCGTCCTGAAGGCCTCGGTACTGTATGGGGGATAGCCCATAAAGCGGAGATAATGCTCCAGGGGCTGGTGCTGCATCAGCGTGCGCCGCAGATCGGCCAGGGCGAGCTGCTGGGGGGCGAGGTCCAGGGCCGTGATTTTTTCCGGCCCGGTGGAGGCCAGCGGCAGAAAGCGCGCCCCACTGCCACAGATGGCCAGTATTTTTTTGGGGTGGATCTGGCGACAGATGCCCAATTCATAGGCGGCATCCTCGTTGGCCATCGAATAGTTCAGGGAGTTGAAGTAAGGGTTGCCCGGCATCGGTTTCTCCCGGCTGCTGTGAACGGTTACTATACCAGGCCAGGCCGCTTGTCAAAAGCTTCGCGCCTGGTTCACAGTATTCCTGGAAAAGATTGCAGCCCATGGTTTGGGCAGGTACCATCAAAAAGAAGTATGACGCTTTCTCAAAACAAGGGGCCCTTGGCATGAAGCATTGGATTTTGAAGGCTCAGGATCAACTGGACCTGCAGGCGGCCGAAACCGGTGGCAAGGCCCGCAACTTGGCCTTTTTAAGTCAACAGAAATTCCCCGTCCCTCCCTGGTTCGCGCTGGGTCGTGCCGCCTTGCTCGCGTTTCTTGAGCAGCATCAGTTCAGCCGTCTGATCGAACGTGCGGCTCCCACCGAAGCTTTCGAAGCCGAGGTGCTCGCGGCCTTTCTCGATAAGCCTCTGCCCCAGGAGGTTCTGAGCGCGCTGCGTGCGGCTTTGCAGGACCATGGTTTCCAGAATGAATTTCTCGCCGTGCGTTCGAGCGGCCTGGATGAGGACGGCGGCGCCCAGTCCTTCGCCGGCCAGTATTCCTCCTTCCTCTTTCAAAAAGGGGAGGACGCCATCGTGGAATCCATCAAGCGCTGCTGGGCTTCAGCCTTTTCGCATCGGGTCCTGCACTATCGGCAGCAAAACAGGCTCGATATTCAGGGCAGCGCCATGGGGGTGGTGATTCAGCGCATGCTGCATGCCGATCGCGCCGGTGTGATGTTCACCCGTCATCCGATCAAGGTCCTGGATCGCGATAAGATTTTGATCTCGTCCGTTTTCGGAGCAGGGGAGGGCCTTGTCAGCGGGCTTTTGGCTGCGGATAGTTTTGAACTCTCCCGCGCCACCGGCCAGTGCGAACAGAATATCGCGACCAAAACCGAGGCTTTGGAAATTCATCCCGATGGGGGCCTGCAGAAGGTGACTCTTCCCACGGAGAAACAAGGCCAGGCGTCCCTGTCCCCCGCGCAAATTCAAAAGCTTGGCGCGCTGGCGGATCAGGTCGAACGCAAGGCCGGCCGGCCTCAGGATATCGAATGGGTCTTTGAAAAGGATGAACTTTATCTGGTGCAGACCCGGCCCATCACCAATCTGCCACCGGAGGTTTATTACGAGGCCTTTGAGAAAAAGCTGCAGCCCTTCCTTTGGGATAACTCCAACATTATTGAAAGCTATTCAGGCGTGACCTCGCCGCTGACTTTCAGTTTTGCGAGCCGGGCCTACAATCAGGTTTACATTCAGTTCCTGGATGTCATGGGCGTTCCCAAAAAACTGGTGGAGGAAATGGCGCCGACCTTCCGCAATCTCCTGGGTCTTCTGCGCGGCCGCATCTACTATAACCTGGCCAACTGGTATGAGCTGGTGCTGGCCCTGCCGGGAACTTCGAGCAACAAGACCTTCATGGAAACCATGATGGGTGTGAAGCAGGAACTCGGGCCGGAGCTGCAGAAGATTTTCGACGGCATACGCGCGGCGCCCGAGTATGGGTTGATCGACAAGATCAAACTGCTGGCCAAAACCTGGCAGCGCTTTCGCACTATCGATCAGATCATCGCCGACTTCTTCCGGGATTTTAACAAGGTCTATCACGAAGCCCGCGCAGTGGATATGCGGGCCATGACCCTGTCCGAACAGATGGACTACTATTTCCATCTTGAAAACAGTTTTCTGAAAAAATGGCAGGCGCCGATCATCAACGATTATCTGTGCATGATCTTCTTCGGCCTTTTGAAAAAATTAACCGATCAGTGGATCCAGGGCGCGGATACGGATTCCTTGCAGAATGATCTCCTCTGTGGTGAAGGGGGCCTGGACAGCACGGAACCCACGAAGTTTCTTTTGCGCCTGGCCAAACGCATCGACGTCGGGGATCCGGCCTTCAAAACCTGGTTTACCAGCACACCGGTTGATGCCGTCATCACCGGCCTCAGAAGCTCATACAAGGATACGGCCGCAGCCAGGGATTTTGCAGAATTTCTGGATCGCTTTGGTTTCCGCTGTGTGAATGAATTGAAACTCGAGGAACCCGATCTGCACGATGATCCCAGTTTTGTGGTGCACTCGCTGGTCAGTTACATCCGCATGGGCTCCTTCCAGACTGAGGACATGGAAACCCGCGAGCGCGAAATCCGTCAGAAGGCGGAAGCGATTGTCGACCAGAATCTGCGCGGCTGGAAACGGCGCGTGTATAACTTCGTCCTGCGGGAGGCCCGCCGTGCGGTCAAAAACCGGGAGAATCTGCGTTTTGCCCGCACCAAGAGCTTTGGTCTCACGCGGCACCTGTTTCGGGCCATGGGTTGCCAGCTCGTGGCTGCCGGTCTTCTGCAGGATGAGCGGGATGTCTTTTATCTCAGCATTGATGAACTGATCGCCTTTGTTGAAGGCCGTGGCCTGACCACGCGCCTGGGTGAAATCGTGGCCATTCGGAAGGCGGAATTCGATGAATACCGCCGCACCCCGTCACCACCGGAACGCTTCATCAGTTATGGTGCGGTGGGCTTCTCTATCGCCTGGCCAGGCGTTCTGATGGAAGCCGATCTTCTGCGCAGTCTCCAGGAGGTGGGTGACGATCCCAACAAAATGCACGGCACACCCTGCTGTCCCGGTGTGGTGGAAGGGACCGTGCGGGTCGTGGAAACCCTGGCGGATGCAGCTGGCATCAATGGCGATATTCTCGTGACATCGCGCACCGATCCAGGCTGGGTACCTCTCTTCCCATCCTGCTCCGGACTTTTGATTGAACGGGGATCCCTTCTGTCCCATTCGGCTGTGGTGGCCCGTGAACTGGGTCTGCCGACCATCGTGGGAGTGAATGGGGGGCTGATGAAACGCCTGAAAACGGGAGATCGCGTGCGGATCGATGCCGGTAAAGGTGAGATCACGATACTGGAATGAAGGATGGGACTGGAACGCCTCCTGTATCATTTTTCCTTCACCTGACAGGCCAGAAAATAATTTTTTCTCTGGTCGGCCGTATGCTAAATTTGTGGAGTCAGTGGAAGCGGATTGTGTCAGCACGTTTCACATTCAGTTCGTTGCCAGAATTTCTGACAACAGGGGAATGATTATGCTTCGCTCAACAACACAGGCTTCATCTCGTCAGGATTTCAGCGGATTTTTTCAAGGACCCGAGCGCTTAAGCACGACTCACAGGTCACAGACCGGCAGCTTATCGATCCACGAGGATTCGAACTATTTCATGGTTTCGTTGGAGTTCAGCTCGTTTGATAAGACCAGTCTTGATCTTTGGGTTCAGGATCATCAGCTCACCCTGACTGCGGCCAGGCGTTCACAGGGAGCTTCGAAAGGCGCGGAGCCCTCAGCGTTTTTTAGCTGCATTGATCTGCCGAGCACTGTGGATGAGGATTCGATTCAGGCTGAGCTGAAAGATGCGCAGCTGGACGTTCGATTCAGGAAGGAAAGCAGGCTCCTCAACTGAATATGGAAAAAACATTTCGACTCCAAAGGGAGTCGAAACGTATCGATTCGCTTTTTCAGGATTAGGGTCCGATCACTTGAGCCCGGCGATCCACTCCCGGATCGTATCCGCGTCGCTCGCAGCCAGCGGTCCTGCCGGCGGCATGGACTTGGCCACAGCGATTCGCTTATAGATTGCAGATCCTTCAGGGTTACCGGGTACGATGTACTTATTGCTGGCAATCATCGCTTCGACGTTATCAATGATGCCAAAGCCCCCCGAGCTGGCCCCCGCTCCGTGACAGCTGGCACAATTGTTTTGAAGGATGGCAAGAGCGTCCGACTCAAGATTAAGTCCTGCGATCCACTGCTTGATTGTCTCCGCGTCGGCGTCTGACAATGGTCCCGATGGGGGCATGTTTTTGGCGACCGCGATTCTTTTATAGATGGCGGAGTCTTGGGGAGCTCCGGGGATGATGTATTTATTGCTCGTAATCATGGCCTCGACATCGTCGACAATACTGAAGCCACCCGAACTTGCACCCGCACCGTGGCACTTTGCGCAATTTCGTTGCAGGATGGAAAGAGACGCGGACTTTAAGCTGCTGCCAGAGGCATCAGCCGAAGCCTGAGCGGTGCTCGCAAAGGATCGATTGTTCTTGTAACCCCCGCCAACGTCGGATTCACCGCAATGCGTCGTCAGCATTGACATGAAAAGAAAGGCAAAACTCTGAAATGAAGCTAATCGCATGTCCGTCCCTCTAAATACTGTCTGATTTTATGTGCAGAATTTTGATCGGAAATTTTCAAGCGATTCTTGAGATCATCCTGATTACCCTTAAATATTCGTTGATTATCAGGGATCATTATTTGCTACAATGTGCAAAAAATCCTGGTATTGGGCTCAATTTGGCCTTTTCGAGACCTCCTCGTTGTCAGTGCACTGTTAACCGGAATTGCAGTGCCTTGTCTTTGGGCAAGACCTGCAGGGGTCACTTGGAAAGTCCATGGCGCCCAAGTATGGAAATGCATATGCCATTCGTCACTTTCGAGGTCCCGCCTCCTCTGATTCTGCCCCTTGGTAAGAAACCTGCATAAGCGCTCATCAAGTCACAAACCTGGACATCTCCCCTCCTGACAACAGGAGCGGAACCCAACTCTATCCTGATTCGCATGGCTTCAACGCATGCGTAACAGGCAGAAAGAAAGGAGGCATTGAAACAGTTGAAGAGATGAATGCAAGCAAGGCTTTTAACAGGATTATTGAGGAGTATAGAAAAGATGAAGCCACATAAAAGGGCACCACTCGTAATACAGCAGTTGATCGCATTCCGGCACGCGCAATTTTTAAGCTTATTGGCAGGAAGCTTCGTGCTTCTGTCCTGCGCTCCGCGTTCGCCTGCTCCAACATTAACGGTTCCATCGAAAGCCCCCCCAATTCAAACCACAAAGTCGGGCGAACCCGCCGAAGATATCCGTCCAGAGGTTGCCTCAACAGACGAGATGGAGAAGATTGAAAGCCAGCCGGAGGAGATTCCTGAGCAGGCGTCTGATGAAGCGGAAAAGATGGCCGAAGAATTGGCCAAACAGGCTTCAGAACTGGAAGAGGCAGCCAAAGCCAGTTCCATGGAAGTCGAAGCCTCTCCTGACGAAATGAATAGTGCAGCGAATGTCGAAAAAGCCGAGGCTGCCAAGGCACAGCCGGCAGCCGCTCAGAATCAGGCCGCTGCCACCAACAATGCCGTGCAGACAGTTCGCCTCTATCGGTTTGCTGTTTCCAGCAACAATGTGAATTTCTGTCTCGACATCGCCAACAAATCAAGGCAGGTTGGTGCAGGCTTGGCCTACCTTCAATGTGATAACACCCTGAGCCAGTTTTTTGCAGCCCAACCTTTTAACGGAACCTACTTCCGCATGGTCAATGCGAATTCAGGTCTGTGTTTGACGAATACGGGTGCAGCTCTGGTCCAGGCCGGATGCACGGCAGCAGTCTCGGCCTCGCAGCTTTTCAGGTTTCCTCCGTCCCAGGCCGGTGGCTTTTTCATCGGAACATACGCAGGAACCTGTTTGACTCTGAACGGACAATGCGTCCGGAATGGCATTTTTGCGAGCGACTTTACAGTTAAGAAATAGATCGTAACGGCAGCTGAATTCGGCAGCAAACGCCGCTGAGTTCAGCCTCATGTGCGCATAAAACCATGAGCCGCCAGCTGCTCCTGGGGCGTCCTGTTCTGGCCCAATTTCCACTTGCTCTCCAGCGACTCGACAGTGAAATGAACCAACACGATCATGTGCAGAGACTTTTCGTAAAATGCGAGGTTGCTCTGCAGGGGAAGGTAACCGCCTTCCGGTTGATAATGTTTCATCATGCGATCGAGGATGGCGGCTGCGTCCGCCTGTACATCGACCCGTTTTGCCCTCGCGCGGATTTGCACAAAGCGATAGAACATCGTGGCGAAACTTGCATCGTCTGGATCCTGGGCATAGGAAGGGACATAGCCGTGGTAGTCCAGGAAAATCAGCGTGGCCTCCGGGTTCTGCTCCAATTCTTTCAGTTGCGGATCCTGACGATGCAGGTGCAGGTAGATGCTTTGGTCCTCGACCAAAGGATTGAAAAATCCACTGTGTGGCGGTCCCGGCTGGCCTTGCGTCAGCAGAACACAAAAAGGGCGTTGGCGCAGAAACTGCTGGATCATGGCATCGGACTGTGGCTGATAGATGGGGTAGTGCTGCATGGAATCTGTCCTCCTGATTTCACAGTCTGCCTGAGCCCTGGTATAGTGAGGAGGACCAGTTTTCATTTTCTTACTATACCAGATTAAAATAATGAAATTATTGACTATTAAGCTTGATGACACCTCGGGACCGATTTACCGGCAGGGCAAGACGTCCTTGGAGAAGGCCATCCGTCAGGGCATTCTGCGGGCCGGGGACCAGCTGCCGTCCGCCCGGACGCTGGCGGAGCAACTGCAGGTGAACCGACATACGGTGCGCGTGGCTTATGAAGAACTTCTGGCGGAAGGGTGGATCCGGGCCGAGGAACGCATCGGTTATTTCGTGGCCGATGATTTTCCGCAGGAGAATGGGATCGCACGGAATACGGTTCAGGCCAGCGGACCGGGTTTGCTTTGGGAACAATTGCATCGTAAGGGAAAGGCGCACTCTCGATTGGGACGTGTCGAGGAAATGAATCTCGCTGCCTTTCCATATAACCTTCAAAGCAGTGTGCCGGATCTTCGACTCTTTCCCGTACAGGAATTAAAGTCCTGCTTTTCGCGAGCCCTGCGGCAGCTGACCTCACATCTTGATTATCACGGAGCTCGCGGCGATCCCTTGCTTTTGGAGTGTTTGAGCGATCTGCTTCGTCAGCAACGGCAGCTCGGGACACAGGAACTGATTCTGACTCAGGGTTCACAGGAAGCGATTTTCATGACGGCGAGTCTGCTCCTGAAACCGGGATCTGTGGTGGCTGTTGAAGAGAAAGGTTATCAACCCGCCTGGCAATGCTTCCGGCATTTTGGAGCGGAGCTGATGCCGATTCGTCTGGATGGGGAGGGTCTGGTGCCTGAGGATTTGGAGCGAAAGCTTCAAGAGGGACGCATTGATCTTCTTTATCTCACGCCTCTCCATCAGTATCCGACGACGGTTACCTTGACTCCGGCAAGGCGGGCTCGCATCATGAATCTTTTGCGTGATTTTCGCGTGCCTCTTCTGGAAGATGATTACGATCATGATGTTCACTTCGATTCTCTCCCACCTTTACCCATGGCGGCTCAGGATACAGAACGCCTGGTTATCTATGTGTCGACCTTATCGAAGCTTATTTTTCCAGGAGCACGGTTGGGTTTCATGGCCGTGCCGCCGGAGTCGCTGCCCTGGTTTTTGGAGATGAAAGCTTACACCTCGCGTGTCAATGAAACATTGGCCTCGCGCGCGGTGGCGCTCTGGATTCAGGATGGAGGATTGGGGCGGCATCTGCGGCGTCTGCGGCGTATTTATCGGGAACGTCGGGATCATCTGGTGGAGTATTTATCCAACCGAGGTTTCTTTCGCGATCATTGCGCATTTGAAGCGCCGCAAGGTGGAATGAACCTGTGGCTGGATATCGGCCGTAATCCGCAAGATATAGTGGAAAAAGCACGCGAGGCGGGACTCCTGCTTTCGGGAGAACATCTTTACGTCACCCCAGAGCGGCGACCGGAAGCGCGGCATTTGCGATTGGGTTATGCAGCACATGATGAACGGGAAATGAAAAAAGCTTTGGCGCTCTTGCAGAAGATCCTGGCGCTCTGACCAAGGATTGGCCATTTGTATGGGACACAGGCGAATGTTGGCTCTCCAAGCACCTGTCTGAAGTCCATTCATGCCCTCCATGCCTCTATAAAATTTGCCAAATTCCTCCCTGGCTCAGCCCTTGCTTTGGGCCGGAATCAAGGCCTTGGATTCCTGCCAGGGGACGAAGGTCAGATTGCGACGCAGTGAATTTTTTATAGCACACGAACATTCAGGAGCAATTATGAAAAAAGATTTGTCGCAAGCCAGACAAAAACCTTGGCCAGGAAAAATGCTGATGACCCTGGTATGGGTCTGGACCCTTTTGATTGTCGGTTGCAGCGCGCAGGAAGAGGGCGAGGATTCCAGCCTGAAATGGGGGCATCTGTCGTACGCACGCTCCGCGATGCTGGTGAATGTCCTTCCGACCGATACCATATCCCTGTGTGGGACCTACCAGGGCGAGACCAGGGAAGCCATTGAATTATGGGCCGCACAGATCGGCCGCAAAGGGCATTTGAAGTTCAATATGAACTGCGGTGCCGGCAAGAAAATTTACGTAAACACGATTTCGCAGGCGCAGATGTGTGCCATCTATGGTCTCGGTGCCAGCTGCTCGGTCCGGGGCAGTGCCGGCGGAAACTCCATCAAGCTGGTCGCCGGGTATCCCTACAACAAGGGAGCGCTCCTGCATGAAGTCGGTCATCTCTGGGGACTTTGCGATCAGTATGGCAATCCCAGTCCGGGCCAAAACAATTGTGATGCTCTCCATCGATCCGCGACCCGATCCAGCGGCACATCCTCGATGGGTGCCACGTTCCGCTTTGAATTGGCATCTGACGATATCACGGGCATTCGCCAGATGGCAGCTCGTTCGGATATCGGCCCCAATGGTGTCTGGCAGCGCTATCTTCAGGGAACGCCAGCTCCCAAGCCGAATCCGGCGCCAAATCCAAATCCCGCTCCGAACCCAAACCCGGGTCCGACAACACCCGCTCCGGGCGGCACCGGCCAGTCCGTTACAAAGAATGCCGATGGCAGCGTGACGTTCTCGGTGGTAATCAGGAGCGAGCAGAAATATGTTGAAGTCTTCTCCACCAAAAACGGTATCCAGAACGTAGCCAGCCCAATGCAAGGAACACGTAATGCGGATGGTTCATTCCGCTACTCGCATACCGTCGCCGGCTATCAGTCGGGTGATCAGATTCGCTTCCGATTTTATGTCGTGAACCTTCAAGGCCTGCCAAGCTTCCTGCCTGGACCAGGAGAGCAGGTCTGGTCTCAGGTTTATCAGTACTAATATCGTGTGAAATGCCTTTCCCTGGGGTCGTCAGGATGGGAAAATCGCCAGATTTTTCCTTTAAATTCCAACGACATAGGGGAGGGCTTAAAGCGCTTTGGGCAAAAGGACGCTAATGGTCCTATAGGAGGACGTTACTATGGGTGATAAAAGTCCCAAAGATCGCGAAAAGAAAAAGAAACAACACGATAAGCAGGTTTCTGATTTGAATCGGACGAAGCAGGAGAAGGCTCAGAAAAAAGCGGACAATGTAGAGTCGCCTGTTCAGGATCAGCCTCGTAAAGCGGGCTGAAGTTTTTTGTTTGAACTGCAGCGCCGGACATTCCATTGTTCCAGGCGCTGTTTCTTTTTTTGCAACTGAGAAGATCAGAAACCGCCTGGATTTCTGGCGATTTGCATCGTCGTACAGTGGATGGCACCGCCCATGGAAATCAGGTTATCCACGGTTACGAAGCTCATTTTGTAACCCGCGGATTCATAGGCCCGCTGCGCTTCATCCTCGTAGCTTTTGATCAGAGCTGTATCAGGATAAGCCTCTGTCAGAGGCACCGTGCCTATAAACTCGCTGGAAGCAGCGTCGTAAACATACCCGTCAGCATCCATCGCTTGAAAACGTGGTGTAATCGCGTTTCCGTTGACAGTAATCGAGTTGGTATACGAACGCCAGATATCGGGGATCTCGATGATTTCGGTTTTGCTTGCATTGCTATAGGCCGCGTAGCCGAAAATAATGGCCGGCATGGGAATGCGGATGACTTTCAAGCCAAGGTTTTCGATGTCCTGGGCTCGGGCCTCCAAATAGGCCTGCACCTCTTTTGCCTTGCTGCGCTCTTCCTCGGTATACCAGTCAAGGTTGACAACTTCATCGCGCAATTCGTTAACGATCACAGTTTGGTTGTCGAGAAATTTGGCCCACATATCGATGTGGCCCGTCCCTTCATAGGGAATTCTCGGGAAAATAGTCACCTGCTTGCAGCCGGCTTTTTCCTTGTACTGGCGGATGACTTCCTCTTTGTCCATTGCTTCGTCATTGGTTATTTTTTTACGGGCATTGTCTGGGGCCGCTTCGGCTATGGCTTGCGGACTATTGGCGTCGGTAACGCGACTTGTCATCAGGCAGTGACCGTCGTCATTATTCATGAAGTTCCCACCTTCATTATAGACAGGAACGCTGACACGACTCACGACTTCCGTGCTTGTGACAATGGCCGAGACTGGCAGATCCTGATTAAAAAGATCAACCAGCGAGCGTGCCGCGGAATCATCGGCGTCGCGATTGGAGTAATAGTTGAAATCAAGTAGTACGAGCTGGCCCGCAGCTGTATATGCGGGTTGTGGTGACCAGTCGCGTGCCCACACTGTTAGATATTGGTTCCCGCTGGTCCCTTCTGAGATTTTTTCAGATGAATCTTTGGCAGGGACCAGAACAATCTTGGTGAGGTCGGCGCCCAGATCCTTCAAAGTTTTGAAATCGGGACTTTGTCCAGCAGTTTTGTGCGCGTAGTAGCGAGGTACCATGACGTAAAGCGTTTCAATGCCGCTGTCCAGGAGAGCTTTAGCCATCGCATGCTGCTGAGATGATGTTAGGACAGTCAGAGAAATAATGACGCTTTTTGAGGGTTTGTATTCCGGTACAGCGATAGGAGTGACGAGCAAGTTATCTTTGCTTGTCTGGGCTGTGTATTTTTCATCAAGGTATTCCGGATGGCCTTTGACTTGACTGGCCTGCTGCGTCCCTTGTCCGCAAGCTGCCAAAAATAACAAACTGAACGCCGTACTTAAGCTGAAATGCTTCATGATAATTGCTTTCCAAATGGATAAATAATTCTAAAGCTGTTGGTTAGCCGGAAATTCAGGTCTTCTTCTCACATGCTCTCTCATTATAATCAAATGAAATAATGCTGATGCAGGAGCCTGACTCATTTTATCGTTTACATAGTGATCACAAGCACTGATCGAAGCGATCGTGTCTTAAGATCACTTGCGCCTCCTGCAGAACAAATTGGAACATCCTTGAAGTGGCAGGGGCAGGATGCGCGACGGCAAGGGCTTAGTAAAACGACCTATCCCGAAATGCCTGAACATCGCGACCTTGAACGCGGCAGGGGTGAGAACCAGTACCAAGATTTGGTCGCCGTAAATTGATCAAGCTCGGCAGTGAAAAGAACAATGCTCGAGCAGAGTGATTCATGAACCTCTTAAATTGAAGCATATATGCTAATATTGAACCTGATACCAGCCTGAGCTGGAGGTAGCTTTAAAGGGAAAACTTATGAAAACGAGAACAATGATACTCACAGTTGCCATGTGTTGTTCGAGTAGTATGGTCCTGGCGAACGAGGGTAATAACAAGGCTGAGAAATTTCAGGAGCTTGATGCGGATCAGGACGGACGCCTTTCCCGCGACGAAGCTCAAAAATCACCTCGTATGGCTGAAAAGTTCGACAGAATGGATGCCGATCAGGACGGCTTTGTTACGCTAGAGGAGAAGTCAGCTGCAAAGGCTCAAGGGAAAGCTGACAAAGAGAAACGTTAGAACTCTTAATGTCTTGGCGTTTCGACTTCATAGGAAGTCGAAACGCTTCATCAAGGGTCAAAGCTTTTTGTAGCGCAAATCACCGTTGAAGAAATAGGGCCGATTGATATCCGACGAGCCCTGACCTTCGGCGGTGAAAAGAGAATCCACGATTTCATTGTCCCGAAAGAGGATGATATCGTAAAGCGTCATGCTGCCAACCGTTGCGTAGGAAGACTCCGAAGTAGGGCTCGACTTGCAGTTTTTCCCGTTGAGGGTTGTTTCTGTATCCAGCGTAAAGGTAAAGCCGGAGCAGAATTCTGTTGTATTCGCCGTGTTTCCATTGAACAGTTCGTCCAGTGCAGCAGTTGTATGCACGGTGTATTTCGTTGCGCTGTTGAAATAGTTAATTTTGTATCCCCCTTCCACATAATCCAGACCATCAGGCACGCTGAAGGTGCCTGAGTAAGTCACCGTGTAAGCGGCAGAGCCACTGCAGTCCTCACCCATTCCGACTTTGCCTGTTTGACTATAAGTGTTACCGCTGAAGTTTAAGGTCACAAGGTTCCCCTCATGACAGGCTTGCCAGGATCCTGCAAGCTGAAGACTCAAACCAAAAGCATTATTGGCGATACTGCTGTAGGAATAGGATCCAATGTAGTGAATCTCGCCCTCTTCAAAATAATCCAGAGTTTTCATCGGAACGGCCGCGCTCATATCTAAACCTGCGTGATGCGCCTGCAAGTCCGGCAAGTGCCCAAACACCATTCCGGATAAGGATAGGGATGTCTGGTCCTCGGTCGTGTGTACGATTTCAACCCACTCGGATCCTGGTGCAATGGTATACTCGCCGTTGGCATCAAGGCATTTCATGTCGTTGATTTCGATATTATTTCCGAGTTCGCTTTGGAATTGATCACACACAGGCTGGGCCGTAAGAATACCATTCCAAGCGTCAAGCTCTCGTGCGTGGATGGCCCGGACGCTAAGCGAATCTCTTCCATAATTCATGCGGAAGCCTGGGAACGCATGTTCTTTCGTTAATTCGATGTGTGTATAGTATCCCGCGGACTGGATCACAGCCGCCAGATTTGTTTTACAGTCGATGCTGTCAAAAGCTACTGTTTCAGCCTCATAGATTCGTTCAGTCTTGAAAATGATTCGCCGCATCTCAGCCTGGTAAGAGGCATTTGCATGAGCCGCGACGCAGCCCGAGTAGTAGTAGTTTTCATACTCAGGTTCATAGCGGATGGTGGGACTTTCCGATAAACTGTCTTCCTGATCCTCTTCACTCTCGGCTTTTCCACAAGCCATGAGGGTCAAGGCAACAGCGCAGGGAAGAACTTTCACCAAGTAAGAATTGCGACATTTCATGGGACCTCCGTACCGTAGCCCCTCATTCGGTCTGACGCTCCGAGGCGGAACCTAAGAAATTTTAACTGGTACAGAGGACATGAATCGTTGGCCATTTCGAGACCGGCTCGTTTTTCTGTTCGATTCATTTCAGAAAGAGAATTCGCAGACGTCCCTGGATTTTCCACACCATCCATACAGTTGCAAAACATTTGAATGTCAGATGCAGGCCAGTAGGATGGGACCTGTCTATCCAGCCGCATCCTCTGCCGTCGGGCGATATTCATTGCCAATGCATCGATTATGAACTTTACTTATCAATTGGATCAAATACGCCTAAAACGTATGGTGCCAGCTCTGTTCTCGACGTCTCCTCACTGATGCCTGCACTGTCGAGGTCTTTGAATGGCTGCAGGCCTTCGGTGGTCAGATTCACGGTCACATAGGAGTTTAGTGATGGATGGCCCTGAGTTTCTACCTAAGTATATTCTTGATCTTGCAATCAGGTCTAACAACGAAATTGGATGGAGTAGAGCTGTTATCCCGGAGGTTCTAAAAATTTCCTCACCAGAGTAAAGTAGCAGTTGTGGCATTACAGGTTCAAATGAACTTCCCTAAAGCGACTTGCGACTTTTACTGGCTATGTTACCAAAACGAACCCAAAAAATTTTCAGGTACTTGGGAAGAATATTACAACAAGACTTTCGAGGAGTCCGGCAAATGGTTGGAATCGGTTACCGATGATATTTTAGAACACGAACTTCGGGCTGGCTTTGGAATAATTGCTGAAAGGCAGCTGATATTAAAACTCGCTAGAATATTAACATACTTTATCGATAAAGATATGTTTGAGCAAAGCAGAACGTAAACACACAAAGTGCCATTGGGGTGCGACGATTGAGAAGAAATGCTGAATAGAGGTTTAGGGCTTATAGATAGTAACTTCGATTCCAAGACCCATGCTGGCCAATATCTGAAGAACTTCGGGATCGAATCCGATGCTTGAATAAGGATCGTTCCCAAAATCCTCTGGCTCCATGGCTAGATCGAGGGTCGCCCGAAGGGCTAGGCCGATAGCATCTCTGGTCTCATTTGCAAACATGCTGACGCCGCTCAATATTTCTGCCCTGTGATTTTCGGGGTCAGAGTCCTTAGCGATTGTACAGGCAAACCAGTTTGCGTCCTTGCTGAGACCGGTATAAGCGCCTTTTTTCAGGCGATCCATTCTTTCACCAATCTTGATTAGGACGTCCAGATTCGCTTTTGACTCACAGGTCATGCGAAGTACGGTATACATTCAGTCAATTCCCGGTTTTCCGAGATACAGCCTTCCACTCGTTTCTCAAATATGCGCCGTCTGAGTTCCTAAACTTCGGATTGCATTTTGTAATTCGCAGCTCAATCACAATTAGTCTCCAATCCTATTCAGATATACATCTTAGAGGACGAACTTCAGCAGTTGGATAATGGCGGTGGAGAAAGTCTTATCAGACGGAGTTAGAGGTGCAGTTCATCGTCAACCACAATGGGGGCGGGGACGGCAGGACCCAGAAACTCTGCCAATCCCACTCATTAGAAAAAAATTAAACTTGCTTATACTTTTTCCTTGCCTCTTCATGCAGGCTCAACCTTATATCTTCATCATCAAGCCTATCATACTTCTGAGCAAAATCGTAAAGATCACGGTGCACTATAATCTCATGCTGAGCCCTAGCTGTCATAATCACGCCCTGCAGAAGATCAAGGGCACCAATCAGGTCTTTGGTGTCATTAAAAGGCGTCTTCGCAAGTTCTTTCATATAGTTTTCGACCAAAGATATGAGAAAATGTTCGCACTTCACCCCAAACAATTCACGATACAGGTCCGGCAAATTTCGTCGATCGTCCTCGGTAACATTAACGGGTTTAAGATTGAAGTCTCCTTCCAAACGCTGTGAACTAGTCACACCATTCTCAAGCTGAATCGAGTAAATAATAGTAAAGATCTGCATGCACATATAACTTCACCTTATTGGCTGAAGATGCCAAACTTCACGAGTTGCAGGGTTGTAAATCATTTCCCAGTATTCTGTCTCATATCTGAAAAATCCTGGTTTACGATCCGCTCCCATTTTTCTTCCTGATTCAAGGACATCTCGTGCTGTCAAGAAAGGACTCTTTCTACCTGTTTCCGAAAGTTTTTTAAAGTAATACTCAGTAAACTTAAAAGGATATTTTGCACTCGCAGTCTGAACGTACCCATTCTTAACAAAAATTGAGCTAGCTATCCTTATTGCTCCAGTCTGTCCCCCCTCAAGCATCGGCTTCATGATAATCCGCTTGGCTCCCTTCAGAAGCTTTGAGAATGACCCAACTGATGCAGCCTTGGCTCCCGCTTTTGCGATGTTTTTGATGGCCGTTCCGCCACCCGTCACAACTCCACCGGCCATCTGCGCTGCAAAGAGTTTCAATCCCTGGTACTCACCATTTGCCAGATATTTTTCCGTTTGCTTGACAATCTCCTGAGCCAATCGGCCCGTGGGGCCTCTGGCCGCTTCAGTTGGAATGTCCTCGGGGTGGAGATATCCATCCAGGACGGCATTAGCAATCTCAGCACCTCTGAACTCAGGAATGGTTGCAGGTCCGATCTGATCAGTACCCAAAATCGAATCGATGAGACTGCCCGTGATCGAGGATGTCTGATTGAAATGGTGAGCCAGTGTTTCCGGCTTTTCCTCTTTGGGATTTTCAGCCTCATCCTTTTTATTAAGGTCGTCGGGATTAGCCTTTATAACGACCTCATAATTGCGGCCTCCAATCCCAGTAGTTCCCATCGATGTATCGGCTACAAGACTGGAAGTCGACCCGCAGACTTTCTTATGCTGCATCTCCAAATCATCAATAAGCTTCAGGAAAAGTTGATCACTGGTCTGGAGTATCAGACGCAAATAGTCCTTTTTGATGTTGTCGTTTTCATCAAGCAAAGGCCAATCACCCAAAGTCTCGGCAATCTTTCTGAAGGAGATTCTTTGGTACTCTGACCGAAGTTTCGCAAAGTGGTCAGCGCCAACCTTTTCCGTCGTTTCACATGTATTGTTCTTTGGCGTTGTTGTTGAAAGTTCCTCGGGCTCGTCCTCAAAATTGTCTGATGGTGTTGTCCATCTTGGATCCAGAGGATCGCGTCCGCCCGGTATCTCAAAAGGCGTCCGATCCTGACCGTCAGGAGCCGCCCATATTGTTCTCGTTTTGATATATTCGAGACGCTTGCAGTTGGCCTTCTGCTTTTGCAGGCTGGATTCAAAATCCACTCTGCTTGCAAGTAGGTTTGCATCAAAATTAAGGGCCGGGCCACGAACCGGATCTGAAGACACGGATGAGCTGAGGCCGGGAATTTTGGGAAGCGAGGATATGGAGCCCGTCGGAGCGGATGTTGAGTCGGCACGGTTCGGGTTTAAACTTTCTGAGCCTGCAGGAGTGCCTTCGGTGGTTGCGAAGTACAAGGAGGAATCATTGGCGCGAGGATTCTGACCAAACTCATTGCAGTTATACTGATCATAAATTTTTCGCGCCTTGTCAGCACAGGATTCGATAGCCCCCTCAGGAGCGGCAAATTTGGCTCTTTCCAGGAAAGAACTTTGGTCCTTACAGATATTGTTACAATAGGCTTTCGCAAAGGTGTCAGGGTCAGCTTGAACGGAGTCTATGAGATTTTGTTCATATTCCTCGGCTGTGGTCTGAGAACACTTTCCTCCGTTGGCTTTTTCCTTGGCAGCCTTCAAAGTGATTTCATAGGAGGCCAGCTCCAAGCCTACAGCATTCAGATAACCAAGGTAGTCTGCAAAGAGAAGACGCTTGACACGATTCCTCTCCACTACATTCTCCGGCTCGCCCTTAAAAATGTCATTGGTTAGCTGAGTCCAGATTGTTGTAGGACTGCCAAAATTGTCCTTGAGTAGCTCCTCGTGAGCATCCTGCTCGGCTGGCGACAGCTCCCCTGTATTTTTACCAAAGGCGCCGACGGAGCTGGCATCTGTTACCAGGCTGGGTTCAGTTTCCTTTTTGGGAAACCTGTCCAGGAGGGCTTTGGCTGCTTCATCGTCAATATCCAAGTGAGGATTGAAGTGAGTATTCTTGACTTCTGGTAGTTCATAGGGAGTCTGTTCCTTCTCCTTCAGCGCCTTTTTCAGAAATTCAGCTTCTTCAGGAGTAAGGTTAAGAGAAAACTTGTCTTCGCGGGGCTGCCAGGACGGCATTTCCAGCTGTGGTTCCTTCGGAGCGGAGCCAAAATCGAGTCCCTTCAATGATTCAGGATCAATTTTTGGAATTCTCAAAGGTCCCTGGGCATTCGCAACAGGAGACAAAGCACCGATACCTGCGATGCAAATTGAAAGAACCAAACATATCATACGAATCATGCGTGTCACTCCGACTTATAGATGCCAGGAGCCGGGAATATATCGCAATCGATTAGGGTAGGCAAGGGCAAACAATGCCATAATGGCTTTGTTTGCGTGAATTTCGTTTTCATGGATATTCTAATAATATCAGTGAGGTATATCTGAAATGTGTGATGGAGTGATTGAAAACTGCCTTCCTGTTTCAGCCAGTCGGCAGGCTGCAGTTACCAGTATCATCGAAACTCAGAAAGAAATATCTTTTGAGCCGGAACACTCAGCCGATGATAAAAGGTTTGATTTTCTCAATGAGATTTTGTGCGAAAGGATGCACGCGCAACAACCAAGTCCTATTGCCTGGAAGCATCAAGCGGTCGACAAGGCAACCGAGAAGGCGTCCCTCGACGGAAAGAAAACTGGGAAAAATCCTACGGACAGAGGTAAGCTTGCATGCAAACGCTCCATCGTGGCTGAAAAAGAAGAGGCAGGCGTAGTCGACCAGTGACAAAGCGAGACACATACCACTGGGTTGTCGAGAGAAGTCAGCTTCGATGGCCTCCTGACTCATACCCAACAAGGCTAGTACCAAAGCTTAAGCGGCTAGCAATCTTACTCGATACTTACTGCATAGTTTTAAGACGACAGCGGCTGTCTGTTAAACAGCCTAACCCCTGCTTTTTCAGCAGCATAGCCTAAGCATGGACCCTGCATTCTCATGGTCAAACCAACTCACGGGGTTGCCATGATTCGCCATTACCTTATGACACTCGCTGTGCTTTCTTTCACCTTTGCTTGCGGCGCGAAGTCTGAGTCCAAGTCGAGTAGAAACGCCGAAGAAGAGCATGGGCCCGATGGGCACCTTGAAGATGGCTTTTACCTGATGAATCTGGAGTGCGAAGACCGAGGTGTACACGGCGTGTATGTTTCAGGCGATATCTATCAACTCGCTGTCTTGAATATCAATTATGATGCCTGCTTTGGCACCAGCCTATCGGATTCTGATGTGTTGCTCATCGGCCTGGGCGACGCTGGGAGCTGGGAGGAATTTTCCGCTGAACTTAAGCTGAGGGGAACCACTGGCAGCACGGATGGACTACGCACCCTGACGATGACCGATGGCGACGGGACAAAACGCGTCTACAAAAAATTCCAATTGTCCAGGGATCCTCAGAAAGAAGTAACTTTGAGCCGGAGCGATATTCAAGTGACAACACCGGCCAACAACCAACGCAAGATTAGTTTCACCATCCACGTAAACGGTCCAGATCGGGATTATGAGCCCTCTGTCTGGTGCGTGTCGTCGACCGATCCCAATATCATGTATCGCCTCGATGGTGTTGGCTACGTGAAGACCGGCCGTGACTATGCGGTGGAGGGCGTGCTCAATGATCCGGGTGATGTGACCTATCAAAACTATAAATTCCCAGCCTTGTGCAGGCTCAGAACCGGACTGCTGGTCCCTGCCATGAACAACGATACTTTCTTTTTCCTGGATATCATCTACGGGAAATACTTCACCGTTGAATGAACAGATGCCAAGGCTCAAAAGCTATCCTGGTCAGTGGATAAGTCCTGGCTGGCAAGCCCCAGCATTGGCAATCGTAGCAGCGTCGCATTCTAGCGGGTTCCAGGTTTCTTCATGCAGATCAGGCTCGCAAATACCTGGCGAGGTCCTTATATCCGGATCCAACTCCGCCAAATTTTACAAGATTCTCGGCTGTTCTCATCCAATCGTGGCAGGATGGGGTGACCTCATCCATGGCCGCCAGGAGATCCGACATGGTGATGGCTCTCTCACTATTTTTTCTAATCATATCCAGGAGCGCCCGCTCCTTGGCTGCCTCGATAAGGCCGTCAATGTCAGCGCCTGAAAAACCCTCTGAACTTTGAGCCAGATGATCCAGGTTGATATCTTTCTCCGTTGGGATCACATGGAGCTTGAGCCGGAAGAGCTCACGCCTTGCTGCCTGATCAAGAGGGGGAACGAAGATAAGGCGGGAGAATCGACCCGGGCGTTTGGCTGCTGCATCGATGTCCCAGGGCATGTTTGTGGCGCCGAGGATGAGGATATCCTCATTCGACTTTCCTACCCCATCCATCTGATTCAGAAGCTCATTGACAAGGGTGCGAGAATGATGGGACTGCACCTTGGATCTTGAAATGGCCAAGGCATCAAGCTCGTCAAAGAAGAGAACGCAAGGTTTACTCGAGCGGGCCCGTTCAAAGACGCGCGCCAGGTTGTTTTCGCTGCCGCCGATATACATGCTGAGAATGTCCGAAATATCGACTGAAATGAACTCGAGATCGCATTCGTGTGCGATTGCTTTGGCAAACATTGTCTTGCCGCAGCCAGGAGGGCCATAGAGCAGGATACCGTCCCCCCGCTTCTTTGAAAATTTGGCAAAAAGCCCTGGATTTTTGAAGGGCTCGATGACTTTCAGGCGAAGGGTGTCCTTGAGGGCCTGCATGCCAACGATATCCGAAAATTTCACTGACTCTTTTTTCGCCACTTGGTGAAGACTGACGACATTCGAGCGATTCCCGTTCTCCTCATGACCCTGGACAAGGGCCAGTCTGCCTGGTACATGACCCTCTTCAGGATTTAAAGGGGCTTCGAGTCCAGCAGAGCCCCTTTCGGTCTCCAACTGAGCCTGACAATTCCTCATGCCCTCCAGAGCTTCAGTATGTGCCTTATTCTGGCTGAGTATGATCGAATATTGAGCGCTGGCCTCACGATAGAGTTTTTCGGCCACATAAAGGTTTGCAAGATCCAGACGTAACTGCAGATTGAAGGGATCCGTAAGCAGGAGCGTTTCCATATCTTTCCGTGTCATTAACGAAACCCTTTATATTGAATCCACTTTTTCAATAGCGGTGGCCATACCCAGCTCGCCAGGCAGAAGGCTAGATAGCCACACGAGACCAAAATGATAAGAGACGCATTTGACCCTGATTCCTCCAGAAGGCCAACGACCACAACGAACGCAATCCACAGGCCAAGGGACCCTGGCCATCCAAAGCGGTTGAATATCCAGAAAGGCTTCATGCTCCAGTGGTTATGCAGAGCCAAATCCTTGGCAAGATTCACGGCAGTCTTGTTGCGAGGATTCATTTGAACCATCTGCTTCGCCAGGACGAAGGCTTCCTTTTTTCTATGGGATTGGGCCAGCTTGTTGATGAGCAACATCAGAGTGGGTTCATAATCAGGATTCCTGAGAATCAACTCCTCGAGTGCACCGGCCACGTTTTTGTCAGACCCCTGAACCAGATGGACAATACAATGAACCAGGAGGCAGATGGAGTCTTCGGGTTCCAACCGCATCGCCTCTTCGGAGAGCTTGAAAGACTTCTTCGTATGACCGGTCTTGAGCAGAAGCAAAGCATAAGATGCCCACAATGGGCCCCGCAGGGGATACTGTTGCAGCAAGGCTATGATGTCCCGCTCGGCATCTGCATAAAGCTCCATTTCGTTCCGAATTTGAAACCTGAGCAGCAGCGCTTCTTCGTCGTTCGGATCGGATGCCAGACATTCCTGGACAGTCTGAAGAGCCTGCGTGAAATCCTTTTTCTCGTACAGCAGCCTGACGCCGAGAATCTTGAGTTCAGCATGATCAGGATCATCCTGCAGCGCCGCTGCAAGCGACTTTTCAGCTTCACGGATTCGACCGAGTTCAATCAGTTTTTCAATTTTGAAGATGTCGATTCTGGTGCTCATGGGATGGCCTTGATTATGTAGGCTACCAGGAACGGGAGGGGGAGCCCAATCAACCCTGAGATAAGGGCAGGGATCCAAGGACTTTTATAGCGCTCAAAACTCTCAATATTCTTCTGACTTTCACGGTTTATGAGGTAATAAACGCCCACCATGAATATGCCACTCCCTCGGGAGATAAGTCTTTTGATCCATCTATGTTCAGATTCAATTTCTGTAAGATTAATACCGTAGATTAACGCTGCGAGCAGCAATGCGATAACGAGCAGGAGAATGCAGTCCCGTTTCAATTTTCCCTGATAATGGCTGTGAAATACCAAGTATGGAAGTGTCATGAATGGTCCGCCAAAAAATCCAACAAGGAACTGGGATCGAATGGACAACCCATGACTTACATCTGAATTCGAACGGAGGCTGGGTTGCAGAAGATCGTTGTCCACGGCATCATCCTTCTGTTTGCGACGTTGCTTGTATAAGGGTGCTTTCGTTTTCACCAGTATTCTCCAACTCAGGATTCCGCCGCTGAGTACCCGTCCGGAAGTGGAGAAAAATGTCATAGCAGCCTGCGATTGCGTTCAGCAAAAGCAGCCAATAGAAAGCCAATAGGATTGGATGAATCGGAGCCAGACCGAGCAGCTGATGGGAAACAGTTTGATTCACAAGAATATCCTGTGAACCCAAAAGCAACCCGCAGAAAGCAAGCTTCCGGAACGTCTGCCACGTCGTAGAAAAGTACAAAAGATTCAGCTGCTTAAGCATTTTTAGACCTATGCCATGCTGGATAAATAAAGAACATCCACTTTAAGACAACGGTCTCAAAGCAATATTGCACTCAGGCCAAAGTGAGGCACTGACCGTGAAGTTTTCGGAATCTGGCAGCCTCGGACTCCGTATGTCGGAAATTCATCAATAGCCCAAAAGCGAGATTGTGCCTTCACAGGGGCTGGCTGCTGGCGAGAAGATTGAGCCAAAAACCTCTTTGGAAAGTTTGAAGTCTCCGTTCGTTCCAACTTGTTGCAGGGTAAAGTAGTGGATCATTGTTTCAATCCTGCAGTCTTCCCCTTTTATCGAAGGCGCAATAAGCACTAACAGATCGCCAAGCAGCTCATATCGAATCGGAGCGGAATTCAAACACTCCAGGTTTTCGCAACCGAGATACTTTTTTGGTTTTCCGTTGTGAGAAAGGAAAATGTCAGGATCAACTTCAACAAAATTCACTCGACCAGAACCTGTTGAATTTTGCTCGGGAAAGAGTTGAATCGTTACGCTGTTGAATGCGGATGTTTTTATTCCGCTGGACGAAGGTCCATATCTTTCTTCAAAATCTCTTGTAAATTGCTGATATGGGATTCCAAAGACCAACGCTTCACCATCAGTTTTCTCTTTTGCCCATGCGTTGACAGTGCTCTCCAGAAGTAAGAGTTTTCTTCCAAAAACGCCATCTTCCGACCTGTAAGTGTAGTTTACGCTGCTATTTTCTTCCTCGAATCTCCAAAGGCTGGCGCGATCGACGTCCATCTGGTGAGTAGCCCAATCGAATTTTGCAGTGATACGGACTTCCAACGTGAGACTGTTTTCACCGATTTTAAGCGTCACTTTAGGATGGTAATCAAGTTGAGTGGAACTCCAGTAGTGCGAGCAGTGAGAAGGATCGAATTTGAGTTCGATGCCGGGCTCAAGGTAAGTCTTGGTGAAGTCGGTGATGAAATTCTGAATGCCTTCACACTTCTTTTCCCACGACACCGAGGTAAATGACCTGTCGCTAAATCCAGAATAGTCAAGTCGGCCAGACCAGGAAGAGGACGCTGAAGATCAAGCGACCTCCCCCTCTGGCGCTGACGCCGCATGAAAAGGAGCTGATCGTTAAAACCCGGCTGGCCCATCCCACGGAACGCCCCAGGAAGATACGGGGCTTCTTGCAGACGCAGGGCGTGTATATATCGCAGAGCTCGGTGTTCAAGATCCTGAAGGAAAATGGCTTCGTTGAGCACTAAGAAGAGCGCGAGTCCCCTTGGAAAAAGCCGCGGTATGCAGCCAGAGCCCGAAATCTCATGTGGGGCGCGGACTGGACAGATCATTGCTTCACTGGCTGCAGTCATCCAATCAATCAACCAGTTTAATCAAACCGTGAGACGATTTAGGTAAGCGGCAAGCAGTAAGTCCTTCTCTGCTGAGAGAGCTATGGCCTCGATTGGGGAGCAGTACCCCAAGTGTCGGGATGGAGAGCTATCGCTTACCCATCTGTCCCAATGGGAAATAAAGTCCCTTGCCCTGAAAGCCCCAGCCGTGTTCCCTGGCGTCTGCTTTCCGGCTGCCTGAACAATTCCGCGATTCCTGGTTAAAGAATTGACACTTTACGTCTACCTGACGTAAAAAGATGGAGTTTCGCATCTCCTCTTGTTTATTGAGGACACATCAACGATGCCCAGCGCCTTTGGAAGATTCCTTCGGGAATTTCGCACTGATCGCTCCCTGTCCCAGGGCGAGCTTGCAGCTAAACTCGGTGTCAAGTCGGCGACGCTTTGCGATCTCGAGCGAGGCCGCAGAACACCGAGCCCTGAGCGAGTCCAACGCATCGCCGCAGTGCTGAACGTTGCCGAGAGGCCACTCCTTGAAATGGCGCTTAGCGATCTGCTCCGGCGTCGAAGGTGTTTGTACCGCGTCGTTCTCGAGCCGGTTGCCAGCGCAAAACAAACGACTGGTGCTGACGATCGAAGGTAGCCAGGAAAGCCGTATTTTGGGGAAGAACATTGCTTTCGACCGAGACAGAACAACTTGCGACAGAGTCCCCCCCGTGCAGTCAGGCAGGCAGCGCACACTATGCCCAATTCTACGACGGCGAGGCCTTTCTCACCTCGTCCGTTTCCGCCTTTGTGAAGACTGGCCTGGAAAGTGGTGAAGGTGTTATCGTCATTGCCACGGAAGCCCACCGCCAATCCCTCCTAGCCAATCTCCGCCAGGGGGCGGTCGAGGTCGCTACCTTCGAAGGCTGTGGCCAATTCATCATGCTTGATGCCCATGCCACTCTTGAACGCATCATGGCGGGCGCCAAGCCGAGTCGTGAGGCCTTTTTCAAGGTCATCGGCACGCTTGTTGACCAGGTCCTGGCGCGCTTTCCAGTCATGCGAGCCTATGGCGAGATGGTCAATCTTCTCTGGCATGAGGGTCATGTCAAAGCCACGATCGCGCTTGAGCGTTTGTGGAACGAGATCCTGAGTCAACGCACGTTCTCGCTGCTTTGCGGGTACGCCGTCGACAAGCTGGAGGACGTGCGCGACGGGCTACAATTTAAGGATATCTGCGCCACTCACTCTCACATTCTGCCGCCAGGGGCAGCGGCCTCCCTCCACTGCGAGGATGGTCACCTTAAACTGATTTCCGAGCTCCAACAACGAACCGTGGCCCTTCAGCTTGAGGTCGCCGCACGGCGAACCCTGGAAGCTGAACTCCGGAGGGCGAAGACTGCGGCGGATAACGCCAATCAGGCCAAGAGCACGTTCCTGGCTAACATGAGTCACGAGATCAGGACGCCGCTAGGTGCCATCATTGGTTTCGCCGAGTTGATGCAGGAGACCCCGTCGCCATCGGACCAGGTCGAGTATCTGACGGCCATTCAGCGCAACGGCCACCACCTTTTGGAGCTGGTCAATGATGTGCTGGACCTTTCCAAGGTCGAGGCCGGAAAACTTGATCTCGATCGCCGAAAAATTTCGCTACCCGATTGCATCGCTGAACTGCGAATCCTCTTTAAGCCTCAAGCGCGAGAAAAGGGCCTTGCATTTGAAATCGAGGCCGACGGTCCGCTTCCTCGAACGATCATGTCCGATCCCGGACGCCTGAGGCAGGTTCTCGTCAACTTGATTGGCAACGCCTTTAAGTTTACTGATAGGGGAACAGTCCACGTTGCCGTAAAGTATTTGGCTCCCACGACGCTTGAATTCCGTGTGAGGGACACCGGCTGCGGGATATCACCTGAACAGAGTGCGCACCTTTTCCAGCCCTTCTCGCAGGCGGACTCGTCAACAACCCGAAGGTACGGAGGCACCGGGCTTGGGCTGGCTCTCTCCCGCAAGCTGGCACGCTTTATGGGTGGGGACGTGGTGCTTGAAGTTTCTGCGTTGGGGGATGGGTGCACCTTTAAGGCCACGGTCGATACCGGGGAAATTGTGGATGTCGAGCTTATGACCGAGGCTCAAATCCTTCCAAGGGAACTCAAGCCAGAACGGGTTCCAAGGCGATACGACGATCAACATGTTTTGGCTGGCGTCCGGGTGCTGCTCGTCGAAGACAACCCGGACAATCAGCGACTTGTCACCCGAATGCTGCGCGGCGTCGGCGTCTCTCTCGAGTCTGCTTATGATGGCGAAGAGGGAGTGCGCAAAGCATGGGACGGTAACTTTGATGTCGTTCTGATGGACGTGCAGATGCCTGGTATTGACGGCTGTGACGCGACGACGAGGCTTCGTAGCCAAGGCTACCAGGTGCCGATCATTGCGGTGACAGCGCATGCCCTACGCGAGGAGCGTGAGCGTTGCTTGGATGCCGGTTGCAACGAATACTTGACAAAGCCGATCTCGCGTACCCGTCTCGTCGAAGTAATCGCGAGGCTGGTGGGGTCCAAGACAAATGGCGCATTGAATGCAGTGGTTGTGGATCGTCCCAATATTCAATGACATTGCTGCCACTTGGGAAGAGTAAAACCCCTGTCCTGCTTTCACGCTCGCAGCGAAGCCCGAGCTTCCGCTCATGCATTTATTGAAGCATTAATCGGTGACTCCGTAAGGAAGACCTCCTGGCAGATGTCGGAAGCAGCCGGAGTTCAGAACCCTTACCGATTTCAGCATTTGCTTGGTCGCGCCGTCTGGGATGTCGAGAAGCTGCGCAAACCTATCGCCGAAAAAGTACTCCATGGGCTTGGCAGATCAAAATGTAATTCCGTCGGTGGACGAGACAGGGTTTTTAAAGAAAGGCATGCACTCTGCAGGCGTTGGCAGACAATACAGTGGTACTGCCGGTAGAATTGAAACTGCCAGGTCGGAGTTTTTCTCAACCAGGCCGATGACCCCAGTAGATTAAGATCAGTCGGAGTACCATTCACGGTGGGATTCAGGACCAAGCAGCAGCTTGCCCGGATGATGCTTCAGTGAGCATTCGATCGCGGCATTGTCCCTGAATGGGATACGGCCGATTCATACGCAGAGCACTCATGAATCTGCTCCACAAAAAGGCCGGAATATCAGTCCTGCTCTCGAAGCCCTGGCCACGCTCCTGTCAGCTCAAAGAATGCACCAAGTGAAACGATAGGGGCAGCGTCGAGATCCGACCCCGGTCTAGGGACCTTTTGGGCCCATGACATGGCGGCCGCCGCGTTCCGGCTGACCAACCCTGCACGTCGAGAAACTCAAGAAGGGGTCTGATTGAGGCCAGCTCAGGCACCAAAACGCCGAGATAAACATTTCTGCTTATGATTCGAACGGGCTTTTGGGTGAGATTACATTATTATTGAACATTGTAATTAATAGGTCCTTGACCTTGTGTAAACTCTTCGCGGGGCAAATGCCAAAAGCATGCAAATCCTGCCCATTTTATCCTCAGCGGTGCCCTCGTAGAATCGACTTATGGCCGTGATACCGCTCGAGGAAGATTACCTATGGACGACTTCGAAAAGTCTCTTCGTACTACATTTTTGGACGAAGCAGATCACCTTCTCGATGAGAACGAACAGCAATTTCTGAGTTTGGAGGCGTCTGGAGTCAGTGCATCAGCGATCGATGCCATCTTTAGACTGGTTCATAGTATCAAGGGATCGGCGGGAGCCGCCGGCTTCAACGATATTGCCAAGCTCGCCCATGAGCTTGAATCGCTCCTCATGAAGTTGAAGAGCGGAGTCATCCCCGGAACTCGCGAAATCATCGATCTTCTCCTGCGGTGTAACGATTGCCTCGTATCGTTGGTTCAAGACTACAAAAAATATGGTTCAACAGAGATAGACATCGGCGTTCTAATGGGTGATATCACCAAAGCTGCCGTTGAAATGCCTGAAGGCGACCTTGAAGCCCCTCGAAAAACTGCAGAAGAGCACTCTTCGGGATTCCAGCTCTTCACCTACGAATCTCGACCTTCTTCGCCTAACGAAGAGTACAAAGCCAAAACCGCTGGCAATCCTTCCGTCCATAGTCCAAAGATAGACGAGTCCATCCGGGTTGCGTTGCCAAAGCTCGATCGCATCATCAGCAGCATCGGGGAACTCGTTATTTTGCAGTCCTTTCTCAGCCAGCATAAAAACGAAATTACGAATCCCCTCCTTCTGAGAACCATTGATCAATCGGAAAAGACTTGCAAAGAAGTCCAGGGACTATCCATGAGCCTTAGAATGCTTCCCGTCGGCCCTGTTTTTCAAAAAATGCAAAGAATTGTGCGCGATACAGCCAACTCCATTCAAAAAGAGGTCCATTTCATTCATAGCGGTGACGACACCGAGCTCGATAAGACCATTCTTGAGAAAATAGGCGATCCCTTGGTCCATTTGGTTCGCAACGCCATTGACCATGGGATTGAGTCCCCTGAAGAACGTCAGGCTTCCGGCAAAGAGCCGCAAGGAAAAATCATGCTCACAGCTTCACACTCCGGAAGCCATGTGGTCATCGAAATTGCTGATGACGGAAAAGGCCTCGACCCAGTCCGTTTAGTCGCAAATGCCAAGGAAAAAGGAATCATTCCGCAGGACGCAAGTCTGAGTGCAGAGGAGGCGTACGACCTCATTTTCCTCCCTGGTTTTTCCACCAAATCTTGTGTCACTGACATCTCGGGGCGAGGCGTTGGGATGGACGTTGTCAAAACCAATATTACAGACCTCAAGGGTGAAATTGAGGTCGAAACGATCCTCGGCCAGGGGACCACATTCAGGATCCTTCTGCCCCTCACGTTGGCCATCGTCGACGCGTTGATTGTAAATGAAGATGAACGAAGATTTGTCATTCCGCTCGCAACCGTTGAGGAAATTGTACCGATAAAAATGGAGAGTATCGAGACGGCGTTGAACAAACAGGATCTTATCAACATACGCGGAAGGGCAATGCCAATTTTTCGTCTGACCCAGCTTCTCGGAATCAGACGGACAGGCCCTATAGTCTGGCCATCAATCGCAATGATTACGAATTCGGAATCCGGGTCCAACTTTGCTGTGATGGTTGATGACATCGTAAGCCAGCAGCAAATTATGGTCAAAAACCCTGAGCGTGACATCGAAGGTGTGCCAGGAGTTATTGGAACAACCATTCTTGGGGACGGCAGGCCTTCACTCATCCTCGACTTTAGCGACATGATTGCAAAAAGCGGAATTCGGATTCAACCAGCCACTCAGAAAATGAGCAAGGAGGCAGTGGGATGACCAATGAAGGTTTGTCAATGGAGAGTGCGAATCCCAAAAAGGCAGATCAAGTCTACAAGCTTCTGAACTTCAGCCTGAGATCTGAGGAATACGCCATTGCATTGGTGAAAGTCAGGGAAGTCATTGCGCTTCCCGATATAACGCCGGTACCTTATATGCCCTCGCATTTCTGCGGCATCATGAATCTGCGTGGCCAGGTGGTTTCCGTCATTGACCTGAGAACCATGCTCAAAATGGAGGCGACCCAGGTCGCAGGAGAAACGGCGGTCATAATCCTCTGTATAGATGGACTTTCTCTTGGTGTCATCGTCGATGCGGTGAACAGCGTACTGGGAGTTCATGACGCCGATATTCACCCGCCAGATTTCGACGTGCGGGACAAACCCGGTTGTATCACGGGCATCATTCATAAGGACGACCGGCTTGTGTTTTTGCTCGATATTGGGGAGACGATCGCCCCGCACGAGCTGAAAGCCTTACGAATCACAGCAGTAAACAACAAGCCTATTGCGGCACCATAAGGAGAACGCTCGTATGAAATTATCGCTGACCGTAAAGGTTCTTTTGTCCTCGTTGACCTCAGCTCTCTTAACAGGCGCCGTAGGAATAATCCTATATACCAATGTCGGTTCCCTGATCGATTCTCAGAACTGGATCGATCACACCGAGAACGTCCTGGATGTTTTTGATGAATCATTGATTCATATCGTGAACATGGAAACCGGTCAGCGCGGCTTTCTTATGACCGGTGATGAAAAGTTCCTGGAACCTTACCTGATATCCAAGGATGAATTCGACAGGGTCATCATCAAAGGCCAGGAGCTGGTGTCGGATAACCCGGCGCAAGTGCGAAGATTTGAGAGGATTGCAGATCTTAAGAAAGATTGGCTCGAAACGGTCGCAGCTGACGAGATGGCAGCCAGAAAAAGCTTCGATTCGGGCACGACCAATCAGGAAGAATTCACTGAGTATCTAAAGCAGGCGAAGGGAAAAAAACTCATCGATAAGCTGCGCTTGGAAGTCGGTGAAGGCAAGCGCGTTGAGGAGGAACTCAAGGAAAAGCGCCTGCTCGCCAATACGTCAAAAGCCAGGGAAACGTATGGGTGGATTGCCTTGGGTCTCAGTATGTCAGTCGCCGTTGGTTTGGTGCTCCTCTTCTTCGTCACAAAAGCCGTTTCCAAGACGGTCAACGGAGTCAATGAGCTGATTGACCCGCTGCGGGAAGCAGCGACTCAGATTGGCGACGCCTCCCAGGAAATCGCGGCAGCATCAGAGGACCTCTCCCGGTCGACGACTGAGTCCGCGGCATCGCTGGAGCAAATGGCCGCTTCCATGGAGGAAATGAGTACGACTGTACGTAAAAATGCTGAAACGGCCAAGCGCTCGGCAGACATCTCGATTCGTAGCCAGGACGATGCAGCACGAGGTAAAAGCTCAATTCAAAAAGTCATTCGTGCAATGGAAGCCATTAATAGCAGCAATGGCAATATCATGAGTCAGATCACCGAAAGCAATCAACGCATTTCAGAGATTGTGAAAGTCATCCTCGATATCGGCAACAAGACCAAAGTCATCAACGAAATTGTCTTTCAAACCAAACTACTTTCATTTAACGCCTCGGTTGAAGCGGCACGAGCCGGAGAGCACGGCAAGGGTTTCGCTGTGGTAGCCGAGGAAGTTGGTAAGCTTGCTCAGTTGAGCGGAAATGCAGCCAAGGAAATCACGTCCCTGCTGGACGGCAGTGTCCAGAAGGTGGAGAGCATAGTTGGCGAAACCAAGAGCAAGGTCGAGCACCTGGTCGGGCAGGGGCGGGTCTGCGTGGAGGAAGGCATGCAGCTTGTCAAGGACTGTGACGAAGTTCTTTCTGAGATTGTAGGAAGTGTTGAAAAAGCAACTCAGATGGCCGGTGAGATCGCGGTCGCATCTGAGCAGCAGAGCAAAGGTGCGCAAGAAGTCAACCTCGGTATGAGTCAAATGGACCAAGTCACACAGCGCAACGCAGCCACTTCAGAGCAGGCAGCCGGATCTGCCGATAATCTCGCGCGCCAGGCGGCCACCTTGCAGGATGTGGTGGCTGAGTTGATCGCAACGATGGGCCAGGCACCGGCCGGGTCAGCCAGTAAATCAACTACGGGTCGCAGCCCTAAGAATGGCAGCTCCAGGGGGGGGCGTTCCAACGGCCATAACATCTTAGCATTGCGGCGGACCGCTAAAACCGAAGACCATTCTACGGGCACGGCTTTCTCGCGGCGGGAATCCGATACCAAACCAGCCGTCGGCTTCGAGAATGCTCCCAAGGCCAATGACTCAAGGTTTGAAAGCGCGGTATGATTCCAAAGGTAAGACGGATCATCGGCCCACTCAACGAGAGAACATTCCAATTCCTTCAGAAAACGATTGAGCGGAAAACCGGGATTGTGTTTGGCCGCGGAAAGAGAGCCCTCCTTGAGTCCAGGCTCCGGGCCCATTTGGAGTCACTCGGTCTGGATGGTTGGGAGGCCTATGGTTCCATCCTGGCCCGCATTCCAGATAATGATCCGATGTGGCAAGACGTAATTAATCGGGTCACAACCAACAAGACTGGCTTTTTCCGTGAATCCGCGCATTTCGAGATGCTTGTCGATGAGATTGCTCCCCAGCACTTAAGGGAACTTCCTGGGATTCCTTTCCGGATATGGTCAGCAGCCTGTTCAACAGGGGAAGAGGCCTATACTCTGGCGATGGTGCTCCGTGAATCTCTTGGCTCCAGATTGGCCTTTGAAATCACCGCATCAGACATCGACTCAACTGCTCTGGCTGCCGCCAGTAATGGCGTCTATGCTCTCAGCCGCCTGACTGATGTTCCGCAGAAGTTCCAGAAATACTTTGAGCGCGGGAGTGGAGAGATTGCCGATTGGATCAGAGTCGCGTCGCATTTAAAAAGCAAAATCAAATTCTGTCATTTCAATCTCACCTCAGGCACTGTCCCCTGGGAGAGTCACTTCGATCTGATCTTCTGCAGAAATGTGCTTATCTATTTCAGCAATGAAGCCGTTCAAAAAGTTCTTGCTTCCTTTTTCAAAGCACTTAAGCCTGGAGGCCTTCTAATTACCGGCCATGCCGAGTCTTTGCCGCAGACACAAGAGGAGTGGGTGCACCTCCGACCGACACTCTATCAGAAGCCTTTCTCCCGGAGCCAGAAAGATCGCATGATCCCGCCAGCCAGCTGTCATGCACGCGTCGAGTTCGTTGGCAAGACTCATGAACATCGCAGCCAAGGCCGGAAAAGGGCCCTTATTATTGACGACTCGAAGACGGTCTGCCAGCTCCTGAAGCATTTGCTTGAAGGGTCTGGTCAGCTCCAGGTGGTTGATAGCGTAACGGATCCCCGCAAGGCTTTACAGGCAATCGCGGCTTTAAAACCTGATGTGACGACACTCGATATTTCCATGCCTCACATCGATGGGCTTGCCCTGCTCAAGCTCATTATGGCGAAGCACCCGCATCCAGTCGTCATGATAAGCTCACTTCAAGTAGATGAAGGGAACCATGTTCTTGAAGCGTTGGAACTTGGTGCGATAGATTATATACAAAAGCCCTCCAAGGATGAGCTTCAAAGTACAGCCCAGGCGATTCGGGAAAAAATATTTGCAGCTGCTTCGGCTAAAGTCAGTCGTTTTCCTGTTTCGATCGTGCGACCCCGGGGCCATAAACCTCGAACGGTACGCCAGAACAGTAAAATCAAATGCATTGTGATAGGTTCCTCAACCGGCGGTACAGAAGCATTGCGACGTCTGCTCAGCGGGTTGCCTGAAGCGATTCCACCCATTCTCATCGCTCAGCATATTCCCAAGGGGTTTTCCGATCTCCTATCAAAGCGACTGAATTTGCTTTGTCCCTTCGTGGTTAAGGAGGCCGCGGCCGGCGACGTTATTGCTCCGGGAACTGTGTATATAGCGCCAGGGGGCCAAAACATGAAAGTGGTGCGAGTGAATCAGGACTTTGTCATTAAAATCTCGTCCGGAGAATCTGAAACTGTACACAAACCCTCGGTCGATATCTTAATGAAATCGGTTGCTGAATCGGGACTGGCGCCTGCCATTGGCATCATCCTTACGGGGATGGGCAGCGACGGCGCCCAAGGTCTCCTGGCCATGAAAGGAATGGGTGCCCGGACCATGGCGCAGGACGAAGCGAGCTGCATAGTTTTTGGTATGCCCAAGGAAGCAATCAAAATCGGGGCGGCTGACAAGATTTGTCCCTTGGAGTCCATGGCTGCGCAGATTCTGGAATGGATCAAGTCATGAACCGAAACTCCACCGTCAGCCTCAATTGCGCGCAAGTAGGCCGCCAGCAGCACTTGGTTTTCGTAATTGGAGGCAGCTTGGGACAGGAAGGCCCGAAATGAGTGAAAGAGCCTTTACTTGGCTACTTACAGGGCATGGAGCCGTCTCGCCAGCCGCGACCCACCAGCAAAGACTTGGACATCTGATTGCGACCAGTCAGATGCTGTGAAGAGCTTCCATCGAGCCTTAGTGTGGAAGCTGAGATCCTGCGAACTTTCCGCGCTTCTGCGAGAACTCGAAGACCTTCATCACCAGCTCACCCATGTCGATGGGCTTGGTTAGGTGGTCGTCGCAGCCCGCACGAAGTGCCTTCTCGCGCTCTTCTCGCATGGCGTGGGCGGTCAAAGCTATGATGGGACGCCTATAGCCGCGACGGCGAAGCTCTGCGGTCGCTTCAAGCCCATCCTGAACTGGCATCTGCATGTCCATCAATATCGCATCGAAGTGACCATTAACTGCCTTCTCAACGGCTTGTTGCCCGTCAGTCGCTATTTCAACGGACGCACCGTTCCTTTGCAATACGCGACCGAGCAGGCGCTGACTGTCAGGCGAGTCCTCTACAACCAAGACATTAATGCCGTTGAGGCGCTTTGGATGCTCTTCGTCGCGCTGACTGCAGGCCTTCTGTTCCCGCGACAGTTCTTGAATTTCCGTGCTTCCATTCGTCGTGCCGGGGTCAATGGTTACTGTAAAGGTCGAGCCAGCCTCTGGCTCACTTTCTGTCAGAACGACATCCCCGCCCATGGATCTCGCTAGATGTCGCGACAGCACAAGACCCAAGCCAGTGCCGCCAAACTTCCTCGTTGTGGATGCATCAGCTTGGGAAAACGGCTGAAAAAGCAGTTGCGCTCCCTCTTTGCTGATCCCGCAGCCCGTATCCTTAACTACGAACAAAATTTTTGACGACCCGTCTTTGCCAGAGTGACTATCCATTTTGACCAAAACCTCGACGCAACCCTCGGAGGCGAACTTGATGGCGTTTCCAACCAGGTTGAGAAGAATCTGCTTTAGGCGTGTCGGGTCCGTGGTAATCCGATCGGGGACAAGACCATCTGACCGAATGACGAACTGGATCTTTTTCTCTCGCGCTTGCTGGCTCAGGACCGCTCTCACGTCCGAAAGCAAATTCGTCAGCGAGCACGGAATACTTTCGATCACGAGCTTGCCCGACTCCACCTTCGACAGATCCAAGATGTCGTCGATCAGTTGTGAAAGAAGGCTGCTATTGCGACGAACGGTCGCTGCAAATTCTTTGCGCTCTTCGTCGTCGAGGTTGGGTCTCAGAAGCAGGTCAGTAAATCCAAGGATGGCATTTAGAGGTGTTCGGATCTCGTGGCTCATGTTGGCGAGGAAGGTGCTCTTTGCATGATTGGCTGCATCAGCCTGTTCGCGAGCCCGGCTAAGCTCCTCTTGATGACGCTTCTGCTCATCAATGTCAGTCGAGGTTCCGAGCCAGCGGTAGACCTTTCCGTTTCCGTTATACAAGGCGACGGCTCGAGAGAGAAACCAATGATACATGCCGTCGCGGCGTCGAAGACGATGCTCGTTCTCAAACAATCCCGAAGAATCCAACGCCGCCCGCCACGCTGCTTCGGTCGAACTTCTATCGTCGGGATGGATGGCTTCGACCCACTTCCCGCTATCCGTATATTCTGGTGTCCCTGTAAAATCGAACCATCGCCGATTGATGTAGTCTACGGTGCCTGACTGCTCCGCCGTCCAAACAATTTGCGGGGACGCTTCCGCCATCATTCGAAAGCGGTTCTCACTTTCTTTGAGACGATCCTCTGCGCACTTCGCTGCGGTGTAGTCGCGCAGAACCTTCGCAAATCCACGCACAGTCCCATCGGGCTCCAAGAGAGCGGTTGTGATTCCGTGTGCCCAAAAACGGCTGCCGTCCTTCTTCTGGTGCCAGCGGGTATCGTCTGCACGTCCACGCTGTCGAGCGATGGCAAGCTCTCTTTCGGGGACCTTAGCCTCGACATCTTCTAGAGTGAAGATCTTCTCGAACGGTAGACCGATGATTTCGTTCTCTGCGTATCCGAGGAGCCTCTCCGCGCCCGCGTTCCAGGTGATGAACCGGCCTCGACTGTCCATTTGGATAAAGCCGTAATCCGTGACACCCTCTACAAATAGCCGAAACCGCTCGTTGCTGGCAGCAAGCTCACGTGCTTTCTCTGATGCGCGTTTTTCGAGTTCTCGGTTGAGCACGGCAAGCGCTCGCTTGGAGCGGTAGAGTTCGACGAAGACCGAAACCTTCGCCTTCACCTCTTCTGTGTCGAGGGGCTTCACAAGGTAGTCGGCAGCGCCGAGGGCATAGCCTTTGCCGCGAGCAAAGGTCTCGCGAGCCGCTGCCGTAACGAAAATGATCGGCGTGATGCGAACAAGCTCGGTTTCTCTGACGAGCCGCGCGAACTCGAAGCCGTCCATCTCCGGCATCATGACATCGAGAAGGATGACTGCGAACTCTTCATGCATCATCTTTTCAAATGCTTCGCGACCTGAAGTTACCGACACCAGGCGGTAGTCAGGTCTTTTCAGGATTGCTTCAAGGGCAATGAGATTTGCTGGAATGTCGTCCACGAGGAGAATATTCGTCGCTTCGACTTCCGATTGGTATGTCATGTGAGCTGCCTTCGTCCGATAATGAAGCCAATTTGATGTTATTGCGAACTACGTTACCATTGTTCCCAAACGAATTGGTCAATAGGGCAAAGTTCGCCACCTTCTCACACCGCGCGAAGGTTGGCGCGCGGTGTGCCATGAAAGACGCACAACACCGACTCGTCACAAGGCTTAGTGACGGGCGAGTGAGGATCTAGCGCGAGGTTCAGTCGATCGAGAAGAGTCAGTCTGCTTTGAACGCGGGCGCTGTCCACGTCGATTCGAACGACCTTTTCCCAGTTCGCAAGAATTTCTCTTCTCCTCGTACTGAGGTCATCAGCCAGCCATTTGCGCGTCATGTTCAACCTCTTCACGAGAAATGGCGTTGAATACCTAAGAGAACTTGGTCACTCTACCCTTGGGTCCGAAATCTGCAATGCTTATGGCAGATGGTTAGTCTCAACCCCTTACCCTCAATCGAGAGCAAATTGATACGATGCTCGCCCTGTACGAAAGTAGAAAACATTCGGTAGTCGATATTTGCGAGCAGATGCAGATATCCAGAAAGTCTTTCTCCAACTATCACGATCGTGAAAAAATCCGCTGTTGATAGCCCGAACCGAAGCATCATCAAGAATGTGGCTGAGTATAAAGCCTTAAACCGTTGACCAATCTATGATTGGCTCAATTGCCTGTCATCCTTTGGCTCTAAGTTCCTCAGAGAAGCTGTTGGGTTTTCGCATGAATCCTTGCCACTCCCCGATATCACCTCAGCTCTGATTGAAGTTATCGTCCGGCAAGGTGGGCGATTGTCTTGACGAGCATGTGTGGCTCTACGGGTTTTGATAGGTGCTCTTCAAATCCCAAAGCTAGAGCTTGGGCGCGATCCGCCGAGGTCGCGAATGCGGTCAAAGCTGCCGCCCGTGTTTTTGTTCCGTTTAGCTGGTCGCGTTCCTTGACGATCCGAATGAGGTCGTAACCGCTTTCAAAGGGCATACCTATATCACTGATCAGCACGTCGATAGGCCCATCTGCTAGCCTATCGAGTGCCTCGCGAACATTTGACGCTAACATGACCTCAGCTCCGAACCGCCTAAGTACCTGAGCTATGAGTTCCCGAGTGTCCTTCTCGTCATCCACTACGACGACACGAATTCCCACGAGTTCTTCTCTGCGCCGTGTGGTTGATTTGCCTGGTGCGGGACCAGATTGTTGAGTTGTGTCTGCATCGGAGGTCTCTTCTGAGATTTTCGTGCCAATATTTACAGCAAGAAGAGGAAAGCTTACGTTGAAAGTTGCGCCATGGCCCTTACCCTTGCTTGCAGCCGATACGGTCCCACCATGGAGTTCTACGATATGCCTGACAATGGCCAGGCCGAGCCCAAGACCACCGTGTTTCCGCGTGTGGCTTCCATCCTCTTGAATGAACCGCTCGAAGACATGAGGCAAAAACGAGGATTCGATTCCGACGCCCTGATCTTCCACCGTAAACTCGACGCGTGAGCCTTTGCGATCTAGCGAGCAAAAGATCTTGCCTCCCTTCTCGCTAAACTTGATAGCGTTCATCAAGAGGTTCCAGACCACCTGCTGCAAGCGATCAATGTCGCCTGAGATTGGACCAGTCGCTGGATTGATCGAAACGAAGATTTTCACTTGCTTGGCTTCGGTAGCAAACCTGAGTGACTCGACTGTGCGTTCTATCACCGAAGAAAACGTCACGGGCTTTATATCGAGGCTGAGTTTTCCGGTGATAATGCGGGAAACGTCAAGCAAGTCGCTTATGAGTTGGACCTGCATTTCAGCATTGCGACTTAATATCTTAAAGACCTCATGGTACTCCGACGGGTCTACATCCCCCTGTCTCAAGAGGTCGACCCACCCCTTGATCACGCCCATCGGAGTTCTTAGCTCGTGCGATACAACGGCGAGAAATTCATCTTTCGCCCTGCTTGCATATTCTGCATCACGCCTGGCCTTTTGCTCAGCTTGAAGGAGCTTCGTGCGCTCTTCTTCAAGGAGCCTACACCGACCCATCTCGGCGGTTAGTTCATCAATCTTCTGATTCAGTGCAATAAAGCCTCTGCGAAGCTCACGCTTGCTTTGAAAACGCACGAGGATCCGCCGAGCGCTGATTGACTCAGAAAATGCCACCAGCGCGCCCTCAAAGATAAAATCGGCGGCGTCGGAGTTCTGGCTCTCCTTCAGTGGAAACCTTGCCGGATAAAGGTCTGACGACCGGCTGGCGCTCTTCAGAAATGCACATACATCAGCTTTAGGCGCAGAGATGATTTGCCAGAGATGCGTGCCGACGATCTCTTGATTGGTAAGTCCCAACTCAACACTGCAAGCACTATTGACCGCGAGAATCCTGCCGTCGCCGTCTACAAGTAGCATCGGAAGGGTGGCAAATCGTGCTACAGAGAGGAAGATCTCGGGCGTCATATGGGAGCCCTCAATTTGTTCTAAAGTATTCGCGTCCTTCTTTGGTCCGCGTTTCATCTCCAGGCTTCAAGTAAATCGTGACGAGGCATCCGTCGTGACCTTTCGCAATGGACTCATCGATCACGACTTTGCCATAGCCAAGATTTTCCGCTGCAATTGACCCAAACACGTTTGAGGTCATCATGCAGAGCGATGGCCGCCCGATGACCTTTTCGGCAAAGGGACACGCTCGATTTCCGAATACAATCTTCTCGTCGGTCATTTCGAGAACGAAGAAGTCACCCTGGATACGCCTCTTCAGATCAACACAGACAGCCGCCACTTGCTCTTTGGACAGGCTGTCGATTTGCATTGCGCCGCGGTAAGCCGTGTTGATTTCGTCACCGATTTTTTGCCCGACTATGCTCACAAAGCCAGCAGCTTCCTCAAGTCCAACCACATCCTGAAGAGCTCCAGCTAAATGACGCAGCAGTGTTCTGACGAAGACGTCTCGCTCCAGTGGGACTGGGAGCTCGGACAGATCCGGAATTGCAGGAGCACGGCTCTTAGGTTCAACTGAATCCGTTGCCTCAGTTTCCATAGCAAAATCCTCCGGATCAATGTCTTGTCGTCGTCAGTCTAATAACCCTGATTTTTATCTTAATACAAAATTCAGACAATTACCCTGTTATTTGGGTAGAAAGGATGACCCACCTCGCCAACCCGCAATAGACAGCTTGAGGCAGGGCTATTTTGTGTGTTAGTGCGAGGCCCCTGCATCGCCTTGTACATGTCGATCATCTTCTGCTGGAATTCAGCCTCCCGAGCTAGAAGCCAGTATTCCCGCCTCAGCTTCTTGCTATGAAACTTGAGTGATTCAAGCTCTGCGAGGACTTCGCTTTTATAGTGGTCAGCCAGCCCGCTATCTGAAGGTTGAGGAAGGAACCTGTTCCATCTTCGTTGATGGTGAGTTCACAACAAACCCTTCCCGAGGCGAAGCGGATTGCCCGGCTCGCGAAAATACGGGCCCGGCGTCATATGAATGGTGGGAGGAGCTGCATAGGTGTTGGAATACTTCGGCTGGTGAGGCTGTTGCCAACAGCTTCTGCGGAAAGCCCAAACGTATCCTTGAAATTGATACTGGCATTTGTCGGGTCTATGAGGACGGCGTTGATCTTGGATTCATACTTGCCGGAGATGAGGACTGTCCTGCCGCATCAGATACTTCTGGGCAGCCATCGACCGAAGCCTCGGGTGAAGAGTGCAAATGGGAATCGCCAATGGAGACCGGACAACCCAACAGTTCATCCTGTAACAAATACTCGAACGGGAACTTCGTTGGCGGTGCCTCGAACCACCACTGTGGCAAGCCCAAGCGTCTCCTGACTGTTTATCCAGATTACTGTGTAGCGTATGTGGATGGAGCCTATGATGCAGTGGTGCTCCGTGGTGTGGATGGTTGTCCTGCAAAGTGAAACAATGCCAGTAAATTGGGGACCTCATGGGGTCCCTTTTTGTTTCTCGTCAAAATGGCAATCGGCTATCGTCATACCGCATCCCTTTGAAAACCCCCGGCTACTTGAGACATGGCCAGGGGTGAGGTGCCGTATAGTGTGCATCATGTTACGGACTGGTCGAGCCCCATCCTCCATGTTAAAACTTTCCCGAAAACGGGGCCAACGGGGAGGTATGGAACCATGAGTCAGGATCTTATTGTCGAGCTTCAGAAGCAAAATCGTCGTTTGAAACAGCTGCTTTTCATAGGTACGTTGACCGGGGCATCGCTCGTCCTCCTGGCAGCCAAGTCCAACCTGACCCATCAGAAATTCACTGAAATCGACGTGGAGCGCATCAACATCATCATGCCCGACGGCAGGAAAGAGCTGGTCATCTCCAATCGCCTGCGTATTCCGGAGCCGGTGCTTGGCGGCAAGGTGGTCAAACGCGAAGGTCCTGCCCGCCCAGGGCTAATTTTCTACAATGAGATCGGTGATGAGAATGGTGGCCTGATCTTCGACGGCAAGCTGGGCAAGTCAGGACAACCCAGTGCCGGTATGCATTTCTCCATGGATCGTTTCGGGGGTGATCAACAGCTCACGATCGGCCATTACGAAGCCGGCGGCACCATGGAAACCGGATTGATGGTCTACGATCGAGGTCTGATCAAAGATTATGGTCCGCTGTGGGAAGCCTACGAGAAAGCCCCAGAAGGCCCAGAAAAGGAGGCTTTGCTGAAGAAGTTTGAGGAAGCCGGCGGACGCCAGACGACGCGCCTCTTCGTCGGGCGGTCCCGCAGTAAAAATCCTGCCGTTGTCCTTGCCGATGCCAAAGGCCGGCCGCGCATCATGATGATGGTAAACGAGGACGGCAGCCCGGTCCTGAATTTTCTCGGTGATAAAGGCCAGGTGCTCCAGAGTCTGCCTCAGAAAAGCGAGACCGCGGGCAATTGATCAGGCGCGCGCGTGTGGGATCTTCATAGGCATGCTCTTTGAAGGAACTTTTAGTCGCAACTGCCAACAGATCCCTCAGCGCAAACACGCCCGTCCATCCAGATAGCTCCGCTGAGCTGGGCTCCTTCCCAGTTGACTGTGTCCTGGAACACGGCGCCGGTTAAATCCGCCTCGCGCATGTCTGTGTCCTTGAAGTCCACGGGGCCAGCAAAGTTCGCTCTATTGAAGTCGGCACCGACCAGGCTGCCTCGTTTGAACTCAAAACGGCCCGTGCTCATCAAGGAAGAAAAATCACTCTCTTCGGCTATGGAATTTTCAATCTGAACGTTTTCAAATCGGGATGATCTCCAGTCCGTCCTGACCAGACATGAGTTTTCCATGAGGACTTCGCTCAGACTGGAAGACTCAAAGTCGGAAAAGCGAAAGTCTGAATCCAGAAGGCGTGACTCCTGCCAGCTGGAACGGAGAAATTCGCTGAGCACCATCTCACTTCTTAGAAAAACGGTGCGCTCCCATTTCCAATCAGCAAAGTTGTCCTCCGAGAGGCAGGATGCCGTCACCCAAAGATTCGTCAGGGTCTGTGGGTCCTGAGGTATTTGGGGAGAATAGAGGATGCCTTCCAGGTCCTGTCCACTGCTCATGGTTGCGATGGAATTCAATCCTTTCGGTAACGATGCGAGGGAGCAGTCCCCGGCGATTCTCCAATATGTACAACCACGAAGGGCCGGATAGATTGAATTCTCGGAAGCAATGCCTTCCTCTGTATTTTTCCCCTTGGATTTCGGGAACAAGCAGGCTTGTGCTGCCAGAGCGAGAATTACGAACGCAAATACAGGCTGGAACATGGCTTCTCCTCGTCGTGCATCATTATCGGAATAAACCAGGCATCGTTTGAGAATTCAATGAACCCTTACGCAGCGTCAAACTCTCCAATCTCCCGGGCGCTAGGTTAATAATCAACTGATTTTATTGGGAATAATTTAACCCAGGCATAAAAATAAACCCGGGCACAATTGATTTCTAAATAAAACCCGGGTATAAACCGATAGGGGCTAAGAAAGTTTGAAGGAGACCCTATGGAAACCATAAATCGACCCTGTACGGCCTTTGTTGGAACAAGCAAGATTGCGGAAGGCGATGTCCTGGAAGTGGCTAGGAAAGCGAAGCTTCATCTGGATAAATTCCCGGACAGCTCGCTTCTTATTTTCGATGACCTGACGAGCGCGCAGGTCGAGATTGATTTTCGTGGCTCTGCCGACGAAGTTGTTGAAAGGCTGAGTCGAAATAAGGAGAACCAAAGCGAAAAGCCCGGGCCAGGTCGTCCAAAACTTGGTGTCGTCTCTCGTGAAATCGGTCTTCTGCCTCGTCATTGGGAATGGCTTGCCCTGCAACCGGGAGGAGCGTCGGTCACGCTTCGGAAGCTTGTCGAGGAAGCGCGAAAGGCCAACTCTCATCAGGATAGGATCCGCCAATCCCAGGAAGCGACCTACAAGTTCATGACTGCGATGGCAGGGAACCTTCCCCATTTTGAGGAGGCTTTGCGAGCCTTCTATGCCAGGAATAAGGCACTCTTTGAGACCCTAACGCTCGCCTGGCCAGAAGATATCCGTAAGCATCTTTTCAAAATTGGTGAGGTCGCCATGAGCGACAGTGCGAGGGCCCAATGAAAAATCGAGAGCATCGACAGATCATTCTCAAGAAAAGACCGCTTGGAAGGATCCATCCCAACCATTTTCAAATGATCGACGGTCCGCGACCTGTCCCACGGGACGGTGAAGCCCTGGTGCAAGTGATGTGGCTTGGAATCGATCCCACTCAACGCACATGGCTCAATGAAAAGCGAACCTATATGCCCCCTGTCGCCATCGGGGAAGTCATGCGGGGCAGTGGGGTCGGCATCGTCGTGGACTCGCGCTCGGATCGTTATAAGGTGGGTGACTGGGTTGCGGGAATGACGGGCTGGCAGAACTTTGCCATTGCCGGTGAAGGCGGACTGTTTGGAATGAACCCAATACCCGATGGCATCGATCCAAAGGCCATGCTGAGCATTTTGGGAGTCAATGGACTCACGGCTTATTTTGGAATGACGGAGATAGGCAAACCAAAATCCGGTGAAACTGTGTTTGTCTCAGGCGCAGCCGGAAGCGTTGGTTCGATTGCCGGTCAGATTGCGAAAATTCGCGGCTGCAAAGTCATCGGCTCTGCCGGTGGGCCGGAGAAGTGCTCATGGGTGACGCAAACGGCGAATTTTGATGCCTGCATCGATTATAAGTCAGGCCATCTTGAAGACGAACTGCGGCGCCTGGCTCCGGATGGAATCCACGTGGTTTTTGACAATGTGGGAGGGACGACACTCGAAGCGGCTTTGGCAAACCTTGCGAACCATGCGCGCATCGTTATTTCAGGAAGCATATCCTCTGGCTACTCTCAGGACAACTATGGAACGGGGCCACGGAACTATATGGAACTCGGTTTCAAGAGGGCTCGGATGGAAGGGTTTATCTTTCTTGATTACTTATCGGAGTTTCCGCGAGCCTTTTTCGACATAAAAAAATGGATCGACACCAACCAGATCACATATGCGGAGGACATAAAACTGGGTCTTGAAAGCGCTCCTGACGCTTTGCAGGGTTTGTTTGATGGCAAAAATTTCGGCAAGCAGCTGATCAAACTTGTCTAACCCCGGTCCGCTGCCTGCTGTTCATGTTCTGCACCTCCTTCTCAAGTATGGAGCAGGCTCTCTTTGTGAAACCAGTTATGAGGTCCAGCTCCGCCTCGGTGTAGTCGGCGTAGAGAGCATTCATTTGTTTGCCAAGGGAAGCAAAGAGGGGCGAGAAAAGTGCGCTGGCCTTCTCCAGCTGTCCATGCAAATAAACCTTGCGACGGTCGGCTGCTTGATAGTTCCGTTCAACGAGGTCACGTTCCACCAAACGATCGACGACGGCCGTCACAGCGCCCGTCGTCAGTCCAGCCAACTGAGCCAGCTCACCAGCGGTGATGGGTCCCATCCTGCAAATCAGATCCAGGCACTTATGATCCGTGGGATGCAGACCGGCGCGTTCAGCGATCGCCTGATGGAAGAGCAGCGTCCAGGTGCCAAGTTCTCGTTGTGCCTCATTCAAAGCCTCGCCTGCATGGCCTGACTTGCCGTCTGAGTGTCCCATAGGTTTCACCTTCCCTTGTCGAGTTTCAATAGACGAAGAGCCACGCGCTACATGCGCAAGAGGCTCGTCCGAATACCCAGCACGATCATTTCCAGTATGTTGCCATCGGAAACTCTGCTGTTTTGGAAATTGGAAAAGAGCCATCCCTCTTCATTTCGTTTGGCGATGTAAGTCTGGATCGAAGGCCTTCTGAGTTGCTGCCTTCCATCAAAGGTCGTGCCTCCCAAGGCAACGATCACGGCAGTATCTGCAGAAAGGAAGCGGATGCTTTCGATCGCTCCCACCAGGCAGGTGCCTTTGAGCCACTTGTCAAAAAGATCCTGATGCCCTGCTATGATAGCCGGACGTCCTCGCTTGACCTCGCCGGTAAAGGCGATGTACTCGACGTCCTCCGTAAACGCTGCCCCATAGGCTGTTCCATTGCCGTCACACCAGGCTTTGAGCGTTCCATGGTAAAGGTCCTGCAGGGATTGGATACTTGATTCGCCAGACGCAGAATACAGAATCGGTCCCGATCGCGCCCGTTCTGCAATCCTATCAGCGAACTGGGCAGCAAAACGTAGCTCACTATAAATCGAATAGGCAATCCATCCAACGATGAGAAGAGCGAGTGAAATTATGATGATGTTTTTCATGGGATCACTTCCTCCTGGGCAGAATATCTCAAATATTAATATATTTATCGAGCAAATATCTTAATGATTAAGATAAATCTGTAAGTCACTGCAATTATATGGTAATTTATACAGTAATTCTGGCGGCAGGAGTCAGCTTTCCGCCGTCGTCACGGACAGAAATTCACAGACCCACTCATAGCCAATGTTCTGGTAAATCCGGTTGCTCGTCTTATTGTCGAGTTGAGTGAAGAGGCAGCAATACTCGTTACCGTTCTGCAAGAGGAACGCAGTGACCCGCGCAGTCAGTTCCTCGGCATATCCTTTGCGTCGATGCTCATGGGGCGTGTACACAAAACCGATCGAACGCCCTTTGGGAAGCACACGGCCCGCGCTGACCGTCGATACCACTGCTCCCTCATACCGCAAGACGAAGATATCGCCTGCGTCTATTCTTTCCTTGATATGCACGACGGATTCCGTTCGATCCGCTCCAGGCAGATTGCATTCGTTTCTGAAAGCGATCGCCCAATCAACCAGCATTTCCAAATCGGCAGGACTCGCGTGCTCGAAGCTCGCCCCGGTCGGACGATGCGGCAGGAGCCTGGTGAGTTTATACAAGCCCTGCCTTTCCACATGCACGCGATGGTCTTTCATCCCGCTGTCCAAAAACGCTTCCACCAGTTCCTTCCGGCCTTGCACTCGGGGGTAGGAAATGCCCGCAGTCTGTATCCCGTGCTTCAAGGCCTCGATTCCGTTTCCTGCCGCCAGGCAGAGCGGGTTCGGGGGCAGCAGATGCGCATACTGAACGACTTGATGGGCTTCGTCACGAACCACAAAAAGACAATAATCCTTGAAGTTGATACCGCGTCTCATCCTTTCCAGCAGGCCGAGCGGAACGTTGTTGATCAGAGGATCAGGGCGCAGAAAGGCATCGACATCCCTAGGCATGGCTGTGACATCGCGGAAGATCGAAAAATACATGAACAGGATTCCTTGGAATAGACGTTATATGCCAATGTGAGGCTGCTGTTGGCGGCAGCCAAACGCTCCTCGACCTATCCTGCGCAGAACGAGTCGCGGGAATCCAGAAGTGTGATCTACCGTCACCCCTAAAGGGGTGAGGCTTCCAAGGAAAAATCCAGAGGCAAATCCTTTGCACGTTTCCTTTTCTTTTTTGACGCTTCTTCGCATGGAGCGCGTGGGCTTTTGGCCCGCCGCGACTTATCCGTGGCTCCACGTCCAGTATCAGAAAGGGATAAAACACCCCTCTTTGACAACTCCGATCCAGAGTTTGAAACAAGACTGATTGCTCGCTTTTTGATGACCTCTGCCGCGTTATGATCGGCGTTATCAGTGTGGCCACAGCTTTCGCAAAGGAATATTTCCTGGGATTTGCGATTGCCGGGGTGAGTGTGCGCGCAAACAGCACACTCCTGAGAGGTATGATGGGCGGGAACTTTAAACCAGGCTTTGCCAGCCCGATGGGCTTTATACTTTAAAAATTCCTCGAAAAGGTGCCAGCCAACGTTAAGGATGGCCTTGTTAAGACCAGACTTGGCTTTGCCACCATTTTTAAGCCACCTTCCGGAATCATCCTTTTTGGCTTTGGATCTTTTTGTCATTTGCCTTGTTTTAAGGTCTTCGAGGATGAAGACCCTCGAATCCTTTTGATCGACAAGAACGCGGGATACCTTGTGGCAGAAGTCCTTTCGGATATTGGCAATGTCATTATGAATGTTGGAGAGCCTGACCTTGATCTTCTGGCGGCGATTGGAACCTTTTACCTGCCTTGACATCTTTTTTTGGTAGCGAAGAAGATTTCGTCTCGAACGCTCCATGTTTCTTTTTTGCTCTGGGGAAAAGTCAAAGCATTGTTCGCCAGCCTGAATGGGTCTTTTGACTCCCCGGTCCATGCCGATGATATGCTTTTGCAGGAACGCTTCGGTTTGGCCTCGAAGGTATTTCAGGTGATCGGCCTGGGACAAAAGTTCCCCGTCATCCAATCCGTCGTCATAGCAAAAGGAAACCCAAAACTCATCATGCCGCTTTTTGATATAAAGGGACGCCTTTTCCTCGAAAGACTTATGAAGCTTCAGAGAAAGATAGCCAATATTATTGCGTTTGGTCCCAATGAAAAGTCTTCTGACACCGTCTGCGCAGATATCGAACCGGAAAAGTTCTCTTGTGAGGTGGATGCTGCCGTTTCCGGTCTTTTTCTTTCTTCTTGGCTTTCCGCAGCGGCCATGCTTGAAATCCTGAAAGGTATCAAACCAGTTGCTTGCCGAGTTTCTAAGGATCTGGCTGGGGCAATCTGAGAGCCATGGGGATAGCTCGTCATTCTTGAACTGTGAGTATTGCTGATCCACTGGCGCGTAGGTGCCGACAGGGCAGTATTTCCGTGCGTAGACCGAATGGTAGCGGTATTCATCACACTTACTGTTCCAGATAAAGCGTGCGCAGCCCATCCACTGGCTTAAAACAAGCCTTTGGTGGTCTGTTACGTTCGCTTTAAGCCGAATTCCTGTATGCATGATTTACCTTTCGATTTTCTTTCGTTATCTTATGAAAAAGCTAAAATGGAGTCAAGGTTATGTCGAATGACTTTGAGTGGCGGACAGGAAGACACTGCATTTTTATGAATCATGTTCATCTTGTCTTTGTCACAAAATACAGGCGAGGCGCTCTCACTGATGAGATGCTCGGAAGGCTGAAAGAAGTCTATGCAGAGACGATGGAGCAGATGCAGGGTGAACTTTTAGAGTTCGGCGGTGAGGATGACCACGTTCACCTTCTTGTCTCCTGCCATCCGAAAACGGCTGTATCGGCTCTTGCAGGGAAGCTTAAGGGGAAATCAAGCTATGTCCTTCGCCAGGAATTCTGGCCTGAGATCAAGATAAAGCTCTGGGGCGATCATTTCTGGAGCCCAAGCTATTGCGTGGTCTCGTGCGGAGGAGCACCACTCGATGTTGTGAAAGCTTACGTCGAGAGCCAAAGAAGGCCATCGGAGAAAAAACATATCGAACAATCGAAAAGATTTACAGGCGCGAGACGAAACGAAGACAAGACCTGGATAAGGAAGTAGGCCAAGGGAGCTGAATCAAGCGGCTGTATTCGCTAATGCGAAACCTTGGCCGTTCGCCTTGACCTCCCTGAAGGAGGAGGATTGCGGCGAACAGTGTTCAAGGAACTTCCTAAACTGCGCGCATCACCCCCCGACAGCGTGAAGTCCGGCACCGATAGCAGAGAGCCGTCCTGGACTGGACAAGCGCCCCTCGGATAACATACATTTTTATGGAAAACGTTTCCGGGGACCCGCGTCATGCCCACAGTGCACCCATCGTTGCTGGAACGCAAAATCATCCACTTTGATATGGATGCCTTTTACGCGTCGATTGAAATCCGTGATGACCCGAGTCTCAAGGACAAACCACTGGTCATCGGAGGTTCCCCGCAGTCGCGCGCCGTGGTTTGCACCGCCAGCTATGTCGCCCGCAAGTTCGGCGTTCGCTCGGCCATGCCTTGTTCACAGGCGGCGCGGCTTTGTCCGGATGCTGTTTTCATGGCCCCGAATTTTTATAAATATAAGGCCGTCTCGCAACAAATCCGCGATATCTTTCAGCAGTATACTTCTTTGATCGAACCCCTCTCGCTCGATGAAGCCTATCTGGATGTGACGCATAATGAGCGCGGGCTCTATGCGACCAAACTCGCCAAACTGATTCAGGATCAGATTTATGACGAACTGAAACTCACCGGTTCCGCCGGGATTGCGCCCAACAAACTGTTGGCCAAGATCGCCTCGGATATCAACAAGCCACGCGGTCTGACCGTGATCCTGCCGGAGCAGGCGCGCCGTTTCATGGAACATCTTCCCCTGCGCCGCATCCATGGGGTGGGGCCGGCCAGTGAAAAACGACTGCAGCAGGCTGGGCTCGTTTACTGTCGGGATGTCTGGCAGCGTGATCCGGCGGAGCTGGAAAGACAGCTCGGCAGCATGGGGCGCTGGATCTGGGTCCGCTCGCAAGGCATTGATGAACGGCCGGTGGAAGTGGAACGCGAACGCAAATCGCTGGGCAAGGAGGATACCTTTGCCACCGATATTCTGGATCCTGATGTTCTCGTCAAGGAACTGCGCGCGCTCGCTGCAGCCGTGGCGGATGCCCTGCAGCGGCGTGGTCTGCGCGGAAAAACCATCACGGTCAAATGCAAGTATGCCGACTTCAATCAGGTGACCCGAAGCCGTTCGCTCACAGCTCCCACGGATGAGGCGGTTGTTATTCAAGAGATCGCCTGTGACCTGCTCGGACAAACGGAAGTGGGGAAAAGAAAGGTGCGCCTTCTCGGGGTGAGTGTGGCAAACTTCGAACAGCCTGAGGCCCTTCCGCTGGGACTTCAGGCTTAGAGCCTGGCGTTTTCGGCCAGGCACGGAACCACCACCTGAAATACGCCGAGTGGACGTCATGAATTTTTCTCAGCTTGGACGCATCGGGTTGCCGGCTCTCGTCCTGGGGTCCAGCCCACTGCCGGCCCAATCCTTTCTCCCGACCGAAAATTTTCTGGAACTGGGCGCAGACGTTCTGCAGCAGGAGGCCACCGGCCTGCGCTTTCATGCGGCTTATCTTATGACGTTGGGATGGGCCGACCTGGTTTCCCGCATCGGAGTGGAACTCGGTTATCGTCTGTTTGATGAAGCGGATGTCCCGGAGTACGGCTTTTTTTTGGAATCCACTCTCTTTGCGCCCGCAGCTTATGCCCTTTATTTAAAGACCGCTCTGCATACCCTGGATTTCCCGGACAATGAGGCGACCGCTTCTTCCATGGAGACGGTGGAAATCGAGTGGGGCGCACGGTGGGTCCGTGACACCGGCGTCTGGAAGCTGGGTTTGGGTGTGCGCTATTGGAATGATCCGGAGCGCATTGAAATCGGCGATGACGTGATCGAAAAGGAATGGCTTCTCTATCCAACCCTGGGTTGGGCCTGGAGGCTTTGATGGCTGAGTGTTTCACGACATATTCCAAAAAACGAAGTTTCACTTTAAATCAATCGTTTTGCTTTATGACTTTGAATCGTGTTTATTGAGGAGGTTGTCGGGTTCACTCACACACGTTCTGGAGGAAACACTTATGGTATTGAATCGCATTTTGGCTTCTGTTGGTATCAGTGGTACCAAGGTAGATACGAGAATCTCCAACCCCAACCTGACGCCAGGCGGGCTTCTGCGAGGAACGGTCAATCTGCTCGGTGGAGCGGCGGATCAGGCGATTGAACGCATCGATATCGCGCTGGAAACTTACGCCAAACAGGAAGTGGGTGATGGTGAAACACGACAGACGGTCGTGATCGGGGCGGAGGCTGTGGCATCCGCTCTGCAAATCAAGGCCGGTCAGACCATGGAAATTCCCTTTGAAGTGCGCGTTCCCTGGGATACGCCTTTGAATCGACTTCATGGCCATGATATGCCGCTCTCGGTTTATCTGAGAACGCATGTGCATCTCGCCAACGCGGTGGACTCCGGGGACAAGGATCCCGTTTGGGTGAGTCCGCTTCCGGCTCAGGGCATGGTGCTCGATGCGATGCAGCGCCTGGGCTTTCGTCTGCATAAGGTGGATGTCGAGTACGGACAGATCCGGGGCGCGCGTCTGCCCTTCTTTCAGGAGATTGAATATCTCCCCGGTCCAAATTATTACGGCCGCTTGAACGAGGTGGAAGTCACCTTCATCAATCGCCCGCTTGATATGGATGTGATTTTTGAGGTGGATCACCGCGCGCGTGGTTTTCGGTCGATGTTTGGTGGGCATGACGATGAAATCCGGTCCTTCCGGGTGGCCTATGAGGATGCCCAGCGGACCGATTTTGAACGCATGATCGAGCGCGCGTTGCGCCTGTAAGATCAGGACACGGGACGCTGGCTGGCGTCCCCTGGTTTTTTTAGTGGGCGACCTTCATTTTGGGCTTCAGCGTCTTCGTATAAATATCCCATTCCTTCACAAAAGGCTTTTTCACCTGTCTTCTGAGGCCCGCCAGGGTCTTGAACGGCCAGCTCTTCTGGACGATGTTGACAACCCAGGTCGGGAGTATGCCCTTGGGATCCGCGAGATATTCCGCCTTCACGAAGGTTTGGTTGGGACCCTTGGCCTGCAGCACGTAACGACCGTGCAGAATTTCACCGCGCACACCGACCGTGTCCGAGGCCGGAGCCTTGGGATGCTCCACGGATTTCACAGCGACGATGATGGCGTTCGTGGCCTGATCCACCGAGAAATCATAGCGGTAGACAAAATCGCGATCGGCGACCGGGAAGGGCATCTTGAACGCTGCATATTGAATATTGGAAAGGTCGGAAGGCGTGTCCACCGTGCGCGTGCTCTTGAATTTGTCGACCCAGTCCGCCTTGTGTTCATTGTCCATCAAAACCCAGAGGATCTTTCCAATGGACGCATTGATGATGCATTCCCCGCCGACGCCTTTGACTTCACTGTTCGGAAAGGATTTGCGGAAGGTGGTGATACCTTCCTCCGACGTAATCTTTTCCCAGCCAGCGTTTTGCCATTCGCGCACACCAGCGCGGACCGGCTCCTGCCATAACAGTAGGCTAACAAAGGCCAAAGCGATGCGCCGTGCTTTCATGTCAAATCTCCTGGCGAAGCAAAGGATGGTTTTGCTCTTATTTTATCGCTAGAACACCCAACCTGGCAAGGCTCTCACACTTCCACGAGGTAAAGTCCACCCTGAATCGGCTGTTCGGCCTGCAGCCGCAAAGCCTCGACCTGAAAGGCGCGCAGGCTCATGCTATGGGCCCGCAAACGGGATTGCATGTAGGCAAGACTGTGCTGGTAACGCCCGGTGGTCAGGAGCCGCGGGGATTCACCATGTTCCTGAAACTCCGTGCTGAACACTAAAAAAGCCGGGGACTTGGCTTTTTCCCGAATCACCTCCAGCAAAGGATCCAGGGCCCCAATGTAGGGCATCAAATCCGCGGCCACAAAGAGTTCGTAGGATGCGGGCGCTGCGGCCAGAGTCTCGATGCAATCACCGGCAATCAATTGACGGTAGATATTTTTTGCCGCCGCGCGCTGCAGCATCACAGGAGACAGATCATAACCATCCACCGTGGTGATGAGGCGTTCGAATGCATCCATGCTGCGTCCTGTGCCGCAGCCCAGATCACAGGTCAGGAACCGGCGCCCGCGTGTGGGGGCATAGTTCAGCAGGAGGTTGCGGAGGAGCTCGGGAGCCCGATATTTCAGGACCTGATTCATGTGCTGATCATAGGTCGGGGCATACTGATCGAACAGTTCCACCACATAGGTGGTCGGAGCGCGGGGCGGGGTCTGACCGGCAAGGGCGGCGACGAAATAGTGGGCGGTGGCATTCTCGGGATCGAGCTGCAGAATTTTTTCATAACACTGCCGCGCGGCGTCGTGCCTTTGACCGGAACGATAGAGCGGCGCGAGGTTGATCAGGATGTCAGGATCCTTGGGATTCAGGCGATGCGCATGCTCGTAAAAGCTGATCGCTTTTTCGTTCTGGCCGATGGTTCGCAGAAGATTGCCAAGGTTGTAGCTGACGTCGGCATCATCCGGGTTCGTGAGGATGGCCTGTCGATAGATGCGCAGGGCTTCAGCATAACGCCCCTCCTTGTGCAGAGTGGTCGCGAGATTCTTCCAATAACGCCGGTTGCGCTGCTCTTCGCGCTCCATGTTGCCTCCATGTATTATCCCTACTCCTACGATAGCGCAGTGCCCCGGAGCTTGACAGTTCTGCCTAAAAAGTAAACATTTCCCCTCAGCTATTTTGAATAAAATCAGCTGCTTATATTCGGCATTCTGCTTGCTAGAAAAGAATTGCTCCCTGCTGTTTCGCTGAGTTATTCGCCGAGGTGGACGATGAAGACAGTACACACATTTTGGATCCTCATGGTCCTGAACCTTCTGGTAATGCCAGGCCTTCAGGCCCAATATGCAAGCTCAGCCTTTATGCAAAGGATCATGGACCTGAAGCAGAAGCAGGTGCCGCCGGTTGGCTTCGTGATCGCTCTTCAAAAAAATGATCATCCGAACTTTGCCCGGGCCGTTTGCATGCACGGGGGTCTTTACAAAAGCATTTGCCAGAACAAAACCAACCCCAGCGTAGGCTGGGCGCTCTGTATTCTCGGGGGGCGTCCCGTTGCCGAATGCGATCTGCCCAAAAAAGCCAGCGTGGGCTTTGGCCTCTGCATGGCGTCCGGACGCGATGTGACTGACTGTAATTATGTGCAGAACGCAACGACGGGCTATGGCCTCTGCATGGCAAGTGGGCGTAGCTTTCATGAATGTTCGGCCCCCAGCCAACCGTCCCTGGCCTTTGCCTATTGCATGGCGCGGAGTGACGATGTAAGCAAGTGCTTGAGCCTGAATCAATAACCACACAAAACCCGGGTCCGCGCTTGGAAATTTCTTTCAACGGTGATGTGCATCACTATCCTGATTCCACACTCTGGCTGGTGACCCAGGAACCGGTTCTGAATGAATTTGTCTGCTATCTGAAGGATAAAAAGGACCGCTTTCTGCGCGAGGGGCTTGGCGGCCAGGAGCTCGTCGTATCCCGCAAACGCCTGGAAGAGGTCCGACGGGCCTATCATCGCATGATCTGCAAGGGCGAAGAAAAGCTGCACCGACTCTGCGGTCTGCTCTGTGATCAGCTGCTGGCCAGCGAAGTGCAAATGAAGAGCGTGGTCATCGCCCAGCTTCCGGGGACCCACCAGCGCCTCAAGCTCATCCAGGATATTCAGAAATCAGAAGTTTACGAACGCACCGACCTTGATCTCGGGAACTGGCTGCTGGAAAAATTGCGTTATGCCGGACCCCAGGGCTGGGAGCGGCCCCGGTTGATCGCCAACTTTGTTGAATATCAGCCGCTGTGCCGCAATGCCTTCGGCATCAACAAGATGGTCTCGCGCATCAAGGCCGAGGAGCAGATCTGGTCCAAGGTGGTCGATGAAATTTTCGAACTGGACAAGCTCGTCCATCAGGATAAAAAACTCCGCGAGCTGAGTTACTTCATCAAGGATATCTTCGGCATCAAGATCGTGGTCGATGATCACGACTGCATTCATAATGTGCTGGAAGCCCTGGAGGATGCCAGCTGGGATAGCGAAACCCTGGCTTTGCACGGCGTCTCGCATGAGCCCTCCACCCAGCGACTCACGCGAATCGAAGTCAAGAACCATGTCGGCGAAGCCCAACAAAAGCAAAGCGGTTGGCAGGCCATCAAGGCCGTATATCGCTGGTGGAACAAGACCTTTGAAATTCAGGTCCAGACTCTCGATGTCTACCTGCGTGAGCAGGAACTGCTCACCAGCGAAAGTCATGCCGCCTTCAAGGAGAAGAGAGAGCGCGTTCGCCAGGAAGTGGCCGATCGCCTGCCACTCTTTGGGTTCTATCTGCAGCTCCTGCGCTGGCTCTTTATTAGTCCAGACGCTACACCTCCTGAACTGGAAGGCATTCGCATCATCATGAAAGACTGATAAGTCGTCCTCCAGTCCCAAGATAATCCTTGCCAATCCCACAGCCTTGCGCCACCATATATGCCTATGTGATCCGCCCGGAATTCTCTGGAGGAAATGAGCCAGCCATGACGCAAGCCATTCGTATCGAAGCCGTTTCGAAAGTCTATCCGCTCGGCAAGACCGAAGTGAGAGCCCTCAAGAACATCAACCTTTCCATTGAAGAGGGCGAATTCACGACCATCGCCGGGCCTTCGGGCTGTGGCAAGTCCACGATGCTCAACCTCATCGGTTGCATGGATTCACCGACCACGGGTGAGGTCTACATTGAGAACCGGCCGATATCCAGGCTTTCGGACAAGGATCTGACCCGGCTGCGGCTGGAAAAGCTGGGCTTTATCTTCCAGAGCTTCAACCTGATTCCGGTGCTCACCGTCTATCAAAACATCGAATTTCCTCTGCTCATCCACGGCGGTTTCAGCCCGAAGGATCGGGCCCGCATCATCGATCAGCTGATTGGCGAAGTGGGGCTCAAGGATCAGGCGAAACAGAAATCCAACGAACTGTCCGGGGGGCAAAGGCAAAGGGTGGCCATCGCCCGGGCGCTGGTGACCAGCCCGCGCATCGTCCTGGCCGATGAACCGACCGCCAACCTGGATTCCGCGACTGGCGAAAAAATCATCAACCTCATGAAAGAAATCAATACCACCCACAAGACCACTTTCATCTTTTCCACCCATGATCCGCAGGTGATGAAGCATGCCAGCCGCATCGTTCGGCTTAAGGACGGGGAAGTCGTCGAGTCCTGAAACCGAAGGAAGGAGGCCTTGGACATGAGACTCTTGGAAATGATCTCATTGATCATGAAAGTGGCATTTCGCAATCTTTGGCTCTATCGAGTCAAAACCCTGGTGATCGGCACCCTTTTGTGCCTGGGAACCTTTCTCGGGGTGATCGGCTTTTCCCTCCTGCGCGATGTCGAGGGCTCGATGCGCGAAAGCATCATCGGGAGTATCGCCGGTCATCTGCAGATCTATTCGGACAAGGCCAAGGATGATCTGGCCCTCTTCGGTGGTGGTTTTATGGGCCGCGCCGATATCGGTGAGCTGCCGGACATCGTTCCCTACCGTGAGATCGCTCTGCAGAATCCCAATGTCGAGGCCTTTGTGCCTATGGGCATGGACATGTCGTTGCTCGGTCGTGGCAACGAAATGGATGAGATCCTCGATCAGCTGCGTGAGGCTCTGAAAAGTCAGGATCCGGTGGCGATTCAAACCCGTATCGATGGGGTGCGGTTTCAGCTTGAACAATTGAAAAAGGAAGCGGCGGAACAGAAGAAACTGGTGGCTGATGTTGCCGTTGTCGAAGCGCAGGAAGCGGATATTGCCAAGGCCGAGGCGCCTGGCTTTCTGGATACGCTCAAGACCCTGGATGAGAGCAAGCTCCAGTTCCTGGAAACCAAAATCGCGCCGCTCTCGGGCGAGAAAACTCCGATTTACCTGGGCTATATTGGAACCGATATCAGCCTCTACCAGCAGAACTTTCCCAAGTTTCGGGTGGTCGAAGGGGAAAACCTGCCGCCAGGACAAAGGGGGATCCTGCTGGCTCACCGGGCCCGCGAAAACTATCTGAAGGTGGTCGTGGCCCGACTCTTCGATCGCCTTCATAAAAGGATCGTGGTCACCCATATCCCCATCCAGGGCGATGCGGAAAACGAGCGCAACGCCACCGACCTGACCAGGCAGTATAGCGCCATCATCAGCTCGTTGAATCGCGACCAGGCCAGTGATTTGTCCAAGAAGCTGACGGAATTCGGCATCAACGGGGCCAAACCCGACGAGGACCTCATCGCGCATCTGACGAACCAGCTGAAGGATTTCCTGACTGTCAACGATGAGAACTTCAGCGCCCGTCACGAATGGTTCTATCAGCACATCGCGCCGCTCATGAAGCTCTATGAAATCTCCCCAGGCGAAACCATCACGCTCCGGGCCTATACCCGCAGCGGTTATGTGAAAAGCCTGCCGCTCAAAGTCTATGGCGTCTATTCCTTTGCCGGTCTCGAGGATTCCGACCTTGCGGGTCAGACGAGCATCATCGACCTTGTCAGCTTCCGCGAACTTTATGGAAAGATGACCGAAGCCTCGCAGCAGGAACTGGCCGAGATGCGCAAGAAGGTTGGCATCCAGCACATTGAAGCCGCCAATGCGGAGGAAGCTCTGTTCGGCGAGGAAAGTCAGATCGAGATTGAATCACGTTCCCTGGAGGCCAAAAACTCCCAGGTGGAAGCGGTGATCGACGTCAAACCCGTGATTCCGGATAGCTTCGAGCTGGACGAGGTCAAGCACGGTCTGGCTTTGAATGCCGCCATCAAGCTCAAGGATCCCGACCTCCTCAAGGAAACTCAGGAGGAACTGGCTCAGGCCTTCAAGGACAAGGGGCTTGAGGTTCGCGTCATCGACTGGCAGCAGGCCTCGGGCATCGTCGGCCAGATGGTGAACATCATGCGCCTCGTTCTGATCCTGGCGCTTGGCGTGATTTTCCTGGTGACCCTCGTGATCATCAACAACTCGATTATCGTCGGAACGCTCAATCGGATTCGGGAAATCGGCACCATGCGAGCCATCGGCGCGCAAAAGTCCTTTGTCGTGGGACTGTTCCTGGGAGAAACCTGCGTGACCGGTTTGATCGGTTCCATCGTGGGCGCGATCCTGGGAGCCGTGGTCCTTTTCTGGCTCGCCAAGGCGGGGATTCCGGCTGTGAATGACATCGTGGCCTTCCTGTTCTCGGGACCGCGCCTCTATCCCAAAATTCGTTGGGATATCATCATTGCCACACCGTTTGTCATCACTCTGATCGCCACCCTATCGTCGATCTATGCGGCTCGCCTGGCCGCGCGCGTGCAACCGGCCGAAGCTATGCAAGAGAAGGAATGAGATATGATCACCATGCTCAATATTGCTTTTCGCAACCTGCTGCAGGCCAAACGCCGCACCATCCTGCTCGGCTTTGCGGTGGCGGTGGTCGCCACCCTTTTCCTGTTTCTGCGGGCGGTGTCCTCCTCGATCAGCGAGCGTATGATTGAATCGGCCACGACCCTCTCGGCGGGTCATGTGAATGTCGGCGGCTTCTTCAAGATCCGCAAAAAAGCGTCCGCCCCCCTTCTTGCCGAACGCACAAAACTGCGGGAGATCGTGGTCAAGGCTGTGCCGGAAGCCACCGGAGTCATCGATCGGCACCGTGGCTGGGGACGGATCATCAGCCCTGCCTCGTCCATCAACGCGGGGTTGAACGGCATCAACTATGACGAGGAAGGGCGCTTTTTCAAGAGCCTCCGTCTGGCCAAGGAAAGTGAATACAAAAAGGATGGCAGCGACCAGACCTTCGGGAGCTTTGAAGATCTGAAAAAGCCCAACACCGCTCTGATCTTTGCCGGCCAGGCGAAAAAACTGGAACTGCGGGTCGGGGATACGCTGACAGTGGTGACGGAAGCCTCCGGTGGACAGGACAACACGGTGGATCTGCAGGTGGCCGCCATCGCCTCGGATGTCGGCTTCATGAGCAACTGGTCGATTTTCACCCAGCGGCAGGTGGTGCTTGACCTCTATACCGTCGGGCCTGAAACCACCGGGGTGATCATGGTCTACCTCGACGAGGCGGACAAGTCCACCGAAGTCATGGAAAGATTGCGTAAGACCTTCAAAGACGAGGGTTTTCAAGTCATGGATCACGATCCCAATCCTTTCTTCATGAAATTTGAAAAGGTGGCCGGCGAGGACTGGCTGGGACAGAAGCTTGATTTGACCATCTGGAGTGATGAGATTTCCTTTGTACTTTGGATCACCAATGCCCTTGATTTCATTTCTGCGATCGTGATCACGCTCCTGGCCGTGATCATCATCGGCGGGATCATGAACTCGATGTGGATGAGCGTCCGGGAGCGCACCAAGGAAATTGGCACCATGCGGGCCATCGGCGCACCACGGGGCTTTGTGCTTCAGATGTTTGTCTTTGAAGCCATCATGCTCGGGCTTTTGGCCTCGGGTCTGGGGGTCCTCTTCGGCTCTCTGGTGATTGGCGTTATTAACGGTCTCGATATACCGATCACCAACGATGGCATGCGCCTCTTCATGATGGCGAATACCTTGAAATTCAGTCTGCATCCGAGCCAGATCATAAGCACTCTGATCCTCTTTTCCGTGATCACTGGTCTGGCTGCACTGTATCCCGCATTCAAGGCTGCCCGGCTGCGTCCGGTGGAAGCCTTGATGCAGGGCAAATGATTTTTGGGAAAGGAAATACCATGTTGCGCAAAGGAACAGTCATTTTAGGAATGGCCTTATCGTTGGCCTCGCTATCCGATCGGGCCCTGGCCCTGGATGAGGCTCAAACCAAAGAACTCATCAAGCTGGTGGATGAACGGCAACGCGCCACGGGTGACTATGCCTCGGTCGTCTTCATCGATCAGAAGGAAAAGGACGGCAGCACCAAGGCTTTTGAAGCCCGTGTCTACCGCCGCGATGCCGATGACAAGTGGATGATTCTTTTCACCAAGCCCAAGGCCGAAGCCGGCAAGGGTTATCTGCGGGTCGAGAAAAACCTTTTTCTCTATGAACCGGCCCTCGGCAAATGGGAAAGGCAAACGGAACGGGCCAGCATTGCCGGTACCAACAGCCGTCGTGATGACTTCGATGAGTCGCGCCTCGCCATCGAATACGATGCGAAGTTCGTCGGCGATGAAAAACTCGGAAAATTCCCGGTGCATCGCGTTAAATTAACCGCCAAACCCAAGTCCGATGTCGCCAGCCCCATCGTGGAACTCTGGATCGATCAGGAATCAAAAAATATCCTGAAGCGTCAGGAGTCCGCCCTATCAGGCAAGCTGCTGCGCACCACCTACTATCCGGGCTGGGACAAGATGTTCAGCAAGTCCAAAGGCTCCGATGTGTATGTGCCCAAGGAAATTCGCGTCTTTGATGAGGTCGAAAAAGGCAACAGCACGACCGTCGTCCTGCGCGATGTGAAACTCGATCCTCTGGATGCCAACATGTTTACCAAAGCCTGGCTGGAATCGCAGAGTCGTTAAGAAACGGGGAATGCCATGAAAAAGCTCGTTCTGTTGCTTGCCGCGGTGGGTGCTTCCGGTTTGGCTCGGGCCCAGGATTCGCGTGATGAGGATATCTTTGGAGAAGAGGCCAAACCCACCCAACCCAAGCCGGCACTGGAACAGCAGGCCAAGGCTCTGATGGATACAATGCAGATCGGTGGACGTCTCGAGATTTTGTCCACCAGCTCCCAGGTTGAAAATCAGCGTTTTCAGGAAGGCCCGTTTGTACCGACCAAGACCGCGGATATTTACTTTGATACCCGGCCGAGCGAGGAACTGCGGGTCTTTCTGCGCACACGACTGACGGAGCAGGAGTCCCTCGTCGTGAATGCCAGCGGTGCAACCAGTCGCGAGACCACCCTGCGGCAGGACATCGACGAACTCTGGTTCAAGTGGGACCTGGCCCGCACGGTGTTCATCACCTATGGGAAGCAGCATCTGAAATGGGGCAGCGGTCAAATCTGGAATCCCACTGATTTCACGGCGCGTGAGGTGCGGGATCCCTTTGCGCTTTTCGATCGGCGCCTGGGGCAGAATCTTTTGAAGTTTCATATGCCGAATGAAAAGTTGGGTTTCAATTACTATGCCGTGGTGCAGTTTGATGATGCTGAACGCAATGATGATATCGGTCTCGCCCTGCGGGGCGAGTTCGCCTTCCTGGGTTCAGGGGAACTGGCTCTCACGGTGCAATCCAAACGCAACACACCGCAGCGCTTCGGTGTGGATGTGTCGAGCGCCTTGGGTCCGATCGATGTGAATATGGAAGCGGCCTTTTCGAAACGTCATCAGCGCACATTCTTTCAGGATGGTGTTCTGGAGGATCAGCAGATTGTTCTGCCCAGTCCCTATCAGGACGAGGACAAGACCTTCAAGCAGCTGGTCGGCGGGATTCGTTATGCGATCAATTACAACGGCGAGGACGCCGTTTATTTTGGAACGGAATACTTCTATAATGAACTGGGTTATGAGGATCGCTTTGCGGAACTCTATTCCCTATTTGTCGGTCAATCGCAAAACCTTTATGCCGGTCGCCGTTATGTGAGCGGTTATGTGCGATTGCCCAATCCCGGGACCTGGAACGAAACATCCTTTTATCTGACGGGGCTGGGCAATCTGAGCGACAAGACCTCGATCGGCCGACTGACGGGAACCTGGCTGGTGGCCAATTACGCTACGCTGGAAGCCTATGTGCAGCGCTGCTTCGGTGAATACGGTGAACTCTGTTTGAAAATTCCGGAAAATCTGAAGGCCTTTGGTCAAACGCAGGGTCTGGATCCGGATCTGCAGGCGGCGCTCGCTGTGATGCCGACGGAAAGAACGTTCCTGACGGCCGGCGTGGGCCTTAGCATCAACTTTTGAAAGTGTGGCATGCGACCCCATCTGACCTTCCTTCTCAGTCTGATGCTGACCGCGGCTCCGGCCGCGGCCAAACCAGCCCCGACCGTCTGCATCGGCCCGACCGCCGCCAAGGGTCATCTCATCTATCTGCACGGCCTCACGTCTCCTGACCAGGACACCAAGGAGGAAGTGGAGAACCACAAGGTTCTCGAGCAGCTGGCTCAGGAACTTTCCCTGCGCGTGGCTCTGCCGCGTGGATCCCTGTGTCCCACGGGCAAGCTTTGCTGGCCTGCGAAGGATCCCGAGGAGGTTTTGAAAACCTTTGAAGCTCTGCGTGCCAAGGCCCGCACCTGCTGGAGCGGCAACCCCGACTATAACCTCGTAGGTTTCTCCAACGGAGGATATTTTGGGTTGAAGCTCTATAAGGTCCACAGCGATCCCAAATTGAAACGCATCATTGCCTCCGGCAGTGCCGGCACCTGGGATTCCAAAAGTGAAAAGCCGAATCCCCATTCGAGCTTCGCCATCATGATCGGGCAGCAGGATATCACCTTGAAAAAGGCCTCGCAGCTGGCTGCGACCTTGCGCAAGGTCAGCCCTGGATTTCGCTTTGAGACCTTTCCGGGTGGTCATCGACTCGATGGCCGAACCCTGAGACTTCTGCTTGAGCCTCGAAAGCCCTAGTTCGTTAGGCGAGGTTACCCTCCTCCACGATGAAAATCCCCGTGACTCAACGCCTGGGGCCTCCCCCAGGGAAGAGTTTTTGGTAACAGATAGAAATTATTAAAATTTCACACAATCAACCCGCCGCCTTAAGCCCGGTGCCGATAAGGTTTTCAGGACGATTTCAGTTATTCGCATTCTTACGCGCCGGCAGCACGTTTCGGGAGGATCCCTTGTCGCGTTCCCTGCATAAGACCTGCGGTCTACTTTATCTCTCGCTCTCTTGGATGGGCTGTGGTCCCACGGCCATGACTTCAACGGAAACATCCGTACGTCAGGGCAATACCAAGGGCGGTGCGGCTTCTGTTCGATCCAGTGCGGATCAGGCCGTGGCGCTGACGATTCCTTCCACCTCGACCAACGCCCGGGAAATTCCTGTTTCGTGGAACGCGATCGATCGGGCCAGTGAATATCAACTTGAACTGGCTCGCGATGAGACCTGCCGCACGATCGAACAAAGAGTTCGCACCAAAAACACCAGCACCCGGCTTTTTAATCTGGACGAAGGCACCTGGTATCTGTGTCTGAAATGGAAAATTGAACCCAAGGTGAACGATGCCCTCGACAAGGGCCTGCCGCTGATTGTTGATCGTCAGGCTCCGGTCATCAGCGGCGATGGTTTTCAAATTCTGTCTTTGACGGACAGCCCGCGGGTGAGCGTGAGCGATCAGGGCGAGGTCACTTGCCTTTGGAGCAGCACACACGAAACGCTGAAGATCAAAGATGCCGAGACATTCGAACCCAAATTTTCCGCGCTCACCGGCGGCACCTATATCGTGCAGCTGAGCTGCACGGATGAAGCCACCAATGCCAACGCGCAAAGTTTCATGTTCATGCTGACCGCCGATCCGAACGCGGTCCTAACCGGGGACGGGGAAACTCCCGCGGAAACACCCGAAGCGCCCGGACCTCCTGCCTTGCCACCGACGGTGAATGCCGGTCCGGATTTACTGCACAATCACATGGCGACTCTGGCCGGCGTGGCCACCCATGCTCAGGTTTATCAATGGTCCCAGGTTTCCGGACCAGGCGCGCTCACGTTTTCCGCGGGGACGAGTCTGCAAACGAATGTGGCTGCCTCCACGGACGGCGTGTATGTCATTCGTCTGACGGCCATCGGTAGCACGGGTTTGACAGCGCAGGATGAAATGATTTTGACCTGGGATACCACGCCACCCACAGTGAGCGCCGGACAGGATATCATCATCGGAGCCCCCACCGCTCTGCAGGGTTCCGCTGGCTCTGATGCTGTCAGCGTAAGCTGGCGCAAGGTTTCCGGCACAGGAACGCTGACGTTTTCCGCGAGTGATATTCTGATGCCCGTGGTCAGCGCCGCGGTGGATGATACCTATGTGTTGGAACTCACAGCCACCGATGCCGCTGGCAATTCCAGAACGGACCAAATGAATTTTCAGTGGACCAGCACCGTTCCCACGGTCAATGTGGGTCCTGACCTTGCCGCCCGCAGCAGTGTGGGTCTTATGCCGACGGCCTCGAATGCCGTGATCTATGCGTGGAGCAAGGTGTCCGGTCCCGGCACGGTGACATTTTCCACGCCGACGGCCAGGGACACATCGGTCACCGCATCCACCGATGGCGTTTATGTGATAAAACTTACCATAACCGGGTCCGGAGGTCAGACGGCGGAGGACACGCTGACCTTGACCTGGGATACCGTTCCGCCCACGGTGAATGCGGGCGGCGATCGCAGTGCGAATCTTATGTTTATACAGACCGGTACGTCCGTCGGCGCCAGCACCTATGCGTGGAACATGGTATCAGGACCGGGAACCATGTCCTTCGGCAGCGCCCATGCTCTGGTCACAACCATCAGTGCAACGGCGGACGGCGCCTATATCCTGCATCTTACGGCGACGGATGCCGCGGGCAATAGCGCCAGCGATCAGATGGTACTCAGTTGGGATACGACCGCTCCGAATCAGGTGAATGCTCTGACCGCCACACCGGGCGTGCAGGCCATGAACCTCGACTGGACGAGTGGAGGCGGGGGCACGCAATCCTATCTTGTTCTGCGCAACACGATGCCCATCTCTGATGTCCCGGTTCGGGGCACCCTATATGCCGCGGGTCAAACCCTCGGCACTTCAACGATCGTGGCCGTCGGCAGCACCTCCTCGTTTACCGATTCGGGGCTCACCGGCAACGCCACCTATTATTACAAGGTTTTCGCCGCCGATGCTCTCAGAAACTATGCGAGCGGGGTTGAGGTGAATGCGGTGACTCAGCCGTTAAGAACTTTGAAAACGACGATAACCCACACAGGATTTTACAACTCGTCAAAGATCATGGGCCTCCACAATGCCGGTACGCACACGGCCGTCTGCCGTGAGGAATATGGCTTTGGGCTGGTGAATGTCAGCACACCGGCCAGTCCCGCGATCAGTGACACCGACACCCTCGGCAACAGCTCGGTATCCGGCTGGTGCTCGGACGTCAAAGTGCAGGGAACCATGGCCTATGTCGCCAACTGGGAAAAAGGTCTGATCACCGTGGATATTTCCAATCCGGCTGCCCTGGTGGTGAAGGGTTCGCTGCCCCTGACCAATGCCTCGGTCCTGCTGGTGGATGGCCCATACGTTTATGTTGCGGTGGAAGATGACGAGACGGGAGGTGGCCTGGCCATCGTCAATGTTTCCAACCCGGCCGCCCCGACCCTGACGAGCTATACGGAAACGAATGGCAACGCCGCGGGTGTGGCCAAGATTGGCCATTACGTCTATCTCTCGCATCGGGACACGGGCAATTTCATCGGCCTGAAGGTCTTCGATGTCAGCAATCCGGCTGCGCCCACGGTTGTGCAATCCATCGTGCGGAGCAATATGGAAGAGGTCACCGTCGTCGGTTCCCATGTGTATGTTGCGGAAGGGTTTGATGGCGTCGAAATTTTCGATGCCGGCAATCCGTCCAGCCTGGTCAGCCGATCGGTGACGATGCTGCCCGATACGCCGGAGCCCGGTTATGCGTTGAGTGTCGGCGTCGGCGATAATTTCATGTTCATCACCTCTTACGACACCAATAGGATGTATGTGATGGATGCCAGCAACAAAGCGGCTCCGACTGTGGTGCGGTCCTATGCCACCTACCAGTCCCAACCGCCCCTCTATATCCATGTCTCAGGTGCCTATGTGTATATGTCGATCGAAGGCAAGGGCATGGAAGTGATCGAAGTTTTCACGCTCCAGTAAAACGACCGGAGGCTTCCCCTGTCGACCGCTGGACACACGTTTCAACCCACGGTTGAGCTGTCGCCCTCCGCCATTCCCTGCCGCCCCCATTCCGCGTTCGCAAGCCTGGCCTTATTTTACTAACAACAAATGTAGGGACATTTATTTTCCGTGAAGACATGAAGCGGAGCACAGTTGTAACCGCCAGGGGAACATGCTATTCGTGAAGGTTCGACCGGCCCTGGAGCCGGCGCCAACGCGTTCTTTTGTTCGAGGTGATATATGAAAACATGCTTTCTTTATACCAAACTTTTCGTTGCCTTGTTTTTTCTGGTCCGCGCCCACGGCGCAGCTGCGGCGGAAGCGGACGCCGATCGCATCATGAAAGCCATCGACTCCATCTGCGGTGACACCTGGTGTGAAGGCGCCTTTGACTTTCGTTTTCATCAGGTTGTGCTGAAACCCCAAAAGAATGAAGTGCAAGTCTTCTTCCGCATGAGTCAGCAATATCCTGTACGTCTGGAATGGACGAAAGGCCAGATCTTCCAGGCGCAGATCAACCAGCGCTTCCATGATGTCAGCTGCCTTCTCCCCGGCTACTCCACCTATGACGGCATCATGCAGTCTGAGTATGTGCTTCGCTGGGAAGTTTATACGGCCCTTACCCAATGTATCAATGCTCTCGAAGACCGGCTCATGCAGATCAACCAGGCTCTTTGAGGGAAACCTTACTCCCCGTCAAAATCAAAAAAAATTCCGCGCAGCTTTGAACAAATCCCCGGGCGCGGTGTTTCTCCATTAAGAGGGCGGCGCAGACGCAGACTGGTGGCGCCACCCGAACTCGCAACTCGCTCAGGAGAAACATCATGAACGTCGTTCTGTTGGCCTTTGTCATGCAAATCCTTGGTCTTTATGCCATGATCCTGCTTTCCGACTATGTGCTGGACAAGGTAACGACCTATCGGGCCTCCCGCCAGCTCAAGAAAGTCCCGGTCCGTCTTCGTCGGTAATCCTTACCGATTGTTTTCTTTGCCAAGTTCCGAATTTTGCTGGATAATAAAGGTTCACGAAATTTTTTTCATGATCCAGTGAACATTGGTCCCTCTCTGGTGTTTCACCCTTGAGGCCTTAGGAAAGGGTTGGCATGGAATCCGATGAGCAGCTCTATCTCGAAGTTCGCAGTGGGTCCAAGGCGGCCTTCGAGAAGCTGTACGCACGTTACGAAGGACCGATTTACGGCTATATCTATCGGCGTCTGCAAAGCCAGCAGGACGCCGAGGAAGTCTTCCATGAGGCCATGCTCGCCATTTTTAAAGGACCGGCTCTGGAGTTTGCGGCGGGTGGCTTCGCCGGCTGGCTGTTCAAGGTGTCCCTGAATCTTTCCTTGAACCGCCTCCGTTCGAAAAAACGGGAAGGCCGCGCGCTGGCCGCCGTTACCGATTACGATAGCGCGGCCGTGCGCTCCCTCGACACCTGGCCTGATCCGGAGGATCTGGAGCACATGCAAAAGGTGGCCGCGAGTTTGAGCGAACCCTTGCGCCAGGTCTATGCCTTGCGCCGCGAAGGCCGGAGTTACGAAGAAATGTCTGACATCCTCGGGATTCCTCTGGGGACCGTGAAATCCCGGGTTCACCTGATGGTGACGCAGCTAAGAAAGGAAATGGGCAAATGGATTGCAAAATAAACCAGGAACATCTGATCGATTTCCAATTTGGAAACATCGATCTGGATACCAGAGCGCAGGTGGAAGCGCATCTGCTGGATTGTTCAGCCTGCCTCGAGGAATTCCTTCTTTTGAAACGCGATGTGGAATCAGCCCAAGTCGTGGCGCTGCGGCCCTCGGCCGAGGTGAAGGCGAAAATTCATCGCGAGTTTCTGGCCTTTACCTATGGGCAGGTGCGTGAGCATCCCCGCCGCTTCATCATTGGCGGTCTCATGGCTGCCGCAGCCCTGCTCCTGATCCTGATTTCGGGCCAGGTCCAAAAGCTGAATGATAAACCAGCCGATCGGCCAGCCCCGCAAATGGAGATGACCAACGGTCTGGACGAGGCTGTGGACTCCGGCGGCGAGAATCCTGGGCATATCAATATCATTTGAAGCTGTGGAAAGCGGAAAGGGCAAACCATGATACCGAAACGACATTCCATCCTGATGGGCATTTCTGCTGTGGTGCTGGCGACCGGGAGCATGATCGCTCTGGCCAAAAAAGAGGATGCGGACTTTGCCAGCTGGCGCAACAAACCCCAGGAGCCCTTCAGCAACGGTGCCGCCAACTTTGAAACCGTGAAACAGGCTCTCCTGAAACATTATGTGAACAAGGGTCTGACCGAGGATGATCTTTATCGCGCAGCTGTGGAAGGCATGCTCAGCCAGATCGATCCCGAGATGACCATGTGGAATAAATTGATGTCGCCCACCGAGTATCGTGAACTGCTGGGTGACATGCAGGGCCGCATCGTAGGGGTCGGGATTGAAGTGGGTTTCAACGAGGCCAATGGCTATGCCGACGTCATGGGCGTGATCCCCGGAACTCCTGCGGAAAAGGCCGGTATCAAGCGCGGCGATCAGATTCTGCGCATTGATGGCCAAAGTTTCAAAGGCAAGCAGCTGCGCGATATGGTTTATGCCATTCGCGGCAAGGAGGGCAGCCAGGTGCAGCTGACCGTGCTGCATGAAGATAATGTCAAAGTCCTGAAGATCAAGCGCCAGGGGCTCGTCTGGGATTCCGTAACGAGCCAGATGATCAACAAGGATGTTGCGCTCCTCGCCATCCGCAACTTCACCGAAGCCACGCCCGATCTTTTGAAAAAGAAGCTGACCGAGCTGAAAGGCAAAGGCATCAAAGGCCTGATCATCGATCTGCGGGGCAACCAGGGCGGGGCTTTTGAAAAGACCACCGAGAGTATTGAGCACTTCATTCCCAAAGGCAAACTCATCGTCAAGGTCATCAAGCGCGGTCCGGTGCAGGAGGATCTTCTGAGCAAAGGGGAGCCTATCCTCGGCTCGATTCCGCTGGTGGTCCTGATGAACGGCCATACCAAATCCGGTGCCGAAATCATGGCCGGCGCGTTGAAAATGAGTGCCGGAGCCACCACGGTCGGCACGCACACTTATGGCAAGTGGAGCGCGCAAAGCGTGGATGAGCTGCCCAACAAATACGCGATCAAGTATACGACGGCCACCTTCCTCGCGCCCGACGGCAGCGACCTGAGCGGCAAGGGATTGCAACCCGATATCGTGGTTGAGTTCAGCGAAGATGAAGCCATCAAGCTGCAATCGCAGCGTAATATCGAGCAGAGGGTTCAGGCGGATGTGCAACTGCAGACGGCCATCAATGTCCTGAAACTGAAAAGCTAAGACATGAGACTTCGGTCCTGCCCTGATCGGCGGGACCGAACTTTGTCTCCTGAAGAATCATCAAGGGGCCGAGAGCAGATTCACAGCCTGGCCACAGGGCAGCTGCACAACTTTTCGGTCGGCTGCAATATGCAGGCAGTTGCCGGTTTTTACGCTGCGCAATTGAAATTCGCCGGTGTCAATATTCACGCCCGTGAAGTTCCAGAGTTCATCCATATCCCCACCGCGCTTGCAGGCGCCCAGCAATATGCGGGCGGAAGCCGGCACCGTGGCGGCTGAGTCCAGACGCACACACATTTGAGTTCTTTGATCGACGAGCAGAAACTGTGTCCCAAAGCTCTCCGTCTTAAACTGCTGACGGATCGGAGGTGGTGTGACGCAAGGAAGACCCAGGAGCGCCGCACCGCTCAGCGTGCTGCCGAATTCAAAGCAGGTCTGCGTGTTGTCCGCATTCTGCCGGTAGAGTTGCCAGGCGATCGTGCTGACCGTGCCCTGGGTCGTGGAGATCGGCGTGCTGGATGGCGTTGGCGTGGGCGTCGCGACGGTGGCGCCAGGGGCATCCGCCTTGGGCAGCGAGGATACACTGATGGTTTCCACTTTGGAACGCTCGATGGCGAGTTCGTTCTCCAGCACTTCAATGCGATCGTTTAAATCAGAAATTTTGGCGTTCGCCTTGCGGATCTCATCCGAAAGCGCATCCATTTTTTGCAAAAGATCCCGAATGGCATCCGCATTCCATTCCAATTTTTTCGTGAGTTCCTCACGCTCCTTCACCGCGTTGTCCAGTTTGAATTGAATCTGGGCGCGCTCCTCGGGCGTTGTGGAGGCATCCAGTTCCCTTTGCAGACGGGTGATATTGAGTTCAATGGACGATTTCTGAGCATTCAGCTCATCCCGCTCCAGGGTCAGCTCGGCAATGAGGCGTGCGCCTTCCACCTGCTGCGCTTCCAGCTGGGCGATCAGTTCATTTCTTTCCTGTTTGAGGCGGTCGAGGTCAACTTCCGAAGTCAGGTCGGAGGATGACGGCAACGCGTCCGCGACCTGGATTTCTTTCATTGAGCGCCGCTTACAACCAGCCTGAGCCACAAGCACAATGGCAACGATTCCAAGAAGTTTACGCATAGTCATGTTCCTCTCCATGTCGGTAACAGACACTTACAAGATGCGGGCCAATATATTATTCAATAATTTCTGTTGCTTCGACCGCCGTGAGTGTCCATGAACCTGACAGCATCAAGGGGACGCCTTTTCAGTTTTCTGACGTTGGATCCAGACGTTGTAGTCTTCGCCCTCGGGAAGGAAGGCCTTGACCTGCGCGTCACCGTCTCCGGTGAGGGTGAGAATGATGCGGCTCTTCGGAGGTACGACCTTCAGCCAGGCGCTGTCCGCTTCGGGGATATAATAACGCTCGACCCCGGCGGTGAAACCCGACCAGGTGCAGGTGCCTTGCAGATGGAGACGGCAGGCCGAGGGTTTCGCAGCACAGGCTCCCGCCCAGTTCGGCTGTGGGCTTTCGCTGGTGTCAAAACAAAGGCAGCGTGCCTCCTCGCGGTTGATCAAGGGACCATCGGTGGGGCGACAGGGATCATGCCGGCCCATGGCCAGTCGGTACGTGACATAATGCCCCGAAATGGGATCACGGGGATCAAAGCCTTCTATCGGCAGCTCGACATCCACGCCGCGCGTTCCTTGATAGCGTAATTTCAAAGCCCAAAGACCGAGCACGATCACGGGCAGAAGAAAAACCAGCAGGGCCTTGGGATTTATTTTCATCGCAGAATATCCTTGAGTCGCGATTGCAGACGATCATGATAACGATACCAGGCGTGCAGAAGGACCAGCACCAGAACTCCAAAAAGAATAAGGCCGGCCCCGGTCGTGAACAGTGTTCCAAAGAGCGTAAAAAACAGAGTGAAGATGCGGGCCGCCATCAGGAGCGTCAGAGCATCAAAGATGCGGCTTCGATCCCAGTGCAAGGCCAAAAGACCGAGCGCGCTCATCTGAACGACAAAGACCACGGTTTCCAAAAAGTTGGGCCAGTTTTCCAGGAGATCGCTCCGGGCGAATTCCACGATCCACCAGCGGGCAAAAAATCCCAAAGCCACCACGACCGCCGCGATCATTTGCGGCCGCCTGAGCCGTGGCCGCAGCACGAGGAGCCAAAGCCCGGCCAGCAGCAGCGCCACGATCAGATCGATGCCGACCTCGGGTGAAGAGGCCTTGCGGGCCAGAAAAAACCAGGGTCCAGCCACCAGCATGAGGAGTGAGCCCAGCATCAAGGTCACCGAGCGTTGGGGTTCCGGCAGGGACCAGCGGCCCCTTAGACTCGCCAGAATGCAAAGCAGGGTGACGGTGCCCATCAACCCTTCCAGCCGCAAAAAAGCGTCCCGGGAATTCTGAAAAACAAAGCCGAGCCAGGCCCAGCCGAAACTCACAAACCAAAGAAGGACGGTATGCCACGAGCGGGCCCGCAGCATAATACCCAGGCTGAGCGCGGACCAGAGCGCTGCACCCCGCCAGCCATCGCTGGGAACATGAAAAATCTGTGCGATCAAACCGATGCCGGCGAGAATGGAAATGATAAAAAGGAAGTGCCAGCCTTCCCGCACCCATCCAGGTTTTTGATCCCAGCGCATGAGCGCATACACCTGACCCAGCATCAGCGCAAAGTAAGTCAAAAGCTTGAACCAGCCAGGAATGGCATTCCAGTTGGCCGCGATCAGGCTGATCAACCCAAGCCCGATGGAAAGCACAGCCAGGATGGTCAGGGCCAGCATCAGACGCGAACCTGGCGCCCGTGCGGCTTCGAACTGACGAATGGCCGCCGCCTGCTCCGAAGTCAGAAATCCATGGTTCTGCCAATCGCTCAGGTATTGATTCAAATTCTTCAGAGCCATGAGCCTTGCCTCTTTCTTAATGCAGTGTCCGGCTTCACCATTATAAACTTGAAAGCCTTTGGAGGGGAGAAAAACATGGATATCAGTGATGTTGCAGCTTTTGTGAAAGTTGTCCAGGCTGGAAGCTTTACCCAGGCCGCCCGTTCACTGGAAGCTCCCAAATCCACCATCAGCGCCAAGGTCGCCGCACTGGAGAAACGTCTGGGTGTGACTCTGCTGCAGCGCACGACGCGAAAACTCAACATGACGGCTGAAGGCGCCGCCTTTTTTCAAGCCTGCTCGCACGCGCTCGCTGAAATTGAAGAGGCGGAACACGCGTTGGCTCAAAGCCAGGCCACGCCCCAGGGCCGCCTCGTTGTCACCGCGCCGGTGAACCTCGGGCGCTTTCTGGCCCAATTTCTGTCGGGATTTCTGGCCCAGTATCCGGCCATCAGCGTCGATCTTCTGCTGACCAATCGTTATGTGGATCTTGTGGGTGAAGGTGTGGATGTTGCCATTCGCGGTGGGGCTCTCAAAAGTTCCAGCCTGATCGCCAAACGGGTTGCCACCAATGAATCGCTCCTGGTGGCAGCACCGTCTTACGCGTCCCGTCTCAAGGATTTGAATCATCCGCGTGATCTTGTGAAATATGATTGCCTGCGATTTGCCTCACGCACCGAGTGGACCTTTTATAAAAACGGCAAGCCCATTGCGGTCCCGATCCAAAGCCGCGTGTCTGCGGATGAGTTTCCCGCGCTGCAGGCCCTGGCTGAGGAAGGACTCGGTCTCGCCCTCATTCCCAACATGCTGGTTCGAGAGTCTCTCGCGGCCGGCCGCCTCGTCCGCGTCCTTGAGGACTGGAGGGGGGAAACCAACGCAATCAGTCTGGTTTATCCGGCCCAGCGATTCCAGCATCCCAAGGTGCGAGCCTTTGTGCAGGCCTGTGCGGTGGCTTTAAAGGCCGCCTACACCTGATTGTCCAGCCAGTGGAACAATCTTTCCAGATTAACCCATCTATTGTTCAACAGATTTACGCCGTAAAGTAGGGGAGTGAACAATGGACAAAGGAGTTGATCTGTGAAGACCATTCATCTCGACCAAATCTTTCAAAACGCCCGCACTCACAATGTGTGGCTCGATCGACCTGTTGATGATCTCATTCTGCAAAAAATTTATGAAAGCATGGAATGGGGTCCGACCAGCGCCAACTGCCTGCCGGCGCGTGTGGTTTTTGTGAAGGCTGGACCAATGAAGGATAAACTTTTGGAATGTGTAACGCCGGGAAATCTGGAAAAAACCCGCACCGCTCCGGTGACTGCGATCCTTGCTTATGATCCGGAGTTTTATGAGCAGCTGCCCAGAACTTTTCCCCATGCGGATGCGAAGAGCTGGTTCACGGGCAACGAAAGCCTGGCGCGTGAGACAGCACAATACAATAGCGCGCTGCAGCACGGATATTTTATTCTGGCCGCGCGGGCGCATGGACTGGATGCAGGACCGATGGCCGGCTTTGACAAGGATGCGGTGGACGCCGCCTTTCTGAAGGATACCGGCTGGAAATCAAGTCTGCTCGTCAACCTTGGTTACGGTGATGCCAGTCAGCTGTTTCCGCGCAACCCGCGCCTCAGTTTTGCGGAAGGCGCCCGCATCCTCGAATGAATCGGGAGTATGTTATGAAACCGGTAAAAAAATGGCCCACACTGTTCATCTCGCACGGCGGCGGGCCATGGCCGTGGATGGATTTTGGTTCGCACAATCCCTATGAAGGACTCAGGCGTTATCTGGAAAGTCTTCCGGCCACTCTCGGCCGTCCCCAGGCGATCCTTGTTATTTCAGGGCACTGGGAGGAACATGCCGTAACCGTCATGACCCATCTCGAGCCGCCGATGCTTTACGACTATTATGGTTTTCCCGAGTCGACCTATCAGGTGCGTTATCCGGCTCCTGGTTCACCGGCTCTCGTGCAGCGTGTCCATACGCTTTTGCAGGCGGCGGGCATCAGCTGTCAGGAGAATGCCACGCGCGGTTTCGATCACGGCGTCTTTGTGCCTTTTGCAGTGGTCTTTCCCAAAGCCGATGTTCCCATCGTGCAGCTCTCGATGAAAAAGGGTTATGACGTTCAGGAGCATCTGGATCTGGGACGGGCCCTGGCTCCGCTCCGCGAGGAAGGGATCCTGATTGTAGGCAGTGGCCTCAGCTATCACAATCTGCGTGAGTTCGGACAGCCACATGCGATTCCGGTGTCCCGACAATTTGATTCCTGGCTGACCCAGGCTGTGACAGGGAGCACCGGTGCGGAGCGTGAGGACAAGCTGCGGCATTGGGAGGAAGCTCCGGCTGCGCGCCTGGCCCATCCGCGCGAGGATCACCTGATACCCCTGATGGTGGCTGCCGGTGCCGCCCGTGATGAACGAGCCACGCGGGTTTATGGGGATCAGATGTTTGGTCTTGAGGTGTCCGGCTATCAGTTTGGAACTTGAATTAGCGTCTTTTGAAAAACACCAGATGCTGCCGCGGCAGACTGTTATCCACCCGCACAAATTCCAGGTTCAGCTCCTTACGGCCCATTTCCTTGCGAATCTGGGCCAAAGTCATTTTATGCTTTTTCTTGATCGGCACCTTGGGATCCTCGCCGCGATATTCCACCAGCGCCACCAGCCCGCCTTTTTTCAAGGCCTCACTCGTGCTTTTCATCATTTCAAAGGGATGACTGAATTCATGATAGACATCCACCATCAGGACAAGATCGATGGTTCCTGGCGGCAGTTTCGGGCTTTTGATGCTGCCCAAAACCGTTTTCACATTTTTGATGCCCATCTTTTGATTCTGCTGCGTGAGGCGATCGAGCATCTCCTGCTGAATATCGACGGCATGGATCATCCCGCCCGGCAGAACGCGCGACGCCATCAGACGCGTGATGACGCCACTGCCCGCGCCCAGGTCGGCGACCTGCATGCCAGGCTTTAAAGGCAGCGCCCCCACCAGCGCGGTGAGTTTTTCCTCGGACTCCCGACTGTCCCGTTCCAGCCAGTCGATGCCGCCTGGCCCCATGACATCGGCCAGCTCCCGGCCCATATAGGTTTTCGAAGTGTCCCGGGCATAAAGGCCCGGGCTGACAAGGCTTCCAAGCAGTAAAAGCACGAGCAGGCGACGCATTCGAGGCTCCTTTTTTAGGTTCAGAAACGATAGCATGAAAATCACATTTTTCCCTGGAAAAGACGATATTGACCTGGTTCGCCCTGAATCTGACGGTTGAGGCTGCCTGGCAAGTCCTGTACAAAGAGGGCCTGGTTTTACTTTGGACAGGATGCCCTATGAATCTGAAGTTCCTCATGCTCCTCCTCGTGCTGGCTTTGCCAACCCAGGCGGGAGCGGCCCTGCGTGTCGTGGTCAGTGTGGATTGGGAAGGACGCAATCTCGATCCCCAGAATCTGGCGGCCATGGAGCACTTTCGTCATGATTATCCGCGGATTCCGCTGCAGCATTTCCTGAATGCCGCCTATTACACCAAAGCTGATGCCGAGCCCCGGCTCACGACCGCAGCCATCCGTTCGGTCCTGCGAGCGGGCGATGAGCATGGTCTGCATATCCACCCCTGGCGCAGTTTCGTGCAGGCCGCAGGTGTGAAGTTTCGGACTGAGCCGGCCTTTCGTGGTCCGCTGGATTTAAGCCAGTGTGAGCCGGACTGCGGGCACGATGTGAACATGGCTGCCTATACCGGCAAGGAATTGCGTAAGCTGATTCGCTTCAGCATTCGCACGCTGGTCAAGCAGGGCTTTGATCGGCCGCGCAGTTTCCGGGCCGGGGCCTGGCAGGCGGATAACCATGTGTTTCGGGCTCTAGCGCAGGAGGGCATCACCCTGGATTCTTCCGCCACGTCCGCCGCCTATTTGAAGGAACGTTGGGGCAAAACGCTGCTGTATCCTGTTGTGGCCCGACTCTGGCCGCAGACGACAGCGACCAGCCAGCCTTATCGCGTTCCTCTGGGTCAGGGCCTTTCCATCCTTGAATTGCCGAACAACGGCTGCCTCGCCGATTATGTTACGGGTCCTGTGATTGCGCAGACGTTCCGCGAAAATGTGGAACTCTGGAAAAAGAATCGCGACAAGGATATTTATATTTCCATCGGCTTCCATCAGGAAACAGCTCAAAAATACCTGCCGCATTTGCGTCAGGGGATCGATGCGATTGTGGAGTTGAGCCAAAAGGAAAATCTGCCCGTGGAATTTGTGGTGCCTCCCTTCACGTTATAAAGCCCGAGTGGCTGTCGCAGGAGGAGGACAGTCTGTCCTCTTTTCCCTACAAATCCGCCGTACCTTCGTCTAATCATCACGCCTGCTGTCCGCCGTACTCTTGCGCATTTCGATACTTTGCCCGATCCTTGCAAGACATTTGGCAACCGGAAGCTACGTCCGGTTGGGACTTTCAATGGGAAAAAGGACGTTGAACATGAGATTACTGTTTGTACCGGCACTTCTGGCCCTTGCCTGCTGCTCGCATGCAGCCACCAATGCCGCGGAAACGCGCAAGGGGGAAACGGAAACGTCTGACACCAAACAGCACTTCAAGGAAGGCTGGGAGAACATCAAGCAGGGCGGACGTGAAGTGGCTGAAGGTGTGGCCACGGGTGCGAAAAAAGCGGGCCGCGCGATTCAAGCGGTCGCCTGCCCTGTCGCCGCGGATCAGAGTCGCGGAGTTTATTACGCCAAGGACAGTCCAGGCTATGAAACGATGCTGAGCGCCGAGAAGTCGGACGTGCGCGAGTGCTTCGCCTCCGAGGCTGGTGCACGTGAGCAAGGCTATACTCTCGTTCGTTGACGGTTGGTTTCATGCGGCGGGTCTCAGGCGCCCGCCGCTTTCTTTTTTAGAAATAATAGCCGAGTCTGAGGCCGACATAAGCGCCCTGACTGGATTCCTGAAATTCCTCTTCGTCGACGATCACCGAATACTGTCGCATCCGATAGCCCACCACAAAATCCACAATGCGTTCGGTCAGATCAAAAGCGAAATGCGCATCCGCATCCTCACGATCGCCGAGCTCCGAACCCTTGTCCAGTTTGTCGAAGGTTCTGAGGCTCGTCACGCGCATCAGATCAGCCTGGAAAACAAGGCCCTTATGCAGGTTCATGATCAGCCCCAGACCGGCATTGATCCCGGTTGCAAACAGCCCCACCATGGATTCCTCCGCACCGCTCACATCCCATTCCGTGAGCGAGATCCCAAGCGAAGGCTGCAGAAACCAGACGCGGGCCTGGAGACGCACATCGGTCATGGCGGAACGGGAATGCGCCTGGTTCAATTCAAAAGGCACATCATGATACGCATGACCCACCTTCAGACCCATGATGCGCGACTCGCCCATCCAGCCGCCAAATTCCATTTCACTGGTGGTCCGGGTTTCCTTGCTGCCGGCGGCTTCGCTGTCGAAGGTCGTCATGCCCGCCGTGCCCTTGACGTAAATCGTCTGGGCCTGTTTGGTGAGGCTGTCGCCATAGACCTGACTGAGGGTTTGACCCCAGGCCTGCTTCTGAGGCCATACGAGCCAGATGAAGATGATGAACAAGACTGTCTTTCTTTGCATACAGTACTCCTGTGATGATCAAGGAGTCTTGCGACTCCTCATCGGGATCGGAGTTGTGGCAAAGGAATGAAGAGGCGGAAAGCTGCCGACTGACTGTCCCCGGAGGGGCACAGTTATTTGGGGATCTCCTGGAAGTAAACGAAGCGACCTTTCAGGGGATTGCCGTCCGGGGTCGTGACATCGATTTTGTTGCCAATCCAGGGATATTGTTTGGTCAAAGCGTAGAGCAAAGATTGAAAGCGTTCCGCGTCACCGTCCTTGGATTCCGCTTCGATGATGCAGGTATCGACCCGGCAGTGAATTTTTTTCACCAGGACCGAACGGGCAAGGTCCTTGTCGCGTTTGAAGATTTCCCAGAGTCTTTTTTCACGGGCCCGGCCATAACCGGGATTATCGCTGGAATTGGCGTCGTCATAAGTCGCGTCGGGACGTGACATTTCAAAGTGTCCCGAGGCCGCCTTGGGTTGAGCCTTGGGCTCGGGCGCCGCGATCGGTTCCGGCATTTCAGGATCCGGGAGTGTGGCCGGATCTTCCCCCGGAAGCGGCTCCTCACCCTCAGGAGTAAGCGGCGTGGCCGGAGATGCGAGCATCTCCTCATCCGCCGGCGCAGGCCGGGATTTTTGATAAAGGAAATAGCCCACCCCGAGCGTGGTGGCGATCGCGAGACCAATCAGTATGATTTTTTTCATAAGGCTGCCCTTCCATGTCAAGGATTCCATTGTAGCAGGAATCCGTGAAGAGAGCCTAAGAAGGGGCGTCTTAATGGGTGAGCTTGAAAACCACGGTGAAGGAGTGCCCAACCACCCGCACCGGCCGTCCATTGATCCGCCGCGGGCGATAGCGGAATTTGCGCACGGCCTTCCGGGCTTCCGCTTCAAAGACGGAACGGTTTTCGGCGTCGACGACCTTGATATTCTCCACGCGGCCGTTCTCGTCGATATCAAAGCGGAAGGTGATAAAGCCTTCGATGCCTTTCAAAGCCGCCTCGCGGGGCATTTTGGGTTTGATCTGCTCAATGGGTAACCAGTCGGAACTTGCACCAGGATCACTCGGGCCCTTGGTGTTACTGATGCCGGTGCCCACCATGCCGATGTCCTTGTTATCCCCATAACTCCGCGGTGCGGTGTTGGCCGCAGGTGGCGGCGTTTCCGCGGCGACCGGTTTTTCGGGTTTGGCTGGCTTGCGCTTCGCCACCTTGGATTTGACTTTGGATTTCGGCTTGGGTTTGCGCTTGGGTTTGACCTTGGTCTTGGGTTTGGGTTTGGCCACCGGCTGGGCCTTCACTTCCGTTTTCGTGACGGCAGCACGTGGATTGCCGTTGGGATTGGCCAGGATCCGAATGCGGGACACCGGCGGTTTTTCAACGATGATGGGCTCCGAGCGACTCGGTTGCCAGCGCATCACCACCAGCACGGTGAGATGCAGTAAGATCGATCCAACCAATGCCAGTACGGTGGCATGCCGGTCCAGAACCTGTATCATGCGTTTCATAGGATCCCACTCCACTAAAATCCCGCTGCCGCTCCAATCATTTCGCGCAACACGAGAGCCCCAGGCCCTATCGGAATTTTTGGTGAAATCTTAAGAAAGGCGGTAAAATCACTCTCAATATCATCAGTTGCGGCGGGCCATTCCTGGCCTGCCTGCCGTGATGAGAGGCTATTTCAGGGGAGGTTACCTATTCCACGACCATTCAAGATTGCTGCGGTCGGCGAGGACCACTTCGCTGTCGTCGAATTTGGTCCAGTTCAGACCGTCGTCGGAATAGAGAAAGTAAAAGCGATCCGGAAAGCCATTGGGGAAAGTCCGGCCGGGATTATCCCGCCCGCCGTCGATGCGGAAACCATGAAAGCGTTTCCTGATGCCCATGTCGATCATCAATTCGATGGGACGACCCGGATCCTTCAAATCATAGGGCGCCTGATTCTGAAACGATGAATCGGGATCAAAGGTCCAGATGCCGCCGACGGCTGTCGACCAGGCCAGCGCATCCGGCTGGTTGGACAGAACATCCAGAAGATCCTGAACGAGGCCGGTGCTCAGATACATTTTCCAATCCGCCTCGCTGCCGCTGAATCGCAAGTCCATACGATTCGACTGCATGGTGCGGGCGGTCATATCCAGCGTCTCCAGGTTGATCGTCAACGGCTCCCAGACGCCATTGACCTTGAATTCGAAGGTCGCGACATCCGGCATTCCGGTCATCACCGGAGCATTCATATGAATGGATTGGTAGGCGATCTTGATATAACGATGTTCGGCCAGCTCCATCAGGATGTTGCGCAGTTTATCCTGCAGCGTGATCGTCTCGCCCTGCCCATCCTTGTTAAAGGTGAGCGTGACCCTGGTTTCCAGAATCTGGGTGGCGCGATCGATGACCTCCGCGCCGGCAAAATCAAAGCGACCCTGCCAGCGCACGCCCTGGGGATCGACATAGTTTTTGCTAAAGGTCACAACCAGACGGCTGTCATAGGTCCAGCGCGGATCCGTCCCGCTTATGTCGAGGTCGATAAGTTGATCGTTGGCATCATAGGGGTTGCAACCCACCGGAGTGGTGGCCGTGGCCGTGGGATCTTCAATGTAGGCACAGCGAAGGTACGAGCCGGTCACCGGCACCGGTGAACTGGCAAGCTGCTCCTCGCCTGCGTCATCGGACGACGGCAGCTGACGGTCATCCTTGGGGTTCTCACAGCCCGTGGCGAATCCATGCATCAATAGAACGACGCAGAGCAGTTTCGTCAACGATTGCATAGGCGCATCCTCGGCTGGCTTCTTCTCGGGAGTCGATCTCTACGTATCGGCCTTGCACAATGCGGTGTAAGCCTGGCCCTCAGGGGCGGGAAATGTCAGCCAAAAGGGGGAACATTTAAGATTGCCAGGGATTTTTATGAGCCCGTCGAGCTGCGACGGAGGACCGGATGCATACGCGCCTGCAGCAGGGAAAAGATGCGCTTCTTCTGTTCATCACTGAGGCCCACAAATCTTACGCCGTGTTCAAATCCGTCACCGCGTTGCGCACCCCAGCAGACTTCCACAATCAATGAGGTCAGCCCCCAGTGATGCAATTCACCTTGCAGGCTGGCATCCTCGGGTTCCAGGGTAACGGTGAAGACCACGCCATGGGCCAGGAACATATCGCTCTTGAGCCCCATGCCGGAGTAGGAATAGTTCAGAACCTGAAAGCGACCCACGTTGCTGGACAGGCGAAACGTGCTGCCTGCGGTCACGGGATAGCGCTCCTCACGCTGATAAAACCCGGCAAAGCTCCAGTAGAGTTTTTCCAGTCGCTCGATGTCATCACCGGTTTTGTAAAACGGATTCACTTCCCAGGCTTCCAGGAGATCAGCCGTGTGCTTGACCATCACATGGCGCTTCTGCATCGCGGGATGATCGGGACTGAAGGCGATGAGCTGGGACTTGGTGGCCGGACCGATCATGATTTTGAAGGGCGCGCAGGCGGTTTCCAGTCGGGCCGCGAAATTCACGCCATCCCCGATCATGGTAAAGTCAAAACGCTGCCGGTTGCCGATATTGCCGATGAACACCGAGGCCGTGTTGATACCGATGCGCAAGGGATACAGCGGCTGGCCCGCGTCATAGGCTTTCAGGCTCAGCTGGAAAACATGCCGCTGAATTTCAATCGCACAGCGAACGGCCTGGTCGGCATGCTGCGCGCTGGGCTGCCCGAGAACATTATAACCAAAGAAACAGAGCAGGCCGTCGCCCAGGGTCTTATCAATGGTTCCCTGGTGACGATGCACGATCTCGGTCATGTCACCGAGCAGGGATTTTAATTGCTGAAAGGTTTCACTCGCCGACAGTTTTTTGGTGGTCAGGGAAAAGCCGACGATGTCCACAAACATGATGCTCACGACATGCCCGGTGGGTTCGAATTCCAGCGCCTTCTCCCCCTTCACCAGGGCCTGGATATGCTCCTGCGGCACGAGACCGGAAATCGCCCGGGTGATGATTTGCGCCTCACGCACGCGGGCCATGGCAATCCAGAGGATATTGGCCAGCCCGGAGGTGCCCAGGGCCAGGCAGGCGGAAAGCCAGGGCAGCTGCCAGGAGCTCAAGGCAAAGGCCAAAAGCCCACCTCCCACCGTCAGGCCGAGGGTGACCAGGAGCAGAAGAGGCGTGATGATCGGATGAAAGCGGAAAGTCAGAAGCCAGCCGAACAGGGCAAAGAGCGCAATTTCCCAAAGGCTGCTCGGCAGGGTGTGAATCCACTGCCCGGTCAGGACACTGTTGATCATCGACAGGACCACATAGGAACCGGGAACCTGGCCGATTGGTGTTTCGACCATATCGGTGTTGCCGGTGAACATGCCTGGCAGAAGGATCACCAGCTGATCCGGACGGATGCGATCGAGGCTTTTTCCCGCGCGGACCCGATGGATCACCGACGCCATGCTATAGATATTGCGTTCCAGCACGGCAGCGTCGAGCATGTTCACAGCCACCTGACCCTGAACGTGCGGCACGTCATGGCCGTTGATTCTCAAACCCCCGGCATGCAGCTGCATCTGATCCGCGGCCAAAAGACTCCAGTGCGGTACGGCATGCGCGGGATCATAGCGGTGAAAGAGATTCACGTGCCCATGATCCTGATAGATGATGTGACCGAAGCGATGAAAGCCTGACAGCAGTTCAGGATCCGGCCCATAAACATAACCGGCCCGCTGGGGAAGCCAGGCGAGATCGCTTTGGGAAACCTTATCCCCGGTCCATTGGGCCAGTTCAAATCCTTTAAAATCAGCAGGAAGGGGCGGTTTGAAGCGGATGACATTGGGTGCGGCGTAAACCGCGGTGACCACCTCGGTTGAAATTTTTTCAAATTCCTTTTGAATGTCCGTGGGTGAACTTTGTGTGTCCACCACGCTGAAGATCTTGTCGATCATGATCCGCCGCGGCTGGGCGGCGTCGATGCCCTGCAGCACTTTGAGCCAGAGTTCAAACTCCAGATCCGGTTTTTTCACAAAGCGCAGGGTGGAATCGTCAAAGGAATAAATCTTGAGGCGAGGGTCCAGGCCGGGCGACTTCTGCAGAAAACTGCGTAGTTTGAATTCCAGAGGCCGCACGCTCTTCTCCTCCAGGGACTGGATGACCCCCAGGGCAAAAAGCAGGCTAATCAGCCCCGCCGCGGCCAGGGTCACATACCCCGGTGTGCGGCGCGACTTGTTCTGGACTCCTGACATACCATCCTCGTGCTGGACTGATCCCATCCTCCCTTCATCGTAATCGGGGCTTGGCCCTGGAACAAGGAGCGGACCTTGCCGGGGGGCAGCTTTTGCCGTAGAGTGCCAAAGGACGAGGACAACCCTGCCGCAGATAAAGGCATGCAAGGAATGGATCAACCGATAATCTCAGTGCGCGGCCTGAACAAGACCTATGCGTCGGGTCATCAGGCATTACGCAACATCAATCTTGAAATCAGGCGCGGCGAAATCTTTGCCCTGCTCGGACCCAACGGGGCCGGCAAAACCACGCTCATCAATATCATCTGTGGCATCGTGAATCCCAGTAAAGGCCTTGTGCAGGCGGATGGGCATGATATCGTCCGCGACTACCGCGCGGCGCGGCGCAAGATTGGGCTCGTGCCCCAGGAACTGACCAGTGATGCCTTTGAAAGCGTCTGGCGCACGGTGAGCTTCAGCCGGGGGCTATTTGGCAAGGCTCCGAATCCCGCCTGGCTGGAAAAAATACTGCGGGATCTGACCCTTTGGGAAAAGAAAGACAATCGCATCATGACCCTATCGGGCGGCATGAAGCGGCGGGTAATGATCGCCAAAGCCCTGTCCCACGAACCGCAGATCCTGTTTCTGGATGAACCCACCGCGGGCGTCGATGTCGAACTGCGTCGCGAGATGTGGGAGATGGTGCGAGGCCTGCGGGCCAATGGGGTGACGGTGATCCTCACCACGCACTATATCGAGGAAGCCCAGGAGATGGCCGATCGCGTCGGCGTCATCAACAAGGGTGAGATCATTCTGGTCGAGGACAAAAAAGTTCTGATGCGGAAGCTCGGCAAGCGGCAGCTGACCCTCAGTCTTCAGGCCCCGCTCAGTGCCCTGCCGCCGGCCTTGGCGCAGGAGAATTTGGAGCTGAGTGCCGATGGGCTCACGCTGATTTATTCGTTTGATACGCAAGGGGAACAGACCGGGATCGCGGATATTCTGCGGCGGCTCGGTGAGCATGGTATCGATTTCAAGGATCTGCATACCAAGGAAAGTTCCCTGGAGGAAATCTTCGTCGGACTTGTCAAGGGGCGCTCATGAACTTTTATGCCATCCGTGCCATCTATGCTTTTGAAATGGCCCGTTTCTTTCGCACCATCTTTCAAAGTATTGCGACTCCTGTCATTTCCACTTCGCTTTATTTTATCGTGTTCGGTTCCGCCATCGGCTCGCGGATCGCTGAGGTCGATGGGATCAGCTATGCAGCCTTTATCGTGCCCGGTCTGATCATGCTTTCCGTTCTGACGGAAAGTGTTTCCAATGCCTCCTTTGGCATCTATATGCCGAAGTATTCCGGCACGATTTACGAGATCCTCTCGGCACCGATTTCCGCGATGGAGATCGTGTGCGGTTATGTGGGAGCCGCGGCGAGTAAATCCATTATCCTTGGCACCGTGATCCTGATCACAGCCCGGCTCTTTGTCGACTTCACCATTCTGCATCCGATCTGGATGCTGGCATTTCTTGTGCTGACCTCGGTGACGTTCAGTCTGTTTGGATTCATCATCGGGATCTGGGCGGATGGTTTTGAAAAACTTCAGGTGGTGCCGACGCTGATCATCACGCCGCTCACCTTTCTGGGCGGCAGCTTTTATTCCATCAGCATGCTGCCTCCGCTCTGGCAGAAGGTGACTCTCTTTAATCCGGTCGTTTACCTGGTCAGTGGGTTTCGCTGGAGCTTTTACGGCCACGCGGACGTCAGTGTCGGGGTCAGCCTGGCGACGACGGGCGTATTTCTGCTGCTGAGCCTGCTGGCTGTCTGGCTCATTTTCCGTACCGGATATCGCATAAAGACTTGATAAAACTTATGAAAAATCAATGACTTATTAGCATAAAACATTTTGAATATAAAAAAACATTAATATAGATTGGACATCCCTCCGATATGTCTGTAGGATCGATGGCGTTGACCCCAAAAAGGAATCGACCTTGGACATGCTCGCGACATCCAGCCCATCGAAGCGTGGCAGCCCGGCGCTGACCAGCAGCTCGCTGGCGGCCATTTGCAAGGCTGTCGCGGATCCTTTGCGGCTCGATATCATGCGGGTTTTGAGCAATGATTCCTTTGGTGTGCAGGAGCTGGCGACGATCTTTGCCATGCCGCAGCCCGGGATGAGCCATCATCTGAAGATCCTGAACAAGGCAGGCCTTTTGGCCACGCGCCGGCAGGGCAACAGTATATTCTATCGCCGCACGCTCCTGAAAAGCGGCCTGGAATTCCACGATTTTCTCCATAGTCTCTTCGCCACCATTGATGAGCTGGCTTTGAGCGCGGAAACCACGCGGCGCATCCTTGAGGTTTACGAAGATCGGTCGGCTCAGTCGCGCCAGTATTTTGAGCGGCACGCGGACAAGTTTTTGGAAAACCAGGGCATGCTCTGCGAGCTGAATCAGTATCTGCCCAACCTGCGCGAAATTTTCGACCTCATGGATCTGCCGCGGTCGAGTCAGGTCATGGAAGTGGGACCCGGGCAGGGGGAACTTCTGCTCGAATTATCCCGGCGCTTCGATCATCTGGTGGCGCTGGATAACTCCGAGGAAATGCTGGCGTTGACGCGCAAGCATATGCCGGCGAAGGATCGCATTCGCTTTGTACAATCCTCGCTGGAGGCTTATGACGCCGCCGCGGGAGAGCTGGATGCTGTGGTGCTCAACATGGTTCTGCACCATATGGCGTCACCAGGTCAGGCCTTTCAAAAGGTGGCCAGGCTCCTGAGGGACCAGGGCTGTCTGGTGATTGCCGACCTGTGTTTACACAATCAGGAATGGACCCGTGCCTCGTGCGGTGATGTCTGGCTGGGCTTCGACCCCCAGGACCTCAAGGAATGGGCCGCTGATGCCGGATTTATGGAAGATCAGAGTCTCTATCTGGGTTTGAAGAACGGATTTCAAATTCAGTTGAAGCTATTTCGTCTCAGGAAAGGAACCGACGATGTCCAAAGTTGATTATAAAGTCGCCGACATTAAGCTGGCCGATTATGGCCGCCGTGAAATTAAGCTCGCCGAACGCGAAATGCCGGCCCTGATGGGTCTGCGCCGCAAGCATCGCGCCGAGCAGCCTTTGAAAGGCGCAAAAATTATCGGCTGTATTCACATGACCATCCAAACCGCGGTTCTGATCGAAACCCTGATCGACCTGGGTGCGGAAGTTCGCTGGTCATCCTGTAATATCTTCTCGACCCAGGATCACGCGGCAGCGGCCATGGCGGCCCGCGGTGTGGCTGTCTATGCCTGGAAAGGCCAGACGGTCGAGGAAGGTGACTGGTGTATCGAGCAAACCATCCTGAAGGATGGCAAGCCCTGGGACGTGAACATGATCCTCGATGACGGCGGCGACCTTACCGCCATGATTCACCAGAAATATCCTCAGCTGCTGGACAAAATCCACGGCATCACCGAGGAAACCACCACCGGCGTACACCGCCTTGTGGAAATGATGGAAAAAGGCGAACTGAAAGTTCCCGCCATCAACGTCAACGACTCGATCACCAAGTCGAAGAACGACAACAAATACGGCTGCCGCCACAGCTTGAACGATGCGATCAAGCGCGGTACCGATATGCTGCTGTCCGGTAAAAAAGCTCTGGTCATCGGCTACGGTGATGTGGGCAAGGGCTCGGCTCAAAGCTTGCGCCAGGAAGGTATGATCGTCAAGGTTTCCGAGATCGATCCTATCTGTGCCATGCAGGCCTGCATGGACGGTTACGAGGTGGTCTCGCCTTATAAAAACGGCGTGAACACCGGCACCGAAGATGGCATCAACAAGGAGCTCCTGCAGAACACCGACCTGATCGTGACCACGACGGGTAACATCAACGTGTGCGACAAGCACATGCTGACCCATGTGAAGTCGGGCGCTGTGGTTTGTAACATCGGCCACTTCGATAATGAAATCGACACGAAGTACCTGCGCGAAAAATTCGAATGGCAGGAAGTGAAGCCTCAGGTGCACAAGATCTTCCGCGACAGCAAGGACGAGGAAAACTTCATCCTTCTGCTCTCCGAAGGCCGCCTTGTGAACCTTGGCAACGCCACCGGTCACCCTTCCCGTATCATGGACGGTTCCTTTGCCAACCAGGTTCTGGCGCAAATGTACCTCTATCAGAAGAAGTGGGCTGACAAGAAGAGCGAGCCGATCACCGTCAAGGTTCTGCCCAAGAAACTGGACGAGGAAGTGGCCCGTAACATGGTCGAAGGTTTCGGCGGCGTGATCACGAAGCTGACTCCGGACCAGGCGAAGTACATCAACGTCAAGGTTGAAGGTCCCTTCAAAGGCGACGAGTACAAATACTAAGATCCCAAAACGAAAAAACCAGCTGCCCTTAGGAGCAGCCGGTTTCCTTGAGTGAGGCCCGTCGTCAGACGGGCCTTTGTTTTTTACCAGATCCTCACCACATCCTTTTCCGGCAGGACCATGGCATCCGTGGGCTTGCACTGGAACACCCGGGCAAATTCCGGCTGATTCTTCATCTGCTGATTCACCCGCGCCCAGCCCAGAGCATGCGGATCGGTTTTCAGACGCATTTCCTTTTGCTTCGGCAGCATGACGCCACACCAGACGCGGGCATACTGCAAAAAGAAGGCCCGCTTCATCTCATCGGTGCCTTTCCCATCCGGAAAGGCCGCCCGCCAGGCGAAGGTCACCCCGGTCAGATCCCCGATGTTTTCCCCGAGAGTCAGCTTTCCATTATGACCAATTTGATTGAACTGCTGTTCGAAGAGCTGGCCCCGCTGCTTGAAGTTCTGCACATCCGCATCGGTCATCCATTGCTTCAGGCGTCCTGAGGCATCGAACTGCGCGCCCTGATCATCAATGCCGTGGCCGAGTTCATGACCAATGACGGCGCCCACCGAACCCAGGTTGATTTCAAGGGGCAGGCTGGGATCATAGAAGGGATACTGCAGGATGCCGATCGGCATCACAAACTTATTATCATCCGGACTGTAGTAGGCATTGACGGTTAAAGGTCCCATCTCCCACACATTCGAATCACGTTTTTGCTTCAGCTCGGCCAGGGCGCGCTCCTGGAGTTTGGCCTGCAGCTTTTCAAAGTTGCCATTGGGCTGGGTCAGGCTGTAGTCCGCTTCCGGATTGAAACGCCACTCGGCATCGTTGCGTGGCTTCACCAGCTGCAGACGCGCCTGGCTCATCTTGTCCCGGGCTCCGGCCTTGCCCTGCTCGCTCAGCCATGGGTTGCTGCCGATGCCGTGGATAATGGATTTCCGGACCTCTTCGGCGAGGGCCACAAATTTTTCCTCAGGAAAGTTCGGGAAAACCTGGGGCAGCAGCTCCGCATCCAGCTCCTTGGTGAAGCTGTTCATCACCGCCATGGTGCAGCGCTCCTCCCGCACGGGCCGAACCCTGGGCGCTCCGAGCTGCTTCACCCCAAAGGTATAGTAGGCCCTCTTGAATTCCGGGAAGGCATCATCCAGCAGCGGGCCGAGACTGGAAAAGAGGTAAACCGACTTGAGCGTCTCCAGATTTTCGTGGGCCAGACGATCCTGCAGCCAGGCGTAAGCGTCCGGTGTGAAGTGGCGAATCAGAGTCGTTTCCGGAATTTGGGGGAGAAAATCCTCCAGGTGAAAGTTCGGATATTTTTTCACCAGATCGGCGCGACTGATGGCCGTTTTCTGCACCCAGATGTCCCGCCATTCCGCAGGCAAAGGACTCACCCTGGCAAAGCCGGATTCAAAATCCAGAACGGCCTGAGCTTCGGCCTCGGCTTTTTTGGAGCCGATGGTCTGGAAAAACTGCACCAGAATTTTTTTGAAAGCGGTGCGAACCTCGGGGTTTTCGTAGTAGGAACGCTCGGGCAGACTCATCGCCTGCGCGACAAAATAAAAATCGTAAACATCGGGCTGACTTTGATTGGCGAGATTGCCGATGCCAAGGAAACTCGTGCGGGCCAGCTTCCTTTCATCCGCCAGAAAACGACTGAAGGCCGCATGATCCTTGATGGTCGCGAGGCGCTGCAATGCTTCCGCGAGCCGATTTTTTTCCTCTCTGGCGCCAGCCGCCGGATTCATGCAGGCATTGTAAACCGTCGCCAGGGTCTGCGAGCGCGGCGGAAGTTTTGTGCCTTTCCGCGCTGCGGCGGCGATCGTCTTCAGAAAGCTTTTTTTCTTTTCCAAAAGGCGTTCGGCGGAATCATCAAAGGCAAAGGTATGGCTCGAACGATCGGGACGCAGGGCAAAGGAATCGACCGCTTTGGAACAGGCATAGGCATAAAAATCAACGCAGGGGTTGATGCTCTCATTCACCGGAAATTCGCGGCGCTCGGGAATGGCGCTGCTGGCTTTGGTTGGAAGCGCTGCCATGACACCATGAGGGGCGGCCATGAGGCTGCACAAAGCGAGGGGAAGGGACCAACGTATCATGAAAACTCCATAAGGTGACCGGAAACCATTGAACCGAGCGGAATCCAACCAGAAATACACGAACCCTTGGCCAAGACCAACCGGATAAATGCCGCACCCGGACAGGCTCCCAAACGAAATCCCCAGGCGGCCTGCCGGACCCAGGCAGATTTTGCCCGGCGGGTGGATTCCAAGCCTGAAAAACCCGCTCCGGAGCGGAAAAATTTTTGCGCCGAAGAACAAGGCCATTTTGATGCTTTTGGAAAGTGTTCCAAATCTTATGATCAAAATTTCAGCAGATCGCGGCGGAAATGTTCCGAAAGGCTGATACTCAATCGGAGGAAAGAGCATGATGCGCTTGTCAGGCAAACTGATCCTATGCATTTACGCATTGCTGTTCCTGAGCGGTTCTGCGTGGGCCGAGGATCTGCGATTCAGGATCAATCTTAAATCAAAAAGGCTCCATCAGGACCGCGACTGGCTGATTGAACGGGCTGCCCTGTGGGATGGCAAACATCTCTATATGAATCCCCAGCTCGACTTCGGCAACGTCAACTGCGTCGGCAACGCGGATGGTGGCTGGAAATGCTCGGGAACCGTGGTGGCCACCGGGGACTATGCTCCGAATGTTTCCTTGGTCTTTGACTGGAATGAAAGCGGCACGCGCGAAAAAAGCGAACGCCTTTATCCCTCGCAGGTTGCGGAAAAGGCCTTCCGCATCCAGGCCGCCGGCATGGGGGTCGTGGTTTACGCGGAGCCCAACTGCGGCTGTCGCAGCAGCCAGTGTACGGAAACGGTCTCGGTCCTGATCCGTGAAGGTTCCGGCGGACGGGTCCTCTGGGGACCGGAGTCGCATCAGGTGATCTTCAATGAATCCTGTCGCATGGTGCTGATGCTCGGCAAGCAGCTGCCCATCGATGCTTCCATTCAACGTTATGATCCCGCATCGCTGTCGCTGGCCGTGACTCTCGGCGACACGGAACAAAATCTCGAATACACGCCGCTCAGCGGCAAAGGCGAAGCCGGTGCCCAGGGCCCGGCCGGAACCCCTGGTGCTACAGGCCCACAGGGTCCCACGGGTCCTCAGGGTCCCCGCGGCGAAGTTGGTCCGCAAGGCCCGCAGGGTTTGATAGGCGCACGTGGAGAAGCTGGGGCTCAAGGTCCCCGCGGTGAAGTCGGTCCCATGGGTCCCAGCGGACCGGAAGGTCCACAAGGTCCCCGCGGACCGGAAGGACCGGCCGGACCTCAAGGTTCGCAAGGTCCCAAGGGTGCCATGGGGGATGAGGGTCCCAAAGGGGAACGCGGTCCCACCGGTTTGCCTGGTCCTGCCGGGGCGCAGGGTCCCGCCGGTCCCGCCGGTGCCAAGGGTGATAAAGGCGACAAGGGTGAAGCCGGGGCCCGCGGTCCCAAAGGTGATACGGGCGACGTCGGCCCGCGTGGAGAAAAGGGTGATACCGGCGCCACGGGTCTGCCCGGTCCCAAGGGTGATCCGGGAGCCCAGGGTCCGCAAGGCGCTCGGGGTGAAAAGGGTGAAACGGGCGAACGGGGTCCGGTCGGACCGCAGGGTTTGAAAGGGGACAAGGGTGATACGGGTCCTCAGGGAACGCCCGGCGCTCCCGGCGAAGCCGGTCCAAAAGGCGATAAAGGGGATCGCGGTGATACCGGTCCACAAGGTTTAACCGGTCCTCAGGGTGATCCAGGTCCCATCGGTGCCACCGGTCCCAAAGGGGACAAGGGCGATAAAGGGGACAAGGGTGATACCGGCGCCACGGGTCTGCCCGGTGCGAAAGGGGATCGCGGTGACATCGGTCCCATGGGTCCGCAGGGTCCCAAAGGTGAAACCGGCCCGCAGGGTCCGCAAGGTTTGAAAGGTGACAAAGGCGATACCGGTGCGGAAGGTCCTATGGGTCCGACCGGTCCTCAGGGCGAGCGTGGGGAAATCGGGCCTCAGGGTTTGACCGGTGCCGCCGGTCCCAAGGGCGATAAAGGCGATCAGGGTGAACCCGGAGTTCAGGGCAGCCAGGGTCCCAAAGGGGAAAAAGGCGATACCGGAGCAATGGGACCTCAAGGCCCCCGCGGTGAGCAGGGTCTTCAGGGTTTCAAAGGTGACAAGGGCGATGCTGGTCCTGTCGGTCCCATGGGTCCCAAAGGTGATATAGGTCCGGTCGGTGCCACGGGTCCGCAGGGTCCCAAAGGTGATACCGGCGCGGATGGTCCCCGCGGTCCACGCGGTGAAACCGGACTGCCAGGTGCCACCGGTCCAGCCGGTCCCAAGGGTGATGCTGGTCCGCAGGGTCTGCAAGGGGAACGCGGTGAAACCGGAGCCACCGGTGCGCCGGGTGAAACAGGACCCATGGGCCCTGCCGGTCCCAAAGGGGAAACGGGTGATACCGGTGCGGCCGGTCCCAAGGGTGATAAAGGTGATCCTGGTGTGGCTGGTCCCGCCGGTCCCAAAGGTGATCAGGGTTTCACAGGTCCCGCCGGTCCCATCGGTCCGAAAGGGGATCAGGGTCCGCAGGGTCCCACGGGTCTCAAAGGTGAAACCGGTCCCGCCGGTCCCGCCGGTCCCAAAGGTGACACGGGAGCCGTAGGTCCAATCGGTCCGCAAGGTCCTGCCGGTCCCAAAGGTGAAACCGGACCCGCCGGTCCGCAAGGTCCCAAGGGTGACGTCGGTCCGCAAGGACCGGAAGGCGCCAAAGGTCCTCGCGGGGAAAGTGGAGCGCCCGGTGAAGCCGGTCCGCAAGGTCCGAAAGGCGACAAGGGTGATCCCGGTCCTGAAGGTCCACGTGGTCCGCGCGGTGAAACCGGTCCGGCGCAGGATCTGACCGATATTCTGCGGCGCCTTGAGGCTCTCGAACAAGGAAACAATTGATGGTTGATCCCGGCTGCGGCCGGGAATATTTTCGTTCCCTCTGTGCCATCTGCCGTCACTGTGAAGCCATTGCTGATCCCGGCTGCGGCCGGGGTCAAATCGTTCCCTCTCCCTGCCGCAAATGATCGTTGATCCCGGCCGCGGCCAGGACCATAATCGTTTCCTCTGCCATCTGTGCAAGGAACGCCATGTGCCGCTCTCTGAATCGATCCATTCAAGCTGTCGCGTCCGCTCTTCATAATGTGCAAGCCATTGATTTCAAACTATTATTCTGGCCTGTCACAGATCAGCCCGGAGCTTCGTATACACTGCGGAAAGTGAGTCCTGGTGGTGGATAACCGGAGTGATGAGGATCTGCTGGATCAGTACTTTGCAGGTGACGCGGAAGCCTTTCGCAGCTTTTACCGCCGGCATGCCGGACGGGTGTTGGGCTATGCCCAGGCCAAAGGCTTGAATGCGCAGGCCGCCGAAGAGGTTCGACAGGAATCCTTTCTGCGGCTGCATCATTCCATTCATCGCTATGAAAGCGGGCGTCCGGCCTTGCCCTGGTTCTTTACCATCGTTCACAACTGCGTGATCGATATCATGCGGCAGAACCAAAGTCTGATGAAGATGAAACAGGAATGGCAGAACAGGACCGAGGTCACAACGAGCCCGGAAGAGGCGGAGACGGAACCCGGGAGTGCCGCCATGCTCGCCTCGCTTTCCGCGGAACAAAGACAGGTGGTGGAGCTGCGGGTTTTCCAGGAAAAGTCCTTCAAGGAAATGGCTCAGACCACCGGCAAAAGCGAAGTGGCGCTGCGAAAAATCTATGAACGGGCCCGACAGAAGCTGCGACGTTTCGGGGATGGAGGGGACAACTCATGACGATGAATCCTGCTGATCTGGAGCAATTCCTCAGGAGCGAGGGGCCCGTGGATGCCGCGGCCCCTGTGCCGGACATCATAGAAAAGGATCTCGTGGCCTCCCGCGTGAAACTCTCGCTCACGTATGGGGCAGGTGCCGCGCTCGGCTATGTGATTTCGCTTATGATCTGCGCGCAATGTTCCATCGGGCTTTCGCCGCTGGCCTGGAAAATGAATTCCCTCATCCACACCATGCCCGATCCCTGGTGCCCGATTCTGTGCGGTTTCATCTTTGGCTTTTCGCCGACGCTGGTGAGCTTCTTTTATCTCTCGCGATTTCAGCACCGCTTTCTCATCTTTCGCATGGGCTGGCTGCCGGCTCTTGTGCCTCTTCTCAGCACGGCCCTGCTCCTTCTGTCCGATGATCCGCATGGCTGGGCCTGGCGTATCATCTGGCTTCTGGCAGCGATCCTTACACCGTATACGATGGAATTGTTTGCGGCCTGGCTTCTGAAACAGCCGCGATTCAAGCCGCAGCGCGGGTGAAACCCGCATGGGCAGGAAAGTTGATTTCGCGAAACGCATTTCACGAATTTCGCCCTTTATGTCCCTGGGATAGCGCCGATCTCATGTGCAGAAAAAATCTGCCGATAAGGTATACAGATCCATCTCTACAGGTGTTGCTCATGTCGAGGCCGAAACTGATACAAGCGATCGCGAGCCGTGTGCCTGTCACCCGGTATCTCGACTATCGCGAGTTTCTGCAGGCCGTTTACCTCGCTTTAAAACAGGAACTCGGAACCTATTCCTATCTCACCTATGCCGAAGATCTTGGATTTTCCAAGACCAACGTTATTCATTTGATCATCAAAGGCAAAAGACCACTGACCGGCAAAGCCGCCGACCGTATCAGCAGCGCCTTCGAAATGCGCGCCAATGAACGCAAATACTTCGAGCAGCTGGTCGACTTTCAAAACAGTCATGATCCGATTGAACGCGAAAAGCTGATGCAAAACCTTTTGCATTACAAGACCAAGGAAGTGCATTCCGAGGCCAGCCATGATCAGCTGGAATTCTTTACCGAATGGTTCAATGTCGCGATCTATGAGCTGGCGTTTACCCCATATTTTACCGAGGAGCCGAAGGATCTGGCCGCGCTGCTGACGCCAAGGATCCGACCCGAGCAGGCCCGCAAAAGCCTCGAGCTGCTCCAGCGTTTGGATCTTCTGCGCAAGGATGAAACCAGCGGCCGCTTGATACCCACCCGCAATCGCGTCAGCACTGGCGATGAAATCGCCTCGCTGGCCATCATTCGTTATCATCAAAAGATGATTGATCTCGGCAAGGAATCCCTGACGTCGGTCGATGCCGCGCTGCGGGATATCAGCGCCATTTCCATCGCCATTCCGGAAGACAAGCTGCCCGAGTTGAAAAAGGAAATCAGTGCGCTGCGTAAAAAGCTGCTCGGCATGGCGGAAGCGGAAAGCCACCCGGATGCTGTGTACCAGGTGAATTTCCAGCTCTTCCCTCTCAGTCGCCAGAAGATTAAAAAATCCTGACGCATCACTGACAGGCGCAGATGCGGCTATACCCTAAAAATGGTGCTTTCGAAGGATCGGTCGGTGTCGAGTCGAAGAAGGCTTGACCGGTGACGGCGCGGTGACAGCCGAGGCCCAGGATCGTGGTCACATCCCTGATTTCGCCATCGCCAATGATAGGAATGTAATCGGGGAATTTCTTATAGAGCTGGGCACAGGCTTCACGATTGCCTGCGGCGCCGGATCCATAGCGTTCGACCACCCAGGGATGAACAGTCAATTGCTCATTCGAACAGTAAGTCGTGCATGAGGTGAAAACCGTGACAAAGCAAATGCCTTCCACCAGCACTCCGTTGGGACAGGATTGATAGGGAAGCGCGGGCACACTGGGCGGCGCCACAACCGGTGGCGTTTCCACTGTGACGGTTTCACCTTTGTCATCAGGCTGGCTATAGCTGTAGGTACTGGTCATTGCAGCCAGACGCAGTTCGGCGAGCGGCGCACCGGTAAATGCGAAGATCACATCCCACGGGGTGCCTGCGGCTGCCGATTCCTTGCTGACCTTGATATTGGGATTGGCACTCGGTGACAGTTTAATCTCATAACGGTTCCAGATGTCAGCCGAGCCCTGGACACGTTTGCCACTGCTGTCCGCCACGCTGCAGCCCACCTGAACGAGTTCACCGGCGGCGTTCATATCCGTACAGTTCACGAGGTAACCTGGTACACCGGCACCGGTTTCCGTCGGACGATCGTTGGATTGGGTTTTGGGATCGAGGACCGCCTGTTGTGAGGCGGCGGATTTCGGTTTGGTTTCCAGAAAACCGCTGGGCATACAGGCCTGCAGACTGCCGACCATTCCAAGACAAAGGATCAATGCTTTCATACTCTGCATGGTGCCCTCCCTTGAACGTATCGGCAATTCAGGGCCCCGGCCTGAGAAAATCTTGCAAATCACTTTAATGATTGGAGGAGTCCTGCGTGTTTGTATCCACCGAGCCATCGCCACCCGGGCTATATACACGGACAAGATCCTCCGCGAGGCGCAGGACATCGAGGTGCCGGCCAAAGCTCAGCTTCTGACTCAGGGACATGTACTCATAAAGGACGATGGCGGCGATCTGTCGATGATTGCTCCGATGGAGCCAGCGGGCCAGTGCCAGCCAGACCAAAAGTCTTTGGTCGATGTTACGCAAAACCTCGATTTTGGTAATCACGCGCTTGATATCGGACAGCCGTTTGGCGAAAGGAATGTCGGTGTCATAAGCCTGCTCCAGACTTTGCGCCAACGCATAAAAACCGCTGTTTCTTTGCACATCCAGCCCATGGGTCAGCTTCGAGAGTTTGTCCAGGCGTTTGGACCATGACGTTTTCGGATGCGCGTAGGCCCAGAAAAACAGTTCCAGGGGATAGGTATTCGTATAATGGGAACCGCCGTCCTGCGAGAGCTGAAACAGAGGACTGAGATCCAGGGTCTGGCTGGCCTGAATGCAGGTCTTTTCCCAGTGCAGCTCATGAATGCAGGCTGGGTCAGTCAATTGCGAGGCATACTGCTCCACGATCTGATTGGCTTCGGCGATGGCGCCCGAGAGCCGGGTGGATTTGATCAAATAGAGGCGCAGGCGATCCAGAGTCCGGCTTTCCTCGGTTTCACGCAAACCTTTTTGAAAAAATTCAATCGCCAGGGCGGTGTTGCCCAGACGCAGGGCATTGATGCCGATGCCCAGGTTCTGCCTCGCCATGTGTTCAGAAGGCATGGCCGACATGTGCGCGCTGAGCAGCCTCTCCCAAAGCGAGGGCAGGAACTCCGCGTTGCCGAGATGAATGTCGCTCATCACCGAGTGCATTTCGGAATATAAAAAGGAGATCGGTGAATGCCCGGGCTTGACGCCGGCCACTCGCAGGATGGCTTCCCCGAGGTTCGAAAGGTCGTGAATTTGTTTCTTTCCCAAACCTCCGAAACGCTCGTGATGCACGAGCGCGGACATGATGAAAATGAAACGCCGCAGCATGCTCACCGAATCCTTGGCGACATCCAGCAGCTGGATCTGCTCCAGGATAAAGTTCAGTCGCTCGGTCTCGCCGGATTCCTTAAGAACCTGATCAAGCTCGATTTTGATCTCTTTTTTGGTTTCGTCGATCAGCGCTTTTTTCCAGCCTTCTCGACTTTTGCCGGCCATAAAAAGATCCTTCTTCCAGGGTCGGGGGCACTGCGTTTCCCCTATCGGCGATTTTGCTCGCAAGGTAAAAAAAGACTGCGGGTCGCAGGGACCCGCAGTCGTTATGCAAGCTAAGGCTAAACAGATAACCGAGAGCGTAGTTCGGACCTTACTCTCCTCAAAGCATCAGGCCTGGGCCGCTGCGATCTGGGCGGCCAGATCATCGATCTGGGCCTGAAGGTCAGCGGCAAGATCCTGGAGGTTTGCAATCAAATCGAGAATGGCATCCTGCAGGGCGGCTGGATCCAAATCCATGGCAGCCTGGATGATATCATCCAGCACGGCCTGGTCGATGACAGCCATGGCCTGGGCGTTGGCCATGAAATCGCCAAAAGCGGCTCCGTTCAAATCAGCTGGGTTGGCAAACGAAGCCTTTTGTTCTTCAATCTGCTTTTGCTGGGACAGAACGCTGGCTTTCTGAGCTTCCAGGTCCGCTTTTTGAGCCTGAAGGTCGGCGATGTCCACCTTCGGGCTGGGGACGGCGGTGCTGTCCGCGGTCTGGCGACTGTCATTCGATTCGGAGGCTGTCACCACGGGTGCGGTCTCCGCGGCCGGGCTCTTCTGAACAGCGCCTGGATCGGGTCTGGCGCCACAGGCGTTCAGCACCCAATAGGCCGGCAGAACCAGGATCATCACCTTCATATATTTCATGCGAATCTCTCCCCCTCGTTGATGAACTGACGGTTGACACTTGGGGAGTTGCAACAGCCGTGCTCAAGCTCTCTGCCGAAAAAATCCTTTCGCATCAAGGACTCAGGGCGAGCCACTGGCCAGCGGCCCTTGTGCAGGATTGTCGAACCAAATCGGTCCCCAACCCCTGTGAAAATCCAGGACTTGAATTTCATGGCATTTTTTCTGCGCTGCCCAGGGTCCAACGCGGAAGAGCCGCCCTGGGATCGCAAGGCTTCAGGACTAATGGGGGAAAATCATGGATGAAAGTGCTTTGGGAGCGATTTGGAAATCAGGCTTTTTAGCGGCATATGGTCGGGTTCTGAGAGATAGAGAGCAAGAGTCAGACCAAAAGGAAAAAGCCTTTCCCTGGGGAAAGGCGTGAATTGAGGAATACTTATCAAGGAGGTTATGGCCTACGGAGAAAAGCTCCGCAGCTTGGGGTAAGGGACTCTCTCTCTCTTACTCTATCTCTCTCTATTTCGAGCTGCCTTGCGGCACGCTTGGGGCTAAAGCCAAACCATCAACGTTTTGGATCAGGCAGTTGTCCATCTGCACCTGGCTCGCGAACATGCAGTCCGGAGTCGCCAGGAAGTCACCGACCACAGGGGCCGCCACGTTGATTTCGATACGAGCCTGTTCCAGAGCCTGGTTCTGCAGAAGGCTGAATTCCTGGCGGGAAATAAAGCCCTGGGTTCTCAGCGAGGCCCATTGGGTCCGATAGGGCTCGTTCTGCAGCAGGCTATCGACGACCGCTTCACTGACTCCCAGCTCTTCCTTCACATCGTTCTTGCTCATCGAACGATTGAAGAAGCGGAAGGCCTGGTTCACGGGATCAGGAGTCTTGGGATCGATTCCCAGTTGCTTGAGCGCATTGTAGTAGAAGGCGTTATCCTTATCCATCGCATCCTTGAAGATGCGTTCTTCAGGATAGAGGGTCAGAATTCTTTCCACTTCAGTTTGAGAGAAGGACGCGATGTTAGCCTGGGCAAAGGCCCGGACCTCATCCTTCTTATAGAGCAGGCCGGCCTGGTGACAGTTCATGCAGGACACGCCGTTGACGATGGCCGAGAGGAACTGCGATGGGGCATCATTCTGCTTCACAATGCTGGTAGGCCCTTTGTCGAGGATTACACCGGCGTTGTTGACCAGACGATAGGCCAGCATTCCGTTCGGCAACTGAAAGATGATCTCGCCACCATCATGCTGGAAGGCCTTGGACGGGCTGGTCCCCGTCGGTCCCAGTGGATTGGCAAAGAGGTTTTCGATCTGGTCCAGTCGAGCAAAGTCATAGCTGATCCAGTAGGAAAGCCCATTGTTTTGGCTATGACGTTCGATCATGCGGTTCTGCGATGAAACGCCCGAGTTTTTAAATCCGGAGCGCAGCACGCGATCGTTGGCCAGGTTGTCCACGATATTGACGCCGAGCTGGGCATCGAGTTCCGCCTGGTCAGCACCGAGCTGCAGGAGGCGTTCATAAGGAAGAGGCAGCGTGGCGGTGGCAATGAACCAGTCCGCACGGATCAGGTAGTTGGCCGAACCCGTCGCGGTACGCAGCGACTGATCGTTCTGAGCCGCCTGGATCGCCGTCGCATCCGACACGTTATTGACGAACTGCTGGCTGAAGGGATAGAAATCGGTGATCACTTCTTCAAACAACTGCACCGGGATTCCCATTTCATCCAGCTTCAGCCGATAGATCAATTTCTTGGGATCCACAGCCACCGGCTTCACCAGGACGGGTGAGCGGGACAGACTGTTGACCACCTTGAAGAAAGCCTTGCGCATGCTTTCGAGGCCGGCTTCATTGGTACCGACGTTATTGGGGATATGGAAACTGAAGTAACGAATTTGATCCTGATCCGCGACGGACACATTCGTTTGAATGTCCCGCTGGATGATGTCGAGGACCTGCGTATCGCGCAGAGGAACCACCTGAACCGCTTTCAAACTGCTGATCCAGTTCTTAATGGTCGCCACTTCCTCAGGTTTCAAAGCACCGGAAGGCGGCATATTGCCGACGGGAGCCAGCTTCGTGTAAACCAAGGAACGCTCGGGACTTCCTGCCACTAAGTATCGTCCGCTCGCGAGCATGGCTTCCACGTTATCCAGACTTCCGAAGTTGCCCTGTATGTTGGTTGCGCTATGACAGCTGACACAGGCCTTATCAAGAATAGCCAGAGCTTCCGCTTGAAGATCCACAGGATTGTCGGAAGGGGTTTCAGGAGTCCCCGTTTGCTGATTGCCTGTACCTGTCGGCACCGCCTGAGCGTTACCTGTATTGTACGGGTTGGTACCAAGTCCAGGGGCTTTCGGGGTTTTCTCACAACCCACCACCAGGAAAATAATGTAAATCCAAAGGCTGATTAGACTGTTCGTTCTCATGTCCACGACCCTTCCAAGCTCTAGGGTTTTTTCCTACGTTGACCTCGTATGCAAATTATTATCGGTAGAAGTTGGTATTTCTTTAGCTCCCCCATAAAAATTCCAGAATATCAATCTGTTATTACAGTAAGAATGCTAAGTCCTAGTGCAAAATTTTTGAAAAACTGGTGAAAAGCCCGAAGGAGCTGTTTAAAACTTTAGAAATAATTTTGAATATGATTTTCGAACATCGAATCGATTTAAATTTATATATTTACTGAACTTTGTCGGGGTCGATTAAGTTTTTCCAAAACTTTCCGATAAAAATTCTGCACATTGCGCAGGGGACTGCGTATTTAGAGGAAGGGACGGATTATGTACTCGGCAATAACCAACGCGATTCAGGTTTTGCTTTTTTTGATTTGGGCTTTCAGCTGTAAGGAATCAGAAACCTCAGGTTCATACAAGAATAGAAATCCTCCACCAGCGGCCGTGAATACTTCCACGAATGCGGATGGGACCGCCAAGCCCAATGCCCCGGGTGAAGAAGGGGCGGCACCTGCCGGTGACCTTTCGCTTCAGGAACAGGCGACCGCCATTCTTACAAGAAGTTGCGCCAAGTGTCACACGGGTGCAACGCCACAAGGCAATTTCGGAATCATCGACAATGTCGCGGCGCTGCTCGACAGCGGCCGCTATATTATTCCAGGCAATCCCGAAGCCTCGCTCATTTTTACCAAGCTGGCTCCCTTTGGCAATATGCCGCCCACAGGCGCGCTCAAGACTGAAGAAGTCGACATTATCAAACAATGGATTCAGAGCCTGGAGTCAAATCAGGTGGTGGCGCTGCGCGATACGCAGGTTCTTGACCTGATTCAAAAGGATATTCAGAGCAGTGTGGCCGTCGCGGATCAACCGCAGGTGCGTTACTTCACGCTGCATGTGCCGAATAACGTTGGTGCCACGGCTGAAGATCTGGAAGCGATGCGGAAAGGTTTCTTCAAAGTCATCAACAGTCTTTCGCGCTCGCCCGTGATTGTCAAGCCGGTGGCTGTGGACGCGAAAAAATTGATTTACCGTGTGAAGCTGGATGAGATGGGTATTCCCATCAACGTCTTTGAAAGCGTGATGAGCGACTTTTATCCCTTCTCCCAGCAGTATTTGAACAACGTCTCGGATGCGGTCAGCATCCTGGCGTCACAAAACGATAGCAGCCTGCGCGCGGCCACCTTGTCGAACAACTACCTGATTCGCGCCGACTGGTTTATGGCCACCGCAACTCTGCCTATTCCTTATGAACGCCTCCTGCAGCTTGGAGCCAACCAGGCGGCTTTGGATCAACAGCTTGGTGTCAACACCCTGGCCAACATCAATGCCAATCGCGTGCAACGCGCCGGTTTTCGTAACTCGGGGATGTCGACGCAAAACCGGGTGATCGAACGGCATGCGCAACTCAATGGTCTTTCCTACTGGACCAGCTATGACTTCTCCAGTTCTGCGGACGCAGCCAATGTCTTTAGCAATCCGCTGGGACCTGTCACGTTGAATGGAACCCGGGAATTTACACATGAAGGCGCTGGCATCATATTCCAGCTCGCCAACGGCATGTTTGCCTATCGGGTCGTGAGTAACGCGGGTGTGGCCCTGGACAAGGCCCCAACCAGCACCGTCAGCCAGAGCGGAGCGCCCACGGAATTTCTCGCGGCCATGGTCAACGGCGTGTCCTGCATGGGTTGTCACAATGCGGGTTTGATCTACAAAAAGGATGAAATTCGCCTCTTTGCTCAGACGAATGTCGGCGACTTTACCCAGGCCGAGTTTGAAAAGATCCTCAATATCTATCCTGAGGAGCGCATTTTCAAGGAAACCATCGACCGCGACAATGCGTTTTATTTCAATGCCATGAGCCAGCTCGGGATCGATCCCAAGAAACCTGATCCTGTGAATCAATCGTATCGCTTCTATAATCGGTCCCTGACCAAGAAGGACGTGGCCGAGGAGCTGGGCATCACGACCGCCGTTCTGGATGGTCTTCTGGCCAATGAACCCTTCAAGTCCCGGTGGAACACGCTGCGGAATGGGGGCGCCATCTCCCGTGAGGATTTGAGCGTGCTGCTGGCTCAGGCCATCGAGCAAACGCGTATCGAGGTCGACGTCACCTTACCCGCTTTGGGCGATTTCGTGGTGACCACCGCCTGTATGTTTGCGAGCCAGGTGCAGATGGATAACTGTGTGGTCGCACCTTAGGCCTGGTATGCAGATTCCAGAGAGTGACACAGGTAAACTCTCTGGCGTTTTTAAAGATTTTACGGAGAGTTACAAAATTTTCTCATGTGCGGAATAGTCGTGGCCGATAGAGAGAAGGACTCGCAATATAATAGAGAAAGAGCTGTATGTCACATGCTAAACTCATTGTAGCAATTGCCAGCCGTGTGTCGGTCAGCCGATTCCTCGATTATAAAGAGTATTTACAGGCCGTTTATGAGGCCATCAAGCAGGAGCTGGGCAAGTACTCTTATCTTAACTTCTCCGATGATCTCGGTTTTTCCAAAACGAACGTTCTGCACCTCATCATCAAAGGCAAACGTCCCCTCACCAGCAAGGCTGCTGTTCGCATTGCGGACATCCTGCAACTGGGTGGCAAGGATCGCAAGTACTTTGAAGACCTGGTGGCTTATCACAATAGTCGTGATTCCATGGAGCGGGAGCTCCTCTTTCAAGATCTCCTGGAGCTGAAAACCAAGGAGGTCCGCTCCGAGGACGCTCTCCTGGCTCAGCTGGAATTCTTTTCCGAGTGGTATCACAGTGCCATCTATGAACTCTGTTTCACTCAGAATTTTACCTCGGATCCTAAGCAGCTGGCGGCACAGCTGACCCCGCGGATTCGCCCCGAACAGGCGCGCAAGAGTCTTGAGCTTTTGGAGCGCCTGAACCTTGTGTCCCGCGATCCGGAAACGGGTACCTATAAGCCCACTCATTCACGCATCAGTACCGGGGACGAGATTGCATCCCTGGCGATCACGCGTTACCACCAAAGAATGATTGAACTTGGCAAGGAATCGCTCACTTCGATTCAGGCGCAGGCTCGCGACGTAAGCTCTGTGTCCATCGCCATTCCCAGCAGTCTTCTGCCCGAGATCAAGAAAGAGATCAGTGTGTTTCGTAAAAAGCTCCTGAGTATGGCTGAGCAGGCTCAAAATGCTGATGTGGTGTACCAAACAAACATCCAATTTTTTCCCCTGAGTCGGGATAAAGGAGCCAAGTCGTGAGCAATCGTATGCAAACAATACGCATGATTCCGCAACTTGGCGTTGTCTCGCTCGTAACGCTGGCCTGGCTGCTTCTCGGCTGTGGTGTGGAAGTGGGCAACCCTTCCGAGCCCACGCCGACGCAACCGAAGGATTCCTATCAGCCGGCGTTGCCAGGTACCTCGACGGTCCCGATCGATAACATCGATACCGTGGAACCTGTGGAACCTGTGAAATTTAATATCAGAAGCCTGGTCGAGAACCAGTACGATGAAGCCATTACCGCGGCTTTCGATTTTGCCTTCGAAAATACCGGCGCGGCCCTGGCGCTGGCGACCAATGAAAGCCGCACCTGCGGTCAGCAGGAGGACGGCTCCCTGGTCCTGAATCATCAGGAAACCAATAGCGGTACCCGCCCCAGTGGTCAGGGTCAGGACGGAACGCTCGTCACAGAAAGTTTCAGCCGCGTCTTTGCCTCACGCATGCAAAGTCCGGATATGGCTCTTGTTTGCAATACGTCCCTGACGAAGCCAAAACTCGACTGGAGCGCCTTGACCAATCTGATTACAGATGGCGACCTGGAACGGACCAACAGCCGTCTCGTGGTGATGAGCCCGTCCGGGGAATTTGTGCGGGAAAGCAGCGTGAAGTCCGCGGGTTCCCATCAGTCGATGGTCAACAAGGTCAATTTCAATGCCACCGAAGGGCTGAAACTCGGCCGGACGCTGACATTCAATACGGATATGGAAATCAACACCCGCTCGGCGACGGCCGCGGCCACGATTCTGAACACCAACATTTCAACCGTCGCGACCGCGCCGCTGGTGGTCAATGAATCGTACAACGCCGAGTTGAAGCTGAGATCCTTGAAAATCGTCTCAGGATCGGTGTCCTCGGTGAAAGCCGATGATGGGCTGACCGTGATCATGCACTATGATGATGTTGTGATGGATGTCTCGGGAACCTGCCGTCCTGTTTCAGGCAAAATTACGGGTGAAATCCAGTCCGCTAGCAACCCAGGACAGGTTCAGGAAACATTCAGCATCGCCTTTGCGAAAGATGAAAACATCATCCTCTATGCCGACGGAACAGGTTCGCGTCTCGAGTTTGAACCTTGTCGCATTGAAACGGATGATGATGACGACGATGGTGACGGCAAAGGCAAAGGCCAGGGCGATCGCAACTAAGACTTTCCTTACTCTTTCGAAATAATGCCCTCAGGAACGAGGGCTGATCCAATCCTCTGCAGCGCTGAGCATCCATACTTCCAGGTCCCACTTGAAGAATTTTCACAGGTTGCAACTGCCCGGCATTCGGGTTCCCGTTGGCAATCTCTTGTTTTTAACGAAAATTTTGCACAAGGCCTTCGAATAAGGATGACACAAATCACTGAAAATACTGACTTAATTGTGCGATCCTAAAGAAAAGTCAATTGTTTCCGATATTATATTGCATACGGGTTGAGCGACTTCAAAAATGCAACCCATTGAGAGACCAAGGGGGACGTGGGAATGAGACCAAGTATGAACCTATTGTGTTTAGGGCTACTCATCCTGGTGGGGGCCTGTGAATCCAGCCCATCCATCCCGGTGTTGTCCAGATTTAATGGCGCGAATAAAAAAGTAGAGGAAACCAAAGCGCCGATCGACACCAAGAAAGCAACTCCGACTCCAGATCAGGATGCGGATGCTGTGGATCTTCAGGCGGAAGCCCTGGCGATCCTGGATCGCGCCTGTGTCAGCTGCCATAGTGCAACCAATATCCAGGGGAACTTCGGTAGCCTGGATAACGTGGAAGCGATGCTGGCCAGCGGACGCTATATCGTGGCGGGCAAACCTGAGCGTTCCCTGGTTTATACCAAGCTCGCTCCGGTCGGCAACATGCCTCCTTCCGGTGCTTTGAAGCCTGAGGAAGCGGAAACCATCAAGCAGTGGATCCTGGGTCTGAAGGCCGTGGAAGTTGTCCCCTTGAAGGACATCCAGGTCGTTGATCTCATTCAAAAGGATCTGCAGACAAATGTTCCCGTGGCGGAACAGGATCAGGTGCGTTACTTCAGTCTTCATGTGGCCAACAATGTCGGCACCAATGAAGCTGGAATGGAAAACCTGCGGAAAGCCTTCTTCAAGGTGGTCAACAGTCTGTCCCGCTCACCTGCGCTGGTGAAGCCGGTGGCTGTCGATCCCAAGAAGCTGATCTATCGCGTCAAGCTCAATGAACTTGGCATTCCCGTGCAGGTCTTTGAAAGCGTGATGACCGATTTCTATCCCTTCTCCCAGCAGTTCGTCAATAATGTGTCGGACAATGCTGCTCAGCAGGCTGCTCAGAATGATCAGGCGCTGCGGGACGCCACCGGCTCCGCCAACTACCTGATCCGCGCGGACTGGTTCATTGCCACCGCCACGCTGCCTCTTCCTTATGAACGCCTCCTGCAGCTCGGCGCTGACCAGGCGGCACTCGATGCCCAGCTCGGCGTCAATATCGTGGACAACCTGGCCAACGACCGCGTGCTGCGCGCCGGCTTTAAGAACTCGGGTGTTTCATCGCAGAACCGCATGATCGAACGTCATAGCCAAAACAATGGGCTTGCCTACTGGATCAGCTATGACTTTGCTCGACTGGACCAGATCGAAAACCTCTTTGCCAATCCACTGGGACCGACGGGAACCAGCCCGACCAAAGCGTTCCAGCATGATGGTGGCGAGATCATCTTCCAGTTGCCGAACGGAATGCTGGCCTATCGTCTGATCAATAACGCCGGTGTGATCCTCGACAAAGGTCCCACCAGCATTGTGAAGCAGAATGATGCTCCCTCGCAGTTCCTCACGGCCATCGTCAACGGCGTGTCCTGCATGAACTGTCACCAGTCAGGTCTGCTCTATAAGAAGGATGAGATCCGGGCCTTTGCCCTGGCCAACGTCGGCGCCTTCTCGGCCGCGGAAATGGAAAAGCTTCTGAACCTTTATCCCGAGGACAAGGTGTTCAAGGAGACCATGGACAAGGATAACGCGCTTTATTTCAACAGTCTGAAGCAGCTCGGCATTGACCCGTTGAAACCGGATCCTGTGAACCAGGCCTTCCGCTTCTTCAACCGCTCACTCAGCAAGAATGATGTCAAAGAGGAACTTGGCATTTCCGAAGCGGTGCTCGACAGTCTGCTCCAGAATGAGCCCTATCGCACCCAGTGGACTAGTCTGCGCAACCTCGGCTTTATTTCGCGGCAGGAACTGAGTCTTCTGCAGTCGCAGGCCCTGGAACAGGCGCGGATTGAAGTGAATATCGCCAATCCCCAGGTGGGTGACTTCCTGGCCACTCCGGATTGCATGTTCGCCAGCCAGGTGCAGATGGACAACTGTTTGATCGCACCCGTGGTCCAGGCCGCGCTGGTGGCCCAATAAACAGCGTACTACGGCCCTATTTGTCGTCATGAGCATTCCCCAAGTGGTACATTCAAATTGCAAGGCCTTTCCCCACGGAAAGGCCTTTGTTTTCGACTCCTAAGGCTGCGGTTCATTCACAATATAGACGAGGTCGGCAACGGCCCCGTAGCGTGGATGAACCATGAACTCCTGCAGCGCCTGGACCGTCATCCCACTGGCATCGACTATCCGGATATAAAGGATCGGCAGACCCTGGACGCGACGTTCCAGGCTGCGGATCACGCCGTCCCGATAGTCACCATGGAAGGAACCGGTGATGAGGAGGCGAGAAGCCCGGCTGGGGATTTTCAGGAGCTCGGTGGCCATAACCTCGTCAGTGAGGCTCTGGGCGGCGAAGTAGTTTTCGATGGGATAGGGCAGGGGATGTGAGCCCATGGCGGCCTGGAAGCGCTCTAAATAGAGCGGACCGCCCAGAGCAAAGTCCGGCGGCAGGAGCGCGGGATCCAGGGCCTCGATGCCTTCGCGGGTAACGGGGCTTTTCTGCGTTCGGGTAAGATTCGTGGGGATCAACGTCACGTGATAGGTCCGGGCGGTTTCCAGTACCGGAGCATACTCGATCGAGGCCGGGCCGGCGGGAAAGAGCTGCTGCAGAAATTCCGTGGTGGTCAGGGCTCCTTTTTGATAGCGGGTCCAGTGCTCATCAATGGCAAAGCGATCCACGGTATTCAGAAACTCCCAGCCCAGGATGAAATCGTCCTTGGAAGGCACCTGCCGGGCGATACGATCGAGCAGCCAGGCCTCCGCCTCCTGCACCGGAGGGTTATAGTGCTCCTCGCCGAGCACAAAGATCGCAGGTTCCGCAGCGAGTTCATCGAGAACCGTGGGGGAGACCTGGATGCCCTGGGCAGGATCCCAAAGGGTTTGATTCCAGGATGGAATGCCAGCCAGCGCGGATGTCGTCACGAACAGGATTTTAAGACTGAGAAGGAGAGAGAAAGGTCGCATGAAAAAGTCCTCCTTGGTTAAGGGAGGACTTATCTTAGGTCAAGGGTGCGCCGGGTACCAGGAGATTGGAGCGGCCTGGAATTTTACTCCATGCCGCTTGTGAGGCCCAGGCGATCAGCGCAGCGGATGCTGAGCCACCTGCTTCATGTATTTCATCGCTTCGCGGCCACAGTCCGGGATACGTTCCCGCTGCCGCTGAGTATCGATCGAGCAGATGCTCGTGTGCACATAGTAATAATCCAGGATCTGGCGGTAATTCCAGGACTTGCGTTCGGCCAGGGCTGCCGCCCCCTGCTGGCTCATGCCGACACCGTGACCAAAGCCGACCCCTTTGATCAGGATCTGGCCGTTTTCGGCGGGATCCACGACGAAAAGATTCGAGGGCAGGGTTCCCACCACACGCTTAAAGGTCCGTGTTGGTATGATGACATATTCGCCTTTGGCGTCGATCATGGTCACAGCTTTGACGCGACCTGAATTGGTCTGGCCCACCATCGGGACCACGACGCGCTTGATGGGTCTTTCCTTGGTCCAGAAACCCAATTCTGCCATTTTTTGGGTCAATTCTGTCAGGCTGAATGTGCGTTCCCAGAGCATCCCATTCATTTCAAGATCGCTGGCTTCAGGTCGGGCCACGGTGAACGGAGCCGGCTGATCCCAGATGGTATTGGCCTCCTCCGTGGCGCCGCCGCTGTCGGCATGATAGAAGGCCTGAATCACCTGACCCTGATACATCAGAATTTGACCCTCGGTGGCGAAGACCGCTTCATCGGTCTTTTCCTTGCGATGGGTGACGCCGGTATAGGCCTGGTACATGACCGTATCATCCACATCCCAAAAACGCGTGGGAGCATAACGCCGAGCCCGCAGAATGTGGAACACGGCATAGGTGCGAGCGGCCACCGCCTGGCTTTTCAATGTCTCCATGGGCCAGTGGTGGAATACTTCGGAAGGAACGACGCCGCGCAGATAACCACGCAGGCTCACCACATTCACAGCCTCCAGCATGAGCTGTTCCTGCTTTTGCACAGTATGCACATAGAGCAGCCCGGAGTAGCTCAGAGCCTTCATTTTATCGTCGAAGTTGCGCTCCAAAGTGAATTGCTCGGGACAGTCGATGATCACCGGCTGCTGGAGTTCCTGCGCTTTCATTGTGATCAGAAGTTGATCCTTTTGCAGAACGCCGGCAGGCGCAATTTGATTCTTACTCGCCTTAAAAATAGTGCAAGGGATTTCCGATCGGATTGTAAACTGATCCAAAACCTCGTCCTTACCATGAGGCAGATAATCCCGCTCGTGAGGAAATATCTTGACGCGAATCGAAGCCGTGGACGAGACGTTTTCGGCTCCATTCAGCTGCAGCATATAGAGTGTGGCATCGTCTTCGTCTTCATCCGCAATGGTTTCGCCAGCGATTCCGGTACGTGCCGGGATCACGACGATGGGAAGAAGGGTGACGGCCAAAGCCATAAGCTTTTTCATAAGGAGACACCTCATTGGTGAAGCCTGGTCTGCTCGGTTTGATAGGCATGTTATTGCAAGAACTGTGTCTGTTTGTAAATGATTGATATTACTGAGTAAGTAAGATTTTTTTGGAGCCTTTCGTCAAGTCCATAGGCACTAACAAGTAGTCTACTTAATGAAAGAACATGAGTTGATAAGATTGGGGGCGGTTTGCGGGTGGCGAAGGGGGTTTTATGCTTTGAAGAACCTGGGGCAATTTCCAGGTTCTCAAGTTTTTTGCGGTCCGTGCCGATCATGGACCCGGAGGCATATCCATGAAAAATGCATCAGTGACCGTCCAAGTCCTGTACAGCTCTTTGTTCCTATGTGCTCTGGGTTGTTCATCCGCAGCGCCGACCGCTCCGGTCACAAAACGGGGACAGGCTCCGGCGACAGCGACCACCAGTGGTGATGCCTCGCAGAAGACCAGCGAGACGAATACAGATAATAAAGCAGCGGATACCGCAGCAACGCCTCAGGACGAGGAGAAGACGGAAACGCCAGCGACTACCCCGCCGGCCGCTCCACAGGCTTTGGAGTTAACCAGTACGGCCTTCGCCAACATGGGGGCAATTCCGGTGACCTATGTGGCCAAAGGAAATGGCGGCAACCAATCCCCACCGCTGCAGTGGAAAAATCCTCCGGCCGGAACCGGATCGTTCGCCATTCAAATGGTGGATTTGGATTTTCTTAATCCAGCCCCTGCGCCTTTCATCCATTGGATGATTACGAATATTCCCGCCACCACCACGCAGCTGCCAGCAGCCATACCCGGTGGCAATAATCTGGCCGCACCAGCCGAAGCGCTGGGAGCCAACCAAATGAAAAACTATGCTGGACCCAATCCACCCAACCTGCACCGCTATGAATGGACCATTTATGCCATCAAGCAGGGTGAGACCTTGAACCTGACCAATAACTCCATGACCAACAAAACAGAGCTGGAAGCCAAGAGTCTTGGCAAGGCCACTTTGATTGGAACCTATCAGTAAGCAAATAGGGAAGTCCCGTTTTTAGACGGGACTTCGCACCTGATCCAAGGCCCGCTCCAGCTGCGCCACCGTTCGCTCCACATTCATGAGCTTATCCAAACCAAATAGGCCCAAACGGAAGGTCTTGAAGGTTGGCGGCTCGTCACACATGAGCGGCACACCCGCGGCGGTTTGCAGGCCAGCCTGAGCGAACTTCGCACCCTTATGCAGGCCCTCGTCCTCGGTATAACAGACGACCACACCAGGTGCCTCAAATCCTGGCGCCGCGACACTGATGAAACCACGACGGTTCAGAAGCTTCCGAACCTTCTGCCCCAGCTCCTGCTGCTGATCCGCGAGCCGGGCAAAACCGAGTGCCTCGGCCTCCTGCATCACCGCATGAAAGCGCGCGAGCGCATCGGTCGGCATCGTCGCATGATAGGCATGACCACCGGCTTCATAGGCCTGCATGATCTGCAGCCATTTCAAAAGATCACAGGCAAAGCTGCTGCTGCGCGTCGTCTCAATCCGCTTCCTGGCTTCTGCGCCCAGCATCACGAGAGCACTGCAGGGGCTTGCACTCCAGCCTTTCTGAGGCGCACTGATCAGGATATCGACGCCGCATTTTTTCATATCGACCCAGACCGTGCCGGAGGCGATGCAGTCCAGAACAAGGAGCCCACCCACGGCGTGAACCGCGTTCGCCACCGCCTGAATATAGGCATCGGGCAGCATGATGCCGGACGCGGTTTCAACGTGAGGCGCAAAGACGAGCTCCGGCTTTTCCGTCTGAATGATTTGAATGACCTCTTCCAAAGGCGCCGGACGAAACGGGGAAGGCCAGTCTGAACTCACAGGCCTTGCCTTCAATACTTTGTGTTCCAGCGGAATGCTGCCCATTTCGAAAATCTGCGTCCAGCGATAGCTGAACCAGCCGTTGCGCAGGACGAGACAGCGTTTGCCACCTGCGAACTGTCGGGCCACCGCTTCCATGCCGTAGGTGCCCCCGCCGGGAACGATCGCCACAGCCTCGGCGGCATAAACCTGCTTCAGCGTGCTCGAGATGGAACGCATGATGTTTTGAAAAATCGCCGACATATGATTGAGGGAACGATCGTTAAAGACCACCGAGTATTCCAGCAGTCCTTGGGGATCGACTCCAGGTACAAGTGTTGACACAGATGGCTCCCAGGTGAAAGTCAGGTGCTGAGGACAGACGGAGGTTAGCACGACTTTTCCAAGGGGAACATATGGGAATCTTGCGTCAAATGAACGGCTCGACCAGGATGTGACTCATTTAATTCCCAGCCGCTGAGCCAGACGATGCAGATTGCTGCGATGCATGCCGAGCAAACGCGCAGCGGCAGCCCAGTTGCCATCGCAGGCCCTGAGAGCCCGCTCGATTTCCCTTTTCTGAAAATTCAGAACGGACTGGGCCAGGGGCTCGAACTTGTCCTGCTTGTTCTGTTGCTTGGAGAGGAGCAGGCCGGCAGCCCCTTGCATGAATATGCCGTCGAGATGTTCGGCCTTGACCACCGATCCCGGCTTGTCCGAGGCCCGGGAGGCGCGCAGGGAGGCCCGCGTCAGACTATGTTCCAGCTCGCGGACATTGCCGGGCCAATCATAATGCTCCAGAACCTGCAGCGCCTCCTTATCGAGTCGCAGGGAACGCACCCCAAGTTTCAGGCTGATCTGCCCAAGAAAGTAGTCCGACAGACGCGCAATATCATCCTTCCTGTCGCGCAGCGGAGGAATCTGCAAAGGATAGACACTGAGCCGGTGATAAAGATCAGCACGAAACCGCCCCTGTTTGACTTCGCGGCTGAGATCGCGGTTGGTCGCGGCAATCACCCGGGCGTTGACGCGATGCATGCGATCGGAACCCACCCGCTGAATTTCTCCGGATTGGAGCGCCCGCAGCATGGTCGCCTGGATCGACAGCGGCAGCTCACCCACCTCATCCAGAAAGAGCGTGCCGTCATCCGCCAGTTCAAATTTTCCCATGCGATCCTGGGAAGCCCCGGTAAAGGCACCTTTGATGTGGCCGAAGAGTTCACTTTCGGCGATGCTTTCCGGCAGGGCCGCACAATTCACATGCACCATGGCCTGTTCCGCGCGAGGTGAACCCATATGCAGCAGACGGGCCACGAGTTCCTTGCCCGTTCCCGTTTCTCCCAGAATCAGTACCGGCAGATCCGAGGCGGCGACCATGCTGATTTCCCGTTTAAGAGTCTGGATCGGCGCGCTCTCGCCGATGAGCAGACTGCCCTCACGATGGAACGTATCGCGCTGCAGTTCCACCGCCACACGCTGATTTTTTTCCACCTTTTCTTCGAGAGCATCAATCAACGCCGCGGTCTGCATGGTGGCGGCGGCAAGGGCGGCGATGCGCTCCAGCTGCATGTTGCTGACGTTGTCAAAGGCCCCTTCCTCGAGAGCGTCCATGGTGAGCAGGCCGACGACCCTGTTCTCCAGCCAGAGACCGCAGCCCATGCAGGCGTGCACCCGTGCCCCTTTTTCTTCGGGATCACGCAGCCAGGCATCAAAAGGATCCGGCAGGGGGTCATCCGCCGCAAAGCGAACGGGGCGGCGGGATCCGAGGATTGCCGACAGCCGGGGGTGTTCGCCAGGGATGAAGCGGTTCGCCATTAGCGCCTCAGGGAGGCCGTCAACGGCCAGTGGGACCAGCACTCCGTGGTCCAAACGAAATAGGACTGCAACCGCGCAGGGAACCAGATTCCGTACAGCCTGCAAAAGACGGGAGTAGCGGGCATCCGTGGGAAGACTTTGAGAGAGGTCGAGGGCTACCTGCACGAGAGGATCATCTTGGGTCATGCTGATTCCCGGATTTGTTATCAATCGGATAGCGGGTTGTTCTTTTTATAACATGTTGCGTTATCAAAGCGACATCGTTATTGCATAAGCTCCTGACAACCCATGTGTATTTTTTCCGGCACGGTTCTCGCTTAACCAGGGTTGAATGTTTAGGAGTTGAACCATGCAACATGAAATCGTTGGAAAAAATCCCGCGACGAAGGAAACGCTCGGCGATCGTGCTGCGCGAGATCCCGCTGTCGCGCGCGTGTTTGCCCGCTTTGGAATCGATTACTGTTGTCGCGGCTGGCAACGTTTGGATGAAGTCTGTCAAAAACTTGGCATCGCCGCCGAGGATGTTGAACAGGCCATCCAACAGGAAATCGCCCGACATCCTTCGGAAAAAAAGATTGGCTGGGATCAGCTGTCCCTGCGTGATCTCGTGCATCATGTCTTGAGCATTTACCACGAACCCTTGCGTCCTGAGATGGAAAGGCTGCAGGGACTGGCTGAAAAGGTATCGCGGGTCCATCGGAGCAAGGAACCCGAGATGCTGCCGGCTCTCGAAGAGGCGGTTCATGATTTGCGCGAGGACCTCCTGTATCACATGCAAAAAGAGGAGATCGTCCTTTTCCCACTTATCGTGGAACAGCGAGGCCCCCTGCTGACCGGCCCCATGGCGGTCATGCATCATGAACATGAAACGACCGGCACCCTGCTCAGTCGCATTCGCGAACTGACGGGCCAATTTCAGCCTCCTGAAGCGGCCTGCAACAGCTGGCGTGCTCTCTACTCCGGGCTTGAAGCTCTGGAATTCTCGATCATGCAGCACATCAATTTTGAAGAACACATCCTCTTTCCCCGCGGTCTGCAATACAGTCAAGGAACGGAATTATGAAGTACAAAAGACTTTGGATAAGTCTGGCTCTCATTGTTGGTCTCTCTTTCATCCTCCTTCTTGGGGTGGGCGCGGAAATTTATCGCACGGCGCCACCCCTTCCTGAGCGCGTTGTTTCCACGGATGGCCAGCTGCTCTTTACCGGACAGCAGATCCGTGATGGACAGAATGTGTGGCAGTCCACGGGCGGTCAGCAGCTCGGTTCCATTTGGGGACACGGATCCTACGTGGCCCCGGATTGGTCGGCGGACTGGCTGCATCGGGAAGGGGTCGTCCTGCTCGATCTTTTGGCCACGCAAAATTTTCAAAAACCCTATGAGTCCTTAACGGAATCGCAGAAAGCTTCGCTGCAAATAGAGGCCCGCGAGCTGATGCGTACCAATAATTTCGATCCCAATACGCAAACGCTGCAGGTGGATTCCCGCCGCGCCCAGGCGATCGCTGCCGTAGGGGCGCATTATGATGCTCTTTTCGCAGCCAATCCCGAACTGAAGGATCTGCGTTCCGCCTATGCGATGCATGACAACGCCGTGCCGGATCCTGCTCGCCGGCAGGCCATGGTTGCCTTCTTCTTTTGGACGGCCTGGGCCTCGATCACCGAGCGTCCGGGAGAGACCATTTCCTATACCAACAACTGGCCGCATGAGCCGCTGCTCGGCAATCGACCCACCACCGATGCTTTCCTTTGGACCATGATCAGTATCGTGGCCTTGATTGCTGGAATCGGTGCCCTCGCCTATGCGATGGCCAAACAGGAGAGCGATCACGAGAAGCTGCCTGCTGAAAAAAGTGGCAACACGTCCCTGCTCTGGACGCTGCGTCAAACGCCTTCGATGCGGGCCACGGTCAAATATTTTTACACCGTCATGGGACTCCTTCTGTTCCAGATTATACTGGGAGCTGTGACGGCTCATTATGGTGTGGAAGGACAGAGTTTCTACGGTTTTCCGTTGGCCGATTATCTGCCTTATGCTGTCACTCGCACCTGGCATACGCAGCTCGGCATTTTCTGGATCGCCACCGCCTGGCTCGGGACCGGCCTTTTCATGGTCCCGCTCCTGGCCGGCAAGGAACCGCGCTATCAAAAGCTCGGTGTGAACATTCTTTGGTTCTGTCTTGTGGTGATCGTGGTCGGTTCGATGGGCGGTCAGTGGTTTGCCATTCAGCAGAAAATGGGCCTGGTCAGCAACTTCTGGTTCGGCCATCAGGGTTATGAGTATGTGGACCTCGGGCGCTTCTGGCAAATCTTTCTCTTTGCCGGTCTCTTTATCTGGCTCGGCCTGATGCTGCGCGGCATTGTTCCCGCTCTGAAACGTCCCGAGGAACCCCGGCATCTTCTTGCTGTCTTTGGTCTGTCCGCTTTCGCCATTGCTCTGTTCTATGGAGCCGGGCTGATGTGGGGTCGGCAGACTCACCTGGCAGTGGCTGAGTATTGGCGCTGGTGGGTTGTGCATCTTTGGGTGGAAGGCTTTTTCGAAGTCTTTGCCACCGCTGTGATCGCCCTGATTTTCGTGCGGCTGGGACTTTTGCGCCAGCATGTGGCGACCTTCAGCGTCCTCTTTGGAACCTCGATATTTTTGCTGGGCGGAATCCTGGGGACCTTCCATCACCTTTACTTTAGTGGAACGCCGACCTCGGTCCTGGCTCTGGGAGCCACGTTTTCAGCCCTGGAGGTGGTGCCGCTCGCTTTGATCGGGTTTGAAGCCTACAGGCAGGCGCGCCTGACCCATGATCATCAGGTGGCGAAAATTTATCGCTGGCCGATCCTGTTCCTCGTGGCCGTTTCGTTCTGGAACCTCGTGGGCGCCGGTGTTTTCGGTTTTCTGATCAATCCACCGCTGGCGCTTTACTACATGCAGGGTCTCAACACCACGCCGGTCCATGGCCATACCGCTCTCTTCGGCGTTTACGGCATGCTGGGGATTGGTCTGATGCTCTTCTGCATGCGTTCGCTGGAATATCGCCGAATTTGGTCGGAAGGCGCCCTGCGCTGGTCCTTCTGGCTTTTGAATGGTGGCCTCATGGTGATGGTGCTCCTGAGCCTTTTGCCGATCGGTCTCCTGCAGACCCAGGCCAGCGTGGAACACGGGCTCTGGTATGCCCGCTCCGCCGAGTTCCTGAACACACCGCTGATGCAGGTTCTCAAGTGGTTGCGCGTTCCGGGCGATATCATCTTTGCCCTGGGTGTGGCCGCTCTCCTGGCGTTTTTCGTGCGGCGCAGTCCGCGCTCGGAAACGGTGGAAGCGGGCGCCTTTCAAGGAAACCCTAAACCGGACGCTGAAGGTCTGGAAGGATATAGTGTTTGAACCCTAACGGAGGATCATCCATGCTTCGATCTGTGATGGCTTGTGTCTGGCTGAGTACTGTCCTGGCCTGTCAACCGGCGCCCAGCAATTCGGAACGCTCGGACACGACAGCCCCGGCGACAGCGGACAGTGCAACCAATACCCAAGCGGGGAATACGAAGAAGCCGATCCATCTACCCTCGCAAAATCAAGCGAATTCCAAGGGCTATGCCATGCCCGAGGGACGGCCGGACGAGGTCTGTATGGAAAAAGGTTTTACGTGGCTTTACAACGGGTATCTGAAACCGGAGTGTGGAACCTGCCATAACAAGGATAACCGTTACAGTGTTACTGAGTTTGCGCAGGGAGACGATGAAGTCGCTTCCTTCAATGTCCTGAAAACGGTCGTGGATACCAAGAAACTAGTGGAGGCAACCCTGGGTAACGTGTTCTGTAACAGCTGTATCATCTCCAAGACCGACCCGCTTTACGCTGACCTTGAATACTTTGTGCAGCATATGGATCGTTGCGAAAAGCCCTGATCCCTATGTTCTCCGTCCTCCCTCGACAGCCTGCGCTGTCGAGGGCTTTTCTTTTTACTGGCCTTTGAGTTGCAGCCCATAATGCCGGTTCAGGACTTGAATCGACGATTTGTAGGCGCCATCGCTCCAGCCCGAGCGATTGATAAAGTAGGCTTCCCCAACCAAAGATACGGGTTCTCCCGGCAAAGGTTCGAGCGACCAGGCGGCGATCTCCGCATTGCTGTTCGTTGCCCCTGCGCGCAGAAAATGCCAGCCGGCGGGCCAGATCTGAACATGAGTTTTGAGCGGCCTTGGGATGACGACATTCTCGGGAAGGCTGACACCGTTTTGATGGAAGATTTGCGTCAGACCTTCATGAATTTCCGCTTCCACCTGCTTCATCGAATGTTTCGCAAGTTTTTCCCAGTGTTCCACGCAGCGCTGATCATCATCATAAACGGAGCGGGTCACGTTCTGCACCGCGGCGCTGGCTTCCATGGGAATTTCGATGAAGTTCACGCAACTTTCCGTGGTCCATGCGCGCCAGACCTGGCCCTTTTCATCAGGCTGTGCCGGATTGCGAATATCCTTCCACCAGGCGTAAGGCCACCATTGCGTGATCGTGGCGACTTTCACGCCCACGATATCCTGAAAGGGTTTTTGTTTGGCAATACGGGCCGGAACATCACCGCGCAGATGCGGGAAGGCGCTGGGTGGGACCGCGAGCACAAGTTTATTGGCGGCCACTTTATAGCGAGCACTTTGCAGCTGGTAGCCCTGGCCTTTGCGATGAATGCCGTGGATGGCCTCCCCTTTGAAAATGCGCACGCCCGCAGCGCGAGCCCGCTCTTCCATGCCGCGAATGAAGCCGGACATTCCCCCCACAGGATAGGAGGCCACGCAGCAAACATCCCATTCTTCGTCCAGATAATCCAGATAGGAGGGGGCATCCAGATCATATTCAAAGTCCGCGCGGAAACGGGACATATCATGCAGGTAATCAAACCCCGCCTTTCCCACGATGGCGCTCACGTAGCTGCGAAAATCAGGATAGAGTCCGGCGTTGCCACGCTCCGGACCATGACGCAGTTGATCATAGAGCCAGGTTTCCGTGTCCGTACTGGGATCCTGTTTCACCGGCAGGCCGGGATAAAGCGAAACAAAGTCCTCTTTGCCAAATGCGGTGCGACCACGCGCCTGAATCAGGTCGGCGCTGACGACAGGTGTTTCCAGCTGCAGTCCGAGTTCAGCGGCCAGATCCAGCACCACCGTCTGCGTTTCCATGATGCGGCGGGCGCCCACGCCGATGCGTGGGGCATCCTTGGCATCGTTGTCATAAGAAATATCATGAATGCGACCACCCAGTTCCTCCTCTTTTTCAAAGAGACAAACTTTGGAACCCAGGATGGGCCCAAGACGGAAGGCGGTATGCAGGCCGCCGGCACCTCCGCCCACGATGGCGACCTCGCAGACCAAAGGCTCCGGGCTTTTTGCCAGCAGAGGCGCGGCATGGGCAAGGATGAACGTGCCGACAACGGCAAGAATCCAATGACGACTGGCATGCGTGAGGTTCATAAAATTACCTATTCCCTGTGTGGGGTGATGGATTCGAAAACAGGCCCCACACTACCGGGAATTCTTGCGCTTGCAAAGATAATTGCCGCAGGCGTTACAGGCCTTCCGTCTTGATCAAACGATCGGTGTCGGCCCGGTTGTAACGGGCGGAATGAAGCCCATTGGTGACCCAGGCTGCGCCCAGTCCCCTGGATTGAAAAAGCTCGCGGAAGGTCATCAGATCCGGCTCGCTGGGAATCACGGTGCCGGCGATATCTCCATAAGGGTTGTCAAAGGCAAAGGGATGATTGTGGAGAAAAGCGACTAAATTCCACCCGTTCTGCTGGAGTTCATGGGCGGCCGCAGCCTTGATGATCACCTGGGGAGCGGCCATGGATGACTGCTCAAAGAAGGCGGCGAAGACTTTCAGACGCGTGCCCTTCCGGTAGATGTGAGCACTGAACTCAGAGCCCGGCACATTCAAGGGATGATACTTGAGATGCTCGCCCATCAGCATTGACTCCACACAGATATTCCCACCGATGCGGCCAACCTCACCTTTTTCGATGAGGCGAAAGGATTGAACGACACCGGATTGCGGCCCATAGACCTTTTCAAAGATTTCCCGCTGCCGTGCCAGAAGGACAAAGGGGTCCGTATCGGCCTGTCCATTGGCGTAGTCGCGGTATTCCTGCACATTCGCGGGAATCGGTGCGGTTTCCTCGCCCAGCCAGGTCGCGGCTGCATCCAGATCCCAGACATACTGCCAGACTTTATTTTCAAAACGCTGTTCCCGAGGTTCAGGGGCCTCGGGACAGGCGGACAGCGGGGTCGCCATCAGTGCGACCAAAGCCGGAACAAGCGCACGCAGGGATACCACGAATTTCATAATGAACTCCTTGTTGAAATGCTACTTCAGATCCTCTCTACTGAGTTTCGCTGGGGATTTCAAGGCCGGTCTGGATCGAGCCGTGGGAGAATGTCCTGGCCCGTCATGGCGAAGTGATGGTAAACAGACCGATGACTGAAGTCTGAAGGAGAGCCCTGGCGTATGTTTCGCATTTTGGAAATCGGGACGGATGGATTGGTGGTCACGCACCAGGGCAAGGAGCACATCGCGCCGCCACCGGAAGGCTTCATCCGCTGGGTCGATGTTACTGCTCAGGATGAAGCCCAACTTGAAGTGCTGCGAACCGGCTTTCAATTTCATCCTCTCGCCCTTGAGGACTGCGCGCATTTCGATCAAAGACCCAAGGTCGAGGAATACGGGAGCTATCTCTTTATCGTCACCCAGGGTTTCGTCGTGGAAGGCGGTTCGGTTGAAAATCTCAAGATTCTTGAGCTTCATACCTTTCTTGGCAGCAACTACCTTGTGACCGTTCATAGCGAGGGGATCGATGCGCTGGATGCCGTCTGGAAGCGGGCCGTGGGTGATGGTCTTCTGATGCGCCGCGGCGCCGATTTTCTTTACTACCTGATTGCCGATCGCCTGGTGGATGGCAACTTCCCGATCCTGGATCTCGTCACCGAGGAATTGGAATCGCTGGAAGAGGAAGTCCTTTCCGAGCCACAAAGGGAAAATCTGAGCCGCATCTTTGAATTGAAACAGCAGCTGGTTTGCATGCGCAAGGTACTATCTCCGCAGCGCGATGTGCTGGCGGCTCTGACCCGACTCGATCATCCGTATATTTCGAATCGGACCCAGCATTATTTCCGCGATGTCTATGATCACCTGACGCGCATCAATGAATCGATTGAGGCCAACCGCGATCTTTTGAGCAATGCACTGGAAGCCTATCTTTCCTCGGTTTCGCAACGGACCAATGAGATCATGAAGCATCTCACCATCATGAGCGCCGTGTTTCTGCCTCTGACTTTCGTCGTTGGTTTCTTCGGACAGAATTTTCACACCCTCATCGGTCTTCCGCAATGGATGGAATCCAATGGCCTGATGTGGGTGATGATTATTCTTTGTGCGATTATCCCCGTTGTCATGATCATTTGGTTCAAACGCAGGAACTGGGTCTAAACGACACTTCCGTAACTTTCTGATAATACATCTGAATTAAAAAAACTTTCAAAAAATTCATTTTTTAACTGACTGTCCAGCCAGCTATCGGTTACAAGTTTTTATCAACAAAATAAAAACGACAGTAGAAAGGGGTTTCGATGCTGAAAACCTGGAAACACAAAGTTGCTCAATCCGTCGCTTCCAGCCTTTTGATCAGTCTCGTGGCTTGCGGTTCTCCGGAAGACATGCAGGAAAACAGCGAAACCAAAGTAACAAATGGCAAGACAGCAACAACGGGTGAGTATCCTTCTGTGATTCTCCTTCGGTTCAGCATGGGCTACAGTACATCCATCTGTACCGGTACCTTTGTGAACGATGCACAGGTGGTGACAGCCGCCCACTGTGTCTATGACCTTGTGAAACGCGGCTACAGCGCTTCGTCGATGTCTTTCGATAAAAAACTTTCGGATGGCCGCAGCCAACGCATTGCTGCCACCGATCTGGAATATCATCCAGGTTATACCGTTGTCCCTGGCCGTCTGAGCAATCATGATCTGGCCGTGGTGACGTTCCCACGCTATTCGGCGCCCGCCACCACCAAACTCTATCCGCGCACGCCGAGTGTCGGGCAGAAGTTCACGATCGTGGGCTACGGTGTGAATGACTACGATTACTCGTCCTCCGGTCAGCAAACCGGAACCAACGGTTCGGGTGTCAAACGCAAGGGCGAGAATACGATCGAGCAGGTTTCGGGCGGCTTTATCCGTTTCACCGGTGTTCCTTCCTCCTCCTCTTCCAAGGTGGCGTTAGGCCAGGATTCCGCCAGCGGATCGGGTGACTCCGGAGGTCCCATGCTGATCAATGGTGCGCTCGCGGCCGTGACATCGGGTGGTGCCTTGACGCAATCCCGGGATCCCAATGGAAAGACCGTGATCATGAAAGTGTCCAACTACGTGGACCTGAATGAAAACTCGAACAATGACTTCCTAATGTCGCGTTTGATCAGCGCGCAGGTTCAATAATTCCCAGCTCATCCATACCTTGAAGTTCAAGCCCACCTGATCCCAGGTGGGCTTTTTTTTACTGGCCAGCCAAGTACTCCTGCTGTTCCTCTTTAGGAACAGTCCCTGCAAAGGCCTTGTTGTTGCTCTGATGCAGCAGACTGAAATCAAGGAGTACCGATATGAAGCGCTGGATGCAAAAGAGAATGGCTCCCCGCCTTGGATTCATTCTCGGGGTCAGCGGTCTTCTGGCTTGCGGCCCTGTTCAACACAACAAGGAACAGACTTCGTCCCCCCTTGTCACCGATGTGGCTCATACCATTGCCAAACGTCAATCGATCGGAAATTGCTGGCTCTATGCGGCCAGCACCTGGCTGGAATCGATGGCGCTCCGTCACCAAAACGAAACGCTCGATGTCTCGGAGTCCTATTGGACCTGGTGGCATTTTTACAACCAGCTGGTGGCGCCGTCCACCATCGAAGAGATTGCAACCGGTGGCAGCTGGGGCTTGGCCCGTTCGATCATTTTAAAGCATGGCATTGTCAGCGAAGGTGATTTTCTTCCCATCGAAACGGCTGCCGAGATGTCCCAGCGACAAAAACTGGCGGTCGATTCCATCAACGAGCAGTTGACCACTGGAGCGTTAAAAGACCCGAAAGCGCGCACGCCTGCGAAGGTGCGTGAGGTTCTTGATGATGCCTTTGGCTCCGACATGGCGGCCGCGCAACGACTGGCGATACCAGCCACCGAGAAGATCATTCGGGTTCTGCCGAGCGGTCAGCTCGTTTCGTTGCGTGACCTGCTCGATAGCCGCTCAGCACAGGCCTGGGTGGAGGTCCCGTTTCCGCGCATATTTGGGGAAAAAGCCGTGCCCAGTGCGAGCACGCAAAATGCCCGTCGTCAGCTTTGGACCCGGGTCTTCCGCGCCTTGAATGATGAACAGCCGGTGGTCATCCGTTTGATGATCGACTTCAATGCGCTGGATGCCAAGGACGGGACTTTCAAGGGGCAACGTCTGCACGAAAGCGGAGCGGGCAGCCAGGGAGGACATCTGACTGTCCTTGAAGATTACACCGTTACGGATGTGCCCGGTGTCGGCGCGATCGGTCGGGGCGAAGTGAGCGAGGAACTGCAGGAACTCGCGCTCAGTGGCATCCTGGATAAACTGGTCGCGAAAAATTCCTGGGGCGTGAACCGTCCCGACCGTGGCATCAAGGATGGTATCTCACTCTTTGATCGCAGCTACCTTGAGGATCAGTTCGCCTGGAAGGAGGATGATGAGGATCCTGAAAGTCCTGTGCACTGGTACACGACTTTGGGAGGTTTCGTTTTACCTCCCGGCTACTGAAGGTTGCCAAGTTCACTGATGGAAAAAGAAAGGTCATCCACCCGAGGGAGGATGACCTTCACGAATAGCGGGATTATTCGATCAACGCGGTTGAGCCGTCCGGCAGAGGATGACACTCCAAGGCCATGGATAAGGACATGGTTTGGGTGTCGGCGCTGGGGTCGGTGTCACCGTTGGCGTTGGCTTGGGTGTTGGTGTCGGCTTCGGATCAGGAGTCGGGGTCGGTTTGGGTGTCGGTGTTGGAGTCGGAGTGGGCGTCGGGGTCGGCGCAGGCTCCTGCGCAGCCAGATAAGGCTTGAACCAGCACAGAGGACGGAAGCCGGCGGAATAGCCTTCGGATTGATTACAGGTGTATTGCACCGCAGCTTCCTCGGCATCCTTGCTGTTGCGGAGGCTGCCCAGATCGCGACCTGGGATCACATGGGTGTCCCATTCCTTGTTACAGATCGCGCCGGCTGTATAAGTATCCAAACGGCATTGACCCGCGGGATGGGAATTGTAGGTGCGGCTGACGACGCTTTTATCCGGCGTGGAGAAATCGGCTTTGGTTCCCCCCAGAGCAGCGAGCAGATTGGCCAGCGAATGTCCGCCTGCTGTCATACGATAGCAGAGGTTTTGATCCTGTTCCGATTCCCAGGCTTTATCGCAAAGGGCTTTGGGTATGGCTTCGACCGTATCGCGAAAACCGGCGTTGGTGGCATGATCATCTCTCCAGAGCTGCCGCCCGCAGGAAAGCGTCGCAAAATAATCCGATTCGCCTTCATTGGCAGCCCACGAGGAACTATAAGGATAACCGCCGAGGTGGTGGCCGATTTCATGGCACAGCACGAGCGCAAAGCCATCGCGGGTGATTTCCGGCCGGCGGGCAAGACCACCATACATGTTCACCTGCCAGGTGGAGCCGGTCTGCATCGCACTGGCATTCACCGTGCTATCCGACCAAAGACGATTCACTTTCAAAGTGCCGCCAAAGCTGGCGACGATAGGCTTATAGTAGGCTTCCGCCTCATCAATCACTTGATTGAAATCTTCCTGGGTGATGCCTGCCGCCCGCAGCAGTCCATCTTCCTTCCAGAGATCGTTGGGAGGCAAAAAATCGGCCTGGGCCTGGGACGCGGTCAGGATCAGACCGGCTAACGCTGCGGAGGTTCGTCTTGCAAGCATCATCAATTCCCTTCACTTTCTTAGATTTTATTCATAATTCCAAGCATAGTTGGTTGGCTGGCCAGTTCAATTTCGAAATTATTAATCAATTGACTTATTATTTTGGGCTAACAAGACAGAGGAAGATGAGGCGGGAATGATCCTGAACCCTGGTGTTTTTCAGCAGGCATCATGCTTTGAACGGAGTACACATGTTATCTGAATCGAGGATGTTCAAGCATTGATGGCCGTCGAACGCTGTGTTTCACGCTCAAATTTGATGAAAAGGAGGGCACAGTCGTCACTGATTCTGGCATTTTTCCAGCAATGCTCCAGATCGCGCTTGATGGCCGCCATCATGGACTGGGGATCCGACCCTTCCGATTTCAAAAGGCGGGCGGCGAGCTGCTTTTCACGGAAGGTGTGACCTTCGGGCCCCTGGTTTTCGAAGAGTCCGTCTGTATAAAGAAAGAGAGTTGTGCCGCCTTTAACCTGAAAATTCGTGTGCTCGAACTCCGGAGCATCGACAACGCCCAGCATATTGCCCCTGCAGATCAGAGGAATCAGCGCACCATCCTGCACGAGATAAGGTGGGCGATGGCCGGCATTGAGGAAGGTTCCTTCCCAGCTCACGAGATCCACACAGACAAAGGCCATGGTCATGATGCGATCGGTTTTTTCACCGGTCAGACACACGACGCGGTTCACGGCCTGGGCGATGGTTTCCAATGCCTCCTGCCTGGTCTGCGCGGAGGATCGGACGACATCCACCAGCGATTGAATGGCTCCGGATACGGCGGCCGTAACCAGCGCTGAGGGGATGCCATGCCCGGTGACATCGCCCATGAACACATAGAGTCGTTGTGCGGTCTCATCATGAAAAACGCCATACCAGTCCCCGCCCGTGGTATCGGCGGATTGATATAGACTGGCGATCTGAACGCCAGGAATCTCCTGCTGACCGTGAATCAAAGCATCCTGAACGGCACGTGCCTGCTGAGCCAGCTTTTCACTTTCCTCGATCTGCTGTTGAGCCAGTATCTTCTGGTCACGCTCCGAATTGATTTTATCGCCCAGGGAAAAGGACAGCAGCAGAACTTCCAGGGCCGAGCCGAACTGCACGCTGTAATCGAAGAACATGGTTTGCGGCAAAAGGCCATTGCGATTGAACGAGAACAGCATCCCACCGAGCATGACGCAGGACCAGGCGAGGAGCAGGCTGAATGTCTGACGATCGCGCTGCTGTTTATAAGCCAGGACTGTGACCAGCAGACCCGATGCAATCATGAGACCAGCAATTGTGACCAGTGCAACCTGGTTGAAGATGGGATTGTCATAGAGATAAAGGCTCGCGGTGAACGGAACACAGAGCACGCAGAGCCGCCGCAGCATCCTGAGGCACCAGCTCTGATGAAAACTCTGGACGAAGTTCATGACAAAGAGCCCACCGAAGAGGAGCACGCCATAGGCAAAGGTATTGCATGTTTCCGCGGTCAGTATAAAAGGGGGCGGGGACAGCAAAGCCAGCCAGTCACGCACCCAGAGCATCATCAGCGTCATGGAGAGGACATAGCAGATGTAATAGAGATAGCTGCGATCGTAGGTGGTGATAAAAAGAAAGGCGTTGTAAAAGAACATGCTCAGCATGATGCCGAAATAGAGCGACTGCAGGACCGTATCCAGAAAATAGTGGGCTTCAAAGGACGTGCGTCCTTCCAAAGTCACCGGCACACTGCTCGTGGTCTGGAAGAGAAAACGCACGAGGAGTTCCCTTTGCTCACCTGGGTTCAAGTCCAAAGGAATATTATAATAACGCTTGGGAATAGGCCGACCCTCGACGCCTTCACTCCGATTCATCGTATAAAGATGTTCAGGACCATTCGGCCCCAGTTTCCAGATCGCGATCTGAACGAAGGAGGCATCCGGAAAGGACAGAATCCAATTCCTCTCCGTGGAGGCATTTTCCACGTCCAGGCGCATCCAGAGAGGCTGCTTCAGATAACCAAAATTCGGCGTCGACACCTGGGAGCGTGTCCATGCATTCGCGGGCAGATTCATAACCGTGTCCGCTGTCCAGTTCCCCTCCTGATCCACCACGTAGTCCAGCGCCTGTCCCACCAGCGTGGAAACCTCCGGTTCCTGCAGACGAAACGTCGCCGCTGCGGACTGAGCCGGGACACTCAGCAGCGTGAGCAGGATGAGAAGTCGGGTGAACAAGGGGCACCTGTCGCTGGTTGCATGGGGCCGTATCCGGAACGGCTGATCCTTCATTATCGGTTAACCCAGGAGCGGATTAAGGGCTTCTTTGCAGGATTTTCATTGAAGAAAGGGTAAAGAAGACGGTATCTTGGGACGCGAACAGTCCCCCAACGCCTGACAGGAGGATTCATGCCATCACTTTCACCGGCAGCGGAGCGCAACAAAGGGCCTATTTTTGAGATTCTGAATCCCCTCCTTCCGACCGGGGCCCAGGTTATGGAAGTGGCGAGTGGCACAGGTCAGCATGCGGATTATTTCTGTGAGAAAAGACCGGATCTTCGCTGGCAGCCGAGTGATCCCGATCAGGCGAGCTTCGAGAATATCATGGAATTTTACAGGGCGCGGAAAAGCGAAGCCTTTCAGGAGCCCATTCGCTGGTCGGTCTTCGATCCTCTCCCGGAGCCTTTGCAGCGAAGCTTTGATGCTGTTGTGAATATCAATATGATTCATATTTCGCCGTGGGAAGCCTGCCTCGCTTTGCTCGATCATTGCAAAATTTGGCTGGCATCGGGTGGTCTCCTTCATCTTTATGGCCCTTTTATTCTCGGCGATCGACCCACAGCTGCTTCGAACCTCGCGTTTCATCAGTCCCTGCAGGCACGCGATCCGCGCTGGGGATTGCGGGAGCTGGATCAGGTCGTGGCCGCCGCCGCCACACGGGGTCTTCTGTGGAAAAAGACCATTGATATGCCGGCGAACAATGTGTCCGTGCTCTTCAGCGCGCCCAGGCGGGATTTTCCATCACGGTGAAAAAAGACAAGGTCCCATCCGGCCATGGCTATTAATCCGCTGACAATCTAGCTGCTTTCGTTTACTATCAGAAGGAATACAAATTTCACAACGAAATGCCTGTAAACCCCGGTTGATCCGAGGCTGGGAAACCTTTCGCCTCTTCTGTGATCAATAACAGTAGGGATAACACGAATGCGTGCTGCCTTTTCCCTCGTTTTGTTATCGGCACTGGTTGCGTCCTGCTCGCAAGACTCCGATCTCTTCAAACAACTTGTTCCGTCATCGGCGGATCATTCACAAGGCCAGGATAAAGCAGACTCTCAGCCCGGCTTCCCTGCCCGGGGTGATGCCGATTTGAGTCAGCCCGGTGGCAAACGTTCGCTGTCAGCTGGTGAACATCATAGCTGTGTGCTGTCGGATGGAGCGGTTCATTGCTGGGGTTATGGCCTTGCCGGTCAGCTGGGGCAGGGTGATTCTCAGAATCAGGCGGAGCCGGTGTTTGTGGAGGCCCTGGGGCTTGATAATATTGCCGTCGCCTCGGGCGATCTGCATACCTGTGCGATCAAAGTTTCGGGTGAAGTTTATTGCTGGGGTTATAACCAAACTGGAGCGGTCGGCAATGGAAAATCCGGTCGTGAATATGCGTTCAGTGGTCAGGCCAAAGGCAATAACGTCACGCAACCGGCACGCGTTCAGGGCCTGAATGGTGTTTCCATCATGCAGGTCGCGGCAACGAAAACCACGACCTGTGCCCTGGCGCAATCGGGTGACGTTTACTGCTGGGGCAGTGGTTCAAGCTATGAGCTGGGTGATGGACAGATGGAAAGCCTGCAAAACCGCTATAACCATCACACCGGTGTCGCTCAAAAAGTGACGGTGCTGACGGAAAAAGCCCGATCGATTCACGCCGGTGATCAGGCGTTCTGTGCGGTGATGGTGAGCAATCGCATCAGCTGCTGGGGCAAGCTCACTCTGCCCACGGAGAAGGATTATCCCGTGGTGGACCTGAGCTCCGGTCGCTCCACCCTGAGTCTGACCATGGCGGATCAGCACGCATGCTTTATCACCGATGAAAATGAACTCTACTGCATCGGCGATAACTGGTACCAGCAGACCGGCCTTTCGAGTGTCGTGAGTGCCTGGACGCGGGTGGACGGGGAATCCTTCACACGTATTTCCACAGCCCGGAAAACCACCTGCGGCATCACTCCAACCCGGACGGTACGGTGCTGGGGCGTTTGTCTGCATGGGCTCTGCGGCACTCATTTTGCGGCGAAGCTCGTGAGTCCCACCCAGGCTCAGAACGTCTTTGCCTACACCACGCAAAAATCCATAGAAATCGAAGGCATCAGCGGCGCCGTGGAAATCTCCGTTGGCGCGCGGCATGCCTGTGCTCTGCTCGACAGCGGCACGATTCGCTGCTGGGGCAATGGCTTTCTCGGTGAACTTGGCCATGGGGAGAGCCACAGTTCCGCTGAGCCGCTGGCTGTGAATCTTTAACCTCTGACAGGAAGTTATTCCATGATGCGATCCTTACGTCGTTGGGCAACGGCTGCTGTTCTTTTGTTGTCCGGAAATCAACTGATGGCGGCTTCAGCGCCGTGCAGCGCCTGGTGGTGTCAGCCCGCTGTCACACCGGAAAAGTTGAACAGGGCTCTGCAGGATTTGAATGCGTGGGTGACGGAGGAGGCTCGCAAGGATGTCTACTACACGCGGGATTTGCAGCCGATGCCGATGGATGAGACGCTGAAGGCTTTCGATAAAAATGGTTACAACAACATCTATGGCTATGGTTACCTGCATTGGGTTCTAAAAAAGTCGGCGAAATTCGTGAGCCTGCTTTATCCCGGATATTTTATAACCGTTCTGCGGGTGAACACCAACCATCCCTACTCCAATCCCACCGGATCGCATGATGCCCATGGCAATGGCCTGGACGTGGATATGGGTTATATCCTGACCCATCCGAATGATGAATCCTCGGCGATTGATTTTGAGGCCCAGTTCTGGTTTGTGTATATGCTTTACACCGAGGCCCGGGTGGTCAGCTCACATCGCTATTCAGGTTTCAGTTACATTCATGAGATGGAATCATACCTGGACAGCGCGATCGCGCGGGCGATGATTCCCAAACATTTTCGTTTCAGCGGCATCACGGATCCCTGGGAATTCAGCCACATTTCGCATTTTCATTTCGGGATGAATCCCTGCAACAAACCTGTCACGCGAACCGCAGTCGGGCCACGCTGCACGCCATAAGGCGGCCGTGGCCCTTGCTTGCTATCGAGCGCTCACTTCCGTGTCCTGCACACCAAAATCATGAACCGTCGGGCAGTAGGCTGTGATCATATCCAGGAGAATGAGTGATGCCGCGCCCTGACGTTCCAGACGCGGGCTGCCGCAGCCGCCGGTTTCAAAGAGCACCAAATCTGTTCCAGCATGATGACTGCTGATCGAAGTGGTAGGACCATCGCAGACATAGTTGTTGGAACTGCTCAGTGTCTCCGCCCCTGCCTGTTCCAGAATATTAAAGATTGACTCGCTAAACGTGACGTTGCGTACCTCCCGACTGGTCACGGTGCTATCGGCATCGGCTCCGTATTGGTTGGTAATGATCACCTTGTCCAGAAAAAGTTCGCAAGTTTCCAGGCGAACGTGTTCCGGCGCCGTATAACCGGTGGCGTTGGTTTTGGTGATCAGCGCTGCTTCCTGAGCGAAAGCCAATTGAGCCAGGAGCCCCATGGTGCAAACGATAATGCCGTTGATTTTCATAGCTAGTCCTTAATTTCATGGGTAAATGGTGTCGGGCACGCAACCCGCGAATGCGTGGACTTTAAACAGGTTGCGGAGGGGAAGTCCAGCAGACGTTTCTTTTCAATGTGATGTTGCGTGTCGATCGAGACACTTTTTGTGATGCCGTAGCAAAGGATATGTAGGAGTTTGAGCGTCTGGATGAATGGTCAGACTTGCGTTCAAGAAGCTGGAAGGTCTGATTCGACGGCTGTGGTCTGGGCAGGATCATCAACCTTCATGTAGCCAGATGTCTCTTACAAAATGATTCAAGCCTCGACAATGAACAGATTTGCGGCACGCAGGCCCAGCATCAGATAAGTGGCAGCTGCCATCAGCCCGAAAATAAAGCTACCTGCGACGGCTACTGGCGCATAGATACCGGCATGAACCAGGGCGAAGGCCGGTGAAGATAGAAGGATTACCCAGGGTTTTTCTCATGAATTGCATGAGAGCTCCAAGGATGGGCACTTTGAAAATGATATCCTCTGTCACCGGCAAGCATGCGGCGGCACTTCCTTCCAAGCGCGCCGCCCACTGCCAGCATTTCATCCTATTTTCGTCTATATGCGTCGTAAGAATCGAAATCGCGCTGTGTCCATTGGTCTTCTCTCTCAAGAAAGTCTCTGACGTCTTGGTGAAACTCGTCATCGCAAGCGACCAAACACGCAGCAATGGTGCCTTTCACGATAATATCAACAACATCGCTGGTTTCGTAATTCCTGAAATATTCATACAGCGCGCTCAAAGACTCCGGATTTTCGCGAGCATAGTCTCGTAGCATTTCCAGCATGCCTTCGTTGCTCCAACCTGTAGCTGGTTTCTCCGGCATAAGACTTTCCAAAAATCTTATAACATCTGGCCTATTGTCCATATGTGACTAACTCTCCGAAAATTTAGCAAAAATTGACCTTATTTTTCCATCCTTATAATACAAGGTAAACGGAATACCCTTGTATACGCCCTGAAGGACGCCAGGAGGATTCGGTCCAGCTTTCATAATAGCTTCTTTTGCTGCTGTGGCAATATCCTCCGGAGTGAAACTTTCAGGCCAAAGGGTTTTAATGTGCCTGATACGACGGCCGTCGCTTGTAGGCAAAGAGATTTGTGCAGCATCCGAATTAATAAACGCTTCACGAGGAAACTGAACCTCTCGAACTCCATTAGGAAGTCTTCGCACCAATAACTTATTTGGATCAAGATTACGTTCGGAAAATGTTGACACCTCTACTATGTCATAAGAAAGGCCATGTTTCTTATTGCGAAAAATGAATTCGTTCAATCCCTTTTGGGTATGCAAACCGCCTGCAAGTTTAGTGGCTCCAGCGACATCATAAAGTTCTCCTCGAAGAACATGTTTGTAACCAGACAGGCTCCAATACTGCCCTGCATTGTTAACGATCTCTGTGAAAATCTGCCTGAAACACTCTTCTTCGGAGGTATCAGCAAAAGCGATAGAAACGCCAAAGATCAAATCAATTGCATTGGTTCGAGACGTTTGGTGTGTTGATGACAGCAGCGTGCAGCCGTAAGACAAGTCGAGGTCTCTTAATACCTCTTTTACTTCGTTCTCTTTAAGATCCGGTATTTTTCGACGCCCGCTTTCCAAAGTATCCGCAACAAAACCAGCAATTCGGCCAACTTTTGTTGTTACTACACCTGCAGCTTCGGCTAAAACTCGCCAAATTTTTCCGCTGCCAATAACAAGGCCTGCTGCGGTTGCAACTCTGCCCGCAAATGTCAGCTCCGATCCATCGCAGTAGTCCCTGCCTACGGTGATTTCATACCAGTCAGCAAATTCCCCAGATGCACCTACTTTCGCCAAACACTTCGTAACGTCCTTGACTGCTTCGATTGCACCATCAGCAATTGACTTGAGGCGATTATGAACAGCAGATGCCTCTTCAGGAAGTTTTAACAAAGTCTGATGAAATGCAGTGCCCAGGAACCTGACCGCCTCAAGAGCAAGTCTTTGCTTCTCAGTGAGCGTCCCTTCCCATTTTTTCAGTTCATCGTCCAGCGCCATAGCCTGAGCCGGAGCATTCGGCTTGATGTCATCCCTAATGGTTTTCTTGATGTCATCTGGCACGGGACTATCGAGAGGATAGCCGTATTCATCTAAGTTGAAATCCACTTTAGAAAAATAGTCCTCCACCTTGTCAGTCGCGCTCTTAAAGTCGACGAATGTTTCCTGACTCAGAGGATCCTCAGATGCAAGGCTTCGGCCGAACACGGGAAACGTATATGTAAGGCCAAGCACAGAAGTCAAAAACCTGCGTTTGTCGGTCGTGTAGGATGCATCAAAAATCACCTGGTACTTATCGAAGAGCCCTAAATAAAAGCCGCTGGAATTTGGATCAAGTGATGGTGAAGGATGAACGATCTCTTCGACGGCGGCTGCCTTATAGTCGTCGTCCAGAGGTAGAGTTACACCCAGTTTTCCAGCAACAGCGAGAACTGTTCGATAAATATCATCCAGAGACTGAGAGACAGCGAGAATGAAATCCCTTATCTCTTTCTGGATTCGGTCGACTTCGTCCTTCAGCTCTTTGATAGTGTCAGATTCGCCACAAACCCTGGCAAGCTCGGCAAAAGCCTGTGGATTAAGCTCCAGGATTTTTTTGGATGTGATGCTCGATACCCTGCCCTTGCACTGATCCAGTTCTTTTTCAGCACCAGCCAATTTTGCTTTTACATCCTTGATTTTTTCATCAAGCTTCTTGGAATCGGTGTTATCCTCGAGGATAAAATAGTCGCCGTCAGAATGAATACTGCCACCGTTTAGGGTGAATTTGCAGTCAATACGCTTTGGGTCATTGGCACATTGACGATTTGGAAGGTCAGAATAGATAAATTTTTCTTTCGGGACTGTTCCCGAGGGACAGCTCAAATATGGCTTCATATAATCATAGCCATTTACAATTGCCGACCACGGAACTGTCTTGTTGCTGGTAAGGCTGGAATTGACACAAACTGCTGAACCAGCCTGTGCCAATGAACCCCCACTGGCTTCGTAAACACCCTGCGAACTCCTAAGAACTATCACACCTGCCTTCCAAATCGGCCCAACATCTGTACACGCTCCATGAGGGAGCAACGTCCACCCATGAATTTCCGAGCTGGCGGCTTCGATTGTTTGTCCAGTGTAAGGATCCTGTCCAACTGGCCAATACCTGTTACTATAATCGACATGGGCCAAGGTAAGGTAAAGATCAAACGGCTCGAAGTTACAAATGTTCCAACTGTTTGGAACCTCGTAGGGATCGCCAATGTGGGCTAGTTCTGATTTCTCCTGCGCAACCTGACCACAGGAAATCACAAGTAAGAATGTTGCCCAGAAAAATATTGAAGGCATCCTGGAATGCACCTTGATCTTCCGGTTATAGGCGCTCATCATTCCACTCCAACTCTGGCTTTTTGATCGTTCAACCATGGACGAAGTCCTTTGACTGTCTGGATCTTTTGTAGGTTCGCTATCTCAATCGCCTTTTCAAAATTCGAGATGCACTCACGTTTCTCCAGCTCGGTTGCAGACGGCGCACAAATATCCCGAGGTGCTGGATCTGGGCAACCTTGGCAGAGATTAGGTGTGCCTACTTTTGTATCGGCGATTATCTCCCACCAGACTTCAGCAGCCCTTCCAAGCTCCTTGAACATATAGATAGCCTGATCCCATCGCTTACCGGCTTTCTTAAACCAACGCTCCGGAATTCCGACAAAGTTCAAGCTCATTTCGGGCCACTTCACATTCGATACCTTGAATTCAGGAAGCTTTGGCCCTTTTATTGAGGCGGTTTTCTCCTCCAGGTAGTCCGTCGAGAAAACCTTGGGAAGAGACTTGACATCATCTTCCAACCTTTTGATTTCGCCCTTGATGTTCTCAATCACTTTACCAACCGAATCCACTCCATCCTGGATGGCCTGTCCAACTTTATCGACAGCTTTCTTCAGCTTCTTGCAGCAGCTCACCTTAAGCTTTTCAGGCTCAAAATCATTTCCGAACACTGCGTTCAGATCAATGATAGGACCCTTTTCCAGCGCTGCAATGGCTAGCCCGCTCGATTTCAGACGACCAAGGTGGATTCCCACGGGCACTCCGTCCTGACTTAATAGGCGGCCTGACTGCCCATGCCAGCTGGGACAGTGGTAGGCCATGAACCCCATTGCGCTTTCGATATAGGCTACGCGGCATCGCTTTTTCAGTTCGCCATCCAAAAAGCCAAGGTGCGGTGATTTCATGGTAATATGCCTGCCTTCGCCAAAAACATTCTCATTGAGGCGGACAATCAGCAGGCGCTCACTGGTCTGAAACAGATCCGATCGCGCGTCTTCCGAAAAGTCGCGAACGCTTTCAATTTTTTTCGATCCAATGTTTTCGAGAGAGACGTTTTCATAGGGCTCGGAAACGCAATGGTTTGGCAAAAGGATTTCATTTCCCGAAAAAACTGTTGCAATACAAGCTCTGCCGTCGACCAGCGCACGAAACATTTGCTGATCAGGTGCGGCGGAAACTGCACCTGATCCAGCCATCAGCATCAATGCCATCAACATCGCTTTCATATTTCTACCCCATCAATCTGCTTGAGCATATCCTGGGCTTTGGCCAACGAGGCATCCAGTTTAACGGATTGCTCGAAATCAAGGTTTGTTGGAAGTGTGTATCGTCCTGAGGGAGTCATTCCTAGCTCGGCCAGACAGAAGGCTTTGAGTTTTTCATAAAGATCCGTCTTGACTGGGTCGAGCGTGGTGGAATTCAGTTTAAACAGTCTCGTATGGACGTTCCGCGTCCTGGTCAAGTGAAAGGATCGCTTGCCGTTCACTGTGAAAATTTTTGAATTATCAAGCTCCCTGGCCATGTCCGCCGCGGCAGAACCCAGGTTGTCGATGGCATCATTTTTCTCGGCCTCAGCCACAAACTTAAGGGATTTGATCGGGGCTATTAGAGCTTCCAACTGCTGTCTATAGGTGGCCGAGAATTGCAGAGTTTCGTTCACTTTTCCGGCGCGAATGTTGGAGATATTTCTGGCAGCCATCGAGGTTGCAAGGCGCCGGACCTGCTTGACCAAATTTCTCTCGGCAGTAATGTCATCGATATGTTTGAGAAACTGATCGAGATTAATAGCATCAATCGCTGCAGAGGCCTTGTTCAATTCAGCCACTGTTTGAGAAAGAGAAATGACAACATCGAACTGAAGGAATGTGTCGCAAATATCCGAAGGAATGGCGGCAGGCATAACGGAAAGAACAGCCTTCTTCGCTGCTTCAAAATTTGCTGCCAAAGCATCTCTATTGGTTATGACGGAATTTTTCATTTCGTCAAAATCTGGAGGAAGACTCCAGTTTTTAGTGAGATAAGTAGCCTCATCCCTCAAGCGGCTCATGGATTCCACATTGCTCAATAAGGCAGCCAGCTCTGTCTGGAATATATTTTTCCCACAACTGCTGCCTACTTTTAACGAGCGGTAGTCTTCCATCAGCGACCTAAACGCTGCAGGATCCGTCGTTGTTTTCATCGCCTGATACGTCTCGCTCATCCACTTCGAGAGCTTGTCCATATCGGCGCTTTGTTGGGCAGCACGTTTGATGAATATAGACAGGTTTGACTGAAGTGAATTGGCCTGGCCCTGAAATTCAGAGCTGATCCTCTGCCATGAATTCGCAACGCGAGTGGCCTGGATATCGATCCTCTGAATCTCTTCTTTTTGGCGCTGAAGCTCGCTTCTTCGCGCCATAAGATTAGCGCTCTCGTCACCCTTTGACGGTGAAGAAATTGTCATCCATGTAACTGCTGCCACATACATCAGTTTTTTCATAGGCTGCCAGACCTCCATTCGCTCCGTTGGGTTTAATCCAGCTTGGAAATCAAGCGCTTGAGAGCATTCGAGACCGATATGGAAGTGGCCTTGAGACGATCAGATTCGGCCTTGAGGAATTGATTTATTTCTACCAGTTCAGACTTTTTTGCGACTGTGCTGGCATCCAGGGCCTCGGACACTTTTGTCACACTTTCGACACAAAAGGCATCATTCACATTCGCTTCGCACTGTTCTGCAACCTTGGCAACTTCGCTGAGATCGCTTTTCAATCTAGCGAGATCATTGATCGAGCTTTGATAGGATTCAATGATGCCAGGAATTGCCGCCAGACGTGTCGTGTCATTGACTGATAAGCTCGCAGCATCTGCCGCTGTCAGAGCATCGAGTTCCTGCTGTAGACTATTGACTTCAAAGACCAGACCGTTCGCCAAATCTTCGATTGTCGCTGGTGAATCCTTGATGACCACCCATTTGGCAGGAAGTTCAGCAGCTTCATCGACGCTCGTCTTAAGGTCCGCAAGCTGAGTATAACTATCGCTCAAAAGACCTACTATGGTGCGCAGCATATCAACATCTGGAACCGATACGTTGCTGATGACTTCCATTCTGCAGGTTGGTTGATAGGTTGCACTGTAGTTGATTTGTGGAGAGAAGACATACGTTGATGCGCCAAGCGCTGTGTAGTTTACTGACTGGCGAATTTTTTCAGCCACAGCCTGGGAAGACGCTAAAAGCATCTGATGGCTGGTGCCAACGGCAAGGTCCACTGGGGTGCTGTCGGGGAAGGCAGGACAATAGAGTCGGTAGCTGAGCGTGTTTTCTATGGGAACATTAACGACATATTTGGACAAGGTGGAAGTAATTGCACTGAACGGTACGATAACTGGAGCGCCGCTGCAGAAGCGAAATGCCCCGGCTGGACCAGGCCTCTTGCAGTTGGCGGCAGATGGTTGATAAATGACCTGACCGAATAGAGATGTTGAAACCAGAACCGCAAACAGCCCGGCTGCTTTTGAAATGGAACTTTGCATGAAGGCTTCCTTGATGATTGGCGTTTAGCAGGCAAGGCGCAAGTGCCTCTGAGACTTTTTTTAAGAAAACAGTTGCAAGAGAATATTGCACTCAGCCCTATGTGAGTCATTCAGGCATTGTTAATACTGTGTGCGAATTATCTAGTCAACTGGATTTGAGGCTGGAAATAAAAAAGATGTTCCAACAATTACAGTCGTTTAAGAAAAATTAACCCGATGATTTTTCAGCTTATCCTGTCCGCAATATCCAGCCGACACCTGAATCATTCGATTGACCACACAGCTGGCTGGTGGTAGAAGTGCGCCGAAATCACCAGCTCCTGTCGATTGGGGCTGGCACAAACAGGACCTCGCGTTAACCTCTCCTAAGAAGGAAACTAAACCTTGAAAAAGCTCCGCGTATTGGCAGTTTTGACCGCAATTGCAGTCCACGCTAGTTCATCCATGGCAGCAACTACGAGAGTAGAGCAGAATGTAGGTGAGCAGTACACATATGCGCCTGATCAAGACTTGATCGCCACGCTTTCACCTCTTCGGACTGGATTCTACGATCAAAATATAAATCTCCCTGAATTCAATGAGGGTGATCCGTTGGCAGCACGTCCACAAATTATGATATTCACGACCCAGCCATATACTGGTCTGTATCCATTCGACGCCGATCCTTTCGGTAAAACTGTGGAACCTCTTTCCATTCATACAACTGGCGGGCAGGGTCCTGGCCAAACCCAAGGTGAAGCACATTTGATGGTACGTCTTACTATCAGCCAGAAAGCTGACTCTGAACTTGAGCTGCCAGGAAAAAGGCTCCTCATAACCAAAGGGGAGTTCACAGTCAAAACCGACCTGGGACATTCCCGCCCAGATAGTCAAGTCTATGTCTCAGTTTATTGCGGTAGCAAACTGCTTAATGAATTGAGTTCCAACACTATTCGAATCCCAGCAGGAACCGAAACGACTTTGGTAACTCCACAGGCACAAATTAATGATTTTGACTTCGCAAATTGCCGTGAAGACGTGAACGTATATTACGTAGCGGATGCACAGAACATTCAATTTAAGAGCTTGACCTGGATGATAACAAAAGGCACAAACACTCCCGCACCAGTTGACAATCCTTCTGAAGTTCGCAGCTGCCAATATAAGCACAAGGCACCCAGTCTGGGTGGATCAGTCGGAAGAGTAACCACCAGAGATGCCTTTGGTAGATCACGGACCTGTGACTCGAACGGCAACTGGAAAATGACTTGCAATGACAACAGTGGCAAGACAGACGAAGTCGGCTGCAGATAACGTCGAGAACTGGTCAACCAGAAGATATTCCTAACGCCTTTCGTTGGCGCTGTTACAAAATAGCGAATTCTTGCGATGACAGATGGCCCATTTGATTGCCTGCTCGGTATCGCTATTGGATGGTGGAACGCACGGAATTTCCAGGAACGGCTTAACTCCGGCCATCGCTTAAGCGAATAATTGATGGCTTTAAAAGAGGGAATTCGATTCCACATTACGTTGCCCATCGTCGCTTTACTGAACTTCAGGTGCATGGAGGGGGAACACTCCAGAGCCTATAGGGGCTATTGCTCGCTAAGCACACTCTCAGCAAGTAGGTTAAAAGGAAATTGCGCGTTATCAAAACGTGTGGACGCTGCTCATCGACCTCGTCTGGATGGCTGGTGATAGCTCAGACAGAGGCAGCATGGGGATGGTGGATCCGCCTGCAGAGACTACAACGGGGACTGAGTCGCTCCGATGGGACGTGAATTCTCTGGTTAGTTTCCTGATTTTCTGCTTGAGTGGCCGGGAACGTGCTTTCATCTTGAATTCTGCATAATAGTGGAGACAGATGACCATCGACTTCCCAAGCCTCCTGGCCTCCCATCGCAAATTTTTTTGGACGCTGCGCACGGACCTGAGCTTTGACTATTTTTCTTTTCAGGAGGAAGGGGCCGGTTCCCTTCTGCTCATTGGCATGCATCTTTCGGAATCCATGCCCTGGCTCTGCGCCAGAAACCCGCTTTATCTTGCCAAGGCCCCAGGGCTCATCGACGCTGAATCCAAACGCATCCTCGGCAAACGCTTTCGGATCGACGCAGATTGTTCCACACCGTCGCTGCCGCAAAGGACCCTTGATACCCTATCCCTGGTGCTGCAAACCGTGGCGGATACGGGCCACTGTTTTCACACGGAGTCCGAGGTTCCGCCTATGCAGAAGACCCCCGGCAAACTTCTGCCGCGCCCACTCACAGCCCGAGCCCACGTGGCGCTGGATGGCATGGAATGGACTCTGCATGCCCGCAACTTTTCCGAAGTGAGTCAGTGCCTGCATGCCGAACTTGCTCTCGTGTTTGGTCTCAGCCAGCTCCTCAGCGGCTTGCCGCAGCGTCCCGAAAAGCTGCAAACCTTCCAGCTGGAAACCACGCTGAAACCTTGCAGGATGTGCGCTGCCTTTCTGCATGTCGTGCGAAAAAAATGCCGCACGTTTTCCGTCAGCTATGAGAAGGACGATCCAGGGCGGCTGGCTGCTCATACCCTGCTGGATCGCTTTGGTTACCAGTCGAACGCGTGAGATTTCTCCGCGGTACAAGCTGGTGCCAAAGCTCCCGACCCTGGCGATCCACAAAAACGAGCGAAGCCCTGTCGGCCTCGAGGGTCAGTTCGGTAAAACCGATTTCATTGGTTCGGAAAAGGGAGGGCTGGGCACTGGGCATGACGTGTTTCCGAATTTCTGCACCGTGTCCGACGATCGCAAAGGTCATCCCATTCCAGGGCGCGAAGACTTCCGCATGATGCTCATGACCCGCAAAGAAAAAATCCACCGGGTGACGTTCCAGAAACGGAAGAAAGACCTTTTTCATTTCCTTATGATCGCCGCGCAGGCCGGTGGACCAGAGATGGTAATGGCAGCAGAGGATTTTCCAATCCGGGGTGTCTTCCGCCAGCTCCGCGGCCGCGAATTCCAGAGCCTCGTGCGGATAAGGAAATTCACTGCCCGCCGCGGTCACGTTCAGGACGATGATTTTCACAAACCTGTCTCGAATGACATAACTTGGGGCCGGCAGCACCCAGCCGCCTTTTCCCTGACTGAGGGCATTCACCTCGCGGCTGTACCGCAGCTGTTCCGTGATGCGGTCCTCATCCATATCGTGATTGCCGGGTGTTTGATAAAACGGGACGCCGGCCCGGATCAGCTCGGCGAAGGGCTCTTCAAAAATTCGCTTCATGATATCCGGGGTGGTGGCGTCGTACTGGTTATCGCCGGTTGATAACGCAAAACGAAAGGGATGGAGCGCATGCCGCCTGGCCATGATGCGACCCAGATCAAACTGTTCGGCGTTGCCGCGTCCGGCATCGCCGTAGATGGCGATATGAGTCCCAGCTTTCTGCATGCGAAAACGTCCTCGCGAAGGGTTGGCTTGTAATGGTGTGATGATGAGAAACTTTACTGTGCAAAACCTGCGTTTCGCAACGAAAAAGCTTGTCAGTCTCTTTTTAACCACCACGTCCCAAGCGCGAGGAAACGCCGTTTTATTCCTTAAGGCAGAGCGTGGCCGAAATCAGATTGTCGAGTCCGAAGCGATCCAGGTTGAAGCTGGTTCCTCCATTGACGGTCGAGCCGCCCGTTCGCTGCCAGACATTTTTTGCAAAGGAAAGGCCTGAACCATAGACATAGACCGTGTTGCTCCCCCTGAATCCAGGGTGCTCAAAGAGCACCGCGTAGTAGCCGTCCTTGACCCAAACGCTGCTGACCTGATCACCCCAGCCGCTGGCCAGGTTGTAATCAGCATTCTGATTGGCCTTTTGTTCCAAGACAGTCCCGCCACGGTTGGGCTCCTTGTAATAGAGGCACTCCGCGGACAAAGCCGGCTGGGCAAGAAAAATGAGTAGAAAAAAACGCTTCATGAAAGGACCCTTTCCTTATTCAAAACAAGCCTTGAGGGAGCCGCTGTTGTCGCCGAAGGCATCCTTCTTGTCGTTGATGATCATGTTGATTTCGGAAATCTTATTGAACGTCATATTAGCCTTCCATCCGGTCCAGGCACCCCAGGCGGTGGGGCTTTTCCTTGTGGCGATCAGAAGGTGTCCCAAATTCAGGCTGTTCACCATCCAGTTGTTGGGTTTGAAATTGTCGGGATGGCCGGCGGGGCCAACCATCTTGCTGCCACCTGCCAGAGCGGTCCAGGTTCCGGTTACAGATTTCAGTTTGGAGCGCGGCCGGATGAACGAGAAGGGCTGATCCTTCTTTTTGGGGGAAAGCGTCACGCATTCATTCGTGATTGCCTTCAGCATGGCGGTCAGGTCCTGAAAAAGTGCGGTCTGCGTTCCCGTGATCTTCTTTTTCACACCTGCGATTTGAAAGCTCATGGCCGGCACGCCAAAATTAATCTGATAGACCCGGTTGATCAGAGGATCCAAAAATTTCTGACGTATGTAAGCATCATGATCGGCTTTCAGCGAGGCCAGCGTGATGACCTTGCCCGGTTCATTGAATTGGCGTGCGGTCCACTGGTCGAGCAGATCATCATGATATTCAGCACCAAAGGCATAGGCCATGGACTGGATAAAGACGATGCGGTCGAGGGCCTGGGCTGATTTCAAAAATTCCTGCAGTTCAAGACTATGCGGGCGCAGGCTGCCATCCCGAAAGCGTTTCGCGAAAAAGTTGAGTTCCTCTGGAAACGGCGTGCGACTCCAGGCCGCGGAGAACGATCGAATGACGATATCCGCGCTGTCCAGCTTGGATTTTTTAAGAGCGTCCACAAATTTTTGTTCCAGCCAGGCCGTGGTGCAGGTGCTGCCCTGGACGCGACATTCATTGCTAAGCTGGGACAGAAGACTCGGTGTGATGTCGATGCCGTGAACATCGTGATAAATTTTCTCAATCTCGGTCTCATCGAGATTGCTCGCCGCGCATCCAATGGAATAGAGCCGCGCCTTGGGTTGACCCGGCACGTAACTCCGGACGAGGTAATCCAGAGATTGATCCGTTACTTCATGCAGGGAGCTGGGGATTTTGCCAAAGAGCTGAGCGGCCGACGCGCAGGAAAACTGCACCAGCGTATCCTGGTAGGCCTTAAGGCGCAAAAGAGGAACCGGCCGAGGCTCCTGATTGATGATGTGATAGGCATCGCTGGCAAAATCAGGACGTGTGGCACTCTCGCAGTAAAGGACGGGCTGTTCCTCGATCTTTCCGTTCACATAATCTTCAAATTCAGGAAGGGAAGGATCGAGCGTCTCGAGTTCACCCGTAACGGGAAGCCCAAAGGCCGCCTGCAGGCGATCATCCGGCGCCTGGCAGCTCAAACGGAACGCGCGACCACCCGTGAGGAGCACGCGGCTGACCGAGACTTCATTGTCCTGCACTCGGAACAGGCGTGCATCGAAAGGCAGAGTCCTGGGTGTGGCCTTGGGAATGGAGAGATCCTGGGGCAGAGCCTCGGCTGTGTCGAAGCAATGGAGAGCCTGGATGTAGTCCCCACCGGGGATATCCGGAAGGTTTTCCTTGAAGATCGGAATCATGGGATCCGGGCCGGCGAAGGTTTCGAGAATATTCTGACAGCCGACTTCAAAAAGATTTTTGTCGAGCGGGCTGAAAATATTGAAGCGGACCAGAACATGGCTCTTCTTTTTCGTTTGATCGATCACGCGATAGATCTGACTGAAAAGCGGAGACTGCTGGTTGTCGCCATTCAATGCATCACAGCGGAGGAAGGGCTGCTCCGAGATTTTGAATGCGGCCTCAAGATCCTGCTCGTGGATGGGTTCGATATCGCCGGTCCCCAGGAACACATCACCGAACGAACGCACGACAGCCAAGGGATCACGGCCTTTGCAGGACACCGCAAAACCCTTCAGGGTATCCTGTTTCACACCGTTCGCATCGGTTTTCGTTTGCCTTATGATCACCACGGGAAAGCCTGCCTTGGGCAGTTCGCTGAAGGAGGCGCTGGTTTCTCCGACCAATTTAAACATGCGAACTTCGAGGCGGGTTGTGTCGATGGCGGCCTCGTCCCACGTGATGGTGGGAGCCGCCGACTGCTCGGCATTCAGGATGGACGGAGTATCCTGTTGTTGTTCTGTCCCACAACCTGCGGCGAGCAGAAGAAGAGCAAACCTGGTAGAGTGTTTTGGCCATGGCCTGAACATGTCGTTGTCCTCGTATAAGAATGGGCGCTGACGGATCACGCCCCCCAAAGCAATAGAAGTGCCACAAGGCAGCAGACGGAAAATCCCTGGAAAGAATTGCATCATCCTTCCCAGGGAGCCCTGTTCACGTCCACGAAAGTGGACATTCGGTGATGGATGTCCAGGTTTCGAGACGTGACAGCTGCGGGAAGAAAGCACCGCGACTGTCATCCTCCCCGGTTGGGCGCATGGGAAGGAGTGGCATCATGTTTGCTCCCGGATCCCGCCATGAGCAAAACCTTTGGTTTAACCCCTCGCAGAGTTGATGATCCTCCATGAACGCAAACTTCTCCATCTATCGCCTGGCGCTTTTCCTGTTTCTTCTCGTGGGTGCGGGTCCGCTGTCCGCCCAGGATGTTCCGGCAACAGCTCCGTTACCGACAAGGATCGACGTGGATCCTGCTTCCGGGACAGCCTCCATCCTGCTGCCTCTTCCCGGGCTGCCCGGTCGCGCGGACTGGACACCGCAGCTCGCGCTCAGCTATCAGCAGGACAACCGGAATCGCAACCAGGGTGTTGGCGTCGGCTGGGGTTTGACGCTCTCCTCGATCCAGGTGGAGCGTGAATTCGGAACACCCCATCCGTTTTACAGCCAGAATGTGAACAGCCAAATCAAGGACACCGCCTATCAGCTGAGCCTCGATGGAGAGGTCCTGCGCTTTGTTCAAAGCCCCGGTCCTGAAGGTGATGTGGAGTATACAACCGAAGCCTTCAACAGCCGTCTGCGCATTCAACGCTTCGATCGGCCCTTTGACGTCGAACTCCGTTCAGCTGACGGCAGTCTGGAAAAGAAAAGAATCAGTTCGGGATTTATCGTCCAGTCGGCGGATGGTCTGCGTCGGGTCTACTCCGGCGATCTCACGGTTGCGGAAGGCTATCTCGTGACCAACATCGCGAGCCTGCCCGAAATTCAACGGAAATTCGTGAGCCGCTGGCCCCTGGTCTATGAAATCAAGCCCGATGGTGACTTCATTCAGTACGATTACTTTGTCGATCAGGGCCGCAGCTATCTGAAAGAGGTAAGTTTCGCCAGCGGTCGCTCCCGTTATGTCTTCCACTGGCGGACCTTGTCGGCCGGACCTGTGAGCTTTGCCTCCGGCTTTCGTCAGGAAGGCCGGATTGTTTATACCGGACTGGTGGCCTGTCTTGATCAACAGCCGCAGTTCACCTGGCTTTTCTCTTTTACTGATGCGGATGACACAGACCTGCAGCCGCTGTCCTGCCTTCGGGAGGAAACGGAGTCGGATTCGGAAACGGGCTTTGTGTCTCGACGCCTCGCGTCCGTAGAGGACGGGACTCTGGGCACCGTCCGTCGCCTGTGGCATCAGGCTCTCGTCTGGTTGAATTCCACCTTTTCCTGGAACGCGGAGATTGAAACAGTCGAAAGATTCGCGGATTCCAAGGACGCTGCTCTTCATCTACGCCGCATCCATCGCTTCGGTCAGACGGTGGGACGCCTTGATGATGAACGAATCGCCCGTGAGCCGGACATCACGATTCATTACCAAAGCTGGCAGGCCCCCCAGGAAGGAATGTTGAGCGAGCTGAGCACCGCAGGGATGAACGGCTTTGGCCTGAATGGCAACGGCGAGCTTTTTGATGCGGATCAGGATGGTTTGCTCGACCTGGTGGTATACGACAAGGGCAGGAGTATCAATCGCGTTTTCCGGAATCAGGGCAAGCCGGGAACTGCGCATGAATTTGTGGAGGGGACTCCATTCACGGTGCGGCGCCGCACAGCATCGGGCTTGCAGGTCTTCACGCCCCAATTGAATGAAAGCAGTCAGACCTCACGCATCATGCGCAGTGACATCAATGGAGACGGTTGGGAGGATCTGATTGAGATCGCCAGCGATGGAACCTGGACCGTCTTTTTCAATCGTAGGCCATTGGGTGCCGATGGCTTTGAATCCACAGCATCCAGGGTGAAACTCGAAACCCCGGGCCAGACACTGGATCTCAAGGTTGATCGCAGCTTTTTCGTCGATGGACGTGGTCATCTCGTGGACATCAATGGTGACGGCCGACCGGACATTATCCATCCGATGCGCGGCACCGATGGCAAGGCGCGGTTTCAGGCCTATATCAATAACACCCGCAAAGGCGCGGAAACGGTCACCTTCATCAGCCGCACCTATAAGTTTCCCTTCAGCACGACCGAAACCGATCTTCTGGCCCAGCCCGAATATCGACTGCTGGATATCAACCAGGATGGTCTGATCGATCTGGTGCGCATCGTGGCCCTGGCCACCGGATCCAAGGGCCTTTGCCTTTATGAAAACCTGGGACAGGCCGCGATGAACTCCGCGTTCCTGTTTCGCGAGGATAAGCCTTCCGCGGGCGTGACATGCGAGGATCATGCCTTCCATCGCTTCGAAGATCTTGATGTGAACAGCAGCGCCCTGGTCGAAGCCATCAATGGGATGTTGATCCTGGACCTTGATGGCAACGGTGCCATGGACTTTGTACGCCTGAATGAAACCAATCAAAGTATCGATTACTGGCTCGGATACACGCACCAAAGAGGTTTCGCGACCCGGCAGTCGATGCCGTTGCCAGGCCGCATCAAAATCACAAAGAACAAGTACAATACCCAGACCGCTGACATCGATTTGGATGGCTACGATGAGATCCTGCTTTGGAATGTGGACAGCAAAACTCTGCAGACGATCGACCTGAATATTGCGAACGGCGCTCAGGTACCCGCCCTGGGTCTGCTCACGCGGCTGGAAGCCGACAATGGATCCATTCAAACTCTGGATTATGACACCTATGCCGCCATCCGCGAGCAACAAAAAAGTCTGCCGTCACCCCGTCGGATGCAGCCTCTCCCCCTGAATTTGACACTGGTTACGCGTCACACGACAAGCACACTGAATTATGAGGATCCTTCCCAGCCGCGATCCCATGATATGGCTGAATACCAATATGGAAGTTTCCAGTGGGACCCCGAGCGGGGCCAGCCGCTGGGGACTGAATTCGTGCGTGTCTTTAAACCAGGAACCCTCCGGCAGGGTCTGGTGGTGGAGCAGGCTCAACTGGAGACTCTGGATTTTGGTCTGGGTTTGACAACTCTTGAGCAGCGTCGCTACCTCGGCCGCTTTCCGAAGCTCACGGAAAAGGCGAACCTGCCCTGGGATGCCGGCAGGGAGGCAAGTCTTCTCAACTTTCTCGCCAGTTCGTCCCGCAGCGCGTTGTGGTTTGAAGATGTGTATGGATGGGAAGCCCCCGACCGCAAAACCTTGCAAATGGTGCATGAGGCATACAGCCTCACAGGCTTCCCTGCAACCCAGCCCGGTGACAGTCGCAGCTTTAACACGGCCCATTTTAAGCCTCGATATTTTGTTCAGCATGACAGCACCAGCACCGTGATCTGTGGAACTGAAGATCCCGACTGCCAGGATCCCAAAGAGGAAAAAACCACCTGGCGTTATGATTCCAATTTCCGTGTGCATAAGAGGCTCCTGACGCAACCGGATATCAAAGCACCTCGTGATCTGACTCTGCCAGGCCGCACGATAGAGACGGAGTTTCTCTATGATGAGGCCTCGGAACGTCTGGGCATCCTGAATAACGTTCGCCACAAAACGGTTCAAAGCCTCCAGAGTCATTCGGCAAAGCTGATCAGCCGCTACAAGGCGGACTACCATCCTGAATTTGGCCTGCCTCGAACGGAGACAAGCGAAAGCTTTATTTTCGAAGACGACCTCAACAAAATTCCGGCCCCTCTGCGTGAGCATATCAGCCCCCAGATGAATCGGACCGTGACAACGAATTATGAGGACACTCATGGCTTCGCCGTGGTCACGTCCATCCATGATGATATCGGTCTGATCGAATCCTATAGCTATGGGCCGGCGTCTCTGTTTCGATTGAAAACACAAAACGCCGCAGGGCATAACACCTATCAATGCTTCTCCGAGCAGGACTGTCTGATCCCCGATCGTCAGGGTCTGCAAACCCAACTGCCGGCTTCACCCTTTCCCGTTCTTCTGCAAAACGCCCAGGGTTACTGGACGCGCATCGATCGAGATGGGCTCGGCCGACCCTTGCAGGTCCGCGGTGCTGTCGGCGAAGCTCAGACCTTCCGTTACATTCCGGCTTCCTTCGAACGTCCCTTCGCGGTGGAAACCATGACCCATGAGCAGGGTCAGGATGTTTATTGGCAAAGAACAGCCCAGTTTTTCGATGTCACGGGCCATCTGCTGGCAGAAATAGTCGATCGTGCCGATGAACCCGCCTGGATTCACGCGCAGCACGGTTACTCCCGTCGCGGTCAGCTGGTGTGGGAAGCCAACCCTTATCAGTCGGCTGAGAAATATTCTGAACTCGTGGCTCATGGTCGCAACCTCCTGACGGGTGAATATCCGGGCAGCCGTTCCATGTTTGATGCCTTGGATCGCCTCACCCTGAAGTCGTCCCCAGGTGAAGCCGAAATCACGACCTGGCAGTACCCCAGCTGGGGTCAGGTGACGATCGTGGAAGGCGGCGAAGGTGCGAGAACCCGGACTGTGATCGCCCGTGATCCCGCCGAGCCTGAAGGCCTGATCGATGAAGAGGATCATCTTCATGTTTACATGAGAAACGAAGCGGGCCTCCTGCAGGGAATCAAAAGCCCGGAGGACCGTGAACCGCGCTCGTTTGTGTTCGATACCCGAGGCCAGCTGGTGGCCAGTATCCTGCCCGGCATTCGCACGGAACTTCTGCAGCGTGACAGCCGGGGCCGTGCGATCCGATCCTGTACTCTTGGCTTTGATCAAAAGGATCTGAGAGTCATTGAGAGCAACTTCGATGGGATGGATCGGCTCACGCATATTCGCAGCGGCACGGGTCAGACCAGTCGTCATTTGACAGAATTTTATTATGATACAGTCACGGATCCCGCGGGCCGTTCCCTGCAGCTCGACGGTGCTCTTCTCGGTACGCGTGTTTACGATCCCGTTCAGACCCTGGATACCTTCGATGTCTTCGAACGGGATCGTAAAGGTCGCGTGACATCCCATGAGACGTTTTATCTGCAGGCCGACGGTTCCATCGCCCACAGATCGCAGGAAAGCTGGGATTACCGCGCCGATGATCAGCCGATTCGGGCTACCCTGAACAGCACCCTGCAGCTGCAATACGGTTATGACGCCAGCGGGGAATTGAGTGAACTAATCGCTGATTTCGAGAATGGAGAAAATTTATCCATCCTGGCTGAAGGACGCTGGTCCCCTCTTCTTCAGCTGGAAAAAGCCTGGTTCGGTCCCCAGCGATTCGTGGGAATCTGGCAACATGATGATCAGCAACTCTGGTTGAATTCCCGCCTGCTTTGCCGGGACGATCCTGGGCCTGATCAAGCCTGTCGCGACACGGCCTTGATTCATCACGAAGAGTATCAACGCTATTCCGATGGCATGGTGAAATCCAAAGGCCGACATGCTTATGCTTATAACAAAAGGAGAGAACTCACGACCGCCTGGCAGCCTGCCCTGGATGAGCAGTGGCTGCTGTCGCCAGCCGGGCACTTTGAAACCTATCAGGGCCGGACCCAGGAAACTCTGCTTTCCTCGAACCGTTCGCCCATGCTGCCCCGTGTGGCGGCTTCGAAAAAACTTGAGCTGGATGCTCTGGGTCGCGTCATCCGCTTTGCGTCGCAAACGGCCAGGTATGATGAGCAGGATCGGCTGCTCGAAACTCAAGGCGACAACACCACCACATTTTATGGCTACCATGCGGATGGCCGCCGCAGTTACAAACGGATCCGCGGCGTCGATGGTGTGGAACAAACCGTCTATTTTCCAAGTGATCAGCTGATCCTCGGGGCTCAGCAGCAGGTTACCATCCAGCTGCCTGGGGGGCTGGTTGCTGAAATCGACTTGAGTCGACGGACCCTGCATTACCTCGTCCTGGATGCTGTTGGTACTCCGGAAAAACGTCTGGATGCTGCGGGTCAGGTCGTGGAAACGTGGGAACGCAGCGCCTATGGTCAGCTCCTTCAGGCAACACCGGAGCCAGGACCTGAAACAGCTCTGGCGCCACTCGCGTTCGCAGGTCATCGTCTGGATCAGGAAACGGGCTGGATCAATATGGGCCGCCGGATGTATATTCCCGAGCTCGGCCGCTACCTGACGCCCGATCCCTTGTTCCTCTTTGATCCGGAATCCTGCGTCAGCGCCCAGTGGCAGGAATGTGAGCTTTATACCTACGCCGCGAACAATCCAGCCGCCTTTGACGATCCTTCCGGTCTAAGTCTGGCCGGTCGTGTCGTCTCAACCGTGAAAAATGCAGCGAGCCGTGTCGTTCACAGCAGTTCCCGCCTGCTGCGTCCCTTCAGGCCAACTCTGACTCACAGGGCGACGGCCGGATCGCATCAACGTGGACTCATGCAGGATGCGGCCAAACAAAGGGCCAGCTATCTGTCCAAAGTTTCCAGTCTGATGGCGGCCGCCGAACGCATGAAGGCGGAAGGCAAGTCGCCCGAACACATTGCCCGCGTGACCGTGGAGGGGCGCAATGCCATCAAGCTCGAGGTTCGGGCTCAAGGCAACTGGTTCCTTGCCAGAGCTGCTGATATTCGCAATATTGTGAAGTATGGAAACCGCGCCGGGCCCTCCGCGGATCGCCTCTATCAGAAATATGGAAGCTGGGAAGAGGTGACCCGGGCCGCGATGCGAACCAATAGCACGATCAACCGATTGACAGGGAATGAATGAAAACTGTCCTGCAGCATTGGAATGTGAGCTGGCTCAAGGTCATCCTCACCGAAAACGGTCAGTTCAGCCTCTGGAAAGGCCTCCTTTCCAAGTCCAGGCCGCAGGGCCAGGCCTTTCGGGTGGATGGGGCTTGGTTCGCCCTTTATGCAAAGGATGGTTCGCTGCGCTTTCGCAAAAACTCGGAAGAGTGGACCGTAAGCGAAGACCTGCAGTGTGCATATGAACGTTCGTCCGATCACAGCCGCTGCTTTATCCTCAAGCTGCAGGGCCGCGAAGTTCTGCGTCATCGCTATCGGGCGGTGGCCAGCCGCGGTCTTCGCCAGCTGGATCCGACCTATGATCAGACGGATGAAGAGCTGGAGGATTTTTTTCTGTGGGCTGCGCGTCTTCTGAATGACAGAAGCTGGCAGGCGAACATGCTGAAAGCTTGGACAGTTGCCCCTTGATGTCCTGGATCCTGGACCTTGATCCTGATCGGGGTCCTGAAATCTGCACAAAGCGTCTCTCCCTTCTCACGAAAAGCCATGAATTCCCCTCAAAATTCATTCCCTGACCCCTGGCACATCGATTGCTTTGCGGCCAGACATGGAGACTGTTTCGGCCATTGCTTAGGGAGCCAACATGCTAAAGAAAGCCTTTCTGTCCATCATGGCTTTGGCCATGATGGGTACGTCCTGTCATTCGGGGAATCCCGATTCAACCACCAAGGAGTCCCCTCCGCCTTCTCACAACCTGGGGCAGGCTCTTATCGATTCCACTTTGCTCGAAGTGAGAATGTTTCAAATCTCCGGCGAGCGCAGTCAAGCTTTACAGGATTTACCGAAGAGCTTTCCCGTCCTGATCATCAACCAGAAAAAAAAGGCCGCGGATGGTACAGAAAATTACGAGCCGATCGGTTTCGCCATCAATTGCAAGGGGCGGGATCCGCGCGCGGTGGTCAACGCTTTCGGTGAGGCCTTTCTCGAAACCGATCATCCCGAACTCATCACGGAAGAGGAACTCGAAGCCCTGTTTCAGGTGAGCCGCCAGCCCATCCTCCGCTGTGATGCGCTGCAAGGAAGTCTTCAGACCACCCCGATGTTCAGTCAGGTCTTTCGGGTGATCGATCAGGCCGGAGGCAAGGTTCATCATCTCGTGCGCTTTCATGCCGCAAGTCCCCTGGATAAGCGCCTCTTTGAAATCGGCTGCCAGAATATTATGGATGCCTTCGGCCAACCCCAGGGCGGCTCCATTCCCGTCCTAAAGGAAAGTTTGAAGGACCTCCCCGGCGCGGATGACCCCGGCGCCTTGCATTGCTTCAACACGGCAAGCGCCCTTCCTCATAACCTGTCCATTCCTGTGCATCCTGCGGAAGAATATCCTTTCGATGCCCGCCTCTATCGGGTTCAGGATAAGGAACTGGGACTATTGCGTGTGCTCCTGACCGGAGGGAAGGCCTTCCGCCTCAATTGCTCGGCTGCGGACAGTGAGCTGCAAAAAGCCTTTGGTTTTCCCGAAACCGGCAAACTGGATACCATCACTGTGGATGATGAAGCCTTTGCTGATTATCTGAACGGCAGGATGGAAGACCAGCCCGTTTTCCATTGTCCGAGCGTGTCCCGGCCGGAATTTGCCAGCGATGCTTATCGCATCAGCAATCAGGGCCATCAGGATCCGCAGGCCGCTCTCCGTAATCCTCTGATGCGACTCAAAACGGCTGAGGACACCCTGGTGCAGTTTAGCTGTGACACGGCTGCCCGCTTCTTTGCCGGAAGGTTGATCGATCGGCTGATCACGGAACCCGGTCTTCTGCAAAACATGACGCTTGAGTCCAGAGATTATCTGGTTCGCAAATATGTTCCGGGTCAGCTCAAGACCCGCAAATATCGCATCGGTTGCGCCAGCGACGCGATGGGTCCCAAACCCGAGGATATTCAAACAGCCTTCCAGCAGGTCTTCGGTGTCAGAGCGAACGAGGCGTGGATCACCCAGAAGGCTGCGGAAATCAAAGCCCAACTCAGCAGCTTTCACCTTAAGGACATCGTGAACTACTTTGTCCAGGGTATGGCGATGAGCGAATTCGAGGTGAAAAATATTACCGAACGCGCCTTCCGCAAAGCCAAAAACCGGGAAGCCTGGCCCGAGGAAAAGGCTTTCTTTGCCGACTGGATTCTGCAGCAGAAAAAATTGCGACCACATCATGATGAGCTGGTCGCCTATCTGGGTCGCGTCAAGGAACTTTCGCGGGAGGAGCTGATCCGTTCTTATATGGATGTTATGAATAATGCCTCCGCGGACGGTATCGCCTGGTGGGCCGGCGAATTCATGTCCCATCCGGATAAAACCTATACCTATGAGTCCGTCGTCTCCTCGCACATCTCCTGGCTCATGTTGGATGAAAACACAGGGGCACTGGATCATATCATCAGGATGGCTTATAAAGCGGCTCTTCAGTGGGACATTGACTCCACGTGCCAGGAAAAAATCCGGAATTGGATCAAAAAGGATCGTGTCGTCCGCGCCCACTACAAGGAACTGATCGGTTTCATCAAACAGCGTGCCCTTGAACTTATACCCGGTCCGCATGCTTACTTTGAGGCGTTGCGTACCACCAATTTTCGTTTCACCAACAACTGCCGTGGCCACATCGATCTGGTCCTGCGACTCGTCACGACCAGTAATAGATGGGAGATCAGGAACTTTACCGTGGCCCAGGGAGCCACCGTTGCGATCGATAGCAACGGTCGCTATGTCCATTGGTTTGCCCGTTCACCCGCCACGGGCTTTGAATCCTGGGGCGATCGCCTGACCGTCACTGACGTTCAGGTTCCCTATCAGAACGGCTGGAAAAAGACCTATCGCTACGATCTTAAAGGTGGGGAAGGCGGCTGGGCTTCCCAGTCTGTCCAATGCTCTTAAAGAAAGGAAGGCTATGAAAAGGATTTTGTTTTTCCTGATGCTGGCGGCTGGCCCCTGGCGGGCTCAGGCGGAAGGCTGGAGCTGCTCGTCAGCCTCACTCCCTCAGGAATGCTCGAGTTCCGCGGTCGATGGGGTCAGTGAGCCGGCGGAGCATGCCTGTCTTCTGCGCCTCTACAGCTGTGGAAAGTATGAGCAGGTCATCCAACGGGTCGGAAGCGCCGAACGCGGTTTGAACAAGACGCAGAATTATTTTATGGGCGTCAGCTACTTTGGTCTTCTGAATCGGGTGCGAGCCCAGAGTCTTCGCTGCCATTACATCAAGGCCGCGAAGCAGCAGCTTGACGAGTTCATGGACGCCGTGCAGGTGGTTTGCACCGACCCTTCCGACGCCACAACCTGTTCCCGAAGTCCCGTGAGCTACGGAACGGATCGCGACATCGACATGATTTATCATGCGACGCGGGTGCAGGATGTGCTGAAGAACGAAGGACGCTGCGCGGAGTCGGCCCACACCGAGGCATCGATCTATCGTTATGCGCGGCATTATACCAACGATATCTTCCGCAGCTCCGTGCATGGAGTGGCCTCAGGAAATGATGCCGTCACCCAATCGATCAACCTCGGCCTCAAGGGGATTCAGGAATCCTTGAATCTTTTTGTGACCGAAGCCAGCAAACTCGAATCGCGCTATAGCCAGTACAGCATCCTGATGGAGCAGGCCGGCAAGGATCTGGAGGAGATTTCTCTCTTTCTCCGCAACACAGCCTTGTCTTCGGATATTGTGGCCGTTGAAATCAAGGATGGTCTGGCCCAGGTGAGGGTCGACGACAGCAAACTCAGCGGATATCTCGACAGCTATGATAGCCATCTGGAGAACGCAGGAGCCATCCCGCTGCGGCAGGCGGAAAAAAGCCTCGATCAGTATTTTGAGAAAAATACGGTGTATTACGCCGACATTCGCGATGAAAACCTGAAACGTGTGGACGACTACCTGATCCGCTCCGCGCTCTTTAACAACCTGTTTCGTTTGGATGGTGATGTGAAGGACAAGCTCCAGCAGGCGCAAGGCACCACTCCAGGGGCCTCTCAAACGCTCAGCTCGGTGCAGCAGGTCCTGCAGGAGTATAAGACCGCCTTCAAGAACAAGGATGAGCCCTGCAACATGGTCTTTCACAAAACCAAATGGCATTGCCTCAATTAAAGGGACAGCAACATGAACTACCTGGCAAAAATATCGGGCTGCGCTCTGGTCCTCGGAGGCTTCCTGAGCCTCCAGGCCCTGGCGGCAACACCCCAGATGAAATACACCGCGGAGGAACTGCAAAAATCCTGGGAGCAAGTCTATGCTGCAGGCGGGGATGACCCCCTTTTCCAAAGCCTTATGGATGATGTTCTCAGCCGGGAACTGCTCGTCCTCGGGGCTCAGGACCTCAATCTGAACGGGGATGCCAGTCCTCGGGCTGTGGCGGCTGCGGCCCAGGGTGATGCCGGACAGGTGGTGAATTACTTTCCGGTGAAAAGCCTGAACGCCGATCAGGGCCGCCTGCTCTACGGCAGTCTGCATAAGATCGAAGGGCTGGCACAGAAATATCAGCTCCACGTGGGAGCCGTCGAAGATCGCAAGGCACCCGCTGACTTCAGCCAGACTCTGATGAAAAGACAGAACGGCCTGGATATCGAACGCTTTACGGCGAATGTTGTCCTGTTTCTTCTGGCCGAACGCATGAATCAAAAATGCATGTACTACAGCCGGGCGCAATCCTTCGCCGAGTCCCTGCAGGATCTGACGATGGATCAGGTTCCCGATGGCTGGGCCGGCTATGCGAGTGGCGTTCAGCATTTCATACGTGATGCCTCGCGTGGTTTTGCCAGAATTCCGGCTCAGCTCTGCCGCTTTCAAACCAAACTCAGCCGCGCTGAGGATGAAGCCATCGTCAAAAGAAGAATTGAAAACACCCTGATCGAAGCGATGAATCGGGCCATCGAAAAGCACGACAATGTCATCAATAACCGCAAGGATGATTTGCAGGCCGTCGTGAGCAAAAGCCATGTGGCCATTCCCATCGACAAGGTGTCCGCATTGAATCGGGGCTTCCGCGATACCAATAGCCTCCTCATGATGATCAAGAGCGACCTTCTTCTTCTGTATACCGATAACGGCACCACCAAATCCCTCCTGAAGAAGATCGAGGAAAAGATCAATAATATGGGCAGGGGCAGCGATCAGATCACGGTGGCCCACCAGGCTCTGGACAAATTTGAAGGTGCCCTGAAACCTTTTCTGAATGACCTTGAAAGCGTTGCCCGCCTGCCCATGCTGACGGCCGAACAGAAGGCCAAGGTCAGCGTCTGCCAGGATATCTCAAAGATCCTCAGCTCGGCACAGGACGCAGCGAATGCCGCGGCCAATCAGGAAAACTTCAACCGCTGCCTCATGGCGACTGCGGAGCTGTATAAGGAGGCACGGGAAACACTGGTGGATGATCCGGCTCAGGTGGAGCTGTCAAGCAAGGTTGCGATGCTGCTCTCCTATTTTCAAGCCCTTAAAAGCGGGAATTGATTATGAAACGATATGTGCTGATAACCCTGTTTCTTGGTCTGATGGCAAGCCATGCTGCGAATGCCGAGCCGAGTGCTCAGGATCCGCTGACGGAAGCCAAACCTCTCTGTGATTCCCGTCATGTGACGGAAGCCCGGAAATTTATCAACCGCCGCATTGCTCTTTTGAGTGTCGCGCTCACTCATGCGGATTTTAACCATATGAGCGCCTACTCCTATGATATCGAAAGCTGGCTCCTGAGTTGTGTTCCCCCTGCGAGCATGACCAAGGAAACGTTCCAGGGACAGATCTGCGATTCCGAATGTTTCGCGAAACGCGCGGAAGTTTTTCTGTTTATGGTGTCTGAGCTGCCTTATATCAGCAATGGCAGCAAATCCCGTCTCGAGAAAGTCAACATGGAGCAGGGCGTTCTCGGCGGGCTGAGGATCGTGGATCAGGGCCTTTTGCAGCTGTCGCGGATGAATTTCGGCAGCCATGAATTGCCCGCGGCGCCTGATGAGAAGAATGGAGGACGCTCGGAATCCTTCAATAACTTTCTACGGCAGCAGGCACGCCTGACCGCAATCAAGGCCCGTTTGATACTGGCTCATGGGGACAGTCTTTATCAAAGCATATCGCGGACCCGTGCTGAAACCCTGAAAATGCGCCTTCTGGGCGAGGACGTGACCCAGCAGCTGGCCGGCAACAACGGAACCGAGACGTATTTTGCAGCCAAAAAGTACGAAGACGCTTCCTGGGTTATCCAGGAAGCTCTGATCGACCTCCCGAATACGGACGCCTTTGCCAGCGAGTACTTTGAACTCTCCCGCCTGAAGAACGACACGATTGAAAGACTCCGTTCCATTCAGAAGGGAAACCTGTTTCTCAACATCGATCCCGAGGTCTTTACCACCAAAAAGTCAGAGGATCTGCTCCAGAGTCTCGCGGCTCAGCTGAATTCCATCGCCGTTCTTGAAGACCGGGTGGATGACATCATCAAGAGCTGGGAGGCGGTGAAGCTCGATGAAGACCGGCGCGGCATGGAAAATCAAAGAATTCGTGACACGCGCAGTATCGAGCTGAAAAGCTATGAAATAGCCCAGCTGCATGAAACCGCCGCCTCCATCCAGCGCAACTTTGAAACGGCCCTGTCGGAAAACGACCTCAAAGGCCGCATTCTGAGCAAGCAGGCCGATATCCTCGAACGCAACAACGCCATCAATCGCCTGCAGCTGGAATTGGCCAAGGCCAAAAAACAGGCGGAAACGCAGCAGGACCTGATCAAAAAACAGGCTGAAGTGGATCTGACGTCGCTGGCTCGCGACTCCGCACGTGAGAAACGCGATGAATACCGCTGGATGATCGATGTCAACCTGTCGAACCTGAACCTTGCTCTGCAGATCGAACAGCTCAAGTCTGAAATTGATAGTCTGGAGCAGCAGGTCAAGATTCGCCGGACGGATTCCCAGGCGCTGGATAAAACCATCGCCGCGCATGAAGCTGACATCAAGGCCCATGATGCGAAGATCAACGAGCTGAACAACCTGATCGCCAAATTTCAAAAGTCCAGCACCGAAGTTTATCAGGATTCCCGCAAACCGCTGGTCATGGGGATCTGCGCTCTCATCGCTCAGAAAGCACGCCTGAAGGGTTCAGCGGACGGATTTAGCGACAGCGATGGAGGGGGCTCCTGCCCCACACCGTCCGTGCAGGTTTCGGAAGAGGCATACTGGAGGAGCCTCTTGCAGATGCGCCGGGAATTTTTCGGTGAAAAGGGTGAAAAGCTCACAAAAAATATCAGCTCCCTGCGTCAATGTCTTTTGACCGCGCCGAGTGCCGTACCCGGTGCAGCCTCAGGATCGAATCCTTGTGCAGCTTTCGGTTCTCTCGAAAAGATCGCGCGTGAAACCCATGAAAAGGAAATGGCGATCTTTGAACAGGTGGAAAAACCCAAGTTCGAAGAGAGAAAGCGCATCCTTGAGGAAAATCTTCGGCTCCTGAAGACCGCCATGGTTGGTCTGGGTGTCTCCAAGGGTGCGCACACGGTGATCACCTCGGTGGCCGGAGCCTTGCGCACGGCGGCGGCGGGCATTCGCGTCACAACCGGTGTCGCAGGCCTGGGGCCCATGCTGACCACGGAAATCGATCTGGGTGAAAAAGCCAAGTCGGCCTATGACGTTGCGATGGATATCTGGAATGGGATGAATGAGATTGCCCAGATGGAAGTCAACTATGCTTCGGAAGTCAAAGCGCTGGAACGTGCCAAGGCTGAACTCGAGCAGCAGCTTGAAGCCACGATCAAGCAGTACAAACCGGGCAATCTGAAGGAACTCGTCATGAACCGTACCCTGGCCGATATCACCGGTCAGGATCTGCAGCTGCAGAACGAAACCATCACGATCATGGCGGATGCCAGCAAATTTCTGATCGAGAAGGATTTCCAGATGAGCAATTTGGATGCTGAAGCCCAGCGCATCGACGCCGAGATCAACAAGATCAAACGCGAACTCGACAGGATGAAGTCTGAAAACAGCCTCACGGCTTTCGATATCAAAATGGTGCAAAGCCAGATCGAACAGGAACAGCATCAAAAAGCGTCACTGCGAGCCGCCATCGAAGGCCTTCACATCCAAAAGAAGGGCATCGACGTGGATATCCACCGCCTCGCGGCACTCGTGACCAATGCGGCCAAACGCAAATCGATGGTTGAGAAGACAGCCGATGAGGTCAAGGATCTTCAGGCCAAGTCCAATGCCGAACAGCAGATCATCCATGAGCTGATGACTCAGCTTCAGAATAAGATGAGTCTTTTGACGGCAAGCCAACTGAAGCAGGTGGTGGAGATCTTGGAGTCGGATACCGAGAGCCTCACGGCGCAAATCAAGGGTCTGGCCCGGGAAATCGCCAGCATCGAGGAGCAGATCGAGACCGTGGATAAAAAGGCGCTTGATCTGACAGCCAGTATGAAGGCCGGTCTGGATGAGATCGCCTCCGCGATCAGCGTCAAGCGCCAGGAAATCCTGGCCCTGGCGAAGAAACCGGATTCCTTTGATCAGCAGAGGGAAATGTTCTTCGCCTCGCAGGTCGTCGCAGCGGATCTGACGCGCGGAGCCAATGAATATCTGCGCGCGAAAAAGGAAAAGATGCACTATGTGAATTTCCTCTACAACCTTTACCGCAGCCGGCTTAATACCCTGGCGACGCTGAAAGGCAAAGGCCAGCAGGAGGACCTCGTTCCTTATATCCTGAATTACGAGGATTTGATGAAGGCCGTGCAAAACTGCTCGCAGCTGACGGATCTTCCCTTCCACTGCAGCAGCGATTCCCTTGCCTTTGATGAAAGCCCGGTGGTGGTCCGCAAGGCGGATTTCATCATGCCCGCGGACAGTGGGTTTATGCAGGAACTCCTCGGCAAAGGCCGTGCGCGCTTTGAAATCACGCATGAAGCCATGCCGCCCGGAAACAGCGCGCACTACGAGGACTACATCAAGCAGAATGGTTCGTTCATGCAGTGGGAACCTCTCATCATGCGCACCTACTATAACATGAGCGTGGTGAATATCGTCCTTGGTCTGGAAGGCCCGGGACTTCCCGATGGCAAGGATCGGAACTGCGATCCGAAGGTCATCGTCCGGCATCTCGGCTTTGGCGTGCGCTATCTCCCGCTCAGCAATGCCCAGGGTGAGGCTGTCCCGCAGTTGGCGGTGGATGCCGCAAGGGTCGATGTTCTGAGTCCTCATTTGGATGAATCCATGTTTAAAACCTATATGAATTTCTTCACGAATGGCGACAGCATTCCTGAGGAATTTGTGGATCCTCAAACCCGTCAGCCCCGGGCCCTGCGTTATCTGGGAGCTCCGCTGGTCGGAACCTATGAGGTGGCTCTGGATGCCATGGATCCTTTGACGATCAAAACCTGTTTTGAAAAGCGCAATTTGAGAATTGGCTTCAACTTTACAACTCCTTTTTCCATCTAGGATGAACCCATGAAGTCTTTCATTCCGCAACTCTGCATTGTTCTGAGCCTTGGGAGCGCCACCGCGTCCCTTGCTCAGTTTAATGAGGAAATCAATCTGGCCTTCAGGCCGGAACGAACGCTCATCCCGGCACCCATTTCCGATCGCAGTCCCGATAAGGCCTGCGATGATACCTTGGTCGAAACCCTGAGACTCCTGGGCCGTGTTCCGAGCGATACAGAGGACACGCCGAAGGCTCCGATCGGTTTCATGAAGGCGCTTTGCCTTTATCATGGCCAGGCGGAAACCCGGGAGGCCAAGGAAACGCTGATCGAACTCTTTCAAAAAAGCACGATCCGCAATCTGGCTCCCGCCCAGAAGCAGGTGGCCTCTCTTTTTGAAGGGGTCCTGCACTGCGATCTGGCCCAAACGATCCTGAGCGAGCCCAAGGCTTTGGCGAACCGGCTGCAGCGCACCCGTTTCTGTGCTCACCGAACAATGGCTCGCGAGGCGTTTGGGGATATCGATTGGGCCGGTTTTCAATTGGAGTATGAAAGCCCTACGTCACGGGACAGCGTGGATGGGTTGATGGAGAAGATGGGGCAGTGTGGCAATGATGTGCTGGCTGATGTTCATGACACCAGCTGTGGTGATTTCACGGCGCTATCCGAGCAGGAACTAAATGTTCTTGCTGAGCGCGCCGCCCTTGAAATCATGGCTCATTATATCGATCTTAACCAGGATCCACAGGATCCTGAACTGGAAAAAAAGATCAAGGCGCAGATTCCTCCCTATTCCGCGATGCTGGCCCGCAAGGTTCTCATGACCCGGGATACGCTCAACAAGAGCAACCTGAACTTTGATGCGATGATCGACCACAATATCAGGCTCACGGCCTCCGTTGGTGAACTGGAAAGGATCTATGGAACCTACGACAGTGAAACCGGACTTCTGGATGCATCCGGAGCCTATCCGAGCCGCGTGGCCGCCCTGCAAAAAACCTATCTCGATCTGATCAACCGGGCTCAGACGCTCTATGATCTGGCGGACAAGTGGGAACGCGGACTTTACACCGATGACGCTTCCGGTCAGCCGCACAACAAGCTGCTCGATGTCACGAAGCGACAGAGTGAAATTGGAGCCCAGATGGAGTTTCTGCTGGGCAAAGGTTCCATGACGGGGCAGGAGGATGCCTCACTTCCTGTGTTGGTCGCGAAGATGACCAGCACCCTGCAGGCTCTCGGTCAGGATCGTGAGGAAAACAGTAAAAAGCTCACGCGGGCGCTCTGTGCTCTTTATTACTGCGAAATTCGCGCCAGGGATCAGGAAACGGAATATAAAACGATCTGTTCCTCCACCAAAGTCACAGGAACCAATCTGATGATTTACGAAATCAATCCGCTCTGCGAGGTGCCTCAGTCGTCACAGGCCGGCAACCTTGCCTTGCCGGGTGGCGCGCGTCGCGTCATGGACATCTGCAAGGACGCCGGGTTTCCCGCAGCCTACCTTGCGGGTGGCGTGATGCCGACGGCCCAGGCCCAGCAATGCATGAAAGATCCCGCGGCCTTTGACACAATGCTATTTCCCAAGACATCCGGGAGCTGAGATCCATGAGAATCATCCGATCGCTCGTCATGCTGACTCTTATGCCCTGCCTTGTTCATTGCAGTGAGCCTTTGCCAGGTGAGCTGCAGAACACGGAAGGCCAAAATCCTTTGTCGTGTCCAGGAGCCCTTGAGGCTCCGGATATTGCCCTCTATCATGAGGCGGATGCAACCGATACAAATGCCCAGCCGGGACTGCGGAAGCAGTTTGTGGTCACCGCCCTTGACAGCGCCTGCGCGAAGCGTCAGGTGCTGTTCGAAGGCTGTGGGGAGGAGTCGATCCAAAGTCTCTTCGGCTATTATGCCACGCGCCCTCGGGTCATGAGTGCCGAGGAGATTCGCCGGTTTGATGAAGGAGACAGAAAAACCGTTCCAGCGTTTACCTGCAGCAGCGACTTTACGCCTCTCCAGGATCAACAGGGGCGTCCTGCCGCGATTCATGCCGTGAGCGGAAAAGGTGGCTATGGAGCCATGCAGATCGGGAATCCGTTGGACGTCACGCGTCCGACTTATGTGGTGGCTCCGAACTCCTGTTTTGCCTTGAATCGAAAACTGAATATCGCGAAGTGGGCCGCCCAGCTTGAGCGGCCTGAGGATGCGATTCTGATCCCATTCCGTCCGGAAGCGGATGCCCTCACTCTTCAGTTCAGCTGTGCGCATGAGAAAAAGTCGGCGTCTGATAAGGAAGGCTGGGTTCTGACCCGCAGTGTGATCGGTGACAGCCAGACGACCTGGTTTTTGCGCTACCTTTCCAAGGAACCCGGCAAAAGTCTTTATTTCATGATCTATCGTCTGGATGGACAGGAGTCTTTCAGTCCGGAGCAGGCGCAGGCTTTTGAACAGCAAATGAGCGAACGCCTGGGTATTAAACTTACAGATATAACCTTTGAACCTTTAGGCAGTCCGGAAGAGAAGACGCTTCTGCTCGACTACTGCACCAGCGACTGCGAAACCTTTCAGCCCCAGCACATGGACCTTGCCGGAGAGCCCATCCTGATGGAAGCGGCTGGGGATTCGCGTCTGCACCTTGTGCCGGTCAGCAATCCATTCCTGGATACCGAATTTCAGGTGGAATTGACCGGCCGCCGTGCCTTCAAGTTTCGCGCCTGTGAAGAGGCGATCGATGACTTCAAAAGCAGGCTTGGATTTCAACCCGTGGAGGGTGTCAGCGAGTCCTGGGAAAATCGCCTGAAGAAGGGGGCGGAAAGCACCGCGAATTTTGAAATGATCGACGTGCCCTGCTTTCAAAAAAAGCCGGTCTGCGTGCGATCCATTCCAGCCGGAACGGATCTTTCCACGAGCATGACGAATACCCCGGGCAGCGTGAGTTCCTATATCAGTCGCCCCAGCACCGGTGTCTGCTCCCGGGCGAGCGAGCTGGAGCTGCGGCTGGAGGGCGATGCTTTTGTGCGCGGCAATGCCTTGACCCTGGGCAACACCTCAAGGTCGCACTTCACGAAGATCACTCTGACTGGCAATCCACAGGCCAAAATCACGCTCGCTTTGGATTGCAACCGGATCACCTGTGATCAGCAGACTCTGGTGGCTGTGCAGGCTATACCCAACACACTGGTGGAATTGAAGGGCCTTCAGTTCGCGACGATTCATGATCCCTTGAAAATGAAAACAGTGGCTGTGCGTGGTCTGGGCACCGGAGCGGAGACAGGGGCGCTGCGGGTTCATGAAGTAAATATCGGCGGGCCTGAAATGGGCGAATTTCACACCGGCCTTTGGCTGGAGAATATCACGACCTATGCCGCAAGTCTGAAGGTGCAAAGCGTCATCGAAGCCATCCACGGTCAGGGTGGGCAGCTTGCGCTGATTGGCCGCCGCCGTCCGGGTGAGATTCGTGCAACCGATGCGCTGTCCTTGAAGGTGATCCCTCCGCAAAAGATGGAACCCGGAACGCGTCGGCCATCACTGAATGTTCTGCGCGTCTTGAATCTCACGGATGTGCGCAGCTTCCTTTATGCCACGCAGTTGGATGGGCCCATGGCCATGGAACTTCAAAACAGGACGGAGGGTCCATGGACCACCACGTCGTGGTACATGGATGTGAGCAACTCCTATGCGCTTTATCAGACCGATTCCACAGCGATCCTGACCAAGGGACCCCAGCAGGCGCACTTTTATTTTCCCTGGGTTCATGATGTCGCGCGCCTCATCAGCTTCGGTGGCTCGAACAAGGGTTTGCCTCAGTTGAAGTTTGATCTTTTTGTGGAATCGAGCTTTGTGCTGGACCGCGATACGCCCATTGAGAATGACTACCGCGGCCAAATCAATGGTACGGCGGCGGGTGATTTGAACATCTGCCGCGATGAAGACAACGAGGATGGCTATTGCTTCCTCTCGTTATGAGGGCACGCCCATGAAATTTTCCAAGTTCCGTCTGTTCGCATTGGGAACAGCCGTCCTGGTCGGAGTCACCTGTATGGTCTGGTATTTCCTCGCGAAACCCAAACCGGTGCCGGTGGCTCTCAAGGTTCTGCAAACCCGCGCGGCATCCGAAACGGGTGCGCTGCAAACGCTGTTCGATAGCTATGCCAGTGAGCATCCTCAGCTCAGCATCACGGTGTCCTATGTTGATCCCAGCATACTGCGGGAAAAGGCCGGAACCGGATTTCTGCCGGATTTCGATGTTCTGGTCACGGATCAAAAAACGCTCGCCGTTCTGCAGGAGCACAAGGAGCTGGTGGAGTGGGCGGGTGATCCGGAAAGTGCCGCGAGCCAGGTGGACCTCCCATTCTATGAGGAAGGTTATCTGCTGCTTTACTACAACAAAAAGCTCGTGAGGACGCCGCCCGAGACCTGGCAGGAGCTTGTGGCTCAAACCGTAGTCCAGGCCAGCCCAAGTCAGAAGCGTTACGGCCTCGCCATGCCGGAAGAGGCTTTTGCGCTCCTTCCCTTTATCAGTCGGGCTTTCCTTGGTGACCAGGGGACTCTGCTCGAAACAGTGCAGGAGGGTCTTGTGAGGGAAGGCATTGAAACCGTTCGAACGTTGCGGCAGACCTTTTCGTTGACCCCACGCGACTGTTCCGCGGAATGTTCCGTTCGCGTTTTCCTGGGCGGTCAGGCGCCTTTTGCTCTGGCCGGCGAGTGGCGCTGGCGGGACATGGCCAGGCAGTTAGGCCCCAACCTCGGCATGGCGCCTCTGCCACGCCTCGGCAGTGGGAAAAGTTTGAGTGCTCGCACCACCGTTTTTCTCGCGGCCTCCCGTTCAACTCATCAGGATAACGTTTCCATGCTGTTGGATCTGAAGAATTATTTTCAGAGCGCGGAAGGAGCAGCTCGTCTTTTTTCTCAACTGGGCAAGCTGCCGAGCCCCTACCTTTCGCGCACGGTGGAAGCCGATGATGCGCAGGCCAGAAGCCTGATGACGATTGTGCAGGAATCGAGCGTTCGGGTGGAGGAGGAGACCTATCTGCCACTCCTGGCTCGCTTAAGGCCAGCCCTCGAGGAATATCTCGCTGGGGTCATCACAGCGTCTGAGCTGATCGAACGACTCGGGCGACCGCAGCCGGAGTCTTGAAATTCGCTGCTTTCGCTGAGCCCGTCCGGGCTCGCTGTCTGGCCGGGTGTCCCATCACTGACCCGGCGGACTCTGCTCCGGACGATTCCCAGGCCTGGGCAGACCCTTGAATATGTCATCCACAAAGCGCGTCAGAAGACCAAGGGCCTGTTTCACATCCTGAAGTTCGGCCTTCAAGCGGGCGATTTCCAGTTTTTCTGGCTCCGTATCGTCGAAGATTTCGCCACCCTCCTCCCTCAAGATGGCGATTTCCTTTTTAAGATTCCTGATCTCCTCGTTCCGTGTGCGCAGCATATGCCCGAGCCATTCGATTTCATCCCTGAGGGTTCCCACTTCATTTTCAAGCGTGTGATCCGGGACTCCTTTTGCCTTGTCACTCGCCACCACCAGCGATTCCAGCCACGAGCCCAGGGTCCCTCCGGCCAGCCGTGAGGCCATGCGCAGCGAAGCCAGAGCCAGCTCGGGATTATGACTTTCCGCCAGCTTCAGCGTCTCAATGATTTTGAATGTTGTCTTGTCCATCCGCCTTGTCCTGCATGTTCAGGTTATGTGGATATTCACGGAATTCAAAAAGCCCGGTTCGTATATCAAGATGGGCTGTGCGGATATTTCCTTCTGCCGCAAGATTCAACGAGGGATCGTGTGCCTCCATGGGCCGTTGGAGAGGATTCCTATGCGCATGAATCTGAAACTGTCCAGGCATGGCCGACGCCGTAAACGATTCATCGACGTCAGCATGAAACGGCCCGGCTCCGAGTATCAGATCATCTGCACTCAGGAGCCCAAGAATCTCCGGATGAAAAGGTCTGGGCAGGCCTCCATGTGTGATCCAGATCTGACGATCGTGAAGCTGCAGAAGGATGGCCTCATGACAGTGATCAAGAAAACGGCGCATAACCTCCGCGTCGATGCCAGCGGCAGCCAGATCCGCCAGGATTTTTGCCGGAGTATCCAGGGACAATCCCTGAAGATGGGTGCGCAGGGCACGCTCAAGGTGTCCCTCACAGAGCAGCCAGGGCTGCTCCGTACTTTGAAACCAGCGCACCAGCTCCGCATTATCAGGCCCATGCCCCAGGACATCTCCCGTAAACACAAAAAGATCCTCGGGGCCGGCATCCCGCAGGCGCTCGCGCAGGGGAGCTACGCAACCGTGCAGATCGCCGAACCAGGAAATTCCTGCCGGCGGGCGTGATCGCAGATCCAAGGTCAAAGGTCTCAGGCGCGAAACCATTTCATCCGGCGTGATGACGTCCAGCCAGTCGGGAGCTTCGAAAGTCGCAAGCAAAGCGGCAAAACCCTGCATCACATCCTCGGGCACGCGTCTCATCTCCTCGCGCTGCTGATTCCGCTGCCGACAGATTTCAAACGGCACAGCCCCGAACGAAATCAGATAAGACCGGTATCCATAGCGGCTCACCAGCTTGCGATAGGGTTTGAGGGATTCCCGGGTCAAATGCGTGGCGTCGATGAATGTGGTCGAGCCGTTGCGCATGCGCTGATTCAGGCAGTCCAGAAGAAAGCGCCAGACGTGGCCGCCCATCCTTTGCGAAATCTCCAATGTGCCATCCACCTTGAGACGCGGGGCAGACAGCATGAGGCGTATGGCATCACTCGACAGGGTGTGATCCTGCACACCATGAGCGGTGATCCACGTGCTTTTGCCCGAACCAGGCAGTCCCTGGAGAAGAAACAGTTTTCGCATCAGCAGCCTCCAGGGCCACCATAAACCGCCTTTTTTGAGCAGGCAACAAGCGATTCATCCAGGAATTTCCGTGGGTATGACCCCCCGTTTTTGAATTCATACAGAAAAGACTCAATCCCGCCGCGATTCAACCGATCCATTGCTTACAAACTGCGCATCCTATTGGCTTTCACTCCACTGAGAGAAAAGCATGCTACGAATTTACCGACTTGGTCTATTCCTGTGTTGCCTGACCGCGTGCGCGGAAAAGCACACATCCTTCAGGCATTCATCGGCAAGAATTTCAGCGGATGCGGCCTCGGTGCCTCCTGATCCCGTCGCCTCGCTCACACCGACACCTGTCCCCGCGCTCAGCTTTCAGTCGACCAAGGCCGACTTTCGACCTCTCAGCAAAATCGAAATCCAGAACTCACTCCAGGATATCCTGCGTTTGCCGGAGCCCCTGGAGTTGAATGGATTCCTCGAGCAATCCAGCAAATCGCAAATTTTCCGCAATTCCTATAACATTCTCAACGATTCCTCCAGTCTCGCGGGACTCAGTCGGGACATCAACGCTCTCCTCGACAACCTGAACTGGGCCCAGCTATCCACCGCTTCGGTGCAATGCGATGCCCTGGCTTCAGCGGATTGTCGGACAACCCTTCTCGAAAGACTGGCAGTTCATGCCTGGCGCCGGCCGCTCGATCCCGCGGAACGGGAGACTTTGATCCGGCAATCCGCAGACATTTCCAAACTGCCCGCAACCGTGCAGACCGGGGCTCTGGCCCACATTGCAGGGCAAATCTTTTTTGATCCGCGTTTTCTCTTTCGCATGGAACTCGGCGTGGATGCGACGGCCCCCTCCTATGCGCTGGCACCCTGGGAAAAACTCAGCGCCATTTCCTATAACCTGACGCATCGACCGCCCACATTCGAGCAGATCCAGACTCTGGCTGAGTTTGAAGATGATCCCACACGCTTTGCTCAGTTGATTGATCAGCTCATCGAGACACCAGCCCTGGCAGCCTCGCTGTCCGGCATGATCAGTCAGTGGCTTATGTACTATGGGCTTGAGGGCATGGACGTTCAGGGCGATCCGAACTGGTCGGCACAGAAGGCCAAGGAACAGCTGGCCGCGGCGGAGCAGTTCATTGCCACGACCCTATTGCAGGAGGGCACGTTGCGTTCCCTCTTCACCAGGGTCAATCCTGAGAACAATGGCTTCGGGCTATTTGCGAGCAAGGCGTTTTTAACGTCGACGAGCAAAAATGGTCAGGCCTCCATGATCATTCGGGGCGTCCGAATCATTCGCAATGCCCTCTGCCAGGGCATGGGGCCACCTCCGGGAACGCTCGAAGCTGCGCCGCCGAAGGATCTTTCGCCCATGGATCCCAATTACGACATCAAGCTCAGTCTGATGCATGGAGCACGCCCCGCCTGTGTGGGTTGTCATCGACTCATTGATCCGGCCGGCCTCGCCCTTCATGCCTTCGACGGATTTGGTGTGCAGACCGATGCGATGGTGGATTTGAGCGCCCTTGGCATCGCTTCGCAGGTCACCGTTGCCCTCGGCGGCCAGCGTGAATCGATAGCCACGGCATCCGCCAAGGAATTTGCGGAAAGCATCGCCAACTCCACGACGTTCGCCCGTTGTTTTTCGCGGAATGCTCTGCGCTATATTTTAGGGCGTGACCTTGCGGAAGATGAGCTGGCGACGGCCGATATCCTTGCGGAAAGGCATCTCATGGCTCAGGCGCCGGACAAGGAAAGTCTGACGAATTTTTTTCGGGAAATCATGACATCCGATACGGTTTACATGCGGGTTCGCTGATGGGGAGCAGGGAAATTTCATGAGTCAACATTTGCGTCTGTCACGGCGATCCATTCTGAAAAGCATAGGCGGTCTGGCCGTCTCCCTGCCGTTGGCGCGCAGCCTGGCGATGGCACAGAGTGAAACGACCAACGGTCCTTTCAAGCGGGTGGTTTTCATCTGCGGTGAATCGGGTGCATCGAGCCTTTGGTGGCGCCCGCGCGGCGGAGAAAAGGACTTCGATATTGAATTTGATGGAGCCGTACTCAAGCCGCTGGCTCCACTTCGGTCCAAGCTTCTCATCCTCAACGGTGTTGGGAATTTTGCAGCCGCCTTTGGGGTGGAAAATCATGAAGCACGTGCCACCACGTTTACCGCCTGGGCCAACTCAAAACCTGGCGAACCGAATTTTGCCCGCGGTCCCTCGGTGGATCGCGCCATCATCCGCGAGCTGCAGGAAACGCGGCCCCTTTATGCGGCCATCGGCGGGGATGGGGGACCGGGAAGCGAATACTATTATGCCGGCCCTGGTTATCCCATCGGTGCCGTGGGCACGCCCATTCGCATCTTTAATGCTCTGTTCGCGGATTACAATCCACCGCCGCAGAATACAGAGGAGCTGGCTCTGCAGGAGTTCCGTCGTTCGCTGCTCCAGCAGCAGGTCGCCGATGCCAGCCTCTTGCGTCAGCGTCTCGGGTCGGAGGCGCAGGCCAGACTCGACCAGTATCTCATGACGCTTCAGGGCCATCTGGATTCCCTGACGCTTAAACCCGTGCCGCTGCCTCCGATTCCGACGCCCATGAAACCAGCCCGGAATCCTGACTACAAAACGCCCATTCCCATCACGGGGCCTTATGATCTTTACACCAGGGATCTGGATCTGATCGCGGATGGTCTTATTCTGGGACTGACCCAGGTCGCCTGTTTGAAAATCCATCATGGTATCGTCGAGGATGGTTTCGTTGGCAAACCGGTGGATACCTATGATCCCAACGGCACGAAAATGGGTTCCATGCTGATCAGCGATTACCATCAGCACGTGGCTCATGCGCAGCTCGTGGGCGATCGCTTTTCCAACCTGTCCCCAAATCTCATGGCGCGTGATGTCCATACCGTGGTCGCCAAGGCCGTGGCCCGGTTCCTCATGCGCCTTGATGCAGTGCGGGAAGTGGATGGCTCGACCGTGCTCGACAATACGCTGGTCGTCTGGACCACGCAGATGGGTGACCAGGCCACGCACTTCAGCGGTCGTCTGCCCTATGTTCTGGCCGGCGGACTGGGAGAAAAAATGGGGACATTTAAAATGGGTCGCTTCGTGGACTACGTACCCGGTGGCATTCAGGGAGCCGCGGAACTCCGGGCGATGAACTGTGCCGTGCCTCATCATCTTTTACTCAACAGCATCCAAAGAACGTTTGGTGTCCAGCAGGACATCTTTGGCGAAAACCTGGACCCCTCCCGCTGCATGGGATATTTGCCGCGTGCCACAGGTTGATCCTGATTAAACCGGAACAGGGATCACAATGCTGATCGCCACCGCTGGGCTTTTTTTCAGATTACGATAGCCATGCGGTTGATGACCCGGAAACGCGAGCACATCCCCTTTCCTGACGACAAGATTCTCGCCTGCCACGTGCACGACAACCTCACCCTGAAGCACGGTCATGTATTCCTTGGTTCCGTTCAAATGCGGCTGCCCACCCATGGCGGACTCAGGTTCAAATTCCATGCGATCAATGGCAATCCCACGAAACTTGTCCGGCAGCAGCTTATGGATACGCACCAGCCCTCCGCTGCGAACCTGAACCGGCACCTTTTCCGCAGGAATCAGCGAGGTCTGCGAACGTGGACGGGACAGGAGTTCCTCGATACCCACGCCCAGCGCGGCAGCCACGCGCAAGAGGTTGACCAGCGAAGGGTTTCCATCGCCCGACTCAATATGCGTCAGCGTCGAACGCGGAATGCCCGCCATCTGAGCAAGTTGCTGCTGACTCAGATTTTTCCGGCTGCGTAGTTCATTGATATTTCTGGAAAGATAAAGAGGAACCCTATCAAGTTCATCCATGCCACAACCTCCTTGCCATCTCATAACCTGGCCCTTGGCCAATATATTGACCATTTTGTCGACATAATGTCCAGTGCGAACGATAACACGGAGGAAGGCGCCTGTTGCGCCATGAAAGGGAATCAATCATGAAAAAGAATATTGTCATAACAGGTGGAACATCCGGTTTAGGAAAAGCCCTGGCTATCCAGTATTATGAGGCCGGAGCGCGCGTCGCGATTCTGGCCCGCAACGCCACACGCATCGAAGAGATGATCCGTCACCATCCGGGCATGATCGGACTTCCCGTCGATATCAGCCGGAAGGAGGCCATCCACCCGGCGGTCGGGGAAATTCACGCGAAGCTTGGCACGGTGGATATCCTCTTCAATGTTGCCAGTTCTCTGGGCCCAAGCCCGCTGCGGCTGCTCGTCGATACCGACTGCGAGGATTTCGAGGAGGCTCTGCAGACCAATCTGCTTGGGCCCTTCCGTTTCACCAAAGCACTCCTGCCGTCGATGCTTCTGCGGGAGCAGGGTGTGGTCGTGAATATTTCCAGCGATGCCGCGGTCCAGGCTTATCCACGCTGGGGGGCATACGGTGTTTCCAAAGCCGCGCTGGATCATCTCACGCGGATTTTTCAGGTTGAACTGGAATCGCAGGGTCTGCATTTTTTGGCGATTGATCCGGGCGACATGCGAACACCGCTTCACTTTGCAGCCGTGCCGGATGCGGATCCTGATCAGCTGCGCGACCCGCGTGATTCCGCACGTCGCATCATTCAGCTCATTGCGGACAAACAATTTCAGGAAGTGAGGACATCCGTATGATACCGGCACGACACTCGCAAAGACGGCTCGGCAAAACACGGCTCATGGTTCTTGGTCAGCACCAGCCTCCTCAGCATGAACTCGTGGAAGATCTGCCTGCGATCCTTAAACCGTTCGATCTTCTTATCGTGAATCGCTCGGCGACTCTGCCCTCCAGCTTTCACGGTCGAGTGGAGCGAACAGGAGAGGCTCTTGAAATACGTCTCGCCTCCTTTCAAGGGCCTCTGGCCGAAGGTTTACGCGACTGGGCCGCCTTTTCCTTTGGGGCAGGCGACTGGCGGATGGCCACGGAGGAACGTGGACCGCCGCCCCCTCTGCAAAAGGAGGATAGGATCATTTTCGGCCCTGATCTTGCCGCAGAAATTCTCTCTGTAACAGAGGGCCGACTGCTGCATATTCGCTTTCAAGGTCCTCATCTGGAACAGAGTCTTTACCATTATGGACAACCTATTCAGTATTCCTATCTGAAGCAAGCGCTGGCGATCTGGGATCAGCAGACGCTCTTCGCGGGACCGCCCATTTCCACCGAGCCGCCCAGCGCCGCTTTCCCCTTCAGCTGGGATCTTGTTTTGCAGCTCAAAAAGCGCGGCATCCATCTGGCGACGGTTCTGCACGGAGCGGGGCTTTCCAGTACAGGATCCGAGCGTCTGGATGAGCTTCTGCCTTTGCCCGAGTCTTATGAAGTGCCATGGGAAACGCTCAGGAAAGTCCAGGAAACAAAGGCCCGGGGAGGCCGTGTCATCGCCCTGGGCACCAGTGCCTTGCGAGCTTTGGAATCCGCATTTCAGGTTGATGATTTCTCCAGGCACCGCGGGATGACCACCCTCCGCCTCGGAGCATCCATGCGACCGCGGATCACGCAGGGTTTGATCACGGGTATGCATGAGCTCGGGACGAGTCACCGGCAGCTTTTGACAGCATTTCTGCCGGAAAAAATGTTGGCGGCGGGCTTTGCTGAGGCCGAGCGCAAGCACTATCGCAGTCATGAGTATGGCGATCTCTGCCTTCTCATTTCTGACTGAAATTCCCGTGCCTCCTTTGTTTGACATCCACTTGATCCCGCTGCTAAAAGGAACACTCCGCGTGAATCAAGTGGGCTCATCATTCCGATACCAGGAGGTATGTATGTCACAGCTGAATTTCCTGCCCTGGTCATCCGTTCCTCTTTCCCAGGCAACACTCCATGAGAATCTTCCGGCTGTGCTCGATAATCATAAGTTTCGCTGGGCTTCGTCGCGCCGTGATACGCAGGCCTTTGCCGCTGAGCACGGTTCCGCTCTTCGCGCGCATCTGGCGACAACAGGCTGTGTGCTCCTTCGCGGCTTTCCTGTGGACGGGGCTCAGGACTTCGAAAGTCTCCTGGACGGCCTGCAGATTCCTCTGGGCGATAGTTATGAAGGGGGAGTCAGTCCACGCAACGCCGTGACCGGCAGGACGTTTACCTCGACCGATGCCTCAGGATATTTTCTGATCACTCCTCACAATGAAATGTGTTATCTGCCGCAGAGGCCGACCTGCATCGCCTTTTACTGTGAAGTTGAACCGCAGCGTTATGGGGAAACGCCGATCTTCAATTCCAGGGAAACGGCTCGGGAATTGCCGCGCGATCTGACTGAGAAAATGCAGCGGCTCGGTGTTCTGTATCGCCGCTTTACCGCCAAACGTCCCAGCTACTCGAATGTTGAGAAGACTCTGAACCAGACCTTTGGAACCGACGACCGTGTAAAAGTGCAAAGGATCCTGGATAAGCTCCAGGCACGCAGCGAGTGGGATGAGAAAGGCAATCTCGTCTTTGATGTGCACATGCCTGCTTTCGTGCGGCATCCTCAAAGCGGGCAGGACTGCATGAATCTTGTCATCTTCAACAGGTATGCGCACAGCCTGGACACGGCTCTTTTCAAGGATCGGTGGAATCCCTGGAAGCTCTTTATGATCAACGCCGTGATGGGTTACGTGCAGAGTAAGCCGCGTGCTTTCATGAGAACCCTTTGGGGCGACGGAACGGAATTAAGCCGCGAGGAAACGCAAACCCTGCTCCATACCGCGTGGCGGCATTCCGTGCTTTTTCGCTGGAGAAAAGGTGATGTCCTGATCCTCGATAACATCCTTTGGGGCCATGGAAGAATGAATGTTCAAGGACCTAGACGTATTTTGGCTGCACTGGGACACTCGTATGATGTGCATGCGATGACCAGGCCAGCGGTTTCAATGTACGGGCGTGCTTCCTGGTCGGAAGCAGGCCCGGGAGGAGGAAATTACTGAAGCGGAATGGTCACGACAGCTACATCATCGTTGCCATCGGCGCCGGCCCCTTTGAGACCCACGATGACAGCCTTGTCACCAGCCGGTGATACGGCTGCGCCCCAAAGAAAGTCTGCCGTCCCGCCGAAATCGAAAAGGCGCGCGCCTTTTTCCGCGAAGGTGGTATCGGCCTGACCATCAGCATTCAGAATGGCAACCATTCCGTCCGCTGTCTCGGCCGTCGTCCGACCGCCGCCGACGAGCGCGATGCGCCCATCAGGGAGCTGGGTCATGTTACGACCGTTGTCATTGAAGCCAGCGGCATCAACACGGGTATAACCGTTCGAGCCATAAGTGGTGTCGAGGGCGCCCGCAGACGTGATGCGAAGGGACAGAAAGTCCAGGTTTTCCTCGGCTGAGTTACGACCATAGCCCACCGTGACAATGGAATCACCCTGGACCACAGCGGAGTACACTTCGGTTGTCGCCTCAAGAACAGCCTGGCTAAAAATGCCGTTCTCGCCATAGGTCGTGTCCAGAACGCCATTGGCATCAGTGCGGTAAATGACGGGAACCACGACGCTGCCGTCGCGCATGTAGCCTGTTCCCAGGATTTGGCCGCTGGAGAGAACGATGGCGGGCTTGGGCGAAGCGCTGAGATTGCGAATATCCAGGGTGGTTCGACCGGCGGTTCCAAACGTCTCATCCACGACGCCGTCGGCGCTGAGGCGGGTGAGGACAAAATCAGTATCGGTACCGCCGTCACGTTTTGCGGAACCATGGATCAGAAGACGGCCGCTGCTGTCCGTCGTCATGCCGCCAATGTTATCAGCGACAAAGCTTGTGCCGCTCACTTCACCTTCACTCAGATTCAAGGTAACCAGGCCGTCGGTGCCAAAGGTGCTATCCAGGCTGCCGTCGGTATTGAGACGCAAAAGACCAATGTCGCGATCCCGCGTATCGCTCGCTCCGGCATGCTCGATGGTGCCAGCGATGACAATTTTCCCCGAGGATTGGACAACGATGGACCTTGCCACTTCACCTGTGGTTCCGACGATGGCATTGTGAATCGCATAGCCGTCCGTGCCAAAGCTGGTATCCAACTCACCGTCAGACTTGAATTTGGCGACAAGCATTTTGGAATCCGCTGTACTTTCCGTGCTATCCGCCACCGAGCCAGCCGCGTAGTAGTTGCCGGCACTGTCGAACGCGACAGAGAAGAAACGATCATGACCGGTCGCCGATACCGCGAGCACTTTTTGAGTGGGCTCGCCCAGGGTGACCACGGTCGTGGAATTGTTGTCATCAGAATCATCATCACCGCAGCCAGCCAAAACGCCCGCGGCCAGAACCCAACTCAAAGCACCAAGATTTTTAATCATTTTCCCTCTCCTCAGATGTTGAGAGGGCTATGATAACGAAGTTGATAATCAATTTCAAAGATAAAACGGAAGCAAAGTGCGGCGGGAACCGCCTTCGACGGCCCGTTGGACGGTCAGTCGTTAACAAAAACCCCATAAAGAGCCCGCAGGGCTGTCTCGTAATCCTCCGGCATCACACCCACAATGATATTGAGTTCGCTGGCCCCCTGATTGATCAGGCGTACATTCACTTGCGCTTCACGCAGAGCCACGAAGACTTTGGCGGCAATACCGATCGTCTTGGCCATGCCTTCCCCGACCACAGCAATCAACGCGATTTGGGGTTCGAGTTCCAACCGATCGGGGTTCAAGGTGTTGCGGATTTCCTCGAGGACAACTTCGGTCTTGCCTTCCAATTGCGAGGCTTCGACGATGACACTCATGCTGTCGATAGCCGAGGGGCAATGCTCGAAGCTCACACCGTGGCGCTCCAAGACTCCGAACAGGCGGAAGGCAAAGCCCACCTCCTTGTTCATCAGGTTCTTTTCTATATTGATCATCACGAAGTTTTTCTTGCCGGCAATGCCTGCAATCTCCGTGGACTTGTCGATCTCGGGGCTGAGTTTGTTGACGATACGCGTGCCCGGATGATCCGGAGCATTGGTATTTTTGATGGCAATGGGAATGCCGACTTCGCGAACCGGAGAGATGGCCTCATCATGCAGCACCGTCGCGCCCATATAAGAAAGCTCGCGAATTTCCGCGTAAGTGGCTTCCTCCATCGGCTTGGCGTTGGCGACGACGCGAGGATCCGCCATCAGGAGTCCGGACACATCCGTCCAGTTCTCATAAAGTTCAGCTTGCGCGGCTCGCGCGACGATCGCTCCCGAAATATCCGAGCCGCCCCGGGAGAATGTCTTGATATGCCCATTGGCATCGCGCCCATAAAAACCGGGAATGACATAACGCTTGTTCGTGTTCGCCAGGCGTTCGCCGAGCATGCGGTACGTATCCGGATGGACGCCGCCGTTGGCGTTCAGCAGAATGCACTCCTGCGGGTCGATGAATTCCGCACCCAGGTAAGCCGCCATAAGCAGGCCATTCAGATATTCACCTCGCGAGGCGATGTGGTCCTTGCTCACGCCGCGGATGATGGTCTTGTGCAGCTGGTCGAGGTGATCTGCCATGCCGGCCTTCAAGCCCAGAGCCTGCTCGATTTCCAGGAAGCGTTCACTCACCCGTGCAAATACCGGAGTGAAGTCGCTCCCCACGGAAGCGCTCTGCTGGCAGAGGTAGAGCAAATCGGTAAGCTTGGCATCACTCGCCATACGTTTGCCGGGCGCCGAAGGCACCACGATCGTGCGTCGCTGGTCAGCTTCCACGATGGCCCGGACCTTTTTAAACTGGAGGGCATCGGCGAGGCTGGTTCCACCAAACTTACAAACTATGCGCGACATAACTTTCACCTTCGTTCTGTGGACTTCCAGACAGTGGTAACGCTCGTCATTTGCACCAGGTGTCGCAAATTCAGAGCGCGCCGGCCCTTCGGACATGTTCCCCTGCCTCTCGAAGCCAGCTTTGGGGGCTGATTCAGGAAGAGTAGCAGGATTTTATTGATGGCCTTCGGATTAGCAAGTTGAAACAGCTGTGTGCCTCATGCGCCCGAGACGATTGGGTCGCCACGCCAGTTCATGGAGACCCGCAAAGCGGGTTCGTCATTTTCCCTGCCATTAGCTTATAGAGGCCCTTCGAGAACGCCATTATGACACTTTCTGCGACCACTACGTCTGTCTGCAATATTTAGCTGCATGAAACGTCCAGACTGCGTTCGGTGTCCAGCGTTCGAACTGTGAGTCTTTTTCACTTCATTTCAAAGATATTTCAAATGACCAGGAGAGTTACACCATGTCCTACAAACACCTTTTGTCTGTGAGTCTTTTCATCAGCATCCTGCAAGGCTGTGGCGATACACCGGACGAAAAAAAGCTGAAGCGCAAGAACAATGAATTGCGCCGGCAAAATAATGAACTGACCATCACCCAAGATCAAACCCAGGCCGAGCGTGATGCCGCTGTCACGGAACTTGAAAAAGCGCGCCAGGATCTGAGCAAGGCTCAGGAAGACAAAGCCGCGGCCGAACAAGCCAAAACAAAACTCGAAGCTGACCTGACGGCCAAACAAAAGGTGGCCTCTGACCTCAATACCCAACTCAAAGCCAAAGAAGCCATGATTGCGGAAAAGGAAGCGCAGATCGCCGATCTACGTTCCAGCACGACCGCCGGCAGTGCGGAAGCTGCTGAACTGAAAACCAAACTGGCCGCTGCTGAAGAGCAGGCCAAGGCTCTGACGAATGAACGCAATCAGCTCAAGGCTTCTCTTGATCAGGCTCTGGCCGACGTTCAGGCTGCCAAGGCTGAGCTGGATAAGCAGCTGGCCGACAAGGACGCTGTCATCGCCGACAAGGCGAAGGAAATTGAAACTTTGAACGCGACTTTGGCCGCCCTTGGGAACGACCCTGACGTCCTCAAACAACTCGAAAAGGCCCAGGCTGAAATCAATAAACTGAAGACGGAACGTGATGCCTTGAATGAGCAGCTGACGACCGCCCTGGCTCAGGCCAACGAAGCCGCAGCAGCCGCCCAGGCCGAACTCGAAGCCCAGCTCGCGGCCAAGGACAAAATTGTTAAGGACAAGGAAAGCGAGATCGCTGACCTGACTGCGAAGCTGGAAGCCCTTTCCAGCAACCCGGACCTTGAAAGTGCCAGAGCCGAAATCAACAAGTTGAAAGAAGAGCGCGACGCTCTTAAGGCTGCGATCACCCAGGCGGAAGGCGCAGCGCAGGCCGCGGTTCAGGAACTGCAGGCCGCCAAGGCTCGCATTACGGTTCTGGAAGGTCGCGTGGCCAGCATTCTTCAAAAAACATTGGCGGACATCCGTGGCCTTTGGCTCAATGAAACTGAAATATCTGCCATTAACAATAACTTCTGCTACGAGTTTGTTCACGTTGCGACCGATGGCGGCTTTGCTCAAGCCATCGCCTGCAGTGATGGTCAGGTTCAAATCCAGAAACATTCCCTGGATCGCTTCAGTGCCCAGGGTGTGCCGGTACAAAACTCTATCGACTACAATGGAAGTTATGGTTTTGTCATCGACGGTTCAGCCTCGAGCAGCACCTGTCAGGATCCATCCAGCTCGCTTCTGAAGACCGGCAACCGCCTGGTTTTTGAAATGACCCGTCAGGACTTTGGCCGGGGAGGTGGCAGCCTGGTTTCCAGAAACATGGTCGTGGCGAACGCACAAAGTTTCAAAGGCTTCACCAATGCAGCCTTGAATTTTGTCAACAATACCTACGATTATGCGACCCTTACTGTTCTCGCGAATCAGCCTGACGCAAGCGACCTGCTCAAAGCTGCGACCGCTTTCGTTGGAGCCCTGGAAGGGCAAGGCGCGAATATCCGCCTGGGCTGCTTCGATGCAAACGGGGTTTTCACGTCTTCCAACTAATTGAACAGGACATTAAAGGATAACAACCCATGAAAACAGCGATCAGCATCTTCACCCTTCTGGCGATCAGTGTTGGCTGCGGTCCGCGCTCCCAGGATTCGACGCTCGACCAGGCTTTTGATGATGAAAACCAGGTCAACAAAAGCGGGTATACCGGGGCCCTGGATTACGAAACGCTCAAGAACAGTTTTGAGGCTTCCACCGAACGGACGCCCTGGACTGATACCTACTGGCCAAGCGTTAACAAAGGTCTTTCCTATCGCTGGGCTCAGCTGACGAGCAGCCCGACGTCTGAAATCGGCCTCGTGGATTTCCTTGATACTCATCTGGAAGAATCAGGCAAGGAAAAGCCCAGCGTTTATCTTTCGCCTGCTGAAAAGTACGACTTAATCTATCGCTGGCGTCACAACAAGGAATTGAAGGCGGAAACCCTCGCGTCCCTGCGGACCGAGCTGGCTGCCAGGGAAACCGAAATCGCGGCGACCGAAGAGCTCGCCCCGAAGCGGACGGCTATTGGCCAGATGAATCAGGCTCTCAGAAAGAACAGCACGGCTCTTCAATCCGTTCTTCCGCTTTCACGCGATGGCTGGACGACCTGGACCAATCGCACAGCGTCGCCATCCTATAAGTATTTGAATCAGGCCGGAACCGGTGATGAATGGGGTTGGGAAGGTCTGTGCCACGGCTGGGCCCCTGCGGCTCTGTTCGCAGAAGCCCCCAAACACGCGGTTAAAATCAAGATGGATGACAAGGAAATCCTGATGACCGAAGGGGATATCCGGGGTCTCTTGACTTACGCCTGGGCCAACTATTCCCCGCGCAAGGATCAGTACTTTATCGGCCGCCGCTGCAACCTCGATGTGGGCGATGAATCGAGTCGTGGTCCCGTGGATGCCTCAGGTCGCAATATCTATGGCAGTTTGAAAAAGACGGCTGACGCCGCAGAAATCAATTTCTCGCTGGTCGAGGAATTGTCGTTGCCCTGGATGAACACCAGCTGGATTTATGGAATCTTTAGCGGCAACGCCTACTTTAGGCTCTATACGATTCGTCTGCATGATAACAGTGCCAAGTCCTCTTATCTTTTCGAACTGAATTACCTGGATAAGGAAACCGGACGTTGGGGACAGATGAACTTCCATGCGGATCGCCTGGCGCAAATCAAGACCTTTGTTGCCGATCAGAATGCCCCACGTCCTGACACACTGGCTTCCGTGGAAATCAATGGCTGCGGTGACGTAAATCCTGCGGCCCTCCATACGACTTTGATCAAAGCCTTGAAGGAAGATCAGGTCGGCTTCGTGATCGACCGGACCCAAAGCGGTCAGGTCTGGAATCAGCCGGTGCATGCGGCCCAGGTGAACGTCAAGCCTGGCAAGAGCGTTGCAGCCCTTATCAAAGAGTATCCCGGCCTCATGAAGCGTTTGGCTCCAGGTGCGGCCACTGTGGTTGAAGTCAAGGTGGATCTCCAGTGGTCTTATGAACCCCGCGGTCCCATGATGGATTACACCCCCGAATATGACCTGCGCTATGCAACCGGTCCGTCGGAGCTTGAGTACTTCCTTGAGTTTGATGCGAGTGGCCGGTTGATCGGTGGGGAGTGGGGAACCTTCAGTAAACCCCAGCCTTCCAGCCAGGTGCCCGACTTCATCTATGGCTTCAAGAAAGGCTCCGAACCGATGGATAACCTTTCCTCCGGTTTCGATTACAACGGCATCATCGGCCAGATCCATGACTGTTCTTTGAAAGCGACCGCCGATGGAACGGAAGTGGTCCGAAACTCACGCCTGAGCTATGTGAACTGCGAAATCACCAAGGCAGCTCCATAAGCACCGGAATGATGAAAGCGCCGGAGCCTTCGGGCTTGCGGCGCTTTCCTGTTTTTCCTGGACGGGGCTTTGAACCAGGGGGCCGCACAGGCCATCGCGCGGACAAAACGAGGCCTGTGCAGCTGGAACCTGGGTTCCGGGGCTGTCGGTATCCATGCATGGCTGTGGAACATGCAAAGACCGAGCAGCAGAAGCAAGGGTGCCATCAACCCAGCAGCTCCGGGAGCGGGCCGCTGTAGAGAGTATTGCCAATGGTCTGGATATCCGTCTGTCCCATCAGGTGAGCGACACTCACCAGGAGACGGTTCCAATGCATGCCGTTATTCAAGTTGGCCCAGTCGCGCGGAATAAACGGATATTCAATCATGCGACCGGTTTTTAATTTCCCACCCAGACGTCCCGCCATGAGTGCGGGAATATTGACCCCGTCATGGCCGTTGGGATTGTCACCGATGTCACTGGCCACCAGAATCAGGGTTTCATCGAAGAGGCTGTGATCCCCAATTTTCGCAGCCTTCAGCTGCGTGATCAAGGTCGCCACTTCCCGCATCATGCCGGCCTGGGTGTTGAAAAATTCCGGGCCTCCGGCATGGGACAGAAGGTGATAACGCTGACCCGGCCTTTGCACACCTTCGGCGATGAGGTCGCTTTCAATATCCGAGTTCCCATACTGCAAAAGTCCAACCCGGGTGATGCCGCACGCAAAGGCCTGCAGCATGATTTCCCGGTTCAGTTTGAAAACCGTAGGCGCGGACTCCGGTGCGTGATACCAGGGCACCGGGGTATTGGTGGCATTGGGAATTTGCGCTTCCAAAGCCTTGGGACTGCAGGTGGCGCTGGCCTGGGGCTTCGCACCGCCGCCGGTCGGCATGGTTCCGGTTTGTATGGCTTGCTCACGGGCTATTTCCTTTTCCAAATCATCCAACGCCAGCACATGCGCTTCAAACATGTTGCCTTCGAGTGGACCGAGGATGCGCTTCATCTTTCGAATGTCACCGCGCAGATAATCGATGATGCGTTTTTTGCCAGTCGCGACATCGGTCTGGGCCAGGCGCAGAGCCCCGCTGCCTCCGGTCGGCAAAGTGAAGTTGCCAAAGATATCGGTAAAGGCCGCCTTGGGATTGTCCTTGGCCGGCTCGGGCTGACCCGTGGAGCGAAAGGAAACGGACTGCCTGGAAGCGGGCAGGGACGTATGAACACCGAGGCTGATGAGGCGCCGCAGCGTATTCTGGCCCAGGCGATCCGCCAGCAGCTGGTCGATGGAATAAGGCTTGGGTGTAAGGCCGGCGATGGGATTGACGCCAGCCGGTTTCAATCCATCATTTCCCCAGCCGGCAAAAACCTGGGCAGGGCCCCCATCGTGGTTGCTGTCACCGCGGGTGCAAAGGCCTTTGAAAAGAATGATATCAGCCTTGTGCGGTTCGAAGGGTGCTGTGACCACCGGCAGGGTTCCGATGGTTCCACCCTGCGACGTGGGCCAGAAGGATTCATTGTAGGCGCCCGAAGGGAAATACACGAAGATGGCCCGGGCCGTGATTCCCCCCTGGCCATAGGCGTCCGTGACGCGCAGGAGCCTTAACAGGGGAAAGAGCAGCATCGCACTGCTGGTGCTTTCCAGAAGCTGGCGGCGGGTCATGCTGGGCTTGATTTTCATGAATATACTCCAGGCCGTTCCATGTTTATTCCAATGCACCGATCAAACGGGTTCTGAACGCGGGACTCGTGACCAGTTCAAGTATCGCTGTTTTCATATCGCCATTGTTTTCCTGCATGCGGTTTGCAATGGCCTCGATTTGACAACGATCCAGTTCGCTCTGCACCGTTTGCTTATCCTGGGGCGCGACCCCAATCATGACTCTGGGCGCGTATTCAAGCCGCCCCAAACCATAACGAAAATTCTGTCGCACAAAGCACTGCAAACCTTGACGGGACTGAGCGATGGTTTCCGACAGGCCTTGCGGGGTTGTGATCATCAGCTCTTTTCCATCGATGGGCAGAAGGCTGTCGACGACGATAGGCTGACCCGCGTCTTCCGTCCGGAATTTGCCAAGGGCATCGAAGTTTTCCAGCGCGAAGCCGATGGCATCGATCGTTGCATGGCAACTGGCACAGCTTCCCTGCGTATGGACGCGAAAACGTTCCTTATTGGTGATCCCGGGTTTGGGTTCGGGAATGGGCACGGGTGGCGCTGGAGCAAAGCCGACGCAAAGAAGGCGTTCGGCAACAAACACACCCCGGGTGATGGGATTGGGTTGATCCGGCAAAGCATGGCTGGCGAGAAAGCCGGCCTGCCCCAGCACCCCGCGGCGCTGCTCCTGCGCAAAAGTCAGCTGGCGTCCGTTCATGGCCGTGGAGTCATAGATCCAGGCTGCTGACGGATCAACGATGGTATAGGAGGAGTTGATCAGCTGCCCATAGGTTTTCACCTCGGCATCGAACATGGTGTTGACAAAGAATTCTTTCACTTCCGCCGCCAGCTTGTTTTTCAGATCGGCGTTGAATTCCGGCTGCGCCTTCGTTACGGTTTGCACGCGATTGGCATCCAGCCACATCGAGGCAAAGTCACCCCAGGCTTCCCGCGCACGGGCGTCGGCCAGAAGACGTTCGGCCTGGCTGCGTATGACCTCGGGCTTTTGCAATTCGCCCTGCTGCGCGAGCTGCCGGAGGGTACTGTCGGGTGGTCGCCTTAAAAGGATGTAGGAGAGCGCGGAGGCAAGTTCCCAGTTATTCAAAAGGTACGAGCCGTCGCCCTGTTTGTCACCGAGTTCCGAGCGGTACAGGAAATGATGGGAAAGAACGAGGGCCTGCAGCAACAGCCTCGTGGAATCTTCCGCCGAAGTGCCATCCGCAACAAAACTATCATAAAGCGCGAGGAGCTCATTGATTTCCTCCGCTTCAAGAGGACGACGCCAGGCGAGTCCGCCCACTTCCGGGAGACGCTTTTCCACGCAGGCACGACCTTCGGCCAGACAGGGAAAGAGTTGAGGCTGAGTGATATTTACGCTGGAGCTGAGGCTGCTCGCCATGCTCATGTAAGCTTTGAAGCGGTCGCCATAAACATAATTCGTTTTGATGGCGATCGTATCAAAGGCTTCTTTTTTGGGAATGTCATTGATCAGGGTGCTGAAATCAACGCCCTCGGTGCTACCGAATATATCCTGAATGGTGTTGATCAGCTCACTGTTGCTGAGGCGCCGCCAGGCCCTTAAACCGCGAAAGGTTTCAGGTTTGTCGCAGACCAGCGCCGCATAGTCGCCGGCCGACAGTCCGCCTTCCAGATCTGCGCCAAGTTCGGCATCAGCATCGGCGATGGAATTGGCTTGGGGTGGTTTGGGAGCCTTCCGCATTTGACAGGCGGTCAGGCACACGAGGGAGAGAACACAAAGCAGGCGGACGTGAGGCATCATCATGCGACTCCGAACATGTCAGCCAAACATGAAGTTTGGATTTTTTCTGTAACATATTCGAGCCTCTCTTTCGAAGGTGTTCCCGGAAGGAATTGTCAGCAAGGAGTGTTCCGCCCGCGCAGCGCGAGCTGAGTTGAAGGATATAGGCAGGTTAGGGAAAGCCTTTCCTGTCGATGGTTTGGGCAGGGACCATGGCTTGGCCACTGGGATTCTGCTGCCGGGTAAGAAAAGCTGCAAAAACAGTGGGTTAATAAGTCATGGGCCGGTTCGATTTCGTGGCTCCAAAGCCGCGGAATGGCATCCTTATTCGGAAACCTTCGAGTCTGAAATTCTCAGCACCGATAAGAAATAAACATCTTGCATTCGTAAGGAGCGAGCGATGCTGCAGCACATGGGAATCTGCGTCGCAATCATTTGCGCCGGAGTATCTTGCAGTAGAGCCAATCTTGATAAATCGCCTCTGCTGTCGAACCAGGTTCTGGATCGGGCAACGGAAACGACTGTGTTGACGCCCGAGCCGCGGCCGGCTCCGACTGCAGAGGAGGCCACCGCGCCCGTCCCCATGTCCAAGGAGGACGATGCCGAGGAGGAAAAAGTCATCCCGCCCGGGAACATTTCCGGCTCCTACTTGATTTGTATGGAGATGAAATCTCCCACGACCGCCGCTCCTGAGTCGACGGTCAACTGTGCGCTTCGCGATCAAAAGACCAACAACAAGATCGCCCTGAAAACGCAATACTCCAGTGTGCAGTGGTCTTATGAGTATTCCGGCAGTGGCAGCCTCAATATTCTGCTCAGCGAATTGCTCACAAGCCCTGAATGGCACGTGACCATCGCATTGAAGGCCGCAAGCCTGGAAGAGGTCCAGGCTCAACGCAACGCTGTGAAATTTTTGCTGACAGTTCAGGATAGCGCGGGCGTCCAGCATCAGGAGGCGTCGCCTGTCAGCATGGGGGCCTTGCGATGGCTGGCTCTGGATGGGGGACGTATCCCGGCCAATGCCGCTGTGGGTGGCACGGAACATGACGGTGCCGACAGTCTTTTCCTTTGCCGCCTTTATAATAACGGCGACATCATTCCCGGCAAAATGATTGTTCATTACAATGATTCAAGCAAGTCCATATGCTATGCCACAACCAATAATGGAGCCCTGACTTCCCATAGTGATGATGCCCGAACCCTCATCTATCGCAGTGATGTACTGGTCATCACGCAGGGAAGCTTTGATGAGTATTTCGAGTGGCTCCCAGCTTCCAATGGTTTGAAGCCGGCTCAGGCCATCATCTCGGGAGTCGACCCGCTGGGCAATCCCCTGTATGCCTGCCGCGGACTCCAGGCCGATGATGCCGTGGACGAGCAGACGCCAGGGGTCCTGCGTCCCGGTGCGGCCGGCTGCTCTCATGAATACTATGGTGTGAATATTACCGCGAACTATCAGGTGCTGGCGTGGAAGGAAGCGGCCACGAAGAAAATCATGGATGGGCGGGTGATTCCCCCGCCTTGAATCGGATAGGATGGGACGATCAAAGCTCCGGAGCTGGTTGCAAAGGAGCGCCGTAGAGACCACGTACTGCGGCAAAGTCCCATTCCGAAATGCTGGAGATTCCCTGGCTATAACCCATAATGCTGGGGTGCAAGGCCTGCTCGTTTTCATCCTTCCGAAACTCATGACCCAACCCCAAATAGTGGCCGATTTCATGAATCAGAGTTTCGCTGTCGCCAGCGATCAATTCGGAACGAACCTCAAAGTGATCCACAAACACAAAGACATCGCTGTCGACAAAGGATTTGCTGGCAGCATTCACGGACGGGACCGCCAGGCCGGCGATATAAAAATCGTCCGAGCTTTCCGCTTTGAAGTTGCGGACCAGATGAATGCACTGCTGATTCAGGTCAGAGAAGGGTGCATAGGTTTCTGTGAAGCTGAACGCCAGGGGTTGGCTTGATGTGAAGTTGGCCACTTCCTTGTCTTGAAACCAGGCCTTTATGCTGGCTTCGATGGACGCCTGTTCGAAAGGAGAAAACTTGCCGCAGGCCTGCAGTTTCATGGGCTGTTTCCAGGAAACCTTGGCGCTGCCGAACAAATAGGAATAGTTCTCAGGTGCAAAGACCAGAGGCTGAACATCGGCGTTGGAGGCAAAGCTCAGACTGACCAACGCCAGACCTTCACTTTGAGTGGGTATGGTGAAGAGAACACTGAAAGCCGTCCCGTCATCTTTCAAACTATAGTGCTGAATTTGGACCGGAAAGTTTTTGAACGTTGCCAGGTTAAGCACGCCATCCTTTTCCACGAAACCCAATTCCACGGAGTCGGCCTGGCCATCCTGATAGGACCATTTGCCTGCCTGAGTTTCGACAAATTGAAAGTCATTCAGTTCAAACGCTTTGCGAATCGCATCCTCTTCCGATTCGGTGCTGTTTTCGTCTTCCACATCATCCCAATTCTTGGGGGTATCCTTCGGAGACCGTTCGACGAAAGCCGTGAAGCCGGATAGCGTAAAGTTCTTGTAGCGGTCAAGCTCCTCGACTTTCAGGAAACTGGTTTTATTCTGTGTGCTGCCCTGGATAAGGATGGTCGGATTGCCGTGGACGAAGTATTCAACCTTGGCTGTCGGGCCGGCAACATCGCGCTTTTTGCTTTTTTTGGATCCGCAGGCTGGCAAAATGAATAGGGACAGAAGAGTTGGTATCAGAGCGATTTTATTAAGATGCATGCTGGAGTTCCTTTGGAAAAGTCAGTGAACTGCAGGGTAGGACGTGGATTCGAGCCGAATATTGCAGAGAAAAAGCGACATTTTTGTTGGCTGAATCGACGTTGCTTCTCCGCATATCGCATCATAGGATTCCAGACCGTCCAAGTGGAACTCCCGCTGCGGCGCGTCTAGTTTGGGTCCTGACAGGATGTGTTGACTCTCTCGTGAAAAGGACCTTATATGAAATTTCGTCTCGTGATGATCGTTTCCGGCCTCTCTTTTGTTTTGTCTGGACCAGCCGCGATGGGTTTGTCCCGGGCCCCTGTCCTGCTGGATGCTCAAGGGCATGATGCCAAGACGATGATCGCTGTTTTGGAGCGCTCAGGTATCCAGGAACAATCCTCGATTGAGTCCACTTTTTACCAGACGGACGAGGCTTTCTGCGTGTCCGGCACCAACGTTAAGATCTGCCAATTTTCGGTGGGTGGTGGGCTGTTTGTTCGCGCCAATGCCAAGGATTCCGACAGCTTCATCAAAGTGATTCGGAAAAATGGGGCTGAATCATTCGCCGTCACGAATGGCAGACGCTGGGATCTCAGAAACGTGGAGTGCTCCACTCACTTTGATCTTCAAACGCGACAGCTGGTCAGCCAGTGTACGTTTGAACAGTAATCCCCCATGATCGGTGGGAGCCTCGCCCGGGCTCTCCCGCCCCTGATTCTCTTTCACAAGAGTATGATTTTCCTTTTGCCATTCTTACCGATAATCCACTTGAATGTTGAGCCTTTCAATGAAGTGTCCTGGGCTGGCTCATGGATCGTATCCAAACTCTCATCCTTGCCTTATTCCTCGCCCTGGCCTGGACCGCCCCGGTGCGTGCGGAATCCTCATCACAGTGGATGGAGCAAGCCACTTTCGTCGAACGTCAACTCCTCGATGATCCGCAGGCTGCCTATGACCAGGCTGTGACATTACGGGCCTCCGTGAGCAGGAAAGAGCAGGCGGCCCTATGGATTCGGGCCTCAACCGCCATGATCATCGGCCTGTCCTACCTGGGGCGTTATGAGGAAATCGAAGCCATTCTGGATGAAGCCATGGAGGCCGCAAAAACGCACCAAGTGAAGGACCTGGAGGCGATGCTCCTGATTCAAAAGTCGCGGACTTTGGAATATCGCGGTCAAAGCCAGGACGCTTTGAATCTGCTGCAGAGCCTCGAACCCAAAGTGGAAACCCTCGCGTTACCGCGCTTCACGGCCAGCCTCTATAACAACCTGGCCAATTTCAGCCTGAAGTATGGCAACGAAAGCCAGGCGGCTCTTTATGTTCAGAAGGCCTTTGATGCTCTGAAGAATCACCCGCATGATCACACCTACTATGCGATCCTGAATAATATCGGCAGCGCTTACATGAAGCTGTCGGTGGAGGACCAGGGGCGGGCCATCTCCATTTTTGAGGAGGTGAAACGTTACGCCCTTGATGCGAAGCTTCGCTTTCTGGGCAACCTCGCAGCCTACAATCTGGGCCTTTGTTTTGCCGATGCGCGCCGTTGGTCGGAAGCCCTGGCGGCTTACCAGGACTCCCTGCGTTTTGCCGTCGACATGAACGATACCCAGAGCATCGCCTACGGGCACTTCGGGATCGGGCTCAGCTTGAATGGTTTGGAGCGATATCGCGAAGCCCTGACGGAACTTTTGAAGTCCTTGGACATTTTTGAAGCCCAAACGAATAACTTTGCCGCCTTTGAAGCGCGTCTGGAACTTCTGAAAGCTCATGTGCAGTTGAATCAATTCCGGGAGGCCGAGCAGATCCTCGAACTCCTCAGGAAGGATCCCTTGCTTGAGGACGCCCTGGTCCCTCTCCAAGCCATCACAGAATATGAGGCCCTGCTCCGGATGCGCATGGGTCGCTTTGAAGAGGCGGCCAAAACCTATCAGCGTCTCATGGGAGTCATGAGTCAGCTTGAAAAAACCCGCAATGTCGAGCTGGCAAAGAAGTACAATGCGCAGTTCGAGCTCGAACGTCGGACCCAGGCCAACGAAAGACTGCAGCAGGAGAACAGAATTCAGGCCATGGAACTGGAAGGGAATCGCAAGTACAACGCCATCCTCTTCGTCTGTATCGGCCTTATCGGTTTCATCAGCCTGATCATCGCCATGCATTCAATCCGTATGGGACGCAAGAACAGAAGGATCGAAGAGCTGCAATCCTATATCGAAAACAACATCCTGCAGCGCTTTTTGCCGCCGGTCATGGTTCAGGAAGTGCTCGAGGGACGGTCGCGCCTCGAGGAATCCGCGAAAATGGAAACGGTCACAGTCCTCTTCGCGGATCTCTGTGATTTCACGCTGGCCACCGATCAGCTGGGTGCGCAGGCGGTCTCGCATATTCTGAATGACTTCTTCCTTCATATGACGGATATCGTCATGGAGGAAGGCGGTACCGTGGATAAATTTATAGGTGACGCTGTCATGGTCATCTTCGGAGTCCCCGATCCCATGACCGCCGAGGATCAGGCCCGCAAGGCCGCGCGTTGCGCTCAGGCGATGCAGGCCTGTCTGCAGACGTTGAACAAGCGCTGGCAAACAAACCATGAGGGGCATAACTTTGCCATGCGCATCGGCATTCACCAGGGGCCGGCCGTGATAGGAAGTTTTGGAGGCCGACGCCGCTCTGATTATACGGTGGTGGGAAATTCCGTTAATATCGCCTCCCGGATTGAAGCCATGGCGGAGGCCAATGAAATTATCCTCTCGCGAGTGATCGCCGAACAACTGCCCGAGGGCCGCTGCCGTTACCTCGGCGAATTTCAGATTCGCGGCATACGTGATCTCATGACACTTTATGCCCTGGACCCTTCACCGGTTGAATCGGAAACCTTGCCTTTAGGCGCGTGAAGGCGGTATCCCGGCACGCGGCGCCAGCTGGCCCGTTCCGTCCCGTGAAAAGGCCCGGCGCGGGAACCTCCCTCATATGTCAAATAGTAAGACCATTCCCTGCCGACCTCTGCCGTACGAAAGGCCCGCCTGATCTGAATGTGAAGCTTATGACGCTTCATTTTCACGCAAGTTACTGGAGTTTATCATGTGGTTGGCGTATTGATAAATCCATGTAGCACCCATCATCCTAATGATCTCAACTGATGCATCGTATCGGCATAGGGTCTGAAAGGAGCTCTCAACCATGGTCATGGAAACACAGTTCAGTCCCCTCCTGGTCACCATATCCATAATCGTTGCGATTTTCGCTTCCTATGTTGCTCTGAATCTTGCGCATAGCGTGGTTCAGGCCCAAGGTCGTGCTCGCGCCATCTGGTTGAGCTGCGGAGCGTTGGCGATGGGCGTTGGCATCTGGAGCATGCACTTTGTTGGTATGCTCGCCTTTGAAATGCCCGGCATGACCATGGCCTATGATCTTCCCCTCATGATTCTGTCGGTGGCTGTCGCCATCGGAGCTTCCGGACTGGCCTTTCACATGCTGAGCCAGCCTCTTGTCCCAATGGGTTCCATACTGTCCGGCGGCATTACCATGGCCGCTGCCATCGCCGGCATGCATTACATCGGCATGTATTCGATGCGCATGGCGGCCACGATCCAGTGGAATATTTACCTCGTCGTGCTCTCGGTCGTCATAGCCCTGCTGGCCTCGTACGGGGCTCTTTTTATCCTGATCCGGCTGCGGGATAAGGAGGAAAAGTTTTGGAAAATTCTGAGCGCCAGTGTTGTGATGGGGCTGGCGATCTCCGGCATGCACTATACAGGCATGTATGCGGCCACGTTCGTGCACAAGGAAACCTCAACCATTGGCAGTGAGCATCTCATTGTCACGTCGTGGCTGGCCGTGGTCGTTATCGTGGCTTCCCTTGTCATTCTGGGCCTGGCTCTTGCGGGATCGTTCGCTCATAGGCTGGTGACCAGGCGCAGCAGGAAAGCGGATGAGATCCTGGGAAAAAGCGAAGAAAAATTCCGCCGTCTGGTGGAAGCCGTCAAGGATTATGCCATCTTCATGCTGGATCCAGCAGGCCGGATCACGACCTGGAATTCAGGTGCTCAGCGTATCACCGGCTATCCTGAAGAGGAGGTCATCGGCAAGCATGTGTCGATCTTCTATCGGCCGGAGGATGTCGCCAATCGCACAGCTCATCATGAACTGGAAGCGGCCCGGCAATCGCAGCACTTTGAAGGCGAGGGCCGGCGGGTGCGGAAGGATGGTTCCATTTTCTGGGCGAGTGTGGTCATCGTCCCTCTGAGCAACCCGGATGGGACCCTGTCCGGTTTTTCCTCGGTGACGCGCGACATCACACAGGTCAAGGAGTCCGAACAAAACCTGAGGCAGCTGAATGAGGAATTGGAACAACGGGTTCGCATGCGGACGCAGTCCCTTCAGGAACGTGAAAATCAGCTGCGCACAATCACGAATGCCTTGCCTGTGCTCGTCGCCCAGCTGGATAGGGATGAACGCTTCCTCTTCGCCAACGAGGCGTTTTGCAAGTGGTTTAATCATAAGGGTCATGAGCCTGTGAATGGAAAAACCCTGCATGATATCTTCGACGACGCCCGGTACAAAAGGAATGAACCCTTTATAAGAAATGTTCTGTCGGGCGCGGTCACGACCTATGAAAAGGAATCGACGAGCGGCACCACCACGGCGACTCTCGCCATAACGCTTGTGCCGGAGTTTGACAGCGAACATAAGGTATCAGGTTTTATCGTCGTGGCCAGCGACATCACGCGGCACAAGGAAATTCAGGCGGAACTTGAAAAGGCCAAGGAAGCGGCTGAAGTCGCCAACGCCACGAAGAGCTCGTTCCTGGCGAACATGAGCCATGAAATCAGAACGCCGCTCGGAGCCGTCCTGGGCTTTTCCGAGCTGTTGATCACCGAGGAACTGACCAGTCCGGAGCGCTCCAACTATATGGAGATCATCAGGCGCAATGGCCAGCTCCTGTCGAACATCATCAATGACATCCTGGATCTTTCGAAGGTCGAGGCCGGCAAGCTCGAGGTCGAACGGTCGGATGTTCCTCTCAGTGACATTCTGAAGGAACTGGCCTCGATCCTCAGTCTGGAAGCGGCGGCCAAGGGCATCGAATTGAAGGTGACATCAGAAGGCGTCATGCCGCAACAAATTAGAACCGATGCGCTTCGTCTGCGGCAGATCCTTTTGAATATCGTCGGCAATGCCATCAAGTTCACGCAGCGGGGTTCCGTGACCGTTCGTGTCAAACTTCAGCCCTATGCCGATGATACGATGAAACTCGTGTTCGTCGTGACCGATACGGGTGAAGGGATTTCCCCGGAAAAAATGGAGCGGATTTTTGCTCCCTTTTCCCAGGCGGATGTGTCCACCACCCGGAAATTCGGAGGGACAGGTCTGGGCCTGGCTCTTTCGAAAAAGCTTGCCAATATCCTCGGCGGTGATGTGATCCTCAGCCGATCCGCACCGGGGCAGGGAAGCACCTTCGTGGTGACGATCGATCCGGGCATCAGTGAAACGGTGCTTTTCCAAAGCTCCGATCAGATGGTGAACAACGTCATCCCGCTGGCCAAACCCGCAGAAGAAGTCAATCTCAGCCGTCTCAAGATTCTGGTCGTCGATGACAGCACGGATAATCAGGCTCTGATTAAACGTATTTTGAAGGTTCTCGGGGCCTCTGTCACGACAGCCAACAACGGACGCGAGGGTGTGGAGCGCGCTCTCAGTGACAATTTCAACCTGGTGCTAATGGACATTCAAATGCCAGAGATGGATGGCTACGAAGCCGTTCGAACGCTGCGGGATCACGGCTATAAGAAGCCGATCATTGCGCTGACCGCCCACGCGATGAAGGAGGAACATAATCGGTCCCTCCAAAGCGGCTTCGATGACCACATCACCAAGCCCATTGATCGCAAGCTCCTGGTCCGAACCTTGTCCAAGTATCCTCACTAATCCAGGGCCCGGATCCCAGGCCCTGCTCCTCTCATGCCCAGCGCGAAGCCCTTGTCGCCTGAGGGCCAGCCATGCTACGCTGCGGTCCTTGTTCAGCCCTTATTCAACCTCAGTCCAGCGAACAATCGAGTCCTTATGTATCGAAATATTTTAAGTCAAGTTGGTCGCTCCATCTATGCCCTGCGCGGCTGGACCTGTGAGCCACTGCCGCCTTACTGGCAAAAGAAGCAGGTTATTATTGGCTTCCCTCATACGACTATCATGGATACGGTGATGGCCTTTTCCGGGTTTGCCATCGTCAAAAAGAAGGGCCATGTCCTGGTTCGCAACCAGGACTTTCGCTGGCCCTATGGCGGGCTCCTGAAGAAACTGGGGGCCATTCCTGTCGATCGAAGCCAGTCGACCGGTCTGGTCAGGCAGATGGCCGAGGAATTCGCTAGCCGGGACGAGTTTCATTTGGCGCTTGTACCCGAAGGTACGCGGCGTGGGGTTCAAAAAATAAAAACCGGGTTCTGGCACATAGCGAAAGAGGCCAAGGTTCCCATCGTCTGCTGGTATCTGGATAATCAGAACAAGCGGACGATCTGGGCCGGGCAGCTGATCCCCGGGGACTCCCTCGAAGCGGATTTGGAAGCCATTCGTGTCATGTATCAAAAAGTTGGATTCATGATCCCAGGGATGGATGCACCCGACGCAGCCGAGAGGACGACAGGCCATTAATTCAGGAAGAGATAGCTCGTGCCAATGGTCACGGTCCTGGCCTTGGGCCAGAGTATGGCAGGCGAGCTATCCAGGAAACCTGTCGCTGCGAAGAGGGAGAGTGAGCGGTGCGAGTAGGTGGCCTGCATCAGGGTCACGTCCGCCGTCCATACCGACTCGTCAGTCGTGAAGATCGATTGTGTGAGCGAACCGGCACTGCTTACGGCCCATGAGCTATTGAAGCGCCAGGTGAAATCCAAGGCTCCTCCCCAGAGTCGATCAAAACGCGTCTGGTAAATCACGTCGCTGTAATCAAACTCCAAGCCTGCAGCGGTTCCAAATTCGTCAACCGCCAGGCCATCCGTCGTCAAAGGGGTGGCCGAACGAGGACGGTTTTTCTTTGCCTGGCCTCTATTTTCCCTTTTGAGCCAGAGCGAAGCCTCGGGTGTGATGGCTCCGTCGTCCCGATAAAACGCTCGCGCCCCATAGCCCGTAAACGTCAGAGTTGCAGAACTGAGAAAGTATTCCTGAGTCGCTGCGATGGAGGCCTGCGTTTTCTGCTGAATGGAGCGACTGTATTCCGATGTCGGCAGAGAGAACGATGATGAAAGGGTATGACGCAACGAGGGATGGACGATGAAGCTCTTGCTCAAACCCGCGTGGACATCCTGGAATCCATCCGGATCGGGCATGGCGCTCACTCGAATGAAGGTGGAAAAGTTGTAGGGAAGATTCAATCCGAGTTGAAGGCTGCCTATTCGCGTTTCTCCACCACCTTCCAGCTTGTCCTTGAACCAGTTGGAATATGTCACGTCCGTGCTTCCAAACCATGGACTGGGTGTCTGAGCGCGCTTCTTGATAGCACGACGTGCTGCATGGGCTGAATCCCATGAAATCATGGAGCTCACGTTGATGATGATGAACAGGAACAAAAAGGCTCGCAGCGCATTGTGAAATGCGTGATCAAAAGGCACGTGATGATTCCTCCAGGCATCAAAAAGCGCATATACAAATTCCTTATCGTCATTCTGTGGAAAAACTTGACATATTCATGATATATCGAATGAATTCAATTATTTACGAGGGTGGTTATCTACACAGAAAAAACCGGAATTTGGACCCTCTTCAGAGACGCACGGATCGCGTGTCGCGCGAAATTGTGCGGTCGAACTTTCCACGCTTGAAGGGTCTTACAAAGTTTTTTCAATTCAAGACGGAAAATGTCGATCAGTGATTATCTCGTTTCGATGCGAGTCAACATTTTGGAGAACGAACATGAAAAACGTCACGCTTGCACTTTTGATCGCTGTTGTCAGCATGGGCGCCTATGCAGCTCCAGGTGGAGCCTCCGCTGTTGCCAAAGGCCATGGCAAGGCTGTCAGTGCAGCCGCCAAAGATCCCGCACGCGTAAAAGGAGCTGGTGGTGTATCGGCAGCTGCAAAAGGTCATGGTGCAGCGGTGTCGGGAACTGTGAGAAAGAACAATAAGGCCGCACCTGTCGCTCCTGAGGCGGCACCTGCGCCCGCACCTGTCCAGTAATTCAAACTCAGGTCAAGTCCAAGGGGAAGAGGTCGATAACCTCTTCCTTTTCTGCGTGAGACCGTTCAGAAGAATGGCAAGTCTTCATTGAACTCAAACGAGACCGGTTCGGCTGCATCAAACATGGCCTTATAAAGCTGACAAGCCGCCTCATCCAAAGTTGTGCAGTTGTTCCACGCTGCCTTCAACTCCTCGAGGGGCACGCGAAATTCCGGATTGGGCCGTACGATTTGCGAAGCAAAGACCGAAACGCCGCCCATTTTGGAGTGTTCGACCGTTGGGGTGTGACAGGGGCCCCCACAGCGAGTCTGGGTTTGATTGAAAATCGGCCCAATTTGCACAAAGGGTGCATTATCACTCAGCGCCTCTTCAATGGGAAAGGCGAGCTCACCCTTGATGGAAAGAGTTTCCTGCCAGGTCTCACCAAATTCCAAAAGATTGTCACCCGGCACGACCGACAGAAAAAGTCCTTCGCTCTGCAAAAATATGCGCGGCTGTTCCCGACTGATGGCGGGTTGTGCACTGATTCGGCTGGCCGTGGCCTGAACTTCGAGCGGATGCCTGAGACTGGCGATCAGACAATCCAGGCTCAAAGGCTTGGGCAGTTCATTGATGAGCGCTATCACATCCGCAATGCGAGTGATCGGCGTATCACGCGGTGAGCAGGTGTTGCCCTGGGCCACGTCCGTGTCGGTGGATTCCGGATCGGTCTGCGACGAGCCGCTGCCACCATCACTCCCGCAGGCGGATAGGAGGAGCAGGAGCAGTCCTGACTTCATTGAGTTCAACACAAAAAATCCCCTTCTCGCTGATCAAGCCAACTCTAGCAATAAACCTGCCAGAAACGCTGTGGTTACGGCGCTCCAGACTCTTATAATAGCAGGATAAAATCAGCTGTGGAGCGGCGCCGGGGGCCTTGTGTTGGATTTGCTCGTTATCCCGCGCGCCCGTTGCTGCAGATCAAGCGATTGCCAAAAACGAATTATTTGCGAGGGGCAGAATTGAGAAGGGCCTGCAGCGCTTCAACCGTCTCCGCGCGACCACGGAAAAGTTCCAACTGCTGGTGCCCTATCTGACCCTTGGGTCCGATGACGGTAAAAATATTCGAGTGGGCGAAATTCCCGGTCTGCATTTTTTTATAACGAACACCGAGCACCGCAGCCAGCTCCTGCACGTCCTCGTCCGGAGCCCGGAGCAGACGCCAGTCGGGATTCAGTTTTCTTTCCTTGGCATATTGAGCCAGACGTTCCTGGGTATCCCTTTCCGGGTCGAAGCTGAAGAGCAGAACCTGAACCTGGCTTCGCTGTTTTTCAGGAAGAGCCTTCTGCAGCGCCGCCAGCTCACTGATAATCAGCGGACAGGTTTGTTCACAGCTGGTGAAGACCATGCTGGCCAGCACGATCCTGTCCTGCATATCCTTCCAGACAAATCTCTGGCCGTTCTGATCGGTCCAGCTGCTGGTAAGCTCATGAAGGCTTCCCTGTTCGCTCGACCTGCTTGCCTCCTGGGCCAGGACAGCTTGCGATAACGTGGAAAGCAAAAGGATAAAAGACATCAAATTAAGGCGCACGATCACGCGCGCAGCGGAAACCAAGGTTGCCAAGGGAAAATCCTCCTTTCAGACTGCTTCGGAAAGCAAAGCGCATATAGCTTGCATAGTTGGACGGATCCTTTCCGCCCAGGGTGGCTGCCCCACAAAATTCAGCGGCCTCGGGGGCCGAATTACTGCGGGCTTCGGTGGATGCAATATTGGAACTAAAATCACTGGTCCATTCCCAGATCAGCCCATGCAGATCCTGAACACCAAGCCGATGTTCAGAAGGCTGTCCCGCTCCCACCGCGCCGAGGACAGCCGCCGAAGGTCGGGAATACCACTCCAGGATCACCTGCAAAAATTTTTCCCGATCCTCCGGCGTGCGACCGTAAAATTCGGGTCCGGCGACATACTCCCACTCATAGGTCGTGGGCAGGCGCTTGCCTTGGGCTCGGCAGTAGGCACGGGCCGCGAACCAGGAGACGTGGACCACCGGGCTCGCATCCGGAGCCCGGGGTCCTGGAGTCCGCTCATCAACCCAGTGATTCAAATAGCTGGGATCCGCAAAGAGCCGGCTGACCTTGTTACGCTGCCAGCTGGGATTCTGCTGAACAAACTGAAGGAACTGACGATTGGTCACGGGGGTTCTGTCGATGGCGAATGCGGCCACCGGGATGACCGGGGCCTTGAGAGGGGCCCGCGGCGTCTTTTTCTCCGGAACAAAGGATTCATAAAGGCCCGCTGGAATTTGCAGCATGAAGCTGTCTTCCTGGGCCAGAGCCCAGGCGTTGGGACCGCAAAGCAACAGAGCGATGATGGAAACCTTTGAACTGTTCATATAGACCTGCCCCCGTGATCCACGACCTGGCTATTTCTTCGCGGCCTTGACGGCTTTCACTTCAGCGGGTGTCACTTCCTTGCCGCTGTTGCCCCAGGAGTTGTAAATGAAGGTCAGAACATTGGCGATATCATCATCACTCAGAGTCCAGGCCGGCATCACGCTATCAAACTCCTGTCCGTTCACTTCGATTCGGCCTTCCAATCCATGTACGACGGCGTGGATGGCGCGCGTTTTATCAGCATTCAGGTAATCAGCCTTGGCCAGAGGAGGAAAGGCGCGTGGAATGCCCTCGCCATTGGGCTGGTGACAGGCCGCACAGTTGGTATCATAGACCTTCTTACCAACAGCGATGCGTTCCGCCTTGGTTTTGGCTGGAGGCGCGGCCTTGGTGCCGGTATCGATGGACTGAATGCCGGAACCCTCGGGCAGGTAGACTTCATCCTTCTCCTTGCCGGAATAGATTTCCTTTTTATCGTTGCCTTCGACTTTGATTTGGGCCAGAGCACCCTTGTTGAACGCGCGGAAGATCGAGTGATCGACAATAATATAGGTTCCTGGAGCGTCGGCCTTGAACTCGACGATAGCCGAACCACCGGCCGGGATCAGAGTGGTCTGCACGTCCTTGTTCACCATGGATCCGCCTTCGACATGGACCTTGTCGAAGATTTCCCCGATTACGTGGAAGGAGGATACGAGGTTGGGACCGCCGTTGCCGACGAAGAGGCGTATGGTCTCGCCAACCTTGGCGGTCATCGAACGGTTCCCCGAGCTCGCTCCTACGGATCCATTGAAAACAACATAATCCGGTTCCTCGCGCAGGGCCTTGTCCATGCTAAAAGCCTGCAGTCCACGTTCACCATATTTGCCCTTGGTATAGAATTCACTCTGCAGCACATAGAACTCGCGATCGACTTTGGGCAGGCCTTCCTTGGGTTCGACATAGATCAGTCCATACATGCCGTTGGCTATGTGCATACCCACAGGTGCTGTCGCACAGTGATAGATATAGAGCCCGGGATTGAGGGTCTTGAAGGTAAAGACGGATTTGTGACCAGGGGCGGTAAAGGACGCCGAGGCACCACCGCCAGGGCCGGTGACGGCATGAAGGTCGATGTTGTGTGGCATCTTGCTGCTGGGGTGATTGCTGAAATGGAATTCGACGGTATCGCCTTCGCGAACCCGGATGAACTTGCCGGGAACTTCGCCACCAAAAGTCCAGAACGTATAGTCAACGCCATCGGCCAGACGGGATACAACCTCTTTCGCTTCCAGATGAACGATGACCCTGGCCGGAGTCTTCCGATTCAGGGGAGGCGGCACTTCGGGAGCGAAAGTCAGTTTTGCCTCTTCCGTTTTTAAGTCAGCACTCAAACCTCTTTGCGGATGGGACGCCAGGAGCAGCAGGGCTCCTAAAGCCCAGAGGGGATGCCATAGACGGTTGGAGAGGGAGATCATACGAAAACTCCGTTAAGGGTTGTTAAGGCCGATCGATCGGGTTCGAGCCATGAGGCGCAACGCCCACAGCCCGTCCCATGCAAACCAAACACCAATCGTTAATGTGTTGAAATCGTGAGTAATAAATTATAGCGAATGATTCAGGAAAGAAAGAATTAATGGAAAGTACCGTTTGGTGAGGCAATTGACGCAAACAAAAGTTTTTTCGCGCACGGCATGACGAATCGAAACCAACATGGTTTCGATCCGTCGGCAGGACTCGTCATTGTTCAGGGAGACCATAACCATTGGTATGGGGGACTTCCACGGCGAGGTTGTGTTGCTTCAAGACTTCAACGGCGAAGGCTCGGGCCGCAGTCTGGCTGTTGGCCTGCTGACTATCCATGCGCAGGATGAAACCATCGGGACGTGATTCCAGGCGAACGTGAATTTGGGGATCGTGAATGACACCCGCGAGCTTCTCGCAAACGGTGTTGTCATGATCGGTTGGCTCCGCCCATGACGGTGTTGACGGAAAAAGGCCGCTGGCCATCGTTACCAGAACGAAGCGAAGACGTTTTGAATCATAACTCATGGACTTTTCCTCCTCCAAAAATCGAAATGGGATTGATCACACGGCGATGCCTACTGAAAGGGATCTTGCAAAAGACCAGCCATTGTTACTTGGAATAGGAACCGGCAGGAAATATTGGTCAAGGAGAGGGGGCAGCAGCCCGTCCCTGGAGCAAAACCAACAGGTTGCGCCGGGGATATGGCGCAGCCAGCGTCCATAATTCCCAATCCCCACCGAGGGGTTGATCCCATGAGAGACAAGCCTGTGCATCCTCTCAAGTTTTCTGCAATATTTCCGATCTTCAGACGTTTGGGTTAAGAGATAAACCAAGGAGGTTCCGGCTCGTGCGCAAATCGTTCATAGTCCTTATGCTACTGGGAATGGGGCTTGTGGGTTGCACCTTTCAAAAGGCGCAGTTGACCAGCGAAATCCAATCCGAACTGGATCGATTCAATGGGAATCATCAGCCCCTGCAGGATTTTTTCCGCGAGGCGGAATACTCTCAACTGAAGATCTCCCCGGATGGCCGCTTCATCGCTGCGCTTTATCCCAGGAATGGCGTGAATTCGATCGGCATTCTCTCCAGCGATCTCAAAGGTCTGCTCTTTACCGGCCAATTCGATGATGAGCGGCATATCCTGGATTATGAGTGGGTCAACAATACGAGACTCATCCTGCGGGCTGGCAAGAAATATGGTTACCTCGATGGCCGTGACTGGGATGTGCAAACCTTTTTTGTGGATTATAATGGCCGCAATTTTAAAAATTTCTTCGCCAAACAGCGGGCGAGTTACCACCTCGTGAGGATCCTGCCGAATGATCCTGATCATGTGGTGATGGCCCGCTACCACTGGTCGGACCGTGGACGGCCCACGGCTGTCAAGGTCAACGTCAATAACGGTCAGGAAAAGAAGCTGGCCTCGCCGCCGATCGAACGCGGATTCTTCCTGGCTGACGAGCAGGGAGAAGTCAACGTAGCGTTGGAGGTCAGTGATGAATCCTTCGATGAAAGTCAAATTCATTATCGACTCGGGCGTGGGACCAAGTGGGAGAAACTGCAGTATCCTGTCAAAGGCAAGGGTCATCTGAAGCCTCTTCATCTCGACAGCAAGAGCAAGGTGCTCTATTTGACTTCGTCCCTGGAAACAGGCAGGGAGGGTGTCTATCGGCTGGATTTGACCACAGGACAATCCAAACTGATCTCCGGGGATCCAAAGGTGGACGTCACGGGGTTTGTCATGGACCGGGGGGATCGGCTGGTCGGCGTAATTTATGATCCTGACTATCCCGAAGTCGAAATGATCGACCCGAATGCGGAGGTGATGAAGCTCTATCGCGACCTTCTAATTAGTTTTAAACACCAGCGGGTTGATGGCGTGAGTTTGACTTATGATCAGTCCGTCGGCATCTTCAGGATATCCAGCGATAAGAACCCGGGTGAATTTTACAAGATCGATGTGAAAAGTCGCCAGGTCACGTTCCTGGGACGCTCGAGATCGTGGTTGAAACCGGAGAACCTGGCAGCCATGAAACCGGTGCAATTCAAGGCCCGTGATGGCCTGGACATTCATGGTTATCTGACCCTGCCGCCCAAGGGCCCGCAAAAAAATCTCCCGGCCGTGCTGGTGGTACACGGTGGACCTCACGGCGTCCGTGATTTCTGGGGCTATGATCCCGAAGTGCAGTTCCTGGCGGAACGCGGATTCGCGGTGCTGCAGGTGAACTACCGCGGGTCGGGTGGATATGGTACGAAATTCCTGGAATCCGGCTACAAGCAGTGGGGTCTTAAAATGCAGGACGACCTGACCGACGCCACGCACTGGCTGGTCAAAGAAGGATATGCTGACCCGAAAAGATTGGCGATCTATGGGGGGAGCTACGGCGGCTATGCGGCTCTCATGGGAGCGGTGCGTGAACCCGACCTCTACCGTTGTGCGGTGACCTATGTCGGGGTTTCTTATTTAACCATTCAACGCAGTGACAGCGATACAGCGAATTTTGATGCCGGTGAGGATTATATGGATCGCGCTCTCGGCACGGACGAGGACGATCTGAAAAAGCGTTCCGCGCTCTATAATATTGACCAAATCAAGGTTCCGATTTTCATTGCCCACGGCAAGGATGATCGGCGCGTGCCCTTTTCCAACGCGGAAGAACTGCGCAAGGCTTTGGAGAAAGCGGGCAAACCTTTTGAGTGGATGGCCAAGGATTCCGAAGGGCATGGATTCAGTCAGGATGCCAACCGCTATGAATTTTATTTGAGACTGGCTCAGTTCCTGGAAAAGCATACGGCTACGCCGACCCGCGCCGCTGGGAATTGATCGACCAGGGGACGAGTGACCGTCCCCTCCTCCTGAAAAAAATCTGCAGTAAACCCCGGGCTCACACGTCTTCGTCATGTTGTTGAGTTGTCCAACATGAACGAAGGTTAAGCTTATGTTCAGAATTTCTTACGCCAAATATTTAATGCTTCCGATTCTCGCTCTGTCCACGTCCTCCGCCTTTGGCGGCCTGATCACCAAACAATGGTATCATGGCTCGTGGGACTGCAACATTGATGGACGTCCTGCCAAAATGGTTTGGCAGGTGGTCAACGATCCGCAGACGTCATGTCACGGCGATATCTGCTCGACAACGTCGGGTGTGAAAACCATTGGCTGGTTCAGTGACAACGGTGCACCGTGGGTCAGACTCGGCATCAATCCCGGCACGAACGGCAACCGCCTCAAAATTCGTTACATGGGCCAGGAGCCGGACAATTGGTATCTGGATTTTGTCAGCCACAATACGACGGCCGTGGGTAAAACCACGTGGCGCGGCAAGCAGTATCCCCTGAGTTGCTGGAATCGACACTGATTCCAGGAGGGCGGAACGCCCTCCCGCCTCTTAACTCTGCGCTGGAAGAATCGCATCCACTTCCACTTCGATCATCATCTCAGGATCCACCAGGGCATCAATCCCCAGCATGGCCGTTGTCGGAGGGTATTCCCCAAAGAATTCCTGATGGGCCCGACCATATTCCTCCCAGCGCGAAACATCGGTCACAAACATGCGGGTTCTCACCACGGCTGACAAGGGGCAATCCAGTTTAGCGAGCGATTCCTTCACAATCTCAAAGCAGCGGCGTGCCTGCCGATAGGCATCACCCGGCGCCACGACTTTCCCTCCCTCGCCGACCGGAGCCGTGCCGCTGACAAAGACGAAATTGCCGGCCCGCAAAGCCCGGCAGTATCCTACTTTCTTTTCCCAGATTCCACCTGAACTGACGCGTTGAAAACTCATGTTCGCTTCCTCGCTTCATGGGGTTCTATGATGCTCGTAAGCTAGTGGAACTTGCGGCGCCAAACAATAGGGATCAGGTCCTGGCCTGCTCGAATCCTGCACTTCCGAAGCTTTTTTCAGGCCGGGGCTTTCGCGTATGCGAAATGTCGTGAGCGTGACCATGAGGCGAACGCGTGTTAGGATAGTGGTGAATTCAAAGGAGTGCAGAACCCTCGAGTATGGAGTAGGACATGCCGAACTCAGGTCGAGCCAGGATTCCAGGCAGCATACTGCTCGTCGATGATGATGCAGGCGATCGGTTGCTGATCCAAAATATCCTGAAGAGTTGCAATAGTGAACTCGGACTTCATTATGTTGAAGATGGCGAGGAAGCCTTGTCCTTTCTTAAACAGCAGGGGGCCTATGCAGATGCGCCCCGACCTCACCTCGTCCTTCTCGATCTGAATTTGCCCAGGAAGGATGGTTCTGAAGTGCTGGCCGAGATCCGTGCCGACCCTGATCTGGCTGGTCTCCCTGTGATTATTCTGTCCACTTCCAGTGCTCCCTCGGACATTCGGAAAAGTTACTCGCTGCATGCCAATGCATTTGTTTCCAAGCCCGGAGACCTCAATCAACTTCGTCAGGCGATCCAGAATCTCTATGCTTTTTGGTTTGGCACGGCCCGGCTGCCCGGTCCGTGAGCCAGACCTCATAGGATTCCCAATCCTACCGGGCTGGATCCGGACCGCGATGTCGAGGCTCTGGAGTTGAAAAGCTCCAGAGCGGTCGTCAGGATGCGATCATAGCCGCTGTTCTTGTGTAAAAAAGGTCGGACAAGGCCCTTCCTGATCTCGTCGGGACTCGGGGTTCGCATGGTCCCACTTATCAAGAGCATGGGCATGCGATCGAACAGCGCCGCAAGATATTCGCCAATCTCAACGCCCGTCATATTTCCGAGATCGTAATCAAGAATAGCCACATCATAACTTCCAACCAGGGCAACAAAACCCAGATCCGCCAGGGACTCGAAATAGTCGAGCGAGACGCCGCGTTGGATGGCACACTGTTTCATGATCAGACCAAACGATCGATCGTCGTCGATCAGAATGATGCGACACCCCTCCAAACTCTTTTTATGCAGCATGACATTCTCCTTCTCCTGGTTGGTTATCACCTGTTCGAAAAAGCATAAGCTTCAAGTGCTGTGTCCAGGATCATGGCTGGACCATTTTCTTTCAAAACAAAGTTCCGCACCGATCGGGGCCAGGGCTGGTTTTTATCAGGCCAGCGCTGCGAGTGACTGATCATAATGAAAGGCATCGTGTCAAAGACCTCTTCCAGGAATTCAGCCACTTCGATCCCGCTGAGATCACCGAGGTCATAGTCGATAATCGCGAGGTCAAAGTCCTGCCTCGCAATCCTGGGGATGTCGTCCATCCTCCAGACGCCGGTCAAGGACAGGTAATTTCGCCTGGCGTATTGCTCCATCATGCGGACGAAGAAGGGATCATCGTCAAAGAGAACGATCCGTGGCGCTGGCGGAAAGCTCAGGGCGACTTCTGTTTCACGCTTCAGATTGCTGTTCATAGGAGTGACCTCCATTTCGGGTGCACCCATTGCACCTCTTATCCCTCTATCGCAGAACCATCGCGGGTTCTTGAGGATCGAGTTCCTTCCGTTTTGTGGCCAGGTTCCGGTAAACCACTTGATTTTGAGAATTTTTCCGACCTTCAACCTAGAAATCTGGCGAAAAAGAACGGATTGAGACCCGGATCATGAGGCACGTTCGGCCCCGGATCGGTAGGTGCGGAGAAGCTCAAGCCGTGCCGCCTCGAATTGCATCATCAAACGCGAGGTCACTTCCCGGGCACCATCAAAACTGTTCTGACTTCCAAGCTCTTCAAGGAGCTCACAACTCGCCGCCAATTGATGGGCACCGAGGTTGCGGCTCGTCCCTTTGAGCTTATGAGCATGACGTTCCAGAGCGCGGGCTTCACGCGCTTCAATGGCTTCATTGATCTGAACGATGATGGGCGGCGCGATTTCCACAAAAAGGTCGATGAGCTTGTCCACAAAGATCGTCGTGGAGTCGTGGGGCGATCCTTTAAAAAAGGCATCAAAAACCCGGGAATCAATGGCGGTGCCGCAAGCCTTCAGCGAGGGCTCTGCGCTGGCCTTATCCTTGTTCATCCCGGCCGGACGTGGCTTCACCTCGCCCTCGCCCAGCCAACGATGGAAGGCCGCGCGGAGATCGTCCAGCACGATGGGTTTCACGAGTATATCGTCCATGCCCGCATCAAAACACAGCCTGGAATAATCGGAGAGGGCATTGGCTGTTAAAGCGAGTATCGGTATCCTGCTCTTGTGAGGGGGCAGGGCCCTTATGCTCCTGGTCGCTTCGAATCCATCCATCTCGGGCATCTGACAGTCCATGAGCACCAGCGCATAGGAACCATTCTCGATGGCTTTGACGGCTTCCCAGCCATTGGCCACAACATCACTTTGATACCCGAGTCGCGCGGTCATGTTTGCTGCGACCTGCTGGTTCACGCTGCTGTCATCAGCAATGAGAATACGCTGACCTGAACCTCGCATGGTCGGCTGCAAAGGGCGCGGCGCTTTTGAGACTGGGGCTGAAATCTCCACGTGGCGCAGGGCTGGATCGGTGAAAATTTGCGCAATCTGCTCATAGAGGGCGGCCTGCTTCAGGGGCATTCGCATCTCGAAGACCTGGTCCGAACAGAGGCCCAGTCCTGCCCCAGCCGTGGGAGGAAGCAGGATGAGAACGGGAAGAGTCCTGTGGTAACCGGCAGCCTCGGTATCACAGAGTCCTCCGTCCAAAAGCAGAAGTTCAAAGGCTTCCTGTGTCCTCTGAAGTTCGGTCCGGGCGTTTTCGAAGCTCTCTGTTGTTTTGCAGACGAGGCCCCGCAATTCGAGCTGCTCTTTGAGTATTCTCGCGTTGCCTGGATTGTCCGAGACCAGAAGAACACGTTTGCCGATGAGGTCGACGCGCTCGCTGCGCCGGATGACCGATTTGTCGAACTGCAGGGTAAACCAAAAGACGGACCCCTGGCCTGGCTCGCTTTCCACACCGATGCTGCCGCCCATCATTTCCACAAGGCTTTTGCAGATCGCGAGGCCGAGACCGGTCCCGCCGATAACATTTTTGGGACTGCCTTTAATTTGGGTGAACGCCTGAAAAAGTTGAGCACAATTATCCCTGCTGATGCCGGCCCCGGTATCGCGAACTTCAAAGCGGACCCGCGTCGGTGGGCCAAGGGCTTCCAAACCGGCCCGCACAGTGATCTGGCCTGCACTGGTAAATTTGATGGCGTTGCTGACCAGGTTGGCCAGAATCTGCCGCAGTCGTGCATCATCGCCGACCAATTCCGTGGGCAGGGAGGGCTGCACGATATTGGCAAGCGACAGGCCTTTGCTATGGGCCATCTCCGCATAAAGGTCCAGGGTTTCCTCGATGACCCGTCGAATATTGAAAGGGTTGGGTTCCAGCTGCATCTTGCCCGCTTCAATTTTCGAGAGATCCAGAATATCGTTGATGATGCTCAGAAGATGCTGACCCGATTTTCGAATGGTGTTGACGTACTGCTCCTGTTCAGGAGACAGCGGTGTTTCCGCGAGAAGGCTCGTCATCCCGATGACACCATTCATGGGCGTACGGATCTCATGGCTCATGTGGGCCAGAAATTCTGACTTGTACTGCGAGGCCGTGCGCGCCGCTTCCTGGTTGGCAATGGCCTGGCGCAGGAGTGTGGCGCGTTCAATGGCAAACGATACGGTCTTCAGCAATTTGAATTTGGTCAGTTCAACCTTGGGAAGATAATCCTGAGCCCCGGCTTTCACAGCTTTCATGGCCATGGTTTCGTCATTGAGACCGCTCAGGATGACGACGGGAACCGCGGGATGCTCCTCATGAAATCTTGTAAACGTCTCCAGGCCCTGGCTATCCGCAACATTCAGATCCATGAGGACCGCATCAAACAAGGCCGACTCCAGGACCTGACGAGCGCCCTCAAGGCTGTCGACAACTTCAAGGTAGAGACTACGGAAGTAGGGAATTTCGCCTGACAGATGATACCGCAGAAGCTTCGCGTCGGCCGCATCGTCCTCAATCGCGAGAAGCCGTAGATGATTGACGCCTTTATTCATACTCACCACCTCCAGGTTGTGCACGAGGCCAGTCCTTCCCCACATCACTGATACACGATCGGTTGTGGCTCCCTGGAAATTGAAGGCAGGAGTCGGCGTAGCTTACATGGCGTAAGAGTCGCGTGGACCGATACTCTGTCCGACAGGCTACAACCCCGGTAAAGACGCCTCTTACTCCCAGAACATCATGGCAATTATGATGCTGTTCAGGTTTGGGGCTGCCCTGATCGAAAGAGAAAGTGTGGTCTGATTGGAGGAAATCCGTCATGGAGCAACATGATCGGCAGCGTTACACAATCACTTTGGATGATGATCCCACGATTCGTCTGATCATCGAACACGCGACGGGGATGACCTCTCTCCCCTTCGTGTCGGTGGAAACGTTGCTCGCGCGGGCTGATCACTATGCACCGGTTGCTCTTTTTGTTGATATCCACCTGGGAGTCAAAGGCTGGGGCCTGGATGCCATTCCCATTCTGCGAACGAAGTGGTCCTGTCCCATCATCGTGATCACGGCCGATGCGGCCAGTCAACTGATCGCTCAGGCCCTGGCCCTTGGCGCTCATGATTTCATCCGAAAACCCATTCAGGAACCGGAACTGCAGGCTCGTCTGCGGGCGCGCATCGCGGAGATGACGGAACGTGTGCAGGAGTCCGTTCGTCCTATCGGTGATGTGGTCTACACAAGCAAGCGCCGGCTGCTTGAGAGAGGCGACCGAAAACAATTCCTGCCCCCTTATGAAGCGCAGATTTTCGAAGCCCTGGTTGCGGCCCAAGGCATCATTATGACCAAAGACGAACTGCGCTGCAAAGTATGGGGAGACATCAAGGTTAGTGACAGTGCCCTCGATAAAAAGATCTTCACGATTCGCAAGGTCCTGCGTGATCTCGGGTCTCAAATCAAAATCCAGTCGAAGTATGGCAAGGGTCTTAGCCTGATTGTGCCGCGGACTGGATCCAGGACGTCCAAGGTTGAAGCGGCTTAGCTGCGGAAAGAGGAGGTTGACGTGAAACCAGCAAAAAACCTGATAACCCGGAGCGTGCCTCATCCAGGCATGGACAGCCTGTCGATGGCGCATCGGGATGAAATCGAACGCCTCGTGGAAGTCCTGATGGCCGTCAAGCAGGGTAATTTCTCGGTGCGCCTTGAATATAACAAGGGCGATATCCTGAGCCGTGCCGGCGAACTTCTGAACGACATTATTGGTCTGAACGAGCACCTGTCCACCGAACTTCTGCGGGTTGGCAAGATCGTGGGGCAGGAGGGACGGATGACGGAACGTGCCTCGGTTGGTCCAGCGAAAGGTTCGTGGGCCAGCAGTGTTCAGTCCGTCAATCAACTGATCGGAGACCTGGTCGCACCCACGAATGAAGTGGCACGCGTTATCACCGCTGTGGCCCGGGGTGATTTATCCCAGAAGATGTTTCTTGAAATCGAAGGCCGCCCGGTGCGCGGGGAATTTTTCCGCATCGGGACGACGGTCAACTCCATGGTCGATCAGCTCAACTCATTCGCAGCTGAGGTCACCCGTGTGGCCAAGGAAGTGGGGAACGAGGGAAAACTTGGTGGACAGGCCGATGTTAAAGGCGTCTCGGGAACCTGGAAGGATCTCACGGACAACGTCAATGGACTGGCCGGAAATCTTACGGCCCAGGTGCGGAACATCGCCAAAGTCACCACGGCCGTGGCCAAAGGTGACCTTTCCCAGAAAATCACGGTGGATGCCAAAGGCGAAATCCTTGAACTCAAAAATACCATCAACGTGATGGTGGATCAGCTCTCCTCCTTCGCGGCGGAAGTCACCCGGGTGGCCAAGGAAGTCGGCAATGAAGGCAAGCTTGGAGGCCAGGCGGATGTGAAGGGTGTGTCAGGGACCTGGAAGGACCTCACGGATAACGTGAACGGTCTGGCCGCCAACCTCACGGCTCAGGTTCGAAACATCGCCAAGGTCACCACAGCCGTCGCCAACGGTGACCTTTCCCAGAAGATCACGGTGGATGCTCGCGGTGAGATTTATGAGCTGAAAAACACGATCAACACCATGGTGGACGATCTGCGTTCGTTTGCGGCCGAGGTGACCCGCGTGGCCAAGGAAGTCGGTACGGAAGGAAAGCTGGGAGGCCAGGCGGATGTGAAGGGGGTCTCGGGAACCTGGAAGGACCTCACGGACAATGTCAACGGCCTTGCCGGCAACCTGACAGCCCAGGTGCGAAATATCGCCAAGGTTACGACAGCCGTCGCGAAAGGTGACCTTTCGCAAAAAATCACCGTGGATGCCAAAGGTGAGATTCTGGAGCTCAAGAATACCATCAACGTGATGGTGGATCAGCTGAACTCATTCGCCTCCGAGGTCACTCGTGTGGCCAAGGAAGTCGGGACCGAAGGGAAGCTGGGAGGGCAGGCGGATGTCAAAGGTGTCGGTGGAACCTGGAAGGATCTCACCGATAATGTGAACGGCCTCGCTGGAAACCTGACCGATCAGGTGCGGAATATCGCGAAGGTGACCACGGCGGTGGCCAAAGGCGACCTTTCGCAGAAAATTACGGTGGATGCGAAAGGTGAAATACTCGAACTCAAAAACACCATCAACGTGATGGTGGATCAGTTGAACTCGTTTGCCGCCGAGGTAACGCGGGTGGCGAAAGAGGTCGGCACGGAAGGGAAGCTCGGTGGTCAGGCCGATGTGAAAGACGTGGCCGGAACCTGGAAGGATCTCACCGACAACGTGAACGGTCTCGCCGGCAACCTAACGGCCCAGGTGCGAAATATTGCGAAAGTCACCACAGCCGTGGCCAACGGAGACCTTTCGCAAAAGATTACGGTCGACGCCAAGGGCGAGATCCTCGAACTGAAGAACACGATCAACACGATGGTGGATACGCTGCGTTCCTTTGCGGCTGAGGTGACCCGTGTGGCGAAGGAAGTCGGTACGGAAGGGAAGCTCGGTGGTCAGGCGGATGTGAAAGGTGTTTCAGGAACCTGGAAGGACCTCACCGACAACGTCAACGGCCTCGCGGCCAACCTCACAGCCCAGGTTCGGAATATCGCAAACGTGACGACCGCCGTGGCCAATGGTGACCTTTCGCAGAAGATCACGGTGGATGCCAAGGGCGAGATCCTGGAGCTTAAGAACACCATCAACGTGATGGTGGATCAGCTCAACTCCTTCGCGGCTGAGGTGACCCGTGTGGCCAAGGAGGTTGGTACCGAAGGCAAGCTCGGTGGTCAGGCGGATGTGAAGGGTGTTTTGGGAACCTGGAAAAATCTTACGGATAATGTCAACGGTCTCGCCGCGAATTTAACAACCCAGGTGCGGAATATCGCCAAAGTCACCACAGCTGTGGCGCAGGGCGACCTGTCGCAAAAAATTACTGTGGATGCGAAGGGTGAGATCCTGGAGCTGAAGAACACGATCAATACCATGGTGGATCAGCTCAACTCCTTCGCGGCCGAGGTGACTCGTGTGGCGAAAGAAGTGGGTACCGAAGGGAAACTCGGTGGTCAGGCCGAGGTGAAGGGCGTATCCGGAACCTGGAAGGATCTTACGGATAATGTGAACGGCCTGGCAGGCAACCTCACGGCCCAGGTTCGAAATATCGCCAAGGTTACGACAGCGGTGGCCAAGGGTGACCTGTCCCAGAAGATCACCGTAGATGCGCGCGGTGAAATCCTTGAACTGAAGAACACGATCAACGTGATGGTGGACCAGCTCAATTCCTTTGCTGCCGAGGTAACCCGCGTGGCGAAGGAAGTGGGGACCGAGGGAAAACTCGGAGGCCAGGCCGAGGTGAAAGGTGTCTCGGGAACCTGGAAGGACCTCACGGACAATGTGAATTTCATGGCCAGTAACCTCACCAAACAGGTGCGGGGCATTATCAAGGTCGTGACGGCCGTCGCCAACGGTAACCTCAACGAAAAGTTTGTCCTCGAAGCCAAGGGTGAGGTGGCAGCTCTGGCTGAAACCATCAATAGCATGACGGATACCCTGCGGATATTCGCCGATCAGGTAACAACGGTGGCCCGGGAAGTCGGTATCGAAGGGAAACTGGGAGCCCAGGCCCGGGTTCCCGGGGGTGCGGGGACCTGGAAGGACCTTACGGACAATGTGAATTTCATGGCCTCGAATCTGACCATGCAGGTGCGCGGTATTGTGAAAGTCGTGACCGCGGTCGCACGGGGTAACCTGAATGAAAAGTTCGTCCTGGAGGCCAAAGGTGAGGTGGCGGCGCTCGCGGAAACCATCAACAGCATGACCGACACGCTTCGAACCTTTGCGGATCAGGTGACGACCGTGGCCCGCGAGGTCGGTATCGAAGGCAAGCTCGGCGGTCAGGCCAAGGTTCCTGGTGCGGCCGGTACCTGGCGCGACCTTACCGATAACGTCAACCAGCTGGCCGGGAATCTCACCGCTCAGGTGCGGGCGATTGCCGAGGTCTCCACTGCGGTGACAAAAGGTGACCTGACCCGTTCCATCAATGTCGAGGCCATGGGGGAAGTGGCCGCCTTGAAGGACAACATCAATCAGATGATCAGCAACCTCAAGGATACAACCCAAAAGAACAAGGAACAGGACTGGCTGAAAACCAACCTGGCGAAATTCTCGGGCATGATGCAAGGGCAACGGAACATCATCTCGGTGGCCCAGCTGATCATGTCTGATTTGACTCCGCTGGTCGATGCTCAGCATGGTGCTTTCTTCATGGTCGAGGGCTCGGACAAGGACAGGAGGATGCCCGCGCTGAACCTTATCGCGAGCTATGGGTTTTCTGAGCGGAAGGATCTTGCCCATTCGTACCGGCTCAAGGAAGGTCTGGTCGGCCAGTGCGCTTTCGAGAAAAAACGCATCCTGCTTTCAGAAGTTCCGGAGGACTTCATCCATATCGCCTCAGGCCTGGGGCACGCTCCCGCGCGCAACGTGGTGGTTCTCCCGGTGCTCTTTGAAGGTGAAATCAAAGCGGTTATCGAGCTGGCTTCTTTCAAGGTCTTCAGCCAGAACCATCTGACTTTCCTCGATCAGCTGATGGACTCCATCGGTGTTATCGTCAATATGATTTCATCGTCCATGCGCACCGAAGAGCTTCTTCAGGAACTCAAGCGTTCCAATGCCGAGCTTGAGGCTCAGGCGAATGAACTGAATGATAAAGCCATGCTGCTCGAGATCAAAAATCAGGAAGTCGAGCTGGCCAGCCGTAGCGTCGAGGAGAAGGCTGAGCAGTTGCAGCTGATCTCCAAATACAAATCCGAATTCCTGGCGAACATGTCCCATGAGCTGCGCACGCCCCTCAACAGCCTCCTGATCCTGTCCAAAACTCTGGCGGAAAACAAGAGCAGGAACCTGACCCAGGAGCAGGTGAAATTCGCAGCCACCGTCTATTCCTCGGGAAATGACCTTTTGGCTCTGATTAATGAGATCCTGGATCTCTCCAAGATCGAGGCCGGAAAAATGCCGATCCATGCGCAGGATGTGGAACTGTCTGATGTGGCCGAATACCTGGAGCGGACCTTCCGCCATATGGCTGATCAGAAAGACCTGGATTTTGCGATCGAAATGCATTCGGATCTGCCGGCCCATATCTATACCGACGTCACGCGTTTGCAGCAGATTCTGAAGAATCTGCTCTCCAATGCCTTCAAGTTTACCGAGAATGGATCGATCCACGTCACGATTGGGCCGATGCCGAGTGAGTGCAAACTCGCCGATGGTGTGGTTCTGTCAAACAAAGGCATGCTGGCTTTTGCGGTGAAGGATACAGGCATTGGCATACCGCTTGAAAAGCAGAAACTGATCTTCGAAGCCTTTCAACAGGCGGATGGCACCACGAGCCGGAAATACGGTGGGACCGGACTTGGTCTGACCATCAGTCGCGAAATCACCCGTTTGCTGGGAGGCTGGCTGGAAGTGCAGAGCCTGCCGGAACTTGGCAGCACCTTCACACTCTATCTGCCGCAGGAATACGCGACGGCTGAGCTTGGGCAAAATCAGGACAGCACGGAAGCCGAGGATCAGGCGGACTTCCCTCCCTTGCCCAGGGATGCTGACTTTACCGGACGCAAAATTCTGGTCGTGGACGACGACAGTCGCAATATCTTTGCGATTGACACAGTGCTCGAAGGTCAGGGCATGCACGTGCTTCATGCCGAGAACGGCAAGGTCGCCGTCAGCATCCTGAACGAAAACACGGATGTTGATTTAATCCTCATGGATCTCATGATGCCGGAAATGGATGGCTTTGAAGCGACACAGATGATCCGGGATGATCAGCGTTTCCGGGAGCTTCCCATCATTTCACTGACCGCCAAAGCCATGAAAGGGGACCGCGAAAAGGCCATCCAGGCCGGAGCATCGGATTACGTGACCAAGCCGGTGGATCCGGATCAACTTTTGGCCATCATGTATCGATGGATGCAGAAGAAAGTCTATTTGCAGAAATCAGTGTAGATCGGCGGAACGTAGAGAGAGAGGAATACCATGACAGCAACACTCCAGGCGGATGACCGCGTCAGCATACTGCTGGTTGATGATAAGCCTGCCAATCTCATCGCCCTGGAGTCCTTTCTCTCCAAGGAGGACTACACAATAGTCACGGCAACGTCTGGGGCCCAGGCCCTGTCGCTTCTGCAATCCGGGGATTTCGCCGTCATTCTCACCGATGTGATGATGCCTGAAATGGACGGCTATGAGTTTGCATCCCAGGTCAAGCAGATCGTCTCCTTGCGTGACATCCCGATCATCTTCATGACAGCCATGGCCGGTGATGTGGTGGATATTTTCCGCGGCTATGCGATCGGCGCTGTCGATTACCTGCAGAAACCTTTGGAGCCCGAAGTTGTCAAAGCCAAGGTCACGGTGTTTGTCCAATTGGTTCGTCAGAAGAGGCTCATTGAACGGCAGGCGGCACAACTTTTGGAAAATGAGCGACGCGAGCAGGAGTACCGCCTCCTGGAGATGGAGCGCAGCGCTTTAACGGAACGCAAACAGGCTGCGGCCACACAACGGGAACTTGAATGGCGCGTGGCTCAGCAGCTGGCCCTGGCCCAGCTCAGTCGCCTGGCGTTGCTGCGTCGCAATAATGATGAATTGATGCAGGATGCGGCGTCGGTGGTTCAACAGACTCTCCATGTGGATATCGGCCTGCTCACCGGACTCAATGAGAATGGGACAGCCTGGGAGGTCAAGGCAGGCTTCGGCAGGAAACAGGATCTGATTGGACGCTGCAGCTGCCCGATTGCAGCGGATGCCTGGGTGCAGATGCACAATGAGGCCAAGGGGCCGCTTGTTTTTCACGATATGGCCGCCCTCCAGCTCTTTCCGCTTCACGCCGAGCTGGAGACGGATGGCGTGGTCGACGGGGCCAGCGTCGCGATTCATGGCGAGGCCGAGCCGTTCGGTGCACTCAGTGTCTTCAGCTGCTCGCCGCATATTTTCAGTGCGGAGGAAACCAGCTTTCTGCAGGCCGTCGGCAATATCCTGGGGATCGCTTTTGAGAGGCAGAAAAGTGAGTCGGCGATTCGGGAGCTGACACGTTCGAATAATGACCTGGAGCAGTTTTCCTTTGCAGCCTCCCATGATTTGCAGGAACCCCTCCGCAAGATTACGAGCTTTTCCCAGCTTCTGGCTCAGGATTACCGATCCCAGCTTGAAGGTGACGGTCTGATGTATCTCGACTTCATCGTGGATGGCGCCAATCGCATGAAGACCATGATCGAGGACCTGCTGGATCTGTCGCGCGTCAGCGTGGGCAAGATCAGCCGGGATCCCTGTGCCCTCAAGCAAACGGTCGAGGCTGCCATGAATAATTTGGCCGTTTCCATCGCCGAACATGGAGCGTCCATCAGCGTCGGGCCCTTGCCGAGTCTTCGGGTGGACACCTCGAATTTCGTTCGCCTCTTTCAAAATCTCATCAGCAATTCCCTCAAGTATCGCGCGGAGGCTCCCCCGATCATCCAGATTTCATGTGAAAGGGTTGGCAAGGAATGGCGCTTCTGCGTTCGTGATAATGGCATCGGCATCAACCCTTGCTATCTCGATCGGATCTTTATCATCTTCAAGCGCCTCCACAGTAAAACGAAATACCCTGGTACTGGCATCGGCCTTGCGCTCTGTAAAAAAATTATCGATCGTCATGGAGGCCGCATCTGGGCGGAGTCGTCCGGGGAAGGCGGGACGGCTTTCTATTTTACCTTGCCTGTTGAACATGAACCGGGCCCGAGCTTCTCAGGCTGAGAGGTTCTTACGTCAATGTAACCTTTTCCGAAGTGTTGAAGTTGCCGATAGTTTTTCTGATGTTGAGTTTTTCTTCACAAACGCCAGGAATAACGCTCGCAAGGCTCGTGCTCGGCCTCTGCCTCTGGATCGCCATGATCGAAAGCGCCCTGGCCCTGCCCGATCTGAACGATAAGAGGGCGGTGCTGCTGGCGAGTCTCGATCATCCCAAATCCCTTGAGATTGGGCTTCTGGATCGGATGGAGCAAGGGGCACGCGATGCGGGCGACATCGAGTGGATCCGCGCTGTCTGGGCTTATGGTCTGCTGGCCTCCGATTCGGCTGTGGATTTGCATCGAACCCGTGGTGTGGATCTGGTTCCCATTTATTCCAAGGCCATTGACCTGGCGCGATCCCAACAGCTGCATGCCGAAGCCATCGATATTCAATACGCTCTGGCTTATCACCAGGAAAAGCTGGATCTCGCTGAGATGGATCGGCTGATCCACGAAGCCAGCTCGTATCATTTGCCGGAATCCCATGCCCGCATGAGGGCCGTCAAGGCCCTGCTCCTGATGATCCAAGGAGACGTCGCAGCTGGCTCACGCCTGATGAACGAACTCACCCAGGAACTGGACGGCACGCTGAAGCTGAAGGACTACGAGATCCTGGTTCTTAAAAACTATATAGCTTTGGGTTTATACGACCTCGACCAGAATGATAAGGCCATCCGACTTCTGGAGGAGGTGGACACGCTCACCACGCAGCTCAACTTGCGTTGGATTCGAATGCCAATACTCCATAATCTGGGTCGTGCCTGGCTCCGCAGCGACGAGGGGCAGGCCGCAGGTCTACGGGCGAAACCCTATGTGGAAACGCATCTCAGTCTGGCCCAGGAATTTCATATGACCTGGGATGAGGCCATGGCGCTGGTCAGTGTTGCCCTGGTGGACATGCGCATCCAACAGTGGGACGCGGCCCTTGATAAAGCCAGACGGGCAATACGGATCTTTGCTGAAGCGAAGGACAGCATGAGGCAGGGGGAAGCCGAATCGGTTGTGGCCCAGATTGAAATGGAACGAAAGAATTGGGATGTGGCGCTGTCGTTTGCTCAGCAGGCGCTGGAGCATGTCTCCCAATCCGGATATAAAAGGCTCATGCTGCAACTGCAAAAGAATCTCTACGAGATTTACAAGGCCAAAGGTCAAATCAAGGACGCGCTCGGGCACCTTGAACAATACACGGAGCTTTACAAAAATCTCGCCGAAGAACGTGAAAAGAACGAATTTCGCAAGATGACCGTGAACATGGGTCTGGCCCTGGAGGAGGAACGCAATCGCAACCAGGCCAAGGAACTGGCCAGCCAGAGGCTTATGAATCGCTGGCAAAGCCTGGCGGTGCTGTTCCTCACTCTGGGCGTTCTGGGTACCGTGCTGGCCTTGCTACGAATTCGCAAAATCAATCTGAAGATCGCGGCCCTGAACGCCTTCGTTCGGACTCAGGTTCTGAGCCGTTTCCTTCCCCCGGAACTGGTTCAGGAAATCTCCGAAGGGCGTTCGCGTTTTAATGAAGCAGCCGAGCGATGCGACGTCACAGTTCTTTTCGCGGACCTCTGCAGTTTCACGCTGGCCACCGAACGGCTGGGAGCCGAGAATGTTTCCAGAATCCTGAATCATTTTCTGGCGTCGATGACGGAAGTTATCTTTCGACACGGCGGCACCATCGATAAATTCATCGGTGATGGCATCATGGTTATCTTCGGTGCTCCGACCCATATTTCCACCGAGGATCAAGCCCAACGGGCTGTGGCCTGCGCCGCATCCATGATGAAGGAGCTCGAACGGCTCAATCGCGACTGGCGCATTGAGTTTCAATGGGAATTTCAAATGCGCATCGGCGTGCACCAGGGGGCTTCGATCGTAGGAACCTTCGGTGGCGACCGTCGCGCGGATTATACCGTTGTGGGAAGCGCCGTGAATATCGCATCCCGGATTGAAGCCGCAGCGGAGCCCAATCAAATTCTTCTGACAGCAACTGTCGCCAAACATTTACAGTCTGCCTTGATTCGGCCCGCCGGGAGTCGTCGCCTCCGCGGGGTCAGCGGTGACGTTGATGTCTTTGTGCTGACGCTGGAGACGGACGGAAAGCCCCTGGACCTCGCGGGTTGAAACGTTTTTACATTACGCTGTGCATGATTTGTCACCACCCACCGACAGTTGATTTTAAGATAAATACGTTATTTAATGCGAAGCACCTGTCATGGAATGCGATACGTTCATTGGGATTTAAACCTGAGATCAGAGGGCTATATGCTGGCAGACCTCACCATTAACTTCAGCAAGCCGAGCCGAACTGTTGAGATTCAGCAGGTCATCCAGGCCAAATTAATGCATTTCGATCTGCCCACCCATCTGCGGGAGACAGGAACCAGGATCGCTCTCATTCAGGATCGCGATAAACCTTTTTTGGCTCAACCGATCATCTACACCTTCTTTGGTGATCATGGCATCGCTGAATCCGGACTTTGCAAGCGGTCGAATACGGCGAGCATTGATGTGGTGCGGCAGTATATTTCGGGGAACAGTGCGCTGAATATCTTCAGTCGGCAGAATCGCATCGAACTGAGACTGGTCGACTGCGGACTCAGCGACGAACTGAAAGATCCCAAAATCATTCAGCGGAAAATTGGGAAGGGGACTCGAAATTTCGCTCAGGATCAAGCCATGTCAAGTCTGCAACTGGAGCGTTGCCTCAAAAACGGCCGGGAATTGATTCGAACCCGTCGCAATCAGGCCAGCAATACCGTTGGCATTGGCATTCAATCGGTTGGTTCTGAACTGGCCTGCATCATGCTTCTGGCCCGCCTGCGCTCGCTGCCTCTGGAAACTCTTCTGCAGAATCACCCGGCTTTCAGTCAGACCGATTTGATCTGGATCCTTAAAAAACTCCGATCGATTCTGAACTCCAGCGGTCCTGTCAAAGGCCCCTTGGAAGAAATGCAGAACTTCGCCGGTTTTGAAATGGCGACCGCGCTGGGAGCTATTCTTCAGGCCTGTCATCAACGATGCATCGTCATGGTCGATGGCCTGGTCGGCAGCTGCCTGGCGTGGCTGGCAAGCCTTCTCTTCCCGGAATGCGCCTCGCATATGATTATCGCTCAAAACACCCAGGGTTTTGCGGACACCTGGCTCGCCAAAGAGCTGGGAATAGAGCCTTTGACTCGCTTTGACACTCTGATTTGTGATGGCAGCGGCATCGCTCTCAACTTTCCCATGGTTCAGGCGGCCTGCAGTTTCCTGAATGAGAGTACAGCCCATCGACTGCAATCAGGAGCATAGCGGACGCGCGTGAGGCTCAGTAAATGACCCAGTGGGCATATGTCCCGCGTTTTAGGGGAAGAGAAAAGACCACATAGCGATCCCATTCCACGCTGGCGACGACCGGCAAACCATTCACCAGCACACGCGGTTCGGTCTGAATTCCTGCGGGTATCCGCACGCGGTAGACGACCTGATCTGTAGCGATCGCGCGCGTCCAGCCAATGACAGCCTTGCTTCCATGGATCAGCCCATACCCTGGACTCACCCACGAGAAGGGTCCTGAAACGCCGGGATCAATCAGCATGCCGCGCGCATCGGCCCGAACGCCTGCCAAACGCAGACTGCTAAGAAGCGGTTCGCTATGCGCAAACAAATTGGTGGCCGGGAGGTCGGCCATGCACATCTCGGGAAAGCACCAGGTTGAGCCCGCTTTTCCCAGATCGGCCTGCTCGTCGAGTGGCGTAAAATACATATCGGGTCCCGTCCAGATCCCATAGCCATACTCGGGGTGCGTGGCAGCGTGATTGGCGAGTGTCTGCCGCAGAAAAAGGCGAAACGCCAGCGCTCGCCTGCCGTGCTGCAGGAGCCCTTCGATTGTTGGTCCGGTGAGGGAATACCAGTTGCCCGGCGTGCCCCCCTCAAACTCCGATGAACCGATCGCCGCGAGTCCCACAGGCGAAGGATCCAGGTTGTCCCGCTCGATGCGTGCGGCGAGCGCCTGAACGTTGCGGGGAGGGATTAAACCTGGGACGCCGAGAGCAATGCCATTCGACGCTATCCACACGGAAGCGGCCCCCAGTTCCATCGGTGAGTCGGGAGCACAATAAACATAACCGCGATTGAAGTGATCATCGCGCCACTGGGCTTTCATGGCCCGGCGTAGAGCGTCCACATCGCGTCGGACGGAATTTGCCGTCGCCGTGTCGGCACGCATTTCCGCGAGATTCGCAAAGGCTGGGTAGGAAGCCAGGGCCAGGGCTGTGTTCATCGTGGATTCACCATGCCTGATGGTGGCAGCGCGGTCGGGAGAGAGGAGCACGACGAAATCATCCCAATCTGCATTCAAAAGACGCACAAGGCCATTCGCCCCTGTGGACACGACGTTTTTCGCATAACCATAGGCTGCGACCAGCGCCTCATAGACCGTGGCGCTTCCACAACGACCACGCCCCTCTTCACACCAGTAAGGGATACGTTCATCGAGAAACGCATAATCCCGCGTGGCATGGACGTATTCTGTGACCGCAAGGAGCAGCCAGAAGGTGTGATCACTGGGTGTGAAACCTTGCTTATTCCAGGCTCCATATCCAGCCGTCGAATAGGGCAGCTCACCGCTCGGCTTCATCGCGCGGAGGAAGTAGACAAGACTCTCACGGGCCAGTTCGGGATCGGTATAAATCAGCGGCAGCAGGTGACGAAACGTCGACCGTGGGCCTGAGTTTGTGCCCCACTTATACAGATAAATGCTTCCCTGGTTGAGGACGCGTGCATCGAAGTATTCCTCACGGAGCACGCTCGATCGCAGATAGTAATAGCTCCACGAAAGTTCCCGCCGCAGCCAGGGGTATCCGGGAAAATGAACCTGGGGTATCGTGCCAGCCCACCTGGCGACGATGCGTGGGAGTGTGAAGTCCGGCTCCTGCTCGAGACGGGCCAGGACATTGTCCTCTTCACCACGCGGGGAAAGGCCGAAGGCCACATCAAGAACATGGCGCGCACCAGGGGCGAGCACGAAACGTTTTTCGGTTGCCAGGACCGCATCCTGATTCGCCAGCATGCCCGATGCATCGATTCCATTCTGCAGTGACCCGCGCGCGACGGCGTGCGGCAGGGCTCGTCCGCCGCTGCCGAGAAAGGCACGCTCCACAGTCTCAAACGCGTGGGGCGCTCCATTCAAATGAACCACGAACGAAACCTGGGGTACGGGATCGCGCCAAAGATCAGGTCGCTCGATATCACCGGGTTCGGCCTGGCTGGTGGCCTTGATTACACCACGCGCGGCATCATAGGACGTCCTGACGGTCGCTGGGTCGTATCCGGAGGCTTCGGGCTTTTCCGTAATTTGACGCGGATGCCACCACGCGACGTCCCAGTAATTGAAGTACGTGATCGATTTTAGTTGGGTCGATGTGTTGGTGAATATCAGGCGCTCGCGGAGAACAGCGTCCTCGCCCTCGGTGAGGTAAATGGTGTGCTCGAGCCGGAGATTTTTATGCTCGATGATCTTCTTAAAGTAACCCATGCCGAAGATTCGCTCGTAGCGACTGCCGTGCGGTCGGTCCTTCCAAAGGGTGCTCCACGTGTTCGCTCCATCCTTGACCCAACCGAAGCCCCCTGCATAAGCTCGTGCAGTTTCATCATAGGCGTTGGCGAAACGATGATAGGAGCGCGCACTGTAGAGTTCCACATAACCATCACCGTGGGCGAGGGCATTGACCCCGTCATTGCCCAGCTGATGGATGGCGTCATCACCGGCGATGCAAGGTGTGCGTTCTCCCGTACAACCTGTATAGCGGTAGGCCGGCAGTCCGAATTCGTCGGTGATCCAGCTTCCATGATGACCGCTGCCGTACGCTGGATCTGTCCAATCCGAGGTCCCGGCATGAATCCTATCCCCTCCTGTGCTTAGGAACGCTGCGATGAATGCCAACACTCTAAGACTGCCAGTGAGAGTCATGATTCCATCTCCTTCTGTGCAGAACACTCCGAGGAGCGTTGCTTTGATTTTAGGCGCATTCGGATCGAAAGCCAGAGATTTTTTGAGCGTAGAGAGTTCGTGACATGTATTTTTGAATGGCAAATCCAACCTTATGTTGATGCCTGTCAGGCTGCGCTCCGGAGGAGGGACGATCGGGATGACTCCAGCCCAGACTGGATTTTGGTATGGACTTTTGCATTCAAAAATTTCAATCTGGTGAAAACACATAAAGGAAGAGTCATGACAAAGTACTCTGGTGGTTGCCATTGCGGCAAGGTGCGGTATGAGGTGGATATGGAACTGCAAGGTTTGATTTCCTGCAACTGTTCCATCTGTTCTAAAAAAGGATTGATTCTCGGCTTCGTTGGTGAAAAGCAATTCTCACTGAAATCCGGGAAGGAAATCCTGAAGGACTATCAGTTCAACAAGCACCATATTCATCACCTTTTTTGCACGAACTGCGGAGTATCCTCCTTTGCCAATGGCGCTGGCCCGGATGGTTCCCTCATGTATGCGATCAATGTTCGTTGCCTTGATGACGTGGATGTCACGACATTGCAGACGAAACCGGTGGATGGCAAGAGCCTTTAGTCCTTAAGACCGCTGACCATCAGGCCTTGGGCCCCAGGCCAGGGCCCTCGACATGGGGCGAAACGAAAGGGTTGATTGATGACAAAGTGGTTTTTGCTCGGACTCTGGCTGCTGACATCCCAGGCTTCGGCCTTTCAAACCTTGTATATCGTACGTCATGCGGAAAAGGTGGATGACAGCAAGGACCCCGGTTTAAGCCTGCAGGGCAAAAAGCGGGCGCTTGATCTGGCCATGCATCTGCGCGATGCGGGCGTGACGTCCATTTTCGTGACGGAATATCAGCGTACGCAAAAAACGGCTGAACCCCTGGCCGAGTTTCTGGGTCTCAAACCTTCGGTGGCCGCAAAGGATATTCCGAAGTTTGCCGCCCAGCTTCTGGCTGATAAGAGCAGCGATGCCGCTCTGGTCGTGGGGCATTCCAATACGGTGCCGGACCTGGTCAAAGCATTGGGTGTGCCTGTGAAATGGCAGGTGGCTGATACAGAATTTGATCGCCTGGTGATCGTGACGCTCGCAAAGCCCGTACCGGTTGTCAGTATGCTCCGATACTGAGATTCAAGTATTCACGTTCCGCATAATCCATAGCCTGGTCTCTTCAAGCCAGGCTGCTGACTCGCGGGAATTTTCACGTGGGGCCCAGGCTGCAAAATCCTTGTCCGTGCTGGCGACATAGGGACCATCCTTGGCTTCCATCACGACCGTTCCTTCCTCCAAAGCCACCAGGGAATGCCAGTATCCTGGCGGAATGTCGACGACACAGGTTCCATTGGGGCTGAGGATCATGCAATCCTCGATGGCGCCTTCATCGTTGAAAATCAAAACGGCAGTTTTGCCTCTTAGAATCACGAACATTTCAACTTTGGGTGGATCGACATGCCGATGGGCTCTGACATAGGTGTCGGGTTCCAGAGCGTTGAGCATCCTCTGAACACGGTCTTCATAACGGTGGAGATTGAAATTCATCCGGCGCCGTGGCGAAGCCTTGGCCTTGGCCGACACTTCATCAAGACGTTGCTGATCGACAATTTGAACAGTTCGGTCGGATTCATTCTGTTGCGTCATAGGTCCACGTCCTGGCCAGGGGTTCTGCGCGAGTATAGCCATTCTCCGCCAGGTGAGCAACGTTATGCGTCAAAGCCGAAAGGTCAGTCCCAGCGGACCATTGATCTGCCGCAGCGGAAAATAGTGATTGTTCCTGATCCCGGTCGCAAGCTAACTTGGCCCTTCCAGAAATCTGAAAGGAGTTCTCCCTATGTTCACGTTTTCCAACCGCCTCAGTGCCGGCATGATGGCCCTGCTTCTGACGGCCTGTACATCGCCGGACGGAGGAAACAAGTCCATGACGGATTCTGCTTTGGACGCCAAAGACCAGAAAAATAACACCCTGCTGGCTCCATGGACCGGGCCTCATGGCGGTTTGCCGCCCTTTGATCGGGTGAAAGTCAGTGATTTCAAAGCGGCACTGGAAACCGGCATGGAGGAAAAACGGGCCGAGCTCAAGGCCATCGCGGAAAATCCGGAAGCACCGAATTTCGAAAATACCATAGCGCGATTGGAAGACAGCGGTCGCGCTTTAAACCGCGTGTTGACCGTCTATCATATCTGGTCCGGCACGATGAGCAGCCCCGAATTCCAGGCGATCGAAAAAGAGATGGCCTCGCCGTTGGCGGCTTTTGAAGATGAGATCATCCAGAACGAAAAACTATTCAAGCGTTTGGAAGCGGTCTACCAGTCACCGGCGCTGAAGACCCTTAGCCCTGAACAGCAGCGGCTGGCCTGGAAGTATTATACGGAATGGGTTCGGGCTGGCGCTAAACTTGATGCCGCCGATAAGCAGAAGCTCAGCGCGATCAACCAGAAACTGGCGAAGGCCTTTACAACGTTCCGTCAAAATCTTTTGGCCGATGAATCCACGTTTATACTTCTCGAAAACGAAAAGGATCTCGCAGGCCTTCCCGACGCTTTGATAAAATCAGCGGCGGCCGCGGCTGAAACCCATGGGGCCAAGGGGAAATGGGCGATCACCAACACGCGCTCTTCCGTGGAACCTTTTCTCACCTATTCGAGCCGTGCCGACCTTCGCGAAAAGGTCTGGCGGGCTTATGTCAACCGGGGAGACAACGGCGACAGCCACGACAATAACCAGCTGATTCCTGAAATCCTGCAGCTGCGCGCGGAGAGAGCCAAACTCCTTGGCTATGAAACGCACGCGCACTGGCGGCTTGAAAACGCCATGGCACGGACACCCGAGGCTGCCATGGCCTTGATGCAGGAGGTTTGGAAACCGGCTGTCGCCCGCGTTCGCGAAGAGGTCAAGGACATGCTGCCGCTTGCGCAGCGGGAAGAGGGCAGGAAGGTCATCGAACCTTGGGATTACCGGTACTATGCGGAAAAAGTGCGCAAGCAGAAGTACGATCTTTCGGAAAATGAAGTCAAGCCTTACTTCCAGCTCGATTCCCTGCGCGAAGGCATGTTCTGGGTTGCTGGAGAGCTCCTGGGATTCGCCTTCGCACCTGTGGAAGGTTTGCCTGTCGCCCATCCGGATGTCCGCGTTTGGGAAGTCAAGGACAAGGCCAGCGGACGTTTCATCGGGCTTTGGTATTTCGACCCCTATGCGCGCGAAGGCAAGCGCTCCGGTGCCTGGATGAATGCGTATCGTTCACAGGAAAAATTTCGCGGTGATGTCACCACCATCGTTTCGAACAATTCAAACTTCATCAAAGGAGCTCCCGGGGAACCCGTTCTGATCAGTCTAAGCGATGCCAGGACTCTGTTTCATGAGTTTGGGCATGCCCTGCATGGGCTGTCGTCCAACGTAAATTATCCGCTGCTGGCGGGAACGGCCGTGCCTCGGGATTATGTGGAATTTCCTTCGCAGCTCCTCGAAGAGTGGCTTTTGACCCCGCAGGTGTTGAGTCGCTTCGCCCTGCATTACAAAACCAGGAAGCCCATGCCTGAGGCTTTGGTCGCGAAGATTAAAAAGGCCTCGAAGTTCAACCAGGGTTTTGAAACGGTCGAGTATCTTGCGAGTGCCCTGGTTGACATGAAATTCCATCTGAAGGGTGCGCAGAAGATTGACCCTGATGCTTTCGAGAAGGAAACATTGGCCGAACTCGGCATGCCGAAAGAAATCGTGATGCGCCATCGGCCGACCCAGTTCGCCCATGTCTTCGCCAGCGATGGCTACTCGGCGGGATACTACAGCTATCTGTGGGCTGACACGTTGAGTGCCTCCGCGTTTGAAGCCTTTATGGAAGCGAAGGGGCCCTATGACAAGACGGTGGCCGAGCGGCTCAAGAAGCATGTCCTGTCCGTCGGCAATTCCGTGGATCCTGTGGAAGGATTTCGATCCTTCCGCGGCAAGGCTCCAGGCAGTGCGGCCCTGATGCGAAAACGCGGTTTTCCGGTGAGCAAAAACTAAGGATCTGCCCAAGGCATGGGCGAGTTCGCGGCGTCCATGCCTGGAATTATCGCTTCTGCTGCATCAGCCGCAGGAAGTCGGAATCGGTCGATATCACGAAACTGCCCTTGTCCTTGAGCGTCTTGCGGTAGGCATCCAGGGTTCGTGTGAACTCATAGAAGTCTGGATCCTGGTTCAACGACTTGGCATAAATATTGATAGCTTCAGCCTCGGCCCGGCCTTTGATTTCCTGGCTTTCCCGATAGGCTTTGGACTCGATCTCTTTCAGATCGAGATTCAACTTGCCTCGAATCTTGGCCTGCTCGCCTTTGCCTATGGAGCGAATCTTTTCCGCAATACGCTTGCGCTCCGAGATCATGCGGTCATAGACTTTTTCCTCGACACTCTGTTCATAGGCTATGCGGCGCAACTGGGCATCGATCAGCTCGATTCCGAGTTCCGCCAGCTTTTCCTTGGCTCGACTGTGAATCATGTCGCTTAAACGTTCACGGCCAACTGTAATGACTTCCAGTTCGCCGGTGATCTCCTCTTCCATCTCAATCGTCGCGGCGGTTGGCTCGGCTTTCTCGGCCGCAGCCAGAGCTTCGGCACGCTTTCGCGCCTGGTCCAGGAGCGTATTGGTATTGCGAACAGCTTCGACCAGATTGTGATTCGAAATAACATCCCGGGTGGAGCCATCGAGAATACTGCTGAGCCTGGTCTGAGCCGCATCCTCAGTACGCACGGTCTGGGCAAACTTGACAGCATCTATGATGCGCCAGCGGGCGGTTGTGTCCACCCAAATGAATTTTTTATCCTTGGTAGGAATCTGATTGGAGTCCCCATCCCATTCCAGGATGCGCTTCTCGAAATAACGGACATCATGAATGAACGGCAGCTTAAAATGCAGACCGGCCTGAGTCACGGGCTGGCCCACAATACGACCGAACTGAGTGATGAGGGCCTGTTGCCCTTCCGGAAGGGTATAGGCCGAGCCGTTCGCCAGCAAGGCCAGGGCGAAAATAAGGGCCGGAATCGCGTAAGACTTCATATTATTCACCATTGGCCCCGCTTCCTTGAGGCACCGGCATCACCTTATCCTGGGACGGCGGATAGAGGGGCAGGACCCCTTTGATTTTACTATCCACAACCACCAGACTCTTGAGGTTGGAGAAGACATCCTCCATCGCCTCAATATAAAGGCGCCGCCTTGTGACATCAGGTGATTTCTTGTATTCCACGAGCATCGCACTGAATCGGGACGCATCGCCTTTTGCCTGGTTGATCAAGGACAGGGAATAGGCTTCGGCGTCGGCAATCAGCTGTTCAGCCTTGCCCTTGGCTTCGGGTATGACGTTGTTATACTCGCGCTCCGCGACATTGATGGCCTTTTCCTGCTCCTGCTTGGCTGCATTCACATCATTGAAGGCTGTTTTTACGGTTTCCGGTGGCGTCACATCCTGCAGCACAACAGCCACGATCGTGATTCCCATGTCGTATTTATCGACAACGTCCTGGGTCAAGCGCTTCGCTTCATCGGCAATTTCAATACGGCCAACAGTCAAAACATCGCCGACCAGCCTGTCCCCCACAACGCGGCGCATGATGGACATGGAAACGTCCCGTATGTTTTTCTGCACATTACGAGCATGAAAGAGGAATTTCCAGGAATCACTGATGCGAAATTGAACGATCCATTTCACATCAGCGACATTAAGATCTCCGGTGAGCATCAGGCTCTCATCGGCATAGCTTGATTTGGAATACTGCGTTCCACGGCGACTCTGGGCCACAGAACGGAAACCAAATTCCTCCTGCAAGAGCACTTTGGAAGGCACCTTGGTCACGCGATCAACGCCAAAAGGCATTTTTACGTGAAGGCCTGGAGGGCTGGTTGAATGATACTTCTTAAAGCGGGTCACGACCCCTTCTTCACTAACATCGACAGTGTAGAAAGACGTAAAGACCAGCACCAGCAGGAAGATCAGGCCCAGGATATAAAGCCATCCGCGGGGTGATTTTTGGGAATCTTCATCATCTCCCCCATTGCCGCCGCCCCCACCGCCAAAAAAATTGCGAATCTTGTCGATAAAATCCTGAGCGTGGTGCTCGGATTTTCCACCGCGAATACTTCTGAATCCATTGTCGTTTCGATTTTCCATGCTACGACCTTAGATGTATTTCCATTCTCATGCAAGCGATTCCGGATCTTTCTGGTCATGACGCGCGCGTGCGTTGGATGTTCTGAAACCGTGATTATTCCCAGGAAATCTCAGCTATCACAATGACATGAGGAGACCCTTCAACCTTGCCATTTCCACAAATTTTTGTTTTAATGGTTCATATCGTGAGTTTAATTTCAAGAAATCCTCCGGGAAATCGAAGGATATGAGCACTCTATGATTCTGCTGCGAAACATTACGAAAGCCTATGGTGCCAACTCCGTGGTGAAAGGCATCAATCTTTCTGTGGAGCAAGGGGAATTGCTGGTGCTCGTCGGTGAATCCGGTTGTGGGAAAACGACCACGCTGAAGATGATCAATCGCTTGATTGAATATAGTTCAGGCAGCATTGAGATCCAGGGCCGGGATATTGCGACGCTTGATGCGCCTACCCTGCGTCGAGGAATTGGCTATGTATTCCAGGGAGTGGGTTTATTCCCTCATCTGACGATTGCCCAGAACGTTGGCCTCGTCCCAAAGCTTTTAGGATGGTCGCCGGCCGAGATCGATCAACGTGTGCAGGAACTCCTGGAGCTGCTCCATTTGCCATTTTCCAGTTATGGGGCTCGCTATCCTCGGGAGCTTTCCGGCGGGCAGAGGCAGCGGATCGGCCTCGCCCGTGCTCTGGCTGCGAAGCCTTCGATCATGCTCATGGATGAACCTTTCGGTGCCGTGGATCCTGTGAGTCGCGATCGCCTGCAGATTGAATTTCGAAAAATTCACGATGATGCTGGTCTGACGACCGTTCTGGTCACCCATGATATGACGGAAGCTTTGCTGATGGCCGATCGCATTGCCGTCATGTTCAACGGCCAGCTCCTGCAAGTGGGAACGCCGTTTCAAATGATGAATCAGCCCGCTCACGAATATGTCGAGCGTCTCATGGCGACACCCAAACGCCAGGCGATGACATTGGCCCGTCTGACCGAACCATCAAAGTCCCAGGATTTGTCATGAGCGCAGCCTTGAACACCCAATTGGAGTTTTTGCCGGCAAACCTTGCGGGTCATCTGCTTGTGACTGTGGTGGCCTTGACCTTGGGCATTCTCGCCAGTATGCCGCTGGCTGTGCTTGCCGTGCGCTCCATGCGTCTGCGTTATCCCATTCTATCAGGCATCAGTTTGATCCAAACGATTCCCGGCCTCGCTCTGCTGGCGTTAACGATTCCCATCCTGGTTGCGATCAATAGTTATCTGGGCAGTGAAATCGCGGTCCTCGGTTTCTATCCTGCCGTCATCGCCCTCACACTGTATAGCATGCTGCCCATCGTGCGAAATTCCGTGGTCGGCATTCTGGATGTTGACCCTACGCTCATCGAAGCGGGCCGGGGAATAGGCATGACCCGCAATCAAATTCTCAAGCATGTGGAAATTCCGCTCGCCTTGCCGGTTATTATCGCAGGCATTCGCACGGCAACAGTCTGGACGGTGGGGACAGCCACTCTCGCCACTCCGGTCGGCCAGCGCTGTCTCGGCAATTTCATTTTTCGCGGTCTTCAAACACGCAACTGGACGGCGGTTCTCGTGGGCTGCATCGCGGCTGCAGTCCTGGCTATGGTTCTGGATGGGCTCATAGCCGGGCTGCAACGTGGAGTCGATCGTCGCCAGCGTCCCCTCATCATCAGTGCGGGGGCGGCCCTGGTCGCTCTCTTTACGCTGGGTTTGCTTGGTCCGAATCTGGCTCGGAGTATCGATCGTATGCATACGCCCACGCAAGTTGAAAACAGCATGACACCTCAAAAGGGGATCAAGATTCCACAAGAAACCATCGTCATTGGCGCAAAAACATTCAGTGAACAGTACATCCTTCAGGATGCCATGAGCCTGCAACTGGAAAAGGCTGGCATTCCAACCCGACGACTGGAAGGCCTGGGATCCACGGTGGCATTTGATGCACTGGTGGCAGGAGAAATCGATGTTTATGTCGACTACAGCGGCACGATCTGGGCCAATGCCATGAAAGAAACAGGGACAGCGGAGCCTTGGATTGTTCTGGCCCGAATCAGTGCATGGCTGGCTGAGAATCATGGGGTTCGTAATCTGGGGGCGCTGGGTTTTGAAAATGCCTACGCGCTGGCCATGCGCGAGACCCAGGCCCGGGAGCTTGGGATTCAAAGTATTGAGGATCTGGTCCGCCATGCTCCCAGGCTTCGCATCGGTGGCGATTATGAATTTTTTGGTCGCCAGGAATGGCGTGACCTAGTTCAAGTCTATGGATTGACGTTTGCCGATCGACTCACCCTGGATTCGACTCTGATGTATGGTGCCGCTTCCAGAGGTGAGGTCGATGTGATTTCGGCTTTCTCCAGCGATGGCCGTATCGCAGCGATGAATCTCACCGTGCTCAAAGACAATCGACAGGCGATGCCTCCCTACGATGCCCTCATTCTCTTATCAGCGGACGCTGCCGCAAGGGATGATGTGGTTGCGGCTCTGAACCCGCTCCTCGGGGCGATCCCGGTGGAGCTGATGCGACAGGCCAATTATATGGTGGATCGCGATCAGGACAAGAAAAGCGTTCGTCAGGCAGCTGAATGGTTGCTTGAAAATGCTGAACTCTAGTCTCTGCTGCTTCGTTCCTTGGCTGGAGCGACAGTGGGATTTTCTGCGGGAAGGACTGACATGAAGCAAAAGTATTCTCTTGCACTGCCCGATCGGCAGCTGGCAAAAACCCTGGGCCAGGACAAAGCCTATTTCACCATAGACGAAAATGGCGAGAAGTGTAGCTTTCGCTTTCACGACTATGACGAGATTTTCAAAAGACCTGGGCTTTATGAACAGCTTTTCCATTGTCATCTGCGCTGCGCCTCCCCGCGTTTCGTGGTTGCGCTTTTGGATCGCGTGGTGGTTGCTTTTGGAAAAAGCATGAGTGATCTGAATGTGCTTGATCTGGGGGCCGGCAATGGCATGGTAGGGGCCGAGCTGCTCAGTCACGGGGCGCATAGCATCGTAGGCCTGGACATCCTTCCCGATGCGCGGGATGCCGCGGAACGTGATCGGCCTGGTGTGTATGATGCTTATTACGTTGCTGACCTTATCGACCTGCCTTCTCCTATCGAAGCTGAACTTCAATCCTATAAGTTCAATTGCCTGGTCTGCATCGCGGCCCTTGGTTTTGGTGATATCCCTCCTGAGGCTTTTTTGAAGGCGTTCCGTCTCACCAGCCCGGACGCCTGGCTGGCCTTGAACCTTAAGGATTCATTCTTTGGCCAAAGCGATCAATCAGGCTTTTCCGGCCTCATCAAGCGCCTGATAGCCGACGCCTACATCCAGATCCTCCACGTGGAGCGATATCGCCATCGCATTTCCGTGGCTGGTGATCCGCTCTACTATTATGCGTTCATCTTTCGGAAGACACGTGATGTGCCGGAGGATTTTGCGCAGAGCCTCTAGGGTCAAAATACGCGGGAAAACCTTTTGAACTCTTCCGGCAGCTCGGTTTCGAAGCGAAGCTCACGCCGGGTCACGGGATGGCTGAAACCCAGCATGCGGGCATGAAGAGCCAGGCGTTTATACGGCCAGCTGGGGTGAAGGGCCCGATCGCGTTCATATCGCACATCGCCGAGAATGGGGTGGCCCATTTCCGCAAAATGAACGCGAATCTGATTCCTGCGACCTGTTTCCAGATTCACAGCGACCAGGGTGCTATCCGGATAGCGGGCGATCACGCGGTAATGCGTGATCGCCAGTTCGCCCGTTGATCCTGATTTTTGATTCAGAGCCTTATCGGTCTGCAGGAGACTGCGAATCTCACCCTGATCCTGAGCCAGCTTTCCGGCAACGATCGCGTAGTATTCGCGTTCCGGTTTGCGAGCCGCGAACTGGCGGATAAGATCCTCGGCGACGGCCGGCCGCAGACCGAAGACGAGTATGCCCGAAGTGTCACGGTCCAGGCGGTGCACAACACAGACTTTGGCTCCCCGGGATTGCCCACCCGCAAGGAAGTTGGACAGAAGATCCACCAAAGTATTTTTCTCGCGACGGTCCGTGGGTACGGTGAGGACACCCGCCTCCTTGCTGACGACAACCAGATGCTCATCACGGAACAGCAGACGGAAGCCATGAGTTTTCCGCTCGGGAGGTTTTTCGCGATACTTGCGTTCCGGGTCGTAACTGACATCCACCACATCCCGGGCCACCACATGCGTCCCATGGTCCTGGCACTCCATGCCATTCAGGGTGACACCGTCATGGTCCATAAGACCGCGTACCCGGGCACGCGAAAAACCCAAAAGCCGAGCCACCAGGATATCGATCCGTCCTTCCTCGCCTTCAAGAACATGATGGGTCTGTTTTTTTAACGGCATGGCAGGAATCTTCCTTGGGCTGTGAGTTGTCTATGTAGCAGGGCTGGCCGGAAAAGGCTTCAGAAAAGTCCCCTCGTCCATGTCAGTCGGATTAGCGTGGCAACGACCATCCCCCTCCCAGCGCTCTGTAAAGAGCGATATCATTGGACAGGCGCAGCTCGTGGAGTCGCAGATACTCCTGCTCGGATTCAAAGAGGCTGCGCTGGGAATCCAGATACTCCAGATAGTTTGAGACGCCTTTGTCATAACGCAGCTGGGAAATGCGGGCTCGCTCGCGGTCGGCGTCGGTTACGGCTTTCTGGGCGTTCACCTGCACAAGCAGCTGGTCGCGGGCGGTTAACGTGTCCATGACTTCCCGGAAAGCATTCTGTATCGCCTGCTCATATCGGATAATGGCGATGTTCTTGCGAACATGAGCCAGATCGAGGTTCGCCCGGTTGCGTCCGCCCGCAAAAATCGGCAGATTCAACTGCGGGGTAAAATTCCAAACCTCAGTACCGTTTTTGAATAATCCTGAAAATTCCTCGCTCACGGTCCCGATGCTGGATGTGAGGCTGAGGCTGGGAAAGAAGGCTGCCCGTGCGGCGCCGATATTGGCGTTGGCCGCCAGCAGAAGGTGCTCGGCCTGCCGAATATCAGGGCGCCTTTCCATCAAGGACGAGGGAATACCAGCGTGGAGCACGGGAAACTGAACGTTCTCTATATTGGACCTGTTGTCTTCAAAGGCAAAATCAAAACTCCCCACCAGAATTCGCAAGGCGTTTTGCATTTGGGCGCGTTCCCTGCGGACCGCGGCCAGGCGGGCTCGGGATGTCTCGGTCAGCATTTCCGCCGTTCTTAATTCGAGGACCCCGGTGACTCCGGCTTCAAGCCGGCTGCGGTTCAGCCGAAAAGCGTCTTCGCGGGATTTCAGGGTATCACGAGCCAGCTGTTCCTGTTGGGCCAGCCCGCGCTCCCGAATGTAGGTTGTGGCAACATCGGCCACAAGACTGATCTGAGCCGCGCGATGGGCCTCTTCCGTGGCAAAGTACTGGGATAGAGCGGCCTGCGAGAGACTTCTCACCCGGCCGAAGAAATCCAATTCGAAGGCTGTAAGACCAACGGCGGCCTGGTATTGACTGCCTGTGATGGGTCGAGCGCTGATGGGATCCATCTGCTGACCGCGAGAGAAGGTCCCGCTGGCATTCACCGCAGGGAGCCTTGCTGCAGACTGAACGCCATACAAAGCGCGGGCCTCTTCCATGCGAAGAGCGGCCAGGCGCAGATCACGATTATTTTTGAGCGCGGCCTCGATGATCTTCTGAAGGCCTGGATCTGTAAACTGCTGGCGCCAGTCGTCGAGCTGACTTCCGGAATCAGCTGTTTCAGAATCTGCCGGATAGGAATAGGAACTCGGGATGGGAGCCGAGGGTCTCTCATAAGCAGGATTCAGTGAGCATGAGGCCAACGAAACAAGGCCAAAAGCAGAGAGCCGAGGAATCCATTTCATGATGTCGCCTCGCTCGTTCGGAGCGTTGATTGATTTTTGTTCGCGCGCTTTCCTACGTTGAAATAGCGACCTATGACCGTAAAAAACAGCGGCACCAGAAATATCGCCAAAACAGTCGCCACAATGATTCCGCCCAACACGCCTGTGCCGATCGCATTCTGAGCGGCAGATCCCGCACCTCGGGCGACAGCCAGCGGAAAGACACCAAAACCGAAGGCGAGTGATGTCATGAGAATGGGTCGGAGCCTGAGACGGGCGGCTTCCAGGGTGGCATCGATCAGGCTTCGGCCCTCGGCATGGAGGTCTTTGGCCACTTCAATGATAAGAATGGCGTTCTTTGCGGAGAGGCCAATCGTTGCAATCAAACCGACTCGAAAGTAAACGTCATTCGGCATCCCCCTGAGAGTCACGCCCAGGACCGCGCCCAGGACACCCAGAGGCACCACAAGAATAACGGCTGCCGGAATTGCCCAGCTTTCATAAAGCGCCGCCAGAGCCAGGAAGACGATCAACAGGGAAAGAGCATAGAGCATGGGGGCCTGGTTGCCTGACTCGCGCTCCTCAGCCGATTGTCCCGCCCATTCCAGGCCGAGGCCAGCGGGCAGTTGAGCCACCAGTCTTTCCATGCTCTCCATGGCATCACCACTGCTGCCGCCAGGAGGCGCCGTGCCGTTGATGGCGAGCGAGGGAAAACCATTGAACCGCGCAAGTTGCGGGGGGCCTACGGTCCAACGCAGCTGCGTAAAGGCTGACAGCGGAACCATGGTGCCTTCCCTGTTGCGGACATAGAGCCGGCCCACGTCTTCCGTTTCCAGGCGATTGCGTCCCTCGGCCTGGACGATGATCTTCCGCACTTGGTTGTTCATCATGAAGTCGCCAATATAATCCGAACCAAACATAACGGCGAGAGTTGTATTGATATCACCGATGGCCACTCCCATGGATTCAGCCTTTTCCCGATCGATTTCCAATTCCAGCTGCGGCGTGTCCGCGACACCTGCAAAATAAGCGCTGCCGATCGCAGGGTCCTGGCGCGCTGCATTCAGCAGCTGATCGCGTGCCGCCGTAAATTTTTGATAGCCGATACCCGCTCGATCCTGAAGCCGGAGATCAAAACCTGTGGATGTCCCAAGTCCAGGCAGGGAGGGTGTGTTGAGAGCCAGGACGGTCATATCACTACGGCCTGCAAAGGTCGCGGCGACCCGCCCCACAATCGCCTGGACGGAATCCTTGCTATCGTTCCTGTCGTCCCAGTTTTTGAGGTTGGCAAACATCATCCCGGAGCTGGGCCCGGACCCAAAAAAGCTGAAACCGCCAATCGCATAAACATAGCGAACCGGTTCATTGGCAAGAAGGTGACGCTGGACTTCACCCAGACTTTTCATGGTTTCCGCCAGTGGGGTTCCCTGTGGTTTGGAGACCATGATCATGAAACTGCCCTTGTCCTCTTCAGGAATAAAAGAGCCTGGCAGGCGCAAAAAGAGGAAGGCCATGACAGCCGTAAGGGACAGATAAAGGATGACCCAACGCAAAGGTCTTCTGACAATTCGATGAACCGACGCCGTGTACCGCTGCGTTGCGCGACTGAACATTTTATTGAACCAGCCGAAGAACCCTTTCCGTTCATGGTGTTCCTTGGGTATGGGTTTGAGCAGGGTGGCGGCCAAAGCCGGTGTCAGCGAAAGGGCCAGAAAAGCCGAGAAACTGATGGAAACGGCCAGTGTTACCGAGAATTGCCGATAAATGTTGCCGACCGCTCCACTGAAAAAGGCCATCGGAAGAAACACGGAAACCAGCACAACCGTAATTCCAATAATCGCGCCGCTGATCTGCTGCATGGCTTTGACAGTGGCCTCATAAGGTGGGAGTCCTTCCTCCTGCATCAGGCGTTCGACGTTTTCCACCACAACGATCGCGTCATCCACCAGAATACCGATGGCCAGCACCATCCCGAACATCGCGAGGACATTGATGGTGTAGCCCAGCGCCAGCAGGACCGCCATGGTTCCAAGCAAAGCCACAGGCACGACCAGGGTCGGTATGAGGGTCGCACGGAAATTTTGCATAAAGAGATACATGACGAGGAAGACCAGGAGGATGGCCTCGAGCAGTGTGACAATCACTCCTTTGATCGATATTTTGACAAACTCCGAAGTTTCAAAGGGTATATCGTAGCGGACGCCACTGGGAAACTGCTTCGACAGTTCATTCATCGCGGCCCGGACGGCATCAGCCGATTCCACGGCATTGGATCCAGGTGCAAGGCGGATGGCCAGACCTGACGCAGGAAGTCCATTGAGCCGCGACCTTGTCCCATACTCACTGCCACCGAGTTCGACACGGGCCACGTCCCTGATGCGAACGGCTGAACCGTCCGCTTGAGTCCGCAGGGCAATATCACCAAATTGTTCGGGTGTATTGAGATGAGACTCCGACATGATATTGGCACTGATGGGTGCGGATTCAGGCACACCTTCCGCACCGATGGCACCTACGGTCACGCGCGCATTATAGTTGCGCAGCGTGGCGATCAGATCCGTGGCCGTAATGTTCATGGCGGCGAGCCTGGCAGGATCGGGCCAGATACGCATGGCGCTTTCTGTGCCGAACTGCTGAACCTTTCCCACACCCTCAATGCGTCGAAGCGTTTGCAGAAGGGTGGCGGAAGCGAGTTCACCGAGTTCGACTTCATCCCAGCTGCCATCTTCTGACGAAAGCGTAACGATCATCGAAATGCTTTCCGCGGCCTTTTCCACCATCACACCATTGCGTCGGACGACTTCAGGCAAACGCGGTTCCACCGTCTTGAGGCGATTCTGGACTTCCACGGCTGCGAGATCCGGGTCGGTCCCCTGTTCGAAACTGACCGTGATGGAGGCCATGCCCGAGCTGCTGTTGGCGCTCGTATACATAAGCCCGGGCGCGCCGCTCATTTCCCGCTCGACGATGGCCGTTACAGCTTCCTCGACCGTTTGCGCGGAAGCGCCTGGATAGATCGCCGTAATCTGGACGACAGGCGGGGCAATATCCGGATACTGCTCGATGGGTAAGAGACGCAGAGACAGGATTCCGGCGAGCATGATGCCAAGAGCTATGACCCAGGCAAAAATAGGGCGATCGATAAAAAAACGAGCCATATTTTTCTCATCTTTTAATGGTTGAAGAGGGAGTCGTTGCCGGTTGATCTCTTGCCACCGGGGCCGACATGGGGATGGGTTTGACCTCCGTGCCGGCGACCATCCTGGACGGATTGGTTAAGATGATGCGTTCTCCACCCTTCAACCCTTGGGTCACGAGCCAGTTCGGGCCTTTGATCGTGTCAGCCTTCACGGTCAAGGCCTCGACCTTATCCTGCCCGTTGACCACCATGACGGTCGCTGAGTTCAGCCCGCGAATCAGAGCATCACGAGGCACAAGGACGGTGGCTTTGTTCACCGCTCTCACCATTCTTACGCTCACAAAGGTGCCCGGGAGCAATTCCTCTTTGGGATTGGGAAAGACAGCCCGCATGGTCACCGTATCGGTGTTGGGATCAACGGCCAGGTCGCTAAAAAGAAGTTGGCCCGGTTGATCGTATTCCGTGCCATCAGGCAGGATGATATGAACTGTGACTTCAGATTGGGGAATGCGTTCCAGTTGTCCCGTTTCGATGCCGCGCCGCATGTCCAGGACGTCGGCGGCTGGCTGGGCGAAGTTTACATATATCGGATCAATTTGCTCCACGATGGTCAAGGGTGTGGGAGTATCCAGCCCGACCAGGGCGCCTTCCGTGACCATGGCGCGGCGGGCCCGGCCATCGATGGGTGCGGTGACGTTGGCATAGGAAAGCTGCAGCCTGGCACTTTCCTGAGAGGCTTCAGCCGATACGACAGCAGCTCGCGCCTGGGCCTCTTCTGCCACTGCGGCTGTATATTCCATTTCGCTGACTGCTTTATCGGCCCGGAGTTCCTTGTAGCGATTCAGTTTATCCGCCGCCGCCGCGTGATTGGCTTTGGCGCTTTCCAGCTGTCCGGTCGCCATATTATAAGCGGCTCTGAGTGGAGCGGGATCGATGCGAAACAAACGCGTTCCTTTTTTTACCTGCTGACCTTCCTGATAAAGCCTGGCCGTGATGATGCCGGCAACCCTGGCTCTGACCTCGGCCTGGCGGAAAGCTTCCAGGCGTCCTGGCAGCTCTGTCGTAATGGGTTCTGAAGAACGCTCCGCGATCGCGATAACAACTTCAGGTTTGGCGGGGGGAGGTGCTTCTGCTGCTTTTTCCTTACATGCATTCTGGATAAAAATACCGGCTCCCAGGAAGGCCGCTGCCAGGATGATCTGCAGTTGTCTCAACATGTGATGCCTCTTATAGCAAGGATTGCGAAGGAATCCATGTACGGATCAAAGCCTACGACCTGTAGAAATATCATGGAATCACAGGAGTGCGTTTGATGTTCTTTCAAGGAATCCGTAATATGGGTGCAAACATGGATCTGTCACGGGGGAGCAAAGGAATGACCATGACACAACTGGACCTCATTAAAGACTACTATGGCAAAGTACTTGCCTCGAAAAATGATCTGAAAACCACAGCCTGTTGTTCCGCGGAATCGCTGGCTCCCCATCTCAGTCGGCTGGTCGCGCAGATTCACGACGAAGTGCGTGCCAAATTCTATGGATGCGGCGTGCCCATTCCCTCCTGTCTTGAGGGTTTGACCGTTCTCGACCTCGGCTGTGGCACGGGGCGGGATTGCTATCTGTTATCCAGTCTGGTGGGGCCGAAGGGCAAAGTGATCGGTGTGGACATGACCGACGAGCAGCTCGCGACGGCTCGGAAGTATCAGGACTATCACCGGAACATTTTTCAACTGAAGGAATCGAATATCAGCTTCCGGCAGGGTTTTATTGAAGATCTCACGGGCCTTGATATTGCGGATAACAGCGTGGATCTGGTTGTTTCCAACTGTGTGATCAACCTGTCGCCCGACAAGGAGCGGGTCTTCGCCGAAATCTTCCGGGTTCTGAAACCCGGCGGCGAACTTTATTTTTCGGATGTCTATGCGGATCGACGTCTGCCGGATCGTTTGCGTTCCGACCCGATCCTGCTGGGTGAATGTCTCGGCGGGGCTCTTTATTTTGAGGACTTCCGCCGCATCCTCGCGAAACAAAACTGCCTGGATTCGCGCACGGTCAGCCGTTCCGAAATCATGGTGACCGATCCGGAATTGCGGCAGCGCATCGGCAATGCGCGCTTTTTCAGTATCACCACCCGTTCGTTTAAACTGCCGCTGGAAGATCGCTGTGAAGATTACGGTCAGGTCGCCTGGTACAAGGGCACCATCGAACATGCGCCGCATACCTTTGCTCTCGACGACCATCATATTTTTGAAACCGGCAAGCCGATGACGGTCTGCTCCAATACAGCATCGATGCTGCAGGACACCCGTTATCGACAGCATTTCCGCGTGGAAGGCGATACCTCCACGCATTTTGGTTTGTTCGACTGCGGGCCTCAGACGGCAGCCCAGGCGAGTGGATCGAACGCCGGCGCCTGCTGCTAGCACACGTGAATGGCGGGATTTCCTGATTTTTGCACCGATCCGATGATGGAACAGTCCGGAAATCCTGCCAGACGCGCGGCAGCCACCCAGGCCTCCGCTTCGGATGCGGCGATGCTTAAAAGAAACGCTCCCGACGTTTGCGGATCGCAGAGCAGAGGCCAGGAGGCCGATCCCGCGTCGGAAATCTCACAGAGGCTTTCCGCATAACTCTGATTGCCGAGCGCCAGCGTACTGCTGATTCCTGCTTCGATCAGAGGGCCAACGCCATCCAGCTGCGGGATGTGATCGCCAAGCAATTCCACCGGAACCTGACTGGCGTGAGCCATTTCCGCCAGGTGACCGAGCAATCCGAATCCCGTCACATCCGTAACGCCGTGAACGCAGTCCTGCGTGATCAGCGAGAGAATATCCGCATGATTCCGCAGCATCGAACGCAGACAGCGATCCATCCAGAGACCGCGGGTGCGCTGATGCATGAGCCCCGCCAGCACCAGGCCCGTCCCCAAGGCTTTCGTCAGAACCAAAGCATCACCGGGCTTCAGACCGGCTTTCGGACGCCAGTTTGCGTCCGCAGGTTTTTGGGCCTGCAGGTGCAGGCCGATCGCCAACTGCTGACCTTCCGCCGTGTGTCCCCCCAGCATCGTCGCGTTCATCGTTTCCAAAATGGACGCCACGCCACAGAGCAGTTGATAGAGATCATCCTGCACCAACGGAGCGGCCTTATGCGGAAGCACCGCGAGCGTCATGCAGGTCTGAGGAAGGCCGCCTTTGGCGAGCAGGTCACCCGAGGCGTGGAGGCAGGCCATCTGTCCCAGGAGGAAGGGATCATCAATAAAGGCCGGGAAGTAATCGAGCGACTGCATGACCCAGCCCTGCATCGCGACCAGGGCCACATCCTCGCTCATGCCCATGGATTGGTGGGACGCGGCGTCCTGAAAAACTTTGGGATACGTCCGGGCCACGAGCCTGAGGGCTGATTTGAGGGTGCCGCCTTCCACTTTCGCACCGCAGCCCAGGCAACGCATGGAATCTTCACGGGCAGCGATCATCATGGGTGGCGCCAGGTTTTCAAATTTTTTCATGAAAGTTCGATCGATCCGGTTTTTCAAAGGCCAAACCCAGGAAGCCCCCCAATAAAGGGAACCGCGCATCGCGATCGCTTCCTTCCGTCCGGTGGTGATCAGAGCCAGATGATTCTTTTGCAGACGGGCCTTGAGCAAAGGCTGGGCCCTGAAGATCCGCCTGATATTTTCAAGGAGAGGACGGGCCAGGCGTACCGCATAGACTCCTGATCGGGGTCTCGGCTGCTTCTCAATAACAGCACAGTCGCCCACCGCAAAGATGCGATCCTGTCCCTGGCACAGGAGGGTTTCATCCGTCAGAAGAAAGCCACGTTTATCGACAGGAAGGCCGGATTCACGAAGAAGGCGAGGACCCTGGGCTGCGGTTGTCCACAGGACGAGGTCGCTGGCTGCTGCGATGCGGGTGGCGTGCGGTTCACCCAGGTGAAGTTCAATGCCACGATCCCGACACAGGCGCGCGAGTTTTTTTCGCAGACCCGCAGGAGCTTGCGGCACGAGTTCCGCATCGCGTTGAATCAAGGTGATTTTTTTTTCCGCTGCAAAACGACTCTGAAGGGCCAAGGCGACTTCCACACCGCCGGCGCCGCCACCGATAATGGCTATGCTTTGCGCTTCCCGCAGTCGATGTTCCTTCTGCAGGAAATCGTGCATGGGCTTCACGCCGACCCCAATCTCCTCTTTCTCAGGCTCACTGCCGATGTTGATGGAAAGAACGTCCCAGGGCAGGGCGGGGCGATGGGCCAGTGTGATTTTCTTATTTTTCACATCGATATGGGTTGCGGCGTCCTGAATAAAGCGGACCCGGGCGGCTGCGCAGAGCCGGACCAGATCGATATGCATCTCTTCATGGGAATAGTGCCCCGCCAGGTAACCGGGAAGCATTCCGGAATAGGCTGTCAGGCTCTGTGGGGACACCAGAACCACTTCCACATCAGGCAGAGGATTCATGCTCCACATTTTGATGAAAAGAGCGTGGGAGTGGCCGCCGCCGAGCAGTAAAAGTCGTTTCTTCAACATTGGACCTGAAGCACCCGTCATGCATATGATTTGGCCAGGGACTGTCGTATCAATAAAGATACTGCGTTGCTCGGTCGGCTGCGCTGCTCATTGGCCTGAAGCCAACTCCGCTGCTCGCCTTCCTCCCGCCTTGTCTTTTTATTGATACGACAGTCCCTGGCGAACACACTCTGCTTAGCATGACTGCGGGTTTTGGGAAAGCCTTCAGGGAATCCAGAGCTCATCATGGCATAGAACGCAGCTCGGTGGGCCATTATCGCTAACGCCTAGCAGGTCCGTGCCGTGGCACTCGGTGCAGGTGGTCGGGACCTGGTCGATCGATTCGTGATGCAGAAAGCCTTCACGATCCACGGTATGGGTCGCGGGCGCCAGCACCAGTTCCGGCTCATAGGCGATCCAGCGTTGCCCGTGACACTGATAGCACGAGGGTTCGCCGTTCAGGCCGCCCAGGAGGTTCGGTCCGTGACAGTGCTGGCAATACCGTTCGGCCCGGAGCGCGGACATGCCGTGCGCGATCCCTTGCTGGTCAACGGGATGACCGCGAATCTTGCGGATTCCCTTGTCCTGAATGCTGCAGGATGCGAAAATGAGGCAAAACCAAACTGAAATTATGATCCGGCCATATTTCAAGGAGTGAGCCCTCTCGTCAACTCATTCTGCAGGAAGTTTAACATGCCTCTGTTTCGAATCACCATGCTGGGTCTCATGTTTTTGTGCCTCATTCCATCCTATCACAGGATGGAGGCCACTCCGCTGCTCGCTCTGCGCGAAGCCCAAAACTGTGGGGGCTGCCATAACCCGGGGCGATCCCAGCGCCCCTACTTCGAGCGGCGCTGCACTTTGGATTGTCAGGGCTGCCACGCGGACCCTACCGGGGGTGGGGCTCGCAATCAGTGGGGCTATTATTATTCCATCGACCAGCTGCCGAGCTATCGCCCCTACAAGCCCATCGATCCGATGAAAGATGAGAGCCGCTTTGATTTGCATGTTGACGGCCGCACCCTAAACTGGGTGAAGCCCGGAGGGGAAAGGGTCACCTTCCCGATGTCGCTCGAGACGTCCGTGCGGGTCCGGCCCTTGATCCGTTACCTGAGCCTGAGCTATTCCGCGGTCATGATGGGCCGAATGGACGAATCCATTTTTCGGGTGGATCGTGAGGGATCCCGCCGCTTCCGCGAACGCTATGCGGCGATGGTCGATAACCTGCCCCTCAATGTTTATGTCCGGGCCTATCGCGGGACGCCCATGTATGGACTCAAGCGACCGAACCATACGCTGTGGATTCGCGAACGTCTGGGTCTGGATCAGTTCGCGACCACGGATGCCTATGAAATCGGGGGCACCCCCAACGTTCCATTCTTTCGCGTCTCCCGGATGATGGGTGATCCTTATGTGGAGGCTCCCTATCGGCAGAAGGGCACCAGCTATCATGCCGGCATGCGTGGCGTCAGCTTCGGCTGGCATGTGAACAGCAGCGGCTGGTCCACCCGTTCGGATTTTCATAAAATTGATATGACGGCCTTCGGCGGAGGCGCCACCTTCCTGAATTTCACACTGTATGGCGAACGCAACTGGCGCCACGTGCAGGCCATCGGCGGCATGGCCCCGGACGTGCCTCTCTACCTGCACCCATCCTCCAGCATTGGCGAATATACGCTGGCCTATCAGGGGCTGCGTGGCCTAACATTGGGTGTCATCAAAGAGGAACTGGATACCATGGGCCTCAAGGGGAAGCGGGATAATCTCTTCATCGACCTGCATCCCATTCCCTGGTTGCAGTTTGAAGTCTGGCGGCGGAAAGAAACTCTGGCTCGGACCGCCACCGATACGCTGGGTATCATCCATTTCTATGCTGATTTTTAAGGGGATTTATGAAAAAGCTGCTGCCCCGCTCCAGTCTGCTTCTGGCGGTCATCGCCCTGCCCACTCAGGTCAAGGACAAGTGGGAGCTGGAGACCTACTCGAGAATTCCTGTCAATGACGTGAGCTTTGCGCCCGAAGGCATTCGGATCAAGGTTCGCAAATCCGCCAGTCCCCTCATGTATCCCTTGGCCCCCCAGCCCGGAAAAATTTCCAGCTTCAAGATTTCAGGCACATTTCAAGGTCTGCCTGAATTCGCTGATGTCCGTCGGCAGGGCGAAAAAGGCGCTGATGACTATGCTTTGCGGCTGGGCCTGATCGTCCCTGGATCCAGGCAGCTCAGCGGCTGGCAGAAGCTCCTGGCGCCAGCCTGGGTGAAGAATCTTTATCAGAAGATGCCGCAGGGCATGGGGTTGGACGCCGTGCATTTTTTTAATATCACCCAGAATCCCGCTCAGGTAAACTCGGTCCGGGTTCATCCGGCATCCGAGCTTATCCGGGAGGAATTCATCGCGCACGTGTCGCAGCCAGGACCCTTTCAATATGAATATAAATTGAAGGAACCTGCATCAGCGGTGGCTCTTTGGTTAGCCGTTGATGGTGATGACACGCAATCAAACTACGACGTGGTGATCTCCAGCCTGGAACTCCGATCGGAACCCTAGGTTTTCCCGAGCCAACAAGGATACTGTTCATGGAACTCACAGCCACGCCGCTCGACACCGGGCGGGATCAGCATTTTCAATTTGCCAGCCGCGTGGCCCGAGCCGGGCTGGATCTCAAGCCGGGTAATATTGACACTCTGCAGATCAATATTACCAAACTCTGCAATCAGGCCTGTGTTCATTGCCATGTGGATGCCTCGCCACGGCGCCGGGAAATGATGAATGATGCGGTGGTGAATCAGGTCCTCAGGGTTCTGGAGGACAATCCGGAACTGCAGACGCTGGATATCACCGGCGGCGCTCCCGAGCTGCATCCACGCTTTATGGAAATGGTCATCCATGCCCGGTCTTTGGGCAGGAAGGTCATGGTTCGCCATAATCTGACTGTGATGCTCGACCCTCATCCTCGCACCAAAGAGTCCATGGAATACCTGGCGGATTTCTTTGCCGAGCAGCGGGTTGAAGTGATTTCCTCGCTTCCTTACTACCAGGAGTTTTTCACCGACAAGCAAAGGGGTGATGGAGTCTTCAAGAAAAGTATCGAAGCCATGCGCCGCCTGAACGCTCGAGGTTTTGGCATTCCGGGGACGGGCTTGATGTTCAACCTCGTCTATAATCCGGTCGGGTCCTTCCTTCCCGCTCCTCAGGCGGACCTGGAACGGGACTATCACCGGGAACTCCAGGCTCTTTTCCAGGTGCAGTTCAATCATCTCTTTGCGATCACGAACATGCCGATTCATCGGTTCAAAGCCCAGCTCCTGCGCATGGGTTCCTATGAAGAGTACATGGAAAAACTGGTCGCCGCGTTCAATCCCCAGGCGGCCGCCGGCATCATGTGCCGCAATTTAATTTCGGTGGCCTATGATGGTGCGCTTTACGATTGTGACTTCAATCAGATGCTCAAGCTGCCGTTGAACGAGGCAGGCAAACACCAGGATATTTTCACCTTTGATCGGACCAGGCTTGGGCAAAGAACCATAGCCGTGGCCGATCATTGTTTCGGATGCACAGCAGGAGCCGGTTCATCCTGCGGCGGGACCACTGCTTAAAATCAGGAGTTGCTAGTGAATTACTATGAATCCAAGGATCTGTCGAAATTTGCTGAAGTTGGAAAATTCCGTGGCGAGCTGATGGATAAATTCTTTGCTTACTACAATGCAGTGGTCGGGCAGGATGGAGCTTTGACCAAACGGGAAAAAGCCTTGATCGCACTCGCCGTATCGCACGTGAAGCAATGCCCCTATTGCATCGACGCCTATACCACCGCCTGTCTGGAAGCCGGTTCCAACCCGGAGCAGATGACGGAAGCCATTCACGTTGGAGCCGCCATGGAAGCCGGCATCAATCTGGTGCACGGGGTTCAGATGCACAATGCCTTGCGCCAGAAAGGGGCTATGTAAGCCATCCCGGAAGCCACTGCAGGTCGTCGGGTTCGTCGATATCATGAAGCATCGGCAGAGTCGCCAAAGTCCAGGACAGGGCCTGAATGCGGTCCTGGGTTTCGCGCGCCACCGACGCCGTGCTCCAATGAATATTTTCAAAGAGGGTGGAGTGAAAAGTCTTGAAACCAAGCAGAGCGTACCCGCCATCAAAGGTTGGTATCAAAACGCTGTCCCTGCTTTTTAACGCTTGCATGGCGGCTTGCATGGCGGCCGCGTCCAAAGCCGGACAGTCGGTGCCCACCAATAATACATTGTGTCCCGCCGCCGCAGCTCGGGAGCTGGCGCGAGCCAGTCGTTCACCCAAATCCCCCGAACCCTGTTCCGTTTGAATGATGCCAGGAGCGAGGGCCAGGCCACGCCAGCTGTCATCCTGCAGACTGGGTGTTGCACACAGTTCCACCTCATCGGCCCCCGCGAGCAGGGCCTGTTCCAGAGTATGCATCAGCATGCGCTGGGCCAGTTGAGCCGCGGATTCCGCTCCCAGTGCCGGAATCAAACGCGTCTTGGCAAATCCGGGCACGGGGGCTTTGGCAAAAATAATAATGCGGGTTGAATTCATCGATACGCCTTGACCAGGTCCTGAGGTGAAGCCCCTCGCCAGTACGCCCAGCGCAGACGCCACATGAGGAAAATGGTCCGCCAGACCCCTCGGGTTTCCCAACGGCGTCCGGACGTTCGCATCCTGGGCGTTAAACAGAGCGGGCGTGATATTCGCAAAAGACGTTTGGATATTTCGATATCTTCCATGAGCGGTTGATCGGGAAAGCCGCCGACCTGAAGAAAAGCCTCGCGTTTGATGAAGATCCCCTGATCCCCGGTCGCAATGCCTGAAAGCCGCGAACGCAGGTTGATAAAAAACGCAATGATCGGGAACATCCAGGCTCGCCCCTCGATCCGCACATCAAAGCGACCCCATACGCGGCGGGACCTCATTAAAGTCCGACTCATGATATCAAGCGCCCGAGGGGGAGGCAGGGTATCCGCATGGAGAAAGAGCAGGATATCACCGCGCGCCGCCTGGGCTCCGGTATTCATCTGCCGGGCCCGTCCGCGGGCTGCGGTTAAAACTTTGAAGCCTGCCTGTTCCACGATTGGCACCGAAGCATCGGCGCTGCCCCCATCCACAATCAGGACCTCGGCTCCACTTTGCGCGAAGGATCTCCAGTGATCCAGGACGAGGCCGAGAGACGCCGCCTCGTTCAGCATGGGAATAATAATGGACACGTTCACGCCAAGGTCCTACGTTGAGTTCATCCGGGGGCATGCTATCATCGAGCTGGGTATTCCGGCTATGGCTTTTCTGGAGACCAGGGCATGAAGCTTTCAGCGTCAAGAATTTCGGTGATCCTCCTTATCCTTCTTCTGGTGGTGGCCTATTTTTTTCTGGGGCTGGATTCCTATCTGACCCTGGATGCTCTGAAAGCCCAGCTTTCCCAATTTCAGGCTTTTTATCAGGAGCATCAGCTGCTGACGGTCCTGATTTATTTCGGCATTTATGTGGTGATGGCTGCCCTCTCCCTGCCAGGCGCCGCGGTTTTAACCCTGGCTGGTGGCGCGCTCTTTGGCTTCGGGCTGGGCCTTCTGCTGGTGTCCTTCGCGTCGACACTCGGAGCGACGGGGGCCTTTCTCGTGGCCCGGTTCCTCTTGCGCGACACGATTCAGAATCGCTATCGGGAACGCCTCGTGAAATTCAATGAGGGCATTCAGAAGGAAGGCGCCTTTTACCTCTTCACCCTGCGGCTTGTGCCCATTTTTCCCTTCTTTGTCATCAATCTGGTCATGGGCCTGACGCCTCTCCGGGCTTCCACCTTTTATTGGGTGAGTCAGCTCGGAATGCTTCCGGGGACAATGGTTTATGTCCTGGCAGGAACCCAGCTCGCCCGTTTTCAATCCCTGGCGGGCATCGTGTCGCTGGAAATTTTCGTCTCGTTCGCACTTTTGGGAATCTTTCCCTTGCTGGCCAAGCGTTTCATTACCTTTATAAAACGATATAGGAAAACTCATGAGCGCTAATCCACAGGACTACAACATGGTTGTGATCGGAGCCGGAGCTGCGGGTCTGGTCAGTGCTTATATCGCCGCCACGCTGAAAGCCAAGGTTGCCTTGATTGAAAAACATCGCATGGGCGGAGACTGTCTTTACACGGGCTGCGTGCCTTCCAAAGCTCTTATTAAAACCGCGCGGGTGGTCCATCAGATCAAGCAGCATAGAATCTATGGCATCAAATCGGCAAATTATGAGCTGGATTTCGCGGACGTGATGGAGCGCATTCAAACCGTCATCAAAAAAATTGAACCGCATGACAGTGTGGAACGCTACACCGGCCTGGGTGTCGAATGCATCCAGGGCGTGGCTGAGGTGGTGGATGCGCATACGGTCCAGGTCAACGGTCGCACGCTGAAGACCCGCAGTCTGGTTCTCGCGTTGGGGGCTTCCCCGCTGATTCCCAAAATCCCCGGCCTGGATGGGGTGAAAGTCCTGACCAGCGAAAACCTTTGGGACCTGCGAACCTTGCCTGAAAAACTTCTGGTGCTGGGCGGTGGTCCCATCGGCTGTGAAATGGCCCAGGCTTTCCAGCGTCTGGGATCGCAGGTCACCCTGGTCGAGGCGGGACCAAGGCTTCTGTCAAAGGAGGATGACGATGTCGCGGCGCTGATGGCCGCTCAGTTTCAACGCGAAGGGATACGGCTCCTCGTGGGCACCAAGGCCGAGGACGTAATCCGTGAAGCTGGTTCCACGATGATGCGAGTCCAAACGGTGGATGGACGCCAGGAAAAAATCGCGTTTGATGCCGTCTTCGTTGCCGTGGGTCGACGGGCCAACACCGGGCAGCTCGACATCGGGAACCTGGGTCTGGAGCTCAATGACAATGGCACCATCCGGGTGGATGAATACCTGCGGGCCAACGGTAAAAATATCTATGCGTGCGGTGATGTCGCCGGTCCTTATCAATTCACACACGCAGCGTCCCATCAGGCCTGGTACTGTGCGGTGAATGCGCTGTTTGCGCCGCTTAAAAAATTCAAAGTGGACTATCGGGTCATTCCCTGGGTGACATTCACGGACCCGGAGATTGCCCAGGTGGGGCATAACGAACAGACGGCCCGGAAGGAGGGTCTGGATTTTGAAACCACGATTTACAACCTGGATGATCTGGATCGTGCCATCGCGGAAAGTGAAGAGAGCGGTCGCATCAAGGTGCTCACCGAACGTGGCAAGGATAAAATCATCGGCGCCAACATCATCGGGCCGCATGCCGGGGAGTTGCTCGCCGAGTTCACAACGGCCATGAAACAGGGCTTGGGATTGAATTCCATTTTGGGGACGATTCATCCCTATCCCACCTTTGGAGAAGCCAATAAATATGTGGCGGGCCAATGGAAAAAGGAACATGCACCGGAAACCATCCTGGCCTGGCTCGAAAAGTATCAGGGTTGGCGTCGATAATGGGGGATTTTGGAATGGATGAGTTGGAACTTGTGCCCGAGCGTATTCGGCAGCTTTCGCTGTCTGAGGATGAATTGGTTCTGCCTTGGGATGCGGCTGTTGAGGCCGTCGCTATTTTGGAGAAAGTGGGTTTTCTGATTCTTTGCTGGGAAGGCTGGCTGCGCTATGCCGATGGCGCCGTGGGGCATTCGTTGAGTTATCAAGGCTCCCGCGAGATTCGGCGCTATCCTGACGAATCCTGGACGGATTTTTCGATGCGTGCCAGGCAGTCATTTCTCAAGTCGGGTGCTGAAAGTCTGCAAAAGTTTACCGCGAGGCCGGAAAATCCAGGGGCGCAGCTGTATTTTTGTTTGGTGTTTTCGAGGGACGAGGACAGGCCTAAAGGTCGATGATCCCACCGATCCCGACATGAACTGTGAGGAGAAGTATTTGCATCAAGCCAGGGGATTCAGCCGTCTGGTTAAGGCCTTCGTGGAACCATCCCGTGGGAAACCGGGTGCGGTAGAAGGTTAATGTCAGACCCCATTCGGAAAGTCTGATCAGAGATGGATGCTCTCTTTGGAAGTGAAGGCCAAGACCTGCATACTGACCCTGACGGCTGTGGTCAACCGAGGGTGGGTTCCAGTCATGGACGGTGGCAAGGACCCCGGGATGGTAGGTCACCCGCGTGGGCCCCCCGAACAGCACAAATCTTGTTGTATAAGTATCCGAGGTGCGAATCGATCGCGTCAGGCGCAGTCCCAGCAAATAATCAAAACCATAGAAGTATTGGTTGGGTTCCCGGGACTCGAAAAGATTGGCTCTGGCAAATTCCAATCCTGCACCGAAACCGTAGTCATCATACTCCGTGGTCCAGTCTCCCTGCACACGCAAGTGCAAGGCGTAGGCACTTCCATCAAACCCGGAGCCTCCGCCAGCGGAAATAAGAAAGCGCAGAGTGTCCTCGGATCCGGCAGATTCAGCCCGTCCGACCTTCGAACCCAGGAGGATAAGGATAAGAAATATGAATTTCATGATGGTTCCATGATAACACAAGCCCCTGGGGTACAAAATTTGCTGGAAGACCTTCCAGGCCGCATGCGGGTCATTGGTCTTTCGTTTCGCGTAACCACCGGCCAAGGAGAAACATTATGCCCCAGGATCGCGTCCGTATTCGCAAGGTCGAGGTTCTCTCGGATGACTGGTACATCCTGCGTAAAACCACGTTCGATTATCTCCGTAATGATGGCACATGGCAGACACTGACGCGGGAGACCTACGACCGCGGCAACGGTGCCACCATTTTGCTTTATAACCGCAGCCGGAAAACGGTAATCCTGACCCGACAGTTCCGCTACCCGGCCTTTGCCAATGGGAGCGATGGCTTTCTCATTGAAGCCTGTGCGGGTGTGCTGGATGAACAGGATCCGGAGGCCTGCGTCCGGCGGGAGACCGAGGAGGAGACTGGCTTCCGTATCAGGAACGTTCAGAAGGTCATGGAGGCTTTCATGAGTCCCGGTGCTGTTACCGAGCGCCTTTATTTCTTCATCGGTGAATACGACGACAAGGATCGGCACTCCCAAGGGGGCGGCAAGCCCGGTGAAGGAGAGGATATCGAGGTGCTGGAGTTGCCCCTGGATGAGGCTATGAGCATGGTTTCCCGTGGAGCGATCGTCGATGGCAAGACGATCATGCTGCTCCAGCATCTCAAGCTTTCAGGGCTCATGAATTAATGGGCCGAAAGCAGGATCGCACCGATGTTCAACCCGGTCGTCCATCCACTCGTGGCGAAGTCAGGACCTGCAGGAAAAGCCCGAAAAAAATGAGGAACGCCACGGCCCATAGAAGGCCGGCGATCACCACAGCGTTCCGGTAAAACAGAGGAGCCAATCCCACCACAACAACGCGCATCGCGGCGGCTGCATTGATCAGAACAAAACCCGTGACCAGAGCCCGTCGGGCCCGGATGGGGCGCCCGGTATGTCCAAGCGAAACCCGTGGCATCATCCCATAGATGAGAACGCCGATCGAACCGACCGCGATCGCGTGAATGCCAAGGCTCGGCGCGATCGGTTGCCAGACGCCGAAGCCTCGCAGAAAAAGTCCGATGACCAGCCAGAGATAACCGGAAAATAAAATCCAAAGCATCGGCTGGTGGCGCGTGCTCCAGGGATCCCACAACAGCCAGCGCGTTCCGTTGGCCAAAGCCGCCGCCAGCGTCACGACACCGAAAAAAGGCGATTGGGGCAGGAACGTGTCACTCAAAGCATAAACTGCGGTAAATCCCACACAGGCCAAATCAAGGGGGCGCCACGAGCGAACGTGAGCGGAGGCCTCGGCATTGCGTGTGAAGGCAGGAATCACCCGCCCGCCGATCACGACGATCAGGACGGTCAGCATTCCAACCCCGAGCGCGAGACCACGGTAGGCCGAGTCTTCCAGGATCCCCAGGGCTTCGCCATGAACCAGGGCATTCGCCCCAGCCAGAACCGCAAGCACAAGAAGAAGGCCCATATTCCGCTTTTGGCTCGCTTGCAAAAGATAAGGCGCAAGAAAAACGACCGCGAGGACGAGAAAAGCCAGATCCGTGGCTGCATAAAGATAACTGGGAGGCGCCAACAGCCAGGGCATGAGGCGAGCCACCAGCCAGACCCCTGCGAGCAGCTGCAATTTCCAACCATGAATGCCGCGTTTGCCCGTCCAGTTTTGCGAGGCTGTCATAAGAAAGCCCACAACCACAGCGGTCGCAAAGCCAAAGAGCATCTCGTGCGCATGCCACAGAATCATTGAAGGGAAATAGCGAGGTCCTGGCATCAACCCTGTCCATACGGCGAGCCATAAGAAAATCAGGACGGCAGCGGCCGCTCCGGCCAGCAGGAAAAACGGGCGGAAGGCCAAATTCCATAGAGCATGAGGCATGGTGCATTCCTCCGTTGACGTTTCATCGGTCTTTGGCTTCAGCATTTATGCAAGCTTTTTACCAGCTTTCTGGCTTGGGATTTGAGTCGCGCATGGCAGGGTCAACGGGAATACTTTTCAGTCCAATTGATGGCAAGAAGATCATCGGCCAGACCAAGGATATCCCCGCTCGCTCCTTCGCTGAGTTTCAAACTCAAGGACTTGTATTCCATAAAAACGGTGGCGGCGAGCTCATAGCTGCGATTGCGATAGAGCCAACGGGCCATTGCAATCCAGGACAGGAGCTCATGATCGACAAAAGGCATATCCCTGATCCTGGGCATGACCTTCTTGATTTCACTGATTCGTTTGATGAAAGGCACGGTGCTGTCATAGGCTTCTGCAATCGATTGCGTGATGGATTGCAGCTGTCCATGATGCTGAGCGTTGATGTTCACGAGGCCTGAGGAACGATCCAGAGCCGGTATACGATCCAGCCACTTCATTTTCGGTTGTCCTGCGGCCCACAGATAAAGTTCCATGAGGTAGGAACTGGCATCATGCGACATCCCTTTTCTGGTGATGGCGATCATTTCACTCAAATCCTGGCTGGCACTGGCGTGCAGGGTCACCCTCTGCCACTGCAACTCCAACTTGCAGGATTCATCGCGGATGATATTTTCCGATTCCTGTATCAATTCCCTGGTTTCTTCCAGGCGCCCGGCAAGGCGCATGGCCTTCACCAATTGAACGCGGATACGATCCCTGGTGTGTGGATCTTCGGTCTGGCTTAAACCATTTTTCAAAGCATGGATGGCAAGGGCAGCATTGCCGAGCCGCAGGGAACAGGTTCCCATCCCCAGGTTTTGCCGTGCCATGTGCTCGGCGGGCATGATGGCGATCTTTGCGGACAGCTGTCGTTCCCAAAGCGCCTGCGCGAACTCATGATTCGAATGATGGATGTCGCTCAAAATCGAATGAAGTTCCGAATAAAGAAAGGCCACTTGATTATGTCCAGGTTTGACTCCCACCACGCGCAGAATTTCCTGGCCTTGCATCGCCAGGTCATTGATCTGGCGTTTTCCGAGGCCACCAAAGCGGTAGTGATGAACCAAAGCCGACATGACCAGGATGAAGCGCCGAAGCATTTTCTCGGCATCCCTGGTTTCGCTTAACTGGTTGATCTGTTCGATAATGTAAAGGAGGCGACCCTCTTCCCTATGGCTGAGGAGGACCTGATCGAGTTCTTTTTTGATCCCGATTTTTTCCCGCTCGATATTGGGCCGCCGCCAAATCTCAAAGACGTTCTGAGCCATCACAGATGCCTCCCGCTTCCTGCAGACTTTGAATGTGCAGAAGGATGCCGGCCTCGTCCTCAGGTCTGAGATTGTCAAAATCCAAAATATACTGTTTGGCACTGGCGATGGCGCTACAGAAAGCCTGGGCTGATGCGGCTGATCGCGTGCGCAAATGCTCGTACAGATCGCCCTCCGCAGCATCAATACGCGCATAGAAGTTCATATTTTCCGGATTGTTGAGAGCCAATCGTTTGATTTGCGCAAAAGTGCTCGAAGTCCGTGCAAGATTTTCCGGCAGGATTTCGATGCCACGATCGGGCTTTAAAGCATTGGTTTCGATGCGAATGGATTGCCCTTGGGAATCCTGGAACGTGTAAGTATAAACAGAGGTTTCCGCCAGAATCTTAAGATTGGCGAGGGGACCACCGGCGAAATCAAAATCGACATCCCACAGGGCAGGCGCTACCGATGGCTTCTTCGCGATCGAATATCCGGCTGGGGCTTCTGCCGGCAGCTTCAGTTCATAACTCTCCCAGGCTTCCACCGGCGTCTTCACACGATTGCGATCGGCATCGGTAATCTTGCAACCCACGGTCAGTCTGGTTTCCTGCGTTTGATAGATGGAGCAATCCACCAAATATCCAGGCACACCTGCGCCGGTGTCGACGGGCCTGTCACTCGCCTTCGTATCAGGTTCCAGGGTTGCTATGGCGTCTGATGAATGATGACTTTTTTTGTCGCCAAAGATGTTGGCGTGATTCTGTTGGCAGCCCATAAGCTGCAAGAGGATGGAGAGCACAGAGAAGATCATCAAGGGTCGCATGGAATTCCTCTTCCGATTGAATACGGTAGCTTTTGCAGTTTTCTTGCCAAGGGCTTCGGGACGTCGCAGGATTTGGACACCTTTTAAGTCATTGATAATATCAAGCAATGTAGACCTGGCAGCTCACTGGACCCTGGCGAATCAGCTGGAAACTGTCCCCCCGTGAAATGGGCTTTTGCTCATTATTTTAATTATTACAGTATGTTACTAAAATTTCCTGGCGTCATTTTCTGTTTGGGTGTGTCAATGTCTTTGACGCGTCGTCCAAAAAAAGAGTCTTCTCATTCCTTCTCTATCCTCGCAAGGCTGTGAATCCGTTTCCTGCCAGGCAGATGAAGCGGAGAGTCGATGCAATGTAAGAAGTCAATTCAAGATCTTGGAATGCGACCGTGCTGGCTCATGGGTTGCAAAAAGAGATTTCAGAACGAAACCTCAACAAAGGGGATTCCCATGAAATCGAATGTGTTTGTTGCTCTGAGTCTTGTGGTTCTTATCGGCTGCCGTTCAGAATCCAAAAAAGCTGATCATGAAAACGAAGTGCCGGATCAGGTGGAGCAGACCACAACGCCCGCTCCAGCCAACGAAAACGTTCCCGAGGACGTGAATAAGCCGATGGTCAAGGAAACGGCTCCTGTGACCCCGGCCGCTGTTCCAGCTCTTCCCATCACAATAGGTAACAGTATCAGTGGCGGCAGTGGCTGTCCTCAAGGATCCCCGGCTCCCAAGGTATCATTTGATCAGGCGACGGGTCTGTTGAACTTTGCCTATGATCAGGTCGTGGCGAATGGTGACGCACTTGTGGAAAGTCGTAAGGTTTGCATATCAAGCCTCACCTTCGACATTCCAGCCGGTCAGCAGCTGGTTGTGCGGACCGACGATGGCGCGAAAGTCACGGGCGAGGCCAGCACGGCCGCTGATGGGTCGTCTTTCAGTGGATTTTACTATGAAGCCGGTGAGCCGCTCCAGGCGGAGTTCAAGCCGTCGCTGATCCCGGCGGGCGCCAATCAGAAGCTGACTCTTGCCATCAAAGCGGATCCCCTCACGGCTTCCTGTCAGACGTCGACCATCATCAACTTTTCCTTGAGCGCACGGGTTGCCGGCAGCGGAACGGTCCGTTTGAAATCCGCAGGGCCCTTCCGCGTTCAACTGATTCCCTGCAAGGCGCCATAAACGTAGGGAGATGGCCGGTCCCGCTGGCCATCACGTTCGAGTTCCTTGCTAAACCTGTGACTCATCCGTCATACTATTGTTACTATTTGCAGCCCAAGTCAGAAGGGTGATTCACCATGAGCCATTGGCAAGGAAAGACCGTTGTTATAACCGGAGCCGGATCAGGTATTGGCCGAGGGATCGCTCTGGCTCTTGCGAGGCAGCAGGCCAGGCTGATTGTGACCGACATTGACCTGGATGCCGTGAAAGCGACAGCAAAAGACTGCGGTGGAAGTGCAGAAGCTTTGCCGCTCGATGTCCGCGATGCTGCAGCCGTGTCGCGTTGTTGTGCTGATGTTGTGAAGCGCCATGGGCGCCTTGATTTTATGTTTAACAACGCTGGCCTGGGTATCGCAGGAGAGGTTCATGAAATCCCGCTCGTCTCCTGGGATCGCATTATTGATGTGAATATTCGGGGCGTCGTGCATGGCATCCATGCGGCTTACCCGATTATGGTGAAGCAAGGCAGTGGTCATATCATTAATACAGCGTCCCTGGCCGGCCTGGGATCTGTGCCGCTCTTCGCGCCTTATGCCATGACCAAGCATGCGATCGTGGGTCTGACGAGAAGTCTGCGCCTGGAGGCTGAGGTCCATGGGGTGCGGGTGAGTGCGCTCTGTCCCGCGGCCATTGAAACACCACTTCTGGATAAAACGGAAATTTCCGGACTGCCATCGATGGCCTGGATGCCTGATGCTCGACGTTTCCTGACCCGTCTGGGGGGACCTCCTTACCCGTTGGACCGTTTCGTTATCGAGACGCTTGCAGCCATTGAGAAGAATGAAGAACTGATCATCGTCCCAGGTCGGGCACGCATCGCTCAAAGGCTGGGGCAGTATATTCCAGGCGCCTTGACCCGGATCATAAGGAAGGTGCTGGCCGAGGAGCGGGCGCAACGGCCGTATTCGAATCCTTCTGGCAGGCAGGACGGATAGCCCATTCATCAAATACGGACGACCTCATGCAACAGACAAGTATCCTCCTGACAGGTGTCACTGGTTTTGTCGGAAGCACTCTTGCTGCGGTCATGCTCCGCCACGGCTATCGAATTCTCGCTCTCTCCCGAAACGACCCGGATGGCCTACGGACCAAAGCTAAAATTAAAGAAAGCTACCAGGGTTTCTTTCCAGGCGATTCGAACGAAATGCTGGAAAATCTTTTGCAGCATGTTGAAGTCCTGCCTTATGACCTCGAAGTCATTCGCTCCAACACAAGACACCTGGCTAACTTGAAGAGAGTCGATATAGTCTGGCACGGTGCGGCCGAGATGAGCTTCTCGTTGGGGAAGGCCGTTTCCACCTTCAATGGAAACGTGGGAATGGCCAACGGACTCTATCAACTGATCACGGAATTTTCGCCGAACTGCCGTCGCTTTTTCTTTGTTTCGACCGCGTATACCTCTGGCAACAGCCGCCAAATCCATCGCGAAGTTCTGCACTTTCAACCCGAACATGTGAACCCCTATCAAATGTCGAAGTGGGCCGCAGAGATGTCTCTGGCGATGGCCCGGACGGTTCACGGCCTGCCCCTGACCATTTTCCGTCCCTCGGTTGTGGTGGGGCATTCCCAAAACGGGTTTTACAATGGCCAGTCGTTCGGCATTTATGCCTATGCTCACCTTTATGAAAAGCTGCAGCAGCTCGGCATCCGCAAAGTTCATCTGGACGCGAAATCCGACACGACGCTGGATGTAGTTCCCATCGATCAGGTCGCGGCCCATGCCATGGCTCTGACCACGATGGCCCTGTCGGATGCCGTGTCCAGATTGGAACCCATGGATATCGTCCATGCGACCGGAACGCCCGTGAAAAGTTCCGAACTCGCGATGGCCCTCGAACGTGTCTACGGTGTTCAGTCCGTTCTGGATTCCAAACCCAGGAGCACCATTGATCACAGTCTGGATCAAGTCCTATCCATTTATAAGCGATTTAACAGCGACAATATTCGCTTTGATAAGTCCCGTATGTTGAGTCTGGTTCCTGCACCGGATGCCTGCAAAGCTGTGGATGTGGATAGGCTGTGCCTTTATTTCCAGAACACCAGTGTGCCGGATTCCAGGCTTTTAAAGAGTATGCAGCTTCTCGTCAGGTCTGTGAATCGTCTGTCCAAACCTTTCGATAATGTGAAGCAGATGGAACGCATCAATCGCAGCCTGGGCAATCGCCTCAAATTCTTTTTTATCTGAAATGACGAAAACCCTGCCAGCCACCGGAAATTCCTAGGGAAATTCCATCCCCTATATCTGAAAATATCAATAATATTAAAGGTATAAACTGTAGGAAATAAACCTATTAAATTTACCAGGGAGAGACCCGATCTCTTCAGGACTCGGTAATGAACTCCGAGCCATTTCCCCTTTTTGTAGAGGATCCGATATGTCAGATAGAAAAACTGTCTCTCTCAATGTTGAACAGATCAAAGACCGTGTATCGAGCAAAGCCCGTTCCGTTCTGGAAGATGCCAAGGATAGGGTGCAGGAGGCAAGGGAGCGGATTAACAACAAGGCCGTTGAGGTCAAAGAGCAGGCCCTTCTGGGAACAATTGACAAGGGTATCGCCATTCTGCAGAAGGCTAAAAATACCCTCAAATAATGTGCCTGTTGAAAGATTGAAAGCCCCAGCCTGGGGCTTTTTTTTGGAAGAGTTGATTTTAAAGATCGAAGTTGTAAAGCAGGCCCAAACCGAAGGAACTCGCATTGACAGAGATTTCTTCCTGAGCAACCGTATCGGTGGCTGCGACGCCATCAATCTTATAGGTGGCACCTTCCAATGCGGTTCCGCTGATCGAAGCAAATGCCGACAGACCCCAATATTGGCCCCAGAAATAGTCATAGCCCAAGCGGAGGCTTGTTCGGGTTCCGGACAGCTCGTAAGAAAGCTTGCGACCGGCCGTGTCCGTGGTTTCCGTTTCAAGATAGCCTGTTCCCACCGCTATCCCGAAGTACACGAGGCTCAGGGTGTCTCCATTCACATTCTTGAAGGCATTCCAGTCCAGTCGGATGGAGGTTCCGCTCAGGGAATAGTCCACGGAATCCCGGGTTACACTTTGTGTCACTAAATTCAGGTAAACAGCCCACCAGGACTCACTCCGAAAGCCGATCAGATCCCAGTCGAGCCCTGAATAGTTTTTGGGAAAGTCCAAAGTTTCGCTTTTTTGTTTGAAGCGCGCGGACTCTTGAGAGATTAGGAAGCGCCCTTGTAAACCCTGGCGCCAGCGACGTGGTTCTTCCTGATCCTTCCCGCCTTGCATGGTCTGAGTATTGACCTGACTATTCGTCTGCTCGTTCTTCTGTTCAACCTGATTGCTGTTGTTGACATTAATAACTGTTCCCGTTGACCCGGTGGATGCGTCATCGGAAATGTTTTGAATCGTATAGCGCTTGACCGTGACACGCCCCATCTCGGCCGTATCAATCACAAGGTCTGTTTGGTTCATCTCAACGATGACACCCTTCAGAACCGACCCGTTTTTCAGCTTGACGGTTTCCGCGACCAAGCCTTCACTCATCAATAAACCAGCCGCGATAAACAGCAATCTCATGGAAAGACCTGCCAAAGTTTAAGTGCTACCTCTCCCTGGTCGGTGCCTGCAAAGATTTCTTTAAGTCCGTTTTGCGAAAGGCCCTGGACCTCAACCGCAGGCTGGCGAAGCTTGAAACGTCAGATTTTCTTGTTCATTTTATGAGAAATTTGGAAAGCAGCAAAAGTCGCGGGTTGGGGTAAGTTAAAGCATAAACGCGTCATGTCCGCGAGCCAGCCTGGCGAGCGGCAGGTTGGAGGACAAGCTCCAGGTTCCCTTAGTGATGTTTGACTTCGTCACTGTTGAGCTTGTTCATTTTTTTCCGATTGGAAAGCTCCCGCTGCTCATCGGCGAGATCATCCAGGCCGCTGCCTTTTCCAGCGACTTTCACGTATTCCTGGTCCCTCTTCTGCCGGGCACGACGGCTTTCGTGGCTTTCTGCTTTGTCAGAATCGTTTGGTTGAAGATGGTCACTCATGGCATCCTCCTTTGAAGCGGGAAGGCTGATTCCCGCCGATAGCTTAAACTATCACTTCACTTTCCCTGGGTAAAGCTCATCCGTGAGGATGCGTCAGAGTCTCTCGTGCTGGTTTTACAGCTTTGTGGAATCGAAGGTTACGGTCTTTTCCAGAAGTTCGGAAACGCTTAGACCGGTGGCATTGGCTCTTGGGAAATTGCTAAGCCATGTGCTTTCGTTATAGATGAAATTGATGGTGCCATCCGCGTTGGCAGTCACCTGGTTGAACGCGAACTGCGGCGCATGCATCAGCTTGGATTGTGGCACGTTCGTATTCAATTGATTGACCGATGCGCCCACCGGTTCATCGTCTGTATTGAAAAGAACGGTCATCAGCATATCCGAATAGTTATTGCCATCATTGTCCGTACTGGTGACATCAAGGAAATAGCGTTCGATCGTGGGTTTGGCATCATCCACTGTTGAGAAGATATTGAGGAAGTTGCTGCAGATGGCCAGGGTATCGACACCGGCGCAGCCTGCGGCGTTCAGCAGGAGCTTGTTGTTGGTCACGTTCAGCATTCCATTGGGATCGGCATAGAGGACGATGTTCACATCCTTGTCAGGGCCGAGGACCACAGGCGTCTTCAGTGGAACGGTTGAACCGTGGCATTCGGATTCAATGGCAATCTCTTCAGCGGGTCCGGTTTCGGAAAGTCCCGTGGTGGCATTGGTATAGTATATTGTACCGTTCAGATCCGCTGAGGCCGTGACCAGAGTTTGATAGGTTTGTCCCCCCGTGCCGCCTTCTCCGCCCTTGCAGAATTCCACGGCTGTTCCCTGATATTCCACATCCGCTTCCACCGTTACCGAACCAGAGCCAGCGCTGGCGAGCAGGTTGTCCAGATCAGTGGTCATGAGGTCGACCATACAGTCAGCTGTGGTGGCTCCCGGGCATGTGTAAAAATCCGGACTGGCGTTGCTGTAACCGGTGCCACTCAGGCCTGACACCAGGTTCACGCGCGCGATGGGTACCTTGAGACTGGTGATCGTCAGATTGCTGTTGGAAATGGCTGTCCCCGCCAGGAGTTGCGCGCTCGGGCCCCGGAGTGCCTGCAGTTCGGCGGCGATCCCTGTGCTTCGCAACTTGGTGCCGACATTGGCTTTTTTGTCTTTCTCGCTGTCACAGGCGGAACTAGTGATGACGGCAGCCGTCAATAGCAGATAACGAGTAATCATGGAATTCCCTCCGGAATCTGAATTCGCAAATGAGTGGTAACATCCCTCATTATAGAAGCTCCAGAGTCCCGAGGTATGGGTAATCTTTACCGGGCGGGCGAGCCAGGGAATCAGTTTCTCGGCATGCGAGTCAGGGCCGCCGCAGCTGCTTTTGTATCCACGGCAACGTTGATAGGTTCCGAGGAACCACCGGTATAGTCAAAGAGATCATGATTGCCCGCCGCATTGATGGCGACGATTTGAAAGCCGCTCAGGGTTCTTTGCACGAGTGCTGCGCCCGACGACCCCGGCTCGGCATCACAGTCATGTGAAATCGTGCCGAGAGGAGCATTCGACTTCACGGAAGGCGTGATCGCTTTCAAAAGACGGCAACCCAAGTGAAAGGACGGGACTTCGCCATCCAGGCGATCTGAGGAATAGCCCTGCAGATCCACGGTGAGTGGATAACGGAGCGCAGCCGCCGCCTGTCCTGCCATTTTCAAAGGCGCAGGAGCCTTGCCCCAGGTGTGCTCGACCTTGACCAGCGCCCAATCATGTTTCCGGCCATCCACAGTGGAAGGTGTTGATGTGCCAAGGACAAAGGACTTGACCACATACTCGGCCGAGAAATTCCCCTGTTCATAAGCCGAATAAAAGAAACCATAGCTGAACTTATCAGCCGGAAAGACCAAACAGTGCGCCGCGGTGAGAACCACATCCGCCCTAACCAGGGTCGCCGTGCAGTATTTTTCAGAACCATTTTCCGGTGTCAACACCAGGCGTCCGATGGATTGCCTTGGGGCTACGGTCAGGTCAAAACTTTGAAAGGGCCGATCATCCGTGCCGATAACCGTGTGAACTTTGGATTCGTGACTCGATCCACAGCCCAGAGAGATCAGGGCCCAAACAGCAAGTACAAAACATGTCTTCATTGGAGTTCCTTAGGATGTGGGCCCCTCAGCAGTTCCGAGGGGCTCTGTTCAATGATGGGCCGGTGACACGGTCGCCGGTCGAATCACGACGGGACGAGGGTCCAGCACAATGTATTTACGGAATTTGCAGGTTACGTTCTCGATTTTATAGATCGTATTGGGCAAGGGAGATTTGCGATATTTCGCCATACACTCGCTCATGACGCCATTGCTTGTATAACCACTGGTTTTAAAGTTGAAAGTCTGTGTCAGAGTTTTTTTGGCAACGAATGGAAGGTTCGTCTTGAACGTCACCACGGCATCCATATCGTAGTGGCAAAGAGCCGCTTTATTCGCAGCTCGCGAATAGTTGCGCGCATTGGAGTCCATGCAGCCTTCCACAGTTTCCTTCTCGATGCGCTGAGGCAGGTCGGCTTTATTGGGATAAAGAAGATCCGTGTTGTAGCTGCAGCTGCGGGCCAGGTTGTAGCAATCACTGGAGCGACGGGCGATGGTGGTCAAGGTCTGATTCACTTCGATCAGCTTTTGATTCCAAACGCTGGCATCCAAACCAATGAACTGGCTCGGATTGTTCAGCATGAACTCAAGACTGTTTTTGTAGTCTTCATAGGCCAAAGACAGCTTTAGATAGTCGGCCAGAACCTCCTGGCGGAAAGCCAGATCAATGGTGTTATCAATGACAGGCAGTGCCAGAGTCTTGTAACTCACGGTGGTCACGCTTACCGGCCAGCCATTGTCGTGGTTGACGTTCTCGGGAAACTCAGTGATCCGTTTCACAACTTCCTCTGCGGACAGGTTGGCCTGAGTGTATACGCCACCGTCCTGGTACAAGGTATAGGACGTGCTGCTATTCTTGATAATATTTTCAAGATTTTGAGCGAAGCTGGCTGAACCTCCGAAAAGACCATAACTGCCTTTGATCGAAGCTTCTATCGTCCGCTTCTCCTCCTTGCTTCGGGTCTTAATCTCAAGCACTATGAAGAGTTCACCACCCGTTGTGCGACCTGCTACAAGTTCATTCCCGCAGCGTTCCAGGAAGCGCGAAAAATTTTCACCGGCCAGCTGATAGGCATCGGGCTTCAGCTGAATATCGCGCATGGCTTCGGTCATCAGTTGCACGTTGACCTTGCCCATGACATAAACCGAATAGTCATTAACCTTAATGGATTTTGCGTACTTGGCCTTGCCCGAAACCATGACGCCATAGTTGGCTTCTGCCGTGAAATCAAGCTTTTCAAATAGGTCCTGCGACGACTCAATCTTCTCGATCGTCATGCGGATACTCTTGCCATTGCTGGCGAAAACTTTTTCGGGTTCCGTCCGAACCACGCAGTCGCCTTTAACTTGACCGCTCAGCGTATCAAGTCCTTTCCCCAGATCCAGGGTGCTCTGCGGATCGGTGGGGATGATGGCCTTGGCAGTGGAATCCTGAGCGTCCTGTCCACAAGCCGTCAACAGGAGTCCTGCTGCCACAATGGCAGCCCATAGTGAAATCTTCATAGATGCCTCGAGTTACAAGGTTTAGGTAAGAAAAATTGGACCTCTCGAGGGGGAAGGACGCCGACGTGGGAAATGTTTTGCAGAAATTTATGGGGTGAAGCGATTCATGGTGTTGACAGCCACCAGCGGTCCCAGCCAGGGGTTGGCTCGACGTCATAGAGTGCCAGTTCCCCGGCCCTGCGGCTGATCCAGGCCAGACCATCTTCGAAGTAGGCGTAGCGACGATAGCCGTTGATAAATCCGTTGTGGCCAGAACTTAATCCTGGACCGGGGAGACTCCAATCCGGCGTCTCATAGTGAGTCCAGTCAGCCCCGCGTTTGACCAGCACTCCGGACGAGCGGCCGAAGCAGTAAAGCTCGCCCTTACGGTTGAAGCCGAGCCGTGCACAATGCGTGTGGCCCTGATCAGGAAGACGTTCCGTTTCCCATGTCTGGTTTCGATAAACACCGAGAATGCCGCGCTCCTCCTGATCGATCCCAGCGACCCAAAGTTCACCCTGATATTCGGTGGCATCATAAATTTTTTGGAAGGTTTGCCCGGCTCCGGTGGCTGTCGCCAGGCCGTTCTTCTCGCTCCAGGAATAAAGATCGTAGAGGCCATAGGAATCATGGATGACCTTGCGATTATCGCGCCAGAAGACTTCTCCATTGGCCAGAGTGATAAACTCTTCCGCACAGGTCATTCCACTTGCGTCATCGGCAAGCGGGGAGCAGCTCTGAATTTTGGTGAGTTTATTATCCTGAATAAAGAAATTCCCACCAGGCTTGCGGTATGCCCCGGAATCCACCATCGAAAACCAAAGACGGTTCCCGGCATCACGCTGCGCCGACCGGAAATAGGAGATCGCGACTCGTAGATCAAGGCTTTCAAAAAGCGGGTCTTTTTTATAGGAAAAGCCGTCAACATCAATTTTTCGCACGAGGCTGGAGTCTTCCCACTGGGACGTCCCAAAGATGCTGACGAGGCGGCCCTCCTCGAAGAGTGCAGCCGATGCCGTGTTAATGGGCATGCCGCTGGATTCATCGTGCCGCTGCATGGCTTTTTCGGACAAGGTGATCAAACCAGACCAGACCAGACCGAGATGCAAGACGCCGCCTTCCATACGAAACAGGTTGGTCGATCCGCCTGACAACTGCCGCGGCATATAAAAGTCGCGTGGCCGCGCGCTCGTTTGGGTGAGCACTCCTCCTTTGACACTTAAGAGCGATGATCCTTCATCGAAGAAAGCTGTCACTTCGGAAAAGCCATAGCTCCCGCCCCGGCTGTTCGGTGCCGGACCCTTCAATATTACGGTATTGAATGGGTTGAAAACAATTTTCTCAAGCGAGGCAAGATCCGGAACAAAGATAAGATCCCCGGACTTTAGGAAGACGTAGCTTCCGTCTTCAAACTGATAAGCGCCGCTGGTAAAACCCGCCTGGGGATGTAAACCCTGGTGAGAAATGTCCACCTGGCGCCAGACACCATTTTCCAGAACGTCGATCTGATTTTTCCCAGTGGTCCATACGCGATTGAGTTGATCACGATACAGTTCACGGGAGCGGAATTTGCCAGCCGGTCCCTGATACTCCGGAAATGCAGTCAGCTGACAGTCGCCAGTCGCGGGATCCAGGGTATAGTAGCGATCGTATGATAGAAGCGTCAGCAGCTTATCGGATTGCACCAGAATTTTCGGGTACTCGATCGCCTCAGGATTGTTCCAGACAGGACACGGAAATGCCTGGCGTTCGCCGTTCGGCAGAATTCGAAGGAAAGCCTCATCAGCCTTCAGACCGGCTGCCCACAAAACATCCGGGTTGAAGCGATCCGCGATCACACCGGCGTCGGTCATCGCCAGATCTTCGGTGCCCAGGGGCTGTTGCCAGCGATTTTCGGCCGGCAACCATTCCCAAAGCTGGGTTTTTCGATCCGCTGGCACTTGAAACACACCAAAGAAACGACCTTCCGAGTGATGCAAAGCCTGGGGCTGCAAGGCGGACGGATAATCAACAAGGGTCCACTGTCCAAAGGTGCCCGTCATGATTTGCCGGGCTGCACTGGTCGTGCGCAGGAGCCAGTAGTGATGGGGAGCCAGGCGGTCGATATCCCGGATACCATCCAGAGCCTGCCCCTCCCATTGATCAGCCGTAAACTGTGGATAGAGGCTTGGGTCGATCATGACCATGGCGGAATCGGTGGAAACTTTGCTGCGTTTGTCCATCGTGCGGACTTCCAGAATAATTTCCTTGGCTGCTGGAAATGTTTTCCAAAACGATTCATCCAGGCGGAACGCGATATCCGGGCTACAGGGCGTCCAGTCTTCCAGCCTTTGCCCCTGGCACCGGGCTTCATCACAGATGGCAAAACTTCCCGCTACCATCGTTACCGAATCGATTTGCATGCGCACGCGGCACTGCAGATTCGCGGTCAGAGTTTCATGGGGGCTGACATCATCCGCAAGCTGGGCGCTGGCCTCATAATAAGAGAAGGGCAGGCGTTCGACGTGCCCTAGGCGATTGCGGTGGGTTTGCGTCCAGCGCAAGTGAATGTCCGGCGGGCTGTGGTCCACGACCAGTGATAAGGGTTGCCGCTCGACAGTGTTCCCATGAGCGTCCGTGGCGCGCAGATACAGTGTATAGTGTCCGCCCTGGTTGAACCCCTGCCATTGATTGAGACTGCGAAATTGCGCTGGATTCTGGCAGCCCTGAGTATCATCCGGTGCAGCCAGACAATAGTAGGCTTCAACATCGGGATCGGTCTGGATCGGGAGGCGATCGGTGCCGTCGATCGAGACCTGACCTTCTTCATCCAAACTCACGTCCAATCTCGGTGTTCCGGTGAACATGGAGACGCGGCAGCCGCTGGCCAGGTTTTCCTTTTCACCAAAGGGATTGGTCAGGACGGGGGTGACAAGGTACTCGCCGTTATCCCATTCCGTATGATAGGGGGAAACATCGGTCAATCCCAGACCAGGTTCGATCCAGGAATCCAAACGATTCCACTCACGATCCAAAGCCTGGATGGCCAAATGCAAACTCTGTCCCTTCATGGCAAAGTCAGCTGCGATCGTCATAGGCAGTTCACTGCCGCGGCGCATTTTTCTGCCATCGACGGGACATTCCCAGGCAAATGTGGGGAGAGTCCATGCTTGAAGTCGTAAGTCCTGATTCAAGGCCAGTCGCGCGGAAACGATCCGAAAGGTTCGCTCCTGATTGTCCACGAGGAGATAGTCTTCACCTTCAGGCAGATCCAGACACGCGCGCTCGGTGATCGCTTCGGAACGGTCGTGACCTGTCAGCGTTCGAAGCGTGAGCTGGGAGCGATCCGCTTCCGTATAGCGCTCACCATTCGGCTTATGGATGGGGAAAGCTTCATGCTGGCTCGGACCACAGAGTCGCCGGTTGGTATCGATCCGATCCTGAAGCGAACCCGAGCAACTCATAAGAGCTGGCAAAACGACAAAAGCAAGTGTCAGGCCATGGAAATGTTTCATCATTAGAAAGTCCATGCGATCATGGTTGCTATTTTGGACCAGTGCCACACCCGGGGATAGCCGGATTCCGACGGATTTCTTATCCATTCCGTATCGACTTTGAGGCCGAATTTCAGGTTGCGGTCGATGTCTTCCCAGCCGATTTCACTTGTTAAACCCAGGAAGGGGCGCAGCAGAGTCTGATCGTTGTCGAGATAGGACGCGTCTTCCACATGCCGCTCCAAATAAAGAAGGCCAAGGCCTCCACCGATACTCACATAATAATCAGGATCACGTTTGATACCCGATACACGGAGATCCGCTCCCGTCCATGTCTGAGCAAGCTGAGCGGTCACTTGGGTCCAGCGCAGAGTTTGAGGGACCCGTGTGCCCTCTGAATCTATCCCATCGCTTTTCTGAGCGTGAAACAGCGATAACTCGCCAGCCCAGGGGCCCAGGATGTGATCGTAGGACCAGCCGAGCTGATAACCGAGGAGCGGCTTGTCACCCAACTTTTGCTTTAGGCCTGCATCATGCAGCCAGAGTTGGGCCGGGCCGATACGCAGAGCCTGCTCGGGTTTATATTCGAGGAAACGTGCGAGCGAATACTCGCGGCCTTCCTCCAGCCGGATGGTCTTGACGAGGAGGAGCTGATCGTTAAGGTCACGAATGGAAAGGCGATAGGATCCCGGCGGAACCGAGGCTCCACCTTTCTTCAGATCGGCCAGCTCTTGTCCATTCAGTTCCACTTTGAGTTTGCGCATCATCTTTTCATAGGCAAACAGCAGAGGATTGCCTTTCTTCTTCTCTCCGCGTACCACAATAGGATCACTGCCGACCACTTCAATCCGGGCGCTGGGGTGCTGCCGGCCCTGGCTTTCCTCCATCACCTGACGGCTTGCATAGCTGTGCGCTTCGGTGATGGAAATGGCTCCATCCTGATTCAGATCGTGTTGAAAGCCCTGGATGAGGTGATAAGTATAAAGACTATTCTGATGGCGGGCCGATTCGATGGCCTCTTCTCCCCAGGCGCTGGCCGAAAGAATAATGGAGCCTTCGACAGGGCTGCCGAACACGTTGTCGTCCCAGGCCCCCTTCTGTCGAGCCAGAAGGTCCAGGATTTTCTGATTGAGTCTGGACTTGCCGCCCCCTGAATAGCAGGTGTCGAGAATCAAAACCTTACGCCGGGATTTCAACCGCTGGAAGATTTCGAGCAGCTGTGTGTGGGACACACCGGAAAATGTGGGGGCTTCGGAGTCCGTTTCCGCTGTCACCATCACTTTTTCCAAAATGGTCCGACCATCCCGGATGGTTTTGCCGATGGTGCCATGCGCGGAGAGATAGATAACAACGACGTCGTCCTCTGAAAAGTTTTCCTTTTCCAGTTGATTCATGGATTGGATGACATCATCACGGGTGACCCAGCGATCTTTTTCACTCTGCGATGTGAGGACCACGCCACCATCAAAGGTGGCATCGAGAGCCTTGGCGAAGTCCTGAGCGTCTTTGCTCGCGTATTTCAACTGGCTCCAGTAGGAATCCTTGTATTGGTCGATACCAATCGTAAGATAGAGCCGTCGCGCGGCCCAAAGAGGATTTTGGAAGCCGAGCAGGATCAGGAATACCAGGGTTTTGAGGAGGCCGAAGTTCATGGAAATCTCGCCGAGGTTTGATGCACCCCCCTTATAAACAGCATGCTCTGCGAGGTCCAGACTTAATTTGGATAAAACGCCTTACTCAAATGATGGAGGTGTGACCTCACTGCAAGGCGCATCCACCGGGACTTCCTTCAACTCACGAATTATATTTATTTTTTGCGTGAGCTGGGCCTCATCGTCAGCAAGGATCGCACAGACGCGGCCTTGACGGGATTCGTTGAGTTCAAAGGTCCAGATCCCGGTCGGAGTCGGGCCTTGCCAGAGCACATGAAAAGGCTCGGTCGCCCAGACCAGGGCCAGGAACCTATATTCGCTGGCGGTTTCGCTCAGGCTGGCTTTGATTTGATTGGCGTCCCGTGTCAGGGTCAAGGCATTTGCAGGCAAACCAGGCTTTGATTCTCCACCTTTCCATTGATCCTGTTGGCGCTGATTCTGAAGCCATGGCACGAGGCCGAGCAGGAGAGCTGCGGCCAGCGCCCAGGGCCAATAGCGATGTTTCTTGACCGGGCTTGCGGTCGAGCCTATATCAGCTTCGAGTCTTTGCCAAAGGCGCTTCTTTTGCAGCTCATCGTCTGAAATGTCCGCATTCTGTTCCCGCATTTCCTGTTCGATCAATGCGACAAACTCTGCGTCGTTAATCAGATCTTTTGGTAAATCCGGTGTTTTCTGGTCTGTCACGCGTTTCAAGCCTCAAAGATAGGGTTCCAGCTTCTTTTGCAAACGCTGCTTGAATTTGTCTCTGAAGCGCGAGACCCGCGCTGCGATGGTTCCCGTCGGCTCCTGCAACCGTTCGGCGATCTCTTTCAGAGTCAAACCCTCTCGATAGTAAAGACAAAACGTTTCTCCGCCCGGTTCCTTGGCGATTTCATCGAGGAACTGACTCACCACCTGCAGCTGGATATCCCGCTCCGGATCGGATGCCCACATGGATTGTGACGGTTCGCGAACTTCAAAGGTATCCGGATCGGTCTTCTGCCGATTTTTTTTGCGAACGAAGTCAATGCCGGCGTTGCGGGCCGCAACGATTAAAAAAGACCGTTCCTGGTTTTCGGGGATCTGATCCATGCATTTATAAAAATTCATGAACACATCATGCTGAAGGTCTTCCACGTCCTTTTCAGTCAGGCGGAATTTCTTCAGAACATGACGCGTGACTTTGAAATTGTTTGTATAAATTTTTTGGAAACGTTGGTGTTTGGTCATTTCCACAAAAACCCGCATGATGGGAGGTTGGCGCCTGGCAGCTTCGGTTTGAAAGCCCATTCTTCCATGACTTGGCGCTGAATACCAACGGAAAGCGATGCAGCACCAGCCTTTGGCGGTCCGGCGACCGATGATGTTTGACTTTGGCATATGCCACATTTACCTGCATGAGTCCTCTGGATGCTAAAGAGGCAAGTTGATCGTGTCCAAATAGTTTTGTTAGCATGCCCCGACAATTGACCAGGAATTCAACGTGTTCTGCGCGTTCCACGGAAGGAAACAGCATGATCGGATACCCTGTGCTTCCTGAGATTCGGCGGCCGATGCTTTTGGAGAGTCTGAAGAGGAAAAGGACACTGCGTTTGGTGGAAGCTCACAGTCCTCTGGCCGCAAGGATCGTCAGCCTTGCCAAAGGCGCCGGTGATCCAGGCGAAGCCCTCCGATTCGATGGACTCTGGATCAGTTCCCTGGCGGATTCATCCCTGGCCGGCCTCCCGGATACTGAAATTCTGGGTTATCCGAAACGAGCTCAAGGTGTATCGGAGCTGACGCGAACCACTCACCTGCCGATGCTGGTGGATGCCGATACCGGCGGGGAAACGTCCAGTTTCGTCGATTTCATCCATATGCTGGAGCAGATCGGGGTATCGGGTTGCGTCGTCGAAGACAAGGTTTTTCCCAAGAAAAATAGTCTTATCAAAGAGGCCGATCAGCAACTCTGTGACTGCGACCAGTTCAGCGAAAAAATCCGTATCGCGCAGGCTGAAAAAATTAGTCCTGAATTCATGATCTGGGCGCGCACCGAAACTTTAATTGCCAAACAGGGTATGGACGAAGCCCTTTTTCGCGCTGAATCCTACATCCGTGCCGGCGCCGATGGCATCGTGATTCAATCTGTCGATCCCAGCGGTCAGGAGGTGTTGAGTTTTATTCAAGGCTTGCAAAATTTTACCCGATCCTGGAAGCATCCCGTGTGGTTCGCATGCATCCCCACAGCGTATCCACAGTTTACCGCGCAGCAGATGTTCGCGGCTGGCTTCCATATCACCATTTTTGCCAATCATTTGCTGCGGGCTTCCATAGCCGCGATGGAATCGGTCTGTCGTAGTTTGCTGAATGCAGACCGCAGTTGGGAATGTGAATCGGACATCGCCAGTATCCAACGGCTTTTCACCCTGGTTCCTCAGAAACGAACCTGGCGGACGGAATCGGTTTCTTTGCCCAATACCATGCCACAGTTTGGATTGAACTGATGGATGGTTTGCGCTTTCACCAGAAGCTCCTTGCTGCCGGCTACGAATATTTCGTAGGTGTGCCCGATTCCCTTCTGGGTGGCTGGATAAGCTGTGCCGCCGCCAATCCGCAGTTCAACATAGCAACTCAAGAGGGCGAAGCCCTTTCCCTGGCCATCGGCTACTATCTGGCGACTGGGAAGAAACCTGTGGTCTTCCTCCAGAACTCCGGACTCGGCAATCTCATCAATCCGCTTATGAGCATGGCTCATCCTGATGTTTATGATATTCCCATCCTTCTCCTCATCGGTTGGCGCGGGGCGCCTGGTTTTCATGATGAGCCCCAGCACAATACAATGGGACAGGCCACTCAAGACATACTTAAAGCGTGTGGAATCACAAGCACAGTGGTTCGCAGCGAGGGCGAGCTGGATTCCTGTCTGGAGTATGCGGGTATTCATGCGCTCCTCATCGAGCCGCATACGTTGACTGAAACCAAAAAGAAAAGTGAATCCCTCGGGACCCTGCGCATCTCTTACCTCGAGGCGTTTCTGCGGGCGGCTCCCCGACAAGCGGCACTTTTTGCCACAACGGGTTTCACTGCGCGCGAACTCTGGGTGCTGCAAAACAAAAGCCTCTCACACGCCTGTTTTTACAGTGTCGGAGGCATGGGATTTGTCAGTGCAATCGGGCTTGGCTTCGCCAGCTTTCAGCCCGAGCGGTGGACCTGTATATTGGACGGCGACGGCGCATTCCTCATGCATCTCGGCAACGCGGCCAGCATAGGCGCAAGGCAGCCTCCTCTATTTCTCCATATCATCTTTCGTAATGCTGTGCATGAATCAACCGGTTCCCAGCCCTTGACAGCGTTGCCGGAATCCCTGGCAGATCTTGGGAAAAAGTTAGGCTATCGTCGCGTGGAAACCATTCAGGACTTAAAAGACTTTGCGGATATTCTGCCTGAGCTGTTCGCCAGTCGCGGGCCTATTCTGGTGGAAGTCAGGATCCCCTCAGGCACCTTGAAAGATCTGCCTCGACCGACTGGAACACCCAAGGAATGGCTGACACAATTCCAGGCGCAGCTGTCATGAAGCCTTGCGTGCTGCTGACCGGAAGTCGCGGTGCGCCTCCGAACCTTGATATTCCACCCGGGATACGCAGCATTCGGGTGAATGAACGCGCGCTACCTCTAGGTCTTATTCATGAGATCAGGTCCTCACTCGCGCCTCTCCACTTTGTGATGGCCGTCGGAGGTGGAACGGTCATGGATGCAGCCAAAGCGCTCTTAAGTCTGCAGGCAGCGGAGTGGCCAACATATGTGGATCTGATTCCAACTACATTTGGTACCGGCTCGGAAGTCACTCGCTTTGCAACGGTATACGACATCGAGGGCCGCAAGCAGTCGGTTTTATTACCTGCCTCCACAATGGTCCGCGTCCACTATCGCCCTGAACTTCTGTGCACATTGCCAGACCTGGAGGTTCGAGCCGGATTCTGTGATGCATTCGCGCATTGTTTTGAGTCCCTTTGGGCCCGCAATGCCACTCCGGAATCCGTCGAGCTTGCGACCGCTGGCATGCGCATTGGAATGAAAATCCTTCATAACTGGGGGAGTCGAACGGATGAGCACTTCCGTGCGTTGCAAAACATGGGACGTCTTGGCGGTCAGGCGATTTCCTTGACTAAGACCACAGCCGCCCATGCGCTATCCTATGAATGGACACAAAAATGGAGCATTCCTCATGGTTTTGCGGCGGCAGCGGCGCTGCCGTCTCTGCATTCATTCTGTCGAGACAGGGCACCAGGCCAGCGATCATTATGGATTCAGGCAAGGGCAATGGGCGCTCGAAATCCAGCCGAAGTGCATGATCACCTTCTGCACGTGATCCAATTCCTCATCCCTGCCGATGTCCGCTGGCGTTTGTCTCAAGCGATTCGTTCAGGGCGGGTTCAAGCACCTTGCCCCGACCGTCTTGCGAATTTTCCCATGGTTTTGAGTCCTTCTCTCATTAACCAGTTGGATGGTCAGACGGCGATGGATTTAGATGTAAATGCCTGTTCGGCTTTCGTCATCAAACAGGAGGGTGGCGCCGGGGACGGCATGAGAATCACGCCACCAGCGGAACCAATGAACCCTGCGTGTCCCTGAACCTGCAACCCGATGCAGGTAGTACCCTGGGATATTGGGGAATTCATGGTGCTTTTCGTGCTCATTGAAATTCAGTAAAAACCAAAGCGCAAAAGGTTGAGGAAAGTTCAACGAGCGGGTGACTTTGACCTGCTCCGTACTGCGATAAGGCAGCACTTTCCTGCCGCATGCTCGCGACTGAGGTATATGAGTATGCTGACTGAGCATGATGGTTTCAAATAGGACCAGAAACAACCCATGGGTTAAAAGTAAGGCCATGCGTTGGGGCCAGAACAACTCGAAAATGACGATCCAGGGTAGTATCGTGAGAGCGATGCTGATCAGACCCTGTCGTTTGCCGCGTCGACACATCCCTGGATTCCAAAAGTTGGATAAGCGATAGACCAGTCCGAAAACCGGAATTCGCAGGTACCAAAAGCCATTGATTAGACTTTTCTTGCAGCCTGAAGGTGCGGCCTGTGCAACCGTTCGTGTCGTGGGATCGAGGTCCTTCCATCCAGCCCAAAGATGATGACGTGCATGCACATCCTTCCATAAGGAGTAAGGAATAATAGCCGCAAAACCTGCGAAGTGCCCGAACAGATCATTCGCGGCTTGTTTGGGAAAAAGGGTGCGATGGCCGCATTCATGCAAGAGGACAAACCAGAGCAACTGAGCAAAAGCACCCAGAAACACGCCAAGTGCCTGGCCCAGGACAGACTGAGATGCGATGCCGTACAGAGACGCTGCGCTTAAAGCTAGCGCAAAAGCGATATGGAATGTTGCTGCCTGCCAATTGGGACGCAATAGTTTTTCCTGATGAGAGAAATACTTCTTGCACACTATAAGAGAAAAACCCAGCGCTTCAAGTTGTTTTGAATTGGCAGTACCAGGGCCCGCTGATAGGATAGGGCACTTTTCCAAAGTCGAGGCCTGATGATGTCTGCTGTCGCTGCCTGGTCTGTTTTATTTCTTTTTCTTATGATCGGTACCTGTCAGACCCTTTGGCTAAAGAGCCCGGCGTGCTCCTGGCTGAAGTTGCCCATCGACGGAGGACTTCACCTTTTCGGCTCGCGGGTTTTCGGCGATCATAAAACCATCCGCGGATTTGTCCTCATTATACCGGTTTCGACTTTGATCTTCGGCATCTTCGGCCATCTGCTGTCACCAGCCTGGAAGGAGTGGCAGCTCACACCTTCCGTCTGGGCATGGGCAGGGTTTCTGATTGGTTGGGGCTACATGCTCGGCGAATTGCCTAACTCATTTTTGAAAAGGCAGCTGTCGATTGGTGAGGGGCAAAAAGCAGCGAACCGATGGCAGCGAATTTTTTTTAACGTTTTGGATGAAAGCGATTCCATCATCGGCGCGCTGATCTTTGGATCCATCCTATTGCCAATTGATGCGCTTTTTGTGGCTGTTATTTTACCGAGCGGAACCGCGCTGCACTGGACTTTCAATCAGCTTTTCCTTCAGCGTCGGCCAATGCCTCTCATTCATTCTGCATGGCTTTACTACGTGAGCTTTGCCCTGCTGACTTTGAGCCTCATCCTGGTCTGGCCGATTGCCTGGATTCACCCACGCATCAATCATGAACTGATACAAAAATACACACGTCTCGGTCTTTGGTTTCTGGGTATTCGGTACGAGGTGAAGGGCCGCATGGCATCGGATACGGGAATACTCCTTTGCAATCACAGTTCCTGGCTGGATCAGCTGCTTCTGATTGCCATCGCTCCCAAACCCCTGCTCTTTGTGGCCAACGAAAAGTATTTCAGATTGCCTTTTCTCGCCTGGGTCTTGCGCTGTCAGGGGAGCCTTCGGAAGCCGAACAGTCTCCGGACGGCGCGCTGGGTTCAAAATGAGATTAAACGCACGGTCGACGGCGGACGTCTCGTCGTAATCTTTCCGGAAGGCACGCGCTCTGAACTTGGTTTTCCACTGCCCTGGCGCGGCAACCTCCGGCGACTGCCACAACATATCAAGTGGGAATCCGCCTGGATCAGTGGCGCCTCGAATTGCCTGCCCCGAGCCAGTCGGCTGCGGGATATCAAACCGGGTCTCCTGCAGTTTCGCCTCATGGAAGGGGCAGCAAATCCGGGCCAGGCTTTGAGGGATCGATGGATCGAACACTGGATCCTGGATCACCTGGTGCCTCTGTCTCAAGCACATGACCCTCAAATATACGGGGGAAAGGCTGCTCAACTCGCGCGGAGCGGAGTTTGTCATCAGGTGCCCCCCGGTTTTGTGCTGGCTGCTGCCGTGGCGGAGCGAATGAACGATCCACGGGAAGGCAGTTTCCCGGAGCGATTGGACTGCGCCATTGATCAATGGTTTCAAAGCCAGGTTGCGACCAAAACCTGGGTCGTCCGCAGCAGTGCGATCGGTGAAGATGGAGAGGACCACTCTTTTGCCGGACAATTGGATAGCATCCTCCATGTGAAGTCATCCGACGATTTTAAGAAAGCCATTCGGCAGGTATTCGCTTCACAGAAACGAGCCGCCGCCTATGAGGTGTTGACGGCACAAAAACTTCAAGGCTGCGCGGTGATCCTGCAGGAGCAGGTCGCCGCAATGTTTGCTGGGGTTGCTTTCAGCCGATTTGTGCAGGGGCAGGCGGCCGATTTCCTGATTGAATATACCGAGGGTCTGGGCGAGGACCTGGTGCAGGGACGGGTCATTCCCTCGCGCGTGCATCTGTGTCGGCGCACGGGTCAAACCAAGGATGAGATCCATCAGGGAAATGTATTGCCCGATGACGTTTTGAAAAAGATTTTTCAAATGGGCATGGCATTGGAAAAATCCTGGGGCTGCAGTGTGGATTTGGAGTGGGCCGTTGATCACGCCGGGGAACTCTTTCTCTTGCAGGTCCGAGCCGTCACTCGAGATGGCCGTCTGGCTAAACTTCTGTCCAATGCCAACATGAATGAGAATTATCCAAAGCCCGTCACACCCTTTCTGTTCTCATTCGCCGCCAAAGGCTATCAACACTATTTTTTGCAACTTGGCGAGTGGACCGGCGTGCCGAAGAGAATCCTCAAGGCTGCGGAACCGGCACTCAGGAATATCCTCGGCGTTCATCAGGGGCACCTCTACTATAATTTGACCGCTGTTCGCGAGTGCCTGGGACAATTGCCTTTCAGCAATGGCCTCATACGGTTTTGGGATGAATTTCTCGGGATCGGCGTGGTCGATTTACCAACACGAGCGAAAGAGTCCCGATCCTGTCTCTTTCTCCTGCGTTTCCTTCTGCGGTTTGCGTTTTTTCTGAGTGTTTTTCCTTGGCTGTCCGCAAGATTTCAACGCCGAGTGCAGCAAACCTTGACGAGCCATCTCCCCGGCGATCCCTTGTCGGCACGACACCAGCAGCTGAAAGATATCTGTCGGGTCCGGTTCACAGGCTGGGGAGAGGCGGCGCTCTGTGATGCTGCCGTCATGGTTTATACCGGTTTCCTGCGCGCTCTGCTGGCCCGCTCTGTAGCGCCGGATGCCGTTCCGCGATGGAGCAGCCGGCTGCTTTCCGGGTCCGCTGCAATCAGTGCTCAGCAGTTGGACGATTTGCGGGATTTGCAGACAGCTTGCCTTGGTTTTCCAGACCTGGATAAGCTTTTGAAGAATGGAGAATGGTCAAAAGCCTGGGAGCATATCACGCGTTCATCACATTATACCCGGATTCGTCTCCATGTAAATCAGTGGCTGGAACGCTGGGGTACCCGCGTCTCCGGTGAACTCATGCTGACCGAACCCAATTACCTCGATGATCCCCTTATGCTGCTGAAGCTCCTCGGAAATCCCATTGCGCAAGCGGATCGGACGAAACCAATCGCACCTTATCGGGCTCTCCTACGAGAAAGTTTTCAGAGCGGCGGGTGGCGAACGCTCGTGCCGGCCTGCCTGGCTTTGGCGGCGGCCGGCCCGGCCCGTGCTGCGGTACGTGCCCGCGAGCGGTGCCGCCTGGCTCAATCGCATCTTTATGGGGCTTTGCGAGCCAATTTGCTGGGAACGGGGCGTATTTTGCAGGCTCGAGGGTTAATTTCAAGGGCGGACGATCTCTTTTTTCTATCGTTGGATGAACTCCTGGAATTCCTGCACGAAGGCAGCTACTCCCTCAGCCTCACGCGACAAACGATTGACCTTCGACGCCAGAAATATCTCGCCTATCAGGACTGCAAAGTCGCTGAACGCATAGGCCGTAGAGCCGGACACCGCTGGTTTTCCTGGGAGGATGTGTCCTCACCTTTGCCTGCGAATATGCATAGGCAGGGCGCGTGGCAGCAGCGTTTTGGGCTCCCAGCCTCCAGCGGATTTGTGAAGGGACGTATCCGTATTCTCCGTTCCACTGAAGAATGCCACAAGCTGAAGTCAGGGGAAATACTGGTGACCCGGGAAACCGATCCGGGGTGGATCGTGGCGATGGGACGAGCTGCTGCATTGGTGGTGGAACGAGGAGGCATGCTCTCCCATGGTGCGATCGTTGCCCGTGAGCTGGGCATTCCTGCTGTCGTGGGTCTGCGGGACATTACGGAAGATTTACAGGATGGAATGGAAATCGAAGTCGACGGTCTCAAAGGGATGATTCGATGGACCAACTCCGAGTCCTTTGTCGCTGGAGGAGCGAGCGCTTCCCTCTCCGGCACTATGGGCCGTTTGCGTTGATGCTGAGCGGACCGGTCCTGGGATTTCAGCCTGCCTGGCTGTGCCTTTGGACTTTGAGCCTGCTTTTGCAAAGCCGTCTAGGTGACGATCTTTGGTCGCATCGTACGGACGCCAGACAGCATCCGGATCGCGCTCTTGCCGGTCTCTCGTCTCTGATTGTTCCGATTCAAGTCTGTTGCTTGCTCCTGCTCCTGAACAGCGTTATGATCCTTCGTTTCGGCCCCTGGAGCGGGTGGCTCTATCTCCTGTTTTTGCTTTTCCAATTGCCTTTCTTCCCGCCCTTCGCAAAATACTGTTGTCTTGTGGCGTTGATTGATCATATGGCCATGGCTGATCCACACAAGATTCTTTTGCATGTTTTTCTGGTTGCAGCCAGCGCCGGGGCATTCGAATTGGGGCATGACGCTTTTCAAAACCATTCCGCTCGCTTTTACTATGGAATCCTGGCCATCGCTCCTCTGGGCTTAACCCACCTGCAAAACATGACTCTGTTCACTGCAGCCAGTTTCTGTGTCAGCCTTAGTCTGCTCAGGCTCCATTCGAACATGGACAGGACCCGAACGCGTCGCTTCATGACTTCAGCAATGGCTCATGTGAGCGCTGCGTTGATCGCAACCAGCCTCTTTAACCAACGACTTTAATTTGGAAAGGTTTCGTTATGCTGAATACAGAATCCACGTACACCTTTGAAGACGTCGCGTGCTACCTATGCGACTCCGAAAATCACAGACCGTTCCTTCAAGCTCAGGATGATCTAAGCGGAAAGGCCGGCACCTTTCACTTTGTGCGCTGCCGTTCCTGCGGTTTAGCCTACCAGCATCCGCGTATCGTATTTGACGAAATCGGTGCTTTCTATGACGAGGAATACATTGCCCATCGCAAGAAAACCAACTGGGGCATCCTCACAAGGTTCTATAATTCCCGCATGGGCAAGCATGATCGGGATAAATGGGCCATTGTACGAAAGCATGTGGAACTGGATGCTTCGAGTCAGGTTCTGGATATCGGCTGCGGAGCTGGAACGTTCCTGGAGAAGGTGCATAACGAGACCGGGGCCATGGGCACGGGCGTGGACTTCAAGGATTTGTCACAGAGCCCAGCATTCGCAAAAGCACGATTTCTGAATGGAACCCTGTTCGATCAAAATTTGGAGATGTCAAGTTTTGATCTCGTCACGATGTGGCATTTTCTGGAGCATGATTATAGGCCTGTTGAGACTCTGGCGCAAATCCGAAAGCTCCTCAAGCCGAGTGGCAAACTCATTCTTGAAGTTCCCAGGCTGGACAGCCTTTCCTTTCAGTTCTTCAAGGAACGGTGGCCTGGCCTGCAGGCGCCGCAGCATACTCTTCTCTTTGATCGTAAATCCTTATTGACCATGTTGAGAAAAAGCGGATTTATTGTGGACCAGTATCTGCCGTACGGGGCTTTCCCAGCTTATTTTTACTTCTTTGCGGGCGCTATTTTTAAACGGAAAAAAGGTTCAGGAGTGGATTTTGGCAAAGCAATCTATCCCTATTTCGTGGGTGAAGCGCTGACCAAACCGATCTTCGCTTTTGAACAGCACCTGAATATGGCCATGCAAACGGCGATCTGTACCCCTCAGTCAGACGGCATCAGTGAGATTCACTAATTGGAAGGCGTCAGGATGAAAGCATTACGAATTCTTGTGGCGACGCTCTGGATGCATCTGGCGGCCTTCCTGGCGTTTGTCGTCTATGTTTTGACGTTGGGTTCAGCTTTGGAGTGGATTCGTCAGGCCTGGTTGCCAGCATGCTCACGAATTTTCCTTGGAATCTTCGGAATTCGAGTGAATGTGAAGGGAGCGGTGCCAAAGATGGAGCAGGTTGTGTGGATTTGCAATCATCGCTCAACGCTGGACATTTTTGTGATCCTGTCCCTCGGCTTGCCGCGGACCCGGTATTTTCTAAGTGATTTCCTGCAGAAAATTCCGGCCTTTTTTGTGCTCGGTCGAATCCTTGGCTGTTTTTGGACACCGGATCAGAAATTCCCCAAGGAACGCGTCCTCCTCTTCCAAAAGGCCTCGCGCACACTCCGTCGCACAGGTGAAAGCGTGTTTCTGACTCCCGAAGGTCAGCGCATTGATTCCCGGATTGTGGGAAAATTCAACAAGGGTGCTTTTCATTTGGCCATGGACCTGGAACGGCCCGTGGTTCCGATTTATGTGGAAACGCCGGACGATATCAGTCCGGGTCTATCATGGAATCTCCGACCAGGAAAGGTAACGGTGAGCTTTCTTCCACCGATCGAAAGTCCAAAATATAACTCCGACCTGCTGCCGGAATTCGTGAGTTCCGTCCGCAGTGTCTTTGTACAACGCGCAGCGACCGGCTCGTAAATTCCCACCAAATGAATCTCCGAGTGAGGGAGTCCTCAGTGGACTCACAACCAATTACTCTTTACAATATTTAAAAATCAGCAATTCAAAGGCATCTTATATGTTTAAGTCCTTGGCTCTTACGCTTATAGGCTTTGCGGCCGGCATTCTCCTCCATGGCTCTGCGGTTATTGGAGCAGAAACCCGGACGGCTCAGAAGGGGGTGTTGAACCTGGAATCCTGGGCGGGAACTCCTGCGGTCCAGCTCAATGGAGAGTGGGAATTCTTTTGGAATGAGCTTTTGACCCCCGAACAGTATCTGACCCGTCTGGGACGGGGCGGGGAGCCGGTATTTGCCACCGTAGGGCAGCGTTTCCAAACCACAGTACCCGAGCACACCAGCCATGATATCGGCTATGCGACTTACGTTCTGCGAATTCAGGGTCTCAAGCGCAGTCGGCTGGCCTTTACAGCGTTCTCGGCTTTCACCAGCAGCAGGGTTTATGTTTTCGGCATGGATGGGCGTCAGAGCCAATCGCCATTGGTGGAACTGGGCCGGGTCAGCAAGAGTGTCGAAGAGAACGTGCCGACCATCAAATTTCACAACACACCCAGTTTTGAAGTGGAAAGCGAGCAGGATTATTTCATCCTCATCCAGGTCGCGAACTTCCACCATAGCTGGGGCGGCCTGTGGATTCCGCCCAGCATCGGCCTGGCCGATGCCGTCTTCAAAGAAGAACGTCAGGTAGCGCAGTTTGAATATTGGCTCATCGGCGTCATACTGTATGTGGGAATTTTCAACTGCAGCTTTTACCTGTGGCGACCCGAAGATAAGGGCAGCCTCCTCCTGGCTCTTTTCGTCTCCATCGTCTGCGTCCGCATATTTCTCTTATCCACCGGCAATAGCTTCACGGAATACCTGGCAGCTCAGTACCCTTTCTTCCTCTACAAAGTCATGATCAAAGAGCGCCATATCATAATGTCTGCCGGACCCCTTTTCTATCTCATGTTCCTTCAGGCCTACTTCCCAGCGCAGATACCGCAGCGCTTTGTCCAGGCCGCGAAGGCCATATGCGGCACGCTCGTTGCTCTTGTCCTTCTGCTGCCCGAGCGCATCTATACGTCCTTTGACAGTTTTCTGCGCTACAGCGGCTTTTTTCTCTTCTTCGCCTGTTTTTACTTCCTGGTCAAAGCTGTGGTCAGGAAAGAAGAAGGTGCGTTCATCTCCTTGACCGGCGGATTTTTCCTGCTGATAGGCACACTGAACGATGCAGCCTATACGATGGGATATACCTTTCTTCCCGACAACGCGACAGGTTATGGAGTGGCGTTATTCATGATATTCCAGTCGCAGATCGTCGCCATTCGCTTTGCCCGGACGTTTCGTCGAGCCGAGCAGCTCAGCTTCAAACTCCAGGATGAAGTCGATCGCCAGACTCGCGATATCAAGTCGATCCTGCACCATATCCAGCAGGGTATTTTCACGGTCGCAGGTCCTGAACAGAGAGTGGGCCAGCTTCACTCCAGCTATCTTGCCGAGCTCATGCGGCAGGACAGGATTGAAGGTCAAACTCTTCGTGATTTCCTGCTGAACCCATCCGACCTCGATGAGGAGCGCAAGGACATGGTCGAATCCTGCTTGAACGCCAACCTTCAGGAGCCGCTATGGACCTTTCAGCTCAATGAAGCCAACTTCATACGTGAGCTGCACTATCGATGGCCGGGCAGCGAGGAAAACCGCTTTTTCGAAATTGACTGGAATCCCATGACCGATAAGGCCGGCTGCATTGATCGCTTCCTGGTCAGCGTTCGCGATGTGACGGAACTTCGGGACCTGCAGCGCAAGAACCGGGAGCAGGAGGAGGATCTTGGCATTCTGGGCGAGTTGATTCAATTGCCTGAAGAAAAATTCATCCGTTTCCTGATTAGGACCCGCGAGCAACTCGCCGAGAACCGTGCGCTGATCACGTCCACCTCGAAACCACAGCCCGAGGTGATCAAACGCCTCTTCGTCAATATGCATACGGTTAAGGGCGCTGCCAGGACCTATTCGCTGCATGCGATCTCCTCAGCCAGTCACGAGGTCGAACAGTTCTATTCCCAGGTGCTGCGCGATCCAGTCCTCTGGGACCAAACCGGTCTTCTTGAGCAATTGGGCAAGGTCGAGGACATCCTCTTGAAATACCAGCGGGTCGGTGAACAGCGACTCGGTTGGCAGGATAAGAATCGATTCATCAAGGTGTCCCGAGCGGCCCTGGAGAAGATGGTCCAGGACATACATAAATTGAAATCCGAAACTCTCCCCTTCCGAGCCCAGGAAACGTTTCGCGCGGTGCAGGAGGAGCTGCTGGCCATATGCTATGCCCAGGTCGCGGCCGTCATGGACGAGGCGGCCCGGGGTCTTGACTCCATGGCGCGTAATCTTCAGAAAGCTGCTCCACGGATTGAAACACACACTCCTCCCATGGTGCTGCGGGAGCAGGCCGCGAATGCTCTTTACAACGCCCTGATCCATCTGCTCAGAAATTCCCTGGACCATGGGATCGAATCGCCGAGTGAGCGGACAGCCTGCCATAAAAACCCTGAAGGGCGCATTGTCTGCGAAGCCGCCATCGAGAAAGGCCTGCTCATGATCAGTTACTTTGATGACGGTCAGGGCTTGGACCTGAATGCTTTGAGAGTCAAGGCTCAGAAGGACCACCTTCTCCCGGACGAAGACCTGAATGATTCGCATAAGCTCGCCCACCTCATATTTGGAGCTGGCGTGTCGACCAAAAGTGAGGTGACTGAAATCTCCGGTCGCGGCATGGGCATGAGCGCTGTGAAGACCTATATCGAGGATATCGGTGGCCAGGTCTCCCTGCGTCTGCTCCCTTTCGAGCCAAAGAAGAGAGCGCCTTTCGTGGTGGTCATGAGCCTTCCCGAGCAGCACTTTTACTGGATCCATCAGGACCGCGGGCTGAAGGCTGCCTCGGCCTGATCCCCCGCCCCCTTCAGCATTCCCTTGTGACCAACTCGATCGCAAGGACTGTCAAGACAATCAACAAGAAACGCAAGGGCTGTCATCAGCCCGAACATTAAGGCTCGAAAACTCCTCAAACGGCGCCTGATGCCGGCTCGCGGCCATCAGTGGCCAGGATTTTGCTCTTACCTGCAGTATATCTATCCTTCACATGGCGAGTCGCGACAAAAGTCCTTTGGGCACGACCCTCCGTTTGAACTAGAAGGGCACGAAAAAGATGCTGAATCGGTCGCTCGTTTTGGGGCTTGTGGGCTTGTCCCTGATGATTGGGACGGGGTCTTGTAAGAAAAAATCGCAGTCAAAGTCTGAACCTGAGGCCGTTCCTCCCGCCTACTACCTGGAAAACACCAGCTGTCGGGAGCTTATGGAAAGCCCTCGGAATCTGAGTGGTCGGGCGTTAAGCAGCCTGGGCGGCGTCTGCGACATTGTCACGATTACCGACAGTGCAAAGCAAGCGGGTCTCAGCCTCGACGGCGAAGTCGACATTGATACGGAAGACCTGAAAAGCAAATATAAAAGGGCAAGGGCCCGGACTGAAAAGCAAATCGGCGGCGAAGAGCTGGAGAGCCTGATCGCCTCAGCCCTGGCTGGCGCCCGCGATGAAGTCAATCGCAGCACCTCGGAGTTGAAGCAGGAAGCTCGCGACCGCCTTAAAGAGGCGACCGGGACCTTGCGCCCCGAGTTTTTGCGCTGGGCCGACCAGTACGCTGTCGATCAAGGCATCGCCTATGTCGAACGCAAAATTATCGAAACATTTGAAGCGGAAACCGATAAGCTGGTCGACTATGGATTTGCCCAACTGGAACAGCAGATCGCCTCCCTGGGTGGCCTCAGTTCCCCTGAACTGGCCATGGCGGCCTTCATGCCCCTGGCTGACCTGGGGGTCAATAACTGGCAACTCGCCAGCATTCCCAGTCATCCCTTTACCGACGAATTAAAACGCCAGGGTGTGAGCGCTGAAGAGCTGGTTCGCATTTCGGCACGGGCTTTTCAAGCATTGAAGGATGCCACGCGTGAAGGGAAAAGTCTCGAGGATCTGGTCCGGGAGAGGGCTCGACGCGCCGTGGCCAGTCCTGAAGCGATCAAGGAATCCGTTGAAAAAGCCCAGGCCGCTTTTGAACAATTAAGAAGCGTTGCCGAAAGCAAGGAAAAACTCATCAATGAGCTGGAAACTCATGGGAAGAATATTCAAAGCAGTCTCTCGACCATCGAGAGAGTTCTGAATGAAAATATCAACAGTAACAGCTTTAGCACGATCCGAGACGCCCTGGGTGATCTTGAGAAGGAACCCTTCGTTGACGCTGTGATCGGTGTCAACGATCGCGCCAATCTTAAAAAGTTTGAAAACCTTTTGGATTTGGCTGATCTTTCGTATGGGATCATCGAAGGTGAAGTAAGCCTGGACGCCGAAAGCAAGGAAAGAATTATTGCGCTGGCGGATCAGGTTCTGCCGGATGCCGTCAACAGGGAAGAATTCAAAAAGGCGATCAACGTCGCGCAGGAATCTCTGGATGCTCTGCAGGCCTTCAACGAAGGCGAATGGGGCGATCTCAGCAGTGGCATCATCTCCATCGGCAAGCAAACTGGAATATTCGGCTCAGGGCCGCAAGCGGATAAGGTGGCTGGAGTGCTGCAAGTGGCAGCCCAGGCGGCCATCTCATATTTCACGGGTGATGTTTCAGGGATGGTATCGTCAGCCGTCTCTCTTTTTGGTGGCAAGAAAACCAGTGGCGATGCGGCCGGTGCCAAGCGTCATCAGGAGGTTATGGAGGCCCTGAAAGTCGTCAACTCGGGCATCCAGGAACTGAAGCAAGGCCAGGAAAAAATTTATGAACAGACGATTGAAATTCGCAAGACCCAGGTCGCCATCCGGCGCGATATTCGGGACAGTACCGAGAAAATTATTGAGGTGACCCGCGCCGGCTTCATTGAGCTCTTTAAGGGCCAGGAAGCGACCATCGACGGCATCAATCGCCTGGCGCAGGGCCAGGAGGAGATCAAGCAGCTGGTGTCCGAACAGATTCACGATATCCGCACGCAGGCCGCCCGCAATCATACGGAAACGATGCGGCTCCTGACAAGCATCCAAGGCAATATCAACCGCCTGGCCGGAGGCATCGGGGCCCTGCTGAAGAGCGATTTGGCCAACTGTGCTGTGCTCCAGCAGGAGCGGGACAAACGGGATCCACTCTTTTTCGATAGCAACGGTGAGTTTCATTCCTATGCCGCCTTCGATGCATTTTTTGCAAAGAACGGCAACCTCATGGCAAACTGCCTGAAGGCCATTCAAGGCCAAATCGTGTTTGTTGACCCGATTGCACCTGCCGATTCGGGCGTCTTTTTTCCTCCGGCCGCCAAGTCGATCTTCACGGCGCCTTTCGAATACAATGAGAGCTATCGTTTAACCTGGCAGTTTCTCCGGGACAAGCGCGCCCTGATCCATCATTTTTATAGTCTGACTCACCCCGTTCGCAGCCGACGGGAAATGGATGCCAAGTTCAAGGTCAAGGGCACCGTGCCTCAGGACGCCGCGATGCACAATCAAATCATCGCAAGCCTTGATCCCAAGGCCGACCAGAACATAGCCAATCCCGAAGCCGTGGCTTATATCGTCGAACAGCTCCTGTCCAGCTATGCTTACTTTGAACTCATGACGTCCGACTTCAAACCCCTTGGTTTTGCTGATCTCGTTACGAAGGATCCGGAACCGTTCCATCGTATTGGTTACGAAAAGATCGCCCGTGAGGCCTTGCCCATGCTCAAGTCTGCGATCGCGCAGCGGCAGCTTCTGCGAGGGGACCTAAGTTTACCCTTGATTGCTCAGGGGGAATGTCCAGCAACCCCCGGCGAATTTTTTCAGCTGATTCATAGCAATCGTATGCTGGCGAGCAATTTGCCGTCTTATCTTCTGGAAGCTGATGCCGGCTTTACCGCCTGTGGCGTCACCTATCAATGGGACCCGGCCACCAACTTCTATCGGGTGCTGAATCCCCAGGCGGGTGCGACTCCCGCCAGCTTCATCGTGCAGCGGCCCCAGGTCTATGGCGTGCTGTTTGCCGACCATCTCACGGAAAGACTGGTCAGACTTCAGGATGAGGTGGAAGAGGCTCTGGTGGGCCATGAACTGGCCCGGGAACTGGATCGGAAATCCTTGCGCGTCTATCGGGCCATTGTATTCCATTCACTTTCGCTCAGCCGTGGCCGCTGAGCTTTGAGGATCTGACATGAATCAGGCTTTGAAACAAACCGCCCGGCTTCTCATGCTATTGAGCCTGGGTTTTATCGTTGTCATGAATAGCCAGTGCAAGGGCAAAAAGTCCAAAAAAGCGCCTGCAGCTGATCCGGAGCAGGTTCTGCCGAATGATGAACCTGGGTCTCAAGGTGACGTCAAATTTTCGGTATTTTTTGAGGATAATCCCTTCTTTCGCCAGGATGGGATTCTGCCTGACACCGAAATTCGCGCGATTGTTATCAAAGCCAGCGCTGATGGCGATTCAAGCCAGGAGATCAATTTTAGTCTGGATAAGAAGGACTGTGCCTGGCCCGATATTCGAATGGAAGCGACCGAGAGCCTGAATACGGTCCAGGTGGTCGGATCAAGCCCGAGCCGCTTTGAAGGTCTATTCTCTCCCTGTCGACCGGAGATCGTCGCCACAGTCAAGGATAGCCCGCAAAGTGAAGCGAAGCGGTTAACCCTGACTTTGACGCAGAAGCCCTGGATCGACCGGCTGGTGGCGAGCAAAAAAAGGATCTGCGCGATCCGGGTTGATGGCTTCCTGTTCTGTTTTGATGGACGTGGACAGAAAGCCCAAGAATTTAAGGACTTCGGACCTATTCAATCCTGGGCGGAACTGGATGCTTTCGGCTGCAGCCTTAAGCCTGATGCCAGCGTCACCTGTGCAGGAGAAAACACTCAAGGGCAGCTCGGCAACGAGCAGACCAGTCCTGACCCCATCGTGGAACCCGTTCAGGCGAAAGTGGGACCCGCCCGCTCGATCGCTGTCGGCGACGATTTCGCCTGTGCCCTTCTGCAGGACGCGACGGTCAGCTGCTGGGGCAGCAATTTAAGAGGTCGGCGCGGCAATGATTCGATGGAGCCACAGGTTTTGACGGCGACGGCGGTCAAGAATCTCAGTCAGGTCAAAAAGATTGTGACTGGGGCTGACTTCGGCTGTGCCCTTCGGGAAAACGGAACTGTGGCCTGTTGGGGAAGCAACGAGTTTGGTCAACTGGCGCAAGGTGAGGGGGCCAATGCCTTTTCCCTGGTGCCTCTCGATATCGCGCTCACCGACATCGTCGATCTGAGTGCGGCTCAGGCCACTGTTTGCGCTGTCCGGGCCAATGGAGAGGTCCATTGCTGGGGAAGAAAGCAGGAATTTCCGATCAGCATGGAACCCAGACCTTTGCCGGTTCTGATAGGCACATTTACAGACGCCCAGCAGATTTACGTCGGCTATGAGCATAGCTGTGTCGTCAGACGCGAAGGTCTGATGAGCTGCTGGGGAAGCAACAGCCGAGGGCAGCTTGGAGCGGGAGCGGAATTCAACGGCCTCAATAACGTCGCGCTGGTTCCCCAGCCCGTCGTGGATATCAAGCCGGCGATCGGCGCGGCCATGGGGGATAGCCTCAGCTGTGCCTTGCATCTGGATGATAGCGTGAGCTGCTGGGGACGCCTGCTTCCGGTGTCCGGTCTGGATGAAAACGGGACCAAAGGTCTGGCGATCCCGATTGATTTCAGTGATTTTTAAGAGCGGACAATGTGTCCACTGTCGTCCTATCCTGAAGCAGAGCGGGAATAAGGCTTTTGAAATAATCTCCGTAGACCGAGTTTTTCATGGCACTCTCCTCGTACTGTCCTCCCGAGGGCATGAATTTACGCGGATCCGTAATGTAAAATCTTGCCTGCGACCAGGGTGCCTTGACATCATAACCTTGATTGATGCGGACCCACTGCTCCACGGACATGGGCTGCGGGTGGAGCGGGTCGAGGATCCAATATCCGGATCGGCTGTTAACGATGACGGCGACGTGAAAATGCCAGAATGTATTCTCAACTTTCAATTCACCCAGATTGAAAATTTTCGCGATGTGATTTTGAGGAACACCGGCTCGAAGCAGAGAATAGTGAATCAATAATGCCCGTCCAAAGCAAAAGCCAATTTCATTCGCGCGAGCAAAGCGATAAACCTGGGCCGGACCTGCCACCTGATGATGGCGAGCCTCATCCAGAATCCGTTGTGCCTCATCAAAAGTCAGTTGACCCAGCTCGGCCGGATTCTCCAGAGACGCCAGAACCTCCCGGTTCGCCTCCTGCGTTTTCTCATGGAAAAACTTCAACTTTCGAAGGCGCAGCGCCTTTTTATCGAGCCCAAGCTTTCGGAGCTCAAGTTCCTGGGGTTGCCACATCGTTTTCAGGGATTCCAACTCAGCCTGATTGAGCTGATAAAGGTCTTCATTGAGGAGCTGGCGCGCAGGTGCCGAGGGCTGATTCAATGTTATTAATACCTGCTGCCAGGGATGAACGCAGCCGCTCAGCAGGAGAAGGCACAGAATGAGTTTACAGACTTCGCGACTTCTCACAGTATAAGCTCCAGACCGATGCCGTAATGCTATTGAAGACGAGGCTCACCAGTTCCGCAAGGCGGATGGCTTCGCGGGCATATGCCTTGTCACAGGGAGCCATGAAGGCAAGAAAGCTGACCCCGACATTTTCGTGCCCACCGGCATCGTTGATATCCTTATGCCGACTGATCTGTCGTGCCGCTTTCTCAAAGCCTCCCTTCAAAAGGAGACTCGCCAGGGGGTCCATGGATTGAAACGAACTGCGTTCAAAGATGTCGATGACCATCGAAAAGGCCAGAAAGTTGCGTCCGGCCACATACTTTAATAAATGCATCAGGATCTGGGTCGACGACGTCACAGGAATGCTTTGAGGTTCGTCCGTGATGGCTTTCAGGGCCACGTCCAGAATCCGATCGTGACCTTTTTCTTCAGCCATGAATTCTTCAACCCGTTTCCTGGCTTGACCCGCGGTATCCAGGGCCGCGGCGAGTGACGTCTGGCACTTTTCCGTAACATAGTGATTCTGTCGGATCAAAAGGCCAGCCGCGACCTGGAAGGAACTCTTCGGCAGCGATTCAATCTTTTGAAAAATCTCGGAGCCTTTGTCATTTTCCATGACTTCCAGGAGATGAAAGCGACGGATGACGGAAAACAGGCTTTCGGGGTGAATGCGCTCGCCCAGGATTGAAAATTCCAGAGCGGCCTCAGCATCCCATTCCCATTCCTGGCGGTTCAGCTGACTGAAAAGCTGTCTGATCTCAGCTTCCGAGGGGCCAAACTCTGGCGAAGAGTTTTGAAGAGTTGCCAGAAGGAGATCCAGGGGGCCGGAATCCACCAGGTCATGATCCAAAAGTTTGGGGACATCCATGGTTTCAGGACGATCACCGTGCTTGGGCGTTGGCAGGATATAACAGAAGGGATAGAGCCTGACGACTTCAAAAAGACTTGTGATGAAGGGAATATCCTGGGCCGAGAGCGTGCCGCTTCCGAACTTTTCAACAAGCTCGACGGCAGCAGGACGATTGGATGCCGAGACAGGCAGTGACGCTTGCATCCACGGGGTCGTCAGGTTGAGTTTATCCTGAGTTTCTGTCAGCTCAACCGTGACTTCATCATAAGGCCAATAATAGTATGTGTTCATGGTCTTACCCGTGGATTCGCGGACCGCTGGCCGGCAAGGGCGCGAGGATTGAGGCAGGTTCCCGAATCTCGCCGCGCCGTGTGTTTACGAATTAAAGTTGAGCCACATTGGGGGGCAGGCAGGAATGAATGCTGGGATAGAATTCGCCTCTCTTGTCCCACTTTTGAGCCGTCATCGCCAACTGACCTTCCGCACAACCATTCTCCAGAATCTTTTTCTTGAGAGTTTCGTTGTTGTCCGACTGATCGCAGGTGCCAGCATAGGCCGCGCCTTCAGCGGATTCATACATGTCCAGACAGATGGTTTTGGTTTCAACGGGCGGGCGCATCAAAGCAAATGCGGACGACGATGCTGTGAGTGCCAAAGCTGTAACTGATTTCTTGAATTTCATGACGTCACCTCCAATTCGTTTTCTTTTCAAACATTAGACCAAATCGATGAATGTGCATGCGATGCATAACAGAAATCATTTTCAACTGTCGACGAAAATAATGCTTACCAGCCAGCCAGTTAATGGTCATGGCACGGGTTCCCATTAGGGAAGCGTTTGAAAGGATTTTTTTATGCACGAATATATTAATGGGAAAGGTCGGGACGGTTGCGGGTTTGCTGGAAATATCGTGTATGTCATCTGGTGCAGGGTTTGCGGCCCAGCCGTTCCATGGCCAGGCCATCCTCTCAGGATGACTTCGAAATTTTTGCGGCGAGTGGTTTCCCCTCCTTATAGGTCGCTGTGCCCATAAGGTGATCGAACCAGGGTTTTGTCACGCACCAGTTGAGATTTTGATTGCGGCCCATGTGATGCTCAACATGCCACGGCACATGTTTTTTTGCCCAGTTGAAATCCCGATGCGCTTTCTTGTGAACCCGGTAGTAGTTGACGATGCCATAGAAGACGGTGCAGACGAAGACCGGAGCCACAGGAATCAGAGGGAGATGGACCAATCCCAGCACGGCCAGTCCCAAAGCTTCCTTGCCTTGAGCATGCCAGCCGAATGGGGACCGATCATAGCCCGGATCGCTAAAATCACTCTTCATCGTCAGGCGATGGTGTTCATGCCAATGAAAGCTCCACAAGCTATTCTTGCTTTTCCCAAGCCCGTGAAGCACATATTTATGTATGAACCATTCGCCAGCATTGCAATAAACAAGGCCGAGTGGAATTCCAAGCAGGTTGCCCAGCATAGCAGCCTCAAAAGTAAATTATGACTACTTGGTCAATATATTGGAAGGGTGCTTCGCGTGTCAAGAAAAATGGGAGTTTCCGATCCGGATCGCCTGCCTCGGCAACGTCCAGGGGTGCCTGGGGGGAAGCGGGATGAGAACCGCCGTCTCAAGCAGCAGCTTTTGTTTCGAGCCGCGACGGAACTCTTCAAGAAATATGGCGTGGAAAGCGTCACAATCGATGACATTGTCGCAGGCGCTGGAATATCCAAGGGAAGCTTTTATAGTTACTTCGCAGATAAAGCCGAGCTCGTCCGGCTTCTCTTTGCTCCCCTCAGCCAGGAGTTCGAACAGGCGTTTCAACAGGCCAAGGAGCGGATGCAGCAGGCTGAAGGGGAAAGCGCCCTGTTCAGCGCTTATGAGGAAATGGCAACCCGGATGGCCCAGGCCTGCCTGAATGTTCCCGATCTTATCCTCATTTATTTGGCCGAATCCCGAGGGGCGCCGACGGATGCCAGGCAGCCTCTGATCAAACTTTCGCAGGTGATTATGCACCACGCGTTGGAATTAACAGAGATCGCTCAGCAGAGGCAGCTCTTAAGACCCTTTGACGCTCGCATCAGCTCGCTGGCTGTCATTGGGGCCATCGAACGTTTGCTCTTCGAATATTTGAGGGAAACCATCGCCTATCATCCTCTGGAGCTGATCGCGACCTTGATCTCCCTGGTACTCGATGGCTTGCGTGAAAACCCCAGTGCATCAGGGCCGACGCCTTAAAGTTTTGCTCAATATCATTCTCTGCAACAACTTCCCGACGCAATCGGCGACAAGTTCCCTTGCCAAAGGCCCTGGCACAGGTTAAGACCATCGCTACGTTTCCCCAATGTCGTTCATTCTATTCATAAAGAGGTAGTCTTATGACACGATTGCGTGAGCGCCCCGTGCGCTTGCAATGGACCGCCGCCGGTCTGTTGCTCCTGGCGTTGTGCAGTTCCATGGCCAGTGCCAAAGTCTGGAATCTTGCTGCCACTCCTCATCTGGAATTCGATGCTCAGGAAGCGCTCCTGCTGGCTCAGCCGGGAGATACGGTGCTCCTGCCTGCAGGACGCTTCGTTATGAATCAGGAGCTGAGCATCACCACGCCTTTCATCACACTCAAAGGCGCGGGCATGAACGCCACCACACTCGTCTATGGGACCAGTGCTGAGGGCCCTCAGGCCATCATTTCGTATGCGGATCATACGGTTGTGGAAGACCTGGCGATTATCGATCATCCAGGAGACGGCATTAAAATAATCGGTGCCGACGGAGCCACCATCCGTCGCGTGCGCGTGGAATGGACCAAACGCGGCTCGGCGGAAAACGGAGCCTATGGACTCTATCCCGTCGAGTCATCGAATGTACTGGTGGAAGATAGCGTCGTGATCGGAGCGTCCGATGCCGGTGTCTATGTTGGGCAGTCGAGCAACATCGTGGTCCGGCGCAATCGTGTGGAATATAACGTTGCCGGTATTGAAATTGAAAACTCCATGTACGCCGATGTCCATGATAACGTGGCGACCAACAACACGGGTGGCATTCTGGTCTTCAACCTTCCCAACCTGATGGTTCAGGGCGGACACGGCACACGCGTTTATCAAAACTTCATCTATGAAAATAACTTCAAAAACTTTGCGCCAGTCGGCAACATTGTCTCCACGGTTCCCCAGGGCACGGGTATCCTGGTCATGGCCAACGATGATGTGGAAGTCTTTCGGAATACCATCGAACGCCACAACACCACCAGCATAGCGGTCGTCAGTTATAACGTCACGCAAAAGGCCTTTGACGATCCCCGCTATGATGCAGTTCCGGAACATGTCTGGATTCATGACAACGTCATGCGCAAAGCCGGTGGTTTCGCAGTGATCGGTGGCAATCAACTCGGTCTGGTGGCGGCAGCCCTGAGCTTTCCTCATCGCGTGCCTCATATCACCTATGATGGGATGGGACTTCCGGATGGCAAGGGCGGAATTCTTGCGGCCGACCTCAGCGGCGCTCAACGCCTGTGCATTGGCTACAACGAGCACGACGGTGGGGATCATTCCTACTTCGGCAATATGCAGCTTTGGAAGCAAAACTGGTGGTCGCCTGTGCCAGGAGAAATGAATCGGAGCATGGCCGCCCATGCCTGCGAGCATCCCGCCTTTGGATCGGTTCAGCTGGCGCCTGTGCCTCCACTTCCCGAGCCTGATCCGAATCGCCCCACGGAAGACGAAATCGCTCAGCTATGTGAGCAAAAGGTTGAAGGCATCAACTGGGACGCCCTGGCCGTCGATTGTCCGAAACTCAGCCATTACAATCTTTTCACCGACGCCCGCGATCCGCTGTCGAAACCCCAGGACGACGGCTATCCTTATGATCTGACCACACCGCTGTTCTCCGATTACTCCAGCAAGGACAGAGTCCTGTTTTTGCCACCCGGCACGAGCGCGGCGTATCATGCCACCCAGGCCCTGGCGTTGCCCGTCGGCACGGTGATCGCGAAGACCTTTTATTTTCCAAGTGACCTGCGCAATCCCGAGGCTTCCCGGAAGCTGGTGGAAACAAGGCTCCTCATTCATCGGGAAAAAGGCTGGATGGGGCTGACCTATCAGTGGGCGCCGGATCACGCCGATGCGAAACTGATTCGGGGTGGTGCCGCTGTTGATGTCAGCTGGATCGATAGCCAGGGGCAAAAGCGCAGCAACACCTACCGTGTTCCGAACATGGCTCAATGCGTAGGCTGTCACCTGAATGGAGCGCCCATCGGGGTCAAGGCCGGTTACCTCAACAGGGAGGGACATGGCGAGCTCAGCGGTCACAATCAGCTGGAATATTTAATGAACGCCGGTCGCCTTGTCGGAGCACCTGCCGATTTCCAGAGCATTCCGCGTTATCCCATCTGGAATCAACCCGGCAGTGGATCCCTGGCGGAACGGGCGCAAACCTATCTCGATATCAACTGCGCGCACTGCCATAGCCCGTCCGGCAAGGCCAGCACGTCGGCGCTCTTTCTGCAAATCGGTCAGCCGGCAGGTGTCAACTCGGGCCTTTGCAAGCCGCCGGTTGCGGCAGGTCGTGGGACCGGCGGAGCCCTGTTCGATATCGTGCCGGGTCAGCCCGAAAAATCCCTCCTGGTGGATCGCATGAACTCCATCAAGGCCGCTGTGAAGATGCCCGAGCTGGCCAAAACCATGGTCCATACCGAGGGCGTATCGCTCGTCTCGGAATGGATCCGCAGTCTGCCCGGTACCTGCAAGGAATGAAAGACCCTGGGTCGATGACCACGCCACCTGGCTGACCGCCAGGTGGCCTCGCCTTTTAGCCCTCGCAAACCAAACGAAGGACATTGTCCCGTTCGTTCGATTCCGCAACCGTCTTAGTGGAATCGGCTTGAATGGTGGCGTCCAACTTGCCAGCTTTATACTTAGCGGTTATGCCAATCCGCTGACTTTCACCGGCCTTCAGAGCCTTGACAAAAAAGGCCTGTGAAGGCGCGTTGCTTTGATCGATGCGAATGAAGCTGCTGCCTGCGTTGGCATTGCCGACGTTAGTCACCTGAATGACGACCACACCCTGACCGCATCTAAATTGCGGAGCACTGGCCTTAAGGTTGGGAGCTGCCACGGAAGAGACTGTGGAGGCCTCATCGTCCTGCACGCCGCAGGCTGTTATGGTGGCCAAAAGAGCTGCAGTCGAAAGAATTTTCAAGAGTTTTTTCATGATGTTAGTGATCCTGTTCCTGCGTGTGTGTTCTGAGCCTTCCCAAAGTGAAAGCACCCGGGGTCGTCGTCAGTATTGGGCAGGGATACGATCAGGATCAACTCATTCGATCTTACAAGACCTGCTATGATTTGATACGTATGGTCATGAGTCTGGTTACTGCCGACATGGTTATGTGATCCTCCACACTTCTCCCCCCGACCATACGGCCGGCATGGGTTCCCGATCATGAATATGATAATTTATCATGGATTGACCGCTGGCTTCTTCCGTCATACCTCATTTTCCCAGCAGCCAGAATGAGAAGGGCTTTTCCGGATGACGATAACTGAACTGATCTCCCTCTGCCGTTCAGGCTTCCATAAGGTTTGGAAGCTGGGCCGTGTCATCAGCTCCTCCTTACTCAAACTGACCCGGACGCCTGACGACCGGTTTTTCAGCTGTGCGTTTGAGCAGGGAGGCATGGGGATTGTTCTGCTGTCTGAAAGGGGCCATCTCGTTCGGGCCAATCGGAAATTTTGCGAATGGCTTTTGTATTCTTCAGACGTTTTGATCAAAAGGAACTTTGAGAATGCCATTCACCCGGATGACCTGGATAAATTTCGCGAATTTCGTGACTCCCTGCTGAACGGAACGAAGGAGGCTGAGGTTTGTTCACTCCGCTGCTTCAGATCCGATGGGGTGGTTCTCTGCTTGGAATTCACGGCCTCCATCGTGCGCGCGACGCCGGGAGACTCCCGATGCCTGATGGCGTTTGTGCAGGATGTCAGTCAACGGCAAGCCCAGGAGGCGATCTGGAAGGAGAGCGTGGAACGCTTTCGTCAGCTCTCCGAAAATATCCGCGAAGCGTTTTGGATCCTTGACCTTCATGAGCAGCGCTTCATTTATTTCAGCGCCGCGAGCGAAGCCGTCTATGGACTGCCGATGGAGACCCTCAGGACCTTTGGAGACGATGAAGCATGGGCGATGATCCATCCCGACGACCAGCCGGTGGCGAAGGCCATTCTGCACGAAATTCAAACCTCAGGCGTCGAAGGAATGGCCCAGTTCCGTATCACGAAGCAGGGGAAAACGGCCTGGCTTTCGGCCAGGGCTTTTCCCGTCAGGGATGAAGCGGGGCTTGTTTACAGGATCGTTGGCATCACCGAGGACATTACCGAAAGAAAGCTTCATGACGAGGAGCGGGAAAAACTCATTGCGGACCTGGATCTTGAGCGTGCGCGGTTGGATTCCATGCTCGTCCATGCTCCTGTCGGCTTCGCCTTCTTCGATAGGGAGCTCCGTTATGTTCGCATCAACGACTATCTTGCCCGTTCCAATGGACTGCCTCCTGAAACCCACCTGGGGCGGAAGGTAACAGAAATCCTCGCCTATGAATCGGAACGCGTGGAATCCTCCATGAAGCAGGTCTTCGATACCGGGATTGCCCTCGCTGATCTGGAATACACGAGCGAGATCCGTCTGCGTCCTGGAATACAGCACCACTGGCTCTCCGGTATTTTCCCGGTCATCACGAACGCTGGAAAGATCCCTCTCGTCGGTGTCGTTGCCCTTGAGACAACGGAACTTAAAAATATGAGTGAGGAACTCAGGAAGGCCGTGGAGGCCGCGGAAAGTGCCAGCCGATCCAAAAGCCAATTTTTGGCCAATATGAGCCATGAGATCCGCACACCCCTGAATGCCATTCTCGGCTTCTCCGAATTGATTACGGATGAACAGCTTTCGAGCCTCCAGCGCCAGCGGTACATCACGTCGATTCAAAGAAATGCGCAGAGTCTGGCTCATTTGATCGATGATATTCTGGACCTTTCCAAGGTCGAGGCCGGACGCCTCATCATTCAGAAAGACGTGACGTCTCTTCGCGAGCTGTTGGACGAGGTCGTTTCCCTCTTCGAGGAACGCGCCCGTGAAAAGGATATTCGAATCGAGGTTCAAACGGCCGAAAATCTGCCTGAACGAATCCTCATCGATTCCAATCGCCTCCGTCAGATCCTGAGCAATATCGTCGGCAATGCCATCAAATTCACGGATCATGGTTCGGTCAGCCTGATCGTGAGAGTTCTTGAGCCAGGATCTGACAAGGACGTCAAGATCGAGTTCGTGATTCGTGATACAGGGGTGGGCATTTCTGAAGAGCAGCAGGCCAGAATTTTCCAGCCCTTCACTCAAGCCGACGCCAGCACCTCCCGGAGGTACGGCGGAACCGGATTGGGTCTCGTCCTGTCGCGACACCTGGCGCAGCTTTTGGGGGGAGGCCTTTATCTGCTGGAAAGTCGGCCCGGCTGCGGCAGCGTTTTCTCCATCCAGATCGTGGGGGAAGTTCCCTCGGGTGACACTGAAGTCCATGCTTTGGAACCATCGCGTCCTCCCAAAACTGATAGGGTGCGATTAAACGGTCTGAATATCCTTGTCGCAGAGGATGCGCCGGACAACCAGCTCTACCTTCAGTGCGTCCTGCACAATGCGGGGATCGAGCTGGATATTGCTGAAAACGGCAACGAGGTTCTTCGCAAGATCCATGAGAAGGCCTATGACATCATCCTGATGGATATGCAGATGCCCTTCATGGATGGATATGAGACGACCAGTGAACTCCGCAGCCTCGGATGGCGTATGCCCATCATCGCGCTGACCGCCCATGCGATGAAGGAGGACCGGGAGCGTTGTCTCAAAATCGGCTGCAATGAATATTTATCGAAGCCAATCAAACCTTCGCAACTCCTTGCGACCATAGCTCAATTCGCGGAGACGGTGGAAGCACCGTAATGGATGAGGCTCGTGCGGACAGCACCAGGCACTATGGGCTGGCTAGCCATTTCAAGTTTTGAAGGGTAATCTCCTGAGAGCTGCTTGTTGAGCTTATCTGCGTCTCTTGTGCAGAGGCTAACATGAAACTCCTTCAGTTGTTTGTTACAAGTCTGCTGCTCGGTCTCCTGACCAGCTCAACCGTGGTGGCCGCAAAATCGAGCCGACTCGTCGTGGCCATGGTGCATTGGCCTCCTTTGAAAATTATCGACGAAGACGGGTTCGGTGGGATTGACGTCGCAATTCTAACGGAGATTACAAAGCGGACAGGCATTGAATTCTCATACCTGAAATGCCCCTGGGCACGCTGTCTGAAAATGCTGGAAGACGGCAAGGTCGATGTCATCACGAGTCTTGCCCATTCGCCAAAGCGGGCGGAGTCCGTCATGTTCATCGAGCCACCCGTGTGGGACGGCTTCGACATCTTTTTCTATACGCTTGGAAGCGAGATCAGGTCGTATGCGGACCTTAAGGAGCGTTCCATCGGAGTGGTCCGTGGGTCGGCCTACTTCAAAAGGTTCGATGAGGATCGCAGTCTCAAAAAAGTTTCCGTGACCGAAGAGAATCAACTGATCAAGATGCTGCTCGCCGGCCGGATCGATGTGATTCCAGGGATCGAGGGCAATCTCGACTATATGATCATGAAGCGATGCTTATCGGGGAAAATTAAAAAAAGCTCATTTAGCGGGTTTGACCCGAATCCGTATTTCATAGGCTTGTCGAAGAAATCGAAGTTCGTCAGCCTGGCGCCTCAGCTGAGTCGTGTTCTGCACGAAATGAGAAAGGAGAAGCAGTTCGCCGCTATCGAGCAGAAGGTCTTGAAGAAATTATCCAGCACTGTGAAACAGGGATGCTGCTGGATGTCCTTTCTCCAATGTCCTGCCAACGGCGGCTTGCTGGGAAGTTATGTCCCCGAGCCGACTTGAACTCGGGATGGAACTTATTCCCCTGGTTGGCCGCTGCCAGCCATCTGCTGCATCATCGCCTTGCTGCGCTTCTTCAATTCGGCATTGGAAACATTCTCAATGTGGGTGGCTATTTCCCACTGGTTGCCCTGCGGATCCTTCACAATCCCATAGCGATCGCCCCAGAACATGTTTTCCAAGGGCATGACAATCTCGGCTCCGGCGGCCACGGCCTGCTCCATAACCTTGTCGACATTCTTCACATACAGCATAATGCTGGATTTTGTCGTGAAGGTCTGCATGGCTTCGCCAAAATGCACGAGGGAGTCGCCAATCTTCACCACCGCGTGGACGATGATGCCGTTGGGCCCTTCGATGATGCCCTTCACTTTGGCTCCGAACGCCGCTTTGCAAAATTCGATCGTGGGCGCGGCACCGTTCAGGATCAGCGAAGGCGTGATGGTGCGGTATCCTTCCGGGATAGGGGACACCTTCAACCGGGACCTGGTCGCCTTGCGGGTCGTCTTCCTCTTGGCTTTCGTGCTTTTCTTTGCCTTGGCTTTCGCCTTCTTCTTCCTCGATGTCACCTCTGCCTCCTGAAAATTGTCCGTGCATGATCTGGATATTATGAAACCTGGACCCTTCCGGATCAAGCCAGCATTGACGTCAAGTCAGGTTTGCTGTTTTGCTTAAAATTTAATCACGTCACCGCTTGAAATTATTTGAGACAAAAGCTCCTGCCCCGTCCACTATACTTCCCAGCAACTGAAAACCGACTCCATGGGGAACTGCCTGCGAATGGCTTCAAAAAAGGCCGAATTTCTGGTGTTTTATCAAAGGTATGTCGGTGCCTTGCAGGCCTATTTTCGGCGTCTGGGTGTCACAAAAGCCGAACAGATCGCTGATCTTGTCCAGGAAAGCTTTGTCGAATCCTATCGCTCCTGGGACAGTCTCCAGTCCGAGGCGACGGCTCAGGCCTGGCTCCATACCATAGCCCGGCGCCAGCTGGCCAGGTCGATCCGGAAAAATCGCCACTACATTCTGAGCGAGGTGGAAGATGCCGCCTTGAGCTCAACCGCAAGCACGCCTTCCAATCAGGAATCCAATCTGGAAGCGCAGCGCTTCTGCCAGATCGTTCTCAACCAGCTGGCCTTGACCCGTGATGATGCACGGCGCCAGGCCCTGACCGCCTATTACCTTGAGGAGAAGAGTTTTCGGGAAATTGCCAGCGAGTCGGGAATCAATCTTTCCACACTGACGACCTGGTGCAGCCGTTTCCGGCAGGAATGTCTCAAAAAGCTTCCCAACCCTCAGCAAGACTCGTATGTCCCTCTCAAGAGCCTGCTTGCGTCGAAAAAAGGAGCGAAGCTATGAACATCCTGGTGGATTGGCTGCATTCCATGCTCTGGCGCAGGAAATTTCAGAACGAGCTGCGGCGCGTGGAAAAAATTCCCGCCATGACGGCGAGCGATGATGAGCTCTGGGCCCGGATTGCCGCCGATATCGAACACATCGAGCCGGTTCGTCCCAAACGATCGCGACGGCCTTATGCTCTGGCGGCGGCTGCGGTCATCGCTCTGTGCTTCGTGACAGCAAGGACCTTCGCGCCGTCTTCGGTGATGTCAGGGATAAAGTCCGCTCCCCCAGCGGCTGCTGTGCTGCCAAGCTCGACCCTGGCCTTTGCCATTTTGAAAGCCAACGGGGACATCGTGCCGGGCAGCGAAGCGGCCCGACTTCTGCCGGAGGACGGGGTGATTTTCTATGTGGAAACCCCGGGCCTTTTTCAGGGTGAGAGCTTCACACTCGATATTCTGGTGCAGACCCCGACCGGCCAATGGGAAAAAATTGTGGATCACTACCGCATCGGATCCAGTATCGCAACCATCAAGGGTCAATTGGGGTTTATCGTCTATAAACCTGATGGACCGGGAATTTATCATTTTCATGGCATCCGCTATCTGGAAAAAACCTCCGAAAAATTCGCCGGATTTTCGGTGGAAAGGATCCCTTGAATGTCGAAAAAGGTTCGTGCTCTCCTGGCTTTTTGGGCTTTCTTCATCAGCCTGTCGGCCCAGGCCGGCGTCAGCGAAAAAGTGCTCTCACCGGCGGCCGTGGAAAAAGCCATCGAGCCGCGTCGTCTCTTTTTGTTCGTCGGGATCAACAGCTTCGCGGATGGTCAGTATCCCGCTTTGGAATTCCCTCAAAAGGACGTCGATGATTTTCAGAATTTCATTCAGAGCCACAACGCGACCGATCAGGATTACGTCATCACTCTGAAAGGTCAGGAGGCGACGCTGGCACGGGTGACCGAGGCCCTGGATGAGATTGAAAGAAGAAACCTCTCCGAACGGGATATGGTCTTCGTTTATCTTTCCACCCATGGAACTTTGGATTTTTCCAGTACGCGGCAGATGGAACGATACGCCGTGGTCTATGATACGACCTTCAAACAGACTCGGGACAATGGCTTGTCCATTGCCTGGCTGGAAAATCGCTTGCGTCGCCTTCGGTCCCAGCGCAAGGCCTTGATTCTGGCTTTGTGCCACTCAGGAAGCGGCAAATCCGCTCTGCCGAGTGCCATTCACGACGAACTGAAATCCATGAAGGGCCATGTCCAGTCCAAGCCTCTCCATGAAGCGTCATCGGCGATGATGGTACTCTCGGCCAGCTCCTGGGGAGAACCTGCCCGGGAAAATCGGGTGCTGAGGAACGATGTATACACGCATTTTCTTTTGAAAGGCCTCCAAAAAAATGACGCGAATTTGGACGGGGCCGTATCCCTCTTTGAAGCGCATGAGTATGCGCGGTCTATGACCTACGATTTTACCCGCGGCAGCCAGACGCCTACTGCTCTGGTGAATCTGAAGGGCATGGATCCTCTGATCCTGAAGGGGAAAGTGGAACAGGTCGGCTTTCCGCTGATATTTGCCGATTCCGAAGTCTGGCGCAATCTTAGCCTCAAAATCAATGGTCGATTGAAAGGTTCGCTCTGGCAACCCCGCCAGGCCGAGGAGGGGCATGTGCGCGTCGCGCTTCTGGATCCCGAACATCCGGATCAGCCCCTGATGGATCACTATATGTATCTGGAGCCTCATCAAAGCTATTCCGTGACCTCGCTGCTGGCTCGCAAATCCACGTGGCTGGTGCAGGTCATTCTCGGTCAGATCCCGGTGGACCTGGGCGTCGATGCTCCGTCCTTGCGTCAGGCCACAAGCCTGGGTTTGGGCGTGAGCCTGCAGGCCATCCTGGCAACGCCCTTCACTGCCTCGATTGAATATCATCGACTGAGCGAACACTCCAAAAAAACCGTCGACTATGACGTCAGTGACCTGACGTACAACGCCGATCTCATCAAGGCCGGCATCGGTTTCAGTACCTATTGGATGCCGAGGCTTTTGATGGATACCAGCCTTTCCCTGGAATATCTGACGATCGAGCGGCAGATCGGTAACGAAAGCTATGATCAGCGTCGGCAAAACCTGCGAATCATCTATCCTGCCATTGCCTGCGAATTGCGTGCGATCAACCTGGTAGGCTCGTGGTTTGCCGGACTTGGTGCGGTGGTCTATCCCCTTCGGACCAAAGTCGTCGCCTGGGATGAACGGCGGGATGCCCTGCGGCCGATCACGGGGCGCGTGACCCTGGGGACAACTCTTTGAAGGAGTCTTCCATGAAATCTCTGGCTCTCATGTTCTCTGTCGTCTGGGCCCTGTGGGGCTGCAGTCAGGGAGGTTTTCAAAACAGTCGGGACTATTTTCAAAGCCTCTATGGTCTGAGCCCGATGCCGCTCAGTTTATCGGGCCGTTCGTTTATCGGCCGTGTCGTCGATGAAGAAGGGCACGCTGTGCCGATGGCCAGGATCTATTTAAAAGGCGTTCCACTCTATACGACCTCCAATCAAAAAGGCGGCTTCCTGCTGTCTGGATTGCAGGACGCGCACAGCACCATCTATATCATCGGTGGCAATGGTTTAGGGAAAACCCTGAACATTGAGCTCGACGAGGCTCATCTGATCGAGAACGAGCAGATCGTCCTGGAAAAAAACGTCCGGGTCAGCGGTCGCGTGATGTCGGGTGCCGCGCCGGTCAGCGACGCGAGGATTTCCATGGAAGGCAGCCCCTTCACCACCAATTCCGATGGCGAGGGACAGTTTGTTCTGGAGCTGCCGACGGGTGACTATCGCCTTGAGGTTCAGCATCTTCTCTACAATCCCTTTGAATTGGAACAACTCCCGGTGGCAGGGGACATTGTTCGTAACATGGACCTGGAGCCTCTCGGTTTTCCTACGGTTGAACTGCGCCTCGACAAAGCCGAAGGTTCGCTCATCCGCGGTCTTTCCACCACTATCCAGATCGACAAAAGCCCGAGTGTCCGTTACATGCGGGTCATCAGTCACTCCTTTAACATCAGCAGCGAACTGCCCTCAACCTGGGTGGAGGCTCGGGATGCGCTGGCTCTCACGCACAAGGGCCCCGGATTGAGCTGGTTGAGCCTGCAGTTCATGGATCAGTTTGGAAAGATGACAGATCCAATGAATGTGTCCTACTACAATACCCTTTACGACACGAGCTGGCGGTTGATCCTGGGGACGGTGACGGAGCCCCTGCACATTCGAAAAAACGAAAAGGTCGCCTTTATAGGCTCGGTTCCTCCTCCGCATGGCGCCACGAATTCAAAACCCTCCATCCCCGGCTCCCCCGTCGTCACAGCCAGTGCTGACGTCGGCTCCGGATCCAGTTCCATCTTCAGTACAGTGATCAATGCGCCTGTGGATGTGGAAGGCGGAGCCATTCTGCGCGGTGGGGCTCAGTTCAATCACAGTTTGCGTCTTCAGGGAACAGAGGATCATCCCGTGGCCTGGGATCTGCGTGGTGAAGCGGGTGAATCGGGAACAGCCTGGATACGATCCAGTCAGGGTGTGATGCGCCATGCTCAGCTCCAGGGAGGCCATCTGGCTTTTGAGCCGTCCTTTCGTTCCGAAATCAAGGATGGTCTTTGGCAGGTCGAACATTCCTCATTCGACAGGATGCAGATCGCCTTTTCCAATGGCTATACGTTGGACTCAATGCGGATTGGTTTCGAATTTTGCTTTTTCGGTACAAGCCAGCTGAGCTTCCACTCCTGGGGCAAAAGCGCTGAAACCGGCGACGCAGTTCCAACACCGGAATTGCCGGCAGGATTTTTGCAGGACCTGTCGATTGCCCTGGTTTCGAATACGTTTCAAGATTCCCGACTTCAAAACGATGGGCCGGATTCAGCCGATTCCGAGGAACAGTTGGCTATGGTTCTGGAGAAAAACAATTTTTTTGGGCAGGTCCAGCCCGATTACTACCTTCGTCTGCCCAAAGGGATTCTTGCCCATGACGCTCAGGTGACTCTGACGGCGGGTGAAAACTATTTTGAATTTTCGGAAGCAATTATCGCAAATTTCCCGGCCTGGTCGCCCTATTTAGGAAAAGTACTCGATCAGCCTTTACCGTGAGACAAAAACGCTGCGATCGACCACTTACCTTTGTTCGAGAAATTCCCAGCCCAAGCAAAGGAGTCCCTATGTATCGATTGATTGGTTTGATAAGTCTGGCGTTTCCTCTCCTGATCTCTCAGCTGACCTTTGGTCAGGCTTCCAGCACGAAACCCTATCCGATTGACCTTCATGATCACAATCGTGCCATTGCTTTTGGATCGGCCTTGATGGTGACCGAGGGCGGCAGTGATCAGAGAGATTGGAAGCAGGTGGACGTGATGTTCAGCTGCGGTTCCGGTTCCAAACCTTCGGATCCATCGGTGCCTGGAAAGCCAGGTTCAGGATCATCCGACTTCAAAGATGGCTGCACCGCGGGCGTGCATTACGTGACCCGCTATGATTTCGTGGAATGTCCCGACGGTCGCGCCTACATTATGCGCAGCGGTGAAGGGGTTTTCGTGATCAGCGCGACGGAAGGCTCTTTCTTCGCCTGGGCAGAAAGCGTGGCATGCAGCGGCAGCTCCAAACCTTCGCCTGTTCCCATGCCAATCCCATCCCCGACCGATCCTGGAGCAGCAGGCCTGACGGATGAGAATCGTCCGCTGGATTTTGACCATATCACGAGAACCCTTCGTTGATCGGGCCGAGGCAGGTCGCGTTGCGGCCTGCTTACTCTTCTCCTGATGATTATACAGGGGCGGCCTTTTTCGGCGTCACATAGCGAAGGACTCCCATGACCAGGGCATCACGCAGATCGAGCGGCAACGACCAGCGAATCGCCTTCAAAGTGTTGTCCCGGACGCGCAACTTGGTGATTTGATGAGCGCGCCGATCGAGAAGCGCGAGCTGCGCCGCAACCGCGTTCGCCTGATCCAGCAGGTTATCCAGCGGCACCACGTCGTCGAGCATGCCCGCGGCGAGAGCTTCCTCCGGCGTATACGTGGCAGCCAGGATCGTTGCCCGCTGAAGCTCGGCCGGTGTCAAACGCAAGCGCATGACCTCGGTCACGACCCGCGGCATGGGCAGACCGATGGCAACTTCATTAGCCGTGTACTTATACGGGCCAGCCGCGCCGATGCGGTAATCAGAGGACAGCAAAAGAAAAAGGCCCATGGCAATCGTGTGACCGCTGCTGGCCGCTATCACCGGCCGCGGAAACGAAAGCAGTCGAGCTGTCATGGCATAGCCCGCATTCAGCATACTTATGGCCGCCGCACCGCCCGACCGCATCACCTTGAGATCGAACCCCGCGGAGAAGGTTTCGGCTCGTCCCGTCAGCACGATGATGGCCTTGTCCCTCTCGGCCTGGTCGATGGCCTCGTTCAGCTCCTTGAACATCGGGGGCGAAAGCGCATTGCGCTTGCCGTCGTCCATCGTGATCGTGGCGACTTCGCCGTCAAGCTGATAACTGACTGCTGAATGGCTCATGAAACCCTCCTGCCTGAAAAATTCTCAGCATAATGCAAAATCCATCAAACGGATCAATAGAAATTTGCGGATGTGAGATGCATATTTTCAGGGAGTCGGCGTTGCTTCGTATGGAATCAATTTGAATCTGCCGCCGTCTTGTAACGGCAGTGGAACGTATAGATGTACTGGTAAGTTTCGCACTGATTGAAGGTGTTGCGTCGAGCGCAGCGGCGGGCTGGGGCATCGTAGGTTAGCTTAAGAGTTCCAGGAACCACAGCCTGGCCTGTTTTTGTCTCGTGGTCTTTCGAAAAAGTCTCACAAGCGGAAGACTGTGTTGCATCTATGGAAATGGAACGAAATAGATAAACCTGCTGAAAACTTAAGACGAGTTCACCACTGAGAGCGAGATCGTTCCGAACCTGGTATGTAGCGGAGTTACTCAAATAATCCTCACGGCTGCCACAGGCAATTGCCGTCATGAATGCTACAAAAAAAAGAATATGTTTCATAAGAGACTCCTGCGTTGGATGAACGTCGGATAAACCAAAGTATGTCGGTCTGAGGAGTGTTTTGTATCAAAATGGCATGGGTAGGTCAATATTTTTTGGGCCTGGAAAACGCTCTTTCCCTGAGGCTTAAACGAGGTTGCGTACCATGGAGTTGCCTCTCTCCAAACGTGCCAAATTCAATTCAAATTTGGCTATGTTATAATAGGCCCCTTTATGAGTCTTTCCATGCTGTATGGAAAAGGAGCTGCTTGTGACGTTTTGCCGAAAAATTCCGCATCAAGTTTTCATTTACCTGCTTCCCTTGACCCTCTCCTGGGCTTGTTCCAATAAGAAATCCCAGTCAGATACCCCGTCCCTTCCCTATGACACCACTTATCCCTATCAGATCATCGAAGTGGTCTCAGGATTGGAACATCCCTGGGCCTTTGGTTTTCTCCCCAACGGAGACATCCTGGTTACCGAAAGGGAGGGAAGGCTGCGCCTTATCCGGGACGGCAACCTGCAGGACAGCCCCATTCCAGGACTTCCCGATGTTTACGCAGAAGGTCAGGGTGGGCTCCTTGATCTTGCCATTGCTCCGGATTTTGCCACCAGTCAATTGATTTATCTTACCTATGCGAAACCTATTGAGAGTGGTCCGGCCACCACAGCTGTCGCCCGCGCTCAGCTGGTTGATGATCAGTTGGTTGCCCTCGAGGATATATTTGTCGCCAATGCCCCGGGCGGTGGCCAACACTTTGGTTCACGTCTGGCGTTTGCTTCCGATGGCATGCTGATCATCAGCGTGGGCGAGCGTGGCCTGCAGGCTCCTGCGCAGGAGCTGAACAATCATATCGGCAAAACCATTCGTATTCACCCCGATGGGCGTGTGCCGGAAGACAATCCGTTTGTTGGGCAGGAGGGTGCTCTGCCGGAAATTTACTCCTATGGCCACCGCAATGTGCAGGGCATGGCAGTTCAACCGGAAACGGGGATCATTTGGCAGAACGAGCACGGACCCAAGGGCGGTGATGAACTGAACAGGATCAAGCCAGGTTTGAATTATGGCTGGCCCATTGCCAGTTTTGGCGATCACTACGATGGTGGGTTGATTCCTGATCACGACACCGTCGAAGGTGTGGAATTGCCCCTCACCTACTGGGTACCGTCCATCGGGACATCAGGAATGGCTTTCTATACCGGAGATCAATTTCCCGCCTGGAAAGGACACTCGTTTCATGGAGCCTTGGTGGGGCAACATTTGGTGCGAGCTGTCATCCAGGATGGAAACGTGGTGTATCAGGAAAAGTTGCTTGAAGAATTCGGACAAAGAATTCGCGACGTTCGTGATGGCCCGGACGGTTATTTATACATTCTTACAGATGAGGCTGATGGTGTGCTGGCTCGGCTTGAGCCTGTGCCTTAGGATGTGTTGGTCAATCAAATCAGGAGGAACGTCATGGAAAAAGCGAATCGCCTCGATCAACGCTATGCTGTTCTCAATCCCAAAGGCGCTTCCGAGCTATGGGACGCCGCCGACTTCTGGAAGATGGTAGCGAATCCTGCCGATCCCAGGAATTCCGCTGATATGGGGTATCTTGTCAGCCACTACGAATTCACTCAGGACTGGGAGAGCTGGGAAAATCATCCGAGCGGCGATGAACTGGTTTTCTGCAGCTCAGGACAGATGACCTTTGTGCTGGAGCTTGATGGAAAGGCGCAGGAAGTGCCTTTGACTGCGGGCCAATTCGTGATCGTTCCGAAAAACACATGGCATACGGCCAAAGTCCAGGAGAAGGCCCAGGCACTGTTTATCACCTGGGGTTTTGGAACCATGCATCGAAAGGCCTAGGCAGGAGGATGTCTTCAAGCTTCGGTGGTGAACAGAGCAGCGAGGAGGAGCAACCAAAGGAGCAGGCCGCAAGCCATCACAATCCAGGACTTCACGGAGAAGCGATCATCCCACTGAACCTCATGGTGAGTGGCTTTGTTAAGATCGCGGACAAGCCGATTGAAAGGAAGCAGCGGTACAAAGCTTGCGATGCTGATGAGCCATAGAGGATCCGGCAGGTTGCTGACCATCAACATGAAAAAGTACGTCCATGCCAACGCCAGCGGTGGTTGTGCCGGCACGTCTTGGGCCGTCGCATCATGGTTCATGTTCTCGGGGCATAGTAACGGGATTCTGCAAGAGGGAATTTGATTCCAATCTTCGGACTCCTATGATTGTACAACGTTCATCCCTTTCTTTTCGGAATATTGTAAGTCCCCCTTCAATTAAGTTTTTTTGGCCTTTTTCATGGACGGGCCCGCTCGTTTGGGGGCGATGATGACGAAAAGTATAGATGAAAGCAGCGAAGGTCTTGACCCATTTCCCGATCACACGCATACTGCTGCCACCAAGGGGGTCATTTATGCTACACATAAGACTGAAATGTTTGATTATCTTTCTTCTCGGCTTTTTCACTTTATCGGCACAGGCCGTGGATCGCGCCGATCGGCTTATCGAGTTTCAGTACCAGGTTCACGTCCCAGCTCTCAAAGCCGAAGACTTGCCTTTGGTCATCATGGTACCGCTGGCTCCTTCCAATGAGCAGCAGTCCGTTCTTGCCCGCAGTATCGAATCAAGCCCCAGGCAAACCATCACAGGATCGGAAGTGCGGAAGGAGCCAACCTATGGCAATGAATTCTGGGCCTGGACCATCAACAGTCCACGGAGCGAGCCGACGACGGTGACCTTTCGTTACAAGGTCCTGCGACATTTCCATTCAGCCGGTCCATGGCAAGCCGCCACGAAACATGATTACAAACCGGGTGAAAAAGCTCCCTATCAACGTTTTCTTGAGGCCGACACACGCGTGCCGATCGAAGGCGAACTGATTTCCAAATTGCGGAAGGAAATTCCCAAAACAGCGATCACACCGGTGCAGAAGGCCAGGGCTATTTATGATTATGTCGTCGATAATATGGAATACAAAAAAGTCGGCACCGGCTGGGGCAACGGGGATACCTATTGGGCCTGCAGCCAGAAGTATGGAAACTGCACGGATTTCCATGCGCTCCTCACGTCGATGGCCCGAGCCGAGGGAATTCCGGCAAAATTTGCCATTGGATTTTCCATCCCGACGGATAAGCCTCAAGGTGATATCCCAGGCTATCATTGCTGGCTTGAGCTTTATCTGCCTCAGTTGGCCTGGATGCCCGTCGATGCTTCGGAAGCGAAAAAGCATCCTGAGCAGCGTGAACTTCTTTTTGGAAACCATCCAGCGGATCGAATCGAATTCAGTATCGGACGGGATTTGAAGCTGCCCGGTATGCAGGCTGAGCCGTTGAATTACTTCATCTATCCGCACGTTGAAAAACGGGGCAAGGCGGTTCAAGATCTGGTGAAGACCAGGTTCACGTATCGGATCCTTAAAAAGGAAGGAGGCAAAGCCTAAGTCAAGGCTGGTTGGGCTGCCATAGCGCCGGCCCATCCCTGCGATTACCCACTTCTTTCTGCGTATTTCCTATTATCAATCATTCTTCGCTTCTTATGCTACAGTGCCCCTCATACCCAATGGTTCGGCATCAGCTGGAGTAATCAGAAAATGAAGAATATCATCGAGACCATCCATGGCACTGGCAATTTGAAAGTTCTGTCCCAATCGCTGGATTCAGCAGGCCTGTCCGACAATTTAAATGAACCTGGGCCCTTTACGGTCTTCGCGCCGAGTGACGAGGCCTTTGCGAGTATGCCGCCGCATAGCATGGAGGCTTTGTTGAAGAACATTCCTTATTTGCAGCGGATTCTGTTCAATCACGTGGTGAAAGAAAAATACGACTCCAACCATTTCGTCAAATTAAAAGCTGTTAAGACCATGGCAGACTCCGGATTGCATGTCGAATCGAAACCCAAAGTTACCATCAACGGAGCGAAAGTCGTTAAGCCGAATATAGTTTGCACGAATGGAATCATTCATATCATCGACCATGTGCTGATGCTGAGCATGACGCCATCGGCCATCGGGAGTTACTGAAGACACGGGTCAAAAGGCAGCCACAAGCTGCTGCCTTTGACGGAAGTCACACTCAGTTTCTCAAGCGGTAAGCATCTTTCAGGGGCAGAACGTCCTGGACCCAGACTTCCTGGAAGCCTGCAGGATCCGCATCGGCCTTCATAATCATCTGCTGATAGATGGCTTCCTGAGCAGGCTCGATGGCGTGATTCAGAATCATCTTCAAAGCATACTCAGAAAAATCCCGAATCAAAAAGCCGAAGATTTGATTTTTCAATGCGGGTTTGACCGCATAAATCCTGGCATTTTCCAGAATCAGCTGGCCATAAGCAATCAGCGTAAAGAGTTCGCCGTTGGCCAGCATGAAGTCGACATTCTTCTGCTGGGCTTCGGTCGGTGGTGTTTCACTGATGAGTTTTTTGAAGAGGTCGATCTGCTTTTGAAATAGCACAATATTGGAAAGGGTTTCATCAGCAAAGGCACGGCGATAATCACCAAAACGAATCTCGCTCAGACCGCCGGAATTCTGCCGGAAAAGATAGGCGTCATCGACCGCTTCACTTTTCTGTGGAACTTCGGGATAGCCGACATGGCCGAAGAAATAATTTTTGATAAATTTGATGATCAAGGCCATGTTCACATGGGTGGTGCCTTCGAGTTTGGGCAGCATGCCGATATCGCGAATGGCCATCTCAAAATAGGTGTCCTGCTCGAAACCCTTGGCGGCGATTACATCGTGCAGCATGCCCACCACTTTTTCGCCCTGACTTGTCACTTTCATCTTCATAATGGGATTGAAGAGCAGATAGCGGCGATCCTCGGGTGAGGCCACGCGCATGTAATCACAGGCCCTGAGTCCGAAGAGTTTCATGGCCACCAGGCGCGCATACGCTTCCGTAAAGAGCTTCCTGACATGAGGGAAATCGGTGACCTGACGCTTGTAGAGCTCGCGATTCGCGGTATGGTCAATCGCTTCATAAAAGGCATGCGTGGCAATGCCGATCGAGGCAAAGCCCAGCTCGAATTTTCCAATATTGACCGTGTTCAGCGCTGCATTCCACGCCTGCTCACTCCGGTGCAGGATATCCTTTTCCGTGATCGGATAATCCTCAAGGGCATATTCAGCAACGAAGGCCGGACGTACACCCGAGGTGGCGATTTTCTTTTTTACCGTGTATCCCGGCTGACCCGGACGAGCGACGAAAAACACGTAATCACCTGTGTCGGCGAATTTGCCAAAGGTGGAGACCATGGCAGCCTTGTTGCCGTTGCCGATGTAGTACTTGGTGCCGTTGGCTTTCCAACGACCTTCACCATCCTGTGTCAGGGTCATGTCCGTGGAATAGATATCAGCCCCGTGAGCTTTTTCCGAAAGTCCGAAGGCAAAGATGCCGCCGTCCTGCAAGGCCGAAGCCGCCTCGTTTTTGGCCTCTTCATTATCACTCATCCAGATCGGCCCCAGGCCCAGGATGGAAACCTGCCAGGCATACCAATACGAAAGACCGTAAAAACCGAGGATCTCGTTCATTTCACTGATTCGCCACATATCCCAGCGGCTGTCTTTGGCTCCATAGCCCGCGGGGGTCAGAAGCTGGGCGAATATCTTTTCCTCGCGAACGAACTGGAAGAAATCGTCATGCCATGTCGAATTTTGATCGTCTTTTTTAATCGCCGCCAAACCCTTCTGTTCAAAAAAACCAATAGTCTTTTCAATCAGGGCCCTGGATTGGGGATCCGGATGCTGACGGCTGTAATGTCTGGGATTCAAGAGTAACATGAGGTCCTCCCGCATGGCTGATGTGATGGAGGCCCAGGTTAACCTGCTTTGCGAACGACGCAAAGTTTTTTTTCGTCGCCCCAGCTACCGGCGAACGGATTGTTGCTGAAAAAATTTACGTGTGTCAGCTGACAACAGTCCCTGTCAACTCACCAAACGTCCCAGTTTAATGACGGCCTGTTCCATCACCCTATTCAGAGGGTGGCCGCAGCTGATCCGTACAAAGCTTTCAAACATCCCCTTATGAGCAGCGAAGACGGATCCAGGTATCACGCTGATTTTCTCGCTCCGCGCCCGTTCAAATAGAATTTGAGCCTTGCCGTGTTCCGGCAACTGAACCCAGAGGACAAAACCACCTTGAGGTCGGCTCACTCTCGTTCCCTCAGGAAAATGGTCAAGGATGATCTTCGTGTATTGCTGAACCTGTAACTTCAATTTCATACGCAGTTGATGCAGGTGCCTGTCGTAGCGGTCACCCTGGAGATATTCAGCCAATGCATACTGGGCAAGCGTTGGACTGGCGATGGTGGTGACAGCCTTGCGCTTCTCAAAGAGACTTTGGTACTTTCCTGGGATGGCCCAGCCCAGGCGAAGTCCAGGAGCCAGGGTTTTGGAAAAGGATGAGCAGTATATAACATCACCTTTGCTATCATAAGCTTTAACCGGTTTGGGGCGCAGCTCGCCATGGAAGAGTTCTCCATAGATATCATCCTCTATCAGCGGAATACTGGCTGAACTCACAAGCTCCAGCAGAGCTTTCTTGCGAGCCTCGGGCATGAGCCCTCCCGCTGGATTATTGAAATTGGGAATGGCAAGCACCGCTGCGATCTTATTTTGCTGCATAACAGACGCCAGAAATTCAACGTCCAGGCCAGTATCAGGATGTGAAGGAATATGGATAATGTGAAGGTCTAGGGATGCGATGAGGTCCAGAATTCCAAAGAAGAGTGGGCACTCAACCGCGATAGTGTCGCCCGGTTTCGCAACACTTGCCAGGGCAACATGCAGGGCTTCCATGCAGCCGCTGGTGATGACAATGTCATCGGCTGCTGTACGACATCCGCTCTGGCTGGCCCGCTGTGCGATCTGTCGCCGCAATTCCACGTTGCCACTGGGGAGTTCATAGAGACAGCTTTCCGGGCCCAGCTCACGTCCGGCAGCCATCATGGAGCGCTGCAAGGATTTTAAAGGCAAAAGAGCGGGGGCGGGCGTCGCAGTGCCCAGCGGCACAAAGAATGGATCCCGGGCTGCAGCGACGATTTCATTGATAAAGGGGGCCGTCACGACCTTGCAACTCGGCAACTGTTCACGCAAGGTTTGTTTCAACGCGTCCTGATCCAGGAGTTCCGGCAACGTCGCGGGGCCACGAACATAATATCCCGACTGCGGGCGTGCTTCGATCAGTTGCTGGCGCTCCAGAAGGTTGAAAGCCTGTACGGCGGTGGCGAGGCTTACCTGATAGATGCGACAGACTTTTCGGATCGACGGGAGCTTCTCGCCCAGCTTCAGGTTTTCCATCCGAATCTGCTCGGCAAGCTCCGCAGCAATTCTTTCATAGAGGAAGGTGTGGGCTTTCGATGAATCCGTCATTTTTAAGCATGCCCCTTTTCGTGCAGCGTCGTTCTCCTGGACCTAACATGCTTAAAACTATAACAAAAACTGTTATGGTCGAATAGAGGGAAATCTGGATCTGTATCTTTTTTCAGGAGTTGCCGATATTGGCCTCAGACCATGACGAAGGGAGTGAAATATGCGTCTTGATGCCAATACCAATGAACTCAACTTCAAGCTCAAGTCACGCGCGCTGCTATCTCTGGTACCCGAGGGGCCCGGTGGATTCCAGATCACATGCACGGAAGGTCTTTTGTGGATCACAGTATTTGATTGCAAGCAGGACGTCATACTTCATGCAGGCGAGAGGTTCCGTCTTCCTTCAGGGCAGAAGTCTGTGATTCAAGCCTTGGATGACACGATGTTTGCCCTGAAGGAAGTATCGAAATCCTTGTGCGCGTGAACCCGCCAAGGGTCAAAGGCTGGTTCAAGTTTTTTTCAACTGAACAGTAAACACTCCCTTGGGGATGACCTCTCCCTCTTCGCGATCAAAGCGGACGATCAGTCGATTCCCTTCCTCAAGTGGTAAATCCAGGAGGATAAGATCCTTTTGGTTCAACGCCTCACCCGCAAAATACATTTGAGTCGTCAGCTCGCGGAAACCGGGGGCTGAAATTTTAAAGTGGATGTGCGGCGGACGAATCCACCCGTCGGCAGCGGGATAAGCTCCAGGTTTGATGGTTCGAATCTTGACGTAACCGCTGGCATCCGTATATGCCTTGGCCCAATATTGAAAATAGGGATCGAGATCGGCCGTATTAGGATCCCGTGGATGGTTATATTTACCCGTCGCGCAGGCCTGCCAGAGATCCACGAGTGCTCCCTCGAGGGATTGGCAATCTTCATCTTGAACCTGAACCCAGAGATCCAGGATCTCGCCGCGGGCCACCTGGTTTTTTCCTGCCAATCGAGTCAGGTCGGCGTCCAAATCTCTCTGTGGTTTAACTGGGTAAAAGGGTCCCTCGGGTTGTGAGGGTGAAGGTGTACCCAAGCAGGCCTCCTGCGCCAGGGCAAAGCCAGCTGGACCAGCTGCTCCCAGGAAAAATGATGCTTGAATGAGCTTACGTCGGTTTAACGATGATCCCATGCCACTGTCTCCTTGAAAAGGCGGTTGGAAGGATTGGTTTCAAAAAATGGATTACACCAAAAGCTCTATCGAGTAAAAATCGAAACTTTGATGCCTGCCATAGGAGATTGCTTATGCTGCCGACTTACCCTGAGCTTGCTGGATTTATTGAGATCGCGAAGCTGGGTAATATAAGTCGGGCTGCACAGAGCCTTGGTCTTTCTCAGCCATCCTTGAGTCAGGCACTCAAAAAGCTCGAAGAACGGGTTGGTTCCCCTCTGTTCCTCCGTCAAAGATCGGGAGTCCAGCTCACCGACGCAGGCAAAGTGGTGCTGGAGCGGGCTCAAGAGATTATTGGCTTATGGGGGCAAACGCTCAGCCATACGTCTTGGGTCAGCAAGGAGCTGTCCGGTCGTATTCGGATCGGCTGTCATGTCAGTGTCGCTCAATACGCTCTTCCTTCCTTGATGCGCTGCATTCATAAGGACTTCCCCGGACTGCAAACGACCTTGATCCATGATCTATCGCGTCGTCTCGTGGATCAGATTCTCCACTATGAAGCTGATGTGGCCATAGCCATTAATCCTCTTCGATCGTCCGAGCTGGTCATTCGCACTCTGGCTACGGATGAAGTTACTTTCTTTGCTGCCAGACCGTTGAGTTCTCTTGCCGAAGCAGAGAACCTCTGGCTGATCGCCGAACCCAATCTCGTTCAGACCCAGGTTTTGTTGCGCCACGTGAATAGCCAAGGCTACTCTTTCAAAGGCATTATCGAGAGCGCAAGTCTGGAAGTATGCGCGGCTCTGGTTCGGGATTCCGTTGGAGTCGGTATACTTCCAGAACGCGTGCAAAGACTCCATGCTCCGGCTGCGTTCAAGGTGCCCGGTGCACCAAGTTTTAAAGATGGAATCAAACTCGTCTACCGCGTTGAGTATGCTGCGAATCAGGCTGTTAAAACGTTCATGAAGCGGATGGAGAAGGTTTTGGTTGAGGCGCTTGCTTATGATGGGGGGTGCATTGAAACGGTTGAAGCTGAGCCAGTCTGAATCGTCCGGGCTTTGCAGTATGAAAACGGAAGGACTGGGCAAGAGGGGATGCCGAACCGAACCCAAACTGGGCACAATCCTGAAACTTGTCGTACTGCTGGTCAGACCTGTACTGTTATAAGGAAGCACATCTCGGCGATTTGTATCACCTGAAGCAGAACAGCCCGCGATTGTTTCCCTGTGCCTGATGGTTGGCGACGCCACCCAAATAGCCCTGATTTTTACACCAATGGTCCGCGCCTCGATCCATATCGAAGCTATCATACCAGCCACCAATGGGGGGATCTGCATAGAGAATTTTTCCAGCAACTGCGGTTGAAAGATTGGCAATCGAGGCCTTTTGCTCTTCCAATTTCGCGGTCAAAGCTTTGAGGTCATTTGTAAGTTTAAGAATGGCAGCCTCCTGGGCCTGGATCTGCGCTTGCTGTATTGCAATAACCTTGTCCGTCTGTGGGTCGGCCATCAATCGACTGGAAAGACTTAGGGTTAGAATCAGAACTTTGAACATATGCTTCATGGCGGATTTTCCTCTTAACTCATTGAGACAGCGGGATTAGGACTTCCTGCTGTGAGGAATATTGCAGGGCGAAACCCGGAAATCGGAAGTTCCCGGTGACGTCAATGTGAGCTTGCCTGGGACCGTAAGAGGCTAAAAAGACTATTGTGGCCCTCACGTTTGCAGGGCAGCTCTAACATCCGGTAGGCCACGATTCGAACCCGTTGATGCAATAATGACCTATTAAAGTCAAGTGTTGGCCCGATTGCGTCCATTTCTGGCCCGGAATACCCTGTAATTCATGGTCGGATTTTGGGTAAAAAGGAAGCCACACTCAAGGGGCGTTTTCAGAAAAAATGTAAAGTCTCACCAAGGGAGGATCAGGACGATGTTTGAAAAAAATCTCTATGCGGGATGGGGCGATATGGACTTCAATTCGCACATGCGGAACACAGCTTACCTTGATAAATCCGGTGATGTCCGCATGATGCTTTTTGCCACGAATGGCTTTCCCATGAGCGAATTTGTGCGCCTACGCATCGGTCCCGTGGTGTTCAAGGATGAAATGGAATATTACAAGGAAATTGGTCTTCTGGACGAGCTTCGGGTCACACTTACGGTCGCGGGGCTTTCTACAGACGGCAGCCGCTTCTGTTTGAGAAATGAGTTCTTCCGTCCTGACGGGAAGATCGCAGCAAGGGTCACGAGCAACGGTGCCTGGCTTAATCTTGCGACACGGAAACTGACGGCACCTCCTTCCGAGCTATTGGCCGCCCTTGAGTCGCTGCCGAAAGCAGAGGATTTTGTGGTGTTGAAGCCAGGCTGATTTTTATCAGTCACCGAAATTGTGTTCCGTATATTTTTTTCGATAGACGCTGGGGGTGACCCCAGTATAGTCGCGAAAGACAGTCCGGAACCGACCCATGTCTGAGAAACCTGCGCGTGATCCGATTTCTTCGACGCTGAGCTTACTGCCCACGAGCTCCCTTTTCGTCGATTCGACGCGAATGCGATGCAAATAGGCTAATGGTGTATCTCCGGTAGCTTTTTTGAAGCGCCGTTTTAAGGTTCTCTCACTCACTCTGGCGATCCTTGCCAGGGTTTCAATCCCTATCGGTTTACGGAAGTTTGTTTCAAGAAAATGCTGAGCCACAAGAATTGGATCGTCTCCATGATTTTTTTGAAAATCAAAAGGGAGAGAGCGCAGCTGGGCTTCGGTCTTGTGTTCAAGAACCATGGCCCTGGCCAGTTGCAAAGTCAATTCCAAACCACAGTACTTTTCCACGATATAGAGGCAGAGATCTGCATAAGCGCTGGCTCCGCCTGAGCAAAGCAGGCGCTCCTCATCGGTCACAAGATATTCGGGCCGAAGCTGAACTTCGGGATAGCGCTGTTTGAGCTCTCCTGCGTATCCCCAATGGGTTGTAGCCAGTCGGCCGTTAAGAAGGCCGGTTTCAGCCAGGAGGAAGGTGCCAGTACAAATCGAAGCCAGCACTGTTCCTTTCTGATACTGATCCCGTAGCCATGGAATCACATGGCTATGAAAAGGTTCAAACTGATCAATCAAACCCGACGAAATGATAACGATGTCTGTTTTCTTCACTGATGTCAGTGAACAATGAGGCTGAATTGTAAGGTTGCCACTCAATTTGGAAGGACGACCATCGACGGTCACGACTTCCACCTCAAATCTAGGATCCCGGTCCAGGCCCTGCATATCATTCCAGGCAACTCCCGTCTGTTCGAAAATATCGGTCGGGCCGGCAACGCTGGAGGCGATAGCATCATCCAGCGAAAGTATAGTCACCTTTGTCTTTCGTTTCATGAGATCCCCCGTCGGTTCATGGCAGACTTTATCAATGCCGCTCAATGGGAAGCCGCTCCATAAAACCATTCCCGGGGAATAATCTAGTCGATGATGTATGGAAAGGCAGCAGGAAATGCCTGGACGCGACCGGTCAGATAGGACTGACCCCCTCCGCTGGCTGAGTCAAGGCAAAGAAGTCCGCCTGTCATTGGGATTAACGAGGTAACTGTCTTTGACAAGCCCGATCGCATGGAGACTCCAGCTTTCAATTTCAGCGGTGTGATCGGAACCGTTCAGGGCGACATTTACGAAGTAAAATCTGGTAAGGGAACCATCAGGATTCAACTGATGCGATTGATGAGAGCTTGCCTTCCGTTGGCAGCCCCATATCCCGGCACCGTCGTAGCTTGGTCGAAGTTTTGCTGGACATCGAGCCTGACAAATGCAGCGTCATCGTAACCATGACGACCGAAATCTGCTTCTGCGTTAACGGCTCCAGCCCGGTTGGGTTTCGAAACTGTTTAGGCTGGAGCGCTCCACATGAGAAGGAACTCAAAGTTGCAAGTACACTGACGCCATCCTTCAGGGGCATTTTACACATGCTAATCTGCCAAATATAAGAATTTGAGGGGCACTCAGGCCTTATCGATAGGCCAGGACAGGAATAAACAGGAATTTTTTACCGTCGGCCTTATGGCTCACACTCTGGGCGAATATATGCCATGCGTCCTGTTTGATTGCCCGAAATCTTTGCTGAAATCTACTGATTTGTCTTCCCTATGATATCCATCAACGCCTGCCAATGAACCCGAACTCTCTCGTCTTTGATCATGGCACGACTCGAATTTCCGTCGAGAACTGCGAGTCCCCTGTCATCGCTGGGCAGGTTTCGAACAGAAAACATGTCGGGAGGTGCATTCTTTATATAGTCTATGACAGCCTCCAAATGTGGTCTGGCTTCGGGATTGGCGCGCAGTCCTTCCAGGAGCACAGTCAAGGCTTCAAGACGCGTTGTCTCCGCTTCTGTCGGGGTTTCGTCAGGAGTCTCCGTCCTGTCCTGCACCAAGGGCGCAAAGGAAATCGGCTTCGGGCTTTCGGCGGCAGGCCGGCTAATGGCTGCCTTTGGCCGTTCCTGACTTTTCCCGGTTCTCATATTCTCATACATCGCTCCCGCCAGCAGGAGGATTGCAGAAATGATACAAGTGCCCGTCAACTTCATAAGGATTTAGCCTCATTGATCGTCATCTGCCCATCACCTTCCACGACCTTGTAACTCCCGACATCATCAAAGCCTGCTGCCTGCGCGATGCTGTCATAAAAAGCAATCCATTCCGGACTATTGCCATCTTCCTGAGCCGCATCAAATGTGGCTCCACTTTTCCAGGCGTTCATGAATGCAGGATAATCATGTGGGCTATTGGTGTTTACTTTCTCAGCGCCGTTGACAACTGAAAACCCAGCATTAAGAAAACCCTCAGCATGGGATTTCCCATAGCAGGCCGTCGAATACAAAGCCCTTAGCTTGGAGGGATGTGACACGATGGATTGAATCTCGGTGCCAAGGGTTTCTGTCTGGATCAGCCGGTCCTGAAACCAAAGGCGATCCGGAGCTCCGTGCAGGTGAATAAAGACATCAAGCGCAGCAAGGTCGGGATCCTGGGTGATACTTTCCAGGGAATTGGTAAAGTTTGCCAGCGATGCCTTGTCGGCTGCCAGAACATAAATGTGCCGATAGGAGTCTTTTAGCTTTTGCTCGGCAAGGCTTACGGACATCACATCAAGAAAACGGTACAACCACTTAAATTCTTTTTTACCATGAGTTTCCAGGTTGGAAACGACGAGAAGATCGCGCTTGGTGATGGGTACAGACTCAGCAGCGCTCAAAGTTTGAGACTTCAGACCAAAGATCAGGAGCGATATAATATAAGTTGATATTTTCATAGTGTAGTCCTGAAAAAATTTTGTTCATGTTCAGGCAAACTTCGCCATAATTTCCTTTAATGTTCCGTACTGGCCTGTTGAATGAATTTGCATGCGAACTTGAGGTCCGGAAATCGTCCAATCTATGGCCAGCACACCATAATTTTTATAGCCTACAACAGTCGCGAGCTGGCCAGGATGGGGCAGCTTGATGCCGTTGGCATGAGTCAAACCACTGGACATGACTTCGTAGATGGGCTTTCCATTCGGCAGCTGTATCCGTGCGACTTCAGCGAAATGGCGGTCGCCGCTGAGGACGATGGTTGGGATAGGGACCGACGCTAAAAGTTCAAGCAGGCGGCGTTTTTCTGCGCCATATTCTGTCCAGCCTTCAAGTCCCAGTCCAACCACAGGTGATGTCAGATTCAAACTGGATCCAATCACAAGCAGATCCGCGCTGGATCCTGCGACTTCTTCCGCCAGCCATTGCCATTGATCTTCGCCCAGGATTTCCCTTGTGCTGAGGGTTTTGTTCATGTTGTAGCGCAAATCAAGGAGGATAATGTGAGTCTGCTGACCTGGGGGACCCAAGACGTAGCTTTGATAGACTCCGGAGTGGTTCCAGACTTTCGCGCTTTGCGGCACATCAAGGAAATCCAACAGGGCTATTTTGCTGGCGGCTTTGTCAGTGAAGTGACCATCCATGTTATTGGAAGCGAAGTCATGGTCATCCCAGGTGCCTATGATCGGCACAGTTTGTCGGAAATTCTTATAGTAGCTGTTGTCTTTGAGTGACAGATAGCGGCGTATCCTCTCTTCCATCGAGGTCCCATCCGCATAGATATTATCGCCCAGCCAAATCCAAATATCAGGATTGTCTCTGGCAATGACATCCCAATGCTTTTGATCAAGATGCGATTGATTGCACGAACCAAAGGCAATCCTGGTCAGGGGTTTGTCCTCGAGTCTGGCCAAACCATTCGCATTGCTTTTGGGCCAGTAATCGAGGGCAAAAGCCGATTGGGCAAGCATCAGCGAAGCCATTCCAGTCGAACCACGACGCAAAAAGGTTCTACGATCCATGGAGACCTCATAGTGACTACAAATTTTTTAACATTGTGTTGAAGTGCAGAAGGCTGAGTGGAATTCCGTGTAGGTAGCCCCACATGCAGCCTCGAACTAAATGATGACTAGTTGGTCAATATATTGGAAGTGTTTTTTGTGTCAAGAGAAAAGGGTGTATTTGTATTGTTGCTATTTTTGGAACTGGTGCTGGCAAATTTATGCAGCTGTTTGAGTTCTGATGCTTTGTTGCCAATTCCTGCGTGTTTGAAGGAATTGGTGAGGGATGTTGATTTCATCAGGCAAGGTTCTCTCGAATCCCAAAAAACGTGATTTCTTGTCAACGATCTATCATCAAATGGTGGAGGAGAATTTCAGGCTTATGCAACGGGTGCGAGTGCAACCCCTTCGCTTCGCAGAACATGATGAATCGATGGTAGCCAAAGTGAATGGTGGGAGGCTCGATAGGTTGAATTGCTGTTCTTCGATTGCTTAGCTTGTGGCCTCAATCAGATGTGAATTGGTACAACCTTACTGCTGCACGATTTTAAGTCCTGTGTAGTTACCGAGTCCACCGGCATTTATTTTGGTGGCCTTTTTGGCGTTATGGCAGGCCTGCTCACCAGGAATTCATGTCATGACCTATTCATTTTGGAGGAAGAAGGCTGAAAGACTTAAGATTTTAGTGGTTTAAGAGAAGTGTTGAATAGGTACTAAAACTCATAAATAGGTACTAGAATCCAACTCAGTACATATTTATCTTGCCACTTTGATCCCCATACGATACCTCTTTAATAGGTACTGAATGGAGTACGAGTACATATATGCCCAAATCGTTTGAATCAGATTATCTTAAAAATCAGCTGGTTAGCCATGAGACTTTGAAGCTCATAAGGCTTCTAGGAGAATTCAGAGGAAAAGAGGATCTATACCGAATCCAGTCACCACAAACTTTGGAAACGTTAAAGCAAAATGCAGTCATTCAAAGTACTGAATCCTCAAATCGTATCGAAGGAGTGACTGTTTCGAATCCAAAACGGCTTAAAGAAATTGTCGTGAATCGTGCCGAACCATCCAACCGATCTGAACAAGAGATCGCAGGCTACCGCGATGTTTTAAACACGATTCATGGACAGAACTCAGATATACCCTTTACATCAAATCTTGTCCTGCAAATGCACCGAGACCTTTTCAAATACACGACGGAACAAGGTGGCGTTTGGAAGAACAGTGATAATTCCATAACCGAAGTTGGGCCTGATGGTCAAAAGAAACTAAGATTTCAACCCACTCCAGCTTGGCAAACGCCTGCGTCTATGCAGGAACTTCATTCTCTTTATAGGGAAAGTGATGCTGAACGGCTGCTTGCTATTCCGGCCTATGTACTCGACTTTTTATGTATACACCCTTTTCGGGATGGAAATGGTCGTATGGCCAGGCTTTTATCTCTCCTTATGCTATATCATGCAGGCTTTACAGTGGGGCGATATATCAGTTTGGAAAAAATAGTCGAGGATACCAAGGAGACTTATTATGAAGCTCTCTATAAATCCTCGCAGGGATGGCACGAGCAGAAGCACAATTTGACTCCTTGGACGGAATACTTTCTTGGAGTGATGTTGCTCAGCGCCTATCGGGAATTCGAAAATCGAGTTGGCTTGGTCGAAAATTCCAAAGGGGCCAAGGGAGCAATGGTTGTCGCCGCGATTCAGCGGCTGCCGCGATCGTTTACGATTGCGGACGTTGCTGCCCAATGCCCGACCGTAGGAATTGATCACATTAGGAAAGTCATGCGTGCGGAAAGAGATGCCGGACGACTGCGCGTCGAAGGTCGAGGACCAAATGCAAGCTGGTTGAGACTATAGAAGCCATTTCTAAACCCAATTTCTTGATATATTGATGGTCTCTTAAGTAAAGGCTCAATGCAGGTTTTTCCTGGATAAGCTATATAGATGATTCAACCTCATGGAGCGAGGTGAATCATGAGACCCAAAGGTTCATCGGAAGAGTAGGAGCGTCGTCGTCAGCACGCAGTGGTGTTGGTCTTGGAACATGGGTATTCTGCAATAGAAGCTGCTGAAGCGGTTGGTGTACAGAGAAGAGCAGTCCATCGTTGGTTGGCTGTCTTGGCGATAAGGAAATTGCGAGGCTGGAAAAAATCCTGCTGAAGGGCCCCATCAAAGCCGGATTCGAAAACGACCTCTGGACTTGCCATAGAATTCAAGCAGTCATTGAAAAGGCTTTCGGTATCGTATTTCATCGCAGTCATGTTTGGCGCCTTTTGCAACAGACGGACTGGACGCCTCAGAAGCCTGAAAAACGAGCGATTGAAAGAGACGAAAAAGGCATCGAAAGGTTCATCAAAATAGAATGGAAAAAGATTGTAAAGAAGCTCAGAAAAGCAGTGCTACTATAGTATTTGCTGACGAGTCGGGTCTACAGATGGGTCCAAACCTTCAAAGGACCTGGGCGCCTCGCGCTTTCATCGAGCAACTCAAGCAAAACATACGAGGCCAGATCCGACTTGTTTGGGATCGTCTTCTTGTGCATCGCTCCAAAAAAATGCTGCGTTACCTGAATAAGCAGCGTCGGGTCGAGGTCCATTATCTGCCAGCCTATGCACCCGAGCAAAATCCAGTTGAATACATATGGGCATATTTGAAGAATTCTTCCCTATGCAACCGTCCATTGCCCTGACGTTGAAGAATTGTTTCTGACAACGAAAGATCGCATGTGCGAAATAAGGAAAAGAAAAGACTTGGTGAAGTCATTCATACAACACAGTCCTTTGTCGTCAGCATTAGGTCTTTAATTATGAGACATGCAATAAGAGTATTTCAAAACTCCTGATGAGGTCTTTATGTCTGGCGGTATGAAGAAAAGAAAGTTGGGGGTGATCCTGATATGGCTCGCATGCGGTTGCAACAGTGCCTTTTACCAGCCTGATTTTGTGGAGTATCGCACCCCCCGTGCTGAGAAACTGAATTACAGCGATATTGCCATCCCGACGGAAGACGGCCTGGTTCTGCACGGCTGGACCATACGGCCACAGAACCCATCCCAGGGCCTGGTCATTCATTTCCATGGCAATGCGCAGAATATGTCTTCACATATGGCCTACGTTACCTGGCTGGTTCGAAGTGGTTACACCGTTATCACCTTTGACTATCGTGGCTACGGGAGATCCCCAGGACAGGCCAGCCGCCTGGGTTTAATCCGCGATGGGAAGGCTGTCCTGCGCTATGTCGATAAGCAGCCTGAGTTTGCCGATCAGGATATTTTTGTTCTGGCACAAAGCCTGGGTGGAGCCGTGGCCATTCCTTCCCTGGCTTTGGTTCAGCCGCGAGGATTGTGCGGGCTGATTGTAGAGAGTTCCTTTGCCTCCTATCGTGATATGGCGGCAGAACGTCTCAAAAAAATCTGGCCGACACGCCCTCTGCAGTGGCCTCTTTCCTTTTTGGTATCCGATGACTGGCGGCCCATGGATAGTGTGGCGGAACTTGGAATTCCACTGCTCTTTATTCATGGGGATCAGGATGAGGTTGTTCCCTATGCTGAAGGGGAAAAACTCTTTGCCAGGGCCACATCACCCGACAAGGAATTCTGGACGATTCCTCAAGGTGGTCACACAGAAGCCTTTCTCCGAGAGGACAGCCCCTACCGGACAAAGCTTTTGCAGTTTCTCCGGGAGGCTTCAAACAAGCGTCACCAGTCATTGATGTCCAAGGCCAGTAGATAGGAGCCGCGCTGGTTCACCTTCTGAGAACGGCGCCACCTGGAATCAAAAATGAATCGTGCCCGCCACTCATGATCGTTCCCCTGGCCGAGACGGGCTACGATTTCGATACGACCTGTGCTGATGTCGATCGCCTGCTGGTCGCGGAAAGTCCTTTTGTAAGCGAGCTCTCCGCGCAGTTGCCAGTGGCGTCGCCGGTCAAAAGTCCAGAGGCCCTCAAGGCCTGAGCTGAATGACAATCCACCGCGCCCGCGGCTTTGCATCAAGGTTCTCTCGGAGTCCGCCTCCCAAACCGTCCCGATTCCGGATCCGGTTGATAGCAGCAGAAAGTGATCATGGTATTCGGATGAAGCCAGGTTAAAAAGCAGCTCACCGCCAAAGATCGTACTATCGATGGCCGTCGGGTCACCTTGAGCTTCGAGAGCCGCCAGGCCAAAACCATAGCTGCCGTCACGACTGAGAAACGGAGGCACCCCTTGCAGGCGTTCCTTGAATTTTCGCAGGGAGATACCGCTCAGGCGCCAGCTCTCGATCTGATCCTGCCGCGAGGGATCGATCGTCACTTCGCCAGCCAGAAACCGTACCGCAGTGGCTCTTTGCATGGAATAACGGGACATGGATCCCATGTTTTGGGCATAGAGGCTCCCGCCCGCCGTCATCAGGGGACGCGTATGCGATGAGTCGGAAACCCCGAGGCCATAGTAAAAGGACGCCAGGCGAACCGATGGACTGCCAACCGACGGGTCCGGATGCTCAAGGCTCGAAAGATGGGACCGGGATCTGCCGGCTCGCCAAATGGAACTTGCGACTGAGGCCTCTGCGGATGCGAGCAGCTCACTTTTAAGGGCCATGCGGGCTGTGGCGGTGGGAAGAGACGTATAGTTCAGACAGGCTGTTTTCTTGTCCAGATGATGGAGCTCGGCCTTGGGCGCCAGCAATAGAATCTGTTTGATCGCGGCACTCAGGGATGGATCATGTTTGGCAATCAAAGCCAAATGGAAATAGGCCCGGGATCTGACGGCAGCGGCGGCATCAAAAAGTTCGGCCTCAGTTGGCCAGACCAGATCCGGCCGCCGCAGCGCGACCTGATAAAGTTTCTTGATCGCTTCCTGAGCAGCCTGGGCTTCCAATTTGTAACTGTAAAATCCAGGGTGAACCTCTTCGATCAGATTCCTGCGAGACAGCATGGCAATCAACGCATTCGGTGGCATGACCCCAGCCGAAAAGCTGGCCACCTCCGCGTCTCCAATCCCTTCCCCAATGATCTGGACCAGAACTGAAGCGCAGTTGCGATCAAAAAAATAGTATTCCTGTTTGTAGCTTTTCCTGGCGAGGAAGAGACGGTCGAGGAGAGATCGCTTCTGCAATTCGGTAAGCTTCAGGCGATAGCGCAAGAGGGTCCGATCCTCATCCAGGGTGTAACGCCTGATCGTGGCAAAAAGAGTCGTTCGGTCGAAGACTGTTAAATAACCACCCGCCAGGCCTTTAAGGGCCTGAACGGCGGCCGTGATGGGATGAAAGTCCTGCCGCGGCGCTTCATTCCCATCGACCTGAGTTTCACAACGATAGGGATCCAGCCGCATCCTGGCGGTTTCCTCAAGGGATTTTTGCTCCTCGCTCGTATCGGCTAAAAATGCCACAACAATATCATGGGGATTTTCAAGACCCATTTCACGGGCCAGCGGATTGTTTCTTAACCGCATTCGCAGAAGAATATGACCGGCGACTTCCGAAGCATCCTGGACTCCAGGGGTTGCATAAAGTAATTCAAAGCCTTCAACTGTATCATAGTTGATTGGCCCAATGTTAATGACCTCATGGCTAAGGGGATCAAGAAACTCGACATCATCCAGAAACCCTTGGTCGATCGAAGGGCAGTGACGGTCGTCAAGGGCGGAACGGAAATCGGGAAAGAGCTTTTGAAAAAAGGCATACTTGTCCGGGGCACGACATTTCAAGTTCATGGCACCCGCGACGCTTTCAGGTGCAATATAAGCCAGGGCGAAAGCGACGAAATCGGAATGAGGACTGGAAAGGGCGTCAGCTGTGGCGAAGGCTCGGGGATCGCGGTTATCGGAGGTCCACCAAAAGGGAATAGGGACGCCTGCAAGTTGCCTCAGACGCCAGCCGCTGATGCGTCTCCATTCTGCGGATTGGCTATAACCATAAGACTCGTCATAGCTTTCAAGGAGGGATGTTAAAGTACAGACCTCCGGCTCAGATCGGTCGGAGCAGTCTGGCTCCAGGTCCATGGCATCCCTGGTCTGCCGGAAGTCATGAAGAGATAATGGCAGTGGCCGGCCCCATGCTGTGAAAGGCAGGAACAATAGCAAGGTCAGAGAAAGATGCAGGGATTTCATGGCAACTCTGAATCCATTAGAGATGGGGCAGAATAAAGGACATAATTGAGGCCAGCTGAGGTCTGGTGGGTTTTTCCGGTACATTGGCCTTGATGATTGCGATCAATCGGGATCGATCGACACCCAGGACCTGGCTCATGTAGTCGAGTAAAGGTCCATTCGCGGCATAGGCCTGGTTGATAAAATCCTGGGCCAGGTCAGGATCCATCGCAGCGAAGGTATCGCCTGAAGTCTTGCGGGTGGTTTTCTCGGTGCTGTCATCAGTCGCCTTGCTGCCATTGAGGGTACTTTCACCGACTGAACCTGTGGTCCTGGTGACACTGGCGGCAGCGGTCACAGTCGTGTTTAAGGTGCCCTTCAAAGTATAATCGGAGACGTCCGAAGTCCCTTCGGTCATATGCGTTGTGAACTCTCCTGTCGGCTTGGTGGAGGAGCGGTGCGTGGCCTGACTGGCCTTGGTCGCGGATTCAGCGGTCGCTTGCAATGCGTCCGTTGTCGGCTGCGTGGTAGCTCGGGAGACCTGAGTCGACACTTCGGAGGTGGGCTTGGAAGTTGTTTTATATGTATATTCATAGGTCGCGTTCACCAAGTCTGTCGTTTGCTTCGTGAGCCTGGAGGCTCGGGTGGTGAGCTGTGCGGTTGGCTCGGTTGTGTAATCCGTCGTCAGTTGCTGGCTTTTCTGAGTAAGGTCTGTGACGTAGGTCGTGCTTTCTCCCGTCAAGCGCGAACTCGGGGCGGTCGTCTGTTGCCAGGTATAGTTTGTCGAGCGATGTGTGACGTCGGTCAAAGTCGTGGTCAGCTCGGACAGGGGCCTGGTTGTGAGGCGGTTGGTGAACTTTGTTCCCTCGGTCGAAGACCGTACTGTCGGTTCGGTCGTGAGCTCATAGGTGGTTTGTGAGGAATCCTTTGTTGACCCTACAGTGGAATGAGTCACACGCGTTGTCACCTCGCTCATAGGTTTGGTGGAGCTTTCGTGGGTGACCCGGGATACTTTGGTTGTGGACCTGGCGGTCTGAACGGTCATTTTAGTCGTGGATTCGGATGTCGCTGTGCTTGATTCAGCGGTCGGATGGGTTGTCAGATCGTAGCTGAAGTCGCTGGTGCTCCTGGTGGTGCGCGAGCTCTTTTCCGTCACGGCTGTGAAGCTGTCGGCACTGGGTTTGGTGGTCCGTCTGTAGGTGGTATCTGATGAGTTTGAGGTTGATTGTCCCAGGAATTCAAAGACGCCGGCTGGCAGTCTGGTTGCCAGGCATCCGGACCAGAGGAAAACCCATCGAAATATGGTCGACCAGTTGAATCTCATAAAGCGTTAGGCTCCTGCTTGATGAGATACCATCATAACAAAAAAAGCGGATGAATTTCACTGATCGATCGCATGATTTCCAGATAGGCGGCGTCCAACTTGTGGTTTACTGGGAGAGGAGTATGAGCTGAACTTCGACAGGTATACTGAGTTTGGGCACCAGGCTCTGAAAGCCGTCTTCGGAAAAGCAGAGTTCCTCGGCTGACGTCAGGGTGCTGGCGAGGTCGGCCGTTGTCTGTTCATCCCAGTAATGGGGTCCAGTGATAATTTCCTTCCAGTAGTTGGGAGTGAGTGGGGCGAAGAGAACTTCGAAAGCGGGCTCATAGAAATTCAACACGAAAGCTGCTATCAAGTCACTGAAACTCTGAATCTCAACCTCGAAATCGATATCCGGGAATCTGAAGCTGAGCTGCTGCTCACTCCTTCCTATATGGGATTTATTGGAGCTATCGAACACGTTGAAGAGCGAGGGCGTGGCATGACCATCGCAGCTTGAAGACTCGAGGGTAAAATCCAGGGTGTACGCCCAGAAGATGGAATCGATCACGTCGTTCTTCAGGAGTCCGATCATCCCCTGGCGTTTCTCGTAATAGCGCTTCGATAGGAACGGATGGGTGAAGATGAAATAATGCGTGTAGCTGCCATTGGCATGGAATTCGTAGTAGCTCTGATAGCTTAGATCATAGTTGAAGGCGATGTTCGCCTCGCGAGCCTCTGACCGCCAGACCGAAGCTTCGATTCCGTCTCTGATACAAAGGGAGGGGTTGATCGCGAGGTCACAAGGGGTATCCGTGCCTTCTTCTCCTTCTTCGGAGCCTTCTCCTTGCGTAGCGGCCTCACTCTTGGGGCAGTTTTCTCCCTCCCAGATTCCGGGCAGATCGCGATGGCATTTCCTGTCAAAGTAGTGCGGACCGATTCGCTTGAAGCCACAGCTTAAATTCAGGATCATGAGCAGGGCAAAACACAGGACTGGCCAGACTCCTGGGGAATGGTGTTCTGGATTAAGGGTTGAGGCCGGCATGTAAGGATTATCTCGCCCGAAATTGTTCTTAATGCTGGGATCGGTCACAGGCCCTTTGTCATGAACATAAAAAATCTTAACCGGGTGGCAAGGGTGGAGAATTAAAGAGATATTAAGCTGGTTTCGAAATTCAACCTGGACAGCCGCAGGCACCAGTGTTCGCTTGAATTTTTGCAGGCCTGAAGACGGTTACTTTCGTTGAAAACATTACTGAATAGCAGGATTGCTATTGCCTGTCATATTGCGGACGTCGCCTCCGATAAGGTCATCAAAGGGGGCGCTCCGTGTATCGACTCAAGGGTTTGGCATCAGTTCTCCTTCTGGCACTCTCGTGCGGCCCTGAAACCTCGTTTATTGTTGATTCACACCTTATTTGTAATGCAGAAGTCGATGGAATGGCATTCCACGCCGACATGAGCGGTTCACGCCATTCAGAAAATGAATGCAGGGGAGCAGGAAAATGCTGGGGGAAGGAAATCCCCTATGAGCCTGGAATTCTTTCCATCTTGCGCTGCACATATGTGCCAGTGGATGAAGAACAAGCAGGATCAGAGATGCAGGACATGGGAAACGGGCGCTGTGAATCGGAGGAGGGCTTCATTCAAGTAAACAGGGAGGAGGCGTCAGCGGTTGTCAGCTACAATGGGATCGAGCAGCCCATGAAATGCACGGCTTCCACACACTATCGCGACGAGCACGGCTGACATTTTTTTCGGAATGCTATCCAACAAATGCCAAAGTTCCATTGTCAGCTGCCTCTTATGGATGCAATGGACAAAGAACACCCATCAGCTCACGAATGGTGCATGGAGTCGAACTCATGAAACCTGCAACCAAAAAACATCCACACCGGCTCATCGCTGTCAAAGACTTGTCAATACAGTAGGGCACACCTTGATCCAGGCTTGCTGCAAAAAACAGGCAGGATGGTTAAGATGGCATCATTCTGCGGTTTGGACGGGAACTCGAATGATAGTTTGGGGTGGGGTCTTCGACTCCAGCGTGGGTCAGAATAATCCAATTTACTATGACGTTGGCTATTCCTATGACCCAGTTTCCGACAGTTGGCAGGTGCTTTCAAAATCCGGAAGGCCTCCTGCCCGAGCCGCACATTCTGCTATTTGGACGGGTAGCGCCATGATAATATTCGGTGGCAACTCTCATTTATCGCTCGGAGGCCTATACGATCCTGCCGATGACACATGGACTGCGATCAGCCATGACAATGCCGTGACATATCGCCAGTCCCACACTGGTCTTTGGATCGGAGACAGATTTATGGTTTGGGGAGGACGAGCGGAAGGAGCAGATGGAGGCATATTTGTCCCCTGAAATCGTAGGCGACAATTTTGATTGGATTGAGCTGTTCTCCAGTCGTCAATGCCCCCGACCAGACTTGAACTGGTACAACCTTACGGTCGCAGGATTTTAAGTCCTGTGTGTCTACCGATTCCACCACGAGGGCTCGCGATGCAGGGCCCTAAGGTAACTTAGGAAGGGGTGTGGGCTCAAGCCCTGGGTTTGAATTTTTCGCGAAGCCGACGGGTTAAGGGTAGGCAAATGGGCGTGAGAAGGACGAGGGCGAGGGTGGTGCTGTTTGGGGTGGAGCCGCTGATGACGCCGCAACCCGCGAGTTCCTGGGGTTCGCCGATGGTGGATAGGGGATACAGGTAGATGAGCCCCGCCTCGTCATCCAGACCGAGGTTGAGGGAACGGTCGGTGCGGGCGTAGCCCATAACCGCCGAGTAGTCGCTGTGATTATGGCCGAGTCCGAGGCAGTGACCAATTTCATGCATCAGGGTAAAGGCGAGGGACCGGGCGGTGGCACCGCGTTCGGAAACGGCGATGTCGCAGTCAACGATGGTTTTTCCTTCGATGCCTGGCGCGGCGTAGGCGGAGGTAGTGAGATTGGTTTTGCCGACCACGATCGAGAAGATGCGATCCTCCTTGTCCAAAGTCGCATAATCTGAGAAGGCGACATCCATTTCAAGATAGGAATCGGCGACATCATTCCAGGGCCTGATGGCGAGTTGAACAAGCGTCAACCAGAAGTCTTCATCACTCAGGTCTGCATAGGCACCATCGAGGAATTCGTCTTTTTCCTTGATGGACGGTGGATTCAGACTGAGTTCGAAAACAATGCGCGGATTTTCTTCCGTAACATCCATCCGGGCTTCGGTGGGACCGGAGAGCAAAACAAAGGCCTGCAGGTCGGTACTGCTGAACAGTATCGCCAAAATGAAAATCAGAACCATTTCATAATCCCCACACGCAATGCGGTTGGACTGGCAAGCCCGCCGAAACCAAAGCCCAAAGCCTGGGTGAATTCCGCAGAAAAACAGCCCACCCAACCGCCACAACCCAGCTCAATTCCAAATCCACCGTATGGTCCCACGCCACCACCATTCGTGCTGAAAGCAATGCCGGCACCAAGACTGCTGTAACCACCCCATTTGGTTTTTTGCCGTGAAGCCACGGAAAACCCGGTGATCGCAAGATTATATTCGGTGCCTTTATCGGTCACATACGATAGACCCATGTCACGCCCCGCCGGAGGAATGGACACCGGATTCGGACCACCACTGCCCACTGCAGGAGGACCAAAGCGCAAGGCAATGCCGCCGGCATAAAGCAGCTCGGGGACGAGCAGTAAACCCAGGAAAATTAGCCTTAAATGCGCCATCCCACCCCCAAGCTCAGACTTTGTTTGCGGGCCGTGGCCAGCAGAATTCCGGAGGAGCCCGCAAAAAATTGCGCATTATTCCAATCCAGGGAGATGGCGAGCTTTGAGGTGGACATCACCCCCAAACCAAAATAGGCCCCAAAATTATAAGCCTCGTGACTCCGGGTGGGGAGTTCAGGGTCCGCACTGCGAATCACAGCTTCATCACGCGACAAGGCAAGCCCGACCCGCGCGGCGATGTACTTGCTCTTGAGCATCGGATAATTATACGCAAAGGTCAGCATCTGGGTGGCCTGCCGTACACGACCTTGAATTCGGCCGTAATAGTGCAGCTCGGTATAGATGCGGCCGTTGATCAGAGAACGGGCAATCCATTCCGGACGATAGCGTTCGTCCCCTTCCTCGATCGCCCCTACGGCCAGGCTGAAGACCTGGTCCGCTTGCGCCGGAAAAGTGCAAAAGAGCGCAGGAAAAACTGCTAAAATAAGGGAACACAAAGGCCGATCAAGCAGATGTGGAAGCTGCAGGACCGGCCAGCACATGGGCCACCAATTCTTCAGATGGGTAAGAATCATGGATCGACGCATGACCATTGATCGAGCGAATTTGCAGGCTCTGAAACTCTCAGAGATTCGAAACAGCATGACCGAATTTGACCTCTATCTGGATCTCGGTGGAGAGATCGTTCCCTACGCGAATGGACCCCATTGCTGGTCGCCGGATGAAACCGAGCAGCTCCTGCAAAACGGGCAGTTCGTGCTTCTCTATAATCGGGCCGACGCCGATCGCGTTCGCCACTACCTGGCTTCGCGCGTGGATGCGCCGGAGAAGCCGCACACGGATGCCAGTCATATCCTGGCCGACGGGATTTCTGAATTTGTAAAAACGCTCTACGCCGTGCGGTTTCCTCAGGAACACTATGGCCTTGTGAAGAGTCTGACGCTGGCCCTGGATAAATTTTTACAGGCCTATCCGCAGCTGAGCGATCTCTGTCTGCGTCTCGTGCAGCATGATCCCTATACATTCTATCACAGCGCCCGCGTCGCGGGTTATTCGGTGGCCCTGGGACTGGCTCTGCGCGGGGCTGATGAAGCCAGGCTGTGGGATATGGCCATGGGCTCGTTTCTGCATGATCTTGGTAATTTGTCCGTTCCGCGGGAAATTCTGAATCATGCGGGCTCGTTGAACGATGCGGAATGGGATCAAATCCGTCAGCATCCGGAGGAAGGCCTGAAACTTCTGGAGGATGTGCCTCTCACCCGCATGGTCCGCGACATCATCTTTTATCATCATGAAAGACTTGACGGGGGAGGCTACCCGCGGCGCCTGCGCGGCTCGCTGATTTCTCCGGAGCTGCGCATCGTGAGTTTTGCGGATGTCTATACAGCCCTGACCGTGCCGCGCAGCTATCAGAAGGCCCGCACGTCCGTCGAAGCCATTCAATTCATTGAGGATCACCTCCTCAAATTCCTCGACCCCAAGATCCTGCATGCCATGCGGCGCCTTCTGACCGTGGAAGGCGGTCAACTTAGCCAGATTGCCGGCTAAGGACGGACAAAGAGCCCTTTGCGTCCCGCGCCCTATGCATTAGAATGCCGGGACGGAACGCGAGGGAGGTTTCAGTGCTACGAAAATCCATTCTGTGTTGGGGTCTTGGGGCCATGGCCATGGCGGCCTCTGCAGCCGAAACGGAAACTCCAGCTCAGGTCGAGGGACAGGACGACGAACAAAGTGCAGAACCTTTGAGCGCCAGCGACAGGGCATCGGCACTTGCCTATACTCAGAAAGAACTGCAGGATAAATTTCAAACCGGTGCGAGCCTGGACCTCGGGCGTGTCACGCCCTGGTCGGAACTGGGCGCAGCCTTTTTTGGTCGGATCGGTGGTCCGATCAGCAGTCTTTCGCTGGGATTCGGCGACTTTGAATATTCCGGAAATTTGAATCAGCGCAACTATATGGTGTCAGGCCACGCGGAAAGCGCTTACGTGGCTGCCCGCTATTTCGTGCTGGGCTTTGGTCCGCTTTATGTGGAGCCTGCCATCGGCCTTGTGCATTGGAACGGTGATGTGAAACCGCGCGGTAATGATGATATCGACGATATCGCGGCATCGGCCCTGACCTCGCGCTTTGATCTGCTGGGTGCTGATATTGATGTGAATCTTGGGATTATGTGGCTCTTCACCAACGGCGTGTTTGTGGATTATAATTTCCTGAACCTGAGCCATGCCCTGCTGCTTCAGGAGAGTTATACCGTCAGCACCTCGGAAGCCCGCAAAGCGATCCGCACGCAAATCGCTGGTCCCATCTCCATGAGCGGGATCAATCTACGTGTCGGTTATGCCTTTGATTTTTAGGTTCAGCTGTTCACAGCTTTTCGGCTGGCACGGTCGCCCCGGCTTTGCAGCTGTCTTGTGAGATCATCCTCGGCCGCGAGCAGCATTTCCTGGATACTCTGCAGTTTGCCTTCCGCCACTTGATAGGTGCTCATACCAAAGCAGAGTTCGACCGCAATGCGGTCGTGTTCGAGGCCATAGAGGTGCTCGCTCACGTAGTGGATGATGCGTGCCTTGAGGTTCTCGGCTCCATCCTCACGGGTTTCCGGCAGAATGAGCAGAAATTCCCCGCCCCAGCTGCGACCCACAACATCATCCGCACGAGTCAGATGGATCAGGTCGTTACCCAGCTGCTGCAGCATCTTAATGCAGAAAGTGGGACCCTTGATGTGGCCCACTTCTTTAAAATTTTCGATCGACATGATCATCAGGGTCAGCGGCGTTCCAAAGCGCTCGGAGTGGCGAAATTCCTTTTCCAGCCGGGCGTTCATATAAGGCAGATTATAAAGCCGCGTGATGCTGTCCTGATCCTCCAGCTCGCGGATCGTCTCCTTGGATTGATTCAGCTTGTTCAAAAGGCTATTGGCCTTGTCACTGAGCATTTTGAATTTAATCAAAAGGGCCACGCGCGCCGCGAGGTCATTTTTCAGGTTTTCAGCCGTGCAGGCGGTATCCGCGCCCGATTGCTGGACGAGTTCCGCCAGATTTTTCGAGCGGCTCGAAGCCACGATAAGAATGCCGTAATAATGCGGTGCAGCCTGGTCGCTGCGAATCCATTGAGCCAGTTCCACCCCGGAAATGGACGGCAGTTTTTCGTCGATGACGACCACATCCGGTTCGAAATCATCGATACTGTCCATCGCGGTTTCCGCGGTCAGGGCGGTTTCCGTCCGGTACTGCGTGAGCTGAGCCTGATACTGCATCAGCGACTCAGCAGAACCCGCGACGATTAGAATTTTGCCCATTTTATCTTTATTCGACATGGCCCCGGTCCACAGGATTATCTATCTCAGGTATCCGGAAAAACTATCGGCAGGATACTGGGAAAAATGAGGAAATTGAGGCTAAATACTGGAAGACCCGACGTTTTTTAACGTCGGGTCCCGGTTGACTGTTCCCGTTTTGGGAGGCTTCCCGGGCCTTTTGAAATGACCCGGGATCCTCGACTCAATGTAGAAGCTGAAAGCTACTCACCTCGGACGATTCAGACTCTTCCTCATCCCAATCATCCATGGTGGGGAAGGAATCAGAGCCGCCCACTACACTCAAGGCCCGAACCTGGGCGATCGGTAGACGTGAGCGGCGACGGGTCTTCATTTTATGGCGAGACAGTTGCGCCTCCAGTTTTTGCGCCACGAGATCGATCGTTGCATACATGTTTTCGCTGGCTCCAGAGGCATTCAAGACAGTGCCGTTCCAGCCTTGAAAATAACAGTGAATTTTCTGCTCATTCTTTTCTGTCGAAAAGGTAATACGGACGAGGCCAGAGTCGCCAAGAAAGCGCTCAATGACATCGCTCAGTTTTCTCTGTGAGAGGGATTTCAGGGCTTCAGAACTTTGCATCTTCTTGAAATAAAACTGAAACACCATACGACGTCTCCTTTTTCGAGAAAGAAGTCCTGCCCCCAATGACCCACGGGTTGGGCCGTATTGAGTGGGAAGGGCAGGAGGCCTTGATCTTCTATGACGTCATATCTTTTCGAGCCTCACTTTCTATCTAACACCTTTACGAATGAAGAATCGATAAGATTTCTATCACCAGAACTTCTTTTTTCCGCTATCCACCGGTCGGCGGCCTACCCATTGGTCAGAATGCAAACTGCTAAAACCACAAGGAATTTTTTACCCTGCAGAAATATGCTCAAGTTTTTAGAGCATTTAGCCGATAGGAACCGGGTTGAGGGAACTATTCGCTATTTGTTCAGCCAATTGGGGGAGCATATGATTCGTCGTGGGCTGGTCTGCCTTGGACTTTCCATCAATTTGATCATGGCTGTTGCTTGCGGTCCAAAGGCGGCCACGGATTCAACGGCTCAACGTGGAAATACTGATGCTCTTGGTGGCAACCCTACGGGCGATCCCGGTACGGGCAATAACCCGGCAACAGGCAATAAGGGCCCCGTGGTTTTGCCGAGTCAGCAGACCGCTAAAGCCAAGTCGTACTTCGAAAATAAGATACTGCCATTGGTCAAATCCCCTCCATGTACGGATTGCCATAACGATCCGCGCATAGTTGTCGTTCAGCAGGGTGGCCTGGCACCCCAAAGTTTCGATACCATGTTCAAATTGCTGAAAGATGGAACTGGTCCCAACAATAACCGTCTCTTCAATATGATGCGAGGCGTCGTTCCTCACGAAGGCGGTCAGCAGTGCACGACCGAAACGTCTCCATTCTGCGCCGAGTTGCAGGCCTGGTACAAAGAGGCTTTTGGAGACGGCTTGCTCAATCTGGGGCGTATTTCGGATATCTCAGCTCAGGGGACAGCCTCCGGTTATGCAGGTATTTCCGCTGCACCAACCACTGTACTTCCCGTTCGCTTTTACCTCGACGGTGAATCTGGCAAAGGCGTGAAAATTGGTGAAGTCATGGCGAATCTGGAAGCGAATGACAATAACATCGATGGACCGCATGGCTTTTCGTTTGCGATTCCCCAGGCCAATATCGACAACAAACCTCATACGCTGTATGTTTATGCCGTTCAGGACGGTAAGGAAGTCCAAATTTCGGGATCGCCGTTTGCCTATGCAGCTTATAAAGGGAAGGGCCAGAATGCTGTCTCATACCCTGACTTTGGAAGTTGCACGGGATGTCACAACGGGAAAGACTATACGAGCTATTGGTCGAATATCCTGACCCCTCCTCCTGACAAAGGAGGCGAACCTGATTCCAACTTCCTTTATAACAAGGCAGCAGGTCCCCATAGCGGCGGCACATTTACCAACCTGCAGCCGGCAATTAGGACTTGGTGGTGTCAGGAGTTTCCTGAAGCTCAGAATGCGAAATGTCTTTAATCGTTGTCTGTTAAGTTATTATAAATATTGAATATTATCTCTAATTTTGATGTTTACATATTTTTTTCCGCCGGGTAATATGCGCTGAATAGGCGCACTTTGCCCGGAGGGTTCCTTGAAAATCATAGTCAGGTTATTATCAACTGCCATTTTCCTGACCTCCTGCTCTCAATTTTCAAATACAGTCCATTCATTTGAATTCGAATGCGGCGAAGCTCCGGATTTTGAGCGCTATACCTATTTGAAGTTTTATACGGCGGGAAAGAGTCCCGTTGATGAAAAAGATATCCGTGCTCCCCGCTCGGAAAACATCGCTTTCACAAACAAGAGCTGTCTTAAGGTCAAAAGAGGCCTAGCGGACAATTTTAATGTGTCTGTTCCCGCCATGAGCTCAGGTTTGACCATAACAGACTCCATGCTGGCCGCCAGTGAGTTGCTGAAGCTGGAATTCCATGTATTCAACTACAAAAATCTTGCACCCAAGTGTCCGACTTCATTGGCCACTCACTCGCGACTCATTGAGTTGCCTCTTGACACACAGAAGCAGGACCTTTCAGGATTTGATTGGAAAGTTACCATCGCACAAGTCGGCGGCTTGCCCGAATCAGAGATCAAGCTCGTCGATGCAGGCCGTCTTCTGTTTGATGTTTCGGGCCTTCAGGATGGCCAATATCGGATGAAAATGTGGTTCAAGCAGCTCCATTCAGTCGACCAGCTGGAAAGCAGTTATGACTGTGAGATTCATGTTGATCGAAAAAGCCCAGTCGTTTCCCTGACAGGATTACGGCGTACAGGGGAATCCGAGTCTGATCCGGAGTTGATCGCCCCTGGTGAAGCCATCCGAATCAACATTGTGGATGACGGAACACCGTCCGATGTCTTTGCATGCCTCGCGCGTTCAGGATCCCCCAATCAAGACTGTGAGCTGAAGTTGCTGGCCGATCGTGTGATCCTTGCTCCGGCCAAAGGAGAGTGGACCCTTAAGGCATTCGCACAGGATAAAGCGGGGAATCGAGGACCCGTCATTGAAAGAATATTTCAGGTTTATGACAGTCATGCTGTTGAAGCCATTCGCGCCTTGTCTCAGAATGCACAGTTCGCAGTGACGAATGGTGATGGCATTGCCTCCATTCTTTCGGCAATCGGTGCCTATGAAAAGTATCAGACGCTTGGATCATCGGAAGAAAAGAAGACCATTCTTCCCGACGTGAAACGAGCGATTCTTGAAACGAGCATATTGCCAAGAGAAGAGCTGTACTTTGCTTTGGGCAAGCCTGAGAACCGTCAGGGAATTGGTCTTATGGCGACAGCCGAAGGATTTGCTCTCGTATCAAGGATCCATAACGAGCTAACGAATGAGACGGTTCTTGAAATCTCACCGGTAGACGGTCAACCCAGTACAAAAATAAATATCAGCAATCTCCTGTCGGAACTTGGGGTGCCAAATGTGAAAGTATGCTCGAACCATAGCACCGTAGTTGCCTTTGGTCGCAGTGGGTTGGTCTATTTGAGCAATGGTGAGAGCCCTGAACTGATTAAGTTTGATGGCAGGCTCCACCACAATGGTTTTGGGATTTCCGACGACTGCCGCTTTATCTACTACAGTCAGGTTGAATTGAATTCCTCTGCACCCAAATCCACCACAGTTATCGGCTTAACCTCCAAGAAGCAATTTGTAATCGAGCCTGCGGTAGAGTCTGTCATAACATCAGTTGGAGATGAGGAAGGCTCTGTTCTGGTCTTTGGCTCACGTCAATATAGTATTGTCAATCTGCTGAATGGGGAGCGTCACCTGGCGTTTCCAAAAATCCCTGCAGCACAAGTCTCGAAAGTTATGGCTTCCGCTGGTGGCCATGTCGCTGTTCACAGCCGCGACTCGAACTTGCACATCTTTAATAAGTCCATGGACGAGAGTTCAGCCGTATTTCAGGATGTGGAATCGGTCCACTATTCTTCGCTCCCAGATGAGATCCTTGCCGTCAAGACGGGTGGTTTTACAGTTCATGTGATAGACACAGTTGGCGCCTCCATAAGAACGACACTTGGAGGGGTCTTTAAGAATATTTCCTACCTGGGAGCTGACAAGGATTTTATCGTTTATCGAGACCACACAGTGGACGGTGTTACGGTTTTCAAACGACAGGATGGCGATGTCGTCGACAAAGTCTTTTCTCAGACTTCAATGGTTTCGAATGTCTGGATCGCCAATCCTGGATATCTTTACTTTGAAAATACCCGCTTCATGAAACTTTTCCAGCTTTCGGATGGTTTCGTGCCAAAAATTTTGCCGCCTCATTCCAGAGCCATAGGGCTGCAGTTCATGGATGATGGGACTTTACTCTTTAAATCCCAATCCGTTGGTTTTTCCAACGCCAGCCGCGCTACTGAAATGTTGTCTTCTCTATCGAAATGGGCTTTCGACAGGGATGAGCATGAAGTATACCCGATCCAATCTGTAAGCTTTACCGGCTTTCTTAATCAGCTTCCTTATGTCCTTCAATCTCGAGATGTTAATTTATTCAAGGACCCTTCTGGAAATGAAAGAATAGCCGCTATAGTTCAGAAAGAAAATATTGCCATCTATGACAGGGCGGATCTTGCAAAGCCACTCGTGAGTGCAAAATTATGCGGAGATTGGCTCCTGGATCTGGATGTGTCAGCCGATGGAGCTTACGGACTTGTCGTTTGCTTGAACGGAGAGATAAGCGTATTTCGTACTGATAATCTTCAAAAACTGGTTAGTGATAATGTCAGCGGATTTCATCCGGTACAAGGTCGATTCGGAAAAAGTTATGCAGAAATCTTCATGACTGACTCTGGAGAGGATCTGCACAAATATCGCGTGGTCAAGCACCCAACTGGTCCTTGGAAACTCACACCTGAATCAAGCCTAAAGAGTTCGGGTCTGAGGCTTGCAAGCAATGGCGATCGAACCGAATTGGTAACCGCAGATAAAGCATCGCTTTTGCGGATCTTTGATTTGGACCTTTCACTGAAGCGCACACCGATTCTGCTGAATAGCGAATTTTCAATATATGCATCATCAGTTGTCTACGCTCCCAACGGAAGGAAGGCTTATGCAGGCATGTATGATGGGACTCTGACAGAAGTTGATTTGGAGACCGGTCGTGTCTTTAAAGTTAGAGTGAGCCGAACCGATGTGGGCCCGACCAACATCGTTATCTCGCCAGACGAAAGACGGATTGGATTTGCTGTTTCCGGCTCAGTCAGGGTCTGGAACAATGATCTCGCGAAGAATTACGAAACTCTTTGTGAATGGTTGCGCCCTCGTCGGCAATATTTCACTGGCTTGTCCGGGGATTCACCAGATCTCTGCAGGGGCCCTTAAACTCCAGACTGTCACGACCAAGGCCTCACAATCACCATGATCACCACCACGATCATCAAAAGGGTCGGCACTTCATTCATAAACCGAAAAAAGCCACCGCGGGGCAGGGTCTCGCTCCGCTGGACCACACCGACCTGTTTGCCCGCATAAAGCGTGCTGGCTGTCATCAGGATCACCGAGAGAAGCTTGACGTGGAACCAGGGCATTTTCATAAGCCCGGGATTCAAATGGATCATGGCGAGGCCTGCGATCCAGGCGGCGATCATCGCCGGCAGGGTGATGGCCTTCCACAGGCGGCGCGACATGGTTTGGAGGAGTTCCTCGACCTTGGGATGCTCGTGGCGTCGCTCTGCACAGTAGACCAGCAGACGATACAGATAAAGTATGCCGGCCATCCAGCTGATGATGGCGATCACGTGAAAGGCCAAAATCGAACGATACCATTCCATTAGGAAGCTCCCGAAGGTGATTTAAGCAACTGACCGCTCATGCTCTGCAGGCGTGAGATGCAGTCACGGCTGATGAGTTCGAAAGGATGCTGGCTCTTGCGTTTGCGTTGAATACGGCGGCTGATTTCGGAACGCACACTGCCATCGTCGAGGCTATCCGGTTCCGACTGCTGCTCCTGCATGAATTCAAGCCACAAAAAGGCGTCGGCGTTGTAAGCCCTTTGGACCAGATGTTCCAGGGCCTCGGCATGCATGGGATCCCAGAGCTTGTCGATCTGCTCGACAAAAAGCGCCAAAGGCCCTTCATGGTCACGGGTAAAGTGGGCGAGGTCCTTGTTGTCACTTCGGGTCAGGTTCAGAACCCGGGCTTCCACCCCAAAGCGCCAGAGTGCGGCCACGGCCTTGCTCCAGGCCAGCGACGGCATATTCTTTTGTCCCGTGAACGCGATCTGCGTGCCGGCTTTGTCACGTTTCAGGACCGCCGCCACCTCCTGAAGGATCAGACTGGAAAAGGGCGTCGGAACCTGATGCGGCTGGCGTGTCGCCTGCGGCCAGAGCTTTTTGTAGTGCGCATAAAGTCTCTGAACCCGCAGAAGACGCGCCTGCAGGGAGCAGGTGCGAATCCCCGAGCGGTGACCATCCCAGGCCCGGCCTTCACCGGAGCAGCAGGGGAACATATCGGTTTGCAGGCGCAGCTGACCATCCTCGGCCGCAGCCAAACCCAGGCCCAGACCATTCAGCAGAGGGTTGCCCAGGTTGCTGAGAACGCAGGAATGCGCGCTCATATCGAACCCCGACGTGGACCCGGAGGCTGAGGCTTCAGTCCCTGCAGTTTTTCCTCGAGGGTGCGTTTGCGGAAATCCTCGCCCGTCAGTTCCATGAATTCTGAGGTTTCAAAGAGTCGCGAATAGATCCGCGGTCCAATTCTTTGCTCCAGACTTTCAAAACGGTCGAGTTCAAAACTCCCCGGCTTGCGCTCATCCAGATTGGTCGAGTAATTGACCCGCGTATTGGGCTTCAGATCGTAGTTGGTTGAGGCCACGATGATCCTGTTGCGATTGTAACGGCCCATGACCAGCTGATCGAGAATGGACAGCTCCCAGTCGCTGTTGCGACCCTTGCCGAGTTCATCGATGAACAGAATATCCACCTCGATGAGCGTATTCAATAGACTGGCATCGCTTTTGTCCTGCGCATAGCCGGCCTTGAGTTCGAGCAGCAGCTGGAAAAAATCGATGAAACGGACACTGATGCCCTTGCCGGCAAAGTTCTTGGCAATCGCACAGAGCAGATAGGTTTTGCCGACCCCGACCGGACCGCCAAGGACCAGTCCACGCGGCCGCTCCGGATCGAATTCACGGTACCAATGGGAGAGGCGGGTCACCACCTCGCGGCCGTTGCCGCTGAAGTTGCTAAACGAATCGAGTCGGGCGGCGCTGTAACGAGCCGGCAGACAGGCACTATTGATAAAGTTGACGATCCGCGAGGGGGCTGGTGTGCGACAGGGTTTGGATCTGCCGTCGACCATCTTGCGGTTCTTTCCAAAGCAGCTGGAACAGGTGCTGACACAGTTGCAAAGCTCGGCATGCGTGAGGGATCCCATCGTTTTCAATCGATAGCCAATACCATCACAGCAGCTTCTTTTCTGATCCAGGGCACAGCCCATATCAGGCAACTCGGTCTGGTGCGCGGGCTGGTGCAATTCTTCTTTTAATGAACGGATGGGGCGCTCCATAGATTCCTCTGGGCACTGTTTGGCACGGAAGGCGAGTATAAACCATGCGGGAGCGCTGACTCTACACAGAAGAGGACCCGGGGGAAAGTCGGCTTCTTTGACGAGGCAAAACAGGGACGGAAAGCGGCGGGATTGCAGAGAAAAGGGTTGGCACAAGGGGTCGGATCGCACAAGATGAAAGCCTGACTTATTGCATGGGACTCCAGGAGCATTCATGGCCAAGACTCTGTCAAAAATTCACCATCAGATGGATCAGACCGCCCTTTCCAGTTTTGATGCCCAAATTTGGATCCTCTGGTTGAAACCAGGGATGAAGGAATGGGCTGAGGTTTTCCCGGAAACCATGGGCGCGGCGGAGCGGGATATACTCCAGGCCCTGATTCAAAGGGACCCCCAAAAGCCGGAGGCCGGCAGTCTTTTGTCCTTTGATCGCAACCCGCTGCAACGCTGGGTGGTGGCGGTCGCGGATGAAGGGATGGAAACCTTTCGCTGGCTGAGTCTGGCGCGACAGATCCTGAAACCTTTGAAAGAACATGGCTGCAAAAAAATCCTCGCGAATCTGACCAGCGTGCCCTTGCCCCAGTCGCTGCAGGCCGCGGATGCGTTGACCGCTGCCGCCAAGGGCCTGCTCTTTTCCTTCCCGAAATACTCGCAGAAGGAGGTGAAGAAAAAGGATGGAGAGCTGACGCTCGATCTTCTGGTGGTTCCCGAGGTCGATCTCGAGGAAGCGACGCGTGTGGTGCAGCATGCCGAATCCACGAGCGCGGCGAACAATCAGGTCCGGCACCTCGTGATGCAGGCGGGCAATGATTTAACGCCAGCGCAGTATGTCGCGCGCCTTAAAAAATTGGCGGAACAGAATGAACTGGGTTATCAGTTCACCTCGCAGAAGAAGCTGGAAAGCATGGGCGCGGGCGCGTTTCTGGCTGTCGCGCAGGGTTCCGCACACGAGGATGCGGGCCTTGTGAAACTCACCTATGAAGGCAACGGGAAAAAAGGTTTGAAGCATCTCGTGCTGGTCGGCAAGGGTGTGACCTTTGATACGGGTGGACACAATATCAAGAACTCGCAGGGCATGTACGGCATGCATCGGGATATGGCGGGATCGGCCCTGGCCTATAGCCTTGTGGCTCTGGCGTCCAAAGAAAAATGGCCGGTGCGGGTCACGGCGTTTCTGGCGATTGCGGAGAATATGATCGGTCCGCGCGCCTATCGGCAAAATGATGTGATCACGGCCTTGAATGGGAAAACAATCGAGATCGTCGATACTGATGCTGAAGGTCGCATGCTGCTCGCCGACACCCTGCATATCGCTTCGGGTGAAAAGCCGGATCTGCTGCTTGATTTTGCCACGCTCACAGGGGCCTGTATCCGGGCTCTCAGTACACTCTATTCCGGAGTCTTCACCAACCGACAGGACCTCGTGCCGGCGCTGATTGCGGCGGGACGGGAATCGGGGGAACGGGTCTGGCCCTTCCCCATGGATGCGGACTTCGCGGAATGCCTTAAATCTGATATTGCTGATATCAAGCAGTGCCGCGTAAGTGGTGGTGTGGATCACATTGAAGCCTCTTTGTTTTTGAAAGAATTCGTCGGCAAGGATATACCTTGGGTTCATCTTGATCTGTCGGCAGCGGAAAATAGCGGAGGTTTGGCACACATTGAGACAGAAGTCACGGGCTTTGGCGTGCGGTTCGTTTCCCGGTTTGTTCGTAACTATTGGGGCTGGTCGGTCTGAGTCCGCCTGCTTTGCCGAGCAAGTCCGAATCATTTGGTGAGGTTAGAGTGAACCAGTCCCCAGCTCAGAGAGCCACGAATTTTCGCGAGATCTATGAGGCCCATGTCGGGCTGGTCCAGTTTGTGCTGCGTTCCTTTCGGCTCAGCGAAGAGGAGCGCGACGATCTGGTCCAGGACGTTTTTCTGCGTCTGCATCAGTCGCTCGATCGCATCGACCCCCTGAAAATCAAGGGTTTTCTATCGATTACCGCCCGCAATCTGGCGATTGACAAAGTGCGGCAAAGTCAAAGCCGCAAGACTGAGGCGGTCGGCGAGGATATTGCCAATCTTGAGGCCACCCTATGGGAACAAAATACCGACCGGCGTGCAGTAATAGCGGTCGCTGAGCGTTTTATAGAAGAGGTCGCCCGTCAACCAGGCGGCGAATGTTTCGGCTTGTTCTATAAGGAGGGGCTTTCTGTTCGGGATATTGCCGAGCGTTTGGGTGAAAGTACAGGTACAATCACCTCACGTCTCAGTCGCATGCGCCAGAAGTTTAAGGACGACCTCGCAAGAAAGCTCGCAGAACTGGATGGGATCTGAGACAGACAGAGAAGGACGATGACATGAGCAAGGACAAACATTCCGGGAGCGATCCCGAGTTCGCGATGAGTCCGGAGGATGAAGCGTTCCTCCGTCTTGTCGAGGACAGTTATGAGGCGGCGGGGCGACCGAAGGACCAGGCCGGAGCGGATCGAGTCTGGGGAAAGTTGGAAGCCCGGCTGGCTGCTGACGCCAACCCACCATCAGTCGGGTCCCGGCCGGATGCGCCGGTGCGTTCCATTTCATCAACTCACAGACGCCGCGGTTGGATTTATGTGTCCGGCATCCTGGGGGCTGTGGCCGCGCTCCTGCTCTTTTTAAACAGCACGTCCCCGGTCACCGAGGAAAGCCCTGGCACCATGCCCACGCGGGGCACTGCGGCCGGATTCTCGGCTTCCATTATCGTCTACGATGATCGTCCGGCAGCGGCTCCGGCCGGCAGCCGTCATCAGATCAAGGTCAACGTCACGGCGGATGCGGATGGTTACGTCGCTCTCTTTCGGCAGCAGGGCGAGCCGGAACCGGTGTTTGTGGCGAATTTGGAATATAAGAAAGAGCAGGGCGATATGCATATCCTGGAAGAGAATGCGGTCTCGGGAACGCGGTATTGCATCCTCGGCGCCCAGGATCAGGAGGGTTTGAAGCACCTGATTGAAATCATCGGTCAGCTGTGGGCCTATCTGCCCGAGAACGCCTGCTACACCGTTCCCTGATTCGCATCACCAGCGGGGTTTATAGATCCAGCCCAGGCCCCCGCGCTGATGGGTCATCGCATAGACCCCTTCATTCAACGTGACATTCACCAGCGCTCTCTCCTGACTGGATACCGCATTCAGCCACAGGAGATTGCCCCAGCTGAACGCCAGCAGCAGAAGAATGGTGCTGGTCCAGAAGCTCACTGGATAATCCTCGAGCCAATGTTTTTGCACCAGAACCTTAATATAGAATGCGATCAGGCCGGGCATGGCGATAAACGCATAGAATAAACTGCGTTCCCGATCAAATTCATCGGATACCCAAAGCGTTCCGTAGAAACCGATCAGGCAGTAGAAGGCCAGCAGGCCTAGAAAATAATGACGAATGGTTCGATCCTGCGGATTCATCGAGCGCATCCTCCTCATCGTCTTCCAGGGTTTCGTGGTCGGCGCGCATGCCGCCCCACATCGGGATGCAGCCCACGCATGCTCCATCATGGTCGGCACGCAGCCCACGCATGCTCCATCATGGTCGGCACGCAGCCCACACATGTTCCATAATGTGACGGCACGCAGCTTTCAGTCAAGATTTTGCCCTCTCCGCCGAAGAGTTTTTGGGGCCGGAATTTCCCAGGGAGGGGATATGACTGGATTTTGGCGCTTTCTGATAAGTGTGACACTGGCGTCTGGAGCGCAAGCTGGACCTGCCGTTGAACCCTATGTCAAAAATTTGGCACTGATCGGCGTGATCCATGTGCAGGGGGCAAAGTCCAAGAGCCAATCGGTTGCCGTGGTGCGGGATAAATCGAGCGGCAGGACCCGCATGCTGCATAAAGGCGATCGCCTGGTGCAAGCGGAATTGGAAGTGCGGGAACTCGGTCCGCAGCACATCACTCTGGTGCGCGGTACGCAGACCTTTGTGTTGCGCGTGGAATCCTATACCGATACGAGTACCACCCTGTCGAATCATGTGGAAACCACGGAAGTGGAACTCACGCCTGAGAAGACTGTCGAGCCTTTGGTGGAAAATGAATCCAAACCGGAAGAAGCGGATGAGCCGCAAGCCGCCACGCCTGAACCCGACTGCGAAGCTGAGGCGTGCGCCAGTGCCATTGAATAAAAATAAATAAGCATTGAACTCGGTTCATGTTCCCCTTATCCATAAGTGTTGGAGATGACACGATCAACGCAACATATGGATAAGGATGTAGCCATGAAAGGTGATGCGAAAGTCATCGAAGCCCTGAACGATGTGCTCACGGGCGAGCTGACGGCAATTAATCAGTATTTTCTACACGCCAGAATGTGTAAGGACTGGGGCTATGATCGCATAGCTGATAAAGTCCGCCACGAATCCATCGATGAAATGAAGCATGCTGAAAAACTAATGGATCGCATCCTCTTTTTGGAAGGCGTGCCCAACGTCCAAAGACTCATGAAGATCAACATCGGCGAGACGGTCAAGGAACAATTCGAAAGCGATCTGAAGCTGGAGTACGATGCTGTGGATCGACTGAAGAAGGCGATCCAGGTCGCGATCGACGCCCGGGATCATACGTCCCGGGAGCTCTTTGAACATATCCTGGAGGATGAGGAAAATCATATCGACTGGCTGGAAACCCAATTGGGTCTGATTCAGGAGCTGACGCTCGTGAATTATCTGGCTCAACAACTGCGTGAAGAATCCTGAGCGGCTTTCTTGCCGTTTTCTTGCAGGGTTTTTTTCAACTCGGGGATGCAGGCACCACAACTGCTGCCGGCCTGGCACTTATTTTGTAATTGCCGCAGGGTGTCACATCCCTGCTCTTTCAACTGTTCGATTGCCCTGTTATTCACGCCGAAACAAAGACAGACGATCATGAGAGCCTTCCTCCAACATTTCCTCTCTTATCGGATTTTATCATACAGATATTGAGAATTACTTTCAATATCAATTAAGAGTGCGTAAATCCTGGACTTTTTGAATAGGTCAGGAAGGCATTTTCTGCCGACCTAGAGCGACTTAAGAAAATCAAGGAGTTGCGCGCGTTCCTCGGCTTTCAATATTTCAAATGCCTTGCGGGATGCTTCCGCCTCCCCGCCGTGCCAGAGGATGGCCTCCTCCAGACTCCGCGCCCGTCCGTCATGCAGAAATCCGCTTTGCGGAAGTATGGTGCCCGTGAGTCCAATTCCCCAAAGAGGAGGCGTTCGCCATTCCCGACCGCTGGCCAGAAAATCCGGACGGCCATCGGCGAGGCCTTCGCCCATATCGTGAAGCAAAAGATCCGTATAAGGGGCAAAGGTCTGGTTGCGCAGGGCGGCGATGCTGCTGCTGTCGTCCGTGCTGAGCGCAGGACGATGGCATGAGGCGCAGCCGCTGGCTTGAAAGAGGATTTCCCCTTGCACCGCGGACGGAGAGGGCGTGCGCACGCGATCCGGAACAGCCAGGGTCTGGGTATAGAAGGCGGTTTTCCGGACAAAGTCGGCATCGATTTCCAGGGACCCATCGGCGCCAGGGAAGATCGGATTGGTCACACCCATATCGTCGGCGAAGGCGGCGGCGGTCTGCACCAAAAGGCTGGGGGCGGAGGCTTTCCAACCAAAGCGACCCGCAGCCAGGGATTGTGTGACAGGATCCCAGACCTGATTCAGGCGTCCTGAGATGCCGTCGCCGTCCGTATCCTCCGGATCCTCCAGGTCGCGAAGCGTTGACACCGGCACCGCTTCCAAAAGACCAAGACCCACGACCGGCGGCGTTTGCCGGATGGAACGTTGCACGGCGCTGTCCTGCATCAGGGCGAGTTTTTCCGGGGAACCCTCATACGCGAGGATGGGTTTGCGCAAGGTATAGCCTGTGCCGTCGGGATACTGACCGCTGACCTCCTCCCAGCTGAGACTCAGGGTGATTTCAGGTTCGGCACCCAGGACAGCATGATTTTGAATCTGCGTTCCAAAACCTGGAACAGGATAAGGACCCGCACCGGGAACTTGCAGGCTTTGCAATTCGGGAAAGCGATCCAGGGCCGAAGGATCAAGACTCACCCGCACGAGGACCGGCGAACGCAGCGTTCCATTGGCGCCAAGAACGGGCATGCCGCGTCCATTGCGAACATGGCAGCCGCGGCAGCTCGTGTTGTTGAATGTCGGCCCCAGACCCGGACGCACCGGGGACGGGCCCTTGACGAATTCACCTTCAAAGAAGACATCACCTTCCCCGTGCAGTTGAAACTCCTCAGGATTGAGGTTCGCGGCCGGGGCGGTGAACGCCGTGGAGGTCCGGTTTTTGATCGTGGTCCCACCACCGGCCAGAAACATCTCGGCTTCGGGACTCGTGGAATTCCTGGAGCGCGGGCCGCAGCTCACAAGGACCAAAAGGAGTGAGGGAACAAACCAAAAACGGAACATCATCGGCGCATCTCCTATCCTTGGATATCAGGGTGCGAGAACAGCACGAACCTTGGTATCCAGAAGTTCCTGCAGCTCACGAATGGCCAGCTGTGCGGCCAGAATTTTCGGACGGGCCGCCGCATCGACAATCGAATTCCGGAAAGGATCAGGGATCGCCTTCAGGGCCGCAAGAGAGGCATCGATAGCGGCTTCAACTGCGGCATTCAAATCCGGATCGAGAGCCTGAACCCGCGCACTCAGACTGGCGTCCGCGGCCTTTCCACTTTTGCTGCCTTGCCAGACGTGACGGATACTATGAATGTTATTTTGAAAGTCTTCGAGTGAATTAAACGAGAACTGGCTTTCCACGAGGTTCGGGTCCTGCTGATCAAAGGGCTGCGCGATTTTGTTATTCGCCACCTCATCAGCGATGCCGACCATGCCTTCCACCATTTCCTCAATGGCGGCTGCGGTTGACGGATAAAGATCATTGCCACTGTCACCGGCCGCCTTCAGGCTGATGGCGAAAGGCGTGTTGTTATCCAGGCCTTCCTTCCAGGCCTGCAGGATGCGTGCGGTGACAGATTTATGATTGGCGGTCAAAGCCTGAAGGTAATTTTTTTCCGGGCTGGTGAGATTGGCCAGCGTCTTGCCCTTGTCATAACCAAAGAGAATGAATTCGATGGCGTGAAAGCCTTTCAGACTGGGGTCAACCGTGTCCACATCCACATTATTGTAGGCGGCAATGGCCGCATCGAGACCGGCATGATCCAATGGCCAACTGTCGAGAGCAGGGTCATAGCCATAGGTATCGACCGGTCCGAAGAGGAAGGACTCACTTTGCTCCCAGGGCACACGGGTCGCGGCCCAGGCGTTGCGTGCCGCTTGAAAATTTTCCTCGGTCGGTGTCGCAACCAGGGTTGTGACAGCATCATGCAGCGACGCCGAGCGTGTGGCCAGGTCCTGGTAGGTATCGAGCACGACATCATCGACAAAGGTATTGAGGATGGCCTTGTCCTGGACCGGGTCCGCAGCAGGTTCTTCATCCGTATCGGACTTGCTGCAGGCGCCGACGCTGATAAACAAGGAGAAAGCCAGGGAAAGAGGCAAACAAGCGAGTCGTTTCATGTCATTCATCCCTTATGTGAAAGATCTTAATACACAAAGTTGAGGGCAAAGCGATAATCATGCTCGGTGCGCAGCTGGTCGGAACCAAAGGTTCGTTCCGTGGCATCGAGTTTGAAATTCAGAATCGTCGCCACCTGATAACTGACCCCGAGGCTGACATTGTGTCGCGAAAAACGCGCTTGATCCAAGGCGCCCGCCGCCGCCTTGTAAACGGTGTCGTAGCTTTCCCAGCGGACAAAGGGGACGACGCTATCCTCCGCTTCGAAACCTTCGAAGCGATAACCCCATTCGGTCCAGGCCGCATAGGCCTCCTTGCCGACGGGACTGCGGAGCACGCCCTGGTATTTTTGAGAGAGACCAGCGTTGCGGCGGTTGATGTCATCCGCGTTCTGGAGTTTGCCATGAACGACCGAAGCCTGGCCCTGAATACGATTCCACTGTCCCCGGGCAAACCAAGAGGTCAGCTGCAACGCGGTTTCCACATAGCCGCAGGGAGCCACTTCCTGCGCATCGTTTTCCGCTGGGCAGGTTTTGGTGAGATCCGGTTGCGGGCGGTTGGCGCTGGAATCTCCGTAGTAATATGAGAAACCCGTTTCGAGACCGGGAATATCGGTGTTGGTCCAGCGCAGAACAAAGGCGGGATTGTTGGCCTTGTTCGTTTCAAATTTTTTCTGCTGTCCACCGACCACGAAATACTGGGAACTGAAGCCCGTGGAATCCAGGCCATTGATCAGCTGAGCGTGCAGCTTTTGATTCCAGCCCTGGAGCAGGACTTCGGCACCGATTTCGCTCCAGCCGGAGGGGATCAGGTGCTCCTCACTCTCCGCACGCACCGTGCCGAGATAGTCGAAGGGTTCATGATGCAAGGGCAGAAGACCAAAGGCCACCGGCACGCGACCGATGCGCACTCGGGCGTGCTCCAGCTGTTTCTGGATGAACAGCTTTTCAAATTGAATTTCGCCGCCTTTCTCCACTTCGCTTTCGTATTCACCGGCCTCTTCATATTCAAGTTCCAGCGCGGTGCCGGTACCGCCGTGCTCGATTTCAAGTTCCGCTTCGAAGGAAAAACCACGGATCAGTTCCTGCTCGAGTTCGAGAACGAAACGGCGGGTTTCGAAAATCCAGCGTTTATCTTTTTTTGATCCGCGCGAACTGGCCTTGGGATCAGCGCCATAGTCGGCGTAACTGAAGACAAGGTCACCGTATCCGGAGATTTTGGGTGCCGAAGGGGAAGTTGCTGTTGATGTTTCAGCATGGCTCGTGGAAGCCAGCAGTGTAAGAGGAAGAGCCAAAAGCCTGAAGCGCATGGATGGACATCCTCAAATGCGAAAGGGTTCGCGGCCGCGCCCACGGCACACTGGGCCTGGGCTTAATGAAAATGATAGTGATTCTTATTACAATAATTGCGCCAAAGCCAGTTTAATTTTCAGGTAAGAATTCAGCAGGCAGGACCTTGAATTGACAGACTTTTGGCGAAAATTCTTACGTCGATGCGGTTGGGCGACTGGCCATTGTTCAGGCCTTGGACGGACGCGGTCGCTGGATTGGACAGGAAAAGCCCCGCCTGCCCGGTGGGCAGACGGCATCACGAGGACTTACTGAGGGGAGTCCGAAGTTGCTGCGGTCGGCGTAACAATGATTTGTTTCCACTGAAAGCTCGGCCCGCAACCGGACTGAGGTGCGGTTTCCTGGGAGGGCATTTGCAGCTCACTGGTCCAGGTAATTTTAAGTTCCGCCTCACCTGGTTCTTCATCCAAAATCGAGTAGGATTCCTTCCAACTGAGGGGTTCGGTGGAAGGTTGCTCGATCGACCAAAGCTGGGCCGGGCCGACCGTTCCCGCTGCGCTGAAGCGCACCGTGGAAAGCATTTTGCTGCCGTGAGCCGCGTGATACTGAGCGTCCATCTGCCACGAACCCGCCATCACTCTGGATCCTTCATGATAAGGAACCTTGATCTGACAGACCGCCTTGCGACGGTCAGCCGTGAGCGGTGGCAGACTGGAAAGATCAATGATGAGGCGTCCCTGTTCATCAAATTTGATCGCTGTGCTTTCCAATTTGCTGCAGGGACCCAGGAGGCGGACGCGCGAGGGATCCTGGATCATACCCGCGGTCCCTATCAAGCCGATAAAACCGATCGTTGCAAGGCTCATGTCCGACCTCCATGGTCATGCTGAGTTTAGCAGGATTTCCAAGTCCAGTAGTAACGGATCGAGTAGGTCTTGCCGCTTTGAGCGCCTTCCGAGATGCTGATCACAGCATCGTCGCCCTTGGCGTTAACTGTGACCGTGGTCTTGAAGGTGGTGTCCTTTCCGCAAGGGTTCCAAATCTTTTTAGCGAAATGCAGATCCTTATTCAGGACAACATCCTGAACGCTGCCGTCGGCATAGGTGTAGCTGGCGATGGCGGCGTCGCTGACCTGTCCGCCCAGTGTATGGCGCAGAGTGGCGAGGGTTTGGCCATTTTCCGAGCTGATGTTGGAGAAACCAGCGATGCCTGCGCGGCTGGTGGTGAACGTCAGGCCAGCAGGAATGCGGGCATCAAATTTGAATTGGCAGGTTTTGGTGACGTTTTTCACGCCCTCACCTGTGACAGCTTCCAGATTCGTGAAGACGAGGTCAAACGAACCGTCACCGTTGAAGCTGACAAAAGCGTCATCGGCGCTGCAACCGTTGCCGATGAATTTGATGCTGTCTTCGTTGACCTGCAGACGGCCGTGCGATGTCCAGCCAGCGAACGAAGCGGTGCTTGATGCGAGAAGGGTCAGTGCGATCAGTTGCTTCATCATGGTTACTTTCCTCAAGAGAATTCGTTGTTCGGATGCAACGGTTATCTCTCAAGGCGCTGATTCTTTGAACTGATAGGGGCTGGGAAATTGTGCGAGGATATGAGGCGATTCGAGGATACCCCCATCCTTTTCCGATGGGGGTTCATTCACTTATTCATGGGGCTCGTCGTACCACTTGTCTTCCACCCGACGACGGTGGATGAGATGCCAGGCTTCACCCGCGAAGACCTTGCCAAATTTGACAAGCTCAGGATCGTCCATGTTTCCTTCAGCCCGGATGACAATATTGAGCTGATCAACCGCTTTGGCTTTTTCCTGAAGATTGGCGGCATCCTCACGAGCCTGGGCATGGTTATCATAGAAAACCACCCCATAGCGCTTCAGAACCGGCGGTGCTTTGCGTGTAATCTCGACCGGCTGGGCCGCTTCACCCTGCTGGCGCGGATGGCGCGGGCCACCGCCACCCTGCTGGTTGCCACCGCCACCGCCGCCACCACCGCCGCGACGGCGCCGATTGCGGTTGCGATCCCCATGACTTCCGGAGCCCTGCTGGTTATTGGGACGTCTGTTCAAATTCCCTCCTGGCGCAACGCTACGATGCGCGGAACAGCTTTCAAGGATGACGACAGGCTTCCACTACTTTCGCAATGGCGGCCGGGATCGTCAAGCGTTCCTGCTGGGCCGTATCCCGATCGCGCAATGTAACCGTCTGATCGTCCAAAGTCTGGGTATCAATCGTGATACAGAAGGGGGTGCCGACCTCGTCATGTTTGGCGTAGCGTTTTCCTATGCTCTGGGCATCATCACAGGCCACGTTCAGACCGGCCCGGCGCAATTCCTTGGCAATGGCCTCGGCTTTTTCCGGCTGACCATCCTTTTTCACCAAAGGCAAAACCGCCACCTTGATCGGAGCCAGAGCGGGATGCAGTTTCAAAAGCACGCGGATTTTTTCCTGACCGTTGGCATCGACGCTTTTTTCTTCATGGTAGGCATCGAGCAGCATGGCCAGGACCGTACGGGTGAGACCCGCGGCGGGTTCGATCACGTAAGGCACATAACGCCAGCCGGGTTTGCCTGTCTCGGGATCGGTCTTGTTCTGATCGAAGTAGCTGAGCTTGGAGCCGGTGGCTGCACCGTGACGTTTCAAGTCATAATCCGTCCGCGAGGCGATGCCTTCGAGTTCACCCCAACCCCAGGGATAGAGGTACTCGACATCGTAGCAGTCGTCCGAGTAGTGAGCCAGCTCGTTATCCTCGTGCTGGCGCAGGCGGAAGTTCGCCGGGGTGTTCGCATACTTGCGATACCAGGCCATGCGCTCGTCGGTCCAGTATTTCAGCCAGTGATCCTGAGTGCCGGGCTCGATGAAGAATTCCATTTCCATCTGTTCGAATTCGCAGGAACGGAAGATGAAGTGCTCCACCACGATTTCATTGCGGAAGGATTTGCCCTGCTGGGCGATACCAAAGGGCACTTTCATCGAGGTCGTCTGCTGCACATTCAGAAACTGCACGAACATGGCCTGAGCAGTTTCCGGGCGCAGATACACGAGCGATCGTTTCAAACACTCTTCGTATTGGGCGCGCATCTCGCGTTCGTCGAGATTTTTATCCTTGATCTCTTTAAAGAAATCGGCAAGCGGATCCACCGGGCCGAGCGTGGTGCGGAACATGCCATTGAACTGGCGCTCGTCGCTGAGATTGGGCGAGCCGCAGACGGGGCACACATAACCGCAGGCGCCGACGGTGCCTTTCAGTTTTTTACCCGAAGCCTTGCCGCCCTCCTGAAAGACGACTTCACTGCCCACTTCCGCGCGGGGAGCCTTGTCACCGCGAAAGCGTTCCTTGCAGTTGAGGCAATCGACCAAAGGATCGGAAAAACCGGCCACGTGACCCGAGGTTTCCCAAACCTTGGGATGCATGATGATCGAGGCATCAATGCCGACGATATCGTCGCGCTCGTAAACCATCGAACGCCACCAGGCGGCCGCGATATTGCGTTTCAACTCAACGCCCAAGGGACCATAGTCATAGGCCGACTTGAGGCCGCCGTATATTTCAGAGCTTTGAAATACAAAGCCGCGTCGTTTGCAGAGAGACACGATTTTTGTCATGAGGTCCAATTCGTTCAAAGCTGCGACTCCTGCCTGGCTGGTAAGTCTCGAAAAGGGAAAAGATAGACGTTTCCCGATGAGAGCTCAAGGCGGAATCGGTGGGTGGAAAGACCTGTGGTGGCCAGTCTGACAAGTCGTGCGACTTATGTGTCGAGCAGGCTCAAGGCCACTTTGGGGCTGATGGCGATGCGATCCTTGCCGTGAGTTCTGGCCTCCAGCGACTGTTGAGTCAGGTTTGCCGTGGCATCGCCCAGCTGAGCCTCTTCATCAATGAGCAGGTCCTTGGCCTGGGGCACAGCCGGCTCGTCCGTCGGAACCAGAGTCAGATAGCGGGCCGGTGCCGGGCTTTCCAGAAAGGTCTGCCGATAAAGGCTCAGATCCAATGGGGTGATATCCCGGCGTTCGATGGGCTGTGGCTCGGTCGTTACAATTTTGATGGTGCGATAAGGCAGTCTATCCGGCTCCTCTGATCCGCTCCGGTAAGGGGCAGCATGGTCTTCCCAGATTTCCGATGCGGTACGGCTTTGCTGATTGGCCTTAAGCTGGCTGAGGCGCTGCAGTTCATCCTGCAAGGATTCGTACTCTTTGCTGGCCAGCGATTTCTCATCCGTCCAGGGACGCAGAGCCAGACGGAGACGCTGCAGGAGTTGAAAACTGGCATCCTGATCCTGAGGCTGCAGGGGAGTTGCACGGTGCCGATGCTGTTGGGCTTCCGGGTCAATCTGGCTGAAAGAAACCCGGCGGGCGGTACGCGAGGGACCGCTGATGCGCGGACCGTTGGCTTCGGCCTGACGCCTCTGCATGCGTATCATGCTGATGGCTGTACGGTGTCTTATTCCCATCTCGGACCTCCTGTCACGCCCTGGGACTCGGCAATTCGTAGTCAAGCCTTCGGCAAAATTGGGAAGAAATTAAGGGCTCCGGTCCTTTTGCAGGTTTGAGCTTTGGCAAAAAGTCGGGCTAAACTGGGAGGCATGCGAGGGATAGGCCCGCGCGAAAAACGAGAGGTGAGCCAGGCATGAGTTACCGCGTTCTGCTTTTTGATATTGATGGCACCCTGGTGCGCGCAGGAGGTGCGGGCAAGGCCGCGCTGGCCCGGGCCCTGACGGAACTGCATGCGATCGAGCAGCCGTTCGTCGATATCAGCTTTGGTGGGCGCACCGATCAATCGATTGCACGCGAACTCTTTGACCGGCATGAGATCCCCTGGACGCCCGAGGCCGGGCAGGAATATTTGGATCTTTATGCCAGCTACTTTCATGAGGCGCTGCAGAACCAGGCGCCGATCCTGTTGCCGGGCGTGCGCGAGCTTCTGCAAAAGCTGCACGATGATGGACGGCATTTCATGGGCCTCCTGACGGGAAATATTGAACGCTGCGCGCAGATCAAACTCGAGGCCTTTCACCTGTGGCCTTATTTTCATTTTGGTGGTTTTGGCGATCATCATGAGGATCGCGCGGAAATCGCTGCTGAAGCCTTCCGCCGCGCGGAGCGTTTATGCGGCCGTGAACTGCGCCCGCATGAGGTTTTGATTATCGGGGATACGCCCGCGGATGTGCGCTGTGCTCGTGCGATCGGAGCCGATGTTTTGATCGTGGGAACAGGACCGGTGGCCCGAGCGGCGATTGATGAAGCCGAACCGGATTTTTTTCATGACGATTTGTCCCGGCTTGAGGATATTCTCAAGCTCATTCATGCCGGACGTCTTTAATTCTTGTGCCAGAAGAGGGTCGATTCCCAGAGCATGCCCGTCTCACCAATCCTGGCCACGCCCAGAGTGGGATCAATCTGGCCCGTTTTGGCATCAATGATCTGAATCGTCAGGGCTCCGGCTCGATAGGTCTGGCCCGGGCCGGGAGCGTTTTTCCGTACAAGGTCGGTCACCGTGGGAATCAATTGCGCGCTGATCGGTTTTTGTGGATCAAACGTCAAAGCCAGGGATTCGAGTTTCTGGGTTCCCGCCACACCGCTGAGACTAAAGAGCGGCAGATCTCCGGACTGGCTGCGTTTTTGCCAATCGGTGGCGGCAAAGGATTGACCGTTGATCGCGAGGCGCGCCCCGGGTGAAAGCTGGGCATTGGCCACGATGATTTTAAAGGTTTGATCGGGACTGATGGCTTCGGCCGGTTCAACGAAGTTGGCGTCGAGGAGATTGAAAAAATCCACGCCGGTCACGTTGTATTTATCATCATACTCATGCACATGCTTCACGGTGGTTCCCGCGTTGAAGGCATAGGTTTGCGTCGCGGTATCCAGATCGAAGTGCCCGCCGGGGACGCCACCAGGCTGCGTGATGGGTTTGCTGGCAGGAGGCGGACCATCAGGGGTCGGCTCAACGGCCACCTCGTCCACGGTTTCGGTGGGGACGGGAATGGGTTCCGCGGTGACCGAAGTCTTGCCGGAAAAGTTATTCCGATCACAAGCCGTCAGACTTAAAAGGAGAAAGCTGCTGACCAGCGACGCACTTTTCATATGTATTCCCCGGTGGATGTGTCTTATGAAACTTATCGGTCCCCGGGTTGCGGCTTTTGATGAAACGCTTTAAAAGGCTGATTTCATGAAGGAATTCAAGAGGTATTCAGCGGGTCGGGAGGCGGGCCATGTCGAGGATTTTCCGGATCCCTTTGATCAGTTCGGCCTGCATGTCAAACGCACAATGCCCCCCGCCCGCCGGAGTTTCCGCCTGAACCAGAGCCTGCCGTGATTTCCAATAGCTTATGCCTTGCATGGTTTGAGGATAGAGAAAGTCCTTCTGCTGAATTATAAAGTACAAGGGAAATTTCCGGGCCGCTTCCGGGCTGAGCTTTTTGAACACGTCAGGTGGAAAAATCACCGGACCCCCACCGCCGCAGAGCATGACGGCTCCGCCCTGCCAGGCGCTGATGACGGCAGGCAGAAGATCACCGCTGAGAAAGGTCGAGCCTGCGGAATAACCAGCCAGGATCAGGCGATCGCGTTTGATTTCGGGGTGTTTGGCCTGAATTTCCCGTTCCAGAAAGGACTTCACATAGTCCACGTGCCTATTGTTGGGAGCATGCCGACCCTCGGGCCAGGTCACAGCCTGGTTGGGAGCCTGCAGAGCCACCGGCACAAGATCGTAGGTGCGTGCGACCTTCTGCAAAGTTTCAAAGGAGCTGGCATAGGCCTGCGTATTGCCGGAACCATGAAAGAAAAGGAGCAGGCCCTGATTCGTGCCAAAGGCTGCCGTGTAAAGACCCGACTTGCCTGTGACAGGATCCTTGAAGGTATGTTCCGTCCGTGTTTCGGCCGCGACGCGCAGGCTGAGAAAAAGAGTCAGAAGAATCCAAACGCGCATCGAACCTCCCGTAGGTACGGATCAGGAGACCCTGGGGCAGGCCTCCAGTATGTCCGCCGCGTCTTCAGCCGGTTTTTCCTTCCAGCGGGCGAGAATCACAGGGAATTTCTGCTGAACGACGCTGCAGTATTCCATTTTATCATGATCCCCGAGCGCGGTGAGGGCTGTTCCCAGGGCTGTATTCAAAATGCGGCTGAGCGTTTGCTTGCTGCTGAGTTCGAGCACTTCATCCGTGGCCCGCAGCGTCTGCAGCCACTGCATCAAAAGACCGGCTTTATGCAGGGTGGGCGTGAGTCCTTCACGTCGTGCCACGACCGTCGTTTGAAACACGGAATCAACGGTATGAGCCAGCACCGCGCCGACCACGTGAATATCATCGAAGGACGGAACGCTGCAGAGTTCCAGCGGTGAGACCTCACTTTTGTTCACCGTGTCAAGACCCATGCGCATGGTGATGTCGAAGGTTTCGCGCCATAGGTCTTCATTCCAGACTTTAGGCAGGCCGCCGTACATCACGGGACTCAGAACATCACGGGTCTCCTGAAAGCAGGAGATATCGAAAAGCCCCTTGGCCTCATTCAAACTGTAATGGGCAAAAAGATCCGAGAAACCTTCATTGAGGGCTCCGAAGATACGGCCCGGGCTCGAGAGGAACGCATGACGTTCCCTGCGCGTTTCAGGATTGTCACTGCGATCCTGCAGTCCAAGGGACCCATGAATGGAATGGAGACCCCGATGCGACTGCCAGTAGTCGAGATAGGCCTGAAAGCTGACCACGGTGGAATCACCGAAGAGCTGCTGAAAGACGTGATGCCCATATTCATGATGAATGACCACGGGAAATTCCCAGAGCCCCTTGCCGTTATAGAGCCCCTGCTGCCGGGCCTCGACGCTCTGCGGAATGACGGAAATATTATAAATGCTCGGGCTCAGTGTATCGTCGGCGAAGGGTGAGTAGAACGCATTGTCCGTTCCGATCGTCACTGTCTGGGTCGCGTTCTGCGATTTGGTGCCGTCCATGCGAATGATTTGCTCAACGCGCTTCACATCCTTTTTATACTGAGGAAAAAGTCCAAGGCCCACCGCCGGCATCACTGGCAGCTCCAATTGCGGGGCACTGTTCTGAACGATTTGATAAAAGGCGAAGGAATCCTCGACCGCTTTTTTCAGCTGCAGGCCGATCGCTTCCATGGAATCCGCCGGGGCCGGCGCATCGCACAGCCGGAGCTCCTGGCGTTCGCCCTGAACGGTGTAACGCATATCGGTCTTGTTGGTGAGTTCCCGTTCGAAGGTGCGCGCATCCAGAATCCTGGTGGTGATGGAGATCGTCTCCTCCTGGGTATCCTGAAAGCCAAACCAGGCGCTCTGCACAGCCAATCCCTGCAGAGCCTGGGAGTCTGATCGCATGGCGCAGGAAGGATCCGCCAATCCCAGAGGCAGCGGCGTGCCAAAGGTCTCTTTCTTGAATTCCACAAGCTCGGCACCATTCGCCGCTGGTGGTGCCGGAACGGTCACCGTCACGACCTTCGTGCGCGTGCGCGGTTGACAGGCGCCGGCAGCCAGGGCCAGAGCACAGACCGAAAGACGAACCAATCGTTTCTTCATCGGGGAATCTCCTTAGGGGCGCGGAGAGAGGATGGAACCTGATTCTGGGATCGTTCAGGCTGAGGTTATGGCATACGCGGTTGCCGCCCGCAAGCAGTTTAGCTGGCTATGGACGGGTTTGGTGGACTCATACAAATTTATGACGATTCCGCCGCACCGATCAGCTCCTCATAGACGCGGAGATTGCCGCTGACCATGGCTTCCAGCGAAAATTCGCGGGCCACGTGTGTGGTGGCACCCTGTCGTAATTTTTCCAGCAGCGCAGGATCCCGGAGCAGCCGCTCCAGATTGTTGGCAAACGCCTGAGGATCCTTGGCCGGAGAAATCAGGCCGGTGCGTTCGTGCAAAATGATCTCAGGGATCCCACCCACAGCTGTCGCGACGAGTGTACAGCCGCTGTGCACAGCATCCAGCAGGCTGGTGCCGAGGCCTTCATCCTGTGACGAGAGAGCAAAGATATCCGTCGCCCCCAGCAGTTGCGCCACATCCTTGCGAACACCGAGAAAACGCAGACGATCCGGGCCGAGATTGAGTTCCGCCGCCAGGGCTTCCGCCGCGGGACGCAGCGCGCCATCCCCCGCGATGTAGGCAAAGAACGGTACGCCGCGTTCCTGCAGAATGCCGAGGGCGCGAATCAGCGTCGCATGATCCTTCTGCTCCGTAATATAAGCCAGGTTCCCAATGATGATACGGTCCATCGGGATCTGCCATTCCGTGGTCAGAATCCGGCGGGCCTGCGCGCGATCCACGTCGGCAAAGGGGCCGGGATCGACGGCACTGCACACCTTGGTGAGACGGTTCGCCGGCACGCCGAAATCCGCAAGGATGCGTTGAATGGCATCGGAAATGCAAATGTAACGATCGATGGATGGATGCATGTATTTGCGTCGATGCCAGGAGCCAGGCGCCGGTGGGTAATCCACCCGACGATGCACCACCAGCTTCACCTCGGGACAAAGTTTTTTCACGAAGAGACCAAGATTGTGAGCCCGTCCCGACTGACAATCGATGAGTTGAATTCCATGCCGGCGGACATAGCGGGCGACCGCGAAGGCAGCGGTCAGGATCCGCGCGCCACGCATGGGAACGGCCAGTGTTCGAGCCAGATGTGACATGCGGGCGATGGCTTCACTCCCCGGTGGAGCGACGAGGTGCCATTGCCAATTTTTGTTTTGCACCGACTGCAGAAGGAGCCGGATTTGGTTTTCTCCCCCACGCCAGGTGCTTTCGCTATCGATGTGCAGAACTTTGAAAGGCATTGATTCCCTCGACTTCACTTGTTGCCGCATCGTATTCATGATAGAAACATGGAACAACACCTTTTTCACCCTGCGGAGGTTTTTTCGATGAAGCAACGCTGTCTGGCACTGCTCCTGGTCGTTCCCTTTCTGCTGGCAAGCCCGGCCTTTGCGCTGTTTGATGCTCAGGTTTTAACGGGAAATCGTTCGACTGATTTTAAATTGGGTAGTACCAGCAGCACCGAATCAGGGCAGGAATTGAAAGCGGCCGCTCACCTGGACCCCATTCCTCTGGTGCCCGTCGGCTTTGGTCTGTCCTTGAGCCAAATCAACTGGGACAAGTCGAACAAGCTGGGCATCAAATCGATGGACGGTTTTGAAGTGGGGCTGGAAGTGGAAGCCTGGCTGCCCATCGAGTTGGGTGGTCTGGAGATCTACGGAAAACTTGGCTACACCGTGTTCGGGGCCTATGTTGCAACCTTCGATGAAGCGACCACGGGTCAGGAAGTGAAGATGGCTTTCAAGCCATCGGGGACTTACATCGCCGCTGGGGTCAAGTACAACTTTCTGCTCCGCCTGGGTGTGATGCTCGAAATCGAGTCGGGCAGCCGCGAATTGGAGTTTGACGAGTTTGAGAACCTGCCGGCTGGCGTGAGTGCAGACACCCTGAAGGTGAGCGGAGACGCTCCAAATACGAGCATCCTCCTGGGGGTCCAGGCGGGCATTTGACTATTTAATTTTTTTAGTAAGATTTTAACGTAATGATTTTATTGAAATAATTCGTTGCCCCCGCCCTCGCGATTAAAGTTGGGGTCCTGCCTGCCGATAGGCACCTTATCAAGTTCGCAGGAGAGGGGTCATATGAAAAAGGTCACTGAAATCAAAAGCCGCAATCTCCGCAAGGAACGCAACGCAGACATTCTTCGTCGCATGCGTAATGGAGAACAGCTGGCGAGTTTCAACAGCTATGCGAGCTGGTTTCCGCCACGTCCTATCATACAGAAGGACATGCACGCTCTGCAGGAGCTTTATGGAAACGATGTCGTTGCCATGAACTCAACGCCAAGCGAATCGCGCGAATCCAGCAGTTCGATGGATATGATGCCTCTGCGTTTGGCTTGACAAGAAGTTGACACGATCAAGGCCTGGACCTCTGTCCGGGCCTTTCTTGTTGTCACTCGGCCAGGACGCACAGGACCAAAAGCCTTAAAACAGCCCTGGCTGTAACGGCTCGCGCGCAATGCAGTTTCGCAGTCTCCTCAAGAAGACAGCCCTTTTTTGGTTCCTTCAAGTCGATGCCGGTGCGGTCCGAACGTCTCCAGGTCCCTGGTGGACTGGAGGAACGTGCATGAAATTCTCAGAGTCGGATGACAGCCCGTACCCTTTACGACTGACAGCCACCAATGCCGCGATCGACTATTCCCTTTATGAAGTTTCGGCCTGCACCGTCGGTATCCTGACGCGCGAGCACCTTTGCAGCCGCGATTACCTCTTCATGGAAGCCGTCGGCCGCCGCATCCCCTTGCGCGTGTCCGCGATTCTGCCTCCCTTCCGTGTGCCTCAGGGCCCGGTGGTCAAACGCTATCGATTGACCTGCCTCGACTGTTTGATGGAACTCGATCGCATCCTGATGCCTGACTTCGGCACGCCGAACGGTCTGCAGTTTCCGCGCTGCCCGGTCAATCCCAGGGTTTACGTGGAGGCCCGCTGGCCGCATCGGGAGCAACTCGAAATATTGGAATCGGTCGATATTTCCCGCTCCGGCCTGCTGCTGCGGGTCGTCCGAGGGGATGACCATGCCGCCCTGGCGATAGATTCCGTGGTTGCTTTGCGTCTGGATGTCGCGCGCCTCTGGTTGCCCGAATCCTTGCAGCCATGGGGACGGCTCGTGCGGGCCTTCCCTTCCTATGATGAATTCAAAACCTTTTCTTATATCGCCGTGCAGCTCATTGATTTCAGCCAGCGGGATGCCGCGCACTGGAATCAGCTGCTTCGTCGGATTGAGCGCGGCTTTTTGTCCGGCCTCAGCAAGCTGGCCTCATCAAAGCTTTGATCGTGGAAATCCCAGCCCCTTTCGGTTAGGCTGGTGCCAGGACTCCCCATCGTTGCGCTTCAGGCTGCACGAGCAGGAGGCTTTGCCATTTTGGGGGATAAACGTGGTGCATAAAGATGGAAAGCAGGATGCAAAGGACTCCATCATGGAGGAAAGTTTGCAGCATTTCGCCAGCGATGTCGGCATCGTCTGTGCCTTGGAAGCTGGCGGCAAGATCACGCCACAGGAAGCTTACAAGCAGATTAAAGCCAGATGGAAGGAATTGAAAAAAGCCAAGAAGGCTCTTTATCCCAAGGATAAGGATCTGGAAGACGACAAGAGTGGTGATTGATCAGCGCGGATAAAGCGCCAGGATTGCGGCTTTATCCCAGTCCGTGATGCTGTTGATTCCTTCATAACCCATAATCGAGGGATGCAGAGTCTCTCCACGGATGTCGCGGCTGAATTCATGACCGAGGCCCCAGAAGTGGCCCATCTCATGAACAGCCGTGAGCAGATAGGCCTCCCGGAACCGGCTCAGGGCATCGTGGAAAATGAAGATCTGGCTGTCGACGATCCTGAAGTTCTGAAAATCCACGACCGGCATCGTGACGCCGAACACCGCCGTATCCTCCTGGGTTTCCAACCGATAGCTTTTCACCAGATTGATGCAGTGCTGATTCACATCCGTCCACGGCTTGCCATTCTTAACGAATTCCACTTCATAGCTGAGTCCGCCCATGGTGCCCGTCGGGTCACCCATGGCCACGCTCCAGTCGGTGATGGAGCGGTTGAAGGTCTCCTGGTCCTCGGCACTGAGATCACCACAGATGGAAACTTTCACCGGGCCTTCCCAGGGAATCGCGAGGCCCTTGCCCCCGAGATACTGATAGCTGTTATCGAGTTGGGGCACGGGCTTCTGGTCGTCATCGAAGCGCGTGAAGGTCATGCCGCCCAGGTAATTCCCCAGCTCATCCGTATCGCTGATCAGAATACTGAACACCCGTTTGTCTGCGGATAGACTATAGTGTTCGGCAACGACGGGATCACCACTCACGGCGGTGATATCCCAACGTCCATTGACCTCCACAAATTCCAAAACCGGATAGTCATTAAAGCCTTCGCCTTGGGCTTTATATAAGAGTTTGTCGCCTTCGCGCTGAAAGCTGTAGAGACTCAGTTCATTGTCCAGCTGCCCATCATCGGTGCTGTTCTGATCCTCCAATTCCTCCTGACTGTCCACGCGGTCGATGGTGGTAACGTCCACTTTCGGTTGGAACACGGTGAACCCAGCGAGCGTGTAGTCGCTGAAATCCCCGAGTGTGGCCGTGGTGACGAAACTCTCCTTATCGGGGAGGGTGCCGTCGAGCATAACCATGGGATCGCCCAGAACAAAGTAGCGATCAGGGACCGCCGTATTCTTGCCCTTTTTGGACGATCGACCACAGGCCGTCGCGAAAGGAAGACTGAGGACGAGAAGGATGAGCAAACCCCAGCGAGCCTGCAAACCTTGAATAATAAAGGGATTGGTGCCCGAGGGCGCGGTCATGAGTCGCTTGGACATCAGCAAAAATCCTAGGGTGGAACTTTTCCAAATATCACAACAGAGGGCTTTACGGCGGAATCACCGGAAAGTTGAGAGTATTTTCAAAAAAATTCAACTGGGAGGGGTCACCCTACAGAAATGTTGGAAGGCCTGGTGTTCGGGCCCAGCGACGAAGGTGAAATTTTTCTACAAATTTCCTACAGAACTGCATCAAATTGTGGCTTTTTGACGTAAATGAGTGTTCTCAATGTGCGCTCAGGCCTGATTTTGTACATATCCGTAGCTTTTAAACTGGCTCTCTTCGTCATTTTTTTACATAAAGAAAGTGTTCACAGATAAAAATCGGGATATAACCGGCCTAACACATACGGATGTGAAGATCTTTCAAAGCTCGCGTACTGTCAAAAAGCTGAAACTTTTTGCAAGCAAAGGGAGGGTAGGATGAATCCCCGAAGTCAGGCGGCGTCGATCTTGCTTCAGCACTCAGAAGATCGCATTCGCCGGGAACGACAACTCGATGTCCTGCGCATGGCGGCAGTCAACCTCGAGAAGAGTGCAGGGTTTGTGGATGGACTCAGGGAAATTCTGGGTTCGCTCGAAAGGCACTGCGATCTTGTTCTTGGTCGTATCAACTTCCTGGATGGTGTGATCGACATTGGAAAGGAAATCCGGGCACCCGGTGGTGAGAAGCCGATCGATCCCCAGGTGGAAGAAGCGATTCAGATGGCGAATCAGGATGTGCTTCGAAACTGGCGACCGAAAATGGTTCCAGTCCCCAACTTCGAAGGCTCCCGATTCCACAGCACCTTCGAAGTCGAACGCGGTGTCCAGCTTTATGTTCTGAGTCATCCCATCAAATTCAACGAAAGGAAAATGGGAACTCTGACCGCTGTGAAAGTTTGCTACGGTAGCTTCGAACCCAAGACTGAACAGTCCTTCCTTTCCGTCCTCACCTCCATGATTGCCCAGTCGGGCATGATCAACCGCTTCTATCCCGATCAACAGCACGATGCCGCCTCACCCCAGCCTGTGGTTCCGACCCAGGACAAGGTGAAATTCGATCGTTCCCCGATCATCGGCAATTCGAAAGCCATGCTGGGCGTCTTCGAATTGATGCAGCAGGTTGCCGACACCGATACCACCGTGCTTATCCTCGGTGAAAGCGGAGTGGGCAAAGAGTTGATTGCGGACGCTCTGCATCGCAACAGCGTGCGGCGCGGCAAACCCTTTATCAAGGTGAACTGCGCAGCGCTGCCGGAAACGCTACTGGAAAGTGAACTCTTCGGGCATGAACGCGGTGCTTTCACCGGCGCGCACACCCAGAAGAAAGGTCGCTTTGAACTCGCGAACAGCGGCACCATTTTCCTGGATGAAATTGGTGATCTGTCCCTGACCACGCAGATCAAACTCCTGCGCGTTCTGCAGCAGAGGGAATTTGAACGTCTCGGTGGCGTCTCGACCATCAAAGCGGATGTGCGGGTGATCGCGGCCACCAACCGTAATCTGGAGGAGATGATCGAACGTGGGCAATTCCGCCAGGATCTTTACTATCGCTTGAATGTGTTCCCCTTGCATGTCCCGGCCCTGCGCGAGCGCAAGACGGATATCATGCCTCTCACCGATTTCTTCATTGAAAAGTACCGCAAGGTGCATAACAAAAACATCCGTCGTATCTCGACCCCAGCCATCGACATGCTCACCAGCTATCATTGGCCTGGAAATGTTCGTGAACTTGAAAACTGTATGGAACGCGCCGTTCTGCTGAGCAATGAAGGCGTCATCCGTGGACATCACCTTCCCCCCAGTCTTCAAATCGCCGAAAGCACGGGCGTTGAAACTGGCAACAACCTGAAGACGACCCTTGAGTCGATGGAACGTGAATTGATCCTGGATTCGCTGAAGGCCAGCAAAGGCAATATGGCTAAAGCGGCTCGTGAATTGGGCCTGACTGAACGTGTAATGGGCCTGCGAGCCAAAAAATATAACCTCGATCCTCGCAAGTTCCGCAAACCGAATTCTTAAGTTTTTTTCAGCGCGGTGGCATTCCCTTCTGGTCAAACAGAACGATGCCACCGCCTGGTAACTCTCCCGTGCCCGTATTCCCTGCCATTTTCCTCCCTCGCGACGATTCCCTGAAACTCCATTCTGTGCCATGATCATCCCTTAAAGAGGAGGACCGATGATGACCGTTCATTTCAGGAGGTGGGCTTTGAGTTTGCTCATGCTGGGAAGCACATCCTGTCAAAAAAATTCCAGTGATACCCGTGATGCGCCGGCGCCATCATTGAATCCTGATGCCCCTCCGGTGACTTCGGATACCGATACGAAACCGAAACCGGATGATGGCGGCACCGCGAATCCCAACACGCCGACTCCCACGCCGCCACGTTACTATGCTTATGTAGGGGGCAGCAGCGGCCAGATTGGTATTTATAAATTTGAGGTTCCGGCCGGAACCCTGCAGACCGTGAAAAACGTTCCTTTGGCGGGAACGGTCACGAGTTTCATGGCCTTTCATCCCAGCTCGCCCTGGGTTTATGTCGTGAATGAAAGCGGAGCCGGGGCTGTCATGTCCTTTTCCATCAACCCCGAGACGGGTGATCTGACCAAACTCAATGAAATTTTGGCCAACGGCGGCGGGCCCACACATGTGAGTGTGGATCGCAGCGGCAAGTACGTGATGACCGCCAACTATGGAACGGGTGAAGTCAACACCTTCGCCATTCAAACCGATGGCCGGCTTGGGCCAGCGCTGGCCAGCACCATCGCGGGGCAGAATGCGCATCAGATTCTGAGCGCGCCCTCGGGGACGGCCGTCTATGTTCCCTGTCTCGGGTCCAATTATATCGCCCAATATACTCTGAACGCGCAGACCGGCCAGCTGGTTGCGCAAACCCCACCGACCTTGAATCTGCTCACCGGTGGTCCACGGCATATGGCCTTTCATCCGACCAGCCCCTGGGCCTATGTCCTGAAGGAAGTGAGCAGCACGATCCAGGCGGTGAGTCTGGACGCTGGCACACAGCAGCTGAAACTGCTCGGCACCGAGCTGCTCACCCGCCCGGTGGGAGGTGGCGGCAACACCGGAGCCGAGGTGCAGGTGCATCCGTCCGGGTCCTATGTTTATGCTTCCAACCGTGGGGATGATACGATCGCGCTGCTGACCGTCAATGCGGATGGAACTTTGACTTTTAAAAATGCGACCCTGACTGGCGGAACCACGCCGCGGCATTTTTCGATAGTGCCGAATGGGAAGTGGATCCTGGCGGCCAATCAGAATTCGGGAAATGTCACCGTCCTCGAACTCAATCCGGAGACCGGTGCCTTGACCCTTCGCGGTCAGCCGACGCCTTTCGCAGGAGCGCAGTATGTGGAGGTGATTGATCTGAACCGTTATAAAACCACGGCGAACGGTCTGCGTGCGCCAAGGAAATAGTCGCTATTTCGGAGCGGTCTGCGTGCGTCAAGGAAATAGTCGCTATTTCGGAGCGGTCTGCGTGCGCCAGGCAAATCGTCGCTATTTCGGAGCGGTCTGCGTGCGCCAGGCAAATCGTCGCTATTTCGGAGCCGTATGCGTGCGCCATTCCTTGTTCAGGATCAGGCGCGCGCCTTTTTTATACGTGAGATACGACCAGGCCCACTGCATGAAGACCAGCAGACGGTTTTTGAAACCAATCAAGTAATAAATGTGCACGACAAGCCAGGCGAGCCAGGCGATGATGCCGGTGAGCTTGATCGGGCCCATTTCCGCAATCGCCTTGTTACGCCCGATGGTGGCCATTGCGCCTTTATCAAGGTAACGGAAGGGTTCGATGGCGGCCCCTTTTAAACGAGCTTTGATGACCCGGGCCACATACTTGCCCTGCTGACTGGCCACCGGGGCGAGGCCGGGCAGGGGTTTGCCATCCGGTCCCGGGAAGTGCGCCTGATCCCCGAGCACGAAAACCTCGGGGTAATCCTTCAGGCTGCAGTCGTTTTCCACGATCACGCGCCCGCCGCTATCCAGAGCCACACCCAGAGTTTGATTCACTCCGGTCGGCGCCACGCCCGCAGCCCAGATCACGGTGGAAGCGGCGACGAATTCGTTGCCGATATAAACGCCATCCGCCGTGATATTGGTCACGCGTGAATTGGTCCAGACATGAACGCCGAGACGCTCCAGATCCTCGGTGGCTTTTTCCGAAAGACTCGGGGCAAAGCCGGAGAGGATCCGTGCTCCGGTCTCGATCAGGATCACGCGGGTGCGGGCCGGGTTGAAGTTTTTGAAATCCTGCGCAAAGGTGTGGCGACTGATTTCGGCAATCGAACCGGCCATCTCCACTCCGGTGGGGCCGCCACCGACGATGATGAAGGTCTGCAGTTTCTTTTGCTTTTCAACATCCTTTTCCTGTTCTGCCATTTCAAACGCGAGCAGAATGCGCCGCCGGATTTCAGTGGCCTGTTCCAAAGTCTTGAGGCCAGGGGCATCCCCTTCCCATTCGTTTTTGCCGAAATAGCTGTGTTTGGCACCGCAGGCCAAAATCAGATAGTCGTAGGAGAAGACCTGGTCTTCCATAAACAATTTTTTGGCTGCAAGATCCACGCGATCGACATGTCCCAGGAGAACGCTGGTATTCTGATCCCTGGCGAGCACGGCCCGGATGGGCACGGCGATATCCGCCGGGCTGAGCGCGGCGGTGGAAACCTGATAGAGCAGGGGCTGGAAGAGATGATGATTGCGTTTATCGATAAGGGTGACGCGAATATCTTTCGTGCGTCCCAGTTTTTTGGCTGCATTCAATCCGGCAAAGCCAGCACCGACGATAATCACGTGCTTTGTCATAATTTCTCCCCTGGTCATCCAGCTTATTGTATACTGGATCGCCAAATGAGGCTACAGCGAGGTGAACCATGCAAGCCGTGATAGTGGGAGCAACAGGACTGGTTGGGGGTTGGGTGATCCAGGAGCTTTTGGCCGAACCAGGATGCACGCAGCTGACCAGCATTGGCCGCCGGGCTCAGACGCCTCAGGTTAAAAAATGGAGCGAGCGGATCGGGCCCATGAACGATCTGGAGCCACTCCTGAAGGATATGAACGCGGATGTGGCGTTCTGCTGTTTGGGAACGACCATTAAAAAAGCCGGATCGCAGTCGGCTTTTGAAGAGATCGACTGGCACCTGCCGATCCGCTTTGCGCAGGCGATCCGAGCCCGGGGGGTGAAGCAGTTTCATGTGGTGTCATCCCTGGGGGCTGACCCGCGGTCCAAGAACTTTTATCTGCGCACCAAAGGGCGCATGGAAGAGGATCTTAAGAAGTTTGGTTTTGAAACACTTGTGTTCTATCGTCCTTCGCTCCTGCTCGGGGAGCGCGAGGAAAAAAGGCCGCTGGAGCGCCTGTCCATCGGCGCCTGGCGTTTCCTGGAACCGGTTTATCCGCGCTTTTTGCAAACCTGGAAACCGATTGCGGCCAAGGCTGTGGCGCGGGTGATGGTGCAGGAGGCGCTGGCGGAAAAAAAGGGCACGCGAATTTTGGAAAACCGGGATATACACGCGAAAATTGCCCAATTCTGATGGCCGGAAAGAATGAAAAATGGGCCGCCGCTGGAACAGGCAGTGGCTTGATTTATCTTGAGAAACGTGTCCAGAGCGGGACCGCATCAGGTTACCGTGCGAACCCTCCGATAAAGATTGCAGACATAGGAGTCTCAGTCCATGGTCATACGGAATCGTTGCCTCGGTTCAGTCGTGTTGAGCTTTGTGGTGCTGGCGGCCTGCCAGGTGCCACCCAAGGCTCAGGATGAAGCCGTGACGCATCAAGAGCCCAGGGGCACGCAGGGTGATGCATCCGAAGGCGTGGTCGGACCGGATGAGGCTTTTTTTGCAGCCTGGTACCTGGATCAGGTGTTTCGGTATTCCAGGGATTATGGCAGTCCCACGCTGGACAGCGGCTTCGGTCCGATGGTGCCGGCGGGGTCGGTTTCCGCATTTGATTTTCAGGCCAATTTCACCGAGGCGCGTCTGCAGTTGATGACGCAATCCCTTTATGCTTACGGCGATCTGGATCGTGATGGACAGCTGACGGAACAGGAATTCATTGGATTGAAAATTGATCCCGCGCTCCTGGGCCGTGACGCCGATAAGATTTCTCACGCCTTTGATCAGGCTTTCTTTTTGCGTGTGGCCGGTGCTGATGAGCTGATCCAGATCGATGAGTGTGCTGAATTTTTGCACGCAATCGGCCCCATGATCCAGGAAGACCTCGATCGTCTGACGGCGCAGGAGCAGAGACGCCTCCTGATTCACTCCTGGGAGCTGGTTCTCGGCCGCTATGATGCCGATCAAAGTGGAAGCCTCAGCCTGCAGGAACAGCGTGATTTACGCAAGGATCGCGCCCTCCTGATCAGCCGCCTTCTGGGCGAATAATCCCTATTATAAAACCACCAAAGCGTGATGCGCGCCCTGGGTGAAGCCCCTCGGTCCGGGTCCTGGTATTTGACTCCTAGCGGCAGATCAGCTAGGAAGAGTGTCTGGAGTTCACATTTCTGTAGGTCTTTAAGAAGGGAAACGGGCTATGGATCGTAACTTGGCATTGGAATTTGTGCGTGTGACCGAAGCGGCAGCCCTGTCTGCAGCCCGCTGGGTGGGACGTGGCGACGAAAATGCAGCGGATCATGCTGCTGTGGAATCCATGCGACGCGCTTTTGACTCCATGCATATTGACGCAACAATTGTGATCGGTGAAGGCGAGCGCGACGAGGCGCCCATGCTCTTTATCGGGGAAAAGGTTGGCAAGGGCGGTCCCATGATTGATATCGCCTGTGATCCTCTGGAAGGCACCTCCATTACCGCCAAAGGTGGCAGCGAAGCCTTGGCCGTAATTGCGGCCGCCGAGCATGGCAACTTTCTGCATGCCCCTGACACTTACATGAAGAAGCTGGCCGTTGGTCCTGGGGCCCGGGGTGTTATCGATATCAATGAAACACCCACGTGGAACCTGCAGCGTATCGCCAAGGCTCTGCATAAAAAAGTCGAAGATCTGACTGTGATTATCCTCGACCGTCCCCGGCATCAGGAACTCATCGGTGAAGTTCGCCAGGCCGGTGCCTGTATTCGTTTGATCGGTGACGGTGACGTTTCCGCGGCGATTGCCACGGCCGATTCCGGGACCGGTGTCGATGTGCTGATGGGTATCGGTGGCGCTCCGGAAGGCGTGATTGCAGCCGCGGCCCTGCGTTGCCTGGGTGGAGAAATTCAAGGCGTTCTGCAATTCCGCAAGGACGACGAACGCAAGCGGGCGCGCGCCATGGGTATTACCGATGAAAATCGTGTGTACGGTATGGATGATCTGGCCCGCGGTCATGTGATGTTTATTGCCACGGGTGTGACGAATGGTTCCTATCTGCGTGGCGTGCGGTATACTCCGTACGGGGCTACGACGCATTCGATCGTGATGCGCTCACAGACCGGGACAATTCGTGAGATCACGAGCCGTCATCATTTTGCGACGAAGCCGAATTACGGTTGGTAAGCTCTCGAGAAGAAAAAAGCCCCTGGAATGATCCGGGGGCTTTTTTATTTTTACCGGATCAGTTGATCATGGCGAAAGTCAGGGCGTAGCCGGTAATACTGGACTCGCTGGTATCGGACTCACCACTCACGAACTGAAGTTGGGCACCCAGTTCCATGTTGGGAGCCAGGTCGAAGCCACCGCTCAGGAAGATTTGGGTCAGGTCGGATCCATCGATGCCGCTACTGTTCGAAAAGGAGCGGAAAGCCACTTCCACACGGGAGTTGTCGCTGACGGCGGATTCCAGAATCAGGCTGTAGCTGGTTTCTGTTTCCAGTGTTTGTGTGGGCTGCTCGATGCCCGGATAGTCCGCTTGATCATAGCGCAAACCAAGAGCCAGGACAGGTAACACTTTGTAACGACCATGCACGATGATCGTCTGAGGTGCGTTGGCGCTCGACTTGTCATCGTCCTCATTGGCTGTTGATAAGGCGAGGGAGGCTTCCCATGGGCCCTGATGCAAAGTTCCACCTACTGTAAAGGTGTTATAATTGTAGGATTCCGATCCGGTGGGATAGTCATCTTCGCCGCTGAAGATATTGATGCTGGCACCGAGGCTGAAAATGGGGCTGATCGCAAAGGCCAGGCTCGGGCGAATCGCTGTTTCAGAACCTTCAAGATCGAAGCCGCCCCCTTCCTGTTTTGAAGTGTCATAGTGAATATCAGCACCCAGAACCATTTGTCCAAGAGCCTGGTGATAGGCGGCCGCAAGGGACTGACCCTCGAGGTCGATTTCCGTTCCTCCTGGTTTGACCTCGTACGACCCGCTCAGAAGCCCGGCCAGAGCCTCAAAACGGCCCGCCGTCACCTGATAATGCTGAGAAGGTGATACAATGGAAGGGCTGGACAAAAGAAAATTTTCGAATCCTGCTCCTTCTTCCTGAGCAAAAGCCGGAATGGATACGGCGGAGACAGAGAGGAGCATGCATTTGGCGGAGAATTTCATCATCAGATCCCTTTTTTGGAAAAAAGAAAACAAAAAAGTAATGGTCTCGCCATGAAAAAGCAATCATGAGGTGAATGGATCTGTGAAAATACCTATACTCGATCTGGGAGTTCTGGCCAAATTCCTGCTCCCTGCCACGATCCTGGCGGGGATTATTGTCTACATCTTCCTGCGTTCGATTGTGGTTTTCTTCTGGCAGGCAACCCATAGCACCAAGGTCCAGAAAAAAGTCGGGGAACTGCGCAAGCCCAAGGCTGCTCCGGTGGCCGTAAGGAAAACCGACCTTTTTGCACAGCTGAACAGTCAGCAGAAGAAAATCTATCTGCGTGCCAAGGAACTCATCGAGCTGCAGCAGTTTCAGGATGCCGCCAAACTTTTTGAGTCGATCAATTTCCAACGCAAGGCCATCGATCTTCTGGAGTCCCACGGCCTGATTGAGGAAGCCTGCGCCATTCTTTTACGAATGGGTGTTCCTTATCGCGCGGCGGTTGTGTATGAACGCAACGGACAATATTTGAAGGCCAGTGAATTTTTCCTGAAGGACGGCAAGTACGAACAGGCGGCCCGCTGCCTGGAAAGGATGGCCGAAAAGGATTTCCATTTTTATCGGAAGGCGGGCGAGTGTTATCTGAAAGCCGGTCTGGTGGAAAGCGCTCTGACCGTCCTGAGCCGCCTGGATGCCAGCCAGGATGTGTTGCGTCTGTCCCTGGAACACGAGCGCTACGATTTCCTCCAGCGTTATCTGGATCTGCCTTTTCATGCCCAGGCCCTGCTGCCCCAGCTGACGCCGGCGCAGGTTCAGAATCTGGTGAATATCGTGGCCCTGACGCCCCAGGGGGCTTTAAGCCTGGCGCATTGGACCATGTATCGGCCGGATGAAGCCATGGTTCTGGCAGCCCTGTTCAAGCTGCATGTCAGCAAGGATCTGGCGCAGGTCTTCTGGAGTCGTTTGGATGATGGCTTCAGCGATTTTATCTGTGGGCTGCTACCGACAGTTCCGAAAATGCCGGCTGCAGAAATATTGCAAAGGCATGCGGAAGCGTTGGATGGTCTGGGCCGTCCGGTTCATGCGCAGCGGCTGTGGTCGCTGGCCGGGTTGAATGGGGATACGCGGAAAACCACTCTTGCGATCGGTCTTTGAGATGACAGAGTAGGGCTTCGCGATCGGTCTTTGAGATGACATGGACGGTGGGGGCATGCCCCCACAATCCGACCTTAATTCAACCCAATATATCCTTCAAAAAACGCCCCGTATGCGAGGCCTTGACGCGGGCCACTTCTTCCGGTGTCCCCTGGGCGACCAGCTGACCGCCGGCCTTGCCGCCCTCCGGTCCGATATCAATCACCCAGTCGGCGCATTTGATGACATCGAGGTTGTGTTCGATCACGACCACGCTGTTGCCCGCGTTCACCAGGCGCTGGATCACGTCCAAAAGATGCGCGATGTCCTGGAAGTGCAGACCGGTTGTCGGTTCATCCAGTACATAAAGGGTCCGTCCGGTATCCCGCTTGGCCAGTTCGCGAGCCAGCTTGATGCGCTGGGCCTCGCCGCCTGAGAGTGTCGTTGCCGATTGACCCAGGGAGATATAGGACAGCCCCACTTCAATCAGCGTATCGAGCACCTGCACGATCTTCGGATGCTTGGCAAAGACATCCCGAGCCTCCCGCACGGATAGCTTCAGGATATCCGCAATCGAATGGCCCTTATAAAGGATTTCACAGGTCGTCGCATTGAAACGTGAACCCTTGCACGCTTCACAGGGCACGAACACGTCGGCGAGAAAGTGCATCTCGACCTTGATGAAACCATCGCCCTGGCACGGCTCGCACCGGCCCCCCTTCACGTTGAAGGAAAAACGGCCCTTGGTATAGCCACGCATCTGCGATTCCGGAAGCATCGCATAAAAATCACGGATCAGATCAAAAACCTTGGTATAGGTCGCCGGATTGCTGCGCGGCGTCCGACCGATCGGCTTCTGGTCGATATTGATGACCTTGTCGATATGCTCGAGGCCACGAATTTTCTTATGGCGACCGACTTCCACGTCGGCATCATGAAGTTTTTTGGCCAGCGCGGGATACAGAATATGATTGATCAGCGTGGACTTGCCCGCCCCGGACACGCCGGTGACGGCGGTGAGAAGACCCACCGGAATGCTGACATCGATATTCTGCAGATTGTTTTCCTGCGCCCCTTCAATGAGGATGCAACGCTTGTCATCCCGCGGTCGCCTCTGGGTCGGGATTTCGATTTTGCGCTTGCCGCTGAGGTACTGACCGGTCAAGGACCGGCTCTCCTTCAGGATGGATTTCAAAGGCCCGCTGGCCACGATATGCCCGCCTTCGGTGCCAGCACCGGGACCGAAGTCGACGATCCAGTCGGCCGCTTCAATCGTCTCCTGATCATGCTCGACCACGATCAAGGAGTTCCCGAGATCGCGCAGATGCATGAGCGTGCTCAGAAGTTTTTGATTGTCACGCTGGTGCAAACCGATCGATGGCTCATCGAGGATGTAAAGAACCCCGGTCAGTTCCGAACCGATCTGCGACGCAAGGCGGATGCGCTGGGCTTCACCCCCGGACAAGGTCGGACCCTTGCGATCGAGGCTCAGATAACCCAGGCCCACGTTCACCAGAAAGCTGAGGCGGGCCTGAATTTCCTTAAGCAGCTCCTTGGCGATCATCTTTTGATTCTCGCCGAGCTGCAGATCTTTCATAAACGCGCGGCAGTCCTCGATCGACATCTGGCAAAGCTCAATGATCGATTTGCCCTGCACCAGCACGGACAGAACTTCCGGTTTGAGGCGGCGTCCTTCACAGCTTTCACAGGCCTGCGAGGACATGAATTTGCCGTACCACTCCTTCATGCCTTCCGACTGCGTGGAGAGATAGCGCCGCATCATGCTCTTCAGGATGCCTTCATATTCCGTCTCCCAGGTGCCTTCACTGCGGGCGCCCTTCCATTTCACGGAAAGGGACTTGCCCGGCTCACCGTAAAGAATCAGATTCTGCTGCTTTTTGCCAAGTTTCGACCAGGGCTTGTCAAAATCAATGCCCCACTGTTTGCGCATGGCATTGAAACGCTCCTTGCTCCAGCCGCCTTCCTTGCTGTCACCATTTTTGAAATAGGAGGCCCAGGGCACGATCGCGCCCTCGCGAATGGACAGCGAAGGATCGGGAATGACCTTGTCCGGATCCATGGCCACCACGGTGCCGAGTCCATTGCAGGTCAGACACATACCGGCCGGCGCATTAAAGGAAAAGAGCGGCGGATCGAGTTCCGGATAGGCGATCCCGCAGCAGCTGCGTTCCTCGCTCATGCGGAGGTCGGAGCCGTTTTCGGGATGGACAATGATTTTGCCCTGGCCGCGTTTCAAGGCCTGCTCCACCGAGTCGGTGAGCCTTTGCCGAAAACTCGAACCCGCTTTGACGATCAGACGATCGACCACGGCCTCGATGCTGTGTTTTTTGTGTTTGGCCAGGTCCTGCACATCGGTGATGCTGACCACCGATCCGTTCACCCGCACGCGTTCATAGCCCTGGGATTGCAGAACTTCGAGCACTTCCTTATGGGTGCCTTTGCGATGCTCCACCAGCGGCGCCAGAATCAGAATTTTGGTGCCTTCCGGCATCTCCTGAATCTGCTGAACCATGCTGGCGGCATCACCCCGTCCCACTTTTTTGCCGCATTTATAGCAGTGCTGAATCCCAACGCGGGCATAGAGCACGCGCAGATAGTCATAAACTTCCGTAATGGTGCCGACCGTGGAACGCGGGTTCTTGCTGGCCGATTTCTGTTCGATCGAGATGGTGGGCGCGAGGCCACGAATGGATTCATATTTCGGTTTGTCCATCTGGCCCAGGAACTGCCTGGCATAGGAGGACAAGGATTCAACATAGCGCCTTTGCCCTTCGGCAAAGATGGTGTCAAAGGCCAGGCTTGATTTCCCGGAGCCGGAGACGCCTGTAAAAACCACCAGTTTCTTTTTAGGGACGCTGACGGAAACGTGTTTGAGATTGTGCTCTTCCGCGCCACGGACAACGAGTTCATCGCTTTCAAGTGCAGCAGATGCGGCAAAGTGAGGCTGAGCAGAGGTCATGTGAAGCATCCTTTATGCGAAATACGGGGTTAACCATACTTTTGTACAAACAAAAAATCCAGCAGGTTTTCGTTGGACTTTCCGGGGCGGGGGCGCTAATTCATGGCAGCTATGGCCCACTTGTTCTGCCTGCCTTTGGGAGACCCCTTGACATGTATTATCTGATGCAACTGCTTTCCCGAACGCTCGGCCTTCTGTCGCCAAAATCTCTGGAGCGACTGGCCGCAACGCTCACTTTTATAGTCTTTGACCTCCTGCGCCTCAGGCGTCAGCTGATGCTCCAGAATCTTGAGCGCGCCTTTGGCACGACCCGGACCGTCGCAGAAAAAGAGACGATAGCCCGTGCGGCGGTCTTCAACTTTGTGCAAACCCTGCTCGAAACTCTCAGTTCACCTGCCTATCCTTTGGCGCAAAATATCGAACTGCGCGGCAGCGAGCATCTTTACGCCGCGCTCGCCAAAGGGCAGGGCGTGTATGTCCTCTGCTTTCATATGGGCAACTGGGAGGCCATGGCAGCCAAGGTTTCGCAGGAATTCGTGCCCGTGTATGCCGTGATGAAGCCCATCGGTTCCGCCGGCATGAATCGCTTCGTCGAGGAGCTGCGAACCCGCAACGGATTGAACTGGATCAAGCGGGATAAGAAAGGCGACGGCTTCCGTGGCATTCGCGAGGTCCTGCAACGCAAGGACATCGTGGGCTTCATCATCGACCAGGCGCGCCCGGGAGAACCGCGGCTTCCTTTCTTTGGTCACCCCGCGAAAACCAATACCAGCTTTGCCGCCATCTGGCGCCGCATGCCTGCGCCCATCGTTCCCGTCCATATTCATCGCGTAAGTTTCGGGCGGCATGTGGTGACCTGCGAACCGGAGCTGACGATGGTGCACCAGAGGGGCAATGTGTCGGGTGACATTCTGCAGAATTCGCAGATGTTCAGCGAAGTGGTGGAGAATATAGTGCGGCAATATCCCGAACATTATTTTTGGTTCCACAACCGCTGGAAATAACATCGTTAAGAACGGCTAATGCAAATGTCAAAATCACATTACCCCAAATGATGGATATAAGTTATTGAGTTTCCAGGAGGAAAGGCCATTTATTAAGGCGAGAGCCAGGAAAACCGATGAGTCTCCTATGCACCAAGAAGGAGTCGCAAATGAAAACCTGGCCCAAAAGGTTTTTGATGAGCTTTGCCATGCTCAGTGGGCTTTGCGCCTGCCAGCAGCCCGTGGCTGATCAAACCGTGGAGGAGAAAGGTCCCAATGCTGACGTCCAACAGGAAGGGAGTGTGCCGTCGCCGTTTATCATGGCGGTGAAGCTGGCCACCGTTCCGAAGGAGCAGCTGGATCAAAAGTTTGCTGCCACCGGTGCGAAGGCTCGTACGGGCGTGGACATTTATCGTCTTTACTATCGAACCACGGATATGAAGAACAATGTGGTGAAAGCCACCGGCATCGTGGTTGTACCGACCATTCGTTTGCCGGTCTTTCCCTGGATCAGTTTGCAGCGCATGACCATCACAGGTGAGGCGCAGGCTCCCAGCAACAAACCGGAGGAAGGGATCTTCGAGGCTTCCCAGGGTTTTATCACCGTGGTCGCCGATCAGGTGGGTTTTGGTGGCACAACCGGAATCCTGCATCCTTTTCTCTTCAAGAATGCTTATCCGAAAGCTCTGATCGAGATGCTGCGTGCATCGAAGACTTTTGTGGAAGCGAATGGCCTCAAGGTGGGTCCTCTCTTCCTGCGTGGCTATTCCGAGGGCGCTTATGCGACCATGGCTTTGCAAAAGGCCATTGAAACCCAGCATGAGGATGAATTCCAACTGGCGGCCTCCGCCGGGGGCGCGGGTCCTTATGAACTGGAACAGGGTATGATGCAGAGCCTGGCTTTGCCGCAGATGAATCCCGTGAGTTTCTCGCTCCTGACGCTATCCTATGCGCAGTATCTGGCGCCGGAGCTTGATTTAAGCAAGATCTTTGCGATCAATCCGGATGACGTGAAGCAGACCTTGAACGGCAGCAAGATCTATACTGAGGCCCTGCAGAGTTTGCCGTCGGCGCCTTCGACTCTTCTGAAACCGGAATTCATCGCCGATTTCATTCTGGAGCAGCCCACCACTCCGGAGGCTCAGACGCTGCGGCGATTGCTCGCGGAAAATGGGCTTTTCAAGGATGGCTGGGTTCCGAAAACGCAGACGCGTTTTTATCACTGTCGCGATGATGAAGCGGTGCCGGTCCAGGCCACGGATTATGCATATGGCGCGATCACGGCCCTGGCTCCCAATGCTCCCGTGACCAAAGTGATTATGGATAGCCCCGATGCTACGAAACCTTTCCGACACAGCACATGTCCTTTGTATTTTGCGCCGGTCAGCTGGTTCGGTGAGATCGCGTCGTCTCTGGCGTTTCAATGAGATCGTGTGGGGGACGCTGACTGTAACCCAGGCCCGTCAGCGGGTCCTCTGCAGCAACTGAACCGCCAGACCATGCAGGGCCTTGCCCTTTTCGCCAAAGGGCAGGAGGTCCTGAAGGGCTTCGGTTGTCAAACGCTCCGCGCGGGCGCTCGCCTCTGCGTGTGACATAATCGTCAGATAGGTCAGCTTTCCCGAATGCGCATCCTTGCCCTGTGATTTCCCAGTGGCCGCACTGTTATCCAAAAGATCATCGATAATTTGAAAGGCGAGGCCCAGGCGTGAGCCGAAGATCCTGAGGCGCTCCACTCCGTCAGCGGAGGCTTCACCGGCTATGGCTCCCATGGCACAGGCCGCAGCTATCAAGGCGCCCGTCTTATTCGAATGAATGGCGTCGAGATCCTGGGCGGTAAAGCCGGAGCGTCCCGTCCAGTGCATATCCAGATCCTGGCCGTAAACCATGCCGCGGCCTCCCGCCGCTTCACTCAAAGCCCGGACAAGCTCCACCTGGGCGGCTGCTGTCAGATGCGTGGATTGCAGGAGGATTTGAAAGGAATCGGTCAGCAGCGCATCGCCCACCAGCAGCGCCGTGGCCTCATCAAAAACCTTGTGCGTGGTCGCACGTCCGCGGCGCATATCATCATCATCCATGCAGGGCAAATCATCATGCACGAGGCTATAGGTGTGCACAAATTCCAAAGCCATCGCAGCCGGCAGAGCCTTGTCCCAGGCTGAACCCACAGCTTCCGCAGCGGCCATGGCCAGGAGTGGACGAATGCGTTTGCCCTGACCGGCCAAAGCGTAACGACAGGCCGCATGCAGCCTTGTGGGTTCGTTGTAAAGCCGATCCTGCACGTCGCGCCACGCGGCTTCGAAGCGCTGCAGCCAAGGGGACAACTCGATGAAACTCACCATAACCAACCTCCGCGATCCAGGCATTAGATCAAAAGCCAGGGGCCCTTGTCCAGTGCGCCGCCTTATTGCAGGCAGGGTTCCGGCCGATGCCCCCAAAATGACGTCAAAATCTGGGGGCCAAGTCCTTGAATTCCTTTACGTCCTATTCTTTACCGAATAATTCAAGTCTTGAGAATGCTTGAGATAAAGTTTTCCTTTTGGAATTCCGACCAGAAGCCTGAGGATTTTCAAGGGGAGTCGGATGCATAGAGTCTTGAGGCTGCTCTGTCTGGTTGCTTTGGTCCTGTCGGGCCTGGGCAATGCGGAGGAGCGTCTGCTGATTCTGGACGCCGTCGAGGGCCGTTATACGGTCGGCCCCTATGCCGACGTTTATGAGGACAAGAGCCGACGGATGTCTTTTGAAAAGGCCCAGCGGTATTTTAAAAGGGGCCGTTTCAAAGCGGAGGTCCAGGAGGTTCCCAACTACGGCTTCACGGGTCGCGCCTACTGGTTTCATCTGAAGGTCATCGGCACGGAGAATCAGCAGGAACCCTGGTTTCTGGCGCTCGAATATGCCCTGGTGGATCAGATCGATATTTATTATCAGGATGCGGATGGAAACTGGCAGCATAAGCAATCAGGAGACCGCCGCGAGTTTGCCACGCGTGATCTGAAGAATCGCTTCTTTTATTTTGATATGCCCGTCCGGGCGGATCAGCCCATGGAAATCTACGTGCGTGCGCAAACCGATGGAGCCTCCCAGTTCGTCCTCTATTTCAAAACACTCCGGGAGATCCTGAAAGCGGACCACGAAAGCCAGTATTTTCAGGGCATGTTCGTGGGGCTGCTGGCCGTGATGATCGCCTACTATCTGCTGATGACGATCGGCGCCCGCAGCATGGAAAACTTCTACCTGAGCGCCTTTCTGTTTTCGCTCCTCCTTTTTCATATGGCCATGAACGGATTGGCCATCGAATATCTGTGGACCGACTTCATCTGGTGGTCGAACGCATCGGTGGCGTTTGCCGTGCCCTTTGTTTTCTTCACGGCGCTCCTGAATGCCTATAGCTTTCTGCCTGTGCGCAATTATAAGCGTCTGCAGCTGACCTTTTATGTCTTTATCTTGATCCTGGGGTCTGAGTGTCTCGGAAGTTTTATCCTGCCCTACATTGCGATCAAGGGCTATGTGGTTTCGGGGATGCTGACCATCCTGCTGATCTTCGGGACCAGTTTATTCATGCTGATCAAAGGTTACAAGCCTGCCCGCTTTTATCTGCTGGCCTGGGTGTCGCTCATGATGGGAGCGATGATCTATGGCTTTCAGAAGCTCGGGGTGGTTCCTGTGACCTTCTGGACAACTCACTGTGTGGAAATCTCCGCCTCCTGTCTGGTCGTGCTCCTTTCGGTGGGTGCGGCCGACAAGATCAACGAGATCAACAAAAAGATTCGCAAGGCGCAGAAAGTCGCGCTGCAGGCTCAGGTGGAAGCCCGTCGTGTGACCGAGCTGATGAATTCCCAGCTCGAAGGTCTGGTGAAGGAACGCACCGAGGAACTCTGGCAGCAGACCAAGGATATGAGCGTCATGCTTCACAATATCCAGCAGGGGATCTGTACCGTGGATGGCGACGGCATCATTCACAAGGAATACTCGAGCTATATGGAACAGATTCTGGAGCAGAAAGGACTGGAAGGTCGTTCGCTCTTCGAACTGATCTTTGCGAAGTCCGATCAGCCCGCGGAAAAAGTTCAGATGCTCCATTCGGTGCTGCAATCGTGCATGGCCGAGGACACTGTTAATTTTGATATCAATTCGCATCTCCTGCCCCGACACATTCAGCTGGTTCAAGGCAACAGCCGGCGTGACCTGGAAATGGAGTGGGCACCGATTGAGGATGCCGAGAACCGGGTGCAGAAGGTGCTGACCGCCATCCGGGATGTGACGGAGATCAAAAAAGCCGAGGCCATGGCCGCAGCCCGGCAGCGCGAGTTGGAAGTCATGGGCCGCATCCTGGATCTGCCGGCCTCCAAGTTCAAACGCTTTGTTCAGTCCACCCGGCATCTTTTGCAGGATTGCTACAAGATCCTCGCGCGGACGGATCTGAAGGACCACTGGTATATGATCCTGCGCAACGCCCACACCATCAAGGGCAATGCCCGAACCTATGGACTCGATGAAATGTCGAAGATGGTGCATGAGGTGGAAAATGGACTCTTCAGTTTTGATCGCCAGAAGCTGGGCCCGGTGGAACGCGAGTTCTCGATCAAAGGGTTGAAGGATATCGAAGAGCTGCTGAATTTCTATGTGATGATCCATGATGAGAAGCTCAAGCGGGCGGCCTTTGCAGATTTCGAAGCGGCGCTGGTTCGTCTCTCGACTCTGGTCGTGGCCCACAAGGACCAGATGAGCGCCTACCTGCAGCGCGAATTCACGGATATCCTGGGGCGCCTCGATCAGCTGAACGTGAACAGCTTTCATAAGGCGCTGCAGCCGATCATCAGCTCGCTGAAGCCGCTGGCTCAGCAGCTGGGCAAGCAGACCCCAACGGTCCTGATCCATGGCATCGACTTTTATGTGGAGCCCGATCAAACGGAAATGCTGGAGGATATCTTTGTCCATGCCTTCCGCAATAGTCTGGATCACGGTTTTGCCCCGGAGGATCAGGGTGAGATCACGCTGAGCATCCAGCACGAGGAGTCCTATACAGAGATCATCTATGCCGACAACGGGCGGGGCTTGAACCTGCCTGTGCTGCAACGCAAGGCTCTCGACAGAAACCTCATCACCCTGGAAGCCAGCGAGGATGAGATCGCTCATACTATCTTTGTACCGGGCATTTCAAGCGCGCAGGTTGTGACGGAAATTTCCGGACGCGGCGTGGGCATGGAGGCCGTCCGGGCCTTCGTGAAGCTCCTGGGCGGAAACGTGGAAGTGGTCCTGGATGGTCCTGGCCGGCAGGAGGGTTACCGGAAGTTCCATCTGAGAATTCGATTGCCAGTGCAGAAGAAGATCGTCCAGCGCAACGTGCATCTGGTGGCCTCCTGAAGCCCTGACGGAGTCTCAGGCGGTCTTCTTGCGGTGATTGCGCGGACCGGTTTGCAGGAACAGCGGGGAATAGTTATCGGTATTGAAGAAATGTAAAGCGGTATGCGCCGAGTCGAGCTTGCTTTCCTTGACGCTCTGTTCAATGTCGATAAGGCCGATGAACTCCGTGCGCTTCAAGGGATCGACATTGATGATCAGACTATCGACATGTTTATAGCAGAAGAATAAACCCAAACCGGCCCCACCACTGTCCTCATCGAACTCGGGTGTGTCCTTGATGGAGAAACAGCGGATCAGGCACTTCAGCACGAGATCGCGCGTGATGGAACCAAACTGATCCGTGACGGAAATGGCTATGCGCCGGCCATCACTGCCGAATTCCAGGCGGGCGGCCTCGGTCACGGGCAACACCACCGACTCGGTGCGGTTCTTGTGATTATGCAAACGGTTGCCGCGCCGGTCGACTGGGGCATCAAAGATTGCGTTCATCAGCAGCTCTTCCGCCACGACTTCCATATGCTTGATAATGGCGCTGCGCAGGCCCATGCTGCGGCCATACTCCTTCAGGAATTCCACATATTCGCGACGGGTGGACGCATCACGGATGTGAAAGGTCCAGGTATGCGCACCCCACGCGAGGTATTTTTTCAGACCAAATATATCGTTTTGCATGATCTTTGCGATGGTACCCAGCAGGTCGCTATTATTCAGAGCGTTTTTCGGACCTTTGGCGATGAAATTGGTGAAATGGCGAAGATCGGCTAAATAAGGATAAATTTCCGTCAGCGGCGACTGCGACATGACAATGGTCGGGATGGTCGCCAGCTCGATGCCGCGATTGATGAGATGCTGATGACCTTCCATATCGAGCGCGTAGGTGTTGACCTGATGCTCCAGTACCGCTTCTTCAAGCTTTTTAAACGATTCCGGAGCAATGACGTCGCAACCGGTTGCCGTCAGGATGCGCAGAGCATCACGGCGATTCTTGCGCTGAGGGTCAAAGAAAAGAATCTTGTTGTTCTGCATGGATAGCAATCCTTCGATCCATAGGGCCGTGGATATTCCACGAGCCTTGCCGACAAAGAAATGGCCTCTGTAAGCTCGGCAGGAAGCAGCGGGAACCTGAGATCAATCGCGCCAGGGCCACGATAAGAGCTTGAAATTTAGACCAAAATTTTATACCCAGAAGAACGCAATTTCGCTGCGGAGAAGGCACTCATGATGCAGGAACCAACTCAACCGAAAGTTCTCGATTCTTCCGTTTTGGAAGGCTTGCGCGTTTATGCCAAGTCAGGTGCATTTCTTCAGCAAGTTATTGAGATTTTTGAGCAACATGGAAAAGCTTCGTTGGAAGAGCTGTATGCAGCTTCGGAGAGCGACGATAATGAAAGCGTCCGGCGCGTCGCGCATCGGCTGAAAGGCAGCTGCCTCAACGTGGGCGCGACGCAGATGGCGCAAAAGCTGAGACACCTGGAGCAGTTATGCGCCGCGAATGCCACTCGTGATGACACCCATGTCCTCATCGCTGAGCTGCCGGATGTGTTCGCCGATACGTGTAACGCCTTGAAATCAATCCCTTGATTCCCAGCGCCCCCAAGTCCTGGACCGGATCTGCCGAAGAACAAACGGGGAATTTTCGATTCATGAGGGCAGCCTTTTGAATCGGCATCTCCCGGTTCATGGAGAGAGAGTCTTCTGAACTGGCCTTTTTCGATTCACGGACAGGGAGTTTCCTGAATCGCGGTCTCGTTTGGGCAGGCAGGGATGGCGTTTCGACGAAATATTTTACAAAAACTTCGCCATGCGGTGGCACGGAACCTATTCCGGCCCAAGCTCGGTGATATCTATGCCAAAGCCAGCCCGAATTATCGCCGCAAGTATCATCGCCATGATGTGTCCTCCTATGAACTGGCCTTTGTCACGATCGGGGATCGAACATTCCGCATCTTGAATATCAGCTACGGTGGTCTGCGCGTGCGCGGGGAAAATCTGGAGTTCCTGGCGCCGCTTTACAAGAGTGGTCAGCTGGTGCATGCCGGCATTGCCATCATGGGTTCGTCCTATAAATTGCCCGTAAGGGTTGTGGCGCTGGACAAAGGCATGGCGGGTTTGAGCTTTGAACGCATACAAAGCCTGGATGAGCAGTTCCTCACGCGCTTTCTCTACTTTATGGACGCCGGTATCCTCTTGAAGTCCCTGCCGAAGGGTCGAGTCGGCGATATCTATCAGAATCCGGCCTGGCATTCCTATGGCGGGCTCAATGGAGCCATTGAAGTGCATCTGCACCTCGACGGACAAAGCGAAGTTGTCGAGGCCCATGTTTTCTATCTCAACGGCCTCAGGCAGGATGTGGCGATCTTCACGTCGCGTGGGATCAGCGTCTCCTGCATGCCGAAACGCGAGCTGAAATCCCGCGACAAGCGCGAGATCCTGGTTCACGTCCTTTGCATCATGCTGGGTCTCAGGCAGGTGGGACGTACCGATCGCCTGGACGCCTTGATCCAGAGTGGACTCACCAAGCTCTTCCGTCCCAGCAACAAAACCATCTAAAGTTCCCACACCCGATGTTCACCAAAACGGATAGGCAAACTGAGACAGCTCGCATAGTCAGCGCCGGTGAGGAGGTGCTGGAGGGCCCGGATAACACCAGCGTGCGTGACCAGAAGAAGGTGATCACCGGCCGCCCACAGTTCCGGATCGGCAAGAAAGGTCTGGACCCGCTCGATGATCTGCAGAAAGGATTCCCCCGCCGGTGGAGCGCGATGCACGACATCCTCGGTCCAGTATTCACTGATCACACGAGGGATATCGGCCCAGAATTGCCCTTCCCAGTGACCGAACGACAATTCCAAAAGTCGCGCATCCTTGTGCACGTCCCCGAGTTTCAAATCGGTGGCCAGCTGAAAGCAGCGTTGCAGGGGACTGCTGATAATACGGTCGTAGGGAACACCCGGCAGGGTTTCCTGAACCCCACGCAGATCGTCCAGGTAACTCGCGGCCAAAGGCACATCGATTTGCCCATAACAAAGACCAGGCCTTACAGCCACTGGAGTGTGGCGCAGAGCCACCAGGCGTTTCTTAAGCTTTTTCATCAGGACCTCGCTGTCCGTTTTCCAAATCACGACGGGTGGCCACCGACAAGGCAAACCAACGGCGTCGATAAAAGTATAGCAGAAGGGATCCGGCGGAGAGGGCCATGAGGCCCAGGGCGAAAGGATAGCCGTAGAACCAATCGAGTTCCGGCATGTTCCAGCGGGATTCACGATTGAAGTTCATGCCGTAGAGCCCGGTGATAAAGGTCATGGGAATGAAGGTCGCGGTGATGATGGTCAGAAATTTCATGACCTCGTTGGAGTGATGCGTCTGCAGGGAGAGATGCAAACTGATCAGGGTCTTGGAGCTGTCCTTCTGGTTTTCCAGAAAGTCGAGGATCTGGATCGTATGATCAAAACAGTCCCGCATATAAACCGTGACTTCCTCGGTGATCGGGGATTCCGGATCGCGGATGAGCTGGGTTAAAAGCTCCTTATGACTCCAAAGGATGCGATGAAAATAATTCAGGCGGGAGCCGATGTCATAGATTTCCAGAATGGCCGCCGGCTTGAGCGCGTGCACGATCTCCTCCTCGGCCAGTTCCAGCTTGTGGGCGAAGAACTCGGCGATGGGGAAGTACAGATCGATCACGGCATCGATGATCGCATAGCAAAGATAATCGCAGCCCTTGTGACGAATCTGCCCCACCTTCTTCTGAATGCGATTGCGGATGGATTCCATATAATCGATCGGTGAGTTTTGAAAGCTGACCACAAAACCCTGGCCGATGATGATGCTCACATGTTCGCTTTCATTGCGGGCATCCAGACGCGGAATATGCACCGTAATAAAACTGTAGGTGTCGAAGTATTCCACCTTGGGGCGCTGATACTGGTTGATGATGTCCTCAACCGTCAGGCGGTGAATGCCGAGCTCCTGGCAGAGTTTTTGTAAAAGCGGAATATTGCCGAGCCCGATGACGCTGATCCAGGAGACCTTATGCTTCTTCACCAGGTCCGCAAGACCCGGCACTTCATCCAGGTTCCGCGCCTCGAGCTTTTCCTGATCATAGGCCATGAGCGCCAGGCGGGTCGGTGTCGGATCGATCGGCTCGATCACCGTTCCGGGGCTGCTGCCGGGCGGGGGACGGTGAAAGATGTTGTAACGAATGCGACGTCTGGTCAGCAGTTTATTCACCACGGATGCGTGTCTCCTTATCATGCCCATTCACTCAACCCTGGGCCGAGGCGTAGCGGCGCAAGCCCCGCTGCCAGAGCCAACGATTCAGCAAAAGAAATCCTGCCACCACAGCCATCATATGCAGAACGGAACCCCAGCCGACATCATCAAAGAGCGCCTGGGCCGGGATCGAGGCAAAAACCGAAAAGGGCACCACGCTCAGCAGTACGCCTTTGATCACGCCATGAAAAATATGGTGCGGTCGGGTCGCGAAGTTCACGCCCTCAAAATAAATGGAGAGAGGACCGTCGGTGCTTTCCGTCCAGAATACGCTCATGAGCAGGGCAAAGATCACCAGGAAGTAGAGAAAGCTCGCGGCGAGTATCATGAGCCCATACACCCCATAGGCCTGCCAGGAAATAGGCTCGGGATACTGATGAAAGGCCCAGGCAAGGATGGACAAGGCCACACCCACATTGATAAGGGAACCGAAGTTGATAGAGCGGAAGCCGACGAAGAACCAGGAGGAGATGGGTTTGGTCAGATAGTGGTCCAATGAACCCTGGCGGTAGAGCTGCTGGAAGGCGTGATACATATCAGCAAAAAAAGTCATCTGCAGGGCGTCGACCAGCAGAAAGCCGCTGATAAAGATCATGGCCTGGGATCGATTCCAAACGCCGATGGTTTCCGTGTGGCTATACAGGATTTCATAGAAGCCGAGAAAGACGCTGTAAAAAATGATATCCATGACCACCCGGAAGAGGAGCTCGGCCCGAAACTGCAGCGCCCGGGAGGCGGCAAAGCGCAGAAAGTTGAGATAGATGCGAACATAGCGCCAGATCATGAACCGCTCCTTTCAAGCTCCGATACCGGAATAATTGCGGACGCCGCGGTTGAAGCTGAAGCGGGCGATGCCGTTGAAAACAACCAGCCAAAGGCAGGCCATCCCGCAGCCCTGAAAAAACCCGGTCCAGGACATCTTGCCGAGCAGCGCCTCCGCGGGCCAGGCGGCCAGTAGCGGAAAGGGCGTATAAAATAAAAGATTCCGGGCCCAGTCCGGATAAAGGTCCATGGGAATCAGCTGGCCACCGAGCAGCTGGATCAGAAAGTTGAAAAGCACGAGCAGCGACCAGACCTGGTCAAACCAGAAGGCCAGGGTCTGCAGGACGGCATTGATCAGAAAGCGCAGGGAAACGCCGAGAAATACCAGCACCAGAAACTGAAGGAGACTGGTCATGCCCGGCAGCTGGATATCCTGCAGCGCAAAGACCACCCAGAAGAGGAGCAGGGCCAGAAAACTTTGACAGAAGCTGACCAGGGAGCCTCCGAGATGCATGGCATAGCGAAAGCCGAAATAGGAAACGGGATAGACGAGGTACTTGTTCAACGAACCGGAGTAGATGTCATCACCCAGCCCACCGAACTGGTCAGAGTTCACCTGCACCTTGCGCAGGATGGAAGTGATCAGCGAATAAAGCACCAGAGTCCGCAGAGTATAACCAGGAAAATCAGCACCGCCGCGTGAGGCCAGCACCGCGCTCCAAAGATACCAGTTGATGGAGGCGACCACGAAGAGTTCGAGCGAAAGACTCACCCAGAAACCCCAGGGGTAGGCAAGCCGCATGCGCATCTGGCCGCTCATGACCTGAAGGAACCACCTCATGTCAGCTCCCGCGATGTTTGCAGCGCATCGATGATGCTGGCGAGATCGTCCTCCTCGATGGCGAGATCCGCAAGCGGCGCCACGCTGAGAATTTTCAAAATGTTTTCGCTGACGTCATCCTTGGAAACGGACAGCATCAAGGTCCCGGACTCGTCCGCCTCCCGGGCCTGCGGGCATACGGAGAGAACCGCGGCTTTCGTCGCATCGTCCTTCACCCCGAGACGAATTTTTCGCGTCTGGGCGTAGCGGTTTGTGATGTCGGTGAGCCGGCCGGAAAACACGAGTTCACCTTCGCGCAGAATAAGGAGACGTTCACACAGTGCGGTGACGTCCTCCATATAGTGGCTGGTCAGTATCATCGCGGGTTGAAAGGTGCGCCGGTAGTCATGTAGAAAAGTGCGGATCGCCCGCTGGGAACCGATATCGAGGCCGATCGTCGGTTCATCCAGAAAAATGACCTTGGGCTGATGCAGAAGCGCCGCCACCAGTTCAAATTTCATGCGTTCACCGAGACTCAGACGCCGGATTTGCGTTTTGAGCAGCTTGCGCAGATCCAGGGTTTCCAAAAAATAATCGAGTCGCTCCTGATAAGCCTTGGCCGGAATGCGATAGATTTCCTGCAGGAGGAGCAGGCTGTCCGCCGCCGGCAAATCCGGCCAGAGCTGCGATTTCTGCCCCAGTATCAAAGCGATCTGATGCTTGAATGGATCCTTGCGTTCCCAGGGCACATAGCCCTGCACGTCGGCCGTTCCCGAACTCGGATGCATGATGCCCGCGAGCATCTTGATCAAAGTGGTTTTGCCGGCGCCATTGGCACCAAGCAGGCCGACGATTTCACCGGGCGCCACCTCAAAGGATATCGGTCTTAAGGCATGACGATCGAGCCAGCGTCGATGAATCAGACCTTTGATGCTGCCGAGCAGACCGGGATCCTTTTCATGAATGCGATAGGTTTTGGCCAGGTTGGAAACCCGAATCACGTCCGCCCTCTCTTTCGGTTCGAGTGCTTTCCATCATAACACCAAAATTCCGGAATTGACCGCTGTTGCTATAGGCGACATGCTGACGTGGTTGAATACCGAGGAAACAATCTGCGGAAAAACTTCAACAGGCTGAGCTGTCATCGCTTGCAGTCTTCGCTGAAAATTGTTAATCCCAAAAACAACACTCAATTTGTTTGTAGGCAAGTCTTTCATGGCTCTTCGTCGTATAATTGTTAGCCTAATTATGCTGGCAACCTTCGCTGGAGCGGTTCTCCTGCTCTGGCCCGCGCCTGCGACGTCCCATCGATCCGTGCCCGAACCTGTGCCGTCAGGTTTTCCGGTGCAGTCCTTTGATTTCTCCTATGCTTCACATAGCTATTTGAATCCCGCTCTGCCAGGTGTCCCGTCCCAGGGCGAAGGATTGACGATCGCCTGCGAATCCAAGGGTGCTCTGCATCTGGCCCTGCCGGCTGCTGGTGAGCCGGCCCTGGTCTTTGAATTTACAAATGTGCTCTGTGCGGGCGCGGATGTGATCCAGGAACGTGGCCTCAGTCGTACTGTTCATTACACGCGGAATTTTCTGGCTTCCGCTGCAGCGGTAGGGCGGGCCACCGAGGATCCGGCTCTGGCCATTGCTCGCAGTCTGTTTCTTCAACTGGATGGCGGGCTGCGTTCCAGCTGGCCGCAAAAGAAGCCCTGGCTGCAGCACGAACGTCGTCTGGAAGGGGATGTGACCGTTACGGTGGATTGGAATCAGGATCAAAAGATTGTGCATTGGTCCAAGAAATTTTCCGGACCGGTCCACGGTGAACCCACCGCGGCGGGATTGACGCAAACCCTTCAATATCAGGTGGTCGCAAGCAGTGAGGAGGCGCAGCCCATTGAATTTGGTCTTTTGCGTCTTGAGGGTCATGAGCAGAGCGTGTCCCTGCAAAATAAAAATCTGGTTGCACGCACGGATATTGAAATCAGGATTCAGCGGCGCGCACCAGCCAGCATCGCTCATGTGAAATCCCTGCTCGCCGGCCAGGCCAATGCACCGGCTGCCGCCCCTAAAATGCTCAGCACCAGGGAAAGGGAGCGGATCGTTCAACGCTGGCGTCGATTCAAGGATGGGGAGGGTCAGGCCCCTGCGCGTGGTTCCACGGAATCCAATCAGGAGGAATATCTGGAATTGAAACAGGCCCTGCGTCAGGACCCATCTCTGGGAGTGGAGCTGGCGGAGGATCTGGAGGACATCGATCCGGCCAGCAGCGCCTTTGCCACCTTATCCGGCGCGTTGATTTATTCGGGCGAGGCGCAAGCGCTGGATGCCTTTGTCGCTCAGGCCCTGGCGCACAAGGACGACGTCGCGTGGCAGGAGCGCGCCCTGCCCATGGTGGGCCTCGCTCCGGGACCGACGCTGCAGAGCTGGAAGTATTTGGATACCATGCGGCAGCAAAGCAAGGATCCGGAGCTGAGCACCGCGGCGGAACTCGGCATGGCCACCCATTTGAAGCACGGTTATCAGGACCCTGCTTTTGTCGATGAGCTGCAGGCGCGTCTGACTGCGGCCCATTCGGAAATGGAGCGCCTGCATCTTTTGGATCTGGTGGGCAATGCCGGTCTGGAACAATTTTTTCCGATCGTGGCGTCGTGGCTTCCGGGAGCCTCATTAAAACTGCGTCTGCGCATCGTTCAGGCTCTGCGTTTCATGCAGCGGCCCGAGGCGGAAAAACTGCTTTTGCTGCTGGCCGCGGATCCCCATATGGATCTGGCACTGATGGCTCTGCAGTGTCTTCGCGATCGGGTTGTTGCAACCGACTCCATTCCGGTGCTTTTGCAACTTCTGCGCAGCGCACCGGACGACCGCATCCGTCTTAAGGTTTTGGAAAATCTTTATGAAGCGCGACATCGCGATGCTCATCTTCTGAAAAAGATTCGTGACATCCGCGAGGCGCTGGTGGTGAGCCCACAGCTCGCCGAGGCCTGGGATCAAATGGAAAAGGATTGGGTGGATCCAGGGGAAACCTGATCCTCTTACTTATCAAAGGGAGATTTGACATGCAAAAGTTTTGGATGGCAGCCGGGGCCTTGTTAATGTTCGCCAGTGAAATGTCAGCCGCTGAGAGGTGTCATGAGTGGGGCTGGCAGAAGGGCAGTCGCCGCACGGCTCAGTTCGGATTGAATGCCGATCTTTGCCTCGGCGCGCACAATCCCCAGGCCGTGGTGAATGAAGTGAAGGCGAGTGGGGAAGCGGAGGGCTATCTGCTCGACCGTCGCATTCCGCTTCTGCGGACGGAAGCCGGCACACGCAGCCACGCAGGTCACCAGCTCGAACTCAGTGCCGGAGTCTTTGTCGTGGGGCAGAAGGTTTGGGGACCAGCCATGAATGTGACGACGCCATCCTATGAAAAAAGCTTCAATCTCCCTGCATTGGATATGGAATTTCCCTATCGCGTGCAACTCGGTCCGATCGGAGTTACCGTCGCTGCGGGTGTCCGCGGTTCGGCGGGTGTGGATCTGAATGCCTCCGCGCAGCTGGCCCAATTGCAGGCCCGCATGATTCCGCATCTCGATACCAACGGCTATGCCTATGCGGATGTCGATCTCTGGCTGGCCCATGTGGGTGCAGAAGGTTCGCTGCTCTTTGCACGCGGAGATATCACGCTCGGCGCTTCCACGCAGGTGATCCTCCGCGATCAGGCGACCGTGCTGACAGGTTCGGTTCAAGGTCTTTACAGCCTGCAGACTCTGGATGGCCGCTTGATTGTTTATGCCGATACCAAATCCGCCCGCCGTCGTGGAGTGCATAGCTGGGAACGGCAGCTTCTCGGCTTTGATGGTTTTACGATGCAGGGGACGATGTTTGAAGCGGCGATCCCGGATGTGGTGATTTATTGATTGACTTCAGCTTGCTTCAAATTCTGACGGGTATAGACTGAAAATCCACCTTCGCGGTGGATTTTTTCGTTTCCGTTTGTGCAAGGAAGGCCCGCCTGATGGAATCCCACAGTTCCCGTCCTTTGAGTCCCCTTGTCTTTCTGTTTCCGGTCGGACAGACCAGCCCGTTGCCTGCGACCCCTCGATTGGGTCTGGCCCAAATTCCCAGTTCTGCATTTGGTGATGGCTCCCATCCCACCACAAGGCTTTGTGCGGGAGCCGTGGATTTTCTCTGTCGCACCCAGGCGATCTCGAATTTTCTTGATGTCGGAACCGGCACAGGCGTCCTGGCCCGTATCGCCCGGGCGCGCGGCGCGAAATTTGTCGCGGGCACCGATATCGATCCTCTGGCGCTGGAGGCGGCGCAGCGCAATGCGGATTTGGATGGCGCGTCTCTACCTATTGCTTTCGAAAATGCGCCACCGGATCATTGGGGTACGCATTTTGATTTGATCACGGCCAATATTTTGGAAGAACCGCTGCGTGAACTCGCGCCGGCTCTCGTGCGGGCTTTGGTGCCGGGTGGTCAACTGCTCCTGAGCGGGTTTACGCGTCTGCAAGCCCCGGGCCTGCGTTTATGGTATCAGAGTTTTGGTATGCAGCTGCTCAGTGAATCCGAACTGGATGGCTGGATCCTCATGCACCTGGCCAAAGCCCAGCACTGAGCAGGAGGAAACTGAATTCAGCGATTTTGATGGCGGCTCCCAGGCAATCGCCTGTGAGTCCTTTCAATTTGCCCTGCAGATAAAAGCGCAGCCACAAAAAGAGGACAACGAAAACAGTCACAAATAAAATGATCGACAGAGAGGAAGGCAGGAGAAGAAGCGCCGGAAGCAAAGGCCAGAGTGGGAGAATCACCCGCCAGCCGTGAAAGGACTGTGGAATAAAGCCCTGAGAACGGCTTCCTGCTCGATTGAGATAGGGCAGTGTTCCGAGCAAGGGAATGCAGATGCCGCGGCTCAGGATAGCCGTTAGCAGCAGCGCCCGACCCTGAAATTCCACGGCTGTGCCGCGAAGAGCCAGAAAACTGCCACCCAGGATGATCACAAGCGCCAGCACACCATAACTTCCCACCCGCGGATCCTTCATAATGTCCAGACGCCGTTCCACGGTTTGACCACCGAGCATCCCATCGGCAAAATCAGCCAGTCCATCCTCGTGCATTCCTGCTGATAAAAGACAGGGAAATATCAGCGCCAAAAACAAAGCCACATCCTGCGCCATGCTCCGGGCTGCATAATGCAGGATCGCATACTGCAGACCACCGATCAGCCAGCCCATCACAGGCAGCATGAGACTGGCCCGCGTGAAGGCCTCCGGCGGCAGCGTCCAGCGCACAGGAATGCGAGTGAAGGTTACGATGGCGGCCAGAAAGCTCTGCAGGGCTCTCATGAACGGACGGGCCCTTCCACTTCCGCTGTGGCAAACGTTGCCATATCGCAGAGCAGTGCCGCTGCCGTCCGGATCAAGGGCAGAGCCAGGGCCGCACCGGTCCCTTCGCCGAGCCTCATATTTAGATCAAGAAGAGGCTCCATCTTCAGATGTTCGAGCAGGGCTGTATGACCATCAGCGGCCGAACGATGGGCGAAGAGCAGATACGGTTTCATTTCAGGATAGGCCTTGATCGCCACAAGAATCGCAGCGCTCGCAATCAGTCCATCGACAACGATCAGCATGCGCTCCTCCGCAGCCGCCAGAGCCGCTCCGGCCATCATTGCCAGCTCGAATCCCCCAAAAATCCGCAGCGCTTCAAAAGGAGCCGTGACACGTCCATGCTTTTGCAGGGCCTCCTCCAATCGCAGGCGCTTCTGCTGCAGCTGGGTATCATCGCAGCCTGCGCCGCGACTGATGGCGGCCGGCAGAGGCACATCACAAAGACAATGAATCAGCAGCGCCGCCGACGACGAATTGCCGATGCCCATCTCACCGAAAGCCAGAGTATTGCAGCCCTCGCTTTTTAATTTCTGAACCAGCTCCGCGCCCGTGCGCAGCGCCTGCAAAAGTTCCGGCACCGTCATGGCCGATTCTTCCAGCATGTTGCGTGTCCCGGGACCCAGGCGTCGATCCAAAACGCCAGGCCACGGTGTGGGTTCGAGCGTGCCGGCATTGATCAGATGCAAATCCCAACCCAGCTCGCGGGTCATCACATTGATGGCCGCGCCACCCTGCGAAAAATTGCGAACCATGGCACCGGTCACGCTCTGTGGATAGGGACTGACGCCAGTCCGGGCCACGCCATGATCAGCGGCAAAAACGAGCAGACTGGGCTTTTCAATCCGCGGCTTCAGAGTTCCCTGCACCATTGCGATTTGAATCGCGAGTTCCTCCAGGCGACCCAGGGAATGCAAAGGTTTGGTCTTGTTATCCATTTCCGCCTGGACCGCAGCGCGAAACGATGATTCAGGGGAGGAGATGTGAAACTGCATGAGATTTCCTCGCTGGCAGGTGAAGTAATGTAAGAAGGGCCGGCATGTCCACATGCTGATCCCAGGTGGCCGCCAACTCATCGAAGGCCTTATGTTTGGAACGCACCTGGGTCACCGCAACAGGCGCGAGACCTTTGGCCCGTCTGAGCGCATTGATCGTGGTCAAACGGAGATGCGTGTTATCAAAAAGTCCGTGAATCAGGGTGCCCATAAAATGACGATTCGCGTGCAGCCATCCTTCCTGCCGGCCATCCTCCGGATCATAAAGCGCGGCCCCACCTGGTCCTTCGCAAGGAAGAGTGACCTGACCCATATGAATTTCATAGCCCTCCAGGGGAACCCCTATCATGTTCGGCATCCAATCGGGAGCTTTTAGAAACTGCAGCTCCCGCTGCCTCGTCACCTTTTCAGCTGAAAAAACGGTGCGAATCGGCAGAAGGCCGAGCCCGTCCGTATGAGGGGTATCCGCTTCGACCCGATCCGGATCCTCGATACGGAGGCCCATCATCTGATAGCCCCCACAGATCGCCAGTATCGGTCTTTTTTCAAGCAGACGTTGCTTCAGGACCTCAGCAAAACCACGCTCCCGCAGCCAGGCGAGATCACTGATGGTCGCCTTGGATCCAGGGATAATCACAAGATCCGCGTCACGGGCTTCACGCGGGTCTGTGATATACGCGACATGGCAATGCTGCTCCTCTTCGAGCCTGGCAAACTCATCATAATTGGAGAGACGTGGCAAACGAATCACGGCGATATCAAGACCCTGCGGATCCCGCCGCAAACGATCCGGCCGTTCATCGAGACCAAGCGAATCCTCCTCCGCCACCCCGTGATGTCGCATATAGGGCAGAACACCAAAGACAGGTTTTCCGCTGCGCCGCTCGATAAAGTGAATGCCATCCTCAAAGAGGCCCGGATCACCACGAAATTTGTTGATGATGAATCCCGCGACGAGGTCCCGCTCATCCGGATCCAAAAGGTCCAGTGTTCCCAACAGGGATGCGAACACACCTCCACGATCGATATCACCCACCAAAAGCACAGGCGCCTGCACGCTTTTGGCGACGAACATATTCACGATATCATGGGCCTTCAGATTGACTTCAGCCGGACTCCCCGCGCCTTCAACGATCACCAGATCATGCGAGCGACGCAGCTCATTCAAACTGCTCAGAATAATTTCCCGGAGACGCGGCTTCGCCTCATGATAGCTGCCGAAGTGATAACGGCCTGCCGGACGCCCGAGCACCACCAGCTGCGAATGCCGATCCCCTTCGGGTTTTAGCAGAAGCGGATTCATATGCACCGTGGCCGCGACGCCTGCCGCTTCCGCCTGAATCAACTGGGCCCGGCCGATCTCTCCCCCATCACGCGTCACCCCTGCATTCAGAGCCATGTTCTGAGCCTTGAAAGGCGCGACCTTGAAACCACGCTGCGCGAACCAGCGACAGAGCGCAGTGGTGATCAGACTTTTGCCAACATTGGAACTGGTTCCTTGAACCATCAGTACGGGGCTCAGGCTTGACATGAAAACTCCTCATCCAGCGCTTTCCAGAATCTCTGGAGTTCCGGCTGCGGTCGCGCGGCCACCCGCAGCCAATGGGGAAGACCATACGAAGCGCAGCTGCGCAGGAGGATGCGATGATGCTGCCACAGACCTGCGATGAGTTCCGCGGCTCGCGGTGAACGCAGCATGGTGAAAACAGTTTGGGACGGCGCAAAATAAAACGCCCGCTCCTGAAGGCCTTCTTCCAGACGCTGCCTATCCTCGAGCAGCAGCTGACGGCTTTCCGCCAGGCGCTCGTGGTTCTGCGTTATCCAAATCCCAGCGGCCTGAGCGAGGCTGTTCACCGACCAGGTGGGAATTTCCTGAGCCATTTCGTGTACCAAAACAGGATGCGCCTCCACATAACCCAGCCGGAGGCCGGCGATTGCGAAGTCCTTGGTCAGCGAATGAAAACGCAGAACATTGGAGGGCCATTCGATGAGGCTGGAGCTGCGCCAGTGCGGGCTGAGATTCAGAAAGGAAAGATCCAGACAGAACAGCGTGCGAGGAAAGGCCTGAGCCACTCCGGAAAATCCTATCATATCCTGAAAAAAACCGGTCGGGCTGCAGGGATTGCTGGTCATCACGAGCGCCGGCTGATGATGTTCAAGGAGTCCTTTCAATTCATCCAGCGACCAGTGAAAGAGATCCTCCTCCCGCGCCCGCAGCACGATTTTTTCCGCACCTGTGCGCGCCGCGGCCCTGGCAAATTCAGAATAGTTGGGTTCAATCGCAATCCAGCGCAGCCCGGGTTTCAGGAAGGCGCGCGCCGCGGCCCAAAACAGTTCATTGCAGCCATTGCCCACCAGAATTTCCTCCGCCGCGCGGCCTGACATCCGGGCCAGCCCTTCGCGCAGCTCCGTTTGCTGCGGATCCGGATACTGATCAAAAGCCTGGCGACTGAGGAATGTACGCAGATCCGCATCGGGACCATAGGGATTGATGTTCACACTCAGATCCAGGACGGAAGCATCGGGCAAAACTCCATCAGGCGTCAGCCCACCGTGCATCCATGGGGATGGTTCCATCGTCTCTCTCATTGATACATTCCTGCCATGACGATCGCCGCCGCGAGAAACCAGGGCCAGGCGAGCGCCGCCGCCAGTTCCGCAAAGCGCCAGGCTTCATGAATTAAAGGCAGCGCGCTCGGTCTGAGCGGAAGACCCAGCGTGTAAGCGGAAGGTTTGCGCAGCTGAATGCCCAGCATGCCCGCCATCGTTGCCATGGGCCAGCCTCCATTCGGGCTCGGTGTCCGCGCATGATCACGTCGGGCCACAGCCCAGGCCGCGCGTGCGCTCGGATTGTCCAAGGTTCGGAGCCAGCCCCGCACACTGCGTGCCAGCAGCAAAAATAAAACAGTGAGACGCGCGGGAATATAGTTCAAGGCATCATCCGTTCGCGCCGCCACGCAGCCTAAATCCTTATAGTGATTTTTGTAACCGATCATCGCATCCATGGTGTTCACCGCTCGATAAAAGATGGCGCCGGGCACACCGAAAAGGACCGCAAAAAACCAGGGCGCGATCACGCTGTCAGAAAGATTTTCCGCCAGCGAACTGATGGCCGCTTCGGTCAGCTCCTCTTCGTTCAGCTGACTCGCATTACGGCTGCAGAGTGAACGCAGTTCAAAGCGCGCGGTTTCCACATCACCCTGCGCGAGATGCTGATGCACCGTCTCCGCTGCGCCCCCGAGGGCCTTCCAGGCAAAGCTGGCTTTCAACCAAAACGCTGTGATTAAAACCTGGACCAGAGGCCAGGCTGCGACCGCTTCAATGCTGAGCCAGACGAGAAACGTGAACGCGGCTGGAATCACGAGCGTCATCAGCAGGCCGCCCCAAAATTCAAGGCGCGGTCCGCGTCCTAGAAAAAGGCGTTCCCCCCAGGTCGTCGCCTGCCCCATCCAAACAACAGGATGCCAGCGATTGGGATATTCCCCTCGCAGGAGATCCCAGGCGAGGGCCAGAATCCAGGCCAAGGCCAGAGTTTCAGGACCCGGCATGATCAGCCTCGGCGGCCAGACGGGCCAGTTTTTTGAGAGGCAGAACCACACCCAGCGCCGCGAGATGCACCTCATGGGCGACGCTGCTGATGTCCTGCTGCAGACGGCCATTCAAATCACGAAAGCGACGGGCCAGGGCATTGTCCGGCACGATACCGAAACCCACTTCATTGCTCACCAGCAAAACCCGCGGTGCTTTCCGCATCGCCGCATCAAGCCCGAGCTGTACCTGCTCGCGAATTTCGCCATCGCTTTTGTCCTGCAGCATCAGATTGCTGATCCAGAGCGTAAGGCAATCGATCAGAATCACATCAAAGGCAGGCTGCAATTCCAGATGCTGATGCAAGCCAAAGGGCGCTTCAAGCGTCAGAAAATTTTCGCGGCGTTCCTCCTGATGAAGGCGGATCCGTTCCTGCATCTCCGCATCCCAGGCCTGTGCTGTGGCGACGAAGAGTCTTTTCTTACCGGCCCTCAGTGCGGTTTCCACAGCAAAGCGACTTTTTCCGGAACGCGCGCCACCACTGATCAATTCCAGTTGGGAGTGAGGAGGCAAGGAAAAGGCCAAGGGTGTGACGGGAAACAAAGCCTTCTCCTTATGGGTGATCGATTGACTGCCGTATAAATAAAGATACTGCGTTGCTCAGTTGGCTGCGCTGCTCATTGGCCTAATTGCCAACTCCGCTGCTCGCCTCCCTCCCGCCTTGTCTCTTTATTTATACGACAGTCAAGACGGTTATTTCATTGCCGCTTGGAACCTGTCAAGCGCCAGCGGGTGATCCGGATGGAGCTGCATCCAGCGCTGCACACCCTTCTGCACGGCAGTGAAGACGGAGGCTCCAATGGCGGATCCAACATCCGTGTGTTTGCCGGCATAAGGGCTCACGGATTCCCTATCCGGACATGCTATGACATGACAATCGGTTCCTGTGCCTGTGGCCGGCAGCCCGGACATCGCACTGCGCAAACCGCTCTCGAGCACCGCCGCAGTTTTGGCTTCGGCGCTGATCACCAGGGCTTCGAGCATGGCTTCCAAACTTAACGCGTGATCGACAAGACAGACGCAGTTGATGGTCCCCACCGGCGCCCCTGTGCGACTGGGATCGCCGGCCCGCAGGGCGTTGCCGAGTCCCACGGTGGCCACGGCTGTCGCAGTGATGCCACCCACTGTCGCCACGACCCGGGTATAGTGTTCGATTTTGGCGCTGGTCATAAGACCCAGCGCATCATCAGCTCCGATATTTTTTAATTTCTGCTGCAGAAAATTTCGCGGACAGGTGTCGCGCGTCAAATCATAAGGACCGACCTGAATCCAGGCGATTTTTTGGGCAACGTGGATCCCACCGCCATGAAGCGCCCAGCTCAAGGTTTTCATGGGTTCGGGAAGCGTCCACAGCAGATGGGGCTGCGTTTCACCTGGGCCACGATGGATTAGAATGGATGCATCTCGCTTCATACCTGTGTTCTCTAGCACGATGCCCGGGAATTCTCGATTGGAAAAACGGGTTAGGCTTGCCGAATCGTGATGGAGGCGCTACCAACGAAGAAGGACAAAATGAATGAACCGAACCAAAAAGGATGCGACATGATCCGCAAACTTTGTATCCTGGGACTCTTCTGGGCCCAGACGGCTGTTTTCGCAGGGCCGAAACCGGCACCAGCGATTCCGACCACCTTACGTGACATGATCAAGGCTCCCCTGTGGCCCATGATGGTGAAGGATCCGACAGCCGAGAAGGTGCTGTATCTGGAGCGCGCGCCGATGGTTCCCCTGGAACTGCTGGCGGCTCCGGATTTGGGACTGGCTGGTGTGCAGGTTGATCCTCAAATATGGAGCACGAAGCGGCGCACGATTTATACCAATCCCTCGATATTTTCCCTGGAAAAACGTCAGACCATCACCATTCGCATTCCAGAGGATCGCCATGTGGAAACCGTGCGTTTCAGCCCCAATGGTCGCTGGCTCGCGCTCAGTGTCGATGCTCAGAATGGAGTTGAAATCTGGCTGGCCGATGCTCAGACGGGTGCCGCCCGGCGTCTGGAAAAACATTATTTGAATGACACGATGATTCAAGTGCCATTTCAGTGGTCGGCGGATAGTCGGACGCTTTTCGTTGCCACGCGGGAAAAATTTCAGGAGGGCCTGAAGGTCCCGCTCCTGGAGGGCGTGACCATCGAAGAGGCGGAAGGCACCAAGGTTCCGGCCCGGACTTATGCGCATTTGCTCCGCACAGCAGCGGATCAAAAACTGTTTCATAAAGTGGCCCAGGTGCAACTCGTGGCTGTGGATGTCAAAACCTTGAGGACCAAACGGATCGGGCCCGTGCTGCCTCTGCAGTCCTTTGCCCTGGCGCCGAATGGTGAGCATGTTCTTTTGGAAAGTTATGCGAAACCTTATTCGCTGGCCGTCCCTGCACGATTATTCGCTCGTGATGTGCAGGTGCTGTCCTTGAAAAAGGGCTCCTTGCAAAAAGTTCTGCAGATGCCCCTGGCGGAAACCATACCACCCGAGGGCGAGCGCATCGGACCGCGCGACGTTCAATGGCAGCTGGATCATCCGGCCCGTCTTCTCTGGTGGGAGGCTCTGGATGATGGGGATCCACGCAAGAAGGTTGACCATCGCGACCGTTTGATGAGCTGGGATTTACCCTTTATTGGCAAACCCGTGGAACATCTCCGCACGGAAAATCGTGCGATCTCGGTGAATTTTCTTCCGCGTGCCGATCAGATCCTGGTGCGCGATTACAATCCTGATACCCATCGCAGTCTTGTGGATTTCGCTGATCTTAAAACCAGGGAGCGCCGGCGCCTGCTCGATTATCAAACCACGGATGACTACAATCACCCCGGGCGGATTCACCTGACTCAGGATGCTGACGGTCACTACCGGGTGTTCATGGATCAGGATCGTCTCTTCCTGTCCGGTGATGGTGACAGTCCCAAGGGTGAGCGGCCGTTCCTCGATGCGATGGATATTAAAACCGGCAAGACCACGCGGCTTTTCCAATCCCCGGCTGATACCCCGTATATTGAGGAATTCAGCTTCATGATCGGCCATCAGCCCCATCGCCTCGCGGTGTCGCGCCAGGCAGCGGTCGAGCCACCGAATCTTTGGCTTCATGATTTGCGGACGACGCAGAGCGAAGCCCTGACACAATTCGTGGACAATGTTCCCGCCATGACGCGCGCGCAAAAGCAGCCTTTGGTCTATCAAAGAAAGGATGGCATCACGCTCTCCGGCACACTTTATCTTCCGCATGATTATGTGCCTGGCACCAAGCTGCCGGCCATGGTCTGGGCCTATCCTGAGGAGTTTCGTTCGAAGGACGTTGCCGGTCAGGTCAGGGTCTCCGATAAACGCTACAGCCGCCCGTCACCCATCGGTGTGGAGTGGCTCGTGACCCAGGGTTATGCGGTCCTCACCCAGGCGGCCATGCCGGTGGTCGGTGACAAGGAAACGGTCAACAACACATTCGTGCAGCAGATCGTATCCAACGCGGAAGCCGCCATCGACGCGCTGGATAAACGCGGTGTCGTGGATCGTAAACGGGTCGCCATCGGTGGCCATAGCTATGGAGCCTTCATGACCGCCAACCTTCTGGCTCATAGTGATCTGTTTTGTGCCGGCGTCGCACGCAGCGGTGCCTACAATCGCAGTCTCACACCCTTTGGTTTTCAGGCCGAACGGCGCACGTTCTGGGAGGCCAAGGACTTTTATATGATGGTTTCGCCCTTCGCCACCGCCGATCAAATCAAGACGCCCTTGCTCTTGATCCACGGGAAAAATGATAACAACCCCGGCACCGCCCCCATGCAAACCGAGCGGATGTTTCAGGCCATTCGTGGCGTCGGCGGCACCGCGCGCCTTGTGATGCTGCCTTATGAATCGCATGGGTATCGGGCGCAGGAAAATGTGGAGCTGGTGCAGAGTGAAACGCTCGGCTGGTTGAATCGGAACTGTGGACCGATCAAGGCCACGGCGAAGCGTTGAGGATCACTGCGGACGGATGGGCTGGAAGTGTCCCAGAACCAGGGGGCACTTGTAGGCTTCGTTAGTTCGTTCCAGCACACCGACGTCATAGATCTGATCCAGTGGCAGATTCAAGGATTTTCCCGGCGCAACACCCACAGCGTCGCCGAAACTCAGCGGACAGCTTCGATACGGATTTTTGAAGCGAGGTTTATAGGTGCCGCAGGCAAGCGCCAGGAAGCAGGGATATTCCGGATCAGGTTCCAGGAAAAAAGGGGTCTCGGTGGGATTGTTCACCCTCAGTGTGGCCTTGGCCTCCTGATCACTTCCCTGAAGGCTGACAGTGAACCTAATCGCACGGGTCTGGGCTGATCGGAGGCTGGCGAAGTGCTGCGATTCCGCTCTCAGTTTCGCAACCCGTCTGAAAAGAGGTTTTCTCGCATAAACCTTGGCCGCCTTCAGGCAGGAATCAAGCCTTTTTTGGGACTGCAGATTGCGCAAATGGTGATGCGTCGTCCAATCACTTTCGAATGCGCCTTCCATATGATCCAGAAGCCATTTGATCTCCCCCTCGCTCGCGGCTCTGGCGGGAGCTTCCGATGGAGTCTCGCCGAACGTCATATAGCTGATGTAATCACGGGCTCCAATGCGATCGGCAGGAATCACTTTCTTGACCTCGGCGTTCCTGACCTCATACAGCAGACCTGTTGCATCCAGATGGATATAACGCTGACGTCGGGAGGAATCTTGAAACGAGACCCGCACCTGGCAGCGCCCGAGCTTTGGCTGGAACTTCGGGGAACGGCAAGGGTTCGGAAAACTCCTCAATCCATCCTTCCCAATAACCGTCACGGCGTGAGCTTCACCGCGTAAACTCATGTTTTGATCCAGACTGAGCAACGTTCCTGCGAAATCCGAGTCACTGTACCAGCTCCTGGTCGGACGCGAGGACAGAAAATTGGTCTGCTCCAGACACTGAACCAGCTCACTCCAGGCTTCCGTCCTGCCGGGCGTTGCGATGCTTTCCCACTCCAACGGGGCGGGCCTGGACGCCGGCTTTGACCCGCCCAAGGTTTTCGATCGGGTGGGACGCTGACAGGACAGCGTGACCAATAGGAACATGAGAATGAAGGAGGAACGATGCAAAATTCCCTTCATGGCGATTCCCGCTCTCCCAGGATGAAGACTTTCTGCGGCGCACTGCGAATGGGATTTCTCCGCCCGAAAGAAAGGCTGAATTCAAGCTCTCCCGCCTTCGCAAACTCATTGACGCGAAGATGAATGAGAAAGCTCCGTACAACTCCAGGCCCAATCGTGAGCCTGTTCGGCCATGGTTTGAGATTCTTGCGGGCGCCCAATGCGAGACCATCGGAATCGGCGGCCACGCATGATGAGATACTTCCGATATCGGTGAAAAAACCTTTGGGCAGCACCGACCAATGTGGACTGCACGATGACCCGGGGTCGGTATCAAAGGACCCAGGCGATTCATTGATCAGGATGGCCTCGATGGACAGGATTTCCTTGGGCCTGACCTTCCTTTGCAGGGGTTTCAGCTTCAGGGTCATCATTGCATTGCGGGATTTCTGCGCAAGGATGCCTGGCTTCAGTCTTGAGCCAAGGGCCGCGACCACCTTGGGCAGGGCCTTCAATCCGACCCTGGTGCCGGCACTCTCGCAGGTATCCAGACCTGCCTGGATTTGATCGATCGTCGTATCGCTGCCGACGGAAATTTCCGGATCGGCGATCGTCGCCATTTGCGTGAGGTTCCTGATGAAAAGCGGAACGAGTTCTTGATCAAGGCTCAGCTTCGGTCCCCATAGATCCTGGGCCCTGGGATGCAACTGAAAGGGAATGACCTTCTGATTCATGAAATTGGTGGAGCCGCCGAGTGGCTGGATGATTTCATCGGGAAATCGTCTGGCATCTTCAGCGATCTGCCTGTCGACTTGATGAAAGAATTGAAAGCGTCCGCCGCTGGCAAACTTTCCATTCCACCATGAACCGATGCCGCTCGCGGTGTAATGGTAACCCCAGGTCTCTGGCCGTCTTGTGTGCGAACGATAGGGGATGGCCATGTAGCAGACGGTTTCGGTTTGCTTGTACTTGATGCCAAAGGTGTGGCGCTGGCAGCGAAGCCTGTCGACACCGGCAAAATAAGGGGTGAAGACTGTGATCCTGTCAGCATCAATCCTATGGAAAAATTGTGGGGAGGGCCTTGCATAGTGGGATAGGTGCACCACGCCTTCGAGCATGTCCCCGCAGGTGATGAAGTCAGCCCAATCCCTTTGCGTGAGATTCCGCGTCGGGGTCTCGACCGGCAGATCGGGCAATTCCCGTCTGTGCAGTGATCCTCCGGCGCCGTCTCGGGAATAACCGGATTCAAGCCCCCAATGCCCATCGGCCCGCACAGAGGACACAAGGCATGCCGCAAGGCAAAGCATGGGTGTCTTTTTCATGAATGGCCTTTTTATTGACATGTCGTGATTATAGCAGGGAATAAGTAAGATTGGGCGCTGTTCTTGGGCATTGCCAACGAAGAATTATGCCTAGTATTTACACCGGAGAACAGCTTGGAACAATGGAACGTCTTTCTTGCCTTCTCCTCTAACTCCAATTTTGGCTGTGTTGTTCCCGCCTCTTACCAGAGGGCAATATGTGGATATATGAACGCTTGCGGATCCAAGAATGCAAGAGAATCGTCGTCCATGCAATGTATCTTTGCCCGACGGAAAGGTGTATTCCTTTTCAGCTTTACACTTGTATGGCCCGGGCGTAGGAATCTCCTCCTCAGTATCAGGAGCGGGCTTGAATATGCGCACTTCATCAGTTTTGGCATTCCAGATTTCAACTTCCCACGACGCGGGATATGCTGAATTGGAACTAAGAATGGCAAGCCCAAAGAGAAGCCTTATCAATCAATATCTCCTGAAATTATCTTTGCATCGACACGGCAAATTACGTCTGGCTGGTTAGGCAGACTTGATGCTTCTGACACGCTTGTTTACTTGATTCCAGAGATGCTGTCAAAAGGTGTTAACTGGATCGAAAACTTGCTATGAAAAAAACGTTCTCAAGAGGCACAACTTGAATCGAATTGCTTACAACCCTATCTCGAAAACAACCGCGAGGGAATCAACAGCCCCCGCAGGCGACTGTCCCCGAGTCGCGCCAGAACCATAACCGGCACGAAGCGCAGAACACTCGACAGGATGAAGACGTGAAAGTAATTCGCGGCGGTGAGCGTGCCGGCGCCGAGAATCATGAAACCAATCCATGATCCCAGGAACGTCGCCGTTGCGTTCAAGAGCTGGGTGATGGTCAGAAGACTGATCCGCTCCCGATGCGAATGCTTATCCAATATCATCAGGGTCACACCGAGTTCGTGACAGCCCCAGGCAAAACCGGAAAAGGTTTGAATCAGAAAGAGCCAGGTGAAGTTGCTGCTGACGATCCAGAGCATCGGCAGGGGAGCGATGAGCAGGGCTCCCAGATGGGTCAGGGTCGTGGAGCCAAGATTATGGGCCAGCTTATGCATGACCCCGCCGCCCACCACACGCGCGACGAATGCTGTGCTGATCAGGATCATATAGTCATGATAGTCGAGTTCCAGCTGCTTTAGCATGTAGGCGTTAAAGAAGGGACCAGAGATGTTGGTGGCGATTTGAGTCAGAAAGAGAAAAAGGATAATGACCAGGGAACGCTTTTCAGCCAGCCAGGACCAGAAACTCTTTTTGAAGAGGGCCCGCGCATCGACCAGGGGGCGCACGAGGCTGTCCGGATGCTTCGCCAGAAATACGACGGATATGTAACGGCAGAGGCCACTTACAAAAAACAGGAGCGCAAAGATCGGCAGCCTTTGGGGCGTTTCCGATTGGGTTTCCAAAGCCAGACCCGCCACCAGCAGACCAAGCAGGGTAAAGAACTGGGCCACCCGGGTGCGGTAGGAGAAAAAATGGGTCCGCTGTTCATCGGGCACGATGGAACCAATCCAGCTGCTCCAGCTCGGGCCGGCTGCCAGACCAAAGGTCCAGTAGACGCTGATCAAGACAAAGACCGTGATGTCGTTCGACAGAGGACTGATGGTCCAGCCGTAGCTTAGAAGAGCGAGCAGCACCAGAGCACTGCCCTGAATGCTGGCACTCACCATGACCCAGAATTTCTGGGAGCGGAAAAACTGGGCACAGAATCCGGACGCCAGTTGAATGACCGACCCGATCAGCATCGGCAGGGTCACGAGCAGGCCGGAGGCCCGTTCACTGAAACCCATGGTCAGCACAAAGGCACTGAGATAGGTTTCAGCCATTCCAACCATCAGCGAATAGAACGTAACGTCCCAGAGACTGGCTCTGAGAGGCGGCGGCACGGCTGCGAAAGCCTGAGGAAATCGGGTGTTCATGGAGAGTTTTTAACCTGTTTCTAGGAGCCTGGCCGAAAACTCCTCGCTCGTTGACGCCTTGCCTTCAAGGGGTTTTCGGCCAGGCTCTTACTATCTTAGAATATCTGTTGCGGAAGAGAAGAGTCCGTTTGGAGTCAGGAGCGCGGGCTGATCATTTGGCAGAAAGTTTTGAATAGTTCCAAAGAAAGGCCGCCGTCGCTGGATGCCGACGGCCTTGCGCGGCTTACTTTTTAAAGTCTTCTTCTTTGACATCATCCTGATACTTGGCCTGAGTATAACCACAGGTTTTCTTCGGTTCATTGCGAATTTTTGGAATGTCATGAACGCAGACAGCCTGGGCGACATCAACAGGCCTGGATGCGGGAGCACTGAGAAGGCTCATGGCTTCGGCGTACTCCGGGGTATTGGGTTTGCCCTTCACCTTGCAGAGGAGTGAGACGGCCAGCATCAAGGTGTAGCATGGGTTGTTGCCATCGAACTTCACCGCAGCCCGATGATACTTGATCGATTCATCGATATTGCCGCGAATGTGAAAGAACCAATCCATCAGAAAGAAGTTGGGCACAAGGCGGAAGAAGAGCCCAAGCCCATAGTGCACGGACCCTTGCAGGGATACGTTCGGGCGGAACTGCATGTCGATGCCCGATTCCACGACTTCGATCCAGGCGTCGCGCACCGAGCGCCCATAACGCAGGGAGGCGAAGATGCCATCAATGCTGGCAATCTTGGCCCGCAGGGAGGCCTTGAAAAACTTGCAGAGGATATTGGTCGGCGCGCGCTTCAAACACTCATTGATGCGTTTTTCACCCTCATCCAGGTAACGGCGGGCGGTGGGGTGGTCCTTGGGATCGGTGAAACTTGAACCCAGAAAAAAGGATTCCGCGGCCATCATGGAATAACCATCGAGCCAGTCGGGTTTTTTTCGAATCACCTGTTCCAGGATGGTCAGGCGGCGTTCATGTTCGGCATTGGACAAAGCCTCGACCTGGAACTTCTCCTGTAGGATTTGAAATTCCCGGGCCAGATCCGGCTCAGCCTGAAGCGGGCTGGTATCGAGCTGATAGATTTTTTTGTCGTGGGCTTCAAGCGGGAGGGAAAAAATCCAGGCCAGGAGCAAAAGGCAAGAAAACAGACTGTGCATGTCCGAAACCCCAGGTTAAGAACGAAGGGCATCAGCATATCACAGCCCGTATCAAACAGAACAGAGTCCTTAGAAACCGAGGTCAGCCAAATCGTTCGCCAAAGTCTGATAAAAATTCAGATGACGAAAACGACTCGACGTGCTCCCAAAAAGCTGTCCGATCAGGTCGATATGATCGGCGCTGACGGTCCCGCGATAGCGTCCCCAGATCGAGGAACTTTCCGCGACCAGTCCGTCATTCCTTGTGCCAAGACCAAAGGCCACCTGAAAACCAATCAGCAGGGGATCCATGCGATCGCCCGTGCCCCAGCCGGTGATGCTGCTGGCGCCGGAATAGGATTGGTAGTAGACATCCGGGCTGTCGAGATTCGCAGGATTGAATTCCTCCTCCAGAAACCTGGGCGATAGGTTCCAAAGGGCGGCCCGGATGTCGAGATCTGACGGCCTCTTCTGGCCTTTGCCAAGAAAGCCCGCCACCAGATATTCGAACGCCTTATACAGCAGGTTGTCGCCTTTGCCTAAAACCTTAAAGATCAAATCGGGAACCGGCGAGCCGCGGTGCGGTGTGCCGATGGTCGTCACCGAAGCCACCTTGTGGGCATATCCCATCTGGGCGATCAGATAACGGGCATCCAGTCCACCCATCGAGTGCGCGACGATATTCACCTTCTCGGCGCCGGTGGCCTGCATTATTGCATCGAGCTGCGGCGCGAGTTCGCGGGCACGTAGAGCCACTGTCTGGACAGGACTGACAACTGTGGTGAAGATGTCATAGCCTTTGCCGTGGAGCGTGCCGCGCACCTTGTAGAAATAATCGAAAAAGAAGACCTGGTCCCATCCGAGAAATCCGTGAAGCAGGACGATGGGGTAGCGGGTGTGCCTGGCGCGCTCTTCGACCAGATCCGCGACTTCGGAATAATCAGCAATGTCCGGGTCAACTTCACGATTCTCTTCCTCGATGTACTCATCTGGATCAATCTCCGCATTGGCAAGTAGCCTGTCCTTCGGTCCCGTGAAAATGGCGCATAATAGCCCCAGTGAGAGCATGAAACGTGTCATAGCGATCCCCTCGAATCGAGTCCAAAATCTGTCGGCTGTTTGTGACGATCTACAGTCGGTATACTTCCTGTTGGTGCCCTGTCGAATTTAAAAAAACGAAAGATCCTTGAAACATAGAGCTGATAAGGAAAAAAAATTCCAACCGGCCTGTCGGGAAGCGCTTTCAAGCCGACACTGCAGTCACGCCAGCCTGAGTCGAATGAGGGTGGGAGAGGGAGGACGATCAAGCGGCCACGCCATGCAGAAAGGGTAGGTCGCGCCGCTCTTCAGCCCCGGAGGGCCGCCTGCTGGGTGCATCCTATGATCGCTGCCGGCATTCTGATCGCTGGACGGGACTCGAGGCCGACCGAGGCTGGGGCTGGAAAATTCCGCCCGACTCCGAGGCGCTGGTCTGCAGCAGAGGGGTTGAGGTTCAATCCTTTCCCCGCCGGCAACGGACGATTCCTTCCGCTTTTTTACCCAGCTCTGCACGCTGACCTGGTCAAAAATCGGTTGTCCCCGTTTCCCTTCGGTAGGCGTTGCGGAATTCCATGGAATTCGGCACAATGCTTTCCATCCCTTGCCAGCCGGAGCCACCCATGCTGAAGACTTTGGGTCTTCTTCTTCTGTCCAATTTCTTTATGACCTATGCCTGGTACGGGCATCTCAAGACCATGAATCACAAACCGCTTTACTTCGCGATCCTGGTGAGCTGGGGCATCGCCTTCTTTGAATATTGCCTGCAGGTGCCAGCCAATCGCACCGGTTACCAATTCTTCAGCCTGGCTCAGCTGAAAATTATCCAGGAAGTCATCACGCTCCTGGTCTTTGTTGGTTTTTCCATTTTCTATATGAAAGAAAAGCCTCAGCTGAACCTGCTCTGGGCCGGACTCTGCCTCCTCGGTGCTGTTTATTTCATTTTCCGCGATGGCCCCGGCGTGACCCACTGAGCGGCTCAACGTAACCTGGCTCATACAGCTGTTCGGAAATCTGCTGCACCCCATACCTGTGATCCTCGATTTTTACTGCGTCAACTTACTTGGTGTTGGGCACAATTCCCTCGCAAATGACTCATTTTAAGCCATTCGGAGAGCCGCGAATGCTGGCCTGCGGCTTGCATTGCCAAGCGTGACCCCAGGGCTTAGATGGGTCGATTTAGCATCATGAAAGGTAGAACACTTATGAAGACAACTCTGCTTTCTCTCGTTGGACTTGTGGCTTTGACTTCTGCCCCTGCATTCGCCGATGTTGGCCAGGTTAAGGCTTTCGTGTTTACGTCTCAGTCCCAGCTTCGCATCGATGGTATGGAAGCTCGTGGTGGCAACGTCACGATCGGTCGTGAGTTTTCTGCCGACGAACAGGAAGGAGATGAGCTGAACTCGATCGGTGGCGGTGCCGCGTTTGAAATGCGCCTGGCCAACCAAATGTATGTCGGCGCTGGTGTCGGTTACATCAACTATGATGGCGAAAATGAGCAGGCCGGATACTCCGACCTCACCGCCAACGTCTATGGCTCGCTGGATGTTTGGTCCAACGAGACGACCGCAGTCTTTGGCAAGGCGGGTCTTTCCTATCACCGCCTGACTCTTGATAGCTTCAATGACGGTGGCATCGAAGCGGATGCAGATGGCACCAACCTGGGTAACTACGATGTCGGTGCCGGTGCGCGCTATAAGCTCAATTATGCCACCACTGTGGGTTTGGAATACAAGTACACGGATACTTTTGCTCGCAGTGATGTCGATCTCGAATTGGAAGGGGCTGGTCTGGTCTATGATGGCCTGAAGTATAAGGACGTGGGAATCCGCAACAATGAAGTCCAGGCTTCCCTCGGCTTTATTTTCTAACAGCTCTCCTGAACTGTTCACGCGAACTTCCCTGTGATTGATGACCCGGGCTTTCCAACCAGCCCGGGTTTTTTATCTCAACCGGATTTCAGGATATCGAACAGACCTTTCTTCTTTTCCTTCGGCAGCACTTTGGCGATGACTTTATCCGAGTAGCGGGCCTGCCGCAGAATCTGCACCTTCTCTTCGTAACTTTTATCCGCATGCTGATTCAACAAATCCTGAGCGGTCTTGACCTGGCGCTCGATGATCGTCAGTTCGATCTTGTCATAAATCAATTCCACCTGGCTGAGGAGCGCGAGGCATTTGCCATGAGCGGTTTCCATGTCCTGCAGGTCACTGCTTGCAAAGTGGCTATCATCCCCGCGCTTCTTTTTGATCAGGCTTTCGTAGTACTTCACGCGGCTCTTGCATTCCACGATGGATTTTTTTGCTTCTCCCAAGCGGCTCAGCTTCATGTGGATGCGGGTGATGATGAGACGGACGTTGACCTCCTGCAGGATGGTATTCACCGCTGCGGATTTGGTCAGCGCGAGCTGATAATACTTCAGTGCCTTTTCCAGCGTCGCGGGCTCACCTGGCGCAAAAGAGGGCCAAAGCGGCCTCAGTGCGGAGATCAGCGCTTGGGCTTCCTCCTTGACGCTTGGCGATTTGGTGAGTCCGTGGCGAAGATCATGCAACAGCCAGCCCAGGCGCAAATAGTAGGACGCCAGCTGAAGGCATTCCCCGTTGACGACCTCCTCGACCTGTTCCCACTGAAAGCAGGCCAGAAGATTCAGTTTGAGACCGTTGATAAAAACGGATTGATTCTCCTTGGGGTCACTGATCAAAAGTTGTTGGATACTCTGCGACGTGGTATAGGCCGCCTGACCTTTTTGATACTGCTTGCGGAAACGGGTCGTGCTCAAATTGCCATCTTTAAATGGCTGCAGAAAAAAAATGTGGTCGGCGGTAAAAAAACAGTAGGGACATTGCCAGAAATAGAAGAGTTTGGGGTCCACACGAGGAGCTACCTTTTTGGACCAAAGAACGGTGACGGGGCGCAAATCGATATCGCGTTTCGTCTCGCTATAAAGGGTGGACTTCAGGCGACTGAAGCGGCCATCCTTTTCGCAAATGACGCAGCGAGCCTGCATGGTCTGAAAGGGGCTTATCCCCGCATCCTGGCTGGGACTCATGGATTTCTCACTGGCGATGAGTTAATGAGTATCATGGCGTTTGGGTGCGCCAGCCTCACTCTCTATTGTATGTTAGAGTGGCTTGTTTTGTGCAGGATCCAGGGGCCGGCTTATGGATTTTAAAAGCTGGCCGTGCGCCCTGCTGCTGTTCAACTTCTGGAGATGATAATGGAAAATGCTGATCTTAAGCCTCATGCCAGCGTGCTTTCGCGGAGTGCCCTGAGTGCCTATATCACCGGCCCCGTGAATACCAGTCCGCCACCCAAAAGCACGTTCAACCCGTACCGTAAACGGGCGGGATTATTGAATATAGTTAATCTTGAGGCCGCTGAGGAAGCCCTTCAGAAGTCGATTGCCAAGGAGCAGCCGACCCAGGAAGTCCTGACCCTTCCGGATACTGTACCGCCTTTGACCGGGGCTACGCTTACGACCTGATGTGTCAAAATTTTGACGGCCGGTCCCCCCCGGCTGTCACCTGAGCCCGCGAAGGGCCGGTCCTCCGGCCGCCACCCCACCGGAATTTGCCTGCGGCTTCGGCCACTCCCCGTCATTTGCCTGCGGCTCTGCGGCTGCCACTCCACCCGTCATTTGCCTGCGGCTCTGCCCCCCCGTAATTTTCCCGCCAGCTCTTGACAGCTGCAAAACAAAGCTCATGGTGTTATACGAGGAGTTTAACGACTTTTGGACTAACATGAGGAGCGGTTCATGGCCAAAGAAACACGTGCGTTTCAAGCCGAAGTCAAACAAATTCTGGACCTTATGGTCCACTCGCTATACTCACACCGTGAAATATTCTTACGCGAGTTGATTTCGAATGCTTCAGACGCACTGGACAAGCTGCGTTTTGAGGAGCTTTCCCATCCCGAGTGGAAGGGCTCGGATGAGGAAAAGCATATCCGTCTTGTACCCGACAAGGAAAAGCGCACGCTGACCATCATCGATAACGGGATCGGGATGACCCACGATGAAGTGCTGCAAAACATTGGAACCATCGCCCACTCGGGCACCAAGGAATTCCTGAAAAAAGCCAAGGAAGCCAAGGATAAGCCGGAACTGATTGGTCAGTTCGGTGTGGGTTTCTATTCCTCTTTCATGGTGGCCGATCGCGTCACGGTTCATACCAGCAAGGCCGGCACCGAGGAAGGCACGCTTTGGGAAAGCACGGGGGATGGCTCCTTTACCGTGGACAGCGTCAAGCGTCCCGAAGGCCATGGCACCACGATCATCCTGCATCTCAAGAAATTCGAAGATGATGACAGCTCCGTGGAAGATTTCGCCGATGAATGGGTCCTGCGCCGCATCGTGAAAAAATACTCCGACTTCATCGCCTGGCCGATCAAAATGAAGGTCACGCGCGAAGAGGACGAAGTCGATGCCGAAGGCAAGCCTATCGAAGGCAAGACCAAAAAGGTCGAAGAGGACGAGGTCCTCAACAGCCGCAAGGCCATCTGGCTGCGCTCGCCCAGCGAGGTGACAGATGACGAGTATAAGGAATTCTATAAGCACGTCTCGCACGACTGGAGCGATCCGTTCGAACGCATCCACTATCGCGCTGAAGGCAGTCAGGAATTTACCGCGCTGATGTTCATTCCCAGCACGGTGCCCTTCGATTACAACTATCGCGACACGAAGTGGGGTCTTTCCCTTTACGTGAACCGCGTGTTTATCATGGATCACTGTGAAGATCTCGTGCCGGCTTACCTGCGGTTTCTGCGCGGCGTGATCGATAGTTCGGACCTTTCCCTCAACGTTTCGCGTGAGATTCTGCAGAAGGATCGTCAGGTTCAGGCCATCAAGAAGGCTGTGGTCGGCAAGGTGCTGAAGCACCTCCAGAGCATGATGGACAATGAGCGTGAGCGCTATGAGACCTTCTGGAAAAACTTCGGTGCCACCCTGAAGGAAGGGATCACCAACGATTTCTCCAACAAGGAAAAGCTGGAGGAACTGAGCCTCTTCCACAGCACGCATTCGGATAAGCTGACGAGCCTCGCCGAGTATGTCGGCCGCATGAAGAAAGAGCAGAAGGAAATTTACTTCATCACCGGCGACTCGCTCAAGACACTGCAGAACAGCCCCTACCTTGAACGCCTGAAGGCCAAGGACTATGAAGTGCTCTACTGCATCGATCCGGTCGATGAGTGGGTTATGCAGTCGATTTCCAAATTCAAGGACAAGCATCTGCGGTCCATCACCAAGGAAGGCCTTGACCTTGATAGTGAGGAAGAGAAGAAGAAGACCGAGGAAGAGGTGAAAGCCAAGGAGCAGGAGTTCAAGTCTCTGCTCAACACCATTCAGGGTGCGGTGGCGGAAAAGGTGAAGGAAGTGAAAATCTCCACGCGCCTTGTGGATTCCCCCTGCTGCCTCGTGTCCGGCGCCTACGATCCATCCGCGCGCATGGCTCGCATGATGGAATCCATGGGCCAGTCGATGCCGCAGCAGAAACGCATCATGGAGATCAACCCCAATCATCCGGTGTTTGGTCGCATGAAGGATCTGCCGGAAAACACCCAGAAAGAATGGGCGGAGATTCTGTACAACCAGGCTCTGTTGACCGAAGGTTCTCCGATCGAAGACCCCATGCGCTTCAGTCGTCAGATCGCCAACCTCATGACCCATATGTAAGCGCCGGGGGGCCTCGGGCCCCCTGGAATCTTCAACAGTTTTTTCGAGAGCCCACCTTTTTTTACCCATGCGTCCCTCCGTTTCGTGGAAAAAAAAATCCCAACTGGTAAGTTAGGGGTACGAAACATCGAAGAGGTACGTTATGCATGGGGAAGATCGTCTGCGATCCCTCAAGAAATTCTCAGCCATTGCTCTGGTTCTGACCCTGGGTGGAACTTTTCATGGACTCTGCTGGTCGAGTCTTGTCCGACCGAGCGGTGAGATGCTGCGGCCATCCGTAGTTCCTGGTGCGGATCAGCGCTTTCGCATGATCAACGACGCGGACATGGAAACTCAGAAGAACTGTGCACAAGACGCGCCGAAAATTCTGGTATCAAACCACTGACGTCATGCCCTGCGGGGAGCGCCAGCTGCTGCTCCTCAATCGATGCCGCGTAACGCAGCGCAAGCTGCACCTGATCCGCATCCACCTGGGCCAGGCCTGCCTGAATAGCCAGATCACCGGCGATACGCACCAGCCCTCCCAATTCCCTGAGACGCGTGGTCAGACGTCCCGCCTGGCCGGAGCGTCGACGTGCTTCCTCGTAAATGAGGGCCAGAGCTGACGGGGTAAAATGTGGGATGCGTCCATCCTTATTAACCTCCTGAGCCACGAAACGATCGAGGTCCCGGCGATGCTGCGGCGTATCCGGCATCGTGCAGGCGGTGAGCACTTCAAATCCATAGCCTAAAATTCGCGAACGCAGAGCTGGAATGATGCGCGGCAGATCCTCGACATTGCCGGCCGCCACCAGCACAAAATCACAGGGAACCGGTTCACTGCGAATCAGGGTTCCACTGGAACCGCTCTGCCGTCCCGTGATGGGCAGGGAACGATCCTGAATCGCGGTGAGCAAAAGTTTTTGCGCCTCAACGCTGAGGTTTCCGATTTCGTCAATGTAGAGAATCCCGCCGTGCGCCCTATGCACAGCCCCGGGTTCGACCAGAGCGTGCGGTGGACTTTCCGAGCCCCCGGATTGATAAGGATCATGCCGCACATCACCAAAGAGCGCGCCTTCACTGCTGGCGGTGGCATCGATAAAGGGGGCGGGACCGGCCTTGCGTTCGACCAGAATTTTTGCAGCGCGGCCGCTCGCACGCGTTCGACCAGGTTTTCTGAGACGCCAGAGCCAGATCAGAGCCATCACTCCGGCCAGACTCAGACCATAGGCCCGGTCCCTGATCAGCAGCCAGCCACAAAGGAGAAGGATGCCGCCGGCGGCGAGACTGAGGAGATAATTGTGACTGAACGTTTCCCGTCGCTCCTGCTGCCGCTCCTTCTTTTGCTCCGCTTCCAGTTCAGCACGCGGACGCACGACAATGCGCGGACAGCTTGGATCGTCGGGATTCTCCAGACTGGCGACGCAAAAGGCTTCGGTCGGCGGCAGGAGTTCCGCAATGGCACGACCGAGCAGACTTTTGCCGGTGCCTGGTTCGCCTATGAGCAGCACAAAGCGTCTTTGTTTAGCGGCCAGACGCACCACGGCCACGGCATGCTCCTGTCCGATCACCTGGTCGATGAGGAGAGGAGGCCGCTCGGTTGTGTCCGCGTTTTCATTCAAGCCAGACCACCCTTGCGACCAGCCGCATGATGTCCTGCAACCAGACCCAGAATCAAGGCCAGGGCTGTGACAAACATCAGAAGTCCAAAGGATTTGATGACGGAAGGCAGTGGAGGTTCCACGCCGATGACGTCAACATCCAGCTCCGCCCGGGCGCTGGTCCCTGGTTCTCTGGTTTCCGTCAAAGGTGTGGCGAGAACTGTCACGCGATGCGGGGAGCCATCATAAAATTGTCCCTGCCAGTGAAGAAGACCGTCGGGAGCTTCGACTTCCGTGTAAAAAACCTGGCGCTCGTGTTCCAGCTGGGTGACCTGCACTTGAAAACGGGCGGCCTTCGCAAGTCCCTTGGCATTCTGATAACGGGCGGTGAGTTCGGCGAGTCGGCCCACCCGTGGTTCGGCGGTGAGCAACTGGATGGTGACGGTTCCACCGAGATCATCTTCGTGATGTTCGGGAGCGGAAGGGGGCGCCGCGTGCTCGTGCGAACCGTGAGCTTTCAATGGAGTATTGGGCCAAAAGACAAGCAGCAGCACGAGTCCAGCGGTTGAGCCCGCTCCACGGGCAAAAATAAATCCACTGATGCTGCCGACGGCGATGAGGATCATGAGGAGAACGCCCAAATTTCTCACGCGAGCCGGGCTTTCGGTGATGGTCGTTTGCCATTCCTTGCGGATGGGCGCAAAGCTGGAATCGCCCGGCATGGGAGTGAGAGTTGCGGCGAGGGTATAGACGCCGCGAATCGGGGGTATGAATTGAAAAGCATGGGATCCCCGTTCGATGGGAACAACGGCTTCATGGAGTGTGGTTCCTTCGACCACTGGGAAATCGGTGGAACCAAGCCAGGGGCTCTTCGGGGCCTGCAGTTGAATGTGGAGACGGGCGCGAGGGGGCCGCTCTCCGTTCGGAGACTGCACGAGAATGCGAAATTCGAGGCTGTCCTCACGCGGATGAACGTCGCTGGGAGGCCGATCGGTTTGCAGCTCGAGCCTTACGGGTTCGGCGGCGTGCAGGTGGCTGCTTATGAAACAGAGCAGGGTCATGACGAGAATGGGGAGCATAAGCCAACCTTTCAGTGACAGGGAATGAGCATAAGGTTATGTCTCAGTTCGTGGAAGTAATCGTGAACGATCGGAGTGGTGGTGAAGAGCATCATGTAGAGCACAAGGCCGACGATGGCGAGCGTGATGATGGATTTGTGGACAAGACCGATTTTGAGATGCCTTGTGATGCGCAGATGTCGACGTGCTTGCGTGGTGATGGTCGGCATGGACCTTCCTTTCCCTCATGGTTGGAGATTGCGGTAAACCACGGGTATTGGAAGACGACACAGCTCGCGCCGGTGCCGTTCAACATTCCCATTCACCCGGGGATTGTCGAACCTCATGGCGCAGGCAGGTCTTCTGGCTTGTGGGATTCCAGCGTCTGGCCGGTTCCCGATCCCCTTCCCCGATGGATTTCGAGTGGTATGGATCGGGCATGCTCCCAACTTACAGCGGCGGGTCCGCGTCGGATTTTCACCGACTTCCCTTTTGATTCCTGGCGGAAACCTTGCGCATGGCGAGGCTTTTAAAACACCCGGTCGGGCCGGTGTCAATCCTTAACGTTGGGTATTTGGGGGAGAAAAATTGAGGGATGATGGGTAAAATGACGTTTCACGGCATGCGGGCCGGCGCCCTCCGGGCGTGACAGAAACCAGAATTGGAGCCTTGTGGGCGTGACGGAAGCCGGGAGTTGGAGCGGCATCGGCGGCGTGACGAGGAGCCCGGAGTTGAACCGCAGCGGTCCTGCGCCGCGACAGAACAGGCCGCAATTTCGCATGGCGCGCGGCGGCGACAGAAACAAAGTCAACACCGGCAGCTTTTGCCCGCGTTTGTTTTCTGAATTCACGATAGAGTGGAGTATGGAATACTGGAAGATATTGGAGCGGGTGAAGGGACTCGAACCCTCGACCTGCGCGATGGCAACGCGCCGCTCTAGCCAACTGAGCTACACCCGCTTTGGGAAACCTCGATTCGAATGATGGAGCGGGTGAAGGGACTCGAACCCTCGACCTGCGCGATGGCAACGCGCCGCTCTAGCCAACTGAGCTACACCCGCTTTCTCTGAAAGATTCCAAGATCTCTCGAGGTGAGGTGTTTGTTTACGGAACCTTGCGTTTCTTGTCAAGGAATGTTGTGAGAAATTTTCAGGAAATTTTGCAAAACTTGAAGCCCCTGATCAGCTGGCGCAGTTGGTGGCCACGCGATAAGGCTTCGCACGAGGACTCGCAAAAGCGGAAACTTCAGGACCTTCAGGCTCGTGAAAACCGCCGCCTTTTGACGCTGGCTCGTCCGGAACGCCGTAGCCCAACAGAGTGGCGGCCGGTCACGGATAGCCGCCTCGTGCAGGACGCCTTCCATCGGTTCCGCCAACTCATGTACGACTGCAACCGCCGAACCAAGCAGGAACCGGGCGCCACACCCCGCGCTCTCTGGGAAGCCGGCAAACTGGCTGGTGATCGCGCCTACTTTTTTCTACAGCCCTGGAATGATCGGGGCTATCTCTTCGAAGAAACCCCACGTGGCTGGGTTGTCGCGCGCGCGGAAAAAATAGCGGCCCAGTCGCAATTTGTCCGGGATCGACTGGCCTGGGATCATGTGATTCTGCACGAGGCGACCGATCGACCCGGCCTTTTGCGCGTCAGCTCCGAACAGATGGGCGAGGGCATCGTGAGCCTCCGCCTCTACGAAGACTTTATGTCCCAGGCATTTCGATCAGAAGCTTGATGACACCATTGAGTAACCTATGCCATATCTTGAAGAGAACAGGGTTCTCTCAGCGAAAGGAGTAGCGGTAAGATGGAATTTAACATCGTGGACAAGTTGCTGGCGATCACTTCACTCGGTAGCGAATGGGTGCTGTGGCTCCTTCTGGCTCTCAGCGTAATCTCGCTCGGGGTCATAGTGGAACGCTTGATTTTTTACGCCCGCATCCGTCTCGATTTTGTGAATTTCTCGCGCGAAGTGACCCGTCGTCTGATCGACAATGACATCGACGGCATCAAAGGCATGTGCAGCACCAGCGCGTCCATCGAATCGCAAACCATCCTGCGCGGTCTTGAGTACAAGGAACGTGGCGTCGATGCCATGGAACAAAGCATGACCGGTTTTCTGTTTGGTGAAAAACAAAAACTCGACCATGGTCTTGTGATCCTTGGGACGCTCGGCTCCAACGCTCCTTTTATCGGTCTCTTCGGTACCGTTATCGGGATCATCCAGGCGTTCAGCGACCTCGCCACCAACCCGGCCGGCGGTCCCTCCGTGGTCATGGCCGGTATCTCGGAAGCCCTGATCGCCACGGCGGTCGGCCTTATCGTGGCGATTCCCGCGGTCATTGCCTTCAACGGTTTTCAACGCGTGGTGCGCCGCAAATTGTCCAATGCCGAAGCGATGAAGAATTTGGTCATCGCTCACTTTTCAGAATAAGGAAATGCCATGGCCGGCAGCGTACAGAATGATGACGAAGGGATTAACGATATCAACGTCACACCGCTGGTGGACGTGATGCTCGTGCTCCTGATTATCTTTATGGTCACAGCCAACTACATCACCAACAATGCGATCAATCTGGAGCTGCCCAAGGCCGCGACGGGTCAGGATACCGGGGCCACCAACCTCGGCTTCAGTATCGACAAGGACTCGAAGCTGTTTTTGGATGGCAAGCCGATCAGTTACGAAGAACTGCCGCAAGTCATTGCGGATCGCAAAAAGGCCAAGCCCGATGTGCAGGCGCTGATCTCCGCCGACGTGAAAACGCCTCACGGCGATGTCGTGAAGCTCATTGATACCGTACGGCGCAACGGGATTCTGAATTTTGCCATCAATGTGGAAGTGGAAGCCCAGTAAGAGCTTCCAACTGAGCGAAAAAGCGCCACGGATCGGTTCCGGCGGCGCTTTTGTTACAAAAGGCGTCCCCCGTGGGAGCGGACTATTGTGCAGTTTAGCGCTGCTGGGGTATAACCAGGCCTACGAAGGTGGACTGATTATACTGGAGAAAGAGGTCAAGCATGGCGGATCAGAAGCAGGAAACCTTGAGTGCCGAGGCCTGCTACGAATACGTTTACCACAAAGTCTTTCCGCTGCGCCCCGCGGACTACTGTACCAAATATCCAAAATGGCCAGGACTTGTGGGTCTGGAAGTGGAAATGCTGCCACTCTGGACGCGAACCCTGAATCAGAAGAAGCCTGAGACCGTTCACCTTTTCGATGAAGGCGGGCTGGTTCCTGCCCTCGAAAGCCTGAAGGCATCTCAGTCATTGTGGCAATATAACTATCAGCCCGATGACCCCACCCATCTTCTGACCATCAGTCTCGACGATTCGGACATGATCAGCTTTGAACCCGGTGGACAGCTCGAATTTTCGACCCGGCCCTATCCCTGCCTGTCTGAGGCGATTCAGCGCATGCAAAGCATCCAGGGAATTTTGGATCAGGCGCTGGCGCAAAAAGGGATCAGTATTATTCAGGTCGGCATGAACCCCTGGCTGACTGTGGATGAGATCGGTCTGCAGATGACCAAGCCCCGCTATCGGGCGATGGATGCCTTTTTCACCAGTCAAAACGAATTTGGGCGCCGCATGATGCGACAGACCTGTACGATTCAGGTCAACCTCGATTTCGGCGGCAATGACGAAGTGCTGGCCAAACGTTATCTCCTGGCCAACCTTTTAGCCCCGTTTGCGACGGCGATGTTTGCGAATTCACCTTTCCTGGATGGCCAGGCCAACGAATACCTCAGCAATCGGGCCCGGGTCTGGCAGCATATGGATGACTCCCGTACTGGCTTTCCTCATCTGGAAGGCGTGGTGAAGTCCATGAATCGCAAGGCCTGCGTGGATACTTACTATGACTTCATCATGAACGGTCGGGTGGTGTTTGCGGAGCCTCTGCACTATCGGGTGATGGATGGCCGCTTCCGCTTCAAGGATTGGGTTGAACACGGCATCGATGGTGTGAAACCAACCATGAAGGAGCTGCAGACGCATCTTTCGCTGCAGTTTCCGGAAGTGCGTGCCCGCGGATTCATGGAACTGCGTTCGATCGATTGCCAGCACCGCTTCTGGCAGGTGGCGCCCGCTGCGTTTTGTGTGGCCATGCTTTACAATGATACCGCCCTGCATGCCGGCCTTGATCTTCTTTTGCCTCTCCGCAATCGGTTGATCGAATACTGGAAGTATTCCATCCATGGCCTGAAAAATCCCGATATGGCTCAGATGGCCCAGAAAATCATGCGGATTGCACGGGATGCTTTTGGCGGTTTGCCGCCGTGTTTCCAAGGAGCCAATACTTCGCGTATATTTGAAGCTTACGCGGCATACTATACCGACCGCGCTCGGACCCCGGCCGAGGATCTCCTGGAGATTCACGCCAGCGAGGGCGGCCTGACCGGCACCAGCTTTGGTCGCATGACCGAACGCTGGCAAAAATTTCTTGATTCCCAATGAAGGATGACGGCGCTTGGGCACAGGGGCGCCGCCTCAGAATAATGGTGAACATTAGGACCCCGTAAAATGAAAACATCAACGACTGAAAAAGTGAAGAAGCGACAAGACGGTGAGTTGAGTCTCGATTTCCAGGACAGTGTGGAATCTCCCACCTATGCGCGGGAAATGTCCGGAGAGCAGCTGGAACACTATATCGAGGATATCGCTGAAACCGTACGCATTGGTCTGGATCATAGCATTTCGATTCTGACCCCGTGGTTTTTCAATGCCATGCCGCCGATCTATTATCAGACGACGCCAAGGCAGGAAAAGGTTCGGCACCTGTCGGCGATCATCACTGGTCACGTGTTTGAAACGAAGCAGACGGTGGAACTTTGGGATCGTGATCGTTCCAAGGTTACCTACATCGGGCCAGGCGGGGACCGCAAAATTCTGATCGATATGGCCACGCGGATCAAGGGCAATGACCTGAAGATGGGTGCGGTGTATTTCTCCCGCGACAAGCTCCTCTTCCTGTCGACCTTTATCTGTTCCAAGCATAAGCCGCTCGATCGCAGCAACAAGCACATTGCTGACAAGATCGAGTACTCGCGGCAAATGATGCACGAAGAGTACGGCAGCGAAAAGGAGGTCAACCATTACCTCAATAACCTCGACAACGATCTTGTGACCTACGCGACCACCGCGCGCCTTTCGCTGACCTATCGCATGGTCAAGCACATGATCGAGCATCAGGGGGCGCATACCATCCTGGATACGATCGAGAATTCGACCAGTGCGCGTCTGACTCTGGGCTTCAAGAATATTTCGCCAGCCAACATGCTGGAGCCGGTTCTTAATCTGATTCACCGTTATGACTTCAACGTGGGTCGTGCCTTCCTCGCGAAATTCGAAGAGGGTTACGACGAGTCGATCACCGTCATGCACCTGATTCTGTCCCATGGCACGGGTGAAAAGGTGAACTCGGAAATGGTGCCGATGATTCAGCTGACCAAGGCTCTCAGGACCTTGGGTTGGGTGGATTACGATGACTTCAGCAAGTTCAGCGAAGCGCCATTCCTGTTCTCGATCAACGCCACCAACCTGATCCGGGCCTGGGCCAACTGGTGTCATATTTTCCTGAGCAAGCAGAACCCCTATGCGTTCAGTCTCTATAAGATCAACAATACCTTCTTCCAGCACCGCGAACTGCTGGCGATCCTGGTGAAGATGTTCCGCACCAAGTTCGACCCGTCCGCACGCCTCGACTGGGACAAGATTTATGGTGCGCTGGAAGAGGAGGCCAACGATAAGATCGATGACATCATCGAGGAAGTCGATCGCAGCATCTTCCGCGAATGCATCAGCTTCATCAACCACTGCCAGAAGACCAATTACTTCCTGTCGACCAAAACGGGTCTGGCCTTCCGCATCAATCCGGAAGTCCTCGACAAGAAGTATTACGACCAGATGCCCTTCAGCATCTACTATATCATCGGCAAGGAATTCCGTTTCTTCCAGGTTCGCTGGAAGGATATCGCCCGCGGTGGCGTGCGTGTGGTCATGCCGCGTTCCGATGCGGATTATGATATGGCGCTGGCCGGGCTCTTTGATGAGGTCTATGGCCTCTCCAACGCTCAGCAGCTGAAGAACAAGGACATTCCCGAAGGGGGATCCAAGGCCGTGCTGGCTCTGAAACCAGGCGGACACCGGGATCAGGCTGTGAAGGGTTCGATCAACGCCCTCCTTGACCTGCTGGTGGAAGAGGACGAATCGCACGAGACGGCCAAGCACAAGGTGGTCAGCTTCTATAACAAGCCGGATATCATCTATCTCGGCCCGGATGAGAACATCACCAATGCGCTCATCGTCTGGATTCCTGAGCAGGCTCGGCGCCGCGGCTATCGTTATGCCGCCGCGTTCATGTCGTCGAAGCCTGGCGAGGGCATCAACCACAAGGAATTTGGTGTGACCTCGGAAGGGGTCAACGTTTATGTGGATAACGTTCTGGCCTATCTCGGCATCGATCCGGCGACCGACAAATTTACAGTGAAAATGACCGGTGGTCCCGACGGGGACGTGGCCGGTAACGAGCTCAAGATCCTGCACCGCGAGTACGGAGAGAATGCCCGGGTGGTCGCCATTTCCGATGGCTACGGCGCGGCGTATGATCCGCAGGGCCTTGATTGGTCCGAGCTGTTGCGTCTTGTCCACGAGGGCAAGTCCATTATGGAGTTCAACAAGGAAAAATTGAGCCAGGATCCCAATGGATTTGTGGTGATTGCCAATAGCAACGAGAATATCCGGATCCGTAATGAAATTTATCGCAAGGTTTATGCCGATATCTTCATCCCGGCCGGAGGTCGTCCTTATTCGGTCAACGACAAGAATTGGGTGGATTTCTTCGGCAAGAACGGACAGGCGAGCGTTCGTGCCATCGTCGAAGGAGCCAACATCTTCTTCACGAAGGAAGCCCGTCGCGGTCTGCAGGAAAAGGGCATTATCATTGTCAAGGATTCATCGGCGAACAAGACCGGTGTGATCTGCTCGTCCTATGAGATTATTGCTTCGCTGACGCTGAGTGCCGAGGAATTCCTGGAAATCAAGACGATCTATGTCTCGGAAGTCATCCAGATCCTGCGGAAAAAGGCTGACCAGGAGGCCAAGCTCCTCTTCCGTGAACTGTCGCAGGAGGAGAACCGCAATCTGGTCGATCTTTCGCTCCTCATTTCCAGGGAGATCAACCATCTGACCGACGTGCTGCTCGAGAACCTGTCCGAGCGCACGGATGATGTCCTGAAGGATCCCTTCTTCCAGGACATCGTGATTCAGCATTGCCCACCCGTGCTGGTGGAAAAATATCGGGATCGCATTCTGGAGAGACTGCCCGACGCGCATAAGATTGCCATTATCTCGTCGTCGGTCGCCAGCTATGTCGTCTACAAGGAAGGTCTGGGCTGGATGCGCACGCTGCCGAAGTCCAAGCTCTTCGATGCGCTGATCGTCTATATGCAGAAGGACAGGCTGGCTACTCAGCTCATGGAATCCGTTATGGCGTCTGGCATTCAGGAGCGTGATCAGATCAATGCGATCCTGGCTCGCAGTGCGGCACGTAACCTTACTGATCTGGAAATCCAGCAGAAACTCATGCAAAGCACGTAATGACTTCGTAATCACACCCAGAAAGACAACACGCCTTGATCAGAGGCGTGTGTTCACCGTGAGAGATAAAGTCCCTCACGGTGTGGGCGTGACTTGAAATTTAAGCCTGCACCCCGTAAAAAGACCGAAGACAAAAGCCGTTAGGCTTTATGCACATTAGAATGTAGCATCTTCTCATTCAAAGAAATCTCTCTATAGAGGTTTCTTTGCTTTTTCAGCCTCAGTTGTTACAAAGTCTTCTTATCTTTCTGAACATCCGCTGGTGCCACGGTCTCAGCTTTGGCGATAGGCGCCTGCTCCGCTTCCTTGACCTTCGCGCTCACGAGATCAATAAACTTCCCAATCTCGTTCTTTTCAAGTTTTCCAGCCTTTTCATAAAGCACGCTGCCGTCGCGATCCACGAGCAGAACGTGATAGCCTTCCGGCGTCAGGTTCCAGTTCTGTGCGGCATAGCGATCCTTGTCGAAGACATAAGTCGTGCGGGGGAATTTTTCCTGCTTGCTGCGCAGCACACTCATGATGATGGCATTCGGCTTCCAGGTGGCGGCCATGTTGATAATGGCGACGGAGTTGAACAGGGCGTCCGGGAACTTTGCGGCTTGCAGGCGGTTCACCAGCTCGTCATTCAAATCGCTGTCATCCGGATCCACATACACCACAAAGTTAAGCGTGCCGTTCATCGACTGGCTGTGCCAGGCGCCTCCGTCCTTGACGTTGCCCCCGTGCTCGCCGGAAATGGTCAGAGGCGGCAGGGACTTGCCGGGTTCCAGTTTATAAGCGGCCAGCGCAGAAAGTGGAGCCAAGGCCAGAAGACTCAGGAGGCCGAAGCGGACAAATTGCATAGTAACCTCGCATGAAATAGGGATCGCAACTTTGCTTCTCGATAGCACAGCCGACCATTCATGTCCAATGAAGAGTCCCAAATTGAGGGCCGGGAACCCCGCTGAGGAAGGGTTTCAGACCCTAATGGCGTATCCGGGCGGGGTCGGTTCAATACGGAAGACTTCCGCAATTTTTATAAAGGATCTGAGCCCTGAGGATATACTTGAGACCGCCTTCGATCCTGGCGCTATTGTGCAACAGATTCTGTGGGAAAATAACCGCTTTGCCCGTGGACGGCTCGATGCTCTGGCGTCGCTCCGGAAAGCCCGTGGCCCCGCCCTGGCAGCGATTCAAATACACGACGAGAGTCAGGAGACTCTGCACATCCGGAGCCCAGACGATGGCCTGGTCCTGATGATCGGGAAAGGTATCATTTTCCGTGTATTTGAAGAACTGGCAGGTGCCCTTGTGAATGCCGAAGTATTCCCAATCCAGAATCCGCTCCGGAACATGACCGCGTAATTTATCTTCGAGCCAGGCCTGCTCGAGGTTGGTGTGTTGAATTTTCCTGGATCCATAATTGGATTGCCGCCAGGAGCCAAGCTCAGCATTCTCAATGCATTGCTGGCAAAGGTCGGCGGCGAAGAAGTTGTCGATTTCAATCGGTTCGATCTGATCCTTGATAAAATCGCGCATGAGCATGACCGGCCTCCTTCTCTTCGATCATCCTATAAAACAGCCGTTTTGAATCGTCCATCCTGCATTGCTGCGTAAGGAAATTTCGCTATCAAACGTTGGAGGATTCCTCGTATTGCGTTCGTAATAGAATTGATCTAAACCAAGCCTTGTCGGGCTTCCAAGGTTCTTACAAATTTTTTAGAAAACGAGCAGAATTATGAACAAGGCTCTGCTGTGGGGAGGCTTCTGTCTCTTCCTTTTACTGGCCTTCCTTTGGATCACCTCAAGGCTAAAGCCAATCCGGGCGCGGGATCTTACTTTATCTCAGCCTATGCCGTCGATTCCAGCTAAGGTCGTGCGTACCGAGCGTTCTGTGTCCGAGCCGACAAAGATTCCCAAAGATCCCGTTGCCGAAAGCGAGACTCCGATCGTGCAGGAGACTGTCGAACCTGCTCCTGACAAGGCTCCTGAACCGCTAACGCCTCCGCCTCTGGATCTTAAAAAATTTGCGATTGATGAGATTCTGGCCCTGCCGATCCCAGAACAGAAAAAATTTTTGACCAAAAATCAACTGCAGCATCCGGAAAAATTCACAAGATTTCGCAATATCTCCCAGCCGTCTGTGATTGAGCAGTATCTGAAGGGAGATTTCAGCGGAAAGATTGAAGGCAAAAGCGGCGAGGAGTGGTACCTGCGTATGAACATCGACGGTGAAGTCGAGCAGGATCATTTCCAAGGTGAAATCGCCGTCGAACTTCTCGATAAGACCCGTTCGCCGCTGAGTCGCAGCCATCTGCGAGGGCCCCTGGACGATCACATCCGTGTGGTGGAGGAAGGAGACCGGAGTTCACTCCTCATCCAACCGACCGGACCTGAAAACGTCAAGCTTTATCAGGTTTTCATCGGTGGCAAGAGCAAGCAGCAACTGACGGGAAATTACTATGCTCGCAATGGAGAGGGCAAGCTCCAGATTCTCGGATCTTTTGTGCTGACGAAAGGAGAGTTATGAATTCTGAACACTTGGACAAGGTCAAGGAACTTCTGAAGGATCTGAAACGCAGCGAAGGATCGAACAATGTGATGAAGCGGGCAGCGGTTGTCGCCGTTGTGCTGGGTTTCATCAAGTCCACGGCGGGCCTTGCCGGCGACGGCGATGTCAACAAGCTGGTCAAGGCTTTGGGTCCCGACACCGAACGCTCCGAAACAACCCGCCCCTGGGGGGATTGGAGTGATTGGAAGGACTGGAAAGACTGGTCGGACTGGAACGATTGGAACAACTGGTCTGATTGGAAGGATTGGAACGATTGGAAGGATTGGAACGACTGGAAAGACTGGAAAAATTGGAACAACTGGAGAGATTGGATGAACTTCTATCCAATGTGACAACGTTGATCAAGCGGTTCCTTCCCGGAGGGGAAGGGGCCGCAGCCCACGGAGGTGCTGGATGGGACCGTTGCGACTGCTTATTCTTCAAGCGACACCGTTCTGCAATTTAAATTGCACCTATTGCTATCTGCCGGACAAAACGATTCGCCGCCGTATGAGCCTCGAAGTCATCGAGCAGAGCGTCGCCCGTATTGTCGCATCCGGCCTCATTCATAAGGAGTTTTCGATCGTCTGGCATGCGGGCGAACCGCTCGCGGCCGGCATGAAATTCTATCGGGAAGCGGACGCCGCCATTCGCAAGCATGTGCCGGCGGAGGTGAAATTCAAACACTGCCTGCAGACCAATGGCACGTTGATCAATCGCGAATGGTGCACACTCTTCAAGGAGCTGCCGATCAGCGTCGGGGTCAGCGTCGATGGGCCCGCCTTTATCAATGACAAGTTTCGAGTGGATCGTCGCGGCAAGGGTTCGCTGGCTCAGATTGAGCAGGGTGTGGCGCATCTGAGGGATGCCGGGCTGCCCTTTTACACCATCTCGGTCGTCACCAAGGATGCGGTTCAGCAGCCTGATGCGATCTTTCGCTATCTTTATCAATTGGGTCCGGAATGCATCGCCTTCAACGTCGAGGAAATCGAAGGCGTCCATGAATCGTCCAGTCTGCAGTCAGTGACTGTGGAGGAATTCGGCCGCTTTATGGAGCGTATGCATGAGCTGAGCTTTGAAGTGGGGCAACCCAACCTTGTGCGCGAATTCCGTCATGCCCATGCCGCGATCATGGGCACCGTGCGCAAAGTGCCACGGGGTCTTGCGATGGAAAACAATCCGCTGGCCATCATCAATGTCGATGTCGACGGCAATTTCAGCAGCTTCAGTCCAGAGCTACTAGGCATGAAGCATCCCACGCATGGGGACTTCATCCTCGGCAACTTCCTGCACTCGGGGATTGAAGAGCTGAAGCAGTCCACGAAATTTCAGGAGATGACGCGCGAGATTGAAGCTGGTGTGAAGGCCTGCCAGGCAAGCTGTGAATACTTTCATTTCTGCGGGGGCGGAGCACCGTCCAACAAACTCTTTGAGAATGGTTCGTTCAACTCCGCAGAAACGCTGCACTGTCGGATGACCAAAAAGGTGATCACGGACATCGTGCTGAGCCGCATGGAAACCATGCTGGCTCATGATTTGCCGGCAGAGTATGCCGAGCTGATGGCTTGAAGGGGTTATACGGAAGCGGTCGACTCCCGGCCGGTCTGCGGAGGGACCGTTTCCAGCCCCCCGATATTTTCCTGAATACGCTGCCTGGCCTTAAGAAAATGCTGGGCCAGATCCCGACGCAGCTCCTCGCTGCTGTTTCTGCGGATGAGTTTGAAGAGCTGATTTTCCTCCTCCTCCACATGCTGGGAGACGAGCTGATGCAGCTCATCGATTTTGTCGAGGAAGGGTTCATGCTCGTCCAGCACATCGGAGACTTCATCGAGCAGCACCCGGATATCAGCATGATCCTGCCGGGCTTCGCCCAGGTATTCCCGCATGGAATCCACAGCCTGGAAGCGTATGTAAACCGTTTCCTCTTCGGCGATGGAATGGGCGTTGAGATCCGCCTTCAGCTGCCGGAAGATGCCGAGAGCGCGTTCATGGGTTTTCGCGTCTTCAATTTCCTTGAACAGAAGTTCCACTTTGCGGTGGTCCATTTGCAGAACTGAAAAAATTTCCCTCTCGTCCATGTTGTTTCCTTTCCGATGAATCACACGACCGGCAAGTCCGGCTACGGCGTCACGCGCACGCGATAACAGGCCCTCCTGCATCTCCTTCCCGGTCAGCCACGAGACGCCGGCGTGATCCATGAAGTGAATCAGTAGATTCATATGGGTATTGAGATCCGACTGCATGCCTTCCAGTGGGGCCAGCGTCAAACGAATGTCCGGCAGGGATTTCTGGGAAACTTTGAGGGCGAGCTGGACCGCGGTCTGCTGATGTTTTTTCAGCAGCATGTAGGCGTGCAATTTTTCCACGGGCTGGGATGTTTCCCCCACCACGATATCAATCAGAAGATCAGCGATCTGTTCCGTGGACCGCCGCGGTGCTGCGCGCACCCCAAAGGCGGTCATCACCGTTTCCAGGTGTTCCACATTCCTTTGGTCGTCATCGGCCATGCTGCGGAAGTGTTCATCCCAGAAACCCGCACGTTCGTTGCAAAGGGCCAGGGCTCTTTGTCGATACATCATGTCAGACAGTTCACAACCTAGGGCGTCCCGGAGGGATTCTTCGGCAATCTGCATAGGTAATTCCTCGTGTTATGGTCCTGTTCCTTCACGAGGAAGCTATAACATCGCTACGGTGTTCTTCCCATCCGCAATTCACACTATGACTTTCCAGGGTAGGAAAGCAGGATGAGCTGCATGCGGACGGCAGGGGTTTGAATCAGGCCGTCGAAACGAATTTCAAGACCAGGACTGCAGGCACGTTCGGCTGTGGTTTCGAATTGAAACTGAATACCATTCTGCAGAAGAGGCGGCCTGATCATGAGACCATCCGGGACCGGCAGGGCTTCCTGAGGGCCGGCCGCGCGGGAATTCCCATCTATATTGTAATAGATGAGGCTCTCCCAACGCATATCCTGGCGAGGCTGCTCACGATCCACAAGGAAAGCCTTCGGCCCCCAGATAATCTGAACACGACGCGATCCGTCCTGGTTTAAACGCGTGCTGATGCTTTCCAATTCCTCCGTGGTCTCCTGAAGTGTGGTCAGCACCGTGTCGGCACAGGGCGCACAGAATTCAGGGTGGCTGTAAACCTCTTCCAACTCCAGAGCCAGATCATTCACCATGTCATAGACCTTATCGAGCCTTTGCCAGTCTTCCTGAATCGCTGAACAGGATCTTTGTTCAGGAACAGTTGGAATGATGAAACTCGTGCCTTCGAGGGTGAAGACCTTGCCATCATCCGATTTCACCGGCCCAGGTTTGATCACGCTGATGAACGTTTGATCCGCCAGCACTTTTTTCGCGAGTCGCGTACTTTGCTGCAGACGCCGCGAAAGATCCTTGGGGGATTCCGTTCCTTTCTGCAGGGAGCGGAGCAGGTGATGAACCTGCGTGGCCTGTGTGCTCACGGTTACCCGTTGGACGGCGCGGACAACGGGACGAGCGGGAACTTCGACCATAAGAAGAGGCAACATCAGCAGGGCCTTCATGATGTCACCCTTCCTGCACGGCCCGGGCCGCTGCGATCAGGCTGCCTGTGGCATCCGGCTGGGTACCTTGAAAACTCACGTTTCCTGCGGGATCCACACAGAAGGTGGAGACAAAGTAGGGGCTGAAGGAACCGCCCTGCCAGGCCAGATGCACACAAAGATCGGTGCCGCGGCTTTGCGCATCCTGGAAAATCCGGACCAGCGTCTCATCCACGATTTGACGACAGGCGGGATGGGGACCGGAACCCACGGCCGTACAAGGGGCGAGAGACTTTTGCGCGACATCGAAAAGTTTCAAAGCCGCCAGATCCAAAATCGCCGCCTTCTTCCAGGCATTCTCCACCGTACTTTCCGCGGTGGCCGGGCCGATCGGAAGGAAACGCAGTCGCGGCCAAAGACTCGCGGCCTGAGCCGGCAGATGCGCCCAATGCTGGATCGCATCCGTGCCGACCGTCATGGCGATCGCTTCAATCCCCATGGGACCACGGCCTTGCAAATGTTCAAGGGCCTGGGTCAGCACCACGGTTTGTTCGGCCGGAATGTGCAGCTCCGTGCGAATCCATTGTATGGCGGCATCCCTGTTCAAGGCAGGTGCCTGCACATGCCAGGCGAGGTTGATATCATGCGGATCCGTGGGAACCAGATGATGGCGCAGGTAAAGCCCGCCTTTGGTTTCATGGCCAAAGGGTTTGCCATTGATCATCATGATTTGCCGGTTGCCCTGAAACTGAGGATCAAAGGCGACACTCAGAGTCACATCAAGAGCCTTCCACGCCACAGGCACTTCACAGTCCACGATCCGCGCCTGGCCGGAGGCGGTTTGGGAAGCGTCCAGCTCCACTTGAAAAGCCAGTTTGCGCGCCGGCATGATATGGATTCGACGTCCTTCATGCTCCACTTCGTAGCGCCAATCGTTGGACGAAGCCTGCATCAGAAAGGGATTGCCCATACGGTCAGCGGGTTCCAGCAGGGCTTCATTCTGCTCCCAGGCCAGCTGGCAAACGCTGTCCTCGTTGGGCAATTCGTAGGCGGCCCCTTCCTCGGCTTGAACATCCCCGCAGGCCGCAAGGCTCAGACTTATCGTCAGAACGGACAAGGATTTTTTCATGGTGAACTCTTTCGCTCCAGGTCGACAGGCCCGCTCGCATGGGAATCATGCGGGCAGGCCTGCTGTGTTTTATCAGTTCAGAGCCAGACCAAACTTATCGAAGGTGTAACGCCGATACTCTTCCAGAAACTCGGCCGACTTTGCATTTAAAGCGTCGGTTTCCGCCTGCAAAGCCTCAGCCTCCGCATCCACCGCTGCCAGAGCCGCTTCGACTTCCGGACTGTTGGCATCCGGGGCCGCATGGACTGCCTGACGGTAAGCGGCATGCGCCGCCTCGTATTTGGCATAAACGGCATCGTAAGTCTTCTGCTGCTCCCGATAAGCATGAAACGTTTCCAGCGCTTCCTCATCACCACTGGCTTGCAGTTCCTCAGCGACTTTTTCCAGACTCGGGGCTTCCACTTTCTTCAGAACCTCGATGGTCCGATCGAGATCCTTCGCGGAGATCTCCTCGGGTTTTGGCTCAGAAGCGGACGGCTGGGAAGCCGCCTCGGATGGCACCGGATCCTTTCCACTCAATTTCTGAAACCCAAGGTATGTGACACCAACCAGCACGAGAACACCTGCTATGACTTTGCGTTTCATGGGATACCTCCTTCGATACTAGGTTATGGCCTTCAGGGGGCATCAACTGTCAGATCAATCACGGCGTTGCCTTTCAACGTCCGGAACGACTGCTCGTTATAGTTCCGGGTGATGATCGCGCTGAAATCCTCGTGATGGCTTGTGCTGCCGCTGCGGCTGCCGGCGATTTCATCCAGCGATTTCATGACCACACTGGTGACCTTGCAGTAGACGTTGGGACCGCAGATGGCTTCCAGTCCGGTGCCGAGGCTCGAGAAGAACTTCGTTTGATCGGGAATATTCTGCGGCGCTTCCACGATTTCGGTTCGCCATGATTTCGCATAGGTCATCAGGAATTCCGTGGTGATCTCGTTGATGGCCTTGTTGCGCAGAGCATCGAGTCGAGCCTGGGCATCACCGGAGTTGGGTGAAGCATCGCTGGGATTTTCATCCGTTTTGCAACTGATGCCATTGAAGCCGGAGCTGGTGCGGCGGGTATCGTCCCATTTTTCACCCCACCAGAGGAAGTTCCACTCACCCGAGTTGCGCACATAGTCCATGGATTTTTGCACATCCAGGGTACAGCTCACGCGCATCGGATCCGCTTTCACGTGGTAGTCGTAATTGAGGGCCACCGACTGAGCCATGACCCGTTGCGGACGCGGCTGGTAGCGATAGGTTTGGAAGGACCAGGCCTTGCGGGCATTGCCCAAAGGCATGATGGATGCCACGGTACTGGGCTGTCCTCGCTTCGACGTGCCCATGCAGTAGACGCCCTGGTTGATATCCGCTCTAAACGTGCCAGCTGACGCGCTGGGTTTGGTTTCGATGGGGCGCAGAGGAACTCCGGCCTTGGTTTTGAAAACCCACTGGCTGGATGGAGTCGCGACTCCGGGCAGGACATCAGAAAATTTCGCACCCGTGATTTTGAAGAAGGTGTTCTTTGGTTGAGTGATCTGGTCCACCATGGGCGAGGAGGAGGTGTCGGTGGAACCCGCCGTATGGGAAACAGAATCGACCGTCGAGGCCAGCGTTACGTTGAAGATAGGCAACTGACGAACACCGAAGTTGCGACCTGAAAAGGCGGGTACCTGGGCGAGAGCGGCCTGCATGTCGGCTGCTTCCGTGCCCCAGATCGAATAGCTCGAGGAGGCGAGACCGACCACCTTGGTTTCAAAGACCTGCAGAGTTTTCTCATTGCGGCCGAAAACTTCCGTAGCAACTTTATCCACCACAGCCATGGCCTGCTGGGTTTGTTCGATAGCTTCCGCCAGGCGCGTGAGGTCGGCGTCATACGGCAGCCAGGCCTGCTTGGCCGTAAAGTAGGCGTTTTGCAGAGGAATGCGTTCCGCTTCCAATTGAGCCTTCCGGGTGTTCAACGCAGGGGCCTGGGTCTGACGATTGGCGACGGCCTGCTGCAGGGCTTCACGAGCGGCCACGATCTGGTCGGGCAGCGCCACGCTCAGAAGAGTGGCAGCTGTGTTGATCGCTGTGTCGAGAGCGGCGAGCTGCGACTTCACCTCATCGATCTCATTGTCCTTCAGCTGCAGTTTTTCCTCGGCAATTTTGAAGGCGGCGTATTCCGGTTTCTCCTTCAAAAGTTCCGCGCTGGCCATCTTGGTGGCCAGAGACGTGATGAGGTTGGCGAAGCGATAGTAGTTGCCATACTGCAGGTCAAAGTATGGGGAATACGCGCCCTGCGCGGCTCTGGTTTCAAACTCCGCCTGCGGTGGCAGCTTGTAGGTCAGGGCAAACTGGTTTTCAAGGACCGGACAGTTGACCGCGCCGTTCACAGGTGAATAGACACCGGCCTGGGTTTTTTTCGACGAAGGGGAAACATAAAGAATTTTGGAATCCAGATGATCCTGGAAAAGGGCGGTGCCTGCCAGGTTTGGATTCCTTTGGATGGCCTGGGCCTGAGACAGTTTCAAGGATGAATTCTGGGCTCCCGTGTAGCTCGGCAAGGCATAAACCTGTGAGCTGGTGGCTGTGAATGAAGCCAGCAATAAAAGAGAAAGAGGTCTGCGGAACTGCTTGCAACGCATGAGATGCACTCCATTTAAGGGTTTGTTTCCGTGGGGTTCGTGACGTCATGACCTTCACAAGGCCCACAGTAGGCTGCGGAGTGGGGATCGACAAGCGTCGGGCGGGGCGGCTGCTCAAGATGTGTTCACAAAAAGCGGGAATTGAAGAACAGGGAGGAGGCTGGCTGATCATGGTTCATTATTATGATCAGCCAGCGGCACAGATTAACGAGGGCTGGTGAGTGGCCGCACGTAAACAGGAATTTGGCAGGATTGAGCACGGGGTGCCAGCAGGCTGACCTCCAGGCTTGCCACCGTCATCGGCTGGGGCAGATGATAGCTGATGGTCCGTGAGCGCGTGCTTTCCGGAGCGACAAAGGTGGTGCCATCGCTGGTCACGACGCCGAGGTCGGCCACCTCGTATTCGCTACAGTAGTCGGGAATGACCAGTTCGATATCCTGGGTATAGTAGGACCCCTGAAGGGCGACCGGCTTCCGATTCACAAAGCCACCGGCATGATCCACGACGCCAGCAAAGACGCGCTGGGGCGGGACGGGGGCGACGGTCGCCATGCTTTGGATCGAAATGCTGCAGTCCTGCCAACGGTAGGTATTCTGCACGAAATTGATTTCGATCAGCTCCACCTTCTTATTATCCGTCACGAAAAGATTATTTTGAAAGCGAACTTCACTCAGCGTATTGCTGCCCTGGTAGCGGACCCGTGGATAAACGGAGAACCTTGTACAGGCCCGCGTTGGTACAAACGTAATACGGAAAGGTGTGATGCGTCGCGGCGTCGTTAATGGAAAGGAATAGACCGATTGGCCATAGGGTATTCGCATTTGCATGGTTTTCAGATTATTCCAAACAGGCTGGTTCCCTTGCGCGAAAAGAGGTGTCGCCAACAACAACGAGAGTACAAGGCTGAAAAGATTCAATTTCATCGCATTCCTCTTTTTGAATTTTGCTTGTGACAACTCAAGGGGTATAAGGCGCATCCTGTAAGAAAATCAAGGTGCAGGTTGAATCCTTCCTTTTTGTATAAAAGTTTGCCGGATACCATGCAAGGCGGCCCATTCTTTCACGCGGTAGGAATATGGGTTGTACACCATTCGTGTGCCCTTCTTTTGGATTAGTCGCAAACCGAAGCACCGGTTTTTTTACAAAATAAAGCCAATAAAACCAGAATTTTGAAGAATTAACTCGAGGGATCATCGTTTTGCGCGAAGGGGAATATAGAGTCTCTGCTCAACAGTGCAAACCAACCGTGAGGGTAAAACGTATGGCTCAGGGCATTATTCTGATCATTATGTCTCTTAGTCTCGTGACCGCGGGCATGAGCGCACGCGCTCTCATCCTGGAGTGGCGTAAAGCTCACCGCCAGCTCTATGGGACCATGAATTTTGATGGTCGGGCCACGCGTGGATCGAAGGTGCAGATGCTGACGAACGTGATCGTCTGTCTGGTCTCACTCGTGCTGCTGGCGTGTAGTTTGATGATTTATCAGTTCATCCACTTTCCGGTCCTCTGAGAGTCGAACGCACGAAAAAAAGCGAGCCTTGGATCACGTCCAGGCTCGCTTTTATATTCACAAAGTCAGGATCAATTACTTGATCTTGGCTTCTTTGAACACAACGTGTTGCTTCACTTTAGGATCGTACTTCTTCAGCTGAAGTTTTTCCTGACCGCGTTTTTTCGAGGTCGTATAGAAATACCCGGTTCCTGCGGAAGAAACGAGGCGGATAAGTTCACGGGCCTGTTTGCCTTTTGCCATGGTTTGATATCCTTAAATCATAAGCAGCCAATACCAGGAGAAGAGATGTACCAGAAAGCCTTCGGGATATTCAAGCAAAATCCGTGGCAGCTGGCGGCCCTTTGGGGTAACCTCAGGACACTTGTTGGTTCAACCGCCGAAGGAGCAGGTGCCTTGAGTTTGATGGAACGGATCTCCGAAGACATGAAGACTGCCATGAGGGCCAGAGACAAGTTTAAAACCGGTGTGCTGCGCATGCTGCTCTCCGAGTTTAAGTATGCCATGACTTCCGACCAACGCAGCACCACACTGGAAGATGAGCAGGCCCTCAAAGTCATAACGGCCTACCGGAAGAAGCTGAAAAAATCACTCGACGCCTATCCCGAAGGTGACAAACGTACCGAAATAGCTCAGGAAATCGATATTGTGGAAAGTTATATGGGTGATAGCGTGAAATCATGATCCCTATCACGCGCCTGGAAGACCTCGCCCTGCAAGCGGGTGAGGCCGTCATGAAAGTCTATCGAAGCGGTCAGTTTGACGTCAAAGCCAAGGATGACCAGTCGCCTGTCACGCGGGCGGATTTGGTGTCCAATGAGATCATCTGCCGCGGTCTGCGGGAGCTCGCCGCCTGGCCCATCATTTCTGAGGAAGGCAGCGGCGAATCCTGGCCGGACGCCGATTCCATCTCGACCTATTGGCTCATCGATCCGGTGGACGGGACCAAGGAGTTCATCGCCCGCCGCCCCACCTTTACCGTGAACATCGCCCTGATCGATCAGGGTGTCCCTGTGACGGGTGTGGTCTACGCCCCGGAGCGTGAGGAGCTTTATTCCGGCTCATCGGAGGGGTTCCGCATCAATCAAAAAAGGGTGCAGCCCGTCTGGGGCCCGGATCGCGTGGCCGTCTGCAGCGCCTCGCGGCCTGAAAAGGAGTTCGAGGGTTTCGTGCACGACAATGAACTGAACGCCGTGATCAAAATCGGCTCCTCGATCAAGTATTGTCTGGTGGCCAAGGGCGAAGCCCATTTCTATCCGCGATTCAGCCCTTTGTCCGCCTGGGACATCGGCGCCGGTGATGCGGTGGCTCGTGCTGCAGGCTGTTCCATGCTTGAAATGAGCAGTGGTCTGCCTCTGCGCTATGAGTTCAAACGCCGCTGGAACCCCGCCTTCATTCTTCAGGCGCCTGGTTGCGTCGCTCGCTTAAATCAAAGACAATAGCTCTATCCCTACGTATCCCTCACGACCGTTCCGGGGGATACACAATTACCCGCAGGCTGGCTCTGACCAAGGGAGAAACGACTGTGTTCAGTAAACCCTATCTGATGGTGATCGTGGACGATGAGAGGGACCTCGCAGGCGTTCTCGCGGAATACCTTGAGGATATGTTTCCCGGGGTCTTTGCCGCTCATTTTTTCAATGAGCCGGAAGGCGCCATCAACTTTGTGGAAACGAATCCCGTGCGCGTGGTGGTGACCGAGGTGCGCATGCCGGGTATGGATGGGGATCAGATCAACCTGCGCGTGAAGCAAATGGGTCGCGGTATCAAAACGGTGATCATTACGGGAAACTTGAGTTATACCAAAGCCCTTACCTGCTACAATGATGGTGCTGATGCGTTTATTCAGAAACCATTTAATCCCAGCGAGATCCGCTCGACCTTTCAGAGGGTACTGGATTGCATCGAATCATGGGAAGACGTGCTCCGCAACATCGCGCACGAGAAAGTTTCATAAGGAATCTGCCGCTCGTCCTCGTCCTGCTTTTGTCGGGCTGCTCTGAATCCACCAATATCATGGGTTTGATTGCAGCGTCCTCCGTGGAGCACGATGCGGGCGCCCTGCTTTCGCGTTCCCGCATTCGGCAGGATGCTGGGGACTATGAGGGCGCGTTGAGCGATGCGGAAGCAGCCGTGGCCCTGGCGCCGGACTGCGGAGCCTGCGCGGTCCAGGCCGGTTACTGTCATCTGGGAGTGGCCGGGCTGGATATGTTTCAGCTGACCCGCAAGATGATCGAGAAGAATGCCAGCGAGGACACGGCTGAGGAAGCGGATGCCCCCGCCCTGACGGAATCCGGCAATGCCTCCAGCCAACTCACGGCCCTGGCGAGTCTGGTCGGCCTTGGTTCAAGTGATTATGAAGCCATCACACTCGCAGGCAACCGCCTCGATACGCTGGAAGGAGCGCCAACGACAGGCCCCTTCCGCAGCCTGCCCGTTTATCTGCCCAAGGCCGCACCCGAGGCCCGCGTCTCGGACTCCTCCACGCTGCAGCATATTGCGCGTGCGGTTGAGGTCATTTGTCCCTTCATGCCTTCTTCAGTCAAGATTCTGGGCGAGCAGCCTGATATTCGGCATGCGGCGGAGGCCTGCGTTCGGGATGAGGACGTGGAAGGGGCGGGCAGCAACGCTCTCTTCATTTGGGCGGTCTCTCATCTGGTGGAAGCGATCGCCTTTCATCAGGTAGTTCTTTATACTCAGGATGGTGTGACGCCCAATCTGCAGAAACGTGCGGCCATTCTGGAAAATCAGGGGGAAATTGCCTCGCTGACGGAGTACGTCCAGGCCGTTCAGGATCTTGCAGCAGTGGTGGATATTATTCTGCCCACCGAGGTCAATGCCGCACGTGCTTCCATGCTGACCGCGATGTTCAACGACCTGCAAACGGTTTCGCTGGCCTTTCAACACATGGCCGCTGTGCCCCCGTCCCTCTCCAAGGGTATCGTGGATGCCATCGCGGAACTGCAGGGTCAGAAGGATAAGATTGGCAGCAGCGGGGCGGGCGCGGGTGACAAGGATGAAGGGGCCGTTGCCTTTAAGGATCAGCTGACCGAAGGCATGGCCACGGAGCTGAAAAAACAAATTACGACAAAAATCGATTCGGGCCAGCTGAGTGATCAGGAACGCTCGGATCTTTGTAATGCCTATCGACAGATCAGCACGCAGGCGATTGCGAGCTGTGAGACGCCTTGAGGTTCATATGTTCAAAAGAGGCTGGAGGATCCTGGCACTTGCCCTGATGCTGGGATCCACACAGGGAAATGCCGTGGAATTGGGGCCGGTCCGCAAGGCCATTTTTAAAGTTCGCGTGATTTCCCAGGAACCCGACTATAAACAACCGTGGAATCATCAGCCGGTGAAGTCCTCCTCGGGCACCGGTTTTTATATCGGCCAGGCCGGAATCCTCACCAACGCGCATGTGGTGGCCAATGGCAAATTCATTTCCGTGCTCAGGGACGGAGATGATGAGCCGGTCAGCGCGCGGGTGAAATTCATGGCCCATGACTGTGATCTGGCCCTTCTCGAAGTCCAGGATCCTGGCTATTTCTATGGTGTAACACCGATCGGCTTTGGCGATATCCCGGATGTGCGGGAAATGGTGAATACCGTCGGCTATCCCACCGGAGGGGAACAGCTTTCGATCACCCAGGGCGTGGTCTCGCGGGTGAGCTATCGCCGTTATGTGCACTCGGGAGCGGAGAGTCACCTGCTGGTGCAGGTGGATTCCGCCATCAACCCGGGCAACAGCGGTGGTCCTGTCCTGCAGGGGCAAGTGGCCGTAGGGGTTGCGTTTCAGGCCTTCACAGGCGCGGAGAATACCGGCTACATTATTCCCACGCCGGTCATCAAACGCTTTCTCACCGATATTGCCGACGGGCGTTATGATGGTCATCCCGTCCAGGGCTTCAACGTGCAGGACGGCGCGCTCGAAAATACCGCGACCCGGCGTTATCACGGTTTGAAAGCCGGCGAGGGCGGCGTGAAGGTCAGCGAGGTGGCCTCCTATTCCCCACTTGCGGGATCGGTGGCCTCGGGCGATATCATCCTCGCCATCGACGGCAAGCCGGTCGGCGTGGATGGCAAGATTTCCTATCTGCGGGATCGGTTGCCGTTTCGGGTGCTCTATGATCTGAAGCAGAGAGGCGATGCACTCCGGCTTGATATCCTGCGGCAGGGGAAAAGGCAGAGCATCAACGTGCTGCTGCAGGCCAAGGAGCCTTTCTACAGCGGAGCACACATCTTTCTCAATCAGCCGCGCTTTCTCAAGTTCGCGGGTCTGGTCTTTACCAGCCTGAGTCGGGATTTTCTGGAGATCTGGGGACGCGCCTGGATGATCGATGCCCCGCTTCATTTGCGTTACATTCACAATCATTTTTCCCATATCAAAGAGCTGCAGGGCGCACGTGATGTGATCGTGCTCGCTCAGCGCCTGCCTCATGCCGTGAATACCTTTGCAGGATATTTCATGGATGCGGTGCTGACGCGCGTGAATGGCAAAAAGGTTTTGTCCCTGGAGGATCTCGCCCGGGTGCTCGACGAAGCGGATCAGCCCCACCTGAAATTTGAATTCTGGCAGGAGGACGTGCCCTTGATTCTGCCGCTCGAGGCCTCGCGCCATGCCGACAAGGAAATTACGCAGCGCTACAAAATTCCTTTAACGCGCTGGCTTGGACCCGATGATGATGGTGCGACCGCGGACTGGGGAGCGGAGAAATGAAAAGAATCTGGCTGAGTTTTCTGCTGATCTGGTTCGGACAGCCTCTGCTTGCGAAAAGTTTGGAAGACAGCATCCTGCGCATTCATTCGGTGGTGCAAAGGACGGATTACGATGCGCCCTGGACGGCCAAACAAAATGAACGCATGTCGCACATGGCTGTGGTGCTCGATGAGAGGACTCTGCTCACCGCAGCCTTCGCCGTGAAGGAAGCGCGGTACCTGGAGGCGGAAAAACTGGGGGATCCGAAGCGCTATCCTTTGAAGATTGAATTCGTCGATGAGATTGCCAATCTCGCCGTCCTCCGTTTTGAAGCCGAGGCGCCACCCGAACTCGAAGCCCTGCCGCTCGGATCGGATTTGAGGCTGGGCGACAATGTTATCCTTTATCAGGGGCTCGAAGCGGAAACATTGGTCGGCAACGCGATCAAACTGCGCGAGGTGGAAGTCCGTCCTGTATACCTGGCGGAATATCCTCTGCCGCAATATGTCTTTGAAATGCGACGGTCGGGATATGGCTGGTTTGAACCGATCCTGCGTGATGAAAAATTGGTCGCTGTCGCCATCGGTCAATCGTCCAGTTCTGTCTTTGCCCTGCCGAGTCGCCTCGTCAAGCGCTTCCTGGAAAGCTGGCGTGATCCACCTTACCGCAGTTTCGTTGATCCTGGTTTTAAGGTCAGTTCCATGCTATCGCCTTACCTGCGTGATTGGGCCAAGGCCGACAAGGAGAATGATGGGGTCTGGATTCAAAGGGTGCATGCGAATTCACCATTTGCCGATCTTGTGCAGGTGGGTGACGTGCTGCTTGAATTTCAAGGTGTGCGTATTTCAGCGCGCGGATCCTTTGAGCATCCGCGCTGGGGCCGCATCTCCTATCTCAGTCAGCTCGCGGAGATTGCCGCTGGCGATCGTGTGCGTCTAACCCTTCTGCGCAAGGGGGAAAAGATCAAAGTGGAAAAGGTCATGCCTCCGTATGATCCTTCTCATGAGCGTATTCCACCGCCAGCACTCTCCCAGCCGGTTTATATTATCTTCGGTGGTTTTTTATTTCAGGAGCTTTCTGCTGGTCTTATGCACAGCTGGGGTTCCCAATGGAAACGTCGGGCACCTCTGCCTTATCTATTTGAAGCGGAGTACCAGCGAAATCCCAGCGCCGACGGCAAGGCACGCGCCGTGGTTTTACAAAGAGTCCTGCCGATTGAATACAACAAGGGCTATCATGAAATGGAGGACGTGTTTGTTGCGCAGGTCAATGGCCGCGCAATTCAGCACCTCAAGGATCTCGAAGCGGCCTTGAATGATCCGAAATTTCGGGAGCAGGGTTATGCCCACATAATTGTAGAACCGGGGCATGAGGAAGTAATTCTTTCGTATCAGGGTCTGGATCGGGTCCACAAAACCATCCGCAAGCGTTACGGACTCCCTGAGACAGCCCGCTTCTGGCAACCCGAGTAATCGATCAATGCGACCCTTGGCCGAGGGTCGCCACCTCCTCCAGGTTTTCTTAAGTATACATCCGCATCTATTCATTCCACATAATTCCCGTTAGTATGAGCTCGCGTCAGGACACTTGATGTTTGACAGAGAGGGAATGCGCCAGCCATATTCCATGTGCATAGAACGCGCCAGGCCAGGACGGGGAAGCAGTCGGTGAGAAAAAGCGGTTCAGGATTGAAGATGACGTTGGAGTCCATGCTATCTTATGGTGTGCAACGTCTGCCCGATCAGGACCTGCGCCTTCAGCTTGTTGTTTTCAATGCAGCGATGGTGGTATCCATTGCTCTGTCCCTCGGGTTCAGTCTGATTCTGCTGATCTCGGGGCATTACGACCTTCTGATTTATAAGGCGTTGCCTTTTCTGCTTCTGTTCGGTCTCATCCCTTTGATAGCGCGGCGACGATATTTTTTTCTGGCGCGCATTCTGTTTGTCGCACTTTGCCAGGCCAGTGTCGCCTTTGGTGTTTACTCGTATGGCCCATCGAGCCCGTTCGCTATTTTTTATCTTGATCTGGCCCTCTTTCCCTTTTTGATCTTTCGGGCCAAGGAGCGGCGGTGGATAGTCCTGACCATCCTGAGTGCCTTTGTGCTTTTCGTGCTGCTGGAACTTCAGCTTTTTCCGACACAGGATCAGCCGCTGCCCCAGGACATCCAGCCTTATGCGAGGCTGCTTTTTTCCACCGGAGCCTTTATCGGTGTGATCGCACCGTCGGCGCTGGTTTTCTGGCAAACCCATGTCGGCTTTCGGCGGGCGCTGCGCAAGCATCGGGTTCAGGCGCGTGATGAAAAATTTGTGGCCATCGGTCGCCTGGCGGCTGGAGCGGCTCATGAAATCAACAATCCCCTGGCCATCGTGCAGCTGACTCTGGAAAATCTGGAGAATACCTTCGGGGTCCTGAAGGAACCGGCGGCGCAGGTGCGCATGCGGCACGGGTATGCCGCCATCCAGCGCATTCATGAGATTCTGCAAAAACTTTTAAGCTCAAGTTTGATCCCGATGGCTCAGCCGGAATCCTGGCCCGCTCGTGATATCGCGGGACTGATAGAGCAGCGTTGTCGTCGGATTCTGGAGGATCAGGGTGTGCACCTGATCCTTCGCACGACCGTGCCGCCGGGCTATCGCGTGCTCTGTCATCGGCATAGTGTCCTGGATGTGGTCGAGAGCTTGATCCATAACGCCCTGGATGCGCTCGCTGGTCAGGTGCGACCGCGCATTGAACTGACGCTCTGCTGTGATCGTGCCTGCATTCAGATCAAGGTGGAGGACAGCGGCCCTGGTGTTTCGGAGGAAAAATTGCGCTCGATTTTCACGCCCTTTTTCACCACCAAGGATGTGGGCAGCGGACTCGGTTTGAGTCTTTACAGTGCGCGGTGCATCGCGCAGCAGTATGGAGGGGATCTGACCTGTGAAAGCGGGCCGGGCGGACGTTTTCTCCTGACCCTGCCGCTCGACGTGGAAACCTCCAAGGCAAACCTGGGCTCATGACGCCCGATGCAGGGGATCATTCGAGCCGGAAAAACTGCGCCAGCGCAGTTCGATGGCTGCCTGGATACTGGTCGGCAGTTCCGATTCCTGCAGTATGTTTTCGATCATTTCCTTCCACAGAAGAAGCAATGGGCTGGAAATGCTCATCTCGGTGCCACGCTGCTGATCCAGGGCCAGCTTTCCGTCCATGAAGGCCAGGAGCAGCTCCTGATCCGCCTCGACTTCGATCAGAGTGCGGGCCAGGATTTCAAACACACGGCTCACATCATTTTCACGATTGATCGGCAGCGCCCGGGCCAGATGAAAGAAGGCTTCGACCGCCTTATGCAGAATAATTTCGTGACTGCGCAGCGCCGGAGCCCGGCAGGCTGCGGCAATGGTCTGCATCAGCTGACCGACCGCTTCCATATTCAGCGTGCGGGTTGGCAGGCTCGCAAGCAGCAGCCAGGCTTCCCGACAACGCGGATGATCCGGTTCGAGGCAGATGCGCTGCAGCTCATGCAGCTGGCGCAGTTCGAGTTTGCTGAGATGAGCCTTATGCAGCTCCTGACTCGGATAGCCGATCTTTTGAACGAGCTCCCGTGTATCGCGGCGGAAGGTTTGCCAATCATTTTTGTGCATGCGTACATTGCGTTCCAGAATGTCCGCCCGCGCCACCATCTTGAGAAGTATATCCAGAGCCAGGTCCTTGGCACGGAATCCCTGCCAGTCATGTTCACTCATGACCTTGAGATGATTCTGCAGATCGATGTGATCCGGATCACGGGCGAGGCTGGTTTCAATTTCCTCACAAATTCTTTGCGAAGGAAGAGGCAAAGGCAAAGGAGCCAGGCGACTGCGGATTTCATCGAGCGCATGATAGCGCTGCAGACGCGGGATCAGGTTTTCAAACTTGATCAGGAAAATGGCTGTTTCCATCGCCTTGCCGTGCACCTGCTCCAGCTGGATCGGCCAGCGTTCAATGGTGGAGGCCAGAAATGGCGATTCGGTTTTCAGACGATCGCGGGCAGTTTCACTGATCCAGATGAAGTTGCCCAGCCACTGCGCGGCGCTGAGCTGGGTGAGGACCCGCTGCCGTTCGCGCGGATTCAAATTTTCCAGGCGGACATCAAAACTGGCTTCATCCTCGCCGCTGCGCATGGACTGATCGATCCAGTTGTAATCGAGATGAAAGAAACCCTGCAGACGACTGAAGAGCTGTTCCACCTTGTTCTCGGACAGCACGCGGCCGAGCTCCGGATCCAAAAGCGGCAGAAGGCGCACGAGCTGCTTCAGACGCTTTTCCACGAGAGGCAGACCATCGAGATAGAGAACAGTGAGAATCAAAAGCGATTCCGTGCAGCTGATGATGCTGTGCTCTGGATCGAGCGAGACCAGAATCTGTGAGCCCTGGGTCTGGGTGCTGAGAATCTGTTCGGAAAAGATCCGTGACATGATCTGCTCGCATTGCATCTGGCGGGCCCGATAGAGAAGGGCCGGCAGATGCACACGACAGTCTTCATGCGGATCATGGTCGATCATGATAATCGCGGTACGCAGGCCGAGCCAGGTCTCCTGGGCCGCGCGCGGCAGATGATGTTTTTTCAAAAATTGTTCCGCACGACCGCCGCCGGCCTGCCAGGGGCTGTGGATGTTGCGTGGCAAAAGCTGGGCCTGATGCCAGTGCCGCAGCTGCTGAAACAGACATGGAATCCAGGCCAGAGTAATGGTTCCCCAGACAATTTTGGAGCCAAGCCAGGGCTGGACAATGCTATCCGGAGCGTGCTGCGAGAGCAGCCATTGACTGAATGCGGCGGTGACGGCGCAGGCCACCCAGTGGCCGATATAAAAGCGGAAACGATCCCGATAGCGACGGATGGATGATTTGAGGCGGCGCTGTTGGACCCGCGTCCCGGCGTGTCGTGCGGTCAGGCGGCGAATGCCGAGTATCAGTAGCGGCTGCAGAAGGAGGCAGGCATAAATATTACGTACCACCTTGAGCGAGGGCTCCTCGATGCCCTGGAACTGCAGAAGACGCAGATCCCAGGTGACAAAACCCAGATTCAAAAGTCCTATCACCAGAGCGAGACTGGTTCGTTCCACATAGGAGCTGCCGAGCAGCCGGGCCATGTTTTCATTCAGAATCAGGGCCAGAGCCAGGAGCACAAGGGAATAGAGCGCATAGGCGAGGCCGGCTGTGAGCGGCACCTGCATCAGGACGAATTGCAGGGAAAAAAGCAGGGCGGCACTGCCGAAGATGGCCAATTGCAAAAGACCGAGCAGACTGCTGCGTGCCTCCCGCAGCACAATGAAGAGGCTGATGAAAAATCCGGCCATGGAACCAAAGCCGGAGATCCAAAGCAGTAGGGGAAAAACCACGGGAAACGGATGCGCGTTGCCCGGTCGATAGCCGATCAGCAGCATGCCGCTGCTGAACACGCAGGCGCAAACCAGTGCGGCATGGGTCGCAAAGCGTTCCGGCGAAATTTTGCTGCGCGGCAGATGGTCCACGTGTCACCCGGCCTGTTGCTGGGCATCCGGCCGGGGCACCAGCACCCGGAAACAGCTGCCCTGATTCAAACGACTTTCCACTTCGATGATGCCCTGCAGATCATGGATGATCCCGTGGCAGATGGAAAGACCGAGGCCCGTGCCCTGGCCTTCCCCCTTGCTGGTAAAGAAGGGATCGAAGATTTTTTTGATATGTTCCGGCGGAATGCCAATGCCGGAGTCGATCACCTCGGCCATGGACCAGTGTCCCCGCGCGTCGTCCAGCAGGCCGGTGCGCAGTTTCAAGGTTCCACCATTGGGCATCGCCTGGATGGCGTTTTGAATGAGATTGAGAAAGACCTGGATGATCTTGTTGCGATTGCCCCGCATCGTGGCCCGATGCGCGCCCCATTCCTCCTGGATTTCGATACGATCGGCGGCGCCCCCGACCGTGGAGAAGCGCAGGGCGGATTCGAGCGCATCCTGCAGGTCGACAATGCCTTCGTTCTTTTTATCTTCTATCGCCGGCTGCTTGCGGGCGAAGTCGAGCAGGCTTTCCACAATGGTCTTGCAGCGTTTCGCCGCGGATTCGATTTCCACCACGTCCTGATAGTGCGGACTTTCCTTGTCCATCGTGCGGAGAAGCATCTGGGCAAAGAGCAGAATGCCAGCCAGTGGGTTGTTGATTTCATGGGCAATGCCGCCCGCCAGCAAACCAATGGAGGCCAGCTTTTCATGCTGGATCAGCTGATTTTGCAGCTGCTTGGCGATGGTGCGATCCCGGTAGATATGCAGAGCACCTTCCAAATCGCCCTGATGATTGAAGATCGGCTGGGAGGTCACCTCATAGATGCGGCCAGGATAAACCTGCTTCAGATCAAAGGTCAGAGGCTTTTGCGTATCGACGCTTTCAATCAGCTGGCAGCCCGGGCAGGGTGCGTTGCGACCGGCAAACATCTGATAGCATTTTTTCCCGATGACCTGCTTGATATCGCGGTTGGACAATGCGGCCATCGCACGATTGGCCTGCATGATGTTAAATTCCTTGTCGATCAGCATGAGCGGATCCACGATGGCATCGACCGTGGCCATCCACCGCCGCTTGAGCCCTTCGACGAACTCAAGGGTATCCGGATTTTTCTCTTCATTCTTGGCCATGCGACCCACCCCGCTGTTGCCTGGATTCATCTGCGAAGGATTTATCGGTGAAGGTGGCGGACCTTGAAGAGGTAAAAAATGCCTGGTTGTAAAAAAAATTGAGCGGGGCCTGTCGATTTGCGGTCGGGTCATTCGACTCCAAGGTGCAGGATGTGAAAACCCCTCTTTTTCATAAGGAATTTTGTCATGGCACAACTCCAACCTTATCTGCTCTTCAATGGCAACTGTCGGCAGGCCATGGAATTTTATCAAAAGCACCTCGGCGGCAAGCTGGAGCTGATGAATTTTTCACAGGCGCCGGAAGGACAGTGTCCAGCCGGCGCGGAGAATCGGGTGATGCACGCCTGCCTGTTGGCGGGAGAGCTGAATCTCATGGCCTCGGATGCGACACCGGACAGCGCTGTGAAGCCGGGTGATGATGCTTATCTGTGCCTGAGCGTGGAGTCCAATGAAGAGGCGGAGCGTTTGTTCAAGGCACTCAGTGACAAGGGTCGGATTATTATGCCTATTGCCGAAACATTCTGGACAACGCGTTTTGGGATGTTCGAGGATCAGTTCGGGCGGCACTGGATGATTAACGGAAGGCAGAAGTAAGGCGAAGACTCACCACGGTGCCCGGACCGTGGTGACGACTTTAATCCCAGCCGTCTGCGGGATCGCCCGACTTGAGAGCGGTGGCATCCTGAGCAAAAAGTTTTTCCAACTGCTCGCGGGCTTCGCGGGTTTTGGAAATGAACTGCTTTTCATCCCCATGATAGGGATAAAGCCTATGCAGCGTTGCGACATCGTATTCCCGAAAATGCAGCGCGGTTCGCCAGGCCTGATAGGGATGAACGCCCATGATCTCCAGAGCCTTGCAGCCGATCAGAAGGGCTGATCCAAAGGTTTCCCGTTCGAAATGTTCGATCCCCTTGTCCATGAGTTCATAGGCGTGCGTTCGATCATAGGCACGCACCAGAATCGGGACCTGGGGATATTCGCGCTTCACCATTTCCGCCACACGGGTGACGGCAGCCCGATCGTTCATGGTAATCACCAGCATGCGGGCGTGGGCCAGCCCGGCAGCTTCCAGCAGCTGCAGCTGTGAGGCATCTCCGTAGTAGGCCTTATAACCGTAGCGCCGCACGTTCTCAATATGCTCGGGGTTGTGATCAATCACGGTGGTGGAAATGCGGTTGGTATGCAGAAGGCGGGCCACGATTTGTCCCATGCGACCGAATCCGGCGATGATCACCGGATGCTTCTCCTCGGGAATCGCATCGGGCGCCCGTTTTCTCTCGTCCTCGACGCAGGCCGCAGCTGCCCAGCGATCATAAATCAATAGGAGCAGAGGTGTGGTCAGCATGGAGAGACCCACGACGCCGTTGAGCAGATCCACGCGGCTTGAAGGAAGAGAGCCAGTCTGAATCGCATGACTATAGAGGACAAACGCAAATTCACCGCCCTGCGAAAGGAGAAGGCCAAGCAGAAGATTGTCGCGTTTTTTTACCCCCGAAAACCAGGAGACGATGACAATCACCAGAGTTTTGATCAGGATCAGACCGCAGACCAGGCCAGCGATGAGAAGGGGTTGAGCGGCGAGCAGTTTCAGATTAATGCTCATGCCGACCGCGAGAAAGAACAGACCGAGCAGGAGGCCCTTGAAGGGTTCAATATTCGCCTCGAGCTCATGGCGGTATTCCGATTCCGCGAGGATAACGCCCGCGAGAAAAGCCCCAAGGGCCATCGAAAGACCGACTTTCACCATCACATACGAAATACCAACGACAATCAGCAGGGAAAAGGCGATCGAAAGCTCATGAATGCGGGCGCCGGCAATCCAACGAAAAACGGGGCGCGTGAGATAACGTCCGCCGATGATGATGCCGACAATGGACAGGACGGCGGTGAGAGCATGCTTGAAACTGAACTCGTCCATAGGGCTGGCACCGCCGCCTGGCGTCAGGAGCGAGGCCAAAAGAAGCAGGGGCACAACCGCGATATCCTGAAAGAGGAGGATGCCAAATCCTTTCTGGCCCGCCGGATGCTGCCTGAGACCCCGTTCCCCGATGATCTGCATCGCAATCGCCGTGGAGGACATGGCCACGCCCATGCCGCCCGCGATCGCTTCACGCCAGGTCCATTGCATGAAGTGCAGCGCGATCGCGACGAGGAGGATCGTCAGAAACAGTTGCGCCGACCCCAGACCGAAAATGGAACGACGCAGGGTCCAGAGCCGCCGAGGATTCAATTCCAGACCAATGAGAAAGAGGAGCAGCACCACACCAAATTCTGCGAGGTGCAAAATTTTTTCCGGATGGCTCACCCAGCCGAAGACCTCGGGTCCCACCAGGACGCCCGCCACGAGATAACCGATCACCGACCCCAGACCAAGGCGTGCGGTCACCGGAACAGCGAGCACAGCGGCTGCAAAGAGAATCACCATAAAAAGCAAAGTACTGTCAGTCATGGGTGGAATCCTTTGCGGCGTCATTGAGAATCCTGAGAGCCTCGGGCCCCTTCTGCCGATACTCCACCAGAAGCTGGCGATATTGTTGGGCCTGGGCCTGGAGGACTTCCTCCGTGCGGCCTGCATTGCCTTGCATGAGCAAAGGTCGATGCGCGTGGAGTCCGCAGAGCCAGGCGGTCGCTTCAAACGGTCGCAGAAGTTCAGACAGACTGAAGCGTTGCGAACCCTGGCGTTCCCAGGCCATCGTCTGGGCTCCAATCGACAGGACCTGAAGGAAATCCTTGCCGTGCAAAGCATCGCCGCCGGGGCCATAGGCAAAGCCCTGCTGCAGAACCGTATCCTGCCATTCCTTGAGCAGGGCCGGGCAGCTATACCAATAAAGCGGATATTGAAAAACAATCAGATCAGCTTGCTGGAGGGACAGCTGCTCCGTCCGGACATCGATGTAGTGATGGGGGTAGAGGCGATAAAGATCGTGGATTTTGACGCCCTCGAGATCCTGGATGGCGGCATGCAAAAGCTTTTGCAGGCGGGATTGTTCAGGGTTGGGATGGGCATAGAGGACCAGAATACGCCTGAGGTCATTCATGAACATTTCCCTCCTTTTATCCAGGTCTTGCCAAAAAGGCCTGAGGTGTTCGCGGAAACGGGGTTTTTTGGAACAGTATTTTGTAATAGGAGTATTGAACGCTCGATGCAAGGAAGGCCCCGCGCTAGCTTCTCCCTTGGAAAGGGGGAGTGTTATGGACAAGCCCATCCTTGTATCAACGGAGTTCACTGCAATCTATCGTTTGGTTCAACCCAAATTGCTTAAGTACCTGCGAAAGTTCGGCGTCAGCGACTGCGACGTGGAGGATCTGGTGCAGGACTGCTTTATGAGTTACCTCAAGGCGGGGCACAGCATGTCCCCCGCCAGCGCCTCGGCTTTTTTGATCACCACGGCCCGGAATCGTGCGATTGACCACTGGCGCAAACAGAAGGTGACTGCGACGGATTCCATCGAAACTTATGCGGAACGACTGGCTCAGCCCGTTCAGGATGGTGTGCGGACGGCGCTCCTTTTGGATAGGCTGGCCACCCATATCGAGGCCATGAATTCCCAGCATAAGAGCAGCCTCACCTTTAAAAAGTTCTATCGTGACGGCCAGAGTCTGCATGACATCGCTGTCGAATTCGGTGAGCCTCTTGGGACAGTCTCCGGACGTGTGTTCCGCATGCGGCGGCAGTTCAAGGATAAATGGCGTCGGGAGCTGGAATCTTTTGATGATCAGCTGGAGCGGGCCGGGTTTGGGACCTAAAACCCGGGTCGTTCGACCCGGGGCTTCACGTCATGTCAGGAACAAGGCTTCGATTGCGAATCTGACGACTTCCCACCAGAACGCAAAATAACACCAGGTTGCCAGAGCAATACAATGTCCCATGGCAATCATGAGTCCATCGCGTTCCAGAATGCCAAGGCACAAAAGGATCACGGCCCATGCTGGAAGGGAATTTGAGAACAGGATGATGGGAGGAAGCGGCAGACTGAGTGCAAATCCGCTCAGAACGAGGCTGAACCCCACGAGCGTAAGCAGGGGCGGGTTGAACATGAAAGCCAGTCGGGGTTTAAAGAGATGATCGACATGGGAAAAGATTTTGATCGCTCTTGAGCTGATCGAGCGCAGGGTCTCGGTATGAATTTCCCGTTTCGCCAGAAACCGCGGCAGCATGGATGAGCGACCCAGGACCAGTTTTATCCCAAGGACCATGACAGCCAGCCCAAACACGATCGATACACCGGGTAAAGGAATCGGCTGAACAAAAGGAATACAGAGGATGAGGCCCAGCGTGGCGAACCCGCGCCCCTGGAGAATGCCCTCAATTTCGGCTATGGTGATTTTTTCCCCTGTCATCTGCTCTCGCAAGGATTCAAGGTCTTCGACAAAACTTCCTGTTAAAGGCTTGTCTGACTTGGTGGACAAGGAGTCCTCGGTTTCCGGAGTCGCTTGACTCCTCATGATTGCCCATGTTCCGCGTGGCAACTGCTCATTTTAGCATCCATCCACCTAAACTTCATGACTTGCAAGTAAAATTCTTATCTTTCTCAAATGTGAGGAAGAGTTTAATTTTGCCCTCACCATTTCAACTCAGGATTGAAAGGTACAGGTGACCATGTATTGACGGGCACGGAGAACACCATGAGTCGACGCTCGATCAGGCTTAAGAATGTAATTCTGTCCGGATCATTTCTCCTTGCCCTCTTTGGTATCATGGCCTCGGTGGGCCTCATGCTGATGACCAGCTATCTGGGTGCTGCCGCCAAGGGTATCAAGATCGCTGTTGATAGCATCGTGGCCAGCGAAGAGCTGCACGTCAACCTCCTTCATCACTACCGTAACCAGCTTTTGTTTAATCTCACCGGTGCCACGTCCCACGCTCTGCAGCGCGATGAGGCCGAAGCGCAGCTGAGGTCCGGCATTCAATCCATTGATTTATACATCAATACCGACGCCGAGCGAGTCCTGGCGCGTGACATACAGGATCGTATTCAAACCTATCTGAGCCGCGCGGGCAGGGGAGCCATCACGGACTATGGGGCGGCAGATGCCGAAGTGGACGACATCGCCAGGCGCATTCGAAAGCTGATTCAGTTGAACCAGGAGCAGGCGTTGAGCGCAGGGGAACGTGTGGCTCGCCAGGATAGGATGGCGGATATCCTGGGGATCAGCATCATCGCCTTATTGCTCATCACCCTTTTGGCCCTTGGGTTCGGGACACACTTCATTATTTATAAGCCACTCGTGTCGCTCCGGGAGATCGTGAAACTCTATGGTCAAGGTCAATTCCGAGCTCGGGCTGAACCCAACGGACCCCAGGAGTTGCAGGAGATGGCTGCCGTTTTCAACGAAATGGCCCACAACCTGGAAAACAGTCATAAGAATCAGCAGCGCTTTCTTTCCGCTGTCGCGCACGATCTGAGGAATCCGCTAAGCGCCATTAAAATGGCGATGCATTTGATTGCTGATTCGGACAAGCGGAATAAAATCCCTGACCTCGCTGAGATCGTGAAACGGCAAAGCGATCATCTCGATCGCATGGTCAGTGACCTTTTGGATCGAACGCGTGTTGAGGCCGGGGAACTCAAGCTTCAATGTGAAGACCATGACCTCAGGGTATCGGTGAACCAGGCTGTTCGTCTCTATCAGACGACGTCCACGATCCACAACATCACGATGCGGCTTCCTGAGGTCCCGATTGTCGCCCACTGCGATCCGACCCGTATCGGCCAGGTCCTTAATAACCTCTTGAGCAATGCGATCAAGTATTCGCCTGAGGGTGGGGCCATCGAAGTCGACCTTGCCTGCCAGGACGGATCGGCTCTGATCAGCGTAACGGATCAGGGTTTGGGAATCTCCCCTGATGAGTGCGCGCAGATTTTTGAGCCGTTCAGGAGGAGTCCATCGACCCGGGAAAACATTCCCGGTGTTGGCCTGGGTCTCTCCGTCTCGCGCCGCATCGTGGAAGCTCACGGGGGTAACATTGAAGTTCGAAGTCAGAAGGGGGCGGGATCGACTTTTATCATCCGCCTGCCGCTTCTGGAAAAGCAATAATTGCGCCCTGCAGGCCAGAAAAAAAGAAAGGCGGGATAAACCCGCCCTTCACCCAAGTAACGTGCAGGAAACAGGAGTCAATGCGCAAAGGACAGCTCATCCGTCTCGGCTTCTGTCACTTTTTTCAGTTTCTCGAACAGTTCATCCTGAACTTCACTGCTGTGATCCGGATGCTTCCAGACCAGCGCGTGCATCAGAACATAGTCCATGTGCTCGACAGGAACGATGCTCAGATCCTTCAGGATGTTTTTGGGGATATCGATCAGATCCTTCTCGTTTTCCTTCGGCAGAATGATCTTCTTGATCCCACCGCGGTGCGCAGCCAGGATTTTCTCCTTCAGACCACCGATGGGCAGCACGCGGCCGCGCAGAGTGATCTCGCCGGTCATGGCCACATCCTTGCTCACCGGCCGGTGCGTGAGCGCACTGGTCAGAGCGGTTGCCATGGTGATACCCGCACTTGGTCCGTCCTTGGGAATTGCGCCCTCAGGAACGTGAATGTGCAGATCCACCTTGGTATAGAAATCCTCGGGGATGTTCAGGAACTTCGCCCGGGAACGCACGTAGCTCAAAGCGGCCTGTGCGGATTCCTGCATGACTTCGCCGAGTTTACCGGTGATCGTCAGCTTGCCGCTGCCTGGCAGAACATTCACTTCGCAAACCAGCAGGTCGCCGCCGACTTCGGTCCACGCCATGCCTGTGCACATGCCGACTTCGTTGTGGTCATTCTGATGACCGATGCGGTACTTGCGTGGTCCCAGGTACTTGTTCACGGACTTTTCGTTGATCTTCTCGCTGATGCTGTTCGGGGTAATCTTCAGCTTCTCTTTCAGCGGCTTGTCGCCACCGGTCTTCGCTTTGATTTCCTCATGAACATCACCTTCGATTTTCTTCATGTGCTTGCGAGCCACCTTACGGCAGATCGAAGCCAGCTCGCGCTCCAGACTCCGCACACCGGATTCGCGCGTGTAGTAGCGAATCAGCTCATGTGTAGCCTTGGGCAGGAAGGTCACGTCCTGGCCATCCAGACCGTTTTCCTTCAGCTGCTTGGGAATCAGGTACTGCGTGGAGATCGCCACCTTTTCCTCTTCCGTGTAACCGGCGAGGGAAATCACTTCCATACGGTCCAGAAGAGGACGCGGGATGGTGTGCAGGGAGTTGGCGGTCGCCAGGAACAGCACATTCGACAGATCATAGTCCAGGTCCAGATAATGATCGTTGAAGGTGTGGTTTTGTTCCGGATCCAGGACCTCAAGCAAAGCCGAGGACGGGTCGCCGCGGAAGTCCTGGGACAGCTTGTCGATCTCGTCAAGCAGGATCACAGGGTTCGATTTTCCAGCCTTTTTCAGGGCGTGGATGATCTTGCCGGGCATCGAACCGATGTAGGTTCGACGGTGACCGCGGATTTCCGCTTCGTCACGCACGCCGCCGAGGGCCACGCGAACGAACTTGCGGCCGGTGGCGGTGGCCACGCTACGCGCCAGCGAGGTCTTGCCCACACCAGGAGGTCCAACCAGACACAGGATGGGACCCTTCATGTTGTCAACCAGCACGCGGACCGAAAGGTACTCAAGGATACGATCCTTGACTTTTTCGAGGCCGAAGTGGTCCTTGTTGAGCACATCTTCCGCGTAAAGCGTGTCACGGATTTCTTCGGAGAAATCGTTCCAGGGCAGCGACAGCACCGTATCGATGTAATTGCGGACAACCGTGGCTTCCGCGGACATCGGCGACATGTGCTTGAGCTTCTTCACTTCCTTCAGGAGCTTTTCGCGAGCTTCTTCGGTGAGCTTGCGGGTTTTGATCGCGTTTTCCAGTTCAGAAATCTCCGCCCGACCGTCATCACGGTCGCCCAGTTCCTTTTGAATCGCCTGCATCTGCTCGTTCAGATAGTACTCTTTCTGAGTCTTTTCCATCTGACGCTTGACGCGGGCCCGGATCTTCTTCTCGACCCGCATGATTTCGATTTCCGATTGGATGTAACCATAGAGATCCTCCAGCCGCTTGGCTGGATTGGTTTCTTCCAAAAGGCGTTGCTTGTCCTGCAGCTTCAGGTTGCTCAGGTGAGCCACCAGCGTATCCGCCAGCTTCGATTCGTCTTCCATCGACGCGATCGAAAGCAGCATCTCGGGTGGGATGCGTTTATTCAAGCGCACGTAGTTGTCGAAGGACATCTTCACCGTACGCACCAGCGCTTCGTTTTCCACGCCCGGCGACTTCTGCTCGGGGAGAGCTTCCGCTTTCACCAGGAAGTAGTCTTCGGTTTGCACGTATTCCGTAATACGCGCCCTTTTCTGACCTTCTACCAGTACCTTGACTGTCCCGTCGGGGAGGCGTAAAAGCTGCAAAATTGTCGAGATAGTCCCGATGGAATAGATATCCTCGGGCGCCGGCTCGTTGGTTTTGGCTTTGATCTGCGCGGCAAGCAGGATTTCCTTGTTGGTACTCATCGCCTGCTCGAGCGCCTGAATCGACTTCTCACGACCGACAAACAAAGGCACGACGGTCGAAGGAAAGACCAGGATGTCGCGCAGAGGAAGCAATGGTATTCTGACGGCCTCTGGCTTATTAACAGGGTCTTTGGACTCATCCGACATTCTGTCTGCCTCCTCATGAGTGATCGCACACCAGTCCCTGTCAGGCCCGGTGCCGTTCATCTTACGCTCTACTTGATGATCTCATATAAGTATCTTAGCGCAATAAAATCGAGGAAGACAGTCCATATTACTCGCCGCCAAAAATTAAAAAAGGCTCTTGCGAGCCTTTCTTACAAATCGGATGAGATGGTTTAGCGAGAAGAACTTGCGAGCTTCACTTAAGTGGAACCAGTACCGAAATCCCGGTCTTTCGTTTCGCGCGCAGCGGCTGCATTGATCGCGGCCATTTCCTCGGGCGTGCGATAGACCAGAATAGCCTGAGCCCCATTCAGTATGAGCTCTTCGGTGATAACCACTTCCTTGATGGATTTCTCGGAAGGGATTTCGTACATGATCTCAAGCATCGATTCTTCCAGGATAGCGCGCAGGCCGCGGGCTCCCGTCTTGCGTTTCAATGCTTCCTTCACCACAGCGCGCATAGCGCCTTCCGTAAATTTGAGATTCACGTTTTCGAAATCGAAGAGCTTCTGGAACTGCTTAACGATAGCATTCTTCGGCTTCGTGAGAATGTCGATCATCGCTTCTTCAGTCAGACTTGCCAAAGAGCAGATCACGGGCAAACGACCGATAAATTCGGGAATAAGACCGAATTTTGCCAGGTCACCCGTTGTGACTTTATTCAGAAGCTCGGTCACATTACGCTCACGCTTGCTCTGAATCTCAGCGCCGAAACCCAGGGAGCTTGTTTCGATCCGCTGGGCCACGATATCTTCCAGACCGGCAAACGCGCCCCCGCAGATGAAGAGGACGTTCGATGTGTCCACTTGCAGGAATTCCTGCTGCGGGTGCTTCCGGCCGCCGCGAGGCGGAACGTTGGCGATCGTGCCTTCAATAATTTTCAAGAGCGCCTGCTGGACACCCTCACCCGAAACGTCGCGGGTAATCGAGGGATTGTCCCCCTTGCGGGCGATCTTGTCGATCTCATCGATATAAGCGATGCCACGTTGCGCTAGCTCAACATCGTAGTCGGCATTCTGGAGCAGGTTCAGAATGATGTTCTCAACGTCTTCTCCGACATAACCTGCTTCGGTGAGGTTGGTGGCGTCCGAGATGGTGAAGGGAACGTTCAGAATCCGCGCCAGCGTCTGCGCCAGCAGCGTCTTTCCGCTACCGGTGGGGCCGATGAGCAGAATGTTGGACTTGGTCAGCTCAACTTCGTCTCCGGTCGATTTGTGATCGATACGCTTGTAATGGTTGTGCACCGCGACAGAGAGGATCTTCTTGGCTCGCTCCTGGCCAATAACGTACTCGTCGAGGATGCGCTTGATGTCCTTGGGATTTGGTATCTTGTTGCTGGTGTTCAGCAACTCTTCTTTTTCGACTTCCTCGGCGATAATGTCATTGCATAGCTGAATGCATTCGTCGCAAATATAGACGTTCGGACCTGCAATCAGCTTTTTGACTTCTTTCTGACCTTTCCCGCAAAAGCTGCAATGCAAACCGCTGTCTTTGCTGGCCATAGAATTGCTCTCCCTTTAGGCTCTCTGCCAAGTCTGTCTAGTATAGACCGACGGGCCCGCGATTAATCTTTCTTCGGTTTCTTTCCCGGAGAGATGATGTGATCGACGATCCCGTATTCCTTTGCCTGCTCTGCCGACAGGAAATAGTCGCGGTCGATATCTTTGGTTATCTGAGCCTCGGATCGACCGGTGTGTTTCGACAGAATGCCCGTCATTTTCTTCTTCATGTTGATGATCTCCTGCGCCTGAATATCGATGTCCGTGGCCTGGCCACCGGCACCGCCCAGAGGCTGGTGGATCATGATACGGGCATTCGGCAGAGCATGGCGTTTCCCTGGGCTACCCGCGGCCAGAAGCCACGCACCCATGGAACAGCACTGACCGATACAATAGGTCCGGATGTCTGGACGAATCAACTGCATACAGTCATAGATAGCCAATCCGGCCGTGATCGATCCCCCGGGCGAATTGATATAGATACTGATGTCCTTTTCCGGGTCGACGCTTTCGAGATACAGAAGCTGCGCAACAATGGTATTCGCGATTTCATCGTAAATCGGCGAGCCCAACATCACGATCCGTTCCATTAGCAAGCGGGAATATATGTCCCAGGCTCGCTCCCCTCGGTTCGTCTGTTCCACGACAGTTGGTATGATGGCCATTCCCACTTCCTTATGCAGCACAGGGTTTAGCTTCGTGTATCGAACCACAAAATCCTTTGCAGTTGTCAATACATACATGCTTTAACTTAAGCCACAACTCAGCCAAAGACAAGATGCTTCCTATCGCGAACCGTAATTGGTTCCACGCCGCGTCGCTCATGGCTTTCACCCGACTGGTGAAGAAAACCACATCAGTTTTCGACGGACGGATAGAAGTCTTTAGAGGAAAATAAATCCTTCCTATTTGGGCAGAGAATTGGCTTTCGAACGCGACGTAAAAAAAATCTCCAGTCCGTTTTTGAACTGAAGATCATTCTATCAGAAAGAATTTTTTAAATTAAAGGCTTAAGTGTGGGCGGGAGTCTCTGTGACCTTGGCATTATCAATCACAAAGTCCAAAGCCTTCTTAAAGAGCAGTGATTCTCGGGCATGAGGACCCATCGAGGCTTTGATGCTATCGACCAGCTTGCTATCCAATTCCTTGCTGGCGTCCGCTCCACCGACCAACTCTTTGACATAGGAGTCAAAATCTTCATCGTTCACCTGGATACTTTCCGACTTGATAATCTCGGAAAGAATCAGGGTATTCTTCGCTCTTTGTTTGGCAGTGTCACGCAGGCGCTTGCGCTCGTCCTCACTGGCCTTGGCGGCTTTGCGCTGGGCATCGTTTTGGAATTCCATCTCATCGAACATGCTGTCGATAACCTGGTCCACCATGGAGGGTGGCACTTCAAAATTATTACTGGCCGAGAGTTGGTCAAAGATGGCGGTTTCCAGCTGACTGCGTTTTGCCCCTTCAGCCTGGCGCTTCAGACGGTCGCGAATATTGGTCCGGAGCGCCTCAAGGGAGTCAACACCCATGTCCTTGGCCAGCTCGTCATTGACTTCGGGGAGCAGGATCTCGACAATTTTTTCCAATTTGACAGTGCATTGCGCGGTCTTGCCGACTTTGCTCTTGTCGTTGACATGCTCAGGAACCTGAATGTTCAGCTGCTTCTCTTCGCCGGCTTTCATGCCGGTCAAGGCTTCTTCAAGCTCAGGCAGGAGGTACTTTTTGCCAAGTTCAACCGGAACGCTTTCAAAGGTGAACTCAGGGAAGGGCTCGCCATCAACCGTCGCGGTCTGTGAAATGGTCACGATATGGTTGGCGCCAGCCGCGGTGCCTTCCTCGGTATCCTTGGTCTTGGCGTGACGGCGCTGAATCATTTCCAGTTCGCGCTCAACGTCAGCATCGGTCACGTCAGCCGCGGGGGCCTCGAGGTTCAGGCCTTTGTAGCCTTCAATTTTCAGAGCGGGGAGAATATCGACCAAGGCGCTAAAGGTATAGTCCTTGTCCTCTTTGGGAAGGTCCATGGTTTCCAGGACGGGTGCGGCGATAGGGCGTATAGACTGCTGTTCAATGGCGCTAAACAGGTGGTTGCGAACCAATTGATCGGCGACATCATAGGCGATCGAAGTTCCGTACATCTTACGGATCACGTTCATAGGGGCCTTGCCAGGACGGAATCCATTGATGCGGGCTTTTTGCTGCAACTTGCGATAAACGGAATCGAAAGCGTTTTTCACATCTCCGGCCGACAATTCCACTTTGATACGGCGCTGGACCGTATTGACTTCTTCGACAAGTGCCTTCATATCAACCTCTGATTAAGGCAAAGCGACGCTGTTTGTTGGTCCCAGGAGCATGGCCCGGCTCATCGCTTTGCTGGATGCTACGTAAGCAGCGGACGGCACACACGCGGTCAGCCACCAGAAAAGTTTGCAAATTATAGAAGCTCCCGGGACTTTGTCAACCAGAGCTGGAGGACCTAAGCTATAATATAAAGGACCCGGTATTCCATACTGGCAAGGGAGGATCCGTGTGATAGTTGAAATCGATAAGGAACTGGAGGACGTCTTTCCGCGTTATCTGCGTAACCGCGAAGACGACATGATGAAAATCCAGGCAGCCCTGGAGAAGAAAGACTTCGAAACTTTACGCCAAATCGGTCACAAGCTCGCGGGAAACGCGTCGGGTTATGGCCTGCTCGATTTGGGAGAGATGGCTCGCGAATTGGAGCGCTCCGCCGGAGACCGCCAGTTTGATAAGTGTCGCCTTGTGAGCAGTCAAATGAAAGCCTATCTTGCCGACCTCAAGCCTAAATTCGTCTGATCTCCCCAAACCACCAAAGCTGCCAGCTTGAACCCCTTGCTCCCTGACCGATAATCCTTTTGTACAGGTAACCTGAGGGTCAAGGATGCAAGTCTGGTGGCAGCCGCGTCGGCTCCAATTTTTTCTGACAGCTCATTTGTTCGGAGTGGGGCTGATCATCCTCCTTTTTGTCTCCTGGCTCTCGATGCGCCAGTCGGCTCATTTTCTGCGTTCGATGACGGAAGAGGCGGCCCAAAAATCCTTGTCCGTGGCCCAGCTCGCCGTCCATGGCTGGACCCAGGGCGAGCTGTCCGGGCCAGAGCTTGACGCGAAACGTCAGGAGCAGCTGAAAAAGATCGCCGCCGGACAATGGGCGACGATACTGGTCATGAAAACCGATGGAACCCTGGTCGCGCATTCACCTTTTGCCAACGATCGGCTTTATGCCAGGGAAGGCCGCGATCGCAATGTGTTTCTGCATCAGGATTGCTATCTGCGTTGCACGCTGCAGGCCCTTCAGGATCGCTTTGGCAGTCTGAAGTCTCTGGATGGAGTGCATGCTCTGCAAATCCATGATGCCGCCGGTCCGCTCGTCGCGGCGATGGCGCGTGTTCAGGATCTGATCGTGGTGACCATTGCGTCGGAAAAAAATTATGAAAAGCTTCTCCAGGATTCCGCGACGAGTCTGGTGCAGGCTCTGCTCGTTCTGCTCCTCGTGGTGCTCGCTTTCAACTTCCTCGTCGGATCGCAGGTCACGCGGCCCATCCTGCAGCTCAATGATGCGGCCGGGCATCTCGAACGAGGCGACTTTCATCCGCTCCAGAATTCGCAGCGCGAGGATGAAATCGGCCAGCTGGCCCGCTCGATGGGCAGCATGGCTCGGCGCCTTAAGGATTCGGTGCGGGATCTGGAAAGTCAGGTCGAGCGCCGCACGGCGGACCTCAAGGACATCATCGAAAAATACGCGGAAACCAATAAAGCACTGGAGCGCAACAACGCGACCAAGGATCGCATCTTTTCCATTATCGCTCACGATTTGAAAAGTCCTTTCAACGCCCTGAAAGGTTATAGCGGCATCATCAGCGACAGTCTCGATTCTTTGCGTCCGGATCAGCTGCGGGAGATGGTCGATAAAATTTCCGTCTCCTCCGAGGAGGCGCATGGGCTTTTGGAAAACCTTCTGCAATGGGCCCTGGTGCAGACCGGTGGCATGCGGGTCAAGTGGGAGAATCACAACCTGCGTGAGATCGTGCTGGAGGTTTTTGATTTGATGCGGGTGAACGCCAAGGTCAAGGGCATCCACCTCGATCTTCAGTTGAGCCCGGACATCTGGGTGCATGCGGACCGCATGATGGTGGCCACGGTGATCCGTAACCTCGTGGCCAATGCCATCAAGTTCACCCGCTCGGACGAGGGCTATATCCTATGTCGGGCCACCGAGGATCGCGATCGCATTCTGATGATGATCGAGGACAATGGGGTCGGCATCGCACCCGCGCACATCGGCAAACTCTTCCAAAGGAGCAGCTGGTTCAGTGAAAAGGGCACCCGGGATGAACGGGGCACCGGGCTGGGGCTTGGCCTCTGCCGTGAATTCATCAGTCTCAGTCAGGGCAAGCTGGAAGTCGAGAGTCAGCTCGGCAAGGGCACGCGCTTTTTTGTGAGCTGGAAGAAGGGGCAGGCGCCGGCGGCCGCTTTGGATGACAGCATCGAACGGCCGCTCAGCATTCTTTATGTCGATGATTCCGAAGACAACCATGATCTCGTGCGCATCTATCTGAAAGCCTTCCCCTGGAAACTGGCTTTTGCCGAGGATGGGCAGAAGGGCCTCGAAGCCTATAAAAATGGGCATTTTGATATCGTTTTGATGGATCTCAACATGCCCGTGATGGGTGGCATTGAAGCCACCCGCCTCCTGCGCGAACTGGAGCATAAGGAGCAAAGGCCGCGTACCGTGGTCATCGCCTTCACCTCATCAGTGCTGCAAACCGATATCGATGCGGCGATTCAGGCCGGTTGTGATTCCTATCTCGTCAAGCCGATCAAGAAACAAAACCTTGTCAACATCATCAGTCGTCTGATGAAGCATGTTCGTCAACGCAGCCCGGGCTGACCATCAGGAACCGTACTGCTGGACCAGTTGATCCGCCGTGATGAATTGCGGAGCGATATCCACGGGCGTGCCGCGCAGACGATCGAGCGCTTTCTTCACTTCCGGACGCATGACGGCCATGCGTTTCAGCCAGTCCTGGGCCTTCTTGTAATCACCGGTTGCCTGGAGTTCCATCAGGTCCCTGGTGAGTTGGGTGACCGCGTCCTTGATGCGACTCTTGTCCACCGCAAAAAGTCCTTTTTTATCCACCGTGAAGGCACCGGCATCGAGAAGCGTATTCAACTGCAGAGCGATGCCCTTGCCATGGGCTTCATTCAAACCAAAACGAATCGACCGGAAGGCGGAGGCGAGGAAGGTGATATACATCGACGATTCGAGTTTTTTGTCCATCACGCCCTTGTCAATGAGCTGCTGCATGGCCCAGAGACCTGAAATGTCGGCCTTGGCCTCCTCGATCGCGGAGTAGGCATCCTGCAGAGCTGTGCGTACGCTGGTATTATCCTTCGACTGATACACGCTGTGTGGTCCCAGCCCGTGCATCACTTCATGCATCAGGATGTGCGTGAAGAAGGCGTCAAAGGTCACCGCCTTCTGGTCCTGAGGCGCGAGCACGGCCTTGGTGATCGGCACCAGAATCTTTGCAAACTTGGCCTCCTGAATATTCTTCAACATCGTGCGTTTGGTTCCCATGTCCTTGGACACGCGGACATCATTCGGCAGATTGAAGGCTGCCGTCTGCACACCGTGGCTCGCATCACCGGAACTGTAGATCGAGTTCACGACCTTGATCGGAGCCAGTGCACCGAGCTTGGGATTCCGGTATTTGGGATCGATGGGCAGCTTGTTTTCCAGATCCTGCAATTCCTTTTTGTATTTGGCCAGCTTCGCTGTCTCCGCTTCATCCCGCAGAGTCACGAAGGCTTCAAAGGCAGCCTTGGCGTTGAACCAGCCGTCCTCGTAGACTTCGTAAGGTCCAATGGTGGGCTCAATACTCGCATCCAGCTTCATCCAGGCCACTTCACTTTCATAGTAATCGTTGGTCTGGAAGGCTTTGGCGCGTGACGTTAAAAAGGTCTTGAGCGTGGGTTGCTTCGTGAGGGCCGCTGCTTTCAAAAGATAATCAGCCGCCAGGGCCAGCTCCTTCTGATACTCGACATGATAGCCGACACTGCTGAATTTGCCCTGCGCGTCGCGGCGAATAACGGTGAAAAAGCCCTGCGCTTGTTCCCTGTCCGCCGGACTGAGGCCTTTCATCCAATTTTCAATATCCTGTTTCGTGGTCCCGGCGGGATAGAAGTTGGCCTCCTCAGGCTTTTCCGGCACCGCGGGCAGAAAGGGCCGATTGTCCTCCAGGCGAATCCACGGGCCTTTATAGAGGGCAAACATGCGAACCCGCGCCTGACCGAGTTCACTTTGATCCTTTAAAAGATCCAAAAGGCGGGCCGTATTGCCTGCCCAGACCTGTTGCAAATAGAGACCATCCATGATCTGTGCGGCCTGGATGATATGGGCCAGCGCCTTCTTTTCCGATTCGGGCAGCGCTTTCACGTCAACCTGCAAAGGCACGGGCGCAAACGCCGCCTCCATTTTTTTCAATTCCTGAAGATTGGGAATCGCGGTGGATGCGGCCTGGACCGGTGCATGCAGACAGAGAGCCAAAAGGCCCAGACTGATTTTCAAACCCCATTTCATCGTGGCTTATCTCCTTCACGTTTGCCCTTAAACTAGCCTGCCGTGAGTGAAAAAGGGAAGAAAAATCTTACAGAGCCCGCCATGAAAATTCTACCGAGTGCGGTTCCTATGCGGTCGGCCTCAGGGTGGTAAACTAAATCCAAGCCAATTTCCT
>NZ_BDFO01000001.1:4844482-5311767 GCF_001748245.1 Oligoflexus tunisiensis | reverse complement strand
AGAGCCCGCCATGAAAATTCTACCGAGTGCGGTTCCTATGCGGTCGGCCGTCAGGTTGTCAAACTAAATCCAAGCCAATTTCCTGGCTCTTTTGGGAGGTTTTCCTCATGTTCGCAAGGGACACGAGAATCTTGATCGTCGACGATATGAATATGTTTCGGGCGATGGTCCGCCAGGCACTCAATACACTGGATTTTAAGAAACTGACGGAAGCCAGTGATGGAACAGGGGCCTGGACGGCACTGACGCAGGCTAAGGATCGTCGCGAGCCTTTTCAAATGATCATCAGCGACTGGAACATGCCGAAGATGAAGGGCATCGAGCTTCTGAAAAAGGTCCGTGCCGAGCCTTGGGGCCAGGGAGTTCCCTTCATTATGCTCACGGCCGAAGCGGAGAGGCAGAACATCGTCGAGGCCGTGGAGTCGGGCGTCGACAACTATATCATCAAGCCCTTTACCGTCGACCAAATGAAGCAAAAGCTGACCCAAACCTATGAAAAGTTGAATAAACCCAAGGCCAAAGCTTCATAAAACGGACCCACCATGGCTGATGCTTTCAATGAATTCCTGAATTTCTTCCTGGACGAGGCCATGGATGCGCTCAATGTTTGGGAAAAGGCCTGCCTGGATCTCGAGCGCGATAATTCCCGCGAAGCCCGCGAGGAGCTCTATCGTGCGGCTCATAATTTGAAAAGCGGCAGTGGGGCCGTGGGCCTGGCGGAATTCAATGAACTGGTGCACAAGGTCGAGGATCTCATCTCGCGAGTCCTGAATTACCAGATCGAAAGCAGCGCCACCATTCTGAAAGTTTTCCTGAGCACGCATTCCATCCTCACAGTCTGGATCGATCACCTCAAAAAAGGTCAGGCCTGGCATCCGGTCGAGGCCATTCAGGGCATCGTTCAGTCCGTTCAGGACATCATGGGGGAAGCAGCGTCCGTCGGCGCCGCCAGCGAAATCGTGGAGGCGGCACCGGATGCGATATCCATGCCCGAGGACCCTGTGCCGAGCGGCGCGGAACTTCTGCTTCAATCCCTGCAGGGTCCGGTCTCAGAACCGTCTCCCGCCAGCGGGACAGCGTCGGACGCAGTCAGCACGCCGGCTGCGATCGCCACGCCATCTGCAAGTCCAACTCCAGCTGCGACACCCAAATCCCAGGAAAGTCTGCGCGTAGCCGCCGTGAAACTCGATCAGCTGATCCAGCTGGTTGGGGAGCTGTCCACGCAACAAGCCATCGTCTGGCACGGACGCCTGAATGGACTTTTGCAAAGCAAAAGTTGTGACAACGCCGTCCAGCTCATTCAGAAGATTGCCAAGGACCTGCAGGGTCTCGCTCTCTCGCTGCGTCTGCAGCCTCTGCAGAGCCTCTTTCAGCGTCTCGAACGCACAGGCCGGGATTTGGCCCGTTCGCAGGAAAAAAAGATTGAGGTCCTCATTCGCGGTGATCATGTGGAAGTCGATCGCACCGTGATCGAACGCATCGCGGATGCCATGACCCATGTGATTCGGAATGCCATCGACCATGGGATCGAAACCCCGGCCGAACGTCTGCAGAACAATAAAAAGGAAGCGGCAACGCTCCGTATCGAGGCGGTGCAGGAAACCAGCGGGGTTATGATCACCGTGTCGGATGATGGCCGCGGCCTGAATACCGAAAGAATTCTGAAAAAAGCTCTGGAACGCGGCATTGTACGCCCTGACGCAGACCTTGCGTCCCAGGATATTCATCGACTGATTTTTCATGCCGGTCTGTCCACGGCGGAAAAAGTCACCGATATCTCCGGTCGCGGTGTGGGCATGGATGTCGTCAAGAATTCAGTCGAAACCATCGGCGGTTCCATTCACGTCTCCAGTCAGCCCAATCTCGGCACCACCTTTGCGATCTCCCTGCCGGCCACGCTGTCCATTATCGATGCCCTGATCATTGCGATCGCTGGCAGTCGTTACGCGATTCCGGTGCAGGACGTGGCCGAAATCATCAACGCCCGACAATCCCGCATCGAAGCCATTTCCGGTTTCGGGCGACTCCTGACCTTGCGCGATCAATTGATTCCCGTGGAATGCCTGCGCGAGCATCTTCCGGGTGTGCCCCAGCCGCCACTCGCGGAAGCCACCAGCATGCGGCCCGCCCTGATCATTCGCGGCGGCACGGAAGCTCTGGCGTTTGAAGTGGACACCATCCTCGGCCAGCAGCCCGTCACCGTCCGGCGCCTGCCGACCCTGATTGCCAACATCCCTGGCTACACCGGCGGAACCATCCTTGGCGATGGCGATCCCTGCGTGATCCTGAATCTGCCGGCGCTGGTTTCCCGGCATTTTGATCGCGTGAATCGCTCGCGCAACAATCCTGCCGACGAACGCTCCCTGGCCGATCCTCACGGACATGATCGTCTGGATGCCATCGAAAGCCGCTTTCTCATCTTTGAAACGCACGGTCGGGAATTTGCCGTGCCTCTGCTTTCCGTCAAGGAAATTGTCCGCGATCTGCCCTGTGAGGCGATGGTGGGCGGCGCTCCGCATCTGCTCGGTTGCGTGAATATCCGCGGGGTTTTGTTGGCTGTCTATGATCCGGGCGCTCTCTTTGAACTGCCGGCGACGGCGGAGGAACGGACCACTGACATCGTTCTGGATGACGGCAACACTTTTTTTGCGGTCCGGGTGAATCGGGTCTGTGCCGTCGTGAATCTTGAGGCCATGGACAAACCCATCATTGAGAAGCATCAGGACATAGTTCCACGTTTGTATGGATATCTGGGAACGGGTATGCACAACGGCAAGCCTATTCCGATGCTGGATCTTTTGCAGACCGTTCGACTTTGGGAAGAAAATCTTCGCATGCAGGCGCATCCCACGCGCTCAGGCGGGAATCTTTTGGAGGTGTCATGACTTTCGCATCGAGATGGTCCTTCTCGCAAAAACTCATGCTGGCGAACCTTGCCTATCTATTGCCCTGTGCCGTGCTGGTCTTTTTTCTCGTGAAGGAAAAAAATGCCCAGCTCGTTTTCAGCGGCAAGGAAAACATGGGTCTGGAATTTCAACGCCCCCTCATGAACCTGCTCCTGCACCTCGGGCAGCATAAATCCCTGAGCCGTTCCGTTCTGAAAAGCGAGCCTGGCAGCCAGGAACGGCTGGCGGCGGTACGCAATCAAATCGAAAGCGACTTTGGCAACCTTGAGGAAGTCGATGCCCTTTTCGGCAGCGACCTGGCCATGAGTGACCAGGAGCTGGGAGCGCGCAAGCGCATCAACTCCAGTCCCCAGATTATGAAAACGAACTGGCAGGGGCTGCTCGATACTTACGATCAGGCCAACCTTGAAGAGGTTCTGAATCGCCATGATCGTCTGGTGACCGATGTCCTGAATGCCATCACGCATGTGGGCGACAGCTCCAATCTGATCCTTGACCCGGACCTTGATAGCTATTACATGATGGACATCACACTTCTGGCCCTGCCCAAGCTGATCGATCTCATGCAGCAAACGGTCAACTTCATTCAGTCACATCGCTGGGATCAGGACATCCATCGCGATGTTCAACTGCAACTGGCCAATTATATCTTTCAGCTCCGTGATACAGTCGCCCGTATCGGGGTGGATGTTCAGACCTCGGTGAACGAGGATAAAAAATTCTATGGAAACCTGCCGTCCTTGCAAAGGGAACTGCCCATCAAACTCAAGGAATTCACAAATTCCATGGACAAGATGATTCATCAGCTGAATCGCCTGCTCGCACAAAGACCGGGCGAGTTTCCGCTGAATGTGGAGCCTGTGCTGCTGGCCAGTGCCAATGAAGCGCTGGATCAGTCCTATATCTTCTGGAGCAAGGCGGCGGAAGATCTGGAAAAGCTGGTTGAGGCCCGCATGAACCATTTTAAATGGGAAAGGTTCTGGGCTCTGGTTCTGGCGGTGCTGGCCTGGATGCCACCGGCGCTTCTGGCCCTCTTCACCGTGCACAAACTCAGCCGCTCGTTCACGCAGGCGGTCGATAAACTGGAAACTGAAGCGGAAGGCGCCAATGCCTCGAGCGCTCAGCTCGCATCCGCCTCCTCGATGGTCTCCTCCGGTTCAACGGAGCAGGCTGCAGCCATTCAGGAAACGGGCGCCTCGATGTCAGAAATTGCCAGCATGATCGCCCGCAGTTCGAGCCAAGCGCTGATGTCCCAGGAACTCGCTCATAAGGTGACGGTACGTGCGGACGATGGCTGTTCGGTCATGGAACGACTGGTGATGTCGATGGAATCGATTCATGAGGCCAATTCGCAGTTGCAGAATATCTCCAATATCATCAGCGAGATTTCCACCAAGACCAATGTCATCAATGAAATCGTTGGAAAAACCCAGCTGCTGTCGTTCAACGCCTCCATCGAAGCGGCCCGCGCCGGTCAGCATGGTCGCGGTTTTGCGGTTGTGGCGGAAGAGGTTGGCAACTTGGCCCAGACCAGCGGGAACGCAGCCAAGAGTATCCGGGAGTTGATCGAGGACAGCCAGAAGCAGGTCGCGCATATTCTGAAAACCACACTGGAGCGTGTGACTGAAGGCAAGTCCGTCACCGAGCAGGCGCAGCAGATCTTCAGCGAAATCGCCAAGGATATTTCCATGATTTCCACCCAGGTGGAAAGTGTCACCGAGGCCGCTCGGGAACAGCAGCTCGGCATCGAACAGATTTCCAAGGCGATGGTGCAGATGGATCAGACCACGCAATCGAATAACAAGGCCGCCCATCTCGCGGCGCAGCTTTCCGATCAGCTGGCGGGTCAAAGCCATAAACTGACCGTGATTGCGCGCTCCGTCGCTCAACTGGTGTTCGGTGTCAAAGCCATGGAGGCCAGTCTGCAAAAGCGCACGGATGATCTTATGCATAATACGATGCCAACGGGATTGGATGGCCTCCCGGGGCGCCCCGAGCCGGTGAAGACCCTGCGGAAAAAAACGGACAATGTGGATGATGCGAGCCTGCTCGACACGCTCTCGCGTAAGGGGCAGAGCCATGATGCCCCATCAGGCGCGGCCAACAACCCTTCCGTATCCGGTGATGATGAGTCCTTCAAGGAGGCGGTATGAGGGGCGAGCAGGCCGCCGCCGCGGATCTGGAGCAGGCTCGTTTTATCGTCTATCGGGTGGGCTCCGAATCGTTTGCTTCACCGCTCTTGTCCATCAAGGAAATTGTGGATCCCTTGCCCTATTGTTTTGTTCCCAATGATCACGCCTATTTTTTAGGTCTGGCTAATCTGCGGGGACAGATCATCGGGGTGATTGACCTGGGTCTGCGCTTTGGAATGCCGTCCAGTGTGGTCGCCGATCCGGGTGTGCTCCTGATTTTTGAAGAGGAGGGCACCTCACTCGGCGCCCTGGTCAGCGCTGTGGAATCCGCCATCACCGTGGATCCTGGCGAAATTCGCGAGGATCAGCCGGTGGCCGGCTCCGTTCCGGAGGAAGGCTATTTGGGTGTGATCTGGCATGAGGATCGAATCCTGCCCATCGTTTCGCTGATCGACCTTCTGCATGAACCTTTCAAGGAGCCAGGCGTGACATGATCAAAAGCCTCGGACCCAAGGATCGTGCGCTGCTCGAGGAGCTTTGCTTTCGACTGACAGGATCCCGTCCGGATTCGATGGCCCGACTGGAAACCTGCTTTGTCAACCTTTTGCGCCGCATGCGCCTCCATGGTGTCGACGATCTGCGAGAATACCTCGCTCTGGCCCGTGATTCCGAACCGGAATTTGCCGAACTCGTCTCCGCGCTCACCATTCATACCACCAGCTGGTTCCGCGAGGCTCCGCATTTTGAACGCCTGCGGGAGATCGCCCGGAAGCATGCCGAGCTGATGCGTGATCAACCCAGCAGGACCGTCTTCCGGGTTCTTTCCGCGGCCTGCTCCAGCGGTGAGGAAGCTTATACTGTGGGCATGGTCCTGGAGCCCTTGCGTGAACTCCATCCGCATTTCGAATACATGATTGAGGGCTGGGACATCGATCCGGTGAGCCTTGATAAGGCCGTTCGCGCCGTTTATGATCGAACGGCCATGCAACAGATTCCGGCCGAATATCAGCGCCACCTGCGCCCTGGTCGCGGTCACACGGAACACCTTTTTACTCTCAACAAAAACATTCGGCAACGCTGTCAGTTTCAGAAGGTATCCCTGGAAGCGGTTCCGACCCAACAGGATCGGCGCTTTCATGTGGTTTTCTGCCGGAATGTTTTGATCTATTTTACAAGGGATCAGGTGGAAAAAATCGTTCATCAACTCCTGCGTCTCCTGCTGCCCCAGGGCACGCTCTTTCTGGGACACAGTGAAGGCATCGATGCCAAGATTTTTGGGCTCAAAAGTTTCGGCAATGCCACCTATCAGCTCGATCGAACCATTGAGCCCCGAAATCCGGCGCAGGGGTCGGCATCCCGGCCGCGACCCAGAATTCTCATCATCGATGATTCCCCGATTGCCAAGATGGCTTTGCGTCGAGCCTTTGAAAGCAAGGACTGTGAGGTCGCAGGGGTCACGAGCCTGATCGAAGCGTCCAGTCTTCTGCGCAAAAGCAAATTTGATCAGGCGGTCATTGATCTCACGCTGACCGCGCGGGATCACAATCATTGGGTCGAGGACCAAAGACGGAAGGGAGCGCTGGCTTCGGTCGTGGTGATCGGCAGCAACTCAGGTTCGGAAGCCCTGCTGGCCCTCGGCGCCCTGGAACATGGTGCGCAGGATTTTGTCGACAAGCGTCGCATTATCAGTACACCGGATGCAGTGGTTGACCAGCTCATCGCTCTCCTGAACAAAGCCCAGAGCCAACCGACACGCAACAGCCCGGCGCGGGAAATTTCCGGACGTCCTGTGCTCCGCCTTCCCAAATTGATTTTAATCGGCGCCAGCACGGGCGGCACCGAAGCCTTGCTGCGTCTCTTGAAAGATATGCCGCGACCCTGTCCCCCGGTGCTGGTCGTTCAGCATATCGCCAACACCTTTGCCAAATCCTTTGCCGAACGTCTGGCTCAGGTCTCCGGCCTTCAGCTGGGGCAGCCTGTGTCCGGGCATGAGGTTTTGCCAGGACATCTTTATATGGCCTGGGATGACTATCATATTGGGCTGAAAATGCGTGGCGGCTCCCTTCAGCTGGATACCAGCACGGCACCACCGCAGCATAGTGTGCGCCCGGCCGTTGATTTTCTTTTTCAATCCGCTTTGCATTTGAAGGATCCGGAACATGTCATGGCGATTATCCTGACCGGCATGGGAAAGGATGGAGCGCGTGGGCTTTTGCAGCTGAAAAAAGCTGGCGCCATGACGATGACCCAGGATGAGGCGAGTTCGGTGGTCTACGGCATGCCGGGCGAAGCGATGGCTCTTGGGGCTTCCTCATTCTCCGGAACGCCGGAACAGCTACGGATTCAGATCAACCAGGCTTTGGCTCTGGCATCGCAACCCAAACAGAGAGTCCGATAAGACGGACTCTTTTCACTCAAGGCTCCCGCTGATAAATTTCCAGGCCGGATGACCAGGACTTGACGCGTCGCAGGCCGGGAATATGCTGCCGCAACGCGAAAAATTCACGGGCGCCGAGCGGGTACGAATCAAAACGTCGATTGCTCAAAAAGATGGTCAGGGCCCGCGGCTGCCGCATGCATTCCGGTGACAGCGGCTGAATGCGCCACTCATAAGGCAGATGCGGATAAAGCAGTGTTTGGGCACAGATCAAGGGACGGGAATGATTCCAGAGAAAATTGCGTGCCTCCTGCAGATCGCGCAGGGCTTGAAAGGCGATGAGCGGAAACTTCTGATAACCCCCGCCGGTCAAGGCAAAGAGGAGACAGGCCACCAGCATCAGTCCCGGAGCCATGCGAACATTTCTTTCCAGGAGCCACTGACCGCCGCGGACGAGGCCATAAAACAGAAAGGGAATCAGCGGCGCGGAATAGTAGGTCGCGTATTCACGCATATGCGAAATATTGGAAAGCCCATAGATTAAAAGAGCCGGAGCCATGGCGGCCAGAGCCAGCGGACTCAAAAGCGGAATGAAGAGGAGACTGCCGAAGAGGATATACCAGTGCGACTTCAAAACCATTGTGATCGTGTCCAGAGGCTGCGTGATGATGTGCTGAATGATCTCCTGTTTGCTGCTGCCGAGGTGTCCCCAAAAGCGCAAATAGGAGGGAACCTCAGCGCCCGTCACGCGCAAAAAATAAGGCTGCACCCAGGCCAGATTCAGATAAAGGACCAGGGCACTCACAGCCATCAGCGTATAGGAACGCCTATCGTGCTGACGCAGAATAAACTGCCCGAGCCCCAGCGCCATCATATAAAGAGCTCCGTCCTCTTTCACCGACAGAAAGAGCAGGAACCAGATCCACCAGCTGCGACGCTGCTCCACCCAGGCCTGCAGCAGAGCCAAACCGAAGGGCACGAAAAAGACCTCGACATGAAAGCCGTGATTCAGAATGGAACCCACATAGCAGTTGCCAAGATAAGCCAGCAGCACCGCCACCACCAGGACATCGTGCTGCAGAAAACGCCGGGCAAGAGCCCGCAGGGGGATGATCGCGGACCAAAGCGCGAGGCTGTGCAGGACGATCAGAAACAGCGGCTGTTCAAAGATTCGATGCAGAAGCGCCAGAGGAATCATGATATAAGTGGGATGAATCGCGAAGTGATGACACACATCCAAGGGTTTGGCCATATTGCAGATCGGGCTGGTCATGAATTCGCGATGGTTGGTATTGAAGAGCATCCAATCAAAAATGCTAAAATCCTCGCCATTCAAGCGCAGCCCAAGATAGTGCGTCACACCAGTTGCTAAAAACGACAGAAGGCTGGCCAGAGCCAGTGCATTCCATAACTTGGGACTGCAACGCCAGGCGAGCAGTTCGCTGAGCCGCAGACGCCTCTGGATCACGATCCCCAGCAAAACGAGGACCGCCAGGATCTGCGAATTACGCACGTTGCCGAGCAAAACCGGGTGCAGCCAGGCGCTGAACAAAGGCAATAAAAAAAGAAGACATTGAATCATCAAGAAAGTATTGAGAACGTCGTGCGCCCGCGTCTCGCTGGGACGGCTCTGCATGCAGATCTCCTGTGGTTTATGGCTCCCATCCTAGCGAGGAAACGGGTACAATGGAAGCTCAACTTTAAGCCTCCAGAGAGACATCCCAACGTGATGAAATGGATTCGCCTTTTCCTCCTCCTTTGCCTGCATTCCCATGCCGATCCGGTTCTGGCCTTGGAAAGCTCTGTGGTTTCCTATCGCATTCACATCACGGTTCAGGAATCGGATCTGCGTTATGAGTCGGATGCGCGCGTCCGCATGCTGATCGCGGACCCCGAACTCAAACCAGGCGCCTGTCTCTATATTCCTCTGGAAGATCCTGCCTTCCGGCGCTCCGCGGAGTTGCAATCGCTCACCGGTCATTCTCTTCGTGATCAGGCCTCGCGGGTGGATGCGGCCCTGCAATGGGAAAAGCCTGAGCTTCTGGAGGAGGTGCGGTCGGGCTACTGGCGCGTGCCGAAGCTGGAACAGAGGGGTCTCTTGAAACTCGGTTATACTCTGCGCATACCGGGCTGGAAGGATCGCCCCGATCGTCCCCGCATCCTGAGCGATTTTTATCCGCGTGTTCTGCCTGAATGTCCCGAACTTGGTCCTGAGGAGTTCCCGGATCTGCCGAGCGCGTCCCGCTTTGAAGTGACCATGCAGCTTCCGGATGGCTGGTCCCAGCTGAATCCTGGACATGGAACAGATGCCGCGATCCACTATCAGGGCCGCGATTTTTATGTGGTGCTCCATCACGGCGGCAAGGTGCATGAAACGGAAATCGATGGCCTGCGCCTTCGTTTTCTGGCCCAATCGGAACCCTTTCTGCGCCTGCAAAGACCAGTCAAAACCATTCTGCGGGAACATTATGCGGTCATCGGCCGCTGGCCCACGGAGGATCTGCTCCTCATTGAAAGCGAGGAATACGAACCGATTAGCGTGGCCGGTCTGATTCTGATCAATCGCCCGCAGCAGGCGATCATGCGCACGCTGCAGGAGGATGTGCTCAATTGGAAGATCTGGCAGTTGAACAAGGTGCTGGCCGAACAATGGTTTGGTTATCTCGTGCGGGTCGGACGCCTGCAGGATATATGGCTGACGCAAAGTCTTTCGGAAAGTCTGGGGCTCCTCTATCTCAAGGACTCCGAACAGTATGGCAATCTCTTTGCCTCCGATGACGAGACGGAAGCCTGGTTTCTTTTGAACTTCACCCAGACACAGGACCTACTCGCGGCCACGCTGAGTCTTCTGCAATCGCACAATGCACTCGTCGATGAAAATCAAAAATCGATGGACGATATGCTGCAGCGTCCGCCCTATGCCTTTGTCCGGGGCAGCCAGGCGCTGCGGGTTCTGCTCAAGGAAATGGGCCGCAAGGAATTCTCACGCCTCCTGCGGGAAATCGTCGGACAGGCGACCGAGCGTCCCTTGACGCCGGAGAATGTGCTCAATCTTCTGCGGTCACGATTTCCGGAAACCCTGGCCCCCCTCCTGCTGCGTTACTGGCAAAGTGATGTCTGGCCTGACGCGCGTCTTGCCAGCGTCGATGCCGCGGAGGATGGAGCCGCCACCGCCGTCCGCGTGGATTTTTCCAATGAGCTGGCGATTCCGGTCGATGTGGTTCTGCAAACCAAGGATGGGAAGCGTGTCGTCCGACATATTCAACCGAAGGATGTGGAGCGTCCCATCGTCTTTCCTGTTCCCTATCGTCAGGTGGATTGGGTGAACATCGATCCTGATCGCAGCATCTTTGATAGCGATCGCTACAACAACAGCAGCCAGTGGACCGATCTGAATTTTTTCCCAGGCACCGCGCGCACGCTGGCGGATGATGCCTATACCATAGTATGGGCTCCTTTTCTGCAAAAGCTGCCCGGCAATGAGCTGTCCCTGCAGCTCGGCTGGCAGCTCTTTCGCTATGTCGGCACAGGCATCGCTGGTCTGCTGGTCTATCAGCCGGGGACCGGAAAAACCGGGTTTCGTTTGCAGTGGGATTCGTACAAGCCGGAGCATTCCTTGAAACTGCATCTGCGCATTTCACAGGATGATGATCGCACGCTGCCGGGTGAACGCGAGACGAGTTTAACCGTTTCCCGCCGCCCTTTGATCAAGGGTCTGCCCTGGCTTGATATTTATACCCGCCAGCGTTTGAAGCAAACGCTGGGGAATCGCGATGAAAGCCATCTGGCTTCGAGTCTGGGTGTGGTCTTGCACGGGGAAAAAAGGCGAACCTGCGGCTGGCGTCTGCTCGCGGACCATGCGATCAGCAGCTGGGTCCCGAGCGGGGACTTCAGTTATGAGCGGAGTGTCGGTCTGCTGGCGGCCCACTGTGAAATCCCAAGCCTGCGCTGGCAGGGGCAGGTCTTTACCGGTGTGTCCAAGCGGGAAGGCCTCGTGCCACGCGGGGGCCTGTTCCAGTCCCAGGATGTTGAGGAGGCACGGCTGCGTCTGGATCATCCGCGTCTGCCGCTGGCCGGTCGTCTGCAGACCTGGTCGACGGATGTGTCCACCCCCTTGCGTCTGCCGCTGCCGGCGAATTTCCTGGTTCTGCCACGCCGTTCCCTGTTCAAGGTCTTCGCGGATGGAGGCCGTCTCATGGAGCCGGATCATCGCGTGCTGGCTTCAGGAGCCGGCCTCGTTCTCCCGATTGGCGGGGACGTGGTGGGCAAGCAGCCCATCACGTTTTTGGAATTCTCCCTGCTCGGCGTGCTGTATCGCAAGATTGATAACGAGGTCGATACCCGACCAGGCTTTCTGTTTGATTTCAGCGGACAGCTCTAGCCTAATCCAATCGACTGATCGCACTGGCCGGAATATGAACGCGGGTGCTGCTGCCCGGAACCTTCCAGAAAAGTTCCAGTGCGATGCGCCAGCGTGGGCCCTGATAGTAAGCCACACGGAAGACATGGGTTCCGGCCGTCAGATAGATTTTAGCTTTCTTCTCCGTTACCGCATGCAGCCCATCATTGTCGATGACCTTGGCGCCATCGATCCAAAGAATAGCCCCATCATCCGAGACCAGACTGAATTCATAGGTGCCATTCCTGGGCACGTTCACCTGGAACTGCATGTCGAGCGCAAACCATTCAAACAAGCCTTCGACGCCCGGGAATCCTTCCGAGAACTGACGGTCCACGATATTCAACTGGGAAAGGCAGACCGTACGGAGCGAGCTCAGGCTGCTGAAATCCGGCAGACGGCTGGTATCGACCGGCAGTTCATAAAGATCGGCCACGATCCCTTTTTCAGGACTGTCCTCGCAGTCGGTAAAAAGCGGGGCCTCAGGCGCTGGCGTCTCCGCTGGAGGCGGCGTTTCCGCTGGGGGTGGCGTTTCCGAAGGCGCAAGGTCCTCGTCCTGCCGCTCGTTTTCCGCGGTCGGAGTGGGCGCCTCCTCTTCACCGGAATAGGTCGTGCTGGGATTGTCTTGATCGCCTGCACTGATCTCGGGCACGTTGCTCATTTCCGGGGTTTCCGCCGGAATGGGTTCGCCAATGGTCAATTCATTAAATTGAGTAGGATCACCGCAGGCGGCGAGCGTGAGCGTCAGCCCAAGCGTCCAACAAAAGCGGGAATAAATCTGGTTCATGATGGTCTCCTCTACTGCGCGGGCCCTACCCTGAGGTGCCGGCGCTGCTGAATACTTATATTCATTTTTCGGAGCTGGAAATTCGAACTGTGAGAAAAAAATTTCGTTGCGGAAAGGCTTGCGTTTAAACCTTAAAAAAAAGGACTTTACAGGAAAGATTCAAGATTTTCTGGAGGCGAATTTATACAAAGCTGCAAAAATTGATTTTTCTATACTTGAGGGCAGGATTCCTTGAGCACGAGGCGATAGCCTTCCCCATAAACGGAACCAATGGAAATCGTATCGCAATCTCCCTGCTGTAATTTCTTACGGAGATGCGAAATGTGCGAATCGATGGTGCGGTCCTGCAGCATGTCCTCGCCTTCCATGGCATTCAGGAGCTGGGCCCGGGTCAGAAGGCGACCACTGTTTTCCAAAAATATACGCAGAAGCAGAAACTCCTTGCGGGACAGACCAAGGTCCTGGCCCAGGTGCAGGGCCTTTTTCTCATCCAGGTCCAGGACCAGGGCGCCCTGCTGCAGCGTCGGGATCAGGCGACTTCTTTTTTGGATCAGTTTTTCAAGGCGCAGGCTGAGTTCGCGTAAACCAAAGGGTTTGCGGATGTGATCATCAGCTCCGGCGCCGAGGCTGGCCAGGGCCGTGTTCTCGTCCGAACGGGCGGTGATGATCAGGATCGGCAGCTCCGGATCCCGCAGTCGCATCGCTTCACAAAGGGCGATGCCATCCCCATCGGGCAGTTCGATATCGAGGACACCGGCTGCGAAATTCTCCCGCAGTAAAGCCTCGCGGGCGCTCGCGGCTGTGCGGCACAGAGTCACGCCGTAGCCACGCAGCTCCAGATTGGAGCGGACGCTATCACCCAGTCGTTTATCATCTTCAACCAGCAGGACGTGATTCATGTATTTCCCGTTCCATGGTGCTGCCACTGCGCGGATTCAAGGGCAGCGGGGATGCAACCTTGTCCGCCTTAGGCTGCCATCCCGGACGCCCAAAGGCCAGATAAAAACGATCATGCCAGGTCCGGGCGTGCGCGACATCGCGAAACAGGGCGCCCCATTCCTGAAAGAAAAGTTTGAACGGATTCAGGGAGGGTTCTTTCCCGAGCAATCCATAGCGCAAGGCTTCCCCGTCCTTTTCCGCGGCAAAGGTTCCAAACATGCGATCAAAGATGATCAGCACGCCGCCGTAGTTACGATCCAGGCAGCCGTCGTTGAGGGCGTGATGGACACGGTGATGGCTCGGCGTATTGAAGATGTATTCAAACCAGCCGAGTTTGGGAATCCAATCGGTGTGCAGCCAGAACTGATAGATGAGGTTGACTCCAAACATGCCCGCCACAGCCACCGGCGAAAAGCCCAGCAGAAAAAGGGGAAGAAAGAAGAGGAAGAGACCCGTGATGGGGCCGCTGAAACTCAGGCGATAGGCGCCGGACAGAGTGAGAGTGTTCGGGGAATGATGCACGCCATGGGAAGCCCAAAGCCAGCGAATTTCATGACAGCAGCGATGGAGCCAGTAGTAGGCCAGTTCCTCGCCGAAAAAGAGAAGGCTCAGGCCCCACCAGGTGTCAGCCGGGATATCAAAGAGGCGCAGACTATAAATCCATTCATTGACGGTAGCCAGGATCGGGGTGGTCCGCGTATTGACCAGAGCATAGGCCAAAGCCATCACCATCGACACGAGACCTTCCTTCCACGGAAAGCTCCGCTTTTTCTTACGATAGAGGTAAAATTCCCAGGCGATCAGCAGAAAAAAGATGGGTAATGCATACATGATTACGGCCTTTGGCACCATGCCGACTCCTCCAGGTGGACCGGGCGTCACGCCCTCATTCCTATTCACTATCGGCGCAAATTGTGGCGAGATTGTGGAAATTCACGGGTGTTTTTCAACCCTCGGGAGTTCAATGATTACACGCACCTGGCTGCATTCATTGGAATCTGTATGAATGGGTTCGATCCAGGCCGCGCCTCCCAAATGGCGACTGACACCCACAATGATGGAGGAGCCCAGGCCGAGGCTGGTATGAGGCTGACCGGCCTTTTCCGTGATGATTCGATGCCGCCGTTTATGCCCCCAATTCTGCAGCTCGGCCTCGGACAGCGGGAGCGTGTCATTGCTAATGTGGATGACGAGGCGCTGCGGCTCCAGAACCAGCGAACCGTGCACGAAGGATTGAGCATAATGAAAGGCATTCTCCAGGGTGTTCTGCAAAAGCCGGCGCAACAAAGGCTCGTCACCCGGAACCATCAGGCATGCGGGCGTTTCAGGTGGCCATTCCCAGTGGGATGCGCGGTCGGGATACGCATCCTGCATCCGGGACCAAAGAGCCGTCAGGATACTGCGGAGGTCGCTGCTCTGTTGAGGAGGCGGCGCATCCACGCGATCGATCTGCGCCAGGACCAAAAGATCATCGATGAGGCTCTGAAAATAAAGGACATCGAGCAGGAGGTTTTGATGCAGGGCTTCGCGCTGGGTCGGGGACATGCTGGCCTGGAATTCACTCAAGGTTTCAGCCGCGGCTCGTAGGCTCGCCAGGGGTGTGCGCACATCATGAGCGAGTTCGCTGAGCAGGCGGGCCCGTTTTTCCTCAAGCTCGTGCAGCCGCGCAAAGGAATCCTCCACCGCGCGCGCCATGCGATTGAATTCCTCAATCAATTGCAGACGGGGTTCCCAAAAATTTTGAACGAGTCGACTGCCCAGGGCACCGGCACTGATTCCGGCCAGGACCTGACGGGCTTCCTGCCCTTTGCGTCGCATATACAGAAAGGCGAGCAGCACCACAAATATGATGGCACCGCTGCAGGAGGCCATGAGAATGATCTGCCGCGGGAGCAGCAGATGGCGATAGGTTTCATTCTCGGGATCCCAAGCCCAGAGCGTCCAGCCACGGCCGCAGACATTGGGAATCTGCACTTCGATTCGTTCCCGTCGCAAAGGATTATCGAGGCGGCCGCGTTCCGGAAGGTTTTCCTGCGGGGCCGGCAGTCCATGTCCAAGCTGTCCCAGAAGATGTCCTTGGGCATCGCGCAAGGCGTAATGCATATTCGCGGTGTTTGGATTGCCGGCAGCGTTTCGATGAAAAAGTGGAGACTGCTGCGGAGCCTGGCAGTTGATGCCAGCCGCAGCGGTCTCTGCCATTCTCTGCAGGAGCACATGATGGGGGCGACCAAACAGTGTGACATTAATCAGCCAGGCCAGGCCAAGGCCCGCCAGCGAAGCGCCGCCCAGGACGGCAAAGAAAGTCAAAGGAAGTCGGTGCATGCAGAACCCTTGAATGGTGATTGATGAGGTCGCCGGGATGCGGCGCTATGCAAACGCTCCATCAGCACGAGGAATTTTCTCGGATCCCGGCCATTCTTCTGATGGCCAGGAGCGATGAGCAGAGCCGTGCTCATGCCACTGTTCCGCGTGAAAAAATCCAGCCTGGGCCAAGTCGCCTAGCCCTCGCCCAAGGCCTGTATTATACTCCAGACCGCATGCGTGACCGTCCCTGTCAACTGGAGATGTCCAACTATGGCCAGCAATCATCAGGATCCCATCAATCTTTTCGCCGCCTGGTTTGCTGAGGCAAAAGCCTCAACCGTGCGTGATCCCACCGCCATGGCTTTGGCCACTGCGTCCCGCGATTTGATGCCGGCGGTGCGCATGGTGCTGATGAAGCAATTTGATCATGACGGTCTGGTTTTTTACACCAACCTGACGAGTGCCAAGGCGCGCGATCTTTTGGAGAATCCCCAGGCCAGCGTCTGTTTTCATTGGGAACCGCTCAAGCGCCAGGTGCGCGTCGCCGGATCGGTGGAACGCGTCTCTGATGCCGAGGCCGATGCCTACTTTGCCAGTCGTCCGCGCGAAAGTCAGCTCGGAGCCTGGGCCTCGCTGCAATCGCAACCGATGAAGGAGCGCGCCGAGTTCGAAGCACGGCTCGCGATGGTCACCAAACGTTACGAGGGTCAGATCATTCCCCGTCCGCCCCATTGGTCAGGATTTCGTATCATCCCGAGTCGCATCGAATTCTGGACCGATCGCCCTTTTCGTTTGCACGATCGGCTGGTCTTCTCCCGTCAGAATCCTCAGGACCCCTGGCAGACTCAGATTCTTTACCCTTAAGGTAAGAATTTTCCAGGACTTGGGAGCGGCCTCTGTTGCAAGTTCTTGCGAATAGAGGCACCCCTTTTGGCCCGCCGTCCGCCTTATTGGCTTTCCACTTGACTAAAATCTCAGGATATTTTAATTCCTGCCCTCCCGAGGGCCGAGAAATGACTGCCCTCTTATTGTAAATTTTAGTATTTATGCCGATAGGTCCAAGGAAGTCGGAAAGGCCTTGGATCGTTCCGAAGATCCAAGCTATCGAAAGGCTTTATGAATTACCTCCTGGCCAGTCTTCTCCTGCTTGCCTTCACGCCAGTCATCGTGCAGGCCGTGCAGCGCTATCGCAAAGCGTCCCGGATCCTGGCCTTCTTTCTGGTCATCGGGATTACCTATACCATCGTCACTCATATTATCGTCGAGAGCCTGGCCGTCTATGGCTGGGGTGCCATCGTTGCCGCTGTGGCCGGTGTGCTGATGCTCGGTATTGGGGATGATTATTTCTTCTCCCAGCCTGATAAAAAATCCTGGTTCTTTCTTGTGCTGGTCCAGATCTTTCTCTTTGTCCATGCCATGATCGATGGGTCCGCGCTGGTCAGCTCGGAACTGCCTGTCATCGTCACGGAACATCATCACACGGACGAATTAAGTCTCAGCGTTCTTCTGCATCGGATGCTCTTTGAAGTTTTTCTGTGGAAGTATTTTGATGACCGTTACGGTCGCCGCATGGCCCTGGCTGTTCTGATCAACGTGGGCCTGGGTACCGTGATCGGTTTTATGGCAAGTCATGCTCTCTTCGCCGCGCTTCCGCATTACTACGGCCTCTTTGAAGCATTCATCGGCGGCGCTCTTCTGCACCTGGTCTATGACTATTTCAAGGAACGCCTGATCCCGGGCGGCCGGCACCAGCATACCGCCTTCCCGCCTCTGAGCGGTGACAAGACCCAGGTGCGCGGCCATCAACGACCATCCTCGCCTTCATGATATTGAGTCGCCTGGTGTCTCTCTCTCTTTTGGTTTGACGAAGCGTTTCAGCTTTGTTAGCAGAAGCCAAAAGAAAAGGAGTTACCATGCGCGCTCCCTGTTTGCGTTTTCTCATCAGCCTTGCAAGCCTGGTCCTGTCAGCGCCGGCGTGGGCTACATATTCCATTGTAGCTGTCGATCGGCAGACAGGGCAGGTCGGTGGAGCGGCCACGTCCTGTATTTCAGGGGCCTCTGTCAGCCGGGTTTATCAAAGTGTTCCGGGAGTGGGCGCGATTCATGCTCAGGCTTATACCAATCTATCCGGACGGCAGTACGGAGCGGAACTCCTGAAGCAGGGATATGCTGCCGACGTCATCATACGCGCCCTGAGCGCGACCGATTTCGATCCTTACGCCTCCTATCGGCAGTATGGGGTGGTGACTTTTGATGGGACTAGCGCCGGCTTCACCGGAACCATGAATGGTTTTTACGCCAACGATCTTCAGGGTGAGAGCGGTTCCTTTCTCTATTCCATCCAGGGCAATATTCTAACGAGTGGCCGTGTGCTCTCCCAGGCACGCACCGGTTTTCTGGCCACAGCCTGTGACCTCGCCGGTCGCCTGATGGCGGCTCTGGAAGCCGGAGCCGAACATGGCGAAGGCGACAGCCGCTGTCGTCCCGAGGCGGCTTCCGATGCTGCGTTTCTTCAGGTGGATAATCCTGATGGGGAAATTTTTATGCGACTCGATGTCAAAGGCTCGCGTGATCCTTTGCGAGAACTGCGAAGTCGCTTTGAAGTTCTGCGTCGCACGGTCGGCTGCTATCAGCCCATCCCATGATTCCGTTCCGCCTTATTTCTGGCTACAAACCGCGTCCACGTTCATGTCACGGCGGGAGACTTCGGTCAACTGCCCGAACATGAACAGGCCGGAGTCAAAGATGAGTTCGGCTGTGGCCGTCGGTGCATGGTTCCTTGCGGAACATATGAGCCGACGTGCCAGGCCAATTTTCTGATCTGAGATCTGCACACCCTCACCCAATCGAGCGCCTTTTCAATTTAGCTGTATTGCTTTCCTTCAGGTGAATGTTTAGCCATAAAGCAGAGCCGTACTTACATTGAGAGGATGCTATGAAACGCCATTTGCTTTCGATTTCCTGCGGGCTGATGCTGGCCACAGGTGTGCACGCCGAGATCATGCCGGAGTTTGGTCTCCCCATTCCCAAGTCCCCTGACTTCACTGAAAACCTGATCGCGGATTACGACTTCGAAGGGATTGTCGCCTTATCCAACTGTTCGGGCAGTCTGGTGCGCTTTGATGATAGCCAGGATACCGACAAGGCGCTGGTTCTCAGCAACGGTCACTGCACCGGCATGATCGATCCGGGCAAGGTCGTCCTGAATCAAAACAACAGCCGCAGTTTCAATGTACTGGGAAGCCAGGCGAATAAAGTCGGAACGGTGCGCGCGGAAAAACTGCTTTACGCGACCATGACCAAGACCGATATGAGCCTTTATCAGGTGAAGGAAACCTATGAGGACATTCGCACCCAATTCAATGTCGAGGCTCTGACGCTGAGTCGCGAGGCCCCGGCCTTGGGTCATGAAATTGAAGTGATCTCCGGCTACTGGAGAAGGGGCTATTCCTGTGCGGTCGCCGCGATTGCCGATACCCTGAAAGAGGGCAAGTGGAGTTTTCAGGAGGCGATCCGTTATACCGCGTCCTGCAATACGATTGGGGGCACATCCGGTGCTCCGGTTGTGGCCACTGGCACCCGGACGGTTGTGGCGGTGAACAACACCGGCAATACCTCGGGCCGCAAGTGTGAGGTCAACAATCCCTGTGAAGTGAGCAAGGACGGGACCATCATTTATCAGAAGGGCTACAGCTACGCGCAGCAAACCTGGTGGCTCTATTCCTGCCGCAATGATCAGGGCCAGCTCGATTTGAGCGTGGCCGGCTGTCAGCTGCCGCGTTAAGCGACTTCCCCGGCCGCGTCCGGCCATCGGCCCGTTCCCGGGCCGCATTCCCAACCAGGTCCCCAGTCTTGTCTGGCTCTTTTGCGGTGGGTAAGTTATGGTGCCCCGTCCCAAAATTCCGGAGAAGACCCATGCCAACATGCGCGACCGAAACCGCCCCATCCTTTGCTCAACTTGCGATATCCCCTGCGCTGCGCACGGTCGTTCAGGAATTGGGCTTTCAATCCATGACACCGATTCAGGCCCGCAGCATTCCCCTCCTGCTCGAAGGGCACGATCTGATCGGACAATCCAAAACGGGAAGCGGAAAAACAGCTGCCTTTACCCTGCCGATCCTGGATCGCATTCGGGTGTCGTCCAGGCGTGTTCAGGCCCTGGTCCTGTGCCCTACGCGTGAGCTTTGCGCTCAGGTTGCGCGGGAAATGCGCCGGCTGGGACGGAAGCATCCCGGTTTGCAGGTGCTGGTGCTCGCCGGTGGAGAACCCGTGCGGCCCCAGGCGAACAGTCTGGAAAGCGGCGTTCATGTTGTGGTCGGCACCCCCGGTCGCACGCTGGATCATTTGAATCGCGGCACGCTCGATCTTTCCCCATTGCGCTTCCTCGTCCTCGATGAAGCGGATCGCATGCTCGATATGGGTTTTGCGGATGAAATGGAACAGATTCTGGAGGCGGCTCCGAAGAATCGCCAGACGATCCTGTTTTCCGCCACCTTTCCGGCCGGAATCGAGGGAATCAGCGCGCGCTATCAGAAACAGGCGCAACGCATCACCATCGACGAGGGTGCGGTCGCCGCTCCCAGTGTGCAGCAGCTGCTGGTCGAAATCAGTCCTGAAAATAAACTGGCCGCCGTGCATAGCCTGCTCGATCAGTATCACCCGGAAACGGCCATCATCTTTTCCAATCACAAGGCGGCCGTGGCCGACATCACCAAGGCCCTCGGCACCTGGGGTGTGAGCGCGGCCGGACTCCATGGTGATCTGGAGCAGATGGATCGCGACAAGGTCATGGCCAAACTTCGCAATCGCAGCATTCGCGTGCTCGTGGCCACCGATGTCGCCGCGCGTGGGATCGATGTGGCCGATCTTGACCTGGTCATCAATTATGATCTGCCGCTGAAAGCGGATACCTATGTGCATCGCATCGGCCGCACGGGACGCGCCGGCAAGGAAGGCCTTGCGGTTTCCCTGGCCTCGGTCCGCGATCGCATGAAAGTCGAAGCGATTGAAAACTATACCGGCTCAGCCCTGGAACGCATAAAGCTCCAGCTGCCCCAGCAGGAGAAGGCCCTCTACCAGGCCGCGTCCATGACCACACTGTCGATCGGTGGCGGACGCAAGGACAAGCTCCGTCCTGGTGATATCCTCGGCGCGCTGACGGGTGAAGCGGGTGGACTCGATGCCCGTGATATCGGCAAGATTGAAATTCATGACCGCATTGCCTATGTTGCGGTAGCTCAGTCGATCGGCCGCGTGGCGGTGGAACGCCTGCGGGAGGGACGCATCAAAGGACGCAAATTTTCGGTCGACTGGGTTCGCTAATTCCGGTGGATTTTTGCTTGACCTTCCCACCACGGGAAGGGTTGATACTGAAGCTGTGAATCACCAGGAGGCTGTTGCCATGTATGAATTCAAAGTCGAAGGCATGACCTGCAATCACTGCGTTCAGACCATTACCAAAACCCTCACGAAACTCGACCAGGCTGCGAAAGTGGTCGCGGACCTGCCGAATCAAACGGTGAAGGTGGAGAGCACGCAGGATCCCAAAACTCTGGCAGCCGAAATAGAGGATGCCGGTTATACCGTGATCAGCACGCGTCAGCTCTAAACGATTCAGGCCAGAAGCGCTGCTGATTGTTGCTCCAGCTGCGGCAGGACCACGCGCACCAGCGTGCCCTGACCCGGCTTGGATTCGCAAAAGATCCGACCCTTGTGTTTCGTAATGATGCCGTGGGAAATCGCCAGACCGAGGCCAGTGCCCTTGCCGATGGCCTTGGTCGTGAAAAATGGGTAGAAGATTTTCCCAAGTGTCTGCTCATCCATGCCGATGCCGCTATCGCGGAACGTGATCTCAATCCTTTCATTCCCGAGCCTTTGTGCCGAAACGATAAGAACGCGAGACGTGCCCGGCCCTGTGGAAGCCAGTGCATCCCGCGCATTGGATAGAATATTGAGGAAGGCCTGCAGGATGGCCTCGTAATCTCCAAGACATCGCAGATCATCGCTGGGCAGGAAAACCTGGAGTTGGATCCTTTCGAGTCGCAGGCCGTTCTGCATGAATTCGATAGCCTGCAGCAGCGTGCCTTTAATATCGAGCGCGGCAAAGGAATGGTCCTCCTGCCTCGCAAACATGAGAACGTTGCGCACGATCTTGGACATTCGCGTCGTGGCGTCATCGATATATTCGAGGCGTTTAAGGACCTCCTGCAGCGTGGGGCTGACCGGTTCCGAGGCTCGCGCGACCATATCACGGGAATTCTTGATACTTCCCAGAATGATGGCCAGTGGGTTGTTTAACTCATGGGCGATACCCGCACAAAGTTCTCCCAGAATGCTCAGCTTGCCGGTCTGGGCCAGTTGCTTTTTGATGGCCGTCAGTTCATTTTCAATATGAAGTTTTTCCTTGTAGCTATTTTTTAAGGACGCATACCTCTGTTCAAGAATCGCGATGCGCCGATAGAGGGCCTCTTCGTCGTCCTGCTGCGTGATGTTTTCCACCGGTTTCATTGGGGGGTGAACCTCAGTTATGGAGTGAGTCCTTTCCGCCACATGCTCGGCCTTATAACCACACATCAGACGCAGACGCGGTGTGCTGTGGAGGATTTCAGTCCAGTGCTTTTCCAGCTCGATCGCCTCGCCGACTTTGCCATCAGCACAGAGCAGATGAATCAGCTCTCCATAAACTTTAATGTTGGGAAAGCGTTGCATGTGGTGCAGGCTTTCGTCAACGATCTCCATGAACGCTTTCTTGCTCGGGCGACCGTCAACCATGATTCTCTGGAGAGCTCGATGCGCATCGATAAAGAGCAGGCGCTGTTCCGCCAGATGCTGCTCCACGGCGTGGACCTTCTGCCGAAGGGCGGTCTTGAGAAGCTGCCATCGATCCTGCGTGACCACGATAATGATGCCATCACCGTTGCTCAGGCCCATGTGAATGTATTCAGCTACAAATTCAGACAGATATTCTGATTTCTTGTAAAAATGAACCAGATGGCCTGCGCAAACATTTTGCTCTAGGGCGGCCTGTTCCATGGAGAGTCTCCTCCTTAGGCAAGAACTCAGGCACAGGTTTTCCTACAGAAATTAAAGACTGCCCGCAAGGACTTCTCTTTGAGAAAGATATTTATCGCATTGCGGAAACCTGCGCTTCAGTTGATTTGTGCACGGCAAGTTCTACAGAAAACGCTCCATTGGAAAGGAGAGTGTCCTTGTGAAAGGCACGAGGGGCAGGGGTTAAAGGTCAGTGGCCGATTCATTATGCAATGGGTGAACGCTCATTCCCTACGCAGGCTGTACGAAACTCTACTCACCAAAAGTCGGCTCAGCATGGTTTCGCGGATAATGATGGTACCGTGCTGTAGGCTTGTCAGTCCCTGAACGACTGCAGGAAAACCTTCGCCGCGGCTTTTAAGCTGATGTAGGGAGCGTGATACAGGAACTCCACCGCTATTCATTAGCTCAAGTTCGACAGGTGAATTTTGGAAGAAAATACGGTGTCACTTGACTGGAATTGCAGTCTCTTCTCATGGTGATGTTCTGTCAAAGTCAAAAGCACAATTTTGAACCCAGCCTGCGGCGTCAGACCCGGCCGTTTGGCATCGGGCTTGACAAATGCAGGCTTTCCTGCGCAGATTCGTCTGCAGACTCCGTGTTTCGAGGTGTCCATGAAGTTGATCGAGAAACGTAAGCTGAGCTACTCAGTCACATTGCCTTTTGCCCGCTACCTCCGGCAGTACGATCGGGGGATCAAGCTCCCAGTCTGTTATGAAGAACTTCATGATTATGTCGAGGCCCTGCCGCTCTATGACGCGCAGGGGCAGGATACGCTTTGGTCGACACTCTGCTACGCGCCTGCGGTTCGCCGCCCGCTGCATGATGCCCTGCTCGAAATTTATTCGCACTTGCGCGCCCCGGGCAGTGGCCTTCACGTCCGGCATCTGGAGGTCGATCGCATCGACCTCTGTCTTTACGCCAACACTTCGCCCTTTCGGGTACGGGTCATCAATCGTCTCAATGACAACTTTGACTACTTCTATATCAAGAAAGCGGATATGTCCCGGATCTTCGGCCTGGAGCTGGAGCATCTTCTTTCACCGAATCGCATATCCTATCTCTATTCCGGTGACACTTTGATCGAAGAGCATATTTATGGCATTCCAGGCGACGTGTTCCTGGAAAAGAAACTGGGGCAGGATGATCCGAGCCGGGTGCGGGTGGCCAAGGAATTTGTCAAATTCAACGAGCGCTGCGTGTTGCGACTGCTTGGGGATATGCATGCTTCCAATTTCGTGATCGATATTACGATGGACTTTGAACAGAACTACTATCGCATCCGTTCCATCGACTTTGATCAGCAATCTTTCGAACCCTCGCTCAAGGTCTATCTGCCTCAATTTTTCAAACAGAATTTCCCTTATGTGAAACTCGTCGTCGACCATCTGCCGATCGAATCCGTCCACCAGTACCAGCAGGAGGAACGGGCTCAGTTCTTTCGCCGAACCCGATCGGAGGTCCTGCGGCTCGCCGGGCTCTTTGATGCTCTGGAAGGCAGCACGCTGGCCCCGCACGATCATATCGTCGCCCTGCGATCGCAGCTCGCGGACTATTATGAAAACAGGGGATTTTTGCAGTGTGATTCGATGACGGGAATGATCAAACTGATCCTGAAGCTGATCGAAGGGAAGGCCCTGCCCACCGGCTTCAAAAGGCCCGTGCCGGGCCTTGAGAATGCCGGAGGCTTAGCGCTTCACTGAATCCGGAGTGGCATTATGCGCGCTCTTGAACCAGGTCATCGCCAGGAGCAGGCAACCGGCTATCGCCGACAGCAGATAAAAGAATATGGCTGCATCCCAGCCATAGGCATCGACCAGCATCCCCGTGACGACGCCACAGACTGAGGCCCCCATGTAACCCGTAAGTCCGGTTAGACCCACAGCGCTGGAGGCCGCCTGCTTGGTCGCGAAATCCGCCGCAGCCACCGCGACAAGCAACTGGGGCCCATACACCAGAAAGCCTACCGCGCAGAAAATTGCGGACATCAACCCCAGCTGACCCGATGGAACGAAAAAGAGAATGCCTACGCTCGCGATCAGAAGCAGCATGAAATAAACCGAGACGGGTCCGCGTCGACCCTTGAAGATCTTGTCGGAAATCCAGCCCGATGCAAACGCACCGAAGATTCCAGCGATTTCAAAACCGGAGAGCGCATAGCTCGCCTGCTTGATATCAAAACCCTTGGCTTCCTGCAGATATTTCGGGGCCCAGTCCATGATGCCGATGCGCACGATATAGACGAAAAAGTTGGCAATGCTGACAATCCACACCCACTTGTTGCGCAGGATATACTTGCCAAAAATTTCCCTGAAAGGAGCCTCATCCTTTTTCGCTGCAACCGCTTCGCCTTTGTAGACTTCCACCGGCGGCAGACCCATGGACTCAGGCGTATTGGTCAGACGATTGAAAAGCCAGAAAGCCCCGACCACACAGAGTATGCCCGGGATCCAAAAAGCCGCGCGCCACCCGTTGTGAGCCACGAGGTAACCGGCCCAGACCATGATCACCGCGCCCCCGATCTGGTGCGAGGCATTCCAGAGGCCCCAGGCGGAGCCGATTTCCCTGGGCGCAAACCAGCTGGTCAAAAGTTTGGAACAGGGCGGCATGCCCGCCCCTTGAAAGAGGTTGTTGAGGGCCCAGAAGGCGATGAAAAAGATCAAACTCTCACCCAAGCCAAACATGATATTGACAAGCGCCGAGGCCAGGAGGCCAATGCTCATCATGTACTTGGGATTCACCCGATCAGCGAGGACACCACTGAAAAATTTCGAGAACGCATACACGACGGTGGCAACGCTGAGAACGATGCCCCATTCGGTATTGGTAAATTGAAATTCATCGGTGATGGCCTTGCTGGCGATGGAGATGTTCTTACGCACGAAATAGTAGAGCGCATAACCGCCCATCATTCCGTACATGACCCGCACCCGCCAGTATCGATACTGCTCATCGATCGTGGCCTGATCCTTGACCGCGGCTCCTGTTGCGACTCGACTGCCCATGACCTGTTCCCCCTTTTGAACCCACAATCAGCGTTTGACCTTCAACGCTCTTTCAATATACGACACAGCCGCATCGGTGCTTTCAGCCACATAGAATAACTCGTCGTCTTCAGGGCTGATGGTGCCCATGGCTTTCATGGCTTCCACACGGCGCAGAAGAGTGTCCCAGGTTTTCTTTCCACCGAGGAAGACAACCGGCGCGGGATTCTTCTTTTTGGTTTGAATCTTGGAGAGCGTTTCGAAAATTTCCCATTCGGTTCCAAAACCGCCTGGGGCCACGACGACAGCCGCTGCGTAATCAATCAGATCGGTTTCCCGCTGCGAAAAGCTTGCAGCCATGTAACCATGAGTCGTGTAGTTGTTGGGACGTTCCAGACCACCCGTAAACCAGGTGCCGATACTCAGGCTCTTGCCCTTGGCTTCAAAGGCTCCCCGATTGCCTGCTTCCATGATGCCGCGGCCGCCGCCGGTGAGGATGGGATAGTCCTGACCATACTTTTGAGTCCATTTGAAGGCGAACTCGCGGGTGATCTGATAGCTGGTTTGATCCTCGGGTGTGCGGGCGCTGCCAAAGATGGAAACCGCGCCCTTCGGGGCATGGAGATCCATCATCTGCCTCGTACAGAAGGCATCCTTGGCAATGGCGGCAGGACCAGGAATCTGGCCATCCGGAACCACCGCAGCGGGGACATCACAGTCGGATGGCGCGAGGCTAATGACCAGCGTTGCGCAGCCTGGGTTCAAGAGAGCTGCGAGCAGAAGACACGTTGCATTGGTTTTAAACATGGTACATCTCTTAGCAAAATTCAAAAGGACCCCGCAAAAGGGCTGAACGATGGGCCGTTCCGGGGTACGTCCCAGTATTCAACCATAGAGGCCATCTGCCAAGAGCTTTTCCAGTTTGACGGCTGGTTTTTTGTGTTAGTGAGGCCTGCGTAAGTCAATTGCGCAGGGGTTTAGCGGCCGCCACTCGCGAAAAACCAGCGTTGATCCGAAAAGTAATAGCGTACCAGGTCGCTGCGATCGCGATGGCTGTCCTGGACCGCGAGCGTCAGACTATTGCGCCCGGGACGCACGGACCGCGCGGGGAGATGGAAGGTCCAGACCTGGCGTCCATGATCAAAGCGCCGAACGCTTTCCATGATGAGGGGCTGTTGATTGAAGACGGTCAGACGCACACGATCGCAGGTATTGGGGCCTTCGAGTCGCACGATCAGCTTTTGATGGTCCAGGTCCACCCGCACGCGGCCGCCACAGGAGGGCAGATGTGCGGTGTTACGCGCTTCATCCAGATAAAGCAAATCATCGTTGCGCACGGTGACGACGGGAGCCGGACGATGCGGTTGCCATGTGACAGGACGATCCCAATGCGGTCGATGTTTGTGACCATGGATATGATCCGCCTGCAGACGAATCACATCCTCAGTGCGCGAGGAATTGGAATGCACCCGCAGAGTCAGGTGATCGTGATGATGAGTCGGTTTCCAAGTATAGACATAGGAATAGTGACGATGATGCTGATGCATCTTCAGGCGCCGGCCGTTGACGGAAAGATTGCTGCATTCCTTCACATTTTCAAACTTGATGAGAGTCTGGTGCTCGTTGCGATGGACCTTGGCATAACCGCCGCAATCACGGAGACTGATGGACTGTGATCCGAGAGCAAGAGCGGGAGAGGAAACGAGAAGACCGAGGGTCCAGGTAAAAATCTTGTGGCTCATGAGGTATCTCCCTTGGGTGCATGAGGCTTGGACAGCCTGATTTTTTCCATTGCAAACAGGGATCCACGCTCAAAGACGCGAAACCCTTGAGTTTTTTGTTGGCGCCGGGCGGCTGAGCCGCGGTCAGGCTGTGCTTCAAAGTACCCAGCTGTGGGTGGCCTCCGCAGCAGGATCCTCGCAATTTTAGATGATGCATTCAGACGCTTGAGTAAAAATCAAGGGTCTGCGGTGCGGCATCAAACTCCGACATATCAAGACTTTCAGAGGGAAATGAAAAAAGTTAAATTTGTTCTGGCCAGTCAGTCAGTGGCTCGCTATATTGCGTTTCGCAAAATACACAGGACGGGAGTTCACATGACGCTTGCATCGCACACACATTGGGTTCGCTTCGCCGCTGCGGCGGGTATGGCTTTGGGTCTGATCGGCTGTGGTTCCACCGCAAAGGAAGCGAGTGGCGTGAAAGTGACAAACGGGATTGAAATCCCGGAGTCGGAATTTCCCTCTGTGGTCTTTATTGTCGCGCAGACCCCGGAAGGTCTCGCCAACTGCACGGCGACCTTTGTCAATGATTCTCAGGCTGTTTCGGCGGGACACTGCGTCGAAGGAACCAGTGAACGCAATCCGGCTGTTTATCTGATCGAGCAAAAAATCGTGGCCGGCCGTCTGCAGCTGCGGGCTGTGGCCAAGGCCCAGCGCTGGTTCCGTGATGCGAGCTATGACATCAATGACGGCGTGGGACCCTTGGATGTTTCGGTGATCAATTTTCCCGCTGATACAGCTCCCGGCACCAGTGAACTCGCGGTGAGCGATCCCAAGGTTGACGATGAACTCACCATCGTCGGCTATGGCAACAACCGTAATTATGTCGATTCCTACGGTCAGCTTTCCGGTTCAGGCTCCGGCAAAAAACGCAAGGGTACCAACACGGTCGGCAATGTCACGGACGACGGGATGATTCAATTCCTGGGTCTGCCCGAGGCCGCCAGTGAGGTGGAAGCGGGCCGCTATGCGTTGAGTGGTTCCGGTGATTCGGGTGGTCCCCTCTTTATCGAGGGACGTCTGGCGGGTGTGACCTCGGGCGGCGGCTTCGGCGAGACCGCCGAAGGTGAGCAGGTCTTTATCTCTCAATATGTGAGCCTCCGCAGTAAAACCAGCCAGGCCCTTTTGAAAAAGGCCTTGAAGGCTGACTGAAAACCGGATGACCGCTGTCAGATCAAAAGTCCCACGATCGCAGCGGTCATACATGTGGCCAGCGTTCCACCAAGGAGCGCCTTCATTCCAAAACGAGCGATGTCTCCCCGTCTTTCCGGAACCAGGCTGCCGGTTCCTCCCAGTTGAATGGCGATCGAACTGAAATTGGCAAAACCGCAGAGCGCGTAGGAGATGATCAGGCGCGAACGGTCGGACAGTTCCGTTCCCATTTTTGCGAGGTCGAGGTAGGCGACGAATTCATTCAGCACCAGTTTTTTTCCAAGGAGCTGACCCACGGCGAGGGTTTCGTGGGCGGGAATGCCGATCACCCAGGCGAGAGGGGCAAAGACCCAGCCGAGCAGCCATTCAAACGTCAGAGGATGGCCGAGCCAGGCTTCCAATCCCACCACAGAGCCCAGCCAGCTGAAGAGCCCATTGAACAGAGCCACCAGAGACACAAAGGCGATCAGCATGCCGCCGACATTTAATGCGAGTTTGGTGCCTTCACTGGCTCCATGAGCCGCGGCATCAATGACGTTCACCGCGGTTTTCTCGGTGTGCAGAGCAACCCGGCCCATCGTCTCCGGAACCTCCGTTTCCGGCACCAGGAGTTTGGAAAGGACCAGGGCGGCCGGAGCGGCCATGATGCTGGCGGCCAGAAGATGGCCGGCAATATTGGGGATGAAGGGAGCCAGAAGTCCGACATACGCTGCCAGCACAGCACCGGCAACTGTGGCCATACCACCGGTCATCAGGGCCAGAAGTTCGGAACGGGTGAGCTTGTCCAGATAGGGGCGGATCATCAGGGGCGATTCGGTCTGGCCCAGAAAAATTTCCGCGGAGGCCGCGAGGGCTTCCGCGCCGCTGACCTTCAATGTCCTATGCATGACCACGGCGATCCCATAGACCACCCGCTGCATGATGCCGAGGTGATACAGCACGCCCATCAGCGCGGAAAAGAAGAGGATGGTCGGCAGGACCCGAAAGGCAAAGATGAAGCCATACTTGTCGGTGCTGCCAAGATCTCCGAAGAGGAAGGCCGCTCCCTGATCCGAGTAACCGACGACGGCAACGATGGCATTGTTGGCGGCTTCAAAGAGCACGTAGGCTGGACTATGCAGGCCCAGGACCGGGATGCCGAGCAGAAGAAAGGCAAAAAGAAATTGCAGAACCACGCCCAGAATCACGGTTCGCCAGGCTATGCGGCGCCGATTCTCGGAAAGAAGCCAGCAGATTGCGATGATAAGGATAAGGCCCAGAATACCTGTGAATTGCTGCATGTCCAACCTCTGCCCAGGGATAAAGGCTTTAGGTTAGCAAGCTCGCACAGGACGGGCAAGGGTTAGGCGGCCTTCCCGCCCTGCTTTTTCTCTTCCGAACGGGAAATGGCGCGCAGGATACGGGCATGCTGGAGGACGACCTCCACCATCTTCTTTTGCACTTTGAAGTTGATGTCCCGGGTTTTGGCCACGATGATCGCTTCATCGACGTTTTCGAGCAGCGGAGCAAACTCCGACCACTTGTCGACGACAAAGCCCTTCTTGCGACCTTCTTCTTCCAAATTCTTCAGGTCGATGGAAAAGGTATCATAGGCCGTGGCCTTGGCCTGACGGCAGAGCAGGTCGAGTATATCCACGAATTCCTGGGGCAGGAATTTCATGGCGGGATTTTTCTTGCGAATGCGGCTGGAGAAGTCGATGAAACGCTCCAGATCCCCACGGTTATGAATGGTGAGCATATCCTTTTTATAGGAGTTCTTGGTGATGGTCACCAGTCCTCCCGAAACGATGGCGTCAATCACCGGCGTGACCTTGGCCCTTTCCTTGTTCAGGATTTGCGAAACTTCCGCTTCCGCCGCCTCGCGCTCAAGGCCCCAGCTCTTCACTTCTTTCACGCCCAGCTTGTAGTAGAGCAGATGCAGGACGTGAATCGTCTTGATCATCTCTTCGATAGGATTGAGGTTGCCCTTGTATTTGGCTTCGATGTCCTGCAGACGTTCGTTGGTATCGCGCAGACGGGACGAAAGGGTCGCCATCAGCGTGACGAACCACTTGGGAATCTGCGTCATGATCTTGTTGAATTCATCGTTGGAAATCTTGGTGACTTCCACTTCATCCACGGCGCGAGCCGAGGCGGAGCGTGGCTTTTTATCAAACAAAGCCATCTCACCCAGCATGGATCCAGCCCCAATGGTGGCCAAAGGAATTTCGGTGCCGCCCTTGTCGAGATAGACGAGGATCTGACCCTTGCGGATCAAATACATTCCGTCGGACTGCTCTCCGACTTTGAACAGTAATTCGCCAGGCTTCAGTATTTTATTCTTGCCGGACAAGGCCGATCTCCTGGTGCAAAGGGCTGCTTGATCCAGGGATCGGTATTCCGCGCGACAACTTGAGTCAGCCCTGTTGTGGAAACTCGTAATCAACGGCCAGAATATCAGCAAGCGCCGGGCGGATGAGTTCATGCACGATATGCTGATGATCGGGATGGACCTGGTAGCTTTCAAGGCCTTGGCGATCGGCAAAACGCACGACCAAACCGTATTCGAATCCCTGGTTTCGGTCGGCAAAATTGGAGCCGGCGCTGATGTCGAGGATGCTCGGCACCTTGCCCTTGAGAGCCATGAGTTCTGTAACAATCTTCTGCCTGGTAAAAGCTGTGGTTTCCGGTTTAAATCGAAAAAGAACGATATGTTCGATCATGGGTGCACTCCTGCCTGGGCAAGTTCTGCCCTTTTGATCCTTCCTATAGCAGCAATATGATGGAAGGGAAACCGCTTTTGCCGATGGGCGCCGGGGGCAGCGAGCTATGCGAAAAACACCAGCCTATATCCTCATGGTCACCATGCTAATCCTTGGTCTCGGATTCGGTGAGATGGCCTGGATGCGTCTGAACATCAGCGGCTGCCAGGACTGGCAGGACGAACTGCAGCGGCGCGTGGAAGCCTATGGCCGGATGCATCTGCCCGATCCTGCGCCCCAGGTTCAGGTGCAAAGCACTTGCGGCCATTCGTTCATGGCCGATGCCTTGTATTTTCGATGGAATAAACTTCTCTGGCGCATGGGCTGGCGTGAAGTCAAACCTTTGCAGGATGCCGACCTCCGCATGGCGTCCACACGGGAGTTGATGCAGCATCCGGATATGGGTGCGGTGAAGTTTGTCGTGCGCTTCGATGCGGCCCTGTCAGCTGATATACGCAAGCGCGTCGAAGGCCTTCTGGAAAATTACCTCAAGGTGGAAGGTCCGCGTCAAAAACTGGAATTCCGCCGGGTCAAAAAACTACCCGAGCAGCCGGCGGCCCAGGGGTCCTCCCTGGCTTTGGCCCCGCCGGTCGCCTCGAGGCGCAGCTTCCATCCGCCCCTGCTGCCCGCGCCGGAGCCGCAGCTGCGCTCGTCCCTATGGCGAGTGGGCAACCTGATCTTTGCCATACTTTTGATCTGTGCCGGTGGTCTTTTCATCGCCGAACTCTTTCAGCAAATGTTCCGTCCTCGCAAAAAGCAGGCGGTGGCCAACCCTCCGACCGAAGTCAGGAATCAGACCGCGTTTGCCATACTCGTTGCACCACGTGTGATACGGGATTTTGGGGAACGGGGTGGCGAGGTCTGGCGTCTTCTTTTCCAGCTGGATCGCGAGCGCGCGGGACGGCGTGTGCTCTGTTATTGGGAAAAGGATCGTGAAGGACTCGTTCACTTTTTGGGCTGGCTGGATGAGAGCACCCAGGAATCCATGCTGAGTTTTCTGAATACGGAGCAACTCCTGCAACTGACCGATAAGGTCCAGGCCGCGTCCCCGGCCCGGGATACCCAGCGCGCGGCGCTTCGCATTCTTTTGGATCTGGCGCGTGAACTCGGGCAGTGCAGTCAGCTGGCAGCGGCGCCTCTTTTCATGCATCTGATGACCAAACGCGAATGGCAGCGGGTGGCCCAGCAGCTGACACGACCGCGGCGCCGGGCCCTGGCCGAGCTGCTCGATAAGGAACGGGCCGGCTGGCTCCGGGGACGCCAGGATTTGCACCCCGGCTGGTTTCAATCCGGAACGAAGGAACCGATGACTCTCGATCTGTTGATCCGCCGCGTGCGGGCCACGCTCCAGGTTGATGCCGATCAGTTGCGCGATCAGTTATATCCGGATCGTGAAGCTCTGCAGGTGGTCGACAGCTATTTTGCCGACCTCACCCTGGATACGGCCTTGAACAGTGACCTCATGATGCTGGTTCTGGGTGAATGCCAGCACCGCCAGGCGACCTTTAGCCGTCTGGTGGAACGCCAGGACCCCAACCTTCAGGCCGCGCTCGAGACCTGCGAGGATCAGCAGGTGGCTCTTCTTCTTTATGAATGCGATCCGGCCGTGCAGAATCAGGTTCTGACGAGCCTGGGAGGACGGCGGGAATCTGTTCGCGTGCTGCTCCGTGCCATGGAACAGGATAAGCAGCGTGGCAAGAGTCTCCGGATGCAGGCCAAAAGTCTGCAACGTTTTGTGGAGCGCCAGGTGCTGGTCGCCGACCTGCTCTGTGCCAGCGACCTGAGATGAAAACGACTTGAGTTCTGCGGCTTTTGCGTCTATCAATGGTTCGGACTTTTACGCAAAAAGCCTGGGAACGTCATATGCTGAACACCGACGGAACGTCTGCGCTCGCTTACGCTTTTCTCTATCTGACTGTCCTCGCCCTTTGGTTTCCTTCCAAGCGCCGTGTCCCTTTCTGGACCTTTCCCCTGATCATTTCCATCATTCTGGGTTATGCCGCCGGGCGTCTTACGTCGATGGCTCTTGGGCCTCTGGTTCTCCTGTATGGAAGCGCCCGGATTCTGAACCGTGCCGGGAGACCCTGGCTGCGTGGACTGTCATCGGGAGTCCTTTTGGTCTGCGGCGTCGGACTCGGGGCTCATCTTTTTCCCGGCTTTCATAATTGGAAAGTGATCGATGGGGCGCTGGTCAGTCAGGATGGAATTCCCTTTACGCTTTATCTGAATTTTGACAAGACACTCGTTGGTATTGTGATTCTGGGTGAACTGCATGAACGAATCCGAACCCGGGCCGGCTGGGTTCAAATGCTGAAATCCACCCTGTCACGAGCGCCGTTGGTGATTGCAGCTGTCGCTGTTCTTTCCCTCATGTTTCAGTTCGTAAGTTTTGATCCGAAAATTCCCGAAATTCTGCCTCTCTGGGCCTGGACCAATCTGCTCTTTGTCTGTGTGGCCGAGGAAGGATTTTTTCGCGGTTTTCTGCAGAAGTACCTGGCCGAGCTGTGGCAGGACCTGCGCTATGGTCAGGTGATGGCTCTCCTGTTTGCGTCGCTAGCCTTTGGGGTGGCGCATCTGGGAGGGGGACTTCCGTATGTTGTTCTTGCAAGCGTGGCTGGACTGGGTTACGGCTGGATGTATCACGTCACGCGAAGAATTGAAGCCAGCATTATCACCCACTTTTTGTTGAACCTCTTTCATATTCTCATGCTGACCTATCCGGCTCTGGTCCCCCAGGCCTGAGGCGCAACAATCGAAAGGATCGCGACATGCTGAAATCGAAGGATCGTCGTGCACCCTCATCCCACTATGCAATCACGGAGGTCCCGTCCCCGGCTTTGGCAGGACCTCAGCTGATGGCCTTTATCAAACTGCTCGAGAGCAGTCGTCTGGCCCGCAAATCCCTGCTGAACGTCAATAACATGGATGTGCTGCATGCTCTGACCCTGGCCGAGGCGCCCAGTCTTTTGCCGCAGCCAACCCCCGCGCAGGCGGAATTTGAAATTCAAAAACAGGAGCAGTGGAAGGATGAGCGAATGGATGCACCTTTCGCTGATTCGGAATTCCAGACTTACATCAAGCGTTATGAGGCGCGCAAGCTGACCCCATTGGATGTGGCCCAGACGGTCTTGCGGCAAATTCGCGAGAGCAATGAGGAGCCCGAACCGCTCAAGGCAATCATTGCCGTTCATGAGGACTGTCTGATGCGTGACGCCGCCGCGAGCAGCAAACGCTATCAGGAAGGGCAGCCTCTTTCGCCGCTCGATGGCATCCCGATTGCTGTGAAATCAGAAATATTTGTCAAACATCTGAGTTCCCAGGCCGGAACCTCCTTTTTGCAGGTGCCCCGGGATCATGCGGAAGCGACCATCGTCATGCGTCTACGCAAGGCAGGAGCGCTCATCGTAGGGCTGACCAACATGCATGAGATTGGCATCGGTGTCACCGGAGCCAATCCGCATTATGGTGTCGCGCGCAATCCCTATGATCGCAAGCGGCATACCGGAGGCTCGAGCAGTGGATCCGCTGCCGCCGTGGCTGCTGGTCTGGTGCCCATGGCCATTGGAACGGACGGAGGCGGCAGCATTCGCATTCCTTCCTCGCTGTGTGGAACGGTGGGACTCAAGCCCAGCTTTTCCCGACTGTCCTCGCATGGAATGTTTCCAACCGCCGTCTCGGTTTGCCAGGCCGGGCCGATCGCAAGGCGGGCGGTGGACTGTGCGCTCGCCTATCAGATCATGGCTGGAGCCGATCCTCTGGATGGCAGGACGCAGCTGCAGCCGCCCCCATCCCTGCGCGGCCTCTCGCAGCTGAAGGATCTTTCGGATCTGACTGTCGGGGTTTATGACTCCTGGTTTGAGCATGCGGATCCCGAGGTCGTGGGGCTCTGTCATAATCTTTTGGTCGCTTTGCAAAATCGCGGTTTGAATGTGGTCCCCATAGAATTGCCGGAACTTGAAGAGGCGCGTGTGGCTCACTTCATCACGATCGCGGCGGAAATGTACAGCTACATGAAACCTTATATGGCCCGGCATCGAAATGAACTCGCGCCGACCACCCGGTTTGCCTTGGCTCTCGGATCCGAACTTTCCTCTACGGATTATCTTCAAGCCCAGCGGGTCAGGCATCGTTCGATGCGACGGCTCGATGACATTTTCCGACGCGTGGATTTCATTGTGTCCCCGACCTGTGCCACGCCCGCGCCACTCATTCAAGGTCACAATGCCTATCGGGATGTCCTCGACACGGTTTTGATGGGTCGTCTGATGCGATTTGCGCAGCTCTTTAACCTGACGGGACATCCGGCCATCAGCTTTCCCGCCGGTTACACGACGCAGGGGCTGCCGGTCGGGATACAGTTTGCGGGGCGCTGGTGGGCGGAGGCGGATCTGCTTCGTATCGCCCGTGTCGGAGATGAACTGGTGGAACGGCGGCGACCCGCAAGTTTTTGGGCGGCCTTTTAAAAAGGTCCGCGTTTCTTGCCAGGGGCCCGGCAGGAGTTGCCTCTCGATCCGGATAAACTCTCACCGACAAGGAGAGACGGCGGGTTTTACCGTCAGGGCAAAGGATCGGGCGTTGCTGTCAGGATTTTTCATCATCATCCTCCTCCTGGGATCGTGGTCCACTCATGCGGCCGCGTCCTGGGTCTATGAGCCCGGGCGCCATGAGATGGTGGCGAACGAAGTCTTCCACACTCTCTGCACGCGCGAGACTTTGGACTGGTCCACTGTCCTAAGCCGTGCGTCCGAACTCAAGCCCACAACCCGCCATAGCCGTGGAATCATCGGGGATGAGGAATGCTGGAGTGTGATCACCGTCGAGAACCGCAGTGCGGGGGTGGAGCGGGTTTTTCTGGAGCATGGGCTGGCGATCACCAGTCGCATCGAACTTTACCAGATTATCGGCGGACAGCTTGTCTATCACCGGGCTCTTGGACTCGATATTCCCTTTCGGGAATGGGCCGTGGATTATCGTCTGCCGATCTTTGATTTTCGTTTGAATCCGGGGGTGAATACGCTGGTCCTTCGCCAAAAGTCCCGCGATGTCTTTGCCCTGGACTGGCGCCTCTATCATCCGGAATATTTTTACAGCCGTATCATTCCCGAACTTCTGCTGTTCGGCGGCTTCTTTGCGATCTGCTTCGCGCTGTCGTTTTACAATCTGGTCATCTATTTTGTCACACGCGAGATCACGCATGTCTTCTATTTCCTTTATCTGAACCTCTACGCCATGGCTCAGCTCTATGTCGTCGGGCTGTCCAAGCAACTCATCCTGCAGGATATTGGTCCGGCACTGAATCAGCTTGGGATTATCACCATCGACCTGGCCCTGATATTTACCACGCTCTTCATTTACTATTTCCTGGATTTTCATGAAAGGAAGGACTGGTTCCGTAAATTGATCCGGTTCTTTATTGGGATGCTGTGTGTGACCATGGTCGTCACCTTATGGAATGAGATTCCGTTGGCGGCCACCTTGACCCAAAGTTTGTCGTTCATCTGCTCCTGTATCGGCGTCGTGGCTGCGATCAGCGCCGTGCGACGGCGGCATCCTCTGGCCTATTATTATATTCTTGCCTGGTCGATGCTCATCGTTGGAAACGCCATGCAGGTCCTGCATCTGCAGGGCCTTGTTCCGGATGAACCCTGGATCGTCAGTCTGAACTTCGTCGGAGCCAGCTTTGAGGCCATCATTATTTCGTATGCTTTGGCACACAAAATGCGCCTGGGACGCTTGCGCGAAACCCAGAGGCGCCGTCACGCCTTTTCCCAGCTGGCTAAGATGGTCTATCCCCATCAGATGGATCAGATGAAGCAGGGGGAAATTCTGGAAACGACGATGCCACATGCCGCAGGCGAGGCGGTAGTGATCTGTCTGGATATTATCGCCAGCACCAGCTCGCAGATAGAAAATCTCTCGAACTTTCTTCGGCGCTTCTTCGATCGCTGTGATCATCTGATGAGCCGTGACTATCAGGGTGAAACTTTGAGTGCCTCGGGCTTTCGGATCAAGGAGATGGGGGATGGCTTTCTCTGTGCGGTGGGCTTTCCTTTTGCCACTCCGCATGGCCGGGCTTCTCACGACGTGGCGATGCAGCTTGCCTTCGGTTTCCTGGATGCCTTCGATCAGGAATTTTCCAGCACGGTATCCGCGGAACGAACCTACTGTTCCCTTGGGCTTGCCCGAGGGCCGATTCAGGGATTTTTTACGGTTTCAGGGATTCGATCCTATGAACTGTTCGGCCACAGCATCGTCCTGGCCACGCGTTATGAGAGTCTGAGGAAACAGTGGCCCGCGGAACGCGCGGGGCATATGATCACCGTGCAGTCTCGCCTCTATGAGAGTCTTGACCCGCGCTACCAGAAGCTCTTTAAGAAACATAAACTCGGGCCCGGAATGGGTGCGATCCGTAACGATGCCGAAGCGGATGCGTTTTATCGTGGAATCTTTGCCTCGGGTGAGGCTGCCGAGGTTTTGAGTGAGCCTGCTGAACCTTTCGTCAAGTCCCTGGCGTCCTGAATCAAAAGTTTAACTGACGGCTATTGAGAAAAGCGGCCAAGGCGCGGCTGCGATTCTCCGCCTCCTCGTTGCCGAGGTGGAAGCCGGAATCACAGAAGCGCGGCTCTTCGGTTGAAACCACATGCTCCATATCCTGCGTCGCCACTGCAAATTGTTCGCGCATGGCGGCCAGAAACGGTATATAGGCATCCAGCCACAGCTGCTTCTGATCCGGCACGATCAGAGTCGGGGGAAGCTGGAGCACCAGCGACGCGCCTTCCGCCCGCAATGCGTTTTGAAACTCCTGCAGCTCGTTAAAAAGACTGGCGCGGTCGGGAGGATCCACATATCCAGCTGCACCTGCGGCAGCCTGCTTATGGCAGCTGGCCACATCACCTTTGGCGTTCAATCCCTGGGCGTGTATGCTGCGCTCCTGCTGAATATAACGCCGGTAGAGCGTAGGCAGAGAGGCAATGATAGCGCTTCTCTGCGGATAAGGTGACCAGTGGTGGCACAGGGTCCTTTTCAGTCTTTGAAAGGGGCCCCTGGTTTCATGATCCAGGCCGGCCACCTGCAAAAGCTCCTGGGCAGCGTTGGGATCGGTGCCACGGGAGTTCAAAAATGATATGGACGAGTAGACCACCACATCCCCCTTACGCACAACACTCTGTGTAAGGGCACGCATCGCTTTGGGATCATACGCTTCATGAATCAAGGCCAAGTTGAAAGTGGGGATGCCGGTCGCATCTTCAATGAGCTGGGAGCGAAAACCCCAGACGACATTGGAACCACCGGTCAGCAGGATACGCTTCTTCCCGACGGCCCGGTTGGCAGCCAGGGCTTTTTCCCGAAAAATTTCATGGAGCACATTGCTGGTATCGCGCTTATCCAGGGCAAAGAGAAAGCCAAATCCAACGTAGAGGGCGGCAAAGCCCAGGATACTGAGAAAGCAAAGTGACTGTTTTCTAACGGCCATAAACAAATCCGGCATGATTCGCAGGTTGAAAGAAGAGCAGGGTAAAGAGGAGCACGATAAAAGCCCAGATCCCTGGTCTTAAATAACGATAGCAACGCCTGTCGTCGTGTTTGATAAAGAAAACTTCATAGGCGAGGATCAGAACCATCGCGCCGCCCACCACAAAGCCATCCCAATGTTGCAGGAAAGCCTGGGAAAGCTGCGTATGCGCTGAAAGGATCGCCCAAAGGTCCCGCCCCATCTTCTGGAACCTGCCGAGGCCTCGGAACTTCTCCATCAGCAGATCAAAGTCACTTTCCATAAAAAGCAGGCGTCCATAAAACAGAACGATAAAAACGGAAATCTTCGCACCCAGGCGGACGGCAGCCATTCGGTTCCAGCGTTTCAGGATCGCCACGGAAACGACAAACGCCCCGCCATGCAAAAGGCCCCAGAGAATAAAGTTGCGCGTTGGTCCGTGCCAGAGAGCCGAGAGCAGAAAGACCGTCATCGGGAGTATCACGCGAGTGGCCAGACGCTGCGGATACACCGCTCGCAGGGGCAGAAAGACATTTTCCTTGAAGAAGGTGCCGAGCCCCACGTGCCAGCGTCGCCAGAATTCTGGAATGTTTTGTGCGGCAAACGGGTGCTGAAAATTATGATAGATCGGAATGCCGAAGATGCGGCAGAGGAAAAAGGATAGAAGGCTGTATCCTGCGAAATCGAAGTAAACCTGCAGCTCAAAGCAGAGAACGGTACGCGCAATAAGCAGAGGACTCAAAGCTTCCTGGGTGGTCACCCATTGGCTCAACCAATTGGCAAAGACATATTTAAACGCGAAAGCCCCGATCAGCACATGCAGATATTTATAAATACGGGTCGGTGTGGGTAGCGCCACCTCCAGGTCTTTGAACTTCTTCAGCTGCTCCTGATTGAAAACCGGCCCGGCGAGAAATGCTCCACAGAAACTCACAGCCAGGGCATAGCGTTGGAAGTCCAGATCAAAGATCACCCGCCGGAAGACGGCTCCTTGAATGGCCACGGCCTGCAGGGCATAGAACGCATAACCCATGAGCAGAGGCACGGTCGAGGGTGCGCTGGCATTTTTGGAATCCAGAACACCAATGAATCCCTTATGCTGCAGAAAGAAAAAGCAGCCGATATTCACGCCAAGGCAGGCGCAGTAAATCTGTTTCCGACGCGACGTCTGACGTGCTTTCGCAAGTCCAACCGTCATCGAATAGTTGACCGCGATATAGAGAAACAAAAACGCTGCCGTCAGGATCGTGCCTGAAAAGAAAGCAATGGCGAGAAACGAAACCAGGTTTAACGCCATGATTCTATGATTGACAAAAAGTCTCTGCGCGACACGTTCCCATGTCAGCTCAAGTGAGTGCATCCTGATGTTCAATCCTTGGTCCTTTCCTGCTCCAGATGGCATCATCGGGCAGGTTTTTGCGTGCGCGAGGAAAAAATTCATTCGTGATGTACACTCGAGAATATCAGAGCCGGACACGGTGCATCAAATGCAAATGCCTGTCAGAAAATGCCATCAAAAACTGATAAGAACTGTCAAAAATTGACGATGGAATGGAGCCGCGCGCTTGCCATGGATCCGGCTTTGTGGAATGATGCGGAACAGCCTGCGATGCGTAGGTTTTGTCCTTTTCCGGGAAAGATAAGCTTTATGATGGAATTACCAACGCCACGCGCAACACCGGTTCCGCTCCATATTATTGGCGGTCTTTATGGCTCTGGGAAAACCACTTTTCTTCAGCATCAGATGGATCATGCCTGGTCAGGTGAAAAGCTCGGTGTGATCCTGTGTGAAGAGGGCGACAGAAAGCTGGATTTTCCCCGCACGGTCCCAGCCCGGGTGGAGCGCCTCCTGAATGCCTGCGTATGCTGCGAGATGGCCTATACGTTTTTTGAAGTGCTGCTTGGTCTCTTGCGGGACGAGAGCATTCAACGGATTGTTGTGGAGATTACAGCTCAGGCGGATATTCAGCAGATTTTTGATTTTATTCGAAGTTCTCATCTGCGCGGTTATTTACATTTTGAACCCATTCACGTGCTGGTGGATGTTCGCAATCCGCATATGCGGCCCGACGCGCCAGCGCCTTTGATACGACGTCTTTGGGATCAGGCTGAAGTTTTCGTTTTGAATTTTCATGATCACGCGGAAGCGCGTCGGTTTGAAGTCGGCACCAAACAATGGACGCTCAGCCCGTCGCCGGGAACTGAGCGTGCTGGGCACTAAGCCTGCTTTTTTTCAAGAGTTCTGACCCGGTTCGTTTTGTCCTGGATCATCATCCGGATCATCTTCCGGGTCGTCATCCGGATCATCTTCGGGATCATCGTCCGGATCGTCATCCGGATCCTCGTCGTCATCATCATCTTCCGGATCGTCCGGATTGCAGACGTCATCCTTTAATTGATAAAGACTATCGAGATCCAGAAGCGTCAGCGGATCACAGGGGCCAGGCTCTGGACCCGGATTTTGAGTATTGGGATCATCCGTATTCGGATCAGGGGTATTCGGCTTGTCCGTAGGCGGAATGGGGTTGGCCTCCTCATTATTGACAGGAGGTGTCTCATCACGCGAAGAGTCGCCCTTCACCCCTTTGAACGTGGCGTTCGAGCAAGCATTCAAGATGATAACCAGCCCAACAATGAGCCATGGCCGTCGCATAATCTGTCCTCGCAAAATGAAACCGAGCAAAGCTCAGTGGATTTCTGAGAGGCTTATCGGCTCGATTCTTATTTTTCTGAAATAATTTCGTATTTCATTTTAAAATTCAGGGAGTTGCGAGGGCCAATTTCGGGCTTTCACCGGCGATTTCCGTGGGTTTTTGGCGACTGCTGGTAAACAGCCAGTCCCATTCCGGGCGGTGCCGGATCAGGAAAGGTTCATCAGCCGGATCGAGGCGTTCCAGGCCGCCGAGGAGCTCACCCAGATTCCTGGAGCGCAGAAGCAGAGGTTCAAAGTAGAGAGGAGGCAGACTGCTCCTAAGATAATTCCAGACCATTTTCACCCGACCGAGGGTAATGCGGTCGAGTGCAAGTTCGGTAAACGGCAGACTTTTCCCCGCATGAGCTCCACAAAGCTCGTCATAGAAGGCATCCCAGGCTTCCGCCCGGTTGCCGGCCGGCGTTCGCCAAAGACCTTTGCGGACCAAAGGCTCCAGTCTGGCAATCTGATGATCCATGCCGAGTTCGGTGAGCAGCGCAAAGCACGCCACCACCTTCTGGAGGAGCGAGCGGCGGATCGTGACCGAACGCCCTTCCCGCAGTTCCATGAAGATCCAGGGATTACGCAAGGCACCCCGGCCCACGATGAAACGGGAAACGGAAGGAGCGGTTCTTTCAATATCCGGCAGCGAGGCAAGGCCCAGGATGTCTCCTGAACCGATCACCGGAAAATGCAGACGGGCGGCCGCGCGCTCAATCAAATCCCAGCGGCTGGCGCCATCATAACGATCGCGTCGGGTCCGGCCATGCACGGTCAGCTGCTGCAAGGGAAGGGGACGCAGACCTGCCGTGAAGGCATCGAACGCATCCGTATCATCAAAGCCGGTTCGCATCTTGATACTGAAGCGTCGCGGCGGCAAGGCTTCCGCCATGCGTTCCGCAAAGCCCACAAACAGCGCTGGATCCTTCAAAAGACTCGACCCCGCGCCGCCACTCACAGGATTGGGCGAAGGACAGCCGCAGTTGAGGTCCACAAACTCCGCGTGGGGCAGGAGCAGACGCGCGGTGCGCACGAAATCCTGAGGATCCGAGGCCATCACTTGAGGCACCAGCTGATAGGGCAGCTCCCAATCACGAGTGATTTCAGCGGCAAAGTCGAGCGGGATCTGAGCCGGGTAGGTGTCGGTTGCACGCAGGAAAGGCGTTGAGGAAAAAGCCGGAGCGCTGACCTGGGCGATCCAGAGACGGAAGGGGAGTTCGCTGACTCCCTCCATAGGCGCGAGGCCGAATGTTTTGCTTCCGCTCATGATCGTGGTCTTAGCGTTTCATGTTCCGCAGGTTTTGCGGCAGAATTTTCTTCCGCAGACGAATCGATTCGGGAGTGGCTTCAATCCACTCATCGTCCTCGATCCACTCAATGCATTGTTCCAGGGACATCTTGCGAACACCTTGCAGCATCACCAGACCGTCGGAACCGGAGGCCCGGTGGTTGGTCAGTTTCTTTTCGCGACAGGCGTTGACGTTCAGATCCTGATCCTTGGCGCATTCGCCGATGATCATGCCCTCATAAACTTTTACACCGGGATCGACGAAGAGCTGACCGCGTTCCTGAATCGATTCCAAAGCATAAGGAATGGTTTCGCCGTCACGGTCGGAGATCAAGGCCCCGTTGATCCGGTGCACGAGTTCGCCCTTGAATGGAACATAACCGATAAACTCGGAACTCATGATGCCCTCACCGCGGGTGGCGGTTTTAAAGCGTGAGTTGATGCCGAGGATGCCGCGGGTTGGAATCTCGAATTTCAAACGGATCCGACCGTGGCCGATATTTTCATAGGAACTCATGATGCCCTTGCGGGTCTGCAGCATCTCGGTGACTTCACCGGAAAACTGCTCGGGCAAATCGAGAACGAGACGCTCGACCGGTTCCAGAACCTGACCGTTTTCATCCTTTTGGAAGAGGACTTCCGGACGACCGATCATGAATTCCAAACCTTCACGGCGCATCTGCTCAATCAGAATCGCAAACTGCAGTTCACCGCGGCCGAGAATACGGAACTGGTCGGGCTGGGCGGTTTCTTCGAAGCGCAGAGCCACATTATAACGGCAGAAGCGCAGGAGTCGGTCACGCAGTTTCCGTGACTGGACGGCTTCGCCTTCCTGACCCGAAAGAGGCCCGGTGTTGATCGAGAAGATCATACCGAGTGTGGGACTTTCCACGATGATACGGGGCAAGGCTTCCTGAGTTTCGTTGGCGACGATGGTGTCACCGATATGGACTTCATCCAGACCAGCGAGCAGACCGATATCACCGGCTTCCAGTTCATCAACTTCGACCTGACGCAGGCCTTTGAAGGACAGAACCTTGGAAACGGTGAACACGCGGTTCACGGGTTTGCCGCTGGCATCCACCGACTTGCTGATCAGGCGATCGCCTTTTTTCACGGAGCCCGAGTACACGCGGCCCACACCCATCTGACCAACCCACTCACTGTAGTCGAGGTTGCTGATCAGCATGCGGAAGGGACCGTCCTCGACCGCAGGCGGATTCACGTAATCCAAAACCAGATCAAAGAGCGGCTTCAAATCGCCTTTTTTGCCTTCCAGCAGCGCGGGAATTTCGGCAGGATCCATCGTACACCAGCCCTGACGGCCACAGGCGTAGAGGATGGGGAAGTCGGTCTGATCCTCCGTGGCCCCGAGGTCACAGAAAAGATCGAACGCGCCGTTGATCACTTCATTGATGCGATCGCCTTCCCGCACTTCAGGACGGTCGACCTTATTGATACAGAGGATGATCTTGAGACCTTGTTTGATCGCCTTTTCCAGCACGAAACGCGTCTGAGGCAAAGGTCCTTCAGCCGCATCGACCAGGAGGATGGCGCCCTGGGACATGCCCATGATGCGTTCCACTTCGCCACCGAAGTCAGCGTGACCCGGCGTGTCGATGATGTTGATTTTGGTGTTGCCCACAACGACGGACGTGTTTTTCGCGAGAATGGTAATCCCGCGCTCGCGTTCGAGATCCATCGAGTCCATTACGCGATCATCAACCGCCTGGTGCTCCTGGAAAGTTCCGGCTTGTTTAAGGAGGAAGTCCACAAGCGTGGTCTTGCCATGGTCAACGTGGGCAATGATACAGATGTTGCGTAAATTTGCGCTCATATAAATGGTCCGTCCGCTGATAAAACCGTGCTGATAAATTTTCGCTCTAGTCTAACAGGTCGGGGAAACTAACACATAAAATTATTGATGGCCAGGTCTCTTTTGCTCCTTTTCGACAGCATTGGGACTTTTTCCATAATCCATCCTTAGGAGGTCTGGCTCAGGGGTTTGCGCCACGTCAATTGTGCAAAGTCGGTCATCTGGGTAAGTTTTGTTATTAAGATTCAGGGGTTTTGTTCGATAAGTTCCTCAGTCAAGGAGCAATCGAACCATGACAGCGGAGAGTCGCACAAACGGCGTTAAAATGGCCCTACTGACCGAGGAACGTTACGTCCTCTGTCCGGTGTGGCGGCAGCTCGTGCAGCTCTGGTCGCACGAACTGGTGGCCGTGAATCGTAACGATCCGTTCCTTTTGAAACATTTTCCCAGTCTGGAAGCCATTTGGCTCAAAGCCGAGCCCAATGCCCCCTTGAACCAGCTCCTCGCCCAGGTCGATAGCCTGGCCTTGCGGGAGACCCGCTGCCATTTGATTGTCTGCCTCGATGAAGCCACAGAGGAGCTGATGCAGGAACTCCTGGATCACGGTGTGGACGAGATCGTTTTCCAGTCGGGAATCATGGCGGAACCCCTGATCCTGCAAAAAACCATCATGACACTGAACGCCCGTCGCGCCCATACGGAGCAGCTTAAAGCCCATATCATACGGCATCAAAAAGCTCTGCAGAGCAAATCCGAATTTCTGGCCTGGCTGAGCCATGAAATTCGCACGCCTATGAATGGTGTGCTGGGCCTTGCGGAGGTCTTTTCGCGTCAGGGTCTGACGGCTGATCAGCAGGAAATGCTGGATGTGATGGGGCGCAGCGGCCGGCGGGTCATTGACCTTCTGTCGGAAGTGCTGGATGTCAGTCGCATCGAAGCCGGCAAGATGAATCGCGTGACCCGTGATTTTCAGCTGCGGCAGGTGATCGATGATTCCATTCGACTCTACACCCGTGATGCCCAGGCCCGCGGTCTGATGATCGGCAGTGTGATCGACCCTGATGTGCCGAATGCCTTGCGTGGCGATGAACGGAAACTCAGTCAGATTCTGAATAATCTCGTCAGCAATGCCGTGAAATACACCAGCGCCGGCCACGTGCTGGTCAAGGTTCGGGTGGAAGGCTGGGCCGGCACGACCTGCCGCCTGCTCCTGGAAGTGCAGGACACCGGCCATGGCATTGCCCCGGACGAGCTGGACAAGGTCTTCGCTCCCTATGAACAAACGCATTCGGCTTATCTCCATTCGGGTCCCTCTTCGGGTCTGGGGCTGAGCCTGACGAAAAATCTGGTGGAACTGCTCGGTGGCAGCATTCATCTGCAGAGTCAGCCTGGTCGCGGCAGCACGTTCACCTGCGTTCTCGCCTTTGATGCGGCGCCCCGCGCGTCCCTCTCTCAGGATGCGAACCCAGGGCCGGATCTTCTGCGGCAGCCCACGGCGCGTCGGGACTATGTTCTTCGTCATCCCGGCTCGTCCCGTCCCGCGGGCGCGGAGTCTGAAAACGTTGACACCGGACGTGCGCCCTTGACCTTTGAAGGGGCTCACATCCTGATCGTGGATGATGATCCTGTGAATTTAAAGGTGGCCGACAAGCAGCTGAAAAAGCTGAAGGCTGAGACCACGCTGGCCTCCTCCGGCGTGGATGCTCTGGAATGGCTGGATAGAAAGCACTTTGATTTAATTTTTGTCGACTGTCAGATGCCGCATATGGATGGCTTCGAGCTGGTCCGTATCATGCGCGGCATGTCGCAGGAAATTCCGGGCACGCCCGTGATAGCCCTCACCGCTCTGGGGCGTGAAGAGGATCGGGAAAAAGCTCTGCAGCATGGCTTCAATGATTTTCTGGCCAAGCCTGCTCAACTTGAGGAAATCCAGAAGCTGCTCGATCGCTGGCTTCCACGCGAAACACAAAACGCATCCTGACGGTTCCGGGAGATTCTGCCCGGGTGCCAGGTCGTCTTCAAACGTCCCTCCCATGAAATGATTTTCCCAACTCTCCCAAAATGGGCTGCAAGGCCACTGTGGTGCGTCGTCCAGGGCGGGCGTAGGGCACAGGAATGACAAAAAGTCAGGAATATCTCTTGACAGCGGGGGTTCTTAAAGTTTTTGTAGGGATGAATAGCCAACCGGAAGGACAGAGCGTATCGATGCAAGGAAAAGGTCTAATAATTACTGAGAAGCCAAGCGTCGCGAAAGATATCGTGCAAGCCCTGGGAGGCTTTGAAGAGAAAGGCAAGGGGGACTACTACGAGAGTGAGACCATGGTCTGCACTTACGCGGTCGGTCACATCCTGACTCTTCTCGAACCGGAAGATATCAATCCTATCTATAAACGATGGCGGCTGGCCGATCTGCCGATCATTCCCGGGGATTTCAAAACCAAGCCCGTGCCCAATCAGAAGACCCGCCTCGCGGTGATCAAGAAACTGATGGAACGGAATGACATCACTTACCTCGTGAATGCATGCGATGCCGCGCGGGAAGGGGAATTGATCTTTCGCGAGATCGTCAAGCACGTGGGCGTGAATAAACCCATTCACCGCCTTTGGTTGCAATCCATGACGAAGAAAGCCATCCAGGACGGATTCAAGAGTCTGCAGGATGGCACCAAATACACCGGCCTCGCCGCCGCTGCCGAATGTCGCGCGCATGCCGACTGGTTGATCGGCATGAATGCGACGCGGGCCTTGACCGTGCGTTTGAAAGCCAAGAATCAGCGCGGGGTGTCCTGGTCCGCGGGGCGCGTCCAAACACCGACGCTGGGCCTTTTGGTGGAACGCGAGCTGGAAGTGCTCGAACACAACCCCCAGGCCTACTGGAAGGTGATCGGCAATTTCGAAGTGAACGAACAGGTGTATGATGGCACCTGGTATGATCCCAATTTTGATCGCAAGAACGCCACCCGCGAGCAAAAAGAGGATCGCATCTTTGATAAAGCCAAAGCCGAGGCGGTGATTCAAACCATCGCCGGCAAGCCGGCCCTCGCGAGTGAAACGCGCAAGCCTTCACCCCGCAATCCACCGATGCTCTTCGATCTGACCTCGCTGCAAAGAACAGCCAACACCCGCTTCGGGTGGTCGGCGAACCGGACCTTGCGGGCGGCGCAGCGCTGCTATGAAACGCATAAGGTGCTGACCTATCCGCGTACCAGTTCCAAGGTGCTGCCAGAGGACTACAAACCGGAAGTTCAGCGTGTCCTGGATATCCTCGCAGGGACCGGCGACTATGGTCCGCATGCGAGGCATCTTTTGGATAAGGGCCTTTTGAATCAGGACAAGATCTTCAATAACGAAGGCGTCACGGATCACTTTGCCATCATTCCGACCGGTGAAGTGCGGGCCCTTGAAGGGGACGATCAGAAACTGTTTGATCTGGTCACCCGACAGTTCATGGCCTCGTTTTATCCACCCTCTGTGTATGAAGAGGTCGAGCGCATTACGGTCGTGGCGGAACAGCATTTCCGCAGCAAGCCGCCGCGCGTGCTGAAGGAAGCCGGCTGGGAAGCTGTCTTTGGCAAGGTGCCCGACAAGGGTGACAAGTCCTTTGCCCCGCTGATCCCCGGCAAGGATAAGGCTGAAGGTGTGACGGTGAAATCGAGTGAGGCGCTCCTCGAGGAGCATGAAACGAAGCCACCGGCCCGCATCAGTGAAGCGGGACTTTTGTCCCTGATGGAAAATGCCGGACGGCATATTGAAAACGAAGAAATTTCCCAGGCTCTGCGCAGTGCCGATGGTTTGGGAACCGCGGCCACCCGCGCGGATATCATCGAAAACTTGAAGAACCGCGAATACGTGGATGAGAACCTCAGGCCGACGCCGAAGGGCATTCGTCTGATCGATATCCTGCATCGGATCAATGCGAGCCGTCTGACTTCAGCGGAGCTGACTGGACAACTCGAAGTGTTTCTGAATGAAGTGGAGGAGGGCAAGCGCTCGCCGGAAGACTTCATGCGTGAAATCGCCAGCTATGCCAAGGACGTGGTTGATTCCACCCGCGATTTTGATTTTGAACAGATCTATCCGGATGAAAATCCGCTCGGTCCCTGTCCGAACTGTGGGCGCCCTGTCTTTGAACGCGCCTGGTTTTACGGTTGTGCGGAGAGCACCAAGCGGGCCGGCAAGAAAGCCTGTGATTTTCTGATCTGGAAGGATTTCAACGGTCGTTACATAAACCGTAATGCGGTGCGCATCCTCCTGGAAAAGAAAGTCACACCCGAACTCGATGGCTTTAAAAACGCCAACGGCAAGGACTACCGTGCTGTCCTGGAACTCCAGGGCGGCAAGCTGGTTCGTCGTGTGGTGGAAAACTCGGGCGAAGTCGATCCGAATCAGCCGCAGCTCGACGTGAATCTGGAACCGATCGCGCCCTGTCCTTTGCGTTGTTCCCCGGATTGCATGGTGATCGAAACGCCAGCGGATTTTGCCTGTCAGACCAAGGTCAAGGGGCGGGAGGCTGGTGAAAAACGAGGGGCCCCGGGTTTTGCGTTCCCGCGCATGCTCTGCAAGCGCAACCTGACCCGTGAGGATCTCATGGTCTTTCTGCAGACCAAGGAAACCCCGATCATCAGTGACTTCGTGTCGAAAAAAGGTCGAAAATTCAGCGCCAAGCTGGTGATGGAAAACGACTGGACGGGCTTCCGCTTTGAATTCCCACCCAGGGTCAAGAAATCCGCAGCCAAGGACGAGGAAGCGGCCAGCGAGGAACCTGCAGCCACCGTTGCCTCGCCTGCCGCCGAGGGCAACAGCTAATTCCTTCCCTATCCCAATGACCGACCCCGGCCCCTCCCTGGAGGGGCCGGATCGTGATTCACCACGGGGAACCACCACCCCGATGGAGTGCGGTAAAACATCCAAAAAGCGAGTCTTTTTGAAGGACTTGAGGTGCTTACCTGACGCGTTCCGTTCTCCTCAGAATCCCGTCGTTACAGGCTTTTTAAACCTTCCGTGCAAATCAAAATTATTATTTTTTTAAATAATTAAAATAGCTTACACAAAATCTTCCCAGAATTTCAAAGTCACGCGTCTCGTTTTTCATGCAGAATATTGCTAATACCTGCCCTTGTGGCACGGAAAAAGTGGTCTAAGTTTTAATGCATTTCTTTCGATGCGGGTTGTTTAACATGAAAAAGATTTCCATTCTGATCGTGAACGATCATCCAATCGTTCGAGAAGGGCTCACTCAGGTACTCGATCGCTTTGAGGATGTGCACATCCTTGCCAGCACAGCCTCCCATTATCAGATCAAGGATTTGGTGCAGCGGCTCCAGCCTGAAGTTCTCCTGCTGGATTTGCAGTCGATGGCTTCCATCTACCAAATGGCAGCAGAAGCGCAGGCGACGAAACCGGATATGCATCTGATCCTGTCCAGCTCCTTGCCTCTTCCAGAATATCAGCGTCTGGCGGAACGCATTGGAGCCCGCGCTCTGATTTCGGCGTTTGAAGCACCTGACCAAATTCACGCCTGTCTGCATGCCGTCATGGAAGGAGGCACCTGGTTCCAGGCCAACAATCCTATCCGTGGTCTCGTGCAAAAACATCGTGAAGGCGTCAATGGGCGTCTGGAGCATCCTCTCAGCCCCCGTGAAGTTGATGTCCTCTGCTGCGTGGCCCAGGCCATGACCGCCAAGGAAATCGCGACCGATCTGCAGATCAGTGTGAAAACTGTGGATCGTCACAAAGCGAACATCATGAACAAGCTCAACATGCGTTCCCAGATTGAACTGGCTCGCTACGCTATTCGCAATGGATTTGTGGAAGTCTAAGCGCGGCTGGTAAAAGAAAAGGCTCCGTGAAGGAGCCTTGGACCGGTTTTTTTCGTAGCGAAGTTCTGGGGTGCATCCTCCGCCCCAATGGGGTTTTCTGACGAGGATGCCAGAACTTTGCAACGAGAAGATTTTAATCTTCGAACTCGGCCTTCCTGGTTGTCTTCTTCAATTCAGTCATAAGCTGATTGATCTTCTCCAGACTGTTTTTGATCCTTTGCATACGATCACCGAAATCGTCGGCTTCCGGTCTGCGGAAGTGTGGACTTCCTTTGACCTTGCCATCGATATGGCTGACATGCAGCGGCGTGCGGCCGCGGGCCAAATCGGTCTGAGCATCCTTGTTTCGCTTAAAAACTGTGAAATCGACAACATTGGCAGGAACATCGTTCTTCATCACAACACCTCAACAACAACAGCAACGGGAGCAGCAAGAGCAACACAACAGCATTAAGAACGGGGAACAGTGACGATATATTCAGGTCCTTCGGGAGAAGGACCAGGAATATCAGATGTCAAACGATCAAAATCAGTGTTTCAGACGATAGGAACGGATCACGCCTTTATTGGCCTTCTCACGTTCTCTTTTCAGCCGCAGGCGATTCTCTTCATTACGGCGTTGGATCTCTTCCCAACTGAAGCTCTCCTGCTTTTGTTCCGATTGCGTCGTTGTCGCATTTTTGGGCGTACGATTAGCAATCGAAACGACTTTGTTGTCTTGACCGTTTTCAGTTTGCATATCAACCTCCAGTAGGGGCAGCAGAGTCTCGGCAACACGGGGAAGTCAATCCCACGACTTTATTCAAGCAAGCGTTATGCCATGACCAGCCATTGTTGAACGACTTTGTGTGATCATTTATGCCAATGAATTTGGGTCTTTTAACAGCTCGCGCCTGGCAGCTATGTTGGACGTTATGACAGTGCCCGATTCAGTGTCAAGTCCCTTTTCAGCCCTTTCCTGCGTCCTGACTGGCTTTGAACGTCGCGTGGAGGTATTTGTGGACGGAATTTCCAAGCTATTCCTGGAACTTAGACAGAGCAAAGCCGCTCTGGAACAGGCCTTCTCCCGTAGCCTTGACACTTCAGTCATCCGCTCCGGCATCATGCGAGCGCAGGGAACACGCAACTGGGATCTCGTGGGAGAAGGCCGGCATTTTCAGTGTTTTAAGCTGCCTGGACGGGGCGGAATGGATCTGGCTGTTCTCGTCGCGAAGCCCTCTTTTCTGAAAGATGAACTCCAGGCTCGCCGCCGCTGGGCTCTGGACCTGAATCGTTTGTCCGCGCTTGCGCATCCGCTGGTGCCGCCCATGGAAGTTATGGACGACACTGATTTTTTTGCCTATGTGCAACCCTACTGTGACGCCGAGCAGCCCATGACAGAAGCGATCCAGGCCGTCCTGCTTGATTTGCAGAAGAGTCTCGCCGGCCTGGAGCTGGAGCTGGATGATTACACCCAGCTGCGCTGCTGTCAGGGGCATCCTTTCGTGATCGATTTTTCGGAGCTCAAACGGCACCGGGCCGCAGGTTCCAGGCCTGGCTTCAGGATTTAGGGAGCATCTGCATCAGATCGGGCAGGTTGCGATAGAGTCCGTCGAGGTCCAGTCCGTAACCGATAACGAATTCCTTGCTGATCTCAAAACCGGTGTAGTCGATGTCCAGTTTGATCTGATGCGCTTCCGGTTTGGAGAGCAGGCAGGCGACTTTTAAAGACTTGGGCGCCCGGACCTCCAGGGTCTTGATGAGGTAGTCGATGGTATGGCCGGTGTCGATGATATCCTCGACCAGCAGAACATGCTTGCCTTCGATGTCCACCGAAAGATCGTAGTTGATGCGGACGTGACCGGTGGAATGCATGCCTTCGTAACTCGACACACCGATGAATTCAATTTCGCAGGGCACTTCAATGGCGCGAATCAAATCGGCCAGGAAAATCACGGAACCTTTCAAAACGCCAATGATGCACAGCGTCTGTCCTTGATAGTCGCGACTGATGCGCTGTCCCAATTCCCGCACCCGACTGGCGATACGGTCTGCTGAAATGAGCGGATGCATGGAATACTCTGTCATGTCTGCCTTCCCCCGACGTTGGCGATTATGGGGGACCATTCAAGCCTAAAAAGTTGCTCGTGGCTAGAAGGAAAGGCTGCGTCATTCCATCTTCCTTTCCGCCGGGGCCTAAAGTCTGGCGCACAAGCTCCACCCGCAGAAAGCGGCTCGAAGGCCTCAGGCGCACGGGGATCTGCAGCTTCTGCTCGGTGTTACGACCAGGGGGCAGAGCCAGTTCGGTGAGGAAACCGTATTGATCATGGATTCGGATCAGAGCGCCCTGGTCCTTCATATCGTAGCTGCGAATGACGACGCCGAGCGTCTGGGGTTCGCTGGTGCCGGACGTTGGCAGCGGATCCGTCACCAGAATCTCACTGCGCAGACCGAGACTGTATTCACCGTTTCGCAGAGCGTTCAAAAGATTCTGCGGCTGGGGAATATACAGCGCCGGAATAAAATCGGTCTCGAGTCCGCGACCACGAAAGGGAGCTGAGGTCGCCAGTTTTATGGGATGCGAACTTTTCTGCTGGAGTTTGTGAGCGACCTGCAGGAAGGCATCCATCATTTCATACTGCTGACAGCCAAAAACCTCGATCATATCGGGCTCAAGAGTCAGGGCCATCCAGCGGTAGTCTTCAAACTGAAAACCGATCTGCGGGCATTCCAGCACCAGCTGCAGCGGAGGATTCTGATCCTGGGCGAATTTGGCGAACGCTGGAAGCAGAGCGGTATGATCCCTGGGTTTCACCGCCAGCCAGCTTCGCCGCAGGGATTCGTCTGCGGGAAAAGCCCTGAGGCTCAAGCCGAGACTATGATCCTCGGCGATCAGCATGGGGATCTCCTGGGCGCTGCTGATTTCCTTGCCCGTCCGCAACAGACGGCCGATCGCTTGAAAATGAGCCGCCTGCAGCATTTCATCGGATGGAACAGTGTCGAGACTGAGGTTGGCGCGCAGCGAAAGTTCCGGGCTGGGGGATTCGCTGATGCAGCTGATCACCTGATGACGGCCAGGCAGGATGGTGAAGCGTTGCGCGCAGAGGCGTTGCATGCCGTCGCGTATTTGCAGTTGATAATCACCGGCCGGAAGCTGAGCGGTGAAGGGCCAGGTTTTCTGCAAAAAAACATGCGCCGTTAAAATATCAGAGGGTCGTGACGCAAGCTGCCGGGCCCATCCTACGCTGCCCGTGCGAACCGCATCGCGGATGTCGATAAAGCCGGGACGTCCGGGTTTGAGCTGCACCTGCACGGAACCCAAAGCCAGAGGAGGCAGCTGAGCCGTGCGTTGGTCTTGATCAAACTGAACTTTCTGCAGAATGCCCTGACTGTCCGGATACAAAACCTCCCATTTTGCATCGGCCGGCAGATTCCACTTCAAGGGTTCGCCTTCAAAAATGGGCAGCGTGCTGATAAAGGCGCCTTGGGCATCATGCACGAAGAGGGATTGAAAGAGTCTTTTGTCGAGGCGTGGCATCGGCTGACGCCAGGGCAGCTGAATCTGCCAGGTTTCGCTGCGCGCGGGCACGCGCAGACAATCACCGCGGCACTGTTTGAGTTGCGCGACCAGTGCCGCCTGCTGCAGGACCGCCTCACGACCGGGCAGCAGAACAAAGGCATTGTCCCGGCCGGGAACGGTCACGGCGGAAAGATAAGTCTGCTGCTTTTCCGTTCGAATGCTCAAGGGCATTGGCGAGAGAACCGTGAAAACGTCCGGAAAAAGACTGACCGTGACCCCAAGAAAGCGTTTCTGATCGAAGGGAATCCAGTGCTCGGCGCCGTAACCCGAGCCGAGGCGCAGGATCCAGCGCAGAGGCGCGGTTCCACCCGACTGAACAATGGAAATCTTAACCAGCGGGCTTTCACCCAGCCACTGCATATCCAATCGCACCGCGCCCAGTTCCGGCTTGCTCGAGCGGAAAAAGGAAATGAGGTGCGGCTGATTGTTGTGATGTTCAATATCCTGGCCGATGAGCGCCAGACTTTCTCCGTTCATCGTGCTGATGTTGATGTCCAGTGAAGGCTGCCAGGTTTGCTGCTGCCACGATTTATCCGTCGCTTTGTAGATGGCACTGAGCACGGGGTAAAATACGGAGCCGCCACTGAGCGGCGGAACGCTGCCGGCCACCAGCTGCAACTGGTTTTGACCCAGTACGATTTGGCCTTGATGAGGTCGCAGATGCGGTTGAGATGCTGCCAAATCGCGGTCGATCAATTTGGCAAAAGCCTTTATCGTCGGGGGACTGGGAGCTTCTACATGATTTTCTGTCCATTCCACGGGAGTGGGCGCGCGATCCGAACTGGTACACGCCAGGGGCCACAGAACGATCATGAAGAAAATCGAACCGGAGCAAAATTTACCTGGCGCAGTTTGCATATTCATTGTATTTTCTTTGTTTTTCTTGACATTTCTTAATAATTTTGCGCCATTTTGATGGCTTTACGTGTCGTCGATACTTCGCATGTTGAGTGTGACTCAAGTATAAAGGGGCACTTGCTGATGACGCAAGAAATCGAGCGGGAATTTCAAGCCAACAAAATCAAGCGTCTTCCGCCTTCGGTGGTCAAGGACATCGAGCTGAAGAACCATGCGCGACGTTTGGCAAATCTTTCCCCTATTAAAATCAAGATCCGCACCTGCATCTCCTGCGGTGCACTGTTCGAGTCTGCTGGCAACCGAACCTGTGGTTGTAATACCCGTAGCACCGGATATATCGCCGGACGGGAAATCATTTAATCCCTTTCCAAGTTCGTTTTTTCCTGGTGATCCACACCGGATGTGAGAATTCGTCCCGGCATTCACCGCCGGGGCTCTCCAGTTTTCCGCTGAAATTCCGATGCCTTCTACGCAGGATTCGCTCAAGTGGGAGTCCCCGTGAAGCCGCAGAAAAGATTTTGGATTCAGACGGTCGATTGGTTTTTGCCAAAAGATTGGCAAAAGCTGAGCGTCATTGAACTCTATCGCAGCCGTGCGTTGGTGCGGACCGGGCTGTTTGGTGCTTTACTTCATCCCTTTGTTTTCCTCTTTGAATCCTCGGCCTGGGACATCTGGCAAATGGCTGGCATTGCCTTCATGCTGGTTATGATTCCCCTGGTGCTGATGTCCTATTATCGTTCCACCGGACGGCTGAACCTTTGCGCCTTTCTTTATCTGGTCTACTGCACCGGCATCTGCGCCTGGGCTCAGATCGCGGCGGGAACCATTCACGCGATGTATTGGGTATGGATTACCTTTCTGATCGTGTTCTCCGTCCTGGTCCTGGGGGTGAAGCAGGGGGCGGCTTACACCGTCCTCGCCACGGGGCTTTTTTGGTTCGTGCTGCAGAACAATGTGCAGTACGGCCATACCATCGGCCGTTTTTCCGATCAGAGTGCGCTGGTGTCGAGTCTTGCGGCTCAGGTTCTGGCGCTGCAGGTCTGTTTTCTGCTCCTGATGATGGCTTATGACGTGATTCGCAATCGAGCTGAGTTGCGGGCTGTACTCCTGCGCTTCACCGATGATGAGGCCGCCCGCCTGGCGACGGTAGGGGAACGCATGGGCGGCATGGCCCAGGACCTGCAAGCGCAGCTGGCCCAGTTTCAGCAGCAGCTGCAGAGCCTTGAAACGGTCGCGAAGCGCAATGATGCGAAAATTGAAGACGTGCAAAAGGTCGCCCGCGAGCTGCAGGAGAGCACCGAAAAGCTGAGCGCCATCTCGCAACGCGCGCAAGGTTAGGATGATATGCAGTGGTTTTTTCTGACATTGATTCGCATCTTTGACCGCCGGGTGAAAAGGGACCGTCGCGGCCCCACCTCGCTCGATGCGTTTCGGCAGCGGGCCATGCATCATATTTGTCTGACCGGATTTTTCGTGGCCCTTCTGAATGGAATTCTGGCTCTGCATTACCGCCGTTATCATGAAGTGCTCGGGCTGGAAATGCCCATCGCCCTGGTCAGCATCATCGGCTATTTCGTTGTGCGGCGGGCCCGGCATGTGGAATGGATCGCCGCCTTTTACATGACGACCCTGGCCACCTGTATCAGTTTCTGGGCACTGACGGCCGCGAAATCACCCTTTGCCACGATCATGGCCTGGTATCCTCTGATCTCGTTTGGAACCATCCTCCTCTGTGGTCGCTGGACCGGGATGTTCTCGGTGGCTGTGATTTTTGTGGAGTGCCTGGTCGTTCTTCTGGTGAATCGACAGTATGGTTTTGTGCTGGCGTCCGGCATGACGTTTGAGCTGACGGTTGGGACGACGCTGGCCACCATGGTGACCGCCTTCGCCGCCGCCTTTGCCACCGTGGCCTCGGTGGAGGTCAGTCGGCAGCGTGCGGATAGAGCCAATCAAAAGACCAATGCCCTCAATCTGCGGCGGGCGAGTCTGAGTTTGCTTGGGGATATGGCGCGCGATATCAGCCGCAACATGCAGGAACCGCTGGGAGCCATGCATAAGAAACTCGACGAAGTCATGCAATGGAATCCCGATGATGTTTTATATAACAAGGGCACTCTCCTGCTGCAGCACCTGGATCAGCCCCTGCGTGAACTCGAGCGTTTGACGGAAAGTCTTCTGCTCTTCAGTCATACTCATGGCGACCAGGACAAGGTCGCCTTGCGGGCGGTGGATTTTCTGAATCACCTGAATGAACTGACCCGGGAAAAAGCGATCGCCCGTGGCGTGAGTCTCGATTTCAGTGCAGATCAACCGCAAGCCTGGCTGCATGTGCCGGCCGCGGCCGCGCTCTTTGCTCTGGTTTCCCTCGTGAATAAAGGAGTGGAAGCCGCAGCCGGTCAGGAACCGGCCTGGGTGCGTCTGCAGCTCCGCCTCTACGGACGCCAGATGCAGGTGCGGGTATTCGATAGCGGGCCGAGTCTTTCCTATCAGGAGCGTCGCACCATTCAGGAACAGACCACCCAGCGCAGCGCCTGGGACGTCAACCTGCGCCTGAGTCTCGACTTCCTGGACAGCATCGGGGGTCGGATGACTTTGGACCCCTATAGCCCCGATACCTGCTATGTGATCTCCATCCCACTCAGCCAGAATCCTTCCCAGCCACGAGCTGCAGCCTGATCCTTTCTGCAAAGGCTGTTCGATCTTAGCGAAATCTGACTTGCGCCCTGTCTCTGTCTCTGGTAGCGAACGGGTGCGGGGATTTCCTCATAATCGACGATGTCAAATTGTATAAGTCCAGCCCAAGAAGGACCATTGCATGATGAAATTCATGACTTTTTTCGGACTGACTCTCCTGGCCTTGTCCTGTGGCTCGGGACCCCAGCCGGTTTCGCAGCTGGACATGGTGGGCGGCCAGCCGGTGCCCGAAAACAGTCCGGCCTATGTGTCCACGGTTTCGCTGTCCAAAATCAGCCGCACGGGCCTGGATTCCTTTTGCAGCGGGACTCTGATTGCGCGGAATCTTGTGCTGACCGCCGCGCATTGTGTGGAAGGCTTCAAGAATCCCAAGCAGTTCGTGGTGCTCTTTGGCAAGGGGCAGGATGATCCCGCCGCGGTCAGTCTTCCCGTGGCCGCCTTTCAAAGCTATCGACCGAAAGATGGATCCCGATATTTTCCCAACTTTGATATTGCCTGGGTGAAACTCGAAGGCGAGGCCCCCGCAGGCTATGAACCGGCCGAAATTCTGCGTTCGGCGGATCAGCTGGAGGACCTCCTGGGGCAGGAGGATGCGATCCTGCTGGCCGGTTATGGCCGCACCAAAACGGATTGTCCTTCCAGCGAAGCCGGCTGCTCAGGCCAAAGGCTGCAGGTTCAGACGCATCTGCGCCGCTTCGTAAATACTTCGCATTATTCCCAGCTCATGGTCATCGGTCCCAAGCCGCTCTTCGGCACCTGCAGTGGCGATTCCGGTGGTTCCGCGTTCGCGCAGATCCAGGGCCGCTGGTATGTCCTCGGTGATCTGAATGGAAAAAATCTGGCGCTCAATACCAAAGCGGTCTGGGATTCCGAACGGATCTGTGAATCGGGAGAATCCATTTATACCTTTGCCGGCGCCTATGTGGATTGGCTGCAGGAAAGCTCGGGCGTAACGCTGCGTTTCGACGCGAAGCACAATCCTGAGGGTCCCGGTCTGCGGCCCGCGGATGCTCCGGAATCACTGGGCTCCAATCCTGATCTGGCCCGCATGCTGGCTTATTTCAATCCGGATGATCCGCTGTGGGTGACCGCCGAGGCTCTGATGTCCAGCTTTGGGGAAGAGGGCAAGCGGGAGATTCCGGACCTCGATCAGGTGGTCACGGATCCGGAGCGGGCCGCTGCTGAGATGGCGAACTGGAAGGTTTTCAAATACACGGGTGTAAGCTTTGATATCAGCAATCTCGCGCTCAAGGATCGCCAGCTGTCGGACCTCAGACCCATCGTGGGACTGAAGAAGCTGCAGAAGCTGGAACTGATCGGCAACCGTCTCGTCGATATCAGCCCGCTGGGCCAGCTGGAAAATCTGGAAGAGCTGACACTCGGCAATAATTATGATTTCGCCAGTAAAAGCAAGCTGCCCTATGACTTCCGCTTTCTCAGCCGTCTGAAAAAATTGCGCGTGCTGAATCTGGCCACCAATGGTGGCAACCTTGATCTGACCGCCGTTCCCTGGGAGAGCCTGCATCAGCTGGAAGTCTTGAATCTCAGCTCCAATGATACGATCCAACTCGAACAGGTGAAGTTTGCCGAGCTGCCTCGCCTGCATACCCTGATCGTCACCAGCGCCGGGCTGACCAATATCGCGGCGCTCGCGGAAGCCCAGGGCCTTCGCAGTATTGATCTCAGGAACAACAGCATTCAGGATATCGCCGTCCTCTCCAAGCTGCCTCAGGTTCAGGTGCTGGATCTGTCGCAGAATCAGATCGAGGATTTTTCCTCGGTGGCCCATTTGAAGGAACTCAAAACATTAAAAGCCCTGGCCAACCCGCAGAAGATCACAGCCTGTCCGGAGGGGGCCCAGTGCCTTTATAATCCCGAACCGCAGCGATCCTTCGAGGCCTACTGTGAGTTTGCCAAGGAACTGAGCGAAGAGGATCGGGTGCTGTGGGAAGCCAGCAAAACGGTGCGTCTGATGCTCCGTGAAGCCGGACAGAGGGATCTGGATGATGCAGACTGTGCCGCGGCGGACGCCGTGCTGCAGTCAAAAAAAAAACTGGAATTCTCGGGACTGAAGGCGGCGCCCTGGATCTCGGACCTGACGCCGCTCATGCCGCTCACGCACCTTGAAGAGCTGGTGCTCGATCATCAGGATCTCACGAATGTGGAGCCGCTGCTGGCTCTTTCCGAACTGCGCTCTCTCGATCTGAGCGCCAACCGACTGACCAACGTGGATGTTCTCGCCGGACTGCCCCACCTGCACCGACTGGTGCTGGATTCCAATCAGTTGACCGATATCAGAGCCCTGGCGCCCCTGCGAGGTCTTTGGGTTTCACTCATCAAAAATCCCGACCTGCCGCGCATCTGTCCCATCCCTGACGGCCAGTGCATCTTCTAGCCGGTTTTTTCCATCGTCCATTGCATGAGTCGCCGAATATCCTCCACGGCCGGAATCAGCTGCTCCATCGATGCGGCTGTTTGCAGCACGTAACCCACATCCTCGCCCACCGCCGCGCGAATTCTGAGGCGATCCCCTACAGCGACCTTGAGTTTGGCCCGATGCACCGAAGCGTGATGTTTCACGGCCAGCCAGCCCTTGATCGCCTGAATGATGCCGGGGCCAGGATGCAGAACATGGACCGCTGCGACCCGGTGGGCCTTCTGCGGCAGCTCACAGCTTTGACCGAGCTCCAGTTTGAGGAAGGATTCCCAGCTGGGAAATCCATAGGCAAGCTGCAGAAGCTCCATGATGTAGCCACCGGGCGGCCGCACCGCGATTTCCCCAAACACCGGCCCATCCGGTCCTAGATAAATCTCCACATGGGTCATGCCCCGCTGCACGTCCATGATCTGCAGCACGCGTGCATTCAAGTCCAGAACCCGGGCCGTCACGTCGGGTGGCAGGCTTGCGGGCAGGATGTTGATATGCTGCCGCAAATAATACTGCGTGATGTTGGTAAAAATAATGCGACCGTTCTCCACGAAACTTTCAACGCTGAATTCGGGATGCGGATTAAAGGACTCGAACAGCCTCTGCCGATTTTGCAGCTCACCCAAAAGCCTGGGCTTTTCGCTGTAAATTTGAATGGATCGCCCCCCGGATTCCGAACGGTCCTTGCAGACGATACGCGGGCCAAGGGTTTGCCAGATGTGATCGGCGCTGAGGCCGGTGCCCCAAAGATAAGGATTGAGAGGGATATCCGCGGTGCGCAGGCGGTTTTTCATCAGAAGCTTATCGTGGCAGCGCAAAAGGTTGATGGGCGCCGTGCTGGTCAGGCCACAGGCGCGCCGGAGCGCGGCGACCAGGGGAATGGCGCGTTCCGAACCGCCGATGATGGCGGTGAAAGGGCCCAGCGCTAACAGTTTAGGCTGCAGCTGCCGCCACTCCTGGGGATTGCGTGGCCAGGGAAGCTTGACAAGATGCCGGGCCGGGAGCGGATTTTTCAGTTCCTTGCCATTCCATAAAAGGAAATCCAGTCCCTGGTTTCGGGCCGCTTCCACCAGACCCTGCCTGTGCCCAATCATCAGGATTTTTGCCATGCGTCCACTCGTGTGCTGAAGGGTGCCGTTGCCTTTTCCTCAATCCTAAAGTTCAGCTGCCGATAACTCCATAAGGAAAGCTGAAACAGGAGAATGCGTGAAATCTTGGATCCAGTGCTGGCGGGCCACCCTGCTGCTCCTTCTGGGGGGAGGCGGGACTGCTTACGCGCAGGGATCGGGACGTGGGCCCCAGTCCGATTTTTTCTTTGATGCCCAGTATGCCTTTACCACTTCCAAAAGCAAGCTGGTTGGCAGCAATGATACCGGAACGGCCCTGCGTTATGGTCTGGGTGGTTATGCTGGGACGCATTCCAATCTTTCCTTTCTTCTGCACTTTGATCGGGACACGACCAATTTTCTGCTGAACTCCAGCAAGGTGGACATGAACTGGCAGGATACCCGCGTGCGGTACCATATGGGTTTTTTCTACCTGGGTGCCTTGTTCACGCGTCTCGAGATGACGGCTGACAGGGAAGGGACCGAGCTGGTGGATGCAGCGGGTTCAGGCATGGGTCTGAATACGGGCATGCTGTTCGGCGTTGGACGCGGCGGTTCCGTTTATCTCGATGTGATGATGGCCACGCTGCCCAATATGAAAAATGCCATCGACCAGGAGATTGCCATCAAGCAAAGGCTCGATATCGACCTCGGCGGCAGTATCAAACTCACGTCCAAACTTCTGGACATGACCTTTGGCTACAAAATTCGCAACGTCAGCGTCGACACCGATAGCACATACCAGGAAGCTCTTTACACCACCTACACCGGCATTCGCTTTTCCTTCCGCTTTTGATCTCAGTTCATCTTGCTGCCCGTAAGCTTAGAACATCTTTGTATTCTCGTCTGAAAGGCTGTCCAGGAAACTGTGCAAACGGGGGAGGGATGGCTTTGCAAGTCTTTAATATTTTAATAATTTTTCCATAAGCCCGAGCGTGGATCGCGATGGCACAACTGATGCTATGGGAACAGGGAGTGCTCAGATTGGTTCCATCGAGGAGTCCGCTATGCAAACGGCCAAGCTTTTATCTCCCGATCCTTTTGTGCCTCTGTATCACAACTACATTCGCCTTGTTGCCAGCATTGCGGCCAATTTCCCGCTGAGCCCGCAGCAGCAGGAAGAGATTTGTCAGGATGTGTTTTTTATCGTCTGGCAACACCGGGAGCAGCTCGTGCATGAACGGGCCTTATCCAGCTGGCTCAGCACGATTACCCGGCATCGCTGTCTCACGGAACTCCGGAGGAACCGCTCCATGGTAGCCCTGGATGATCTGAATGAAGAGATTCTGCATGCGCAGCAGGAGGCCCGGCTGGGGGGTTCAACACCTTCCCAATCATGGCATCTGGAGCTTTCCTTAAGGCTCTTGCAAAGCCTGATTGATGACCATCGTTCGCCGGTGCGGCGGCGGGTGGCCCAGCTTTTTTACAGCCAGGGCGAGAGCGTGGCGACCATCTCGGCGACCTTGAATATGTGTCCCAACACGGTGCTCTCGCATCTGCGGCGTTTCCGTTTGATTGTCGAGAAATCGCTGCTCCGGCTCCTTGAGGAACGCGACATCGATCTCGCGTCGTGAGGTCAAGGATTCGCTCCGGTTTCAGTTGGCGAGGACGTCCCCGGCACAGATCGGTCGTGCTGCTGCCGCAGATTTCTTCGGCATCCTGAACGATCCCTCCTTTTGAAGCCGCTGCAGGTGCTGCTCCTTGGCCCAGAAGCGTTCGTTCAGCCAGGCTTCAATGCCCTGGGCATCGCGGGGCAGGTCGGCCAGGGCAAAGCGGGCGACATGCACCTCGATCCTCTTCACCTCGCCGCACAGCAGCTGCCAAAGGCTGGGAATGCCTTGAGGATAACCAATGGTCACATCGTAGACGGCCTGGACCTGATCCTGAAGGCCCAGGACACTGGTTTCAAAGGCTTTTGAATACGGCACCAGAACATGTTCACAGAGCGGCAGCTTATAGTGCCGGGCGGTGTTCTGGGCCTCTCTCACTTTGCGACTATGGAAGCGTGTCCCCTCGGGAAAAATATTTAGCCAAAGGGGTATCCGTTCCCGCTGGAATCGTTCAAAGGTGGCCTTGATACGGCGGCGATCGGCCATCCAGCGCCTTTTCAAGAAGATGCAGTCGAGAAAAACCATTCCCCAGCCTGGCCCTGGAATATATTTAAAGACTTCTTTGACAAAAAACTTCATATCACCCAGGCGACCGCAGCGTTGGGCCAAGGCAAAGAGTGGCATCACGTCCACAGCACTTTGATGGTTGGCGACGAGGATGACATCCTCTCGCGGCGGAAGTTCGCCACTGTGCCATTCGATGCGAACGCGGTAAACTTTGTTCATGAGCAAAACAAGCATTGTCCAGTACGCATGAGCCAGGTGCCGATTGATGGAACGGAACATGCGTTTGGAAAAGGGCCTGGTCAGCAGCGACAGGGTCTGCAGGGCGTTGATCACCATCAGGGGCACGAAAAGGAGCCCACTGACGAGGATGGCCCGACTGGCGACCATCAAACGGAAAAGCAAGGGACGTTCATACGCTGGGGCTGCATCCATGGGAACTCCAAGTGCCGGGGCCAATGCTGGTGAATACAATTAGCAAAACCCCGCGCTAAGGTACAGCTGTCAGCTTATGATACATGTGATTGACTATTCGTGCCCTCATGACAAGGAGCCAGGCCATGCATCCGATCGAAGCTGCCAAACAGCGGCAGTATAAATGGTGGCTGGACGTCTTTCTGCCGGATAAGGTCCATCCTTCGGATCGCCACGATCGGTACCGGCTTGGGATGCTGGTGATCACCCTCTTTGCCAGTTTTCTATCGTCCTTGATCTTCGCCATCGAGAGCCAGTCCCTGCCGATCGACTGGGCAGGAAAAATGAGCATACGGCTGCTTCCGCTGGTGCCCCTGGCCGTGCTGCTCTATGTGCGCTGGACGGGGCGTTATCGCTATGCGGCTCTCGCCTTCAGCGTTTTGGCCAACCCGTTGGTGATGTGTCATTACCTGTCTCTGGAAACGGTCTACAGCGGAGTATTTTACTGGATTCCCTGGATCATACTCTTTGTGAATGTGCTGTCCGGCCCACGTCAGGGGCTGGTGATGGCGGTGATCGGTGTGTTGACCTTCCTGGTTGTGCTGCATGGAACGAGCGTTCATGGCCACTCCCTCGGCATCTTTACCGACTTTGACACTCTTTATAAACAGCTGCTCTTGAATCAGGTTCTCGCCGCGCTGGCGATTTCGGCGATGATGTTCACCTTCGCGCTCTATAACGATCGGATGGAATCGGAGCTGGAGGGGCAGCATGTCCTGCGGGCTCAGACCGCGCACAAATCCATGATCGGGGAAATGCTCGGCAACCTGGCCCATGAAGTGAATAATCCCCTGGCCATCGTGCATTCGGCTCTGGTGCATTATCATCGGCTGCTTGAGACCGGGCGTCTCGACAAGCGCATGCAGCATGGTCTGGTGGAGCGCATGATCGATGCCCTGGATCGCCTTTGGCGCGTGGTGCAGCAACTGAATAGCTCGGGCGACTGGAGTGACCTTGAAGTGCCGCGGAGCCATGCGTCCCTGCAGCCGGAGCTGGATCGTCCGCCGCAGTTTGGCAATTCGCGATTGATGCCTGGTTATGATGCGACACCGGGCGCGAAACATCGGCGTCACCCTTCGCTGCGGCGTTTCGTGGAGATGGCTTCGGCCGTGCTGGACGCGGTGCTGCCGCCATCCACGCGTTCCTGGTCCACCTCCCAGCGTTTTCGTGCCCGCACCACGGCCCTGATTTGTATCGGAGGGATGGTGGCCGCCGTCATCAATCTGATCCAACAGGTGCTGGAAGGAGCTTCGGATCCGGTGCTGGTCACCGGCTATATTTTTACCGGAGTCGCTCTCCTGGGCATGCTGGCTCTCAAGTTTGTGGCAAGGCCGCAAATCATCGGCGTGGGTTTCATTTTTCTGTTGTTCGGAACTGAGGCCGTGACGGCTCTCACCATGGGTCACAGCGTTTTGATGCCGGCTCTGCATTGGCTGCCGGTTAATATCGCGGCCCTGTTTCTGGTGGCCAGGCCGCGCATCGCGTTGAGCGCGTCCCTGATTATGCTGGCGGCAGATGTGCTGCTCATGCAGGAGCTGATGAATTATGGATTCACGATTGCGTTCGGGCAAAGCTTTCATGATTATGTCCTGCGCATGCAGTCGACCATGTTTCTGACCAGCCTCACGATCCTTTGGCTGGCTCTTGCATTTATTTCGCTGATGAATTCCACCTATGGGGAGCTCGTCGCGGAAAAGGACTGGCAACTGCTGTCGGCCCGTCTGCGCGAAGTCAACGAACTCGCTGACAGCGCGGCGATCCTGATCGGTGAACCGCTGCGCGAACTGGGGGTCCTCCTGGGCGAACTGCAGGCGGATGGACATGACCGGGACGTCCTCACACGCATGCAGGCGCTCGTCGATCGCATCAACGGTGTCTCGCAGTCCTTTGCTCTCCTGTCACGACCCAAACATCATGAAGATATTCAGACGATCACAGTCGGCGCCTGGCTCGAGCATATTCACAATATCTGTTTGCGTCGGGCCGCCGAGGCGGGCTGGAATCTGCAGACCCTTGGGGAACCACCGCAGGGAGTGATAGAAGGTCCTCTGGGACGCCTGACCATGCTCGTGATCACCAGTCTAAAGGAAGCTTTTGGTCATCGCGCACCCCAGCCGGGATCGCCGCTGCACCTTCACGTATCCATCGACAGCGAGACCATCGCGGTGCGCATTCAATTCGCGGACTCACCACGTTCCTCAGTGCCCACGCAGCAGCCCTGTGAATTGGAGGAAGCCCTGCGTCTTTCGCTGCTTCAGGAGCTGGTCCAATCCCTTGGAGCCGCGTTCACAAGACAGCAGCAGCAGGGCACGATCAGCCTGGAACTGCGCTGGAATCAGGCGAATCTGCGTCGAAACCTTCCCCTTTAAGCAGAAGCTGGCTGGCCTTGCGTAGACTGTCCCGATCACCGGCCATATGCAGGATGTCGCCGGCAGCGAGGTTCATATCAGGCTGAGGCAGGACGGATCCCTCGGAGCCGCGATAGACGGTGACCACGGTGGCCCCGGTCTGAGTTCGCAGCATGAGCTGATCCAGGGAGCGTCCGACGGCAAAGGAATCCGATTTCAACTGCACCGAATGCAGAGAGCTCAGCATCTGCCAGGTGGAATGATCCAGTGAGGTTCTGAGAAAATCGGAAAGACCGGAGTGCGTGTTATGCATGCGGCGGCGTGCGTCCGCCATGAAATTATAGATTTCCTCTTCCGCCACACCAAAGCTGATCAGGGAACGGGCGAGCAGTTCGATGGTGGTCTCATTTTCCGCCACCACCAGAGTGGTCTGCGGACTGGTTCCCATCACCTCCACATCGCGGGAATACAGCACCCGGGCAATCACCGGAATGTCCAGGCGAATGCGGTGCGCGGCATCGAGCACAGCCTTGGTCATGGCGGCACCGGAAACGGCAATCACCAAAAGGCGCGCATCATGCAGTCCGGCGTGTTCGAGGATTTCCGCGCGTGACGCGTCGCCGTAGAGCATGTCTTCACCGTTTTTTTTCTGCTTGAGGACATTGTTATAGTTCTGGTCGATGACCTTATAGGGAATGCCGAGCGCCTTGAACGCGTGCCCAAGATTTTGCCCGGCCACACCGAAGCCGACAATAATCGCATGTCCACTTTCCTCGGGCAGATTCTGCGTTTTGTGTTCCGTGCCGGTATCGCGCGCGGACCGCGACAGGGCCCAGAGAGGCGCCCATTTAAAGAGGAAGGGACTCAGGATAAGCGTGAAGACGGTGACGGCGAAAAAATACTGCAGCCCTTCATCGCCCATCAGTCCATAATCATGCCCCATCTTGGCCAGGATGAAGCTGAATTCACCGATTTGAAAGAGGCTTAGGGACACGATCAGGGCCACACTGTGCGTGTAGCGCCAGAAGCGGGCGAGCAGATAGACGACCCCGATTTTGATCAGAGCGAGGGCCAGCACCCAGGAAATAACAGTGCCGAGATGCGTGATGACAAAGCGATTGTTGACCAGCATGCCGACTGAGGCAAAGAAGAGCCCGAGAAAGTTATCGCGGAGCGGCAGGATATCGCTCATCGCCTGGCGCCCATAAGGGGACTCAGCAATCAAAAGCCCGGCGAGGAAAGCACCGAAAGAGAGGGAAAGACCCACCCGTTCCATCAAATAGGAAACCCCGAGACAGAGCAGCAGAACGGCAAAGAAGAAGAGTTCGCGGCTGGATGTTTTGGCGACACGATGGAGGGCTTTGGGGATCAGATAGTGGCCGGCAAAGAAGAGGAAGATTCCGGCTCCGAGCAGTTTGAGAAGCAGCTGGACATTCCATTCGGTCGTCGAGTCCGGATGATGAATGGTTCCTACCAGCGACAGGAGCATCATCATCGGGATGACCGCTAGATCCTGGAAGAGCAGCACCCCCACGATGGCATTGCCATGCGGTGAGGCGGATTCACGACTATCCTGCAGGAGCTTCATGATAATGGCGGTCGAACTCAGACTGAGCAGGCAGCCGATAAAAAAGCTCTTCATCCAGGGCAGATCCAGAACCGAGTGGCAGAGAAGCGCCGTCAGGGTCAGCGTGATCAGAACCTGACTGCCGCCGAGACCAAGAAAATGCCGCCTGAGATCCTTGAGCTGGCTGAGAGAAAATTCAAGACCGATGGTGAACATCAAAAAGATAATGCCGATTTCGCTCAAGGCCTCGGCACCCGGAACCGAGCTGACCCAGCCGATGCCGAAGGGGCCGATGATCATGCCGGCGACGATAAAGCCGATGATGGTGGGCAGCCTGAGGGCGTGGAACACAGTCGCCACAAGGGTGGCGGAGCCGATCAGAATGAGGAGTTCCAGGAGGAACGATGAACCATGCATAGGCGTTGGTGTTCTCCAACTTAAGGCCGCTGATCCTTCCACTGAACCTGATAAGGATTCAGGCGTCGATACGGGACCTTATTTCGCATCATTTTGAGCACGGACTGAATGCACGCCGCGGCGGAGACTCCGAAAGCCGCGTTCCAGCATCTGCACACCCCAAAGGATGCCGACGCCGATGAGCGACAGGGCAACCGGCACACCGAGATGCCCAAAGCCGATGGCCGCTCCCACGGCCGTAAGAAGCCAGATCACGGCGGCTGAGGTCACGCCATTCACAAGACCACCCTGGGTGAAGATGACTCCGGCACCCAGAAAACCAACTCCGGTTACGATCTGTCCGAGCAAACGAATATGATCAGCTTCCTGCTTGGACTGCAGTATACCGAGGTGAATGAAGGCCATGGTTCCCAGGCATATCATGCAGCTGGTGCGGATACCAACCGGTTTGCCACGCAGTTGACGTTCGATTCCAAAAATAAAACCACAGCCGACAGACATCAAGACTTTCACCCAGAACACGGCATCGAGCGAACTGCTAAACTCCATACGTCCTCTTTCGTTAACACAGGGCCCAGGTTTCATCCTAACTGAAAGCTGCGCCCTCGTCACGGAATCGAACGCAACGAGAATGGCATCGTCAGGCGCAGACGCGCCAAGTCGAAGGGTTTGATCATGGGGAAGTGAAGACAGGGTTAGGGCCGGCTTTTGATCTGCCAGCGGGTGCCGACATAATCGCTGCGACCGGACCACTGTTCGAGGCTGCTGATCGGCAGGGATGGGGGCTCCTGATTCTCAGGTTGAGTTGCTTTGGAACGCCAGTCGCAGCCGCTCAGAAGGTTCAGGCTGATCATCACCAGTACAAAATATTTCATGAGCCTTGTCCTTTCTCCAGCACCACCTGTCTTTGTCCTATCGGCGCGCCTGATCCATCCAGAGCCACCAGAGTCAACTGCGAAAGGGATTCGGGGGACGCCAGGGATTGATAGAAGGAGCGACCCTGTTGGATCACGCGCTTTTTGAGGACCATGGCTCCGCTTGTTTCCGCACGGCAATCGTTGACCAGTCCCGGGCAGATGAGCAGACTTTCGCTTTGCGCTGAGGCGGCAAACCAGAAATGTGTGCTGCTGCCTTCCCCGGTCAGAGCCAGAAAAATTTTGGTCTTCGGTTGAAATGTCCTGGCATAAGCCGCATTCACACCGTCCGGAAATAACTTCTGCAGGAGAGGTGACTGCAGATGAATCGACCAGAGACCGGTTCCATAGTTCCAGGTCGTGGGATCCTCTTTGTCGGCCTGATCCCAGCCTGGCTCACCGAGATTATGCCGGCCGCCATTGATGAGCGACACCAGCATATGAGTTTCCTTGGTCAGGACACCGCCACCGGAATTGCCATTGATCACACCGGCGTTGAAGAAAAATTGGGAGGACTTGACCGCCTTGGCCTGACCTTCCGCATAGGTTGCCGACCAGATCCCGGCACGATCATCCGGAAAGCCGACGGTGAAAACTTCATCACCCTGATCCGCATTCGTTGTGGCAAACACATCGTCGGGCCGCGTGGCGATGCGCGGGGGATAGACGATGGCAGCTGGAACGGGGGTCAGCCAGCGCACTTCCAGCAGGCTGTAGTCGAGCATGTCTGAACTTTCCGCGACCGTGGTGACTTCCAAATCCGGGGAGCCACGGGTGAGGATGGACCAGCCCGAGCTGAGTCGGTCTCCGGCCCTGGTATCACAATGCTTTGCGGTCAACACATAACGCGGACTCAAGAGGATGCCGGAGCAGCCGGCCACGTGCACGGTCCACATGATTTCCTCGGCGGATGCCGCATGTCTGCGTGAATTGCCGCTGGCTTGACTGGATTTGTCTTCCAGATAAATATCATGTAAAACGCTGTTTTTGAGCGGACGACAGGCCAGACTGCAAACGAATAGAAACAGCAGGAACATTCGCGGCGACGGAATCCACATGATCAGCACCTCTTCTGGGTGGCCTGAAATGCAAGACGAGTTCCACCGATCTGCGATTTTAACCCACGGATTTAAAAGATGAATCCGGCCTATTGAGCCGGCCAGAATCCTGGCGTTGTTTAAAAATATGTCAGTCGGACGTCGTCAGATAATCTAAGCCCTTGACAAAGACCGACCCATGGCCCTAGACCTTGCTTCTGTTTGGAGGAAATCATGACCCACGCCCCTGAAAAAATTACGCTTTCCTTTTACCGCTATGTGAACATCGAGGATCCTGCGGCGATGATGCAGAATCTGCGAGCGGCGTGGGAACCGTTGGGCGTGAAGGGTCGGACCTATGTGGCTCATGAAGGCATCAATGCCCAGGTCACCGTTCCTGTGGAAAACCAGGAGGCCTTCTGCGCTCAGGTCCGGTCGATCTTTCCTGAGATTCCTTTTAAGTTTGCCCTGGAGGAAAAGGGCGAAGCCTTTGCCAAACTGAAGATCAAGGTGCGGAAAAAATTGGTGGCTGATGGCCTGCCTGATGGCACCTTTGATGTGACCAATGTCGGTCGGCATCTCGATGCCGAGGCCTTTCATGAGGCGCTCGATCAGCCCGGCACCGTGGTCGTGGATCTGCGCAATCATTATGAATGTGAAGTGGGCCATTTCCAGGGCGCGCTGCTGCCCGAGGCCAATACCTTCCGCGATGCTCTGCCTGAGGTTTTGGAAAAGCTGCAGGGGCAGGAGGATAAGAAAATTCTTCTCTACTGCACCGGCGGCATTCGCTGTGAAAAGGCCAGCGCCTATTTCCGATTCCGTGGCTTCAAGGATGTGAATCAGCTGCACGGCGGTATCATCGCCTACGCGCGGCAGGTTCAGCAGAACGGTCTACCCTCCCGCTTTGTGGGCAAGAACTTCGTGTTTGATCAGCGCATGGGCGAACGGGTGACTCCGGATGTGATCGCGCACTGCCATCAGTGTGAAGAGAGCTGCGACACGCATGTGAATTGCCGCTTCGAAGGCTGCAACCGCCTCTTCATCCAGTGTGCGAACTGCGCTGTGGACTTTGACGGCTGCTGCTCGCGCGAGTGCCAGACGATCCTGCAGAAGCCGAAAGAGGAGCGGGTCCAGGTGCAGCATGAGTGGGAAAGAAAACTGGGACCGCTTCACTACATGAGCCGTACCCGCATTCCACGGAATTTTGCGGTCCTGTCGAACTCGCTTCAAGCATCTCACTATGCGGAACCGATCGAGCGCACGTAAAACGCCTGGCAGCCGTGATGGCCTGTGTTGCCCAGGGGCCGGTCGAGGGGCTTGAATCCATACCTTTCATAGAGTCGAATCGCATCCCGCATGCTCGGCATGGTTTCCAAATAAAGGCGCGTGTAGCCGGCCGCCGCGACCAAAGGCAAAAGTTCCTCCATCAACGCCCGTCCCAAACCGAGGCCACGCGCCTCGGGCAAAAGATACATCTTCTTGAGTTCCGCGGTCGCATCATCACCACCGAGCAGGGGACCAAATCCGGCTCCTCCGACGATCCGGCCGGCAACTTCCGCCACATGGTAGGCGGCACGCGGCGGCTGATAATTTTCATGAAGGGCCTCCAGCTCGGCGTCGACGAAGGCAAAGCCCTCGCGGTTCAGGCCATATTCGGTGAGGACCTGACGGATCACAGCCGCCGTGACCGCATCGTCTGCGGGCTGAATGGGTCGTATGCGGGTATTCTTCATCCACGTTTCCTTTCTGCGTTTGGTCGCGATCCTAGCATGAAGGGGCGAATTCCGGCTCTTGGTGAACTAAAAAAATTTCAGCAGATTCTCTATTATCTTCTGTCCTCGCCGCGGCGCGGCAAGCTCTGCCCTCTCACCTGGCCGTCAGATCCTGATAATATCAAAGTGTTTCCTGTTTCTTACAGTTTGAGGGGTTGGCATGCTGAAGTTCCGCGATTTGCATATCAGGCGAAAATCCTGGGTTCTGGGCGGAATCGTCCTCGGACTGACAGCATGTAGCAAGGATCTTGTGGAAGTCCAGTATCCGCAAATGATATCGCCCGTCGAGGCCTATACGGAACTCACCAAACTCGCGGTGGGCATCGATCCCAAGCTTGATCCCGCCCTGCGCGATGAAGTGATGAAAAGCCTGAAAGCCTGTCCGCTCTTTACCGAAGTGGCGGCCATGGACAAACCCGTGCGGGTCGGCGGAACCAATCCCAAGGACTACTTCGATGCCTTGATCAAACGCTCGCAGCAGGCGCAACTCTCGCAGGGCATCATGAGCATTCAGATCGAGGACAATTCCGAATCCTCGCAACTTGAAAAGAGCCAGGCCTTTGTGCTCGCCGATCAGGCGGCTCAGGACTGGTACCCCTCGTTTGGAGTGCCGGCTGTAGGCACCCTCGGTTTTCCCAAAAGACCGGAAGTCGCTCCGAAAATGTCCCTGCGCAAGCGGGATACCTATGTCCGCGCAGAAAAGCTTCAGTTCATCGTGCGCTTTGTGATGTATAACCGCGTGGCCGGCAAGATCGTGCATGATCGCATCGTGACGAACAGCTCGACGCTGCTCAATTATTCCCGCAAACCGACTCTGAAAAAGCCCAAGTTCACTGAACTCGTGCAACGCTCGGTGATGGACGAAATCATGTTCCATGCCTGTCCGGCCAAGGAGCAGGTGACCCGCCGCCTTTATTATGTGAAAAATCCCAACGCCGAAGGCGAGCAGATCAACGAGGGCGTGGACCTGGCTGACGACGATCGCTGGAGCCTTGCCGCCACCAAATGGAGCAACGTCCTCCTCAAGGACAAAAGAAATAACGTCGCGCATCATAATCTGGGCGTTCACTATGAACGCAGCGGTGATATCTTTCAGGCCATGGAACACTTCCGCTACGCCCGCTACGGCAGGGTTGGCAAGAAGCTGGACAATGTGATCGAGGAAATTCGCAACCAGTATCAGCCGCGCCTTGATGGAGCCGCAATCTATCCGCAGGTGACGTTTGTCACGGGAGGCAACTGGGCCTTTGTGCGGTCGGATGATATGGAAATGGCCGATGGTCAGACCTATTCCCTGTATCGTTTCGAGCCCGTCGTGAATCCGGAAAACTCGCGCACGATGGGTCTTTCAATCCGTGAGGTGGGTCTTTTCAAGGTCTCGGCCCCGTCGGCTCAGTACTATCCCGGTCGCATCAAGGAATTCCTGATCGATTATCCGGTCAAGCCTGGTGACTTCGTCATCGTCGAGTGATCAGGAGGCCGCTGTTTCCGGCGAAAAGCCTGGCATGGTCGATACCAGAGGCCAGGCATCGAAGACCGGCGTGGCGAAGTCACTGCGCAAGCCAAATGAAAGCATGATGCGGCTCGCTCCCACCACAAACGGCATCTGAACACAATAGCCAGGACTCCGCACAAAACTCATGAAGGCCGAATCGGAGAAGGCGGCTCCGCTATAAATCTGCTCGAAGCTATAGCCATGCTGTTTGGCGAGCCGATTGAATTCGAGGCCCATCTTTTGAATCATGTTGCTGAAGACGCGGATCTGTTCCTCCGAATCCTCAAGATTTTCATCCGCCTGCCTTTTCACCCGTTTGGCCAGAAGCTGAGCGGTTTCATAGTCCATTTCTATGGCCAGCGTATACTCGCCCTGCCAGCCCCCGGCGTGGAAGACATAAACGGCTTCCGTGGCATGAGGCTTGGTCGGACCGGCGACGATGGCCTGCCTTCTGGCATCGACTTCAAAGGAGCTGCGCAGGGTGCTTTGACAGACGTCCATGGCCAGATTCAAAAGCCGCACGTCCATGATGTGAGCCATGCGGTTGTCCATATTGATTTCAATCTCCTGCACCGAAACCCGGTAGGTCGAGTAACGCAGGATCAGATCAAATTTATCATTGTCGAGCCTGAAGGGCAGTTTAAAGGAGGTCCCGGGGGCCGTGTCCTTATTGAGGAAATGATCCCCGCAATGGACGATCTGCAAAGACGTCTTCAGGGTCCAGCCGAAGTCCCGCAACTCGGAGCGCATGACGCCCATGATCTGGTTGGTGATCTCGGCCAGGAGATCCATGCCCAGCTCGCGGTCGACCTGATCCGGTGGCAGAAAGAGTATGGTTTCCCCAAACTTTTTCAAAACGGCATCACAGGTGAGCACGCTCAGGGAACCATAAACGCCATCCCCAAAAAAGGTCATCACCGCGGCGATGGTTTCGGTGGTTTCCTCAGCCTTGACTTCATTAACCTGGGCCGGCGTGAGCTTCAGCTGGGTATTGCGATGCACCACGTTCATCACGCTGGTCAGGATGCTTTTGAAGTAGCGGGCGTCCAGTTTGTAGTTGGACGGCGTCAGGAGATTGCGCAGACAGGCGAAGATGAATTCCATGCTGAAGTCATTCTTGGCCTTGCAGAGCCGGTCCACCGGGACAGTTGTCAGCATCTTTTCCGCGTTGTCGGGCGATGAAATAATGTAGGGAAAGGTTTTGGAACGTTCCAGACAGCCGATCAGAACATTGGCTTCCGAGCGTTCCATGGTGGTGGCGGTAAAGATGATATCGATACGGCCCGCTTCGATGGCATCCGCTGCCTGGTTGATGTTCTGCCGATAAACGGTCAGTTCCATGCCGGAAACTTTTTGAAAACGCTCGACGGCGGTCATGGCTGCGGCAGCCATTTCCTTGGAGGGACGCAGTATGAGGATCGTCTTGGCCACGGATGCTCTCCTTAGACTTCCTGCATGGATTCGATGATGCGCTTCCAGTAATCGAGATGGCTGAGACACTGGCCGACCGTATCCTGAATCTTCTGCATCGTGGCCGGTTTGGTGATATAGCCATGCACGCCGTTCATAAAGCATTCAAACGCCGCGCTGCAGGAGCGGTCGCCCGTGATGGCGACGACCTGAATCCCACGGTTCAGGCCGATGACCTGCCGCACAAGATCCAGACCATGGATATGGGGGAGATGCAGATCGGACAGGACCAGGCGCACCTCGTTATGCTGCACGTATTCCCAGGTTTCCTCGGAGGAGGAGAAGGTCACGACGTCGACCAGGTCACCAAACAGGCGCTTGACGACCTCGGCGATCACTTCCAGAACTTCCTCCTCGTCATCGACGATGACAACCTTATGAGGATGGTTGAGCATCTCAGGCCCCTTTTTGGCTGTGAAATTTCTTATAGTTGAGGACATCGCCGTGCCGGATCACACGATCCTTGATATGGCCGAAATCGCGTGAACTTTCCTCTTTTCTCAGCTCGTCCTTCAGAGCTGCGATCTGGGCTTCCGCCCGCTTGTAGTGGGGTGGGGCCAGTTCCTGGCACTTTTCAAAATAGGCCAGGGCCGCGGGCAGATCGCCCTTTTTCTTCATGCAGAGGCCGAGGTTCAGCCAGAGCTTATAGGCAATTTCCTTGTTCGGAAGGATTTTCATGGCGTTATTGTAAAGGCGTTCGGCCGTCCGAAAATGTCCGGATTCGGCCATCGAGATGCCTTTCAGATTGAACATCCGGGCAATTTCCATCGACTGCGTGGAGGCGATTTCCATGGTGCCGGCGATGTTGGTGCGACCCTCGACCAGGTTGGCTGCCAGGATACCCTGCTTCGCCCTTTGGTTTTCCGGCTCCTTTTCCAACGCGGCTTCAAAGGCGGTGATGGATCGATCCACGTTTCCCTGTTCCAGGTAGACGTCACCCCAGTGCAAAAGATTCTGCAGATGAATTTCCGCGAGACGCAGCGTCTGCAGCATGATCACATTGTAGTTTTCCGTATCGCCCTTTTTGAAGTAGATCGAGGCCAGAAGGTTGGCCACTTCCAGCGACTTCGGCCGCATCTTCTGAGCCAGGAGCGCCGCATCCAGAGCACGGTCCAATTCCTTCAGGCCGAGGTGCACCTGGGCCACCCAGATTTGATAGCGCAGGGAATTTTGAAAGCGATCGGCGAGCACGTTCAGGATTTTCTTGGCTTCCGCAAACTGTCCGGCAGCGATGGAGGCCAGGGTTTCGTTGGCCTGCTTGAGAAAGCCGACGTTGGCTGCGATATAGGCCTGGACCTTGGCCACGGTATCGAAAAAGCGGCGGCTGTGAAAGGGCTGTTCGCAGTGCCAGATGAAGTCGAGATCATCATAGAGGAGCTGAGCGTAATCGGAAAGCCTGTCGGAGAGAAAGAGGATCGGCACGGCGAAGGTATCCGGATGGCTGCGCAGATGCTGAGCCGCACGCAGGCCGTCGAGTTTTTCCGGATCCCGATTATAGACGATGAAGAAATCGTGCAGATTCAGGTCCGGCAGCTCGCCTTTTTGCGGCACTTTCCAGTCGTGTTGCCAACCGAGCAGCTTTTTATAGCCGTTCAGAGCCTGGATCAGGTCATCGCTGTGATGGATCAGGTGAATCGTGCTCATGGATGTCTCTTCCCGTGGAAGCCCGGTTGTCTTTGCCTTTATTTTAACCCATTAGCTCTATAAAAGCACGAAGCCGCCTTTGCAGTAGTCGAACTTATGCATGGGAATATGGAGCTGTATTGTGGAGTTTTCATTGAGATAAAGGCGGATTCTCGGTCGCCCACCGCAACCCGCCGAAAAGATGGAAACAGAATCTTTCAAAAGTTATCCAGGGGTCTCTTACGTGAAGAAATGGAGCAAGGGAATCTGCAGCCAGGCCTTACTCGGTCTTCTGCTGGCCTGCAATCCTGCAGGCGAGACCGATAGGCGTCAGACCGATGATGAGGACCTCGTCGAGAGAACGGCGGGTGTTTCGGTTCCGGTGTCCGGAACGAACCTGGTCTTCTCGGTGGATGAAAGTATTGATGCCGACACCCTGGATGCCTATGTCGTGGGCTATCCGGATACGCTGACCGCGCAAAAGGTTGCAGGCCGCCGTTATGTGATTCGGGATATTCCCGCAGGAGCTCGCGATGTCATCATCACCGGAGCCAGCCCGGGAGCGCGGCTGGTCGATCAAACCTTCGACCGCGGTCTGCGTCTCACACAGGAACTCAAGGATGGTGAAATCGTCGACCTGGGGCACCTGACGCTGCCGAAAACCGGCCAGCTGCAGGGCCGCCTGGAAATGGCCGGTGTTGCCGCTTTCGATACCGTGGCTGTGAATTTCCCGGGCACCAAACTCACGGGTGCCAAACCCGGTGCGGATGGAACCTATACGGTCAGTAATCTGCCGGTCGGTACCCATGAACTGGCGGCCGCGCAGGCGGATAATCCGGTGCCGGCCTCCACCAAGGCCGCCGTCGCCGAGGAAGCGGCGGAAAAGGCCGAACGCGTGGTGATACGGTCCTATCCCAACGTGCCGACCAACCTGGATATCCTCACCCGCACCAATAACCTGGTGCTTTCCTGGAGCACCGGGGGCGGTGATGCGGAGGGTTATCTCGTTTTCAAGTCAAGCGACGGCAAAACCTTCCAACCCAAACATGGGGAAAGTTATAAGCCGGGTGCCGTGGCAGGCGGCGACATCGTTTATGTCGGCGAAACTCCTTATTTTTCCGATCCGGCTGTGAAAAACGGCACCAAATACAGCTATCAGATCTTTGCCTATAACAAGGATCGCGTCTATTCCGAACCTCTGCCTGGCGAGGGCATACCGCGCACGCAGGATTATGCGTACCTGAATTACCGGATTTACTTCGACTCGACCGCGAGTGATTGCGATGGTTTCGGCGGCACCCAGGTTCAGCAGATCCGCCTGCATATCGATAACCTGTGGCAGGTGAATGACTTCAATGCGAACCTGCCGGCCGGTAAAATCGGACCGTATGCGGCGACCATTTCGTCGAATAGTGTCTTTAACAATGCCTATGATGCATTCTATGCGTTCCAGGATAACAACAGCCCCTGGTCGTCGACGGATAATGCGTTTTCCATCACGGATCCCTTTGATGTCGATCCCAACGTTTATCCCAACGGCGTTTATATGAGCGTGCAGTTTGGAAGCACGCCGGTGCAAATCACCGGGATGGAAATTCTGGGCGGCGAGCCGCCTTTCTATCCGCAGTGTGCCCCCGACCGCTATCATCTGGAAGGCTCCAATGATGGCGTCACGTTCTCGGCGATTCCTGGCTCCGCTCGCAGTCAGGTAACCATTGATCGCGTGCGCTATTACTTTGCACCGCAGACGAAACCGCAGACCGCGACGCGTCTGGATCTTTTGGCCAACGAAGGACAGGTGAAGGCTCACTGGGAAAAAGGTGCCGGCAGCGAGATCGGCTTTATGCTCCTGCGGAGTGAAACGCCGGTGCCCTTCAAACCGGAAAACGGCCGACCCTATAATGTGGGCAGGCAGGGGGACTATGAGGTCATCCATGTGGGCAACGCAAGCAGCTTCATGGATCAGGGGCTGAAGAGCGACGGCACGGTTTATTATTATACGCTCCTGTCCTATGACACGGATTTCAATTATTCCACCGCGATCGTCGGGCGAGCCGTACCGGAAGCGCGCAAAACATTCCGTTATTATCGCTTCGTGCTCGATTCGATCCTGGGGGGCGAGGAAGTGCCGAACTATACGGGCTGGACGGATGATCTGAAAGTACAGATCAACGGCCAGTGGATCGACACCTACAGCTTCACAAGCGAAAAGGGAACCATCGGTTCCTATGAAGTGGCGGTCGCGGAATCCACCTTCAATGGCACCGATCGAGGCTGGCAGGTTTTCACGGATGGCAAGTGGCGCACGGCGGATAACACCTTTGCCCGCCAGGGACAAAGCCATGCGGTGGCGAAAACCGGAGAGTTCCTGATTCTGGATTTTGGCAGCCAGCCGGTGGCCCTCACAGGCTTCCGCATCTTTGGCAACGATGCCGTGGATCCGGTGACCGGCGACTTCTCGGATGATATGTTTGCGCAGATCGCCGACGCCATGCATTGGGAACGCTCCGCTGACGGCCGGACGTGGGAGGTGATCCCGAATTCACGCAGCACCAGTCTCGCCGCGGAACCCATCGAGGTCGAGTGGTGAACGTCCGCGATAGCGGACGATAAAGAAGGTGCAATCATCGGCGGCCGGATGGTTTTTCCAGACGGCCTGACCGCGCGCCAGGATGCTCCTGACCATGTCCTCCACCGACTGGTCGCTGTTTTTCAGGCAGTCCCAGACATCACGGGCCTTGAGGTGTTCCCCGGCCGGGCCTTCATTTTCCAAAAGTCCATCGGTGTAAAAAAACAGAAGGTCCCCCGGCCGCAGTTCGATTTTTTTGGGTTCGCCACGGAAATGCTCCCCAAACCCAAGGATATCCCCACGCGCCACCAGCGGATTGACCTTGCCGGCCTGCAGACGGTACGGTGGGCAGTGCCCGCCGTTGAGGAAGTGACAGATGTGAGTCGAGAGATCGAGACAGGCAAAGGTCATGGTCATCGACCGGCTGGCCTTGGATCCGGTGCGGTAGACGAGATCATTGATGCTGCGGGCCATGTCCTTGAGGATAAGACCCGGATCCCCTGTGGACGTGGCAGGATCCTTGATCAGAGTCTTGATGGCGCCTGACACCACACCGGTGAGCAGAGCCGAGGAAAAACCGTGACCGGTCACATCCCCGACAAAGATAAAAATGCGTTGGGCATCCGCTGTCGGATAAATGCCAAACCAATCCCCACCGGTGGCATCCGCAGCCTTATAATGTGCGGCCACGTTAATCCCGGGAAGATGGGACATCTCGGGTAGCAGAGCCTCCTGCACCGCTTGCGCTGCCTGATGCATGGCTTCACGGCGGCCCTTTTCATCGTGTTCAGAAAGAATGCGGAGATGCAGCTCACTGGCAAAGGTGAAGAAGGCGCTGGCACTGAAGGAACCGATCAAGAGTTCCCAGGGAATCACGACACTCAGATGGGAAAAGCAAAACAGGGACACACAGGCGATGACCGCGTTGCCCAGCATGAGCCCGCTGGTCCAGAGCACAGGACTGGCCAGCACTCCGAGGATGCCACCGATCAGACTGAGCACGAGAAGGGTCAGACCCGTGGCCGGGTAGGGATGCAGCCACTGACCGGTTAACGTACTGTTGAGCATGGCCACCATCAGGTAACCGCCCGGTGAATAGCCGAGCGGCGTGTTCACAAAATCGGTGTTGGCTGTGAACATGGCGGGCAGAATCATAATGTACTGGCCTTTTTGCAAGGGCGGCCGGCGGGGAATGCGAAACTCCGTGAGCGGCACGCCTTTGCGCAGGCGGTGCACGGTGCTGCGCAACGAACGCGTTTCCGGCTGCAGTTGCGCCAGATCCAAAAAGTTCACCAGCACCGTCTGACGATCGGTCAATGGCACTTCCCGGTCATTGATCAAAAGTTTCTGATCCCCCAGCGTATAGCGATTGGCGCCGACCAGCGTCCAGTGCGGCACCACGCGGTCGCGCTGCGGGCGGAGCAGCGGCTGCACTTCGCCCTGGCCCAGGTAGATGGCGTGACCAAGATGCTGGAGCAGAGGCATGATGCTTTTGTGAGGGCCATAAAGAAAGCCGGGCGTGACCGGCAGCCAGCGCAGGGCCTCGTCCCAGTTCACGGAGGGCAGGGCCTGGCGGCTCGGATCGAATTGCGGAAGATCGAGCGGAAGGGCATGACGGCCGACGACCGCTTTGCCGGTGAACCAGACGTCCACCACCAGAGGAACCGGAAGTTTCTTCACGATCTCTTCGAAAAGCTTATACTCTTCGTCGAGTTTTTCCGGAGTCGCAAAGAATTTATCGATATAGATGCCGGCCGGCTCGGCGGCGGCCATGCCTTCAAACATCCGGCTCCATTCACCGATACTGAGATCCTCGCGGCCGACATAGTCAAGCGTCGAGTCATCGAAGGCATAGATCTTGATGCGCGGGTCGAGCCGCGGACTTTTGTTCATGAGTATGCGGAACTTGAAATTCAAGGGTGCGGTCAGGCTCCTCTGCAGGTCGAGGGCAAGCTGGGTTTGGGAAAAGATGAAAAAACTGAAAAAGCACAGGGCCTGGATGAGGATCCAGCGCAGCGGGCTGATGTGGATATTCCATTTCCGGGGAAACCTGATATTCATAGGTTCCGCATCGGAATTCCAGATCCGTCCATGATGGTAAAAAAGTTCCGTGTTAAGATGTATACCATCACTCTAAGGAACTCCTCGATATGCTGCCGTCGCGTCGCCAGTTCAACTTGCTCCTCGTGTGTGGAACCCTGCCGGTGATGACAACCGCCAGCCTTGCTCCACTTTTGCCCGGGATGCATCGGGCCTTTCGTGATGTTCCGCAAATTGACGTTTTGTCCCGGCTGGTTCTAACGGCACCGGCCTTATCGATTGCCTTCGGGGCGCTGCTCGCGGGTTATCTCTTGGATCGTCTGGGACGCCGGAGTGTGCTGGCGTTCAGTCTTTTGATCTTTGGTCTCTTCGGTTCCCATGGACTCTGGGCGCAGGATATTCAGTGGCTCATCGGTTCGCGTTTTATTTTTGGGTTCGCCGTGGCCGGAATCATGACCGCAACCGCCACGCTCCTGGCCGATTTCTTTGAACCGCATCAGCTGCGCAGCAAGATGGGACTGCAGGCCGGCATCATGGGCGGCTGGGGAATCATCGCCCAGACAGCCTCGGGCTGGCTCGCCGAAACCAGCTGGCGTTATCCCTTCGCCCTTTTTCTGGCCGCGCTGCCGCTTCTGCCTTTGGTCTGGCTCTGGCTGCCGGAAACCGTTCGGCAGCAGAGCGAGCCCACGGTCACTCATGAAGCGACCGGCCGCTTCTCCTGGCAGACGCTTTGGATCGGCTTTTTTTCCTTTGCCGCCATGGGGCTCTTTGTGGTCGTGCCGATTCAGGCGCCCTTTTATTTTGGTCATCGTTTGGGCATTGGCCCCACCGAGACAGCCATTCTTGTCAGCGTGCTGACCGGAGCCAGCTCGTTAACCTCGCTCAGTTTCGCATTTTTAAAAGGACGCTGGTCGCAAAAGATGATCCTGAGTGTCGGCTTTCTTTGCATGACTTTGGGTTTTCTGCTGCTGAGCCTTTGGACCAGTCGTCTCGTCCTGGCGGCTGGCATGGCCGCGATCGGCTGTGGCATCGGTGCCATCGGGCCCTGCATCAGCGCCTGGATTGCCGCCTTAACATCGCCTGCCTATCGCGGGCGGGCCATGGGTTTGCTGACCGCAGCCAACTATCTGGGGCAGTTTTCGGTGCCGCTCTGGAGTCAGAATCTGCTTGAGCCTTATGGTTATGTTGGTCTGTTTTTAAGCGCCGCTTGTGTCAGCTTTCTTTGCTGTGTGAGCGTCATTCTGAGCTTGCGCAATCTGCGTCTGAATGGAGCCAGCAATTCAGTGGAAATGGTGGTCCTGCCACTCCCTGGTTCAGGGAAAAAAGACGAACAATCCCGCCGCTCTTCATAATCGGACCTTGGTTTTTTTGCGCTCTCCTGCTAGACGAGTAAGTCGGTCTTGTCATGTTCAGCGGGGGTTGTCATGCCTGTGTACCAAGCCAGGTCCATTCGACAAATGGTGCTGCTCGGGTTCCTTGTGGTTCTTCTGCCCGTGCTGGCGGCCTTGTTTTATGGGGCGAACTCACTCAGTTCCATGGCACGCAAACATCGCGATCATCTCGTGACCGCTGCTGATGCCGCAGAGACATCGCAGAACCTCGCCAAGAGTCTTGTCGATCTGGAGCGACTCGCCCGTCAGTATCATCTGCTGGCCGATGTCAGCCTGCTGACCGTGTTCAATGGTGAAGTCGACAAGGTTCTGGAAAATCTCGATCGACTGCGGGCCCTGCATCGCGACAATGATGTCGTGCATCATGCCAATCGACTTGAGGATCTTGCGAAGGAAATGCGGGTCGGGCTGAACACCAGGCCTTCCGACAGCGATAACGATAAGAACAGCGGCAAGGAAAACAATGCCGTGTTTGAAGCCCTGCAGCTCATCCCGCAGATGCGCAGCGCCCAGCAAAGACTCAAGCTCGCCATCGAAGAGGATCTGAAACACAAGGTGGAAACCGCCAAGCAACTGGCCGCAACCACCCAGTCCCGCCTTCTGATCATGGGTCTCACGGTCCTGCCGGGCACCCTGCTCCTCGTGGCTCTCTTTTCCATTTTGATCACGCGGCCCATCAAAACGATTGATGCTACCATCAAGCAGATCGGGATGGGACATTATCCCAGCCAGGTGGACTTGAGAGGGCCGCGGGATCTGGCTATTGTTGCCAAGCGCCTCACATGGCTGGGTCAGCGGCTCAAGGACTCGGAAGCTTCGCAGGAGCGTTTTTTGCGGCATATCTCCCATGAATTGAAAACGCCGCTGGCGTCCATCAAGGAAGGCATCGAGCTTCTGGCGGACGGCATTCCGGGCCCCATCAATCCCAAGCAGCGCGAGGTTCTCGACATTCTGCAAAGCGGGCTCCTGCATTTTCAAAAACTGATCAACAACCTGCTCGACTTCAATCTTCTGCGCGGCAACAAGGCGTTGATGCGTTCCCCCATCATTTTAAGCGAACTCATTTCCAATCTGGTTCGCATGCATCAGCTGCCGGCTTCGCGCAAGGGCATCCAGTTTGAATTGATCGGCGAGCCGCTCCATGTTGCGGTGGACAAGTCCGTGCTCAGTGCCGCGATCGACAATCTGCTCTCGAATGCGCTCAACTTTTCACCCAGCGGGGGCCGGATTATCGTTCGGTGGTACCGGCGGGATGATGATCTGGTCATTGTGGTCAGGGATGAGGGACCCGGGATTTCGCGTGATGAACGGGAAAAAGTCTTTCTTCCCTTTTACCAAGGTAAAGCGACACGTGATGGGCCTTTGAAAGGAACCGGGCTGGGACTCTCCGTGGCCCGGGAATGCGTCAATTCACATGGGGGTGAACTGCTGATAGTTGATGCCGACAAAGGGGCATGCTTTGAGATACATTTGCCCCAGGTTTTACGTCAGGACACTTCCACGCTGTCGCAAAAGAGCGACAGATCACCTCGTCGTTGGACGGAGGCACAGGAATTTTCATGAAGAGAAAGCTCATACTATTGGCTGGGTGTTTTTGGCTAATGTCATGCGTGCATAAGGGAGCGGAAGGCAGTCGTTCGTTGCCGCAGCCCATCTTTCGCTCGGATGTCAGCATCTGGGTCGACTATGTGAACAACCTTGAGGCCCTGGGAGCCAAGGAATTGAAGCATGAGTACGACCGTCTGAGGCGCATCAAGGATCCCGGCTGGGATGATGAACTGCGCCTTGCACTGACCAACAGCGTGCAATCGTTGAAGACTCACAATTATCAAAAAGCCGCCGAAGTCATCAGCCAGGCGGCGGGCAAGGTGCAAGGAAACAGTGATCTCAAGGCCTGGCTTCGCCTCCATGGCCAGCAAATCAACGCCATGGCTGAGCTTGACAAGGATCTGGCCGAGGAAAAGCGTCAGCGCACCGAGCTGGAAAAGAAGCTGAAAGCACTCTCTGACATTGAACGGGACATCAGCGAGCGGAGCAAAAAGGCGGAGATCGCCCGGCCCTGAGACGGTGGCACATAACTTGTAATGTATTGGTTTTTACACCGACCTTGTAGGAGGCTTCCATGAGCGAGGCTGCTCGCATTTTGCTGGTCGACGATGACCAGGGATTTCTTACCTTACTCTCGATGCGTTTGAGTGCCGAAGGTTTTGCTGTGGAGACGGCCTATAGCGGACGGGAATGCTTACAGAAAATCGAAGGATTCTTGCCGGATCTGGTGATCAGTGATCTGCGCATGGACGTCATGGATGGCATGGAGCTTTATGAGAAGATCCACAAGCTGATGCCTTTTGTCCCTGTCATTATGATTACGGCACATGGGAGCATTCCCGAGGCTGTCGCTGCCACGCAACAGGGTGTTTTCTCGTTTTTACCAAAACCAATTGACCGGACTCAGCTTCTGGAACTGATCCATAAGGCGTTGGAGCAGAAGGGTCGTTTGCCTGAAAGTCTGCGGGCGCATTCCGAGGCAGGCTTTGTCACGCGCAGCCCGCGTATGCGCGAGCTTTTCGAGCAGCTCAAGCTGGTGGCGCCTTCCGAAGCCAGCGTTCTGATCACAGGTGAGAGCGGCAGCGGCAAGGAACTCTTCGCCCGCGCCATTCACCATGTCAGCAGCCGCGGACAGGGGCCTTTTGTGGCCATCAACTGCGGTGCGATCCCTGCGGAATTGCTGGAATCCGAGCTGTTTGGTCACGTCCGTGGCTCCTTTACTGGTGCCAACAAGGATCATCCCGGTCTGTTCCAGGCCGCGCGCGGCGGCACGCTGTTCCTCGATGAAATTGGCGATATGCCTTTGGCATTGCAGGTCAAATTGCTGCGCGTTCTGGAAGAGAAAACCATTCGTCCGGTCGGGAGCACTTTAGCAGTTCCAATTGACGTGCGTATCATTTCAGCGACACATCGCGAATTGCCGCAAATGATCCTCGATAAGCAGTTCCGCGAGGACCTTTATTATCGATTGAATGTCATCCACTTCAATCTGCCGTCCCTTCGTGACCGGCGCGAGGACATCCCTCTGCTCGCGGAAAGTTTCCTGCGGGACGTGGCCGCCAAACAGAAGCCGGGCGTCCGCGCCTTTGCGGCTGGTGCCATGGAACTGCTCACGGCTGCCGAGTGGCCGGGCAACGTACGGCAGCTTTATAACGCTGTGGAGAAGATGGTGATCCTGTCTCCCGGTCCGATTATATCCGCGGCTCACGTCCGCTGGTGCATCGGCAGCGAGGCTCTGGAGACCCCTTCCCTTGCCGAGGCGAAGAATCAGTTCGAACGGGATTATCTGATCGAGACTTTGAAGAAAACCCACGGCAATGTCAGCAAGGCAGCACGGGCGGCTAAACGCAATCGCACCGACTTTTATAAGCTCATGGCGCGGCATAATCTGCAGGCGTCAATGTTCAAAATGGGACGGCGTGAAGAGGAAGCAGTCGAATAGTCTTCAACCGGAAAGCTGTCGCAAGCACTTCATTAGGCGCTATCCAGGGTAGCGCCTCTTTTTTTTTACGAGGCGGCGATTCGCATCTTCGCCGAGCCATCCAGTTTGATAGGCAGGGTTACGTGCGCCCGCGTGCCCTGACCTTGTTGCGATTCGATCCGGATCGCGCCTCCCAGCGCCAGCACGATCTTCCGACAGAGGCTGAGCCCCAATCCCGAGCCCGTGCGACTGTGATGCCGGGGATCATCGCCCTGATAGAAGAGATCAAAGCAGTGTTTGAGCTGCTCTTCGTTCATGCCGATGCCGGTGTCGGTGATGTGAAAACGCAGAGCCAGAACATCCAGAACGGTGTGCTTATGGAAGTTGGCATCGATCTGCACTTCCAGGCTGACCTGGCCCTTGTCGGTGAATTGCACGGCATTGGAGAGGAGCTGGAACAGAACGTTTTGAATCCGATCGATGTCGCCGATGAAATTCTGTGGAATATCCTGATCGGCCTTGATCGAAAGGTTGAGGCCTTTTTCATCGCAGGGCGGCTGAAACTGCTTGCGACAGGTTTCCAGCAGAGCCTTGAGGGTGAAAGGCTTCGCAGCAAAGCGGAAATCGTTCTTATCCATCTCCGTGTAAACCAGAATGTCCTCGATGAGACGGGCGAGATGCCTTGTGGAGTCATGGGAATTGCGAATGATCTTGAGAGCCTCCTGATCATTCTGATTGTCCAAAAGGTCCTCGAGCGTCATGAGGATCACATTCAGCGGCGTGCGCAGCTCATGGCCGATGATGCTGAGAAACTCCTGCTTGGCCCGATCGGAGGCTTCCGCATTCTCCCGGGCCTTGCGCAGCTCCTCGACATAGATCTTGTTGCGCGTGTTGAGCCACCATTTTTCCGCAAGGTTGATCACCATTTGCTTCATTTCAGTGACTTCAAAGGGCTTCGAGAGGAAGAGGTATTTGTCATTCACGCCGAGCTCATGGGCGATATCATGCCAGGAATAATCGGAGTAGGCGGAGCAGATCACGATTTCAATATCCTGATCGACTTCGCGAATCTTGCGAATGGTCTGCAGACCGTCCCACCCGGGCGGCATGCGCATGTCGACGATGGCCACCGAATAGGGACGACCCATGGCCACGGATTTTTTTACGAGCTCATAACCATCCTGACCCTGGAAGGCGGAATCAAAGATGAGGTTCAGCTCTTTTTTAATGTTCTGATTGTGGGTGGATGGCCCAAACAGATCCTGCTTCAAGGCATCCAGAAGATCGTTCTTTCGGGATTGAAAAATGGTGCGGATGTTATTGTGGATCTCTTCAACATCGTCGATGATCACGACCCGCGTTTCTTCCATTCCTCAGACCCTCAAAGGCGGTTGCCGGGCATACCCCCGTCAGTCCCAGTATAAAGGAGGAATGCAGGGGCGTCCATGCAGGGAAGGCGAAGCCGCCACCTGGTAGAAAGAACGCATAAGTCAGGAAGGGTGAGCTTAAACGGCTACTTAACGAAGGTCATAATGATTTCGAAAAGAATCAGAAGCACAATCGTCAGTTCCAGCCAGTAAAGCCGTCGATCCCGGGTGGCTTCCACAAGGACCTCAAGCGTTTGCTGAATGAGTTGCAGCTTATATTCCAGTGCCTGAAATCGCTCCGGCAAATCAAACATGGCCCGCAGATCTCCATAGATCTCATCCATGATCCGGTCTTCCCAGATCAGATCGGGTTTGTCCAAAAGGTGAAGAACGCGAATGACGGAACTGCGGAGGGTCAGAGCTTCGGCAATGCGGCGATTGAAGGGACCGAGGAACCAGCGATTGGTTCCGCTGCGGCGCATGGCGGCCACCATGTGATCGACCTGCTTCCAGGCTTCCTCGACCAGGGATTCGTAGTATTCCATGGAGGTGCTCTGCGCCAGCGTCGAGGCGATCACTTCCATGCGATCGGGATTCAAGCGGTCGATAATCAAACGACTGAATTCCACCTGCACCGGGCCGGCCTGCTCCTGCACGATAAAGGTGTCACTGATCGGTTTCAGGGTGGGCACAGGTCCCAACCCCAGCAGCTGGTTCAGCTCTTCCTGCTGAACCTCGGCGGGAACATTCCAGAAGACCACGGAGCCATGATTAAAAATGAAAACGTGTCCATCGCCGATTTTTGCGCTGAGTGAGGCCTTGGGGTCGATGGAGGACTGGGAACTCGTGTATTTGCGAGCGAGCTCCACCATGTCGATACTGTGAGAAAAAGCATAGGAGCGCAGGGAATGGGTCTTGGGCTGCATGAAAAGAACCTCGTCGCAGAAAGAGCCGCTGACCATTTATTGTAGTATGGACAGCAGGATTGCGACAACGATCAGTGCGCTACGCCGCTTTTGCCTTCGTATTCCAGAGTCTTGATCACTTCATCCTTCCAAATCGGGGTGGTGGTGCCAGCCCGGGCCAGCTTCAAGGCCTGGTCGATGAAGTCCTTGCGTGCCTGCTGGACCTTGCTCAGGTGCAGCTGTTTGAAGACTTTGAAGCTGTTGACCCGATTGGGCCCCAGCGTTTCGGCAATCGTCACCTTGTCGATGGCTTCCATGCCCTGGCGGGCCACGACCGTCAGTCGCAACATGGCGGGAGCACAGAACACGGTAATTCCGATCTGACAAACCTTCAGATAGTGCTGCTTTTCATTCTCGAAGACATCGAAGTATTTTTTCACAACCGCTTCGGGATCCTTGATCAGAAGATTGTTTTCCGTATAAACGATAGGCCGGGTCATCATTTCAGCCCGACGGAAGCGCACAAATCCGACGGCCTCCTGAACTTCCTTGCTGGCCTTGCTGAAATTCAGAAGTTTCGGCTCAATCTCAGCCATCCCCTTCAGATCCTTGTTGTTGGCCACATAGCGACCCATAAACGCCAGGGCATGCATCGCCGCGGGATCCTTGGGACCTGCCAGCTGCGTAATCCGTATGGCGCCCGCATACGCGTCCTTGGGTTCGCCGTACTGCTCTTCGATGTCCATATACTTCACGGCAGCGGCAAGCTGCTGAGCCCTGGTGACGTTCGACGCCAGACTTTGTTCCTTGTAAAGGCGCGCCGCCCATCCATAAAGCTTGCGCTTCAGGTAAAGGTCGGCCAAGGTCATGCGAATCTCAGGGACATTCCGCTCGTTTTTATAATCAGTCAAATACCGGGTGTAGAAGAAGAAGGAATATTCCCAGGTATTCCGGTCCGCAGCGCCCCACTCAGCGGCCTGCAGCATCACCTTCGGACGCAGGCTGTAGCGGAGATATTTTTCCACCACGATCTTGCAGGCATTCAATGCGGCCACCAATTTTCCTGTGCCCTTGTAGCCATAGGCCAGGGAATAGGTCGCAGCTGCAATCCGCGGGTCGTTCGCAAAGCCCTGGACGAATTCCTCCAGATGCTTCACCGAGCGGGGAAAGTTCTGGGCCTGCAGGTCGGCCAGGCCACCATTATAGAGGGCATCCGCCAGCCAGGGCTGGTAGTTCATGTTTCGGCCCTTGCTGGTCGGCACCGCTTTTTTCGCGATAAACAGATGAGCAAGGTCGATCACGTCCTCCCAGCGTTTGCCGGCATAGAATTCCGCGAGGAGCAGGCCGCCCGCTTCCATGGCCAGCTTGGAGTTCATGTTGGTCTTGAGCGCCTTCATCCAGAGGTCTTCGGTCTTCTTGTTCTGGCCGAGAGCGCGATTCAAAAGACCGATATGGGCCAGCATAAACCAGTCATCGCCGTTTCTGAGCTGGGAGATGGTTTCGAAAATGCTGAGCAGTTTGGTGCGCTCGCCGGCGTCACCGGCCGCGGCCTTGTCGAAGTAAGGCTGGGTCGGCCATGCCGCGAGGCGACTCTGCGATTCAACCGCCAGAAGATAGTTCTTCATGGGGTTTTCCTTGGCGATGTCGAGGTAAAGGTCCACCGCCTCCTTGAACATATTCAGACTGCGATACAGCTGGGCGACCTTGGCTTTCAAAGGATAGGCCTGCTGCCGATCCGCTTCGATTTTCACATAGCGCATGGTGGTTTGAATGGCTGTCTGCTTCATGGCCGGGGAGGCATTGGCGCCAAGCGCTGTCGTCAGGAGCTGATCCAATACCTTGCGATAGGCTTCCGCTATAGAGGCATAAGTGGGGGTGTCCGGATCGGCGGGTTTCCTTTTGTCCCGGTAACGCTCGCGCAGACTCATAAAGGTTGTTTCAAGATCAGCGATCCCACCGGTTTTCTGGAAGTTCAGGAGTTCGATTTCCCAGATCCGGCCATCGAGTTTGGCGCCCAGATCGCTGTTGCCAAAGGCATTGGCAATCGTGCGATAGAGGGTGGAGGCCTGTTTGTAGTTCTGAGCTTTCAGGTAAGCCAGGGCCTCCTGTTCGCGGAGCGCCTCGACCGGCAGCACACCGGCAAAACCATCGGTCAGGAAACCGGGCGTTTTCTGACCTTTATTGATGCCCGCATGGGTCCAGATATAAATGGAGGTGTTCATGACCAGGTGCTGAATGCCAGCGGGCATGCCGCGAGCCACCTGGATGGCATATGTGATTTTGGTGTCAGCACCAGGCCTGGCCACACCAATGGGATTGCCTTCGGCATCGAGTCCATATTCCACATACGCTTCGGTAAGTTTCTGACCGAGCTTGCCGTAAACCGACATATCCTTGCCCGCCTGGTTCATGTAGTTGAAACCCTGCTGGGCCGTGGCGGGGGAAATGGCGAGGGAATAGCCCACGAGAAGATCGATATTGGCGGCGATTTCCTTTTCCGAAGCCAGCTGCTCGCGCAAGGGTATCATATCCGAAACCCCCTCGCCGCCGTCCGAAAGGATGTACTTCGCCAGGGCGCCCCAGTATAAAGCTTTTTGTTTGTAGATGGGCTTTTTGCTGGCTTCACCATAGGCGACGCTGAATTTTTGCAACCACTGCGCCGCGACCTTGAGTCCGGCCTGATTTTCTTTGGATTGATAATTGGCCAGGAAGTAACCGACCAGAGCCGCGGAATCCCGGGCCAGATTCGATGCGATGGCAATGCTGGGACCTTCATCCTGGCTATCGTTGACCGCTTTCTGGGTGTTTCTAAAGAGTCGCTCGGCATCCTCCTGATTGCCAATTTTCTTGCTATCAGGTTCAAAGGCGGACAGCAGCATAAGCTGTTGTATCTGCGATTCAAACTCATGGACAATGACCGACTCAAACGGTTGACCGGCATTCCCAGCCTGGGCTGTTGGGGCCGCCGCTCTCTTTTGCTGAGCCATCGACACGATCGGCAGAAGGAGGGCCATGCCCACGCTGAGGGATCGCACGATACCCCGAGCTTTATTCTCCTTCATGTTATCTCCTCAACGACGCAAACATTCTCATGATCCGCAGGGTGTATCGGATGCCACCTGGGAAACATGAGAAAGAGTCGGCTAACTGCGGGTCTTTATTCCAGGTTAAGTCTCAGTTGCACGAGGTAGGTTCCGCCGGTTCCGCCTGGGATCCAGGCTGTGCTGATGGCTCTTTTCCTGGGTCTTTTCGAGGTTTCAGGCCCCTCGCCTTCGTCCGTTGCGGGATGCTGCGGTGCAAAGATCAAGGCCTGGGCAACGCCGGCCACGTAGAGTGCGGCAAATACAGTCCCGGCCGAGTTGCGGTCCTCCGTCAGCCCTGCGATATAATCCGCATTCGCCAAAAGAAATTCATCCTTCTCCGCCTGCAGAATATTGGGATTATCCTCCCCCTGCCGGTTTTGAGCCCGTTCGTCGGCGATCTGCTTATCCAGAACCCCATACGAGTAGAGGGCGAACACCTGACCGGCGGCAAAGGCCGAACCCAAAAGATAGGATTCGTTATGGAACTGCCCCAAACCAAAGGGCATGAAATGCATCCAGGAAATCATGCGTCCACTCTCTTCGGATTTGGACGCATCCTTATCCCTGGCTTTTTTCCTTTTGCTTTTCTCAGCCACGGGAGGAGCCGCTTTGGGTTCCGGAGCTGCCGGACGCTGGGCGGGCGCCGTTTCCTGAGGAGCAGGCTTGGGAGCCACCGCCACGGGTACGGCTGGTTTCGGTGCGGGCGGAGGTGCAGTGGCCGCGCGGCCTTCCGGTGTATTGAGCCAACGGGCTTTGATGACATTGAAGAAGGAGACAACGCCGGGATCCAGCACCTCCTCTTCATCGACCGTGACATTGCGATCCGAGCCCAGCGCTTCATAGAAGGTATTGGCCGCGGATTTCTTATCGCCACGCATGTACTGACAGATGCCGATAAATTTCATAATAAAGGCCCGATCTTCCCTGCTTCTGGCTCTCTTGGCCGCGGCACGGAACTGAAGCTCGGCGACCGGGAACTGGTTGCGCATGTAGGACTGATAGCCCTCTTCAAAGGTCTGAGCCTGCAGTGGTCCTGCGAACATCAGTCCGAGGCCAAGGCTGGCGGCAAAAAGCCAATGTGCTTCACAGCGCTTCAATCCATTCTCCATAGTCAAAGACTCTGCCACCTCATTCGGTACTTTTGGACCTAACCTTAGGCATAGTCTTGGGAATTCGTCGGCCCGTGGCCGGCAACTCCTTCGAATGAGGCCGATAAATGCCAAAGTTTGTCGAAAATATTTCCTGAACGTAAAAATGTTTTGTCATCAACTCGGGACGCAGTTTGCCCGTCCAAACGTGATTTTTCGCGGCAAGAAAGGCCTCGAGTTGGACAGGAAATCCGCCGATCCAGGAAATGGAAAGGGGAGGACGCGTATGAGTACCAGCTATTCCGGTGAAAAAATCATGCAGCGGCAACGCGTCTGTCCCAAGTGCAAAAGTTTTGTGACCCACGAAAAGATTAGCGACAAACAGTTCGCCTGCCCTCTTTGTGGCCATCGGGTCAATGGCCCTCCGGTGCGTGTTCGCCGCATTGAAGCCGCCGAGCTGGCTGAAATCATCGCCGCTCAGTTGCGCGAGAAGACGGGTGGCTCGGAGTAGGCCTCTTTTCATTGACGCGAGCGGCAAGAAAGGTTTTCATGGTCCTGCACTCACAGGAAAGGGCAGGCTATGAGAAACGAAACCATAGGCATACTGGGACCCGGTGCGGTCGGGCACATGCTGGCTTTCTTTTTCAATCAAATGGAAGGGATTGACGTTCAGCTGCGCGGCCGCCATGGCCTGTTGCCGACCGCTCAGCCTGTCCATTTTCAGGAAACGGTTCACACTCCCCGTTTAAGCTGCTCAGATGTCCAGCCCAGGCTGTGGTTTGCCTGTCTGAAGGCGCATGCACTGGATGCCGGTCTGCGTACCTTGCTGCAGGATGCTGCGGCGGGAACTCAGGTGATCATCCTCAGCAATGGTTATATTGAACCCCTTCTCACGCCGATCCGTCGGGATTTTCACCAGACGATTTTGCGCAAGGGCCTTGTGTCCCGCGGCATCAAGTCCGCCGAGGACGGTGGTTATGTCATTGGCCCCCGAGGCCAGGTGATCTGGGGTGACGAACGCACACCTGAACCTTTGGAGGAACGAATTGTCAGCGAACTCGGGCGGCACGGCTTTCAGTGGAATGTGAACTGCTGTCGTCTCCGCCGCGAGAAGTGGTACTTCAATACCTGCCTGAATACGCTCTGTGGAGTGAGACGCTATGCGCGCAACGGAATGGCCGCCGAGGAAGGACGCGAGGAGCTGGAAGCCTTGTCGTATGAAGTGCTGGCGCTCGCGCGTGAACTCTGGCCTGACTGGCAACCGTCGCAGCGGGATCTTTGGCAGAACCTTCTGCGTTTGATCGCCAACACAGCGGACAATGAAAATTCGATGGCCGCTGATGTGCGGCTCGGGCGTCCGACGGAGGCCGGCGTGCTGTCAGGCATGGTGCATGAAGCGCATGAACCGGAAGCCTATCCCTTGCTGCTGACCTTGAATCGTAAACTGCAGGATCACGCCTAAATCTCACGGGTCTTCGTCTTTCAGGGTCAGGGCCTTGATCATGGCGCCCGCGATCTGATGGAGGGGAAGAACCTTGTTGACAGCACCGAGCTGCTGCGCAAGCTTCGGCATGCCATAGGCCACGGACGTGTTCGCATCCTGGCCCAAAGTAATGGCTCCACTGTTCCGCAACAGGAGGAGACCCTCGGCCCCGTCCGCGCCCATGCCGGTCAGGATCACGCCCAGCCTGGGTCCTTTCACAATGTTCGCAACGGAGCGAAACAGCACATCCACGGACGGACGATGCCCGTTGACCTTGTCCGCGGAATACACCTGCACCTTGTAATCACCGGGATGTCCGGTCACGGCCATATGGCGATCGCCAGGCGCCACCAGAACCTGGCCCACATCCAGAGCATCGCCATCGACAGCTTCCTTCACCCGCAGTTGGGACAATTGATTCAGTCGGGAGGCAAAGGCACGGCTGAAACCTTCCGGAATATGCTGCACGATCACAATCGGCGGCATGTTCGAAGGCAGATCCGCGATGATGCGGCTCAAGGCTTCGGTGCCCCCAGTGGAGGCGCCGATGGCCACCACAAAATTGCTGTCAAGCTGCGGCAGCCGCGCGGACTTGTCATCTTTCAATTCGAGAGCTTCCATGACCCCGCCTGGAAAATTTCCGTGCTCCGGGTCAGAGGCCCACGTTCGAACCTCCGCCTGGTTCCGATCTTCGGGTCATCGGTGTAATTGATCGTATGCGGTCTTTACTTTCGAGTAAGAAAGCGTCAGGACGATGCCAGAACTTCACCATCAAAGGTGATCGCGAGGTAGCTCATCGCGTCACTGACATAGGCAATGGAAATATTGCCGGCGACATCAACGGCGATCCATCCATACGAGCGTTTGGCGGCCAGGGCTTCGTCATAGCATTTGCGGGCGGCTCCCTCGAGTCCCAGTCCATCCCGCACCCGGGTTTCGAGTCGGGCGGCGAGCGCATCATCAACGATCTCCTCACCGATGCCGGTGGCGGAGATGGCTGCAAAGCGACTCGCGTAATTGCCGGCAACCGTGGCCGAATCGCTGACCCGGCCCGGATCTTCAAAGCCGCGTCCGCCGGTGCTGGTTCCGGCGTAAAGGCGCCCATTTTCACAGACCAGAGCCCCGACTGTATCGCTCACAAAAAATTCATCATGCAATTTCTTTTTCCAGGCCTCGAAGCGTTTCTGGGTGATCAGATTTTCCACAGGCTGATTGAGACGACGAGCCAGGAGCTCATGGCCCGGACCCGTAAGGACCCGCGTGGAATTGTCCTGCAACGCCCAGGCGAGGCGTGAGGGATGGCGGACGTCCGTGATGGAAATGACGCCGGAAAAGCTTTGTTTCCGACCATCCATCACCGCAGCTGTCAAACGCGGTTTGCCATCGGCCTGCAGAGCGGAGCCATAGCCGGCATTGAATTGCGGGTTGTCTTCCAGATGCTCGAGACTGCGGACGACCAGCGCCATGTCGCGCGCACCGGATTTCAAACTGTCCTGCGCGGCCTTGCGCAGGGCTTTGGAGGCTTTCATCATGCCTTCGGACGAAGGGTCCATCGGCCCGGCGCCTCCGTGCAAAATCAGGCAGGGGCGTTCATTGGCGATATAAAGAAAATTCATGGGAGCTCCTTTGGCGAAACTGCCAGCATCTTATAAGAGCGGAACCGGGCCCCGCAAACAAGAAAAGGCGCGACCCTGCAGCTTCGACGTCAGGAAAATTCTCAGTGAGGGCGGCTTGTGCGGGGCAGTTCCACGATAAAGCTTGTGTCCGGTGTGGATTCATCGAGCATGATGCGACCGCGATGATTGCTGATGATGCCCATGGCTATGCTTAAACCGAGGCCTTTGTGACGGAAAGGATCCTTGGTGGTGAAGAAGGGATCCCATATTTTATTGCGCAGACCAAGCGGTACACCGGGTCCACTGTCGATCACCGCCATGCGCACGGTATCGGGCAGCGCCTGCAGTTCGAAGCGGATGGTTTTTTCGCTGGCGTCGTCGAGCGCATCGATCGCGTTGTCGACGAGGATCAGAAGGACCTGAATGAGCTGACCCTGATGCCCTTCCATGGTCGCATCGTCCAGCTCGGGAGTGGCCAGACGGATGCCGCGGCTCACGACCTTGTCGCGGCAAAGATCGATCGTGTATTTGATGGTTTCCCGCAAACTGAAGGTTTTGAAGATCTCCTGACCCTGAGGATCCTGGGAATAAACCTTGAGCGCATCGATCACCGCAATCATGCGGTTGACCGCCTGATCGATTTTACCAAGCGACTTTTCAAATTCATGGATATTGAACGAGCGGCTGTCGATCATCGACGCCAGACGAAAGCGATGACCCGCGACGATGGCCAGTGGATTATTCAATTCGTTGGCGAGCCCATTGGTGAAGGTGCCCAAAGCGGCCATTTTTTCAGCATGCAGCCACTGCTCGTGCAGGCGGTTGGTGGTGTCTGGCGGTGTCCGTTCGGTCTCCGCAGCAGGTGCGGGCGCAACCGATTCGGAGCGCGGAGCTTCCCTGCGGTAGGATGGAAAGCCCAAAAACACCAGAAATCCACTGCTCATGACCTGAAGCCAGAGCGAGGTTTCCGGCAGCCACCAAAGAGGAAAGGCATCGAGCAGAATCAAAACATGAATCATGAGCAGCAGAGCCTGCTGGCCGAACAGCAGGCGGAGCATCGGCGTGCGCAGGTGTTTGTGTCGTGAGGCGCAGCGCTGCCAGGCAAAGAGCAGGACCACGAGCAGCGCTCCCGATGGCAGCATGAAGAGCAGCGATTGATTTTGATGCAGCACAGTAATGAGACTCAGGTCCAGGACCAGAAAGCCCAGGCCAAACCAGTAGGATTTTTGCAGCGGACGCACGGGCTCCAGACCATGGCTGAGGCGACTCGCGAGAAAGAGAATGCTGGCGTGCATGGCACAAAGGATCTGATTCAGCGGCGGCAGGGCTTCACCCAGGGGTTCCCAAAAAATGGCCAGGAATGGCCAATGGGTCATGCGCACCAAAAAGAGCAGCGACAGAAACACGAAGAGCGCCAACGCCAGGGGAATGCTGCGCTTTTGCACAAGACCCTGCACGCAGGCGCAGAGGGAGATAAGAAAAAGTGCTGCCAAAAGAAAGGTCCAACGCAAGGTGGACTGGAAGGACTCCCGCCAGTGACTCTCCGTATCCCAAAGCTCCCAATGCGGATCATGCGGCGCATGGCTTTCCACACTGAGCAGCAGCATGCGCGTGTCCCCAGGCTCGAGCGTCAGAGTATGCGCGGGACGCATGACATCCATGGACAGCCGTCCCGTCGTGTGTCCGGAGGCATGGGTCTGCTCGATGAGGACGCCCTGATCCAGCACAAAAAAGCGGGCACTGGAAAAGAGTGTGGTCGTTAACCGAATGGTCACCTGCACCGGGACCTGCAAACGATTCTGTACGGTGGTTTTCATCCAGATGAGCGAAGTGCTGGCCGCGAAGCGCAGATCATCCGAGAGCGGCTGCCATGCGTCCTCCGGCAAAGCCAGGACGTCCGCGGCTTCCTTGCTTGGACTCAGCAGCATTTCACTTTGTGCATCCAGGGATTCCTGCAGCCGAAATCGATCGATGGCAAAAACGGAGGCAGCCTCTGTCGTTTGTGATAAACAACAAAGCAGAATGATCGTCAGCGACCAATTCCACAGGCTCGTCATGTACATGGCTCCACCTTAGGCCCTCATCGGCTTATGGCTCTATCGGTTGCGCGGCAAGGGATTAAGCGGGAAGATTTTGCCGAGTGCGGGCAAAAAAATAAGGCTGATAAGCTATGCTTACCAGCCCCCGAAAGATGGGATTGTCAAAACAGACACTCAAAAATTCCGCCTGATTCAGTGACCTTTGCATCGAAAGGAAGCAAAGGTGAGCCACGTTCGGAATGGACGTAAAATAAGTGGGTGGGGCAGGTGGTGCAAGCCCTATGACGAGGACTTGAAAAAGTTTTTATTCAAAGTGAAACATTGCAGAAAGCACTGCATTCTGTATCCAGAGCGGGAAATTCTGGAAATTCCAAGGATCATGGTCGCTTATGTGGGTGTTTGGCTTGACCAAGGCGGAAATCGCCTCAGACGCCTGTGATTCATTTTGAATCACACGCGACCGTTGGGTTCACAGAAGCCACCAAACCCTGATGCGGTTGATTCAGATTTTTGTAGGCACACGCTAACCAGGATTGATAGCGCGTTAGATCCATCAGAGTCCCGCCGCCCGACTCGCAGGAATAATCGGTATTCCGGCCGGGTCCCGTGGTGGAACCAATCAAAAGCAGACAGGAACTGGCGGAATCCACGACAAAAGTCGGGCCTCCGGAATCACCAAAGCAGGCACCGCGTCCTTCACCGCTCGCAATCTGCAGTTCCATCAGGCCGGATTCGATCCGGCTTAAACGCGTTTCCACCAGAGTCAAGGGACGTCGTGATTTGTCATCGCTGCCATAGGCACCATAGCCCGAAACAATCACGGGCATTCCGGCTTGTATTTCCTCGGGCCGCGCAAGATTCACCGGCACCAGATAGGACGGCAGCGTGCCGCGAAAGGTCAGCGCCGCTACATCATAGATGGGCTGGTTCAGATAGCCCTGATCATTCGCCAGGATGCCGACATACTGCGGGTGCACCTTGATGCCGTTCATCTGGAGTTTTTCCTGGGTTTTACCGTCCACGCCGCTGGCAATTTTGATTTCTGAAGGGTCCTTGACTTCGGCGACACAGTGAGCGGCCGTGACCAGATGCTGGGGGCCGATCAGTGTGGCCGTACAGTATTTCTGGCCGCGAATGAGGAGTTTTATGGTCGCTGCTGCCACCTGTGACTTTTCGCTGACAACCTGGCCGCCTACAATTTTGTAGGGTGCCAATCCCTGACAGGATTTTCGCGGGGCAAATGACGCGCTGGCATCACCGCTCCCGCCTGACTTCTGCAGCTCGGACGCCGCGAAGCCTTCCGGGCCTGGCTTGTCTTCCTTGCCACCGGTCTTGCGACAGCCATACATTCCGACCGTCATGAGACTGAGAAAAAGAAAAATCATACCGATCGGCAAGATATGTCGCTCGCGCATAGGACCTCCAGGCTTCGGTCCCTCCTGATCGGCTGATCCGGCCAAAAAAAAGAGTTTCGATTGTAAGCTTTTGATTTTCAAAGGTGAGGCAGGTCGAATAGCCCCGCCCCTGTGAGGCGGAGCGGGAGATTTAGATGCGACTGCAGACGGTTTCGGTAATCAGCTGGGTGACCACATAGGGATCACAGTTGGCTGCGGGACGCCGGTCCTCGATATAGCCGTAGCCATCGCGGGCCACCTGCCACGGAATGCGAACCGAGGCACCACGGTCGGACACACCGTATTTATACTCACGCCAGGAGCAGGTTTCATGGTTGCCGGTCAGGCGCTCCTCGATGCCGGCGCCGTAGTTGCTGATGTGAAGCTCATGGCGTTCCCCCAGGACCTGAGCGGCCTGGACGCATTTGTCATAGGACTCGCGCATGGCGATCGTCGAAAAGTTGGTATGACAGCCGGCACCATTCCAATCGCCTTTGACGGGCTTGGGTTCATAACTTACATGAACACCGTATTTCTCGGCGATACGGGCCAGAAGCCAGCGCGCCACCACCATTTGATCGGAGACGGCGGAGGCACTCAAAGGTCCGACTTGAAATTCCCATTGGGCGGGCATCACTTCGGCATTGATTCCGGAAATTTTCAAACCCGCGGCCAGACAGGCCGTCAGATGCTCCTCCACCAGCTCGCGGCCATAAACATAATCGCCGCCGACGCTGCAATAATAAGGACCCTGCGGCGCGGGAAAGCCCTGCTCCGGCCAGCCGAGCGGACGACCATCCTTGAAGAGCGTGTATTCCTGCTCCAGACCAAACCACATGCCATGATCGCTGTAGCGACTTTCCGTAGCGACACACTTGGCGCGTGTGTTGCTGAGATGCGGTTCCATATCGCTCGTCAAAACTTCACAGACGACGAGTTTGTGGGCGCCGCCGCGGATGGGATCCGGGCAGGAAAAGACCGGTTTCAGCACGCAGTCGGAGGACTTGCCTGGTGCCTGGTTGGTGCTGGACCCATCGAAACCCCAAATGGGCAGTTCCGCGCCGGCTTCCACGATTTTGGTTTTGGAACGCAAAAGGGGAGTCGGTTTGGTGCCATCGATCCAAATGTATTCGGCTTTGATCATGCTCATAAGGGTTCCTCTGCAAAAAGTTTGCGGGTGACGGTATCTGACGCTTGGATGGCGACAGAGTCCGAAGAGCAGCTTACGTGCCACCTGCGATTGCCACTTGAAAACCTTTGAAAATGCTGCAAAAATTTTGAAACGGCCAAAGTTTCGCGGGCAGGAGGGCGGATTAAAGCCACATTCTGGTAGGAAATGCTCGTGTGAAACTACCGCAAGGTGCGGCCTATTCTTTCACGGATTGATCTTGGCGATCCCACACTTTTGGTTTAAGAAGGGAACCTAGGTCTTTGTCTTTCGAGAGGTAAACATGTCGAAGAAGTTTGATGCAGAAGCTTATGTCGCAAGATGGGATGCCAAAGTCGTTCCGGCTATGATCGCCTGGATTACCGTTTCCCTGGTCCTGGCTGTCATCCTGAATATCGCCACCCGCCCGGACTGCTTGCGTCATGAATATATCTTCTGCGGGACAGAGGCCATGCAGCACGGACATGAAGAAGGAGCCGAAGGCTCTGAAGCTGGCAAAGCCGGCCACGGTGGTGAAGAAGGTGCTCACGGCACCCAGCCTCACTGATCCCATTTCCTCAGGGCGAGCTTCCTTGGCGAACGCTCGCTTCTCTTTGCCTGCCAAATTTTTTCACAACAAAACATTTCAACGCGCCAGCGGCACCTTCTGCTGAAGGATCGGCGCACGGTTGATGTCCCGCACTTCCAGGGATACGGCGGGCGGCGAGCTTTTCCAATCAATCTGCAGCATGCCGTAATTCAAACGCGTGAGGAGTGGTCCCACCCGCAGACTGTTGGGGCTCACGGCATCCGTGGCCTCCTGATAACTATGGGTCAGACCGCTCGAGGTGATTTCCCACAGCGTTTTGCCTGAAGGCAGATCGAGTTTGGAAAGTTCCGCCAGATGCCGATCACCGCTGATGATGATGATATTGGGGTAAGGCGCGCGGGCCAGGAGATCGATCAAGCGCTGACGCGCGGCGGGCCAATCCGCCCATTTCTCGTAACGATGATCGGCGGGCAGAACCTGCGTGCCGGAGACCAGCAGAAGGAGCTCTGCATCCTGGGTGAGCATTTCCTTTTCCAGCCACTGCCACTGCTCTGCTCCCAGGATATCGGCTTGCGCGCCCGGACTGTCGCGATTGTATCGATTGTCGGTGAGCAGCACCTTGACCCTTTTTCCTTCGGGGCCGAAGCGATAGCGGGTATAAATTCCCGATTGCTGACGCCGTGGGGAATTCTTCGGTTCATTCACAAAATCCAAAAAGAGCTGCATCGAAGCCGCGCGCGTCGGATATTCACGCCCGCTGTTTTTTTCCCCATAGTCGTGATCGTCCCAGGTCCCGATCACCTGCACGCCACTGGCCAGAAAACTCGCATAGTCCGGCTGCTGCAGCTGGGCGGCATATTTCTGGGAAAGAACGGCCGGATCGCGGCTGTCGCCATAGATCACATCACCGGTCCAGATCCAGAGCTGGGGCTTTTCCAGAGCCAGCTGCCGAAACAGCGGCTGAGGCAGGTCGACTTTATTGCAGGAACCGAAAGCAATGGATTGCAGCAGCTCCGGACTTTCCTTGGGCGGGACACGCGTTGCGGATGCATCCAGCGCCACTGGAGGCCGCTGAGTATCTGTTGCATGGGTGCACGCACCCAAAAACCACGGCAGAGCCAGCCACAGGACCAGGCGATTCAACATAAGAGCTCCAAAATAGTTCTGGCCATGAGTTCGCAAAACCAATTACCTTGGTCTGCGTAAAAACCAACGAGTTTGGAGTCAAAGATTATGGCAGCAATTCATGATTTTGAAGTGAAAACCATCGATGGTGTGAAGACGACGCTGAAGCCCTATCAAGGCAAGGTGATGCTCATCGTCAATGTTGCCAGCGCCTGTGGGCTGACACCGCAGTACAAAGGTTTACAGGAACTCTACAACGAGTTTCACGACAAGGGTTTCGAGGTGCTTGGTTTTCCTTGTAATCAGTTTGGCGCACAGGAACCCGGTACGGAGAGCGAAATCAAGAATTTTTGCAGCACGCGCTTTGATGTCAACTTTCCGATGTTCAGCAAGATCGAGGTGAACGGGGACAAGGCGCATCCTTTGTATCAGTATCTGAAGAAGGAAAAAGCCGGCAAGGACGGCAATCCTGATATCGAGTGGAATTTTGCGAAGTTTCTGGTAGATGACCAGGGGCGTGTGGTGGAACGGTTTCCAGCCCGCACCGATCCGTCTGAAATTAAAAGTCGCGTGGCGGAATTGCTCAAGCACTAAGCCCGCTGCGTCTCTGCCTCGCCACATATGGAAATGTGGGCTATAATCTCTTCAAAAAAGATAGGAGGCCCCTCCATGATGCGACTCTTGATTTTGGGACTTGGACTGCTTGGATATACGGCCTGCAGCACTCTGGGTGGCGGGAGCGGACCCAATGGCGAACGTCTGGAAATGACTGGCCTTGAGGAAATGTCTCTCGAATATATCAAAACCAAATGGGGTGAACCTGAAAGCAATATTCCCAAAGGCGAAGGTCGCGTCGTGCATTATAAGAATATTCGCAGTCAGGACGAGGATCCGGTGACACGCAAGGTTACCGTGAAATACTGCGAAGTGCGTCTCGATCTGACCAAAGAGATGCTGGTCAAAAGCTGGGAGTATGAGAACTGCAAAGTCGCTAATCTTCCATAAAAGCAGCGATTTTGATTAAGTTTTAAGAAATGGACAACCGGCCAGTTTCTTCCCAAACTGAGCGCAGTTTTTAGCCTCGGTTTATATTTTTTGTCCACGGGTCTGCGCAAACCGCGGCTGGACAAGCCTTGATGGGAAGGAAATGGACGATGCATAAAGTCAGTGGGATTGTGAAAGGCACCCTGGTCCTGGGTGTCCTTGGTCTGACCACAGCCTGTGGTGTGGCCCCTGCCGATCGTAGCGAAGTGAAAGTCACCAACGGCCGTGAAGTGGCTGAGTCTGAATACCCTTCCGTGGTTATGCTCTATGATAGCGTGCAAGGCGGCATCTGCACGGGCACCTTTATCACGCCCACGGTGGTGTTGACCGCCGCGCACTGCTCCATGGCAGGCGAGGTGGATGCGGACGGCATCGTGGATCTGGAACTCGCCATCGTAAGAATCGTTGACCATGAAAACAAACAAGCCGAGCTGGTGGCAACGTCGACGCGTATCGTTCGCAATCCGCTATGGGATGCGAATGGCCGCAATGTAAACAAGTATGACCTCAGTTTGGTCACCTTCCCCGAAGGCACCGCGCAGGGTATCAGCGAGCTGGCGCCCACGGCGGCGAAAGCCCGGGATACCTTTACGATCGTCGGTTATGGACTCAATCAAACGAAGGATATGAGCAACGGCGAAAGCGCGGGTATGAAACGCGAAGGTGTCAACACCGTGACCGCCGTCCGCGATGGCTTCATTCAATTCACAGGCAAGGATGCGACCACCACCGGCGATGGTACCGATTCATCGTCGGCGTCCGGCGACAGCGGCGGTCCGCTCTTTATTGATGGCAAGGTTGCTGGCGTAACCTCAGGCGGCGGTTGGGGTGGCTTCGGTCGCGCCCGTTCGATGTATATCGATCTGTGGTCGTCTGAATCCCGCGCTTTCCTTGGGAAACATCTGGAACTGGATTAAGGATAAACGTTTCATCTCAGTCTATGAGTGGAAACCTCCGGCTTCGCTGGAGGTTTTTTTTATGGGCGGACTTCAACATTTGTGCTAATGGACACGCCATGATGTGTCGGAAGCCTTCGAAAATGGGGAATGCCATGCCCTGCAAAGTTCTGCTCTTATGCTTTGTCCTGGTCTCCTGCCAGGCGAACTGGAACAACAGCCTCGATCAAGTGGCTGTGACGTGCGGGATCAGCCGCGAGGACTCGCAAAAAAATTATCTGCAGATTCTGGACGAAGCGGGGCAGTCTCTCTCAGGATCGCAGGTCTCAACTCTGGTTGCGGAGTTTCGGGATGCATCGGGCCAGCGCACCGAGCTGCGTCCCACGGCGGGTGGCTGTGTGGAAATTCCGGATAAACTGGGGGAATTGGCCGTCGTGGATAGTCGGAGCAAGGCGGCTGTGTATTGGAAACGGGAGGGGGCGGTGGAGCGATTCCCGGGCCGTCGTTTAATTGGAAAGCCTGTTTTTACCTTCGAAACGCTGTGCCAGGGGGGAAATCAGTTTGCTCATACGCAGCTGAAGAGAGACTGGAGTGTGACGGCTCATGGTTCCATGCAGAATGTTCGCCTGCTGGTGCAGGCTCGCAATGTGCATGATGAGCGGGCGACCGTACTTTACACGAAGGAGTTTGGTGAGGAACTCGCCTTACCGGAAACCTGGTCAACAGGTGTGCTGCCTGAAGGGCAGTATCAGCTGGAAGTTTTTCAGCATGATCTGACTGATGGATTGGAGCAGGCGCCCCGGCTGGTGAGTTTTCCGGCTCAGTGTCCTCTCACGGTGCTGCATCACGCGCCGACGCTTTTGGGTTTGGCGGACGGGACGCGGGAGATCGATGTCGTGGATCTGGATGAGGGGCTGGCGTGGAAGCCTTCGGGGGAGCATGCGGAGCTTTTTGTTTGTATGGAGGAACGGTCAACGTTGCCGCAGGATCTTCAGAATGGCAATGCCTGCCAGGCTGTGGCTCAGTGTCAGAATCCTGCGAATTTTCAGCCTCTGAAAAGCATGCACAACGAACATGAGGGCCTCTTCAATGTTTTCGCCTTTGCCAAGGATCGTGCCGACAATCAAGGGGCGACGAGCTGCCGAACGGTGATTTTTTCAAACAAGGCTCCCGATTTCGATGTGCGGTGGAACAAGGATCGCTGGAATCGCGATGGATTTGTTCTCGATGAAGAAGTGCCAATCCTTAAGGCCCAGGTGAGTGGGCTTTATCATGAGGATATTCCCCTCGAGCAGCTTGAGGCGTCTCTTGAGTGCCGGGCGGAAATCATTCTGCGGAGCGTGGAAACTGTGACGACACCAAGCGTGACCTGTACGGCAGGTCGCTGCAAGGGTCTCCCGCTCGATACGTTTCGACCTTGTGATGCCGCCCTTGGTATTGGCATTTTCCAATACTGGCGTTCCAGCTATAGCCATCATGCGACGCTCCGGGTTCACGTGCGTGCCACTGACAGGGCCGGCCATGAGCGCAGAAAAACCTTGAATCTCGTGCTGGATAGTGAGCATTGGCAGCGTTTTCCCATTGAACTCCCGCCAGGTATTGAGCTGCCGCCTTATCAGCTGGCGGAAGATGCGGAAGGGAATCTTCTGGGTCTGGCGGGGGAGAAGGTCGGAATTTGGAAGGATGGGAACTTCATAAATATTTCCCCCGGACCGGGTCTTGTCGAATCCGTCCGCACCCGGGATAATGGCATTTATTTCTTCAAAGGCGAAAAACCCGATGCGCTGCAGGTCATGCGGTGGCATCAAGGGGATTGGCAGCCTGTGGGTGAGCCCTTGAATTTTGACGATAAGTATCCCAGCGTCGCGATCCATCCCGAGAAAGGTTTTTGGCTCTACTCGCCGCAGCTTGCCTGGCTCATACAGGACCATCAGATTCAGAAAACGTCCCTGTTACCGGAATTTTTCAATCGGGAAACACAGCTTTCTGTGGACCAAACAGGACGGATATGGGCATTTTTTGAGAATTACGTCTATTCCTTGGACCGTGAGGATCAGTGGCAAAAGCTGGAAGTGCCAAAATCCAATGATAGAGACGATACTGTCCAGTATCGTTACCTCGTGGATCGCTTTGGGCATCTTTGGATGATAGCTTCTGATCATCAATCGTCCCCGCCTCTTCTGAAGGAAATTGTTCGTTGGGACAATGGACAGTCCGTATCCTATCCTGATTTGGTCCGTAAAGTTTCCCACGCCACCCGTATGGCTGATTCCTTTGTTCTGGATGCAGATTTTACAGCGATGATAGGCAATTTCCGTTGGTCTGAACAAACTCTTTCCTGGAATATTCATCCTCTTTTCGAGGGTATTCCCGATCATGTGGATGCTGCCGTATTTTGGAATGCGCGCGACATGGCCTTCACCACCCTGGAAGGGCGATCCTACCTGGAACATAATGGGGAATTGAAGCAGTTGCCGCTGTCCATGTCCCTGGGGGAATCGCCCTTTATCACAAAAACCGGAGATGTCTTTGTCACGGGCTTTGATTCCTTTGCACGTTATCACAGAAGACCCTGGATCAACCGCAATGCCGATCGGGACGATATGGAAAATGTGATCGGCTTATGGATGGGAGTTCACGGAAAGATGCGGGCCTGCAGCCGATCGCTCAAGGTCTGGGAACTCAGTGATGGAATCTGGATCAGCCGCATGGATGTCAGTGACATGGACAGCGGCATGGTGTTTTCGTGTTACGAAGACAGAGCTTCCAACCTCTTCATGCACACCAGCAGAGCCTTCTGGGTGCAGGCGGTGGGGAGTGACCAACCGCGGAGGATTGCAGATTCGGCCAAAGGCAAAGGGTCGCCCGAATTCTTTGAAGATCGGACCGGTATCGTTTGGTTTACGTGTCTGAATCCGGAAGGGAATGCCGCCCTCTGTGCCTATGAAAAGGATGCCGTGTCCTACTTCCCCTTGCCGCAACCTTCATTCCCGGATGATGGCGGCCGCCTCTGTGGCATTGATACGGGTGCAACTCTCTACTTCAGCAATAATAATTTCTCGGTCACCTTTCAGCGAAAAACCCGCCAGCTGGCGGAGTGGGACCAGAACAACACAGTATTCCCGGATGAGTCCCGTCTTTCCGTCGATGGCTGCTACCGCGTGGATGGATCCACTATTCTGATTGCTGCGGATGAAAGCTATTACCTTTGGAATAGCCAGAATCAAAGGCTGCAGATTCTGAATGAATTTGATTCCGGTTTCAGCGAAGCCTATATCATGCCCGAACAGGAACTCTTTCTGCCGTCAGCGGATGGCTTTTTGTATCTTATGGCTTTGGAGGCCGATTCAGAACCTGCCGAACCCAAACTTCTGTCAGAAAAACTCAACCGCGGTCATGTCTTCCGCCTGGCCCCCGATGGGTCGTTGACAGAAGTTCTGAGCCCTTCCCTCCGGGTGCGGGCCTTTGATCAGAGTCACGAAATGCCGCAAATGCTTTTTACCGATCGTTATGGCATGCTTTGGGGATTGTCAATAAGTTCGCTATACTGGACGCACAGGCTGATTCAATTCACAGATCCTTGGGCTGTCGGGTATTGAGTGCAATTTCATCAGTGGAGTCCGCGTGAAATTGCGCTTGCCTTGGACCTGTGGATTCAGCTTAAACAAGAAACTCAGGCCTTGCGCCCCGATTCAACAGGAGTAAATCCATGCGGCATGTCCAATTGATCGCTCGCAGTCTCGTCTTTGCCGGCTTTATGATTCAAAGCTCGGTGTCCCACGCAGCAGGTGTCACGGTTACTCTTATACCCGAAGAATCGGCAGTCCATTACGAGGCCAAGGCTGGGGTTTTAAAGTTTGACGGCGATGGCACTGGTGTCAAAGGCAGTTTCAAGATTTCGGGTCCGAAAGCGATTGAAGGTTATGCGACATTCCCTCTGTCGACTCTGAAAGGCCAGTTCGAGAAACGTGATAATACTATGAAAGAGGAAGTTTTTGTCGTCAAACAGTATCCTGAGGCGAAATTTGTCGCCACGGATCTGCCGTGGAAAGATCCCAGCCAGGTTTTGAAACAGGAGACGGATAAAGCGCCGTTCTCGGGAAAAATTACAATTCGAGGTGTGGAAAATCCTGTTAGTGGACACGTCTTTACACAGGTTGTAGGTGACAAAGTTAAATACACGTTCAATTTCGATGTGGATCTGTCTAAACATGGCGTGGAGAAACTTCCAAGTTTCGCCGGCGTCCACGTTAAACCCATTGTGACGGTGACAGTGACAACCCATGCCAAGGTGGTAGTAAAGTGAGGCTACTTTTTTTAGTGTCCTGGATGGCGAGCCTGCTTTTGGTTTCAGGCCTCGCTCAGGCGTTTCCTGATACTGTCCGCCATGGTTATGCGAGCTGCGCAGCTTGTCATGTGAGTGTCGCGGGTGGTGGAACACTGACAGCTTATGGTCGTGCGCTGGCCGCCGAATTCATGAGCACCTGGGCCCGCGAGGACGAGGGCCTTCCGCTCCACGGCGGCGTGAAAAAAATCCCGGACGCCCTCCTCATCGGCGGTGGTTTCCGTTCCGTCCAGACTTACACCGACAACCCTAAATTCCGTCAGGGCCGCTACTTTCTCATGCAGTCCGATGTGGAGCTTGGGTGGTCCACCGAGCGACTCACATTCCTGGCCAGCTTCGGTCGTGATATCAATTTGCCCGATGACCATGATGACGACGAATGGGTCAGCGCCCGGCATTACCTGGCTGTGAATATCAACGATAATTTGAGTGTCCGGGTCGGCAAGTTCATGAAGAACTATGGCCTCAGCATCCCCAACCACACGGCTCAAATTCGCGGGGGACTCGGCTGGGAGGAATTTTCGGAAACTTATAACGCCGAGGTCAATTATCTCACCGAGAACTATGTCCTCTCCTTTACCGGCATCGGGGGACGGCCCGATGACGACGACGAGGAAAGTGAAAAAGGCTTTACCGCCTCCGGTCAGATTCTGCACCTCGATCCCAACATCCGCCTCGGCGCCAGCTACTTCGCAGGACGCGCCACCGATGAAACCAATCGCGAAATCTTCGGGCCGCATTTCACCTGGGGCGTGACGAAACGCATTTTTCTGCTTGGAGAATACGATTGGGTACGCCTGGCACCCAAAACCGGCGAGCTGATTGAAGGTTATGTGACCTATACGCAAGCCGGGATCGAAGTGGTCCGCGGGCTGGATCTGACGATCATGCATGAGATGAAGAAAAATGATCGCCAGGAAAAGAAAATCGCCTTTCAAGGCTACGGACCCGGCCTGCGCTGGCAACCGCGGCCTCACTTTATCCTGACGGGACAGTGGCAGAAGCAGAGGACTCCGCAGTACGCAAAGCTCGTCGACAGTGCCTGGCTGGTGATGCAGTACTGGCTTTGAAAAAAGGGCCGGAAGGTTACTCCGGCGCCCCCTGTTCAATCCAGGCGCCGAGTAGCGCCCGTAGATTGGCGCTGAGGATATCCCCCTTCGGCATGCGGGTCGAATCCACGGTGGAAAGCCGAATGGCAACCAGCTGCTCTTTCACTGCCGAATAGCTTTCCAAATTCACTCCCCCTTCATTGCCACCGCCCACGGAATGACAGCCGTGACAGCTGGGCTGCAGAATTTTCGAGTAGATCTCGGCAAAGGTTACCGGCGCGGATGGATCGACCGTCACCTGGTCCGCGTCATCATCCTGGTCCTTTTCCTCTTTGAAATTACAGCCACTCAAGGGTGCTGCGACCAGGAGCACACTCAAAAGAAAGCGCCGGCTGGTGGCGACAGATAAAACCATGGTTCCCCTCCTGGGCTCGGTTGATTCTTACAAAAAGATAAACTTATTAACCGGTTGATTCCACGAATTTTAATGAGACGGCTGAACCCGCGGATGCGGCTGTTTGCGGCCCCCCTCGGGGTCCCATTCCATCCGCCGATAGGCGCAACATGCGCATTCTGTTTTTTTATATCCTGTGCTTCTTTGCAAGTGTTTTCGCCCAGGCGAAGGTCCCGCTTTATGCTCAGGAAGCCCTGCGCGTTCCCCCTCACAGCCGCATCGATGTCCGTTATCGGGATCAGGTTCGCCTGCTCCGGGACGAGAACGATCGCTGGCGGAGCCAGGCGGATCAGCTTCTGACGCAGACCTGGTCGCAGCCCACAACCCATCAGTCGCTGAATATGGGGTTTGCGGATGGGACGCTCTGGGTTCGCTTTCATCTCGTCGTGGACGCGGAGACACCACCGCGTCTTGTTCTATCCATGAAGGAATCCAGTCTGAACTGGGTGACCCTTTATCAGGTGGTGCAGGGTCAGCTCCAGGTCGCCGCCCGTGGGGGAAGTTCGCTTCCTCCACACGAACGTTCCATTCACAGTTCAGGCATTCACCTCCTCGTCGAAAATCATGGGCCCGGCTCCTATGAGTATATCCTGGGTGTCCAGGCCCAGGGTGGAATTCAGGACGCCTCGTTCACCTTGCAACCCGCCAACCTCTGGATCACGCAAAGGCTGACGCCCTCCCTGGTTTTTCAGGGCATATTTTATGGACTTTTGCTCGCTCTCATCATTTCCAATGCCATGACCTGGTATCTGACCCGCCAGCGCGTTTATCTCTATTATGCAACCTATGTAGGCAGTCTTCTGGCCGTGGTCGCCAACTTCGAAGGCGTTCTGGACTGGCTTTGGCCCTGGCCTTCCAGTGGCGGCTGGATCCATTTTACACCGATTTTTTCCAGCTGCGTGGCCGTCAGTCTTTTACTGATGCTGAAAAGTTTTTACCAGGCCGATATCCGTTTTCCGAAATTGGCCCGCGTCTTTAATGTTTGCATTGCCGTGAATATTCTGCCAGGCCTTCTGAACACTCTGGACCAAACCCGTCTCGCCAATCAGCTGGTCAATATTCAAACCATACCGGGCATCATCCTCGTCGTGGCCACCGGCTGGTATGTGTGGCGGAAAGGCTTCCGTCCGGCGCTGTCGATGATGGTGGCCCGCCTGGTCATGCTCACCTTTACCTCCATCATGCTTTTGAAACTTTTTAATGTTTTGCCTTCCAATCTCTTCACCGACTATGCCTTTCACCTCGGCATCATCCTGGAGATGGTGATCGTTTCCTTTGGGCTGGCGCAGCGGCTGAAAAACCTGGAATCCGAGAAGAATCAGGCGGAGCAGAAGGAACGGCTCGCCACCGTGCGCCTCGACTGGTTCAATACCCTGGTCCGCGTGATCACGCATGATATGTCCACACCCATTTCCATCATCGCCACCTCCGCCGACCTTGAATTGCGGCGCTGCAAGACTTCCGGCGCCTCGACGCACAACCTTGAACGCATCCAGCGTGCGGTGCAACAGCAGAACAATCTGGTTGGACACGTGCGCGAAATGATTGCCGTCACCACCGGCAAGAAAGTTCTCCGCTGTGTGCCGATCGAATTGCAGGGAATCCTGGACGGTCTTGTCCTGAATTTTTCCGAAGGCCTCGAAACCAAACAATTGACCGTGCAGCTGGACCAGCCGGGTGAGCCTCTTTACATGCTGGGAGAGGCCACAGCTCTGGAGCATACGATCCTCGGCAATTTCATGTCGAATGCCATCAAGTTTTCGAGACCAGGTGGCGTCATTCGCATCCAGCTGCAGCGCGATCAGGAGGAGGTCGTGATCCGCTTTGAAGATAATGGCATCGGCATTCCTCCTGGCCTGATCGATAAACTCTTTGATCCCACGCAGGCCACATCGCGCCCGGGCACCGCCAACGAAAACGGAACCGGTTTTGGCCTGCCTATCGCTCATGTTTATATCGAACAGTTTAATGGTACGGTCACCGTTCAATCGCGAACGGAAAACTCTGCCGGAACTGTTTTTGAAATCCGTTTTCCCTTGTGCGCACCCATCGCCCATCATGCCCGCGCCTCCGCTTAAGGGAGAGCAGGCACGTCCAAAATACCTGTAGGATTTAGACTGCACCGTTATTTTTTTGCGCCAGAAACAATGGGTTTTAGGGCGAATCATTTGACATCCCTGCAGATAGTTGCTAATGGCCTGATAGACTTGGTGATCTTTGGTCCAGGAGTCAGGAAACGTGTTTGAAAATCAATCGGCAGCACGGCAACGCTGGGTCATGGTGAGCCTGATCCTGGCGGCGTCCATCATATTCGCTTTTGATTCGCGAGCCACCTTGGGAATTGCCGTTTGGATTCCTTACATTGCTGTGGTTGCGCTTTCGCTTTATTCAGGCCGCGTGCATTTTCCGCTCTATTTGGCTGGTTTATCCACGCTCGCGATCATTGGTGGCTTTTTCAAATCCGCAGACCAGGATTTGCCCCTCACTGTGGTCATACTCAATCGCGGCTTTGGAGTCGTCACCACCTGGCTTGTCGCCCTGGTGGTACAACGCTTTATTTTGGCGCAAAAGGCCTTGTCGGAACAGCAAAGGGCCACGGACATCGCGCATGCGCTTCTGAAAAAGCAGGATTGGGTGAACCAAGGGAGCGCGCGAATCAGCGAAGCCATTCGCGGCGATCTTCCCGTGGATCAGCTGGCTCAAGTCTTTTTGCGGACGGTCGCCACTTATGTGAATGCCACGCTGGGTTCGTTCTATCTGAGTCAACTGAATGGCGAACTGGAACGGGCCGCTGCCTATGCCTATACCCCTGGCCCTGATGCCAAACGCGTTTATCACCTGCATGAAGGGCTCATTGGTGAGGCCGCAGCCAGTCATAAGGTAATCGAGCTGAAGCATCCACCGGCCTCTTATATTCAGGTGGAATCCTCGCTCGGGCGTGTGACCCCTGCGCATCTTGTGATCGTGCCCCTGATTTTCAACGATCATATCATCGGCGTTCTGGAGCTTGGCAAATTAAGTGAATTTGATGACGACGCGATGCATCTTCTGCAATACGTCTGCGAATATGCCGCCATTCGCATCAATGCCACCTTCAAACGCATCCGTCTGCAGGAACTCCTCCTGCAAACGCAAAAGCAGGCCGAGGAACTCCAGGCGCAGCAGGAGGAACTCCATTCCACCAACGAGGAATTGAGTCAGCAGGCTCAGGCTCTCATGCAAGCCCAGGCTCAGCTTGAAATGCAGCAGACAACGCTGGAAGAAAACAATGCCGAGCTGGAACAGCAGCAGTCTCACCTGGAAGAACAGAAAAAACAGCTGGAACTTTTCAACCGGCATCTGCGGGAAGCCAAGCTTACGGCCGAGGAGAAAGCACGCGAACTGGAAACAGCCAGCCGCTACAAATCCGAATTTCTGGCGAATATGTCGCATGAACTGCGGACCCCTTTGAACAGTATTCTCCTGCTCGGGCAGATGCTGGAACGCAACAAGGTCGGGAATCTGACCACGGAACAGGTGGAGTTTGCCCGCATGATTCATGCCGCGGGCGAGGACCTTTTGAATCTGATCAACGATGTTCTGGATCTGGCCCGGGTTGAGGCCGGCAAGCTTGAACTGCAGCGCAGTGAACTGTTTATTTCCAGTCTGAAGAAAAATATCGAACGCAGTTTTCAAAGCCTGGCTCAGAACAAAGGCATCAACCTGTCCTGTACGCTCGAGGCATCCTCTCCCGATATGATTATGACGGATGCGCAGCGCGTGGAGCAGATCATCAAGAATTTCGTCTCGAATGCCATCAAGTTCACGGAGAGGGGATCCGTTCGCGTGCGTATGAGCGCACCGGGCCCCGAGTATCCAGACTATGCCCTGGCCATTGAAGTGAAGGACACCGGCATCGGCATCCCGGCCGATAAGTTTGAAGTGATCTTCGAGGCCTTCCGCCAGGTCGATGGCGGCATCGGTCGTCGCTACGGTGGAACCGGGCTCGGCCTGTCGATTTCCCGGGAGCTGGCCAATCTCCTGCATGGACGCATCCTGGTGCAAAGTGAAGTCGATGTCGGCAGCACCTTTACGCTGCTGCTGCCTCAGGAGCTGCCGGAATCCGCAGCGACCGAGCCCAAGGCACCTGTGGAGACGCAAGCGCCCGCGCCTCAAGCTCCCCAGGCTCCCCAGCAGCCCAAGGTTCCGCTGCATTCCCGCCAGGAATTCCGCGATGATCGTGAGCAGCTGAGCGCCGAGGATCAAAAGATTCTCGTGATCGACGACGACCCCAACTTTGCCCAGATGCTCCGCGAACTGGTGCAGGAACGCGGTTTTAAATGCCTGCTGAGCGAAAGCGGCGAACGTGGGATCAGCGATGCCTTCACTTACCTGCCGGATGGCATCGTGCTCGACCTCGGACTGCCCGACATCGGCGGGATGGAAGTCCTGGAGAAACTCAAATCCAATCCGCAGACCCGGCCCATCCCGGTCCACGTGATCTCGGGTTCGGATTACAGTCGCAATGCCCTTTATCTAGGCGCCATCGGTTATCTTATGAAGCCGGTCAGCCTCGACGATGTGCAGAGCGCCTTGCAAAGAATCGAAGGCCTCAGCGAAAAGGCGGTGAAGAATATTCTGATCGTCGAAGATGATTCGATTCAGCTGGAGGCCATGACCCAGCTCATTCAGGGTTCGGATCAGGTGAACATCACCGGGGTCCTCAGTGGCAAGGCGGCCATGGACGAGCTGCGCCGCCAGACGTTTGATTGCATGGTGCTCGACCTGAAACTGCCGGACATGAGCGGATTGGAACTGCTCGAAACCATGAGCCAGGAGGAAGGTCTGGGGCATCCGCCGGTCATCGTTTATACCGGGCAAAGGCTGTCCCGTGATGAAGAGCAGCGCATTCGCCGTTATGCGGAAGCGATCGTGGTCAAAGGCGCACGTTCCATGGAACGACTCCTGGATGAAACCACTCTCTTCCTGCATCGCATCGAGGACAACCTGCCGGTTCGTTCGCAGGCCCTGCTTCGCGAGGCCCGCCTGGTCGAACGTTCCTTTTCTGATGCCCGCATCCTGCTCGTGGATGATGATATGCGCAACCTCTTTGCGCTGGTCCACGTCCTTGAGGATCGTGGCGCCGCGGTGCTGACCGCGCGGAATGGTCAGGAGGCCCTCGATGTGCTGGACAAGGATCCGTCCATCAATCTGGTCCTCATGGACGTGATGATGCCTGTCATGGATGGCCTCGAAGCGATGCAGAGAATTCGTGAGAATAAGATATTCAAGCATCTGCCAATCATCGCCCTGACCGCCAAAGCCATGAAAGGCGATCAGGAGAAGTGCCTGGCCGCAGGTGCGAATGATTATTTGGCCAAACCCGTGGATATGGAACGGTTGATCTCCTTGATTCGCGTTTGGCTCGCCCCACAGGGATTTTGAAGCATGAGGTTTGATTTAGCCCTGGACCCCAAGGATCTGCAGGGGCTGGTGGACAGCATTCATCAGCTCCATGGCTACGATTTTCGTGGCTACACGCCCCATTCCCTGCAGCGACGCTTTCAGTTTGTGATGCGACGCTGGGGCATCCCTACGTTTGCCACCTTGCGGGATCGGATTCTGCATGAGACAGGCTTCTTTCATGAAATCCTGGGGCATCTGACCGTGACCACCAGCGAGATGTTTCGCGATCCGGATTTTTATCGGGCTCTGGTTCAGGAGGTGCTGCCGCGCCTGGCCACCTATCCTTCGCCCAAGATCTGGCATGCGGGCTGTTCCTCGGGCGAGGAGGTGTATTCCCTCGCCATCCTATTGCGTGAGGCCAACCTCCTGCAGAACACCATCATCTATGCGACCGATATCAATCCCACCGCTCTCGGCAAGGCCAGGGCTGGGGTTTATCCCACTGCGACGATACAAAAGGCGACGGAAAACTATCGCCTGATTCATCCCGATGGCGACTTTGCCCGCCACTACGTTGCGAACTATGGCATGGCCGCCATCGATCGCCGCTTGCGGGATCATATCGTTTTCGCGGAACATAACCTGGTGACAGATAGCGTGTTTTCGGAAACTCAGTTGGTCCTGTGCCGCAATGTGTTGATTTATTTCGATGTTGCTTTGCGCGAGCGCGTGCTCAAACTTTTTGACGAGAGCCTTTGTCATCGAGGTTTTTTGGCCATAGGCATGAAGGAAAGCCTGCAATTTTCCTTATTGGGCCCCGCCTACGTTGAAGTTGTTGCACAAAGCCGCATTTATCAGAAGAGGATTTCATGCAGCCAGCAAAAATATTAATTGTGGATGATCGCAAGGAAAACCTGCTTTTGATGACCCGCATCGTGGCTGAGCTCGGCGAAGAAATCTATCAGGCCTCGTCCGGAGCGGAAGCGCTGAGTCTGTCGCTGGATCACGAATTCGCTGTCATCCTGCTCGACGTGCAGATGCCGGATATGGATGGCTTTGAAACCAGTGCCCTGTTGCGCGGTCGCTCCCGCAGCCGCACGACGCCGATCATTTTCGTCACCGCAGCTGCGCACAGTCCCCATTTGATGTTCAAAGGTTATGAGTCCGGAGCGGTGGACTTTCTTTATAAGCCGATCGACAGCTTCGTCCTGCTCAGCAAGGTTCGAATTTTTGTGGAGGCTTACAAGAGCCGGCTGATGCTGCGTGAAAGCGAGGAAAAATATCGCGTGCTCGCGGAAGTCAGCCCGCATATCGTCTGGACTGCCGATCCCGAAGGAACCATCACCTATCTCAGTTCCCGCTGGCTGGCCTATGGCCATGATAATCTCGACGATTTGCAGGACAACTGGCTGACGGCCATTCATCCCGATGAGCAGGAGCGTTATCAGACGGAATGGAAACGCGCGCGGGCCACCGGCGAGAATTTTGAAGCGGAGTTGCGCCTGTTGCGGCGTACCGATCGCACCTGGCGCTGGCATCTTTTGCGCGGGCAGTCTTTGATGGATGCCCAGGGTGCCATCAGCAAATGGATTGGTGGCGCGACCGACATCGACGATCAAAAGCGGGCCGAAGAGGCCTCACGACAGGCACAGATTCTGGCTGATGAAGCCAACAAGGCGAAAAGTGCGTTTCTGGCCAATATGAGCCATGAGATTCGCACACCCCTTGGCGCCATCCTCGGTTTCAGTGAGCTGCTCAAGGATCCCGATCGCAGTGGTCTGGCGCCTGATCAATGCATCGAAGCCATTCAGCGCAACGGTGAACTCCTTGCGCGTCTCATCGATGACATTCTCGATTTGAGCAAGGTGGAAGCCGGCAAGCTCGAAACGGAGAAGGTGCGTGTGAGCCTTGTCGATCTGATCCAGGAATCCCTGATCGGTCTCAAGTTGAAGGCGGATGAGAAAGGCCTCGACCTGGAGTTGAAACTGGTCGAAACCCTGCCGAAGCTGGTGCTGACCGATCCATTGCGCCTTCGGCAGATCCTGCTCAATATCATCGGCAATGCTTTGAAGTTCACAGCCCATGGCCGGGTTGAGGTGCAGGTGGAGTGTGAAAATCTGGATAAGGACAAGGCGAAACTTGGGATTCTGGTGCAGGACACCGGCGAAGGCATGACGCCCGAGCAGGCCGCCAAACTCTTCAAACCTTTTACGCAGTCGGATACCTCGATGACGAGGCGCTACGGAGGCACCGGATTGGGACTGGCTCTTTCCAGGCAGCTCGCCCGCGCGATGGGAGGCGATCTGCATCTGGTGACCACGGCTCCCGGTGAAGGCAGTACCTTCCGCATTGAAATTCTGGTGGGCCTGCCCTTGACGGCGGAAGTCGCGGTCCCCGCTTCAACCCCAGCGCGAGTCGAAAGGGCCAGCACCAATCGTCCGCGTTTGCATGGCATTCGCGTCCTGGTGGTCGATGATTCCGCCGACAATCAATTGATGATGAGCCGGTTTCTGGAAGGCGCCGGGGCCTCGGTATCGCTGGCCAGTGATGGTGAGGAAGGCGTTCAAAAAGCGCTCGCGGAAGACTTCGATGTGGTGCTGATGGACGTGCAGATGCCGCGCCTGGATGGTTATGCGGCGACCGCGCGCCTCAGGGAAAAAGGCTATCGCAAACCCATAGCGGCGCTGACCGCGCATGCCTTTCCCGAGGAAAAAAATCGCTGCCTGGCTGTAGGTTACACGGCGCATCTCAGCAAGCCTGTAAATCCGCATCTGCTGTTTGAGCAGGTGGCCTATCTCGCCCAAAAACAGAACGGCTGATGCCAGCATCAGCCGTCCGCAACTATTTCCCGTTAAATTCTGTCACTATCTTCACGATCGCAGCGCGCAATCGAAAAAACCAAGGGTGAACAAAGTCAGAAGGAACCTGAATTTCCTTCTGACCCAATCGATCTTGCCTTGTGTCCAGACCAACCCAAAACAGGGAAGCCGGCGGGACATTTTTGATAATATTGATAATGAAAATCATTTGCAACATTAAAAATTACCCGCCCTCTTATTGTGAATTTATTAAATAATTCCTTATATTTACGCGCGAGGATCCGCGGATTGCTTTTATTGGACATTAGCAGTAAAGAAGCGGGAACCGGAAAAGGACCCGAGGGTGAGGACTGTTCAGGCCATACTTAGTCAAATTGACTTTTCCCATTTCATGCTGCATCGCAAGCTGCTGGAGGTTCCGCCCGGCGATCGCTTCCGGGCCCGCATGCTGGTTGGATTGTGTACGGTCTGCATGGTCTTTGTTCCCTGCATTTATCTCTACATGTTTCCGCGCTATAGCGGCACGATTATCCGGCACAGCCTGGGCTTTGCCCTTCTTTTCTTCGGTTCCGTCGCCGCGCTGATCATCCTGCGCTCGATCGGTTCCTTTGCCCTGGCCGCGCTCGTTTTCCTTTTCTGTCCTTTGCTGGCTCTCACGCTCTTCGCCTGGACGGAACAGGTGGCGATCTCGGGTACCTACTTCTGGTATGCCGGCCTCGGACTTTTTGGTCTTTATATTCTCGGTTTGCCCCTGGGAATCTACTGGTGCGGCTTCGTCCTCCTGGTCCAGATGTCCCTGATTCAAATGCTCAAGGATCGCGCGGGCATGGTCCCGGTGGGCATGACGCGCGAGGATTTTGTCGATGTTTTTTGGGGTGATGTGCTGGGCGTGACGCTCGGCATATGGACCATCGCCGCGCTCTATGAAATGCAGCGCACGCGTTTTGAACGGGATCTGCAGCTGGCTCAGGCTGAAATCCTCCGCCATCGCGAAAAGCTGATGCAGGATGCACGTCTCACGGAACTCGGGCAAATGGCCGGTGGCGTGGCCCACGAAATCAATAATCCCCTGGCGATCGTTCACGGTTATACGATTCGATTGAAACGCGATCTCGAGCGAACCCAAGGTCTTACGGACGAGCAGAAGGCCATCTTCAGCAGCATCGAGCGGAGCTGTCTTCGTATCTCAACCATTTCCCGAGCTTTGCTTTCGTATGCGCATGAAGGTTCCTATGAGCAGGATGTTGTCTTCACGCTGCACAAACTTCAGGAGGAATGTCTGGAGCTTTGTCAGGAACGCATGCACAATCGCGATATTGAGCTTCATGTCGCGTGTTCCGATCCGGAACAAAAGATTAGCGGCAAATATGTGAAACTTTTGCAGATCATCGTCAACCTGCTGAATAACGCCATCGATGCCGTGGCCAACTGTCCGGAACGATGGATACACCTCGAGCTTGTTTTGCAACCCCAGCATCTGGATGTGGCCGTGACGGACAGCGGGGCTGGCATCCCGGAACATCTCCGGGATCGCATCCGATCGCCTTTCTTTACCACGAAACCGATCGGCAAGGGCACGGGGCTCGGGCTCAGCATTGTGGATGGGATTATCCGGGACGTGAACGGGATGTTCCAGCTGGATAGCAAGGCTCCGCATACGCGCTTTGTGGTGCAGTTTCCTGTCACGATCGTCCGTGCGGAGCCCTGACGTCAGTTCAGATTTTCGCGCGGGTCAAAAGCGGCGAGCAAATCAGCAAGCTCATCCGCATGCTCCTCTTCCACCGCAAGGATCGATTCCAGGATACGGCGGGTGGTGGGGTCGGATGGGCCGATGAAACGAATCGCTGCACTGTAGGCATCCACGGCAATACGTTCCGCAATCAGGTTCTCCTTGATCATATCGACAAGGCTATTGCACTCCGTGTACTGCGTGTGGGCACGGCGCCTGAAACTGTCCGGATCAAGGTCAGGCTTCCCACCCAGCTGTTTGATGCGATCGGCCAGTTCATTGGCATGCCCTTCTTCCTGCTGAGCATGCTCGAAAAAGTGCCTGGCAATTGGTTCAGCATGAAGACCTTGCGCGGATTTGGCATGCTGAGTGTAGCGCAGAACGCAGATCCATTCGGTGGCCAGGGCACTGTCCAATATTTTCAAAATGGCATTGCGATCGGCCTGGTAGTTGGCGGTGACCGCGCCTTTTTCCATTTGGTCGCGTGCGGCCTTTCGAATCTGCTCAATATCCAAAATAAAATCACTCATGCTGCTTCTCCTTAGGCAAGTGTTCGGCTTATCCTACTTACAAACCGCGTGCCAAACGCAAGGGAATGCGGCCACGTCTGTCGCTGTTTTGTATCAAAACCGCTGTCGGCGCGTGGCTACAGGCTTGTTCGGCACAACCTTTGCTTTTATGAGAAAGCGAGTCCAACCTTTCAAGGACGAGAGGGCAGCAGTGATCATGGGAAGCACAATTCGTTACACCCTGGAAATGATGTTAGCCGCGATACTGACATTGGCGGCCATGATGTCCATAGCTGTGTTGGTAACAATTGTGGTTCTGTTGTCGGGGGCTGCCTTGATAACAATGGCCGTCATGTCCATGGCAGGTTAAGGCGGGGGCCCCTTGTCAAGCCTGCCCCAGCATGCGGGAAATCAAAAAAGCCATCTCCAGACTTTGCGAATAATTCAAACGAGGGTCACAGTAGGTTTCATAATTCTGATCCAGCTGATCCGCGGTAATTCCAGTCGCACCGCCAATGCATTCTGTTACGTCCTGACCCGTCAGCTCAAAGTGAATGCCGCCCAGCGGATTGCCCAGCTGCTGATGCACTTCAAAGCTTTCCTGCACTTCAGACAGAATGGCGTCGAAATCCCGGGTTTTGATGCCGCCCTGGGTTTTGATGCCGTTGCCATGCATGGGATCCACGCTCCACACCACGGGAATTTTTGCTCCGCGTACGGCTTGAATCAGCGAAGGCAGGTGCTGTTTGACCTTGCCTTCGCCATAGCGGGAAATCAGCGTGATCTTGCCTTCCTCATTCCTGGGATTGAGGGTGCGGCAGATTTCTATAATTTCCTTGGGATCGGATGAGGGCCCCACTTTCAAACCGATGGGGTTGGCGATCCCGCGAAAATATTCAATATGGGCTCCATCCAGCTGCCGCGTGCGGTCGCCGATCCAGAGCATGTGTGCGCCCAGGTTGTACCAATGGTTTTGCTCGGGCGCGAAGGTGGTAAGCGCCTCCTCCAAGGGAAGCAGCAGCCCTTCATGCGACGTATAAAATTCCACCGAACGCAGACTTTCTTCGCGATTGCCGAGCGCCTCCATGAAGACGATTGCGTCGCGAATATTGGCGACGATGCGTTCGTACTCCTGGCGCTGCGGAACCTTTTGCATAAAGGTCAGGTCCCAATTCTGCGGCTGATGCAAATCGGCAAAGCCACCCTTGGTCAAAGCGCGGACATAGTTGAGCGTGCTGGCGGCCAGAAGATAGGCACGCTTGATACGATGCGGATCCGGTTTCCGGGCTTCCAGAGTCGCTTCAAAGGAATTGATGATATCGCCGCGATAGACAGGAATTTCCTGACCATTCACGACTTCCGTATCCTGCGAACGAGGCTTGGCATACTGACCCGCAATCCGACCGATGCGAACCACGGGCTTGCGCAGGCCATAGCAAAGGACCACCGACATCTGCAGCAGGATCTTCAACTTGCTGGTGATCGCATCCTTGTTGCAGTCCTGAAAGCGCTCCGCGCAGTCGCCTCCTTGCAGAACAAAAACCTCACCGCGACCGGCGGCCGCCAGATACTGCTTCAGCCGATCGACCTCGCCGACAAAAATCAGCGGAGGCAGCTTGCGCACTTCCCCCAGTACCTCACTCAGCAAGGATGGGTTATCGTATTGTGGCTGTTGCTTGATCGGTCGCGCCCGCCACGAATCGGGGTTCCATTGGTCTGCTTGGCTCTGCATACGGGTCCTGCCTGTCTGTTCACGGTCTTGCAGTCTAGCCGAGGCTGTGGGGAAGTCCAATCATTTGCTGGGCCATCGAGGACAAAAAAGTCAGGCTGGACTGCTCATTCTATCAGCATAGGTCTGGATCATCGCCAGGACATTCCGCAGTCCGTTGCGACGATTCATGGACAGAAGCTCGGTGATGCCGGCTTCCGCCAAAAAATCCGGAGCGAGACTCTGAATTTCCTGTGGGGTGCTGTCATTATAGACCTGGAGCAGCAAGGCGATGATGCCTTTCACGATCATGGCTTCAGAATCAGCCATGAAACGGAGACGTTCCCCCTGGATTTGTGGCACCAGCCAGGCGCGGGAAATACAGCCCTTCACCAGAAACGGGTCGATTTTCAGTTCCGCCGGTAAGTTCGGCATATTCTTGCCATATTCAATGATGGCCTTGAGCCGCTCATCTTTATCTGAAATGCCCTTGAGTTCCGCCATAATGCGGTCCTTGCGGGTCATGATCGTTTCCATAAAAATTCCTCCCGTCTCGCGGACTTGCTGCGGTCGACCCTAAGCTATACAGAAGACCGAAACCCACTGCAAGCCACCGCCGAAGGCTTCCTGTTTTTGGGATAAATCCCAATGGCTTGGCCTTTCCTCTCAAGACGAGGGGAAAAAAGACCGATCCTGATAACTGGACCAAAGGACATTTTGGGGCAATAGAGGGGGCTAAACGTGGGTATTTATATGAAATCCGTGCTTGCCACGGTGACCGCGGCATTCGCTGTGGCCGGCTGTAAAGCCGGACAAGGGCCTATAGCACCGGAAGAACAGACAAAATTTTATGATGGCAGCGCGGACGCAACTTCCGGCCCAACCCTGCCGATAGGATCCATCGAAGGACAGGATATTGTTATCGGCAACAGCCCAGGGGAGACTCCCAATGACAGCCCTCAAAATAATGTTCCGCCCGGAAGTGATCAGCAAACTCCCCCAGCGGATGGTACAGCTGGTTCTGGTGCCGCAGCTCCCACGCCGACGCCAACTCCGACCCCTCCGCCAGCGCCTTTTTACCCGACATCTTGCGCGGAGATTAAGAAGGCGAAACCGGATGCGGTCAGCGGGACGTTCAAGATTTATCTAAACGCAGCTCTCGAAACCCGGGTCGCCATCGACGCATCATGTGACATGACCGAAGATGGCGGCGGCTGGACCTTGCTGCTCAATTATTCACATAAAGCCGACACCAATCCACCGCTGCTGCTCCACACCACGGATCTGCCTCTGCTGGCTGGTGACACGCTCGGCACGGATGAGTCCGCGCTCACCAAAAATTGGGGTCATGCAAGCAATGCCATGCTTTCCAATTTCGTGGTGAAGGAGCTGCGCTTTTACTGTCGTTCGTCCGAGAACCCGCGCGTCATCCACTTTAAAACCCAGGATCCGAGCTGCATCGCAGCCGCGCGAACGGGAGTCGGCGATTGCGAGGATATCAACCCAGGTTTTGTGAAACTCACGGGACATACCGGAATTCTGCCGGCTGGCATGGATCAGGGGCGTATCGATGCAGGCGATCTGGCCCTGACGTTTGATCCCTTCAGTCAGGATAATGGCAACCAGGATACTACCTGGAGCGTAAAATCCAACGACGATTCCTGGGAATGCGATTTCGGTTCGAATGACTTTGAGGACGACACCATTCATCGCGTATGGTTCCGCTGAAAACATCTTCCATCGGGCTTGGCATGTAATCTGCAAAATCCTCCTCGACGCATGGGAGAGGAGGACTATTCATGCAAAGCCCATTCGATGAAAAACACCAACACGGAAAACTGCAAGGCAAGATCGTACTCATCACCGGCGATGACCTGGATAAGAGTCGCGATGTCGCGATGTTTTTTGCCAGGGAAGGTGCTGATATTATTATCAACTACAAACCCCAGGAACAGAAAGAAGCGGTCGACACCGTTCGCTACATTCGTGCCGAAGGTTGCCGCTGCTTTATGGTGCCTGGGAATTTGAAGGATACTGCTGCAAGTAAAGGGTTGATCGAAAAATCACTGAAGCCCTTTGGGCGAATTGATATTTTGATCAACAATCAGGTGCAAAGCGCGACTCCTCCTCTCGAGACAGGAGAGCAAGGAGTGCGCGGCTAGACTCAGGTGGCATGCCCTTGGATCAGGGCCTGGATGGTACCACAGGCAATCTGATCTGCATGCACCCTATCCCTGCCGAGAGTTTCATCCTGCGCGGTCTCTGGAGTCATGCCTTGTGCGGCAGCAGGTTGTGCCGAAGCCCCTCCCACGCGCGACGGATAGAGCAAACAGATCAAGCCGATCACCAATTTCAGAGTCAGCATACCGTCCTCCTTTCACGCGGGATAGTAAGGATGCCGGATCTGCAAATGCACTTTTTTCACATCAAACACCCGATAGAAGCGTTTGAGCCGGAAGCCTTCCATCATCATCATAAGACCCAGGAAGACCGCATAATAACCGATCATCGAGGCGATGCCCACATAGGCCACCGCTGGAAAAAAGGTGAAGGTGAAACCGAGGGCCATGGCTCCGAGTCCTGCCAGTCCGAAGAGAAAGGAGCCAGGAACGCAGCTGGCTTTGCTGCAGCGGAACGCGATGCCCAGTTTCAAAATACCTGTGGTTATGCCCCAGGCACCGACCACAGCCATAAGCATAAGTACGCTCATGTCGGGAATAATGCAGGCCGCGATTGCCGCCACGACACCGGTAATGCCTTCAAAGACCACAGTCCAGGACCAGCGCTCGTCCGTTCGCCTGGCAAAGAGGGTCAGCAGGGCGAAGATTCCATCGGAAAACATGAAGCCGGAAAACAGAAGAACCATCGAGGTCAACGTGGGATTGTCCATGGTCAGAGCACCGAGACCAAATACCAGAGCAATCAAACCACGCAGTGACCATAACCACCAATTCCTGTCAAAGTATTCAATCATCATAACAACTCTCCCTGTTGAAAAATCCAACCTCAAGGATTGCAAATCCAAGGCCACATTCGTCCTTTTGGGTAATGCTGCGGACCTGTCGAAAACCTCGACATTTCCAGGGGTTTTGTCAGATTTTGGCCGCAGGCAGGCTGAACAAATCAAGGGCTTAGCGCTGGTATAAGCATTGCTCATGGTCAGGGGAAAAGCCATGCCAGCCCTCACTGTGGAAGGAAAGCAGCTGTGAAAACGAGTGCCACTCTATTCATCAGTCTTATGTTCTGGACGGCCTGCTCCGCGCAACCCTCCTATCGCGCGCAAAGGACGACACGCACGGTCGCGGACACCACCGTGGACCAGGCGGCAAAGGAAGACAGAACGACCAGCATGGGTTCAGAAAAGGACCAGGAGCCCGCACCAACGCAGGCCCCGGAAACCAAGCCCGAGACGCCTGCAGCTCCTGCTGTGCGCAGTTCTCAAGGCAGCGGTGGCGGAACGGGAATGCTCGAAGTGCCGTTCACTGATTCCACCGGTCTGGCCAGCAGCTATAAAATCAACGCGCCGGCCGATGTTGGACAAAAGATTTACGGCTTTCATATTCACCTGCATGGTGATGGCGGCGGCGGGTATACCGATTTCCCTAACAAGGAAGCGCGCTATGATCTGATCGGCGTTACAGTGAAGGCGCCGAATCCCAACCTGCAGTGGGGCCGGGCCCAAGGGCGCGCCCATGCACGCTATGTGAATGAGCTGATTCAAAACGAACTCGTTAAAAAATATAATGTGAACCTCGATCGCATTTATTTCTCCGGTGTTTCCGGTGGCGCCTATTTCCTGACGGGATCGCTCCTGCCGGAATTCGGTCAGAATTATAATTCCGCAGCTCTGATTCTGTGCGGTGGCGAAGCGCCGCGCGTGGCCTTTACCGATCCCAACATGCTGAGCAAGTTCCGGGTTCACATCGAAGTCACGGCGGGCGAGCGTCCGGATATCCTGACCAGCATTCAAAGGTCAGTGACAGGCTATAAGACTGCCATGGACGCTGCCGGCATCCCTGCGGATCAGCAAAGCAAACTCCACACGATCAACATTCAAGGTGACGGTGGTCACTGCGTGTTCGATGGTGCGGCTCAGGGGTCCTACACCACAGGGATTCAGCTGGCCATCGACACCAAGTTCAAAATGATTTTGCCGCCCTGATAAAGAGGGCGCATGCTCCCGAAAAAGGCTGGCCTCCTGGTGAAATAGTCATTATGGTGGGCCTTTGGTCGGGAGGGTATCATGAAAGCAGGACGTAATGACCCATGCCCATGTGGCAGTGGTGAAAAGTATAAGAAATGTTGTCTGGTTCAGGAATCGGCAGCACGCTCCGATGAAGTTTTGTTTCGGGAAGCTGAAGCCGCTTTGATGGAACGCATGCTGCCTTTTGCGGAAGAGGCCTTTGGTGAAAGCGCGATCGAACAGGCCTGGGTTCTCTTCCTTGATGAGATGACCGAGGTTACATTTGATCCTGAGGATCCTCTCAATCTTCTCTTTATCCCCTGGTTCCTTTTCAATTGGGTGATCGAAACTCCGGAAGATAAACCGGCGTCCCAGGCGCCGCTGAATCAAACCGTGGCTGAAGCGTTTTTGCAAACCGAAGAGCTCAGCGCCCTGGAACGGGATATCATTCGTGCCTCCAACCGTCGTCCTCTCAGCTTCTTTGAAGTGATGGAAGTGACCTCAGGACAGTCTTTGAAACTTCATGATCTCATGCAGGATCAAGCTCTCGCCGTGGAAGAGGATACGGCCTCGCAGACCCTCAAGCCGGGTGAAATCATCGTCGGTTCGATCATGCTGCCGATCAACGGTCGGGTGCGTCCCTTGACCATCGGGCCTTTCGCGCTGCCTGAGCGCTGCAAGGAGGACGTGATCGACCTCCGCACTGAAATTCTGGAAAAGACCGAAGCTAGCGGGATTGATGAAAAACTCCTGCATCAGGAGGAGGCGTTCACCATTGGGCTTTATCTGGATCTTCTGGATGAAGTGCTGGAAGAGTCCTACGAGGATGATGAGGAGGAGGATGAGGAGCGGTGAGCCCCTCATTCCGTCACCGGAGTGGCAAATTCCCTTCCCTCATAGGGCCGACATGTCGATCACGAAGCGGTAGCGGACATCACTTTTGCCAACGCGGTCGTAAGCCTGGTTTATCTGCTCGGGGGTGATCAGCTCGATGTCGGACGCAATGTTGTGCTTTGCGCAGAAATCGAGCATGTCCTGCGTTTCCTTGATCGAACCGATCAAGGAGCCGGCATAGCTGCGGCGCATGGCGACCAGAGGATAGGGATGGATGGCGAGAGGTTTGTCGGGAATACCGACGACCACCAGAGCGCCATCGAGCTTCAAGAGTCCAAAGTAATCGCTCATCTTGATTTCGGCAGACACGGTATTGATAATAAGATCGAAAGTGCTGGCGTACTCCTGGAAAACGCTCGTGTTATGGGTGACCAGAAATTGATGGGCGCCCATCCTCATGGCATCGTCCCGCTTTTTCTCGGAGTGGCTCAGGACCGTGACATGAGCGCCCAGCGCCGCCGCTATTTTAACTCCCATATGCCCCAGGCCGCCTAATCCCATGATCCCAACTTTCTTCCCAGGCCCTGCCTTCCAGTGCATGAGGGGGGAATAGAGCGTGATGCCGGCGCACAGCAGGGGAGCGGCTTGATCCAGAGGCAGCGAGGCGGGCATGCGCAGGACATAATTCTCATCGGCAACGATGACATTCGAATAGCCGCCGAACGTGGGCGTTTTTCCGTCGCGTTCGTAGCCGTTGTAGGTGACCGTGGGGCCTTTGAGGCAATACTGTTCAAGGTTCTGTTCGCAGTGGGCGCAGTGTCGGCAGGAGTCCACGATGCAGCCGATGCCGACGCGATCGCCCGCCTTGTGCTTCGTGACCTTGGGCCCTATGGCTCGAACGATTCCCACGATCTCATGGCCTGGAACCATGGGAAAGATGGCCCCGCCCCATTCGTCGCGGGCCTGATGAATATCGGAGTGGCAAATTCCACAGAACTTGATGTCGATAACGACGTCATGATCCCGCGGATCACGACGTTCGAAAGTGAAGGGTGCGAGCGCTTGTGTAGGAGAATAGGCAGCAACGCCTTTGGCTTGAATCATGATCGTGTCCTTATGAAGCGTTGGAAAAGGAACCCTCGTACGCTGGATATTACGCGCACGATCCGTTCAGGGAAATCCTTGAGTGCTTCATAACATTACGATCCGGTCATGAACATATGGGTGATTTTAGGCTGGTGCCGGACACTTATTCTGGGACAGCAACCTCCTTGCACACCACATCTGGATGAGCTCCGTTATCGCCATTCGCCTCGACGCCGGTCGCGATGAATCCAGCCGCCATCTCCGACTGCATGGAGGCGACCGCGCTCCTGGCTTCATGAGAAACCCGTGTCGAATGAAAGCCACTTAAGGAAACGCCATCATTCGGCAGATCAAAGATAAGGTTGCCCGGCTCGAAGTTCTCATCAATCGCCTTCTGAATCGCCTTATAGACAGCCACATCGATTCTCTTCGTGGCACTGGCCAGGAGGTTGATCGAGCTGGGTTCCGCCCCACCTTTGAAGGTGGTATGGTACTCATCCATGTCAACGCCGATTACTCCAATCCCCTGACCGGCCGCTTCCAGAATGCCTCCCGATCCGGTTGCTCCTCCGGCTCCAAATAAGACATCGGCGCCATGCAGAGCGATCAGGCTGCGGGCCTCTTCCGCACCCGTCGCGGGAGCCCCGAACGACATAACATACGAGCAGTTGACAGCACAGTCAGGACAGGATCGTTTGGCTCCGTTGACGAATCCATGGACGAAGCGTTTCACGGGCGGAATGGAAAGCCCGCCTACGACGGCAACGGATTTATTCTCAGACACTTGTCCAGCCAGAGCTCCAGCCAAAAAACCTGCCTGGTCCTCGGCAAAGCCGAGCCCGATCAAATTTCCAACCGTCTCTTCAAAGGTCACGTCCACAATCGCGAACTTGATGTCCGGATTCCGCAGGGCCATTTCCTTCGTAACATCCGTCATGAGGAACCCGACCGTTACGATCAGATCATAGTCAGAGTCTATGAAGGACTGAATATTGTGCTCAATGGCATCGGTGGACTCCGGCACGCGATAGTCGAACTGAAGCCCGAAGTCTTTCGCAGCCTGCACGCCCCCTTCATAGGCGATCTGATTGAACGTTCCATCGGTAATTTTCCCGCCGTCCGTCACCAGTCCCACCTTGAGACCTGAATTCATGGAACCGTCGGGGTATTTTTCGTCGCAAGCGAAAGCGAAAAGCATTGCGGCTGAGAGAGCGAACTTATGCATGCGCATCGACTCCATGACGAAAGAAAACGGAGAAAGGCAACCCGGCTGAGTTTTCTAGAACGAGGTGGCGAATTCATAGATGACTTCGCGCCGTTCCCCGGAGTAAAGGCTGTCGATGTCACCGCGAATGTATTCAGGGACCGCGACCTTCGCATCAGTCGCGTTCTTGACTTGTACAGAGTGCGAACCGAAGGCGCTGCGATAGGCCAGGGCGCTGTCCAAAGTGCCCATGGGGCTGATCTTATCCGTCGGGCTGCCCCGCTCTCCGCGGTAATTGGCGGTCGCCGATACGGACCAGACCTCGATGCCTTTCGACAAGGAAAGGGACGAGCTGACCTCGGGGACGAATCTGTAATTCCATTTGTCGCCCACCTTATCGCCCTCATCGCCTTTGATCGAGGAAATGGTCCAGAAAGCGTCAATGACGTTCGGGTTCTGATACTTGGCTTCCAACTCGATGCCCTGGGCTTTGAATTTCTCGCTGTTGGCAAAGGTCAGGGAGAGGTCACTGGCGATGTCCGGATTCCGCAACACACGGGTAATCTTGTCGTCATACTCAGCCGCGAAGTAGGTGACCTGAAAAAACAGGGAGTCCGTCGGAGCCAGGAGGTAGGCCAGTTCAAAGCTATCACTCGACTCGGGTTCGAGCTGGTCGTTGCCGAAGATTTCGTTGGTCGCGGCGGAATCCTTATAATAAAGTTCAAATAGCGAAGGTGCGCGGTAGGACTGGCCATAGACGAGCTTCAGGCTGGATTTTTCGGCGATATTGTAGACGAACGTGCCCCTGAACGAAGTGTTCTGATCATAGGCATCATTCTTCGTGAGGCGTGCCCCGAACAGCAATCGGAACGGCCACTTGCTCTCGGTCTTTTCACCATGAAAGCCCATCTGAACGAACCCTGACCGCTCGCTGATGCTGCGGCCTGACATCTCGTTGTCCTGGAATACTTTCTGGTCGAGGGGATCGAAAAGTTCAAAGCGCTGGCTCGTCCGTTTTTCGATATCGAAACCCGTCTCAAGGTCGAGCGAGGGCGTAATATTCAGGTTCCACTGCGTGCGACTGAGCATGCGGTCGCCCTGCAGGCGACCTTTGACCCGATTGTCCTCTTTCCGGGAAAATTCCCTGCTGTTGGAGTCATAGACCAGAGAAACCTTCAGCGACGAATCGCCGATAGGGCGCTGAAAGCTATAGTTGGCCATCTTGCCGAAGACTTCATAGGGATTGCCGGCCCCCTGGCTGCGGATCGGACGGGCGCCCAGAAAGCTCAGATTGTTGCGGTAGGTATTGATGAATAAGGAATGCTTGCCATAGGATGCATCATAGTTCACTTTTCCCGTCAGGTTCGACTTCTCCTGAAAGTCCTTGAAGAAAAGGTAATCGCCGTTCTCATCACGGAAGTACCCTTCCTCTCCCTTGTTGTTTTTACCGGGGTACTTCGAGCCTGATTGAGTTTCACTGCTCCCTGCGACGAAAAACTGCACGTTGCCTTCGGAATGCATGACATGCCCGCCGGCACCGAGGAGGCCACTGAGGAATCCGGCTCCTGTCCGAAACTCCCGGAGGGTCTCCTTCTCACCCTCTTTTTCCGGGCGCCGGAGAACCAGATTGATCGCTCCCGAGTAGGCGTTGGTACCGTAGAGAACCGAGGCAGGTCCCTTCAGGACTTCGATTCGTTCCAAATCATTAATATTGACCCTCTCGATCTCTCCATGGCCCGTGACCGAGTTCCAGGTCGGGACGCCATCGATCAGGACGAGCAGGCGGTTCACGTAGTTATCCTGCAGGATGCCGCGAATGGATGGTATATTCTGGGCAAAGAACGTTCGACTTACGTCCACGCCGGCCAGGGTTTTGATCGCCTCGGAAACGGATCGGAAATGCAGCTTCTTGATCGTCTTCCGATCGATCACCGACACCGACGACGGCGTATTGAAAATGGTCTCGGGATTGGACGAGGATACATCCACTTTCAAGCTGAGAAGATCGGCCAGAGACAGGTCTTCCTCAGCCGCGAGCAATTCGCCGCTCCACTCCAGTGTTGAGAGGGAAATGAGCAGAAAGAGAAGATTTTTCTTCGTCATTTGGCGTTGCCCCAAAGGTCTGTGTTGCAAGCAGAAGGTGATTTGCCATGATTATAGCAATAATGAAATGGCGTAGAGAGTCCTATCTTTCGCAGTGCGACGCCACTCCTTGGAGCAGGCCGCCACCTCTTGCCCATGAGAAAAGGGCTGAAGATTTCTCCTCAGCCCTTCAGCGAACGCCTTTGGGTCGAAACCCTGCCTTTTTCCAGGCTTAGGTATTTTTCGCGATCTTAAGAACCTGCCCGATGCGCAGATCCGTGCGCCGCAGTCGGTTCACTTTTTTCAGAGTCTTCACCGTTGTGCCGAAGCGTTTGGCGATATCGTGCAGATTATCCCCGCGGCGGACACGATAGGTTCCCGATCCTTTGGAATCGGTCTCGGTCTCGACCACGTTGGCATCCGACCCCGTGATTTTCAACTTCATGCCCGGACGGATCAGATTGCTCTTCAGACGGTTGAAAACCTTCAGCTGGCCCACGGTCATTCCGTATTTTTCAGCAATCATGGTCAGGTGTTCGCCGCGTCTCACGCGATGGAACTTACGGTTGGTGCCGCTGCTGCTCCTGGATGTCTTCTCGACCCTGGCAATTCTGGTCGATTTAATATTCAGACGGGCCGAAGCCAGGCGTTCCTGATTGTCATTGATGTTGCTGGCAAAGGTCTTCGGAACCCAAATCTTATAATTTTCCGTACCGGGAGGGGTCATGTCCTTGGTCAGATGCGGATTGGTCAGCTGCAGGGTCACGAGCGGCACTTCAGTATATTCGGCGATCGTGCTCAGGGAAATCGGCGACGGCACGTTCACGGCCACGAGTTCTTCATTGGGTTCGGCGGTCGGACGGCGGAAGCCATATTTTTCGGGATTGGTGCCGATCAGGAACGCGGCCATGAATTTGGGAATGTAGTCCATCGTTTCAGACGGCAGTTGCTTGTCTTTCACCAGCTGCCAGAAATCACGGGACTTGCCGCGCATGATCGCATTCATAATGCGCATCTCACCAGCGTTATAAGCGGAGAGCGCCAGATACCACGAGTCGAACACGTTGTTGAGGTCGGACAGGTACATCGCCGCCGCGATCGTTGCGCGCCGTGGGTCGCGACGTTCATCCACATAGTTGTCGACGCGCAGTCCATAGCGCCGGCCGGTGGCTGGAATAAATTGCCAGAAGCCCACAGCGGCCATAGGGGAGCGGGCGTGCAGTACGAAACCGCTTTCAATCATGGCGAGATAATAAAGTTCAGTTGGGATGCCGCGATCACGCAGGGCGGCGACGATCATGTTTTTATAGGGCTGACCGCGGTCCATGAAGCGTTGAAACGCGTCCGGATTTTTATTCACGAAGTAGTCGATCCACTTTTCGACCTTATCATTCAGCTCAATGGGAATGCCGTGTTTCAGGGCCTGGTTGATTTCATCTTCCTCGGTCCCGATCTCCGGCACGGCTTCCCCGGAGCTATCGTCCAGGGCTTCATCGATTTCGGTAGGTTCGACTTCCGCATCAACCGATCCCTCGTCGGATTCCAGTTCGTTATCAATTTCAGCCGTGGCCATGTTCTCTTCTTCATGCGAGGTCGTCGAGCAGCCATAGGGAAGCGCGACGCATAAAGAAAGGAACAAAGGGTTAAGGTTTTTTAGCTTCATGATGTCCCCTTGTTTCGAGAAAGGCTCGACAAGTCGCTTGAGACTTAGGATGAGCGCAGATCTGAATGGTGGAACCCCCGGCCGGTCGAGAGTGGCGACAGCACAGGGGAAAAGATGACTCTATAATAGCACAGCTTTCGCCGAATTGCAGAGAAAGACTACCTAGTCATTCTTGGTAAAACAAGAAGTTATTTGGTTTGACTATGAGACCGGGAAGTTTTAAGGGCACCGGCTGCGGTGCCCCCTGACGTGGAGCTAGCGATGGAAGAAGGTGAGAGCCGTGCCGCCGGCCATGACCCGCCCGGACATTTTGCGTTCCTGAGTGGCCCGACCCTGTTCCGAGACCAGGTACCAATCGCCGGCTGGCAAATTATATTCCCGATCCGGTCCGGAATTCAGAAGGATCAGAAGTTCGGAACGATTTTTGCCGTTCGGGCTGACCCTGAGTTCAAAGAAGCCCTGACCGAGCGCCTGCACCGAAACGGACTGGTCGATTTCCTCCTGGGTGGGCAGACGCAGGCCGGCAAAGCGCCGACGGTTGTTCACCATCTGTTTGTAAAAATCGAAAAGGTCCTTGAACTCGGCTTTGCGCCCCCAGTGGACCCGATTGATGGCATCACCGGCCTGGTAGGAGTCGGGAATCCCTGCCTTGGTCCGCGCGAATTCTTCACCGCTGTGAAGAAAAGGGATGCCCTGCGAGACCAGGATGATCCCATTGGCGAACGCCGCGATGCGTTTCTTATAGTCCAGACTCACGGGGAAGGACTGGAGGCCCGCCCAGGCGTTGATCTTGTCGAAGAGATTCAGATTATCATGCGAGGTCGCATAGTTGATGGTCTGGACCGGATCGTCGGCAAAGGCCGACTGGTCGATGGCGTCGTACCCGAGACTGCCGCGCAGACCATTGATGATCGTCGTGGCATCGTAGCTGCCATTGAAGGCAAAGCCGCCGCCGTAGCCGGTATCATTGTTGCCTTTGATGGCCTCGCGGTAGGAAAAGTTGAAGCCGCCGAACTGCGCCTTCTGGCCTTTGGCGTTGACCATTTTCTGAGCATTCGAAAGGCGGTAATGATTGGGATCGGGGTCCGGCATGGCTGTATAGGGTTCGCCATAAGCCAGGAGCTGCCGGTCGGGGAAGCGGTCATAGAGCCAGGTCATCCAATCCGTGATTTCCATGTAGTCAAACACGCCGGCAACATCAAAGCGGAAACCATCGATGTTGTAAGTCTTCACCCAGTATTCCAGGGAATCGCGGATATACCGATGGACCATGGGATCCTTGGGGTCAATGGTGTTGCCTGTGCCAGTCAATTGGTAACCAAATCCTTCCGCATTAAAGAGGAAGTAGCGACCGGTAATATCACCGAAGTATTTTTCACCCTCGTCCGCTTCACGGAAGGGGCGCATCCAGGTGTGGTTGTACACCACGTCGAGAATCACCCGGATGCCGGCCTTATGCAATTCATTGACCATGGTTTGAAACTCGCGGATGCGGTTCTCATAATCCATGGGTGTCCGCGAGTAGCGTTCCTCGGGCACGTTGAAGTTCTCCGGATCATAGCCCCAGTTGTAACAGTTCGGACCATTTTTGGGATCCTTCAGACCACAGGTCGCAAAGTCGTAGACCGGCATGATCTGGACATGGGTGACGCCAAGCTCCTTGAGATGCTCGATGCCGGTTTTGATCGCGGGGTTTTCTCCACTTTGACCCTTGTTGAGAAAGGTCCCGGGTTCCACGAGGCCCATAAATTTGCCGCGATTTTCCGGACTCACGCCTGAACTCGTGTCGCTGGTGAAATCACGGATACTGAGTTCATAAAGGATCGCATCCTCGCGGTGGACGAGGGGCGGCGTGGGAGCCCAGCCCTCGGCGGGGGCAATCCGCGCCGGATCGAGCACGATATTGTAATCGGTCCCGGGTTGCACCATGACGGCATAGGGATCCCGAACCGCCACGTCATCGACCAGGTACTGGTAGCGTTTCAGTTTATGATCGCCGGGAATCGTCACGGCCCAGACGCCTGGCATATTCACCTGATCCCCGATGTAGCCCATCGGCAGGGTTTGTCCTTCGAGCCAGAGCTCGACACTGTTGCGATCCGGTGACCAGATGGCGAAGGTGGTGGCCGTCTCATGCCAGGTCACGCCCAGTCCAGGGAAGCTGCTGGCAGTGTCGAAGGTCGGGCGATAAAAACGGAAACATTCATCGACCGCCGCTGCCGAGAGGATGTCCTGCGCATAGGTGCAAACGAAGGCCTCGCCTTGGGCATTGAACTGCCGGTCCAGAATCAGAGCGTTCTTGGGAAATTCGCTGCCGTTGTCAAGCGAGGCCTTGGAACCATCGAGCGTGAAACGCGTGAGGGCCTGCGACGTGCCGAGGGTCAGCAGATCCACAAAACCCTGGGGACCCCAGATCGGTCCACCCCGTCCTTCCGCGAGCACGCGCAGACGTTTGGGAAAGGCCGGACAGTTCATCGGTCCATCCCAGCGGCCATCGATCACGTTGCCTTGCAGATAACGGTTGTAGGACAGAAAGCAGCCATCATAGTGGACAAAGTCCCGGGTTTTTTCGCCGTTATCGGGATTGCTGAACACCAGGCGAATGGGTTGCTTCACAAGATTTTTGCCGGCATAAAGTGGATCGTCCCAGCGCGGCAGAGCGATAAAAAACCAGCCGGGCATCCCGTCCACGGGCTGCATCGCCGGTCCAGGAAAGGCGCCTTGATTCGGTGCGGTGATGGCCTTGTGAGGCTGGCCATTGTCATCCCGGCCGCTGATATTGGCCTTGCCATCGAGGTACCAGAACCAGGCGTGCACCTTGTTCCAGTTTTTGGGAGCCTGAAAATAAACGGTGACGGGTTCCTTGCGGACCTCGAATTCCAGCGACGCTTTCAGCGTCGGATGATCGAGAGAGCTGACGGAAACCATGGCCTTGCCCGGTTTCAGACCTGTGACGAAACCGCTGTCGGTCAGCTCGATCGCATCACTCGGTGTCGACCAGCGGACACGCCCATCGTAAAGTATTTTTCTGCCATCAGCCAGGACTGCCATGGGCCGCAGGCGCTGCTGTTTATCGACGGCAACTGGAAATTCCTCAACTGAATCGATCGCCAGACTTTGAATCGCCAGCTCCGATTGAGCCGCGATCACGGAAGCCGCGGCCGCCGGGCGCGTGAATGAGCCCAGCAAAATCAAAGCTGCCATGAGGTAGCCAAGTTTCATAATGATCCCCCTTGAATGACTGACAAAGCTGGGGCGCATTATTCCTTTGCTGGCCGCGCACGCGCAACAGGAAATACGGAGTCCAACCCACAGCTTACGCCCTCATGTTCCGGTTTGGATCCATCTCAGAGCGGCCGGGGTGAAGCCGGCATGTGGCGAGGATTCTTTACATTTTTTATCAGAAGGGTGGACCGCTTCCGACATTTCTGTGGTTTGAGGTTCACAATCCCTGGCCGAGAAATACCGCCCGCCATTCGCTGTCGGCCAGCAGGATTTTGCGCTCCCTGAGATCGAACATGCTGCCCTTCAAATGCAGCGTGGAGCAAACTGTGCCGGCTGCATTTTCCATCGTTTGTTCCACGCGCCAGATTTTGCGATGCACATCCAGAAAGCGGGTTTTGATGAGCAAAGGCTCGCCGCCGCGAACTTCACGACGATACTGAATATGTGCTTCGATCACGACCAGACCAATGCCACGCGCCTGCATTTTTTCGATGGTCATGCCCTGGGCCGTGCACATATCCCAGCGCGCTTCCTCGAAAACAGTCAGATACGATGCGTGGTTCAAATGTCCCATGGCATCCAGCATGGTTTCCTTGACCACGGTTTCATAACGATATTCCGCTGATTCCATGGGATCACTCCTCCTGACGCAGACTTGGAAAGAAAGGTGAGTGTAAGGGATTTGAACTGCCGTTTCATCCAGGAATTTACGCGAAAACGCGTGCCACTGTCCTGGGCGCATTTCTGGTATCGATGAGGCTGCCCCCCCTGCGGGGGGTTGCACAAAAGGAGTGGCAGGACAAAAGGAGTCACGTATGCAAAAACTCATCGTCATGCTGATGGGGCTTATCCTGGGCCCGGCGGCCGCAGGGCATGCGGCTCCGATTGCGATTCCGGAGCCGAAGATCTTTGCCTCGCTCAAGGATGTTTATAACAGTGGTTCCGGCGAGCATGTGCTTATGATTCTGCACCTGCCCAAGGAATCCGGCGCGGCCTTTGTGGAAATTTACAATCGCACCCAAAAGGAGATCAGCCTCTTCCGATTCACCCTCGCGGCCCTCGGCCATGAAGGGGAACTCGATTTCGATGATCTGCCCGCCGGCTGGTCAGCGGTGAAGGAAGTGCAGCTCACCAGCTTGCGCGAGCTGGCCATACGCAATCCCAAAGCCTTCAACGCCAATGCCGATGAAATCACCCCGCGGCTTGTGATCCATCACGTCACGACTGTCGGCAAAAAGCCCAAACTCGGGAAACGAAAAATATAAATTACATTCCGACCTGCCCTTGGCCCATGCTATCCTATCGTGAAACAAAAAAATTACGAGGCATGCATGGGCGCATTTCAGACTTTGGCTGAAAAGTTGAGCTGTCCCGTTTGTTCAGGGAAAGTGCAGGACGGCAAGGACGCTTTGCGCTGTCAGGGTTGTCAAACGACATTTCCCGTTTGGGGCGATTTTCCCTGGATTTTTGCCAATTCCGGCGAATGGAAAGCCGACTGGACCCAACGCTTCCGCTTTTATCTGCAGCAGCTCCACGAGGACATTCAAAATCTGAAAATGGAACTCAAGCTGCTCGACCTTTTGCCCAAAACCAAAGAGCGCCTGCAGCATCTGGTGCAGGCCAAGACCGAGCAGCATCGGGAGCTGGAAAAGCTCTTTGAACCCTTGCTGCTCGGTGGTGGACCCAGTTATGAACAGCAGCTCGCCGCCCAGACGCCCCTGCCGGAGAGCCAGCAGCTCATGGGGTACTACGGCAATATCCTGCGCGACTGGGGCTGGGGTGAAGAGGAAAATCAAATCTGCGAGGATATGCTGGCCGGCATGCTGGGCCCGCATCCACTGGGAACCATGCTGGTGCTCGGCAGTGGTCCCAGCCGTCTGGCCTATGATATCCATCGGCGCCTCGGCGGGCGTGAAACCATTGCACTCGACATCAATCCCTTTTATCTCCTGGTGGCCGAACGCATGCTGGCCGGCCGCAATCTGAATCTTTATGATTTTCCGATGGCCCCAATCGATGCCAAAGCCTTTGCCAGCCGTGTGAAATGCCGCGCGCCGGAAACCATCAAACAGGGCTTTACGTTTCTCATGGCCGATGCCATGAATCCCTGCTTCCAGGATGCCAGCATTGATACGCTGCTCACGCCGTGGATCATCGATATCGTGCCCCAGGATTTCCGCAGTTTCGCCAAAAAACTCAATCGCATTTTGAAACCGGGCGCCCGCTGGCTCAACTTTGGTTCCACCGTCTTCCATCATCGTCTACAGCACCTGTGTTACAGTCGCGATGAAATTCCGGATATCCTCGCGGAAAGCGGTTTTGAAGTGCTCCAGGTTCGCGAGAACGTGATCCCTTATTTGCGCTCGCCATCGAGCTGCCAGCAGCGCAGTGAAAAGGTTTTCTCGTTCTTGGCGCGCAAGGTCCAGGAAATCGATCCAGGCCCGGCGTTTACACCGCTGCCCAACTGGTTGACTGACACCGAGATGCCTGTTCCCATTCAGGCTGATTTACAGCAGCAAATGATTGTGAATCTGACCCTGACGCAGGTCCTCGCGCAGGTGGACGGGCAGAGGAATCTCAGGCAGATCGCGGAAGTGATGGCGCCCACCTTTGAACTGCCGCCCAACGATGTGCTGCCCATGCTCAAACGCATGTTCAGCCGCTTTGTTGAGGGGCGTGGCCGCAGTATGAACTTTTAAGACTCCGCCACCCATCAACCGCAGGGCAGCATGGGGAAGCGCTGGCCGAAATAGGCCATGATCGCCTCAAGCTGCTCCTGATCCACCGCATCAAAAGCCGCCGGATCATTGCAATCCACGTCAAAAACAGCCAGGAGCTGCCCCGCGGGGTTGAACACCGGCACGACAATTTCACTGCGGGTGGTGCTGGAACAGGCAATGTGCCCGGGAAACGCATTCACATCAGGGACCAGCTGCGTCTGACCCGTGCGTGCCGCCGCGCCGCATACGCCGCGAGAAAAGGGAATGTCGATGCAGCCATGTGCGCCTTGATAGGGGCCGATTTTCAGATGCTGCTCGCGCACCACCCGATAAAACCCGGTCCAGTGATAGTAGGCAAAACTCTGGTGGAGTTCACAAACCACGGTCGCCATGCCAGCCACCCAGTCGGTTTCGTGTTCAAGCAAAGCTTTGATGCTCTCAAACACGGCGCTATAATGGGCTCGTTTGCTGTTGGGGTCGGCAATCAGGGGGAGGGCGTCAAGCATGATGGTCTCCTCATCGTGTCGACGCCAGTTATAGAAGAAAGGCTTTCATTATGCAAATTCCCGTGGATCGATTGGATGCTGAGACTCTGACCCGCGTGATCGAGGAATATGTCAGTCGGGAAGGTACGGACTACGGTCACTCTAGCCCGGATTTACTAGCCAAAGTGGAAGGCATCCGGCGCAAGCTGAAAAGTGGTGAGGCGGTACTATGTTTCGACGAAGTCAGCGAAACCTGTCACATTTTGTCCCGTGAGGCCTGGAGGTCCCTTCAGAAAGGCGGAGTCACGTCCACCCCGGCCCCCTCACTCGATATGGGATCAGATTTGTGAAAGGATTTAATCAATTGAAATGATTAATTCTAATTGAGTTTTCTGCCTACCTATGGGGGTTATCTCAAGTTTCCCTCCCGGGCACCGAATACGGGAGTAGATTGGAGGCTGGTCGCGGAATCTTTCCGCACGTAAAGGGCAGGCTGATGAAAACTGTTCTGTTTTATGACAATACGAAACAGAATTCCCGCGATATCCGTCGGATGCTCGCGGTGGCGTCATGCGACTGTTTCATTCCTGCCGACGCGGAAGAATTCGTCAAAGCCTTGCGCGAAGGAAATTACGATCTTCTGGTCTATGCTCTTGAATACCACGATATCGTAAGAAAAGAGATGGCCGGCAAAAAGATTGAAACGCCGGTGATCCTCCTGACCAACTCCAAGTTCGAAGATCTTTCGCCGCTGCTTCCCGAGATTCCCGCCACCAATATCATTGCCAAGAATAGTGACGGCAGTTTGAAACTCCGGGATATCGTCAGCACCGTTCGCAAGATTCTGCACGGCGAGGACATCTTCGGTGTGAAGCATTATCTGAGTTTTGGAACGCAGTCCGAAGTCTTCCATATCCGTGATTCGGCCGAACGCGGCGAGTATATCGAAGCCATAGTGGAATTCTGTCGCCGCTTTCATCTGCGCAATACCGTGGTGCAGGCCGTTGAGCTCTTCTGTGAAGAACTGCTGATGAACGCCATCTATGATGCGCCCCGTGATGCCGATGGAGTGTCGCTCTACAATCATCTGTCGCGGAAGAACCGGGTGATATTGAAGCCGAAACAGGCGGCCCGCATGGAGTTCGCCTGTGATGGAGAAAAGCTCGCCGTGTCGATTTCCGATCCCTTTGGTGCGATCACCTGGGACACACTGCAGAAGTTTTTAGTCCACTGCTTTGGTGCGGATCGGGAAAAGGTGCAAAACCTGACCAACGACACCGGTGGGGCCGGCCTTGGTCTTTACTTCTGTTTTGCGTCGGTGAATGCGTTCATTGTGAATGTCGATCCCGAGAAACGCTCGGAGTTCATCGGGATCTTTGATGTGTCGGCCAGTCCGAAGGATCGCCATACCCGCTATTCCAGTCTGCATTTCTTCTCGACCGGGAAAAAATCCATGCTCGGTCTTCGCGAACCTCAAAAACGCATAGCCTGATTACAATTTAGGTTTTTCCGCCGTTTCCGTCTGCGCCACCACCGGAGCCACGTAGCTCAGGGGGATGAAGTCAGGCTTCACGGGATAGTTGTAGCTGTGATAGCCCTGCAGCTTCGGACGACCCGCCGCGTTCCAGGACGTTACCCACACCGTGGCCAGGGCATCCGCACCCACGCTCAGGCGTTCCACCAGAAACTTCCGATACGCATGCGCCACCTGATGGGAGGGTTTGCGTTTGGCTTTAATGCGTCGCGCGTTGTCGCTCTTTTTGAGGAGCGAATGCCGGCGATCGAGTTCATGCAATGTCTGCAGCCGCGCATGGCTCGCCAGCGTCAATTCCCAGGCCATCCGCAGAGGGTCCTTGGGATCCTTGCCGAAGATCCTTTGCGCGGGCTTATCCTTCGTGGCCACGGCAAACATCGCCTGCTCCAGATCGAGGGACTGGGCATCGACCTGTTCGGATTCGAAGTAACTGTGCAGTCCACCCTGATCATTATGCCAGCCATCGTAGTCCGCGCTGGTATGATGCGGGTTGGCGAGGTCGCCGACGAAATGCGCGAGAATTCCCGCGTAGAGCAGGGCCTGATCGATCAGCGCCGTGCGCTCCTCGGCTTTGGCTTTGGGATCGTTTTCGAGCTTCTTGACTTCAGCCAGAGTTTTGGTCAGATCCTGGCTGAGCTGCTGAATCCGAAAGGGGGCATGACCGGCCTTCTTGATTTTATCAACTTCGGTGGCTCCCGGCGCGCAGCTCAATTCCTTTTTGCTGCAGTTGGCGGCCAGGGCTTTCCTGTAGGTTTCAAAATCCGCCGGGGCATCCTTCGCGGTCAGTTTTTTGTTTTCCGGCAGGATGTAATCAAGATCCACGAAATGGCTGGGAACATTCTCGGCATCGAGTTCCGGGACCCCTCGCCAGACTATGTCCGGAACATTTGCCAGGTGACCCAGCATGTGTTCCTTTTTTTGCATAAGGGCGCCCAGCGCCGCGACCTCGGGATCCTTGTCCTGCGCCATGATCCGGGTGGCCACCCGGGCGATCGCATTGTGCCCACGCTCACCCCAGGCCGAGGCCTGAGTTGAAGCAAGGGTCAAAACCATAGCCGCAAAGATCGAGGGGGATGCACGCATGATGAACCAACCTTTCAATGAAGACTGACGAGCAGCTGCTCAGCCAGTGCATTTTCGACAACGGCACGACCTATTTTTACGCCATCCAGCGCCGCTGAGACGATGCCACCGGCAAAGCCTGCGCCTTCGCCCGCGGGGAAAATTCCAGGATGGCTTTCCGACTGGAGACCCTTGTCCCGGTGCATGACAATCGGTGCCGAGGTTTTGGTCTCCACGCCGGCCACGATCGCTTCCGGACTGATAAAGCCCTGCATGCGCTTGTTGTATTCCGTCAGGGCGCCTTGCAAACTCTTCACGACGAAGTCGGGCAGCAGCTTGTCGAGACGGGCATTGGTGACGCCGGGTTTGTAGCTGGAGGAGAGTGTCCCCTTGCTGTCCCGACCTTTCAGAAAATCCGTCAGGCGCTGCGCGGGTGAAAAGTAGTTGCCACCTCCGGCTGCAAATGCGGCCTGCTCAATCGCCGCCTGAAAGCGCATGCCATCGAGGGGATGGCCCTGATAAAAATCCTCACGCGTGACGTTGACCACGACCGCGGCATTGGCGAAGCCGCTGTTCCGCGCATGATAGCTCATGCCGTTAATGGCGAGGTGACCTTCCTGGGCGCCGGTCGGCATCAGGTGACCACCCGGACACATGCAGAAGGTCCAGATGCCACGACCCTCAGCCTGCGCGGCGAGTTTGTATTCCGCCGCCGGCAACAGGGTGCAGCTGCCGAATTGAATTTTGTCGATGACATCCTGGGGATGTTCAAAACGCGCGCCGATCGCAAAGGGTTTGGGGCCCATGGCCAGTCCTTTGTCGAGCAGCATCTCATAGGTTTCACGGGCGCTGTGGCCGATCGCCAGCACGAGGTGATCGGTATCCAGGCGCGTGCCGTCATGCAGCGTCACGGTATGGCGTGCGTTGGCGCCACCGCTCTCAAAATTCACAAAGCGCTTGTTGAAAAGAAAGCGCGTGCCGAGGCTTTCGAGATGCTGACGGGTGCGCTTCGCAATCACCATGAGATAGTCGGTGCCGATGTGCGGATGCGCATCGTATAAAATTTCATCGGGCGCCCCGAAGCGGACCCACTGTTCAAACAGGTAACGAATCAAAGGGTGATTGCGGCCACAGGTGAGCTTGCCATCGGAAAAGGTTCCGGCCCCGCCCTCGCCATAGCAGTAGTTGGACTCGTTGTTGAAGTCGCTCGAACGGAGCAGACGATGCACGGTGCGCATGCGGGATTCGACGGGTTCACCGCGCTCGATGACAACGCAGGGCTGGCCCATTTCGCTCAGGACCTGCGCCGCAAAGGTTCCGGCCGGGCCGCTGCCGATGACGACCGGCGGATGGCGGAAACGTTTGCCGCCGAGGCTGATGCCTTCCATGGGATGAAAGTAGGGACGCTCGACGTAGGATGCGACGCGCTCACCGGCATTGCGCAGAACCGCAGCCTGGTCCACGCAATCGAAGTTCACCTGGTAATGATAGACGATGCGCGATTTTTTACGGGCATCGAGAGATTTTTTCAGGATCCGGAGCGCGGTGATTTCCTGCTCGGGAATGCCGAGTTCCTGGGCCAGGAGAGGACGCAGCTGCGCATCGGGATCACCGGATGCCACGGGAACACTCAGCTGTTTCAAGACTAGACTCATAACCACGTTCTCCTGCAAAGGCAGCACTTTGAGGGAAGGACTATAGGTCCCGGGTGTCCCATGTCAAATGAATTATGAATAAGAATCGGCGGGAAGCCCCAAAGCCTTGTAGGTCTTCGATGACGCAGCATATCCGCCCTATTGATCCTTATTGCTGCTGTGTTATAAAAGGACACTTTTTCCAGACGGAGGATCAAATTTGGCAACGATAACGAAGAAGGGGGCTGCGACCGGACCGGCCGGCCAGTTCAAGGATGAGGGGGGCAGCTTTCTCGGCCACCCCAAGGGTCTTTTCGTACTGTTCCTGACTGAAATGTGGGAGCGCATGAGCTACTACGGCATGCGCGCGCTGCTGGTGCTCTACATGGTCGATCACCTCTTCCTGCGCCCCGATGTGCACGAGCAGGTGGTCGGTTTCACGACGATCAAGGGTATCCTGGAATCCATCTTTGGCACTCTGGCTATTCAACCGCTGGCCTCGCAGATCTATGGTCTGTACACAGGTTTGGTTTATGCCACCCCGCTGCTCGGGGGATGGATCGCGGACCGCTGGCTGGGCCAGTATCGAACAGTGATCCTGGGCGGGGTTCTGATGTCCATCGGTCACTTCCTGATGGCCTTTGAAAACCTCTTCTTCCTCGCACTCTTCTTCCTGATCATGGGCAACGGCGCCTTCAAACCCAACATCTCCACCCAGGTGGGCGATCTTTATGGCAAGGATGATCCGCGTCGTGACGGTGCCTTTACCTTGTTTTACATGGGCATCAACCTCGGCGCCTTCCTGTCGCCTCTGGTCTGCGGAACACTGGGACAAAAACTGGGCTGGCACTGGGGCTTTGGTTCCGCTGGTGTTGGTATGGTGATCGGCCTCATGGTGTACATCTTCGGCCAACGTCTGATCAGGGTGCATCCGGATCATGCCGGTCACAAGCTGATGAATCAAACCGCTCAACAAAAAGCAGGCAAAAAAGAGCCCTTCACCCCGAGCGAGAAAAAGGCGATTTGGGCCTTGATTGCGCTCTGTGGTTTGAACGTGATTTTCTGGGCGGTGTATGAGCAGCAGGGCAACACCATGCAGCTCTGGGCCGACAACCAAACCGACTGGAACCTCCTGGGCTTTGAAGTGCCCTCGACCTGGTATCAGTCCTTCAACCCGCTCACCATTTTGATCTTCGCGCCTTTGCTCGGCCTCTTCTGGAAAAAACAAGCGGCGCGGAACAAGGAACCATCCTCGGTCACCAAGATGGCGATCGGCTGCCTTCTCTTGGCCGCTGCCTTCTGCATCATGATTTTTGCGGCTTCTGTGGTGGGCGACTCACGTGGGTCGGTGCTCTGGCTGGTCATGACCACCCTGGTCCTGACGATGGGTGAGCTTTATCTTTCGCCTGTAGGCCTGTCGCTGGTCACCAAGGTGGCGCCCGCCCGCATCGTTTCGATGATGATGGGCATGTGGTTCCTCTCCAGCTTCCTCGGCAACTACCTGAGCGGTTACCTCGGCACCTTCTACAGCACGATGTCGAAGGGCGGATTCTTTACGATGATGGCGGTCCTGGCTGCGGTCGCCGCAGCAGCGATGGCTGCGTTCAACAAACCCCTGCGCGCGGCGCTGGGGGGTCAACACTGATCAGGGGCTGGTGAAAGCGGGAATCAAAGCTCTCGACTTTCACCGCCCTGCCAGCCAGAATAGAGGGATGGTGTTCAACCCATCTCGCCCCTCAGGAGACCCCCCATGAAGTTTCCCTGGTGCCTTCTGATTCTGGCTCTGCCCTATGCCTGTACGCACGTGGAGACCGGTCAGCCGCAGGTCATGTCCAACCAAAAAGGTCAGCCCGCGCCGGCGGCTGATGATGTGGAAGGCATGGTCCGTCCGAAACTCGGTGACCTGAATTCCTGCTACAAGGCCGAGCAGCAGAACAACCCCAAGGCCGCGGGCAAGGTGCTCTTTGCGTTCACCATCCAGAAGGATGGGCGCACCCGCGACGTGCGCCTGCTCGCCAGCACCTTGAAGAGTCCCGCCATGGAGGGCTGCCTTGTCGAAAGAATCGAGGCCTGGCAGTTTGCACCGCCGCGCGACGGTCAGGACATAAACGTTCGTTATCCCTTTTCTTTTCAACCCTGAACACAGCAGCTCCCGACTGAGCAGGCCAGCTAATCCTTTGCATTACACGGGCTTATGGATGCAGTTGGCTTGGAAATATCCTGCCGATTCCATCAATACCCTCATGGTCTTACCTATTCCTTTTTGAGAGCCTTCGGTTTGTTCCGAAAATAATGAGGCAATCTCGGAGAGACAGGTCAGCTAAAGGAGGGAGACCTTGGACTTGATGCAATTGGCAGACGAAGTTTTGAACGTTGCCACACCGGTAACGATAGGCATGATCATTCTCGAAGCCACATGCAGCGTCATCAAACGCGACGGCGGCTATGCGATCAAGGATACCATCGCCAGCGTGATCACATCCCTGGGTTATCAGTGGATCCGCAAATTCCTGCTCGCCTCAGTGTTTATCGGTGGTCTTCTGTGGGCAGCAAGCCTGAGCCCCTGGAGCTGGTCCGCCAGCAGTCCTGTGACCTGGATGGTCTGTTTTCTTCTGGTCGACTTCTTTTATTACTGGGATCATCGTCTCGGACATGAACTCAACATACTCTGGATCTTTCACAACATTCACCATTCCTCCGAGCATTTCAATCTCGCGGTGGCATCGCGACTGTCCTGGGTTGAGGAAGTCTATCGCTGGATTTTCCTCGCGCCGATCGCCATGCTGGGCATCCCTGTGCCGGTGATCGTCTTTATGAAGCTTTTGCATCGCCTTTATCAGGTGCCAGTTCATACCCAATATATTGGCAAACTCGGCTGGCTGGAATACGTCCTGGCCACTCCTTCCCAGCATCGCGTGCATCACGGACGCAATGAACAGTATCTGGACAAGAATTACGGCGGTGTGCTCTGCATTTGGGATCGCCTGTTCCAAACCTTTGAATCCGAAGAAGAGCCCGTGGAATATGGACTCGTGAAACAGATTCAGACGACCAACCCTATCAGAATTCAATGGATTGGGCCCCAGCGCCTCTGGGAGGAACTCAAGCAGCCGGCGACGACCTGGGAAAAGATCACGTATCTTTTCAAAAAGCCCGGTTCGCCTTTGCGTGAGGATCAGGAGGAACCTCAGGTGGAAGAGACTGTGCCGCTTGGTGAGTCTGCCGCCTAGTGACAGCTGTCGAAAAGCCCCGGTTCGCCGGGGCTTTTTTTATTCCCCATTTTGCAAACAAATATTCCTGCCTTTTCACTGAAATCATGGGAAAAAATGGGTTGGCTCACGTCCTGTGCCAGGTATTTTGCAAGCGGGTTGAAAATTCTGTAAAAGTAATATCATTTATTTCAATAGGTTAAACTGAAAAATTTGCAAAATCACCTGCAGTTCTGTTCAGAAAGATGAATTTTATTTAATAAAAATAGTGAGATAAAATATTCTCTTGATTGCAAAAATGAGCGGCCGATAAGCTTTTTGTAGGTTGTGATGGGAGCCCCCCATCGGATGGAAACTCTCTTTGGAGACCAAGCTTATGAAACGCAATTTCCTCGCTCCTGTTTATCTTGCCCTGGCCGGCTCTTTACTTTTGGGTTGTGGCAAGGATGATCGTGAAGAAACCGAAGCATCCGCTCATGCCTTTGATAGCGCCCAAAGTGAAGCGGCTGTTTCCGCCAGCTTCCATGAAGTCATGGACAGCATGAGCGACACGAATATGGCAAGCAGCGAGAATACGGCCTTCGCTCTGCAGGGTGGTCTCGACGTTGAGATCAGCCTGGAGCGCGAGTGTCAGGTTCTCGATGACAAGGCTGTGGTGACGATCGCCCGCGATAAGGCGATCAGCTGGGAGCGTTCCAACCTTCGCATCGCTGTCAGTGCCTCCGCGACCATCGACCATGATATCACCCGCACCTGGTCCCAGGAGGGCGCTGCGGTTGGCTGTGACGCAAATCATAAAGCAGCGGCAATCGATTTCGAAGGTGATTTGACCGGTTATCAGCTGGACATTGCCGTCAAGCGAAGCGCGGAACGCTCGCTCGAACGGACCCTGAAGCGCACCGGCGAAACCGCCACGCACGCGCTTCAGAGTTCGGTCGACGGCACGCGTCAGGCCAAATGGCTTTCCCAGGAGACGCTGGACGACGGCAGCATCAGTCGCAGCAGGACTGTGAGTTTCAGCGTGACGCGAAACGACAACTTTGTGGCCCGGGATGGAACCGTCAGGGAACTTTCCCTGGCGCTGGAAACGAAAGAGGCTCTGCAGGTGAGCGCGATCTGGGATAGCCTGAGCCGTACGCGTCAACTTCTGTCCAAACGCATAGCGTCCGGTGTAATCAAGGCTTCCCATGCAGGCCGTGGCCATGTGGAAGCAAGCTTTGATGATCTTTTGATGACCTTCACGGAATCCAGTTGTGCGGTGCAATCCGGTTCGATGGAAGCCAAAATCTTTGCAGAAGGTTCCACGGAACCCGCCAGAATTTATAATCTGACCGCTGTGGACGGCGAGATTACGGTGCAGGATGTGACCGATCCGGCGAATCCTGTGGACGTTGAAGGCTTTGATTATACGCCCTGTGATCGGCAGGATTTCAGCTACTAGGAGTTGGATACGAGGAGCAGCTTCAAAAGGCGACATCCCCGATACTGCAGCACGAGCGAGGGTGTGACATGACCCTCGCTCGCCTCGTTTAGTGTGCGGATTTCAGATAATGCAGCATGAAGGAGTAGGCATCCAGACTTTGATCGATCTGCTGCGCCACCGAACTGCCCATGCCATGCCCCGCATCAAAACGCGTATCAAGCAGGATGGGAGCATCCGAGGACGAGGCCGCCTGAAGACGCGCGGCCATCTTGCGGGAATGCCAGGGCGCCACGCGCTGATCGGTGGCTCCCACCTGCATCAGCATCGGGGGATAGGCTGTGCCATCCTTCACGCGATGATAGGGGGAGTATGCGTACATGGCTTCAAACTGCTCCTTGTTGGCAATGGTTCCATACTCGGTGGAGTTGAACTGACCATTCGGCTCACTCTCAATGCGCACCATATCAAAGTATCCCACTGAGGCGACAGCCGCTGCGAAAAGTTCCGGACGCTGGGTGATGGCCGCACCGACGAGGAGCCCACCATTGGATCCGCCGATGATCGCAATCCTGCGCGGCTCCGCATACTTTTTTTCCACCAGGAGTTCCGCAGCCGCGATGAAATCATCAAAGACATTTTGTTTTTTGGTCAAGGAACCCTGGGCATGCCAGGCTTCACCGAATTCACTGCCGCCGCGCAGGTTGGCAATGGCATAACCGACACCGGACTGCAGAATGACCGCGCGTGGTCCCAGGAAGGACGGTTGAATGCTGATCCCAAATCCACCATAACCATTCAGCACAAAAGGAATCGGCGTTCCCGGCTTCACGCCTTTGGGAAGGATGATATTCACCGGAACCAGCGTGCCGTCCTTGGATTTCGCCATCTCCCGCACCACGGTCACACCGGTTAAATCCACCGGACTTTTTTCCTGCAATTCAGTTTTTACAGTCTTGCCATTCGCTGGTGTGAAGCGATAGTAGGCCGTGGGTTCCAGATAGGACCGCAGCGCAAAGAGGACATCTCCGTTATCAAGTCCGACCACATTGCTGACGCCGGAAACCGGAGGCGTTTTGGGCCCGCGCTTGGGTTTGCCGTTGAGATCAAAGGCGCGGATCTCGGAAGGTCCACCGGTTTGATACGAGACATAGAGCGTTCCCTTGTGAACGAAAAAGCCTTCACCATTGGTGATGTCGGTGATGATCGCATCCTTGCCCTCAGGAATGATGACCTTGCCTTTCGTCGGATTGGGATCCTTGAGTGAAACGCTCATCACCTTGGCGAAGGGCGCATCCTTTTGTGAGATGAAATAAAGATCATTCCGCTCACCGAAGAAGAACTGCGCGATCCGATCCGAATAATCGGCGATCTGTTTCCACTTGCCGTCAAGGCCTCTCAGGTAATGCTGAAATTCTCCACCATCGCCTTTCTGCACGGCGACCAGCACATGACCGGATGGATGCACATCGATAAAGTACATGGCAATGCGCGAGAAATCCTTGCCGAGTTCCAGGCGATCCGCCGTGCTCGGTGTTCCGAGTTTATGATAATAAACCTGTGTATAAAACATTTTGTCCGCAGCGGGACGTTCGTTGCCGCGTGGGTAGCGGGTGTAATAAAAACCGTTGCTATCCGGAGTCCAGGCCAGATCCCCTCCGGCTGTGCCACCGTTGACACCGGGAACGACTTCAAAGACCCGTTTGCCCGTGGCCACCTCAAAAATGGAAACATCGCCGGCTTCGCTGCCGTCCACCGAAAGGGAAGCGGCGACGTAGCGGCCATTGGGTGAAACTTCATACCAGTCGATGGCCACCTTGCCCTTGGGCTCGATCGTATCCGGATCGAGCACGATGCGTTCCTTGTCAGGCTGATCGGCCGAAGGCAGAAGAACGAGGAAACGATGCTGTTTGGGCGGCTGCTGCTTCAAGGCAAAAAGCTGGCCCTTGACCTCTTTCAGACTGCGGTAGCTGATCGAGGTCGCACCCAGGATTTCATTCAGCTGCTGACGGATCTTATCCCGACCCTCGAGTTTGTCGAGGTGGGCCCTGGCGTATTCATTCTGCTGCTTGATGAATTCCTGAACATCCTTGCTGTCGCTGGACTCCAGCCAGCGATAGGGATCGGTGACGCTGACACCATGATGCTGATCGACCACCGGCTCTACCCGGGTTTCGGGCTCGGCGGGCTGGGAAGTCGATTTTTCACCGGCATCCTTGGGAACAGATGTACAACTCAGACTGAAAAGGAAGGCAACGGCCAGGGACAGCCGCTTGGCTCGAATGTGCATGGAAACTCCTTATGCGCAAATAACATGAGTGCAGCAGACCAGCTGCTGCTTTAGCAGATGCAGAAGGTGGTATCAAGAGGAAGCCGCAGCGGCCGCAGCCCGCAGGGGAAGTTCGAACAGCATGGTGTCGCGCATTCCATCCCGGAGCATCATGTGCTGATGAATGACGCCCATCGATTTGAAGCCGCATTTGCGCAGAACCTTCTGTGAGGCAACATTGCGGCAGTCGCAGGATGCCGTGAGGCGCGTCAGGGGCATGCGTTCTTCCACATGCGTAATCAATCGGAGCGCCGCTTCCGTGGCAAAACCCTGACCCCACATGTCACGCGCCAGGGAAAAGCCAAACGCAGCATACGGCAGCTGCTCATCGATTTCCAGAGAGACCGCTCCGAGCATGCGCTGCTGTCCTTTCTTGCGAATGGCGAGGACGTAGTAGCGGCGCGGGTTTTCATACTGCCACTGCAGAACCTGCTGTACAAATTCCTCGGTTTGCTGGAAGGTGTTGGGGCCCCAATTTTGATAGCGCACCACTTCAGGATCCGATGCATAGCGGTGTATCGCGTGCACATCCTGAGCTGTGACCTCGTCCAGAATCAGGCGCGGGCTTTCCAATTGAATCGGCATGCTTCGCCTCATTGATCTATGGTTCGATTCATGCTTCGCATCGTAGGCCATCAGATTCTGTCAAACAATTATATTTTGAGGCTCTTGCATAATTGCTTGTAGATGAGGGTGTTGTATTCAGCTCACAGGGTCCGACTCTGGGAGCCGTCTGCGCCGCGCCGGGCAAGAGGGGTTTTGATGTCAAAGCATGATGCATCAGGGTTTTGCGCGATTGGATAGGCAAAAAATGCCTCCTGACGCGGGCTGCAAGTCCGGGCACACGACAATTTTTTCATGAGATGCAGTAATTTCCTGGTGATCCTGACATCCAAGTATCTTAGTATGGAAAGAGTACATTGCAGCCAAGGGCTAGCCATCGTGCAGCCAGTCGCCAAGGGGGATCCCAACATGGGCCGACCAAAGCAGCGGATGTTTTCTGCGCCTGACCTTTTGCCATCAGGGCTTCGCACCTGTTTTGTGGTCGTTGACCTGGGTTTTATAGCCTACTGGCTGTTGGCCGTGTTTGATCAGGTTCCCAGGTCCTGGCTTTTCAAGGATCATGATCAGCCGCTGCTGATGGATTGGAACTGGTCGTTCGTGGTGCTGGATGGGCTCATAGCCTTCACAGGTTTGTTCAGCCTTTATCTGGCCGCCAGACGATCCGGCAAAGCCCTGCCCATGGCGCTGATGTCGCTCGTTTTTTCGTTTTGCGCCGGTCTGCAGGCTCTCAGCTTTTGGACGCTGCGGAACGATTTTTCATGGCTGTGGTGGATGCCGAATCTGTTTCTTTTGCTTTATCCGCTGCCTTTTATCCCTTATATCATCAGGCGCAGCGGCCGCTGAATGCCAGGCATTAAAGTCAGTCAGTCCTGAAGCCGAATGGTTCCGTCACGACCCAAGGCATAAACAGCGCCCTGTGCGGTGACCTGCAGCGCTTCCGGCAAACCGTTGGCACCATACAAATGACTCCATAAACGCCGCCCTTCGGGATTGTATTTTAAGATCAAATAGCGATCCTGCATGCCGATCAAGCCGGATTTAACATAACTCGACGCCAGCACATAGGCGTTGCCCCGAGAATCCGTTCCAATATCCACCGCGCGATCCTGCAAAGGACCTTCATAAAGATCCACAGTCTTCAGCTGCCCGCTCGCACTGATATGCAGCACGCGGACATCCCAGCCGGCAATGTCCTCCGTCACCCGGGTGCCGGTGACCCAAACGCTTGCGTCAGGAGCCAAAGTCAGCGCGGAACCCCCCTGATCGAGTTCCCATAGGCGTCGCCCTTCGGCATTAAATTCTGCGGTGGCGCCCTGCGGCGCGCGCATATGGGTCACGATGAGTTCGCCCTGTGCCCGACTCATGATTGCGCTGCTGGGAAAATCGACTTTCCACTGCAAGGTTCCATCGGCCGTGACATGAAAAACCTGGGAATAGCCACCAATGTAAAGACCGGCGGCAGGAGCGGCTGCCCCGCTGCGGCGCTCCAATCCCAGCTGATCGTCGGCACCGCTATCATACCGAAAGGAAGCCTGCACCAGACCCTCACGGTTGAAGCGAAAGGCCTGGATGTCATTGTTCGCGGCATCCTTCACACCCAGCCACCACAACCCTCCCGTCGGCAAAGGCACCAGATTGTTGCCAATGAATTGGGGCTCATCCTTCTGCCATACAATCTGCAAAGTCGCGGGATCCAGGGCCAGTAGTCGACCCTGTGGGGCTCCGGCCTTTTGCACGGTCAGACTGAGGTAAAGAAAGCCCTCATGCAGGAGCAGATCGCGCGGCAGAAGACTCTCCTGCTGGACAGCAGGCAGGGATTGGGAAGCGGCCAGACGTCCCGTCAAGTCGTAGCTATAAACCTCGATCGCACGGCCAAAAGGCTGGTGACAGGTGACATAACTTCGGCCTTCCGCGGAAACAGTGAGATCGATGGGGTGGCATTCCGCTAAAGGGGCATTCCATTCCACCTGCACGGCGCCGAACGCAGGATAAGACAACGCAAGGCCGAGCACCCAACGTGCTTGCATAAAGCTTTCTCCCTATCAGGTCATGAAGTTCCGAAAGAAGGCGTGGGCGAGGTGCATGTCCTTCGGAATTTGAATGTCGGGATGGTTCCCTTCCTCCTAATTAGCGAGCCACGATTGGAAAAGCAACCTCAAATGCATGGCTTGCCTGTTGAACAAAACGCGTACAGTATCGGGTTTGACAGCCTGGAGGCGGAGCGATAGCATGAACGCTCTAAAGCTTCAGCTTGAAGGAATAAAAGGTCATGAGTCAACAGAACCATAATGAGACAGGCGATCAGGACATTCCAAGAACCATGGAACAGGATGCGCTCGAATATCATCGTCGCGCGCCCGCGGGAAAGATATTTACGGGAATCAAAAAACCGGCTGCAACGCAGCATGATTTGACTTTGGCCTATTCTCCGGGTGTGGCGGTGCCTTGTCTGGAAATCGAAAGGAATGAAGAGGATTCCTTTATCTATACCGGTCGCGGCAACCTGGTGGGCGTGATTTCCAATGGCACGGCCGTGCTGGGACTTGGCGATATTGGACCGCATGCCGCCAAGCCCGTGATGGAAGGCAAGGCCATGCTCTTCAAGAAATTTGCTGATATCGACGTCTTCGATATCGAAGTGAATGCCAAGGATCCGGATCAATTCATCGCCTGCGTCAAGGCCCTGGAGCCCACCTTTGGTGGCATCAACCTTGAGGATATCAAAGCGCCGGAGTGCTTTTATATCGAGGAAAAATTGCGCGAGCAGATGAATATCCCGGTCTTCCACGATGACCAGCATGGAACGGCAATCATCGCGGCGGCCGCGTTCTTGAATGCACTGGAAGTGGCCGAGAAAAGAATTGAGGACGTTCGCGTGGTGTTCTCGGGCGCAGGAGCCGCGGCGATCGCCTGTGCGAATCTTTTCCTCTCGCTCGGCGTCAAGCCGCGGAACCTTGTGCTCTGTGACAGCAAAGGTGTTGTATACAAGGGACGCAAGGACCTGAATCAGTATAAGGAGCGTTTTGCTCATGATACCGAGCTGCGGACCCTGGCGGAAGCTCTGGATGGGGCCGATGCCTTTGTCGGTGTTTCGGTGGCTCGCGCGTTGAATACCGACATGATCATGAAAATGGCGGAGAATCCCATCATCTTCGCTCTCGCCAACCCGGAGCCGGAAATTCGCCCGGATGCAGCGCGCGAAGTGAGGCCTGATGCCATCGTTGCCACGGGCCGATCGGATTATCCGAACCAGGTGAACAACGTGCTCGGTTTCCCCTTTATTTTCCGTGGTGCGCTCGATGTCAGAGCCCGTGAGATCAATGAGGATATGAAACTGGCGGCCGTGCGGGCCATTGCCGCGCTGGCGCGCGAGAGTGTGCCGGATGTGGTGATGAAGGCGTACAAGGATGGAGAGGTTTACCAATTTGGTCGGGACTATCTGATTCCCAAGCCTGTGGATCCGCGGGTGCTCTTTCATGTGGCGCCGGCTGTGGCCAAGGCCGCGATGGATTCAGGCGTGGCGCGACGGCCGATTGATATCGCCCGCTATGCCGAGCAGATCGAACATATCCTGGGACCAACCCAGAGTATGATGCGTGGCATTCAACGTGAAGTTCATGCGGTGCATAAGAGCAAGGGACGCAAGGCGCGCATCGTGATACCCAACTCCTATGATCGCCGGATTCTGCGGGCTGCGGCCCAGGTGGTGGATGAGGGGGATTTGGATATTTCCCTGATCGGCAATCCCGAGCGTATCCTGGTCAATGCGAAAAAGTTTGGGCTGTTGAATTTCCAGGACAAGGTCGAGATCATCGCCCCGGTGCATTCGAAAAAGTTTGATGAATACGCCGCCCGGCTCTTTCAGGAACGCCAACGCAAGGGTGTCTCGCAAAGCGGAGCCCGCCAGTTGCTGCATAACTACAACTACTTTGCGGCGATGATGCTGGAGTGCGGGGATGTGGATGGTGTGGTGTCCGGTGTGGTGGAACCTTATGGTCCTTCCATTCGCCCGCTGCTCGAAGTGATCGGCGTGCATGAGAAGCAAACGCTGGCTGGGATTTACATGGTGATGCAAAGGGATCGGCAGTTCTTCTTTGCCGATTGCACGGTCAACGAAAATCCTGATGCGGAAAAGCTGGCGGAAATTGCGCTGAGCACGGTGGCTGTTGCGGAGCGTTATACGAAGGATCCGATTCGGGTGGCCATGCTGAGCTTTTCGAGTTTCGGAACGAATCGTTCCCCGGATGCGATGAAGGTGGCGGAAGCAGTGCGCCTTGTGCGGCAGCTGCGACCCGAACTTGAGATCGATGGCGAGATGCAGATGGATGTGGCGTTGAATGCCGGTCTGCGGGAGCGCGAATTTCCCTTCTGTGGCCTCACGGGTGATGCGAATGTATTGATCTTCCCGGATCTGGCTTCGGCCAACATCTCATACAAGATGATGGCTCAGATCGGTCAGGCTTCACTGATTGGACCCATACTGCACGGCATGCAGAAACCGGCCAACGTCCTGCAGATCAGTGCGACGACGGATGAAGTGGTGAACATGATTTATGTGACCGCGCATCAGGCGATGGAACGCTGGTAAGGCAAGGGATGGATCTGGTCGCCTGGCCAGATCCGGAACCATCTTATTTCAAGTCAGCGCCGCCGGCGAGCCAGTCGAGGAGGATCTTTCCTTCTTCGCTGGTTTCGAAGGTGCTGTCGTCCTGGGGCATGCGGGTGCTGTCGGTGGCCTTGAGTCGGGTGATCATTTTCGTGGGACCGATGGCCTTGATTTCGTCCAGAGTTGTCATGGGTTTGTTTACGCTGCCGGCTGCATGACAGTCGGTGGTTGCGCAGCTGCCATCGATGATGGCCTTGGTGTCGGCAACGTAGGTGTACGAGGACGTGGCGGCCGCTTCATCCTCGTCCGAGCCACTGCCGCAAGCGGTGGATAAACCCAGACTCACAAAGGTGACAGTAACAAAGGTCAAGGCCAATGCTTTCATAACGGGACTCCATGAATTGGAATGGGTATGGAAAATATTAGGGCTTTCTCCAGTCAAGAGCAAGGATAGGAAAAGGGGAGCGGAGGCCGCTCCACTCCCTCAAAGAACTTTTTGCAACTCCTGAAAAAAACTTTCCGTATCCTGCCATTTGCTAACAAACGTATAGGGATGAAGAATGACAGTGGAATCGGCATCCTCCACATGATTGGTCGCGCTGATCATGGCGACGGGACGATCGATTTTATTTTCCGTGAGAAACTCCAGAACCTGATCGCCGGTGCCGTCCTCCAGATCGTAATCCACCATGAAGGCGTCGTAGCCGTCCAGACTTTGCAGTTTGAATTGCGTGAGGCTCGGGACGCTTTCAATTTCAAATCCATAATCCCGACACGCCTGGGTGGCGATCGAAGTAAAGACGGGATCATCGTCGATCAGCAAAACTCGTTTCATTAAGATGCTCCTTCCGTCGTGAGGCGCGGGCTGCGTTCAGGGTTTGGAAAAATCAACGGGCGCCCACTTTTCTATCGATGAGCTGAGGCCTCTTGCGCCTTACGATTTGGGAGTGATTGGGATTGGTGAATGGGATCCCGGGGTTGCGGGCATCCAGAGCAGGCAATCCGGTTGGGAAAAAGAAGGCTCCGGAACAGGTCCGGAGCCGTTTTTTTTGAGTTAGGGCGTGATGCCGAGGGCGCGCTCGACTGCTTCGAGACGCTGCAAAATCGGAGCGAGGTCGGGGGTGGCGCCCGTTTCCCCTTTGGGGCCACGCGGGCCTATCGGTCCCATGGGACCTTCCGGACCGGGATCGCCTTTGTCGCCCTTGTCGCCTTTGGCGCCGGTTTCTCCCTTCACACCGCGTGGACCTTCCGGGCCCGCGGGACCAGCCGGACCCATCGGACCCGTGGCGCCGGTCGCACCGGTTTCTCCCGTGACGCCTTGAGGGCCTTGTGGACCAGCGGGTCCGGTATCACCTTTGTCGCCTTTAGGGCCCTGGAGGCCGGTGGCGCCGGTTTCGCCCTTGGGTCCTTGGGGACCGGCCGGGCCGGTGTCGCCCTTGGGACCCTGGGGACCGATGGGGCCGACGTCACCCTTGGGACCTTGCGGACCGACTTCACCCTTGGGTCCTTGTGGACCTGTTTCTCCGGTTTCACCGGTTTCGCCTTTCGGGCCGCGTGGTCCCGGTTCGCCGGTATCGCCTTTGGGGCCTTCCGGGCCCATGGGACCGGTGGCTCCTGTCGCTCCGGTTTCGCCCCGGATACCCTGGGGTCCTTGCGGGCCAACAGGTCCGGGCCCACCCTGGTCGCCTTTTGGTCCGGCGGGACCGGTTTCCCCTTTCGAGCCCTGAGGTCCGGCGGGACCGGTATCGCCTTTGGGGCCTTCCGGACCAATGGGGCCCACGGGCCCGGTCTCACCTTTCGCACCCGTTTCCCCCTTGGGACCCTGCGGACCTACGGGTCCGGTTTCGCCCTGAGGACCTTCAGGCCCGACCGGGCCGATGTCGCCTTTAGGACCTTGGGGTCCAGGTTCACCCTGCGGACCCTGGGCGCCGGTTGCACCGGATTCACCGGGAATGCCGCGTGGGCCTTCGGGTCCCGGGTCGCCTTTGTCGCCCTTTTCTCCCTGCGGTCCGCTGGGTCCGGCGGCGCCGGTTTCACCTTTGGGTCCGGTCGGGCCCATGGGGCCTGCCGGGCCTGCGTCACCTTTTTCGCCTTGTGGACCGGCGGGTCCGGTTTCCCCTTTGGGTCCGGCTGGGCCTATGGGGCCAGCAGGTCCTGTGTCACCTTTGTCGCCTTTTTCACCCTGCGGACCGGGAGCGCCTGTTTCTCCCTGTGGACCTGCAGGACCCATGGGACCTTCGGGACCCGTTGCGCCTTGGGGTCCAGCAGGACCGCTGTCTCCTTTGGGACCTGCGGGACCAATTTCGCCCGTGGCGCCCGATTCGCCGGGAATGCCGCGTGGGCCTTCAGGTCCCGGGTCGCCTTTGTCGCCCTTTTCTCCTTGTGGTCCGGTGGGGCCGGCTGCGCCGGTTTCACCCTTGGGACCGATCGGGCCTACGGGACCAGCGGGTCCGATGTCTCCTTTTTCTCCCTGAGGTCCAATTGGGCCGGCTTCGCCCTGTGGACCAGCGGGGCCAATGGGTCCGGTATCGCCTTTGTCGCCTTTATCGCCTTTCTCTCCCTGTGGGCCGATGGGACCGGCTTCACCCTGCGGTCCGGTGGGACCTGCGGGACCTAAATCGCCCTTTTCACCTTTTTCGCCTTGGGGGCCGGCAGGGCCTATGGGGCCAATGGGTCCGATTTCACCTTTTGGGCCTTCGGGGCCAACGGGTCCGGCTTCACCTTTTTCACCTTGTGGTCCGGCCGGGCCGGTGTCGCCTTTGGGTCCGATTGGTCCCATGGGTCCCTCGGGTCCGGCTTCACCTTTTTCACCTTGTGGTCCGGCCGGGCCGGTATCGCCCTTGGGTCCGGTGGGTCCTATGGGTCCGATGTCGCCTTGCGTGCCTTGTTCACCTTGCGGTCCGGCCGGGCCGGTGTCGCCTTTTGGTCCGGTGGGACCCATTGGACCTTCGGGACCTGGATCGCCTTTTTCACCCTGCGGTCCGGCCGGGCCTGGATCGCCTTTCGGTCCGGCTTCACCACGTTCGCCCGCAAGGCCCTGGGGACCCGGATCACCCTTTTCTCCTTGAGGTCCGGTATCACCTTTTGGACCTGCCGGGCCCGCGGGACCCATGGGACCTTCTGGTCCCGTGTTGCCTTTTTCGCCCTGAGGACCGGCCGGACCGCTTGGACCTTCGGGACCCGCTGGGCCCGCAGCACCCTGCGGTCCAGCAGGACCTGCCGGACCTTCCGGTCCGATATCGCCTTTGGGTCCTGATTCACCGCGCGGACCTGGATCACCTTTATCACCCTTGGGGCCCGCGGGACCGATGGGTCCGGCTGGTCCGGCATCACCCTGGTCACCCTTGGGACCTGGAAGTCCGGTGGGACCAATATCGCCTTTTTCACCTTTAATGCCTTGCGGACCCTGCGGTCCGATGGGACCTTCGTCACCCATATCACCTTTGGGGCCTTGCGGACCGATGGCTCCCCGCGGACCGATCGGACCGGTCTCGCCGCGCGGACCTTCCGGACCTGATGGACCGATGGGCCCGACATCCCCGCGCGGACCTTCCGCACCGGGATCCCCTTTGGGACCCATGAGCCCCTGCGGACCAACCGGCCCGACATCCCCGCGAGGTCCCTGAGGCCCCACCGGTCCGGCCGGACCCGTATCACCACGTGGGCCCTGGGGTCCTTGCGTTCCATCCTTGCCGCGGCTACTGAGCCAATGAAAATCCAAACGCTGTTCCGTTTGATTAAGGCCAACGAGATGGAGTTGAAGTTCAGCTGCATCGCGCCGGATCAGAGCCGGATCAAGATTGGCCTCGCGTCCCAAAAGCAGCACAGCCTGGCAGCTCGCGTCGAGCAGAGTCGACTGCGTTTCGGGACCCCAGAGTAGGTTCCCCGACGCTTTTTCCCGAATGAGAACCTGCCAGGTTTGTTTTTCCAAACAGGACGCTTCCCGGTTGCGGCAGCTGCATTCCGGCTCCGTGTAAACCACCGCGGTCCCCTCCGTGACCGCTGTGGTGAAAGCCCGCACCCGGGCACCAGGCTGAGCAGCGGCGCGAGGACGAATCAAGGGTTCATTGGCATCATGCTGATCGTTGAGATTCCAATCAAAGGTCAGCACCCACTCCACGGTGGAGTCGGGCAGCTCGGAAGCATCCAGATAAACGTTGCCAAAACACTTGAGGCGTGGCTCGCGAATCTCGCAACGGATGTTCTGAAAATCAAAACCGGCCGTCAGCATCTGCTGCCCATCCCAAAGCCTCGCTTTGCTGGCCAGAAGATCCAGATCCTGCGTATTGGGGTTCATATTCATATGAATCGGAAAACTTAAACGACTGGTTTGGCTTGGGGCGATCGGCGCCAGAAGACAAAACCCGATCCAAAGCCCGAGAGCTCTTTTCAACATGATCTTTCTCCTACAGACTCACATTGCTTGCGCCCTCGGAGTCTGGGAGAGCCGTCTTGATAGGAAGATCATGGATTTTGCAGGATTTTTACCAAGGCAGGCGAGTTTATGGATGTTTCGCGACTCCTTACTTTTCGATCAGCGGCGCACCGCATACCAAAGCTGTCGGGCTTTTCTTTCCAGAAAGATTTTTTTTTGACCGTCCAGTTCCGCCCAGCGATCCCCCGAGGCGATGGCCTTGACCAAAAAATCAAAAAGAAAAAAATGCCGACGCTCGGTTCGCTTCACCCGATGCGGCAGCACAGGATTGAAGATGCCGAAACTGCTGAACATCTGTCGGGGATTTTTCCTGACCCAATGCCAGGATCCCATCTCCATGGTCAAAGGAAGCATCACGCCGGAGGCAAACGAAGCCTGGTGCTCAAGACTCAGGTAATCCCAAAGATCGCCATGCGTGGTATAGGAATGATGCTGAGGTTCGATGACATAAACATGATGCGGATAGCTTTGATCCAGAAGTTTTTTCAGAGCCAGAACTCTGGGGGCTTGCGGATAGTAGCGATGCGACCAGGCATAGGGGAACCACAGCCGGTCCACCAGCCCGAACCCGGAATGCATATCCAGGATCAGGGAATGGCGTGAAGGAAAAACATGTTTACGTACAAAATTGCAGAGTGTGGTGGCTTCGATTTCCATCGGCTCCAAAGCCTCTCCGCGATACCAGGGCAGCCACGGCCCAAGCCGATGGCCGCCGACCAGAGGCAGCGTGGCCTCTTCGGCATCGATGGGGGCATTGCGCATGAGGTCCACCCCCCGACCGTTGCAGCGTGTGTTCAAAAACATGCCGACCGGATTGACCAGCGGATAAAAGAGGATGCGGCAGCTGCTGAGCAGATGAATGAGTGTATGATCCCACTGCACGAGGCGGATGAAGGATTTCAAAAACGAGGTCACCACATGCGTGCCGATTTTTTCCAGACCGTGCACGCCGGCCACAAACAGAAGGGTGGGGGCCTCGGGCTCGGTGGTGCCAAAGCGAAAGCTTAAAATAGGAAAATCGTGGTGCCGATAACGGACCCACGCTTCCTCGCGAACCTCGCCCACTGTGCTGATGCTGTCGGCACAGGCATGGAGGTCCTCCAGCTCGGGAAAATCTTTAAATGCAGAATACAAAGGTCAGCCTCATTTCCTCAGGTGCGCAGGTATTTGCGCCCATGCGCCTCCGCAAGACAGTCAAAGTCCAGAACCGTAAAGAGATCGAGACACTGGAAATCCTGATCGAAAGCCGGCGCTCCATAAACGCGGGCCCCGGCCTTCAGATAGCCTGCAAGAATCGGAGGCAGAAGACCTTCCCCGTCCAGAACAGGGGTTTTCAAGGCCAGAGCCAAAAGCCCGTCCCGGTCGATGATGGAGTAGCCGGACACGGGTTGAACGGGGAAACGATCATCCAGACAGCCGCTTTGATAAAGATACTGATAAACCTGAACGAGGTGTCTGAGATCGAGACTTTGAATGCTGGAGCAGCCAAAGAGGTAGCGACTGCCAACCGCTGCACTGTATGCCGCGAGCCCGCGCCAGAGGAGATGCACGAAGATGCCTTTGCTGCGTTTGTCGGGGCGGACGCAGGCGCGGCTGAGTTCCAGTTTTTTTCCAGGTGTATCCAGAAACTTGTCGATGTTGAACTCGCTGCAGGAATAAAAATCTTCGGTGAATTCGGAGCAGAGCAGACGATAGCTGGCCAGCACCTCACGGTTTTCGCGGTCCTGGATGATGATAAAGTCGGCATCATGATCCCGCGGTTCAAGGTCCAGGCGTTGCGAATTGGTTTTGCCGGCAAATTCCTCGATGAAGACTGCCGAGCGGAGGTCGATCACCTGTCGGAATTCCTCCAGACTGTCGGCTGTTTTAATGATGTAGCGCGACTGATCCAGGTGAATGGGAACCTTGGCTCTCCAGGTGGATGGCAGCTCGGTATCCAGTCCCAAGGATTCGCAGGTCCACATCGGGGCGAAGGCGTGATCGGGTTGCATGCTCCACTCCTGGCAGTAAGGAACGTTTTCTTCTCATGGGAATAGTCTAGGTCATGCTTTTGAATGCGTATTAAATTCTCGGTAAAGAAGCGATAAATTGCATGACGACGGTGAGAGAGTGGAGGTAAGTTCGGTCTACCGAGGTGAGTTTTATGGGAAAGTATCTTCGCTCGATCTGGCGTTTGCTGGTTCTTCTTATGGTCATGCTGAGTTTGTTCATCAGCGTTGGGCTGTTGTCGCTTATGGGTCGCGGCTCTCTGTCAGGACAAAACCTGGTGGCGCGGGTGATGCAGCGACATTTAAGAGTCATGACCTGGGTCTGTGGGTTGAGGTTGCATGTGCGTGGGTCGAGGCCCCGAGTCGGGGAGACTTTTCTGCTGTTGAGCAATCATGTTTCCTACTGGGATATCCTGGCCTTGGGTTCGCTTTTCCCTATGGGATTTATTGCCAAGGACTGTATTGCGAGCTGGCCGGTGATTGGGTCGGTGATCCGGATGTGCAATACGATATTTGTGGATCGTGGCCATGTGATGGCCAGGTTTCGGACCTTGCGCTCTTTGCAGAGCAGGATTCCAGATCTTCCGTACTGCGTGTTTCCGGAAGGGACCACCACGGCCGGGGTGGCTCCGCGGCGGCAGCAGTGGCATCGGGGGAATGTTGCGGTGCTGCGCGAGCCCGGGGTTGAGATCTGGCTGGCGGGGTTGCATTACGCGAGGCACGAAGAGCAGGCCTGGATTGATGATGCGGCGCTGATGCCGCATTTGTGGAAGGTGATGCAGGCCCCTGTTATAGACATGATGATTCATTTGCAGCCTTTCCGCCCTGAATCTGGGCTGTCCCTCCGGGAGGTCTCGGAGGCTGCCTGGAGCCAGACGGTGGATCTTTGTTATGCGGCGCGGCGGGATCTGCGGGTTATGGCGGTGGAAAGTGTGATGTCGCTGTCTGAGGGGACGGATTCTTCCGTCGGGTAAGGACCCCTTGAAAAAAAGTGGGTCGGCCTGTTTTGTTACGGATAAGAAATAATTCTTTTTAACCTCCAAACTCCCTGTCTTTACCGGGGTTTATGGAGGTCTTTGCGGTTTGCTTAAAGAGCGGGTTCGGGGCACCGAACAGTGGTGCATATTGGATAGCTGGGGAATAGCCAAGCTCATTCTTTACGCGACGAAGAATTCGACGCTAAAAAACATAGGAGTCGTCCATGAATTTGAAAGTAACTCAGGGTCTGGTAGCTGTCGGCATGGCCATGAGTCTGGCCGCCTGCGGGCCGAAACTTCAGAGTGTTTCGGGTACGGATGGCGCCGAGGATCCGGATGCGGCGCGGAGAGAGACGATCAGTGTTGGAGTGAACCTTTCGGAGAAGGGTTTTTCTCTGGCTGGCGCGAGTTCTTACACCATGAGACTCGAAGGTTGCGCTTCGGGCTTAACAGCAGATATCACGAATGCAAACCCCAGTGTTGATGTCTATAAATTTGACCGCGATTGTCTGGTGAAACTAACGGGATTTACTTATGGCGGGATAAGCTATGTATCGACAACCCTTCCGTCGGGGGATCCGTTCACAACATTTGCAAATAATGATATTGCCACCTTCCAGGAGTCTGGCAATCCTGCAAATAAATTGACGGTTGTGGTGAGCTCACAGTTAAATAACCCAATCACAGGGACCGAAGCTGTCTCTTATACCTTTACACAGTTCGTCGCAGGCGCAGCCGAGACAATCGCTAAAACAGTCGTGGGTGCTTCGCATGCTTTGAGCGTAACTGGTACTGATGCTGCGAACATGGACATTACTGGGGTGACATTGACGGCAGTGACCACAGGTGGTGCTGGCGAGTTTACATTCAAAGTGGATTGTCTCGTGCCGATCAGTGGCACTGGCCCCAATTATAGCTGCGGTTCGAATGATATGACGACTCTGAAATACGTGCTTGTCGCTGATACATACGACGGAACGTTGGAGTATTCAGAGGCTCAATCCCTCTTCACTAGCGCGGGACGTGACGTGCTAGCAGACGATCAGTTTACAGAAGCCCCCGGAGGTTTTAATGCCTTTGTAACTGGTCCGAACCAAATGCACAATAATCCTAATATGATCTTTGTAATCCAATCCGGCGGTTCGTCCTACAAGTACTTCAACGTTGATGTTACCAAGCTGACCTATCCTTAAGCTGAGTACCCAGGGCGAGCCGGTGAAAGCTGACTTTGGTTAAGCTTTCCCGGCTCGCAGCCGTAAGATGAGGTGGAACGTGCAGTTTTATGTAACATTGATCATCAGTGTTTTTGCCTGGCTCCTGGCAGCCTGTGGCAATAACAAGATCGATGTTTCTGCCATTCCTCAATTCCGCTACTACATCGAAGCCAAATACACAGCTCAGCTGGAAAACACCCTCATCATTGAAGGTGCAGATGTCGACCAGCTTACCTTCAAGCTCAGTGGCCATGGTTTTTCGGCTGATGTCCCCCTTGATACGGAAGTGCCTGTTAAGGAACGCACCAAACTCCAGTATGCGGAGGTTGGGGACTATGTCGTGAACATTCAGTTTTTCAAGAGCGATGGAACACCGTTGTTGCAGGACTCTATAAAATGGTCCTATAGTCTCGAATCACCAGACAACCCGATCGTGGGATTTGACAGCACTGCGACGAATGATTCCCATGTGGTGTTGCTTGTTTCAGAGAGCCGCGATCCGTTGACCAACGAAATATGGATTGAGGGCGATCTCTCCATCGAAGAAAATCCCAAAGGCAGCTGGCGCACCATCCCCCAACATAGCAAAGTTCCCGTCCATCTCACGGAAGATGACGGTGTGAAGACGCTGCGTGTCAAGTTGCGCAACGATTTTAAGAATGAAACGGAATTGAAAACCATTCAAATTCGCAAGAAGACGACGGCACCGACCAACTGTCGCGTGGAAGTGCGCGGAGCAGGGTCACAAAACCGGTACTTCGAATTGAAGGTTTACGCTGAGAACGATGGGCCTGTCTTTTATCGGGTTTTTGGTGATGTCAGCGACCCGAATGTTTTTAATGAATTTACCGGATCAGGCGAACGTGTTCCGCTTAAGCTGACCGCAGGAACCGGAGTCAAGAATTTGACGGTGCAAATTCGCGATGAGGCTGAGAATTTCTGTCTGCGTGAGGAAATAAAAGTCACATCGGATCCAGCCTATGTAGGCGAAGGCCTTCGCATTAAGGACGATAAGGTATGGTCAGATAGCAATCAGGTCACCGTGTTACCTTGGATCGACGGCTTTGATGATGATCAGGTGGAAATGTACATTCACGGCGATATCGTGGATGATGACAACACTTTCCAATGGATCCCTATCCAATCTGAACTGACTGTGACGCTTCTGCCAGCCGACGGAACCCGTTGGGTTCGTGTGCAGTATCGCCTCAATGGGGATCTCACCAGTTTCCGGGCGACGCCAGTTCACTTGAAGCCCATGGTGCGGATTATGAACGGAACCGACACCCCATATAAAATCGTCGCGTCTGACATCATCCAACTCCAGCACCTCACCCTCACGGGTTGCACCGAACCCTATAACCAGGTCCCCTTCGCCGCGTCCTACAAATGCACGCCCAACGCCGCGACAGCGACCATCGTCTACACACTCAAAGACGGCACCACCATCACCAAATCAGCCAACTTCCCACCCTGACCCTACATCATAATAAACGTAATATGAAACGCCAGAGACAGCGTCTGGAGCTGATAGCTCCCACTGCTGCTCTTCTCGATACTATTCACCTTCCCCGTGGAAGGTGACGTCGCCACCACGGTATCCACCCTCTTGGAAAAGCTCTGCATCAGCATAGCAACCGACCCCCCCAGAAAGAGATCCGCCTTCCCCAGCTTCCAGTTGATCTTCCTTCCCACATAAAACGGCAGACGAATGGTCCCATTCCCGCCGAATGTGGAAAGCGACGCCGATTGAAAATTCTCACCATCAATCGTGCTCTGCGAATAGGAAGCCACGCTCATCTTGGAATACAGGATAAACTCCGGCGTCAGCTGCAGCAGCCAATTCTTTCCGCCCACCAAAGCCATCCAGCCGGTTCGCACCGAGAGGAAAAAATTGCCGCCTGTGTTTTTGATCCCACCCGCGTTGTAACTCACCGATGCAGTGTTCACACCAAGCCCCAGACTGTAGCGTTCGTTCCCACTGCCCAAAAGCCCTCGTTTCATGGTGCCTACATAATCGATCCCGAGCCCGAAACTCTGCTGCTGGAGCGGGAGACTCTTGCCTATATTGATGCTCCCGCTGATGCTCTGCCCGAAATTCAGGTCCACAGCGACGCCGGCCCAGCTGGGAGCGCTGCTGAAGCCAAAAATCAGGATGGTGAGGCGTATCCAGAGCATCAGAGTCCATTTGGAGAAAGTTTGCGGGCATTCCCCTCATTATAGGTGGGAAAAGAAAGGCTCGGCAATGGCCAGACAAAACGCGGGGATATTTATGCCTTGCCTGGACGTGCTTTTAAGTTGTGCAAAATCCCTAGAATCTCTCGAAATTCGAGTCACTCTTCATGGTTACGCATGATTTAAGAATTGAAAGTTACTCTAGGTGCACCTGTTGACATCGTCGTTGTATCTGAAATGGAGTTGTTATGAAGTTGAAGCACTTCCGAACGTTTCCCCGAAAGCGTCTCAAACCCTGGATGCAAATGGTCCTCGTCCTGGCAAGCGTCTCCAGCATCTATGCCTGCCAGCCCTCCACGAAACTCGAAAACCTGAGGCACGGCGTTCCCGCCCATGTTGTTCCCGGCAGCTATAAGCTGACCGTCGCAACGGAAGCGCATGATGAAGCCTCCCTGAATGAACTGAGTGAAGAGGCCAAAGGCGTCGCTCAGGAACAAGGCTGCGGATTCGGTGGACTTCAGGCACTGGCCTGGGAACCTGGAGCCATCTCCGCGGAACTTGCGTCCACGTATCAGCTAAAACTCACGGACTGTGAACAATCTGAAGATGAGGTGGCCGACACGCTGCGTAAACTTCAGACTCTGCGTCACGTCAAGGGCGTGGAAGCGGAGGCCTCGATTCAGCTGGCTGTTGCTGAAAACGATCCCCTGAAAAGTCGTCAGTATCATCTGGACAAAATCAACCGGGAACAAACCTGTGATCTGCTCGGTGGCAAGGCCGGTCAGCAGGTGGTCGTTGCCGTGATTGACTCCGGTGTGGACAAGGATCACCCTGATTTGCAGAGCCAGTTTCTGCGGGATGCGAGTGGTGAGGTGATCGGGGCGAGCTTCGTTGGCAAAGGCGCCAGAGGACGCCCTGATTCCAACTGGGATGATCAAAACGGTCACGGAACGCACGTGGCTGGTCTGGTGGGTGCCGCTGCCAATAACAACGTCGGTGTTGTGGGTGTGGCGTCCTGCTCGAATGTGAAGATCATGCCCGTGCGCGTGATGGATGCCAGCGGTCGCGGTTCCTCGATTGAAATCGACCGTGGTGTGCAATGGGCTGCTTCTCAGGGGGCTGATATCATCAATCTGTCCTTGGGCGGCAATAACTTCTTTGCACAGCCGAGAAACTCACACCCCAGCGCGCTTTACTCAGATCTGGCCAGCAAAGGCGTCACCGTCTTCGCTGCCGCTGGTAATGAAAGCCTGCGTTTGGGCAGCAACTCAGGAAATGGTTATGCCTACAGTTATCCGGCGTCGTATGACAACGTGATTTCCGTGGCGGCGACCAATTCCCGTGATGCCCTCGCCAGCTTCTCGAACCGCGGCTCGACCGTGGATATCGCAGCTCCTGGTGATCAGGATGTTTCCACCTATCCAGGTGGTGGCTATAAGGCCATGAGCGGAACCTCGATGGCCAGCCCTGTGGCCGCTGGTGCCTATGCTCTGGCTTTGAGCATTGCCCGCAACAGCCCGAAGGATCGCTTCCAGCACAACGATGTGCAAACGCTGCTCCTGAAAGCGGTTCGGACCAGTAACCTGAAGTCCGATGTGGCTGCTGGCGGTGTGATGGATACTCTGGCCCTGGCGCAAGCCATGAAGAATGGTCGCAATCCGGGGAATGATGGCCCGACGATGCCAGCGCCCATGCCGACGCCAACCCCACAGCCTACGCCGACTCCGGATGAGCCGACGCCTACCCAGCCGACTCCCGGTGGGATGAGCTTTGTGGGTCTTACCGATGGTCAGACTTTAACGCAAGCGACCCGCTTTGCCGTTACGGGCTGGCCGCAAGGGAAGACGGCACGCATTTACCTTTACTGGGTAACGCGTGATGATTCTTCACCGTATTCCTTTGCCAGCCTCGATCGCAGCGATCTGGATGCGACCGGGACCAAAGTGCAAACGCCGGATACATACTATCTCTATGGAGCGGGAACCCTGGTGGCCGAAGCGGTTGACACCTCCGGTCAGCAGCTTCAGGTGATCCGGATCAAACTCACAGGTCGTTAATCCTTACGCATCATCTTACCGGGAGAGCCAGTCTGCTCTTCCGGTAAGACTTTTACCCGCCCAGTTAAGACGTTTCCGTAAGTTTCTTCGTACGTTTCCTCCAATCTGACCATTCTGCCCTCCCCTCAGAATTGGCAATGTTTCCAATTCTTCCGAGCTAAGTCTTCATAAGCCGTGCGGAAATTAAAAATCAGCAGGAGACCCTAAAGATTTTCGCCGTTTTGCCGATATTACAACATAGCTTTTTGTTGACTCTTTAGACTCTCATGACAAGGGGTTAGGGAACTATGAAACACTTCGCATCAGGATTATTGGTAACTTTGCTCCTGAGTTTGCCGGCTTTCAGTGCAGGTACTGATGACCTGTCCAAAGCCAAAGCTCAGGTTGCCTTTGTGTACAAGCGTTTGGCTGGTGTCCCTGCCTCTGCCGCGGACATCGACACCTGGGGTGCTGGTCTTGTCGCAGCTGCTGACAAAGCCACTTACCTGACCGATGTCGTCGCCAAAGCCGCCACCGACGTCGACAGCTTCTACTCCGTAACCGTTTTGAATTTCGCACAAATAGAGGGGAGCGAAGATCGCGCTTTGGGTGACGGTCCTGGAGTCTTGACTGACTTGACCGCCACGATCATCGGTATGATCCGTGACGATAAAGATTATCGTGGAATCCTTTCTGAAGACGTGCTGTACGTCCCAACTGGTGCAACCTATGCTCCAGGCAACAACACGGCCTATGAAACCCTCTTTACAAACGTGAAAAACGGCGCTCCTCTGGCCAGCGCTTTGACCGCCACCACTCAGACAGGTGCTACGGGCTTGACTGTACAAGCCGGTATCTTCACTCTGCGTGGCTTCGGTTCCGTCTACTATGATGCCGGTACCAACCGCGCTCCCTTCCGCTTCACAATGATGAACTATATCTGCCGCGACCTGGAAGACCTTTCCGATGTTTCGCGCGCTGATATCTACGTTCGTCGCGACGTGGACCGTGCTCCTGGTGGCGATGCTACCAAGTATCGTACGGAATGCGTGGGTTGCCATGCGGGTATGGACCCATTGGCTAGCGCCTTTTCTTACTTTGACTTTGTTCCTCCTGCCAACAACAACGCCCAGGCTGCGATCACGATCGCTGCGGCTCCGGTTCCCAAAACGAACCAGAACAACGACGTGTTCCCTGGTGGTGCCGTTGTTACCAGCGACGCCTGGTTGAACCTCTGGCTCGAAGGCACCAACGCTGCCTTGGGTTGGGATGCAACCAAGAAGTCGGGTAACGGCGTGAAGTCCTTCGGCGAGATGCTGGCTTCCTCCAAGATGTTCCCCGAATGTATGGCTAAGCGTGTTTATAAGACTGTCTGCTTGAAAGAAGGTACGTCGACGGCTGATAAAGCTGCCATCGCTAAGCTGGCTGCTGATTTCTCCGCGACCTACAACATGAAAGATCTGTTCAAGGACGCCGCCGTGGATTGCGGCAGCAAGATCGGCGGGTAAGCAGTCAACGGGAATACCTACTTAAATACGCTATAGAAAGGATCATAGAAATGGTTATCTCAAGAAAGAGTTTGACTATATTCGGACTGGCACTGAGCGCTGCTCTTTTTGCCAACGCCTGTTCGTCGAAGAAAGCTTCCAAAGGAGCCGTTTCCACGGGTGAAACCGCGGTTCAGAATCCTGGTACTGATGACGGTACCGGGGCTGATGAAGACGAAACTTCCAAGAAGCCTATCGACAAGGTCGAAGCTTTGTCGAGCGCCTTCGGTATCCTCAACTTCCGTCAGGTGACAGCCACTTTGCAAAACCTGACAGGTGTGGCGCTGAACGCTCCCGCCGCCGCCGGTGGTGTGGCTCCAGCTGAGGAATACACCAAGGCTCTGTCGGCTTTGCCAACGGATCATGCTCCTGCAGCCATCACGGCTGGTAAAGTGGCTTCGGTCACCAAACTGGCTTCCTCGTACTGCGATGTGCTTGCCAACAACGCTCAGTTGCTGGCAGCCAAGTTCCCTGGTTTGACTCTCGCCGCAGCTCCTGCGGACTCGAACACCTTCGCCAAGACCCTGGTGGATGGTTTCTACGGTCCTGAGACTGCACTGCAAGGCCCTCGCGCCACAGATATCGCCACTGTCGCGGCGAGTGTGGAAGCCTTGAAAGCTCTGGGCGGTACCGGTCCTGCCATCTTCATGGCAACCTGTGCAGGTATCGTTGCGAGTGGTGAGTTCTTCCTCTACTAAGAGGGCGGTTCAGCAGGAACGTTAAACGGGAATTTAACTTACATAACAGCATTAAAATACGGGGTAATGGATATGAAATTTACAAGTAGAAGAGAAGAAATCCTGGCGAAACTCGCTGCGAAAGAAGCCGCAGAGAAAGCCGAAAAAGCTGATAAGGCGCAGAAGGAGCTTTGGACTGAAAACTCCAAGCCCGTTCTGCACGCTGACCATAAGCTGCCAACCAACCGTCGTGAATTCGTCGGCGCTGGTCTGATGGCTGGTCTCAGCTTCGCTGTGGTGCCAGGCATCCTCAGCACTTTCGGTCAGGAAGCTCTCGGTGCTCCCAACTGTGCCAAGGCTGGTACGGCTGCGGCAGGCGGGGCGAAAATGCCAGGCTACCTCCAAATCGAACTTTCCGGTGGTGCTGCCATCTCCGGTAACTTCATGATCGGTAAACAAGCTGCCGGCGCTGCTTTCGAGCCGCTCGCTGCCGCTGGTTACCAGACTTTGGGTGTGACGGGTGTTCCTACCCTGGATACCAGTGTGAAAGGCCAGTTTATCGCCAGCAGCCAATTCCTGGCTGGTATGAAGAGCGTCATGAGCGCCGCTGCTCTCGCTAAAACGGTAGCAGTAGGTATGGCCGGTACTTCCGGTGATGATACCGCCAACAACCCACTGAACCCAGTGCAGTTGGCCACTCAGGTCATCGGCAACCCTGGCCAGCTGGTGCAGATCGCAGGGACGGGCCGTCAGGCGAACACCCTGGGTCGTACCGCTCCTCTGAACGTGGGTCAAAACCCTGGTCTGGCCAAAGCCACCATCGCCAACGAAGGCAGCTTGTCCAACCTTGTGAACCCTGGTTTGATCGCCACCCGCTTCGGCGGCAACGTGCAGTCCTCTGTGGCTGTGGCTGACCTGGCTCACAAACTGACAGCTTCCAAACTTGGTGTGTTCTCGGCCAAGGATCTGAACCAGGAAGTGAAAGATCTGATCGAGTGCGGTTACATCGGTGCCAAGGATCTCTTGACTGAGTTTACCGCTGACAAGCTGACTCCAACAACGGATGCAGCGATCACCGGTACTCCATTCAACGCCATCCCAGTGGCAACCTTGACTGGTGCAACGACGGCTGCTCCCAACAGTCCATCCAGCTTGAAAGCTATCATCATGGCGAAACTGCTCTCTGATGGTCTGGCTTCCGGTGCTGTGATCGAATTGGGCGGTTATGACTACCACGGCCAAGGTCGTGCCCGTCAGAACCAAAAAGATTTCGAAGCTGGTCAAACAGCTGGTCTGGCTCTGGAAGTTGCGCACCGCAAAGGCGCTCCACTCTTCATCGCCGTGACCTCTGACGGGTCGGTTTCCTCCGGTAACGGTACGGATTACTCGGCTGACAACGGTTCCCATGGTTCCGTTCTGATGCTTGCCATCGGTCAGACCGCGATCCCAGGCACCAACATGCTCCAGATCGGTAAGTATGCCGACTCCGGTGCGGTTGATACGAGCTACGCTACGGTTACCGCTGGTACCCCGGCTGCTCAGGCTCTCGCCATCACGTACAACTTCGCTGCTTTCGCTGGCCGCATGGCTCAGTTCGAAGCAGTCCTGGCTGCCAACGCAACGGTCAACCCGTTCAAAGGCCAGGAAGCCATGTATCAGGCTTTTGCTAACAAAGCCTAATGAGATCGGTTTGAACAAAGGCGCCGCGCAAGCGGCGCCTCTTGTCGCGACGACACCTGAGGTCTTATACTCCTGCTGCTTTTCCCATAGCTGATTTTTCCTGGACTAAGACCTACTTTAGAGACGAGTTTGAGGGATGAAAATTCTCCGAAACGCTGGTTTCGGTTTGACTTCAGGAGATGGGGACTCAATATGAAGAAGTTTGGACTCATCCTGGCGCTAAGCGGCTTCGTAGCCTTGGGACTGACAGGCTGCGGGAAGCCACCTTCCAAGCCAAGTGGCGCAATAGCTACGGGAACAACAGGCCCAAATGGTGAAATTCTTGGCCCGGACGGACAGCCGGTTGCTGGTGTCAGTGATATACCTATGGAAGTGTCCTTGGCCTCCTTTAAGGCCAACCTTTATGAACCGCTTTTGGAGCCTTATTGCGCAAGCTGTCACGCCACCACATTCGTGGAAGCTGACATTGAGAAAGCTCACCTGGCTTTCTTGAGCCGTGCCGGCTTCGATAAATATGCCGGCATCGATCAGACGCTGCCTGTGCAAAAAATGAAACAAGCCCATAACTGCTGGGAAGGGTCGACCAAGACCTGCGTTGATACGATGACGGCGCAAATGAACCTTTGGCTCAAAGACCTTGAGGCCAATGGTTACAAGCCGAAGCCCGTGGTTTATCCCAACGCGACCGGTGACGTGATGCTGGCAACAGCAGCACCGATCACCCTGACCATTCCACCTGAATATGCCTTTGGCGGTGTGGACAAGGCGACCCTTGCTGCTCCGTTCACGATGGCCACCGATGATGTCGATGGTGCCATCAAGTCCTACGCAACGTCAGCTGCGGGAACAGCCCGTGCCAACAACGCGAACGTTGCTCAGGCGATCACCTGGAACATGGATATCAAGGCTCCTGGCGATTACTTTGTCTGGGCTCGTGTGAAGACCGAAGCCGACACCGGCAACGAATTCTTCTTCCGTCCCAACAACGGTGCTTCGACCGCCTTCATCGCTCCAGTGACGGGTAAGGATACCTGGAAGTGGGCCCAGATGTTCGTGGTTCAGAACAACAACGTGACCACCAACCCGTTTACCTTTAACGTGGCAGCAGCCGGAACGATTCCCGTGTCCATTATCTTCCGGGAAGCCACGGCGAAGATCAACCAGCTGGTGCTCACCACCAAGCCTGACTTCAACGGTGACCAGTTCACCCGGACCTTCATGGACATCACGGTGCCCTTGAATGTGCCTGGTGTCACGGATGCGAAGATCGTGGCGACGGTTTGGGAACAAACTGTTGAGGAAGGCAAGCGTTCCCTCGGTGTGAAGGAACTCAAGATTGTCTCGCCTGTGCCTCTGCATGTGAAAGGCATCTATCCATTGATCAACGGCATCTACAGCTCCAACCATGGTACCTATACTCTGGTTGACACCGTAGCCGGTGGTCCCGATGCCACGAAGCAGGTGATCAGCACCGGTGGTTCCACGGCATCCACGTGGCTTGCCGACCTGACAGTTGACAAACTTTCCTTCGCGTTCGACGTGATCGAAGTCGCCAAGTAAACTGATCGAACCCTGACTTAATGTCTACGAAGCCGGGCAAAATGCCCGGCTTTTTGCTTTTTTCCTTGCCAGGTTCCCTCGCCACAAGTCATCCTTTGCACTATTTACTGTAGTCAATGGACTGAAACGAGGAAATGAATGGAGCAGGAATATAGCGAAGAACACATCCAATCCCTGGATTGGAAGGATCATATCCGCCTGCGACCTGGCATGTATATCGGCAAGTTGGGAGACGGCAGCCAGAGCGATGACGGCATTTATATCCTGCTGAAAGAGGTCATCGACAACTGCGTCGATGAACACGTGATGGGGGCCGGCAATCGCATCGAGATTCATCTGGAGCCTGATGGCGTGCGGATTCGCGACTACGGCCGCGGCATCCCTTTGGGCAAGGTGGTGGCCTGCGTCTCGCAAATCAATACAGGTGGAAAATACGGCTCTGGAGCCTTCAAAAAATCGGTCGGCCTGAACGGGGTGGGGACCAAGGCGGTCAATGCCCTGTCCGAGGAATTCTGGATTGCATCAAGACGGCAGGGTCAAGGTGTCAAGGCAACCTTTTCCCGCGGCATTTTGGTTAAGGAAGAGAAATTCAAGGATCCCAAGGCGCCCGATGGCACAGAGGTGTTTTTTCGGCCGGACTCGACCATTTTCCGCAACTATGCGTTTGACCGGGAAATCGTCGAGCAGATGCTCTGGAACTACGCCTGGCTGAACGGGGGGCTTGAGGTCGTTCTGAACGGCCAGGTCTATGCTTCGCAGGACGGCCTGCTCGACCTTTTGAAGCAGAAGACCGCGCTGGTGGAACTCCGTTATCCCATCATTCAGCTGCGCGGACCGGATATCGAAGTGGCGATCGGCCACGGGGAGCAGTACGGCGAGGAGCACTATTCCTTCGTCAACGGCCAGCACACCACCATGGGTGGCACGCATCAGGCGGCGCTGCGCGAGGGGCTGGTGCGGGCGGCACGCGAATTCTATAAGAAGGATTACGACGCGGCGGACGTTCGCAGCGGCTTGATCGCCTCCATTGCCGTTCGGATTGACAATCCCGTCTTTGAATCACAAACCAAGACCAAGCTGGGAACGCAAACGATCGGTGATGATGGACCCAGCCTGAAGTCCTGGGTCATGGATTTTCTGCGGACGCAGCTCGACAATTACCTGCATATGAATCCGGAAACAGCCCAGGCCCTGCAGAAAAAAATTCTGCAGTCGGAACGTGAACGCAAGGAAATGCAGGGGATCAAAAAGCTCGCCAACGAACGGGCGAAGAAAGCCAACGTCTTCAACAAGAAGCTGCGTGACTGTCGCGTGCATCGCCTGAGTCGTGATACGGACGCGCCGCTCTCGACGCTGTTCATCACCGAGGGTGACTCGGCCAGTGGCTCCTTGACCAAGGCGCGGGACGTCCGACTTCAGGCCGTCTTCAGTCTGAGGGGCAAACCCCTCAACTGCTTCGCCATGACCAAAAAGGTCGTCTACGAAAACGAGGAGTTCAACCTTCTGCAGCATGCCCTTGATATCGAGGACGGGATTGAAAACCTCCGCTATCAACGCATCGTGCTGGCCACCGATGCCGACGTCGACGGCATGCATATCCGCCTTTTGCTGATGACCTTCTTCCTGCAGTTCTTTCCGGAACTCGTGAAGGCGGGGCATCTTTTCATCCTGAAAACACCCCTCTTCCGCGTGCGCACGCCGAAGGCTCTGCGTTACTGCTATGATGAAAAGGAAAAAGCCAAAGCGCTGCAGGCTCTGGGAGCCAGGTCGGAAATTACAAGGTTCAAAGGGCTCGGCGAAATCTCTCCTGATGAGTTCGGTCAATTCATTGGCCCTGAGATGCGCCTGGAACCTGTCCGCCTTTCGCAGAAAGCGGCGATTCAGGAAATTCTCAGTTACTTCATGGGAAAAAACACACAGGAGCGCCAGCGCTTCATCATCGACAATCTGCGTACGGAAGAACCTTTGAGCGTTCTGGAGCAAACTGAATGAGAACGGAAACAAGCCCAGCCCATGTGGAAGACTTGTATGAGTCATGGTTTTTGGACTATGCCTCGTACGTGATTTTGGATCGGGCGGTGCCGCATATCAAGGACGGGCTGAAACCCGTGCAGAGGCGCATTCTTTATGCGCTTTGGGAATTGGATGACGGTCGCCTGAACAAGGCCGCCAACGTTATCGGCCACACCATGCGCTATCATCCGCATGGTGACATGGCGATCGAGGATGCCCTCGTCAAGATCGCCCAAAAGGAACTCTTGATCGATACCCAGGGCAACTGGGGCAATATTTTTACCGGTGACCGGGCCGCAGCGTCCCGTTACATCGAAGCGCGTCTGTCGGCACTCGGCAAGGAAATCCTCTTCAACGAGGATCTGACCGAGTGGCAGGCGTCCTATGATGGACGGAATCGCGAGCCCTTGCATCTGCCGGTGAAATTTCCCCTGCTTTTGGCCCTCGGGGTGGAAGGCATCGCGGTCGGTCTGCAGACCAAGATCCTGCCGCATAACTTTGCCGAACTTTGCGATGTGGCCATTCAGCATCTGCAGGGCAAGCCCTTCACGCTGCTGCCGGATTTTCCGTCGGGCGGTCTCGCGGATTTTAGCGGCTATCAGGAAGGGCGGCGCGGGGGTCGCGTGCGCGTGCGGTCCCGTATTCGGATCGTCGATGCCCGGACCCTGCAGATCAGCGATCTGCCCTATGGCACCACCACGGTGAGCCTGATCGAGTCGATCCTCACGGCGCATGAAAAGGGTAAAATCAAGGTCAAGCGCGTCGAGGATAATACAGGCCATGAGGTGGATATTCGGGTGCATCTGCCGACCGGAGTATCGGCGGAGCAGACCATGGAGGCGCTCTATGCCTTCACCGATTGCGAGGTCAGCATTTCGGTGAACTGCTGCGTGATTCAGGATGAAAAGCCGGCCTTTTTAGGCACGCGTGATCTTCTGGTCGATGCGGTGGAACGCACGCGTGATCTTTTGAAGCGGGAACTCGAATTGAATCGCGAGACCCTTCTGCACAAGATCCACAAGGCCACGCTGGAGCAGATCTTCATTGAACAGAAGATCTATCGCAAACTGGAAGGCGCCAGCTCCTGGGAAGAGGCGCTGCCCATTCTGCAAAAAGCTTTCAAACCGCATTTGAAAGCGATCGTCACCCCGGTCACGGATGATGATCTGGAAGCCCTGCTGGAAATCCGCTTCAAACGCTTGACGAAGTTCGACAGCGACCAGGCGAACAAGGTCCTGGACAAGCTGCAGGCGGAATTGAAGGAAACCGAAGGGCATCTGAAGCAGCTCACGGCCTATACCATTAACTGGTACAAGTCCCTGAAGCAGCGCTTTGGGAAAAGTAGCAAGCGCCGCACGGAAATCGCCACCTTTGGTGAAGTCAGTGCGCGTGAGGTGGTGCTGGCCAACCAGAAACTTTATGTCAACCGGCAGGAGGGTTTCCTCGGAACCGGTTTGAAAAAGGACGAATTCCTGACCGATTGCTCCGACCTTGATGAGGTGCTGGCGATTCGACGGAATGGTCAGGCCATGCTGGTCAAGGTCAGTGAAAAAACCTTTGTGGGTGAGGACCTCTTTTTCGTCAGCGTCGTGCCGCCCATCAGCGGCACCAATGTCCTGCATGTCGTTTATCGCGAGCAGGAGGACGGGCCGGTGCTGGCCAAGGCTGTGCGCTTGAGCGGCTGGTCCCGTGACAAGAGTTATGAACTGGCCAAGGGCATACAATCGGTGCTCTTCGCTCAGATCTGGCCTGAAGGCACCGATGCTTATGTGGAGGTGTCTCTGGCCCGGGAAAAACAGCCTTTGCTCTACAACATGGGCAAACTTGCGAGCGAAACGCGCAACAGCCGCGGTCGCATCGTGACCTTGCGGCCGGTGGCGTCGGTGGCCCGTGCGCAATCGCCGAAGCTGACGCTTCAGCTGACATATGATGCGAAAACGCAGCGCCTCGGTGAGAATGTCGGTGGCAAGGCCGTCGGCACGTTTGCAGCGGACACACGTCTGCTTGCGGTCACGCAGGATGGTCATTTGCGGGTCTTTACCGCTTCGTTCGTACAGAAGCTGCCAGGACCTTTGCATAGCTGCATGCCGCTGGCTCAGGATGCGATCCTGAGCGTGGTCAGTCGCCGACGCCAGGAAGAGCTTGTACTGATACGCCGTTTGAAAACAGACGACTGGGGTGACGGCAGCGAGTTTCAGTTGAGCGAGCTGCGTGATCATAAGATCGTCGGGCTCAGCTTTGCGGAGGATCCTTTTCTGCGCTTGACCTTTCAGGCGGAACAGGGGCCACCGGAGATCATCGCCTTGTCGGACTGGACGTCGTGCAAGGCTCCCCATCAGGCGCCGACGCGCGTCGCAAGACCCGGGCTTGCGACGGCCATGCTGTTGACCTAACACGCAAGGGGGGGCATCCCCCCTTTTTTTGGAACTCATCCGTAAAATCCTGCATATTGCATCACTTTTTTTCACTGCAAATGACGGTGTGTCCCGCCACGGATTCGCGTAAGATAAAAAAAAAATTTTCATTGAGCCTCAGTCACGTTTTACGAAGGCGTCGGCTTGTGTGTTTGGCATGCGGGATGCAGCGAAAAAGGCGAGCGACGCACGGCAAGCAGGGGTGATTTTTCCATCGGCATACGAAAGGTTGCCTGCGGGAAGCCCCTTGAGCCTGTGCTGCAAGGTTTTTATCGACCGGACACGGACTTGCCGCATGACTGCAAAAGAAGAATTGGCAGACGCCAGGAAAAGACATAAATTGCCTGCAGAGGCAGCAATTTTTACAACAGGCGTTTCTGGCCCATTGGCCATGAGATGGCGGACGTTTTGCGATCCATTCCGAGAGGGACGGGATCGCAAGCCCGGGTCGCTTCTTAAAAAAGCCGGTTGATTGAAACCCGATTTTCTTGAATGATCGGGTCAAAGATTGCACAAGCAAGGTCGGCATCAAAGCGGCTGAAACGCGTTCGCAAGGCGGGATTCTGCCTATTGGTCGCAGCAGGGAGACAGCACTATGAAACCTTTACAGGATGAGAACAGAATGCGTCCTGCACGCCTGGTACCTCCCGACACGGGGATGCTTAATTTGAGAGGAATCAAGGTTCTCTTTGTCGACGATGCGCTCGACAACCGTGAGCTGGTCCTTCGCATGCTGGGGTTGGCCGAAGCCGAGGTGGAGCTGGCCTGCAATGGTGTGGAAGGCGTCGAGAAGGGACTGAGAGGCGATTACAACGTCATCCTCATGGATATTCAAATGCCCGAGATGGATGGCTATGAAGCGACGACCCGACTTCGTAACATGGGGTTTAAGAATCCCATTCTGGCTGTGACGGCTCACACTCGCCGGGAGAATTTGGAACATTGCCTCGCAGTTGGTTGTGATGATTTTGTTTGCAAACCAATCAATCGCACGCTGCTGATTCAAAAGATCAAGGAACATCTGGCTCATTCGCTCTCCACGCCCAAGGCCGTGGCTAAAGCTTGAACGTCCAACTCAGCAGTATGTTTTCCGTGGTGGCTTCCACTTTCTGGTTGGCTGTGGCACCCGCAACGATTTGAGCGGTGCCGCGCCCATCCTGTCGGATAAATCCGATCTGCAGATCGAAACTTTTGGTCAGGATCGCTGTGCCGATCGTTTTGCCCACATAGTTCAGATGAGCCGTCTGATTGCTCTCATCTCCTTTGATTTTCGGAAACGTCGAATTGTTGGTAAAGATGCCGAGCATCAAACGCCAATGGGTGAAGCCGGTTTCAACGCCCAGCGCGTAGTTCCAGGTGCCCAGGCGATCCGGGGAACCGTTATCCACGGCCACCGGTGCTGAATAGGACAGGTCCGTGCTGACCAGAATGCCTTGGGCCGGATGGAAGGCAAAACCCAGGCGATAGATATTGGGAATGATTTCCGTGTCGATCTCATAGTCATCGCTGCTGTAGTTGACCACTTCGGGAATGGTGTCCGCGACGGCATGGGTCACCGAATTATAATTCAGACTGCCTTTGTTCAAAACCGGCTCGCCCACGCGCACGCTCAGGCCTATGCTGATATTGTCCCCGTGATAGTGCAGCCCCCCGCTGCCGTGAAAACCTTGATTGGAGACACGCACCTTGGATTCCTGCACGAGGACCTGGCCCCCGTTGAAGAGCACCTGCTGGTAGTCCATCGCCTCAATGTTGCGATCGTAATAAAAACCCGCGATACCGAGCGACCAGGATTTCCCCAGATGGAAAGCCACGCTGGCCCCAAAGAGATCGTAGGAATTGCTTTCCTGATGGATGCGAGTGAAGTCGCGCGCCTGACCAGCCTCGTCCGAGATATCCTGAAAATAATCATCCTGATTGATGTTGCGCTTATCCAGGGTCGCAATCACGTAACCCAGCGTGAACCATTTTTTGTGAAAGACGCCACCGGCAAAACCACCGAAGAAGGTGCTGGATGTTTCCGTGAAATCCTGGCCTTTCACCGCTTCCTTGAAAACGACTTCGCTGCGATTGGTCGACCAGGTGTTCAGCGAAACCTGGTTCTGCTTTCCCTGCGCGATGCCGGCTGGATTATAGAAGAGTCCGGAAGGGTCGTTTGACAGAGCCGTGTATGCTCCACCCATCATGGCCGCGCGTCCCCCAGGCAGCATCATGCGATCAAAGGATTGATGCTGTCTTGCCAGATCCGCTCGGGCGATGCTCGGAAGGCTGCCAAGAGCCAAAGCCATGGCGGACAGGGTTTTCCAGTTTTTACCAATGGGGAACAATCACCACCTCGCACGGAATCCTCTCTTACGTTTCGGAAAAAATTTTGACTTTCTGAGGGTTGCGAAAGGCCGATGTGGCGCGATTTTGAATTTTCTTGCAAGATATTCGAAATTTTTGGATAAATACCAAGAGGCGTTAAATAATATTTGAAACAGAGTGAAGCTATGGAACGATGTTTGATCGATCGCAGCGGTGGAGACTTGCGTCCTGCAGACCAATATCCTGAGATGGTTCAGGGTCGCTCAGTGTTTTTTGTGAAACCGGATGCGTTCGATCTGGTGGCTGCGATCAATGCCCACATGAAGAACGAACACGGTGAGCTGCATACGGTTGACAAGGAACGAGCCCGGCAGCAGTGGAAGAAAGTGGTCGAAGTCTACCAGCAGCTCGGATTCAAAACCACGGTGATGGACTGCCGCCCGGAGTGTCCGGACATGGTTTTCTGTGCCAACCAAACCTTTCCCTATCTGGACCGCGACGGACAGCCCGCCGTCATCCTCAGCAACATGTGGGATGAAACCCGGCATCTGGAAGTTTCCTCGCTGGCGGCTCAACTCGAACGCCTCGGGGTGCGGGTGCAGGCGCTTCCGACCCGACAGAAGGAAACTCTCTTTGAAGGCATGGGGGATGCGCTCTGGGTGCCGGGCCGTCGCCTGATCTGTGGCGGCCATGGTTTCCGGACCGATCCGCGTATCTATGAAACCATTCACGCGATCACGGGCACACCGATCGTGCTCTTTGAACTCCGGAACCCCAAATTCTATCACCTCGATACCTGCCTCAGCCTGCTCGATGCCCGCACCGTCCTTGCGTGCCGGGATGGTTTTACCGCGGATGGCTGGAAGACCCTGCAACGCCTCTTCCCGCGCATCATCGAAGTGCCCCTGCCGGAAGCGGATGCCCCAGGCTTCGCCTGCAATGCGCACTGCCCGGATCAGCAGCATGTGATTCTGCAGAAAGGATGCGAGGAAACCTGCCGCATCCTCCGCAGCTATGGGTTTACGCCGGTGGAAGTGGAAACGGATGAGTTCATCAAGTCCGGTGGTTCGGTGTTCTGTATGAAAATGCAGAGCCCCTGGAACAGCTGGCCTCAGGAAGCCTTGGTCTGATAGCGCACGGCCTGAGAAACAGGCAGCCGCAGGGTAAAGACCGTGCCCGTGGGTTTGCGGGTCTCGTCGGCGGAATGGCTTGTGACGTGCAGACTGCCGCCGAAGGCCTCCACGATGTGGCGAGCGAGCGGCAGACCAAATCCTGTGCCGGTTTCCCCTTCCGTTCCCGGGCGACTCGTGGAACGGAAGTCGTCAAAGATATAAGGCAGAAGCTCGCGGGGAATGCCGATGCCCTGATCCCGCACTTCAATCCGCATGGCATCCGGCTCGCGGGTGGCGATCACATGGATCGTGCTGCCCTGGGGTGAGAACTTCATGGCATTGGATATCAGATTGTTCAGCACTTCATTCAGCAGCATCACCGGTTCCGCCTGGACCAGCACATCGTAATCAGAAGCCGGCAGATCAATCCGCAGCGTCTGCTTTTTGCGCTCGAGGCGGGCCTCAAAGATAAAGCGGAGCTGATCGAACATCGACGCCAGACTCACAGCGCAGGTCTGAATCCGGAGCTTGCCGGCTTTCGCGGCCTGGATCTGCCGCACCTTGCGTAAAATCTCGTTAATCAAATCCGAAGCCCGGGCAATGCGATGCAAAGCCTGGGTATGAGCATGGCTGGCATGACCTTGGGAGATGAGAAGTTCCGCATGACCGGAAATCAGCGTCAAAGGATTGGCGATATCGTGGGTCACGATATTCAGGAGATGGTCGAGCTTCCGGGTTTGATCCGCGACCACCAGAGCGTTCTTTTGGAGAAAGAACCAGGCGATGAAGCCGATCATGGTCACAAAACAGCAAAGGGAAACAACGAGATAGAGCATGTCCGGGATCAGAACGTCGTAAACCCCTGGAACGTATGGGCGCAGGGATAAGACTAGAACGGAGGCAAAGGCCAGCAGGGTTCCATAGATAATCCCTCGCAGGTACAGGAGCAGGCCCCCCGCCAGCGGCAGGAGCCCCAACCAATAGGTCACCGGACCTTCCAGCCCCCCCACAAAACTCATGGCGAAGGTCATCGTAAAGGCCCCGTTGGCGATCAGATAATACGAGGCCTTGCGACTCTTCGTTCGCCGGCGCAGGAGATAGAGGACCGGCAGGTTATTGCCGGCGATAGCCAGCAGCGCAAGGCCCAGACCCCATGCCCCATACAGGGAAATCATCACACTGAAGATCAGCGTAATGACGATGGCAGCCAGGGTATAGAACGCAATAATTCTGCGATCCAAATCCTGTCTACTGAGTAAATTTCGGAAGCCGACCTTCATATGCCAAATGCCCTCGACTTGAGGTTCGGCATTTCTTCCCAGAAGTTAAGATTTCATTCCTGACCCGGCTCAAGTTTTTTATTGGGACTCCGAATCATAATCATTACGATGGCCCGGTTCCTATAGGAGAGGATGGAGTCATGCAACGGCGTGAAATAATTAGAGGTTTCGCTGTCACTCTGGGAGTGTTGGCGACGCGACCTTTAGCTGCGGCTTTTTCCGAAGAGTTGCTCGATGAGGATGGCAGCAGCACCGCCCCGCTGGATCCCGTTACCCCTAAAACCATGCAGGAAAAGATCGATAACTTCGACGCTGACTTCACCGATGACATCTATTTGCCTCCGGAAAAATTCGCCCTGCTCAAGCAGGTACGGGCGCGTCTGGCCCGCGCTCAGGAGACCATCGGTTTTGCCAACTTCAATCTCCTGAGTTTTGATGACCTGCTCAAGTCATCCGCGAACCTGTCACAGATCGGGATGTTCACGGCCGAGGAACTGGCTTTTGTCGAAGAGATCTTTTTCTTTGACGCTCGCAGGTATGGCTTTTATGGTGACAAGGTTACCGGGCAACTCACCGCGCGCTTTGATGAGAAGGACACGATCAAGATCCCCGGGTCCGGCCACTATATATTCAAGGGACGTCCCCAGGCGATGTATGAGGCGATCGTGCGCGATGTCGGCAGCGATATCGTCCTGACCTCAGGCGTTCGTTCGGTCGTTAAACAATTGCATCTTTTCCTGAGCAAGGCGATCCACTGCAAAGGCAACCTGTCGCGCGCCTCGCGTTCCCTGGCCCCTCCCGGTCACTCCTATCATGGCATCAGCGATTTTGATGTGGGCAAGATCGGTTGGGGTTATCGCAACTTCACCGATCAATTCGCCAAAAGCGATGTCTTCAAACGCCTCACTGATCTCGGCTATGTGGATATTCGCTACACGCCGAACAATAGCTATGGTGTTCGCTTTGAGCCCTGGCACATTAAAGTAGGCTAATTTTATTCAGTAAAAATGCATATCCTTTGCGGCTTGTTTAGTTGCGCGAAATTGTTTCCTGAACTCCGCTCCTATAAAAGGAAAGACGGTTATTCCATCTTTCTAGGAGTCCTTCATGAAATTCAAGCCATTGCGCTTAAGCCTGCTGACACTGGGTTTGGTCACGACAGCCTGCGGTACCGGGGCCAAGTCAACACTCGACGGACATTACGAAGACGCGACTGCGTCCGGCATGTCTGCTTTTCGCGGCAAACAGGTTGTTCCTGCCGAATACGCGAAGTCCGATGCTGTCATCGTTTCCTCGGAGCTCATGACCTCTTATGGACGTGAAGATCTGGTCAAAGCCATCATGGATGCCGGTGTGAAAAAGGTCTGGGTCACCACGAGTCGGGGTTCCGGTTTGACCTTACAGTCGTCCACCTTCGGCCGTCTGCGCCAGGCTTTAGGTACCCATATTAATAAGGTGTCTGTGGTTGAGCAGAAGGACTATGGTCAGGTTACGGTTTGGGCGCGTGACTGGGCTCCCCTCGGCGCAGTAACCGCGAGCAATGAATTGCGACTGCTTGATTTCAACTATTATCCACGTCGCGAAGCCGATGATGCCACGGCCCGCTCCTTCGCAGGTCTGACCGGCATCACCCGCGTCAGCGTTCCGGTTTACAATGAAGGCGGCAATTTCATGAATAACAACCGCGGCGAGTGTCTGATGAGCACGCGCGTCACCGATGCGAATGCCGATGTCTTCAAAGCCGGAGATATGGTGTTGGATGCTGAAGACATCAAACAGTACTACGGTGAGTTTGCCGGTTGCGAGCAGACCTATATCTTCCCGCGCATGCCAACCGAAGGCACAGGCCATATCGATATGTGGGCCAAGTTCCTGAACGATGATACGGTCATCGTCGGTCAAATTAGCAACGAAACCCTGTCCTATGCGAGCAGCAGCAACCGCAGCCTCACGCAGCAGATTCAGCGTTACCTGGATGCCCGCGCCCGTGACATTGCCGACCTTGGTTATAACGTGGTCCGCATCCCGATGCCGGTTCCCAGCGCCGGGCTCTTCCGCTCTTACACGAACTCGCTTCTGCTGAACGGCACGGCGATCGTTCCTCAGTATCTGCGCGGCAACAGCGGCAGTTATCAGGACCAGGCCTTGCTGAGGAGCTATGAAGCTGAAGCACGCCGCGTCTATGAATCGCTTGGTTACAAAGTCGTCTTCATTCCGAGTGATGGCATGATCGCCACCGGCGGCGCTGTTCACTGCGTGACCATGCAAGTGCCTGCCGTTCTCTGATTTCCCTTCATTTCTCATAAAGGTGCGAAGACTTTCGGTCTTCGCATCTTCACATTCCCGCTATTTTTGCCGCAAAAACGAAGTACTTTCCGACCGAATTCATGTTTGAAAGGAAGAATTACGTTCGTAATTTGCTCATGGCGATCATTTCCCATAATCTCGGATACCAAGCTCGCGTCGCTTTAGTTTGGAAAGAATTGTGCAGGTTGAAAGCCGGACCGAAGCAACCCTGAGGGTCGCTTGGGGCAGGCCGAAGGAAAGGAAAATGACGATGTACAATCAAGCCATGGGATGTAACACCACATCTCTGCAAAGACAAACCGCTGTGTGGGACAGTCGCTATTTCAGCCAACTGCAGAAACCATTTTCATCGCCGCGTCGCCTGGTACTTATCGACGATGATCCCAGTTTTCTGGCCATCATGCAGCGTCTGGCGGATATGGAAGGGATTCCGCTCGATTGCTTTGAAAATCTTGAAGACCTTGGGGTGATCGACCTCTTCAAAAAATATGATGTCGCAATTCTGGATTACGACCTGGGCGATCAGACGGCGGTGGATATCTCGCTCTATCTGAACTGTTTTGTGAAGGAACTGCCCACCCTGATCATCAGTGCCAAGGATCGCACGCAGGAGTGCAAGGATCTCCCACGCTGCGTAAAATCGGTTTTGCGGAAATCCGCAGGATATCGCTACATCCTCGAGCTGGCCGTGCGACTCGGTCAGAGCGATGATTACGGGGTGATGTAAGCCCCATCAACTGGCCAGAGTGATGAGTGCCGCTCCACTCATGGCCAGAAAGATGGCAATCACCTTCGAACGGGTCAGCTTTTCCTGCAGGAAGATGACCGCGAAGATCAGCGTGAAGATGGTCGAGGTTTGATTCAGCAGAGCTGCCACGGAAGCCTGCAGATACTTGTACCCCGCCACCCAAAGTATGATCGAAACATAAGCGCTCAAAAAACAGCCACAGATCAAAGCCACCTTATGCGGTGCGGTGAAAAATTCGCGAAATCGAGCGCGTCTTTCCCCAATGGCGCCGAAGATCAAGGCTGAGCCCACCACGCCCGCGACCATGCGGATGGTGACCAGGGAAATCAAGCTCGTGCTGGCAAAGAGCGGCTTGATGAGGATGATGCCCAGGGCCATCAGGAACAGACCAAACGACATCAAAAGGATGCCACGACTTTTTCGGGCGGGTGCCTGAGTATCGGCCGTGCTGGGCGACGGATTCACAAAGAGCATCGCGGCGACGATCAGCGTTCCTCCGATCAGCATGGTGACGGTCGGTTTTTCGCCCAGGAAGAGCACGGAGAGGATGATCACAAAAGGGGCAAAGAGACACTCAATGATGCCCACATGCGATGCATGCAGATGCTGCATGGCCCGCAGGACAAAGCCATCCGCAATCCCAATGCCGAGGAAGCCGCTGAGCAGCAGAAGAGCCGTTTCCCGTGGCGGCGGGACCATCACCCCACCTTCGACGATAAAAGCGGTCAGAAGCAGCAGGACGAGCCCGATAACGTTCTTGCCAAGGTTCAGGGCCAGGGGATGAATGCGCGCTCCTGACTTTTTCAAGAGTATGATCGAGAGGGACCATACCACAGCACAGGCGATGGCGAGCAAATTGCCTAACATGAGGTGTTGCCTTTCTGAGCAGACGGGGAATCAGGGTTGTTCCATGAGGTCGAGGAAGTCTTCGACGGTCCACTGGCTTTGGTTGATGTTAATGCGAAACGGTTTGTTGATGCGGGCCCCCAACTGCTGGCGGAATTCAGCCTGATTCATAAAGCGTTCATTGAATTCGTCCGGCAAGCGCAGGGCCACCTGACCCCATTCGGAGGCCACATAAACCAGAGGGCGGACCCGGGGAATGCCGCAGACCTTATGCCGGAAGAGTTCAAACGCCTGGGTTTCCGACTGAACGACGGCTTCCGGGGCGTCGGCATAGTGGATGCGATGGTAGGTGAGCGACTCGGCCTCAAGCTTTTCAATTTCAAAGAGATCGTATTCCATGCCCAGAAATGCCAGAAGGCTGAGACGCAAGGTCCAGACGGTTTCACCGCGCAGCGACTCGCGCTCAACGCCGTTGAGCCAGGTGTGATGATTCAAAATCCCTTCCCAATCGATCTGGCGAAGGTACTGGCATTCGATTTCATCCTCCAGCGCCGCGGCTGTTGGATCGTCGACGGGCGTGGATGACGCCTGGTACTGACGGGCTTCCTCGGCAAATTCCTCGATGAAGGCAGGGTGCGCGATCATACGGCTTTGGCGAAACTTGTAATAGCCGTAGCTGGCTCCTGCCAGTGTACTGACGAAGATCGCAATCCATAGGATGAGGCGCATGGGAATCCTTTAAGGATACAGGACGGGCCATAAGAGGCACATGGCCTTGTACTATAGCGAAATCCAAGGGATTCGCAAGATCGGTCCCTGACCGCGACTCTATGGCCTGCACAAACGGGAGGCATGCCCCGGATGAGCCTGTCACTTTGTGCGAGAGGCCATGGGAAGGCGAGGGCACCCTGAAATTATGACGTAGATGCGCGTCCTGCGTAATCAAACGTAGCCGGTTGCTGTTCTTCATGCGATGCTGAGCTGAGTGAAAATAAGCGGCACCGCGAAATTCATGCGCAGATCCCTATAAATATGTAGGATGGGCGTGAACCCGGATCCGTTCCCAACCCCTGATCCGCCTTTGATGGTTTGCACAATGCGGACGGTAACTGGAATGGAGTCGGATTCTTGATGGCGATGTTTTTTGTGCGAAGGCGGATCATCCATGCATCCGCACCCATTTCAAAATCCGATACAACAAAGATAATATTATTGTATTCGCGCTTGATCAGTTCCATGGCTTGGATGGGATCGGCCACGCATATAGCGTTGAAGCTCAGGCTCTGGGTATAATCCATAAGGGGCTCATGCGCCGCCGGCTGATCGCCGCCGCAGGAGAAGATGAAGGGATCCTTGAGAGGAGTGCCAGCTTCACTTCCGAGCCTTGCTATTTGAGTGGGTGTGAACAAAAGTGGAAAAGGTCTTTAACTCAAGGGCGTTTCGCGCTGAGTAGGGACAGAAACCTGTGTATTTTGTATAGTTTAAGGTGGGCCGTTGGATTGAGGCTGCAGCAGGCCTCAATTTGAAATGCAGGGGGAAGGGATGGCAGTCCGCAAGATCAGGGAACCAGCAGCGCTAAAAACCAGCAGTACCGCGGAGTACTTTGCCAAGAATCTGCAGCAGGTCGGCTTCTCCTCGCCCACCAAGGCGGTTTTGACAACGCTGAAGGAAGCGTTTGATAACTCATTGGATGCCTGTGAGGAACACAATATTCTTCCCACGATTCACGTGGTGATCGAGCGCCAGGGCAAGGGCGCGACCAAAAACACGGATCTGGTGATGATCCGCGTCGAGGACAATGGGCCTGGCATTCCCGTGAAGGAATTGCCGATGGTCTTTGGCGAATATCTGGCTTCGTCCAAATTCGGTCGGGGGCGCTGTACTCGCGGCCAGCAGGGGATCGGTATTTCCGCGGCCACGACCTGGGCCATGCAAACCGCGGCCCAAGGCGTCAAGGTCATTACCCGTTGCAAGGGCCAAAAGAAGGCCACGTCCTGTGTGATTGAAATTGATCTCAAGAACAACAAGGGCATGTTCAAGTCAAAGGAAGAAATCGACTGGGATCGCCCGCATGGCACCAGCGTGGAATTTCTGATCGATGGCCGGGTGCAGATGAACGGTGAGGCGGGTATCCTCGCCTTCCTGAAAAGCAACGTGCTCGTGAATCCGCATCTCGAACTTCACTACAAGCTGATGGATGACGCGGAAGTTCACATCGAACGGGTGGCCAACAAGGTCCCGCATATTCCGGAAGCCACGGCTCCGCATCCCCATACCATGAAGCTTGGCGAATTCCTGGCTCACGGCAAACTTTTTGGCAAAATTCCGGTCCGTGAATGGCTTCTCACCGCCTTTTCCCGCATCACCGATCAGGTGCTGCACGAGATCGTGACCAACCACGGCATTACCAAGAAGATGCTGGATGCCGCCCTCATTGAATTGAATGAAGAGCAGCGCAAGGCGCTGTTCGCGGCCATACAAAACGCCTCGCTGCTGCCGCCCTCGACCAATTCCGTGCTGGCCATCGGGGAAGCGGGTCTGGCCAAAAGCATCCTGCGCCTCGGTGAAGTCGATTATTTCTCGGTGGTGTCCCGGCGTCCGGCGATCTGCGACTTCAAGCCGATTCAGGTGGAAGTGGCCATGGCTCGTTTGGAAGAACGGGGCAGCAAGGCCGAAGGTGAGGACGATGAAGCCTGTCAGGTTCTGCGTTTTGCCAACCGCGTGCCGCTGCAGTTCGACAAGGCCGGTTGCGCGATCGTCAAAGCCATTACCTCGGTCAACTGGAAAGTCTATGGCATGAAGCAGGCCCGGGGCGCGCTGCCTCAGGGGCCTTACATTATCGCGGTCTCGATCGTCTCGCCCTTTATCAAGTTCAAGAACGCTTCGAAGGAAACCATCGATGCGTCCGACGAACTCGTCGAAGAGATTCGGCGGGCGCTCATGCAGGGTGGTCAAAGGCTCTCGCGCCACCTGAAGCGTGAGCACAAGGAAGCCATGCTTGAAAGCAAGATGGCACATATTGAGCAATTCGCGCCGATTCTGGTCGACGGCCTTGTCCGCATGACCGAGTCCAGCGAAGAGCGGCGTCAGACCGCTCACAAAGGACTGCTCAAAATCCTGGGCCGTGATACGCAGGAGGCCGCCAAGGAGCTGGAAGAAGCGGAAGCCCGGCTGGAAGTGGCCATCAAACGCAAGAAAAAGCGCCTCGGGGCGGCCTATGAATTGACCCTGACCAAAGGGGAAAGGGGCAGCGACGACGAGGATGAGGATGAAGATCTGAGCCCTCCCACCGATGATCGACGCCGCGGCAGCAAGCGTGGCAAAGGTCGTGAAGCGGTGGATGAAATCGACGTCGACGAGCTGGTGGAAGAAACCCAGGAGAAAGCCACCTCCGGGAAAAAGACCCGGGCCCAGGCTGTCGCTCGGAGCAAGGCGGAAGCCGCCCGCGGGACAGCCAAGGCTGTGGCCAAGGAACCGCCACCCAAGACCAAGGAAGCCCCTAAAGGCAAGGGCAAAGGCAAGAGCAAGGATAAGGCGACGGCCAAGGCCGCAAAAAAAGCTGCTGACAAGGGAACCGGCAGGAAAGCAGCCAAGGCTCCCAAGGCCACCAAAACGGCGAAACCGTCCAAACCGGCTGCAAAAAAGAAGACCAAACCCAAAGCGTTGAAGAAAGTTCCTGGCAAAGGCAAGAAAAAGTAAGCAAAGGAGTTGATGATGCGCGGCAAGGTTCTACAGCACGATATTCCTGATCTGTCCATTGAGCTGTGCGAGAGACTGCTGAAGGATCTGGAAAGAGCCAAGCGTCCCGTGATTGAAGCCACCAAGTGCAGTCTTGATAACGCTCTTTATGACTTCAAAGTCGGTTTTCTGACGCCGGGCAAGAAGAAGATCAAAACCGAGCTGAATGTCGCATCGGTGAAGAAAATGTCCCGGGCCGTCTTCATGCTGGAAATTCTGCTCCGGAACATCTCCACCGGCGCGGTCAACACCAAGCGCGAGCTTTACTATATTTCCAAAGGTGAAGTGAAGCACAACGCCTTCATGAAGCCGATCGACTTTGCTGATCAGGATGAATCCGACTCCATTATCGACTTCATCTGCGAGATCCTGGAATGCTATCGCGAGGAGCTGAACTGCTACGCCAACGACCGCGGGGGCCAGACCTATTCGCAGCAGCTGGTGGTGGAGGAATCACTGTCGGACGGAACCCGCGCCGTGATCGATCTTTCCCAGCTCGGAACCTCGCCATTTCAGCCGAAAAACCGGCCACAAAACCTGACGCTGAAAGCGCGGAAGAAAATCGACTACTGTCTGATCGTCGAATCGGAAGGTACAGCCAACACCCTGGTGGCCAACGGTTACACCAAAAGGCATAACTGCATCCTGGTCGGTGCTCAGGGGGTTCCCTCCAATGCCGTCCGGGGCTGGCTCCGACGGATCCAGGATCAGTTGCAGGTGCCGCTCTATTTCTTCGGCGACCTTGACGCCTATACGATGCAGAATATTTACCGGACTCTGAAGGCCGGGTCGGCCGCTTCGCTGATTCGGAACTCGGATTACTCGGCTCCGGAAGTCAGGTTTTTGGGCGTTTTGCCCGAGGATATCAAGAAATACGATTTGAATGACTACCCCGTAAAAGAGAACGATGCGCAGGAGGTCAGAGCCTTGAAAAAGGCCAAAGACGCCTTGCAGAACGATCCTTTCTTCCGTGATAAACGCAATAAGGGTCTCGCTGATATTCTGCGTTGGCTGCTTGAAAATAAGCGCCGTTGCGAGCAACAGGCGTTTTTTACTGTCAATCCACGTGATCCCACCATGCCAGAAAAAATCATAGTGGAGAAGATCAAGAACGGAATATATGTCTGATTTTGTTGGTGTATTTGGGCGAACTCAGAGCGTCGTGGAATGAGGCGTTCGCGGTGTTGCTCCCTACTCGGAAAAAATGGGTAGGTCTTGGATTGCCTTCTTTTCTTCAACTGGATCTTTCTGTAAGATTGAAGATAGGAGAGGTTTAAGGCCTTGTGATTTGCGGTAACTGATTCACACGGAAGATAGATATGTCGCAGCACGATGATGGTTCTATGAAGGCTCTTGTGGAGTATGTGGCGAAAGCTCTGGTGGATGAGGTCGATCGTATCGAAATCAGTGAGATCACGGGAAATCAGACCAATATCATTGAACTCAAGGTCGCCAAAGAGGACATCGGCAAGGTCATTGGCCGTCAGGGACGGACTGCGGATGCAATCCGTACGATCCTCAACTGCGCTGCAGCCAAGCTGAACAGACGTTACATCCTCCAAATCATTGACGAGTAACAACGATGTCCCCAGATCAGGCCAGCGCAGTTATCCTGGCTGCGCTCGAAGGCATTTCGCTTTCCGCTGAAGAGCAGAAGTGCTTCCAAAGACTTCCGCCTGCAGGATTCACACTCTTCCGTCGTAATCTTTCACCTGAATTTGCAAGGGTTCGGCGCCTTTGCACCAACCTTCAAGCCTTGGTTGATGCGAATTCGCCGCCCATGATGCTGGCCATTGACCAGGAAGGTGGACGGGTTGCCCGTCTGCGGCAGCCTTTTCCTGATGGCGGACCGGCCATGCTCCTCGCGGAAGGACGCGTGGATACGGATGCGCTCCTCACCATTGAAAATCATGGTTATATCGTGGGTTCAGCCTTGGCTGGCCTTGGACTTAATGTAAACTTCGCGCCGGTTGTCGATGTCCTCAGCAATGAAGACAACACGGCGATCGGTGACCGCTGCTTTGGTCGCAGCAGTGAGGCGGTCACGCAACGTGCGTTCGCTTACCTGCATGGCCTTCAGGCCTCCGGGGTCCTGGGCTGTCTGAAGCATTTTCCGGGGCAGGGCGATGCCGGAGCGGACACCCATGAGCAGGGGACCATGATCGACGTGAGCATGGAGACCTTGCTGGCCCGGGAACTTGTCCCCTTTCTGGCCCTTATGAACGAATGCCCTATGGTGATGATATCCCATGCGATCTATCCCGCTCTGGATCCGGAACAGCCGGCCAGCCTCTCATCGAAAGTGATGCAGGGATTTGTACGGGATCGCCTGAAGTACAAGGGTCTCATTGTTACCGATGATATGAATATGAAAGCCATCGCCCAGGACCGCGAAAGCTGGACGGGTGCTGTTGTCGCCTCCGTGGCGGCGGGCGCCGATCTGGTTCTGGTCTGCCGCGAATTGGACCGTTATCGTTGGGCTGTGGATGCCTTGGCGCGTGAGGCGCAAAGGAGCTTCAGCTTTCATCGGCGGATGAACGAAGCGATGAAGCGGGTCTATGAGGTTCGTCAGCGCCTGAAGAGATGACCCGTTTTCCCGGATCGTCAGCGCCTGAAGATCAAATAAGCCGCCTCCCTCTTTACGGAGGCGCTTCCTCCTCAGCTTCCCGATTCCGCCGCAGACACGGCGGGCGGATGCCTATGGCGAATCACACGTAGCCGTTCAATGCGATGCCGGTCCACCTCAGTGACCTCAAAGGTGAGATCCCCGTGGGTGACCGTCTGTCCCACTTCCGGCAGATGGCCGAGCAGCTGGGTCATCCAGCCCGCCATGGTATCGACTTCGCCTTCCACGTCCTTGGCAAAGGACTCATTCAGGTCAAAGAATTCCATGAATTCAGTGATGTTGACATAACCTGCCACATCATAGACATCCTCTTCAATCTGGAGGATGGCGGCTTCCTCGGCATCGAATTCATCCTGAATATCCCCGACGATTTCCTCGAGAATATCCTCCATGGTGACAAGACCAGCCGTTCCACCATATTCATCGATGATGATGGCCATATGATTCTTGGACTGTTTCAGCTCCTTGAAGACTTCCATCAAGGGCTTGCTCTCCGGCACGAACTGCGGCTCGCGCATCACGGCGGTGAGCGGCACGGGCTGGCCGCCACTGACCTTGGCGCGCTTGGGATCGGACAGATAACGTAGAAGATCCTTGGCGAAGACGATCCCCATCACATTATCGATCTGCTCATCGTAGACCGGCAGACGGGAATGTCCGGACTGGATGCTCATGCGCACGGCCTGATCGATCGTTTCGTTTTTTTCGAGCGCAAAGATATCCGTTCGTGGCGTCATGACTTCGCGGACTTTGGTCTCATCGAATTCGAAGACTCCATTGATCATATCCTTCTTCATGTCCTCGATGACGCCGGATTTTTCCCCAACTTCCAGGAGGAATTCCAGCTCCTCCTCGGTAATCGCCGGCTGCAGCGTTTGATCACTGCCGAGCTTGCGAATCACAAGGTTGGCCAGCTCGGAAAAGAGCCAGACGATGGGGAAAAACAGGCGGTAGAGCACATACATCACCTTCATGGCGAGACGGGCGACCTGCTCGGAATTGGCACGGGCAAAGGACTTGGGGATGATTTCACCGAGCACCAGGAAGAGCAGCGTCACCACGCCGATGGCAATGCTGATGGCCTGGTCCCCGAAAAAGCGCATGGCGAGGTCGGTGGCGATCACCGAGGCCAGGACCTTGCAGAAGTTATTAAAGATCAAAATGGTGGTCAGAACACGCGAAGGCTGAGCCAGCCAGAGCCGCAGGGAGTGCGACATCTGCGCTTTTTTATGCGACATCATATGCCGCATCTTGAGAGCGCCGAGCGAGGTAATCGCGGTTTCTGCCGCGGAAAAAAAGGCGGCACCAATGACCGCAACGCCGATCACCAGCATTTCCGTCAGATCATGAGATAGGGCAAAGTCCATGGCCTAGCCTCTGACCTCACAGCATCCGGTCCATAGGGGGCTTTGCTCGGCACGTTCGAGGAAAGCCATAATCGCCTGCTGTTCGGCGATCATACGTTGTTCTTCTTCGGGCTGCATATGATCATGGCCGCAAAGATGCAGAATGCCATGCACGAGCAGGAACGCGGTTTCGCGATCCAGACCGTGACCAATATGGTTCGCGTTGGCCAGAGCATCCTCAGGACTGATGATGACATCACCGAGCATCTGCGGAGGTTCATGAGCATCGTGGTCGGTGTCCGGCAAAGGCCAGGACGGAGCCTCAAAGTGAAGGGGCTCGTCCCATTCCTCTTGCGGAAAGGAGAGGACGTCGGTGGAGCGATCCCTGCCCCGATACTGTTGATTCAGGGCTTGCATTTCATCCTGATCGATAAAATCCCAGGACACTTCATAATCCGGCAGGCCAAGGCCAGCGCAAACGGTTCGAGCCAGGCGCTCGATCCTGTCGGCCTGAATTTGAAATTGGTGTTGAGGCGTCTCGATGATCAAAAAGGGACGACTGTCTGATTCCAAAGCTTTTTCCTACTCCTTGCGAAAACGACTTAAATCCACGGGTGGCGCATCGTTTACAGTTTCTTCCGCGGTCTTTTTCTTGATCCTAAGGCCTCTCTGCATACTTTCCAGAGGGGCAACCTGACAGCGCGGAGTGTTGTGCGTTTCCCTGCTCCGTGAATTCAAAGCTACCACATCTTGCGCGAATCTGGCGAGATCCGTTCCGACCCAGTTCACCGCTGTAGAGCCCGATCCGTCCTGAGTCGCCTGACTCTTGAACGGAAGGATGACTCCATCTGCGGGTTTTTGATAGGGTTTTTCGCTCATGCCAGCCGCATCTCCTGTGTGGACTTCATACGATTCGGCAGCTTGAGCGTACGTCTTGATGGGGGGAATTCTTACAGATCGGTCCGGATCGGGCCTCGGGAGATCCAGCAGAACTCATAAGTCGGCAGGTCCTGCTCACGGAAAAGTCTCTCAAAGCGACTGGTGTAAATTTCTGATGGTATGCCTTGGCGCTCCTGGCCGGATTCCCAGAGCTGCCCATCGAAGGCCTCACAAACGGCTGCATAATAAGGCTCACAGTCCGTCTTGAACCAAAAGAAGCCTCCCGGCTTCAGTTTCCTCTGCAGGACCTGAACAAATTCTGTCTGAATGAGGCGGTTTTTCAGCTGGCGTTTTTTCTGGACCCAGGGATCCGGGAAAAAAATAAAGATTCCATCCAGTTCACCATCGGCAAAGACCTGATCCAGGGCCTTGGCATTGCAGAGGACACTGACCAGGTTGCGCAGGCCAAGCGCCTGCGCCTTTTGAGCAACCTTGACGACGCGCTTGAAGGTGATGTCCATGCCAATCAGTGCGGTATCCGGATGATCCGCGGCCATTTTCAAGATGACTTCACCAAAGTGACTCCCAATCTCGAGCACCAGCGTCTGAGGAATTTCACCTAGGGCCGTCATGAAGTGCTGGCGCCACTGGCCAGGCAATCGTTCCATGGCCGGGCCATAGAGCAGGGGCAGATCGCCGGATTCCAGACCTTCCTTGAGAAGAGTCAGGTAGCGATTGACCTCAGGGCGCATGTGTTCCAGGGGATCACGAAAGGGATTGGCAGTCTTGATGGGCATGAAAGAGCGTTCCTTTGAAGTCCGGAGGCGAGTCCACTGCACCTTAGCGGGTTGTTGTAAGCCGGATTCTGTAGGGTCCCGAAGGACCTGACTGTCATTAATCTGGGACTGACGTTACCGTCAGCCTCGGGCGGCCTACCCAAGGGCTGGATCGGGCCGATCCTGTTCCCATCGGAATATCGCTATCCCGGAACGGGAACCCCTTTGTTTGGCCTTGCATCGAATGGGGTTTACCTAGCCAGCCTGTTACCAGGACTGCTGGTGAGCTCTTACCTCACCGTTTCATCCTTACCGGCCTCACCTTGCGGTGGGGCAGGCGGTTTGCTTTCTGTTGCACTTGCCGTCGGGTTTCCCCGCCTGGCTGTTAGCCAGCATTCTGCCCTGTGATGTCCGGACTTTCCTCGATCCCGCGAACGGAACCGCGACAGTCTAACCCTCATAGTACGATGGACTCGCCTATCGGAATCCTTGGATAAGAGAAAAGGAGCAGTCTGTCAACCAGGATAAGTGAAACCCTTATTCTTACGCAGTCCGGGGCAGAAGGATGGTCCAGCCCTCGTTTTTTGACCGAAAATTTGTCGCAATCGGGCCGCGGTTGGCGGCCAAAAATCGGCATTACTGGATCGTCAGAATCGTTTGCAGCTGACTGAATTTACAGAGAAAAAAAATCCATTTGGATTTTTTTCTTGATTGATCATGGGATCGACCGAATAGGAAGCGTTCCCAAATTTGAATAAAGGAAAGTTGGGTTGCGCTTCAGCTGGTTCATCGTCTTACAGACCCTTTGGCTCCTCGTCCTGGCGAGTCCCGCCCAGGCTCAGCAGGAGATGAAGGTCTATACTTTGACCGAGCAGGAATCCGGCACGGACCTGACCTCTTATATTTATTACTACGAGGACCGATTCAGCAAGCGCACGCTCACACAGCTGAACAAACCCCGATATAATAAACGCTGGCGCCTGACCACCAAGCGAACCCTGGGCTTCGGCTATTCCAAATCCGCCTTCTGGCTGCGCGTGGCCCTGGCCAACCCCACGGATCAGGATCGAACCATCGCCATCCGCATTGATTATCCCTTGCTGGATGAAATCAGCTTTTTCGATGCAGGAGAAAACGGTTATGTTGAAACCCTGTCCGGCGATACGGAACCCTTCGAGAGTCGCTGGCTGAAGTCGCGAAACTTTGCCTTTCCTGCGACGATCCCGGCTGGTGAAACCAAGATCATGTATTTCCGGGTCAAGTCCACCAGTACAGTGACCCTGCCGCTGCAGCTCTGGGATGCGGCAAATCTCAAGGCGCATGCTCAGGATGAAGGGCCCGCCTTTGGCCTTTACTATGGCTGCATGATTGCCATCTTCCTCTACAACGTCTTCATCTATATTTCAACGCGCAGCCTGACCTACATGACCTATGTAGGTTTTATCTTTTTTAGCATCATCTTCTATCTCGCCTGGACCGGGGTGGGAACGATGTACCTGTGGGGTGATAACCAGTGGATGGTGCAACGCGCCTGGCCCGTATCGGGCGGGATCCTCCTGGTTTTCAGCATGGCCTTCCTGCATTTGTTTTTGGATCTGGATCGGAATAGTCCGCGCCTCGCCCGCTTTCAGCGCGGCTTTGTCTATGTGGCGATGCTGGAGACCGTCGTCAATATATTTGCACCCCTGAGTTTTGCCTATAAGCTGGGGTTCATCGGCGGTTCGTCCGGTTCCTTCTATGGCCTTGGTTTGGCGATTTACATGATGAAGAAGCGCAACCGTCAGGCTGTGTTCTATACCATTGCCTGGACGGTGTTTCTGACCTTTCTCGCCTTGAGTTCTCTCGGTGTGCTGGGCATCGTGTCGGTGCCTATGGTGATTGGATCCCATGGCAGCCAGATCGGTTCGGCTCTGGAAGCCATACTCCTGTCGCTGGGTCTCGCCGACCGCATCAACGTGATGAAGAAAAAAGAGCTGGAGCAATCCAAGCATATTATCGAAGGCTTAAGGAAGATCCAGCTTCTGAAAAATCGCCTGGAAACGGTGCTGACCGCCACCAAGCAGATGTCCGAGCACCTGGACAAGACCTATGCGCTGCAGGCTGCCAGCCAGCATATTCAAAAGGAACTGAGCAACCTCGAAACCCGCCACGTCTGGTTCCTGGAACAGGATGAACAATCGGGTGATGTCCGGCGCCTCGTTCTGAGCGATGACCAGGGCGAACACGCGAACTGGGAAATGGAATGGCTCGACGTGCGGGAGTGCGTGCGGAACCAGCGGGAAATCATTGTGCCGGTTATCTGGAAGGGCTTGCGCTTTGGGGTTTTCTGTATCGGTGTGACCGATGAGAACACCCCGCTGCCGGTCGAGGATATCAACTTCCTGGAAACCATGATGCAGTCGCTGGCGCTTTCGCTGCAGAACATCGACTATCAGAATAACCTGAAACATATGGTCGATGAGCGGACCGCGGAATTGAACCTGGCCCTCAGTTCCTTGACCGACCGCCAGAGAAAGATCGACGACATTCTGCACAATATCGAACAGGGTATCTTTACCTTCGACGAAAACTTCCGCATCGGCGAGGAGTATTCCCAGTACCTGCTCGAGATTTTCAAAATCCAGAAAGAGGATATGGCCCATTGTACCATCAACGACCTGCTCTTCAATAATACCGATATGAGCCTCGACAAGCAGAACACGGTGGTCGAATCCCTCAAGTCCAGCGTCGATGTGGAATCCTGGCTGTGGGATGCCAACACCCATCATCTGCCGCATGAGATCGTCAAACTCTATCCGTCCGGCCCGCGTAATATCGAGCTGGAATGGAAACCTCTGGTAAGCTCGGATGATCATATCGATCAGGTCATGGTGGTCGCCAAGGATGTGACCGAACGTCGGGCCCTGCTCCGCCGTCTGGAAGAGGAAGAGGTTCAGAAGAAACGCTTTATTCAGATCCTCACCCGCATGGTCTCGGTCGACAAGAATATCCTCGATGGCTACTTTGCCGAAGTGCAGAAGGATATCAGTCATATCAAGGATGAAATCCAGGGCCATTTCAACGATCGGCTGGTCTTCCGCATGCTGCATACCATGAAAGGGCTGAGCCGTTCCCTGAAGTTTGATCAGATCTCGTCCATCATTCACGAATGTGAAGGCGTGATTGTGGAGCCGACGCATAATATCCAGCACAAGCTCGACAAGTTCATCCCGAAGTTCACCGAGATGGAGAACTGCTTTACCGAGTATATGCAGGTCTATGACCAGGTCTTTGGCACCAACGTCACCAACCTGAATAACTGGAACCTGATGATGTTCCTGGCCCAGGTTCTGCCGGAACGGTTGGATGCCATCCGCAGCCAGGACTATCCGATCGGCGCCATCAACTGTAACGATCGCGTGATGAACTGGAATATTGAAATCGTCAGCGACCTGCGCGAAATCCTTTTGCACATCTTTAATAACAGTCTCGATCACGGCTTCATACTGCCCTTCGGTCATCAGCTGGTGAAGAAACCGATCCAGATCGAGCTGAGTGCTCACGTGGTCGGCGACATGGTCGAGATCACGCTGGAAGATTACGGCGCCGGTATCGATGTTGAGAAGCTGATTGCCAAAGCCCGATCACGTGGCATCGGCTATGATCCGCGCAATCCTTATGAGCTGATTTTCCATGACGGGCTCTCGACCGCTCAGAAAGCAACCATGACCAGCGGTCGTGGTGTGGGACTTGCGGCCGTGCGCAGCCGCGTCTCCGATCTGGGTGGAACCATTTCCTATGCCTCGATGGATCACGTCGGAACCAAGTTTGTGATCCATGTCCCACGCGCCATCGCAGTCGTGGAAACCCAATCGGTTCAAAAGGTATCCTAAAAACAGACCGTCCCATGGCTTGATACTTGCTTTCACCCCATTGGATAAAACCGATGGGAGTATTCATATATGAAAGCCACTTCGATACCCTTATCTTCCGGCCAGAGCCTGGCCGTGGCGTTGGGTGGGACAGTCCTGGCTGCAACCCTGGCTCGAACCCTGGCGCCAAGCCCCAAGCAAGGGGCCACCAAAACCTGGTATGATCGGCTGGATAAACCGGCGTTCCAGCCGCCGCAGAAGGCCTTTGGTCCGGTCTGGATGGCTCTCTATGCGTCCACGGCCGTCGGAGCCTGGCGTATCCTCAAGGCTCCCCCGAGCCCGGCCCGCAGCAAGGCCTTGTCGCTCTGGACCGCGCAGCTCGGCTTGAATGCCGTTTGGTCCAAACTGTTTTTTGGGGAGCGCCGCGGCAAGGCCAGTCTGGTCGATAGTGCCAGCAGCCTGATCGATTCCGCTGCGCTGACTTACTATGCGGCCAAGGTGGATAAACCTGCGGCGCTGATGTTTGCTCCCATGGTTGGCTGGCTGGCGCTGGCAACGGGTGTGAATGAAGAGGTGTGGAGAAGAAATCCGCGGGCCTTCCGGGATTGAAGCCTGGCCGGCCCTGGCCGGCCCCTTACGTGCAGCCGCGCAGCACATAGAAGAGTATCAGGATCGGCAGCGGCACGCCCAGAAGCCACAGAATAACCCAGCCCACTTTGCCTTCACTGAGATTGTTTGAAAACGGTCGGAAGATTTTCATGAGCAGACTCCTTTTCGGGGCTCACATTCGCCAGGAAAAGGAGTGCAATCACCAGGCCAAACCAGGAAGACTCGCGCTCAATGTGCGGTCTGCGGTGCAACCTCATGGGTAACCGCGACGGGCAAGGCTTCTGGAGTCCAGCCTGGTCTGCCAAACACATAGGAAACAGCATCCGACCAGCGGCGGCTGTTTTTAAGATCGCTGCCGAGCTTCACGAATTCGTGAACATTGATCCAAATCAGATTGTTGCTGTCGAGCTGCTTGACCAGACCATAGTCCACGGCTTCCTTCTCTTCCGCGAAAGTGCCGAAGAGCCGATCCCAGATGATCGTGATACCACCGTAGTTCTTATCGAGATACGCTTCATTGCGGCCGTGATGCACACGGTGATGGGACGGCGTGCTCAGAACATATTCGAGGACACCGAGCTTGCCCACATATTCGGTGTGCAGGAGAACCTGATAAAGCCGCACGACCAGGTACACGATCATTGTCACCTCAGCGCTGAAACCAGCCAGGGGAACGATCACCCAGAACGGCCAGCGCAGAAGGCCTTCAAAACAGGAGAGGCGCACGGAGGTGGAAAAGTTATAAAAGGTCGAACTGTGATGCACGTTATGCACGGCCCAGAAGAGTCGAATCTCATGACCGGCCCGGTGATACCAGTAGTAGGCAAAGTCGGAAAGCAGGATCGCAAGAGGCCAGGCCCACCAGGCACTCATATCAACCTTGAAGGGCTGCACATGGGTGGCGACTGCCTGCATGGCGAAGAACATCAGGCCGGTCCAGAGCGTATTGGTGAACGCGCGATCGATCAAACCGATGCTGAAGTTGGAGATGAGATCTTTCCAGGGGAATGATTTCTTCTGCGATTTCAGATCGTGAATGGTGCGCACGACGCCTTCACCAAAGATCATGAGGGGGACAAAGATCCAGCCAAACGTGTTGATATCCATACAGAGAGTCCTTCATACAAGTGGCCGGCCAATACGGGCCAATTTGACTACTCTGCTTATAATAAATTTCGCGTTCTGAAAAGCCTGACCTGCCGTTTTTTACTTACAAGTCACATTTGCACAAGAAAATGCTGTGCATAACTTAGCGGCGCGGTGTGGCCGGGGTGAGACTCAGAATCTTCAGGTAGTCATCGCCCTCGTTGGGATCATCGAGCAGCGCGATGTTACGCGTTTCCGCTCCGCAGCGGGTGCAGCGGAACAGAAGGACCAGCCCCTTGTTGCCCGTGAGTTCGTAGCCGATCGGTCGTAAAAGCCCCTGGCAGGGATTCGCCCGGTCGCCGGGATAGACGTCGACGTGCTTGCTGTGGAGACAACGCGGGCAGTGGTTGCGGCAGGTGCGCCGTGCCGGTGGAACCGTGGCACCGCAGTTTTCGCAAAGGAAGCTTTCATTGATTTTTTGAAATTTGCCAACCGTGGGCTCCGTCATGAGACCCTTCCTTCTGTCTGGCCGTGGCTCGATGGCTCTCAACTTTCCTCTGAATCCGCCGATTCCCCATGTAGAAAAGCCGTAGGAACGGACCTTATAGTGGAAGGGCGGGTTTTGAGCAAGAGAAACCTCAGTCAGATGCTGCTCCTCATGTTGCTTCTGGGTTGCGCCAATGGCAGCAGCGACAGCGGCAGTGCAGCCGCGACCAGTCCATCAGGTGAAATCATCAAAGGTTCCATCAAGAGCGTGACCGGCAGCCAGTCGGAAATGAATCAATGGATTCTGGCCCTGGTCGAGCGCGATACGGGGATTGCTCATTCCGGAGTCATCAATGCGATTGGCAACTATACGATCGAGGGTGTCGACACCTCGGTCGCGTATACGCTTGTGCTGCTCGATCCGCAGTATCGTTTTTCAGCAGTCCTGACCTATGCCGGGCTGAATCCAGGCCAGGTTCGTCAGTATTTTGCGATTGGGGAAAACCGTTTGCCCACGCTGGTGCATAACGGACCGATCATCAACTTCACGGATTTCAGCAGTATCGCCTGGGAAAAAAATGAGGCAGCGGATGCCAATGGCAATCTGATTCCCGACGCCATGGAAGCTTCCGCGGGCCTTGCCATGACGCCCCGCGTCTTCGCAGGAGCGCCAGGTCTTGCCGGGACAGCGACCACGGCGGATACCGATGCCGATGGGTTGACGAATGATGTCGATGGGGACATCGACGGCGATGGTTTACCCAACTGGTTCGATCCGGATGATGACAACGATGCGGTGCCGGATGCTTTTGATACCGATGCGAATGCTGACGAGGTCGTCGACCTTTCCCAGGACCTTGGGGATCAGTATTTTCCGCGCCTCGTGAAGTTCCTTGCCTTGCAGCTGGTTCAGGATGTTCAAAGCGATGGCAGCCTTGCCAGTACATTGATGTTCACCCTGCGCCTGCTGGAGGATGAAATTGCAACATCAGTGCTGGTGAAAGGATCCAGTACCCTGTTCACGGATGCTGCGGCGGTGCAGTTTGATCCCAACACCGGGGAAGCCACCCTTTCGAGCTGGGATCAAACACTGTTGGATGATGGCAACAATGAAGACGGTGAAGCGGGCGACGGCATCTTCACCCGTCGCGTGCAACTGGCCAGCACGGCTGTACCGAAAGCCAATCAGGTGTTCTTTGTGGAAGTCACTCAGGGGGCGGGTGATACCCGAATGGTCCATGAATTTCCATTCACGTTTCCCAGTATGGTGACAGGGGTGATCACGGGTGCCTACACGAGTGATACTCGCAAAGTGACCATGACCGGCAGCCCCTTTGGAACGGTGACCGACTATCACTGGTCGGTGCACGTCTATGATGCGAACGGGATCAAAGTTTTCGCATCGGAGCCGATTGCGGGTAGCAGCACGACCTATACACTGCCGACCGGAGCGACGGATGAAGGGGAAACCTACACCGCCCGTATTGTGGCTACTGCAATCGATCGGATCCCCAGCTTTCCGTCGTGGGTCATGCGGAGTGCAAGTTTCAATTTGCAGTGAAAGTGGATTGGCTTGCGGGCCAAAAAAAGAAAAAAACTCTCGCGGGAGAGTTTTCTCAGGATGATTTTTTGGATTGGAAATTAAGATGTGATGATGAAGAAATGGGGGAGGAACTTGGGATTCGGAAGCTGACTTGGATCTTTTTCTCCCTCGATCCCGAGGATCAGCTTCGACTTGGACTTTCATCCTGAGTCTTTGATCGGCCTCAGCGGCCGCTCATGTTGGAAACTAAAGCAAGGCTCGTACCACATCCTGCTCGCTCGCCGAATTTTTCTGAAAACCGCGCTCCAGCTATCGAATTGTCGCCATTTCATGTCATTAAGGCTTGACTTGCGTTCCAAGTGACGTCCCTTCTGTGTCATCTGTGGCAGGCTCACGCGCTGTTGGCTGCAGACTGAAGGCTGGAGTCTACCCGTCAATTTGAACTTGTGTCCTGTTCTGACCCTGCTGTCCGAATCCGGCCCGCTCTCTCCCTGCATCATGCAGAACACAGGTGAAAAAAATGGATGTCACTCACCGGGCTGAACACATTCATCTTCATGATGAATGATCGAAAGCTGCATGAGTAATTTTCGGTGGGAACGAAAAGATTCACAAAGCCTTGGCCTGTCAGCCTCTGGCGGCTATACTCGCAACTCGTTACGAATTCAGAGTTGGTTCGCTTGCGAAAGAAAAGAGGTGTGCGCGCATGGGTATCATGGACTTTCTGAAGAAGCAGTTTATCGATGTCATCGAGTGGGTGGAGCCGCAAGACGGCGTCCTGAGCTGGCAGTACCCGATGCAGGATCGGGAAATTCAAAATGGAGCCCAGCTCACTGTCCGGGAATCGCAACTGGCCCTCTTCGTCAATGAAGGCAAGATCGCCGATCTGTTCGGACCAGGTCGCTCGACGCTGAACACCCAGACCCTGCCGCTTTTGACCAACTTGAAAAACTGGGACAAACTCTTTGCCTCGCCCTTCAAGTCGGACCTTTATTTCTATTCAACCCGGGAACAGATCGATCAGCGCTGGGGGACGAGCACCCCCATTACCCTGCGTGACAAGGAATTCGGCGCCATTCGCCTGCGCGCGCATGGCACCTATTCCTATCGGATCAGCGACCCCCGTCTCTTCTTCCAAAAAATCAGTGGCACCCGTCCGCTCTATGCTGCCAGCGAGCTCGAGCCCCAGCTGCGGGCCATGATCCTGACCGCGCTTGGCAGTCACTTCGGGGCCGCCGAGGTCGCTTTTCTTGACCTGGCCGCCCATCAGGACCGTTTCTCCAAAACCCTGCAGGAAATTTTGCGTCCCACCTTCGCCCAGTATGGCCTGGAGCTGGCGACCTTCATGATCCAAAGCATCAGCCTGCCCGAGGAGCTGCAAAAGTATCTGGATAAAAGCAGTTCCATGCGGCTGCTCGGCGATCTGCGTCGCTACGCTCAGTTTCAAGCGGCCGACAGTCTGCCTTTGGCCGCGCAGAATGAAGGAGGCGCTGCCGGGATCGGCGTGGGGCTCGGGGCCGGGGTGGGTTTTGGTCAGGCCATGGCGTCCGCCTTTCAGCCGAACGCCGGCAGTGGCGGACCTGAGGCCAAGGAGGATGTTTTTGCCACCTTGGAAAAACTGCAGGGCCTTCTGAACAAGGGGATCCTGACTCAGGAAGAATTTGATCGCAAGAAGGCCGAGCTTCTCGCCCGTATCTAAGGGACTTTTATGGAATTGAATTGCCTGAGTTGCGGGGCTGCGCTTCCATTGCAGTCCCCGGCGACCATCTTTGTCGTCTGCCGTTATTGCCAGAGCACGCTCATTCGCGATCAGGACTGGTCCGTGTTTGGGCGCATGGCAGAGCTGCCTCCGGAAATCACGCCTTTGCAGGTGGGAACCCAGGGCCGCTATGAAGGCGAGCGCTTTGAATTGATCGGCCGTCTGCGTTTGAAATGGGCACAGGGTTTTTGGAATGAATGGTGTGCCCTCTTCTCCAAGGGACGTATCGGCTGGCTCGCCGAGGCGCAGGGTTTTTATATGCTGTCGTTTCCTTTGAGCCCGGTGCCGGAACTGCCTCCTCTGAGCGAGCTGCAGGCAGGTCAGGAGATCGACCTCGGACGGTTGGGAAACTTTGTGGTGGATGATATCAAAGCCGCCGTATGCGTGGCCAGTGAAGGGGAGCTGCCCTTTCCTGCGCCGGCTCGCCAGGAACTCCTGAGCATTGATGCCGGTAACGCCAAGGGGGATTTCCTTTGCCTGGAACGCATCGGATCCACGGTGCAGGCTCATGTCGGGCGTTATCTGGATTTCAATGATTTTCAATTTACGCAGTTGAGGCCGCTCCATGGCTGGTGAAATGACCTTCAACTGCCTGCAGTGTGGCGCGCCGATCCCTGTTCATGCGGTGGGCCAGAGTCTCAGTTTTGGCTGTCGTGCGTGTGGGGCTTTGGTGGAAGAGGATCATCAGGGTTTGCGCATCCTGCGGCGGGCGTCGCAGGCCATGCGCTGGCATCCGCTGTTGGAACTCGGCAGCAAAGCTCATTTTCGCGGCGAAACCTGGCAGGTGCTGGGCTTTATGGTGCGTTCGGATGGAAGCGAGGAATACTTTTGGAATGAGTATCTCCTCTTCAATCCCTATCAGGGTTTTCGTTGGCTGACGGAAGCCCAGGGGCATTGGAATTTCCTGCATATGACCCGCCACCGGCCCACCGCGGGCCTGGGGTCCACGATCACCTGGGGCGGGCACCGGTACCGCCTCTTCTTAAAGGGCCGGGCCCGGGTGCAGTTCGTGCTCGGGGAATTTTACTGGCGGGTGAAGATCGGCGATGAAGTCACCGTGCGTGATTACATCGCGCCGCCTGATATTCTGAGCTGTGAGGAGGATGGGACGGAGGAAATCTGGTCGGCCGGGGTTTATGTGGAACCCGAGGACATTCGGAAAAGTTTCAAAATCAACGGCCCCATGCCGGCGCGGGTCGGGGTCGCGCCCAATCAACCCTCGAGGTTTATGGAGCGACGCAACTCCTATCTGAAGCACTGGGGCCTGTTCGTGGCCCTGCTGATCGGGATGCATTTCATTATGAACAGCCTGCGTGACGAACGGACCGTTTTGGATTCCTATTATGTCCGCCAAGCCAAAGTTCCCGTGGAGCTCTTGCGCAGTGAAAGTTTTGCGCTTGATGAGGACCAAACCAATGTGCGCATCCGCATCCATGCCCCGGTGTCCCGCAGCTGGATGCATGTGCGCTTCACACTGATCGGCGAGGACGGCCAGCTGCCGACGCCGATCGAATTTGGGCGGGAATTTCACGATTCCTACGGAGGCGAAACACAGACCACGGACGAGGTTTTTCTGCGGCGTCTGAGCCGGGGGCGTTACCGGTTGGATATGCTCACGGAAAACGAGTGGGATCAGAGTTCTGTGGCAGCGCAGCAGAATGTGAACGTCCATGTGAAGATCATTGAGAACGCCAAGGTCATTTCACCTTTGGTGCTGAGCCTTATCCTGGTGAGTCTTTTTCCGCTGTGGTTCCTGCTTGGCGACTGGCGCTTTGAAGCGAAACGGTGGGCGGATAGTGATGTGAATGGATAGGAGGGAACCTTGTTCCGTTATCGTATGTTTGGCGGTTTGGTCTGCGGCCTATTTGTGTTTTTGAGCTCGACAGGCTGGTCCTGCTCGGATGATCGAGGTACCGGTCTGGTCAAATCCGGTACCGGTTACAGTCGCGGCAGTACAGGTGGTTATCGAACGTATCATAAGTAAGACATATTCAAGGACAGAGGAGAACAGTTGTGGAAAGCCTGAGCCGCTATATAACAAGCGCACTGGTATTTTCGGGTCTTGGCATCGTGATTCTGATCGTGGCCATGGTGATCTTCGATCGCCTGACGCCCGGACACATGTGGAAGGAAATCGTCGAGGAAAAAAATCTGCCGCTGGCCCTGACGGCCTCGGCCACCATTCTTGCTGTGGCGATCATCATCGCTTCGGCCATTCGTGGATAGGACGAACCTGTGGCCCTGCTGCTTTTGATTTCGGTGTTTGTGATTGCGACCGCGGGTCTGGTTTATGAACTGATCGCGGGCACGCTCGCCTCCTATCTTTTGGGGGATTCCGTCACGCAGTTTTCCACGGTCATCGGCGCCTACCTCTCCTCGATGGGGGTGGGGTCCTGGCTGTCGCGTTATGTGAAGCGTGATCTTCTGCGCTTCTTTATTCATGTGGAGCTGCTCCTTGCCGTGATCGGAGGCAGCTCGGCCGCGCTGCTCTTTTGTCTCTTTGATCAGGTGTCGAATTTTCGCCTGCTGCTCTATAGCCTCGTCAGCATCACGGGGGTGCTGGTCGGCGTGGAGATTCCTATTCTGATGCGAATTTTAAAGGATGAATACGCGTTTCAGGATCTGGTGGCCAAGGTCTTTACCTTTGACTACCTCGGGGCCCTTCTGGCTTCGCTCCTGTTTCCCATGCTTCTGGTGCCGCATCTGGGGCTGGTGCGGTCGGCCTTTTTCTTTGGCACCTGCAACGCGCTGGTGGCCTGGGCGGCGCTGGAAATCCTGGGGCGCCAGCAGGCCTGGCGTCGGGTGCAGAGGGTGATGGTGCTCCTGACTTTGGGTTTTTGTGGAACCGGTCTGGCGATGGGGGAAAGGCTGACGAACTGGTCGGAATCCCTGACCTTTGCCGATCCGGTGATCGCGGCCGTGAGTTCACCGTATCAGCGCCTCGTGCTCACCCGCAATCAGCGCGATACGCGGCTTTTTTTGAATGGGAACCTGCAGTTTTCCTCGGCGGATGAATACCGCTATCATGAGGCGCTGGTGCATCCGGGTTTGGCGAGTTTCAAGGCCGCGCGCCAGGTTTTAATCCTGGGCGGCGGCGATGGGCTCGCGCTGCGTGAGGTGCTCCGTTATCCCACTGTGGAGAGAGTGGTGCTGGTGGATTTGGATCGGGCGGTGACGGATCTCGCGGCGCAGCATCCCATCCTGCGGGCGTTGAACCAGGAGGCGCTCGCTTCACCGAAGCTGCAGCTTGTGCATCAGGATGCCTTCACCTGGCTTCGCACCGCGACCGAACAGTTTGATTTTATCGTGATCGATTTTCCGGACCCGAGCAGCTTTGCGATCGGCAAGCTTTATAGCACGCGCTTCTATGAACTTGTGAAGGCAGCTTTGCGGGAGAATGGGCAGATGGTCGTGCAATCGACCTCGCCTTACTATGCGCGGCGAACCTTTTGGACCATCGTGAATACCTTGAACGCGGTCGGCTTTCATACCGCGCCCTATCATGTTCATGTGCCCTCGTTTGGGGAGTGGGGCTTTGTGCTGGCCGGGCATCAGCCCTATCGCTGGCCCACCGAACTTCCCGAGGGTTTAAGGTTTCTGTCGCTGGATCTTTTGCCCGGCATCTTCCACTTTCCTCCGGACATGCAGGCCACGGTGAGCGCCATCAATCGCCTGGACAATCAGGTCCTCGTGCGAACCTTTGAAGAGGAATGGTCACGTCATGTCCATTGATCGACGGCAGCTGCTTCTCGGCGGTCTGGCCCTGCCCTGGCTGGGGAGTTGTGAGACTGGTCGGCGTTCTCTTAGGATCGGGGGTGATGCCAGCCGTACTGCGCATCGTTTGCGAACGATGGATTTTCCCAAGCCGAGCGCTGTGGAGAAGCACAAGGTGCTGATCCTGGGCGGGGGAGTTGCGGGTTGCACGGCGGCTTATACCCTTGAAAAACAGGGTTTCCGGGATTACCTCATGCTGGAGATGGGGCATGATCCGGGCGGCAACGCACGCAGCGGGCGCAATGAAGTTTCGGCGTTTCCTCTGGGCGCGCATTACCTGCCTTTGCCCCATCCTTCGCAGGCGGATCTTTTGGAATTTCTGCAGGAGGCCGGAGCCCTGCGCGGCTGGTCGGCCCGGGGCGAACCGCAGTATCACGAGGATTATCTTTGTCATGATCCCGAGGACCGCGTGTTTTATGAAGGCCGCTGGTTCGAAGGGCTGATCGCCTGGAAGGCTCTGCCGCAGCGGGAGATTGAGGACATCCGCAGCTTCATGCATTTCGTCGAACGCGCGCGCGGGACGAAGGGTCGCGATGGCCGCCGGATTTTTCAGATTCCCCTGGATCAATCCTCGCGTGATCCCGAGTGGCTGAAACTCGACACCATGACTCTGTCCGCATTTGTGCGAGGGCAGGGCTGGCATTCACGATATCTGGCCTGGTATCTCGATTACTGCTGCCGCGATGATTACGGGACGGGATGGAATGGAGTCTCCGCCTGGGCCGGTCTGCATTATTTTGCAGGGCGTGAAGCGGAACCTGAGGAGGGCGCCACGGTTCTCACCTGGCCGGAGGGCAATGCCTGGCTCGTGCAGAAACTGATGCAGAGGTCCCGGGATCGTTTTGTGGGGGATACCCTGATCTTTCATATCGAACCCACCGCGCAGGGCTATCAGGTGGATGGCTGGCAGGAGAGTGCAGGTCATGCCAGACGCTGGGAGGCCGAGGCTTTGATCGTGGCTTTGCCACGCTTTGTCGCGCAACGCCTGTTGCCGGGATGTGCGGTCCCGTCGGGAGTTTTATCCTATGCGCCCTGGATGGTCGCGAACTGCAAGGTCGCGCGACCGCCCCAGAGCGAGGGCATGCCTCTCTGCTGGGATAATGTGCCTTTTGGTTCGCCTTCACTGGGCTATGTGGTGGCCACGCACCAGAATGTGAGACGTTATGAAAGTGCGAGTGTGCTCACTTCCTATTGGCCTCTGACCGCAGAAACGCCTTCTGTCGCGCGGACGATTGCCGGTCTGCGCAGCCCCCAGGATTGGGAACACCTGGTTCTCGCGGATCTGGAGCTCATGCATCCCGGGATTGCGCGGGATGTGCAGTCCATGGATTTCTGGCTTTGGGGTCATGGCATGATTCAGCCGCGGCCGGGTTATATCTGGGGCCAGGACCGGGCGCGCATGCCGCTGACCTCCCGGCCGAGCCTGGCTTTCGCGCATAGCGATATGAGCGGCATCTCAATCTTCGAGGAGGCCTTTGCCCGCGGTCGGCAGGCGGCGCTGCAAATTCTGCAAAATTCGGGGAGGCAGGCCTGATGCGCGCACAACCCTGGCTTCATTCGGCCCGTTTTGATCTGCTTTGGATACTGTCCCCGCCCTTTTTTGCCGTCTGCGCGGTGGCTCTGCTGCAGCTGACCGCTCCGGACGTGATGCAGCAGCCTCTGACGCCGGGCCTTTGGCTGCTGACGGTTGTGGGCATTGATGTGGCTCATGTTTATTCCACAGTGTATCGCAGCGGGATGCGGCCGCGCCTTCTCCTCGTCCTGCCGGTGCTGGGTTTTCTGGTGAGCTGTCTGCTCTATCAATGGGGTGGGGCGCCGGTGTTCTGGCGAAGCCTGGCTTACCTGGCCGTTTTTCATTTTGTCAGGCAGCCCTATGGTCTGATGCGCTTTTATCAGAAGGCGGAAGGCAGCACGGCCCTGGATAAACTCGTCATCCATGCGGCGAGTCTTTATCCTCTTCTGGTCTGGCATCTCGGTCAGGCTCGGGACTTCGGCTGGTTTATCGAAGGTGACCTGGTTGTGATGAATGCGGAGCCTTTCATTCCTTATGTGCATGCCCTCGCGGGACTCATCGCGCTGGCCTATTGTGTTCAGGAATGGCGCGCGCCGACTTTCAATCTTCCGAAAAATCTGGTGATCCTCGGCACGGCGGCGGCGTTTGGGTTTGGCATCATCGTGTGGAGGAATGATGTGGCCTTTACGCTGACCAATGTCATCAGTCATGGCGTTCCTTATATGGCCATGATCTGGATTCATAATGGTTCGAAGTTCTGGCGGCCAGGAACAGGCACGGACTGGCGCTGGGTGGCGCCGCTTCTTTTTGTGCTGACGCTTTTCCTGATGGCCTATGCCGAAGAGGGGTTATGGGATGCCTGGGTCTGGACCGAGCATCCGCAGCTTTTTCCCTGGTTTTCCTATCATTTTGAGCCGGCGGGTGAAAAGTTTCTCGTTTGGCTCGTGCCCCTGCTGGCGCTGCCGCAGCTCACGCATTATCTCCTGGATGGGTTTCTATGGCGTTTGCGGAGGACGGAATCATGAAACGTTTGCAGCCGGAAACGCCCGCGCATTCGCTTGAAGGTTTCAATAATCTGACGAAGTCGCTGCGTGCCAATCTTTATTTTGTCAGCCAGCATCCGGAGAATTTGATCGGGCGTTATCCGGCGGCCGCTCTGGAAACCATGCTGCATGACATTGCCGATCGCATCGAGGCTGTAGTGCTGGCGGCGTCGCGACAGGATTATCAGCCCTGGGGAGCTTCGGCCCTGATGCTGCTGAGTGATGGTCCGGGTGCGGTGGATGCCGGGGCCGTGCATATGCACCTCAACAAAAGTCATCTCTGCGCGCACACCTATCCCGATTTTGGTACGGCGGATGATCCCGGCTGTCTCCGCATCGACCTGGACCTGACCAGCTGCGGCACCATCTCGCCTCTGCGCTCACTCAACTTCATTCTGGACTGCCTGGGACCCACAGCGGCGGTGATCGACTATTCGGTCCGGGGATTCACCCGGGATGCCACGGGCACTGTATTGTTTCAGGATCATCCCTTGAATCGATTGCCGGACGCGTTGGATCCGTATTGGCACACGGCGTTTGAGATCTTCGATGCGCGAGACACCTTCCCTCAGACCTGGCAAATGAAACTCCTCAAGCGGCATCAGTCGATGGCTCAGGACCTTTTCCTTCGCAGAATCATGCAAATCGGTGAAGTCTGCAGCAGGGACTGAACCGTCGAAACGCCGTTTGAATTGCGGGCTGGAGGGATTCTTGCAGGCGAAGCGCGAGAGTTTTTCGCCTCAGCTCCAGCCGGGGCCATGTTCGTGATCCGTCATTTCAGGAGTAATCATGGAAGGACCATCCCTTGTCATATTGATGGAGGATTTGGGCCCCTTTTTGGGTAAAAAAGTGGTGCACGCCTCGGGCGTCTATCCTCAGGCGCCGGCGTTGGTGCAGCAAACTCTGCGCGATGCCAAATCCTGGGGCAAGCATGCACTCTTGTACTTTGATGATTGCATTCTGCGCATTCATTTTCTGCTCTTTGGCAGTTACCTCATCAACCAGGAGAAGGAAGGTCGTGTTCCCAAACTGCAGCTGCAGTTCACTGAGGGCACGGTGAATTTCCATGCCTGTGCGATCCGCTCGGTCAGCGAGCAGGAGATCGCGGCCTATGACTGGTCCGTGGACCTGATGTCCGCCGCCTGGAACGCGCGGCATGTGGAGGACCTGGTGATGGCCCAGGGCAGTCGACCGGTCTGTGATGTGCTCATGGATCAGGATATTTTTGCAGGACTCGGCAACATCATCAAAAATGAAGTGCTGTTTCTCTTGAAGCTGCATCCCGATACCCCGGCCTCGTCACTCAACTCCACCATGCGCCGCAAGCTTGTGCAGGAGGCCCGGGATTATTCCTTGCAGTTCTATCGCTGGAAAAAAGCCGGGGAACTGAAGAAGCATTGGAAGATTTTTCGCAAACAAAAATGTGCGGACTGCGGCCGACCTCTTGTGAAAGAGGAGACCGGGAAAAGCCAAAGGGTGAGTTACTACTGCTCGGTGTGTCAGCCCCTGGCGCCGTTGGCCGCGCGATCCGTAAGGACCTTGTATGGCAAGCGACCCACACACGAAGCGGCAGGAAGCGCTGGAATATGATGTCTTTGTGCCTCTGGTGCAGGCCTCAGGCCAGCGTTATGCTGCCGATATCACCCGGAGCATTCAGGCGGAAATTACCGAATTCTTCGGCGGCATGACCGACACCCACTATGTCCAGGAAGGCTGGTGGAAAGTCGGGGGCATGACCGTACGCGATGAAATTGTGATCTGGCGGGTCCTCAGCGACAAAGGCGAGGCTGGGGATGCGTTCATGCAGGCCATCAGGAAACGACTGGAGGACGCCCTCCAGCAGCAGCTCATCCTGGTGATTCGGCGCCGGGTCGAAACCCTGGCCTAGGCACCCGTTCGGGTGTCCATGACTTTGACAATGTTACCTTCCAGGCAGATTTGTAAAAAAAAATATCAATGAATCCAAGCGAAGTTCGGGATTTCGGGCCGGTATGAGTCTTGCTTCACTGCAGTCGACATCACCACGACACCAGGGGTAGCCCTTCACCACAAACCGAGGACGACTCCGATGCGAAGCCAGAACCGTATCCTCCTAAGCCTTGCTCTGTTGGCGCTGTGCGCGTGCCACAAGCGAAGCCCCATTGCGTCCGGCGAGGACCCTGTTGGCCCTGACGCCTTGCCAGGCGTTGGTGATGCGAAGCCTGAAACGCCTGCCGCTCCTGTGATTTCCGAGGATTGGAAGGACGGCAGTCCTCCCCTGCTGCTCGGCAATTGGGCGAGTTCCCTGTTTCAGGATCAACGTTGCACCGCCTTCTATACCTTTACCGAGAAGGCCATCGCCGAACTGAACCTTATCTGTCTCAATGCCGAGAAAAAACAATTTGAACGGGAATATCGCCGCTATGCGGTCGCACAATATCGCGAAACGCAGCAGATTCGATTCAAACCCAAGGAATCAAGCTGTCCCCCCAACGATGTCCGCGATATCAAACCTGAAGGTGCCGCCTTCCTTTATGCGGTGGAAAACATGGCGGTTCTGGATGAGCCTTTGAAAATGGCGCTCTGGGAGCCGGATGTTAACAAAACGCCGCTGAATCTCAGCAAGGCTGATGGTCTTATGGCCGAGGGCTTTCCCGGTAAGACGGGGACCTACCTCGGCATGCCGATCATCAGCGGCTGTTTCACCGACGGCCTGGTGGCGAAGTTTGAAGCGAATACCACGCCCTGACTTGGGAGAGTGCCATGCGAACGACTTTCACGCGACCTCTGCTGGTCTTAACGCTGGGAATCGGATGGATCGGATCGTCCTGCCAACCAGTGCGCACCAGCTCCAATCTTAAAGTGGTCAACGGTCAATCCGTTGCTGATGGCAGCCCGGTGCGAGCCAGCACCGTAGGACTTGTCAGCCTGAAGCCTGATGGCTCCCGGGATCAAATCTTCTGTTCCGGTGTGATTATCGCCCCGGATGCCGTTCTTACCGCAACGCAATGCCTCGATTCCGCCGCCGATGCCGGTGTGAAGTTTGCTGTTCTTTTGGATCATCCCAAACTCGCGACACCACGCACAGCGGCGGTGAAATCGAGTCAGAATTTTTCGCCCGCCGGCAGTCGTGATTACCCCAGCCTGAATCTTTCCGTTCTGCGTCTGGCGTCACCGATCGATCCTGCGATCGGCTATCAGGCGGCGGAGATTTTACGGAGTCCAGACAGCCTGCAACCGTCCACCGAAGTGCTGATTGCCGGTTATGGCCGGCAGAACAGCAAATGTCTGGATACCACGCGCTGCAGTGGTGTTCTCCTGGAAGCGAAGAGTACTGTTGCATCCTTTCAGGATCAGAACCATCTTCTCAGTACCCTTCTGGTTCAGGCGAAGCAGGATCAGGGTTCGGTCTGTTTTGGTGATGCCGGTGGTCCTGCCTTTGTGCAGGTCGGCAGTCGGTATTTTCTTGCCGGGATTGCGAGCGGTTCGCTCCGTCGCGGTCTGAGTGAACTGTCGGCTGTGAAAAATGATGAATTCCGCTGCGAAAATGGCCTCGCGGCCTTTACCTTTCCTGGCGATTACCTGGGCTGGATGGATCGCAACCTGGGTCTGAAATTCAGTGAACCCAGCGCCGATAATCTGCCGCGCGCGAGTCTGCCGGCTCTTGAAAATCCAGTCCAATTCAGTAAGCCGACGAATCCTTTTAGCTGGGTGGACTGGCTCGCATTCTCGGATTATCAGGATCCGGCCTTTGGAACGGTGTCCTATCTTCAGCAAAAACTTTTGAATACCGAGTCCGGGCGCCGTGATGCCGCCAGGATCAATGAGCTGGACCTTTATCTGCGGCCGCAGGAGGCCGCGCAGCGTGCGCAGACCGTGACCGAGCTCGTTTTGAAGCCGGAAGGCAAGGCCCAGCCCCTGAGCAATATCGAGCCTTTGACGGCCTTCTCGAATCTTTCCAAACTGGAGCTGGATAGCCTGCCTATCACGGACTTTGCTCCGCTCGGCCGCCTCGTGAGTTTGAACAGTCTCAGGATTACAGGCCATGTCTCGGCACAAAGTGTCAAGCCGTCCTTGCCGAAACTCGAAGGCCTTTCGAATCTCACCCGACTGCAGACCCTGGAGCTGGATCGCGTGGGAACGGAAACGCTGCGTGGTGTGAATGCCTCCAAACTGGTGGCCCTGCGCTCGCTGACATTGGTCGGCAATGGCCAGCCGATCTTCATTCCCAAAGCCCCGGCTCTGGATACGCTGATCATTAGCAACGTCGACTTCACCAATCCGGATCAGCTCGTGGGTCTGCCGGCGTCGCTGACCACCTTGAAAATCACCGGTTCCAAACTCGGCTCGGCGGCGTTTGTTTCCACGCTCGTGAATCTGAAAACCCTGGATCTCAGTGGAAACCTGATCCAGGATTTTTCCAAAGTCGCGGATTTGAAACGACTGAACACGGTGCGGGCCGTTGGCAATCCGGCGACGAGCAAGGTTTGCGGAACACCAGCCGCGGCTGTTTGCGAATACGATCAGATTACCAATCCCGTGACGCTGGATGAATATTGCATCAACTTCGTCTTCCAGCCGACCGGCAGACCCTATGCGGCCGCCATCGAGGCTTTGAGCAAGGCCGCGACCTTACCCGCCACCCCCTCAACATCTGCGGACTGCGCGGAGCTGCACAGCAAACTGCGTCTCAAGCGGAAACTGGAATTGATCGGTACGCCGGTTCCCGGCGCGGCTGTGGATATCAGCCCGGTCGCCGCCATTCGCAGTCTGAACAATCTTACGATTCGTAATTTTGGATTGATTGATGTCGCGCCTCTGGCTCGGCTCATCAACATGGATAAATTGGATCTGTCGGACAATCTGATCCTGGATCCCAAGCCGCTGGAGGTGCTGCCGGAGCTTGCGGAGCTGGACCTCAGCCGGAACATGATTGTGGATATGCTGAACTTCAGTCATCCCAAACTCAAGCGCCTGACCCTGGACGGCAATCGGATGGTCTCGGCGCAAAGCTTCGGGGCCCTTCCGGAACTGCGGGCGCTGTCGCTTGCGGAAATGCCGGGCTTCAGGGACCTGAGCGGCCTCGATAAGATGGGCAAGCTGAAGAATCTCAATGTGGACGACACCAATGTCACTGATCTGAAAACCCTGGAGCCGTCCGTTGGCCTCGCGATCGAGGCCCCGGAAGCTGCGGTGAAAAACGGTTGCCCTGTTCTGCTCGGTTCCTGCGTTTCGGACGATGGCGTCGTGGAGACGGCTCAGGCTGGACCTGTTCCGGGCTTGAAACCTGGTCGGCGCGTGCAGGTGAATCCGACGTCTGAAGTGCATCTGCCGGGTCTCAATCTTTCGGTGAAACTTGAATGATTAGCCGATAAGGTCGGGAGCGATTTCCCAAATGCTAAACCAGGCCACGTTCGATTCAAAGTACTGCATGAGTCTTTGCAGAAACGGATGAACACTGAGCGTGGCGCTATCCCCCACCACCGTCATATGGCAGCGGGCCCGCGTCAGGGCCACATTCAAACGCCGCGTTTCCTTGAGAAAGCCGACCTCCTGATCCTCGTTGGAACGCACGAGGGAAATGAGCACGGCATCCTTTTCCCGGCCTTGAAAGCCATCGATCGTATCCACTTCAATGCCTGAGTCACTGAGCTGCGCCCGCAGGTAACGCGCCTGCGCCGCATAAGGCGTGATCACCGCCAGCTGCCCGGGTTGCAGGCCCTGCTCCTGAAGCTGGCGCACGCGGTAAAGAATGACCGATGCCTCCTTGGGGTTGAAGCGGCTGCCGCTTTCCTTTTCAGCCTCCTCTTCAAAGCCCGCCCCGGCCGTATCAATCCACAGCAGCGGCGCCTCGTGAGGCAGACGACGATCCTCGACCGATTCCGCGGCGATCAAGGCGCCCTCATAAAATTCCTGCGAGGAAAAATTCATGATCGCGGTATTCATGCGATACTGCACATCCAGGCGCGTGGTAATCAAATCTCCATGCTGATGCACCAGCCGCTCCATAAGACTGACGTTCAGGCCCTGGTGCGCGGCCTCGAGGGACAGGATGGTGGGCGGTAGCTGGCAATGATCGCCGCCACAGACGAGCTTGTCCGCGCGCTGCAGAGGAATCCAGGCATTGGGCTCGGTGCATTGACCGGCTTCATCCAGGACCACGAGCGAAAAACGGCGTGAACCCAGCACAAAGGGATCCAGCCCAGTGGTGGTGGCGCAGATCACCTCCGCCTCGTCCAGCACGCGTTCCACCGCCCGGGTTTCGAGTTTGCGGGCATCGGCCATCAGCGCCTTGGCTTCGCTCCAGAGGGCCTGTTTGGAACCCTTGGCCGGGGCGGCCCTTGTGTAGCGGCGGGCCTGTTGAATCAGAACCGCGGCTTCCTTCATCATTTTGCGGGCGAGGCGCGCATCCTCATGTTTTTCCGCCTTGTAATCCAGCGTGTGAATGCGCAGGGCTTCCATCACGCGCGCCGGGTGACCGAGACGCACGGCCTTGATTCCTGTTTGAATAAGTTTTTCCAGGAGATTGTCCACACCGAGGTTGCTCGATGCGGTCACGAGAATTTTGCCTTGCGGTTGTATGGAGTGACGAATGATTTCCACGAGCGTGGTGGTCTTGCCGGTTCCCGGCGGGCCGTGAACGATGGCCACATCGCGTGCGTCCAGGGCTTTTTTTACCGCCGCTCGTTGCGTGTCATTCAAAGGAGTTTGCAGCCTGAGTTCGCCGTCCCAGGATTCTTCCGCAGGCGTTTTCAGGCCGAGAAAAATATCCCGCAGCTCCGCGAGTCGATTGCCCTTGGCCAGCATCACGGTATCCAGGGCCTGGCGTTCCTTGCGGCGCGTGCTCTCGTCAAAGGAGAGATCCAGCTGCAAGGGACCGGCGTCCTCCAGATCCGGGGGCGGCTCTTCAAAGGCGATGTGAATGACCTGAGCGTGACGCTCGGCGACGACGGCGCGACCGTTCCAACTCTGGCCTTCCGGTTTGCCTGAAAGGATGACCGGATCCCCGGCATCGAGTTTGGTCCAGGGCAGCGCTCCCCGCGAGGCCTTGCGCAGCACCAGAATAAAGCGGCCGCCGAGTCCGGGGTATTCATCCTCCACCGTCAGGGCGGTGAGGCAGGTGCCGCTGGCCTCACGCTGCTCGGGGGACTGCAGCGCGAGAACCTGTAAAAAACGCTCTTTTTCCGCGGCCGTTTCCAGGTCGAGAAGGCCTTTGAGTTCCTTGAAAAAGGTCGCGCTGTCGCGTTTCATGATGGGCCTCTTAAAGTTTCAAAGGTCGCAGCTGAAAACCCTGCGCTTCCAGAATGCTGAGCAGACCCTTGCTGCCCCCGAGATGCGCGGCACCGACGGCGATAAACGTGTTGTGCGGTCCGAGCACACTCGGCATTTTGCGGCCCCAGCTTTCATTGCGCTGGTCGAGCAGCGTCTCCCGCAGTTGAGCCGGCATCATGGCGATCATGCCATCAATGGTGGCTGAGTCACCGGCCTTGAAGGATTTGGCGAGCTGCGTGTAGTACTGTCGATTCTCGGAGCTTTCCGCCAGCATCTCGCGCAGCTGATCGATGGTGAAGACCTTGTCGAGGAAGGTGAACTGTTCCTCCAGGGTTTCAAACGTCTTGAGCGTTTTCTTTTTTTCGCGTGAAACTTCGATGATGTACTGATCCATCGAAACCTGATCGTGCATGTTCGGTTGGGCTTCACCGGCTTGCGCCTCGGCCTTCTGAGCCAGCTGGGCTTCGGCCAGCATCAGATTGCTGCAGGCGGCAAGGGGTGTCATACGCTGGAGCTGTCCCTCCGTGGATTGCGGAAAGGCTTCCTGAACGGTGCTGCGAAAGCGCAGCCAGTCCGCGGCCCCGAGCATGGTTTTCAGATTCTGCCCCTCCGGCAGAATAAGAAAGCGCCGGACGAGCGCCCCATTCATACCAGCCAAATCAACTTCCGTCACCACGGTATCCGCGGCTTCCAGACGGGTCCACAGGCCCTTGGGAATTTCATCCGGCCGGACGCCCACGTGCATGGTTCCAACCAAAGTCACGACCTGCTGGCCGCGTGTGGCTTCCCAGATCAGGCCCTGACGCGTCGCGCTGCCTGAAGGTGTGACGCAGGACGACCAGTGGAGCAGCGCCCAGGTGCTGAGGAACAGGACAGACAGGAGGGAACGCCATCGGCCAGCTTGATACATCGAATTCTTTCCTTTCAAGTTCACACGCTTCGCCCTATACTCAAGGCCTTGATTTTGATTCGGTCTGCCTAAAAGGCTAATCCAAGGAGCCAGCTACGATGTTTACCGCCGAAGACTTCCATATCGAATCGTTTAAAGACTTTCTGGATGTTGCCCCGATCTTTATTTTTATGGGCCTCGTTTCGCCCTTCCTTATCGTGGCTTATACAGTAGGTTTTATCTCGGATAAAGTGGGCTGGCTCGACTGATCGCTTTTTAGGTGAAATCAAAAAGGGCACCTTGGAGTGCCCTTTTTTCATAAACGGTCCTGACGCAGCCTCTACTGCAGAAGTCGATCGGCAAAGCTCGCCAGCTTTTCGGCGGTCATGGGACCCGCTTCCTTGTGAATCACCACACCATTGCGGTCGATGATAAAAGTCTCCGGCACACCGGTGACACCGTAATCGATCGCGGCCTTGCCGTCCTCGGTATCCAGGCCCAGCATATAGGTCTTGCCATAGGCTTTGGCAAACTGCATGGCCGCATCCGGTGTATCCTGAATCGCGATACCCGCGACCATGATGCCCTTGTCCTTGTAGCGTTGCCAGAAGGCCTCAAAATCCCGGGCCTCCTCGCGGCAGCTGTAGCACCAGCTGGCCCAGAAGTTCAGGATCAAGGGACGGCCCTTGAAATCAGCCAGGGAAAAGGTTTTGGCTTCAGCCCCATGGCCCAGGTGCTCCTGCCCCTGCAGCCAGGTGACCTCGAAGGGCATGGCGGTTTTGCCCAGAAAAGCCGAAGGAATATTCTTATCAGCGGGATGCGAGAGCCCGCGATAGAAGAAGGCGATGATACCCCCGGAGATCACCAGGAAAACCATGACAGCGATCAGATGCTTGCGGTTGGGACCAGGAACGACAACGCGTTGTTCAGCCACAGACAACTCCTTCAGACTTCAATTCTTGAAGATCGATTTTTCCAGCAGCTCTTTGTCCACCGAATGCTGGGCATCGGGTGTTTTGTATTCTTCAGAATGCTTCACCATGAGCCTTTGGGAAACCATTTTTTTGCCATCGGCCTCGATACGGCCCTTCACCACGACCCCGGCATTCTCCTTGAACATGTCCGGCGGCGTTCCTTTATGGGAAACCGCGATGTCCACGCCTTGCATATCAGTCATGATAAAGTCCAGGGCCAGATCCTCAGGCTTCCAGACCACGGTTCCGGACTTGACCATGCCGCCGACCTTGATGGTCTTGTCATTGATATCCGCGGCCTTGGCAAACGCTTCCTGCGGTGTGTAAAAGTAAACAACGTTGTCGCTGAACTTCAGATTACTGACCGCCAGAGCTCCCACCAGAATCACCGCGCCGCCGAGCATCCATTTTAATGGCAAACCTTTTTTCATCATGTACTCCTCTTATTCTGATACTGCGCAGCCTGTTCCAGTTGTCTTAAGCGCTGCCGCAGCCGAACCTGGACAAATCCATAAACACCGAGCAGAACAAAGGCGACTCCATAGGCGCCCGCGATATAGGGGGTGGGATCCGTGGCTCCATTAAACATGCTTATTCTCCCTTCGCCTGAGCGTCGTAACTATATTGTTCCAGAAGTTGTTGCAGACGCAGATTGCCGAACCGCAAAATCAGGAGCCAGCTGGCCAGGACCAGGCTGGCCAGAAAACCAAAGAACAGCACGGAAAGCATTTCCGGAGCCATCGTCGAGCCACCTGTGCGGACGATACTCTGAGGCTGATGCAGCGTCCGCCACCAGTTCACGCTTTGATAGATGATGGGCACATCGAGGGCGATGATCACACCGAGTGCCGCTGCAATTCGATCACGCTGAGGGCCTGGATTCATGCTGCTATGAAAGATGAGATAGCCCGCATAAAGCAGGGCCAGGATCAAAGTCGTCGTCAAACGCGCATCCCATTCCCACCAAACGCCCCAGGTGGGACGTCCCCAGATGGAGCCGGTGGCCAGGGTGATGATCGTGTAGAGCAAGCCGATCTCGGCTGTGGCCTTGGCCCAGAGCGCGGCATTCGCGCTGCGCCTAAACAAAGTCAAAAGACTGAAGATCATCAAAAGGCCAGCGGAAAGAAAGGCCGTGAAGGCGGCCGGAACATGCAAATAAACGATGCGATAGACTTCACCCTGATGCTGTTCCGAAGGGGCAAAGCGCAGTGCCCAAATCCAGGCGGTGAGCGTGAGCACAGCGGCACCCGCGCCAAAAAGCAGGGAGCGTCGATCCTGTTGAACAGCATTTGACATGATGCATTCCTCGAAAAAAACTTATTCAGGTTTCACTAATTCCCCGAAAAGCAGCAAGCTGAGAGTAAAATACATTATACCAGAAATTACAAGCAGTCCCAGCCACGAGCTGAGCAAATGACTGAGGCTGTGTTGCTCAATAAGCAAAGCCTTGCTGGATTCCACGGCAGCCAGGAGCACCGGAGTTGTCAGCGGAAAATACAGCAAAGGATAAAGGATCTGCCGCGCGTTGGAGCGCAGCATCATCGTCGAGAGCAGGACACCCAGGGCACCGAGGGCGATCAGCGAACAGGCGGCGATGGCAAAGAGCGGCAGACTGAGAAAACTTATCGAAGTCTCATTGATGAAAAGATCCGCCAGCACGAGGGTCGGCGCCAGGATCATGAGACCGATCATCAGAACGAGCAGGTATTTGCTGAGAAACCACGCGGTCGGGGCCAGGGGATAGCTGCGCAGCTGATCGAAGACCCGATCCTGCATGTCCGGTTCCAGCACCCGCGAAAAGGCGATCTGCAGAGCAAAAAAAGCGGTGAGAAATGTGGCTGCGACAAAGAGCTGAGGGATAAAATCCGGTTCCACCTTGCCAAACGCAAAGGAGAAGAGCAGCAGCATGGTGAGCGCAAACAGCAGCGGGGACAGCCAGCGCTCGGCACTGGCCCACTCGGCGTGGATGCTCTGGGTGAGGAGTGCTCGAAATTGCAGCATGTGGCGTTTCATGATTTCCTTCCTCCCAGATCCAGAGTCCGCAGCTTGAAGATCGACAGGGGCGCTGTGTCATGGCTGACAATCCAGGCCTGACCGCCCTCTTGAAGATGCGTCTGGAGCATGCCCTGGAAGGTTTGAATGCCCTTGGTATCAAGTCCGTAGAGCGGTTCATCCAAAAGCCAGCACGGCGTTTCGGAAAGCTTGACGCGAGCCAAGGCCAAACGCCGCTTCATGCCGGTGGAAAAACGTTCCACTGGGAAATTCTGTCGAATCAAAGGATGATCGAGATCCCAGAGGGCCAATTCCTGAACCAAAGCCTCGTCGCTGCTTTTGCGTCCGCGCAGATTCTGCCAGAAACGGAGATTGGTGATCGCGTCCATTTTGCCGTAAAGCGCATTGGCCTCAGCCGGCAGGTATTCGATGTAGTCGCGCCGATCGTCCACGATCTGGCCCGGGGCCTTATGATATTCAATGCTACCGGCGTGCTCGCGCCGCAGACCGGCAAGGATGGTCATAAGTGTGGTCTTACCCGCACCATTGGGACCGACGATATGCACAATTTCGCCCGCAGTGGACGCGAAGGAAACGCCCTGCAAAATGCGTCGAAACTGATAACGAAATTCCAGATTATGAATCTTAAGCACGTTTAGTAATCCGCGATGTTGATGCCGAGATTGATGACGCTTCTTCGTTCTATCACGCGACTGGCGTCCGCTCCAATGTCTTCTACAAAGCTCGCCGCCTGTAAGCCAAAGATGCCAAGATTGGCCCCCAGCCCGTAGGAGACGCCCGCAAAGCTATAGCCACTGCGGATGCTGAACCCTGATTCCGCACCGAAGGCATTGCCGAAGGTGAGTTCGGTTCCGAAACGCAGCTTGTCCTTGCTGGGGATCGATTTCTGGGTGAGCTGATTGCCTTCGAGGACCACATTCAGCATACCCCATTTGCCGATATTGGGCGACAGAGCGAAGCCAAGGGTCAGATCCTCTTTCAGGCGATGGGCTGCCGCCTCGGAATCGTCGCTTTGCAGTTCTGGACTGGCGACATTGCGCGCGACAAGACTCACGGACGGACGCCATTTATAGTAACCAGTCCAAAGAGCTCCCACATGCACGGGCACGCCCGCATATTTCTCCTGGCTGTCGCGGAAAGCTTTGCGACGACTTTCGCCATCATTCACAGTGGCCAGGGGAAAGGAACCCTGCGTGACCTTGCGGGTCAGATACTGGGCGCTAATGCCCACATAGAAATCCCGTTTTTTGGAAGCATAGCTCGTCCCGATCACGGGACCGGATTGTTCGCGATAGTTGACATCGAGCAGATCCGTATCCGTTTCGTGAGGTGTGGACATGGCTCTCACATCGTAAGTGTAACCGAGAAACACACGATACAACGTGATGGCCGGCAGAAGCGAGAGGCGCGCATAAGGATGTTCGCCATCATAGGCCTGCAGGAGTTCATTGGAGACGGAACTATCATTGAGATCCCCACCACTGCGCAGAGCCTGATTCAAGGACTGGGAGGAACGATTATAGGCCAGCCCAAGATAGGGGAAATAGAGCTGGGAAACCGCGGGCCGTTCCTGTTTGTAATGCAGGCCACCGATGGCGGCCGGGTTGTAATAGGGTGCATCCATGCCATTGGCAATGGGATCGACCGCCTCGGACATGCCGGCGGCACGGGCGGAGATCCAGGGAGCGTTGTCATAGACCGTGCCGGGGTTGAACCCTTGACCCCAGGCCGGGTCGCCAAGGATACAGCTTCCCAGACCCAAAAACAGGGCGATGGCGTGGGTCGGGATGGAGGTCTTGGTCCTTTTCATGTTCCTTACTTCGCAGGCTTAAGTTTTGGTTTAAACTGAGAAAAACAGGTTACATGAGTATAGATCGTGTCGAATGTATCCGTTTCGTAACATTCGATCACCCCACTTTCAGGATCCCCAGGTGCTCCGGAGAATCTATATCGGCATTTCCCCTGCATACCTTGTGGAGAACCTGTTTCACTGAAACCCGAACTTGACATTTCGTAAGCATGGCGGCGTTTGACGCGAAAATTAAACTCCTGTTTTCTTTCCTTCTTATACTCGCCCGAGAGGAGCTGGCCGAGCACGGACTTGGCTGGTTTTTTTTCCGTTTCGGTCGCCTCCGGATTTTCCTCCTTCCTCACATCCGATTGCACGTGAAGATTGGGTATGGGCTCGGCGACCTTGATGGGCTGGTCGTATTCCGGCAAAAAAATAAACCAGCGCCGCCCATCCATGGTATGCAAAACGATTTTGCGGTGGGTCCCTGCATCGACGGCCTCGCACTTTTGAATGGGAATATTATGGTTTTCCCCAGTTTCCATGGCGCCGAGCGGAACATAGTTGGCCACCCGATAGGGCGTTGGCCAGCTGATGAAGGTGGTTTCCGGACTGCTTTCGATAAAAACATTAAAGCGCAAACGGCCGACGGCATCGAGTTCAAAAATATCCCAGGTGATTGGTGTTTCCTTGCAGTAGGTGTGATCGCGCTCCTCAGGGTCCCGACGCACTGTGAGGCACTGGCCCGGCGGCGGATCAATCCATAATTCACCCTTGACCAAAAGGGGATTCCTGCGTTCCACGGCAATGGCCCGATCGGTCACACGCAGCATTTCACCCGGAGGCGGGCGAAAGAATTTTTTCAATAGCGCCTGCCGCTGCTCCATCGTGGAACCCTTGGGAAACATCAATTGGCTCGCCATCACGGCCAGGGCCAGTTTCATAGCTTCTGATTCACCTTCGCTGTCTGAGCCACACTCGGATCCTCAGGGAAATCCAGGCGAAAGAGGTCCGTGGTGTTGCCGCCGGTGTAAAGGAGAGTCGTGGCATCCAACCAGATCGGCCAGCGTTCCTTCAAATCGGGGGTTTGGGTCAGGGTGCGCTCGGCTCCGGATAAATTATGCAGGCGCAGATCGTAGTCATAAACATTGGCTCCGACCCGGCGCGCAGCGGCATAAACCAGCAGCGTGCGGAAGGGATGCCAGCTCGGATCGCGGCCTTCGCCGATGAGGGTGACATCCGCACCATCGAGTGCGGTCAGGACCTTGCCACCCTTGGTCGCCCAGGCCATCCGGCGGCCGTCAGGAGACAGGGAAAAGGAGCTGATGCCCGTGCCATCGTCGGGCATTTTCTTCAATTCGAGACCCAGTTCCCCGAGCCACAGCACTGCCGATTGACTCACGACCCAGTTGCCCACGACGCTGCGTTTGGCCTTTTGCCATTGGGCCGGACGTTCGCCGGGAAATTCGAGGCGTTTCTGCAGAATGCCTTTTTCATGCATCATGAACACACTGTTATCGTAAGGGTTCAGCAGCGGATAACCGGTCGAGCCGCGCAGAGTATCCAGCACGGATTTCTGATTGAGGATCGTATCAAAGGCGCACAGTTCGCTGGCGATTCCATCGCCTTCGCGGATCAATTCCCGGAAAAACAGCCGAACCCCATCCGGGCTCCAGAAAAATCCGGGGCCGGTCTTATGCGGGGTCACTTCCACGACCTCCTGGGTCGCCAAATCCATGATGCGCAGGGACTGGCCCCGATCGTTGGTAAAGGCCAGGAGCTTTTTATTGGGACTCAGGCTCAGATAATTCATGCCGCCTTCGGTCCGGACGACGGGCTGGACCGCCGGCTGAAGGGGGCGGCTTTTGGTTTGTGCAAGGGCTTGATTGGACAGGAAAAATAAACCCAGAATCCAGGCGCGCAACGGCATCACAGACCTCCCTCTTCGCAAACGGGGCTCAAGCGCTACTGCCATTATAAACGGCACCGGCCAGGCAATTTCGAACCCCTGGCTGATTCACCGTCCAGGCAATTTCGAGCCCATGGACGATTCGAAAAGTTTTATACAATGGAGGGGAGGGGAACTGAGAAAATGCTCAAGTTTTTCCCAAAAATGACCGATAGGGCAAGGTTGGATATGGAGGTGCTGTCTATGAAATTACAATGTTGCACCCTGCTCGCTTTGAGTTTTCTTCTGTCGGAGAACGTCCTGGCTCAGGCCAAGAAGGAATCGAGCGGTCGTCGCAAGATATTGACCCAGGAAGCCCGAACCAAGGGCAGCAAGACGGATATCGACTTCGATGCGGCTGCGATCGACGGTGAGCGGCGGATCCCCGCAGGTATCGCCATCGGTGGTGCCAAGCAGGAACACGAATACGATCTGATCAACCTTCGTTTGCGCTGGCATCCGGAGATGATCAAATCCACCTCGAACCTGGAAACAGGCAAGGGGCAGTAAGTCCTAAAGAGCCGTATGTAAATTCAAAAATTTCTCCAGATCATCGAGGTCCTGCTTCTGCGTGTTGAGACTCCGCAGGACCATCCACCGATAACGATCCGCAACATAAATGGATGGCAGCTCGGGCTGATGGAATGCTTCCAGCACGCTGGCGGAAGCCAGCATCGCGTTGCGACCGAGCTTGTAGACATTGCTGAAGCCTCGCGCATCGTTCAGTGTGTCATGCGCAAAGATATAAACGAAATCCGTGAAGCGATCGTGGAATTTTTCTTCGATGCGCCTGAATTCTCGAATCTGCTGCTGACAGGGAACACACCAGGATGCGAGGAATACGAGGACAGTCACTCGTCCCTCGGACGGCGCGATGGTTATGGTTTCGCGTCGATCCAGACTGGTGGCCGTGAAGCTTGGAAACGTGACCCACTTATGAACATAACGATCCCCTCGAGTCGGGGCACCATTTTTGCTATCCTTGCCATCATGCGAGTCGGCGCTCTGGGCTGCATCCTTGGCGTCTGCCGCCTTTACGTTGACGCCTGGCAGAAGAAGCGTCATGATAAAGAAAACTCGTGCTATCACGGCGGGAAGCCCTCCAGGGTATAGTCTCTGGCCTTCATTATAGCACGATTGGCAAGAAACGGTGGCTGCGCTTGGAAATCAATACTGGTGATCTGCTGAAGGTTTGGTCGTTCAACTGGGGCATTATGGATGTCCTGATTGGCGGGAAATCCTCGATCGACCTTCAGGAGCTCAAAGTCCGTAGCTGGCAGGATGCGACGGAATTTTTACGTTACTATGGCTATGATCCCGATGTCCCGGCGGATGCGCAGAAAATTCATATGGTAATCTGCGAAGCCTGGAACTTTATCGAACAGTATCTCATGCCTTTCGAATGGAGTCGGGGCAAGCAGCCTCCCTCGCAACTTCTGTATACGCATGATGCCCGTGATATTATCCTGGCGGCTTCCGACCTGCGACCCGAGGTGGCGACAACGCAGGCCTGGGCCTGTGCGGTGCTGCGGGTCATGCATACGATCGCTCATATCGATGGTGTGACGAAGTATGCGGATATCGAGGCGGCGCGGACGCAGGTGATGAATCGCTTTCTGAAGTTTGTCTTCCGCGATCAGGACGGCAAGCTGCGTTTTGGTGATCGACAGACCAGCGTGATCCTGGATCGCATTGAATGGAAACTGCGCAAGTCGCGGGAATCCATTATTCTGAAACTTTTGCATAAGAAAGCCAACGTTGCCGAAACGATCTACGATCTGCTGGGCATTCGCATCATCACCAAGCGTCTGGCGGATGTGATGGTGGTCGTGAAGTTTCTGCGCGACTTTCATATTGTCACCTTTCCCAATTGCAATCCCTCCCGGGCACGGAATTCCTTGATCGATGTGGAAAGTTTCAAACACAATGTGGATATGCTGCGGGAGATGCTCGAGGACGGTCGCATCAAACCGCAGGAATTCAGCAATATCCTTCAGGGGCTGACCAAGCCCCTGGCCGCGGCCCATAGCGCTGCGAATCCGCATACCGCCAAAGGCTACCGGGCCGTGCAGTTGACCTGCCGGCAGCTCATTCGTTATCCCAATCCCGCTGTACGCTGGCAGGAAAAACTGCGGAGCCATCTGCAGGAAAAAAACCTAAGCGAGCAGGCGCACCAGATCGCCTCCGAGATCCTGCAGCTGGCCGCTTCCGAATCGCAGGAGGAGCAGCTGGAAGGTTTCTTCCCCTTTGAATTGCAGGTGATGGACGAGGCTTCTGCAGCGCAGAACTCCATTGGCGAAGCCAGCCACGACCGCTACAAGCAGTCACAGGTCAAGGCCGCCCGCCGTCGCGTGTTGAATCGGGTGTTGAGTCTGCCGGAGAATGGGGGGTGACGGGTGGATTCCGTCATGGCCTCAGGCCACCCTTGGATTCTTCGCCTTGAGGCTTCTTTGTATACAGATCAAACTCTGATCATCCGGCCGTGACGGACTCTGCAGCGTGCTGTGGAGCCAGCCCTCGATCTGATCGAGAGGTGGACGGTCGGATTTTTCCTGCCGCAGATGCCGGACCAGGCGTTTGAGATCCTTTGTTTCATGAACAAAGCCATCAGTGAACGTAAACAGAGTCTGATGATTCTGCAGTTCCACATCACAGCGGGCCAGCTCAATCTGAGGATTGAGGCCGATGGGACTGCTGCGCATGACCAGATATTCCGCCTGCTTGCCCCCGAAGACGAAGCACCCCGGACCGCCGGCATTGAAGAGTTCGATACGACCGTCGCGGTAAAGTACGATGGCGCTGAGACTGCAGACCACGTGCTGATCGAAGAGCTCGATCAGACGGCGGTTGAGACGGGCGAAGCTTTCCTCAACCCCGATCTTTTGCTCCTCGCAGTCCTTGAGAATCCCAATCAGCGCGGCCACGGGAATCGCTGCGGAGGGACCTGTGCCCATCACATCGCCCATGAATATCCGCCTCTCTCCCAGGGAATAATCCCAAACATAGAGCCAGTCACCGGACATGCCGGCCACGGGCTTGTACTGCATATTGTACGTGAAGCCATAGAAGGTCCCCTGCAGGGCTCGCGGCAAAAGCAGCTTCTGCACCGCGCGACCCAGAGCCAGATTGCTTTCCAGCTCCGCCTTCTTATGCATTTCCTCAAGACGCAGAGCCTTCTCCGCATAATAGTTCTTTTCAATGAGCATCATCTTCATCTCATCCTGAATGCGCACATGAGCAAAGTGAATGAGACTGGTTCCCGTGAAGGCGATCAAAGGCATGAGCCAGGGAATCCAGATCTGACCGTAACAGAAGAGCAGAAGCGCCAGCACGCTCATGATGGTCCAGGTGCAGACAAGATAAACCCAGTAGTAACGCACGCGCGCATTGATGCCCAGGACGATGCCGGCAATCCCGAAGGTCAGAATCAAGGCGATATCCGTTTCCCAGCGATTGATCCAGCGGCCATCGAGGACATCGCTGATCATGGATGCGATGATCAGACCGCCGGGAATCTCGCCGAAGGGGCCGCCTTCATGAAAGTCGGTGTTGCCCGTGGCAAAGGCCAGGAGCACCAGGACGATATCTCCGGGATTGATCTGGGTTTCCATTTCACCGTGCGCCGCCCTTTGCAGGATGGGGCGCAGGGAGATCGAGCGCCGGTAAAAATCGCCGGGCGGACGGTGATTGATCAGCAGGCCGCCACGTTTTGTCAAAGGCACAGCATGACCATTAATGGTCAGAGCCTCTTCACCGAGTTGAACCGAGTCCGCAGAATAAAGGCTGAGATGCGGCAGCAGCGTATCATCATTGATCTGATAGAAAGGTGAAATCGTGCCGTCACGGTTATAGGTGATATGACCGGTGGCGCGGACGAGACCCCCATAGCCTGAGGAGTTTCCATAAGGGATCCAGGATTGCCTGAGGTCGAGATTGTAGGAAAGATCCTTCAGCATCCTATCGCTCGGCAGATAGGTCGCCGCCCGATAGGCTCTTTGTGAAAGATCCGTGGGCTCCCGAAAGCGCAGGGGGAACTGACTTGGAAAGCTTCCCGTATAGACAGGGAGCCGGGTCAAGGACTCCGGCAGCGTATCCGGTATGGCCGTCGGCTGATCGGAGAGAAGACTATCGATGAGAATGGCCTTCGGTTGACGCCGTCCAATGTTATCGAGCAGCGTGGCCAGCTGCGTGTAGTTTAATCGCGGACCACCCAGATAGGAAAAGGTGCTGTCGTCGAGCGCGATCACTTTGAGCTTCGGGTGAATCGATGGCGTTTGCCCCACATATTCCCGCACGTTGAAGAAAATAGGCGCGATGATGCGGGTATCAATATACGAACCGAGCGAGGAGGCCTGGATGGCCAAAGCAACCAACAGAAAGACGCTCGCCAGCCCGTGGAAGATAGGCCACGAAAGTCCATTCAGGAAGATCGATGTTTTCTTCGGTTGGTTCATGTTTTCCAAGTCGCAATAAGTCTGATTTCTGTATCGGAAGAAGCCGGATGAACTGAACTGAAATCCCAGCACTGACCGTCTGTATGTGGGAATTTCCAAACGTCGCAAGTCCTGGACTGGCTTGATGAACCGGAGGTTTTTTGGTCTGTTGGCCAGCGCCAGCGTGTAGACAATCCTTTACTGTCCAGTCGACCAGGTTAAGCTGGGAAAATTGTGCAGACGCTGTGTCCCAAGGCTTTGGCTGGCTATTCAGCCGATCATCTTGAAAATTTTAATTCGAAAACATTGCAACATGATGAACATAAAGTTTCAGCTTGGGCTTTCTTTTTCCCGCGTGAAGAGTTACACCTGACTCGAACTTACAGGAGGAAGAATCATGCTACGTTTCATAAATATTCTCGCCGGTCTTGGTTTCTCGTTTGCTGCTTTGGCTGAAAGCCCTGTCTATGAACTTATTCATGAAGAAAGAGTTTTGCAGAATGTTTCGGTTGAGCCCACCAATGGAGGCATCAATCCGGACGCTCGTGCTTATGTCGTCCGTGGTCAGGTGATGCTGGGGACCAATAGCTGCTTTGCCCAGGGACTGACAGGCAAGCTGCAGGTGGAAGAGGCAGCCGATGGCAACCGCCACGTGGTGGCCTATGTGGAAGGTCAGCAACGCGAGGACCTGATCTGTATTGAAATCTATAAGCCCGTCTATGCCGATGTTTCGGTGACGGTCCGTGGTGATGCCAATCTCACGGAAACTGTCTTTATTCGCAATGTTGACGAGTTCGGCACGCTACGTCCCCTCAGCGATTTCACAACAGGGGAAACCGAACCGATGAATAATAGCTGCGAACAGCAGACCTTCTGTACGCGTGAGTATCGTCCCACCATCTGTACCATTCAGGGCGTGGAGATCAAAGGCAACAACCGCTGTGAAGCCCTGGTCAATGTCCGGCGTTATGCCTGTCTGAATGGATTGAACTTCCAGGAAGAGGACGTGAGCTGCCGTTATATCAACTGGATGGAATAACCAGCTTTTCGTGAAAAGAGGCCGTATCCCAAAAGGGTACGGCCTCTTTTTGCATGAGGCGCGTCGCCTCCGCGTCTATTGGGTCAGATTCAGGATCGTCGCCACCAGTTTCGAGGGCATCACCGGCTTGGCCAGATGTGCATTGAAACCGTTCTGCCGTGCGGCGATGCTATCCTCCAGGCGCGCATAGGCCGTGAGGGCGATAGCCGGCAGGGTTTCCCCATTGATATCGAGCTTGCGCAGCTTGCGAATGAAACTGTAACCATCCTCATCCGGCATCGCGATATCGCAGATGCAAAGGTTCGGCCACTGCTTGGTTTCTGTCAGATAGCTGATCGCTGACTTGACCGACGAAAACTTTTCAATATGCGCCCCGACCCGTTCCAGAATCTTGGCGGTCAGGGTGCAGGTGTCCTCGGAATCATCAATCACGACGATATGATAATTGGAAAGCGGTTTGGTGGCATCGAGCCGCCTGAGGCTTTGCACCTGGCTCAGCACATCCTCGCCGGTATGCAGAGTCGGAACCGGCGTCTGCACCAGAGGCAGATCCAGAGCCATGGGCAGACGCACGGTAAAGGTCGCTCCCCGGCCGAGGCCTTCACTTTCCACCTCGATCATGCCGCCGTGCAGCTCAACGAGGTGTTTGCAGATCGCCAGACCCAGGCCCAGTCCGCCGTGGGTCTTGGTTGTGGAGGCGTTTTCCTGACGAAAGCGCTCAAAGACGTGCGGTAAAAAATTCGGCGCGATACCCATGCCGCTGTCGGTCACGGATACGGCAACGTTGGAGCCGATCGCTGCGAGTTTCACGTGCACCGAACCCCCGCGTTCGGTGAATTTCACAGCGTTGGACAGGAGGTTCCAAAACACCTGCTGCAGGCGCGCCTGGTCCCCCGAGACCACAACCCTTTCCGCGGCAAACTCGGTGTGGATTTGAATCTGCTTGACCGAAGCGGCCAGCTCCACGACCTGAATCGCGGATTTGAGCACACTGCAAAGATCAACTTCCAGCCGTTCCACCAGAAGCTTGCCACTCGTGATGCGGGAAATATCGAGCAGATCATCGATCAGCTCGGACTGCGCCTTGGCGTTCCGGCAGATGACCTCGAGTGAATTGCGGTAGTCATCGTTCAGACAGTTGCCGGCCAGAAGCAGTTCGGCGTGGCCAAGGATGGCGGCCAGCGGCGTGCGCAATTCATGGGAAAGCGTCGCCAGGAACTCATCCTTGATCTTGTTGGCCTGCTTCGCCTCTTCATAAAGTTTTTCGGCTTCATGGCGCGCATCCTGTTCCTTGCGCATACTTTCCGCCAAAGCCTGTTCGGCATGCTTCACGCGCAAAAGCGCCCGCACCGTCGCCACGAGTTCAATCGGTTCAATCGGGCTGATAAGATAGGCATCCGCCCCTTCCTGCAGCCCGTGAGCTTTGTCTTCCACTCTATTATAATAGGACGACAGGTGCAGGACCGGCGTATAGCGTAAACCAGGATCGGACTTGATGCGCTGGCAGACTTCAAAGCCGTTCATGCGGGGCAGCTTGACGTCGAGTATGACAAGATCGGGGGATTCGGTTCGGGTCATTTGCAGTCCGGTCTCGCCGGTTGCGGCTTCCAGGACTTTGTAACCTTCGCGCTCCAGAATCCGCCTGATCACGTATCGGTTGGCTTCTTTGTCGTCTATATGGAGTATGGTACTGGCGGCTTTGGAATGCATCTTCTTGGGTCTCCTCGCACAAACACGTCAGCTAACTTCATGGCCCTGTGTTCGGCCACGCATGGCGTTTGTGATTTCTCTCGCGAATGGGGAACTGTTTCGGCCGCTCTCATCTTCCAGAATGGCATCAGTCAGGGGAGGCGCGGGAAAGGTCTGCGACATACCGTCGCGCGATAGGATGGGTTCAAAAGGCAAAGTCGACTCCCGTTTGGGGGGCGCATGAAGATCGTCCTGCCGTGCGATGGGCAGGACCAGGGAAAAGGTTGAACCAAAACCGATCGCGCTTTTGACCAGGATGCGCCCGCCCAAAAGCTGGGCCAGACGTTTGGAGAGCGACAGGCCGAGGCCCGTACCATGGCCGAGGGAACTGCGAATCGTGTCAAGTTGAACGAATTCCTCAAAGATCCGACTTTGATCCTCTTCCGCAATGCCAATGCCGGTGTCAGACACTTCCAGGATCACATGCCGTGGGTCCAGTTTGCGAGCGGACACGCGGATCTCGCCGATTTCCGTATTTTTCAAGGCATTGCTGATGAAATTTCGCAAAATCTGGGCCACTTTGGATTCGTCGGAGACGACCAGGGGCAGCTCCGACAGGACTTCAAACACCACCTGAACGTCGGGACGCTCCGCGGCCAGGGGGCGAAACATGCCCCGCAGCGCAGCAAAGAGTTCATTCACATGGAAAGGCCTGAGGCGCAGGCTGACCTTGCCGGATTCCACCTTGGCCGTATCCAGCAGGTCATCCACCATCTGCGCAAGGTCTTCAATGGCTTTTTGAATATACACGACCTGCCGCTCCTGTTCCCGGGTCAGGTCACCGTCCTGACGTTCCAGCAACATCCTTATAAGCGACGTTGCGGAATTTAATGGTGTTCGAAATTCGTGAGTCATATTCGAGAAGAACAGACTCTTTGCCTCACTGGCTTTCTGCAAGGATAATGCCTTGTCTTCCAGTTCGGCATAGAGTGCCAGCACGCCCTGATTGGTTTCGGCCAGCTCCTTGTTCAACTGTTCCAGTTCCAGCTGCTGATTCCTCAGCGCATTCAGGGCAAACATCAGCTCGCGATTCTGCTGCTTGATTTCATCATAGGGATTCTGCAGGCGATCGTCTTCCAGGTTGCGGCGCAGCTCGATCAAGGTGGTCGGCGTCACCACCGGAAAGGTCAGCGGCAGCACCTTGGTTAACGTCAGCTCAATACCCCGGCCGAGGGGAGCCACGCTGAATTCATCCATAAGCTTGCGGGCCCCGATGAGGCCGAGGCTTTTGGCATCATTGGACAGGCTTTTATCCGCCCACTTGGTCCGGAGGTCGCCTTGATCAGGAAAGGAGCCCCAGACCGCGATGCGAAACTTTTTCCCGATCAGGGAAAACGTCGCCTGGGTAAAGCCGTTTTTATAAGCATAGCGCACAAGTTCGGAGACGGCGGTGGCGATCCGCGTGAGCTCCTGCAAATCGTAGTGCAAATGGGAGGCAATCTGTCGAGCCCTCTGCCGAGCCTGAACCACGTCCTGTTCAAAACGAATGTCCATGGTAAAGATCGGCCAACTTTGATGAGGGTCACAGGTCTCACTCATTTGACAATGCTCCTCGTCGGTCGCCATTTGATCACTAAAATCGTGACATCATCCCGCCCGCGATTTAAATCACGGTAAAGAGCGGCCGCGAGCAGGGATGCTTCTGAAGCCAGAACCTGCAGATAGCGGCTGGCTGTCCATTGATTTTGCAGGCCATCGGAATGCATCACAAGCGTTACGTTTTCGGTCCAGGGATAAATCATTTCCTTGGGCTTGCGCATTTCATGGCCTACGATTCCGGGATAAGACATAACGCTCTTGGATAAACCATCAGGCTGAATCAGGCTACCCGCAATGTTACCAACGCCGATAAAGCGAAGCTCTCTTTGTTCGGGCAAAATACGAGCGATGCCGATCGCGGCCCCTCGGGTCCCACGCAGAGCTAAATCAATATTGTGAATCAGATCATCCAAAGGTTCGTGCCCGAACTCCTGCATCATGCGACAGGCTTTCTGAGCCGCCTCGGCTGCATGCGGCCCATGACCGAGTCCATCCACGATCATGGCTGTGCAGATGCCAAAGGTCTCGTGCACAAAATAGCCATCGCCGGAGACGCGCTCGTGGGGATGCGGTACCATCACCACTCCGCAGTCAAAGCTGAGCGGCGTGGACGAGGAAAAGGCAGGATGACTCCGATAAACGCGGGACAGCACACAGGTGCCACGATCCTTGCTGGAGTCGATGCCAAAAGCCCCGGAGAGCCGCCGAATCCCTCCAAGACCAATCCCGGTGGTGCCGGCAGTTGAATAACCATCTTCCAGACAAAGATTGACGTTGGACATGCCGGGGCCGTGGTCGACGCCCAGAATTTCCACGCCGGTTCCTGTGCCGTCATGCAGGGAGCGAATAAGAATTTCACCCCGTTCCGCATGCCTGAGGATGTTGTTGCCAATTTCTGTCACGACCAGGGCGACCTTGCCCGTGTCGCTCTCGTTAAATAAGAGGCTTGATGCAAGCGCTGTTGCAATCCGCCTCACTTCTCCGACCTGCGACGAGTCGGTCATCGGTATGTTCCAACTGGCCTCCATAAGTCCTACTTCCAACGCGTGATGACCACCCGCGTGCCTTCACCCACACGCGATGTGATCTCGAATTCATTCACCAATCGTCTGGCTCCACCGAGTCCCATGCCGAGACCTCCACCGGTGGTGTAGCCGTCCTGTAGAGCCAGCTCGATATCCGGAATGCCAGGCCCCTGATCTTCAAACGTCAGGCGCAGACCATTTTTGCTTTCGCGAATCAAAACTTCAATCGCCACGGTCCCACCACCGCCGTAATTGAGGACGTTGCGGGCGAGTTCACTGGCCGCTGTAACGATTTTCGTCTGATCGACCAGACTGAACTTCAATTCAACGCTCACGGCTCGCACTTTTTGCCTCACAATCACCACGTCCGTTTCGGTACGAATGGGCAGTACGCTTTGATTAAGTGTGTTCATCAATCACTATCTCTGGGTTGGACCTGAGCCAGGCTTGCAGATGCTCCATTCCCTGTTCAACATTTAATGCCGTCCGCACGCCTTTCAGTGTGAGTCCCAATTCCACCAGGGTGATCGCCACAGCAGGCTGCATGCCGACCACCACGGTTTCCGCATCGAGGATGCGGGACATACTCGCGATGTTGCTCAGCATCTGACCGATAAAGGAATCCACCATGGAAAGTGAGGAAATATCGATCAGGACACCGCGCGCTCCCGTCGCCGTGATTTTTTCAGTCAGATCATTCTGGAGACGCAAGGCCAGCCGGTCGTGCATATCGACTTGGATGGAAACCAGAAGGATAGGGCCCATCTTTAATATGGGTATCTGTTCCATGACGGCAGGTCCTCTCTACATTCGTCCTGACTGCGCTACGATGTTCATACCGACCCGCTGCATGGCAAGCCTGAACGCATCAGCCAAAGTCGCTTTTGTCGAAATGCCTCCCAGGTCAATGGCGAGGTGTACGATGGTTTGAGCGATCTGGGGTCTGATTCCACTGATGATGCAGTCCGCACCCATCAAACGGGCCGCTGCCACAGTTTTCATCAGGTGCTGCGCCACCACGGTGTCAACTGTTGGTACTCCCGTGATATCGATAATTGCAATTTTCGATCCGGTTTCCACAATCATCTGGAGCAGGGACTCCATCACGGTCTGCGAGCGTGCACTATCCAGGGTGCCGATGACAGGTAAGGCCAGAATTCCGTCCCAGAGTTTGACCACCGGGGTGGAGAGCTCCATCATCTCCTGCTGCTGACGGTTGATCACCTCCTCGCGGCCCTTTTGGAAAACTTCCATCGCGGTCAGACCCAGGGAGTCGATGATTTCGTTTGCAGTCCATATGGCCTGATAGAGGCTGTCGCTATTTTTTCCAAGAGCCTGACCGATGCGAGAGAACAGCGGTTTTTTTAGCAGGAATATGAAGCTGGCCGTCGCACTTGGCGAGAAACCCTGGATGGCCCGCTCCCGGACGAAGCTGCTGAGGAAGTTCCGCAAATCCCCCCATTCCGGACTTTGCAGACCAGGCGCGGAGGCACTTCGAAGTCCTTGAAGGAAGTACTGGAGAAAATTCCTGCACAGCTCACGCAGCTCGGCTTCACGGACCAAACCCATGCGGGTATGAGGGAAGCGTTCATTGTCCTGCTGCCCTTGAATCCATTCGGTAAGGATTTCTGTTTGGTATTGCTGGACAATGTCACCGAGTGGATTCTGCTGCATATTGATTCACCTTTCACACGTAATAAAGTTCAAAGATACATGGGTAATGATGGGGGGTGTGATGGCATCCCATCGTGCCCAAAGGCTTACATGAATTTCCTGCAAAAGCAAAGTGGCGATGGGATTGCGGGAAATGTCATTCGATGACATGCATCCTATTTCATACAGTAAGCAGCTCGACCTTAGGATTCGTGCTGATTCGGGCGCAAGAGAGTTCCCTGTGTTGACTTGAGACTGTCCTGAAATTCCTTCAGTGCTTTGGCTTCATCCCTGTACCTTTAACGAATTGGGCTCGTTCTTTGCAATAAAAAACTCCGTGCATTTCTGGAGGCAGAAATGTTTCACAATGACGTGAGTTGGAGGTGAATCATGCAAAACGAACAACCGGTCGAACAACTGAATCGTTTGCTGCGCGGGGAACTTTCCGCCATCGAAACGTACGAGCAGGCTTTGCAGCGCGTGAAGGACGCTTCCGCCACCGATACCTTGCGACGTCTTGCGGAAGACCATCGTTCGGCCGCGGATATCCTGCGCCAGCAGGTGGCACTGTGTGGTGGGACACCGGACCATGATTCCGGCGCCTGGGGTGTGTGGGCGCGTACTGTGGAAGGCACGGCGACCTTGCTCGGGGATTCGGTCGCGTTGAAAGCGCTCAAGGAAGGCGAAGAGCATGGTCTGAAAGAGTATCAGGATGTGGCTTCGGATGACGCCATTCCGTATACCGCGCGCAACCTGATCACCCAGGATCTCCTGACCCGTCAGCGGCAGCATATTGGTGTTTTGGAACGCGTGATGACCACGCTTTCTTAAATCTGTGGAAGGGTGAAGCATGGATAGTAAAGTCAAGGAAGCCAGGGCCCAGGCCTGGGAGCATCTGCAAAAAATGATCAAGGATGTGGAAATTGCGATGCTGACGACCGTGTCGGGCGAAGATTTTCTGCGCAGTCGCCCTATGATGACCCAGCAGACGGACGATAGCGGAGTCCTTTGGTTCTTCACCAACGATCATCATGCGAAGGCGCAGGAATTGGCGGAAGATCCACGGGTGAACGTGAGCTATAGCAACACCGCGTCCCAGCAATTTGTTTCAGTCAGTGGGCTTGGTGAAGTTGTTCACGATGACGAGAAAAAACGTAGACTGTGGAAACCCATCTATAAGTCCTGGTTTCCCGATGGCGTGGATGACCCACACCTGGCTCTGCTCAAGGTTTACATAGAAAAAGCAGAGTACTGGGATGCCCCCGGGAGCCGTTGGGTGGAACTGGCTGGTTTTGCTAAAGCCTTGCTGACCGGCAAGCCCTACGAAACCTCTCGGGATGAGCACGACAAGCTCGACTTGATGAAAAACCCGCCGCCTGGAACAGGTGCGGAATCGCCTGCAACATGAATCCCCGCGCGGCCTCCTGAGTCGAGGAGGCCCGACACTGTTTTCAAGCGCCTTCCCCGGTTTACCTTGCCATACATGTGATTGAATAAAAAAAACGTGGACGTTCCTATAATAATCTGGCTTTATTCTCTAATCATTGCCCCCGTGCCCGTAAAATATGCCATTTGAGGATATTCTGGCGTTAGGTTGCATGGGCTGTCCGGTTTTAATTCGATGTAAAACCCAGGTTCCAGGAGGGGAGGGCTGCACGACTTATCGCGGATCGGAAGACTCGTCAAAAGAATCTTGTTCACTGAGGGTGTATTTCAGTTCAAATATTTGCAGGAGACTCGGCCGTTTATGAAACATCGCATAGTGCCCATGGCAATAGTTCTCTTGGAACTCGGCGCGACGCAAGCCAAAGCGCAGACGACACCGGAAACAACCACGGAAACGAAACCCACGCAGGAAACCGCAACGAAGAAAACGGAGCGGATTGAAGTCACGGGTTCGCGTATCCGCCGGATTGATGTCGAAACCAGCGCTCCTGTGCAGGTGATCGATAAGAAGGAGATTGAGCAGAGTGGTGTGACCAGTCTGGGTGACGTTTTCCGCAAGTCGGCCTCGTCCAGTCCGACAGGTAACTTCTCGGGTGCGAGTAACTTCGTGGTCCAAGGTGCGGCGAGCATCGACCTTCTCGGTCTCGGCGGCAACCGAACACTCGTTCTTTTGAACGGCAAGCGCCTTCCCACTGTCGGTGGTCTGGATTCCGTCAACATCGATAACATTCCGATTGGTATTATCGACCGTGTTGAAATTCTGTCCGGTGGCGCTTCGGCTGTTTACGGCGCGGATGCTGTCGGTGGTGTGGTGAACATCATTACCAAGAAAGAACTGATTGGTAGTGAGATTTCGTTGTTCAAAACCTTTACGCAGCACAAAGGTGGCGACGAGCTGGAATTTACCGCCGCGCAAGGCATTCCTTTGGGGGATAGCGGCAGCCTGATTCTTTCGGCCGGCTATCGGGCCCGTTCGCCTATTGATAAACGTGATCGGGATTTGAACTATTCCTTTCCGGAACGCTCGCGGTCGATCTCCTCGTCGCCGGCGGGAACCTGGTCGTATCAGGCCAATGATACCAACTTCGACCCCATCGGCAATTGGACCCCAAGCCCGAATTGTCCGGCGGAAAATGCAGCCCCCATCGATCCGAATGCCCCGGATGATCTCTATTGTACGGGTGAGCGGGATACCGTTGCTACCGAATTGTACCCAAAGAAGCGTGATTGGTACGCCGCGTTGTCGGGAACTTATACCTTGCCCTCCGACTGGTCCATCTCCGGATTGCTGACTTATTCCCGGAGTGTGAGTGAATCTGACGATGGTCAGTTCCTGCCCTATGGTGTGGATCCTATCACGGGTCAGCCTCCGTTCTTCTCCCGAGCCAGAGCCCTGGAACTGGGCATTATCGATCCTTCCGTGCAGGGCAATTTTTTCCAGGTTTATGCGCGGATGCCGGAATTTCCTGATCGGACCTATGTCAACACTTACGATACCCTGGCAGCAGGTGTTTATTTGGACGGTAACCTGGGTGATTGGAAATCCTCAGCTGGCCTGTCCTTTGCGTCCAGCGATTCGAAGCGTGAAGGCAAGAAGATCTTCAATCAGGATGAGATGTCGGGCCTCCTCTTTAATGAGGGTAACGATCCAATCTATACACCGCTTGATCCAAACCGTGACTTCAGCCTGATCGAAAACACGATGACCGACCTGACGAGCGAGCTCAACAACCGGAGCAGCAGCTTTGATGTCTTCTTCAGCAAGGACATGTGGGAACTGCCAGGCGGACAATTCAGTCTGGGTTTTGGCGGTTCCGTGGCCGCGGAATCCTTTAAGCTGACGCCGGATGACAAGGATACTCAGTTCTCCGCCACGGGCGATCCTCTCTATACAGGAACATTTGCGGATCGTGGTGACGGTTCACGCTCGATCACTTCGGTTTATTCCGAATTCCTGGCTCCTGTTGTGAAAGACGTGAACATCGAGGGCGCTCTGCGTTTCGATCACTACAGTGATTTTGATAGTACATTGAACTTTGGTCTCGGGTTTAAAGCCTCTCTCTTGCCTTTCCTTGGTGTTCGTGGACGGGCCGCGAGCAGCTTCACAGCTCCGACTCTCAGCTCCTTGCACCAGGTCGGTGGTGGCGGCTATCTGTCGGTAACGGACCAGCACTGGTGCGATGTCCAGATCGCCAAGGGCAACCCCTGTCCCAGCAACATTCACCAGATCTATGTGGATGCGCCTGGTAACAAGGAACTGGAACCCGAAGTCGGTATGAACTACATCGGCGGTATCATTCTGGATCCGCTTCCTGGTTTCAACATCGTGTCCGACTACTACTGGATCAACCTGAAGGATACATTCTCCAGTGACGAACTGCAGGAGATTGTGGATGCCTGGTATCAGCAGAGCGGCGGTGCGGCTGGAGCCGGAACCATTCTCGACAACCCCGTGGAAACGGATGCCGACGGTGTCGTGACCAAAGTCGGTCTGCCCACGAAAAACCTGGGTCGTACCGAAGTTCGTGCGGTTGATACCAAGGCCAGCTATACCTTGACTCTCGGCGGGGCGCGGACTTCGCTCGACGTTCAGTACTTCCGCATGCTGTCCTATAAGGTCAAGGAAGCTGAAGATGCACCGATGCGTCAGCAGGTTGGCTTCTTCGGCGTTCCCGGCTGGCGCTGGAACAACAAGTTGACTCTGGCTCTCTCCGATCAGGATTTCACCATGCAGTCGCGTACCATTGCCCCTATGCATCAGGATCCTCAATCGGCGAATGCCTTCACTCTGAATAGCAAAGCTGGTGTGTACACCGAATACGACTTTGTCTATGGTGTGGATCTGCCCTGGAATGGAACGCTGCAACTGGGTGTGAATAACATCTTTGATACGATCGGCGGTAAAGTGGACCTCAACGCCACAGGTTCCGAAGGCGTAGCGAGTTCCTACATTTACTCGGTTGTCGGTCGCGCTTACTTCGCACGTGTGACACAGAGATTCTAAACTTCTTTCCATGCGATAGAACCATAAGGACTCTCATGAGGGAGTCCTTTTTGCGTCTTGGGCATCAATGAACTTGCCCGTCTTTACAAGGAGAAGATTCATGCGTTTTGTATCCGGTTCTCTGGTTCTTATGCTTCTGACCCTGTCCTGTTCCAGCCAACCCAAGGAGGAAGTCGCCCACGCCACGTTCCGGGAAACCCCCGCGCCGGCGGCGGCCGCTTCGGAAGTGGCGCAAAACAAGGCTCAGGACTGTGCGGACAACAGCTTTTGTACGCGTGAATATCTCCCGACAACGTGTGAGTTTGGTGGTGAAAGCTTTGAGGGCAGCAATCCGTGCGAAGCGAAAAAACTCGTGCGACGTTTCGCCTGCGAAAAGGGTTTGAAATTTGCCGATGCTGAAGTGAAATGCCAGAAGGTGGATCGGACGAAAGGAAACGACAAATGAATCCGAGGGAGCGGCTCTGGTGGGTGGGAGCCTATGCGCTGACGGCGACGCTGCCGTCGTTTTCGGAGCAGGATGCCGCCGGTTTTTATGCGGACGTGCGCCGACTGCCCTCGCTGGGTGGGCTGGAACTGCCCGTGCATCGACTCGAAAAGGCTGATGATCCGTGGCGGCATCTTCATTGTCTGCCGCGGGATATCGATTACATCCTCACGCCGCTTCCTTACGTGATGCAAAGTCTCGCATTGCAGCCGCTCTTTGGTCTCGCGTCGCCTGATGCGGAGGGACGGGTGGCGGCTTTGCAGTTGGTTGAGGATATCAGAATCCGGATTCGTCGTTTGGAGGATCACTGTGGACGCGCGGCGGTGCGTGCGGTGGAGCTGCACAGTGCGCCGACGGGAAAGGCGAAGGACGCCGCGTTGCGACAATCGCTTGAGGAGATTTTGCAGAAGGACTGGGGAACGGTGGAACTTTGGGTGGAACACTGCGATGCGTTCCGGCCGGGACAAACTCCAGCGAAGGGTTTTCTCGATATCGAGGCGGAACTCGCCATCCTTCGTGATTTATCCCTGGGCATGACGATCAACTGGGGACGCTCCGTTTTGGAAACAAGGCGACCGGAAGGAGCACTTGAACATCTGCAAAAGGCGCGAGAGGCAGGCGTGCTGCGCGGCCTTTTTTTCTCGGCGGTGACGGTCCATGATCCTGTTTATGGAACCTGGCTCGATAATCATGCGCCCCTCCAGGGAGTCGGGCAGGGGAGCTGGCAGCCGCAGAACTCCCTGCTCACCGGGGATCAGGTGCAGGCGGCTCTTCAGCTGATCCATGACGCACCGTACCGGGGACTCAAAATTCAACCCGCGCCGTCCACGCTGCCACTGGCGGAACGCCTCGCGTGTGTGCGTCAGCATCTGGAATTTCTCTCAGGTCCAGGAATGCCGTAACATATAGGGGATGGTGGACCTGGGCAGCGACATCGAGGGGGCTGATTCCCTTCGAAGAAGCCAGAAAGAGACATAAAAAAATATATACGATGTCGTCTTCTCTTGTTAGAGTTGCCGCCCGGCCTTGTTTTGGCAACTGTTCAGGAGAACTCTATGCATCTGGCTCCCCTGATTCAAGACCTTGCTGTTATTCTCGGGGTGGCGGCACTTGTCACATTTTTTTTCCGTCTGATCAAGCAACCGGTCGTGCTCGGTTACATTGTGGCCGGCATTATCGTCGGACCTTATACTCCGCCTGTTTTTTCCGTGGTCGATACCGAAAGCGTCAAGGTCTGGGCGGAACTCGGCGTCATCCTCCTCATGTTCTCCCTCGGTTTGGAATTCAGCTTCCGTCGTCTGGCCAAGGTCGGGATTTCGGCAGGTCTCACTGCGATCATTCAGATCGTGACCATGATCATGCTCGGTATTCTTACCGCCAGACTCCTGGACTGGTCGTCGATGGATGGCATCTTTTTAGGCTGTATGATCTCGGTCTCGTCCACCACCATTATCATCAAGGCTCTGGATGAACTGGGCCTTAAGACCAAACGTTTTGCGGAACTCGTCTTTGGCATCCTGATCGTTGAGGATCTGGCGGCCATCATCATGCTCGTCGCACTGGCGAATATTGCGAGCAAAGCCAGCCTGGGCGGCATGGATCTTTTGAGTGCGGGCGGCAAGCTGGCTCTGGTCGTGGGCTCTTGGCTGGTGATAGGCATGTTTGTGGTCCCCCGCCTGATCCGGGCCGTGGGCCGCCGCGGCAACAACGAAATGATGATCGTCTTCTCGCTCGGGCTTTGCCTCGCGCTCGTCTCGCTGTCGGCCTATTTCCATTATTCCGTGGCTCTCGGCGCCTTCATCATGGGGTCAATTCTGGCGGAAACGCGCGAGGCGCATCGCATCGAGGAGCTGGTGGGACCGCTCAAGGATATGTTCGGTGCGGTGTTTTTTGTCTCAGTCGGTATGCTGCTCGATCCTGAAATTATTTTCAGCAGCTGGCCCAGCATCCTTCTGCTCTGCCTTGTGATTATTGTCGGCAAGATGGGGTCGGTGGCCTTCGGGAGCCTGTTCACCGGGCAGACTTTGGGCACGGCGGTGAACAGCGGTCTCAGCATGGCCCAGATCGGCGAATTTTCCTTTATCATTGCCACGCTTGGCATGAACTATAAAGCCATTCGTCCGGATCTTTATCCCATCATCGTGGCCGCTTCGCTGATCACGACCTTTACCACGCCTTATTTCATCAGGTTCGCGCCCCGGTTGACGGAGACTTTGAAAAGCCGTCTTTCGCCCCGGGCCATGTCCCGCCTGGATCGTTATGGATCGTTCATTCAAAGGCGCTCCTCCAGCGGGACGTTCAGCAAGGATTTCTATGTGCGCGCCATGCGCTGGGTGGCGTGCATGGTGATCGTGCTCACCATCTTTATTATAGGGGGCGCGCGGATTTATCCGTGGCTGGCGGAGCATGTGGAACGAAGGGATGTCGCGCAGGCGATGGCCTGGCTTCTGAGTTTTGCGCTCTCGGCTCCCTTTATTTGGGCCATGCTCACGGCATTCCGGGCCCCTTATCAGCTGGCTGTTTTGATCAGCCGCATCGCAACGGTCGTGGTGCTCGTTCTTTTCAGTCTGGAATTCTTCTCGGTCTGGTTCCTTTTGGTCCTGGCGGCTGCCGTGGCCGGCGTGCTCTTCTTCCTCTTCCGACGTCGCTTTGAAATGTACTACCACTGGTTCGAGGAAAAATTTATCGCGGGCATGGATCAGGCGGAGGATCCGAATGTGTCCCATTCGCATTTGGTGCCCTGGGACGCTCACCTTGCGGAAATTACCGTTGAACCGCATTCCTCGATCGTCGGCCACACGCTGATCGAGCTCAGTCTGCGCGAGCGTTTTGGGATGAATGTGGTGGTGATTCAACGGGGCGACAAGGACATCGTCGCGCCCAAACCCACCGAGCGCATTTATCCTGGGGATGTGATCCTGTGCTTTGGCACCGATGAGGAATTGGAACGCTTTGATGCGGAATTGATCCGGCATCCGGAAGTCAACGAAGGCGATGAGGAACCGTCCTATTCCATGCGGCCCTTCGAGGTGCAGCCCAACTCCCGCGTGCTGCATCGTTCCATTCGCGATTCCGGCATTCGGGAGCAATTCGATTGCATGGTGGTGGGCATTGAACGCCAGGGCGAACGCCTGCGCAGTCCCAAGTCCGACCTGGTTCTGGAAGAAAAGGATCTTCTGTGGGTGGTCGGCAATGTCAAGCAGCTCAATCGTTTGCAGGAACATTTTCAATCGGCGGATTCAAGGCGCGCTAGCGTTTGAAGGCTGGCGAACCGGTGGCCAGGGCGTGGGAAAGGACGTGGGATCGAAAAGGAATGTGTCCCCGATCTGAACCTTTCTTTGTCCGGTGCGAATAAAAAGAATGGCCCCTTCATGGATGGGAAATCCGCGCGGTGATTTTAAACCCAGACCGCTCCCGTAAAATGCGACCACATGACCTTTGATCAGGCGCTCGCCGTCATCCAGATAAAGCCGATCATTCATCTCCAAACCCCAGGCCCGCCCGCGATCGAGATAAGCCCAGGCCCCGTAAATTTTGGCGACCTGCGGCCCATCGTCAGGCTTGATACTTTGCGCTTCCTTTTGCAGAAGCTGAATCAGGGCATTGGGCAGCTGCAATTTCTCCTGCGAGATATCAATGGTGGTGCGGACGCGCAGTTTGGAATCGATGGAGGAACCGAGCACGGCCTCGCTCCAGCGGGCTTCCGCTTGAAACTCAGGACCTTTGGGCTGCATGCCCCAGTCCATGACCAGCTCGCGAGTGGCGCGCAGAGGAGGCTCCTGAAGTGTCCACACCCGCCGCAGAAAATCGGCTTCGCGTTCACCCACCAGAGGCAGAACGATGAAGGAAGGGGCCAGGGCATGTGCGGTCAGCATATTCAAACAAAGATGCGAACCCTTGCGCCCATCATGACTGCCGCGGAGCAGGCCGAGCCTTAATTTAAAGGGATTTTCGCGAGCCGCGGATCGGGGTGTGCCGGCCTCTTTCAATAAATTTTGCAGAGCCTCCTGCCAGCGGGCCGTCGGCACCTCAGGGGCTGGACCAGGTTTGAGCCATTGTTCCCAGGGACCACGGGGCACCAGAATTTGCTGTGCGGCGAGCAATTGGCCCTCATGGGTGCTGATCAGTTCCACTGCAAAGAGCAGACTGTCCCCCACCGGACAGATGATGGGCTGCAGATGATGAGGTGTGGTCAGACCGGCTCGACTGGCTCCCACCATCATGCCATGAGCGAGGCGCTGCTCGTTCAGCGAGAGTCCCACACTGGCCTGCTGAGCCACCTGATCCAGGGGACGGGCATTTTGTATCCACGTGTCCTGGAGCGCGCGATGCATGCGCTGCATCTGTTCGCGATGACGGAGTGTGAATTCGGCATCGAGACCGATGAGCTGCCACGGCATCAGCGCCGCGGAGCGCCATCCAGCAGGGGAATCAGCCGCCGCTGCGTGAGTGTTTGCCATCATAATGAGCAGCGCAAGGCATGGGCACCACACCTTTGCGAGAAAGTGCAAAATTTCTCTTGGAAGTCGGGTGCAAAACCGTTTAAAAGGGTGTGAGGCCATATCATTGTATGGTTGTTGTGATGGATCTTCAGCCACGGAAGCTCGCATGGGATGTCTCTTCAGTTTTCCCGTAAGAATGCTTAGACTGTGTATCGGCTTCCGGTTTCCGTTGCTGAAGATGCCGCTCTTTGCGGCAGGAAAGTACGTTTCGCATGATGAATCCTATCCGCGAGTTGGCTCGCGGCAGTCGTCTTTATTGGTTGGGAGTCAAATGGCTGCGCCAACATCCGATTTGGTTCCTTCTTTTGTTTCTCCCAACTCTGGTAGGATTGGGACTGATGGTGGGCGCGCTCCTGTTTTTTTGGGAATACCAAACCGCCATTATGCGAACTTTGCTGTTCGAACCAGGTGAAGGGTGGCTCTGGGTCCTGCTTTATTACATCAGCAAGGGCCTGCTCTTTCTGGCAGCTTTGGGACTGTCGCTTTTGTTTGGTCTGCTGGCAACCAATGTGGTGGCGGCGCCGCTTTATGAGCAGCTGTCCTGCACGGTGGAAAAGGAAAAGCGTGGCTACGTGGAGGAAATCTCCTTCTGGCGCTCGCTGAAATATATTCCGGAGGAGCTTAAGAAGGTCCTGCTCATCATGATACTGTCCATTCTGATCTTCATGGTGCCGGGTCTGAATCTTCTGGGGATTTTTATCACGGCCAGTCTGGTAGGTTGGGATTACTATGATTATCCCATGGCAAGGCGAGGCTGGAGTTTGCGACAAAGAGTGCAGGAAGCTCGACAGGATTATTTTGCCATTTTAGGCTTTGGCCTGTGGCTGGTGATACCCTTCGTACATTTTATTTTGATGCCCATGGCTGTGGCAGGGGGAACCCTCATGGCTCTGGAGCGGATCGACACTATCGAGAGGAGATAACATGGGTTTTGAAAATTCCGCCGAACGCACCAAGGCTATCGACACTGCGCTCAGCGCCATTGAGAAGCAATTCGGTAAAGGCGCTATCATGCGCTTGGGGCAGGCGGAGCAGGAAGCCAGTCGTATTGAAGCGATTTCGACCGGCTCCTTGTCACTGGATGCGGCTCTCGGAGTGGGCGGTTTACCTAAGGGACGTGTGATCGAGATCTTTGGACCAGAATCCAGCGGGAAAACCACGCTGACTCTGCATATTGCGGCTGAAGTGCAAAAAGCCGGCGGCGTGGCAGCCTTCGTGGATGCCGAGCATGCCCTCGATACGTCCTATGCGAAAAAAATCGGTGTGAACCTGGATGAACTTCTGGTTTCGCAGCCCGATACCGGTGAGCAGGCTCTGGAAATCGTCGACATGCTGGTTCGCAGTGAAGCGGTGAACCTCGTGATCATCGACTCCGTCGCAGCCTTGACCCCGAAAGCGGAAATTGAAGGGGAAATGGGCGATATGCATGTGGGTCTTCAGGCCCGTCTGATGTCGCAGGCTCTCCGGAAATTGACCGGTTCCGTCTCCCGTTCGAACTGTACGGTCATCTTCATCAACCAGATCCGTATGAAGATCGGTGTGATGTTCGGCAGCCCGGAAACCACCACCGGTGGTAACGCGCTGAAGTTCTATTCATCGGTTCGTCTGGATATCCGTCGTCTGGCGTCCATCAAACAGGGCGAGGAAGTGATCGGAAACCGGGTGCGCGTGAAAGTGGTGAAGAACAAGGTCGCCGCGCCCTTCAAGGAAGCCGAATTCGATGTGCTCTTTGGCACTGGAATTTCGCATATTGGTGATTTGATCGATTTGGGTGCGACGCACGAGATTATTTCCAAGACCGGTGCCTGGTTCTCTTACAAGGATCAGCGTCTGGGCCAGGGCCGTGAAAAAGCCAAGGAATTCCTGGAAAACAATCCTGAGCTGAAAAATCAGATCGAATATGAAGTGAAAAAGAAGCTCAATTTCCCCAATCTGCAGGAACCGAAAAAAGAGCCGGAAGTGGGCAAGGCTGATGCCAAAGGCGCCCGCAAGGGTAAGGCCGATGACAGCAAGCCGGAAGCCAAAGTTGCCGGCGCCAAGGATTGAGTTTGAGCTTACTGTGCTTTCGAGCGGCTCCTCGGTAAGAGGGGTCGCTCTTATTTATTTCACTCAGCGGGTTTTTCGTCGTTGCGGTAAGCGCGTCCTGGAACCAGATCCGCACTGGATTCGAGCACGAGCTTGCCAAAGGCGAAACTCTCCTGATTCAAAAGATCCGCAACCGAGCGCGGGACATAGTGAACGACCACTTCATAGTCCCCAGGTGGCAGGGTGGTGCCTTTGATCACAGAGACCTTCTTCGCTCCGACGGGGATCGGAGCCTGGAAGTTGACGCCCACACCACGCAGCTCGGCGTAATGGATGGGGCGCATTTGCCCGCAGATTTCATCGACAGTGACGGTCAGAAGACTGTCCGCTGTCACCTTGAAAGGGAAGGTGAATTTCTGGGCTTTCAGGAACAGACGGAGATTTGGAAGCGTAGGATCCGGTTTCGCATTTTCACCTTCCGGTTGCTGGCAGCTCTGCGGAGCTGCGAATGAGAAGGGGTTGGTGTCGACCACAAAGCTGGCTGTGTTGCCATAAGCATAGCGCTTGTCCTGCAAGGTTGCAGGCGTGTCCGAGGTCTCCTCCACTTCGCTCGGCGGCAACGTCGAGATCGTGGTACTGAAATGATAGCGAACACCGTCCAGGAAGATGTCGAGGGCAACCTCAACCTGGTTGTCCTTGGGAATTTTGATCGCCCATTGCCAGCCGGTGGCAGGATCCAGAGCAAAAGGCGCAGCATCATAAGGGACATCGTTTTGCGTGAAGACCCAGTTTTCGAGCGTGGGCAGGGTTTCCACCAGAACAGGTTGATCGTTCTCTTCGAGACGACACCAGACTTCGCCGTTGCTTTCGACGACTTCATAGCGACAGGTCAGATAGGCTCCACCAATCGGCACTGGCTCGAGGGCCTGCTGAGCGGCTTCGGCATCTTCGCTGTCGATCTGATCTTGAGGTCTGAGGTCCTTGACCTGGGCTGATTCGCCTGGGTTATCGAACTTCGGCTCGTCCTTACAGCTGAACCAGCCTAAGGAAATAAAGCATATCCCCAAGATTCTCATGGTGAGTCGCATAATTCTTTCCTTTTGTGGCAGGACCTCTTTCTCTATCGGATGAGCTTTGTCAAAACCTAAAAGGAACCAAATACTGCAATTATTCCCGTTGAAAGCTGCGCATTTTGTATTCTTACTGGGCTTTTCAGACGCTCTTGATCCAAAAGTCCGAACAGGCGAGACTTTCGACACGTAAGAATTTGAAAGAAGGACAGGACATGGCCCAAACACTCTGCTATCTGCCGGGAGAAAAGATTTCGGATCCAGCGCTCTGGACCACACTGCGCGGCTGGCAAAAAAGCCAAAATCTCAGCGCGGACAAGGTTCGCTGGACACCTGATTTTCTGCGTGCTGATAGCATTGATCGCGAGGAGCTGGCAGGAGCCCTGGCTCTCTTACGGAGTGGACAGATTCAAAAGGTGGTTTACTTCGAACCAAGGGATCGGGCGGCGAAGGATCTCGATTGGCTGGCTTTCGCCTGCAGCTGCATTCAGCTCGGCATCGCGGTCGAGGATGCGGCAGGCCTGCCTCTTTTGACACCGGAAAAAGCGACGGTCCTCCAGGAACTGTTTATGAAGGCTTCGAAGAAACCCGCGGCCCCAGCACGTCGTTCCACTCGTGTTTAATGTAGCCGTTTTGGCTGTATGATCCAGCATTCGGTCACCTCAGCATAAAATATTCCAACAGTAAATACCTCATTCCGATAGGCCTGCAAACTCTGCTTGCAGGCTTGTAACCATTGATGCACGTAAAACAATTCAGTCAAAGTTCGTAAGTCAAAAACTTTAGCTTTCCGAAATTGTCTTGGCCAGCCGACCAATTATTCTTATAAACAATTAATAACCCTAAAAAAACAAAGGGAAAAAGAAGATGCTTGCACGAATCACTTCAACGGCTTTCGCTGGACTTGTCCTGACGGCTTCGGTGGCCAAGGCTGACTTTTTGCCGGAGAACGACCTCTGGATGGAAGATGGCCTGCTCCGCGCTTCTGGCATCACGCAGGATGAATTCAACAAGGTTATCGACGAAGCAGAAGCGACGTATGCGCAGGTTTTCCAGGGCTTCGGCGCCAAATTGAAAGTCAACCGCCTGTGGAGCGACTCCACCGTCAATGCCAGCGCCATGCAAATTGGCACAACCTGGCAAGTGAACATGTATGGTGGTCTGGCTCGTCGTCCTGAAGTGACTCGTGATGGTTTCGCCCTGGTTCTGTGTCACGAGATCGGCCACCACGTCGGCGGTTATCCCTTCAGTTCGTCCTGGGCTGCCAACGAAGGTCAGTCGGACTACTATGCAACGCTCGCCTGCGGTCGTCTCCTCTGGAGCGGTCAGGACGAAGAAAACGCTCGCTTTGCCGATGACCTCGATGCGATTCCCAAGGCGATGTGTGACAAAGCCTGGGACACCGATGCCGATCGCAACCTCTGCTATCGTATGATGGCCGGCGGCAAATCCCTGGCTGACCTTCTGTCGGCTCTGGGTGGAACCAAGGCTTCGTGGTCGACTCCCGACAAGTCTGTCGTAAAATCGACCTATAACGCTCACCCGGCTGGTCAGTGTCGTCTGGATACCTACGCAGCCGGTGCGCTTTGCGGCAAGGATTGGGATGTGAAAGTGATTCCTGCAAAGGATCTTGGCAGCAAGCGTAACAGCAAGGAAGGCGAGATGGACGCTGTGCAGTATAGCTGCAACGTATCCGAAGGCCTGACGCTCGGCACCCGTCCGACCTGCTGGTTCAAGCCTCAGCTGCCCGCCAGCACTTTTGAATGATACTCAGGGTCGGCTGCTTGCAGTCGACCTTTCCGGATTTTGCGCAAGAGGGGGGAAGATTCGGGTTCCCCCTGTCAAACGCTCAAAACGCAGGGGTTTCCTGCTCATCTGCGTGGTCCACGCATAGGTATACCAGGCCGCCAGCTCCACCGGCTGCGTCGTACGCAAAGCCTCCGCACAGCTAAAAATCTTCTTCCGTCCCTGCTCTCTGAGTTCCAGCGTAATTTCGATAAAATGCAGACTTGCGGTGTCCTTGGGATCCTGTTCCTTGCTGCCAAGGAAAAGACAGGCTCGCATACGGCCTTCCACGGTCCGCTCCGTATTCTGACAACGGAGCAGCGCATCCTGCTCGCGTTGCGGCATGTGCCGGCGCAACTCCGTCCAGCGCTTATCGGTGGGGTCCTGATGGAATCCGTCGAGTTGGACTGAGGCCAAGGCTTCCGCTGGTTTTTCGCACCAGACCTGCCAGGCGGCGGAGCCCTGCAAAGCCTGGTTGATCATACGACGCCTGGCTTCCAGATCCGAGGAACTCCGGGTGGTGCGTTCCACCGGCCCGATCACGGGAATATCCTCATCATGCCGGAGTGTGAAGTAAATGGAACCCACACTGAGGACAAAAAGGGTCGCCGGCAACCAAAACTGGGACAGGTTTGAGAAACGGTTCGGAGGAACAGCCATGATGTTTCCTAGCCTTCAAACGGGCGTTTCAGATTCCCGAATTTGTTGAGCAAAAGGCGCTGTTCCGTCATGATTCTTTGCAGCGGGACACCTTCTGAAAATTGGAGGACGACCGCATCCGCATCGATGCGCAGGACTTTGCCGGTAACCTGAGCGCAGCCCTTATCCTGAAAAATTATGGTCGCATCGAAATCCGCGTCGGTATCCAGAACAAAAGTCGAACGTTTGGCGTCGAAGGAGAATTTCACACCCTTCTCGCTCAAATTGATCACAGGGAATTTGCCGTCGCCGATGGCAATGTGCGGCCTGGCTTCCTTGGGATATTCCAGGCGAAAGTAATTGCGGCTCGGCTTTTCCGTTTTTTCGGTCATTTCACACCCGTATGCCCAGGATATATTAAAATTGTGACGTAGTTTGGCGGGGCCGTCAATTGCAGGGCCGCCCTGCCGCGACCAGCTCACATACGTTAGACTAAAGAAGAGCCCGCCCTTTCAGCGAACATCCCGGTTACGCGGCAGGCTTTTTTCGGTGGAAAGGTCTTTGCAAGGTGGCGGTAAAGCGTTACTTTGCATTCGACTTTACCGAATGCCCAACCCCCAATATGCCCAGAGGATGGACCTGACTATGAAGGGTGCGAGTCAAAGACAAGCCATACGCCAGCGACTCAAATCGGAGACATTTGATGTGGCCATCGTCGGGGGTGGCATCAATGGGGCGGTGGCGGTGGCGGCTCTCAGTGCGGCGGGCTACAAGGTCGCCCTGATTGAGAAGAAGGACTTCGCCTCCAGCACCTCGCAGGAATCGTCGAACCTCGTCTGGGGTGGGATCAAGTACCTGGAGAGCTATGAATTTTCCCTCGTCTGGGATCTCTGCCGTTCCCGCAACGAATTGATGCGACGCTACCCGCATGAAGTGCAGGAGCTGCGCTTTTTCACCAACCTGGAACGCGGCTTTCGGAAACCACGGTTTCTCGTCTTCCTCGGCGCGCTTCTTTATTGGTTCATGGGGCGTTTCAAAACCCGACCGCCACGACTCCTGTCACGAGCCACCATCACGCGCGATGAGCCGCTGGTTTCCACTCAAACCAGCCAGGGCGGACTTGAATACTCCGACTGCTTTCTGAAGGACAACGATGCCCGTTTCGTCTTTCATTTCATTCGGCGCGGCCTGCGTTCCGGGGCCGCGGTTCTGAACTATGTGGAAGCGCGGCAGGGCCGGCGGGATGCCCAGGGTCTCTGGTCCATCGCCTGTGTGGATCAGGGGACGCAGGAAACCTTCGATCTGAAAGCCCGCGTTCTGATCAACGCCGGCGGTCCTTTTGCGGATCGCTTCAACCAGGCCTGTGCGATTACCACCGAACATCAGCATATTTTTTCGAAGGGCGTGCATCTGATCGTGCCGCGTTTGAACAAAAGCGAACGCGTGCTCACATTCTTCGCTGATGATGGCCGCCTCTTCTTTGTCATTCCCATGGGCTCGTGCTCGTGCATCGGCACCACCGACACGCGGGTGACGGAGCTGCCGGCCCAGGTGAACGATGCGGATCGCAGCTTTATCCTGGATAACATCAACAAGCGTTTGAATCTGCCCCGGCCCTTGACCATGGCCGATGTCATAGCCGAACGCTGCGGCGTCCGCCCCCTGGTGATCAAAGGCAATGCCGGCGACTTTGATCGCGAGGAATGGATGAACCTCTCGCGCAAGCATGTGCTCGAATGCAATCAGGACAAGACTCATATCAGCATCTTCGGAGGCAAGCTCACCGATTGCCTGAATATTGGCCGGGAACTGGTGGAGGAAGTCAGCCGCATGGGTCTGCCCTCTGGGCAACGACTCCGCTGGTATGGGGAAGGTGATGCGGAGATTCAGGTGCAGTATCAGCGTCTGGTCGCGACACTGCCCTGCAAGGATCGCGAGTGGCTCGGGGAAGGCCATGCCAGGGAACGGCTCTGGCGCCTTTATGGTGATGATGCCCTGGATATGGTCGAACGCATTCAGGCTGACCCTTCCCTGGCGGAGCCCGTGATCGAAGAGGCCCCTGTCCTCTTTGCGGAAGTTGCGCACATGGCTGAGCGTGAACTCGTCGTGGATCTTGAGGATTTTCTGCGTCGTCGGACGCGGCTCAGTCTGGTCGTTCGCCATGAGGTTTTGGAGCAGAGTGCTGGTTTGAAAAAAGCGGCGGCGATGCTCTTTGGGGATGAGGCGGAGGCCCGCTGGCAGGCCTATTTCCGCCGGGCCGGCGCCGGGCCGCAGAAGACCCGGGCCTGAATTCACGACTTCACACAGAGACCCTTGAGCACGACCTTCTGCTCATACGAGAGCAGTTTGAAGCTGGTCAGATGCTCGGTGGAGACCTGAGCCAGGCGTCCCGGGCACTTGCTTTCCAGCTCCTTATAAGCCTGCTCCACATAGCTGGTGTTCGTCTGAAAACCGAGCACCACAAAGTCCATCGCATCGGCCGTGACCCACTGTCCCTGACCGGCGGATCGGGCATCCTGAGCACTGACATAGACCTGGTGAATGGAATGCGCGCAGCCGGTGGTCAGCAGAACCAATAACGGCAAAAGTATCTTCATGAACGTCATCCTTTGCTCCTTGGGCTCAGGCAGTAGCCGTGCATCACGACTTCCTGCTTGCTGGCGAGGCCGAAAAAGTAATTGGTATCCTGATGCTTGGTCTGCATGCCTTCAATGGCTCCCCTGGGGCACTGGCGTTCCAGATCCTCCCGCGCGCGTTCCACAAAGGAATTGCCGAAGGGAATGAGGAGGAACACAAAGTTGGAAGCCGAGCTGACCACTTTCTGTTTCCGCGCCGCAGCCGGCGGAATCTGACTGGTCGAGATCGAGGATACCGTCATGCAGCCCGGCAGCAGGGTCAGACAAATCATAAGAGAGACGAGGGATTTCATCACGCTTCACTCCTGTGACGAGGCGATGTCGCCCCATTCGGCTTCGAGGGATGCTGTATTCTGTTGCGGCAGACAATAGCCCTGGGCCTTGACTTCCCGCGCCCAGAAAAAGGCCAGGAAATAAAGGGTGACCGTATCGTGCGTGGTCACACCCCGCACCCGGCCCTGCGGGCAGCGTTCCTGGAGTTTCCTGGTCAGATCCAGGGCATAGTCATTGTCGAAGTTGAAGCCCAGCACGATGAATTTCTTCACGCTGACTTCCACAGGTTTTTTACGCTGCGCGGGAATATTGGTCTGCGACACGGCCATCGTATAGGTGCAGCCGCTGAACGTGAGACTCATGAGAGCACAAAGAGCCAGGAGCCGTTTCATATCATCTCGCTTGATTGTTAGGGTTGAATGCAGGTGGCATCCACACGCACGATCTGGCCTTTCACCACCGGATACTCGCGCGATTCGCGAATCGATGTGACGTTGGTCAGGTAACCGCCTTTGCATTCCGAGGCCAGGCGATCCGGAATTTCCCGGGCATAGAACTCATTGAATACCGGTGCTCCCGTGCGCGGCCCGAACTGAAAAAGGGTTTCATAGGCTTCCGCGCCTTTGCCCAGGTTGCCCAGTCCCTTGGAACCGGAGGAACGACCGAGACGCCCGGCGATCCGCGCCGCTTCCCCGAAATCGACGGTCGTTTCGCTGACTTTGACACTGACGGGACGGCCTCGGGGGGCAAATTCCACATCACTGAGCTGGACCTTGTAAAGAGCCGCACAGCCGCTGTTCAAAAATAGACAGAGCACGGCCAGGAGCTGAGTTCTCGCCATAATGGTTCCTCATGATTATTTCATTAGGATAGAGGACTTGAATCCAGGAATCAACTTTCGAAGCCCTGCATCGCCAGTTCCAAATCCTTGCGATTGGAAGCGTGTTCGAGAGCTTCCGCCTGGGTGATGATCCCGGACTTGTAGAGGGTGAGCAGAGAGTGGTCGAAGCTTTGCATGCCGTAAGTATTCCGGCTGTTGCGGATCGCGTCCTTGAGCAGGCTGAAGTCCTCGCCCTTCTGGATATTTTCCCTGACCAGTTCATTGGCGATCAGAATTTCAATCGCCGGGACCATGCCCTTGTTGTCCTTGCGTGGCACCAGACGCTGCGAAACGATCGCCTTGAGAGTCTGCGACAGCATGATTTTCAGGGAAGGGTGCTGATGCGGTGGAAAATAGGACAAAAGACGGGTGATGCTTTCGGTGGCATCCATGGTATGCAAGGTCGAAAGCACGAGGTGACCGGTTTCCGCCGCCATGAGCGCGGTCTCGGTGGTTTCCTTATCGCGCAGCTCACCCACCAGAATCACATCCGGGTTCTGCCGCAGGGCACTGCGCAGGGCGGCGGCGAAACTTTCCGCATCGACGCCGATTTCCCGTTGATTGATGGTGGAGCGCTTTTCGGTAAAGACGAATTCGATCGGATCCTCGATGGTCAGGATATGCGAGGCCCGCGAGGCATTGATCTTTTCAATAATGGAAGCCAGAGTCGTGGACTTGCCGCTGCCGGTGGCGCCGGTCACGAGCACAAGGCCACGGCGTTCCTCCGCAAATGTATGCATCACCTGCGGCAGCTGCAGTTCTTCCATGGTCCGAATATGATTGTTGATGACCCGGAGGATCATCGCATAGCTTTGCTTTTGGCGGAAAAGGTTGACGCGAAAGCGGTTGCCGAGGGGGCTGGCGTAGGCGAAATCGAGGTCTTCAAGCTGCTGAAGGCGATGCTTCATATGGGGCGGCACCAGCGTGCCGATCCAGGCCATCATCATTTGCGGTGTGATGACCTCACCGTCGGCCAGGTTCAGGATCTCACCTTGAAAGCGAAAACGGGGCATCACCCCGGGTTTCAGGATGATATCACTGGCACCGCCACGGACTGCAACTTTCAGAATCTTCTCGAGGTTCATTTTCCGCTCGACCCATATAAAATAAGAGGCCCTGCCAACAGTATAGCGGCCTCAGATCAAACTTTCAGGAGGACGGAATTGCCGATGGGTCTCCGGTTTCAGAGAACGGATGGTTGGCCTTTTCCCATGAAATTCTCTAAAAGATCGTGGGTTCAGCCCTGCGTTTGCAGCTGGTGGAAACACCGACTGCAAGAGTGTGATAGACTGCGCAAATCGCAGCCCAACCGGGGAAAATTCTGGATGAGTCATCGAGTAGTAACCCCGAAGCCCATCGGCAATATTCAACAGCTTCGTCTTCTGACCGGGGTCAGAAACCTGGGCTATTTCAAGCTTTTTTAATACGATTAACCAGTCCATGGTTTCTCACTGAGTGATGTCTCAACCAAGGGTTCGGCCTTCGCCAAAATTTTTTTAGAAGTCTTGTGATGCATGAAAAAGAAGGCAGTGCTATTCAGAGCTTGGAATGAGGAAGGTGCGTGCTGACCCTTTTTGATCCCTGGTAAGAATGCCCAGTGGAATTTGATTTCCCGCTCCAAGCTGCGGGAATGATGGGGCAATCGGCTCTGGACAGGGTTTACCGGTTTTACAGCCCGGCCGTCACCCTATAAAATGGAGGAAGATCCCTTCAATCATGGATAGTGTGATGAAACAGCTGATCGCGATCATCAGTCTGAGCTGGGCTTCGTTACTTTGGGCTCAGGATGACAATATAGGAAATGAGACGGACCTGGGTCACGTGGCAGCGGAGCCGGCCGAACACTTTGATATTTTGCAGCTGCCGAAAGGCGCTTCGGTGGTGCTGCCGCATCCGGCCTCAACCTTGGTGCCTTTGAATGTGAAGGTGCGAGTGACGGCGACGGATCGGAAGCAGATCCTGAAGATAGGGGCGATCAGTAGCAATGGTTCCACCAAGGCGGTGAACATCGCTGTCTATGATCGTTATCAGCCGCGGGTGAAATACGTGAGCATTCGCCCGGGCGGCTTTGTGCTTTATTCCTTTAAAAATCTCAACACCCTTCAGCTGGTGCCCCAGAACAGCAAGGATCCCGGCTTGCGGCAAACCCGATTGCTGCTCGAAAGCAACCGGCCTATGGGTGTAGGTTATTAATCACGCGCCCCAGCGCAGGGACATCTCCGGTTCGATAAGCCACTCATCATCAGCCTTGCGATGATCGGCAGGGAGCCCCATCGCGCGACTCATCGTATGGATGCCTTCCAGCGAGGGCGGGAAAATATCCTGCAGAATACGGCGGCCCTTGCTCACATTGTCCATTAGATTCAGGACATCGGTATGCATGCCATGACTCAGACGCAGGCTCAGGGAACGATATTCCTCTTCCACGAGCAGACTGAGATGGCTCTGGCTGTTGCGCATCACCCAGCGATGCAGGGCCACGAGGGTCATGCTGCGCGAGTCGATACATAACTTGCCGATCGTCTCCATCACGGAACTGGCGTGACGCAGACGCACCTCAAAGGGAATCGAACTATCATAAAGAGTGTCGATCGTTTCCCAGACGCGGATGGCCACCTTGGTTTTTTGATCCAGCCCCAGCTTTTTGAACGCGCTGCGATACTTGCGTAATTTTTTAATCGTGTCGAGATGCGAAGCAGGATTCGGCTGAGCATAGAGCCACAGCGCCAGGCGTACCACCAGCGAGGGGTGCAGGTTTTCTTCATCCTGTGCAGCCACCCAGACATCCAAATCATCCGGCATGCTGTACATCAGCTGTTCCCATTGCGCATGCTCCTGCACGCGCGCATGAAATTTGAGACCCTGAAGCTGCTGCATCATCTCCGGAATCAAGGTTTTTTGACCAGCCAGACGCAGGGATTTGATTTCACCCACGAGGCCGACCTGGTACCAGAACCGGCTGGCGGTCCCTTCCCGCAACTGGCGGAAGAGCGAGCAGGCGAGCATTGCCGACCCGTTGTTCAAGGCCAGATGCGCGTAAGTAAACTGGCTGATTTCCCCTGGTTTCTGGCTGCTGCCCTGGGCCAGGGTATGGCCGATGGAAACTTCCCAGATCGCGGCATCCAGATCTCCCTTCTGACAATGGTAATAACCCAGAATCTCCGCGACCTGACGATAGACATGACCCAGCTGACTCTTGCGCGGCTTCACCTTGTTGCGGAGGAGAAGACTCTTGATGATGCGCTCGAGTTTGGGAACCAGGGTCTGGGATGAAGCCGCAGAGTCCGCGAGGATCGCGATGCAGGCGATACCGTAATACACACGGTAGGCATCATGCACCGGATCCTCCACGCTCGGTTCATCCATCACTTTTTGCAGAAACTCCTCCAGGACGAGTTTGGGCTCAAGTTCAGCCATCGCGCGCGCCTTTTCCTCCTCGACGGATGCGCAGGCTCTATTGAGCAATTCCAAAGACCATTTGCTTGCCATATGGTGGACTCCCTCGGTTTCAACTGTTCTTGCTTGCCCCTTCTGTTTTGCAAAGCCGGGGCCACGCCTGCGATCGCACAATCTTCGTCACTTATCCCGGCCGCAAGGCGACAGGAAAGACGGCAGGAGAAACACATATTTTATCCGAGGGTTAGTTAACGTGATGATTTTCCTGATAGAAGCAGCACGCGAAATCATGACAGCGAGGCATCAGAAGTGGGGAAACGCACAGCTCACCTGGGATCCTCTGATTTGATAGGTTTTTTTTGGGGGCTTTGTTTAGGACATCACGCTGAAGAAGAGAAGAAGTGAAGTCGTTTCAGGAAGCGAAGGGATCAGAGCATGGGCTCTGATCCTATACTTTGCAGATATCATGCCGCGGCGCGTATGGCCTGAACTATGGAAAGACGCAGGACCTGAAGCGTGGAAAGAAAGGTCGCCGCGGTCGACGTAAAAATACCCAACAGCATGGCCAGAAGAATCGAGGATGCTTCCAGATGGAGCTTCACCGGCAGAAGGCGATTGGTTCCCGGCGTGGGCGGCATCGGAATGCCCTGGCCTGAAATCCCATGCACGAGCAGGGTCAACAGGATACCGAGGGTGGCTCCCGCCAGCGCCAGATAAAGTCCCTCCAGAACAAGGAGCTGAATCAGATCCTGCGGCGTCTCGCCATTGGCGCGCAGCATGCCGAGTTCCCGCTTGCGTTCGAGCACGGTATTCGACGCGCTGTTATAGATGGCGAGCATGATCATGCCCAGAAAGACGAGACGGAAAATATTCAAAAGCGCCGTGAGAAACAGCTCGCCATTCTCGGCCCAGACCTGGTCGAGGACATAGATCGAGAGCGCATCGTAACCCGGAAAGGCCCGCTGAAATCCCGCCGCGACTTCGTCCCAGTGACGTTCATCATCCAGACCTATCGTCACCGACTCCACCTTTTGGGTGTTCATCAGAATCTGGGCCTCGCTCAGCTGCACCTGAAAGAGCGTATCATCCGCTTCCTTCATACCCACCTGAAAGATTCCGGTGACCCGCGTATCAATTGCGTTGATGGTGCCATCAATGGTCTGCCCCATCACGGTCAAGTGATCGCCGACCTTGACCCCCAGAGCCCGGGCGAGCCCCACGCCCAACACAAGGCCATCCCGCTGATCCCCCATGGCCCCGCCGGCGATGAAGTTCATCTTGTTAAAGAAGTGCTGCTCGGCAGCGCCCACCACACCCTGGCCCCGTCCGGCGACATTGATACGGCCGTTGCTGAGAAGCGCAAAGAACTGCACCCGCGGAAATACCGCCTTCACATGCGGCTGCTCCTTGAGATACTGCATCACGGCCTCAGGATCCTCGAGCCAATGCTCCCAGGGCTTTTCAAAGGCCTGACCCCAGTAACCTTTGGTCATGACCTGGCCGTGACCAAAGCGCGAATGGATGGAATTCTCCTTATGCAGGGCGATCAGGCCCGAGAAGAATCCCTGCAGAAAGAGCAGTCCAAAAACGCCGACGGCGATGGTGCCGAGAGCCACGAGCGAACGCCTTTGATTGCGGCGGATATTCCGCAGCGCGAACTTAGCCAACATAACGAGCCTCCTGATCCGCGCTCAGAATGCGGCCGTCCTGCATGCGAATCTCCCGCAGTCCAAAACCCAGAACCATCGGATCATGGGAGGCCAGAATCAAAGTCACCCCACGCGACTCCTGGATGCTTTTCAAATTTTCCATGAGCTGACGACCGGTGCGACTGTCAAGGCTCGCCGTCGGTTCATCCGCCACCACCACCAGAGGCTGTTTCGCCAAAGCCCGGGCCACGGCGACCCTTTGCTTCTGCCCCCCACTGAGTTGATTAGGGCGTTTGAAACGATGCTCCCAAAGACCCAGGTCCTGCAGGGCCGCCTCCACCCGCTCCTGACGCAAGGCCTTGGGCACCTGCTGCCGGGTCAGAAAGAATTCGACATTTTCATAAACCGATAGCACATCGATCAATTGAAAGTCCTGGAAGATGAATCCTATATGAAAGCGGCGAATGTCATTCAACTCAGCCTCCTTCATCCCATGAACCGGGCGATCCAGAAAGCGCAGATGACCGTCCTGCGGCGCCTCGATCAAACCGAGAAGATTCAGCAAAGTGGATTTGCCCGAACCGGAAGGGCCTGTGAGGCAGACACCTTCTCCACGGGCGATCCTTACGCTCACGTCATTCAAAACCCTGGTCCCGCCATCCCGCTCATAAGCGAAAGAAAGCTGGTGTCCTTCATAAATCATAAGTTCCTCGCGACAGAAAATTTTGTGTGGCGTGGTCCTTGCTGCAAGGAATGGACCCAGGTTGAGTTTCCTGAAAAAAGATAATTCCTATCTGTAAGAAGCCCCGGAATCGCAACCCAAAACATCGACACTCAAATTCTCATTTCTCCGAATCCATCAATGAAGGTCCCATGATAACGAGGTTTGACACGATCGAAAGGTCGAAGCATCACAAGCACGCATCCTTAACTCCGATGATCACAAAGAAAAAAACTTTTGAATGCCATCCCCTTTCCTCCGTGTGAAACCCCAGCCCACGTCTGGTTTCCGTGGCTTACGTTCGTGGCGCGGCTCTTGCTCTCTCCCTCCTTACAAGTCGCAATTTTCAAGCAAGCATGCACACGTAGGCACACAAGGAGTAATGGTGATGAAAAAGCAGCAGGAGCGAGGTGGAAGCATAGCCATCATCGGGATGTCGTGCTGGTATCCAGGAGCCCAGACTCTGGTTGAGTTTTGGGAAAATATCCTGTCCAAGCGTCAGCAGTTCCGTCGGATGCCCGACGAACGCCTGCCCTTGCAGCAGTATCACAGCAGTGATCGTGCGACTCCGGACAAGACCTATGGAACGGAGGCGGCTGTTCTGGATGGATTTGAATTCGATTGGAAAGGCCGCCGCATTCCGAAACAGACCTTTGAAAGCACCGATATCGTTCACTGGCTGGCGCTTGATGTCGCCCTGAAGGCCCTGGAGGATTCCGGCCTGGATCTGGCGTCCTTGCAAAAGCTGCAGACCGGTGTGGTCCTCGGCAATACCCTGACCGGGGAATGGACCCGCACCAACGCCATGCGCATGCGCTGGCCTTATGTGGAACGCGTGATGCGTGAAACCGCAGCCGCTCGCGGCATGAGCGGAGCCAACCTGGATGATTACCTGAGATCGGTGGAGGAAGCCTTTAAATCGGTTTTCCCAACCGTGAATGAAGATACACTGGCCGGCGCTCTCTCCAATACCATCGCCGGTCGCATCTGCAATTTCCTGGATTTGCACGGCGGCGGTTACACTGTGGATGGGGCCTGCTCCTCCTCGCTGTTGGCCGTGATCAACGCCGCCCGCAGTCTTTCGAGTGGTGATCTGGATGTGGCCTTTGCCGGCGGCATCGATATCAGTCTGGATACCTTTGAACTGATCGGCTTCGCCAAGACGGGCGCCCTGACGCCTGATGATATGCGGGTCTATGACAAGCGCGCCAATGGTTTTATTCCTGGTGAAGGTTGCGGCTTTGTGGTCCTGAAACGTCTGGCCGATGCGGAACGCGATGGCGATCGCATCTATGCCGTGCTGAAAGGCTGGGGCCTGTCCTCGGATGGCAAAGGTGGAATGACAGCACCCTCCATTCAGGGTCAGGCGTCCGCGATCAGCAAGGCCTACACCATGGCCGGATACGGCCTGGAAAGCTGTGACTTTGTGGAAGGTCATGGCACCGGCACGACGGTCGGCGACAAGGTGGAAATTTCCGCCCTCGTTGAAGTCCTTGGTGACAAGGTCCCCGCGAAAAAGATCGGTCTCACGTCCTTGAAATCCATCGTCGGTCATACCAAGGCCGCCGCCGGCATCGGCGCCTTTATCAAAACAGCGATTGCCGTGAACCAGCGCGTGCAGCCACCGATGGCTGGTGTGGAGGAACCCAACGCTCTGTTTCAGGAGAAGGCCCGCTTCTTTCATCCTTTGATCGAAGGACAAAAATATAGCGAAGACCGTATTGTGCGCGCTGGTGTTTCCGCCATGGGTTTTGGCGGCATCAACACGCACGCCACCCTCGAAAGTTATGGCGCTCCGGCTGAACACCTGCGTCCACGCCTGGACGAGCGCATCATGTTCCACTCTCATGACAAGGCTGAAGTGCTGGTCTATTCCGCTTCATCCCAGGCTCTTTTGCAAAAGAAATTGCAGCAGGCTTTGACTTATGCGCGTCGCATCAGTCGCGCGGAACTCGCCGACCTTGCGCAGGATTCGGCCCGCTTCGTCCAGAATCATGAACCCTGGCGCGCCACGGTCGTGGTTAGCAAACCCGAAGAGGCCTTCCAGGCTCTGAATAAACTGGTGAGCTGGATGGAGCAGCCTTTGGACCAGCAGACCAGCCGTGAACAGATGGAAGGATCCACCTTCATCAGTCTTGGTCACAGCAGCCGCGCTCCCAAACTTGGTTTTCTCTTTCCAGGGCAGGGCGCTCAAAAACCCAACATGGGTCGCAAGCTGACCCGTCGTCACAGCTGGGCCCAAAGTCGTCTGGAAACAGCGGATGCCGTTGCGCACCAAACCAGCGACATCAAACTCTCGGCTGCGTTCCTGCCGGAAATGGGCAGCGATCTGGACGAAGCCGCCCGTCAGCTGGCGCGCACGGAATTGGCCCAGCCGGCCATTTCCCTGGTCAATGCTCTTTGGTTCGAAATGCTGCAGAAACTTGGCCTGACCCCTTCCATCGTCGGTGGTCACAGCCTGGGTGAACTCAGCGCTCTTTATGCCGGCAAGGCCTTTGACTTTGAAACTCTCATTCAACTCGCAGCGGTTCGGGGTCAGCTGATGGCCAACCGCGCGGATCGCCCGGGTGCGATGATTCACCTGAACTGTGATGCCGCCACCGCGCTGCAACTGATCGAAACCGTGAGCGGAACAGTCAGCATTGCCAACCGCAATGCTCACGATCAAACGGTTCTGTCCGGCGATCCCGAGGCGCTTCAATCCATTTTGGAAACCGCCAAGGCGCGCGGCATCCAGGGCGGACTTCTGCCGGTATCCAATGCCTTCCATTCCGTTTACATGGAAGAGGCAGCGGCGGCCTTTGCCAAAACCCTGGCCAAGGCTCCGGTGAAAAAACCGACCATTAAATTCTTCCGAGGCACCGACGGCCAGGCCTGGTCTCCCGATGCGGATGTGAAGGATTACCTCAGCCAGCAGATTCTGCAGCAGGTCGACTTCATCGCTCTGGCGGAATCCATGCGGGCGGAATGCGATCTTCTGATCGAAGTCGGCCCTTCACAAATACTTTCCGGTCTGGTGAAACGCATGACGGGTTCGACCCTGTGCCTGCCGACCGAATCGCGTCCTGGTTTTGATGCGGATCTTAAAATTCTTCTGGCAGTGGCCTTCACCAAAGGCGCGGCCATTCGTTGGGAGGAACTCTATCAGGCGCGCTACCTGCGGCCTTTCATCCGTCCCGAAGAAAAACATTTCATTCACAGTCCAACGGAACGACCGCTGCAATTCTCAAGCGGTGGCGCCGCTCCGGTGACCATCGCGGCTCCTGCTGTCGCCCCTGTTGCCAATCCTGTCCCCGCCGCTGCTCCGGCTCCGACACCGGCAGCGACGGCACCTTCCGCGCCGCCGGCCGGGGCTTCGATCGAGGACGTCATCTACGGTACGATCAACGCGCTTACCGGTTTTGAACGCAGTACCCTGAAGCCTGAAATGCGTCTTTTGGATGATTTGAACATGGACTCGATCAAGGCCAGCGAACTGATGGCGAATGTTACCATGCACTATGGAATCGCCGGTGAACTTGAGTCGACACCTTATGCCAACGCCAGCATCCAGGAGATCGCCGCCGCCATTCGTGAAAAAATCGGTTCGGGCGCCCAGCCATCTGCCCTAGCCCCGGCCGCAACTCCCGCGGTGGACGCACCGAAAAAAGCCGCCCCGGTTTCCCGCGTGGCCGAAACCAGTCTGAGCAGGAACAAGGAACCCTGGGTTAGAAATTTTACCGAAGTCTTTGAAAGAAGTTCACCGCTCGTCAGCGGCAGCTGGAGCGAAACTCAGGTGACCGTGCTCGCCGCCTCGCATGATACGGCTTTGAAGGATTCCTGGCTGTCGGCTCTGGAACTTCAAGGTGCCACCATCAACGAACAAGGCAGCGTGCAGATCATCCTTCTGCCGACAGCCACCCATGATGCCCAGGAAGCCTGGAATGCATCCATCGCCCTCTTGGCTCAGGTCGGACGCACGCCCTGGAAAAAGGGTCAAAGTCTGATCTTTGTTCAGGGTGATGATGGAATCTTTGGTCGCAGTGACAGCAGCCAGCAGTTGATCAGCGGCAAGGCCTTTGCTCAAAGTCTGGCGCATGAGCGTCCCGATCTTAAGATCCGGGTCATCTCCGTACCGCGGAACAAACTGGATGATACGGAAAGCCTTTTGCCCAAGCTGGCTGCCGAGAAGGATGCAGCGGAAAACCTGCTGGTCGCCGGTTATGATGCCGCCGGCATCCGCTTCCAGCCTCAACTGCAGCTCGATCAAACCGCTGACTATCCAAGCCGCACTTTGACTCTGAGCGACCAGGATGTGGTGCTCGTCACCGGTGGAGCGAAAGGCATCACCGCGGCCTGCGCCCTGGCCATGGCCAGAACCTATGGGACCCGCATGGCTCTCATCGGCTCCTCGTCCTTGACGGAAGAGGATGCCAACAATCCCGAGCATCCGATTCAAAAAACTTTGCAATCCTATCGTGACGCCGGACTCACAGCCGCCTACTACGCCTGCAATATCACCGAGGCGGATGATGTGAGTTACATGATCGACCGGATCCGCAGCGAACTGGGTGAGCCCTCCGCTCTGATTCATGGCGCCGGCAGCAACCAGCCTCGTCCCGTCTCGTCCGTGAAGGCGGCCGATGCGGAGAAGGAGATGGCGCCGAAGATCGTCGGCATGCGCAACCTTCTCAACGCCATGAACGGTACCGAGCTGAAACTCATCGTGGGTCTGACCTCGGTCATTGGCGTGACCGGCATGCCCGGCAATGCCTGGTATGGTTTTGCCAACGAAGCCCTGGATCTTATGATCCGTCGCTACCGGGCGCAGCATCCTGCCACGCAAACTCAGACGGTGGCTTACAGCGTCTGGGCGGAAGTGGGCATGGGCGCGCGCATGGGAAGTGATAAGAATCTGGAGCAAAAGGGCATAAGCTCCATCAGTCCGGAGCAGGGTATCCAACGCTTCATGCAGCTGATCCAGTCGGTGAGCCGTGATCAGCAGACCGTCGTCTGCTCACGACTCGGCGCCATCGGTGCCCAGGCGATGCCACGCCTGGATCATGAACATCTGGCTCTTAACTTCGCCCGGGATATCGTCCATCATCAGTCTGGAGTGGAAACGATCGCCCGGGTTCATTTGAATTATGACGAGCATGCCTACCTGCTCGACCATAATTATAAGGGTGCCTACCTGCTTCCCACCGTGCATGGTCTCGAGGCCATGGCTCAGATCGTATCCTTGCAAAAGGATCTGGGTGAGAGCCTGGTGCTGGAGAACATCCAGCTTACCCGTCCCATCACGGTGGGCCAGCAGGGATGCACCATCGAAATTCATGCCGAGGTTCTGGAACAGAACACTCAGGATGATACGGTCCGCGTCCGCGCCGGCATCCGCACCGCTCTGAGCGGTTATAAGGTGGATCACTTCGCGGCGGAATTCGTGCTGCAGGCCCGGGCCGTGGAAATGATCGAGGGCATTCCGGTCACGGAAACGCGTCTCGCCGTGGATCCGATGCGGCAGCTCTATGGCAGCATTCTGTTCCAGGGTCCCAAATTCCAAAGAATCCAAAGCCTCCATCATCTGGAGTCTGATAACGAAACCGAAGGCCGCACCCTGTTCCTGGCTCGCACCAACGCCGGTGATCTGAGCACCCATACGCTCGGTGATCCCTACTTCCGCGATGCCCTGCTTCAGTCGGCTCAGATCATCATTCCGCAGAACCAGTGTCTGCCGATCGAAATCGAGCGCCTCGAACTCCATCGCGGTTATAACAACGAAGTGGAAAGACTCTGCTGGACGGATGTGCATAAGGTCGATGCCAAATCCTATAGCGCGACCATCACAGTGTTCAATCCCGAGGGTCGGATTCTGGAACGCATGGTGAACTATCGCCTGCAGTTCCTGGAGAAGAAACCTCAGCTGCCCAAGGCCATGGATCTGATCCAGGCCGAGGCTTTGCCTGCCAATGAAAACAGCCTGCTCGCTCCCTATCGTGGCCTGGCCAAACGCCTTGTCATCGATGCGGAACCGAACGGACCGCAGGATCAGTCGGTCTTCGTGCATCGGTTCATCCCGGATTTCAAAACCTTTGCAAACCTGAACCGTTCGATCTACTTCTCACACTTCTTCAACTGGATGGGCCAGTCGCGGGAAATGTCCTCGCTGCCCGTGCTCGACAGGATTCGTGAGCTGACGGAAACCGGCCGCTGGGGGCAGGTGACCAACTGGGCCTCGATCGAGGTCCTGGGTGAATGCCGCAACCGCGATCGCGTGGTGGAAGCCCGCATGTGGTGTGGTCAGGTCACGGGTTCACGCAATTCCTCGGCAACGCTGAACTTCGACTGGGTCTCGCTCGGCGAGAACGGCATTGAAGAACGGATTGCCACGGGTCAGATGGGTTTCACCTGGGTGGAAATCCTGGATCACGGCATCGTGCGGCCGGCTGAGTTCCCGGCGGAATACCGGGACTTCATTGCCAGCATGATTGCTCGCAACGATCGTCCCAACAGCTATATCCCGGCGGCTGAACCTTATCGGAATCTGGACAAGGGAAGCACGCTCTTCCAGGCCCAGGAAGGTCCGAACACGGCCGTCCAGATCGCGCAGAAAGTCTTTGACACCAGTCTCTTTGATGCCAATCTGGTCGGCAACCTCTACTTTGGCAACTATTCGATCTGGATGGGCAAGCTGCGCGATACCTACTTCCACGGACTGGCGCCGCACCTCTATCGCGGCATCGGCGAAGCCGGTGAGCTGACCTGTGTGAAGAGTCGCATTCAACATTTACGTGAGGCCATGCCTTTTGATGATATCCTGGTGACCATGGGTATCAAAGCGGTTTATCAAAACGGAGTTGACCTGCAGTTTGAATTCCACAAGGTGACCCCTCAGGGTCAAACGGAAAAACTCGCGACGGCCGATCATCGTGCGATCTGGACCCGTCCCGGAGCCGATGGCGAGAAGGTGGCTTGCGAATTGCCGCCGGACATCATGGGTGCTCTGATCGAGCATGTGGAAATCTCACTCTTGAAAACCGTGATTTAAAAGGGGTCTGCCATGCGTACCATCAAAACTCTGGTTCTTGTGTTCTGGTCCAGTTCCCTCATGGCGCAAAGCGCTGATGAGATTCTGCAGAAAGCGGATGAGATTCGGGCGCCGTCTGAATCGTATCGGATGGAGGTCTCGGTCGAGTCCTCGGACGACAGCCGCTTCCGTTATGAAATCAAGGTGGGGGGGAAGGAAAGTTCCATCATCCGCACCCTGGAGCCGGCCCGTGAAGTCGGCAAGAATTTTCTGATGCTGCATGAGGATATGTGGGCTTATGTTCCCAATATCAAGCGCTCCCTGCGGGTCACGCTGAATCAGAAGCTGACCGGGCAGGCCGCGAACGGTGATATCAGCCGCATGACCTGGGTCGGCGACTATAAGCCCACGCTCGAATCCCAAACGGATAAGGAATGGGTGCTTCTTTTGAAGGCCGAACGTCGGGGTCTGACCTATGATGGCATTCGCGTCTGGGTCGACAAGAGCAACTATCGTCCTCTGCGCGGCGAGTATCTTTCGCTGCAGGGCAAGGTGCTGAAGCGGGTGGAATTCACCGGGTACAAAAGCATCGCCGGCAATGTGCGGCCGACCAACATCAGAATCGAAAATGCGGATCGGAAAGAGGATTATTCCATCCTGCGGATCCTTGATATGCAGAAGGCGGAATTTTCGTCCACTCTGTTTACGCAGAACAATCTCCAGTGAGAGGGTGTCATGAACCGTCTCATTGCGGGAGGGGTCCTGGGGCTTCTGCTCAGTGCACCAGCCCTCGCGATCCCCGGCATCCACGAGCGCCAGGGGCGTGATGCCGGACTCGAATATGCTCATGACCTGGCCGATGGCAGCACCCAGCATGGTCAGCTTTTCTATCAGGAGAAGCATGTCTGGAGCCCGTCGCGTGAAGCCATGGCCCCGCGCGTGCATCTGCAGTATCGTCTGTTCGTGGATGGAGCTGAGGCCGCGACTTATGAAGAGCCTGGTTTTCGGAATGTGGAAAAGCTGATCGCGTTTGTGGAAAAACCTTGGGGTGATTTCAAACTCAACGTCGGCTTGCAGGAAATCAGCTGGGGTGAAAATCTCCTGCTGCCCATCCTCGATGTGGTGAACCCACGCGACGTGGGTTACCTGCGCGGGTTTTACGATCCCGGGGCCAAGCAATCGAGTCCCATGATCCTGGGGGAATGGCGCTCCGGAGCTTTCGATGCGCAGCTGATCCTGGTGCCCTTGGCCGTGAAAAGCCGACAGCCCGAAAAAATCGGGGATTTCGGGATCGCTGATGAGCGTCGCTACAGGATGGGCCGTGACAGCGAGTATGGTGGACGGGTCGGGATGTTTCTCGACGGCATTGACAGCAAGGTCTACTTTTTTCGCCACCATCCGCGCGAACCGGCCTACCGCTTCCAGGCCTTCTCCGGTGAGGAGGATGTCATCATCGATGAGGAAATGGTGGACACGAGCGGTCTGAGCCTGTCGTATGCAGCGGCGAGCTGGCTTCTGCGAGCGGATCTGGCCTGGCATCGGAACTTCCCGGCCACCAGTGTGGCCTCGGAAGTGGAACGCACGGGTCTCGGGCAAAGCATCGTGGGCCTGATCTACACGACCGACGATGGTCTGCAGACGCTGGGTGTGGAGCTGCATAATGATCTTTGGGAGACTCTGCCGGAAGCCTATTCGAAAGGCGCCTGGACGGAAACGGAACGCGATCAAACCCTTCTGAGCTGGCTGGCGTTCACGGCAAACCTGAGTTTTTTTCAGACGCTGGTGGAACCCCAGGTGTTTTATCTGCAAGGACTCGATAACAGTGATCGCATGGTGCGCCTGATCCTTTCGAGTCATGTGAATGATAGCATCAGTATCGGGTCCGAGTATCAGAAGACGGAAGCGGCGACGACCAGCCCCAAGCTTCTTCTGAATAACAAGGAAACCCTGGCCGTGCGCTGCACGTTTTCCTGGTAACCGAGGGAGGAAGGTCACATGAATGAGAGTTTGGTTCAAAGGGTGGATTTGGAGAAGGCGGAGCACCTGACCCTGATCGTGGGTCTGTCGTGCCGGAACCTGCGAGGGTTTATCTTTATGTGGGTGAACATCTTCAGCTTCATCTGGTCGACGAAAAAAGCCGCGGGCTGCACGGAAATTCTGCCCGGAGTCATCGGTCCTTTTTCGATACTGCTCGTCAGCTACTGGGAAACGCCGCGGGATATGGTGCGCTTTGTGAAATCACCGGCCCATCTGCGTTGGATGGAATTTATCTATAAGCATCCGCGTAGCCTGAGCCTGTTTAACGAGACCTATGGCCGGCCCCAAAGGGCCAATCACATCAACCGCCCTCGCGGTTATGCCGCCAGTTTAATCAACAGCCAACAAGGGAGGCAAAAATGAAAGCGTATGTGATGGGAATGTTTCTGCTCCTCGCTCTGAAGCCAGCACCCGTGGTATCCCAGGGTGTTCAGCTCGCCACGCTGCATGTGGTGGTGGAGGGCATCAAGAGCTCCAAGGGACAGGTGAAGATTGGGCTGGAAAAAACCGCCGAGGATTTTGACAAGGGTCCCCTACATGAAGCCCGCTATCGGGGAGAAACGGTGGTGAGCAAGGAGGGGCGGATCGAGGTTCACTTTCGCGATGTTCCCTTTGGGACCTACGCGGTGAAAAGTTTCCATGATGCCGATGGCAATGGCGAGTTGAACACCAACTTCATGGGAATTCCGGCCGAGGATTACGGATTTTCGAATAATGCGCGTGGAACGATGGGACCGGCCTCATTCAAAGATGCCCGCTTTGAAATTGATGCTCCTGAGAAGACCATCACCATACGTTTGAAATGATCGCCTTGCGCTTGCGCGCGACACTTGTGTGCTGGGTCTCCGGGGATAAGTCCTCGGGGACCTTTTTCCATTCGAGCGTTTTTCCCTTCAATTTTACCGCCCAATTTCTGGCAAGCCTTCGTATTCATTTTTAAAACAGAAAATCCGGGATTTCGACTGCCGATCCTCATGCATTCGGTCTGCATTCTTACCTTTAAAATCACAATGAAAACAGATAATTGAGACGAAAAATCACAGCCGATCTTTGGTCGGAATATTGCAAGATCTCAGGGAACGATGAAACGGGGGTTATCATGCAAAGCTGGGCACACAAGGCTCGTTGGACTTTATTGTTGGCACTGGGTGTCAGCGTCAGTTGGATGAGTTGTACGCGAAAGAAAGATCAGGGCACCAAAACTGAGGTGTCAGAATCCAAATCAGCCATCGATATCGAAGCCCTGAATCGGCTGGGTGAGTATCCTGATCCGCAAACCCAGGAAGAGGTTGCGGGTGTCACAACCGGTCGCACGGTGGACCTTGGCGAGGACACCGAGGATCTGAATATCGTTCTGCCACAGTGCGGGATTCCGGATTTCGCCGATTCCAATGCCAAAACGTTTTCGACGACCATGAGCGAGACCTATACGCGCGTGATCAACGCAGGTTTTGCGACGGCCAACGTCGATATCACCTCGCACCTGGACCTGCACGGCACGCTGCGGGAAACGACCCTGGATGTTCACATCACTCATGCCAATTCCAATGGCACTTCGATTTACGGAGAGCTGACGGATGTGGAGCCGATCAATCAAAGGGCCTTGGAGCTGACGAAACTCTTCAAGGGCGCGGTGACCAACTATACCGTCGCGGATAATTCGAACTTTGCCAAGGATTGGAAGGGCATTGTTTGCACCATCCGGGCATCCGATCACCTCGTGAACACACGTGATGGCTTCACCTCCACGGTCGATTTCTATCCACCGGTGGCGCCAGCCATTTCCCCTATCGCTGATGCTGTGCGTTATACGAAGGAGCTGGGAGACTTCCGGTTCTTTAAAAACATCAAGGCCACCGTGACCGCGACCGACAATCCGATCCTGACGGTTGGCAAGGAATACATGGGCAGCATCCTGGTCGAGAAAATTCCAGCCGAGCGCATGACACATTTAGGACTATTTAAAGGGGATGTGGCCTTTCGTGTGACCAATCGCTTTGGTTCCGAGGCTGAAACTCTGGCCCTCGGTTTCCACCTTTGGACGGAATACTATATCGACAACGGCCAGCGGGCTTATTCCGCCATCATCGCCAACGTCGGTGATGAGGAACTTCGTTACTTTGCAGGTGTTTATAAGGGTCCTGCGGGTGTGCCGGCCAACACGATCACCTATACCAAGGATATCAAGCCGCTGATCGCCGAGCATTGCGCCAGCTGCCATCGCCCGAACAATTTTCCAAGGGTTGATCTGAGCACCTATGCGCAGGTGAAGGCCGCTTCCGAAGAGAAGGGCCTGATCGGTCGCGTGCTGGGCGGCTCGATGCCTCCATCCGGGGCTCTGGCCAATGAACCCAAGAAAATCTTTTCAGCCTGGTCGCAGGCTGGATTGCCGGAATGAGGTGGACCATGCGCCAGCTCATTCTTATTGTGCTGATGCTGATCAGCACCAACGCTCTCGGCAGGCCTCAAGCGGCTGACCTGTTCTGCCAGGCCTTTCCGAATAGCCCGTCCTGTACGGGTTCGGTGATCAGCTGCACCTTCTGTCACAAGGGCCAGCCACCCGCTTTGAATTCCTTCGGTGGCTGCTTCAAGGCTGGTGTCAGTCAAACCGTTCAGGAATTTCCGACCACTGTGGAGGATCTGCAGACGGCGATCGCAGCGGTTGGCCAGGAGGACTGTGATCTTGATGGTTTTGCCAACCTCCTTGAAATCGAGGCCGGTCATCTGCCGGGTGATGAGCATAACCGTCCCACGACCAATGGCTGTCAAAACACCTCCACCCAGTTGGTGAACAATCAATGGAGTGTTTGCCAGCGGGATCCGGGTTATGTCTATAAAAAGATCTGGCTCGACGTCTGCGGTGAAAACCCGGACTATGATGACTACAAAAGCTTTTTGGCCCTTTCGCGCGAACAGCAGGACAAGGCTCTGGATGAGCAGCTGGATGATTGCATGGAGAGCCGTCACTGGCGTGGCAAGGATGGTGTCGTCTGGCAGATCGGACACTATAAAATCCGCCCGGTGGGTTCGGTCAAATCCGGTGAAGATGCCGGTGTGGTGCCTATCGTCGACTACTATTCAGACTTTCATCTCTTCGTTTATTCCCAGATTGATGGTCATGATGCACGCGATCAGCTGCTGGCCAACTACACGGTAACCCGAACGGAAACAGGGTCCACGGTCACCTACACCAAGGTCACGCCGCAGCGTTTGATCGACGGCCAGGTGATGCAGCCTGACAAACGCGTCGGGCTTCTGACCTCCTTTTGGAACCTGAGTTTTTACCTGAACTATACGGGGATCGCCCGGGTTCTGGTCGCCCAGGCTTTCAATGCCTATCTGGGCGTGAGTCTGGTGAACATGCAGGGGCTGACGACACCTGATCCTGCCCTGAGTCAGTTCAAGGACTATGATTCCAAAGGGGTCACGCGTCCGGAATGCGCGCAGTGTCATGCCGCGATCGATCCCCTGACCTATCCCTTCCGCAATTACAATGGTCTGACGGGGACCACCGCCGTGCTGCAGGGACAGAATGCAACAGCGCTGCAGAACATTGAAAACCTGGGTGATGAACGCAATCTTACGCCGCTGTCCTATGCTCTGCCACGCATGGAGTATTTGGATCAGCAGTTTCCTGGCATCAAGGCCATGCCGGAAGCCGGTTATATCTTCGGCAAGAGGGTGGAAAACCTGCGCGAATGGGCCCAGGTGATGGTGGAAAGCGATCTCTTTGCAGCCAATACGGTGCGCGATTACTGGCGGGTGCTGGTGGGTCATGAGCCGCGGACCGAGGAAAACGCCGAGTTCGAAAAGCTCTGGCGCGATTTCAAAACCGTGCACAACTATAACGTCAAAGCCATGCTGCACGACCTTATTAAAACGGAGGCCTACAGTGTTCCCTAAAACACCAACACTGCTCCTCTTGATCATGCTCGCCAGCCTTGGCTGTCAAAAATCCAAGGAACTGAGCGGTGGTCCCACGCTGGCTCTCAGGGAGCAGGCCCTGCCTTTGGCGGCTTCCCCGAAGGCCCAGGTCAAGCGCATGCGGGCCGATCTGTTGCGTAATAACCTGGCCAAGGTCCTGGTGCTGGATCCTCAGGGCATGTGCCTTGAACTCGGAAGAATGCCCTGCGCGGATCTCGTGCACAAGGTGAGTCTGGGCAGTATGGATGCCTATGGCAATGCCCAGTATCGGCATCCCGAACAGATCAGCGTCACCTCCGCGATGTCGCTCGATCGTCTGGTTTTATCCGCCTGTATGCAAAGGGCGCAGCTGGACCTTGTGAATCCGGCCCGCGCGGTCATCTTCAAGGATGTGGAACTGAGCGCCGACGGGCGCCTTGTGAAATCCGATGCCGTCGTCACCGCGATTCATACCCTTTATCAAAGGGCTTTTTTGCGGGATGCCAGCGCTACGGAAGTTGAAAATCTTCTGCAATTTTATGAAGCCGTTTATGCCCAGCAGGCCGTAGGCGCCGCACGCAATTGGATGACTTTGAGCTGCTACGCGGTTCTAAGCAGCGTGGAAGCAGCCTTTTATTAAGAGGAGGGACGCACATGAAAAACCGAATCGACCGCCGCAAGGTGCTTCAGCTTATGATGGGTTCGCCCCTTCTGACGAGCTGCCTGAAAGCTCAGAATGCCCACCTATCCGGGGTATCGCAGGACGCCCATGCGGGCCCGCGCAAATTCCTTTTTGTGTTCACCGCGATGGGCGGCGCGTCCATCAATGACAGTTTTCTGGCTCGCCGTGAATCCGAAGTGAAGGATGCCGCGACGCTGAATGTCTTCCCGGACTTGCTCGTTAAATCGGTCGAAGGCACCGATCTGCGCGCGGTGGATATCGCCACCGATGCCATTGGAGCCCTGCCTTTTCCGGTGAAGGCTGTGCAGTCGCGCTTTTTAAACAAGTACAAGGACGATATCATGGTCGCCACCTGCACCGGCACCGCGGTGGCCCATCCCCTTGCCCAGGCCCGCAGCGTCACCGGCTTTGATGCCTGGAATGGTCGCACGCTGCAGGAAGCTGTCGCGGCTCACTATGGAAAGGGTCTGCTCCTTCCCAACATCAACATGGCGACCGTGGGTTACGCCGAAAACGGTCGGGATCACACTCTGCCATCCTTTGCCAGAGCGGAACCGGTGCCTGATCCGGCTTATTTTCCCTTCTCTCTGCATGGGTACAAGGGTATCCAGGGTGCACCCGATGATGTGCTGATGGCCATGGCTCGGCAGCTGCGCGATCAGAAACTGGAGCCGCAGTCCGCCTTTTATCAAACCTTTGGCGCCAGTCCCCTGATTCAGGATTGGCTGAAATTCCGGGCCAAACAGAGCCGATTTGAAGAGTCTGATGCCATCAATAAACTCAATCCTTTCGAAGACAGTAAGGATCTGCCTTTCAAAAACTTTGGTCTGGACCCCAATCGCGATGGCGAAATTCTGCGTGAAGTCTTCCCCGATGTGGGACCGGATTCCCTGCATAATCAGGCGCTGCTCGCTTACCTGAGCGTCACCCAGGGTCTGACCTGCACGGCCACCTTCGGACTGGGAATGAATGTGAGCATTGACGGCAAGGATGAAGATAATCTTTTGCTGACCAATACGCCCACAGCCTTTGACTATTCGCATAACGCCCATCGGTCGACCCAGGCTGTGTTGTGGCATCGCATTCTGGATACTCTGGATCGCCTCATTACGCTTCTGAAAGTAACGGAATATCAGAATGGCGAAAGCTACTGGGATCATTCGATGATTTACATCGCCACGGATTTTGGTCGGGATAAGACCCGGCGCGAAAATCTGCGCGAGTTCCCCACGGGCCACGATGTGAACAATGGCGTCACCATCATTTCGCCCATGGTCAACGGCGGTCGGGTTCTGGGTGGGGTGGACAACAAGACTCTCAAGACCTATGGCTTCGATCCGGAAACCGGCGAACCGGAACCGGGTCGTGAAATGACCGAACGCGAAATCTATGCCGGGATCCTGCATGCTCTGGGGGTCGATACCAGTGGCAGCGGTTTGCCTTCCATGCGAGCCATGCGTCGTAAAGCTTGACGCGCCTTCCTCGTGGCGGCACGGTTCTGGCAAACAGAACTGTGACGCTGTTTTTTTTCGTTTGCTCCCTCGGATATTCCAGCTGAAAAATGCGAAACGCTTTTCTTCCTCTTTTTTACATGTCAAAGCCAAAATCCACCTTAAAAAACAGTAATTTACGCCAAATCCTTGAATTCGATTGACCAGAACCGTGCAGGTCAAATGACGGAAACAAAGGGGTTTGAATGCGGCATGGGAGTTGCTCTATGGAGTTATAACTATTCTGTTGGGGGCACTATGAGAACGTGTTGGGTTCGAATACTCCTGGTCTCTTTAGCGGTTCTGGCGCAAGGTCAGACCGTGGAGCCCGGGCCTGTCTACAGCGTCCTGGCGCCAAAGAATGAACTGGCACTCACGCCGGAGAATCTTTGTCTTGGCTTCAAAAATGTATTCGCCATCACGAAGCAGAGCTTTCAGGAGGAAGTGAATCTTCTCTGCCCGAACATGGCTCCCTCGCCTCTGCTCCTGAGTCTGATTGCGGCGCCCTATCAGGGTGTGGGTGATCCCGTTCTGACCACCATTGCCAATGTCGAGAACGCAGATAACACCACGCTGCTGACCGTCGCCTATGCGATTCGGGTTCCGAAATCGCCCGCGCAAACCCTCATCGGTGAAGAGAAGCATGTCCCTGTTCCTTACTCGTTGGAACCTTTGACCGTGACCACCCGCTTTATGGATCCGGCTCCCAATGAGGGTGATGCGGATACCGTATTTACGGTGGAGCAAAGAACGGTTGTGGACGCCGGTGAGGAGTTCGATGATCTGTCCGTGCATGATTTGAAGCTTTACCGCATGCATCCCAATAATTTCGATTTCCTGGCGGCGGTGCGGACCCTCAGAACCCCCAGCGATCAGTTCAAGAAAGCTGTGGTGGTCCGTGGCGTGATGAAGGATCCGAATGATCCCAACAGTTCCATCAGTGTCAGCGTGCTGAACTTTCTGATGAACAGTCGCGATGAAGCGGACAACGTTGCCGAAGTCTTTTCGCAATTCATCGTGGACGATACCCGCGTCCTTTACACGGAACTCATCAAATAATCGCCCGAAGGAGTCATGTCATGTCACGCAAGGCTAACAAACTTGTTTTCGTTTCGGGCTTCGCCCTGATGGTGTCCTGTACGGCCGCGCCGAAGGCCTTTGATTCGAGTAATGCCGCAGGGACCAATGCTCCGGTTGTGGAAGCCCCCACCCGCACGGTGGACGCTGCTCCCGCAGTCGATAACCGCGGGCCGGAACAGCTTCTTTGTGAAGAGGGGCCCAAGGTCACGGCTGCGGCGAAAAAAGCCGATTTTTCCGAGCAGTTCAAATTGATCTGTGACGGCTCCAAGACGACAGCGCTTTTCAAGGAGACCATGGCCAAGGCTTTTGCCGGGACAGGCGAGCCCGCGGTCAATCTTCTCAAGTCGAAAACCAATCCGAATTTCGACACGGAGATGACCATGATCTACGCGATCAAAGCCCCTTTGAAAAGCCCATCCGAGTTCGCGGATCTGAAGCCGCATGATATTCTGGCCGCTGGTATCAAGGAAAGCGGTTCGGAAATTTTTGTCACGGTGGAATCCCGCAAACCTTTCCCAGGCAAAGGCAGTCTGGAGCAGGTGGTGCTGAACTATGATTTGCGTCTGGCCAACAAAGCCAGTCTGTTTGATAAGCGCCGCATGGAATTCAATTCCTATCTGCTCAATGAAACCAACCGCGATATCGTGGTGTCCACCGAGCATCTTCTGGATGTGGATAAAAATGAGTTCTATCACAAGGCTCAGGGTCTGACGATCGGTATCAAGGGAGAGGACGGCCAGTCCTATTTCGTCTTCATCACGGATATCATCATTAAGAATCGGATCGATACAGATCGTATGAAGGCCACATTAAGTAATTTGAACATCGGGACGGCCCGAATGTTGGGAGAGTTTTTGGTCAGTAAGGCATCCAACTAAGGAGAAGGATCATGCAAGCACACAAGTCGATGGTTTCTGTCCTGTTTCTGGCTCTGGGTACAACCTACTGCGGTGGTGGCGGTGGAGGAGGTGGTGGTGCGGAAGGCTCCGAGCCAGCTGCTGTCACCGGCGACGGGAACGCCACCGGGACTGCAACCGCAGGGATTGATTATCCCAAGCTTTACTGTGACAGTGTGAATGGCCTGAAGCTCCGCACCGACGTGAAAGAGGAAATTTCCTTTTTCTGTCTGAACGGAAAGCCAAGCAAGGAGTTTTTGGACTTCCGCACGGAAGCTCTCAACCAGGCACCCGGTGCCTACAAGCTCAAGCTTTTGCAGGCGGAGCACGATCCCGAAGGTGATCGCTCCGAGTTCCTGATCGCCTGGAGTTTCCGCGTGCCCATCCGGCCTTTTGATGTCAAAAGCCGGCCGATCTATAACTATATCGCCAAGGACTATGCATCGGCGGAGGTCGATTTGAAATCGGCCGCAACCCCGCGCACGGATCCTCTGGATTCCGCGCTGCATCAGTGGTCAGTGGATATTAACTATGACCTGGCCATCAAGGGAACTCAGAACCTGACGCTCGAAAGTCAGCGGACCACCCAATATAACCTTTATCAGGTTCAGGATGGCAACGAGGAACTTGGTTTTGGTGTGGAACACCTGACCGCCAGTGGCAACAACAGCTACACACGCTCGGTGATGTTGAATGTTTCGTTCAACGATGGCAAAGGTGGGTCTGTGATCGTGACAGTTCTGCACTTTGTGTTGAGCAATCAGGGCTTCCCTGCGACCGCCACGAGCGCGATCCAGGAAATCGCCCAGCATGCCGCCGATGGCATGTATAACGGCCTCAAGCAATAAGGGGCGAGCCATGACGTACGCCCAGGTTTTCATCACGGCAGCTCTGATCCTGACGGCCTGCAGTAAAAAAGCGGAAGGCCCACGTTTCTTTGCTTCCGAGCCGGTGCAGACCTGGGAGGACGTCCCGGATCTCTCGCAGGAAGACACAGCCCTGCGCGCAGACCTGAAAGAGGACTTCTGCGCGCAGGCTGAAAGGCTGGCTCTGACGACTGATTTTTATGTGGATCTGACTCTGCTTTGTGATGATGGAAAGCCCCATGAGATGCTGGACCGGATCGACCGTTATGCGGGCCATGTCGGGGACGCTCCACGGTCGATCAAGCTTGACCTGGAGCATGAAGCCGATGGCTTCACCCGGGTCACATATCTCACGGCCTTTCGTGTCCCATTGGATCCTCAAGCGGTCCGCAAGGCCAGCCTCCCCACTTTTATGGTGGCGGCCAGCCGCTTTCCCTACGTTCATCTGGAAGGCACAGTGCTGGCTGATCCAAAGTCCCAGGATGATCCCGATACGGGACCATGGCATTTATCCTACCGCGCCCAGGTTGAAACCTCCGCTCGCATTTCCTTTTCACTGGAGCGCAGGACGGAGCTGAGAAGCTATCCCTTGGAAGACGGCAATCCGGACATCAACCTCAGCGCCGAGCACCTGATCGGCGCGAGCCATCCCGATTTCAAATTTTATAACACCACGACCATGACCATGGGTCATGAGGAAGGAGGCAGCACACTGATCACCATCACGCGTCTCTCCGTTCGACATAATGGTTTTCCTGAGTTGGCTGAGCAGATCTTTAGTGACCTCGCCAGCGCTCAGGCGATGCAGATCCAGGATGGACTGCTGAGTGAAATGGCTGCCGGTCGCAAGCATCCATAACTCTTTCCCCCGGTAAGTAACACGAAAGATTGGCTTTTGCAGGGAAGCAGAAGCACAATCATTTTCGCTGGATAATCTCAATCTTCTTCTAAATTTATAAATTTACTCAAGAAAATCTTTATTTCAGCCGATAGGGTGCGAAACGGAGGGTTTATGCTTTTCCCGAAACTGCCCATCGCGGTCATGTGCCTCGTGGTCGTGAGTACCTGTTCGAAAAAGGCCAAGAACCAGACGCAAGGCGAATACGTCGCCGCGGTTCTCAGCGCGGATGCTGTGCCGGTGAAGCCTCTGCTGCCGACGAAGCCTGACGGTGGAATTGTGGAAGGGAAGCTCCAAACCCTGGACCCTGAAGAAGCGGAACGCCGCCGTAACAAAAACATCGTGGAACCGATTGTATTTGGGACGAGCGTGGCTGGCATTACGATGAATACATCCTATAGCGAAGCCATGAATACGCTGGTGTATTACGGCAGCAATCAGGGCATCGATTTCTTCCAGGAACATATCGTGGTCGCCTGGAGCGCCGGTACGGATCCGGTGCCTTTCCAGATCGGAATTCAGGAAGGTTATGGCGGCAAGCTGAAACTTCCGGAACCCTATGGTGAAGTGACCGTTGGCGAGCCGATGGTCAACCGGATTGGAACCTTGATGGATTTGCGTGCCTTCATGCTGTCCCTGGGCGCGGCCTTCGAAAACAAGGATCCCAATACCTATGACTGTGAAAAATCCCTCACCTGTCAGCTGAATGAGGATGATTCGTTTTATATGCTCGACTACAGGCGCGGCGGGATCTATCTGTCGAAGACCGCAAATCTGCCGATCGGTTTCATCTACTTCTCGCAGCCTCAGCAATTTTTCGCGCCACTTGTTGACCCCATTCTGCATAACCAATCCATTGGAGGTCTGACCTTCCAAAGCCGACGGGCCACGGTTGAAACGCGGCTCGGTCCATCCCTCGGCTTTCAAGACGAAGCTGGTCTGCGCTTCTTTTACTATGATAAGGCCAACTTCGCGGTTGCCTGGGATTCAGACACCTCGCCCCAGGCCACGCCCAGGGCCTTTAAAGCCCTTGGCGCGTATGCCGGCCCGCAGGCCTTTGGCGGAACGATCGGGACTCGCAAGCTGGGTGATTCCTTTGCCAGTTACGCAACGGTGGATGAAACCGGGAAAGCCCTGCTCCTCCTCATGGATCGCACTTTGAATAACCGTCCGGCCGAGCCGGCCTATGATTGCAGTATCGTCAACGGAGAAGTGCAGCCCACCTGTGAAGCCGTGATCGATACGACGGTGACGCCGAATCGCCTTTTGCTCGTGATTGATAACTCAGTTTACGGTTTTACCCATGATGCTACACGCACCTGGTTAAGCGTCGGAATGCGGAAGCCTTGAAAAATATGCGGAGGATACGGGACATGCGAGTTTCAGCCCTAATTCTTGGCCTTGTCATTCCGATGACTTTGGTTTCCACCGGCTGCGCCCGGAAAAGACCGGTCGAACGGAAGGTGGACACGGAAGGCAACCGCTGGGCCAAAGCCGACTTTGAGACCGGCAAGCCCTGGCTGGGCAAGGTCACAGTCGTCAATAACGGTTCGAATAGCGCCTTTGGATTCGTCGGTCTGCAGTCCGAAGTCACGCTGGGTTACTTTAAGTTCACCAAGGATCACCTGCAGTATCTGAATCTCACGGATCCTTACAAAGGTCCCAACGTCACCGATCGCGTGCTTAATCAGTGGACCATCGAACACAGTGACTACACGCAAAAAGTAAGCGGCGGTCGTGTCAGCAACGTCGAAACTGAAAACGACCTCATTCCTTTTGATCAAAAGCGCTTCTTCAAGGTCAATTGGGAAAGTGCCGTGATTGCCGAATCGGCCAGCTTCCCCTTTCAAATCGACGAGACCTGCTGGACCAGGCGCAGCTCGCGCCTCGTCGACGACTCTCAGGAAATCGAGGCGGGCGCCATCAACTTCGTGGTGGCCGTGGATTACCAGGTGAACCCTCTCTGTATCACCTACCCGCAGTATTTCCGTTCGGACTTCACGCATACGATGCACTATAAGTATTCGTTCATGCAGGAGAAGGAAAGTTCGTACAAGCCCTATGTTTATACGGGCGAAGACGATCCTCTGATGAAAAAATACGGCTACTTCCAAACCATCGTCCAGGGCATCGATGACCTGGGCCGCCCCAAGAATACTTTCCTGATGAACCGCTGGGATGACAGCAAGGTTCAGACGATCTATTTCACGGAAAGTTTCCCGGATAAGTATAAGTGGATCTATAACGATCCCAAGATCGGTATCATCCAGCGGACCAACGCGGTCTTTGAAAAGAACGGTTTGAAGCTCCGTTTTGAAATCAAGGAACCCGACGGCAAGCAGAAGTTCGGGGATATCCGCTACAGCTTCGTCCATTTCGTCGAGGAAGCCGACTTCCAGGCTCCTTTCGGTTATGGCCCGAGCAGCGCGCATCCTTTGACGGGTGAAATCATCTCGTCGACGAGTGTGGTCTGGATCAGTGATATGAAGTATTACATCCAGCGCCTCAAGGACTATGAAGCCAATGAACCGGTCCGGGCCGATATTTCGCCGATCTATCGCGAGATGAAAAAATCGCTGGGTCAGGAAGCGCAGAACTGGAGTTCCACCTCCTCGTTCCTGGCGGACACCCGTTACGCCACGCTCTATCGCTTCCTGCTTCCTGAGTTTACCTATGGCAACCCCGGCAGTCCTTTCGCAGCTCATGACACGCCGATGGAAATCCTCGGTGCCAGCAAGAACCTTGAAAAGCTGCAGAACTTCCGCTTGCAGAATTACCCCGATCTGGAAGCGATCGTCAGCAGGACCGAAAAGGCCGTCGCGGACAAGTTGAAGGAGCATGAGCTGCGGATGTCCGGTCCCCGGGCGCAGGCCTTCTCGACCATCTGGAACATGAATGAAGACATGTTTGTCGGTCTTGGTCCCGTGCTCAAAGCCGTGGATACGGAAAAGGCCATCAACGACATCCTTTATCGTGTGGCCATTCATGAATTCGGTCATAACCTGAATCTTCGCCATAATTTCTATGGAACCGTGGATGCCGGAATTGAACGCGCCACAGCCACTGACCCGAAGTTGCTGGTGACGTCTTCCGTGATGGATTATCTGAATTTGAAGGACGAGCTGGGCCTCGCCTATGACTGGGAGGCCTATGACAAGGCCGCCATGGTTTATGCGTATTCCAACGGAGCGAAGGACTTGCCTAAAGCGGCGGGAGCCTTCCCCTATCTTTACTGTACCGATGACCATGTTTTCCAGAACCCGCTTTGCAACCAGTTCGACATTGGCACTTCGCCTTCGGAAATTCTGGTCAGCATGATCAACAACTACGATGAAGCTTATCATATGCGGAACTTCCGCTATGGTCGCGCCTACTGGAACACGGGTTCCTATTATGGTTCCGTGTTCATGACCATGTTTGATATCAAGCGCTTTGTGAACCTCTATCAGCTGACCTTTACGTTGCCTCAGGTGACCGCGAGCCTGGCTGGTATTGAAGGCCTGAACCCGGTACTGCCCGATGCCTTCACCAATGCCATCCAGCTGGATCTGAGGCAATCGGTGAAACTTTCGGCCGCTTTCTACAATGCTGTTATCAAGCAAGGTGATATCGACCGCAGTTTCCGCGATCAGTATGATACGTTCTCGGGTTCTCTCACCCGTCTCGGGATCGGTGCGGACAAGATCTATGCGGCCCGTTTCTTCATGGGCAACGATGCCTTCCCGCTCGATCCCAACAACGCCGGCGTCCCGGTTTCGTTTGTGCCGCTGCGTGATGACCTTTTGATCGGCGGATTCATTGAGACCATGCTATCCGATTCCTTTATCAACTCCGGTCAGCATTACCTCGGCTTCAGTGATATGAGCCGGGCGTATTTTGCGATCAACGCCGCGAGTTACTTCGACTTTACAGGGAATCGCGGAGCGATCGAACTGACCCGCGTCTCCTGCTTCAAGCGGGCGACCTTTGCTGCGGCCTTCAACGTGGATCTCACCACGCATCCTCTGGGTGCGGCACCGAGTACCGATGTGCGGCTGGCGCTGCTGACGCCGACGTACAACGCCAGTGCCGATGCCTATTTTGTGGATGAGCCGCAGGTGGTGGTCATGCGGTATAACGGGGACTTCTATGTCGCCGGATTGATCAAGAATCCTTATTCATCGGGTATGTACTTTACGCAGGATTTGAACGGCGTTTTGAACAGCTATCGCAATTATGCACTGCTCACGGAAGGCAGGTTACCCGAGTGTCGCTGAGCCATGGGAAATATCGGGGACCTTTGGCCATGATATTACTTACCATAACCAATTCCGAGGTCTGGGCCTGGGACACCTCCGTGTCCGCTGACCTGTCCGTTCCCTTCGTGCAGGGGGATCCCGTGATGTCGTTTGCGGGAACGGGCACCTATAAGTTCACCGAGAAATACTCGCTCTCGCTGTCGCAAGGCGTGGAAAAGAACCTTTTCGTGGACAGTGAAGTGCGGGAGTTTGAACTCGCCGATAGCGTGATCTCTTTCAATGTCTATCCGCGGACCCTGATCCCCAAGATTGGTTGGACCGTGCGTCTGCTCGCAACGCTGCCGGTTTCTCATAACTCGCAGGTCAATGAAGTTTTCAGTAAACCGGAAGCCCGCTGGACGGCGGCCTATCCCGTAATTGAGACGTTCAATCTCGCTTTGAGCGCCTTCATCCGCTATACGTGGAGCCGCTATGATACGACCAAGCCGCAGGATCTGAGCGGCGGCCTGCCGTTGCCTGAATTCAGCGGCGGTTTCGGGCATAGCGGAAACTGGACATTCCTGCCGGAGTGGACGCTGTCCTATGGCGCCAGCTATTCGGAAATCAAATACCACACGGTCACCTATGAAGGCCCGGGTGATCCGCCGATCTTCGATCAACCGGATCAGGCCTATTCCCTCTCGGTATCCGTGAACTGGACGGTCACGCCGCTGGACTCCGTGAGTATGGTCTATAGTTATGGTGGCATCCTTCTGCAGCCAGGGCTCGATGATTACGTGCTCTTCGATGAAGAGGAATCACGATGGGCCATCGGCTATGTCCGGAGCTTCGAGTAGAAATTCCTGAGGCCAATACCAGGGCAGGGGCGCTTGAATCCGCAAGGGTTCCTGCGTCATGGGATGCTCGAATTGCAAGCGGGCCGCATGCAGGGCGAGGGGATTGAAGCGGTGATCCAGAGCTTCGGTTCCCGGCACCATGCGCTGCGCTCCGTATTCCTTGTCACCCACGATGGGCCAACCGCGACGGCTGAGCTGCATGCGAATCTGATGACGCCGCCCGGTGCCGAGTTTTATCGCCAGCAGCGTGAGCCCATCTTCACTCTTGAGCTTCACATAGGTTAAAACGCAGGCCTGCGGTCCTTTGGAAGGACGATCCGTCGAGGGTGGTGCTTCCAGAATATCCTCCAGCACAGCAGACTCAGCATCGGGTTCACCTTCAATAAGGGTCAGGTATATCTTATCCAGACTCCGATGCTGAAACTGCTCGCCCAAACGTCCCGCGACTTTGGAGTTGCGGGCGAAGAGAGCCACACCGGAAACGGGCCGATCCAGGCGATGCACAACACCGACATAGGGCTGCACCTCCGCCTTGATCTGATCGACCAGAGGCATGGGCAGGCCCTTCGTATAACCGTGAAACAGAAGGCCAGCCGGCTTATTCACGGCCAGCAGCGCCTTGTCCTGATACAGTATTTCCAGGACCGGCTGAAGGCCCAGGGTCAAAAACCGGTTCATACCAAATCCCTCCGCGAATCAGCTATAATGGAGCGAGCCCGGGAGGTCAAGCGGCATGCCTGAAGTTCCCCTTTTGGAACTGGAAAATCTGCATATCATCCGCAGGCGTCCGCGTGGTGCGGAGGAGACGCTCGTGCCGAATCTTTCGCTGCGCCTTGAGCGTGGCCAGAGCCTGGGGCTCGTTGGAGAATCGGGCAGTGGCAAAAGTCTGACGGCTTTGGCGGCCATGAATCTTTTGCCGGAACCGGAGCTGAGAATTCAAAGCGGTGCCGTGCGTTTTCAAGGTCAGGATCTTCGCACGCTGTCCCCGCGCGCCATGAATGAGCTGCGGGGATCACGCATGGCGATTATCGTTCAGGATGCGCTGGCGGCCTTGAATCCCGTGCGACGGGTGCGCGTGCAGATGGAGGAAGTGTTTCGCTTCCATCAACGTCCTGAGGGCCGCAAGGAAAAAGACGCGCGCATTCAGCTTTGTTTGCAGCGCGCAGGGCTGCCCGACACGGCCACGATATTGCGCGCCTATCCTCATGAATTATCAGGTGGCATGCGGCAGCGTCTGCTTCTTGCCATGGCGCTGCTCCTGGAACCTGATCTTCTTATTGCCGATGAACCCACCACAGCCCTGGATGTCACGCTGCAGGCCAGGTGGGTGCGCGAGGTGCAGGCTCTGCAAAGGGAACAACGGCTGGGTCTCCTGTTCATTTCCCATGATCTGGCGCTGGTGGCTGAGCTGTGTGAACGCATCGCGGTCATTTATAAGGGACAGTTGATTGAACTCGCAGCGACCCCGCAGCTGATGGAAAATCCAAAGCATCCCTACACGAAGGCCATGCTCGCGGCGCTGCCACGGATGGGTTATACGCCTCAGCTCCTGGCGCCGAGGCAGCAGGAAAAGCCTGGAAAACAAGGCTGTCCGTATGCCGCTCATTGCCCGGACGTCCTGCCGATTTGTTCCGAAACACAGGCCGCTCTGTCCGGTTCCGCGGAGCATGCCGTGGCCTGTCATGCCGTAAAAAAAGATTGAGGGAGATACCATGCTGCTTTTGGAAGCCCAGGGTCTCTCGAAAACATTCGCCGCGCATGCCGCTGTTCGCCAGCTTTCCCTGCAGCTTCATGCCGGTGAAGTGCTCGGCATCGTGGGCGAATCGGGCTGTGGAAAATCCACGCTCGCCCGTCTTCTGACCGGACTTTTGACAGCGGATTCCGGCCAGATCCTCTATGCCGGGAAAAAACCGGAAACCATGTCGCGTCTCGAACGTGCCCGCTGGATTCAAATGATGTTTCAGGATCCTTCGGCGGCGCTTCATCCGCGGCTGCGAGTGGGAAACGCCCTCGCTGAGGTGTTGCGAACGGTCCTCGGCCTGGGCCGGGATGCTGCCGCAGAGGAACTGAAGACCTGGCTGCCACGCCTCGACCTTCCCGCGGAGATACTGGAGCGCTTTCCGCATCAGCTCTCTGGCGGCCAGAAGCAAAGGATCTGCCTGTTGCGGGCCCTCCTTTTGCGACCCAGGGTCCTGGTCTGCGATGAGCCCCTCACGGCTCTGGACCGCATGACCCAGGCGCGAGTGCTGCAGCTTTTGCAGAGTCTGCAAACCGAGCTTGGTTTTGCCCTCATCTTTATCTCCCACGATATCACCACGGTGCGCGCGCTCGCCCATCGGGTGGGGGTGATGTATGCGGGGCAATGGATGGAGTATGGACCCGCGCGTGCGGTCCTGGAAAGCCCCCGGCATCCCTATACGCACTACCTGCTCCAATCCTTACCCAAACTTTACCGCGATCCGCTTTTGAAGCCGATTCCCGATTTCCAGGAGGCCACGCTGCGGGAACCAACAAGCGGCTGCCCGCTGGTGCTGCGTTGTCCTCTGGCCGTGACTTTATGCCAGCAGCCAGTCCCACTTACGGATTGCGAACACGCCGTGGCCTGTGTCCAGGAAGGTGTTTTTTAATTCGTCGACAGTGTCGCAGTTTTGGGCGTCTTACGATGGGTAAAATCACATCTAAATTATTGTTTTTATTGAATGTATTCATGTGCAGTTTTTTGGAATAAACGATGCATGAAACCCAGGGCACTCTTTTATGCGACCGTGCCACACAGCGAGGGATCTTTCCATGAACAAGGCCACACTCCTTGGGGCTTTCTTGTCATTTCACATAATACTACAGGGCTGTATGGGAGAACCTCCCAAAGCACCTTTGTCGTCCGCATCCTTGGATGCGGGTGGAAAAGCATTTCTGGCTGAAGATCCCGCCTTATCCGTTAACAAAAATCAGTGCACGCCAGGCAAGATGATCCTGGCCTCGGCGAAAGGCGCCCACTTTACCTGGGGAGCCAACAAAGGCACGACCACCAATACAACTGCGGAAATTCCCGTGATCGGCACAACCGATCTTGCCGGCTGCATCTTTCCCAAGCGGGATAGCAGCGGGCAAACCTTGAACGGCGCCACCGCAAAAATCGACTTCCGTCCTTTGACCACGGAATCCTTCAGTGAAGTGCGGGATAACCGCATCATCCAGTATATTTTTGGTCACGATATTCCTTCCGATCCGGAAGGTCCTGCCTCGAATACGGCCGCGACGGGCATCCTCAGCTTCAACCTGGAATCGGTGAGCGGTGATAACCTCACGGTGCCAGTTGCTGTCGGTGACAGCATCGCGATCAAGGTGAAAGGCACGCTGCATATCGCAGGCCTCAAAGTGCCCCTGGAAGTGCCGGTGGCTCTGACCAAAACTGACAACGGTTATAACGCAATGAACAATGCTCCGTTCAGCGTTAATGTTCGCGGCGGCACCCAATCCTTGAACACGCTGGGCTTGGACCAGCGCGTGACGGAAATTCTCGCACTGGTTGTCAACGGCACATTGCAGGATGTCATCGATCTCAACTTCAATGTGGATTTCGTCAACCTCTGTTCCTAAGCGTTACCCGCAGGTTTTTATCCCCAGCCGGCGAAGGCCTGCCTTTTCAGAAAGGCACGGCCTGCGCATCTGCACGCTTGTCAGTCGATCGCCTCAGTGTTAAAACCCCAAGGGCAACCACAAGAGGTGGATGGCCCGAACCCGTGGCTCAACCTGGATTCTTCAGGTCGTACCGACGGTTTCGTGTTAAGTCGTTTTCGCTGGGAGACTTCATGAGAAACGCGATTCTTGCCCCTGTCACTCTAGCCGTATCCTGTCTGCTGGCTACCGGCTGCGACTGGAACTCCAAAGAGGATTACAGTCCGAAACAAGGCTACAATCATTTTATAAAACAGCAGCAGGAAGCCGCCGCAGTCTCGACGCAGGCTGGTGCAGGTGGTGGTGCTGCGGCTCCAGCGGCTGTCCCGGGCAAGGCGACTTATGATTTGTACTGTGTCGCCTGTCACGGTACCGACGGCAAGGCCGACAGTCCTGCGGCTCTGGCCATGAATCCCAAGCCACGGAATTTCACCGATAAGGCCTGGCAAGCCAAGGTTGACGATGCTCATATTGCCAAGGTAATCAAGGAAGGCGGCGCATCCGTCGGCCTGAGTCCCACCATGGCTCCCTGGGGCGCCGTCATCAATGACGAGGAACTCAAGAACGTCGTCGCTTATGTGCGTCATTTCGGTCAGTAATGTCCGCAGAGGATGGCTGTGCGGTTTCGCTTAGGAGTGAATCTGCACGGCTGGCTGTCTTAGGATGCTTCCTTTTCCGTTTCCTCATCCGCGTCCAGCGCTGCTTTGCCGTTCGGATCGTAGCGGTAGAGGCCCCGCAATGCCACCGACAGATGCCGGTGAGCCACGAGATCATCCATCAGACCCAATAATTTGTAGGACTCGCGATCCTCTTCGGATCCTGTCGCCACTTTGGAAAATTTGAGTTTGCGGCCGGCCGCCTTGGATTCCTCGATGCGCTTGGAAAGGCTCACCGCGCGCCGATGCACCCGGCTTTCATAGCTTGTGGATTTCTGCAGATTTTCGAGACCCGGGTCGATCTCATCGTTTCGCAAAAAGGCCAGCGCGAGGTTGTAGTACACGACCCCGAGGAAATCCTGTTCCTTGGGCGGCAGCGATTTGATCGCGGAAAGATAAAGCTCGATTCCTTTTTGAAAGTTGCCGCTCTGGATGAAGGAAACAGCCTGGTTGTTCATGCGGGTGATGATTTCGGTCAGGTTATCCATATGCGCGAGGAACTGGGCGGCCTGATCGGTCTTGCCGGTCAGCAGCGAGAGCTTGGCGCCGGCCTGGATGACCTGAGCGTTGCCGGCATCGATTTTTTCGGCCTCCTCAATCGCGGCCGAGGCCTGCGTGACATTACCGACGTCGTAGTTCATCTCCATCAGGGCCATGAGGATGGCAATATTATAGGGCGAACGTTCGCGGGCTTTTTCCAGCATCTGGATGGCAATGCTTTTGTCACCCAGGCGGAAGAGACATTTGGCGAGGAGCACGGTCTTATCCAGGTTGGGCTTGACCTCGTCCTTGTCCTTTTCCGTGGTGCTGAGCTTGATGCCTTTGATCAGATAGTTGCGCGCCTTCGTGTAGTTGTGATGATGGTAGTTGAAGACCGCCTCGATATAGTACTTGCGGCTCGGCGGAATATTGCTGTCGGCATGATAGACCTTGCGCAGGTAGTAGGCATCCGCGCGGTCGCCGGTCTGCAAACAATTCACGATCTGCTGCTCGATCGGTTTGCGTTCCGTCGGGACTTTGGCCTGCTGGATGGCAAACGCGATCGACATCACCGCATGCTCTTCGCGCAAAGGCTTCTGCATCAGCTGGATCGCATGCACATCGTTGAGCAGCTGCGCCTCCTGAGGCCGCAGCTTATTGATCATGACGATCACAGGCAGCTTCAGAAAACCATGCCCACGCACCCTTTGCAGGTACTGCGCGGAACTGAGATCACCCTTGCGGGAACTCCACTCGGTGATCATAAGGCTCGGCTCTTCCTGAGTCTTAAGAGCCTCCCACGCGTCCTGGAAGGTCGGGTACTCGCGCACGGTGGGTACTCCGATGCGTTTCAACGCCTGCCGGAGGATCTGCACTTCCCGTTCATCCCGCTCAATAATCACGGCTGTGCGTATATCGAAGCGCTCCGCCACGGAACCCTGTTTTTCGAGGAGGGCCTTGGGAAATTTTTTCAGAAGGTCATCGATCGCCTGATCCAGGGATTCGACGGCCATCTGCTGGGCCTGCTGCACGAGCAGACGGCCCCGGTTGTATTCACCGGCCAGGAAATGGGCTTCGGCCAGGGACAGAAGATTCTCTGACTTCAAAGGGAAGTTATTGCAGAGAGCCTTTTCCATGGTGATCAGCTCACCCCAGATCATGTGCTTTTTCAAATAGCGTCGGAAATATTCCGCAGCGACGAAGGCTTCGTGAAGACTTCGCTCGTGCGCATCCTTCAGGATGTTGAAGAATTCCTCCAGATCGGCCTGAATGGTCCTTTGATCTTCCATCCGGGAAAGGTCAAACCAGGAGAGAAGGCCATCGGCAAAGGCTTCCGGCAGCTGGGGCAGCTGTTTTTCCGTCAGAAGGTAACTGATACGGATCTTGTCATGCATATGATCATCATAGAGACCATGCAGGTACATCGGCATCTTGATCGACTGCTCTTCCAGAAGCGTGCTAAGGACCCAGTCCACCCTGGTTTTGCGCATGCGGTCCGCCAGGTCCCGCACAGACTTGCAGATCATGACATGTTTGAAGCCCAGTTTATGCAAGACTTTGATTATGGCGACGCGTGATTCATGAAAAGGATCGATCAGCGCGACATGCACGGATTTGTTGGCTATCTTGTCGTAAAGCGCGGTTGACAAAGTCCTGTTCCTCAGTCTCCGATCATCACGGAGTCTATGCTGCCGAAAAATGCAATCAGATCGATATTCGACTTTTTGTCATCATGGAGTTCCAGACCACAGCGTCGCATGCTCTCAAAGCCATGCACAGGGTCATCCATCACGGAATGGACGTGTCGCACGACAAAATCCAGACTCGGATGGCTTTGATCCGTGAATTCCACACGAATGACCTGACCTTCCACGGGACTGGGGCTGACCAGCAGGCCGATACCGCGCGTTGAAATATCAATCGTGAGACAGGTCAGTTCCTGCTCGGTTGTGATGTTGATCATGCGGGCCGGGAGTTCCCCGAACAGGCTGTAGCGTATCTCCTGTCGACGTTCCTGACCAGACAAGGCCGTTTTCATGGTTTCCCCTATTTCAGTCACACAGTTCCTCCATCGGTTCCTGTTGGCCTGACATTAAGGGATATTTTGCGAGGTTAAAACAGAAGGATATCACCGGGCTTTTGATTGTTGTCCTCGCCCCGGGCCGCTTCGGGTATGAAAAACTCACAGGAATATTTTTCCTGGTCGGTCACCAGGGTGCGGTTGACGAGACTGAACACCGCGGCCTTCGTCCCACGCCAGTCAGCGCCACCGCGTTTCAGGAAGTCCTGGATGGCCTCGCTTTCATGCAGGCGATGCTCCAGGATCTGCCGCAGAAGATCGAAGCCCTGAAGAAGGATGATGATTTTGCTGAGAGATTGATCCACCGATTCCAGGTGCTGCACGAATTCATTGCGCGTTTCAATCCAGTCGCCATCCGAAAGCGGATCCATGATATCCATAGTCTCACGCACGGCGTTCATGGTTTCCTCGGACACATCCTCGACGCCCAGGACCAGCGCCTTGTATTTCCCAATGCGGCTGAGGTTGCTGATCTGCCTGCCGGTGCTGGCACCGATTTCCTCGATGCTCGCGAGGGTTGGGTAAAGCGTGCCGATCGTATTACTGAATTCACGCAGGAGCTTATAGAGCGCCTCGGCCTGCAGGAAATCCTGACTGCCGGCCAGGAGCTGCATGCGCACCAGCACATCGGAAACCTCGCCGCCGGATTTGTCCAGGATCGTCCCCAGCTGATCACAGGCCTTGCGCACGAAGAGAGCGACTTCGCTCAGGCTATGGGCTCCTTCCGCTTTGAATTCGGGAATCAGAAGGCCCAGCGACGTCTCAATCGCGGTCACGCCGAGTTCGATATCCCTCAGCAGGGATTCCAATGTCGCTTCCTGGCTTTGGATCAGGTCCATGGCCAGCGACAGCGTGATATTGGCAAACGACACATAATCGTACCAAAAGTCAAACTGCTCGGTATTTTGCTGGTACCAGCCGCTCGTCAACGCTGTCTGCTGATAATCCCGGCTGCCGAAGCGGGCGGGGCAGATAAAGCTGTCGCGACCGATCAGCTGCGCGCCATCTTCCAATTGAATGAAGGGTTTGGGATCCGCGTGGGCGATATGATTGAGGACAGCGGAATTCAAAAAGCGGGTCTGATACGCGCCGCCGCCTTCCGCTGAAGCAAGAAGAGTCAGCTCGATTTCGCCTAATACATACTTCTGTCCCACATTGGGCAGGAGCCTTAAATACTGAAAGAGATGATAGGGAATATGGGTCAGCGTGATCTGTCCTGAGAGTTTGCTGAGATAGGCATCCAGGCGCAAGAGGCCGTTCCAGCTTGCGCTAACGACCTGGCTGCAGTCGAAAACATTGCGATCGGATACCATTTCATCCAGAACCTTGAGGTTGGATGTATCCGTGATGATCCCGTGGAGCTGGATCGTCTCGCCTGTTTTGTGTACACGAAATCGTTTCTGTATTCCCAAGAAAAACCCCCACCTCCGAAATGACTTCGCCACGACGTTCGAGTGCTTCACTAAGACTATCGGCGGGGTCTGTTCAAACCTGAATCAGGGCCTGAATATATTCCAACTATCTGAGAATATAGTATTATTAGGGGAAAATTGCACACGAATTTAAGTGGCCTCCCAGACCCTCCGTAGGCCTGGAAAGGGGGGCGGACGGGCTCTGCAATGCGGTGTAAAGTTGTTAAAGGTCCTGCCGATAGACCTTCTGTCAGAATTATTTTTTGATGTAAATGGGCGACTCTAAAGGATGCGTTATGGGTGCTGAAAGCGCAGAAGCCAGAAAAGCAGTGGTGGACACGAGTGCCGTCAAAGAAGTCTTGAAACAAGTGATCCGGCACAGGGTGGAAAACACCATCGTCCGTGCTTCCGCGTTGAAAGAACATAAGTTGCAAGAGGTCAGCAACTCCGATGATTTTCTCTATGGACATTGGATGTCGCTGATCCTGGTTTCCGGCTCGGCCGTTCGGGTGATTCTGAAGATTCATTTCGATACGGCGACCAGTCGCAACATGCTGGCCAACAAATTGAAAAAGAAACTTGATGATATCGATGATCGTATGGCTATGGACCACATGCGCGAAATGTGCAACCTGATGGCCGGTGCCCTGAAGGCCGCCTTTAACAACGCCAATATCATCACAGGTATCAGTATACCCCTCGTCACCAGCGGCTTCGATGAGGCCGTGTTTAGTGATAAGATCGATCCCCGGAAAATTCATGACGTCTGGAAAATCACCTGGCCCGAAGGCGAACTCGCCTGTTCGTCGGTGCTTGATGTCCTTTCCTGGAATGATTTTACCGAGCTCAAAATCGATGAAGACAAACCGGATGACGAGGGAGATGGAGAATTCCTATGAGCGCAACCCTCAAACTCGACAATCGGCCTGAAGTGAACACCGAGATCGTGGCGGCCGAAGGGCTGCGTGCCAGTCATGATGTGATCTCCGTACTGGAAAAGTGCAAGTCGTCTTCGGAACAGATCATTCAGAACCTGCCCGACCTTTTTGCCATCATGGATCGCACGGGACGTATTCTGAAGGGCAATACGGAATGCTCCAAGCTTTTGAATTGCGACTATGAGCGCCTGCTCAACAAGAACGTCTATGATGTCTTTACCATTGAAAGCAAGAATATCTTTAAATCCAGGATATCCGTGCTGCTCAAGGACCTGGGCATCAAGCAGCTCCAGTTCGAGTTGACCTGTATCGATGAGAACGGACACCAGGCGGAATACCTTTGGACCATCAGCAAGTTCGCACAGATCAGCGAACGCCGCGGTCCATTAATCAAGGTCCTTGGCAAGAATATCAGCAAGGTCAAGGAATTCGAGAAGAAACTCTCGCAGATCTTCTCGGCCATTCCGCTCGGCATTTTCACGGTGAACTCGGCCGGTGAAATCGAGTGGCCCTATTCCCTTTACTCCGAATTCCTGCTCGGCGACAACAAGCTCGCCGGCAAGCATATCGAAAAGGTTCTGTTCGAACCCATCTGGGACAACCTCGATCCGATCGAACGCACAGGCGCCATGCAGGTCGTAGATTGCATCGGTGGTGATACTCTTTGGTTCGACCTGGCCAAGCTGCATTTTCCCCGTGAGGTGAAATACACGCGGCAGACCCCGGATGGATTGAAGTCGATCTGGATCGGCATCACCTATCATCCAATCACCCATGAGAACATCGTTGAAAAACTGATGATCGTCCTGGAAGATCGCACCGAGGTGGTGGAAGCCCGTCGCGCCCTTGAAATGCAGCGCGAAATCGAAAACAGCAAAGTGAAAAAGATCCTGGAAATTCAGGGTTGCAGCGGCTCGCTGCTCGAAGTGACCTTTTCGGACTTCGAGGAGCTGTTCCCGCGCCTGAAACGGGAAATCGATAGCCGCGACATGGACAAGATTGCCCGTTCGCTGCACGCCATCAAAGGGATCGCCCGCACCGCGCGGTTCTCGGATCTGGAGCATGACGTGCACCAGATGGAAGACACCCTGATGGATCATATCAATCAAAAGAAGCCGGTGGATGCGACCTGGCTCAATGAGAATTTCGATCGCATCCGCAAGGAATGGGTCGATATGAAGTCCCTGTGCTTTGCCCTGAGCGGCAAGCAGCACGGCCTGCATATCAGTCAGGAGGATTTCAGCGTCGCCATCCACGAACTGAGCGATCTGCGCCGCAAGCTGGATGATCCTGGCAAGCGTCAGGCCGACAAGATTTTGGAACGCCTGGGTGGCGGCAACTTTGCCAAGACCAAGGATCTGTCCACTCTGGAACCCAAGCTGATTCATCAGAAGGACGCGACCTGCCAGGCCCTCGGCAAGCAGGTGGAGCTGGAATTCGAATGGGCCGGCGTGCAGGTGATTCAGAATGAAATGCTGACCTTCACCGAAATTTTCCTGCATCTCATCAATAATGCCATCGACCACGGCATCGAAATACCCGAGGAACGTGAAAAGCTCGGCAAGCCGGCGCATGGCAGGATCAAAATCAAAGCAATCACCCAAGGCAACCGCGTGCATGTGGAAGTCACGGATGATGGAGCCGGCATCAACCGTGAAAAGGTGATCCGCGCCGCCATCAAGCGTGAACTCCTCGACCCGGTCGATGCGCCGAGCCTGAGTCTGGATCAGGTCTATGACCTTCTGATGCGGCCCGGGTTCAGCAGCCGTGACGAGGCCACCAGTATCAGTGGTCGCGGCATCGGTCTCGACTCGGTAAGCGAAGCCGTGCGCAGTTTGGGTGCGAAGAAACTCGAGATCACGTCTGAGGAACACAAGGGAACCACCTTCTCGTTTGATGTGCCTCTGACTTAAGTTTTAGCCTGGCAAGGGAGAGTACCATGGCCAAGATTCTTATCGCGGATGACTCGGAAACGCTGCGTTTGGAGCTGAAGGAAGTTCTGGAAAAGGGCGGCCATGTCGTGGTCGAAGCTCATGATGGTGCCGACGGCTTGAAAAAAGCTGAAGAACACCAGGGCGTCCAGCTGATCATCAGCGACTACAACATGCCTGGTCTTGATGGGATCACCATGATCACCAAGATCAAACAGATTGACCGTTACAAGGAAGTTCCTGTGGGCATGCTGACGACGGAATCGTCGAAAGAGCTGAAGCAATCAGGAAAGGAAGCCGGTGTGGTGGTCTGGGTAGTGAAACCCTTCGATCCCGAACGTCTTCTGAAGACTGTGGATAAGGTGTTGGAGAAGTTTGTCGCCTGATCCCTTCGGGTGCTCCGGCCTCGGCTATTCTCCCTAAAACCCCGCTCTGTACGCGGGGTCTTACCCTTTCCTATTTCACTCGAAATGTGTCGTCGATCCAGGTTCGAGCGGCGATTCGTTCTCCTCGTTTTCGTGCTGCCATAACAGATTCTTGCCGATCTCTGTCGACCCAGAAGAGTCCCCCCGTTGCACTGTCGAAGAAAGGTAAACCGTCAGTACTTTTCGTGCCTGGAACTTCTGGAAATTGGATCCAGCTCCAATAGGCCAGACGGTAGTAGGGGACTTCAAAGAGTGGGATGTAACTGGAATCCTGAAATACAAAGTTCTGAATCGCATGAGCCTTTTCGATCCGCTTCCGGTCATCGCTGGCATGTTCGTACTCCTCGATGAGTTGATCCAGGACTGGACTCGCCGTATTGGAAAAATTCGAGGTCTGCGGTTTGTTCGCAAAACTCGAATGAAACCGCGAGCGGTACTCGGGACGATACGGAATGCTCCAGGAGAAAAAAGCAATCTGATGCGCCTTGTCACGAAAGCTTTTATAAGCCAGGGCAGGGTCCATCGTCTGCAGCTTGAGGTCAATACCGGCCTTGCGCGCATCCTCCTGCAGGATCACAAAGCGCGGGGTCATATTGGGAAAGGCATAGCTTAGGGTGACCGTCAGCGTCTGGCCATCCTTCACCCGAATGCCTTCGCTATTGCGCTTGTCCCAGCCAGCCTGTTTGAATAGTTCATCGGCCTTGGCCAGATCAAAGGGGCGAGCCTTCACTCCAGGCGCCGTGAAGCTGCCATAGCCTTGGGATATCCCCTGGAGCCGCTGATAACCATCCTTCAAAAGCTCATCGATCACCCGCTGCACATTCATCGCATAAGCGAAAGCCTGGCGCACACGCTGATCCTGGAAGGGTCCGTAACTGGAGTTCAGAATCAGAGCATAATCCGCACGCGGTTGATCATTGTATGCCTGCAGCTTATGCACATAGCCCTTGGCAAAGACATCATCGCTTGAGCCAGGTTTCCAGAATTCCGGATTGGTGAGGGTCATAATATCGAGCTGTCCAGCCTTGAGATACTCAAAGGCGATTTGAATGTCCCGCACCACCTTCAGCACCACTTCGTCGACATTGAAGCGATGCTTGAAGTAAGGCAGATCCTTCGCCCACCAATCGGTCTTGCGTTTGAAGACGACCCGCCGGCCTTTATCGAGCGTGCTTAAAGTATAGGGTCCGACATTGGGCGGAATCTTCCAGTTGAATTTCGTCACAAAACCGGCATCCAGTTTGCCATAGAAATGCCGCGGCATGGGTTTGATGTTGGTCTTCAGTATGCGATCCAGGGTCGGTTCCTTAAGACGAATCGAGATCACCTCGGTTCCGGCCTTTTCCTGAAAGGTTTGAATGCCCTCAATGGTTTTGGTGTAATATTCGTTCGACCAGGGCGACTGAATATGCGGCGAACGCATGAATTCCAGTGTGAAGGCATAGTCGGTGGCCTTGACCGGCTGCTTATCCGACCAGCGGGCAGCAGGATTCAGGCGATAGTAAACCGTCCGGCCATCAGGATCCAAAGCCCAGTGACTGGCGAGCATCGGGATCCAGGTTTCCGTGTTCGGATGCATGGTGACGAGCGACATATCGTTTTCATCGAGCAGGACGCGAAAGGCTCCGGTGGCGTCCGGACCGACTTGACGCAAAGTCAGGGGATAGGTATCAATGTAACCCGTAATGCGACCGCCGGTGACAGCCTTGGGACTGCCGATCGGCTGCGGTTTATCGTTGGTTTCCCAGCGCAGCGTGGCCGGTGGCTCCGCCGCGTGCAGGGTTGTGATCCCGCTCGCGAACGCGAAGCTGAGCGCGAGAACATGGCAATGGACGACCCACCGGACCATAATGATCTCACTGGTTTTGTGTTTGCCTGGGATTCTGCTTGTTTCGGATAGCTTCGCCGATCACTGTCACCGCTGTCAAGACAACAAATAGCCCCACCAGAACGGGCGCTGCGATCCACCAGGCGTAAGGCCTTTCAAGAGCCTGCTGCAAAAGATCGCCCCAGCTGGGTTCCGGCGGTGGCAAACCAAAACCGAGAAAGTCAAGGGATGTCAGTGTCACGAGCGCAGCTGCCAGAACAAACGGAAGAAAAGACAGGAGAAAAGGCCAGATCTGCGGCAGAATATGAAAGCAGATGATCCGCAACTGCGGAAGTCCGAGAACGCGGGCGGCCTGAATATAATCCTGTTCCTTCACCTGCAGAATTTGCGCGCGCAGATAAAGACTGAGTGTAGGCCAGGAAAAGATGCTCAGAATAACGACCAGCAAGACCTTATCAAGTGTCACGAGACTCACGATCGCAATCGCCACATAGAGAAAGGGAATCATGACCCAGATCTCCATGCCGCGTTGCAGCACGAGATCGACCCAGCCGGGACTCAGCGCCGAAAGCAAGGCCAGGCCCAGGGCCAGCGCCATGGTGAGGGCCACATACGCGACCGCCATCACGAAGGCTGTTCGAAAGCCGTAAATGAACCGCGCGAGCACATCACGACCCGAGCTATCCGTGCCGAACCAGTGCCGGACATCCGGAGCTGCAGGTGGACTTTGAACAAGATCGATCGTCAAAGGACCGAGCGGGATCCAGGGCATCAGGATCCAATCCGGCGATCCTGTGTTCTGCCACTTTTCCTGGAGTTTGGGATATTCCGCTTCCCAGGCATAGTCCTCGCCAAAGAATTCCCCGGATCTCATGCTGGAAAAGATCGGAAAATAAAAATGATCCTGGTAGCGCACGAGGAGCGGTCGCGCTCCAATCCAAAGTTCCGCGCAGAAACTGATGAGAAGAAACGCGAGCAAGGTGAAGGTCCAGAACCGTTTCATCGCGCCCCCTTGATCAGGCGAATGCGCGGATCCGCCCAGGAGAGACAAAGGTCGGACAGCAGGTTGCCGATAATGTGCAAAAGCCCGGCGACGGTCAGGAGACCAATGACCAGAGGATAGTCGCGTTCATGAAGAGCTTCAAAACCAAGCAGACCAAAACCATTCAGATTAAAAATGCGTTCAATTAAAAAGGAACCGGCCAGCACCAGACTGATCTGATGACCGATCTGGCTGATGATGGGAATGATGGCCAGCGGCAGCGCATGTCCGATTAAAGCCTCACGCGCGCTGGCACCTTTGGCCCGGGCCATACGCACGGCTTCACCAGCCAGCTCATCACGCAGGCTGTCTCTCAGAATAAAGGTGAGAACCGCAAGCTGATGCGCGCAGTATGCGATCAAAGGCAGAGTCACGTGCGCGAGAAGATCCAGAAATTTTTCCCAGGCGCTGAGTTCCGCAAAGCTATCGCTTGTGAGTCCCCCCAGCGGAAAATAACCCTGCGCGGCGACCAGAAAAAACAGGAGCATGGCCATGATTGCAGCCGGGATCGCGTTGAAGAGCAAAAGAAGGCCCTGCAGGGCGCGGACCAGAAGGTGCTGCGGTCGATACGCGCAGAGCAGACCCAGACCGATGCAAAGACCATAGCTACAGAAAAGACTGGCGAAGCCAAAGAGCAGGGAAACCGGCAGCCGCTCCCGCATCATGGACCAGACCGGCTCCTGATAGCGTAGCGAAGTGCCGAGATCCCCTTGCAACAAAGCTCCAAGCCATTGAGCATAGGCCTTCAGCAGAGGCTGATCCATTCCATAATAGCTTTTTAAACCGGCCAGCTGCTCCTCGCTGAGCGTCGGCAGGGCGATGGTATCGGCCTGCGCCATCTCCCGGGCCAGCTGTCGATCCAAAGGCCCACCGGGGAGAAAGCGGGTGATGCAGAAGATCAAAAGGGTCAGACCAAGCACGGTCACGGGCACCAAAAGGAGCCGGCGCATGAGGTAACCATACATAGGAAGTCCCCCGGCTTTTCCAAGTTGAATCCTATTCTATCAAAATGGAGAGCCGGCCGACAGCCTGCCGTATCAGTGTAACTGCATGGATGCGGGCTGCAGCATCTGTCCCACACGGAGAGCCAGTTCCAGGCCCTGGTCAGAGTTCAGACGCGGATCGCAGCAGGTTTTATAGTTGGTCGCCAGCTGTTCGGCGGACAGGCGCGTGAATCCACCCACACATTCGGTGACCTTCTCACCTGATAATTCCAGATGCAGTCCAGCCATGCGGCTGCCTGCTGCACGGTGCACTTGGATCGTCTCGTGTATTTCATTCACGATGTCGTCAAAGATCCGTGTCTTGAGTCCTGTCGACGTCTTGATCGTATTCCCATGCATGGGATCACAGAGCCACACGGTCTGCAGGCGTGCGGATTGCACCGCCTCAAGGAGCGCCGACAGTTGGCTCTGAACCTGTCGGCTTCCGTAGCGGGTGATCAAGGCCGTTTTTCCGGGAACATTATCCGGATTCAGGCGCTGCATGATCAGGCAGATATCCCGGGGATCCGCACCGGGACCAACTTTGATGCCAACCGGGTTGGCGATGCCACGAAAATATTCGATATGCGCGCCGCCCTGGTCACGGGTTCGATCCCCAATCCAGAGCATGTGGGCCCCGAGATTGTACCAGGCATTTCTGCCAGCCACATAACGGGTTTGTGTCGCTTCGTAAGGGAGCAGAAGGCCTTCGTGTGACGTAAAGAAATCCGGTTCCGCTCCAGAGGGACGTTCGTATTCATCACTCTGCGAAAGCTCCGCGGCAATTTCGGCCAGAGGACTCGAAGGATCGTCCGCGAGCATCCGATCATGATCCTGGAGAGAGTTGGGCTCACAGTGGGCCAGCCAGCGCATGTAATTGAGAGTGGTCGCGGCATGAAAATAGCCCAGTTTGAGTCTTTCAGGATCCGCGCGGCGCTTGTCATGATCCGCGTCCTCCTGGTTGACGAAGTCACCGCGATAGACCGCGAAGGACTGACCACCAATGATTTCATAGGGACTGGAGCGTGGCTTTGCATACTGACCCGCTATGCGCCCGACCTTGACGACGGGCATGTGGCTGCGATTGCACAGGATGATGGCCATCTGTTTCAGAATGCGCAGCTTGCTGGCAATCATTTCACGCGTGCAGTCCGCAAATCGTTCCCCGCAGTCGCCACCTTGCAGAATGAAGGCTTCGCCGCGCGCGGCTTTGGCAAAGTGGGCCTTCAGATGCTCGACTTCATCCGGGCCAACGAGAGGCGGCAGCTTCTGCAATTCGGAGAGTGTTTTCTGCAGCCGCTGTTTGTCCGAATAATCAGGCTGCTGCACGATGGGATGGTCATGCCATGAGTGAGGTGACCAGGACGCTTCCCTTTGATTCATGACCGCTGTCCTTGTGTAGCCTGCGGTGCAGGAACTGTGGATGTGACGGGGACGGAGTCAGCCGCCGCTGGCACGCGCGGCAGCACCCCTTCCACCAGAACATACAGTGCAATCAGAAGACAGGCGCAGCTGAGAATCCCAAGACTCGGCATGCCGATGAGAGCGCCTGAGGTATCCAGGGACAGAAACCATGAAGAAAAGGTACCCGCGAGCCCGGCTGCCAGGTTGGAAACGGTTCCCTGCAGGGACATGAAGGAGGCCCGTTGCTGCGGCTCCGGAATTTTTGAAATGATGGCTGTGGTGACACTGGTCCGCCCGGAGCTCATGGCCATGAACAGGGTAAAGGCAATATAAAGCGACATATAACCCGGTTTGACAAAGCCCCCCAGGATGCCGAACAGCAGGAGGGCATTGAGGCCCAGCACGATCGGTTTGGTGAAGCCCCGATCCAGGATGCGACCGCAGAGCTGCAGGATGATTAGACTGGCAACGCCGCCCACGAAGTAGAGCACGGACAATTCCGCTCGTGGAAAGCCCAGATTAAAAACAAAAAAGTTGGCAATGTTGGGCACGATCAGGAAGTGACCAAAAACCTGGATGGCAACCATCATGAGGGCCCAGCGAAAGGCTTGCGGAGCCAGGAGTTGACGGAAGGATGACCGGGCCTGAGCTGGTGCCGAGGACGGGCGCTGCGCGGGAAAAAAAATCCAGGCCGCCGCGGCCAGCAGCAAACCGGAAAGACCAAACACCACAAACGGCGTTCGCCAGCTCGACCAGCGTGCCATTTCCAAAGAGAGAGGCACCGCGATGATCGCAGCCAGGGAAAACGCGCTGCTGACAAACGCCATGGCCTGACCGCGTTTGGCTGGAGGCGTGGCATCAATCACGGAAGCCATCAGCACGGCAATGCCTGGTCCATTCACACAGCCCGAGAGCAAAAAGAGCGCGATCAGGCTTTCGGCATTATTCACAGCGCCACAGCCGAGGATAAGCAGGGAACGGATGGTAAAGAAGAGACCGATCAAAAATTTGCGCGGCCAGCGATCCAGATAGGGAGCCGCTAAAAAGCCGCAAACCGCAGCAATGAACGTGGCTCCACCACTCAATAGGCCCGTGTGGTTGGCGTTCAATCCAATCTCACGCACCAGGTCGGGGCCCAGGGGCATGACCATCATAAAGCTGCCTAACGACACGAAATTTAAGACTGTCGCCAAAACCAGGACAGGTTGTGCGCTGGTACGAAATGCTTTTGGTTCCATCACGAATTCAATCCTTAAAGATGACAATGCTGCTCAGCAATCTGGGCTGCTCACGCCAGGAGTTAGCCCAGGCAATATATTGATAATGACAATGATTATCAATTACATTATAAATTCGTAGCGTGGTGACTTTTCAGTGAGGTTTCGGAACGTAAGTTCCTGTCCTCATGGAACAAAATAGACATATTGTGGAGAACAGTTTTGAGCGAAGAGGTGCTGCATCCCGGCCCTTTGGCCTTGTTTGAGGCCAGGCAGTCGTATTTTTTTTCCTCGCATCAGCTGGCCCTGATCACTCATGGCGTTTATGAATCGATTCGGACGGAGAACAGCTCGACCCATCCCGCCGCGGATCTCCATACTACGATTGACGAAGTTTTGCAAAAGGCCCGCAAGGGCGGAGTGGAAAATCCTATCGTCATCGGTGCGTTGCCTTTCGATCGGGCGCAGCCTGGCCTTATGATTGTTCCTGAAAGTTACCAAAGACTCCCTCTGCAGGCCACCGCGCTCACCGCGCCAGGCTTAAGGCAGAGCCGGATCCTGCGGCAAACAACCCAGCCCACGCCGGACAATTTTCAAAAAGCGGTCGTCCGCCTGCTCGATGAATTCCATCACGGCCAGCTGCAGAAAGTGGTACTCTCGCGCACCCTGGAAATGGAACTGGATCAGGACGTTCACATCCCTTCGCTTCTGGCCGCTCTGATTCAAGCGCAGCCTCATGGCTATCATTTCTCCATACCGACTCATGATGATGCCGTGCTGATCGGCGTCAGCCCCGAATTGCTGCTGGCGAAAAAAGGCCTGCGCATTGAAAGCAATCCTCTGGCGGGATCCATCAAACGAAATCCGGATCCCCTGCGCGATCAGGAACTGGCCGCGAACCTGAAACAATCAGCCAAGGATCTCCATGAACATCGCATTGTGGTCGACGAGGTTCGCAAGGTTCTCGAACAATCCTGTGAGGAGCTCGACGTTCCCGCGCTGCCGTCGGTCATCAGCACGCCTCAGATGTGGCACCTTTCGACCCGCATTCACGGTATGGTCCACGATCCGCGGCTGACGGCCCTGCGTCTGGCCGAAGCCCTGCATCCTACGCCCGCGGTTTGTGGCTTTCCTCCGCATATGGCCAAAGCCGCCATCAAGGAACTCGAAACCTTTGATCGCGAACTTTTTACCGGCATGGTGGGCTGGATGGATGGAGACGGCAATGGGGAATGGGTCGTCACGATTCGCTGCGGACTGGTGAAGGCGAACTTTGTGAAACTCTATGCCGGCGCCGGCATCGTTGCCGGCTCGAATCCGCGCCAGGAGTGGGATGAAACCAACACAAAGATTGGCACCATGCTCCATGCGTTCAACCTTATTTCCTGAAAGGAAGGCATTCGACGATGACAGTGGAATTTACCGCGTGGCCCTCCGAATTCGTGCAGGAATATAAAAGAAAAGGCTATTGGCTGGACAAACCCCTGCAGGACATACTCGATCGGCAGTGCTGCGAGCAGCCGGATAAGATAGCCTTGATCGCCGGAACGCAGGCGCTGAGTTATGAACAATTGAACCGAACCACGGATCGGCTGGCGCAGCAGCTTGCGGCATCCGGCATCAAGCCGCACGACACCGCCCTGGTGCATCTGCCGAATTCCGCTGCGTTTTACCTGGCCTTCTGGTCGCTTTTGAAACTCGGTGTGGTGCCGCTCAACGCCCTTTATTCGCATAGCCGGCGGGAGCTGAGCGCCTACATGGAACAGATCAAGCCGAGTCTTCTGATCGTTTCAGAGGAGCACGCGCTGTTTCGCGACGAAACGTTTTTGAAAACCGTACAGGAAAGTTGTGGCAGTATCCGGAAAGTGGTTTTTCAAAAAGATATCCAGGAGCTGATGCAGACGGCGGATACGGCCGCCGATGACGCCATCCCTCTGCCGGACAGGGATCCCGATCAGGTGGCTTTTTTTCAGCTGTCCGGTGGCAGCACGGGAATTCCCAAACTGATCCCACGCACGCACAATGATTACTACTACTCGGTCCGCCGCAGCGCCGAGATCTGTGAGCTGGATCATACGACGGTTTATCTCTGCACTTTGCCGGCACCTCATAACTTCCCCTTGAGTTCACCTGGCGCGCTCGGTGTCTGGTATCGTGGCGGCACCGTCGTGCTCGCACCTGATCCGGCGCCGTCGACCTGTTTCCCTCTGATCGCCCGGCATCAGGTGACGATGACCTCCCTGGTTCCGCCTCTGGTGAATCTTTGGCTCGACGCGGCTCCGGAGCATAAGGAGAAGCTGCAAAGTCTCCGCCTCATTCAGGTGGGCGGCGCGCGCCTGTCGGCAGCCCTGGCCCAGCGTTTGGAGACGGAGCTGGCTGTGGTTTTGCAGCAGGTTTTCGGCATGGCGGAAGGCCTCGTCAATTATACAAGACTCACGGATGACGCCTGGCATCGCCACCACACGCAGGGGAGCCCCATGAGTGAGGCGGATGAAATCAGAATCGTCGATGCTGAGGGGCAGCCCGTTCCCGTGGGTGAACTGGGCGCGTTGCTGACGCGCGGACCTTATTCGGTGCGCGGATATTTTCAGGCTCCGGAGCACAACAGCAAAGTTTTCGATAGCGAAGGCTTTTATCGAACCGGGGATCTTGTGCGACAAACAACGGATGGCTACCTGATGGTTGAAGGTCGCGAGAAGGATCAGATCAATCGGGGCGGCGAGAAGATCGCAGCGGAGGAACTGGAAGAGGTTCTCATCACCCATCCGCAGATCGCCCAGGCCGCAGTCGTTGCCATGCCTGATCCGGGGCTTGGCGAGAAAACCTGTGCCTTCGTGGTTTGCCATGAGGAAGCACCCACCATCTTCACTCTCAGAAAATTTCTTAGAGCCCAGGGCCTTGCGGAATACAAACTTCCTGATCGCATCGAAGTCCTTCCGAGGCTCCCGACCACAGCCGTCGGCAAGATCGATAAGAAAGCCTTGCGCCAGCATATTGATTCCGCCCTTCGTCAGCAGGAGACTCCCGTATGAGCATTCCAAGAATTCCCAGCTATGACCTGCCCGATGCCAGCTCGTTTCCCAGCAGCAAGGTGAATTGGGCCTTCCATCCTGAACGTGCGGTTTTGCTGATTCATGATGTGCAGGACTACTTTCTGGAATTCTATGGCCCGGGAAGCCAGCTGGTGCGTGATCTTCTGCAGCGTATCCAGGGTATTCGCACTTCCTGCAAGCAGCAGGGAATTCCCGTGATCTATACCGCTCAGCCCATCAACCAGACTCCCGAGGATCGCGGCCTATTGAATGACATGTGGGGACCTGGCATCGACAACCGGCAGGAGCTGCAGGCCATCGTCACGGCTCTGGCTCCGGATCAGGATGATATCGTGCTTACCAAGTGGCGTTACAGCGCGTTTCAAAGGTCCTCCTTGCAAAGCATGATGCAGGAGATGCAGCGGGATCAAATTCTGATCTGCGGCATATACGGGCATATCGGCTGTCTGATGACCGCAGTCGATGCCTTCATGCGTGATATCAAGCCTTTTGTGATCGGTGATGCCATTGCGGATTTTTCGATGGACGAGCATATGATGGCCCTCCGCTATGTGGCGGGACGCTGCGGCCGGGTCATCGCCGCCAGGGACCTGGGATGGCAGGCATGAGAGATGGACAAACCATGAATTATCAGGTGTTGAAGAACCAGATTCTGGATCTGCTCCGGCTGAAGGAAGAGGAGTTCGATCCCGACGAAAGTCTCATCGATTTCGGCATGGATTCGATGCAGGTCATGCAGCTGATGGAGGCCTGGACCAAATCAGGCGTGGATGTCAGCTTCGTGGAACTCGCTCAGAATCCGACGCTGAATTCCTGGTGGCAACTTATTCAAACGAGGATTGAGGCCCGATGATGGCACGCTTGAGTTCAGCCCAGGAAGGCATCTGGATCGGTCATGCTCTGGCCGCCGACAAGGCGATTTACAATACCGCGGAATGCCTTGAATTCGCGACCGGTATCGACCCCGTGCTTTTGCAAAAGGCTGTTCAGCTGGCTGTCAGCGAAGCGGAATGCCTTCAGGCTTTCTACGGCGAGGAAGGCACGGAGGCGCTGAGGATGGGAGCAGGGACGATGGCACCCGTTCGTGTGGAAACCCTGGCACCTGAAACCGCAGCGCTGGATTATATCCGAAGTTTTGCACAGACCGATTTGCAAAAGCCCTTCCTGTTGGCGACCGAACTGCCCTGCGCCTTTGTTATTTTTTCGGGCTCCGGGAAAACCTGGCTTTATGCCAAAATCCATCACATTGCGATCGACGGCTTTGGCTACAGTCTTTTGTTTCAAAGGATCGTCACGATTCTTGCCAACCTTCAGGATAACAGCCCGGTGTCCCAGGCCTGTGACATCCCGGATTTCCGTGACGTGCTGGTGGAAGAAGAGGCGCGCCTGGCGCAAGGCTACCACGACAAGGCCAGGGAATTCTGGGCTTCACGTCTGGACGGATCCCATGTTCCGGCAAGTTTTGCGGAGGGCGAGGCGGAATTGATGTCCGGCTTTCATCGACAGGCCTGTGTTCTTCCGGATGATCTCTGGCAGGGCCTGGCGCAGCTGGAAAAATCCGCGCGGACCTCACGGCTGGAACCCTTGCTCGCGACTCTCGGTCTTCATTTGCTCCTGGCCACAGGGGAACGCAGGCTTGTGCTGGGCTTGCCCGTTATGAATCGCATGGGGTCCCGGTCTTTGCAAATCCCCTGCATGCAAATGAATATTATCCCGCTTTGTGTGGAACTCCGGGATGAGGATACTCTCATCGATCTTTCCCAGCGCCTGCAGGCGGAAATTCGGGCGACCAGAAAATATCATTTCCATCGCTATGAAGCGCTGGCCCGTGACATGCGCAAAGCCGGCCGGAAGGATCGGCTGTTCGCGACGGTGATCAATATTCAGCCGTTTGCGCGGAATTTTCGTCAGGGGCCGATCAGCGCCATCAGTCACAGCATCTGCCCGGGACCGGTGGAAAATTTCAGTCTCGGCCTCGCCTTTGATGCGGCCGGTGCAGGGGCCCAGCTGTTTGCCGACGGCCATCCCAAGCTTTATTCCCAGGCAAGGCTGGCCCAGCTGCAGACGGAATTCCTGGATCTTCTGCAGCTCTGGTTGCCCCAACCTGAGTCCACCGTCGCCGGGATTTTGCAGACATATACCGCGAAGAAGCTGGAGACCTGCCTCATCTCGGGAGAATCCCATCAGGTTGCAGCGGGTCATTTCATGGACTGGATCGACACCCAATGTGAGCTTCATGGTGAAAAGCCGGCGCTGATAACGGGCGACGTGACGATCAGCTATCGCGTCCTGCGGGAGCGAATGGAAGCCGGCGCCCAGTTTTTGCTGGGGCTCGGTCTTCAGCCCGGCGATCGCGTCGGTCTTATCATGTCCCGTTCCACGGATGCGATTCTTGCCATGCTCTCGGTCCTGCGTGCCGGTTGCATCTGTGCCCCACTGGATCCGGGGCAGCCGTGGCCGCGACAGGAGGCGATCCTGAATCAGCTGAACCCGGCTCTCCTGATTCTGGATCAGGGCTGTGATCACGAGCATTTCAAAAAATTTTCTGTGGTGAACGGCCAGGACCTGCAAGCGACGGGCTCCGCCCAGCGTCAGCAGTCCGCCGATGGCACTGCGCTCATCATGTTCACATCCGGTTCAACCGGCAACCCCAAGGGTGTGAAACTCAGCAGCGCCGCTTTGAATCATTTTATCAGTGCCGCCAACCAGCGTTACAAAATAACAGCGGCTGATCAGGTTCTGCAATTCGCACCTTTGCATTTCGACGCCAGCCTGGAGGAAATATTTCTAAGTCTTTGCCATGGGGCCACGCTGGTTCTCCGATCAGCCTCCATGCTGGATTCCATGGCCCGTTTCGCGGAATTTCTGGCCGCACATCGCATCACCGTCCTCGATCTGCCGACAGCTTTTTGGAACGAGTGGGTTCTGGCTTTGCAGAACCAGACGTCATGGTTACCGGAATCCTTGCATACCGTCATCATCGGTGGCGAGGCGGTTCACCGGGATGGACTTCGGAAATGGTTTCAGGTCGCCCCTGCTTCGATTCGCTTGATCAACACCTATGGTCCGACCGAAGCCACCGTGGTCTTCACCACGGTTGAACTGAATGCCGCGCACGCCGCAAATGAAATTCCACCGATTGGCGAGCCTCTGCCGGCACTCCAGATTCTCATTCGTGACAAGGCCGGCCGCCCCAGCGATGAAGGTGAACTCCTACTGCTCGGTCCCACTCTGGCCAACGGCTATTTGGAAAATCAGGATGACCCCTTCACGATCGTTTCCATCCAGGGCGAGCCGCATCGTGCTTACGCCACGCGTGATCGCGTGCGGCGGGACGCAACGGGACTCGTTTATCTGGGGCGCCTGGATCACGAATTCAAGATCAGCGGTGTCCGCATTCAACCGGCCGAGGTCGAAGCACAGTTGCTTAAGATTCCAGGTCTGGACGAAGTCTGTGTGCAGGGCCTCCATCCTGCGCCAGGCGTCAAACGCCTCGTGGCCTTTATCGGTGGTTTGAAAGCGCCCACCAGGCAGGACATCCGGCAAGCGCTGCAGGAGCAGCTGCCCGGGCCGATGATTCCCAGCGATTTCATCTTTCTGCCGCATTTGCCTAAAAACGCCTCCGGAAAAATCGATCGCCCGCGCCTTGTGGAACAGTATTTAAAGGCCGAACGATCCCCCAATATGCAGTCGCATCAGACGCTCGAGGTCGTTGGCACTGTCTGGCAGTCGATCCTGGGCATCAGGGATCTGAACCCCGAGGATAATTTCTTTGATCTGGGTGGGCAGTCTCTGCAAACGATCCAGGTGGCGAATCGTTTGAGTGAGGCCTTCCATCTTGTCATCCGAACATCGGATATTTTTCAGAATCCCGTGCTGGCCGATCTGTGTCAGTTCATTGAGGCCAACCGGAACACGGCTCTCAGTGAAATGGAAGAAAATGCCAGACTCATTCCACTGAGTCAGGCCCCTCATGCGCTTCAACTCTATCTGGTTCCCGGCATCGGTGCCGACAGCACAAGTTTTCTTGCGCTCAGTCGGGTCCTGGGCCACCACGTTGCCATCAAGGTGCTGGAAGCGAATGCCCTCCCGCCCGAGCGTCACCTGCAGGATATCGCCAGGCAGTTTGCCGACCTGATTGCCCATGATGCCGGGGCGGGAACCGTTCACATCGGTGGCCATTCCTTCGGCGGAATTCTTGCTTACGAAACAGCCAGGCTGCTGCATGAAAAGGGGAGGACGATCATCCTTCACCTCATGGATACCTATTTCACGCTGGATCGCGATCCAGTCGCAACGAGAGACTGGATATTCCCGGCTGGTCTGCATGGTCAGGCGGCCCGCCCGGACCTGATTCAAGCTCAGCTGGACATGCTGCGCTCCTATCAACCGCGAGAGCGCTTTACGGGTGCCGTTCGTCGCTATCGGGCCAGGGACAAACAGGGTCCCTGGGCGAGGCAGCTGGATGCCGCGGCGGATGCGGATCGACTCCTGTTTGCTGGACCTCTGTTTGATCAGGAGGTGAGCGGCGATCATTTTTCGATGTTGAGCCTGGCTCACGTGCATGAACTGGGGCAGGGTCTTCACCATGCCTTGACAACCCTTTCACTGGAAAGTATTCGCGATGAATCTGGAAGCCTTGCGCTTTGACAATAAAATCGTTTGGGTCACCGGGGCCAACCAGGGCATCGGTCAGGAGCTGGCCCGCAGCTTTGCGGCCCTTGGCGCCCGCGTCCTTGGCTTTGATCGCCACGTCACGCAGCAGGACGCAGGCATGGAAGCCATCGAGCTGGATGTGAGCGATGCCGACAGCGTGCAGCGCACCCTGAGCCGCGTTCTGGAACGTGATCAAAGAGTGGATGTGATCGTCAACGTCGCGGGCGTTCTGGCCCTGGGCAGCATCGAGGACCTGACCACCGCGGACTGGCATCATTGCTGGAACGTCAATGCATCGGGTCCCTTTTATTTTTTACGGGCCGCGATTCCTTATCTGAAAAGGCAGCGGGCCGGCGCCATTGTCAATGTGGGGTCCAATGCCTCGCATGTTCCACGCATGAAGATGGCCGCCTATGCTGCCTCGAAAGCGGCGCTTGTGAGTCTGAGTCAGTGTGCAGCGCTGGAGCTGGCGCCCTATGGTGTTCGCTGCAATCTCGTGTCCCCCGGATCGACGGATACCGCGATGCAAAGATCCATGTGGGCGAACGCGGATGGACGGTCCCAGGTGATCAGCGGATCGCCTGAGCAGTTCAAGCTGGGCATTCCCCTTGGGAAAATCGCCCAGCCTGCGGACATCGTGCCGGCCATCATTTTTCTGGCTTCTGACCTGGCCCATCATATCACCATGCAGGATATCGTCATCGACGGGGGAGCCACCCTGGGCTGCTGAAGCCCAGAAGGAAGCCCTGTCGTTGTTTGCGTATGAACCGATTGATCAAAGGAATTTTTGTGAAACTGTCCATCAAACTCCTGGCTACTCTGCTCATGACGCAGGGCGCCACCCAACCCTTGCTGGCCGCGGACGTTCAAGAACCTGAGAACGAGGAGGCCAAGGAAGCACCCGCGAAAGCGGAACGCGTTCAGGTATGGGGAACCAAAATCTACAGCTCCTCGCTGTTTTTGAATGAAAGCGATATAGCCGTGAAGCAGGCGGATCATCTGAGCGATCTCCTGCGCGGCACACCCGGCGTCGATGTCGGAGGAACCCACTCCACGAATCAGCGCATCAATATCCGGGGGCAGGAGGATACCGACCTGGAAGTGCTGATCGATGGTGCGGTGCAGAATAACTATATGTATCACCATATGGGCAATCTTCTGATCAATCCCGATCTTTTGAAATCAGCGGATATTCAGGTGGGATCCAACTCGATCATTTATGGTGGTCTGGGTGGATCCGTTCAATTTGAAACCAAGGATGCCCGCGATTTTCTGGTCGGAGAGGAACGCGTCGGGGGCCGGGCCCGCCTCGCCTGGCAAAGCAACAAAGCCATGGCCTATTCGTTGACCGGCTATGGCCGCGTTACGGACACGGTGGATGTGCTCGCGTATACCTACCTCCTGGATCGCGGCAACTACAAGGATGGAAACGGTCGCGAAACTTTTGGCCGCAAAGGCCGCATGCAGAATCATCTCGCGAAGGCCGGCTTTGATGTGTCGGAAAGCCAGCGGATCGAACTCAGTTTTGATATCTACACAGACAAGGGTGACTATTCCGAACGCCCGGATATGGGAACCGCCACCAATGAAGCCATCAGCGGTGATCTCCTGTTCCCCACCGAATACAGCCGCCAGACAGCCAGTCTGCGTCATGAACTGGATCTGGGACCGGGATTCACATCGCAGGCCGTTGTCTATGGCAATATTCTGAACCTGGAGCGCACAAGCAACCTCACGACCGGCACCGAAACCAAAGGCCGGGCGGACAACTCCGGGTTGCGCTGGCTCGCCCAATCACGGGTCGCCACGGATGATGTCCAGCAGACATTCAGCTATGGATTGCAGCACAATACCCTGAAGCAAAAGTATGAGCAGACCGGCGCCGCCGAAGGCAAGGAGCAGGCCGATAGTTCCGCGGTGTTTATCGAGGATCGCGTGGCCGTGGGTCCCGTGGCCTTGACTCCGGGCGTTCGCTTCAATCGCTACACCCGCGAATTGCATTCGGGAGACAGCAAGACCTGGGACAATGTTTCCGGTGCCCTGGGCCTGGAATATAAAGTGCTGAGCAACCTGGAACTCCATGCGAGCGGGACTCAGCTTTTTCAAGGTCCTGACCTTTCGCAGATCTTCATCGGGTCGGGTGGCAACAAAATCTATAATCCTGACCTGAAACCTGAAACCGGCCTGAACACCGAAGGCGGTGTGCGCTTCCGGGACAAGGACGTGCTCGGTGCCGATCGGATTTCCTTCAGCCTGAATGTCTTTGAGACCCGCATCAAGGATATCGTCCAGGAGCAGGATTATCCCCTCGATGCGGACACGAGCCGCGGTGCTCCGGTCTGGGATTACAATGCCGAGGGTGTGAAGATCACGGGCATGGAAGCAAGCTTTCACTATGGGCTCGGAAACTTCAGCGGCCTGCTCGGCTATGGTCATTCGAAATCCAAACTGGATGACACGGGTTATCCCTTGGAAAGAGAACTCGGCGATAGTTACAACGTGACCCTGAATTACTTCGCGCCCAGCCTTGAAACCGCGTTCTCCTGGTCTGCTCTTTTCGTCCTGGAGGAAAAGGATCATGCACCCGGTGCCCAGAAAAAAGCGCCCTATGAAGTTCACAATGTGTCCCTCAATTGGCAGCCACAAAATGGTTGGGATAAGACCTCGGTTATTTTTGGGATAGACAATATCTTCGACAAACACTATGCATCTCATGCATCCCGAACGGGCGTCACCGTGCATCCTGTCTTTGGCGTCCTTGAAACGACTGACTTTGAACCGGGACGCAATGTTAAACTCACTCTTTCGCAGGCGTTTTGACGACATATGAAAACAGCAGGTGAGAAAAAACGAAGTCGATCGTGGATGATCTCAAAGAAGGCCAGACAGGTTTTCCAAACCTCGCGTGAGCTGCATATCTATGTGTCGACCCTGTTTTTTGCCCTGCTGATTTTTTTCAGCATCACGGGGATTCTGCTCAATCACACGAGCTGGATGGCCTCCGATGCGCGCGAGGGGGAACGCGAAATCGAAGTTCCCGCCGCACTCCAAAAGGAATGGGAGAACGCGGTCTGGGATCCGGATGCCGAACCGGTGTCGGTCGTGGAACTGAAAAAGTTTCTGCGGACGACCTATGGCCTGGAGCAGCCCAAGGAACTGAAGTTTGATCATGAATTTCGCGAGATCACTCTCGACTATCAGACCCCTTCCGCCTATGCCTTCGTCACGGTGAGGACAGAGGAAAAAAAGATCCTGCTGGAATTTCGACAGTTTGGTTTTTGGCAGGTCATGGGGGATCTGCACAAAGGCCGGAACAGCGGGAAAGCCTGGTCCTGGGTGATCGATGTGTCGGCGCTCGCGATGATTTTCTTCAGTCTGACCGGTATGGTGATCCTGGTCCAAAATATGAAATACCGTCGTATCGGTCTTGTCCTTTGCGTGGCGGGTCTGTTCCTGCCATGGATGATTTACTATTTTCTTGTTCCTCGATTGACTGGAGTCTGACGTGAAAGCACGCTTGTTACTGGGGTTCTGGCTGAGCACGAGCGCCACTCTTATGCCGGCTCAGACCCCGAAGGATCTTGAGATTGAAATTGAATTGCCGGATATCAAAGTGGAACCCTATCACCGCCCCTATGTGGCCATCTGGCTGGAAACGCCGGATCGCAAAGCGGTCTCCACGATCGCTCTCTGGTGGCAGAAGGATACCTGGCTCAAGGATTTGCGGCAGTGGTGGCGCCGAGTCGGGAAGGAATCGCTGGCCGGGATTGATGGTTACAGCGGGGCCACGCGCAAGCCGGGCACGTACAAAATCAATTGGAAACCTGTCGATCAAAAGGGCAAGCCCCTCCCGGCTGGATCCTACGTCTTGAATTTCGAAGCTTCGCGTGAGGAAGGCGGTCGCGATCATGTGAAGCAGACCATCGAACTGGGGCGCAAGCAGGAGATCAAAATTCCTGCCACCAAGGAATTGGGTGTCATCAGTCTGAACATTCCCGCTTTGTAAATTTCATTCGGAGGTTTTGTTATGGTGAGCCCTGGACTATTGATACACAAGGCCTGCATCGCCGGCTGCCTGCTTCTCCTGAGCCGCCCTGCGTTGGCCCACAGCCGCTGGATCCTGCCGAGTCACACCGTTCTTTCCGGTCAGGAGGCTGAGTCTGTGTCCCTGGATGTCAGCGTCTCGAATGAAATTTTTTTCCCTGATCTGCCATTGGGCGGCCCATCCAAGGCCCCAGCAGACGGGAAGAAAAAGGGTCCTCCCCGGCCGGACGTGAAACTGCAGGTGAAGCTTCCGGATGGCAAAACCAGGGATATTCCCGTCACGCCAATGGGACGAAAAAGTGTGGGCACCTGGCTGCTGGACCAGTCCGGAACCTTCCGCTTCACGATCTTCCAGGATGGCATGAAGTTCACGGAGTTCGAATCCGCCACAGGAAAACCGGAACGGCGCTTTGGTGAGTTTGTCGCGGCCGCTCAGCTCCCAAGTGGCAGCAAGAACATCAAACACGTGCGCTATTTTGCTCGCATTGAGACCTTTGTCAGTCGCAATGGGCAGGCCGGCAAGGCTCTGGACGGGGACGGCAAGGGCATGGAGGTGAAATTGTCCTCCCATCCGAATGATCTTTTCACGGGCGAAACCACCGACATGCAAATTCTGATCGCCGGCAAGCCGATTGAAAAGGGTGTGACCTTGAACCTGATACCGGGAGGGACGCGTCATCGCAACGATCGCGAAACGGTGACCCTGACGACCAATGACAAAGGAGTCGTCTCCATCAAGTGGCCCAAGGCCGGCTTTTACCTTCTGGAAGCCGAATACGCCCGTCCAGGGAAGACGCCGCTCGAGGAGGATCGCTACTCGCTGTTTGTGACGCTTGAGGTCTTCCCGAGCTGAAGCGCCGATATCGTCTTTTAAAAGGCCGTCCGACCCCCTATATTAAATGCATAGGGGGAGGACTCGCATGACCCATCGCAAATCGACGTTCCAAAATGCAGCGGCACTTGGCCAGGCCATCGCCTTTGCCCGGGGCGAAAAGAAGGTCCCACTGGTCATTCGGAACGCGCAGTGGCTGGACGTTTTTTCCGGACAATTTCGCAGCGGAGACCTGGCTCTGGCCGATGGCATGATCGTCGGCGTGGGCGAAACTTATGAAGCCGAACAGGTCATCGATGCCAAGGGCCTCTTTGCAGTGCCCGGGTTTATCGACAGTCACGTGCATGTCGAAAGCAGTCTGATGACACCCGCCCGTTTTCAGGAGGCCGCGCTGCCCAGCGGCACCACCACGGCCATCTGGGATCCGCATGAAATAGCCAATGTACTGGGCATGGAGGGCATTCACTGGGCCCTGGATGCCGTGCAAAATCTTCGGATCGATATCCATGTGATGGTGCCGAGCTGTGTGCCGAGCACCAGCCCCGAACTCGAATTCGAATCCAGCGGTGCCACGTTGAAAGCCGCTGATCTACAGTCCCTGGTGGGACATCCGCGTGTGCTTGGCCTCGCTGAGATGATGAATTTCCCCGGTCTTCTGCATCGCGATCCGGATATCATGCAAAAACTTTTGGACTTTGGTCCGCTGCGTTTGGATGGACACTGCCCTGGCTTAAGTGGCAAGGATTTGAATGCCTATGCGGTCGCCGGCATTCACAGCTGTCATGAGAGCACGACTCTGCACGAAGCCCGCGAAAAACTCAGCAAGGGCATTCACGTTTTGATTCGGGAAGGATCATGCGCGAAGGATGCCGACGCGCTGCTGCCGCTGCTGGATGCCTGGTCATCGGCGACGGTCGGGCTTTGCAGTGACGATCGCAATCCGCTCGATATCCTCGAGGAAGGTCACATCAGTTTTATCATCCATAAGGCCCTTACCAGCGGCACGGAGCCTGCCGATATCTTCCGTGCGGCCAGCTTTGCCACGGCCCGGCTCTATGGTCTGCACGATCGCGGTGCGCTTGCGCCGGGATACCTGGCGGATATCTGTCTGGTGGAAAGAAAAGGCCAGACCTGGCGTGAGGGCATGCGCCTCCATTCGGTCATCAAACGCGGCCAGGTGGTGAATGCAGACGAGCTGAAAAAACAGCGTTCGCCGCTGCCCCAAGCCAGCCGCAAAAATCTCAATCTGCCGGCTCCCCAGCTGAGCGATTTCGCCATCACCGCCCCGGGCTCCACTGCAACTGTGCGGGTGATTGAAGTCATTCCCCAGCAGATCCTCACGCGCGAAAGCCGGGCCACACTCAAGGTTCAGCAGGGAAAAATCCAGGCGGATCCCACCCAGGATATCCTGAAAATCGCAGTGCTCGAACGCCACCATCAACGCGGCTTTCGATCTTCGGCCTTTGTGCAGGGTTTTGGCCTTCGTCATGGGGCGATCGCCACCAGCATCAATCATGATTCGCACAATATCATCGTGGTGGGCTCCAGTGATGAACTCATGCTGGCCGCTGTCGAGGATTTGATTCGCATCGATGGAGGCATTGTGGTGCGCTCGGATAAGGGCGCCCAGGCAGCGCTGGCTCTGCCGATCGCCGGCCTCATGACCGATAGCAGTCCTGAGGCTGTGGCCCAGGCGCTGCGGGAACTGAAAGCGCTGGCCCGAAACATCGGCTGCGTTCTGAGTGAACCCTTTCTGCAGCTTTCCTTCCTGGCCCTTCCGGTCATTCCGAGTCTCAAGATTACCGACCGGGGATTGATCGATGTGCAGGCGTTCTGTAAGGTGCCCGTGGTTCTTGAGACCCCTTGAGTGCGAAAGGTTCACGCATGAACATCCTTGTGATCAATTGTGGCAGCTCGTCGCTTAAATTCCAGCTGATCGAAATGCAGGAACAAGGGGAAAAGGCCCTGGCTCAGGGTGTGGTGGAAAGAATCGGCGGCGAGGCGCTCCTGACCCTGCGAGCCGGTGCCCGCCGGATCCGCAAGTCGGCTCCGGTGCGCCGGATGCGTGATGCCCTGGCGCTGGTTTTGGAATGGCTGGTGTCCCCGGAATCGGATGGGCCGGTGATCCCAACTCTTGCTGCCATTCATGCAGTGGGCCATCGCGTGGTGCATGGCGGTGAAAAATTTCGATCCTCAGTGCGTATCAACGCCACAGTCATGACCGGACTGGAGGACTGCATCGACCTCGCTCCCATCCACAATCCGGCCAACATCAATGGAATTCGAGCCGTGCAGGAGATCCTGGGCAGTGAAATTCCGCAGATCGCTGTCTTTGATACCTCCTTTCATCTGACCATGCCTGAGCCGGCCTGGATGTATGCGATTCCTTATTCCCTCTATCGGCGCCACAAGATTCGGCGCTATGGTTTTCACGGAACATCGTGCCGCTTTGTGAGCCAGCGTTATCGTGAACTCACAGGACGCAGCGAAGCGGACACCAATCTGATTCTCTTTCATCTCGGCAACGGCTGTTCGGTGACGGCGATCGTCCATGGAGTCTCGGTGGACACGTCCATGGGGATGACGCCTCTGGAAGGGCTGATGATGGGCACGCGGTCCGGTGATGTGGATCCCGCGGTGTTGGAATTGATCGCCGACAAGGAAGGCATGAATGTCCATGAAATCGAAGGGCTTCTGAATAAACAGTCGGGGCTCCTCGGCATTTCCGGTCTGACCCATGACATGCGCGATCTTCTGGAAGAGGTGCAGGAAAACGGCGATCGGCGCGCGCAGCTGGCCATTGATATGTTCTGCTATCGCGCCCGCAAATATCTGGGCGCTTATATGGTGGGCACCAGCGGGGTTGATGCCGTGGTGTTCACCGGCGGTATCGGCGAAAACTCGGATGTGGTGCGCGAGCAGATCCTGCGCGGCCTGCATCGCTTTGGAATTGACCTGGATCCGGTACGGAATGCAGAAACGGTTGGCAGTCGCGAGGGTAAAATCAGTCGCGACGGCTTAAGTCCCGAGGTTTGGGTGATCCCGACCAATGAGGAACTCATGATTGCCCGGGATGTGCGGCAGCTGGTGAAGACCTGATGACCGCAGGCTTTCCCATCCTCTTTGAAGACGAGGATCTGATCGTCATCCATAAGCCCGCGGGCATCCTGGTGCATCGCAGTGAAGCGACGTCGCGGCAGGAACCGGCTGTGCTGCAGATCATGCGTGGGGTCGCAGGGCAGCATCTTTATCCCGTACATCGCCTCGATCGTCCGACCTCAGGAGTTCTGGTGCTGGCCCGCAGTCGGGAGATGGCATCGCAGCTCGGGCGGCAGTGGATGGAGCAGCGCTGTGACAAGACCTACTTCGCGGTGGTCCGCGGCTGGGCTCCGGAACAGTCGATAATTGATCATCCTCTGACCGATCCGGACGATCCCACAGCGCCCGCTCAGGAGGCGGTCACGCACCTCAGGCGACTCGCGACCGTGGAGCTGGATCATGCGGTCGATCGCTATCCCAGGGCGCGTTACAGTTTGTGTGAAATGCAACCCGAAACAGGGCGGCGGCATCAGCTGCGCCGCCACTGCAAGTCGATTTTTCATCCGATCATCGGTGATACCGTTTATGGGCATGGCGTGCACAATCGTTTTTTTCGGGAGGCATTCGGTGTGTCCCGTCTGCTGCTGCATCATCGGTTTTTGGAGATCGATCATCCACGTCATGGGCAGCGCCTGAGACTGGAGGCCCCGCTGGATGAGGAGTGGCGGCGTCTGTTTGCACGCTTTGGCTGGACATAACGGCCGGGTTTGGCAGAGTCACCTTTACCCGCGAACCTGTCTATGGTACATCCCGGATTGGATAATATTGCCAGTACCACCCCGGGAAGCTTCATGAAAGTGTTTCTTGTTCTGCCGACCTATAATGAACGAGCCAATATAGGCAGAATGATCAGCAGTCTGGATCAGGTCTTTCAAACTCTTCGACATGACATGAATATTCTGGTGGTGGATGACAATTCACCGGATGGCACCCAGGACGTGGTGCGTGAATACCAGACCACGCGCCCGTACCTGCATCTCATCACGGGACAGAAACAGGGTCTGGGCAAGGCCTATATTCGCGGCATGGAGGAGGCTCTGCGCCTGGGAGCCGATGCGGTCTTTGAAATGGATTCGGATTTTTCCCACGATCCCTGGGATGTGCCGCGCCTTTTGAAAGCGCTGGAGGATGGTGCTGATTTTGTGATCGGCAGCCGCTATGTGCCGGGTGGCAGCATCCCTGCGGAATGGAGCACCTACCGGAAACTCAATTCGAAGTTCGGCAATATCGTGGCCCGTTATGTGGCCGGCATTTATCCGGTACGCGATTGCACCGCCGGTTTTCGCTGCATTCGAGCCAGGGTTCTGCAGGATGTGGATCTCGCTACGATTCGCACGCAGGGCTATGGTTTTCAGGTTTCCCTTCTGCATGCCGCCTATATCAGCGGCGCGCGCATCCGGGAAATTCCGGTGAAGTTCACCGATCGGGTGGAAGGCGAATCGAAGCTTGGTTTTCAGGATATCATTGAATTCATCGTCAATGCCTGGTCCATTCGCTTGCGCGGCCTGGAAACCTTTGCCAGGTTCTGCGTGGTGGGGTTCTCCGGTGTGATTGTGAACCTTGGTCTGTTTTCGCTGCTGCATGCGGCCGGGCTTTCGAAATACATCGCGTCGCCTTTGGCGATTGAAGCTTCGATCCTTTGGAATTTCACCTTGAATCATAAGTGGACCTTTGCCCAACGGCAGAATCAGCGGCGGACGGCCATCAAAGGTCTGCAGTTCAATCTGGTTTCCCTCGTCTCCCTTGGCATCAGCTTTGGAACCTTCGTCCTGCTTTCGCATCTTTTCCCGGAAGGCAGTCCCCATCTCTTTCAGGTGTGCGGTATTATTCCAGCGACTGCTGTGAACTATTTCCTCAATTCCTATTGGACCTTTGTCGATCGCGGCCGGGTTGTGTCCGATGGGACGCCTGCTTCTGAGACGCCTTCGCGTCATTAGGGTGCACCAGCAATATTCCTGCGACTTCAGCATCCCTTGTCTGCACGGGTCTTGCAAAACCGTGCCTGGTCTGTGTTCAAACAGGCTCGATCGATCACAATAAGGGATAAAGTCGTGAAGAAGCAGCTTGTGTTTTCCGTGTTGGTCCTGGCCGGGCTGGGTGTCGGTTGTTCCACAGTGCATGTCACCCGCGTGCAGCCGGGTCGTGGGGGTGAGCTGGCGGTTCAGGAAGGAATCTTTGGCGAACCCGCTCATGTGAAAGCGGAACGTGTGATGCAGGGTCACTGTCCGGATGGTTATGTGATCGAGGAAGCGGCGGACGTCAAGGTCGGTTCCACCACGGTCACGCAGTCGGAAACCGCGGGCCGGGCCTCCGGAAAGAATGTCGCAGCCTCCTCCACCTCGGTGTCGGAAACCCGGGATAAAACAGAACGACGTATCACCTGGAAGTGCCAGCCGGTTGCTGCTGAGGTTGCACCTGTGTCTGCGGCGACCCCCGTTCCCGCAGAGGCCCCTTCCCGGGAAGCACCGGCCGATCCCCAGCCGACCAGTGAAACGCCAACCTTCAGCGGTCTGCAGCCGACCGGCTGGAACGCCGATTTTTCCGTCGGTCGCCGCTGGTACAAACCCGAGGATCGCAGCGTCGCGAACTTTCATTCCACCAATTTTGAAGCCCGTATCCTGTCTGTCCTCCATCCTGCCCTCGAAGTCGGTGGCATTATGCATGTAGATGGTTATGACAACGACACCAACGCCGATGATGAGGACTTTACCTCCTCTCTTTTCGAACTCGGTGTGAGCGCGAAAGTGGGCCCACGCTTTGGTGTGTGGAGGCCTTATCTGGTTGGCAATTATTATGTCTTCGGTGGCGGCAATCGCGAGTATGAACGCTCGGTTGGTTTTGTCAGCGAAAAATACGTTGGAAAGAATTATTCAAAAGGTTTGGATGGAGCTCTGGGTCTGGCCTGGCAACTGGGCGAGGGTTCGGTTTATTTTGAGTGGTATCGCTCCGCGCAGCGCGTGATGACGGTCAAGGGCCGCCTCGAGAAACAGATCGTCTATCCGAATGGTGCGGTCCACAGCAGCAGTGAAGGGGAAAAACGCTCCTTCAAAACCCGCTATGATGGTTTTGCTTTGGGCGTGAGCTTTCCCATCAGGAACTGACCGAAGGTATCGCCGAGGGTCCCACTGTCGTTTTAAGGATTGGATTTTGATTGTTTCCCGGGGAACCTTTATGCTTTACGGACATCCAATAAAGAACTGTTTTCAGATCACCAGCTGCGGGTGATAAGGGCAGGATACGATCAGGCGGTATCAGGTACTAGCCGTCGACAATGATGCGCTTACCATGGAAACGACATCTTTTCTGTCACATACCGTAAAACCTTCTTCGGAATATCCAACTGGCAACAGGAGACCCAGGATCCCGCTGCTCAAAAAAAAGGGACCAGAAGGTCCCTTTTTAGAAATGACTGTATTTAGTGGTCAATGTGGATGTGCGGGGTGGAAAATGCTCCCTCCAGTGGGAGGTGTTTCACGGATGGTAACAACTCCGCCTGGCAACGGCGGGGGTGGCGTTCTAGGTGCGCCGCCAGGGCCGGGGCTCGGCCTGCCGGGTTCCCCTCCCTCTCTGCCACGGCCTTCCCAAGCGGCATTGGCATCAATTTTTCTCTGCTCTTCGTTTTGTTTTTCAATTTCAGCTTTTATTTCAGCATCAATCTCTTCACGTTTTCTAAGAAGAGCCTGGTTTGTCTGCTTAAGGTCGTCGCAATCCCAGCCTGCAATAACGCAACCAAGAGCTGCACCTCCGATTGCCCACCAGTTTCCTACCGAACCAAGGGCGGCTGTCGTACACGCAGCAACCAGGAGAATACATCTTCTGGCATTCTTCGCAATATCCCGATCAATCTGAGCAATCTCACTATACCCACCACTATAAGGATCAACCTCCACCCGCTCCACACCAGCTGCCAAAATGGAGTTATAAGCGGCTGCACTGATTGATGCAACCCAGTCGCCGGTAGGACCCCTTTGACGATGGCCATACGGTAAACCGTTAACGCGCGTCATGTCGCGGACGATAAACGTAAAATCTCCGTTTCTCTCTGTTCTGGCAAGAACGCAACCATCAGGTGCTCCTTTCGCGCAGAATTCATAAAAGGTGGTACCGCCGAACCACTTGAGAGCAAATGCATCCGTGCTGGAAAGAGTAACAAAGGCAATAAGTGCAAATATAAATCTCATCGTCATTTCTCCCGCTTATTTGGTGGCTTTGGAAAGCCGGTATTTGAGCGCCCAGAAAGAAGCTTCGACAATCAGAAACGCTTTGATTGCTGAGTCAAGCATTCCAGCATCGAACGCTCCGCCCAGGAACGTTTCCTGTGTCCCCGTGAGCTTTGTGATAATAGCGGTGAGAAGAACTACTCCAAAGATGACCCGAACCACTCTTATTAATTTCAGAATAAAGCGTTGATAATTTTCCACGTGTCATGCACCTCATAAACTGGCTTCCCAAATACGCCAAAAGGCATATACGTGATTTCAATTAACATGTCCAGGAATTCCATGGACACAAGGAATTTATCGTTTTCGGCGTGCAGATTGATCGTTGTTTCAGTGAGTTAAGTTTCGATTCCCCTAACACGCTGTTCTTATGCGACCGGGCACGCGGAATAATGGGAATTTTTAGACACAACATAGTTTTCGTCGGATAAATCCCCATTTTCAATAACCTTTAGGCTGTAAGTCGTGGCAAATCAGACTTGGCGAGCTAAACAGGAAGGCCTGCTCCGTCATTTCGAGAAAAATGACTACACCTATGGCGCCTGTTCCCGGGGGGGGGGACTCCCCACCAATTGTAAAGTGATTTTTGGGGCGGCTGCAACCGGCAGGAGTGCCACCGAGGGGATGACGCCGGGCACAACAAGGAACAAAAGCCTGCCCATCGAAGGCGGCGTCGCTGCGACATCTAGGAACAGCTGGTCAGGCTGCAGTCAAGCGCCCCCTAAGCCATGCTGCTTTTCCCTCAGTGTTAACGAGGGCGATGCTTAATCTAAAATCTTCTGCAGTTCTGAAGGAGGGATTGCTCTTTCGGAGAGGACTTCGTCGAACTTCTGAGCCAGATACCGGAACTTTTCATATACCTCGATATTGTTCCGGGACTTTTCCATGTTTTGAATAATCTGCCCCCTGAAAGCATTTAACGATCCTATGCCTTCAGCTCTCATTTTAGCCATTGTCTCCGTATCTGGAATTTTATCACCATGAACGTAGGAGCTGGGCTTACCAGTTTGGACGACGGTATAACCCTCTAAACCAGAAAACGGATGAAGAATAACTCTGTCGTCAAAATCTCTTTTAAATATCCAGCTGTTACATATCAGAGCAACGCCTTTCCAGAAAAGGAACTCAGCTCCTCCAGGGTCTCGCCGTAAGTCAGCACAAGCCAGTTTCTGTAATCCATCATCAATCAAAATTCGCGGAACCTTACATATTTTCGATTCGAGCTCATAGGCTCTACTTAAAGCCGGACTTACGATTATATCTTGATGGACAAAGCTTTTCCCTTTCGCAACCGCCCCTCGTAGAAAGAGACCATTTTTCAAGAATTGATTTCTAATAAGTTCGATAACGTTCAGGACGCTCCAAATATGGACAACGGAAGAGTTTTCTGACCACACCAAAATACTGTCGCTCAAGATTTTCATCCGTATTTGCTTGTAGGTCGTTGAGCAGAAGTCGTGGACTTGTCTCATGATCTGAAAGATGATGCGAGGAGCTTCGTCCCTGTGCTTCATTAACAGAGAGCGATATCCAAGAACATCGATAAATGCAAAATAGACTTCTTGATATCCAATTTGCTCGGTGGGCAGGTTGTAAGGCGAATTCATGGAGCCAGCCAAAAAATCGCCATGTTGAAGTTCTTCAGGGAGAGTTGGAACTTGATTCATGCAGACACCTTGATTGGATGGTTCAGGTGTCAAGATATGACATAAATGGACCGGAGACAATGGCGAGACTTCGGAAGCCGGGTCGATATTGTCCAAGAACCAACTCCTACCGCCTGATCAACTTGTAGCCGGTAGCTGACCGGCAGACTGACTGCTAAAGGCCAAATTGTGGTGGTTGATTGACCAACCAGATCCTGTTTATTTTTCGTCGGCCCAACGCATTTAGAGCCGGCATATGCAGGTGGCTTGCCTCCAATTTTTTGAATTTACTGAATTAGACCTTCTTGCTTGGTTAGCCCCCCTATCGGGGGAGTTTTATAACTCGGGAATACAGGATGATTCACATGATGAAGTTCCGGCACACGAGAGAGAAATTTTCAGGCCAATGGCACGCATGACGAACAAGCAATACGTACCGGAACACTGACTGGTCATGTATAGACATCTGGGACGGTGTATGCAGCACAAGGAAATTGTGCATCACCGGAATGGCAGGAAGGCGGACAATCGATTCCAGAACCTGGAACTTCAGAATGTGAGCGATCACACAAAGGAACACTGGCAAGTGATCAAGGAAAAGCAAAAGCTGCGTTGCTTATTAGAGAATCTTAGTTGCCAGAAATGTTGCGCGGAAATTTTGAATTCGCTGGATTCCATAAAATAGCCAGTGTGGCGGCGGCGTTGGATGGGCAGGCGCAGCACTTACATTGAGCAGACTCGGAAAGGAATAGGAAGCCAAACCTAGAAAGGCGCAACACTCGGCACCAAGTTTTTCTATCCCACCTGGGCCAGGGTTCAGTTTATTTTGAATGGCATTGCTCCGCGCAGCGCGTGATGACGGTCAAGGGCCGCCTCGAGAAACAGATCGTCTATCCGAATGGTGCGGTCCACAGCAGCAGTGAAGGGGAAAAACGCTCCTTCAAAACCCGCTATGATGGTTTTGCTTTGGGCGTGAGCTTTCCCATCAGGAACTGACCGACGGGAGCGCCCTATTGTGGTGCTGTTTGTTTCCAGGACAGGACTTCATAATCCGTGCGCGTCTGGGACCCATTGAAATTAAAAACACAGCCCGGTGAACCTTGTTTCAATGACCCTGGGGTCTGTTCGACAACCACGCCATCGGCCTGCGTTCCGCGGCATGAATAGAGCGGCTGACCGGTCGCATCATAGCCTGAGACGTAGGCGTTGGAATGCAGTTGGCCGTTGGATGCCGGGAGCCATTCGAAATATTCAGCGAATGCGCCCGCGTTGATGACGAGCACGTCGCTCTTATAGAGAACACTCAGGCCATCGCTGGAATTGGAGACGATGGAAACCCCGTTGGACGCTGCGTAGCAGATGGATTTATTATTCGGGTCATTAAAATGAGCGGCCAGCAGGCCCGGTATGACTTCATTTCCATAATGGACACGGCAGATATAGAGATTTCGTGCGCCCTCGTTTTCGGTCCCTCCCACCACGGCCTGGGTCGGAATTTTGGCTCCATCCAATGGCAGCCATTGAACAAGGGAATGGCGGATCGTTGATGACTCCTGACGGTTGATACGCCCAGCGTCCTCAACTTCCAATGTGAATGAGATGGAACCCATTTGGGCGAGAACGTCGGACAGGGTTGGGCCTTTGACCGTGAACTGCACGTGCCAGTCGGGGTTGTCCGGCAATTCCTGAACTGTCAAAGCCAGAGTGCTTTGGGCTGGAGTCTTATAGGTCCATCGAGGGTTCGTATAAGTGCCGACCAGATTGACTTTGCCGTTGGAAATCTCGTCCTTCAGGCCGCAGTTGACCAGGACTTCCGGAAGAGAGGCCGTCGCAGGCCTGGCTTCCGAGCAGGCCAGATAGGCTCCTGAAATATTCGCAGGAGGCGAGACCTCTTCAATTGTTTCGCTCGGTAAGGTTCCTTCGGTGCCTTGAAGCGGCGTCTCATCCGGAGAAAGCTGCTCGATATCATTGTTGTGCTCAATACCCTCGCCGGGAACCACCGGTCCTTTCAACTTGGAGTTGCTGCAGGACGGGCCTGCAAAGGTGATTGCGCTGAAGAGTATTATGGGTCGCAGCACCAGAAACTCCAAATCTTGAAAAAATGTGTTCCCTATCTATCGGTGCTCCCGGAAGCCTTATTGAGGAAAGGTAGAAAGCCCCTTCATATCAGGGGCTTAATACTAAACTTCAGCGGGTCTTATTCCCCGCTCTTGCCGTAATTTTTCAAGGCCCGGGCACTGGGATCATTCACCGCGCATCCATCCCAGCTCGCGTTGGGCATCCAGTAACCTGGAATCAGCTCCGCGCGGCCCGGATAATATTTTTCAAAAATCCGGCGGTAGAGCAGCGCCTCCTTGGTGAAAGGCGTATGGATCGGGAACTCGCGGGCAGCGCCGTCCAGTTCCTCGGAACGGATGACCTTGTCGGCAAAGGCCTTGAGGGTATCGACCATGCTGTGTCCGACGGCATCGGAAAACGCGGCTTTTTCCCGATACAGAATGCTGTCCGGAAGAAGGCCCGTGCCGGCGAAGGCCTCACGCAAAAGGGCTTTGCCCATGCCGGTGCGATTCATTTTCCATTCCGGATCAATCGCCATCACGGCATCCACAAAATCAAGATCACCGAAGGGCACGCGTGCTTCCAGGCCGTGCGAGCTGATGCTACGATCGGCGCGCAGCACATCGTAGCAGTGGATTTCGTGAATGCGTTTTTGGGCCTCCGCCTGGAAAGCCGCGGCATCAGGAGCAAAGTCGGTGTATTTGTAGCCGAAGAGCTCATCGCTGACTTCGCCCGTCAGCAGCACCTTCACCGCGCTCTGTTTGCGAATCGCCCGGCAGACGATGTACATGCCGATGGCAGCCCGCACGGTGGTGATGTCCCAGGTTTCGAGCTGACGGATGACCTCCTCGAGGATCGAGACGGCTTCATCCAATTCGAAATAGATCTCATGATGATCGGAGCCGATGAACTTCGCCACCTCCGCTGCGTATTTCATATCGATAGGGCCGACCGTACAGCCCACGGCGAAGGTCTGGAGCCTGTGCCCGGCGAGGCGTGTGGCCAGAGCTGCCACCAGCGAGGAATCCAATCCGCCACTCAGAAGGCAGCCCAGCTCGCGATCGGAATGAAGACGTTTGCGCACGGCTTCGGTCAGCTTTTCGCGGATCACGGGCGCCAGGTCCTCGCGCCTTGCATAGGAGCGCGGCGCCTGATGAATCATCGAGCGATAGGAGCGGAAGGTATAACCATCAAAGTAGTGCCCGGGCGGAACCGGTTTCACCTCAAGACAGATCTCATGCAGAGCCTTGACTTCCGAGGCAAAGGCGATCTCGCCTGGCACTTCGGTCGTTCCATAGAACAGCGGACGAATGCCGATCGGGTCACGCGCCGCCCAGAGCGATTGCCGCTCGCTGTCGTAATAAACCAGGGCAAATTCCGCATCGAGTTCCCGCATGGCGATGGCAAATCCGTCCTCATGAATCAGCGGGAGGAGGACCTCACAGTCCGAATGGGAGTGAAAGGGAAAGGAACCTTCCAGACGGGCCCGCAGCGCGTCGGCATTGTAGATTTCGCCATTGCAAATCAGCGCATCTTTGTTCGCCGGATGATGGAAGGGCTGCTGACCGGCCACGGACAGGTCCATGATGGCAAGGCGATGAAAGCCAAACCAGACCCCGGGCCGGATGCATTCAAAGCTGGATCGGTCCGGACCTCGGTGCTGCAGGGTGGCGAAGGCGGTTTCCAGTTCCTCGGGGGAGCGGCTATGACCGAAAAAGGCGAATATTCCACACATACACGTTATTCCTTGCTGCAGTTCCTCAGTGTAACCCGCGCCGCTGGGCTCGGGCGTCTGTCAGGTGTAGGAAATGGCGCAAAATCCTGCAAAAGGAATCAGCCTGGAGCGTGAAAATTTAAATATGAACCCAATGGCAGCCTATAAATATGAATGAAACTGTAAAAAATATGGTCTAAATTGAAGGCATATCATGGCCCGACCTGGCGATCGGGCGCTATTTTGCTCTTGCCGGCTCCCAGGGGGCTGTTTCACAATACAGAATCCTTCACAGAGGAGTGCTTTGTGACCTTGCGCGACCAACTCGATGCCACTGATCGACAGATTCTGATGGCTTTGCAGCATGATGTACGCACGCCCTATCAGGATATTGCCGAGCGTCTGAGCATTTCAACCGGCACCGTGCATAACCGCATCAAGCGTCTGACCCAGCTGGGTGTCCTGGGCGATGCGCGGGCCGAGATCCATATCGATAAACTCGGTTATTCGCTCTTTGCTTTTATCGGCATTTCCCTGAAGGAAGCCTCCCGGATGGAAGCGGTGCAGAAACGTCTGGCGGCGATTCCGGAGGTGCTGGAAAGTTACTTCACGACCGGCGAATTCTCCTTGATCGTCAAACTCGTTGTGCGGCAGACCTCAGAACTCTATCACATCCTGACCGAAAAAATTCAGCGGATCCCTGATATTCAGTCCACCTATACCTATGTTGTGCTGGAAACCTTGATGCGGCGTGATTTGAATCTGACGCGTGTGGATAAAACCTGAGGGGGCCCCTTTGCAGGAAGATCAGGTATTCGAATGGATTCTGAACTACTGGCCTTACGTCTTTACCGTGGTGACGTCCGCGCTTTCCCTGTGGGCGGCATTCCATGCGGTGCTGTGGAAGCGCGATGTCCGCTCGGCTCTGGGCTGGGCCGGTCTGATCCTCCTGTCCCCTGGGGTGGGTGCGGTTCTTTATTTTCTTTTCGGGATCAATCGGGTTCGCCGCAAGGCCATGGCCCTGCGGGCCTCGCGAGAGAAATTCCGCCTGAGCCTCTCCGCTTTTTCCATGCCTGTGGAGGAACTCAACCTCAAATTCCAGCCCGATGGCGAAGCCCTTGTGCAGATTGCCAACGCTGTCAGCTGCGTGGTGAATCGCCCCCTGCTGGCCGGCAATCAGATCGATGTGCTGGAAAATGGTGAGGAAGCCTTTCCCGCCATGCTCGAAGCCATTCGCCAGGCTCAGCATTCCATTACTCTCGTGACCTATATCTTTTCCTATGATGCTCTCGGCCGGGCCTTTGTCGATGAGCTGGCCCTCGCGGTGCAGCGCGGGGTGCACGTGCGGATTTTGATCGATGCGGTGGGCGTGCGCTATCACTTTCCTTCGGTGTATCGCATGCTGCGAAAACGCGGGGTGCCGACGGCCCTCTTCATTCCCATTCATCATATCAGCGTGTTTAACCTGCGCACGCATCGCAAGATCTGTGTCATCGACGGCCAGATCGGATTTACCGGCGGCATGAATATTCGCGTGAATCATGTGCTCTCCGCACCGAGTCCCATGCCCACGGCGGATGTTCACTTTCGTCTGGAAGGCCCCATCGTGGGACAGCTGCAGGAGGTCTTTGCCGAAGACTGGCTTTTCAGCACCGGCGAAAGCCTGCAGGGGGATCGCTGGTTCCGTCCTCTGCGCATCTCGGGGGATGTGATCTGCCGCGGCATCGCGGATGGACCGGATGAAACCAGTCATGCCCTGGCGTGGGCTCTGCAGGCGGCGATCTCGTCAGCGAAAAAAAGAGTGCGGATCGTGACGCCTTACTTTTTACCCGATATGGCGCTGGCCACAGCGCTGGGTGTGGCCGCCACCCGTGGGATTGAAATCGATATCATCATCCCGGCCCGCAATAATCTGCGGCTCGTGCAGTGGGCTTCGGTGGCTCAGCTCTGGCAGGTCGTGACCTTTGGCTGTCGGGTTTGGGTGACGCCGCCGCCCTTTGATCATGCGAAACTGATGACTGTGGATGGACGCTGGAGTCTGATCGGCTCCACCAACTGGGATCCACGTTCGCTGCGTTTGAATTTTGAATTCAACTGTGAAGCCTATGATACACACTTTACCGCGAAACTGGACGCGCTCATCGAGGAGCGTCTGACCCGGGCGCGGCGTTTGAATCTGGATGAACTGCAGGCCCGGCCGCTACCGGTCCGCATCCGGGATGGTCTGGCGAGACTGGTCTCGCCCTACCTTTAGCTCCTTTCACTGGTATATGGGAAGAGGTGACTGCCATGACTCTGCAACTCGCGACTTCAAAAACGGCCCAGGATGCCTATGGTCTGGTCCGTGATCTTCAGAAGAAACTTGTGAAAAGGCTCGACCGTCTGCCGCCGCCGGCCGCGTCCTCACGATTTAAACCTGTCTCATGGCTGCGGGCCAAAGGCGCTTTCGGTGGTGGCGAACGTTTTGTGGCGATGGATGAGGCGCTTTTCAATCGAGCCTCGGTGAATATTTCGCAGGTGCAATATGAAAAGGACCCCCAGCGCAAACTGAATTCCGCGTCGGCGCTTTCCACGATCGTGCATCCGCGGCATCCTTTTGCTCCCTCCATGCACATGCATATCAGCTGGACGGAAATGAAATCAGGCCAGGGCTACTGGCGGATCATGGGGGATTTGAATCCCAGCATCCCCCGTGAGTCGGATACGGCGGCCTTTAATCAGATGCTGCGCAGCGCGACCGGCGCTCTCTATCAAACCGGCAAGGAGCAGGGCGAACATTATTTTTATATCCCTGCTCTGGGACGGCATCGTGGGGTGGCGCATTTTTATCTGGAGGAATTCAACAGCGGTCATCGGGAGTCGGATTATTCGCTGGCGCAGAACTTTGGCGAACGTTTGATCGAAACCTACGGGGACCTGGTGGAAGCCGCGTTGAACAGACAGGAAAAAGTCACGGATGCTGAGAAACGTCAGCAGCTGGATTACCACACGCTTTATTTCCTTCAGGTTCTGACGCTGGACCGCGGCACCACCTCGGGGCTGCTCGTCCATGATGAGAATGATACGGGCATTCTGGGCTCGCTCCCTTCACATGTGGATCGTGCTCTTCTGGAATCATGGATTCCCAAACATCACGCGCTGCAGCAGAAACTGCTGGCGGATATCATCGCGGTGCTGCCCCAGGCAAATCCCAGCCTGGTGGATGATGCGGTGAAGGTGAAAATCGCCGAGGTCGCGCGCCGGTTCTATCAGCATTATCCCGAGGCTCAGGAACTTTTGGCGAAGGGGAACACCGTTCCCCCCACTGTGGCCAACCATAGTTAAGAGGGTGTTGCAAAGGCCCCTCATTCTGCGTTGCTCAGCCTTTCCCAGCAAAACTTCGTTTTGCCGGGGCCCTGAGTCGCCTCCGCTCCTCATGTACCAGCGTGTACACTCCGGTGCTCGCCTCTCTCGCGCCTTGCCTGAGGAGCCTTTGCAACACCCTCAATAAGCTTTAGGGTTGAGGTGCGGTGCTGAAAACGTTTGAGGCCCGCATCCTCTCCGGCAGGTAACGATCGAAGCGTCCGAGGCCCCAGGCCACGGCCAAAATCACAAGCAGGGCCAGCGCTCCATACAAACGCCAGGGCCGTTTTTTATCGGCATAAGGATCCGCGTTCCGCAGCCCGGCATGCAGAGGCACCTGACGCAAGGCAGTCATCGACGCCGCAAACGGCACATTAATGCGCGCCACGGTATTGATGGCCCAGCCGTTGGCATCCAGAATCGGTCCGAGGTTGCGGCTTTTCAGTTTCAACCAGGCCAGGATCATGGACGGACCGGAGATCAAAAGGATCAGGGCGATAATGCCAAAGGGCATGAGGACGCCCAGATTCAAAAACTGCGCAAAGAGCAGGCCGAAGAAGGTACTGATACTCCCCAGGGCCACCCCGAGGGCGGCTACCGTTCCAACATCCATTTTTTTCGCCTGAAGCATTTCGGGAGCCTTGGCCTTGTCGGCGCTGGCCATGATCTGGGTGGTGTCGGAAAGCTGCGTGACATGGCTGGCCTCGGCAGCCGCGGCGCGTTTGGCGATCTGTTCTTCAATGAAGCGGGTCACCTTCCTGTAAGGCGACCAGAAGGCTTCGCGCAAACTGATGGGATTCGCCACGATGCGGGCGATGGTGGCATCCCAGTCGCGCCCCTCGCGATCATAAAACACACCGTTGCGGCCCACGGAAATATTATCGCTGTCACCATCGGTCAGCAGGGCGACGATGGCCCGCGTCTCCTCCCCGGCCCGCTTCAAATCACAGTACGCGAGATACGCACCCGATAAACCAGCCATCGCCGTGTGCCGCTTGGGATCCGATACCTCGATGCAGAGTTCCGCCGCGCGCCCATCGATGAAGAGCGTGCCGGACTGAAACATGGCCTTCTTGCGTCGATAAAAATCGGAGAAATTGACGAAGTTACGCAGAATACGCCCCAGGTCGCGGCGATAGAGGAGGAGGCGCAGCACTTCATTCAGGCTGTCAAATTCCGGGGCGAGCGCCAGATCGAAACCGATCAGCTCCTCCAGAGTCTCACGAATGCGGCCGCTGCGAATCTCCCGGATGCTCTGCATATCGAGTCGCGAAACCTTGCTCTGCGGCTCACGTCCACGCCAGGCGGCATAGCCCTGCAGGTTTTTTTGAATCTGCCGCCACTGCTCTTCCGTAAGGACATCGGGGCGAAACCCGAGCGTTGTTTGCACTGCGGTTTCGATAAAGTATTGCATCGGCTTCTGCCAGGCCGGATTCAGACGGTCATCCAAAGGCAGCAGGATGGTGCCTGTCACCTGCGCCAGAGGCAGGGCCGCCAGCTCTTCCGAATTGGCTGTCAGCTGCTGATGGGCAATGGCGGCCATATCAGATACGGATCGATTGGCGGCGCTTTCCGCTCGGGGATCAAAGGCCACCCAATGGCAGCGCGTGAAATAATCCTCAATTTTTCTGCTGACGGCTTCCGTGGCCTGAAAGGCGAGCGCGGTTCCGGTGGTCCCAAGGGGCACAAGATGCGGCTGCTGATCGAGTTCGGCAAACCAGTTGGCGCGTGCTTCCATCTCGTTAAAGAAACTGGTGATGATGGTTTGATCCAAACCAGGACGACCGGTGCGATCAGGAGCGGAACCATAATGCTGAATGATGTGTTCGATCAGGGATTTGATGGCGGGATCCTGGCTGGCCTCAGGCACGATCACGCCATCACCGTTGAAGATCTCGGCGCTCAATTGCCCCATGGCCCGATCGAGTTCCTCGACCTGAATGCTCCCGGCTCCCTGTTTGCCGAGCTGGGTCAGCGCGCGCTCCGCACCGGCCTTGAGGGCGGGATCCTTGATCTCCGCGAGCGGAACGCTGTCTCCTTCGCTGAGAATGAGACCTGGATCCACCAAAGTCCTGTCCAGCCACTGAATGGCCTCAAGCAATTCCGGGGGCCGAATGTGACCATCCTGATCGCTGTCGAGCCGATCGAGGGTGCGTGTATCCCCATGTAGACCCCGCGTGGGCATGGACAGAGCCATCCAGAGTTTTTGATCGAGTTGGCTTAGTTGAAGCAAATCCGCGGTCGTTTTTAGCTCAACCTGTACCACGCCACCTGCGCGAAAGTAATTCCAGGTATGCGGTTGGACGGACATAGGAGCTCCTTGAGTGGCGGGCAAAGGGAAACGTCACGTCGCGCCCGGCTGAGGCATCCTAGACAGCCCTTCTGCGGTCGACAAGGAAAATTTCCTGGGGAAGAACAGGAACCGGAACGTCATTTCTGGAAATTCCGACGATGGGCAGAACGAGTTTTTTAGGGCACAATGAGGACCATCACCCAGGGAGTCATACCAATCGTGTCAGCGCATCCTTTTGTCAGCCTATGGGATTACATATCGGAGTCTGGCCTGCGCGATGCCATGAGTGAACGTGAACGGCGTCGCATTCGCTTTTCCAATCAGAATACGGCCATCATCGCTGTTCTGATCCTGGTCTCCTTTCCTCCCGTCTTTTGGCTGGTGGGGCAACCCACGCTCGCTCTGGTCACACTCCTGTCAGCTCTGCATTTCGGCTGCATTTTCCTGATCAATCGCTGGAGTGGTTCGCTGACTTTTGGACGTCTCTACACCATTTTCAACTACAACGCGGTCACGCTGTTTTATTCCCTGGCGCTCGGACCTGGGGCGGGAATCCAGTATGTATTCCTTACCTGCGCGTCGGCGCCTTTCATTCTGCTTGACTACCGACGGCGGGCGAGTTTTATCGTCTGCAGCCTGGCCCCCGTGCTGCTTTTTTTCTTCGTCGAAACCATGGGGCTGGATCTGGTGCAACCCCTGCCGCTGACGGCCGAACAGCAGCGGCTCATCCACCTCGCCACCATGCCTTTTGTTTTCGCCACCGTCTTTCTGTATTCGGGCTACTTCTATCTGCATAATCAGAAGAGCGAGAATAAGTTGCGGCGCACCATTGCCGACCTGCGGACCAGTCAGACGCTGATCGAGGAACAGCAAACCCTTCTTGTCGCCAGCTCGCGACTGTCGGCCATTGGCGAACTGGCGGGCAGCATTGCGCATGAAATCAATAATCCGCTGGGCATCGTCAAAGGCTATAGCGACCAGCTGGTGAAGCTCGTCCAGCGTGAACCGCTGGATCGCCATCGCGTGAGTCATGCCAGTCAGAAGATTTCGGAAACGACCGACCGCATGTCCCAGATCATCATGAGTCTCCGGCGCCTTTCGTATGAAGGGCAGGGCGACCCCTTTGAACGGGTGGACCTTGTGCAGGTGGTCGATGATACGCTGGCCATCTGTCGCCAGAGCATTCGTGAGCTGGGCATCGAGCTGATATTTGAGCGTCCGCCTGGGCCCTGTCACACCATGGGACGCCCGCTTCAGCTCGGGCAGGTGCTGCTGAATTTGATTCAGAACGCGCGGGATGCGGTGGAAAATCTGGATCCGAAGTGGATCAGGATTTCGATCCGGAAACGGGATTCCGTCCTGGAGCTGGCTGTCGAGGACAGCGGCCAGGGTCTGCAGCCGGACGTCCTGGCCCGCGTGGGCCAGCCCTTCTTCACCACCAAACCCTTTGGCAAGGGTACCGGCCTCGGCATCAGCATCTCCCGAAAAATCATGGCGGCCCATGGCGGCAGCATCGAAGTGGATACCCGGCATCCCAACACCCGCTTTGTGGTCGCGCTCCTCTCGCACCCGGCCTGAATCTGTGCTCTCCCGGGCAATGGGGATTCAAGGATACTGCAGGAATTCACCTTGCCAATCAGCCCCCATCAAGGCATGCTGCCAGCCCAGTGGGTCGCCTTGAATATGTAAAATTGGTAGGATTGAGGTTTTTTATATGACACAGCGCTGTGGATATTGCGCCATCATGGGTAGGCCAAATGCCGGGAAAAGTTCCCTGCTGAATACCCTGGTGGGCCAGAAGATCGTCGGCGTCAGCGCCAAACCCAACACCACTCGCAATCGCATCCTGGGCATCCGTATGGAAGATGAAGCCCAGCTGCTATTTTTGGATACACCCGGTATTCATCGCAGTCACAAGAAATTGACCTTGAACTCGATGATGAATCGGGAAGCGTGGTCGGTCCTCGCCGATGCGGATATGATACTTTATGTGATCGACGTTCAGGATGTCGGCCATGCCGAGGATATCAATTTCCTGCGGAACGTGATCAAGGAATCGCGTGGTCGCGTGCTCGTCTGTCTGAACAAATGCGATAAGCTGAAAAAAGTGGAACTGCGTCTGGCCGAGGAGCGTTTGCGCGGAATCCTCGCCATGATTCGCGAAGAGCTGCCCCCCGAGGCGGCCGCGCGCCTGGATGATCGCCATCCGTGGCTCATCAGTGCCAAGCGCAAGGAAAGCCTGACGGAGCTGGTGGCCGCGATCGGTGGCAGTTTACCGGAAGGCCCCTGGCTTTACCCGGATGATGACCTGACCGATCGTCCGCAGAAATTCGTCTGTGCGGAATTGATCCGCGAGCAGGCGTTCCGGCATTTGGGGGCGGAGCTGCCTTACCAATTGGCCGTGCGGGTTGATACAATAGAGTTCAAGCCGACCATTGTGCGGGTCGAAGCCAATATCGTGGTGAGTCGTCAGGCGCATCGTGGTATCGTTTTAGGTAAGAACGGCCAGAAAATTAAGGAAATCGGCATGGAAGCGCGGCAAAGCCTGGAGCTGCATTTCCAAAACAAGGTCTTTCTCGGTCTGGAAGTGATCGTGGATGAAGACTGGGTGAATGATCCGATTTCCATCGCGGATTACGCTGATCTCGATCAGGATGATTAAAGAATTTCCGTCTTAGGATAAAGGAGTCAATGGAAATGACCCAACCTCGCCTCAGGATCGTTGGCGGTAAAAAACTCTCCGGTGGCCGCATCTCGATCGCCGGCAGTTCCAATCAGGTTACCAAATGCATCATCGCCTCGATGCTGACGGACGAACCCGTGATGATCAAAGGTGCCCCGGACGTCGATGAACGCAAAATCGTCGAGGGGCTCTATCGTTACCTCGGTGGTCAGGTGACCACGCATGAATCCGATACGATCGAAGTCTGTGCGAAGACCATGGACCGCTGGGCCATTTCCGAGGAAATCTGTCGCAAGAATCGGATCTCCATCCTCTGCGCCGGGCCGCTCCTGCAGCGCTTCGGCAAGGTGAGCTTCTATGGGGCCCTCGGCGGCGATAAAATCGGTCGGCGGCCGGTGAATTTCCACATCGAAGGGCTCGCCATGATGGGCGCGCAGGTCGAACAGGACGGCAATCAGTATCATCTGAGCGTCGATGACAAGGGGCTGCGCGGCGCGCATATCAAGCTGCCCTTTCCTTCGGTGATGACCACGGAAAACCTGCTCATCGCGGCCTCCATGGCCCGCGGTCGGACCATTATCGAAAATGCGGCGATCGAACCGGAGATCTTTGAACTCTGCATGATGCTGCAGAAAATGGGTGCGGATATCACCCAGACTCCCAATCGAACCTTTATCATCGAAGGCGTGAAAAAGCTGAACGGCTGCGAACTGCGCTGCATGTTCGATCGCAACCAGGTGGTGTCATTTGCAGTGGCGGCCCTGGCCACGGGCGGGGATGTGCTGATTGAGAACGTCACGCATGGACCGGTCTACAGCTTTTTGAATTTCATCCAGCGCATGGGTGCGGAATTCACGGTGAACTCCAAAGGCCTTTATGTGAAAGCCCCGATGGGACGGCCGCTCAAAGGCGTGCATATCGAGGTGGAGGTGCATCCCGGTTTCATGACCGACTGGCAGCAGCCCTTCATGGTGCTCTTCACGCAGGCGGAAGGCGTCTCCATTCTGCATGAAACCGTCTTTGAGGAACGCCTGGGTTATACCTCCTTTCTGAATAACATGGGCGCCAATATCCATGTGACGAGCAAGTGCCTCGGGGAATCCCCCTGCCGTTTCCGAAATCATAACTTCGTGCATTCGGCCATCATCCAAGGACCAACCAAACTGCGGGCGCGGGACTTCGAACTGCCGACCGACATTCGCGCCGGCAAATGCCTCGTGGTCGCAGGACTGGTGGCGGAAGGCATCACGCATCTGACCAACATCCATGAAGTGACCCGGAAGTACGACAACCTCGTGCCCAAGCTGCAGGCGATGGGCGGGGATATCGTGGAACTGCCGGGCACAACGCCCTAAAGGATCAGCCGTAAGCCAGGACTGGAGCCAGGCCGCGCCCGTTGCGGGGATTCGTGGCTCCGGAGTACAATGGAAGAACCGGACGACTGTCGAGGTTTTTCCATGCGGTTTCCATCATGCTGGCTTTGGTCATTTCTGGGGATGTCGGCCTGTTCCGGATCATCCGCGGATCCTCCTCTTTATTCTGTCGTGGATGGATCCTGGTCCACTGTTTGCGTGCCACGGCAGGATCTTTTCGCCTCCTATCGGATTGCACTGGACCTGAAAAACGCCCAGGATGCTACGCGCACCGAAACCTATTATGTGGACGCTGCCTGCGAGGAAGCGGTGGCGACGCTGGAATATCGCGGCCTTTACGAGCTGATGGTCACCTCGCGTGATTTCACATATGGCATTGACTTCATGTATCAGGAACAGGCCCTGGCCGCTCTTAATGCGGAAGGGCAGGCACGCCTGGAGTCCGCCGCCTTTTGCGGGCGTGAGCAGTGGCCTTTGGCGGAAGCGCAGGATCCCTTGAGTTTTGATCCTGGCAACTGCACCGCCGTGGGGCCGGTCCCTCTGAAAAATTTGAATCTTGTGCACATTCATCAGGGTTACAGCCTGGATTTCGGTGTTGATCTGGCTCATGAAAATGAACGTCCCATCAACGTCCAGAACGCACCCCAGCTGGTTTTCCTTTCACAACCTTTGCCTTGAGTCGCATATGATACCAAGACGTCTTTGTTATCCCGGGCCTCAGCAAGGAAAAAGCTGGCTCATCAGCATCGTTCTCGGTGGGCTTTTGCTCGGGGGGCTGATTTGGGAAGCGCGGCAGACCCAATCGATGCGTGCCATCAGCCAGGCCGCGCTCGAAGCCGAAAAACAACTGCTGGATGTCGAGGCCACCGAAAGAGCGCCGCTGACTCTGCGGAACCCTGATCGGGTGGAAAGTCATGAAGCCACGCAGCAGCTACGACTTCTGCGGCAGTGCATCAAAGCCCGCGAAGGTCTGCAGGCCTGTCTGGGCCGCATGCTGGTGGCCTGGCGGCAAACACCTCAGCACCTTGGTGGTTTCTTGGAGGCGCTGCGTTATCAGGAACGTCAGCCGGGACATGAAGGGGATCCCGGCCACATTGTGGAACTTGTGCAAAAGCTCATGCCGGAATCCCGCGACCGGACGGATGTCTATAGCCTTTGGTTTCAGATGCAGCGGCGGCGCAGTGTGGGATTGCATCAACGCCTCCCGCGCCCGCCACAGCGGATGATGCCCCGTTATCTCGGAATGATGTTGAAGGCGGAACTGGCGGCCAGACAAGGGTTTCGGACGGCTTCTCTGAAATATTATGAGACCGCGGCAGACTCCTTTCTGGAGGCCATGCTGGAAAAAATGCGGAAGAGTGAATCCATCGCCATCGAAGCTTATAATCAAAGCCATGACCAGAAAGATCTGGCACGCCTGTATTTGCAGCTGGGCTGGTGGACCGAGGCGGAAAAAGTTCTCTATCGTCTCGCGGAGCAGGAACCAGCTGATCAAATCGTTCTCAGCCTTATGGAGCAGCTGCGCCGGCGCTCGACACAAACCCAGGCTGGCTAGGGATCCTCATTCCCAGCCCGTCTTCGGCCTTGCCAAATACACATGAAGCATTACATTATACCTGGGCAAGAGTCCGAGAAGGACGAAACGGAGGAGTATTCCATGTTGCGTATTATATGTCGGACAATCGCCGGTTTGTTCCTGGTGGGAGCCATGGCAGGCTGTGGTTTGCAGTCCATTCCCCAGGCCAAAAACAAAGTGGAAGCCGCCCTGGCAGAAACCACGAACCAGTATAAAAGACGGGCTGACCTGATTCCCAACCTTGTCAGTGTGGTCAAAGGTTACGCTGCGCATGAACAGGATACTCTGACAGCTGTTGTGGAAGCCCGGGCCAAGGCCACCCAGACGACGGTGGATCCGGGTTCCATGGATCCCAAACAGTTGCAGCAATATATGGCCACGCAAGGCAGCCTCAGCCAGGCTTTGGGTCGACTCATGGTCGTAGTGGAAAAATACCCAGATCTGAAGGCCGATGCGCAGTTCCGCGATCTGAGTGCACAACTCGAAGGCACGGAAAACCGTATTGCCGTGGCACGTCAGCGCTACATCGAAGCGATTAATGAGTTCAACAATTTGATTACCGTGCCCCCCACAAGTTTTACCAATAGCCTCATCTATCATCATGAGAAGATGCCGCAATGGACCGTGACGGACGCCGAGAAACAGCAGATCGAGACCGCGCCCAAGGTTGAATTCAAGTGAGGACGCTCATGCAGCGACTCCTGCTGCTGATAGTTTGGCTAGGGAGTGTGACGTCTGCGCTGGCGGTCACACCCATTCCTCCGTTGGCGGCTCCTGTCATGGATACCGCCCAGATACTTTCCGAAGGGACGGAAACCTATCTCAATCAACAGCTGCGTGACCTGCACCAGGCGGGCGGCAGTCAAATTACAGTGCTGACAGTACCCCAGCTGGAAGATGAAACCATCGAACAATTTGGGATACGCGTCGCAGAGCAATGGAAACTCGGGACCGCGGACAAGGATAACGGCGCCATACTTTTGATTTCAGCCCAGGATCGCAAACTCCGCATCGAGGTGGGGCAGGGATTGGAAGGTTCGCTGACCGACCTTTATTCCAGCCGTATCATCCGGGAGAAGATGACCCCACTGTTTCGTGAGGGTGATTATGATGCCGGTGTGATTGCTGGTGTGGCCCATATCGTGGCTTATACGGATCCGGATTTTAAATTCGGGGTCGACGCTCCCGAGACGCGAGTGCGGAGCACGCGCGGGGAACGCAGAGGGGGCGTGGGCTCCCTGTTTTCCCTCGTCATCTTTCTGGTTGTCATTCTTATCATGGCGGCTGGTGGAGGTGGACCGCGCGGCCGCTTCGGTGGGCGTCGCAGTGGATTTGGTGGCTGGGGCGGCGGTGGTTTCGGTGGCGGCGGCTTCGGTGGAGGCGGCGGCGGCTGGGGCGGCGGCGGTGGTGGATTTTCAGGAGGAGGAGCATCCGGATCATGGTAAAGGAGATTCCTGCCTGGCTCAGATCCTATTTAAGTTTGGAAGGTGCCTCACGCATTGAACGTGCGGTGCTCGAAGCCGAGACCAAAACCAGTGGGGAGATCGTCCCGATGCTGGTCTATCGGTCCACTGTATCCAGCAACAGCGACCTTTTGGGGGCTTTGCTGGGACTGTTGCTGGCCCTCAGCGTCAAGCATATTCTGGTGCTCACGGCGGGCTGGACGGGTCATGATCTTTTATGGTCCCTGGCCTTTGTGATCGCCGGGCTGACCGGTTTTTTCCTGGCCCGTATGCCGTCCGTGGAAAGACTTTTGATTCCACGCAAGGATCAGAAACTGGAAACGGAACGTCGCGCGATGCTGGCTTTTTATGAAGCCGGTCTGTCCGCAACGGCCGGACGCACGGGCATTTTACTCTTCGTTTCGTTCTTTGAACGGCAGGCCGTGGTCCTCGCGGATCAGGGCATTGCGCGTTTCTGCAAGCCCGAGGATTTTCAGGAACTGGTCCATGACCTTGTGCAGGGCGCGAAGGATCATAAACTCGTCGAAGGCTTTGAAAAGGCGGTCGCCAAATGTCAGGACATTCTGGTTCCGCACTTTCCGCCGGATACCCACAATCCCAATGAACTCAAAGATCACCTGCGGATCAGCTGGTGATGTACTTTCCTTCCGCCATTGATCCCGATGATTTTGATCGCCGCTATCGGCTGCAGTCTGAGCTGTGGCGCGAGCCCTTTCTCGCGCTCTGGCGGGAGAAGGGACCCGATCCGGCCCTGGCGGCTCGATTTCAGCCCTTTACCGATGGCACCAATCTGATCGCCGCGCTGGGTGAGGCGTGGATCATGAAAGTGTTTCCGCCTTTTTTGAAACATCAATGGGTCAGCGAATGGCGGGTGATGCAGCATCTTGCAGGTCAGTTGCAGCTGCCGATTCCTCAGTATTATGCGTCCGGTGTCCAGGGCGACTGGCCCTATATCATCATGAGCCGTCTGCCCGGTGTCACTCTGGAAAACGTGTGGCCGCGACTCGGAAATCTGGCGAAGGCGGCGCTCCTGCAGGATATCGGCCGCATCATGTCCCGCGTTCATGCCGTGCCGGTGGGTCATCTGATGGATCTGCCTCCCGCATGGACTCCATTTTTTGCGCAGCAGATCGCCCATGCCAGGGCTCGACATACAAGGCTGGGCATGCCGCGCTGGTTCACCGACTCCGTCGATGCCTTTGTGCAGAAGGCCTTGCCCCTGCTGTCCGGCTCCTTTCAACCGGTGATCCTGACCGGAGAGTATACGCCCTTCAACCTGCTGGTCCTGGATGAGCCCGAGGTCACCCGAATCGCTGGCATGATCGACTTCGGAGATGCCATGATCGGCACTCCCGAATACGATCTGCTCGGTCCTCTTCTGTTCAGCTGCGAAGGCCGGCCGAATCTCGTGAAGGCTTTGCTCAGCGGCTATGGTTATGCGGAAGCGGATCAGAACAGGACCCTGCGCCGACGTCTGATGCTCCTTCAGATTCTGCATCGCTACAGTGATTTCCGGGCGCAACTGCGCATTCCGGGTGGGCTGGATCGCGTGCATTCCATCGAGGAGCTGGAGGAACTGATCTGGCCTTTGCCGTGATCAGGCGCTGGCGGCGTGACGCCGGCGGCTGGCAATGCGTTGGAAATGGAAATCCTTAACAGCCTCGTCATCGCGGATATACTGCCTCGATTTATCCAGCACGAAGCGGGTGAACGCTTTTTGATACTGCGCCGGCAGCGCTTGATAAACGGTGGATTTGATGCAGATCAAATGACCCGAGCCGGGAATTTCATGAATTTTCCGGAGAGCCTCATAGCGGGTGGCCAGCACAATGCCTTTGCCAAAGAGCTCGTAACTCCGAATACCGGACAAGGTGAAGAAACCCTCGATGGGACCTTCGGCGATGCCGATCGACAGCAGAGGTTCGCTGGAACCCTGAATGGGAAAGTGCTCCAAAGTTTCCTCGAACTTCTGGACAAAGTCGGCTGCCATATCGAGAGCAATTTCCCGCAAACTGAGATGGGAAGGAGGAAGAAAGGGAAACCCGACGGAACAGAGAAAGCCATCACCCATTTCCTTGATACGAAAGCCATAAGCCTGCAAGCCTTCTCCGACGTAACCACGTTTCATGACGGCGTCGCATTCATCAAAGAAACAGCGCAAAAAGTGCTTCAATTCATGGATATTCTGCTTGGAGCTGTCGATCATGTCCACACAGAGCACACAGGCGTTTCCGGTGGCGAGGGGCATGGTTTCCTCGAGCTGACGACCCTGTTCCATCATGGACAGCTGATGCGGATAGACCATCTTGCCGAGCTGGGAATAGGCATGCTTGCGACGCCTGGTTTCGTCGATCCTTTCCCGCTTCATTTTGAAAGCCAGAGCATAGGAAATCAGGATCGCTTCCACGGTGGCGCCGACAAAGTTCGCCGAGCGGGTGAGCGGCGTGCTCTCAATTAGACCCCCGAGGGCGCTGACCTGAATCACAGTACCGATCAAAAGAAGAGACCAGGCCACCAGAAAAATTGGGGCCAGCGGATTTTTGAGTTTGATGGCGTAAAAACCATACAGCAGGGCCAGGATGGATCCCACGCCTGAGCCCAAGAGACAGTTCCCGGCGCCGATATCGAAAGGTCCGAGGGTGGTGATGAGGATGTTGCTGAGCGCGAGCCACGCCATGAACCAGAAGAGACGGCTCATTACGCGTGGGAATTTCGGCATTTCGAGCAGGCGACCGACAAAGAGATAGACGAAAAATATGCTGGCGGAAATGCAGGTGATGCCCATGCGTCCCAGGAAAGGCCCCACATCGGTCAGTATATGAAGCTTGGTGTAACCCGTGAGGAACATCTGAACCCAGCCGTAGGAGCCGAGATAAAGGCAATAGTAAAGATGCAGAGGGTCGCGGCTGACGGCGAAAATTCCAAGGTTATAGAGAGACAGCGCAAGGCAGATCGCAAAGAAGCCGCCGTAGAGCATGCTCTCCCAGTTGCTTGCCAGATAAAAGGCTCGCGGTTCCCATATTCTCCAATCCACGCCGGTGATGTCGCGGCTGCTTTGATAAATGCGCAGCCGATTCAGGCCCGGCTGCAGCTTCACGGCAAAGGTTGGCGCCCGATAATGCACGGGCCACTGGGATGCCGGCACATTGTTGCCCGCCATGCCCAGGTCCATCCAGGACAGACCATCCAGCGAATGGAACACCCGGATGACGTCCGCCTGTGTCTGACCGTGTTCGAGATGGACGGAATGTTCCGTGACGTCGTCGAGCCTGATCTGAATGTCCGTCCAACAAATTCGATTGACGAGATAGCCGAGATTCAAAGATCCGGTTTGGGCCTTGAAGAGTGAGGAATCGACCCGGGACGGATCCGCGCTTTCCGGGGGAATCGCGTCCTGGCAGAACCAGGCGAATTCATCCACGGTCATCACGGACGTCTGATCCGGTTTCCATACGAGAGCTGCCGAAGCCTGATCCGTAAGGGCAATAAGGAGCAGCAGAAGTATCCCTGGGATAGTTCCGCGTGCGAAGCCTTGCTTGGAGCGCCTGGCGAAAATAGAAAGCCCTCTGTCTGGATGATGCGTCTTCCTTATCGGTTGTCCGCAGGCAACCTTTCAGAAATCGCATTCCCTGGGGGTGTTGGTCGGGGCGAAGCTTCCGGATTCGCACGGGATTTTTAGCTTTTTTGCCAGGACGCCAGACGTGGGGCAAGACTATTCCACGCGAAGATTGATCCCGAGCCGCACGTGGGTTGCAGGAGCCAGATCGATTTCATCCGCCATCCAACCCCGGGTTTTGCTCATGACTTCCGCAAAGACCGCGGCCCAGGTCCTGACATCCTTGTGGAGTTTAAGGGCCACGAAGCCGCCCGGCTCCCAGGTCCGTTCGCGATAAAGAAGTGTGCGCGGCTGCCACCAGACGGCCGTGCTCACATCAAGCGAAAGCCCGTCGCTCCAGGTCTGACAGCCGATGCATTGCCATTCCAGCCCCGGCAGAGTTTTTTGTTGATTGGTGTACTGACGCGCGATGAAGAGCTGTCCACCTTCCTGAACATCCGCGTCCTTCAGGAAAACATTCTGCTCAAAGCTGTGACCGAATGGAGTCAGATGATGTCGCAGCGTGAGCGCCCACATCCGATCCCCCCATTCCCAGCCGGAAAAGACAAACCAGAAAGGATCGATGAGATTCACCCAGCTGTAAAGCGCCATGCGATGCAGATACTCCTTCTCCGTTGCGGTCAGATCGTCCCGACTGCGATACCGGGCAATGCCTTCGCCGGACGGATGGGGGCCGCGCGCCTCATAAGGTTCATCGGGTCGGAATAGATCATAAACATAGGACACACAATCAAAACCGGTGAAGTCGCGCTTCATTTCATCCGGACCTTCGGTGGCCAGGTCGTCTCGCGTCGCGACATCTCCACTGCGACTGTCGCACAGGTTGCGATAACTGATGGGGCCCAGGTGGGAGAGGAGAATCAAAAAATGCTGCCGCGGCAGGGCCCGATCAAAAAATTGAGCTTTTTCCAGATGCAGAGCGAACTGACTTTCCGCTTCCATGCCGGCCGTGGAAAGACGCACGAAATCCGCGGGGTGCTCACTCTTCAGACGGATCAAGTCCACATCGCGCACTTCATCGACGGGTATGGTGCCATCGCTTATGCTGGCATCGTAGACTCCGTTGTGACTGCGGATTCCATATTGATTCAGGACCGAGCGATGCGCCTCCTCATGCAGCCAGGTGGTGGCGAGCGGCTGAACCTGGCTGAAAAAATCGAAGGCGATCAGAGCGAAACCCTCGAGGCGATGCGAGCGTTCCTGATCGGCGGTGCCGAAGAGTTCAGCGATCAGGCGATGGGAACCCAGGTAATAGTCCTGGGTCAGGGCATGCGCCTGCATCAGACTCGGAGAAAAACCGGTGACTTTTTGGGCGGCACTATCATAAAGAGGCAGCTGCAGAGTCAGACGATAGGGTGACTCGGCAGCGTTTGCGGTCAACGAAAGACTGAGGGCAAACAGAACAAGCCCGGCTTTCATGCGGAACCTCACAAGGTGGATGTTCATCCACCTTAGCAGAGGACGTTCCTCAGGTTAAGCGGCTTCCTTTTGCACCGCGCGAGGCCTGAGGACCCGCGTCCAGGATCCGCCCCAGCGATAAAGAGCCCAACCGCCGAGCGGCATCAGCAAAAGGAGCAGCGAGGCCACAAACTCCGGCACCATGAGGAGGATGGTGGCAAAGAGCGGAGCCAGAATCTGGCAGAGAGTCATCACAAAGGTAATGGCACCGGACGCCAGGCCGGGCTGGGCATCGCCAAAGAATTCATAAAACTTCACCTGTTCCCAGGGAATGAAAATCATTTCACCCAGCGTCCACACTATCGTGACCGCGATCAGCGCGCCAGGACTCGAAACGAGTGGCACCAGAGCCAGACCCAGGGCGATCAGGATCGCTCCGGTCGCGCCGCGGCGTCCATCACTCCAGTCGCGCGTCAGGCGCCGGAGAAAATGCATGCCCAGCACAATCGTCATCGTGTTCACCAAAAGGGTGAGCGCATTCCATTCCACCGCCGGCAGACCACGTTGCGTCAACTGCAGCGGCAAATACGTGATGTGCCCCATGAATCCTATGGTGATCAAACAGATACCGGCCATGGGAACCCCATGCGCCTGAAACGCTGTTCGCAGGACCACAAGGCTGCCCGCGCTGCTGACGACCGGCGCGCTCTGCTTGCGTCGTTCGCTCAAAAGAAACCAGGTCAGGCCGGATCCCAGCACGAGAGTCGTCATCAAATCGATGCTGAGCAGCAGCGTGCGATGCGTGGCCAGCCATTGAAAGGCGATCGCGGCGGCCACACCGAGTGCAAAGTTCGAAACGAGATAACGAACACCGGCCATGTGCGCCCGTTCCTCGCCTTGAAAGCGGCCGACTATGGCGAGCGTGGACAGCGTCCGCAGTGTGGTCATCGCCACCACCAGCGACAAGGCGCCGAGGATGATCAAGGCTATGGAGGAGGCCTCGATGAGAAATGCGACGATACCGAGCGCATAGGCACTCGCGATAATCGCGAACGCCGTGCGAAAGCGGCCTTCATCCAGCCAGCGCCCCACGAGCGGTTGCCAGAAGCCGGACATCAATGAGGCCAGAGCCAGGACAAGGCTGGCCTGAACGGGCGAAAACAGACCGGTTCCTGCCAGTAGATTGGGCAGCAGCGTCACCGCGAACGAAAACGCCTGAGATAAAAACACCAGGGATAACAATGCGATACTTGATTTTTTCCGGAACATGGAAACCTCAGGTGCTCAGGACTTGTTACACTATCACCCTGGCCTTTCATCAAGACCCATGCCGCGGCGTTTGCTCTCTGGCCGGAAATACCAGGTTGCGACAGGAGGCTGAATTTTTTGCGGTTTCCTAACCGGCTTCTCCTTGCTAGGTTAGGGCAAAATTCTTTTGACGAAAGAGGAGTCGTTCGTGAAAAAGTTTCGGAACCCCCTGTTGGTACTGGTCCTTGGTGGACTGACAGGTTCGGGCGCTTATGCCGTGGAAGGTATGTGGCAGCCCGAGCAGTTGCCATTGATTGAAAAAGATTTGAAAGCCAAAGGTCTGGCGATCAAGCCGGAAAACCTGAATGATTTAACCGCTTTTCCGATGAACGCCATCGTCAGCCTGGGCGGCTGCAGCGCCTCGTTCGTCTCGGACCTGGGTCTTGTGCTGACCAACCATCACTGCGCGTATGGTTCGATCCAGTTTAATTCGAGCCCAGAACGCAACCTCCTGGAAAACGGTTTCTATGCCAATACCATGGCGGACGAACTGCCTGCGGCACCGGGTGCTCGAGTCTTCGTGACGGAGAGTATTCAGGACGTCACCAAGGATATTTTGAAAGGTCTCGATAAGACCACGGGGCTCAAGCGCTATGAGGCGATCGAAAAGCGTCGGAAAGACCTGATCACGGCCTGTGAAAAAACACCTGGCTATCGCTGCCGTATCGACTCCTTCCTGGGCGACAGTTCCTACCGTCTGACCCGTCAGCTTGAAATCAAGGATGTGCGCCTCGTTCAGGCTCCGCCCTCGGCCATCGGCAAGTTCGGTGGTGATATTGATAACTGGATGTGGCCACGCCATACCGGTGATTTTTCCTTCTATCGTGCTTATGTCGATAAGAAGGGTCTTCCCGCGGAATACAGCAAGGACAATGTTCCCTACAAGCCCAAGGGTTACCTGAAAGTTGACACCAAGGGCGTGAACGAAGGCTCGTTCGTGATGGTCGCCGGCTATCCTGGCCGCACCAACCGGCATCGTCTGGCCAGCGAAGTGGAATTCTACTTTGACGAATCCAGTCCACAAACCAAGGACTATCTGGACCGCCGCATCGCGCTGATTCAGGACTTCAAAGCCAAGGATCCTGAGCTGGGCATCAAGTATGCCGCGCAACTCGCTGGCCTGAGCAACGCCAGCAAAAATATCGAAGGCAAGCAGAAGGGCTATGAGGCCATGGGCCTTCTGAAGCAGAAGAAAGCTGAAGAAAAGGCTCTTCTGGATTATTTCAAAACAGCGAAGAACAAGCAGGCTCTGCAAAACCTCACCGCCCTGAATAAACTGCTCGACGAAGAGCACGCAGCGGATCGCTTTTCCCTCGTCCTGCGCAAGGCCGGTGATTCAGATCTTCTGAAAACCGCCTCCCGTCTTTACCGCCTGGCCCGGGAAAAGGAAAAACCGGACGCGCAACGGGAAGCCGGCTATCAGGATCGCGACCTTGCCATGATGAAACAAAATCTTCAGGCCATGACCCGCCGCTTCGATCCCAAAGTGGATCAGGCTCTGTGGGAACTGGGTCTCAGCGATGCTCAGAAAGCCAAGGCTGAATTCAAAAAACGCATTCCCAAGGCGCTGCAGGAGCTCGTCAACATGGATGCGGCTGCGCAGAAGAAAGCTCTGGCGGATTACTATGCGAAATCCATTCTGGGTGACGAGAAACAACGCCTGGACCTGATGAACGCGAACCGCAAGGCTTTCGAAGCCTCCAAGGATCCCTTCATTCAGCTGGCCGTGGCGCTCTATGATGATTCCATCAAACTGGAGAACGAAAACAAGGATCGCGCCGGCCGCTTCCAGCAGGTGCGTTCGCAGTACATGCAAAACCTGGCCGCTTACAAAGCGAAACAAGGCGAGGTTCTCTATTCCGACGCCAACTCCACTCTGCGCATCACCTACGGCACCGTGCAAGGCTACAAAAACCGGGCCGGGGTGGAACTGCCTTCCTTCACCAAACTGGAGGAAATCGTCGCCAAGAACACCGGCAAGGAGCCATTCAATGTTCCGGCGAAGCAGATGGAGCTGATCAAGGAGAAGCGCTATGGAAACTATCAGCTGGATTCGCTGAAAACCGTTCCTGTGAATTTCATGGCTGACCTTGATATCACCGGCGGCAACTCGGGCTCCGCGACTCTGAATGACAAGGCCGAACTCACCGGCCTCGTCTTTGACGGCACCATTGATGGGGTGATTTCGGACTGGGCTTATGATCCCGCCTTCACCCGCTCGATCCATGTGGATGTGCGGTACATGCTGTGGGTCCTGGATCAGTACGCCAGCGCCAATCGCATCCTGGATGAAATGGGCGTGAAATACGACAAGCGTGCCACGCACTGATCGTTAAAAGCAGATGATGGCGGCTTCCCCCTGGAGGCCGCCTTTTTCTTTGGGAGCTTAACGCATGAACGGGATATCACGTTGCCCCTGGGCCGGGGACGATCCACTGTATGTGGCCTATCATGATCACGAATGGGGCGTGCCGGTCCACGATGATCGGACGTTGTTTGAGTTTCTGATTCTGGAGGGAGCCCAGGCGGGACTCTCATGGATTACGGTTCTCAGAAAGCGTGAGAACTATCGCAAGGCCTTCGCGAATTTTGATCCGATCAAGGTTGCACGTTTTGATCAGGCCCGGCGTGAGAGACTCATGCAGAACGAAGGGATCATCCGCAATCGCCTGAAGATCGAGGCAGCGGTGATCAATGCGAAGGCCTTCCTGAAGGTGCAGAAGGAGTTCGGCAGTTTCGATGCGTATATCTGGAGTTTTGTCGGCGGCAGGACGCTGATGAATCCCCGGCGTACCCTGAAGGATGTGCCTGCTTCCACAGCGGAATCGGATGCGATGAGCAAGGACCTTAAAAAACGTGGCTTCAAGTTCGTCGGAACCACGATCTGTTATGCCTTCATGCAGGCCTGTGGCCTCGTGGATGATCACGTGGCCACATGCTTCAAGGCCTCAGGTCTTACTGAAAGATGATGTCGCCGTTGCCATGGCTGGTATCGAAGCGCCAGCGCTGATTCGAGCCGCCATTGCAGTTCCAAAGATGGACATTGCGCTCATAGCGCCAGCCGTTGGCGGTGTTCAGATCGATGTCCAGACAGCGCCCATCCATCATCGAAACGATCGAGAACCAGCCGCCGCCCACTGGCTGCAGACGATACTGCTGATTGATTCCGCCGTTGCAGTTATAAAGCTGCAGATTGGTCTGATGGGTCCAGTCTTCCACAAAACCCATATCAACATCAACGCAGCGGCCCAGAGCCTGGATCGTAAAGATCGTCGAAACACCGGATACGGTATGAGGTTGCAGATTGAACTGCTGATTCTCTCCGCCGTGGCAAGGCCATACTTCCAGATTGGTGTCGTAGCGCCAGGTGTTCTGCTCCCCGCGGTTGACATCAAGGCAGAGGTTGGAGCCGTAAGCGCTCTGCAGTGTGACTGCAAAGGCTGACTGATACAAACCGAGCATGCAAATAAGACCGATAATGAATTTCATAAGAATTCCTCCCAATATTGGATGACTCTAACCATTCACGCGGGACCATAGCACGCCGAGGGCTTATGATCAATTACCTGGGGTTTTATGATCACGTCGCAATTGAGGGCTTAAGCGCACATGAGCCCGAGGCTGCAGTAAAGCACCCAGACCGGGTTTCACCGATAGTTTTGTATTATTCAGGAAAGTTTTGCCGTGACGCTTGTCGGGTTCGGGAGGACGATTGTATGCTAGGGGTTCTCTTATCAGAACAGCAGTCAGACCTCTAATAGAAAGGGATTTCCATGTTACGCATGCCTATGAAACGGCAGCTGGAGCTGCGCAAAGCAATGGATGTCTTGCAGCACGAGATCATGAACATCGGGGTGACGCTTATGATTCCACGCCCCATGCGTCTGCGCATGCGCGGCGATGATCCGGAAATTTTTACCGTCGCCAAGCGGTCCCCACATCGGGACGAAGGCCGGGTGGCGGAAAACATGGTGAACTGTCGTGAATGGGTTTACCTGGATCGTTTGTTGTAAACAAAACCCCTTGAGGCTTGCACCTCAAGGGGTGGTGATCTAGCCCGCCTGATGCAGGGGTGATGACTCACTCTCCAGCGCATGAATCAGATTCAAACTCGCCACTACACGACGAATGGTATCCGGTCGGAACGAAATCCGCACATCGGCTTTATCCAGATGAATCAAGTTCCAGGCGCTCGCGCGTTGCAGGACGTGGATAATGTGCTGCCGACTCAGGCTTTGCGCGAGGCGGTTTTCGCATTCCGCCAGGGTCATAACCATACGACCGGTCGCGTCCAATGGCTGAGATTTTGCCCATAGCGCCAGGTCCCAAAGCGCCTTGCGTTCGCCGACCGCCAGAGTCGGTGGGGCTTTCTTTTGCTGGGCGTGGGCACCAAGATGCTGGTTGGCCATTTCATGGAAGGTTTCCAGGCCGGCCAGTTCCTCCTTGGACAGAAAATTCCCGGCCTGCCGCAGCTCTTTCAGCTCGAGCAGGCGATATTCCAGAAAGAGATTGTAGATTTTGAGGAAGAGTTCCTTCTCGGCCAGGAAAATATCGAGCAACGGTGAGAAGCTGGAATGCAGATCGACGACGGTGGTCCCGTCAATCTCCTTCTCCTGCACACGCGCGTTAGCCAAAATTCCCTTGGCGAGCCGCGTGGCCGCCCGCAGGAGATCATGCTGGCCCTTGCCGCCGGGTTCTGCACCGATGGACTGGATATAGATCTCATTCATGAATTTCAGGCGAAAGATGAGATCCTTGATCAAAATGTTCGCCCAGGGCGGGATATCCTTCAGCAGCTTTTCCATATCCTTGCTGCTGATCATCGTGACGACAGTCTCCGTCAAGGCTTTCACGGACGCCGTACGCGGAGTGCCCGTGGTCGCGGTCATGGCGCCCAGCAATTCGCCCTGACCGAGCTGAGCGAGGAGGATTTCATTGCCGCCGCGCGCCTGGTAGACTTTGACTTCTCCCGACTTAATGATATAGATATCACCGCCAGGGTCGCCCTCATGGAAGATCACGGCACCCGCGGGGAAGGTTTTTTCCACTTTCGTCACAGAACCTCCTCGATGACTCGGAGCAGGACTCGAAACTTTCACGTATTCAGAGTAAACTTGCAACGGAGCCATGGTCAAGATTCACCGAGAGGTCAACGGTTCCATCATGGGCTACACCCCGCTTCTGAAACTGAGGACGCCGATGAAGGTCATGCAGCTCGTGTCTGGATTGATCATCGCCACGACCCTCCTGGGACTGGGCTATGGTGTGGCTTCCCAGTGGTCCCTCCTATCTTCTCATGAGACGGACGCGTATGCTCAGATCACCGAGCCGGAGCGTTGGGTGGAGCCGCCGTCTGCGGACCCTGTCTGCCAGCGCTGGGAGGCGGACTGGCCGCCGATTCAGCCGGTGGCGGAACTGCAGGAAATGAGTGGTGTCGTCAGTTCACGACTCTATAAAAACATCCTGTATCACGTGGTCGACTCGGGCAACGAGCCTTTGATTCTGGTCACCGATCTGAAGGGGAATCTGCTCCACCAAATCCACTACGCAGCCAGTTCCTTCGATCCAGAGGCGCTGAGCCAGGGTCCCTGCCCCTGGGGTGGTCCCTGCCTGTTCGTGGCGGACACCGGTGATAATTTTCATATCCGCAGCAAAAAACGGATTCATGTCATTGATGAAAGCACGCTCTTCACCAACTCGCTGCATTCGGCAGAAATGGAATTTCAATTCCCTAAACAGGACCGCCTGGATGTCGAGGCCCTGGCCGTGCATCCCCAGACGGGGGATATGTTTTTATTCAGCAAGGAGCCTAAACGTAGCCTGGTGTTCCGTCTTCCCGCCAAGGCCTGGCGCAAGAACGATGGTGAACAGGTGGCGGAATCCGTTGGCTTTTTCCTCTATGATATGATTACGGACGCGTCATGGAGTGCCGATGGCAAAAGGCTTTTGCTGATCAACTGGCAAGGCATTTTTGAAAGGACTGGCCAGGCGGACAATGAGCACTCCGAGCGGGAGGGCTGGCTTCCTTACGAACGCAAGATCCGTCTGCCGCGCCTGGCCCAGCAGGAAGCAGTGGCATTTCTGCCAGATCAAAGATCCATTATCTACACTTCTGAAAAAAAATTCTTCCGGAGCAGTGGCTGGGGAATGGTGACGGCGCGCTGCATCCACGGTCAGGGCTGAACGTAGCTCAATATCCGTCCTCAAATGATCACACTGATAACCTTTTTCGCTAAGCTTTAATATATTCCGCTTCCCTCCGATAGGATATCCTGATAATGACCAGAAATCGATAGTGGTCAGTGAGTCAGAACCCCCTGAGGTTTCCATGACATACGAAGTTGATAGAAATGATAAAGAAATCAGGATCCTGGAAGCTGCCCAGACCCTGTTCAGTAGATATGGCGTAAGAAAGACCTCCATTGAGGAAATAGCCAAGTCAGCTGGGCTTGGCAAAGGAACCGTCTACCTCTATTTCAAGAGCAAGGATGAGATCTTTGACGCTGTGGCGCAGAAGTTCGGCCAGATCCTGACAGATAAATTGCAGACGGAAATTGCGGACGCTCCAACCCATTCGCGGAAGCTGGAACAATACATCATGGTGCGCCTCCGCTTTATTCATGATCTGATTCAGACCAATGGCTTGACGGCGGAAGTGATGAATGAAGCCAGCTGTACCCCGGCCATGCATCGGGTTCGGGAGAAATTTGGTGCTCAGCAGATCGCCCTTTTGAAGCAGATCATCGACGATGGTGTGGCGGCCGGTGAATTCGAGACCAGTGATTCCGAAATCTCGGCCATCGCCATCTTTGTTGCGATGAATGGACTGGAAAAGCCCTGGACCTTTCAGGGTCGTCAGCTCCCTCTCGACGATTTGGTCAAAGCTTTAATCGACCTTTACCTTGTCGGATTGAAAAAACGAAAATAGTGAAACCGCTGAAGGTTACGATACTGTTACTCTAATTGTTAAGGACGGGAACGATGATGCGATGCAAATTAACCAGCTGGATCATGCTGGGCCTCCTTGGTTCCAGCGGAGGTACAGTCTGGGCGCAGGAAGCGGCCAAACCAAAAGTTCTGACATTGGCGGAAGCTGTGAACCGCGCTGTGACCAGCAACCCCGCTGTGGAACAAGCCCAGGCGGAAATGGACGCCGCCACCGAAAGAAAAAGAAGCGCCTGGACCAACATCGGCCCACGGGTTTCAGCCGAGTATAACGAGACTTATTTTCCGGACAAGCAGACCGTCCAGTTTGGTGGCGCTGATGTTCTCGTTCGCGATGATGTGGCGAAGACAGGCAGCCTGACCATTGCTCAGCCCATTACCGGTCTTTACGCAGCCGTGCAGTATGGTCGCTTCAGCAACATGCAGCAGGACATGAGCTTTGAAGCCTTGCGTCAGGCCAAGCGTGATGTGGCCTTTCAAGCGGCCGAAGCCTTTTTGAGCGCTTATCAGGCCCAGGAGCAGGAAACGATTGCCGGCGCCTCCCTGAACGCCGCCAAGCGACAGTATGAGGATGCCCTGGCCATTCAAAGGGTGGGACGTCTGAGCCAAGGGGATGTTTTGAAATTTCAACTCGCCCTGTCGCAGGCGGAAACCCGAGCCACCCAGGCCCGGACCACCAAATACGTGGCGTTTGCCATGCTGCAGCAGATGATTCAGGCCCGCGATGAGGAGGCCCTGGTTCTGGAACAGAATTTGCCCAAGCTGGAAGAGGAGGCCGTCGATATCCAAAAAGGGATCGAACAGGCGTTGGCTCAAAGACCGGAAGCGCGCCGCGCCGCGCTCAGCACTGAGCTTGCTGAGTATAACAAGGACCTGGCCTATTCCCAGTTCATTCCCAGCGTGAATGTGTTCAAGAAATGGGATCGCAATTTTGGTGAGATGACCGCCTTCGGTGGTGAAAAGGAATCCACTTACTACGGCATCAGCCTGCAGTGGGATATCTGGAGCAACGGCTCCAGCGTCTTTGCCGTGCGGGAAGCGATCGCCAACAGCAACAGGGCGGAAGCCACCCGGGTCAGTGCTCAGGATGGTGTGAAGCTGGACGTGATCCAGGCCTGGCAGAATTTTCAGGCCGCCAAACAAACTTTGAAATTCGCCCAGACCGGTGTGGTTCAGGCTGAGGAAGCCTATCGCATCGATCAGACCCGCTTTAAAAACGGACAGATTTCCGCCACGGATTTGATTCTGTCGGAAAGCGCCATGTCCACGGCTCAGGGAACGCGGGTCGCGGCTGAAACTCAGTATTTGCTCTGGCATTTCCGTTTGCAGCGTTCGATGGGCAAGGATCTTCCCCAGGCCCAGGCTTCCCAACAACCTCAGGCACAAACCGCTTCGTGAGAGCGGTTAAGGAGATAAGCTTATGAAACGGACTCAACTCATTCTTTGGACAGGCGGTTTGCTGCTCATCAGTTGCACCAAAAACAAGGTGGATCTGCCGGCAACACCACCGCCCGCTGCTGTCAGCACCCCGGCTCCAACGGGTGACGCGCAAGCGGCACCAGCGACCATGCCCGCACAGCCAGCGGCGGCCCCTGCTGCCACCGCCACGGTTCCTGCTGCGACAACGGCAGCCGCTCCGAGCGTTGAAAGTAACGTCGGCATGCGACTGTCGGGTGAAGTGGCTTCGCAGACTAAATCGCAGCTGTCCTTCCGGGTCGGCGGTTTTATTCAGGATTTGAAAGTCAAGACGGGTGTGAACTGCAAGAAGGGTGATGTGCTGGCTGTCCTCGATACCCGCGACTATAAATTGTCTCTGGACATGGCGCGCTCGCAAAAGGAAATGGCCCAGGTGGCCTTGACCAATGCGAAAAGTGAGTTCGAGCGTGAGGAAGAGCTTAAAAAAGCCAATGTCTCGACCGAATCGATGTTCGACAAGCTGAAGGCCGGTTACGACAAGGCCCGTCTTGATCTGCAGATGGCTGATCTGAAACTGACCCAGGCGCAGCAGGCCCTGCAGGACACCAAACTGGTGGCGCCTTACAACTGTGTCGTAAGCAAACAGCTGCGCAACATGGGTGAGCGCGTGAATCCCGGCGACGCGGTCTTTGAACTGTATGATACGACGGATGTGGAATTGAATTTCCAGGTGCCTGAGCGCCTCGCCGGCAAGATCAAGATCGGTGACAAGCTCAAGGTTTCCATTCCAGCCACCGGTTTTGCCGGCGATCTGGAAGTGGTTCGCCTCGTTCCCATAGTGGAACAGGCCAGCCGTACGTTCCGGGTGATTGCGAAGGCTCCTGAACATGATGAGCGCGTCGTTCCCGGACTTTATGCCGAGGCTCAGCTCCATTAATAAACTCAAACCTGAGGAACGGGTGCGACCATGATACTTTCAGACGTTTCCATCAAGCGTCCGGTCTTTGCCACCATGCTCAATCTTGTGCTGGTGGTCTTTGGTCTCTTCGCGCTGCCAAGGCTGGCGATTGACCAATATCCGGACGTTGACTTCCCGGTGGTCTCGGCAACCGTTATTTATCCCGGTGCCGACCCCGAAACCATTGAACAGCGGGTACTTGATCCTTTGGAAAAAGCCGTGAACGGTATTTCCGGATTGGATACCCTGCAATCCACAGCCTATCCGAACCTTGCGCAGCTCGTGTTGAAATTCAAGCTCGACAAGAAAGGGGACGTGGCCGCTCAGGAAGTGCGCGATAAAATTTTTGCTGTCCTTTCTGAACTGCCGGATGAAGCGGAAACGCCTGTCATCCTGAAGTTTGATGTGGGTGGTGCACCGATCCTGAACATTGCGGTGTCTTCGGATAGCCTGAGCTATGGTGAGCTGTCCCGCTATGTGGATGATGTCATACAACCTTCCCTGGAACGCGTGAATGGGGTGGCTCGTATCGATACGGCGGGTGTGCGGGAACGCGAAGTTCATATCCTCGTCGATCGCGAGAAGCTTACGAGCTTTGGTCTGACCCCGCAGGATCTTATGACCGCTGTGCAAAGTCAAAGCGTGGATATTCCGTCGGGTAAACTCAAGACCAAGGAGAATACCTGGAGCATCCGCGTCAAAGGCAAGGCCGCTGGGGCTGGCGAGATTGCCAACCTGCCCGTGCAATTGAACGGCCGGAGTCTGCGCGTGGGTGACATCGCCACCGTGCAGGACACGATCGCCGAAGAGGAAACGGCAGCCTACATTGGCAAGACACCGACCATCCTGCTCTCCGCCTCGAAGCAGGCGGGTGGCAACACCACGCAGATCGCGGATGATTTGCGTAAGACCATTGATAAGTTGAAACTGCAACTGCCTCAGGCGGTCAAAGTCGAAGTGGTGACGGATAACTCGATCTACATCAAAGGATCGATCGATGCCGTGAAACTCGACCTTGTACTGGGTGCTCTGCTCGCCACCCTGATCGTGTTCGTCTTCCTGAGGGATTTCTGGATTACTGTGATTTCGGCCGTGGCGTTGCCTACGTCGGTGATTGCCACCTTCGCCTTCCTCCAGGGGATGGGCTTTACTCTCAATATGATGACCACACTCGGTTTGTCGTTGGCCATCGGTATCCTGATCGATGACGCCATCATCGTGATTGAGAACATCCACCGCCACCTGGCGATGGGCAAGAAAGGGGCTGAAGCCGCCAAGGATGCGACGTCGGAGATTGGTCTTGCAGTGTTTGCCACCACGTTAACCATCTGTGCCGTGTTCGTCCCTGTGGCTTTTATGGAAGGGATCATCGGCCGCTTCTTCTATCAGTTCGGTCTGACCGTGGCCTTCGCCGTCATGGTTTCGCTCTTCTGTGCTTTTACCATCGCTCCGATGCTGTCCGCCCGTCTTTTGAAACCGGGTGACCACAAGCCGCACAATGCAACTGCCCTGCGTGCCTGGCAGAAGGTGGAAAACAGCCTGCTCTGGCTGGACAATACCTATCGCGGCATTCTGCAGGCGGCCTTGAAGCGCCGGGGCTTGACGCTGCTGGGTGGTTTCCTGGTTTTCGTCCTGTCCATTGTTCTTCTGAAGTTTGTGCCCGTGGCCTTCTTCCCAAAAGAGGATAGAAGTCAGTTTAACATCAACCTTGAACTGCCTGAAGGGACGAGTCTGGACGCCACGAGGCACAAGGTTTTTGAAATCGTCGATCGCGTGCAGGCCTATCCGGGCGTGAAAACCGTGGTCGCGGCCGTGGCGGCGACCGGTGATCGGAAACCCAACAAGGCGAAGTTTGATGTTCTGTTGATTCCCAAGAATGAACGGAGTTTCACGCAGGCAGAGATCATCCAACGGATCCGTCAGGACCTTGGTCCTGTTTATTCCGGAAATGGCTCTGAACTTACGGTGTCCGAACCTGGTGGTGGGGGCGGAGGACGCACGGAACCCATTCAGCTCGTCTTCCGTTCGGATAACTGGGAGAAGCTGGTGACCTTTACCGATCAGATCAAGGAGCACATCAACAAGAATATTCCGGGTGCGGTGGAAGCCGGCACGACCAAACCCAAGGATGCACAGGAATTCCGCGTTGTGATCGATCAGGGTCGCGCGGCGGACCTGCAGGTTTCGGCTGGGCAGATCGGTGCGGTTTTGCGGGCCCTTTATGAAGGGGATAAGGTCGGTGAAATCGAATCCAACGGAAAAACCGTGGATGTGCGTCTGCGGATATCTGATCAGGATCGCCTCAGTGCGGCGGACCTGGGAGGGATCAGTCTGATGAACCGCAAAGGTCAGCTGGTGACTCTGGGTTCGATCGCGGAAATTCAACCGGCCGTAGCGCCTTCGGCGATCCAACGGTTTAACGGTCAGCGGCAGATTACCGTGTACTCAAGTTTTACCGGCAAGGACTTGCGTGGTGCCATCGCGCAGATTCAGGCCTATGCGCAGCAGAATATGCCGGCGGAAGTTTCGGTGACCCTGACGGGTGAAGCCGAGATCATGGCCGATGCCATCAAAGCGATGCTGAGAGCGCTGGCCATTGCGGTGCTCTTGGTGTTCATGATTCTGTGTGCCCAGTATGAAAGCTACCTCGCGCCCATGGTGATCATGGCCTCGCTACCTCTGTCGTTGACCGGTGCGTTTGGTTCGCTACTGATCACGGGGCAGGTGATGTCGGTTTACACGATGATTGGTATCATTCTCTTGATGGGTCTGGTGACCAAGAACGGTATTCTGCTTATCGACTTTACAATGCAAAAGATACGCGAGGGCCTGTCGGTGAACGCCGCCTTGCTCGAAGCCGGGCCGATTCGTTTGCGCCCCATCCTCATGACGACCTTTGCAGCCGGCGGCGGTATGCTGCCCATCGCTTTTGGTCATGGCGAAGGTGGTGAAGCCCGCTCGCCCATGGGTGTGGCGGTGATCGGTGGTCTTCTGGCGTCGACGGTGCTCACGCTGGTCGTGGTTCCTTGTCTGTTCAGTGTGGTGGAAGAGGTGAAGGAACGCTGGGTTCACCGGCGCGAGCGGCAAAAGGTTCCCAGTGGCGGCGGGTTTGCACCTGTCAGCTGGATGAAGAAGATGCCGCAGAAAAATCCGCCTCCCGATTCCGAGCACTGAGATAGCGTACGGGGTGCGATGGCGAGCACTGAGATAGCGTACGTATGGGGTGCGATGGCGAGCACTGAGATAGCGTACGGGGTGCGATGGCGAGCACTGAGATAGCGTACGGGGTGCGATGGCGAGCACTGAGATAGCGTACGTATGGGGTGCGATGGCGAGCACCGAGATAGCGTACGTACGTGGTGCGATTCCGAACATTAAGCGATTGAAAGTGCCCAGGCCCCAGGCCTGGGCCCCTTTCGTAAGGGCCCTGTTGGCTGGTTTGCGCCGCCCGGGGCCCTTTGTCCAGGAAACCAGGCCTGGAGTATGACAGAATTGCTGGACACCCGTTTTCCAGGCATTAACGGCTTGACATGACCCGGTCTTTCTCAACACTATGAACCAGTTGAAAGCTGAGGAATCGTCGGGATTGCTCCACTGCAGAGGAATTGGAATCTTATGGGTGACCTGATATTTTTGAGCCGCGATGATCTTCAGTACGTGCTGGACGGGCTGTCGCACCGTGAAAATAAACAGCATTTTCGGCAAAGTCTGATCAAGGCGACCGCCGCCTCCCATCGCATGACACCGCATCTTTTACGCTGGCTGGAAACCGCTTTGGAACACCCTGGCCAGGCCACCCAGCTTGGCAATCCGCTGAAAACTACAGCCTGTCTCTTCCTTCTGGCCTCGCTCGGCGAGCGCAAGTCCCTGCCCTCCATCCTGGCTCTGATGCAGATGGAGGATCCTGGCTTTTATGATCTGGTGGAAGAGGAGGCGATCGAAGGCGCCAGCCGTATCCTGGCCGCCGTGAGTGAGCCGGATGAGCTGATGCATATCGCCCAGGACGCCCGTCACGGGCTTGAGCTGCGCGAAAATTGTATCGATGCCCTGCTCCTGCACTACACGCAGGATCTGTTGGATTTCGAGGACCTCAGCGAATTCCTTTATGACCAGTGGCATGTCTTCCGCGCGGATGACTACGAATTCTGGCGAACCTGTCTGCTCACTTCGTTTTATGTTGCCGACGAGCGCCATTATCCGGAAATTCAACTGCTGGCGCCGCGGATCAAAGAGAGCTACGGTCAGGATCTGATTCAAATGCTGAAGAGCAAGGATCAGCCCGATGGTTCCACGGTCAGGGCCAATCTTTTCGCCTGTCCGGAATTTCAGCCGATTCGGGATCCCGTGTCCGAACTCCGCGACATGGTCGTCTTCGATATGATTGAGTCGATCGCGGCGGAAGTCAGACGCCAGGATATCGAAGAGTTTGCGGATGACGAGGATCAAACCGTCGCCACCCGCTCCATTCGGTTCCGCGTGCGGCCCTTTGCCATCAGCGACTTTTCCTGTTCCATCGAACTGCTCGATATTCATGATCTGCACGATCTGCATCTGGCCATTCAGGAAGCGCTGCATTGGGATGCGGACCACTGCTATTCCTTTTTCCTCGACAACCGTTTTCTGGGCTCCGAGCAGCCGTATGAAGCGCCAGCCGATGGCGGCGAGGAAACGCTGATTCAACTCAGCCACTTTCAATTCAAAGTGGGGCAGGAATTCGCCTACGTTTTTGATTGGAGTGAGGAACGCAAGTTCACGGTTCAGGTCGAGGACATCGTCCCGATTGATGATGATTCCGCAGAAACCGCCCGCTTTATCCCCGTCATCGAACGGCGCGGAACACCGCCTCTGCAGTATTCCCATAAGCCACAGCGGAATTAAGCTGAATCCGGTCCATCTTGCCATTTTCCCAAGGGGTCCCGGCTCCAGAAAATCCCTGATCAACCGATAACGGCGTTACGGGACAACTCCTTGGGGAATCGCTGATGAGCGCCAAAAATTTTGATCTGCAGCCTCTGCTTGAGGCTGTCAGTGATGACCCGGACATCATGAGCCAGGTCATTCAGATGTTTATACAATCCACCCGCGAAAATCTTGAAGCGATCCGGGAAGCCATTCAGAACCATGATGCCAAAGCGGTCAAGTGCAGCGCGCATCATCTGAAGGGCTCGCTGCTTGAATTCAGCGCGCAGAAGGCCGTGGCTCTGAGTTTGCAGCTGGAAAAATTGGGCGCGACGGAGCAGCTCGCTGCTGCCGACGGCGTATGGCGTGAACTGGATGCGGAGATTCGTGATCTGGTGGCCGAGCTCCAGCAAACGGAGTATCTTCGCTCGGCCTAGGCCTTGTTCCCTGTTCTTCCCTGGCCAAAGGGTAGGGAGTTTGTCAGACTTGAAATGGATCCCTAGCGTATTGAGGTCGTGATTTTTTCTATGCTGCAGATGGACGTCCAATCAGAACAACCCAAACTTTCCATCAAACGTCTGGTGAAAACCGATATTCGTATCGTGGAACCCATGCAGTTTGAAGCGTCGTTTGAACACCGCCTTATGGTCAAGCAAGGCCAGGACGTGGTGTATCCCAAGCGTTACAAGGTGGAATCGTATTTTGTCTTTCCACCGCAGATGAAGGTGAACAAGAGCACCTATCGCGTGGAAAACTTCTATCGCGATATGAAATCCTATTTCAATTTCCGTATTCCCAAGCTGAGCTATAAGGAAATGATGGGGCTGACCGACGATCCTGAGCGATCGCCGTTGCGCAAGATACTGGCTGAAATCAGCGATGAAAGCCGGCCTTTCAATAGCCAAAGGCAGTCGTTCATCGAGGATGAAGCACGTATTTTTGCCTGCTCCTTCTTTACGTTCCTCAAGCGTAAAGTCAAGCGCATGCACAGCATTCTGAACGAGCTCAGCGCAAGTCAGACGCCGGATGACTCGCTGCGTCTTCTGGATGAGGCTGAGCGCGCGTTTCGCGATAGCCTCGTCAAGGTCCTCAATATCTATCGCGAGTGGCAGAAGGTCGCGCACGAGGTTTTGGCCCGGGTGGCCGGCCTGCATAACGAAATTCATTCGATTGATGAATATTTGATCATGAACATCAAGGACGTGGTCCTTGAACTGGATCTGATCCTGCAGCGGCACGGACTCTGGCCTGACCTGCGCGATCGCTGGCGGCAGCGCCTCCGGGCCATCCTGCGGCTCATGCGGATCTATTCCAAACGCGAAAAGTATATTTGGGTTGATTCGCGCAGCCCGAGCATGGAACTGGAGCAATATTTCTATCGTCGCGGTCTGCTCAAGCGTCGCATCTGGTCAGCGCTTTATCTGGATACGCGCACCAAACCCCTTTTCTTCCTGCAGCAACAGACCTCGGCGGTGATGGCGGCCGGTCTTGCCGGTGCCTGGGCAGTGCTGGCGGATGTCGTCCTGCGTTTGCAAAACGGCCGTTCGAACTTCAGCATGGAATCCATTGGGCTTTCCTCCTTCCTGCTCGGTACCGCTCTGATCGTGGCCTATATCATCCGTGATCGCATCAAGGACGTTGCGAACGGCAGGTTTAAAGGCGGGATTTTTGGCAAGTTGCCGGATAACAGCTGCAAGATCATCTATGCTGGTAATGCCGCTGAAGGGGAAACCATACACGTCGGCAATCAGGAAGAGAAAGTCACCTTCAAGGACAGTACAAAACTGCCGGATGACATCACCGCTCTTTTGGAAGCGGAAAGTGTGACGAGTCTTGAAAATGAAGCCTGTACGGTCATCCGCTATCAAAAAATCCTCGACCTGCGCGGGGAACGCACGCGGGTGCTCAAGCGGAAAATTCGCGCCATTTATACCTTCTATCGCCTCAATGTCGGCGCCTTTCTGAGTCCTCTGGATGCCCCTTTCGCGGAACACCTGCTGCCCAACAGCAAGTGGGAAGCCGGCCTGCACATGCTGCCCAAGGTTTATCACATCGATCTGATCATTCGGGTCAGCGGTGATGATGAGACGGTCAAGGATGTCTACTATCACTACTATCAGTTGATCGTGGACAAGGAAGGCATTCGGCGGATCGACAAGGTTCGTTTGCCGGGTGACATTGAGGAAGAGCCGGTCACAGAAATGGCATAAATTCCAGTAGTCTGTCAGTCTTTTGCGTCAAATGGAGTCTTGCGTAATTTAACGCAAGCCCCTAATCTGAAAAATTGGACGAGACGCTGAGGGATCCCCATGATTGAGATGTCGATTCGAAGACCCGTGTTCGCATGGGTCTTAATGTTTGCTTTGATTGTCTTTGGCGCGATATGCCTGAATCGCATGGGCATCAGCCAGATGCCGGATGTCGACTTTCCCATCCTCAACATTTCCGTGAACTACGAGGGAGCCGCACCCGAAGTGGTTGAGGCCGATTTGATTTCGCCTCTCGAAGAACGCCTTTTGACCATCGAGGGGATCAAGGAGATGCGATCCAGTGCCAGGCAAGGCTCCGGACGGATCACTCTCGAATTCAATATCGATCGCAACATCGATGTCGCGCTGCAGGAAGTGCAGTCCGCAATCAGTCAGTTCCGTATGCCGACCGGCACGGATCCACCCGTCATTCGCAAATCCAACCCGGAAGAGGACCCCATCCTCATCGTCTCGGTTTACGGTGACAAGGATTTTCGCGAGATCCTGAACTGGACCAACAACGTTCTGCTCGATCAGCTGCGCTTTCTGCCTGGTGTGGGCGCCATTGATATCGGTGGTTTCAGCGAGCGCAACCTGCGGGTCTGGTTCGATCCCAAAAAATTGAACCAGTATCAGCTGACGGTCAGCGATGTCGTCGAAGCCCTGAATATGCAGCATTTGGAAAGCGCGGCGGGCCAGTTTTCGGAGGCCGATAGGGAGCTGCGCGTCCGCTGGCTGGGTGAAGCGACAGCAGTCGAGGATGTCGGTGAAATCCTGATTCTGAGACGTGGCGGACAGATCATCCACGGTTCGAATATTCGCATCAAGGACGTCGCCACAGTCGAGGATGGTTTGTCCGATATTCGCCGTGTGGCGCGGTATGAAGGCAAGCCGACCGTCAGTCTGCGGATCAGCAAGCAGCGTGGCACGAACGAGGTCGTTGTTTCCGAGACCCTTCAGAAACAGATGGACATCCTGGCCAAGGACTTTCCCGAAGGCATCAAACATCGGGTGAACGTCGACTTCACACGGTCCACCAAGGCCACGGTGGACCTGACCATGGAAAAAATCTGGGTGGCGGGTGGCATCACCATCCTGGTCTGCTTTCTCTTTCTGGGGAGCTACCAGGCGGCGCTCAACATCCTCTTTTCGATTCCCACTTCGATCGTGGGGACCTTTATCGTTTTGTACTTCTCCGGGTTCACGCTGAACCTTTTTACCCTTCTGGCGCTGACCCTTTCCATCTCGATCGTGGTTGATGATGCCATCATGCTGTTGGAAAACATCGTCCGGCATTACCGAATGGGCAAGGGCTCGTTCCGGGCCGCGGCGGAAGGGGCCAGGGAAGTTCTGCCGGCGGCCTCGGCCGCGACGCTTGCCATGGTGGCCATCTTTATTCCTGTGGTTTTCATGGAAGGTGTGATCGGTAAGTTCTTCTTTCAGTTCGGTGTGACGATTTCGGCTGCCGTTTTGATTTCGCTTTTGGAAGCTGTCACCATCACACCGATGCGAGCCGCTGCGTTTCTCCGCAATGAACCCAAGGTGGGACGCTTTGAACGCTTCATGGATCATATCTTTGAACGCCTGGGGAATGCCTACCGGACGGTGCTTAAACTCACCCTGCGTTGGCGTTACCTCGTGATCCTGATCTCCATGATCGGTTTCGTCCTGTCCCTCAGCCTTGTGACGAAAATTCGTCAGGAATTCATTCCCCCGCAGGATCAGGATATTCTGCTGGTCAGCGGCCAGGCGCCCCCGGGCTCCTCACTGGAATACACCATGGAGCTTGCCAAACAGGCTGAAGCGATCCTCGATAAAATTCCTGAGATCAAAACCTATTCGACCTCGGTCGGGGCCGGGGGAGCCAACGCTCAGCTCAACCAGATGTTTTTCCCGCTTCACCTGGTTCCCAAGGAGCAACGCGAAAAAACGCACATCCAGATCATGGCGGAACTGCGCGAAAAATTCCGCGACATCAAGAATGTGCGGATGAGCATGCGCGATATTTCCTCGCGTAACCTCACCTCGGGCCGGCAGAACCCGATCGGGATCAGTTTGCGAGGGCCGGACCTGGCCGTGCTGGGGGCCAAGGCCCAGGAGCTGATCAAGAAACTGGAAGAGGAAAAACTCGGCGTCGACCTTGATACGGATTATCGGACAGGGATTCCCGAGCTTCGCATTGAACCCAATCGCCGGGCCATGGCGGAACGCGGCGTGTCCGTGGAATCAGTGGGCCAGGTTCTGAGCGCGGCCATTGGCGGTATGCGCTCAGGTCGTTATACGGCCGATGGGAAGCGCTATGATGTGCGCTTCAAACTGCCGGATGAGATGGTCAAGTCAGCCGAAGATATCAAGCGTCTCTATGTTCGCAACATGGCCGGCAACCTGATTCCTTTGCGTGAACTTGTCACGATCGAGGAAGGTCAGGCGTCGCAGGCCATCGGCCGCGTGAACCGGATGCGTGCGGTTTCGGTCTACGGAAACCTTGCCCCTGGTCAATCGCAGGCGCAGGTTTTGAAACGATCGGAAGAGCTGGCGCGCGAGATTCTGCCACCGGATTATATCTTCGCTTTGGAAGGCGCTTCGGCCGGTTTCAACGAAGCCTTCGAAAGTCTTTATGCGGCTCTGCTGATCGGGGTCCTGGTCGCGTATTTGATTCTGGCGGTGCAGTTCGATTCGTTCGTGCATCCCATCTCCATTCTGATGGCTCTGCCTTTCAGTGTGACGGGAGCCCTGCTAGCCCTGTGGATGACGGATCAATCGCTCAACCTCTTCTCGTTCATCGGCGTCATCGTTCTGATGGGGATTGCGAAAAAGAACAGTATCATGCTGGTGGAGTTCGCCAACCATGTGCGGCATGACAAGAAGCTGCCGGTGTATGAGGCTCTCCTGGAAGCTTCGCCGGTGCGGTTAAGACCGATTATCATGACGTCCGTGGCAACCGTGGCTGCCGCCGCTCCTCTGGTCTTCGGCGGTGGCATGGGCTCCGAAGCCCGACTCCCCATGGGTCTGGCGATTATCGGTGGCACCATCGTCTCCACGCTTCTGACGCTCTTTGTCGTGCCGGCGTTCTATATGCTGATGTCCAAACTGGAAAGCAAAAAACGTCACGAGGCGGCAACAGTTGCGTCATAAGAATTTAGTTGTTGATCCGCTGCTGTGAGCCCGCTACTCTCATGAATCCAATGGTGATTTTGACGAAGACCCGGAGGTTTTATGAGAGCGTGGGCTCGACTCTTTCTGATCATGTTGCTCATGGCTGATGCTGCGCCAGCTCTGGCTTTCACATTTTCCATACATCCGTAAAGACTTCTACATGATAAACCCCGTCTTCCCCCCTGGCTCCAGATAGGCGAGTATCAGGGCGGGAGGTTGTCCATGAAAGAACTGTGGACGAAGGCCAACGCCTTCAGTTGGGCAACGGGACAGAATGCCTGGATCTATTGGGATGCGGCCAACTACTTCAAAGCCTTTATTGAAGCCTGCTCCAACGCCACTCATGAAATTTTCATCACCGGCTGGGATATCCATAGTGAGACCAATCTGGCTCCGGATTGGGAAGGCACCTGGGTCCCGCGACGCTGGAGTTTGAATCATTTTCTCCTCGACCTTCTGAAAAGCAAGCCCGATTTGCATATTTATCTCTTGTGCTGGGACTATGCCCCCATCTATCTGCTGGAACGGGAAAAGCTGCAGGCTCTGCGCTTTGGCTGGTTCAGTCACCCACGCATGCACTTCAAGATGGACGCCGCGCATCCGGTCGGGGCCTCGCAGCATCAAAAGTTTGTGGTGGTGGATCAGAGCATCGCCTTCCTGGGCGGTCTGGATCTTACCATTCGGCGCTGGGATACCTGCGATCATTTTGCCCGCCATACGCTGCGTGTGGACCCGCAGGGCCAGCCCTACGGGCCCTATCATGATATGCAGATCGGTTTCAATGGAACGATGGCCCAGCACATGGCGGCACTTTTTTGCGAACGCTGGAAACGGGCCACCGGCGAAACGCTGTCCTCGCAACCGGTCGAGCAGAATTTTACGCCGCAGATGCTGCCCGGGGTCTATGCCTTCGAGGATGTGTCGATCGCTCTCTCGCAGACCATGCCGCCCTTCCGGGACCTTGCCCCGCGCTTTGAGATCGCTCAGCTCTATACGGATGCGCTGGAAGCGGCCAGGCACCATATCGTTCTTGAAAATCAGTATCTGACCTCGCGGCACATTGTGGAAATTCTGTCAGGCGTTCTGCAACGCGAGGGTGGACCCGAGGTCGTCATTATTCTGCCGGAATTGGCCGGCGGCTGGCTGGAGCAGAAAACCATGGGGCTCCTCCAGGGCCAGGCGCTTTATACGCTTCGGCAGGCCGATGCCTACAACCGGCTGCAGGTGTTTTACCCGGCCCATCGGGAGCTGGAAAAGTCCCGGCGCTATATCACCGTTCACAGCAAGGTGATGGTCGTGGATTCGCAGATTATCTCGGTCGGCTCGGCGAATCTGAACAATCGCTCGATGGGTTTTGATTCCGAGGTGAATGCCAGCCTTTATGTGAAAAAACCCTGTTATGGCTTTACAGCTCATCTTCTGTCCCATCATACTGAGGTGGATGCCACGGCGATTGAAAGTCACCTGGAAAGCGGCGGATCGATTCGGGATGCCATTCGGATATTAAATGATGGTTCCGCCAAACGATTTCTGCATGCGTTTCCCATCCAGGCCACCGGCCCCATGCTGCTCGATGCCGAGCTGGTGGATGCGGAAAAGCCGAGTGTGCTGGAAGAGGGCATGGATCGCTGGAGCCAGATGATGCAGATCCTGGCCCGCCGCCTGGGTCTTTCCTCGCCGACGGTCATGTTTGGAGTGGGCTTTATTCTTTTGGGGATTTTTCTGTTCGCACTTTATATGATCTCACGCAAGTCGCCGATCGACCACTATCGTCTGATGGCCTTTTTCCGCGGTGCGGGTGGCGACAGCTGGCAGCGCCATGCGCTGATTCCCTTGACCTTTGCCATCGGGGGTCTGCTCTTTGTCCCTATCAATATCATGATTCTGGCCACGGCGGCCTTCCTGCCGATCAGCCAGGCCCTGGTGCATATCCTGTTCGGCATCGTGATGAATGTGACCACATCCTATTTTGTGGGCCACACCGCCGGGCGCTATTTCTTTCGCAGATTTTTTGGAGCCAAGGTGCGGAATATTCTGCGGCGGGTCGGCAACGGGCATTTTCTGACTCTCGTGGCCCTGCGCATTGTTCCCGTCGCCCCTAATTCGCTGATCAACCTGACCGCCGGTGTCGGGCATGTTCCTTTCTTCCGATTTCTGGCCGCGACGCTGGTGGGCATGGCTCCCGGACTTTTGCTTCTGGTCGTGTTCCAAAAGAGTCTATTTAAGGTTTTGGAAAAACCTGAGCTGGTTTCCATTCTGCTGCTCGTGGCTCTGATCGTTTTTGGTCTGCTGCTGGCTCAGTGGTCGTTGCGACGATTTTCGCATTATGGACGCTCATGAAGAAACGATCCGGGCCCATCAAGGTTCTCAGCTACAACCTGCACTTTGGTCTGAGTGCCTTTCGCAAGAAGGCGGTCGAGGAACGATTGATCCAGACGATCCTGCGCGAGCAATGCGATATTGTGATGCTGCAGGAAATCTGGATTCCGGAGGATGCCGTGGTCGCATCCTTTCTGGATCATCTGCAGGAGGAGCTGGCCCATCGCATCTGTGGCCCGACGGTGAAATTCGCCACCGGCATTCAAGGCAATGGACTCCTCAGCAGTTTTCCTATCGTGCGCTGGTGCAATCGCACTTTGTCGGAATCGAGTCGCACGCAGCCGCGGGCCATCCTGCATGCCGACGTGCAAACCGCGAGCGGGGAGCTGCTCGCTGTGATCTGCACGCATTTCGGTTTAAGTCATAGCGAACGCCTGGATCAGGCCCGTGAGCTGGCCGAATACATTCACGAGCACGTGCCGCGCGACAGGCCGCTGATCGTGGCGGGGGATTTCAACGACTGGCCTTGCAAGCTCAGCCGCTTCTTTCTTCGTGAACTCGGCCTGATTGAAATTTTCAAAAACACTCTGGGGCGCCATCAGCGGACCTTTCCGGCGATTTTTCCGCTCTTCTGCCTCGATCGCATCTACGCCCGCGGATTTACAGTTCAGGACGTACGGGTGGTGCATGAAGCCGGCTGGTTCGGCAGCTCGGATCATTTGCCACTGGCCGCGACCCTGCAGCTGCAGGCCGACCAACAGATTCTGGTTCGCGCGTCTGAATCCTTTTCACGGCGCCCTGGTCCATTTCGATGACCTGATCACAGAGGCCCAGGGTTTCCAGGCGATGGGCAATGATCAGAACGGTTCGATCCCGACATTCTTCGGCGATCGTTTGCTGAATCAGAGCATCGGTGGCGACATCCACGCTGGCGGTCGCTTCATCCATCACAATGATGCGCGTATCGAGCAGCAGGGCGCGGGCGAGGCAGAGGAGCTGCCTTTGCCCCTGGCTGAAGTTCGAGCCGTTCTCCTTGACCTCGGCCCCGAGACCGCCCTCAAGCGTTTCCACCCAGCTTCCCAGATGCGCGCGTCGCAAGGCCTGCAGAATGCGTTCATCATCAAACTGCTGAAAGCGATCGAGATTGCTGCGCAGGGTTCCCTGGAACAGGATCGGATCCTGCGGAATGATCGCCAGGGCGGAACGCAGACGGTCCAGAGGAATCGAACGCGTGTCCACGCCATCGATCAGAACGCGGCCTTCGGTCACTTCCATGAAGCGAAAGAGGATCTGAAAGAGCGTGCTTTTCCCCGCGCCGGTGCGGCCGATGATGCCGACCTTCTGTCCGGCTGGAATCACGAGCTGACAGTTGCGCAGCACCAGAGGCAGACCGGGGGCATAACGGGCGGAAACCGCTTCGAGACGGATTTCACCCTGCAAAGGCCACTCCTGACGCGACGGCAGCGCCGGCGGGAGTGTGACAGCCGCTTCCGCCTCCAGATTTTGAAAATGCTGCAGGCGTTCCACGCCGATCAGATTGGATTCGACCATGGTGAAGGCACGAATCGCATTGTTCAGGTGCTCCCATAATCGCAGCGCATAAACCAGAGCAAGACCGGTGATGCCCGGTGAAATTTGTCCGGAACGGGCCAGCACCAGAATCATGGTGACAAGACCGAACGAGATCAAACCTCCGAGCAGGGGAATGCGTGCGGAAAACCAGCGGTTGAACAGGATCACCCCATAGAACATCGATTGAAAATGCGTAAGGATTCCCCGATAGCGTTCGGTGAAACTGTCCGACTGTTGATGCGCGCGAATCACCGCCGTGTTCTGCAGGGTTTCCTTGAAGAAGGCAAAGCGTGGCGAACGAGCCATCGACATCAAACGCTGGGCATCCCTGCTCGCATAACGATATTTTTTTTGAAACACATAGTAACCATAAAGAGCCGGAACGATCACAAGCAAAAGCCAGGGTATGGTCGCCGCCAGCAAAAGCAGGGCGGCCAGGGCATGAAAGACCGGTCCGAGCGTGCGTTCCAGGTTGGTGGCCACCTCGCGTTCCACCGAATCCACATCGCGCGAAAAGCGATTCAGAATGCGACCAATTGGGGTGCGATCGAAAAAGCGCAAGGGTGCCTTCAGCACCGCGGCGAAGGCGGCGTCATGCAGCTGGGCTCCCGCATACAGAGCGCGGCGCGACCAGAGCAGCTGATGCACGACCGCGGCCAGAACGGCCACGAAACCCAGACCGCTCCAAAGAAGGATGGCCGACTCAGCTCCATACCATGACGCGGGCCAAACGCGCCAGATCCAGGAGGCATCGGCTGCCGGACCGGATTGATGATTGGCCCAGTAGGCCAGCCACCCGTTTTGCAGAAGGGGCAGACCAACGGTCAGAAGACTGGCTGCGGCCAGCTGCGCCGCCACCATCCAGCGCCCGACGCCGCGTGGACCCAGTAGGGCACGACCATAGTCCTTATAGACTTGAAACTGCACAGCACCCGAGGCGCGGTCTTCATCATCCGTGAGTTTGACGAATTCGGCAGCGGCTGCTTTTTCGACTTCTTTTTCCGGCGTTTTCTGTTCCGCGTGCTGCGCCTCTTCCAGAGCTTCGCGATCGACACGATTGTAAAAGCTGCGAAACGCTTCACAGCGGTTCAGCAGTTCCGGCAAAGGCGCGGCGTCCACCATGCGGCCGTCCTGGATGAAGACCACCCGATCAAAACGGTGCAAATGATGCAGACGATGGGTGGTGACCAGCCGCGTGGTGTTATGCCACAGACCGAAGAGCAGGCGCTCGACGAGTTTATCTTCGGTATCAAAATCCACCGCGGATAAGGGATCGTCGAGCAGTACCAGTCCTGGTTTCAGAAGCGCTGCACGGGCCAGGTTCACCCGCTGCTTTTGACCACCGGAAAGATTGATGCCCTGCTCGCCGATCTCCGCGTGCCGTCCACCGGCCAGACGCTCCAGGTCAATATCCAGACAGGTGGCGTGAATCACCTGATCGAGCCAGCGTTCATCTTCGAGTGGCGTGCCGAGCAGGATGTTATCCGTTACGCTGCCATTCACAATGAAGGCTTCCTGCGGCACATACGCAAGACGAGGTTGCAGGCCGTCCGGAACCGCGGTCCAGGTGCTGCGTCCCGCCTTGAGTGGCACCTCACCGAGCAAGCCAAGAAGCAGACTGCTTTTGCCGGCTCCCACCGGACCGACCAGCGCCACGGATTCCCCTGGTTTGAGATCGAGCTCGATGCCCTGCAGAACAGGTTCCGTCGCATCCTCAAATTGATAAGCGGCCTGCTGCCAATGCACACCCACGGGGCCGGCAAACTGAGAGCCGCGCAGGGGTTCGCTCAACAGAGGCGTCTGAAGCAGAGCCACGATACGATCGCCACTCACGCGCGCCGCGGCCAGGGTGGAGATGTGATCGGTGAGGCTGCCGACCGTGTTATCCAGCACACCGAAGAGCGTAAGACAGGCAAAGATGGTGGCGGCATCCAGCGTCTGACCGAGTACGGTGGCGGAAAGAAAGGAAACCAGGCCGACGAGAAGACTGCCGGCAAAGTAGACAAAGATCGAGATCGCCGCATTGTGAAAGAGCCGTCGCCTGGCCAGAAGTTCCGCCGCGCGGATGGTGGACACCTCCTTTTGCATCGGCGCTTCCCACGCAAAGTATTTCACAATGCGCATGCCGGCCAGCATCTGGGCCACCAGCGAAACGCGTCGATCGCGGTGGCTCATCAGTTCATCATCGAGTTTGACAAAGCGTTGAATCACCTTATGGGAGAGAGGGACGATTAGAACCAGCGTCGCAAGACCAAGGACGCCGGCCCACCCGAGCAAATGGATCAACATCGCAGCTGCGCCGATGACGATGATGGTTCGCACGACGATTTCCACCAGTTCGAAGAGAGCAAAGCCGATGATGTCCGAATCGGTTCCCATGAGATTGACGATATCCCCCGTGGGACGGGACTGTCGGGCCGAGCGACTCATGCGCAGCGCATGATGATAGATGCGCATGTTCAGGCCACCCACCACGCGTTGCAGCATCTTCAAACAGATATGAAAGGAATGATGCTGCAGGATGCCGGTGGCCGAACCGCTCAGACAGAGGAGAAGCCCGGCGATCAAGCCCATGCGCAGGGAGGCCTGGCCGGTGGCGGCAAGGCTGACGAATTGCACGAGCTGATAGACCATCACGGGCGTCGCCAGGGTGCAGAGCGCATAGGCCAGACCCAGGCCGAGGGATTTCAACAGTTCGCTGCGCACGATGCCGATCATTTTGCGAATGAGCTGCAAACCGGAGCGCGCCTCAAAGGTCAGAAATTCCGGAGGCAGTTGCCCGGGATCGCTCATGGCGGGAAGCGGCGGCATGTCGTCCGCCTGCAGACTGCGTTGCGCGGCACGCCGGATGATGGGCGTCGCCTGGAGAAAGAGCAGCGTGCGGAGCCAGCCTTGGAGTTTGTTCAACATGATATCTTCCGTAATGCGAGAGTGCGTCGCGCCTCTCGATGGATAAAGAGGAGTGAACCGAACCAATTCCAAGAATTATGCCACGGGTTTTTGATGAGCAAGTTCGCAGAATGGCAGGAAAAAGCGGATCCAATCCAGGACCGAAACTGGACGCCTGTCCTGGATCCGGCCGGCCAGACCGAAAACGCCTTGGATGCGGCGTTGTCTGCCTCGCTGCGGTGCTCGTTTACGGGGGTAAACTGCGCTCCTCGCTCGTTGACGCCTTGCCTCCAAGGCGTTTTCGGCCTGGCCGCCCTGGTCATTCAGCCCTGGAGGGCCAGCGCCAGGCGCTGAAAACCTTCCTTCATACTGACCGCAGGTGTGTAGCCCAGTTCCTCGCGGGCCGCCCGCGTATTGTACCAGTGCGATGTGCTCATCTGGCTCGCTGCAAAGCGGGTCAGAGGCGGTTCATGATTAAGACGCAGAAGGCGGTAAAAGAATTCAAAGGCACCGCCTAAAAAATACGCGGCCCGGGCCGGAATGCGGCGGTTCACCCGGGGCAGGCCGGCCGCCTGGAGGGTGGCATTGATAATGTCCTCCAGCGGCATCGGTTCATCGTTGGTTATGAAATAGACCTTGCCATCGATCGGTGAACCCTTCTGCAAACGATCATAGGCACAAAGGTGGGCCTGTACCGCGTTATCAATGTAAACGGCGTCCACCCTCTTGCCGGCTTCGCCGATCAGACGCAAACGACCCTTGCGGGCGCGATCGAGCAGACGCGGAATGATGTGATTGTCACCAGGACCCCAAATCAGATGCGGCCTGAGCGAAACGGTGGCCAGTTCGGATCCGGAGGCGGCCAGCACCAGCTTTTCCGCCAAAGCCTTGGTGGCAGGATAAGCGGCCACGTAATGGGAGGGCAGGGGATTCGTTTCGTCGATACCGTCCTGATCCCGGCCGGCGAAGGTTATCGACGGGGAACTCGTATATATCAGACGTGAGATTCCAAGCGCACGACAGGCAAGGAGCACATTCTGGGTGCCGATGACATTGGCCTTGTAATAGTCGGCATACTCACCCCAGACACCGGCCTTCGCCCCCACATGAAAAACGGTGGTGCAGCCGCGGGCCGCTTCCTTGACCATGGCCGGGTCAGCGAGGTCGCCCTGAAAGCAACGCACACCCAGGGCTTCCAGGTCCGGATAATGACCACGGTTGAGCGTGTGAAGGGTGTGACCACGCAGGATCAGTTGCTGGATGAGGGCCTTTCCAAGAAAGCCGCCCCCGCCGGTGACAAGGATTTTTTCCGCCATTGCGCTTCCGCCCATGATTTCAATTTTTCCCTGAAAATTTTCGCATTGTGCCGGATATCGACCGGAAAGCTTTCGTGCGTGAGAAAGAGTTTGATATTGCGCGTGTGGGCATAGGACTCGCCGATTTTTTTCAGTTCGATGAAGAGCTGGGTCTCCTCGGTCGCCGTCAACCGACGCCTGGGTTCCACACAGAGCAAGGGCTTTTCCGCACCTCGCGGGCCGATGCCGACCAGTGCGGTGCGGGCCACGAGCGGGTGCTTATTGAAAACGCCTTCGCAATTGATCGTGAAAAGATCGCCATCCTGTGTTTGCACGCGATGAGTCTTGCGACCACAGAACCAGAGCCGTCCCTGTTCATCAAAATAACCCAAATCCCCCAGCCGATGCCAGATGCGGCCCGTGGATGGGTCACGGATCTTGGCCAGTTGATTGGCCCCTTCGCGACGGTAGTAACGGGTGGTGACCTGTTCGCCGGATACCACAACCTCACCGACCACACCGACCGGAAGTTCCAGCTCGGGGTCCCACTCGGGAATCGGATGGTCACTGATGCGAATAATTCGAACATCCGTGCGCGGGACCACAGTGCCGACGCAGATCCCAAAACCCTGTTCGGTGAGTTGGCTCGTTTCGCGCAGGATCATATGACTTTCGGCGATCGCCACCGGCAGGGATTCCGTGGCCCCATAAGGCGTATAGAGAAAACAGTTCTCCGGCACCAGGCGGCGAAACTGTTCGATGACCTCGGCCTGAACCGGGGCTCCCGCCGAGATCACGCGTCGCAGCGTGGGAAACTGCCAGCGATGGTCCACACCATATTGAGCCACCGTTTTGATCAGCGCGGGTGAACCGAACATGTTGCTGATCCCGAAGTTCCAGATCGCTTCGGCAATTTTCTCGGGATCGACGTCCTTGGGGCGCGTGAAATCCATCTCGGGAATCACGGCGCTCATCCCTAGAGCCGGAGCAAACAGGGCAAAGAGCGGGAAGGTGCAAAGGTCGCGCTCACCGGGCTGAATGCCCAGCGTATCCTTGAGCAGCTGCACCTGAGCCAGGAAATTGCCGTGCGTATAGACCGCGCCCTTGGGTGCGCCCGTGCTGCCGGAGGTGAAGAGTATGGCCGCAACCTCGTCCTCGGTGGCCGGTTCGAGCGGCACCTTATGAAAACGTCGGCCGGCTCGTTCCAGATCCTTCAGGCTGATGTCGCCGAACAGAGCCCGGCGGCTGATCGAAACCTTGCGCTTCCAGCCTCCGCCTTTCCAGCGAAACAGGATGCGCGCGGCATGGGCAGCGGGAATGCCGACAAAGGCCTCCGCCTCGGATTCCGCCAGACAGCGGCGCATATTGCGCAAGCCGATGCCCGGATCGATCAGAACCGGGACAGCCTTGGCTTTGAACAGGGCGAAGGTGGTAATGAAAAATTCCAGCGAGGGCTTCACCAAAAAAGCGGTGCGCATGCCGTCCCGGATGCCATAGGCCATCAGCCCGCGGGCCATGCAAGTGCTGGCTTCGTCAAGCTGCTGATAGGTGAGTCGCGTATAAGCCACGCGACCGAATGCATCCCGTCCTTCGGGAAAGATCACGGCTTCGCGATAGGGATGAGCCTCGGCCATCAGGCTGAGGGTGTGGGCAATGTTGGAGTCCATGCAATTCCCTCACCTGAGCATTCAGAGCGGATGCCGTTTCAAAAATTCCCGCATCAGGCTGATCGCCTCATCCCCGAGGTCCTCGAGAATATAATGCCCGGCATCCGGGAAGCTGTGGACCTCCGCCTGGGGCAGACGCGTCTGCCATTCCGCAAGGAAATGACGATCGAAGACGAAGTCACGTTCACCCCAGATGATTTGAAAGGGAATATTCTTGAACTGATCCAGATGCTGACTCGTATACTCAACGAGCTGCCAGGACGGATGTTTGTTGCTCAAGGGAATATCCTGCACAAAGCGATGCACGGCGATGCGCTGCTGCCAGGTGTTATAGGGCAGGCGATAGAGTTTTCTGAGACTGCGCGGCAGTCGATGCCGCTGGCAGCAGACCCAGCTCGCGGTCAAGGCAAAGGCATTCAAGCCACGGATGAGCAAGGCTCCGATCACGGGCGTGCGGCTCAGGGCCAGCGCCAGTGGAAAGCTTTTGCTCCTGGGCAAAGGAAAGCCCGAGCTGTTCATCAGAATGATGCGCTTGATCAGATGCGGATTGCGCGTGGCAAACGCAAGGCCGATCATGCCACCCCAATCGTGGAGCACGAGCGTAATGTCCTTGAGGTTCAGCTGGGACACCAGGGCCTCAATATCGTGCACGCGTTGTTCCAGACGGTAGCTGTACTGTCGATCATTCGGCTTATCGGAAAAACCGCAGCCGATGTGATCGGGGACGACCAGCCGGTATTGACCGCGAAACTGTTTGATCAGATTCCGGTAATAAAAGGACCAGGTGGGGTTGCCATGCAAGGCGAGCAGCACTTCGCCGCTCCCTTCATCCAGATAATGCATGCGCTGGCGGCTCACCTGAGTGAAGCGACTCTGAAAGGGATAATACTGCCTTAAAACTTCCGTGCTAGCTACCATTCGAGCCCCAACATGAGACAATTGAGGCCGCTGCCGATGCCGAGCCAGCCGACCTGATCCTTGGGTAAAAGAAAGCCACCTTCATCGGCCATCGCTGCGGTTAAAGGCAACGATACGGTTCCCATATTGCCGAGCATCGGAAAGGTTGCATAATCCTTGGTTTCCGCAATGCCGAGTGCATTCAAAACAGACTTGCGATGGCTCTGGCCCACCTGGTGCGAGATGACTTTATCCACGCGTTCATTGCGCCAGCCGAGTTCCAGCAGCAGCGCCTGCCAGGTCTTAAGACCAAGGGTGACACCGTGTTTCATCACATTGATGGCATCGGTGATCATGAACTGCTCAAATACCGTCTGCCGCAAACGCTTCACGCCCCAGCGGCAAAGATCGTGATGCTGATGATCATTGCGCATCACGCCGCCCAGCAGCCGATGCGAACGGCCCAGCGACGGTTCATTGCTGAGCACCACCGCCGCCGCACCCGAACCACCGGTGAAGGTGGCAATGCTGTCACGGAAGTGAGGGAGATCCGGATTTTGCAGAAGGTGCTGCAGACTATCCTCGTTCACTTCGCGCGCTGATTCACAGGAGACGACCACACCGATTTTCGCCTGACCCAGCTCGATACGGTTGGCGATATCCACCATCCCGTTCATCACGCCCAGACAGGCGTTGCTGATATCGTAAACCGCCGCATCGGGTTTCAGACCCAATTCGCTGGCGATCCGACAGGCGGTGGCCGGTTCATAATAATCACGGCAGACGCCGGCATAAATCAGGACATCGACATCGCTGCCGCGCAGACCCAGACCGGACAGAGCCTTCTGGGCGGCGAGGATCGCGCCATCGGAAACCTTGAAATGGCGGGGCCACCAGCGGCGCTCACGAATACCCGTGATCGCTTCCAACTGCCCAAGAGGCAATTTGAGCGCCTGGTAAACGGGACGCAGCGCCTCTTCAAGCGAGCGCGTGGAAACGACCTCCTGAGGAAGTTCGTAGCCGATCGCATTAACGAAAACCTTCTGATATCGCATCGACAACCTGGAACCTGGAGCAAAGCTCGGTTTATAAAGAGCTGGAGAGTCCCGTGGACTTTAAAAACAGCTGGGGGATCGTAGCAAGGCAGCCGGACCCATGGCTAGCGTAAAAAGTCTGGCTTTAAGACGCGAATGAAGGTCATTCGGACGCGACTGAGCGTTCATAGGAAACTATAGATCGGTATTGATAAGTAATATTGGCTTGGGCGAGAGAATAATGGGCCCTCGGTGCAGCGTACGTGCGGCAGGCTTACGTATCGCTTGCACCTGCGGGCCCTTATGGGGATAGGTCTGGTCTGGCTTACAGACTCTTCAGGCATTCGTTAACACGCGCCCGACGCTCGTCATCGGTCGTGGCGGGTGGGGGTGGAGCCGCGTCCACGTAGTGCGTATAGCAACCGGTGGTGACTCCAAATCCTTCCTGCAGTTTCTGACAATTGACGCCCTTCACCGGCTTGAGCCATTGAACAGCCACCCGATTGCCATCACTGGATTGACCACAGCTAATCAGTTTCGCGCCGTTGGCGTAATCGTTCTTCAAGGTTTCGGTCAAAAGATTCAGTTCGGTCAGTTTTCCCTGCAAAGTTTCCCAATCGCAGTTGAAAGCGGCTTTGGGCATGGATACGCAGGTTTTAGATTCAAAATGCCAGGTCTTGCCGGCATCAATGCATTCCTTCACAGGACCGGAAAAAGCGAAAACGATGCGATCGCCTTCAACGCAGTCGCCAATGCTGGCCTCGTCCACGGAAGAAGGAACTTCCACGGCTGGCGGGTCAATGGCTATCGAACTTGCATCGGCTTCGTTTCCGGCTTCAGTCTGACCGGAAAAACTTTTTTTCTGTGCGCAGGACAGAACCAAAAGAAGTGAAAGCCAACAGACGTGTTTCATGCTCGTTATCTCCCCTGTGTGTAGACTCAAGTCTTGCAAGGGTCTGGCCAAACGGGATTAGGAGAGAAATTCCGGGCTTTAACGCCCGCTCTGTGCGGGGAAACTGTCGAGAAAAAACAAACAAATGGCCCAAATGCGGTATAAGTCACGGATATTCATGAATAATTTGGCTACTGTACAAAATGAGTACGTAAAGCTGCGAGCGAATGTTACTGTTTTTTCTGTTAGTTGCTGACTTTATTGGGTGTTACCGGAATCTCTACGTATGCAAAAGGGGCAAAATGAGGGGGTTTTGATGGCGTCTGGATCAATCCTGCAAGAGTGGGGCCGCTGCGGACTCCGCAATGACAGTGATTTCTGCATACGCCGCACTCTTGGCAAAAGCGGAACAGCCCTTGCTTAGGTAAGCCGAACGGTTATTCATCCGGGAGGCACACAGCTTATGGTCATTCAATCCAAATTGGGAATCGTGTTGCTTGGGGCCCTGCTCCTGGCTTCCTGTAAAAGTGATTCAGAATTCAAAGCCGGAGTTGCGATCGAAAATCAAGTCCCTGAACCCACTCCGGAGCCAGCTCCGGTCGTGGATGAAGCGACGTCCAAAGGCGAAACGCCTGCTGATTTTGAGGACCTTGGCAGCCTTACGGACAAACATAAGGTTTCGTTAAAGGTGGATGTGGTCTTCGCCATCGATACGAGTGCGAGCATGGGTGATGAGCTGGCAGCCGTGGAGGCCAACCTTCAGAAGCTCATCACAACCTTGAATGATGGCAAACTGGATTCGCGCATTCACATGCTGCTCGATGAAATGATCGCCGTGCCTGCTGGCAGTGATCCCACAAAAATGGCTTTCATTCTGGAGCAGGTGGATTCCACGGACGCCATCAGTCGCTTGAACCTGCTCTTTGCGGGCAGTCTTGCGGTCAGCTACTTCAATATCGACGGCACGGCCATGGCCACGCCCCTGGCTTTCCGCAAGGACGCCCAGCTGGAAGTTGTAGTGATCAGTGATGACAATGGATCCGGGACAGGTAACCTGGCCGCCGATTTTGATCCGAATAAAACTTTGAAGGCCACCTTCAACGCGATCGTGGGTCTGCCCACGTCGGTGGAGAGTGACACCTGCAGTCTGTCCAACATCGGCCAGGAATATATTACGCTCGCTACAGCAACCAAAGGTTCGATGCTCGATATCTGTGCTGTCGACTGGTCGGCTTTGATCACCCGGCTTTCCACCGATATCGTCAAGCGCAGCGTGACCTTTGCCTTGAGCAAAAAACCAGTGGACCCCAAGAAAATTGTGGTGGTCCTGGACAAGCAAAAGATGGCCGCTGAGGATTGGACTTATGATGCGGCCAGTAATTCGGTAACTTTGATCAAGACGACCGCCGTCAAGGATGGTTCGGAACTGACTCTGAATTACAATCCCGCCAATTGAAAAATAAGGGACAGTGATGCCACGCGGCATGACTGTCCCCTTACCAAGATTATCGAGTCGGAAGGGAGCAGCCCGGGGCCTTGGCGTGCTATAAAATAAGGCTGTCCAGATCCGGGGGTTCTATTCAGGAAACGCACGAACCCTCAGATTATTGCAAAAAAATCGAAAAACCTCGCTGATCCTGCCCAGGCAGGATTTTCCCATTCATACCTCCCAACAAATACCGAGGCTGTGTTGCCTGGTTTTTGTACAAGCTGACCACAGCCACTTTCAGCCATCCCATGCGCTGAAGGATATGCGGTATAATGTTGAAACCATGGCCAGCATGCCGAGGCTCTTGGAGCCCGCGATTCACCATCGAATGACGAGTCCTGAGAGGGAGACCAAGTATGAAATATCATTCCATGCTAACGTACGCGGCGGCCTTGCTGTTCGCGACAGCCTGTGGCCGCGCCTCATTCAAGAGCGTCGGGCCGGTGCCGGGAACTGAATATGGCGGCGATGATGCGGCGGCCAATCCCAATCCGGGTCCAGCCGATGGTGATGCGTCCCAGCCAGGATCCGGTGGTCTGCCGCAGGTTCCCGGTTCCCAGCCGCCTCCCGGGCCCATTGCGGTGACGAATCGCGCGCCGATTTTAAATTGCCCTGAGGAGCTGACCCTTGGCGTCGGCGAGTGGGTGCGGGCCAATCTCTGTCGCGCGACCGATCCGGACAATGATCCGCTTACCTTCAGCATGGGGCCAGGTTCCAACTGCCCGGCCTGGCGCGTGAGTGACCTTGGTTTCACCGATGGACGCGTGGGTGACACCGCCTGCCAGCTGGTCATGACCGTCAGCGATGGCAAGCTGGGAGCCAGCGCCACGATTCGCATCGACGGCACGGCCTGGAATCAGACCATCGGCACGGATCCCACCGCCTCGCGTGGTTTTTTCAATGAATCGGATGGAGCGCTGGCGATTTTCAACTGGCAGCTGAATGAACCCTATGCGCTGATTTCCCTCGCCTTCAGCGATGACAAGGGTGAGCTTTTAGGTTGGGACGGCCGTAGCGCCCAGTTGCCTCGCGGCAAGGTCATTCAAAATTTTGCCAACTGTCATCCGCTGACCCGTTCCGCGAACAATGGGCCCCTGGCCATGGCGCGCATTGGGAATTGCGGGATCAACCTGGCTGCGGTTTTGAGCCAGCAGGTTCCCGCCGCCAAACCCTGGGAAAAACGTTATCTACGCTTTGCCGCTTCGAATGGCGCAACTTCGGGCGAGACCTGGATGTCCGCGGTTCGCACGGTGGCCAACGTTCCGGATGGCATGACCTTTATCGATGCTGAAGAATGGCCGCAGGAGGACTTTCCTGCCAACCAATTTCCTTTCTGCAGCGGGGAGGCTGAAGGTCTGAAGAGGCGCAGCTGCCGCTATGATTTTGCCATCGATCGTTATGAAGTGTCGGCAGCCCTATCCTCGACCGCGACGGTGGATCCTTTGAATTATGATGCGGTCAAGAGCCCGCTCGTGCGCGTGGATCATCAGGCGACGATCAACCTTGCGGATACCTATGAAACGACGTGCGAAGATTATCCCTGTCGCGTGGATCTGAGTTCACGCGTGGATACGACCCGCACGGTGACCCAGGCCAATGGCTCGAAGGTGGAATGGGTGGCGGCGAAACAGCTTTGCCTGAACCGCAGCTATGATTATGAGTTTGCCGCCTGGGCCCGACTGGATGATTTGAAACCGGATGATCGCTTCACGCAGAAGACGCCGACGCCGCTCCGGAAGTTTCACCTGCTCCTCGACAGCGAATTCATGGTGGCCTCGTGGCAAACACCGGATACCTCCAAATTTTGCCAAAGCGAAGGGCGCCATCTGTCCGGCGATCCGCTGTGGTCGAGCTGCCGCTCGTATTTCGGCGTTCATGATCTCTACGGGAACCGCAATGAGATGACCGATGATATTTTGAGCACCGAAACCAATCGCATCTACACGCGGCTCTCGCTCTACAATACGCAGGACGAGTACAATCAGCTGGTGCCGCTGATCGGTGATGGATCGGATTCCATTTTCTATACGAACGACTGGGATCTTTCCGCCATGCTGCCGGCAGCGGTCACCACCGTGCCCGGCACGACCACGCTGGGCAAGGGGGATACTTTTATCTGGAACACTCAGTACCCGCTACCCTATGCGATGACGCGCGGCGGTGGTGAAACTTTCTTCTATGTGGGTCTCAATCAAAGGGAAGCCCTCGGCCGCTATTTTGTGGAGGCCGGTCTGCCTCTGCAGTTGGAAGGTCGTGGCGATGGCTGGATGGGTGACTCCGGCATGCGTTGCGCACTGCATCCTCCGCGTCAGCTCCTGGGCAAACGTTTTGTGAGTTTTATGACCTCGTCCAGGCATACGGCCAACCTCGGTGGCCTTGCCGGTGCGGATGCGATTTGCAATGCCCGTGCGCGGGACGCCGGCTATACCCAGTCCTTTACCGCTCTTCTGTCTGACGCGAATACGGATGCGCGCAGCCGGATTCTGATTAATGGTCCAGTCTACAGCACGCGGGGTCAGCTGATCGCGGACAACGCCGCTGAGTTCTGGGATGGCAGCTGGAAGATGAGTCCGTATTATGATGAAAAGGGTGATCTGGTTGAGTCCGTACGTGAAATTTGGACGGGCAGTCAGCGCACGGGTGGAACGATCGGCTGGAAAACAAATGCATCCAGCAGCGCCAATTCCTGGACCAGTGCTGACCTTACAGTTTATCCCAATGTGATCTTCGGCAAGATTTTTACGGATGCCGATGGCACGCGTGCTTGGCTTGATACGCGCCGCTTCGGTGATTTCACCGCTGCCGCCAATAGCAGCAAGCGTCTCCTCTGCGTCAGTCGCGAAGCTTTCTAATCCTTCTTCATGAGCGGCAGGGTTTTCACCCTGTCGCGCTGTTTCCCGCAAGCCCCGCCTAAAATCCGCTCAACCTCCTGTATCAAATGCGCTTTCATTTGTTGCTTGGCAATTCGCCGAAGGCGATGGGATAATGGGGCCCAAACTTTTGGAGAGCCGTTCATGATCGACTTGATCAAAGTTAAAGTTACGGAAAGCAATTTTCACGAGGATCTCCTGCCTGGTCGGGAAATTGAACTGAATCTGGCTCACGTTCGTTTCGTTGTCCACGATCAGGATTCCACGCTCCTCTTCTTTCAAAACGATGACTGTCTGCGGGTGAAACCCAGACTCGAACTGACTCGCTATGCCCGAGTGCCTACGCGCAGTGCCGACGCGAGTCCCACACTCTAATAAAATTCACGCATGGGATGACGCGCCACGGCGCGTCAGTTCATCAGAAATGACTGGGAAAATGGGGGGACGCGCGAAAAGTCGTCGCTTATGGCCCGAAATCGTCATAAAAAACTGCTTTTGTTGTGACTGGCTCTCGTGATCCCGGTCTGACAGAGGACGTGGTTGATGACTGGCTCCGTAGTACGGATGTTGACCTGACGACGAGGTTGATGACTGGCTCCGTAGTACGGATGTTGACCTGACGATGAGGTTGGTGACTGGCTCCGCAGTACGGATGTTGACCTGACGACGTGGTTGGTGACTGGCTCCGTGCTTCCGGTCTGACAGAGAGTACGGATGTTGACTGGCTCTCGTGACTCAGCACGGAGAGAGTATGGGTGTTGACTGACTCTTGTGATTCAAGTCCGACAGATGACGTGGTGGGTGATTGGTTCTCGTGATCCCGGTCTGACAGGGGACGCGAGGCGTATAAGGAATTCCGGATGGACAACGATCAAGATTTTCGCAAGCAACTGAGTCGCATCACAAGCGACCTGGCCTGGACGCGTCCGGATGGACGCAAGGCTTTTGTGCCGGGTCTGAAGCTCAGCGATTTTGGTGATCCTGAATTCTGCCGCGAACACAGGCTGCGCCTGCCGTATATGGCCGGTGCGATGGCTCACGGTATCGCCAGCGTGGATTTGGTCGTGGCTCTGGCGGATGAAGGCATGCTCGGCTCCTATGGTGCGGCTGGCCTGCCTTTGGAACGCGTAGCAGCTGACCTGGATGCCCTCAAGACGCGTCTCGGTTCGAAAACCTTTGCGGTGAATTTCATTCATAGTCCGCAGGAGCCTGTCCTTGAACAGAAACTGGCGCAACTTCTGATTGATAAGGACGTGCGCTTGGTGGAAGCCTCGGCTTTCATGCGCCTGAGCAAAGCCCTCGTTTACTATCGGGTAAAGGGACTACGCCGCAACGAAGCCGGCGTGATCGAAGCCCGGCATCATATTATAGCCAAGGTCTCGCGCGTGGAAGTGGCCCGTCAATTCTGGGCTCCTCCACCCCCGACGATGCTGGATCAGCTGCTGAAAGAAGGACTCATTACCGCGGAAGAGCGGCAGCTGGCGGCGAAAATTCCCATGGCCGTGGACCTGACCGTCGAAGCGGATTCCGGTGGCCATACGGATAATCGACCCCTCGTGACTCTTATGCCGCAGATGCTGGCCCTGAAGGAGCAGATGGAAGCCGATCACGCCTGGCCGATGCGTCTGCGCGTGGGCGCTGCCGGCGGCATCGCGACGCCGCATGCCGTGCTGGCTGCGTTTGCCATGGGCGCGGCCTATATCGTCACCGGCACCATCAACCAGGCCTGCGTGGAATCCGGCACCAGTGCCGCCGTTCGCGAGATGCTGGCGGAAACGCAGCAGGGTGACATCATGATGGCACCGGCCGCGGATATGTTTGAAATGGGCGTCAAGGTGCAGGTGCTGAAGCGCGGCACGATGTTCGCCATGCGGGCCCAACGCCTTTATGAACTGTACCGACAGTATGCAAGTCTGGAGCAGATTCCCGAGAAGGATCGTCAGGTGCTCGAGGATACCGTCTTTCGGCAAAGTCTTGACGAGGCCTGGCAAAGCACGGACGCTTACTTCCAAGTCCGCGACCCGCAGCAGATGGAACGGGCCGCCCGCGACCCCAAACACAAAATGTCACTTCTCTTCCGCTCCTATCTCGGGCAGGCTTCGCATTGGGCCACTCAGGGGCATCCTGAGCGTCGGATCGATTATCAGATCTGGTGCGGTCCGGCGATGCCAGCCTTCAATGATTGGGTGCGCGGCTCCTGTCTGCAGGCACCGGCCGAACGCCGTGCCGTGAGTGTGGCCTGGAATCTTTTATATCACGCGGCGGTGTTGCAACGCCTGCAGCTCGCCGCGCTTCAGGGCCGTTTTCTGGCCGCCCAGGAGGATCTTCTGCGGCCTTTGACTGATGCGGCTTTGCAGGAATGTCTGCAAGGTGCCCTTTAATTCGCGCAAGAAATTTCCTGCTCCTCTAGAAGGTGATCCGACATGGTTCTTGAAACCCGGCCTGCTTCCTCCCGGAAATCGACCGACATCGCTGTCATTGGTATCGGCTGTCTCTTTCCTGATGCCAATGGACTTGAAGAATTCTGGCAAGGGATTAAGCAGGGCCATGATGCCATTGGCCCCATTCCTTTGAGCCACTGGCGGCCGGAGGATTATTTTGATGCTGATCCCAAAAAGCCGGATCACACCTATGCGCAGACCGGTGGCTTTATTAAACCCTACGCGTTTGATCCCTTGAAATTCGGCATCGCGCCGCACGCTCTGGAGGCGACGGACAGTACGCAGCTTCTGGGTATGGTGTGTGCGCATGAAGCCCTGGTCGATGCCGGTTATGGACCGGAGCGGAATTTCGATCGCGACCGCGTGTCCTGCGTGATTGGAGTCACGGGGACTCTGGAGCTTGTGATTCCATTGGGAGCGCGCCTCGGCCATCCGATTTGGAAGGCTGCGCTGGATAAGGCTGGAGTTCCTGCGGAGCAGGCGCAGCAGGTGATGGATGAAATTTCGTCCGGCTATGTTTCATGGCAGGAAGCGTCCTTTCCGGGCCTACTCGGCAATGTCGTGGCCGGCCGGATTGCGAGCCGTCTGGATCTGGGTGGCACCAACAGCGTAGTCGATGCCGCCTGTGCGAGCTCGCTCGCGGCTGTGCATTTGGCCGCCATGGAACTGGAGTCAGGCCGTGCGGATATGGTGATTACCGGCGGCATGGACACCTTCAACGATATCTTCATGTACATGTGCTTCAGCAAGACGCCGGCGCTTTCACCCAGTGGCGCGGCCCGGCCCTATGATGCGAATGGTGATGGCACCATCCTGGGTGAAGGTCTGGGTGCGATCATTTTAAAACGTCTGGACGATGCTGAGCGTGATGGCGATCGCATCTATGCGGTGCTGCGTTCGGTGGGTTCGAGTTCGGATGGCAAGGGCCAGGCGATTTATGCGCCGAGCGCCAAAGGTCAGACCAAAGCCTTGACCCGGGCCTATGAGCAGGCCGGTGTGAGTGCACGTTCCATCGAACTGGTGGAAGGTCACGGCACGGGCACCAAGGTGGGTGATGGTGTCGAACTTGAGGCACTGACTCGGGTGTATCGTGAAGCGGATGCCGACGCAGTCTGGTGTCAGCTCGGTTCGGTGAAATCGCAAATCGGTCATACCAAAGCTGCGGCGGGCGCGGCGGGTTTGATTAAAGCGGTCATGGCTTTGCATCATAAGGTTCTGCCGCCCACCATCAAGGTTACGGAAGCTCATCCCAAACTCGTGGGCTCGCCCTTTATCATCAGCGACAAGGCCCGCCCCTGGGTGGGACATCAGTCCTGGCCCCGCCGAGCCGCGGTGAGCGCCTTTGGTTTTGGGGGCAGCAATTATCATGCGGTGCTGGAGGAATTCCGATCCGAGAAAACCGCTCTGGATTGGGATCCGGAGCTGCAGGTGCTGGCGTTTTCCGCTGATGCACCGGAAGGCCTTTTGGCTGCCGTGCGTGAGGCGCGCAGCCTTGTCGAACAGGGCTGGTCGGGTCGCGGACTGGGACGCAAGCTGCGGCGGGAATTTCGAGCTGAGGCTGCGGAAAGGCTTTGCTTTATCGTCTCGGGGCACGCGCAGCTGCAGGAACGTCTCGCCGCCGCAGTCGAAGCGTTGACGAAGCCTGAGGGCAAGGACCCGCTCTGGCTTTATCGCGGCCGTGGCGGCGCGCCTGGGCCATTGGCTTTTATTTTTGCCGGCCAGGGTTCGCAGGAGCCGGGCATGCTGCGGGAACTCTGCTGTCTTTTCCCCGAATTTTTAACGAGCCTGCAGCAGGGCAATGAAGTTTTGCAGAACATGGAGCCCGAGGCTCTCCGGCTTTCAGATCGTATCCATCCAGGCCAGGCTTTTGATGAGACTCAGCACAAGGAACAGCGTCAGCAGCTGACGGAAACGCGTTATGCGCAGCTGGCCTTGGGCACCCTGGGAACGGCGCTGACGGATGTGCTCGGGCGTTTTGGTGTGAAGCCGGATGCGGTCGCGGGGCATTCTTATGGCGAGCTTCTCGCTTTGCAGGCGGCTGGTGTTTTGGAGCGCACGGATCTTTTGCGGCTCAGCTATGAACGCGGGCGTCTGATGAAAACGCTGGGAAAACCCAACGGCGCGATGCTGGCTGTGATGGCCAGCGAAGCCGATATTCAAAGAGTCCTGAGTGAAAATGGGTTGGAACTGGAATGGGCCAACTTTAATGCGGATAAGCAGGTGGTGCTGGGTGCGGATGCAGAGCTTTGTCAAAAGGCGGCGGCTGCGTTCAAAAAAGCGGGCATCAGCAGTCGCGCGTTGGAGGTGAGCACAGCTTTTCACACGAGTTTTGTCGAGCCGGCGGCGGATGCCTTTCTTGAGGCCCTGCAGGCTGTGGAATTCCGGGCACCCAGCGCTCGGGTTTATGCGAATCTCTCCGGAGGTCTTTATCCGGAATCAACGGCCGAGCAAAAGCGCATTTTGAGTCGGCAGCTGGCACAGCCGGTGCGCTTTGCAGCCATGCTGCGGCAGATGCAGGCGGATGGTGTGCGGACTTTTATTGAAGTCGGTCCGCAGAAGAAATTGAGTGGTCTTCTCAAAGCCGCGGTTGGTGAGGCCGTCTGTCTTTCCCTGGACGCGGATGCGACGTCGAGTCTTGCAGGTCTTGGTCAGGTTTTGGCTCAGCTCGCGAGTTTGGGCTATCCCGTGCGCCTCAGCGCCTGGGATGAAGGACCGGACCTGCCGCGGCCGACGCAGCAGAAGAGTTTTACGGTGATGATTAGCGGGGCGAATTATAAGAATCCGCAGAAACCGAAGGCTGCGAAACGTGAGGCGGGGCAGGGGGCGCAGGCGAGTGTGAATGCTGCGCCTGCGAAGGCTTCCATGGCTCCAGCTCGTCCGGCGGACCGTCAGCCGTCTGCGCATGCGGCATCATTAAATCCGACAGCGAAAGCTGTTCCTGCTGCCAGCGCGAAGCTGTCCCAGCATCATGCACCGCGAGAAGCGGTTCATTCCCCGACGTCGCAAGGCGTCAGTTCTGAATCCAAAGTTCGTTTTCCACAAGAGGGTACCATGTCTTCATCCAACGATTCCTGGCAGCGTCTCGAAAAAATCATGCAGGACATGCATGACATTCAGCGGAAAACCGCGGATGCGCATACTCTCTTCCTGGAAAACCAACGACAGTTCCAAGCGATGCTACAGGGTCTGATGCGCGGTGAGGCCATGCCGGCTGCGTCGGAACCTATGGCCCCTGCACGATACCAGAGTCCGGCTCCTGCGCCGATTTCCAAGCCTGCTCCTGAAGTTAAAACGACAGCGCCTGCTGCTGCAAATATTGCGGTGCCTCGTGCACCAGCAACGCAAACTTCAGCCGTGACTCAATCAACATTAACGGCTTATATCTCGACCGTTGATCATAAACCGGCAGCTTCCCATGCGCCTGCCAAAGCCCATGCGTCGTCTGCATCTCAAGCTGCTCATACATCGGCAGCTTCTCATGCCCCAGCGCGCCCCGCGGCGTCCGCGGATCACAGCGTTTATGAGGTCCTGGCCTCCTGCACCGGTTATCCGGCAGAACTCCTGAAGCCTGAAATGAATCTCGAAAGTGATCTCGGCATAGATTCCATCAAGAAGGTGGAAATCTTCTCCCAACTGCAAAGCCACCACCCCCATATGGAAGGCGACGCGAGCCGACTCGGTGAACTGCAAACCATCGGAGACCTCTTGCAGCTCGCCAGTCAAGGGCAGGCTCTCGATCATTCCCCGCGCGTGGGCGCCTGGGCCGCTGGTACGGTTGCCCTGGCCGCATCTCCTGTGGCGCAGGATCAGCAGACCATTTTGGAAATCGTGGCTGAGAAAACCGGATTCCCTATGTCCATGCTGCAGCCGGCCATGGATCTCGAAGCGGATCTTGGTATTGACTCCATCAAGAAAGTGGAAATCTTCTCCGTCGTTCAGGAGCGCATTCCGCATCTCGCAGGCTTGAGCGCCGAGACGCTCAATACCTTGCGGACCATCGACGATATGTTTGGGCTGCTGGGTGGCATCGTGGATGAGGGATACTCGGAAGACGAACCCACACCACTGACCAAGATCCTGAGCAGCGAGGCGGACGGTGTCGTTTTTCAAATTCTGGCCGAGAAAACCGGATATCCGCAGGAAGTTCTGACGCCCACGATGAGTTTGGAATCGGATCTTGGAATTGATTCCATCAAACGTGTGGAGATTTTTTCCGCCCTGGCGGAAGTGATTCCTGGACTGCAAAACGCCACCCAGGTCCAGGTGGGAACGCTGGAAAAGGTGAGCGACTTTTTGCGGCTCGCCCATCAAGGCATCGGGGATGCCGAGCAACTGGCTGAACAGTCGCTGCTCGAACCCGACCACCGCCATGCAGATTGGGATCTGAGCAAAAAAAAAAATCCAGTCGAGTCTTTCGCAGCTAAAGAAGCAGAACACATAAGGGTTGGGGCCGCTGCTAAAGAAGCAGAACACGTAAGAGTCGGGGCCGCAGCTCAGGAAGCGGAACACGTAAGGGTCGGGGCTGCTGCTCAAGAAGCAGAACACGTAAGGATCGGGGCCGCTGCTCGAGAAGCAGAACACGTAAGAGTCGGGGCCGCAGCTAAAGAAGCAGAACACGTAAGGATCGGGGCCGCTGCTCGAGAAGCAGAACATGTTAGGATCGGGGCCGCTGCTCAAGAAGCAGGACATCCAGGACCTGAAACTACAGCTGAAGAAGCAGAACACATCACTATCGGTGTGGCAGCTCAAGAAACCGAACATGTAAGGATCGAGGCCACCGGTCAAGACGCAGGACATATAAGGGCGGAGACTCCACCTGAAGTATCTGAACACACGACGGTCGGTGTGGCAGCTCACGAAGCCGAACATGTAAGGGGCGGGGCCACTGCTCAGGAAGCGGAATATCCAAGGCCCGAGACTACAGCTGAAGAAGCAGAACACGTAAGGGACGGTGTCGCCCCTCAAGTTTTAGAAACGACAAAGGCCGGGATTACCGTTGACGAAGCAGAACACATAAAGGTCGCTGCAGAACCAGTCATGGCGGCCAGGTCCGGTGGCAGGCTGCTCTCCCTGGCCGATGCTCTCGATGCGGACGAAATCGATGACGGGGCTGTCGACCAGGTCCAGCACCCTCTCGACTCTTTGCATCTGCAGCGGCTTGAGATTGAACTCTTTCAGCCTCAAGGTCACTCCCGCACGTGGAAGGCCGGAACGGAAGTCTGGATCGGCGACGACGGCAGCAATCTCGCCCGCAATATCATGCTGAAACTGCAGGAACGTGGCCTCCAGGCACGTCTGGTTTCCTTGGCCCAGGCGGAGCGCCTGCAGGTGCCCGAGGTCCTGCATGGTCTGATTCTTCTGGCGCCTCTCAAATTGGACGTTCCCCCCGTGCGCTGGCTGGGCCAGGCCTTCCGCCTCCTCAGACGCTGTGGTCATGCCTTGAATGCCTTCCCGGAACAAAGCCTCGTGGCTGTGGTCACACGCAATGGGGGACGCTTTGGATTGGATGGTCTGCAAAACAGCACGCAGGTTTTTGGTGGCGCTTTGAGTGCTCTGGCCAAAACCGTGGCGGAGGAATGGAAGGGCGTGCATGCCCGCGCTCTGGATCTTGGACGCGATTTTACGGACGGCATCGAAGCCGCTCTGCGCTGCCTGGATGGAATTCTTTTGCAAGGCCCCGTGGAACTGGGCATCAACCGCGAACAGATTTTTCAAATCACTCTGCATGATCACGAATTCGAAAGTCAGGCCACCCCTGAATCCAGCATGAAGCCCGGGGACCTGATCCTGGTGACCGGTGGAGCACGCGGCGTGACGGCAACGTCCCTCATTCCGCTGGCCAAGGCCTGGCAGCCGCGGTTTGTCATTTGGGGGCGAACCGCCCTGGGTGACGCGGAACCTGCGGAACTGCGGGATCTCAAGGAGCCGGCCGCCTTGAAGCGCGCGCTCCTGCAGCAGAACCCGCAACTGACCAATCCACGGGAATTGGAAGCTGCTTATCGCCAGCTGATTCAACAGCGGGAATTGCATGCCACGATCGCGCAGCTGGAATCGCTTGGGGCGACCGTAATTTATGAAGCCGTCGATGTCAGCAAAGAGGCCGAGCTGCGCCAGGCCTTTCAGAATCTGACGCAAGCGCATGGCACGCCGGTTGGCATCATCCATGGCGCCGGCGTGATTCGTGACAAATGGATTCTGGATCAAAAGGACGAGGAATTTTTTGAAGTCCTCGATACCAAACTGCGGATACTACCGTATATCGAGGACTGTGCGAAAAAAGGCCTGCGCTGGGCCCTGCTCTTCTCGTCCTCCACAGCCCGTCTGGGACGCAAGGGTCAGGTGGCCTATGGCGTCGCCAATGAAGCCCTCAATAAATTCGCGCAGTATATCAGCGCCCAGTTCAGCAGCTGTCATGCCCTGGCCTTCAATTGGGGCCCCTGGGCCGGCGGTATGGTGAATGATGGCCTGAAAAAAATCTTTGCGGCCGAAGGCGTGGCCACCATTCCTCTGGAAGCGGGAGCCGCCCTGGTGCAACGGGTCATCGCGCTGCCACCGCGTCAGGTGCATGAACTCGTGGTCCTGGCCCATGCGGAACCTCTGGTGGCCAGGCAGGACAAAAGCAACCGGCAACTGACCCAATTTCATATCAACGTCACAGATGTGCCTGTGCTGCTCGACCATGTGATCAAGCAGCGTGCGGTGGTGCCGGCTGCTCTGCTTTTGGAGTGGATGGCGGCGGCTGCGCAGGCTCAGGACCCGGAGAAAAAAATTCTGAAGATCAAAGATTTTAAAGTCTGGAAGGGCATCGTTCTGGATGCCGATCAGGACCTTCCTGTATGGATCGAACAGTCCACCGACGCGGCATCGGAAAACCTGGAGTTGATCCTCTGCAGCCAATCGCTTCAGCGCAAAAAACTGCGCCATGCCCGGGCTCAATTTGTGATGGGTTCACCGGATCAAACAAAAACAGTGCCCGCCTCCACAGCCTTGCCGTTGGATCCTCTGTGTCAGGGTCTTAATCCTTATGCCGAGATCCTGTTTCACGGCGATGATTTGCATCTGATCACGAGCATCCGGAACTGCGCGCCCGAGGGTGTTGATGCCACGCTGAATCTGGGGCACAAACCCCAGGACTGGAGCCATGTGGGATTGCCTGAAGCATGGCTGATTTCCGGCGAAGTGGTGGATGCCGTGTTTCAGGCGGCGATCGTCTGGTCAACGCTGCAGCAAGGCAAACCCTGTCTGCCATCCCAGGTGGGACAGGTGGAAATTTTACGGCCGCTGCCTGAGCATGGCTGCCGTTTGCAGCTGCGCATTCGCCGTGCGGAACCACTGCGGCTCGTGGCCGATGCCGAGCTGATCAACGATCAGAATGAAGTGATCATGCGTTTCAAGGATGTTGAGGCTGTTCTGGATGCCGGACTCGCCCAGGCTTTCCGCCAGACCAAACTGGGTTCCGTGCAACCCGGAATCGGAGCATTGTGATGTCGATAGCCATCGTTAGTATGGGCCTGCGTCTGCCGGGTGCCCGTACCGCCCAGGAGTTCTGGCAGCATATCGTTGAGGGCCATGATCTGGTCCAGCCCGTGGCGGAAGGCCGTTGGCCTCAGCCCTCTCCGTATTTTCAGCAGCACGCGCAGGACCGCATCACGCATGATCGCGTCTATGCCCTGGATCCCATCGCGGAATCATCGGTTGGACTGGAGATCGATGCGGATCTTTTGCAAAGTCTGGATCCCTTGTTCCATATCGCCCTGGGTGCTGGGCGTGATGCCTTTTTTGGATCCCGGCATCAGACCTTGGATCGCCAACGCTGTGGCGTGATCCTTGGCAACATCGCTTTGCCCACGGCAGGTTCAGCAGCCATGGCCGCGTCCTGGTTGACAGAACGCCTCGGCGCGACGCCATCAACCTCGGGACTGCACAGCTGGAATCTTTCCCCTGCAGCCTTGCCGGCTTCCGTCCTGGCTCGCGCTCTGGGACTTGGTGGCGGCGCCTTTACATTGGACGCCGCCTGCGCGTCCTCGCTTTATGCGATCAAGTTCGCCTGCGATGCCCTGCGTTCCCATCAGCTTGATTGCGTGCTGGCCGGCGGTTTGAGTCGACCCGACAACCTTTATACGCAGGTGGGTTTTACCGCTCTGCAGGCTCTGTCGAAATCCGGACGTTGCCATGCGTTTGATGAAAAGGCCGATGGACTCCTCGTCGGTGAGGGAGGCGGCCTATTTGTTTTGAAACGTCTCGCGGATGCCCTGGCCCACGGAGATCATATCTGGGCCGTGATTCGTGGTGCCGGTCTGTCGAATGATCGGGAAGGCCGCCTGATGGCGCCATCGAGTGAAGGTCAGCTGCGGGCCATGCGCCAGGCCTATGCGGAAGCGGGCTGGCAGCCCCATGATGTTCAAATGATCGAATGTCACGCCACGGGCACACCGCTCGGTGATAAAACGGAATGGGAAACCTTGCAGCAGCTTTGGTCCGCCGCACCCGCGACATCCCAGTGCGTGCTGGGGTCGGTAAAACCCAATGTCGGACATATGCTGACCGCCGCTGGAGCCGCAGGCCTGGCCAAGGTTCTCCTGGCCATGCAGGAGGGCCAACTCCCACCGACAGCCAATTTTGAAAAAATGCCTGGAAACTGGAACAAGGAACGTCCCCATTTTCGTGTGCTCCAGCGCGCGGAAGCCTGGGATGCCCCGCAGGGCATTCGACGCGCCGCTATCAGTGGATTTGGTTTTGGCGGCATCAATGCCCATCTGCTTTTGGAACGGCGGGTGAATGCCTCCGCCTATAAGGATTCCTTGCAGCCTTTGCCCCCGTCGCGCCGGATAGCGATCATTGCCGCAGCCCAGCTCGACAGCAAGGATCAGGACTGGCTGCAGATGGCCGAACTTCCGCAGAAAACGGATGAAGTCGCGGCCGCAGCCTTCACTCAGGTCAGCCTGCCTTATGGACTTTTCCGGATTCCGCCCGCGGAATTGAAGGAAATTCTTCCGCAGCAGCTTTACAGTCTGCTCGCGCTGCGCAAGCTCGATCTTCCCGCGTGGGATGACAGCATCCTGAAAAAAATGGGCTGTCTGGTTGGATTGGAACTTGATCCTGTCACGAATCTCTATGCATGCCGCTGGGCTCTGCAGGCTCAGGGTCAAACCGAAGCCGCTGATGCTCTCATTCCTCCGCTGAATGCGGATCGGGTCATCGGGGCCCTCGGCAGTATCGTGGCCTCGCGTATTGCCCGCGAAGCTCATTTAGGGGGACCATCCTTCACGGTTTCCGCCATGGAAAATTCCGGATTGAAAGCTCTTGATCTGGCGCATGCTGCCATCGCTCGCGGTGAAATGCCGGTGGCTCTTGTCTTTGCGGTGGATATGGCGGGCAGCGCGCGGGGGCGTGCGCAGCTGGCCACAAGGCGGGACGCAGGTGAACTCCAGCTCTCTTTTGCTGCGGATACAGCCGCCGCGCTGGTGCTTGCCGATGCGGCCTGGGCCCAGGCCCGGGGTCTTCCTATTCTGGCGGAAATGGACTCTGTCTCCTTGAAAGCCCGGCAGCTGGATGAAGCTCCGCGTACCGTTCCCGGCGCCCCGTATCGCGGCAGTGCCACGGTGCTGGCGGAAGTGATTCAGGAACTCCAGAATCCGAACTGGTCAGCCGGAACCCGTCAGGAATGGGAAATCATGGGCAGCGACCAGCAGGTGGGAACCTTGCGTTTGATTCGCAAGGCGGCTCATTTTCCGCACAAAACTCTTCCGCAGGGTCCTGGCCTGATCCTGGAACGTCGGGATTTGCAGGTTTTCTCCAGCGCTTCTGAGGAACCAGTCGAAGCTCCCGCAGAAAATCCTGTGCTGCCCGCGACATCCACCATCTGGCAGCAGCTGGTCGATCATCAGAAGATGGTCGCGCAAAGTCATGAAACCTTCCTCCGCTATCGCCTGGAAGGTGATGCCATGCTGCAGAGCCTCCTGCAGCATCAGCCCGCTGTGGAATCACAGACGCTTCATCATCCGGCCCCTTCCCGCTGGGTGCAGGAACCATTCAATCCCGAACCGGCCCTCTTTGATTACGCCGCGTGCAAGGAATTCGCCGCCGGCCGCATCGCTCCGGTCTTCGGCCCTGAGTTTGCACTCGTGGATACCTTTCCCACGCGCGTGCGCCTGCCGGATGAAAGACTTCTCCTCTGTCATCGCGTGATGACGATTGAGGGAGAAGCCCGATCGTTGGGCGAAGGCTTTATGATCACCGAGCACGATGTCTTCGCGGATGCCTGGTATCTGGATGGCGGCCGCATGCCCACCAGCATTGCCGTGGAATCCGGACAGGCGGACCTTATGCTTTCCGCCTGGCTGGGGGCGGATTTCAAAACGGAAGGCAAGGCTGTCTATCGACTGCTGGATGCCCGGGTCTGTTTTCATAACCGTTTGCCCGCTGTCGGCAGCACGGTTCGCTATCACATACGCATCAAGCGTTTCTTTGAACAGAGCGGCATCCTCTTTTTCCATTTTGGTTTTGAAGCCACTGTGGATGGCCAGCCGCTGATGACCATGACCGACGGTTGCGCCGGATTCTTCACGGAAGAGGCGCTGGCCGAAGGCCGCGGCGTGAAACGCAGTCAGCTGCAGCTCAACCCCCAGCCTGGTTGCTGGACCGGCGGCTATGAACCGCTGGTGCCTGTGCAGGATGAATCCTATGATGATGATCAGCTGGACGCTTTGCGTCGCGGGGATTACGCGGCGTGCTTTGGTCCGGCGTTTGCCGACCTCCCGATTGAGACGCCGAAAACCCTGCCCGGTGGGGATATGCGTCTTGTGCACCGGATTCCGGAACTGCAGGTTCACGGTGGACGTTACGGAAAAGGTCGCATCATAGGGGAAGCGGATATTCATCCGGATGACTGGTTTTTGACCTGTCACTTCGTGGATGATGAGGTGATGCCCGGTACGCTGATGTATGAATGCTGTCTCCACACCCTGCGCGTTTACCTGATGCGCATGGGCTGGGTGGGATCGGCGGATGATTTCAGTTTTGAACCGATTCCCGGCATGACGTCTCAACTCAAATGCCGCGGCCAGGTGCTCGCCAGCACGCGGACAGTAACCTACGAGGTCGAGATCAAGGAGATGGGTTACGGCCCCGAACCTTATGTGATCTGTGATGCGCTCATGTATGCCGATGGCAAACCCATCGTCGATATCACGGATATGTGTTTGAAGATTCCGGGTCAGAGTCGCGAAACTCTGGAAGCTCTCTGGAAGAAGACAAAAGCGGCACCGGCCTATTCGTATGAACAGATTCTGGCCTTTTCCAGTGGCAAACCCTCCGATTGTTTCGGGGCCCCTTATACGGTGTTCGACGCCGCACGGCGCATTGCCCGTCTGCCCCGGCCACCCTTCCAATTTCTGGATCGGGTGGAATGGGTGAACGGTCCTTTGATGCAGCAGCACGTGGGAACCGAACTGCTTGCGGCCTATGATCCGCCGGAAAACGCCTGGTATTGGCAGGCGGAAGGCAACGGCACCATGCCTTTCGCCGTACTCCTGGAAACCGCTCTGCAGCCCTGTGGTTTCATGGCGGCCTACATGGGATCCGCACTCTTGAGTGAAAAGGATCTGTCCTTCCGCAACCTGTCGGGTGACGCGCGGCTTTACCAAAGCATACGTCCCGGTTCGGGGACGCTTTACACGCATGTGAAAAGTCTAAAAATCTCACGGTCCGGAAACATGATCATCCAGGATTATGCCTTTTCGGTGAGCAACGCAGCCGGGTTGGTTTACGAAGGCACCACGAGCTTTGGATATTTCACAGCCGAAGCCCTGGCGCAGCAGGTGGGTCTGCGGCACGTGACGCCACTGGTTCAGCAGAATCCAGCGGCGACGCCCTATCCGCAGGGTGAAGGCTGGCCGCGTTCGCCCCTTCTCATGGTCGATGCCGTGGCCGTGGATGACGGCGTGCAGGTCCACGGTAAAAAAGTGGTCCGCACCGATGAATGGTTCTTCGACGCGCACTTCTATCAGGATCCGGTGATGCCGGGCTCGCTGGGACTTGAGGCTCTCCTGCAAACCCTGAAAGCGGCTGCCCACGCGCGTTGGCCGGAACATGAAAGCTGGCGCATTCAACCCGCGTCGCAGCACAGCTGGACCTATCGCGGTCAGGTGCCGCCGCGATCCGCCCTGATCACCCTGGCACTCCAGGTTCAGGAGGTCGACGCCGCGCGCCATCGGCTGACGGCGGATGGTCTGCTCTATCGGGATGAGTTGCCGATTTACGAGATCAAAGGCCTGCAGGTGGAGCCGGCGCAGGTGGATCGGCTCCGCAGTTGACGTTGTTCGGTCGGCAGCGCTGCCCGCCGCGCTTGCCTTGCCTCGATGTTTATCAGGGCATGTCGCTGATCAGGCCTGTATCCCGCGGCTGCATGAGGTGGTCGGCTCCGCTGGCCGCCTCCCGTTCGCCCTGTCTGTGTATTTATCAGGGCATATCGCTGAACAGACGTATATCCCGCGGCCGCATGAGGTTGGCCGCTGGAATATAACTGAACTCGCTGTCCTGTGGTCCTTTCCAGTAGAGTTCCAGAGCGATGTCATAACGTGGACCCTGAAAATAACTCACCCGGAAATCATGGATGCCGGCGGACAGTCGGCTTCTTCCATTTTTTGCCTGGGTCTCATGCAGTCCATCGTTGTCGATAACCTTGTTCTGATCGATGTAGAGAACGGCGCCATCATCCGCCACCAGTTTGAATTCCCACTTGCCGCTGCCGGGAATCTTCACGGCAAAGCGCATATCCAGGCTGAACCACTCAAAAAGGTTTTCCACCCCGGGAAAGCCTTCCGAGAAATTGCGGGTCTTGATATCGAGCTGCGCGAGGCACACCTGTTTGAGCGCCTTCATTTTATGGAAATTGGGCAGATGTTTGCTGTCCGGAGCCAATTGATAAAGATCTCCGACGATGGGGCGATCGGGCGCGTTCTGGCAGTCTGTAAAGAGCGGGCTGGCGACGGGGGGCGTCTCCATTTTGTCCGCTTCATCCGGCTGAGACCCAAGGACTGGTGCCTCGACTTCAGGCGTTTGATCCGCCGTGTCCTGCGGGGCTGTGGTGGCGGTCGTCTGGGTCTGCTGGACCTGGTCGCTGAATTTTTCATTGGCACAGGCTGAACACAGCAGAACGCTGAACAATGCTGATAGTTGCAATCCTTGCATAAACCACCTCCTCCATGAGGTCACACATTCGGACTGCATTCGGTGCAAACTCCGGAGGAGTATAGTTTCACACTCTTACTTTGTGGTCATGATGCCTTAAATCGTGATGCGCGTGGCCACCCAGATTCCGCCGCCGCTTAAAAAGAGACCCACAAGCCCCGTGACTATGGTCACTTGAAAGAAGGTCCATTTCATGGCCGGTCGGTTGATGATAAGGCCGACCGAACCGGTCACGAGGCAAAGCTGGAACAGCATCGAGGCGATGTCGAAGAAGTTGCCGGCGCTATCGAAGGCCTCCAGAAAGCCATCATATTCCTTGGCCCCGATGATGAGGCCGAGCCGGCCATCCGTCGGCTGGATCCATTGATCCTCAGGCAGCTGTTTGGAACCGACCAAAATTTCGGTCTTTTCCTTTTCATACTTGCGAACTTTGGCCTGAAGCTGAGCGACCAGTTTCTCCATATCCTCGCGCTTGTCCGCCGCGATGCTGCCTGAGCCAAGCAGCACCTGCAGGAGATCAACCTGACCCTCGACGATGGTGCTTTTGATGCCCTTGCTTTGATACCACTGATAGGAATTGTTGCGCATGTTACTGATTTTGATCTCATCCGAACCGTACTTCCCGGCGAACAGATCGTTGATCGCCAGGACCGCCGCAAAGATGGCGATCGTCAGGGGCATGGCCACTTCCAAATGAAACTTCAAACGCGTCCACGACTTCATCAATGCAAGGCCCTCCATTGCCTTAAATCGAAAAGGTTTCACTTTATTTCAGATAAGCGAAAGTTCAGTCTGCGGTCAAGACCGTTCCCCGGGCTTCAATTCTTTCGTTAGGTAAGAAACAAAAAACCATAAAAAGTATTTTAGATATCAAGATTCCCCATGTTGTGCCGATGGCATTCTGCATGTGAGGAAAAATGGGTTCATTTCAAGCCGCAATAGTGCTCCTTCTTGCCCTGATGACTGGCAGGTTGTCAGCAGAGCCCCTCTTACTTCCCAACGGATCCGAGCTGGCCGAATACGATATCTGGAGCCATAGTGAATTCCAGGTCGACAGCGAGGGCACATGGGACCTCCCCACCATGCTGAATTCAAACAGCTGGCAGTCCACCCTGGATCATTCCTCGTCATTGCCTTATGTCAAGGGCGCGCTTTGGATCCGCACGATCATCATCAATCGCAGCCCGGAAAAAATCGTCCTCATGCTCGATCATCCCTATACCCTGACCGATGAAATCGCGGTGCATGTCCAGCATCAGGGCACCATCACGCAAACGATGATCGCGGGTGATCACGTCGCATCATCCGGTGCCGTGGCCCATCACCGCAATCCGGTTTTTGCTCTGGACCTTCGGCCGGGTGAGAACACGCTCTATATCAAAGTCAAGAGCCTTGCTCTGATCAGCGGCAAGTTTGATCTCTGGGAGCCTATGCCCTATTTCAACAAGGTGAACAGGGAGCTGGTTTTCGTTGCGGTCCTGCTTGGCGGTATTTTGATCCTGATCTGTTACAATCTCTTCCTCTACCTTTCCCTGAATTCCAAAGTCTATCTTCACTATGTGATTTATCTTCTGGCCTTCCTGAGTGTCCAGAACATTCTGTCCGGAGCCAGCCGCATCTTCCTGGTGCGTGGCAACGAGGCCCTGTTTCTTTATTGGAACGAAGGCCTGCACGTCTCCGTGAAAGTGGCCTGGACCTTCGCCTTGAGTTTTGCCGTCCACTTCCTGAACCTCCCGACCTTTCACCCGCGGCTCGCCCGTCTCATGCGCTTTATGACAATTTTCATGGCCAGCACGCTCGTAACCGGCCTCTTTCTGCCTTATCGCATGGACTCGGCATTCACGGTCGCTCTCACGGTGCCCTGCTCGATCACGCTGCTTGGGCTTGGCATCTGGTCGTGCCTGCGCGGTTATCGACCGGCGCTTTATTATACAGCCGGCTGGGCGGTGCTGATCCTGGGCTCGGTGGTGCTGGCGCTGAAAACCGTCGGTCTGCTCCCGATCAACCTTGTGACCACGTGGGCTCAGCTGGTGGGTGCCACGGTTGAAGGGCTGGTGCTTTCCCTGGCTGTCGGGGCGCGCTACACCTATCTGCAAAAGCGTTCCGCAGCCGAACGGGAAGTTTTCATCAAAAAGCTCATGGAAAAGGAAGCCTCCAAGGCGCACAGCTACAGCCAGCTGGAAAAAATTATTTATCCGCATCAAATCGAACTGATCAAAAGCGGTTCCAATCTGGAGCAGACCATGCCCACCGGCGCCGGGGAAGCCTGTGTGATTTCCTTCGATACGATCGGCAGCTCCAAACTCGAACACGATAAAGCCCGCGCGTTCCTGAACGATACCTTCGCGCTGTGCTACCGGGATATGCTCGCCGGTTACAGTCAAAAGAAAATGGAAGCCAGCGCCTATCGCTTGAAGGAAATGGGAGATGGCTTTTTCTGTACCGTCGGCTTTCCTTTCCATACTCCGGATGGTCAAAACCCGGCGGAATTGGCTCTCAGGCTGGCGCTGCAGTTCTCGAAAAACTTTCATGCCGAAGCCCAGCGTCATGGTTTTGCCCGCATGCCGCAGGCCTCCATCGCTATCGCCTTTGGCGAGGTCGAAGCCTATTATCCGTCAGCCGGTGTCGTGGAATATAATATGTTCGGCCGCGGCATAGTCCTGGCTGATCGCTATGAGAAATTGCGGAAAGGCGCCCTCAGGCAGCTCAAATTCAGCGGCAATCTTTTGGTGATCGATGACCGGATTTTTCAGATGCTCAGCCCGACGTCCCAGGCTCTATTTCAGCGCTTTGATGTCGATTCCAGGCATCACACCATCCGCGATGATGAGCAGGCCCACTGCTTTTATTTCAAGGAATTGCCTCACGACGCTCCGCTCAGCCTGCCGGTTTCCGCCTGATCAAACGGCTCGATTCAGCCTTTGAGGCGGCGGCGGTGGAACTGTGATATGCAGGTGGAAGCCCTGGTTTTTGCGGCTCCGTACTTCGTAACGTCCCCCCAGCTCCTGCACAGCTGTGGCCACAGCCGCGAGGCCCATGCCCCGGCCGGCCAGATCCGTGATACGCTCGGCGGTTGAAAAATTGGGATGAAAAATCAAACCGAGGATTTCCTCGTCACTCAGATCCTGAGACTTCGCTATGACCCCTTGCGCCTCGGCATGCGCCCGTATGCTTTCGGGATCCAGGCCACGGCCATCGTCGCTGATGTCGATCGTCAGTCCGCCATCCATCTGGAGCATAAAGCGCAGGGAAATGGTGGCCTGCCTGGGCTTTTCGCCCCGATCCTCCGCCTCCTCGATGCCATGTACCAAAGAATTGCGAATCAAGTGGGGCAGGGTGGTGAGCAGGGGCGCAAACGCGTTATCAACCTTGACATCCGCGCCTTCGACAACGAGGCTCACATCCTTATTCAATTGGCCCGCCACACGCCGAACCATCGGCCCGAGCGGTGTGGTGTAACTTTTCAAGGGCAGGGATTTGACCGAACGCGACCAGTTATCCACACGCGCCAGGGCCACCTGCGAGGCGACTGGCACCAGCGTTTCCTTGAGCGCATTCAAATCATTTTGATCGACGCCGAACACACTGCGCATGGGCTGGTCAAAATCAAGATGCAGGATGCCTTCATTCTCTCGCAGGAACTGCCGCACATGTTGAGCCAGATTGTGAATATCCGTGGTGGAGATCGGATCATTGTCCTCAAGCTGATGCAGACGCCGCACCCAGTCGTTCAAGTTGAAGCTGGCGGCATTGCCCTTCATGGTGTGCAGGATCGAATGCAGAGCGATGGCATCGCCCTGGATGATCGCCTGGGTTGCAGCTTCCAGATCCTTTTTGAAATCGGCCACAAAAATGCGGAACGCGTCCTGATCCTCCAGAATGTGAATCAGGATATCCGCACGCTGCAGCCCTTCCTCCGCCGCCACCAGATCGGTGACATCGTTGATGGTCAGCAGCACGGCGGTGACCTGACCCTTGTCACGGGCTTTGACCGCCGCAGCCTGCAGCCCGATCATGCGTTTTCCTATCGGGAAACGGGCAGGGAGCTGTTGCATGGCGACATCGGTAGGCAGATCCGAATCAAAGATTTGCTGAATGGCCATCATGAATTGCATGGCGAGGTGACCGGTAAAACCCAGCTGCTGGGGCAATGAGGAACCCACCTGGAGCCTCTGGCCCAGAATGGTTTCGCAGGATGACGTGAAGCCCGTCTGCAGATGCGATTGCCGATCCACCAGCAGAAAGCCGGAGCGCACATGGGAGAGGATCGTATTGATTTGCTCGGTGCGTTCCTGAATTTTCTGTTCCAGACTCTGGTTGAGTTTGGTGACTTCCTGCTCGGCTCTTTCCGCGCGATCGAAGGTGCGGGCAAAACGCTGGACCAGGATCAGAGCCTGGCTGCACATGAGGAACATCAGACCGTAATGAATTAAGGGCACCGATTCGATCACACGATGATGATAGCCAATATCGTTGGCCACCGTGATGAAGAACAGGAGATTGCATATCACCAGCAGCAGAGCCCCATCGCGGCGATGGATGGCGGCCACCACGGCCACGCCGATCGTTATGATGCCGGACACAAGGATAAGCAGCTGAAAAAACTCAAGAAAAGCCGGATAGTAAAGCGGAGGAGCCAGGATGATAAAGGCTCCCCAGGCAAACGCTATACGGGTTGGAGGAACGAAGAGTATGGGCCGTGCCTCATGAGGATAGAGTTCACGAATGAAACATAAGATAAAGCCTGTCCCGAACGCGACGCCCAGGTATTCCACAAAGTAGCGCAGGTTCATGGGCGCATGAGGCCAAATCTGATAAAAAATCTGACCGTCGCCGACAAAGCCCATCCGGATGGCAATCGCCAGACAGACCAGCCCGAAGAAAAGAGCCCCGTTACTGCGTTTCAACAGCATGCGGACATAGATGTGGTAAATGGCCATGAACAGGATGAAACCAAAAGTGAGCGCATCACCGATCATCGCCTTCAGCTGTTCGCGCTGCATGGCATCCGGCAGGCCGAGACGGACCGGCAGTGAAGCCCCTCCATACCAGAAGAGGTGGTTCGACACCTGAACGGTAATAAGATTTTCACCTTTCCGGGCCATGAACTTCACGCGATTGGACCGGATAAAGCCCACCTCGCCTTCCTTGGTCAGAGAGGGTTTGCCGAATTCCTGTTTGAGCTCATGATTGATCCAGACGTATGAGGCACTGTTCAGGATGGGAACGGCCAACATGAATTCCATCGATTCGGGAACATGGAGGCGCATGTGATAGGTCGCGGCGCCAATACGATGGAAATCCACCCCAGGAAGTTCCGACTTATGCCATTCCGCTTCCGGTGAGAGATACCCGGACAGCTTGCCCTGACCAGCCTCAATCTCGGCGGGCGTCAAAAGCTGATTCCAGTAGATCTGCCATTCGCCACTCAGATTGATGACGGGCTCCCGCTCCCAGTCGGTGGTGCTGAGATCCGCACGGCCCTGGACAACCCAAGACGCAGCGGTCCCCGTTCCCCAAAGGGGGAACAGAAGCAGCAGAATCACTGAAAAAATCAGGCGCATGGTACGTCCTTGTATGACCGTCGGCTCATCGACCCGATTTCGCATCCCTGAAGAGGCAAAGCCTGCCTGGTCCTGATGCGCGCCAGACAGCCCCAACCAATCCCATCAAATCCCATCATTTTATTCCAGACGCTCTGACTCCCGAATTCTCTCCCGTCGGGGTATTCATCGCCTCATACCGCTTTGAAGGAGCTTCTCCATGAAACCCATGATCCTTTCCTTGCTTTTGGCCGGCAGTTCCACCCTTTGGGGCATGACGCCGCAGCTCTCGAGTTCGATGAAGTTTGTCAATGATATGCCCGAGGTCTGTACCGAAGGCACGTGCAAGCAGGTGGCCTGGGACGCCATTTGCAATCCGGATAATGTGATCTTCGATGCCAATGATGACGGCAGCTTTGATCTTGTCTTCATCGATTTCAAGGCGGAAACCGACGCGCATCATGTGAAAGCCTCGGCCCAGTGTCACCTGGAAATTCCTCTCACTGTTCCCGAGGGCTATCGGGTGGCTTTGCAATCCGTGGCCATCGCCGGCATTACGGAGGTTTCCCAGAAAGGCCTGTCCGAGGCCAGCATCACCCATTCCTTCCGCACCGGGCGTGAGTCGGTGAAGACGGAACGCTTCCGATTCCAAAACGATATCCAGGATGTGATCGTCAACCATCAGATCGACCAGGAATGGACCCAGTGTGGCCGCGATCGCGAGGCGATCATTGGCACTAAAATCGGGATCGTGGCGCAACGTCAGGCCCATGATATGAAGAACACGTTCATCGCGATTGATGAAGGGGCGGGTCAGCGCAAGGCGGTCTACCGTCTGAAGTATGAACACTGTGGTGGCCAACCGCAGGAACCTCAATGCGGCAAGCACGAGATCGCTTTTAACGGAAAATGTCGGCCGCTGGCTTCACACTGTTCTGGATATGATTTCACGGATGCCAACACCTGTAACAACGGCAAGGATACCTTGCAGTGCGATTATGTTCCCGCCACCCGGCGCTGCGTGGCGCAATGCCCGCAGGGACATTTTTCGATGGATGGTCAATGCTATCGGAAGGCGCAGCATTGCGCGGAATATAACCATACGAGTCATGATGTTTGCAACAACGGCCACGATACCCTGCAATGCGATTGGAACAGCCACGAGCGCATCTGTTTCAAGGCGCGCTGAGCTGGGTCGTGCAGAGCCTTTTCTGTAAAGTCTTATCCGCAAGAATGGAAAGATTGCCCAGGGCCACAGCCTGCAAGGGTTCGGCCACGGGCAGGAATTTGACAGGCAGCCGGTGCTCCAAACCCCGAAGGACATGGCGGGACAGGGCCCCGCCTCCCGTGATTCGAATGCCGCGATCCATGATATCCCCGAGCAGTTCCACTGGCGCCTGTTCCAGCGCTTCGATCACGCAGGTGACAATCGCCTGGACATAGGGATCGAGGGTTTCCAGGAGTTCCTGCACGTGCAGCTCGAGACGCTGCGGCAGACCCGTGCTCAGGGAGAGACCTTTGATGTCGAGACGATCATCTGGCTGTTTTTCGTGCAGCCGGCGTTTGAGATCCTCCAGGGTCGCATACCCTACCAGAAGACCATGATGTTCCTTGAGATGATGCTGGATCCGTTCGTTTTCACAGCGCCCCTGCAGACGCAGGGAACTGGACGCCACGACCTCGCCCTGCACCATGATTACGGCCTCGATGATGCCCTTGCCGAGGTCGACGATCATGTGACCCTGGGAACGCAGGATATCCAAACCGGAACCCACGGCCGCGGCCAAGGGTTCCTTGACGAGCAGCACACGCTCGGGATGCAGATGCTGGGCCAGATCACGAAAGGCCATTTTCTCAATCGGCGTGATCGCATGGGGAAAGGAAATGAGCACCTGACCAGGATGCGTTGGCATGCGCGCCTCCAGCATAATGCGCAGCATGTCCACCGCAGCCTGCAAGTGGACGATCACACCGTCGGCCAAAGGCCGTACCGTGCGCACCGTTTCACTGGTTCGCCCTTCCATGCGCAAGGCGCTCTGCCCTGCGGTCCAGGGCGTGATGTTGCCATCCGGTTGCAGAGCGTAGGCCAGGATGGAAGGTTCATTCCAGGTCTGCGCTCCACGTCCACGGGCCTGGATCAAGGTATTCTCAGTCCCCAGATCGATGGCCAAATCCCACGACGAACCGAAGAGTCTCTTCCACGTCTTCATATTACATACTCACCCGTTTTCCTTACGTTAGCAGATTCAACGGGCTCTGACCAATTCGAAGCGCTGATGGACGGACAAATCCTCCAAAAAGCGGAAATCATGTGTGACCACAATGAGACTGGAGGGAAGCGCCCGCAGGGTTGTGACCAGACAGTCGAGGGCATTCAGATCCAGGTGATTGCTCGGTTCATCGAGCAGAATCAAATCCGGTGGCACCTCGCGGGTGGCGAGCAGGACAAGAGCGGCTCGCAAACGCTGGCCCCCACTCAACTGTTCCAGAGGGGTGCCGGCCTCGCGAGCCTTCAGTCCGAGTCGTGCGGCGATCGTACGTCGGAGGCCTTCATCGCGGACATGGAGGGGATCCTGCCAGATTTCAAGGAGACTCTGATGGCGCGGCAGCAGGCTGAGATCCTGATCGAGCAGGAAGGCTTCACGAAAGCGTCGTTCGACCTGTCCGGATGCAGGTTCGATGCGGCCCATGATGATTTGAAGAAGAGTGCTCTTGCCGGAACCATTGGCCCCGACTATCGCCAGATGTTCACCGGCACCCAGCTGCAAATAAAGAGGCTCGCCCCAAAGGTCGGCCTCTGACCAGCGATGCTGCACTTTCTGAAGACTGAGGATGGGACGATCGCCGGGCCGGCGAACGGCTTTGACATCTAGATGCAGCTCGGTGCTGTGGATCAGCTTCCCGGCTTTCTCCTGCAACCTGCTTTCCAAGTCACCAATCTTTTCCTCGTGCCGTGACTGCAGCTTCGCAGTGGTGAGCTCGGCTTTCATGCGCCGGGCTCCCAAGAGGATGCGTGGCATGCCACCCTTTTCCCGATCGCGATGACCCTTGGCCGATTTTTTTGCCTGCTTCTCGCGGACCCTCTGCGCTTCCTTGCGAGCCCGATCCAATTCCTGCTGCGTCTGAGCCCAGGCGGCATGAAACGCGGCCTGCTGCTGATCATAAGCGGCCTTGTAAAAATCATAAGGACCCCCATGGACCTGAATTTTTCCGTCTTCCAGCGCCAGGGTCTGGTCCATGGTATTCAAAAGTTCACGATCATGGCTGGCGACGAGGCAACCGCCGCGATGTTTCTGCAAGGCCTCCATCAGGATCAAGCGACTCTCGCGGTCCAGGTGATTGCTGGGTTCGTCGAGCAGGAGAAAGGCGTCTTCATGCGCCAGGGTCAAAGCCAGCCGCAGACGCTGCCAGGTGCCGCCGCTCCAGGGACCGTTTTGGGAAATATCCAAATCGGCAAGGCCCCACTCCTGGAGACGCTGTTCCATGCTTGCATAGAGCGCCCAGCGTTCCTCCATGAATGACCAATCCGCAACGCTGGCCTCGGTGGCTTGTATCGCGCGTCCGACCTGGAGCACACGCAGCCCCTCCTCGTGGGCCGCATCGGCAACGACATCGAGCTGCGGCAGATATTGAAGGTCCGGGGTTTCATTGAAAATGGAGCCGGCATGCGGCGCCAGGCGACCGGCTATGAGCGCCAGCAGCGTACTCTTCCCCGCAGCATTGGGTCCGACCAGACCGTAACGCGCGCGGGCAAGATTCACATGCAATTGATGAAAGAGAGAAAAATCGTCGCTATAGGCAAAAGACAGATTGATGATCTGTATCATACATGCGTCCTTGAATTTTCATCAAAATAGGCTTCAGGAATCGATCAGGATCGATGCCAGGGAAGCGAAAATATTGAGGAATTCAGTGACGCATAAGACGTCGGCGGGGTGCCGACTGGGGACTCCTTATTCAAAAGTCCAGTTCTATTTAAACAAATCGGTCATGAAAGGCAAGATCTTGATGGGACGGCGCAAATGCCGTTGTACAAGGCATTTTTGGAATCTGTTATCATAATATTCTTAAAGTCAGAATGTTAATATGGGCCTCTCAGGATTCCGTTTTCCTCCCGTATCAGGCACTCCAGTCCCCGAAAAATATGCCGATGGGTCATTATGCTGAGGCCCACGGGACTGCGAGGAAACTCTAACTTTTTGCGACAGATTGTGATATCTCTGTCGATTCCTGTGGGCTCGACCCTAAATTGATGCCAATCCGATGGTCCTGAAGAGGGGGCCGCTGGTATCGACAGCTGCGTGAGAGGGAGTGTGAATGGGATTTTCGGAACAGGAAGTGTTCGCTTGGCTTACGGAATATGCTTATCAGCCCATTGGGATGTATCTCCTCATATTTTGTCTGATGCTCGCCTCCGGATTTGGTTTACCGGCCCCCGAGGAATTCACTTTGGTCGGCTCGGGTCTGGTGTGCTATGTCGCCTCGCGTCCCGATCTTTTCCCACCACCCTATGAAGGCGCGGTCGGGGTCAATCCCTATGTGACCGCTGGAGTCGCGTTTTTTTCTGTGGTTTTTTCCGACTGTCTTGTCTTCTATTTAGGGCGAAGGTTCGGCGGCCGATTTTTACGCTCCCGTTACACAGCCCGTTTCCGAGCCCGTATGGACGACGTCGCCATATGGACCAAAAAGTATGGAATGTGGGCGGCCGGCGCGTTCCGCTTTACGCCGGGTTTGCGTTTCCCCGGGCACTTCGCCTGCGGCATGATGGGTCTTAGCACGACCAAGTTTGTCCTGGTCGATGCCCTGGCGGCGGGCGTGTCTGTTCCCACTCAGGTTCTGCTCGTGGCCTTCTATGGGGAAACGATCCTGAAGTACTTCAAGCAATTCAAGATCGTTCTTGGGGGCATCCTGCTGGTCGTTGCCGTCTATTACCTCGTGCGCTGGTTGAAGCGTCGTAGCGACAAGCGGAAAAGTCTCCCGACCACGTCCGTAGCCCCGGCCACCGGGGAAACCGAAGCCTCAACAGCCGCTTCCGTCAGCGGGGAATGAATCGCCCCACGTGCTCCAAATATCGTTTTCAGAACATGGCCCCGGCCTTGACCGTCTCCACGCGAAGAGGCTAGCCTCGCGCCTTGCCCTTCACGTCAAAGGGGTCAGGGTTTCCCGTGTTCCACCATCCTGTTTGGTTCATCGCTAACATCATGCTCTGGGTTGGACTGCATCCGTTCCTGCGGTTTGTGGTCTATCCGCATTGGGAATTGAAACCCTTTCTTCGCAGTATGGAAATCGTGAGCGCGACACTGCTCCTTCTTCAGGTCCTGAGCCTCACGGCGCTCCATGACTGGCGGCGGCGCTGCGGAAGTCCAGGCCCCTGGTATCGGGCCCTGGGACTTTTGCCTGTGATCTGGCTTTTGAATACCCTCGTGCTGTGGCTCTTCATGGAATTTCATCTCATCCCCGAGCCTTTGCTGGAACCGCTTTATGACAGCCAGCTCTTTATTCGGCGTTTTCCCTTCAGCTGGACGGCGCTCAGTTTTCTGCTGAGTGCGATCCTGGAGGAAATTTTCTTTCGGGCCTGGCTGCCGGATTTTTTAGGGCGGCGTCTGAAAAAAAGTGCGGCCGTGCTGCTCAGCGCCGGGATGTTTGCACTCGCGCATCTTGCGCCTCACACCAGTGCCCAGGCGCTGCTGGCTTATCTGCTCTTTGCGCTGAGCCTCAGCTACGTGCGGTCCTTTCATGGCATCGGTGCAGCGATCGGCGTGCATCTCTTGAACAACCTGCTCGCCTTCGGCAGTCAGGTCTTTTCTTTCAATATCTTCACACAGATTGGAGCACAAAAAGGCCTGTTTTACAGTGTTTTGCTGCTCCTGGGTCTTGGTCTTTACTGGGTGGGGAGGGATCTTGTGCGGCTGGTGGACAAGGGGGCATCAGCCCCCCATTGACCGTCGTATCATTCAAGATACTGCGTTGCTCGGTCGGCTGCGCTGCTCATTGGCCCAAATGCCAACTCCGCTGCTCGCCTCTCTTGCGCCTTGTCTCTTGAATGATCCGACAGTCAATCCAAATCACTCGTTGCCTTGAATGTTGCTGTAGAAGTCATTGCCCTTGTCATCACAGACGATAAAGGCCGGGAAATCCTTGATGCGGATTTTGCGCACGGCTTCCATGCCCAGATCGGCGAAATCCACGACCTCAACACTCTGAATGTTTTGCTTGGCCAGGATCGCAGCAGGTCCACCGATCGAACCCAGATAAAAGCCACCGTACTGCTTGCAGGCCGCGGCCACAGCCGGGGCCCGGTTGCCCTTGGCCAGCATGACGAGCGAACCACCCTTGGCCATGAATGGCGCCACATAAGGATCCATGCGACCCGCTGTGGTGGGCCCGAAGCTGCCGGAGGGCAGACCTTCCGGAGTCTTCGCGGGACCGGCATAGTAGATCGGATGATTCTTGAAATACTCCGGCATGGGCTGGCCTTCATTCAGCATCTGCTGAATGCGGGCATGTGCCACATCGCGAGCCACGATCAAGGTGCCACTCAATTTCAAACGCGTCTTGATCGGATGTTTGCTCAGCTCGCGCCGCACCTCATCCATCGGCCGGTCGAGATCGATTTCGACCGGAGCGGGGAGAGTGGGATCCTGCTTCGGCAGAAAACGCGACGGATTGTGTTCGAGTTCCTCGATGAAGATGCCGTCCTTGGTGATTTTGGCTTTGATGTTGCGGTCGGCGCTGCAGCTGACGCCCAGGCCCACCGGGCAGGACGCCGCGTGACGTGGCAGTCGGATCACGCGCACATCGTGCACGAAATATTTGCCGCCGAACTGAGCGCCGATGCCCGTCTCCTGACAGATCTTCTGCACCCGGGCTTCCCATTCGAGATCGCGGAAGGCCTGACCATGAGTGTTGCCGCTGGTGGGCAGATGATCGAGATAACCGGCGGAGGCTTCCTTGACAATTTTCAGACAGGATTCCGCCGAGGTTCCGCCGATCACCAGAGCCAGGTGATAGGGCGGGCAGGCGCTGGTGCCGAGGTATTTGACCTTGTCCTCGATAAACTTGATGAGGTTATCTTCATTCAATAGCGATTTGGTCTGTTGGAAGAGAAAACTTTTGTTGGCTGAGCCACCGCCTTTGGCGAGGAAGAGAAACTCATAGCTGTCGCCTGGCGTTGCATAGAGATCGATTTGCGCGGGCAGGTTGCTGCCGGTGTTCTTTTCCTCGAACATGGTGATCGGGGCGAGCTGCGAGTAGCGCAGGTTTTCCTTTTGATAGGTTTTAAAAATGCCCTTCGACAGCCACGCGGCATCATCCGCTCCGGTGAAGACGTACTGACCTTTTTTGCCGATGACGATGGCTGTGCCGGTATCCTGGCAGCTCGGCAATTGACCGTCGGCGGCAATGACGGCGTTTTGGAGCAGGGCATGGGCCACAAAGCGGTCGTTATCCGAGGCTTCAGGATCGTCGAGAATCCGGTTCAGGCTCTGCAAATGCGTCGGGCGCAGAAAAAACGAGATCTCGCGCAAGGCCTCGCGGGCCAAAAGTTCCAGCCCTTCCGGCGCGACCTGCAGAACGGTTTGGCCCTGAAAGGTGGTGGTGCTGACATGATCCTTGGTCAGCAAACGATAAGGTGTCTTATCGGGTCCCAAAACCAGCGGTTTTTGGTAAGAGAATTCCATGGCAGGTCCTCACAATTGGGGGGGAGCTTGATACCAGGCAGACCGAAGCAGTGAGTATAAAAACCAGGGGCGGTGCGGTCAACGGGTGGAATGAAAAAAGGACCCGGGAGTCGGGTCCTGGTCAGGACATTTGGCGTTCAGCGGCGGGCTCAGTGGGCCTGTGCCTGCTGTTGTTGCTTCTTGAATTCGTCTTCGCTGGTTTCCTGCTGACGGGCGGTCTCATAACCGCAGGCCTTGTCAGGTGCCATTTCCAGACGTGCGGTATCATTCTGGCAAGCTTTGGCCACCAGAGTCCCGGCTGTCATCTGACGTGCGTCGCGCAGGTGTTTCAAAGCCTCCTGGCCGTCCGGCTTTTTCGTGTCGCCTTTGACGGAGCAAAGCATCGAAGCGGCCAGCATGATTTTGCTGCAGGGGTTGGGTGGATCCACGGCGATGGCATCCTTGTGGTACTGCACGGATTTCTTGATATCACCGCGCACATCGAAGAGCCAGCTCATCAGAAAGAAGTCAGGGATCAGGCGGTAGAACATGCCGAGCGCATAACGTGCGCTGCCTTGCAGTGATGAGGACTCTGCAAAGCGATGGTTGTATTTGGAATTCACAACGCCGAGCCAAAGCGTTTCCACCTGCTTGGCTTTTTTCAGTGAAGAGAAAATGCCATCGATCGAGGCGATCTTGCCGATCATCGCGCCCAGGAACAGCTGACAGATGGGATGATCCGGTTTCTTATCTATGCATTTTCCTGCTGCCTTCTGACCGCGAACAAAAACGCTGCGGGCGTAAGGCAGATCCTTTTCCTCGGTGTAGGAACCGCCGAGCTGGAAGGCTGCATCCGCCACCATCCACTGTCCATCAAGCCACGCAGGTTCCCTGGTTGACATCGACTCGATGAGTTCGAGCTGACGTTTCATCACCGGTTCCGGCATGACGGTATTTGCATATTTCTCTTTATTGGCCGTCCATTCCTTTTGCTGTTCCGGATACTTTTCCATGGGCTTGTAATCGACCGGGTACGGCTCGTACTTATCTGCCGCGGTGCTCAGACCACTCAGGCCAAGACCCAGAGCCAGCATGCAGCCGGTCCACACGCAGCGTTGTTGGGCAAGAAACGTCATGAAGAGACTCCTTTCGCACAGAAACATGGAGCGAACAGAGCTGCTATCGGCAGAGGTCGTATGAATGTGAGGATGGATTAGGGCTTTCCTCAAAATTCAATGGATTCAGCTTGGTAGAGCAGCGTTTGAGGGCTTTTTATCGTTGGCAAGGGGCTCGCGGCCCGGAAAGGCTTCTGCGTGTTCGGTGCTTATGTGTGTCACGTTGGATCCTTGAATCATGATCGGGTGATCATGATTCCAACGAAAATTTTCCGGGCGTAAGAAGCGGCAAGATCAGGCGTGAAATGCGCCCTTTACTTTGTTCTTGTCTTTACTGACACAGCGTATTATCAGTGGCCATCGGTCTGATGTCGGCTCCAATCCTGCCTCCCTCCTGGCTTTCAGCAATACGAGTTCATTTGAGATCCCGGATGGAGGAGTCAACCGTGACGTTCCGTATCGTGCAATTGGTCCTGTTCTGCAGCAGTTTTGTGTCGACGGCTGCGCTGGCCAATATCGTAGGTTCCGACCTGCAAAACTTTGTCCCTGCTTCCACAAGCGTTGATGGTGTCACAGTCAACAACGCACTGACCCTGGGTCAAGGCCGCTTTGGACTTGGCCTCTTTGTCGACTACGCGACGAACACCCTGCCTTATTTTAAAGAGGAAGACGGCACCACCCGGGATCGGGAAAAGGAATTCAATGATGCCGTGACCACGCTCGACCTTCAGGTGGCCTATGGTCTCACCAACTGGTGGGATATCAGTGTCGCCGCTCCCTTTATCGTCGGCCAGCAGGAAGGTGAGGATGACGAACCTCATGGATTCTATGGTCGCAAGGGTCTGGTCGGCTATCGCGTTGGCACCAAATTGCGCGTGCTGGAAGTGGGTCCCTTCGCCGTTGGCGTGGTGGGAACCGCCGCTTACAACCGCGTTCAGGACAATCCCTATTCGCAAAGAAAATGGCCTTCCACCAGCCTGGAACTGGCCACCTCGCTCAACATGGGCCGCTGGCTTCTGACGGCCAACGCCGGCTATCGCTGGCGCCAGGGCGAGCCGGGTGAGACGATTCGGGAAGACCTGCCGGTGGAACGCTTCGGTGATCAGGTGATCTACAGCGCTGGTGCAGTGGTGCCACTGGGCTCGACCTGGGCTGTGCTGGCCGAGGTTTATGGTGCCCGCAATTGGGATGATTTTTCGGAAGAATCACCCCGCGCGACGTCCATCAATGAGTCGGTGCTGGGTCTTCGCTATGATGTCACGCCTGAGATTCAACTGCATCTGGGTGGTGGCGCGGAAATGCAGCACTCGATCAGCAGCGCGGACCTGCGGGCTTATACCGGCATTCGCTGGACCATCGGCGCAAAGGAAACGGCGCCGGTGCCTTCCATGGCGCCTGCTTCTGCTCCCACTCTGCAAAACGTGATGCCGGTGTCCCTGACAGCCAGGCCGGATGCTGTGATCGACCTGGATGATGTGCACTTTGGTTTTGATTCCTTTGAAGTCCGTGATCCCAAGGCTGCTGAAATCATGCAGCGCCTCTCGGAACTGATGCGCCTGCATCCGGACATCGACCGCGTGATTGTCGAGGGACATACCTGTGATATCGGCAGCGATCATTACAATATGAAGCTGAGTGACCGCCGGGCGATAGCCGTCGAGAAATGGCTGGTCAACCGCTATGGTATCGATGCGAAGAAACTGCATTCGATCGGCTGGGGTGAGTGGCAGCCGAAAGTCGCCAACGCCGATGCGGCCAGTCGGCAGCAGAATCGGCGGGTGAGTTTTAAGATCTACTTCCAAAAAAATCAACCGGGTGAAAAAGTCTACGAGGCGCGGAGCAATTTTTGATCGGTCGGCGTCGAAGCCGCCGTTGATCGGTCGGCGTCGAAGCCGCCGTTGATCGGTCGGCGTCGAAGCCGCCGTTGATCGGTCGGCGTCGGAGCCGCCATGGATCGGTCGGCCTCGGAGCCGCCGTTGATCCGCTTAAGGGGCTCACGCCCCTTTTTTTATTGGCGGGAGAGCCGGGCGATCTGATCGATCACCGCCAGATCGAGATGCGGATTCGCAGGATCCGGGACCGTGGAGGTCCAGGCGAAGTCGGGGTGATTCAGGCGTGAGTTGAGGATCCATTCCCCGCCGATGATGCTGCCGTGCCTCAGCTCCAGCACATAGTCGAGCTTCAGGATTTGGCCGGTGGCCAGGCGCACATTCGAACGCACTTTCATAAATTCCGTGGCGTCCGGATTCCAAAGATAGGAACTGGCACTGGCAATATTGGTCAGAGCCCGCGCTGTACCCGGGTCGATCACCTCGACCGTGCTGCGATACCCCTCGACCGCAAAGTTCCAAACCTCATCACCCGCCGTATGATCAATGATGAAAGGCTGCTTGTGCTTGCCCAGCATGTTGCCGAGCAGTACGTGGAAGGCACCGGCATTCATATCCCGGCAGCCCGGGGTGGTGACGCGTCCGGAATCATCCACAATCGGTTGGGTGAAACAGCGGCCGCCCACCAGTGTCACAAATCGGGTTCCCTGCCATTTTTCGATCAGAAGGGCCTTGATGTCATCGACCGTAAAGAGCTGGCCCTGGAACCATACCTCATGGAGAGGCGGATGCTCATTGATCCCCGCCGCAGCCAGCCCATTGCAATGCCCCGCCCAGTCCACATGTCCCTGTTTGGCGACCGTCTCGGCCTCCCAGGCCTCCGCCGCCTGTCCTCCCATGGCCCGATCGTATTTCCGCATCGCTCCGATCGTTCCGCCTTCGCTGAGCGGATACCAGTTGCTGTTCCAGACGAATTTTTTACTATCCCCCGTGGTCGGCAGCTCCCGCGTCAGGGTTGTAAAATTCACAGGAACACCAAGTCGGCTGACGTCATTGATCTCGTCGATGGCCTCGTGGGCCTTCGACGGCGGTTCGGCCGAACAACCGATCACCAGACTGATCGGCAAGAGAACGGCAAGAGAAAGACGGATGCGAGACTGAGAAAACACATGCTTCATGATTAAACCCCCGATTATCCCTGGCGAGAATACTCCCCCCTCTTTAATTCTGTCGATCGGGTGTTAACCCCAGGTATAATGTTCGCACTAGCCAATTGGTACCCCTTTCTCCTTATAATGGAAAAGGAACATGGAACACCCCGAGACGAGGAAGCTGCTGATGACTCGAGATCCCGTTGTTGCGGCTCGCAATATTGTGAAAGAGCGTTTTCCTGGTGCTGTCTGTGCCTTTGCCCGCAGCGATTGTCCGAAACACGAGGAGACGCCTTATTCCGTCCTATCGATCGTCGTGATCATGACCCGGGTTCAGACTGCGTTTCGTGAAAGTCTGCGGGTCGATCAAATTTCAATGGAGGTATTCGTGCACGATCCAGAAAGCTGGGATTACCTGTGTTTGAAAAAGGATCGCGCGAAGGGCGACCCTTCGGTGGCGCAGATCGTGGCTCAAGGCGAACCCTTGCTCCAAGGCAGCGCCATGGCGGGTGAAATGCAGCAGCGTGCCAAGGCTGTACTGGCTGCCGGCCCTGAGCCTTTGACCGCAGAGCAGGTGCAGGAGCGGCGTTATCAAATCTCCGTCCTCATGAATGAACTGCGCGCTCCCCACGGTCACGGTGAAGCCATGGGCAGCCTCAGCGTTTTGCATGAGACGCTGGCGGATTTCTATCTGCGCGGCCGTGGTCTTTGGTCGGCGCGCGGAGCGAATATTCCGCAGGCGCTGAAGGAAGCCGATGCGGACTTTGCCACCCGCTGGCGCCGGGTCTTTACCTCCGCCTTCATGGGCGATCGCAGCAATCTGATGCGGCTGGTGGATGAAGTGCTGGAGCCCCATGGCGGCTTTCTCTTCGATGGCCATGTGCGGCATGTCCCGGATGGCTGGAAGCAGCAGCCGGTGGCTGGTTGATAGGCGAAGGGCTCCCTGGAGAGCCCTTTTTGATTTCAGGATAAGGCTGTGAAAAAATCAGGGCTGACCGTCAGCGGCCAGCCCCTTGAGATGCTTCTATCAACGGCAGAAGATTATGCTCCATGGCCATGGATACGGACATGGTTCAGGTTCGGGAACAGGAGTCGGTGTTGGAGTCGGCGTTGGAGTCGGTGTTGGAGTCGGTGTCGGTGTCGGCGTTGGTGTCGGTGTCGGTGTCGGCGTTGGTGTCGGATCCGGAGTATTCGATGGATCCGAAAAGAGGAAAACGTTCGGCGAATTCCGGCCCGGGTTGGTCACCACATTGCCTGTCGCGTTGCCCAGGATATCACGGGTTGCTTCCTCGGGGGAAGCTTCCGGTTCGTTTTGCAGATAAAGAGCCACGGCACCCGCCACATGAGGACTGGCCATCGAGGTTCCGCTGATGGTGTTGGTCGCGCTATCCGAGCTCGACCAGGCGCTGGTGATTCCATCGCCCGGTGCAAAGATATCCAGACAGGTTCCATAATTGGAGAACGAAGCGCGCGCGTCGGTTTTGGTCGTGGCGCCGACGGTGATCGCTTCCTTCACACCGGCTGGGGAGGAGCGGCAGGCATCCGCATTTTCATTGCCGGCGGCCACCACGAAGGTAATTCCGGCATCAATGGCTCTCCGCACAGCCTGGTCGAGCGAGGTGGAAACGCTGCCGCCGAGGCTCATGTTGGCCACTGCAGGGAAGACCGCGTTATTCGTCACCCATTCGATCCCTTCGATCACATCCGCGTTGGTTCCGCTGCCATCACAGCCGAGAACCCGCACAGGGTGCAAAGTCACTTTTTTCGCCACGCCATAGGTCGAACCCCCAACGGTGCCCGCCACATGCGTTCCATGACCATTACAGTCTTCTGAACCACGGCCATCGTTCGGAGCGCCGAAGCCATTGCCGATGCGACCGGCAAACTCCTTATGCGTGCTGCGGATACCGGTGTCGATGATATAGGCATGCACACCCGCGCCGGTGCTTCCATACTCATAGACCCCATCGCGTCCACTGCGGGAGTCGATGCGATCGAGGCCCCAGGTGGCGTTGCTTTGCGATGCATTTGCATACACATAGTAGTTGGGTTCCACCCAATCGACTTCCGGATCGTTCAGGATGTCCTGCAGCTGCCTGGCATCCGCATTCACGGTGGCTGCATGCAGCAGTCTTTCATAACGCTTTAAAACCTTCACCCCATAGCTGTTCTGGATGCGTTGGGATTTTTGCAGAATAAGACGGGGGTTGATGGTGCGAGCTGAAAAACCGTCGTCCTCACCTTTAAAATGAACAATGTATTGGTTGGGAACTGCCTTGCCCCTTTTGGAATGGAGCAGCTCCGCTGCCTGTCCTGACCCGCTGCTGGCGATGATGAGCAATAAGCTCCCGATCAAGCGCATCTTCATGCTTGTGCCTCCAACTGGATTTGAAACGTGCAAACTCCTTTCATCATAGAGGCAACCATGGGGTGTTGGTCAAGTGGCCAACGTTCAGTATTTTTCACAAAGAACAGTTTCCTGTCTTCACCTTGATGATTCACTTCACTCGCAGTGACGGAACGCTCAGGCAGGAGGATAACTAAAAATAATGGCGACCATGCGATCCTTTTTGCCTTTGATGGGAATCGTGCAGGGGCCGGTAAACTGTCTGATGCGCGGCTTTGCGCCCGTGGTGTAATGAAATTCCATGCGCGGAGCGATCGCGCGAATAATCAGACTCGTGGGTTGCAATGCGAAGATTTCGCGATCCTCACCATCAACCTTCGCCGCTTCCTTGTAAACGATCTGAAAGCCCAGGGATTCGAAACGATAGGGTAAAACCAGATCGAATTTCAAGGGCTTGCCCTGGCGTAATGATGCCCAGTGGCGCAGGATCAGATTATTGAATACTTTGCCGTGATACGCGTTCGGTTCCCAACGAAGTGTTCCATCTTTGTATTTCTGTGTGGAATCTTCACGGTATTTGATGGACATCACATCACCCTGGGTGACGAGTTCCGTTTCCTCGCCGGTCACCGGATTTTTGAAACGATACGATTCCACGCGAAGATGCGTGCTGTTATAAACGACATTTTCGTATTGGACTTCTTTTTTATTCTGATCGTAATACCAGGTTTCCTTGCGGGTTCGCGGACCATCCTGGGTGATCGTTTCGGTGCCGCTGAAGAACAGCTCCCGATTGTCCAGATCACGGACTTCAAAGTCGATGCGATTGACATCTTCCATTTCATAGGCATGCAGACGGATGGGCAGAAAAAGGGCAAGAGCCAGCAGGCCGGCGCGCTTCATCGGGGCTCCTTTCTATTCAGATGATGAATCATCTTAACGCAGAAAAGAGTCGGACCATAGGCAAAGCCTATGATCCGCATGACGATGACATGGGGTGTGGGATTCCCATTTAAGCAAGAGCAGACAAATCAGTAACATTTCTGGTAGATGAAGCGGAATGCGACGCGATCCAGCGAGCCTTTCGACTGGTTTGCATAGCGACCCGCGTTGCCTTTGGGTGCCACGCGCACAGCCGTATTCAAAGTCAGACTGCGATCATCGTGGCATTCACTCCACACCAGGTTCGAACCATTCAGCGCGCGATCAAACGTATAGTTCTGTTGGCTCCAGACGGGACCCAGCGCTTCACTGTCCGATAAGAAGGAGTCGCCGTCCCCAGAGAAGAAGCCATTCACTGTCGCCACGAACTGATCGTTTGGTGCCAGCTGATACGTTCCCCAGGAGACCACACGTTCCACCGCGTAACGATAGCCAGGGACATCCAAGTCCAGGGTTATCGCACAGTTTTTGCGGCTCTCTTCGATGCTGATGCCGGTGCCTTTGACAACTTTGATGTTGTAGGCATGGTTCAGCTCCACGGTCAGCCATTGGCCATCAAAACCATAAGGAATCTTCTTGCCATTCTGAATCGGGCAGCCGCTGCCGTTGGTGGAGACAGAGGTGATACGAGCCTCGGCGGCCAGAGCCAGAGAAGACAAGGACAAGGTTGCGAGCACAGCAAAAACGTTCGATTTCATGGGTGATCTCCTGAGCAATGTTCCTGAAAGCAGTTTTATCGCGAAGCCATGGGAAACGGAAGACGTTCACAGTACAAAGTGTTCTGGGAACTCAGCTCACAGAACAGGGGGTTCTGTGACGTAAGGAGAGTCCTGGAGGGCGATTGAGGGGAATTTTGAAAAACGGAGTATTTTCAAATGTATTTCAGTATTTGCTTAAGCTTTCCGCGGCTTCTGCCGATAGCCTGGTTTCCAGGGTAAGATTTCGAAAGCTGGGGAAAAGCTCCCGATTTCTTAGCTTTTATGATGCAAGGGCCTGGGTTTGACCAGGTCACTATCGGGCGGAGCCCGTGGGGGGAGACGCGATGAGTATCGTAACCCAAAGATTTTTCAAGATTTCTTTGGCCGTCGCCTTGATCTGTCAGGCCCGTGCTGGAATGGGCCAGGAGGAATGGACACCCGAGCGTGTCCTGAGATGGCCGATAACGGATGAGACCTTTGATCTCAGCCAATTTATTCAAAATCTTCAGTCCGTTCCGGAGGCCGCTCGCTCCGAGTGGCTCCACGAGGCCCTTGAGGCCGGTTTTATGCCCGGTTTTCTGCGCCAGCTGAAGGAAGTTCGGTCACGGCATGCCGGGCATGAATTGAGCTTCTGGGTGATGCCCGATTATGTGGCGATCGGCGATAACGAAAGCTATCTGCATGCGCCGATCAGCGGCCGCGATGCCCTGAGTCTGGCGGCCAGCTGGAATATGTATCTGCCGACCCGGAAAATGGTGGATCTTATCTATCAGCAGGCCGGTGTACGTCTGCCCTCCGTGTGGCTCGACATCGATCAGATTCACGATCCGATACGCCTCTGGATCGACCATGAGGAACGTCTGGACCCGGATCTGCAAAGGTATGCGGTCCGCTCAGGCTGGCTGCAGGCCGGTCATAAGAAGGATCTGGTCATGACCCCGCGTTTGATCCATCGTCAGGACCGGGCCGCCATATATGGCTGGCAGGGAACGGATGGGCGTCTTTTGCAAAATCTGGCCACATCCATAAGAAATGATTATTCCGATTACAGCATGGGCCTGCGCCTGGTCGCACCCTTCTGCCTTGTCGATGGCCACTGGATGCTTCTGGCTGATGTCCTGCGGAGTCCTGAGCTGGCTCCGCTGCTCAGTGATGAGGGAGCCTGGGATGTGGATGAGCTGCTCAGGCTTGATCCGCTGCCTGTGCCCCCACCACGGCGTCTGCCGCCCAACCTTTTGGTGCAACATTACCCGTAAAAGGTGATCGGAGACCATTCGGTCGCCTTAGCATTTGTCCCGTTTTAAGGAATCCGGGCAGCGACGCTCCGCTGCCGGGTTCCTCTTTTCTTAGGCGGCAAGGGCGTGCTTCCGCTCCGGAACAATGTTCTGCGCCGGCAGCTGAATGACCAGGGTGAAGCGACGATGCTCGGAGGTGCCTCCCGGCCCACCCAGCACCAGCTGCAAGGTGCCGCCCAGATAGGCAACAAAGGCCTTCACAGCCTCCATGCCCACACCGCGGCCGGAAATTTCCGTCACTTTTTGAGCGCTCGAAATCCCTGACACAAAGATGAGATTCGCGACCTGATCCTCGCTGGCGTTCGCTTCGATCAGATGTCGTTCCAGACCCTTTTTCCGTAGCACGGCCATATTCAAACCCCGGCCGCTATCCTGATAGGAAATGCGGGTGGTGTTGGCCTCATGCTCCAGGCGAATCTGAATGTGGCCGAGGTCCGAATCGGTAAAGCCATGATCCAGACTGTTGCGGAACATGTGCACAAAGATGTCCTCGATACGATCCTGGCCCGCCTGGTCGAGGTAAAAGTCGCGGCCTTCGATCATCACCGTGGGAGTCTTCTTGCCAAGCTGAGCGGCGAGGCTGGACAGGGAACCCACGACGGGTTTCAGCAGCGTGCAGAAGGTGCTGGCATTGAACTTGTCCAGACTGGAGAGCACGTGGGCGAGCTGCGTCCGGCTTTCCTGGGAAACGATTTCCAGCGTGGGACCCATCAGCTGGAACAGACGCATGAGGCTGGCTTCGAGTTCAGCCTGGTCCCCACGTTTCAGGTTTTTATCATGCACGGTTTCATAGAGATTCAGCTTGTTGTGAATGCGTTTGATCATGCCCTGAATGTAGGTTTCATTCTCTTTTTTGAAGGTTTTGGGATCAAACGTGAAGAGTTCCGTTTCGACATCGTGCACAATACGCGAAATTTCCATGAAACCATAGGTGCGGGCGTTGCCCTTGATCGTATGGATATTCCGCAGAAGGATGTGCCACTCAAAGTCCTTCTGCCAGTTCTCCAGGATGCGGCTGCAATGGTCGAGCTGACCGCGGGAGGATTGGAGGAAACGCTTGAACTTGCTGGCCGGAATTTCCAGGATTTGACCGATGATTTCCAGCTCGTGCTGTTTGGCTGCTGCCGCCTCTTCCGCCTTTTTCACGGCCGTGACATCGCGGATGGCGGCCAGAACCTTTTGCACGTTGCCGTCATGATCCTCGATGGCGGCCCAATCGATTTCCAGATGCTTCGCCTGCTGCGCATGCTTATAGCGCAGCTGCCGGGGCAGAAGATGCAGGTTTCCTTCAAAGCTCATCACGTCCTGCCCGAAGGCAAAGGCGATGGCGGTGCGAACCTGCGATTTCATATCGTTCGCCAGATCGGATTGATCGAGCAGATATTCGAAGAGGGATTTGCCGGCGAGACCCTTGGTCCCGATGATGGTTTCCAGATAGCGGGAGTATTGCGCGTGGATCGCTCCCTCACTGTCGATGGTACAGATCCCCTGGTGGATGCTGTCGAGCATCACGCTCATGCCCTTGGTCTGAGCCCAGAGTTCCTGGGTCCGCTCTTTGACCTGACGCTCGAGTTCGACATTCATGTTTTCTGTCACACGGCGTGCTTCAATCTGCGCTTCCAAAGCCGCTTTTTGGGCCCGACGGATCTGACGGTTGATTTCGTTGATCTTGTCGCTGGCGCCGATCGCCATCAGGAGCACCTGAATGCCGGTGCCGATTTCCACACAGTTCACCGTGATGAACGAAACCGGCAGGACGCCTATTTTCTGCAGGCCATAGATCACCGAGGCGACGATCATGGAAATCCACGACAGGAGGAAAAAGCGGGCCGGCTTATAGCCATGACGCAGGGTCATGATGCTGCCGGCCAGGATCGTGATGCTGGTGCAAAGGCCCACCACGATGTAAGCCTTGAGGTAAATATAGGGCAGAAAGAAGGAACCCACGCAGCAGGCCGTCAGGGCTGTCATGAAGAAATAAAAGACCTTCTGCAGGCGCGGGAAATCCTTGATCGGCAGGAATTTGACCGTTGCGAAGGCCGCAGCCAGAAACACCAGAGGCGCGGTGAAGGCTGACGCCTGGTTGCCCCACCAGATCGATTGCGGCCACAGATATTCAAAGGCCACACCGTTCATCACCAGTTTGAAGATCAGAAGGGAACTCCAGTACCAGCTGAGGCAGAAGTACTCAAAGCTGCGGGCACCGGCGGCCATGAGCAGATAATAAGAAATCATGATGAGCATCAGGCCGATGAACGTTCCCTGGATGAGCTGACTTTCATGATCCTTGCGCATCACGGCGGCTTTGGTTTCAAAGGACATTTTGAATTCCGACGCCCCAAGAGTCTGCAGGCGAACAAAGAATTCCAAAGGCTCCTCGGCAAGGGGGACTCCAAAGTGAAAATAGCGGTGTTTCAGATCGCGCTGTTCAAAGAGCTGGCGATCCCCCGAAGATTTGTGCATCCATTGGCCATCTTTTTGATAGTAGACATCAACATGATCGACCAGCGGGTTTTCCATGACGAAGTACCATGGACCCTCCACCTTGCCGTCGGTTTGAGCCTGGAAGTGAAACCAGTAGGCGTGACCGGTGAAGCCATAATTGGGGATCGCGCGTTGCTCGGGCGTGTACTGACCATCCCATAAGGCTTGCCGCGCCTGTTCAAACGTCATTGTGCGGGAGGTGTCGACGAGGGTATCCACACCCTGGCCGATGGGAAATTCGTCGGCATTCACCGTCCAGGTTGCGGCGGCAAAGGCGGTCGGCATGACTAGGGTTAACCAGAGGATTAGCCCATGTTGAATCCAGATCATTAAAGGCTCCTTAGGCTGACCCATGCCAGTCGGCCCTTTTCAACGTTTATCATCGAAAAGCGTAATCGGCAGGGGCCTTGAATTTCCTAGGAGCGAAATCTGATGTTTTGGATATGAATGTGATTGGCCTCTTAAGTCTCCAGGATCACAGTGCTTTTATCTGAGAAATCACACCCATAATCCCATCAATAATGAACTGGATGGCGATGGCGGTCAGGATAATACCCATGATACGGGTCACGAGGTTGATCCCGGTCTGTCCCAGAAAGCGATAGAGATGCGGAGCGCTCTTAAGCAGAAAATACGTAGCGACAAAGACCAGAAGTATCGCGATCAAAAGCAGGGTGGTCTGCAGCGGGCCATGGATCTGGGAGGATTGCAGAACGACCGTTGAGATGGAACCTGGTCCAGCCAAAAGCGGGGTGGCCAAAGGGAAAATGGAAATATCATCGCGGGCGAAGGATTCATTTTCCTCTTCAGTCTTCACGCGTTCACGATGGGCATCCAGCTGGGCAATGCCGAGGAGCAGAAGGAGGATCCCGCCTGCAATACGGAAGGCGGGAATGGAAATGCCAAAAAGGCGAAAGATGCCTTCGCCCGTAATGGCAAAAACACAAAGGATTACGGTGGCAATGCCACAGGCTTTCAGGCTGACGGCCGCGCGTTCATGGGCCGAGTAACGATCCGTAAGGCTCAGATAGACAGGAATGACAGCCACGGGGTCGACAATGGCAAACAATGCGGTAAATGTGGACGCAAAGGTCATAAGCGAGGTTTGTAAATCCACGGGGCCCTTCCCGGTAAGGTGATGCACGCTTCAGTCGACAAGCATATCAGTCTTTGGCTCCATCGGAAAAGGCTTTTGCTCGGGTTCTTCCCCTCTTTGTGTCGGACGGGTCATGGTGAGCTGAGCGGCGGTCAGAAGTCCATGCTGAAAGGCGGCTTCCGCATACGATAGGTAGTAACGCCAGCTGCGAATGAAGCTCTCGTCAAAGCCCAGGGCTTTCACTTCCGGCAGATGACTTTCAAAACGCTGCCGCCAGGCATTGAGCGTGCGCGCATAGGACAGGCCAATGTCCTCGAGGCGGCGCACGCAGAAGTCCGCTCGTTCACTGGCTGCATGCAGAAATTGGGAAAGCGAAGGCGTAAACGCGCCGGGACTGATATACTTACGGATCCAGTCCGCACCCGCGTGATTTTCCGAACGAAAACGCTCGGGTGTCAGCAAAAGCTGGTGCACCATGATCCCCTGGGGTTTCAGGAGTTCATCGCAGTGCGCGAAAAAACCAGGCAGTTCCTGGCCGTCGAGCGCATCAATCAGTTCGATCGAGACGATGCGATCAAAGCTGCCACGGACGGATCGATAGTCGAGCAGGGCTGGGAAGACGCGCTGCTCCAGGCCCATCTCGGCCACCTTCTGCTGCAAATAGCGGTGCTGTTCTTCCGAAATGGTGACCGCTGTGATTTTGCAGGGAAAACAGAGCGCCAGATACAGGGACAGGCTGCCCCAGCCGGCGCCAAGTTCCAGAATGTGATCACCAGGTCTTATTTTCAATTCCTGGGCAATGCGCCGATTCTTGCGGAGTTGCGCAGCCTCCAGATTTTCCTGGCCCTCGAAAATGGCGCTGGAATTGGTGAGGGTGGGATCGAGCATCAAAGCAAAAAACGACCGCTCCAGTTCATAATGGGCCGCCAGTGAATCACTGAAGCCTCCGGGACGGGCGTGATCGAGCATCGATTGGATTTGCTGAACGCTCTGCAGGAATTGAAAGAGCGGATGATCGCCGGCATCGACGCGGCCCAGGGCATCGAGTTGATCAATGTTCAACAAAAACCAGCGAATCAGTGCGACCAGGTCAGGTGAGTCCCAGTCGCCGTCAACAAAGGATTCCCCGAAGCCCAGCTCACCGTGTTTCATGAAGCGCATGAAAAATCGCTCGTGGCGAATTTCCATCTCTGCTTGAACTTTTTTGCCAAACCCGAAAGAGTAGGTGTGAGCGTCGCCGTGGACTTTGAGAGTCAGATGTCCGCGCGTCATGGATTGAAATTTTGCCAAAACCGCGCTTTTATAAAGGTTGCTCTGATAAGTTTCCCAACGTCTGAGAGTGCGGGGTATCAGTTCTTCCATGCGAACCTCCGCTGGCATGCTGGACGGGTACACCATAAGCCCTTGAAATCCTGAGCCGGGCCCAGTTTTGTTTCAGGTCCTGCGATTTCATGGTTCTGGGCAAAATGGCGCCGATTCCCTTATATTTTCATGGGGCTTGCGTTAAGTAAAGAGTGGACTTAAGTTTTTCAAAAAGGACGCCGATTCGCAAAGAAAGGAGGGTGTTCTATGCTGATTGTTTCCGTTGTTACTGGTGTGGTACTTGCTGGAGTCGCTTGGGTAGCTGGTGAAATCGCCAAACTACAACCCGCCCCACAACCTGCCAAAGCACCCGCCCGCAAACCGGGGCGGAAGTAATTCACAACTCAAGCATAATTGTTTGTATAGGGCCCGTACAGCAGATGAAGTTGGCGGGTTCGAGTACCCACAAATTTCCCACTTCACACAACCCGCACATGTCAAAATGACATCATAAAACAGCAACTGGCGGTAATCCGCCAGTTTGGTGCATATGTCATGTCGCCCTGTATCCCGCCATCACCGACCGCAGGAGCTCGGGATCCGCGAGATGAGGCAGAGTGATGCACCCATGGCTCTTCTCGTTGTAGAGGGCCGAGGTCTCAATCGAGTGGGCATTGCCGGCCCAGGCCCGACGTGCCACGCCACCCATCACATCCCAGGGCAGGGCGCTGTCGATGATACGATCGACGTCCTCGCTGCCATCCAGCAGCAGGCCAAAACCTCCGTTGATGGACTTGCCAATGCCAACACCTCCACCATTATGCAGGGCACAGAGCGTCATGCCCCGCGCCGCATTCCCGGCGAAAATATGGGTGGCCATGTCCGCCATGATATTGGAACCATCCTTGATATTCGATGTCTCACGATAAGGGGAATCCGTCCCGCCCGTATCATGATGATCGCGACCCAGCATGATCGGCCCCACTTCCTTGGCGCGCACCATGGCATTGAAACGGCGGGCGATGCGCCGACGGCCTTCGGCATCCTGATAAAGAATACGAGCCTGCGTTCCCACCACGAGCTGATAGCTCTTCGCTTCCTGCACCCAGCGCAGGTTATCCAGATCCTGATAACGCAGCTCGGGCCGCAGCCCGCGAATGGTTTCCGCCGCGGCCGCATCCGTGCGATCCAGATCCGCGGGATCACCACTGAGACACACCCAACGGAAGGGACCATAACCGTAGTCGAAGAGTTCAGGCCCGAGGATATCTTCCACATAGCTGGGCCAGATGAAGCCTTCCTTTTCATTCTGCCCGTTTTTACAGATGCCCTTCACACCGGCATCATACACCGACTTCATGAAGGCATTGCCGTAATCAAAGAAATAGGTGCCGCGGGCGACGAGCTTATGAATCAACTCAAAGTGCTGCTGGAGCGTGGCGTCCACCAGCTGGCGGAAACGTGTCTTGTCCTTGCCCAGCATTTCCGTGCGCTCCGCGAAATCGAGCTGCACAGGACAGTAACCGCCTTCATACACGGCATGACAGCTGGTTTGATCGGACAGCAGATCGATGCGAATCTGATTTTCCACAGCATGCGCGAGCAGGGTCACGATATTGCCGTGATAGGCAATGGCCACACCTTTTTTCGCCGCCATCGCCTCGGCAGCCCATTGAAAGGCTTCCGCAGGCTTGCTCGTGACTTTGCTGACCCAGCCCTGGGAACGCCGCGTTTCAATGCGCGAGGCATCGACTTCCGCAATGATCCCTGCGGCTCCGGCGATCTCCACCGCCTTGCCTTGCGCACCGCTCATGCCACCCAGTCCTGAGCTGACAAAGAGTCGACCGCGCAGATCTCCATCCACGGGAATGCCAAGCTTCAAACGACCGGCAATCACCAGCGTATTGTAGGTGCCATGCACAATTCCTTGCGGTCCGATATACATCCAGCCCCCGGCGGTCATCTGCCCATAATTGGCCACGCCGATGGCGGCCGCGCGGGCGAAGGTCTCGGGGTTATCGAACATGCCGACCATCAGACCATTGGTGGTGATGACCCGCGGTGCGGTTTTGCTGCTGGGGAAGATGCCGAGAGGATGACCGGAGTGCAGAACCAGGGTTTGATCCTCTTCCAATTCCTCCAGATAACGTTTGGTCAAACGGTATTGCATCCAGTTTTGAAAGACCTGACCGGTCTCCCCGTAAGTCACCAGCTCATAGGGATAGAGCGCAATGGCAAAATCGAGGTTGTTATCAATCATCACCTGCAGGGCTTTGCCGGCCTCGCAGCGGCCGCGGTATTCGTGCATCGGTCTCCCGCTGAGTCGACCCCGAGGTCGAAAACGGTAACCATAAATGCGACCGTGATTCATCAGCTCATTGAGAAATTCCGGCGCCAGCTGCTTGTGCAACGATGGATGCACATAACGCAGCGCGTTGCGCAGGGCCAGGGCGATATCCGCCTCGTCCAACTGAACAGCGCGTTTGGGGGCGCGACGAATTCCAGGTTCGAATATGGGATCAGGGGGCAGCTGGGCATCCAGGGCGAAGGCCATAGGTATCCTCATCATGACGTTGGCTCTGGAACTATGCCGCAAAAAGTCCGGAATGGAAAGAGCCTGGTGCCCACAAAGGAGTTCTCGTCCAGGCACGTGTTTGGTGCGAATGGCGCGGTGTGATTCGGACAGGTGTCTGATGGACTATTCGCTAAGAAGGTCGTAGCTCACCTGGATGTCGTAGACTCCGGGGGATCCCGGTACGGCCATTTCCGCCCGCGCCCGTGTTTCGCTATAGCGGCTGGTCGCGGGCTCCAGGGCTATGGCATTTTTCAAAGCGTCGAGGGTTTTGTCACGGTCCTTGATCTGCCAGAAATATGCGGAACGCACGTAGTAACCTGCAGCCGAGGAAGGGTGCGCGCTGAGAAAGTTTTCGGTCAGTGCATTCATCTGTTCGACATCATTCATGACGGCGAGCGCGACAAAGTGCAGCTCCAGAAGCTGTTCATCATGCGGGTTGCGTTCCCTGAGCGCGGTCAGACTGCTCCGCAGCTCATCGGCTTTGACGGAACCCTGTTGATTCATGAATTGAAAAAGCTGGATGCTGGCTTTGGCTTTCAGTGCGCTGTAGGAGCCCGTGCGCTGCACCAGCTGATCCGCCAGAACCGCGAGGTTTTCCAGCTGACTGGGATTCAGGCTGTTGTATTCATGAAAGAAGATCAGCGCGAGCTCTGCCGTGGGCAGATCCCGGATGGGTTTGCCCTTGTTGGCCCATGACACGAGTCCGGCTTTATATAAAATATAATACAGCACGCAATTGCTCTGCATCGCATTGCTGCCTTCCTCGTCCGGTATGATGCAGCTGTTCTGCAGGCGCTTCAGGTGAGCCGGATCATGTTTGGCCAGAGTGGGCAGAGCCTCGCTGCAGGTCTGAAGGGTGACGCGATCCTCGTCTGTAAATTTTTCAAAATCCTCAACCTTGGCTGTGGCGATGCGGTGCCACATCCCTGGGCATGCAGCCGGCAGGTTTTTCCCTTCCTTTTCCATAGCCGCCTTCAGGTCGACCGGTTGCGCCACCAGTTCGCGAATGCTGCTGCCAGGCCCTCCCTCGGCGGGAACCAGCGACCCGGGTTGCCGACTGAAGTAGAGGGCCAGCGCGAGAGCCAGCGTCAGCAAAATTCCGGAAATGATCAGTTGAGTTCGATTGAGTTTCACAGCCACTCCTGGACTAAAAAGGGATGAACTGATGATAGCAGAAGCCTGCGGTGTCATCCAGGATGCTGACGCTGTCAAATTCCTGGTCAGGGCAATCAAATCGCAAAGGCCTGTAAAATATTGATTTTTTAATGTTAGTACGGACGGGGCCGGCTGGCACGAAAGATGAACCTAAACGGTCTTACGGGAGTATTCGAGGAGGGAAGGCCTTGGGATTTTGCGCCAAAGGCATTCGCAGCGCGCTGCGGTTCATGGCAGGACTCTTTCTGCTGCTGAATCTTTGTATCGCCACGATTCCTCGCTGCGATCACGTCCTCGCCGTCATTCAGCATACCTTGAACCAGGACCTTTCCGAAACAGCCTCCTGTCATGATCATGGCAACCCGAATCAGGTGGCCTTCCAGGACGGACACGTCTGTCAATGCCATCTCGTGAAATTCGTTTTTGTGACTCTGCCCGGTTTTAATCCCGAAAGCTTTATTCAATTCCGCGTTCAAACCAGCACGTTGATTCAGTTTGATTATGCATCCGGCCCCTCAAGCCACGACCAAGGCCCGGAGCCGCCTTACCCACGATGGACATTGGTCTAATCATCCTTTGACAACCAAACATCGATAGGACGAGGAATGTGTATGAAACTGCATTCATTGAGCGCCGTTTTGTGTTTAGCCTTTTCATTAAGCATGATCTCCTGTGGCAAGAAGAGCGACAAGTCCGATCCGCAGGATGCCGCGGCCGTCGTGGATGATCCCGCTCTGTGTGCTGCCATTGGCGCCGGTCACCTGCACGGTGATCTCACGGGTTTTATTCCCGCGGAGGCCAAACAATTTTATGTGAAGGTTGAATGGCTGAATCCTTTGAAGTCATCAACCCTGGAAAACAAGGCCAAGGTTACATTCGTGAATGGCCACGCTCAAGCCCTGGCTCTTCGACTCTCCAGCTTTACCCTCTTTTCACCGACCATGGGCCATGGATCGAGCCGGCTCAGTGAGATGGTCATGACCCAGGACGCGGCGAATCCCAATGTTTGGAACGTCGAGAACATCTACTTCTCGATGGCCGGCGCTGTCGGAGATTGGGTCGTGGATGTGGAAGCGGGAGCCTGCGGCATCACCGACAAGGCTCGCGTTGAAATTCCCGTCGCTGTCGAGATTCCCTAATGATTCGAAACGGCAGCATGTTCCTTTCCATGTCGCTGGTGTTCCTGCTCGGCGCAGGGCGGCAGGCTTTGGCCTGTTCGTCCTGTGGAAGCGGCGGAGCGGACCCGGTCGTCCTCAATCCCTATGAAAACCATAAACTTTATCTGGGACTCAGCCAGCAGGCGGGTTTTCGTGATATCGACAAGAACGGTGAGCACCGCCGGGGTTATGGTCCGGAGCGCAAGCAGACCCTGGATTTGGCCTGGGCCGAGCGCCTCAGCTCGCAGGCTTTTGTCAGTGCCGTGGCGACTTTCGGTCGCAATGTGCGCGGTTCCGACAGCGAAATGCAAAACGGTGATCTGGCGTTGAATGCCCGATGGAACCTCATGCAGGCGAATATCGCCGAACCCTGGATTCCGCAGGTTCAATTGCTGGTATCGCATCGCTTTGCGGTGGGGCGCTCGATGTATGATCAAAAACGGGATTATGCCCTGGATGTCTTTGGTGCCGGTTATGATGAAACCTATGTGGGAGCTGATCTCTGGTATGGCATGAACACCCTGATGTTTGGCGGCAGTGTTATTTTTGGTCTACCTCAGGCCGTGGATACGGAAGCCGGCAGGATTCAGCCGGGCGCCATGCAACGCTGGATTGGAACGGTGGGCGGCCTTGTGCGCGAAGACGTCAAGCTGATCGGTGGTGTGATCCATGAGCAGCGCGGCGGCTTTGAGTATAAAGGCGAAAAGCAGCCGGATTCCGATCGCTTGAGTCATGATGCTTTTCTGACTTTCGAAACGCTGTTTATTGAAGGTTCCAATTATCGCCTGACTCTGAATCGGCGCGGGGTTTTGGGCAGAAACCGAAACGCCGTGCACGCCCATGGATTCACCCTGGCCTGGATGAGAGCGCTATGAAATTTCTGCTACTCCTTATCCTGCTCCTATCGAACGATGTGGCTCTGGGCTGTGCGGGACTGACCGCAGCCCAGCTGAAGGACAGATTGCAAAAGGAGACGGTCACACAGCTCGTTTTCTTTGCTTCGTGGTGCGCAAGCTGCAAAAAGCATCTGAAGCCAGAGTCCGCGTCGACGAGTCTGTTCATTGCCGTCTTTGACGAGCAACCGGCCGCGCAAAAAGCCTATACGGCCTTCATGGGGACCGAGCATCAGGCGCGTTGTGTCTGGGATCAGGATGGTTCCATCGCGGCTCATTACCGTATCAAGCGTCTGCCTGTTGTCAGGCCGCTTCAAGGCGGCAAATGAGATACGAACAATCATCCTCCATGGTGACCGTGTCCGGTCCGGTCGCATCCTCGATTCTTTTTTGAAGAGCTGTCAAAGGATCCCTGGAGGTCAGGAGTCGGCAGACGTGATGCAGCTGCAGCCGGCGTGCGGTACGGGCATTGTCGAGCAGTCCGTCGGTATGAAGAAAGACGGTATCACCAGGCTGACCTTGAAAATAACCGGCGCCAAAGGTCGGCTGACTGTTCAGGCCCAAAGGAGATCCCGCCTCCAGAATATAAACCGGATGATCGTCCCGAACCAATACCCAGGGCGTGTGCCCGGCATTGCAAAAATCGATACGCCCCGTCTCCAGATCGACGGTGAGGATGAGCATGGTCGCCAGCAGCGAGGTGTTGGCCGCGGTCATGCAAACCACATCGTTGACCCTTTCCATCAGCATGGCGAGAAGTTCGGGAGCCTTGAGGGCATCCACCTCCTCGGCCCGGGCCAGACCGTGAAAGGCTCCGTGAATGGCGCCGCTCAGGAGAGCCGCGGGCAGACCATGGCCGGTGACATCGCAGATGGCGAGAATCAGGCGTTTGTGTGCGGCATCGTGATGATAGCCGAGCCAGTCGCCACCAATGCGGGCCGAGGGATGATGCGAGGTGACGATTTCAAAGCGCTGGCCTTTCAAATCATGGGGAATAAACGCTTCCTGCACGATATGGGCATCATCCAGATTTTTCTCCAGCTTCCGCCTGGCCTCATGTTCCGCCTCACGATCCTTTTGCGCCTTTTGAAACTGATAACCGATGGCCATGGCCAGAAATCCAGCCTGCAGGGCACAGGCGAGCAGCATCAGTTCGAATCGCAGGGCGGAACGAAGCCAGATCTGATCAAAGTGCAGGAGGTCAGTGGCCTGTAAAATGGAGAACGCATTCACGAGGATGACGGTCAGCCAGCCCATGCTATGGTAGCCCGCTAGGGGATGGCCTCGACGCCAAAGATAAAGGCCAATCCCGTAATAGGTGAGCATCAGCACGCCGGTGCCGAGGACGAATAGGGAGACGAGCCCTGGCGTTACCGTCCAAAAACAAAGACCCATTCCCACCATACCTTTGAGCACCGGGATCCATATCCAGCGGCTCACTCGGGGCAGCGCGCGCCGTAATTCCACCGAATGCTGGAAAAAGAACATGCTGGCGATGCTGCCAAGCTCAACAAAAAAGAGATTGGCGTGATCGGCCCAGATCGTGGCGTTGGGCCAAAGGTGCATCCAGGTCCAACCAAAATGGGTGAGTTGAAAGCCGAGGTGAAAGGTCAACAGCACAAAAGCGAAATAGAGAAAGGACCTGTGGCGCGTGCTGAAGAAAACATAGAGGGAGATCACCAGGGCAAAGCCCATCAGCCCGGTATAGGTGCCAAAGACGATCGCATCCTGGGATTCCTTGGCTGCCAGAGATTCGGCATCGTGGAGCCAGGCGATAATGCAGAGACTGTAGGTGTTTTCAAGGCGGATATACCAGACGCCCCGGCTCTCGGGAGGCAGTGAGACATCGACGACGGGATGACGATGCTGCGTCTCCGGGTTCCACCCACGCCTCCGTCCACCGGACTGGACGGACTGCGTTTCGCCCGGGATATACACATCGAAGAGGCTGATGGAAGCGAGTTCCAGTTCAAGGAAACGCGGCATTTTTTGAAGGCTGCTGTTCTGCAGTTCCAGGCGCAGCCAGATAGCGGATGCGGTGTAACCTGCATTCAAAAGCTCCGCTGTGGCCGGAACAAAACGCGTGTCATCCAGGTCAGCAAAGGTCGTGCGACCCTCCGGGTCCTCCCAGATGGAAAGGAAGGGCTCCGCCATCCGCGGGAGCGTGGCGCCAGCCGCAGGGGATGCCCCCAAAACCAAAAGCAGCACCAGCAGAATTTGCAGCATGGGCAGAGCTTCCAACTTTGTGAAAAGACTTATCTGTTTGGCCTATCGGCGTCCGGCTGGAAAAATCAATCGGCGTGCCGCGCAAAAAACGCTTAACTTTTGGGCTTAAAATCCGATATAAGATTGTGTGCAATTTAATATTGCGCAAGAAATGGAGAGACATTATGAAAGTTCTGTATTCCACGACAGTTACGGCAAGCGGCGGACGCAATGGTCACGTAAAATCCGACGACGGGGTGCTTGATATGCCCTTGTCCACGCCCCGCAGCCTCGGGGGTTCCCGCACTGCGAGCAATCCCGAGCAACTTTTTGCCGCCGGTTATGGCGCCTGTTTTGAGAACGCTGTTCTTCACATCGCCCAAATGAAAAAGGTGAAACTGGAAAAGACCACGATTACGGTCAAGGTTGATTTGCAAACGTATGACGATGGCCACTTCAACGTCGGGGTCGCTATGGACCTTGACCTGCAAGGCGTTGACAGTCAGGTCGCCCAGCAGTTGATTGACGCTGCGCATCGGGTTTGTCCTTATTCCAATGCGACCCGTGGCAATATTGATCTGACAATTTCTCACCGCGGTGAACGGATTATTTGAAAAAATTCCAAAGAGCGAACCGGTTGGGCTCGCTCGTTTCTCCCTCCTGCAAGTGTTGATTGAAAGAATGGCAACTTTCGGATTATCTTGCATCAGGAAAGCCTAATTTTGGGGGAAACCATGACCGATATGTGTCCAAATGAGGACCAACTCCTCGACAATCAGCTTTGCTTCGCCCTCTATGCGGCGTCGAAAGCGATGACTCAGGCCTATCGCGGGTATTTGGACCCCCTTGGCATCACCTATCCGCAGTACCTGGTCTTTATGGTGCTCTGGGAGCAGGACGGAATCCCTTTAAAACGCCTTGGCGAACGTCTTTATCTGGATTCCGGAACGCTGACGCCGCTCGTCAAACGACTGGAAAAGGAAGGTTTTCTGACCCGCGATCGGGCCAAGGAAGATGAACGGGAGATTCGCGTGCGTTTGACCGCCAAGGGACGCAAACTGCAGCAAAAGGCGGCGGCGATACCGGGAGCCATGGGCTGCGCCGCGGACGTTGACGTCAAGGACGCCGTGCGGATGCGGGACGAGTTGAAGTGGCTTCTGCAAAAACTTCAGACGGTCCGTGGCACCCGACTGCCTGAGCCTGAGCTCTGACACCGCGCTCAATGCCGAGCGTGAAAGGCCACGACTCCCAGGAGATTGGAAGGATTAATGGGTTTCGGCAGGTGTCCGGTGCAACCAACACTCAAGCATTTCTTGCGAGACTCCGTCATCGCATGTGCGGTCAGCGCGATGATGGGTTTGCGATAGCCCTGTTCCCGCAGTTTCATCGTTGCGGTGTAGCCATCCATCAAAGGCATTTGAATATCCATGAGGATGATGTCGTAACACTTGCTGAGTGCCTTGCGATACCCTTCCATGCCGTCTTCCGCGAAGTCCACCATGGCTCCCGCCCGCTTCAGCAGGAATGCGATCAAGGAACGGATATCAGGCGCGTCGTCGACCACCAGGATCGACAGCCCTTCCAGTGAAACGGAATCCGTGGTCGGCGCGGGTGTGGAGGAAGGACGAGCGGGTTGCTTGTCCTGCTGATCCTTCAGCTCCGGCAGGTCCGTGATCGTGAAGAGAAACGTGCTGCCTTCGTTCAGTCCGCTGCGCAGCACACGCACATCCCCACCCAGAGCCCGGGCCAATTTCCGGGACAAGGGCAGCCCGAGGCCTGTGCCTCCGAATTTCCTTGTGGTCGATTCGTCGGCTTGCACGAACATTTCAAAGATGCGCTCGTGCTGCTCCGGAGCGACCCCAATGCCGGAGTCCCTGATCTCGAAGGCGAGCTGAACCCGACCTTGCTCATTCCGTTCCCCATAGCTGCGAATATGAATGTAACCTTGCGGGGTGAACTTGATCGCGTTGCTCAAGAGGTTCAGGAGCACCTGCCGCAGCCGCACGGGATCAGTGGTCAGCTGCGCGGGTGTACTCGGATCCGCGTTATAGCTCAGCTCCAGATTTTTTTCACGGGCCTTGATGTCCAGCAGGGAAAAGACATCGCGGACGATGGACGCGGGATCCACTTCGATGAATTCCAGCGTCAGATGCCCTGCTTCCACCTTGGAGAGATCGAGAATGTCGTTGATGATGATCGTGAGCTGCTCCCCGTTGCGAACCAGGATGTTCAGATAATTGGAATGCTCCTCCTGAGTCAGGTTTGGATCGCGCAGAAGGTCGGCAAAGCCCAGCATGGCGCCCAGCGGCGTGCGGATTTCGTGGGACATGTTGGCCAGAAATGCCGATTTCAGTTGGTTGGCGCGTTCGGCCTCCTCCTTGGCCGCCTGCAGTTTCTGCATCAGCTGCCGCAGCTGCTCTTCGATCGCCACCCGGCGCGAGACATTGACCATGGTGGCAATGCGCTGCCAATGGCCGTCCAGCATCAGGTCACGCATGGTGACTTCAACGTGAATGATGGGGGCATTCTTGGGAACATGTCGGGCCTGTGATTGCAGGAATCGATCCTGCGTGAGCGTGGCCTCCTGCATCGTCTTCCAGAAAGTCTCGCGGTCCTCGGGCGGCAGCAGATCGGTGGCCTTCATGCGCAGAAACTCATCGCGCTCATAACCATAGGTTTTCAAGGCCATATTGTTGACGTCAAGAAACTGACCTGAATCCGGATCCATGATCCACATCGGAACCGGGCTGTTTTCGAAGACGATGCGGTAACGTTCACGTGAGCGGGCCAGTTCCTCGGCGGCGAGCTTCTGATCGTGTATGTCCGTCGAGGTTCCAAACCATTCGATGATTTCATCGTTCACTATATGGGGAACGGCACGGGTGACAAACCATCGATATTCGCCACGGGAGCTCCGCAAGCGGACCTCAACATCGAAGCGCGATTTTTCGTGCGTGGCCTTTTCCCAGCCCTTGATGACCGATATCCAGTCGTCGGGGTGAATGATATCGACTGAAATGCGGGTGTACATCACCTCTTCGTAGGTTCCGGTGTACTCACGCCAGCGTTCATTGAGGAAGGTCACGGACCCATCCGGATTGGACACATAAACAATTTGCGGCATGGAGTCCGCCAGCTGTTTGAAACGGGCCTCGCTCATTTCGAGGGCCTGACGCCAGAGCACCTGATCGGTGACTTCGGTGCCAAGAGCCATGATGCCATCAATCGCGCCGTTTTCATCACGACTGGCGGAATAGGTGATATTGAAATAACGCAGCCGATCATTCAGCATCACCGGATGTTCATGGTATTTCGCCACCTTTCCTGTCCGATAGATTTCATCCAGCAGTTCAACCATCTCCGTGGCCTGAGGGTGAGCCTCACGCGCCGACATGCCGGTCGCATCAAAACCGAGCGCTTTGATGTGAGCGTCATTCACAAACTCGAAAATATGGTTGGGGCCACGCAGGATGCAAACCTCTTCGGGCGTGTGTTTGAACAGGTTGCGGAAACTCTCGCGTTCGTTTTCGATCATGCGCTTGGATCGTTCCAGAGCCTGGCGGGATAGGACCTTGTCCGTTACGTCGAAGCCATGGATGAGGATGCCGAAAACACGGCCGCTTTCATTAAATAGTGCCTGGAGGGAGAAATCGAAGTACTTCTGCTGAACCCGGCCATTTTCCTGTTGAAAGATGACAGGTGACTCGGTCCCGGTATAGGCTTCACCGGTCTGATAGACCCGATCCAGGAGATGGATATAGCCCTGTTCCACAAGCTCCGGCAAAGCGTCCCTTACAGTCATGCCGATCACGGAACGCATGAGGCCGGTGCATTCATAATACTTCTTATTGACCTTGACGTAGGTATGATTCGGTCCAAAGGTCAATGACATGCCGACCGGGGAGCTGTCGAACATTTGATCCAGTACTGTGTCGCGGCTGTCTATCACATAATTTCCGGGAGTTTTCTGATCCAACCATGAAACAAAAGCGAGGCACTATCACACGGCCGCAGTTAAAAATCACTCAATAAGTTGGACCATTGTTGACGGAAAGTTTCAATAGGATGAATTGATAAGGGAGTCGACGGAACGGCAGCGGCTTCGATCCGCGAAGGCATGGCTGTCGTGTGGGTTCTATAAAATTTTATTAATGCAGCATTTGTTGAAGAAAACCCGCGCTATTTATGAAAACACCAGAAAAAAGACGCTCACTCTCGCTCCCAGGATCAGTCACAATAAGGGCAGGAGGAGAATTCTGTGCGTTTATTTCCCTCGCTTGTCCTTTTATCGCTGCTCCTGGCTTGCCGTTCCACGGACAAGCCCAACAGCACGCTGAATGACTATGTCTCGGATGCAGCTTCCGGAAAGGTCATGCCTCTGGCCCTGGGTGCGAACTATGCCTGTGTGCTTAATCGCAAAGGACAGGGTCTCTGTCTGGGAGCGGAAGCCCCGGTTCAGAACAACACGCCTGCCCGCTGGCAGACCTTGCGGGCGGCAGGAAAAATACCGGTGCTGCGTGATCTCGTGGCGCGTTCCACTGTGACCTGCGGCATTGGAGTCAGGCCGTCTTCGCTGGAAAATCGGGTCCTGTGTTGGCAGCCTCAGACCACACAGGCTCCGGAACAGATCGATCAGGATGCTGTCCTGTTAAGCGGAAAAATCCGCTCACGGCTGCGTTCGCTATCCCTGCAAAAGGACAAGGTCTGCGGTCTGCTTTCGGATGGTCAAATCGTTTGTGGCGTTCTGAGCGCCACCAGCCGGGCGCTGAACCTGACTCCGGTCAAAGGTCTGCGTTCCATGGAAAGCCTGCGGTCCGGTGAAGGATTTTCCTGTGGATTGCGTGAGGATACCGGCGCCATTTTCTGTTGGGGTGACAACAGTCAGGGACAATTGGGACTGGGCAGCGCCTTGCAGGAAGAGGAGGAACCCGTGGCCATTGCCGGATTCTCCGGGCGTGCGACGTTCCTGGAAACTGGCGCCCATCATGCCTGTGCCATCAATCACGCGGGTGAGGTCCTCTGCTGGGGAAGCAACAGTCATCAGCAGCTGGGTGTCGAAGGCAAGCGTTTTATGGAACCCAAGGTGGTGCGTGGCCTGCCTGACAAGGCAACCGCATTGGCTTTGGGCGCAAGGCATTCCTGTGCCCAGCTCGTGAATGGGACGGTCTGGTGTTGGGGCGACGCTCCGGCGTTGGGTTCCGAGACGCAGGGTGGATTGATTCCCTTGCGCGTCCGCCTGCCAGTGGCGTCCGCTCACATTGTGGCGAGCCTTGAACGCACCTGTTCCAGACTCAGCACCGGGGAATTTTTCTGCTGGGGTACGGAGCCTGAAGTGTTCCCCGTCCCGATGTGAACGCCTTTTTCAACCGTTCCCATTCGGGGCCGTCATGGGCGCGCGACCGACATAACGGGCCCGCGGTCGCAGCAAAAATCCCTGCTGTCTTTGCTCCAGAATATGCGCGGTCCAGCCCGCAAGGCGACCGATCAGAAAAAGGGTCGCCGCCCCTTCACGCGGCAAATCCAGAGCCAAAGCCACAGCCACCAGCGCAAAATCCAAATTGGGTGCTGGAGAGCCCATGGTTTTGGCCAGGTTTAAAACACCTTCAACCTCGTCCATCCAACGCGAGGCTTCCCCTTTCCGCGCGTTCGCCAGCGTGCGCGCTTTTTGCAAAAGAGGTTCCACCCGGGGATCACCTTCCGCATAAAGACGATGACCAAAGCCAGGCAGCAGCTGACCCCCTTCCATCCAGGCGTTGAGCTGCCTGCGCCGTGACCAGCCCGCCGGTGGTTCCGTGAGAAAGGCATGCACTTCGATCGAAGCCAGACCGTGATGGCGTCCGGAAAATGTCGCCAGCGCAGCCAGGAGACTGGCATAAAGATCCGCTCCGGTGGATGCAGCCACACGGGCCGCAAAGGTGGAAGCATTCAATTCATGATCGGCGCTGACCAGCAGCGCAGTTTCAATGGCTTCCACCGCTTCACTCTGCTCCAGATTCAGAGCCGTAGCCATGCGTTGGGACAGGGATCCACCCGCCTGAGTTGCGATGGGAAACAGGGCATCGGTCGTGTGACGAATCAAACCACGCGCCCGCCTGAGCGTTTGATCAATCAGTTCATCCGATCCTCCCTCCGGATCCAAAAGGGCAAGACCTGCCAGCCGATGCAGGAGGCGCCGCGAAAGGGAGGCCTTGGTTTCCAGGCCAGCGCTGGGGACTTCAATCGGCAGCGCCGTCCACTGGACCTTGTGATGCGGAAGATCTCCGGACCAAAGGAGTTCCGCGGTCTGTTCAAAGCTGATGCCCTTGCGCAAAAGTTCCCGCAGCGCATAGCCACGATAATAAATTTGTCCGGCCTGAATGCATGTGATCGCGGAATCCAGAATGGGATCGCCCCAGCGCATGGCACTGGCCGCGGTGGGGCCATGACCGGAACGGGCGCGGCTGCGCGCCAGCAGGGTTTCAATATCATCCCGGGCATAAAGTTTCCCGGTTCGCCCCGGATGGGTTTCCGCCCTTAAAAGACCGCGACTGACATAGGCATAAAGGGTCTGGGCTTTGATGCCAAGCAAGGCGCAGGCCTCGCTGGCCGTGAGCATGGACTTGTCCTTGGTGTTTCTTCCAGCCATGGGACTCTCCTCGAACCGATCTCATTCCGCCTTGCGGGGTGGCACCGCATGGTCCAAAACCCGAATGATGGGATAGATGCCGCCGACGTTCAGATCCTGATCCAAAAACTGCCAACGGGCCAGACCATCATCCGCATGCGGTTCCAAAAGATAGACTGCAAGCGTGCCGGCCCTTTGCGCGACGGGAACCCAGAGATAACCCTCGGGCACTGTATAATCACAGCGTTCCGCGCGCACGGTGAGAACGGTTTCAAAACGTTTGGGCTGTGGCCTTTGACTCAAGGGAATTTCACTTTCACCGGGGCGCGGGACATGCGTCGCGACATCGGGACTGAAGGTTTCCTCGCGGGCGAGGATCCGGTACCGCTCGGCCCTATAAAGCGTGCCGGCCGCGCGCGGTTCAAAGGTGATCCCATGCTGCTCAAGTCGTGCGCTCAAGGAGGCCGGGACCAGGTAGGCGATCGGCACGCTGACCTCCGCCGTGGGAATCGGGCTGCGCCGATGCGGAACTTTATAGGTTTTCTGACGGCGGCCGGGATAACGGCGCGAGCGCAGACTTTCCATGTCATAGGAAAGAATTTTGGCGGTATCACCATGCAAGGCATAGGCGGGATATTCAAAAACCAGGGCATTGTCCGGCGACTGCCGTGCGACCCCGTGATTGATGGCCATGCGCAGGGAAGGATCGTAGATGCGGGCCCGGTTTTCCAAACGCCTTCTCTCGGTCTGCATCAGTTTTATAATCGGTTCGCGTTTCAGGGCTGCAAAGCGAAAGAGTTCGAGAAGCCAGGCGCGCATCACCTCGCAGCGTTTGGCAAAAGGAAGATAGCTGTAAGTTTCGAGTAACACATCGAGACGTCCCAGAAGACCACGATAATGGCTTCCAAAACGGGGCAGAGCCGGGTAGGTGTGCCAGCCGGAAGTGGGGTCATTTTCCTGAACAAAATTTCCGTACCAGAAACTGCGGAAGCCATGTTTGGCTTCCACGGATTTGCTCACGCGTTCCAGCATGCTGCGGGCAAAACCGCGCACGGGGGCGAAAAGATTGTCATTGCCGCGCGAGGTATCAAAGGTCAGATCAAAGGCGTGCAGACTGCCGTCGGTGGTATGACAGTCGATGAAAAGATGGGGCCACCAGGTCTGATAGAAGCGTGCCATGCAACGCGTTTCCGGCGTCTCCTGCTTCATGCTGTCCCGATTCAGGTTGAAGCCCTCGCCACTGTAGCGAATGCCGACGCCTGATTCCGGGCCGTCCTGCCCTTCGAGGTTGGCAAGATCGAGTTTGCGATTTTCCCGACTGATGTGATCGTTGCCGTCAGGATTGAAATTCGGCACGAGGACGAGGCAGATGCGATTCAAAATATTGCGGCCGAGATTGGTCAGAGTCAGGTCGCGAGCCAGGGCCAGGAGTGCTTCCTTGCCTTCCACTTCCCCCGCATGGATGTTGGCTTCCACCATGACGATGCATTTTTTTTGTTTATGAGCCAACTCGGGCGTAAAGCATAGCCGATCGCTGACGACAAGAGCGGCGATATCCTGCCCCTGACTGCTGAGCCCGAGCGAGATACGGTGGGCCAGGGGCGTTGCGGCACAGAGTTCGTCGATAAAGGCCAGAACCTCGGCGCTTCGTGTCGTCTCACGATAGTCAGTGGCTTCCGCGCGGGTCACCGGCAATACTTGGGATGTCATAGAACCTCAACAGCAGAAATGATGGCGATATTTGGCCCTCCCTAAGTAACACGCTCGTGTGGGGGCTTGCCAACAACATTCAGAACTTTTCAAGCCTTACAAAGAATCGCTATGTTGATTGAAAAATCAAGATTGATCAATGCCGAATTTCTGCCGAAGATGCCTTTGTCAGGTCGGGAAACACCTCCCAAAGATGAGGTTCATCATGAATACGCTCAAGGTCAGTGGTCTGGATAACGTCATGTTCGCAGAAACCCAGCTGAGTCTTGTGGATGGCGAGGCCGGGCGGCTTCTCCTGCGCGGTTATGATATTGAAAAACTCAGCGGCACTCTCACCTACAGTGAAGTCCTGCATCTTCTGTGGTGGGGACAAAGGCCCACGCCTCGGGAACGTGAGGCGCTGGAGCAGAAGCTTGGGCAGAAGCGGGTCGAGGTGTTTCCGAGGATCGCGGCTCTGCCGGATGGTCCGGAATCGAGTATGGATTTTCTCCGTTATGCTCTGGCTGCCTTTGAAGATACTGCGGACGATGCCTGGGAGCAAAGCCTGACCCTCTGCGCGGCCACGGCTGTGGCCAGTGCGGTCTGGCTACGGCGGCGTCATGAAATGAATCCTCTGCCTCCGGATGCCAGCGCCGGTCATGGTGAGGATGTGCTGCGCATGATTCAGGGGCAAAAGCCGGATGCGGCCAGGGTTCAGGCTCTGGAATCGTATCTGATAACGGTTATGGATCACGGCATGAATGCCTCCACGTTTACCGCGCGGGTTGTGGCGTCCACCGGTTCTGATATGGTTTCGGCGGTGGTGGCGGGTATCGGCGCTTTGAAAGGTCCCTTGCATGGCGGGGCGCCGGGACCGGTGCTGGACATGCTCGCCGCGGTGGGTGAACCCGATCGCGCGCGGGCCTGGCTGGAAGAGGAGCTGCAGGCGGGCCGGCGCATTATGGGCATGGGCCATCGGATTTATCGCGTGCGTGATCCACGGGCGGCGGTTTTGGAAAAAGCGATCGAACGCCTGGAACAGTCCGGCGTGAAATCCCCACGCCTCACGCTGGCTCGGGCGGTGGAAAAGGCGGCGGCCGCGCTGCTCCAGGAGCGGTATCCTGATCGTCCTCTGAAGGCCAACGTGGAATTTTACACCGCGGTTCTGCTCGATGCGATCGGTTTACCGGCGGAATTCTTTTCCGCGTGTTTTGCCATAGGACGCGTGGCCGGCTGGTGTGCGCATGTCGACGAACAAAGAAAATTTGGACGTCTGGTGCGCCCCCAGTCGCAGTATGTGGGGCCGCAGGATTTAAGTTTGGACTGAGGGTTCCAGGCGGACGCTTCACTCCAGCCAGGCCAGCCTTTCGACGATAATCGTCGGACGCGCGGGCTCACCTTTGCCTCCGGCCGGCATCAGCACGAATTCGCCGTCCGCTTCGAAGTAAAGTCCGTCCGCTTTCTGCAATTTTTCCAATTCGGCCAGTTTCACAACCAGATGAAAGGTTCCGTACTGGGTTTCCAGACTCACGCCCTGGGTCAGCGCGTCCTTGCTGTGCATCACCCCGGAAACCAGGATGGGATAGGGCACGCCGGCCAGGCATTCGCCAATCTTCTGGTTGTACACGGTGGCTTCCGGACAGCGGCACTGACCGCTGTGCCCCCAGGGATTATAATCATCGGTACAGGCCAGCGCTTCCGCTTGAACCACCCAGGCCGCCTCGGCTGCGCCGGCGATAAGCAGACTACCCATAAATACTGCTGCACGTTTCATCGAATGCCTCCTGATTTTGTTTCATTTGTGTCTACCGCTGTTTTCAGAAGGCTGTCCACAAATTCCACGTGCTTGGGTAATTTATAGCTGGTCAAAAAACGACGGCAATGCTCGCGGATGTCCTGCGGCTTGAGCCCCTTGTTGTGGGACACGACGCGGACCTTCACCGTTTCCCCGCTCACGGCATGGGGTACGCCCGTCACTTCACAGTCGAGCACATCGGGATGCAGCCGCACGACGTCCTCCACTTCATTCGGATAGACGTTGAAACCGGACACCAGAATCATGCGTTTCACCCTCCCGACGATGAACCAGTAGCCTTCCTCATCGAAGGTCGCAATGTCGCCCGTGAGCATCCAGCCATCGTGGGTCAGATGCCGGGCTGTTTCCTCCGGGTTGCGCCAGTAGCCGGACATCACCTGCGGGCCGCGGATCCAGAGTTCACCCGGAGTATGCGGCGTGTGAATGTCATGGCCCTGGGTGTCGACCAGTTTCATTTCAGTACCGGGCACCGGTTGGCCAATGCTGCCGATGTGGTTGGCTTCGGGGGGATTGAAACTGGCCACCGGCGAGGTTTCTGTCATGCCGAAGCCTTCCAGGATGGGCCGGCCGGTGACGTCCTCCCAATGCCGCGCGACCTTGGGATCGAGTTTCATGCCGCCGGCAATGGCGAAGCGTAAATGGCTGAAGTCCATGGCGCGGAAGGTGTCCATGCGCAGAAGACTATAAAAAAACGTATTCACGCCGGTGATGGCGGCAAAGGGATAGTGCAGGAGCTCGCGGATTAAGATACCCATCGCGGTGGGATCCAGAATCAGAACATTGTGCGTTCCCGCGAGCAAAGGCATACCGCAGTGTACGGTAAAGGCAAAGATATGATAGAGCGGCAAGGGAGCAATGATCGTATCCTGGCCACGCGCAATGCTGCCCCCTAAAAAGCTGAGCACCTGATGCATATTGCTGACGATATTCGCATGGGTGAGCATGGCCCCTTTCAGAACGCCGGTCGAACCCCCGGTATATTGCAGCATCAGAAGATCTTCGGGTTTCAGCTCAGGCTTGTTCCAGGGCTGCCTTTTGCCAAGCCGCAGGACCTGGTCCAGGGTCTTGTATCGCCGGCGCTCATAATCCGCCACGGCCCGTTTTCGATAGTGCAGATGAAATTGCATGCCCCAGCGCCGCCAGCGGGGTTGGAGCGTGAAAAGTTCACAGATCACCACGGTGGGGTCATGCAGTTCATGGGCGAGCATCGAAACCATGTAGGCGGCTGTCTCGGCCACAAACCAGACCTTGATATCGGCATTGACGAGCTGACGTTGGGTTTCCCGGGGGGTATAAAGGGGATTGGTATTCACCATCACGAGGCCGGCTTTGATGATCCCAAACGCAATCACCGGATAAGCCAGGACATTGGGCAGTTGAATCGCCACGCGATCGCCGGGATTCACGCCGGGCAGCGACTGGAGCCAGGCCGCGACCCGGGTGCTGAGCCGATCCATTTCACGGAAAGTCAAGGTCCGTCCGAATTGCGAATAGGCCGGTCGATCGGCGAATTCTGCGGCGGCAGCTGCAAAGCAGTCCAGCATGGTCTTTCCGGTCGGAATCGAAGCGATCGGCACGGTCCGTCCCCTTGTTTCCCGGGATTCTACCATTAGAGAACGCAGGGTTTCGAGTTTTTTCCAAGTATCTTGAACTGTGGCGTATTGTCAGTCTGCGCCCAAGAGGGCACAATAGAAGAAGCCAATTAAAGGCCTTGAACAGGAGAGGGTAGGTCTATGTCTTCTCACAAGCGGAAACTCAGCAATTTCATGCTGCAGCCTCTTTTGCAAATACGACTGGGACTTTATTCCATCCTGCTATCGCTGGCCTTCTGCCTCGCTTTGGTGGCGATATTTTATGTAAACTTCAACAAGTTCTATGATCTGGTCCTGGAGCTGACCGATCTGCGCGAGGAAGTGACGGATATCCTGAAGTCCTACGTGCGCGGCCTCATCGGTTGGGTGGCGATCGGGACCACAATCTATTTCTTTATCACCGTGGCTGTGTCCATCTTCTTTACCCACCGTTTGGTAGGACCGACCTACGCTTTCCGTCGGCACATTCGTGAGCTGAAAAATGGCAATTACGGATCCCGCGTGGTTCTCCGTAAGGGAGATGCCTTCCAGGAAGTTGCCGAGGATCTGAATGACCTGGCTGTGACGTTGGAGCAGGTGCGGCGGCGCAGCTAACAAGGGAGAACTCATGGGAGTCCCGAGTCTCGACTGGTTTGAACCCGCATTCCAGAGCGCCACCACCATTCCCCTGGCGCTCGATCGCGTCCTCTGCATCGAAGAAAGCAAAGTGCACTTCACCCGCTGTCTGCGGGTGGCTCTCTGCAATCCCGTTCCGCATGGATTGGATCGTATTGCAGCCTTGGCTCAGGATATCAAACTCCTGCAGCAGACGTTCCAGCATCGTCTGGGCATTCTTGCGATCGATCGGCCTCAGGCCTGGTTCCGGCATAGTTCCACAGCGGAACGCGGACCCTTCGCCGTGGCTGTGTTTGAAGAGCCCGTGTTCGCCCGCTTTGATGAATGTCGGGCGGTGGCCGTGCGGCATCTTCTGCCTGAACTCTGGCGCAATCGGCAGGTTTCCTGTTCGGATTATGATCCTGCGCTTTCGCTCTGGGGTCGGCTCCTGCATTTGAACCGACGGCTGGAACAAATCAATCAACTGCCGTCGCCCTTTGCCGACGTGCGCCTGGACGAGCTGCCGGAAGCGATTCCGGATGCCCTGCAATCCCCGGCGCTCAATAAGTTTGGCAGTCAGATCGCCCAAAGGATCAAGACCTGTCAGCGCGAACTCGAAAGCTGCTATGAACAGCTTTGGGCCCGATCGGAATCCTTTCTTTATGCTCTGCATATTCAGTATCTCTCGAACAAGGCTCGGCAGCAGCAACAGCAGCACCAGGACCCGGGCCGGCAGAGACGTCAGGGCGCGCGGCAGGAACCACCGCCACCTCCTCCTCCGCCGCGTTCCCAATTGCCGCCTGTGATCGGTGAGGCGCTGCGTTTCATGGAATTCAAAACGCTGCCCAGTTTCGATGATCTGCGCCAGCGCTATCGGGTGATGGCTCATGCCCTGCACCCGGATCGCGGTGGCAGTGAGGATCGATTCAAGCAGCTGACACAACATTACAAGAGACTCCTGCAGCATCTGGAAGGGACATGACACGTATCCTCCTGGGTCCGCTCCTCGTTCTCTGTGCCTGCAAAACAACTCAGCCCTCGACTGTGCGCCAAGCGCCGGTCAAACCCTCGGCTTTGATCGGCACCGCTTATGATGCGCATACCCAGGAATTCACGGGCATGAGTTGTCTGGATGTCTCCTCCCTGAATGCTGATGACTATGAAATGACAACTCAAGGCGAACTGCGGACGGAAATGAAAGATGCCGTGACGGCGGCGGAGCTGGAGAGCATTTTCGGTTTCTTTCAAAAGAGTTTTTTTGCTCCGGCCACCGGCCTGCGATTATCCCGGCCCTTTGAAGCGATCCAACGTATCCTGGCGGGAGAGCGCGATGTGGCGAAGGTGCTGCTGGTGCAGGGGCCACGCGGAACCCTGCGCTTTCACCCCGCAAGCCGCGCGAAGTTGCAGCTGACGCCTGAGGCGCAGAAGCTCGCGCAGAATATTCTGGCCGCAGGGGATACAGATCGCGCCCGACATGTGAATGCTTTTGTGCAGACCTGTGGCACCGGTTTTTTATCGGGAACCAGCTATACGCTTGGCATGGCCGCGGTGCTGCGATGGATCTACAAAAGTCCCGAGGATAAGCAGCGCCTGGGACCCCAGGTTCTGGCGCTGGATGTGGACGCCAACACGGATGATTCGATCGCCTTGGGCGCTGTGCGTCTGCGCTATGAGATTTTTCTGAAGGAGTCACGCGATATCAATGCGAGGCTCCTCAATGAAGGCCATCGGGACTGTTCTCCGGATGCTCCCGCGCCCTGTCTCGATGCGTTCCGTTTATTCAAAAATGCCACGATTCCCGCCTGGGAAAAACGGCTGAAAAAATTAACCCGACATTTTGATTGGACTCTGCCGCAGGCCTTTCTTTCGCAGCCGGAAATCATCGCTTATCATGAAGTGGAACCTGCGCTGGCCGGTATCGCACTGGAGCCCGCCGCCGCGGATGCCAAGGCCTGGTCCGAGGCTCGCGGGCGCTTTGTGGAACTTTATGTGAAGGCGCTGCGCATGATGCAGGATAAGGAACGCCAACCGCCTGCGTCCCATGAGCCGGGAAGCCGGCTGCAGGACCTTCTGCAGCAGATTTCCCAGGGGGCGGCTCCCTGCTATCGACCGCGTTTGGATCGGGAGCTTTGTCAACAGGAGGCGCAGCGCCTGGAGACAGCAGGGATGCCGGGAAAAAACGTGGACTAGAGTGAGTCTTTCACCGTCTCCAGCTTGCCTTCCTCCACGGTGACCGTGGTATTCGACAGAAAGGGCTTGTAGGCATCCGCATGCTTCAGCGCTTCGCGTTGATTGATGTTATGGATGCGCCAGCAGGAGGAAGGATGGGAGGCGAACCCGCGCGGTGGAAGCTGTCCCGAGGAGAGCAGGGTTTCGCATTCCTTATCGCTGCGACTCTGCGCCATCAGCAGGTTATGGATCGAGGCGAAGCGATCAGGGCGGAAGCCGGCACGCAGATAAAATTCATAGCCCACCTCATCCGCCTCCTGTTCCTTCCAGTTTTTGGAAGCGCCCGCGCCATCCCCGATCAGGTCATCCCGAGGGATGTCCTTCAGGGCTTTGCGCGTGTCTTCGATACTTTTGCGGATGGGAGCCAGTTCGCGATCGCTTTGATCGAGAATCTTCACAATATTCTGCCAGCCGCTGTCCCCTTCCATGGCGGCCTTGCTCTCGGGATCGAACTCAACTTCACCGCGAATGAATTCAAGGCCACTGAGCAGACTGGCCTTTTGCTCCAGACTGGGGCTGGTGGTTTGCAAAACCGTGCGTATGTCGTCGATGCTGAATGAGATGTAGGAGAGGGCAGGTATTTCTTTCAGAGTATCCAGAAATCCCATATCCGCCTTGAGGGCATCCGCCAGGGGCTGGAAATAGTCTGCCTGCTGCTTCTGAAGGTCCTCCTGCTTTTGTTTCAGCTCGGCGTTCAATTCTGTGACCTTGCTTCCTACGACCACCTTGTCATTTTCCAGATCGTAAACATGATTCATGGAAACATGAGCCAGCTCATGAGCCAGGACCGCAGCGACATCGGCATCATAGGTCACGGATTTCAGAAGTCCCGAGGTGATGTGGATTTCCCCATTGCCGATGTAGGCCACGCCATTGATTTCGGAATCCTGGTCCAGCTGCAGACAGAATTTCGACGGAGCCAGGATGCCTTGAAACGTGCCGGAATTCGCGCTCATGAGTTTGTTGAGAAGAGTTTGCATATAGCTGATCGCCGGGCTGGTGGCGTCACCCTTGGTGCAGGACGTGAGGGCTGAACGGGGTCGGGTGGTCTGGCCCAGGATATGGTCCAATGAGCTGGACTCGGGGCTTGAGGGTTGACAGGCTGCGAGGCTGAGCCAAAGGCCGGAAAAGAAAAGAACACGATGTGTGGTTTCCATAGGAAATGCCGCTCCACTAGAATTCATGTGTTTCAACTTCAGACCGGTCCAGAAGTTGAGCGCGTTATCGGCAATTTTCGGTAAAGCTTAAGAGTAAAATGCAGAATGCCTTAAGCGGCTCGACCCTGGAAGAGACGACTCAGCCATGTTCCGGCGGGCAAGCTCAGTTCATAGGCAAAGGTCCAAAGGTCCGTGGAGGATTCTTTCTCGCGAATGATGAGATGAATTTGTCCATGAATATCGCGGAGGAAGCCGCGTACGGCGTCCAGTCCCACGCCGCGACCGGAGATCAGATTGGTTTGCTTTTTGGTGCTGAAGCCGCTGGAAAATATCAGCTCCTCCACCCGGCTTTCGGTCAGCGTTTCATCCGGCTGGATCAGACCCCGGGCCACGGCCCGGCTGCGAATGGCCACGAGGTCCAGGCCCCGTCCATCGTCGCTGCAGGATATCAGCAGGCGATCATGTCGGGTATGCAACTGGACACTGATGCTGCCGAAGGGTTTTTTGCCAAGCTTCTCGCGTTCGTCTTTGCTTTCGATTCCATGATCCACGGCATTGCGGAAGAGGTGTCCCAGACAGTGGATGAGCACCTCCTCGGTGGCTCGGGGAAAGAACACGCCGTCCGCCTCGAGGTTCAGAATGGGTTTTTCCTTGCCCAGATCCTCGGCCACCTTTTGCATACTATTGAAAACATCCGAGATCACCTGATGGGCGCTGACAAAGGTCTGCGGCAAAAGCAGGTCCTCCAGATCACGCGTCGATCGCGCTTCGAGGAAATACTCTTCCAGCTGCCGACGATCGAGCATGATGTGATCGGTATGCCGATTCCAGCCGATCTTGTCCTGCAGCACGACATGATACTGGTTCAGCATCTCGCGCATGTTCGCGACGTTCTCGCGCAAGGCTGTCCAGTTCGTGTTCATCAGATTCTGCTCGGTCTCGTGGGCCAGTTCAGCGAGTTGATTCAGATCGAAGGAGCGGGCGTTGCCCTTCAGGGTGTGCAGATTGCGGAAGATAAAGCGCAGTTCGTCCGATACGGCCGATTCCAAATGAGCCACTGGGGATTCGATCTGATCCAGCAGAGTTTGCGAGGCTTTCAAGAAGCGGGCAAAGCGCTCGGGCGTTTGCGTGAAAATGATCTGAATGAGATGCATTTCCTCCTGACTGCGTGCCGCCTCGGTTTGCAGTTCACGGAAGCGTGTCACGTCACGCGCGGTCACCAGAATTTTCTGGGTGATCCCGGCCTCATCCAGAATCGGAGCCCAGGAGAGTTCCAGGATGCACGGGCTATCGCGGGAGATGAGGCTTGCCTCCTGGGGCAGGTTCGCGGCATTCAGATCAAAACAGGCTTCATCCTCCCCGATCGCCAGTTCCAGAATGGAAAGCAGAGTCTGTTTCTGGTCAGATCCGAACCGGCATTTATCGAGGAAGGTGGAGCGGAACGTGCGGCCGCCGATTTGGGTTTCATTCAGCAGATGTTCCAGATGCGCGGAATATTCCCGGTTGAGGCGCAGCTCGCGGCCTTCGATCATGAAGATGCCCTGCTGGATGTGGCCCAGAATGGAGCGAATTTCCATGGTCTTTTCCTCGACGATGGCCTCCACCTTATGGACGTGATCCTGCAGTTGGGTGTTCAGGTTTTGAATGTCATCGAGCAGCCTCGCCTGCGTGGCAATGGTCTGCGCCTGTTCACTGCGATAACGGTAGGCTAGAACCGCCACCATGCAGCCGAACATGAAGGTCACTCCCAGAGGAAGCATTTGCACCAAGGGCGAGTAGATGAGGTAACGCAAGAAATCATGGAGGCCTGATAGCGAAACCGCCACGCTGCCGAGGATCAGATAGCGTGCTTCCTTGTTCTTGCGAAATGAGGCGATGACCATGCGCGGAATAATAACGATGAGTGGCATGACGAGCACATGCAGGATCGGCAGGAGATACCAGAAATGGATCAGGTTGGCGAAGTGGCAGAAATAGGCGAGAGCCGCGAGGCTCCAGATGCTTCGTGTGGTGAACACGACCACGCGAGAGTTATCCTGCAGGACGGTGGTGAAAAACGTGAAAAGGGCCGGCACGGCGATATAGAGGCCGCAGAGATCCAAGGTCAGCCAGAGCTCGGGTGGCACGCCAGTAAAGGGTTTGATCAGGGAATCCTGATTGAAGATGGTCCAGGTTGCGGCGCAAAAGGTCAGAACGCCGAAGTGGAAGAAGATATCGAAACGTCGCCTTTGTGCGGCGATGGTGAGGCAGATGATGGCCAGAGCGCCAAAGGCTCCGGAAAGGAGAGTGAAGATGATGGAATTTTGCCACTGCCGGGCGTAAACATGAGCATTCGATTGAATCGTGGGGTACAGCGTTCGCGTCATATAGCTGATCATGTAATGCGTGCGATAGCGCAGCTCCTTGCCGGAGTGCTCGGGTTTCAGAGGAATGTAATGCCAGCGCTGCGATGTTCCGCTCGACCAGGCTCCTGAGAAATCACCGTAGGAGTATACCGGGGTGCCATCGATATAAACTTCGAGGGCTTCGAGGCCGTTGACGAAAAAAAGCCCCTGATCGTGGGTCTCGATTTGGGGCAGGGTCTGTTTCAGCCAAACGATGCGGTTGAAACCAAAGGGTACGGCCGCGCCCGTATATTCGTGCCAGCCCTGCTGTCCGCTTGCGTCCTCGGTGAGCTGCCAGGCTTGGAAGAATGCGGGGGCTTGCGTCTGGCCGTAGGAAGTTTTGCCAAAACTGAAAAAGCCTATGAAAAATACCCAAATCCACCGGGCTGGCATGGATGCTCCTGAAAATGAAGTCATTCCAAAATGCTAGCCCAGTGCGGCGCTCTATGCAAGGAAAGGACGGAGGGTAAGCGTCCGTCGCCCTTCGAAAAATCGCGGGGGCGGCCGGGAGTAGACCCACCGTCGCCCTTCGAAAAATCGTGGGGGCGGGCGGGGGGTGACCCTCCGCCGGCTTTCAGGTGGACGGACGCTGAGTCCTTATCAACAAGGGCGCCAGGTCAGGCCAAAGACCTGTGTGATCTGGCCATCAACGGAGTCATTGGTGATAAAACCGCGGGCATCCGGAAAATTCCGTTTGTTGCTGTTGCTCACCCGAATTTTGGTGTTGAGGTTCAAAGCGCGGCTGACGCCACAGGGGGACCAGACCGTGGAGCTGATGCCCACGCTGTCGGAGTACACGTAATCGCTTTCATAGGGCCCGTTCATGATCGATTCGAAACGGCTGGTGCGACCCTGGCCTTCGAAGGAATAGTCCACCGAATGTTCCGCCTTGATGCCTTCGTCCAGTTGCATGAAGCCGCGATAGTAAAAGTCAGCCACTGAATACTGCCAGCCCGCAGGGATATGCAAGGTCACCGTTGCAATACAGTTCTTGCGGCCTTGAGCGAGGCTCACATCGGGACCAGCTTCGGCAAAAAATTCCGAGAAGGTCAAGGTAAAGGCCTGCTTGTCATCCGACACGTTTTGCGCCACGGTGCCGAATGGACAACCGGAACCATTGTACTGAATGTTTTCGATGGTGATCGGCTCAGATGGAACCAGCACGGGGACGCCATCCAGCGGATCCACAGGAGTTCTCTCTTCTGCAAACGCGTGACCAGAAAGCAGAGTTAACGCAACGAGCCAATGACATTTTCCAACGATCATTTCCAACCTCATTTAATGGATGTGGAGTCATTTCCTGAACCCATATTGCTATGCTTGAGTTCGATGAACAAGGTAATTGCTTGCGATAAGGGGGTTTTGGTGTAAAGATTCTGTTCTGTCAGCAAAGGAACAGCTGGCAAGGGTTTCAGGCTAAGATTTGCTAAGATGATTCGCGTGAATTTCGGTGCTATATTCGGGTTTCCAGTTGTTCAAGGAGGGAAACATGAGTTATCAAATCGAGCAGTATCGGCAAAATTATCGGGACCAGGTGATTCCACGTCATTACTCAGGCGTGCTGCATCTGACGTTCACACTGACCAGTCTTTCCGCCACTGCCATCTTTTTATTCAGCCGTGTGCAGCAACCGGGTTGGCTGGATCTACTTTTGATTCCTCTGATGCTTCTGCTTGGCGAGCTGGCGGTCTATGGAATCCACAAATTTCCGCTGCATCGGCCCATGCGCCTCGTCTCCCGTTTCACTTTCAAAATTCACAGCCTGCAGCATCACCGCTTTTTTACAGATGCCTGCGTGACCTGGCGCGACACCCGCGATTTTCACATCATGCTCTTTCCGCCCTTTGCGATCATCGGCTATATCCTGGTGGGGGCGCCCCTTTTGTACGGAATTTTCTGGGCCCTGATGGGCCCGAATGCAGGGTGGATCGGGGCCGGCATGGGGGCCGTCTATTTTTTACTCTATGAACTCGTGCATTTCTGTTCGCATCTGCCCGAGGATCACTGGGTGATGCGCATCGGCTGGATGCGCTATCAGCGGGAATTTCACCGCCTGCACCATGATCCCCGGTATATGGCCAGTCATAATTTTGGTGTGGTGTACCCGCTTTGGGACTTTGTTTTCAAATCGGCCGTTAAACCTGCGCCGGCAAGCCTGTCCCGTCTGACCACGTCAAAGGTTCGATAACAGCCAGTTAGAGGGTGTTGAAAAGGCCTCTCAGGCAAGGCGCGAGTGAGGCGAGCACCGGAGTGTACACGCTGGTACATGAGGAGCAGAGCTGACCGAGCAACGCAGAATGAGGGGCCTTTTCAACACCCTCTAGGCGGCGGTTCCGGCCCGGGCCGCCGTGAGGAGCCGACATGGAGGGCTGAGCTGTGTCGGAATTGCTGCGAAAGTCCCGAAAATACTTGACCAAAGCACTCAAGAAAACCCATATTTTGCTTGCGACGCCCGGATTCGTTCGCTAAATCAGGGGTCTCAGTCCCAATACCGATCTGGCCTTGCGGCCTGATCCCATAGAGGATGTAGCATTTTGAGAGCAGAATTTCCGATATTCGCAGCTCATCCAGGGCTTGTGTACCTGGACAGTGCGGCGACCAGTCAAAAGCCTCAGATCGTGATCGATCGGATGAATCGCTACTATGGTGCCGAGAACGCCAACGTTCATCGCGGTGTTTACGAATTGTCCGAGTCAGCCACCCGTGCCTTTGAAGGAGCCCGGGAGCTGGTGGCGACCGCCATTAACGCGGCGCTCACGGAAACCATCTTCACCCGAGGCACCACCGAAGCCATCAATCTCGTGGCCCAATCGCTTGGCCAGCTTGTGCTTCAGCCCGGCGATGAAATCCTTTTGACCATTGCTGAACATCATTCCAACATCGTGCCCTGGCAAATCGTGGCGGATCGTCACGGAGCCAAGGTCCGTTTTATTCCTTTGAACAAGGACCGGCGCCTGGATATGCAGGCAGCCGCGCACCTTGTGAACCCACGCACCAAGATCATCGCGTTTGCCCATATTTCCAATGTGCTGGGCATTGAACATCCCGTGCGGGAACTGGTTGCCCTCGCAAAGTCGGTGGGCGCCCTGACCGTGATTGATGGGGCGCAGGGTATCGCGCATCTGCCTGTGGATGTGAAGGCCCTGGACTGCGATTTTTATGCGTTCAGTGGGCACAAGGTTTTTGGTCCCACCGGCATCGGCGTTCTTTATGGACGGCAGAGCCTTCTGGAACGCATGCCGCCGTATCAAGGCGGTGGGGATATGATCGAGCGGGTGAGCGTCACCGGTTCGACCTGGAATGTGCTGCCGAGCAAGTTTGAAGCCGGCACGCCGAACATTGCAGGTGCGGTGGGGCTTGGCGCTGCCTTTGAGTTTGTGAAAACCCTGGATCAGGGCCGGATTCTGGCCCATGATCGTTCGCTCGGCATGACGCTGGTGGACGAGCTGAAGCGTCACTTCCCCAAGGTTCAATTGATGATTGAGCCAGGACCGGATTGGATCGGGCTCGTGACCCTCGCCCATGCTTCCATTCATCCGCATGACCTCGCCGCCATCTGTGACAGCGAGCAGGTTTGCATCCGGGCCGGCCATCACTGTGCGCAGCCTTTGATGGAACTCTTCGGAGTGCCAGCGACCGCGCGCGTGGCGCCGTTTCTGTATAACGATGAGAATGATATCGACCGCTTCGTGGCTGCCTTGCACAAAGCGGAAAAACTTTTCGCCTGAGCGGGTGGATGAAGAAGTCACAGGACCCTGAATTTAAAGCGGTCATCATTGATCACTACAAGAAACCGCGTTTCTTTGGAAAGCCGGAGAGGGTGTGGTATGCGGCTGAAGAGCACAATCGCACCTGTGGGGATCATGTTGAGGTGTTTTTAACGGATGGGGCGGAACCGGGCCGCCGCAGTCTTCAGTTCACGGGAGCCGGCTGCTCCCTCTGCATTGCCAGCGCCTCGCTGATGAGCATGCTCCTGCAAAATGTTTCCGCGGCCGAGGCTGGCGTCTGTCTGGATCAGTTTCAAAAGGTCAGCAAGGAAGGCGTCGAGCCGAGCGCTGAAACCGTCTGGCAGATCTTTGATGGGCTGCGTGATTATCCAGTGCGTTCGCGTTGTGTGCGTCTGCCGTGGCAGGCCCTGGAAAAAATTCTGGCCAGTTGGTCTCAGGACGAGGCGGCTCAGGTATGAAGGAATGGATTGCGGTGGGCGCGCTTCTGGACATGCCCGAAAATGAAATCATACCCTTCTCGCATCTTTCGGAAGATTATATTTTGATTCGGCGTGGTGATTCCGTTTCAGCTTTTGTTGATCTCTGTTCCCACCAGGCGATCAAGCTCTCGGAGTTTGGTGAGATTCAGCAGGGTGTTCTGGTTTGTCATGCGCACGGTGCCGCCTTTGATTGTCATGATGGACGGGAGCTTTGCTTTCCTGCGACCGAGCCTTTGCAGAGTCGACCCACACGGATAACCGCGGGACAGGTGGAAGTGCAAATCTAATTGTTATGGACCAGTCTGTCGCTTTTCGCTTCTGAATATTTCTCAATCGTTTCATAGGCATACCTAAAGTAAAAATTCAGTTTGGCTGGGCTGGAAGAATAAGCCCGGCTTATCTTCGTGTATTTGCAGGCGGAAACTTCCCTCATTTAGCTTCCTTGATCCAACACCGAAAAGGCTTTTGTCCCCTTTCACTCATTAGAGGTTGAGGCAAGCCATTCAATTCGATGGGAAAGGGGCGTTATGAAGGCTCTGCAACGATTCAGTCAGGTTGTAATTGCAACCACCTCCCTTTTGTTCAGCGCGACAGTTATGGCAACGTCCATAGTCCAGCTGGAACCAGCGACGAAGGCTATTACCGTAGATGTCGACAAAGGCAAGGTTGACAACGAGGGAACCAAGCTTCAGGTTCATGGCTCCCGCCACAAACTTAAAGCCACTTATCTTTGGTTTGATTTGAGCCGCTTCTCGAACTCTGAAGAGATCGAGTCGGCCACGATCGGACTGTATCCTCATAACACGTCTGGCGACGGCACGATTTACGTCGTGAAAGCTTCGTCGGAGTGGACCTACCGCAACAATAACTGGTCGTGGGATGATGACCGTGACATGCTCGATCATTCGAACTGGGAATGGCGGGCAATTGCAGCGGTTTCCGTCGATCGCCATTCCAAGAGGATGATTGAGATTCCGATCACGAAATATGTGAAGGAAGCGATCGCTTCCAAGCGGAACCCTGGTTTGATTCTTGTTACCAACGATGATCTATCTATGCAATTCAACGAAGAGAGCGAGTATGGACTTGCGCCAGGTGCTTACCTTTCGCAAATGACGAAAGTTCCCCTGTTGAAAGTGAAGCATGATTTCCGATTGAGCCATCTGTGGGAGAAGTGGGGTAAGGGCGTCCCCGGTCCTCAGGGACCGCAAGGTCCTGCCGGTCCTGCCGGTCCCGTCGGTCCGCAAGGTCCCAAGGGTGACAAAGGCGATCAAGGTGATACTGGTCCCAAGGGTGCCACTGGCCCCACGGGTATGCCCGGTCCTCAAGGCCCTCAGGGTTTGAAAGGGGACAAGGGTGATAAAGGTGACAAAGGTGAGATCGGTGCGGTTGGTCCGCAGGGTCTGAAAGGTGATAAGGGCGATAAGGGTGATGTCGGCCCTGCTGGTCCCAAAGGTGACAAGGGTGATGTCGGCCCTGCTGGTCCCAAAGGTGACAAGGGTGATGTCGGCCCTGCTGGTCCCAAAGGTGACAAGGGTGATGTCGGCCCTGCTGGTCCCAAAGGTGACAAGGGTGATGTCGGCCCTGCTGGTCCCAAAGGTGACAAGGGTGATGTCGGCCCTGCTGGTCCCAAAGGTGACAAAGGTGAGACTGGTCCCACGGGTATCCCTGGTGTTCAGGGTCCTCAGGGTCTGAAAGGTGATAAAGGCGACAAGGGTGATGTTGGTCCCCAAGGTCCCAAAGGTGAGATCGGTGCTCAAGGTCTGAAAGGTGATAAGGGCGACAAAGGTGACGTCGGCCCAGCCGGTCCTCAAGGTCCCAAAGGTGAGATCGGTGCGACCGGTCCACAGGGTTTGAAAGGTGATAAGGGCGACAAAGGTGATGTCGGCCCAGCCGGTCCTCAAGGTCCCAAAGGTGAGATCGGTGCTACGGGTCCACAAGGCTTGAAAGGTGAGATCGGTGCTACGGGTCCACAAGGCTTGAAAGGTGATAAGGGCGACAAAGGTGAAGTCGGCCCAGCCGGTCCTCAGGGTCAGATTGGTGAAACTGGTCCTCAAGGTCCCAAGGGAGATATAGGTCCTGCTGGTCCTCAAGGCGCACAAGGTCTTGCGGGTGAAGCTGGTCCCAAAGGTGATATGGGTCCACAAGGACCAAAAGGTGACAAAGGCGATAAGGGTGACCAGGGTGAAGTTGGTCCTGTCGGTCCTCAAGGTCCACAGGGTGAAACTGGTCCACAGGGTGTAGCAGGTGAAATGGGTCCACAAGGTCCCAAAGGCGATAAGGGTGACCAGGGTGAAGTTGGTCCTGTCGGTCCTCAAGGTCCACAGGGTGAAACTGGTCCGCAAGGTGTAGCTGGTGAAATGGGTCCAGTTGGTCCTGCTGGTCCTCAAGGTCCACAAGGTGAAACTGGTCCACAAGGTATAGCTGGTGAAATGGGTCCAGTTGGTCCCCAGGGTCCAAAAGGTGACCAAGGTGAAGTTGGTCCTGCTGGTCCACAGGGTGAAACTGGTCCTGCTGGTCCTCAAGGCCTTAAAGGTGAAACTGGTCCACAAGGTGTAGCTGGTGAAATGGGTCCAGTTGGTCCCCAGGGTCCAAAAGGTGACCAGGGTGAAGTTGGTCCTGCTGGTCCTCAAGGCCCACAAGGTGAAACTGGTCCACAGGGTGTAGCTGGTGAAATGGGTCCAGTTGGTCCCCAGGGTCCAAAAGGTGACCAGGGTGAAGTTGGTCCTGTTGGTCCTCAAGGCCCACAAGGTGAAACTGGTCCACAGGGTGTAGCTGGTGAAATGGGTCCAGTTGGTCCCCAGGGTCCAAAAGGTGACCAGGGTGAAGTTGGTCCTGTTGGTCCACAAGGGCCCAAAGGTGATCAGGGTGAAGTGGGTCCTGTCGGCCCGCAAGGTCCACAAGGTCTCGCTGGTCCACAGGGTGAAGTAGGTCCAATCGGTCCGCAAGGCCCACAAGGACTTGCTGGTCCACAGGGTCCAAAAGGTGATCAAGGTGACGTGGGTCCTGCTGGTCCCAAAGGCGATCAAGGTGAAATGGGTCCAGCCGGTCCTCAGGGTCCACAAGGTGTGGCTGGTGATGTTGGTCCCATTGGTCCTGCTGGTCCCAAAGGTGACAAAGGCGATAAGGGTGATCAGGGGGAAGCCGGTCCTCAGGGTCTTGCAGGCGAAGTTGGTCCTGCTGGTCCTCAAGGTCCACAAGGTGAAGCTGGTCTTCAGGGCCCACAAGGTGAAGCCGGTCCCAAAGGCGACAAGGGTGATGTCGGTCCTGCAGGTCCTCAGGGTGTAGCTGGTGAAGTTGGTCCTGTTGGCCCTGCTGGTCCTCAGGGTCCCAAGGGTGATGTCGGTCCTGCAGGTCCTCAGGGTGTAGCTGGTGAAGTTGGTCCTGCTGGTCCCGCTGGTCCTCAGGGTCCAAAAGGTGACAAAGGTGATAAAGGTGAGCCTGGTAAGGATAGTATTACCAAGGTCGGGAGTGGTAACCCTCCCATCCCAGCTTGCACCCCAACAACAGCAGGAATGATTGTATACGCGGTAGGAGACGGCATTAGTTCTACATCTGCTTTCAAGGGTTGTGTGTGTAATGGTGCATGCGCCTGGCAGGTGCTTACTAAATAAGAGTGGGAGAAATTTCGATGAGAGCTGCAAACCATGTGTTAACCGGTGTGATCATGTCTAGTCTCTTCCTGACATCTTGTGGGAAGAAAGAAAGTAAGGAAAATGACCTTTCTGCTCTGACTACTGTGGTGGCAACGCCCACCGATCTTCCAACGTGTTCGGTTGAAGAGATGTCCCGCGTGTATTGGGTCGAAGAGCAATCAAAACTTTATGTTTGTAATGGAACGTCATTCGTCGAAATCACGGGATCAAAAGGTGACCAAGGGGAAAAAGGCGACCAGGGTGAAAAGGGTGAAAAGGGCGAAAAGGGCGAAATTGGTGAAGCAGGATCGCCTGCAAATTCGGGGATTTGGATTTTTGATAAGAACAGCAAAAGCATAGGTGTCTTGATGGAAGCCTCGCTTGGTCTCGTTCTCTTTCCAAATGGTGGTTTTGCCCGAATCAACTTGCAAACTGGTGAGTACGTGTTGCCAGCAATGTATAGCAGCGGCGTGATAATGGAAATCGATAGGGTTTTTGTGTGTGCTTATACTGATACAACCTGTAGCGGTACCTGCTACGTAAATAGACCCCTTCCCGGCGGAACTATTTTGCGAACATCAGAATCCGGATATGTTATTACCCAAGGTACAGAGACTTTGGAGTCGGGCGTAGTCATGAAGTCGCTTCGCGCCGCAGACGCTACATGTACCGTCTTGGGTGCAGACACTCCACTCGATGCCTACGCAATAACAAAATCTTATAGTTTTCCGGACAGCGTTTCGTTGCCACTTCAAGTCCCACTTTCATATGGCTTCAAAACCGAAGATTAACACCCAAGCTCTCACGAAATCACAAACCCCGCTGCGAGGCGGGGTTTCTTGTTCCCGTCACGCCCGGGAATCCTACGCATCACTCCACCTCTTCCACAAACTCAGACGCTTCTTTCACCAGCATCATCTCCTTCAAGCCAGGAATTGGACGAAGGCGACTGGGACTCAACGAGCTCACGCGCTTGGTAAAACATTGAATTGCCTAACGGGCCCCCCGGGCTTGCCGTGAAGCCGTCCCCATATTCCCTCCCAACCCTTGGGGATTGTGTCATCCGATAAGACTTGTGGCATCATTGAAATTGAGGCCAGGTTGAATCGGCTTATGAGGACAATGTCATGCAAAACGCTGAAAAGATTCGGGTCAGGATAAAGCTGTGGGCGGATCCGGCTCAAACCGCCGTTCGTGGTGAGACGCTACGTCGACTTTCAGCTCTTGCCGGCTTCACAGCAAAGGCCATGGCGCGGGAACTGGATGTCAATCGATCGACCCTCTATCAGGAAAAGGTTCGGATTCCCCAGAAAATTCAACAAAGGCTGAGGGAGCTGACCCGTGTGATCGATAATGCTTTCGTTCTCTTTGAAGGCGATGAAAAAGCGGTCATGGAATGGCTTTTTTCGCCAAGCCGTAGATTCTATAACATGACGCCATTTTCCCTTGTGATGGGCGGAAACGGCTCCACCGTCTACGAATTTCAAGAGAACCTGATCAATGACTCGGAAACCTTCAAATCGATCTAAGATCAAGATCAGCTCCAACGTCTCTTTTGAAAAAATTGCAGAGTTTTCTGAGAAGGACTGGAACCGATTCCAGGCCGAATGCATGCATACGCTTCCCGTCAACGGCCGATCCCTCAGGAGAGGGGCTGAACTTTTGCTTCTATGTGAAAGACGATGAAGAAGCAAAGTCAATATTCGCTGTGGAGCGATATGAACTGCCGTAGATTCCTGACGGCCTGGATCAACACTTTCCATCACCTGTCACCCGCCTGCGTCAGACTTTGACTGCTCTTGCGTTATTTCCCATGCAATGCTACCAATCTTCACGACAGGCTGCCTGTTCATAAACTCGACGCTTTACAAGGCTGGTGACGGAATTCCGGTCAATCTCCAAGCCGACACGTGAATTTTTTTCCTGAAACCAAAGCCTTGGGCAAGGAACGATTCGTGGATTGCGGTAAATCCAGAATCGGGCCGACGCCATGGAGCGTCATCGAACTGAGGAGCGAATCATGTTGAAGATTCAGGTACTGAAATGCGGCTTGTTATTGTTTGGACCCATTCTGATAGCCTCCTGCGGTCTCGCGGACAGGAGTCAAACGAAAGCCCTTGAGGCCAATGACGAAAGCAAAATTGATACCAATACCCTGACGGTTGAACTCCAACCGCGATCAGGTGTATCAGGACGGCAACGGATTAATTTCGCAGTTCCTTTGCTTCCAGGGCAGCTGAAAGATGCTGCGTTGGTTCAGGTTCTTCATAATGACGTCGAGCTGCCCACGGCCCGTCACTCGCTTGCCCTCTATCCGGATGGAAGCATCCGCAGTGTGCAGATACAGTTCGAACTAGAAATCAGTGAAAAAACCTCGGTGATCGTCCACATCGGCAAAGCCCCAGGCACACCTGATATCACCGCCATTCCCGTCGCCGACACACTGGTGGAATCGAATGGAGCGGAAATACCCCGCGTATGGGCCACGCTCCCAGGTTCATGGTTGAGCGCCAGCGGCGCCTTAGGTCCGCTCGTGACTTCAGAGAGCGTGCGCGGGACACCGTTCGAAGCATGGGACAAGCTCTGCGATTACGCAAAATACGATGTTGATGCGTTTCAAGCCAAAAGCAGCACCGCCGACGTCTGGCTCTATGACCGCGGCACCGTCATGTACCGAGGTTATGCCCGCACCGGAAACATCGGTCCCTTGACGAGCGCCTATCGGGAAACCTCAATCTATCGCAGCGGGATTCGCGGCAGTGGATCATCCCTCACCATCGCCGTACCAGGCAAGTCCAAGGATTTGAAATACTACTATGCTCAAAACATGGCGATTCATTACCTCCTCACGGGTGATGAGCGATACCGCGAAAGCGCTGAGGATATCGCAACGAGCATCAATCTCTTGTGGAAACCCCGCTATTCAGGAGGTTTCTGGACCGAGCGCCATGCCGGCTTTCAACTTCTCGCCAATGTCTGGGCTGCTCTGGTTTCTGATGACAAGGCCGCTGAATTCACAGAACGAGCCAACGAAGATGTCGACGCCTTCCTCGCCCTGCAAAACTCAAATGACTACGGCAACAGCCAACCTGATGCCCGCTGCTTTGCGCATACCGCTGCGTCTCACGATGAGGAATATGGCTATCCGGGCTGTAGTCCCTGGATGAGCGCGATCCTCGCCGATGGCCTGGATGCCTATGCCACCGAGCTTGGAGGCAGCCGTGCTGCGGCCGTGCGGGATTCCATCGTCAAGCTCGGACGCGTGATCGCCCAACGAGGACGGGATGCCAATGGCAAGCCCTATTACTGGATGGGAATGGATAAAAAACGCGGTGAGGTCGATCCTTATAATGAACACTGGGGCGAGAGTGCCTATGTCGTGGCCATGGCCTGGCATCATGGTGGAAAGCAGGATGCCGGTCTGGAAAAAGTAGCCAGAGAGCTTGTTCAAGGTTTTTCAAACCAGGGAGAAGTCGGCCAGCTTCGCAGCTTCAACTGGCAATGCCGCAGTGCGGTGGCGACACCTTATTTCCTGAAGTAACCTACGCCCGTCTCACGGCCGTAATCGACTGCTGCGATCACAGCCGTGAGATGGCATCAGGCCACCGGCGCCATTTCCAGAAATTCACTGGCCAATAGATCGAGCATTATGGCAAACAAGTCAGGGTTAAGACCACGTGAGGGAGACCCTGATGAAGAGTTTGTGCCTGATCCCTGCTTGCCTGCTGGCTTCACTATCATTTGCCCACACGAAACCATCTTTTGACTGTCAGAACGCCCGAAGCAACGTGGAAAAAGTAATCTGCAAGGACGACGAGTTCGCCCGCTGGGATCTGATACTGGCCAAAACCTATGTCCAGAAAAAAAATGATGGTGCCTTCAAAAAGGAATACCAAAGTTGGCTGAAGGAACGGGACAGCTGCAATAATCAGACGGCCCTGGGCAACTGCTTGCGTGAGCAGTATGCGCGCATATTCGGGGCCATTTATGAAAAGCATGATGGACCCGCCGAACCTCTGTTACCGGACGCCGAATGCTTTCTTCCCATGGTGCGCGGGATGAATGGAGACGAGGGCTTTTACGCTGTGCGCGTGATTTCCCGGTATCTCAACTGCGGTAAGCTCAATATCAATCTGCAAAAAGTAGACACGGGGGCGAAATACGAAGTCAGCTTTGTCGGGAAAAGGGGGCCGACCTACTATTATCTGCTCAAGGAAACTTACGAAAAGGAGTTCTATCAGCACGAGATAGGAGTCCAATTCGCCGTGAAAGAGATCATCCACAAATATCCACCAGGAAAGTCCTTTACCCTGGTGATGTCACTGATCGAACACTAGAAGCTGTCTTATGCAGCTGCCCTGCCGATAACGTCCTGATCATCATCAAACATATGGAACGGCAGATCCATCACAAAGCGGAAAGGGCAGTAATCCGGGTTGGTCTTCCGATCCTCAAGGAGTTCAATCCTGATATCGCCTTCGCATTCCTGAATATACCGTTTGACAGCATCCATGCCGACCCCTCGGCCCGAAATGTCCGTCACCTGGTTGGCTGTTGAAAGACCGGAGTCGAATATCAAACCGGCTATCTTACTGCCATGGGCGGCATCTGCAGCCTTGAGCAGACCACGGGCCAAAC
>NZ_BDFO01000001.1:4836781-4844472 GCF_001748245.1 Oligoflexus tunisiensis | reverse complement strand
AAGGTGACAAAGGTGAGATCGGTGCGGTTGGTCCGCAGGGTCTGAAAGGTGATAAGGGCGATAAGGGTGATGTCGGCCCTGCTGGTCCCAAAGGTGACAAGGGTGATGTCGGCCCTGCTGGTCCCAAAGGTGACAAGGGTGATGTCGGCCCTGCTGGTCCCAAAGGTGACAAGGGTGATGTCGGCCCTGCTGGTCCCAAAGGTGACAAGGGTGATGTCGGCCCTGCTGGTCCCAAAGGTGACAAGGGTGATGTCGGCCCTGCTGGTCCCAAAGGTGACAAGGGTGATGTCGGCCCTGCTGGTCCCAAAGGTGACAAGGGTGATGTCGGCCCTGCTGGTCCCAAAGGTGACAAGGGTGATGTCGGCCCTGCTGGTCCCAAAGGTGACAAAGGTGAGACTGGTCCCACGGGTATCCCTGGTGTTCAGGGTCCTCAGGGTCTGAAAGGTGATAAAGGCGACAAGGGTGATGTTGGTCCCCAAGGTCCCAAAGGTGAGATCGGTGCTCAAGGTCTGAAAGGTGATAAGGGCGACAAAGGTGACGTCGGCCCAGCCGGTCCTCAAGGTCCCAAAGGTGAGATCGGTGCTACGGGTCCACAAGGCTTGAAAGGTGAGATCGGTGCTACGGGTCCACAAGGCTTGAAAGGTGATAAGGGCGACAAAGGTGAAGTCGGCCCAGCCGGTCCTCAGGGTCAGATTGGTGAAACTGGTCCTCAAGGTCCCAAGGGAGATATAGGTCCTGCTGGTCCTCAAGGCGCACAAGGTCTTGCGGGTGAAGCTGGTCCCAAAGGTGATATGGGTCCACAAGGACCAAAAGGTGACAAAGGCGATAAGGGTGACCAGGGTGAAGTTGGTCCTGTCGGTCCTCAAGGTCCACAGGGTGAAACTGGTCCACAGGGTGTAGCAGGTGAAATGGGTCCACAAGGTCCCAAAGGCGATAAGGGTGACCAGGGTGAAGTTGGTCCTGTCGGTCCTCAAGGTCCACAGGGTGAAACTGGTCCGCAAGGTGTAGCTGGTGAAATGGGTCCAGTTGGTCCTGCTGGTCCTCAAGGTCCACAAGGTGAAACTGGTCCACAAGGTATAGCTGGTGAAATGGGTCCAGTTGGTCCCCAGGGTCCAAAAGGTGACCAAGGTGAAGTTGGTCCTGCTGGTCCACAGGGTGAAACTGGTCCTGCTGGTCCTCAAGGCCTTAAAGGTGAAACTGGTCCACAAGGTGTAGCTGGTGAAATGGGTCCAGTTGGTCCCCAGGGTCCAAAAGGTGACCAGGGTGAAGTTGGTCCTGCTGGTCCTCAAGGCCCACAAGGTGAAACTGGTCCACAGGGTGTAGCTGGTGAAATGGGTCCAGTTGGTCCCCAGGGTCCAAAAGGTGACCAGGGTGAAGTTGGTCCTGCTGGTCCTCAAGGCCCACAAGGTGAAACTGGTCCACAGGGTGTAGCTGGTGAAATGGGTCCAGTTGGTCCCCAGGGTCCAAAAGGTGACCAGGGTGAAGTTGGTCCTGTTGGTCCACAAGGGCCCAAAGGTGATCAGGGTGAAGTGGGTCCTGTCGGCCCGCAAGGTCCACAAGGTCTCGCTGGTCCACAGGGTGAAGTAGGTCCAATCGGTCCGCAAGGCCCACAAGGACTTGCTGGTCCACAGGGTCCAAAAGGTGATCAAGGTGACGTGGGTCCTGCTGGTCCCAAAGGCGATCAAGGTGAAATGGGTCCAGCCGGTCCTCAGGGTCCACAAGGTGTGGCTGGTGATGTTGGTCCCATTGGTCCTGCTGGTCCCAAAGGTGACAAAGGCGATAAGGGTGATCAGGGGGAAGCCGGTCCTCAGGGTCTTGCAGGCGAAGTTGGTCCTGCTGGTCCTCAAGGTCCACAAGGTGAAGCTGGTCTTCAGGGCCCACAAGGTGAAGCCGGTCCCAAAGGCGACAAGGGTGATGTCGGTCCTGCAGGTCCTCAGGGTGTAGCTGGTGAAGTTGGTCCTGTTGGCCCTGCTGGTCCTCAGGGTCCCAAGGGTGATGTCGGTCCTGCAGGTCCTCAGGGTGTAGCTGGTGAAGTTGGTCCTGCTGGTCCCGCTGGTCCTCAGGGTCCAAAAGGTGACAAAGGTGATAAAGGTGAGCCTGGTAAGGATAGTATTACCAAGGTCGGGAGTGGTAACCCTCCCATCCCAGCTTGCACCCCAACAACAGCAGGAATGATTGTATACGCGGTAGGAGACGGCATTAGTTCTACATCTGCTTTCAAGGGTTGTGTGTGTAATGGTGCATGCGCCTGGCAGGTGCTTACTAAATAAGAGTGGGAGAAATTTCGATGAGAGCTGCAAACCATGTGTTAACCGGTGTGATCATGTCTAGTCTCTTCCTGACATCTTGTGGGAAGAAAGAAAGTAAGGAAAATGACCTTTCTGCTCTGACTACTGTGGTGGCAACGCCCACCGATCTTCCAACGTGTTCGGTTGAAGAGATGTCCCGCGTGTATTGGGTCGAAGAGCAATCAAAACTTTATGTTTGTAATGGAACGTCATTCGTCGAAATCACGGGATCAAAAGGTGACCAAGGGGAAAAAGGCGACCAGGGTGAAAAGGGTGAAAAGGGCGAAAAGGGCGAAATTGGTGAAGCAGGATCGCCTGCAAATTCGGGGATTTGGATTTTTGATAAGAACAGCAAAAGCATAGGTGTCTTGATGGAAGCCTCGCTTGGTCTCGTTCTCTTTCCAAATGGTGGTTTTGCCCGAATCAACTTGCAAACTGGTGAGTACGTGTTGCCAGCAATGTATAGCAGCGGCGTGATAATGGAAATCGATAGGGTTTTTGTGTGTGCTTATACTGATACAACCTGTAGCGGTACCTGCTACGTAAATAGACCCCTTCCCGGCGGAACTATTTTGCGAACATCAGAATCCGGATATGTTATTACCCAAGGTACAGAGACTTTGGAGTCGGGCGTAGTCATGAAGTCGCTTCGCGCCGCAGACGCTACATGTACCGTCTTGGGTGCAGACACTCCACTCGATGCCTACGCAATAACAAAATCTTATAGTTTTCCGGACAGCGTTTCGTTGCCACTTCAAGTCCCACTTTCATATGGCTTCAAAACCGAAGATTAACACCCAAGCTCTCACGAAATCACAAACCCCGCTGCGAGGCGGGGTTTCTTGTTCCCGTCACGCCCGGGAATCCTACGCATCACTCCACCTCTTCCACAAACTCAGACGCTTCTTTCACCAGCATCATCTCCTTCAAGCCAGGAATTGGACGAAGGCGACTGGGACTCAACGAGCTCACGCGCTTGGTAAAACATTGAATTGCCTAACGGGCCCCCCGGGCTTGCCGTGAAGCCGTCCCCATATTCCCTCCCAACCCTTGGGGATTGTGTCATCCGATAAGACTTGTGGCATCATTGAAATTGAGGCCAGGTTGAATCGGCTTATGAGGACAATGTCATGCAAAACGCTGAAAAGATTCGGGTCAGGATAAAGCTGTGGGCGGATCCGGCTCAAACCGCCGTTCGTGGTGAGACGCTACGTCGACTTTCAGCTCTTGCCGGCTTCACAGCAAAGGCCATGGCGCGGGAACTGGATGTCAATCGATCGACCCTCTATCAGGAAAAGGTTCGGATTCCCCAGAAAATTCAACAAAGGCTGAGGGAGCTGACCCGTGTGATCGATAATGCTTTCGTTCTCTTTGAAGGCGATGAAAAAGCGGTCATGGAATGGCTTTTTTCGCCAAGCCGTAGATTCTATAACATGACGCCATTTTCCCTTGTGATGGGCGGAAACGGCTCCACCGTCTACGAATTTCAAGAGAACCTGATCAATGACTCGGAAACCTTCAAATCGATCTAAGATCAAGATCAGCTCCAACGTCTCTTTTGAAAAAATTGCAGAGTTTTCTGAGAAGGACTGGAACCGATTCCAGGCCGAATGCATGCATACGCTTCCCGTCAACGGCCGATCCCTCAGGAGAGGGGCTGAACTTTTGCTTCTATGTGAAAGACGATGAAGAAGCAAAGTCAATATTCGCTGTGGAGCGATATGAACTGCCGTAGATTCCTGACGGCCTGGATCAACACTTTCCATCACCTGTCACCCGCCTGCGTCAGACTTTGACTGCTCTTGCGTTATTTCCCATGCAATGCTACCAATCTTCACGACAGGCTGCCTGTTCATAAACTCGACGCTTTACAAGGCTGGTGACGGAATTCCGGTCAATCTCCAAGCCGACACGTGAATTTTTTTCCTGAAACCAAAGCCTTGGGCAAGGAACGATTCGTGGATTGCGGTAAATCCAGAATCGGGCCGACGCCATGGAGCGTCATCGAACTGAGGAGCGAATCATGTTGAAGATTCAGGTACTGAAATGCGGCTTGTTATTGTTTGGACCCATTCTGATAGCCTCCTGCGGTCTCGCGGACAGGAGTCAAACGAAAGCCCTTGAGGCCAATGACGAAAGCAAAATTGATACCAATACCCTGACGGTTGAACTCCAACCGCGATCAGGTGTATCAGGACGGCAACGGATTAATTTCGCAGTTCCTTTGCTTCCAGGGCAGCTGAAAGATGCTGCGTTGGTTCAGGTTCTTCATAATGACGTCGAGCTGCCCACGGCCCGTCACTCGCTTGCCCTCTATCCGGATGGAAGCATCCGCAGTGTGCAGATACAGTTCGAACTAGAAATCAGTGAAAAAACCTCGGTGATCGTCCACATCGGCAAAGCCCCAGGCACACCTGATATCACCGCCATTCCCGTCGCCGACACACTGGTGGAATCGAATGGAGCGGAAATACCCCGCGTATGGGCCACGCTCCCAGGTTCATGGTTGAGCGCCAGCGGCGCCTTAGGTCCGCTCGTGACTTCAGAGAGCGTGCGCGGGACACCGTTCGAAGCATGGGACAAGCTCTGCGATTACGCAAAATACGATGTTGATGCGTTTCAAGCCAAAAGCAGCACCGCCGACGTCTGGCTCTATGACCGCGGCACCGTCATGTACCGAGGTTATGCCCGCACCGGAAACATCGGTCCCTTGACGAGCGCCTATCGGGAAACCTCAATCTATCGCAGCGGGATTCGCGGCAGTGGATCATCCCTCACCATCGCCGTACCAGGCAAGTCCAAGGATTTGAAATACTACTATGCTCAAAACATGGCGATTCATTACCTCCTCACGGGTGATGAGCGATACCGCGAAAGCGCTGAGGATATCGCAACGAGCATCAATCTCTTGTGGAAACCCCGCTATTCAGGAGGTTTCTGGACCGAGCGCCATGCCGGCTTTCAACTTCTCGCCAATGTCTGGGCTGCTCTGGTTTCTGATGACAAGGCCGCTGAATTCACAGAACGAGCCAACGAAGATGTCGACGCCTTCCTCGCCCTGCAAAACTCAAATGACTACGGCAACAGCCAACCTGATGCCCGCTGCTTTGCGCATACCGCTGCGTCTCACGATGAGGAATATGGCTATCCGGGCTGTAGTCCCTGGATGAGCGCGATCCTCGCCGATGGCCTGGATGCCTATGCCACCGAGCTTGGAGGCAGCCGTGCTGCGGCCGTGCGGGATTCCATCGTCAAGCTCGGACGCGTGATCGCCCAACGAGGACGGGATGCCAATGGCAAGCCCTATTACTGGATGGGAATGGATAAAAAACGCGGTGAGGTCGATCCTTATAATGAACACTGGGGCGAGAGTGCCTATGTCGTGGCCATGGCCTGGCATCATGGTGGAAAGCAGGATGCCGGTCTGGAAAAAGTAGCCAGAGAGCTTGTTCAAGGTTTTTCAAACCAGGGAGAAGTCGGCCAGCTTCGCAGCTTCAACTGGCAATGCCGCAGTGCGGTGGCGACACCTTATTTCCTGAAGTAACCTACGCCCGTCTCACGGCCGTAATCGACTGCTGCGATCACAGCCGTGAGATGGCATCAGGCCACCGGCGCCATTTCCAGAAATTCACTGGCCAATAGATCGAGCATTATGGCAAACAAGTCAGGGTTAAGACCACGTGAGGGAGACCCTGATGAAGAGTTTGTGCCTGATCCCTGCTTGCCTGCTGGCTTCACTATCATTTGCCCACACGAAACCATCTTTTGACTGTCAGAACGCCCGAAGCAACGTGGAAAAAGTAATCTGCAAGGACGACGAGTTCGCCCGCTGGGATCTGATACTGGCCAAAACCTATGTCCAGAAAAAAAATGATGGTGCCTTCAAAAAGGAATACCAAAGTTGGCTGAAGGAACGGGACAGCTGCAATAATCAGACGGCCCTGGGCAACTGCTTGCGTGAGCAGTATGCGCGCATATTCGGGGCCATTTATGAAAAGCATGATGGACCCGCCGAACCTCTGTTACCGGACGCCGAATGCTTTCTTCCCATGGTGCGCGGGATGAATGGAGACGAGGGCTTTTACGCTGTGCGCGTGATTTCCCGGTATCTCAACTGCGGTAAGCTCAATATCAATCTGCAAAAAGTAGACACGGGGGCGAAATACGAAGTCAGCTTTGTCGGGAAAAGGGGGCCGACCTACTATTATCTGCTCAAGGAAACTTACGAAAAGGAGTTCTATCAGCACGAGATAGGAGTCCAATTCGCCGTGAAAGAGATCATCCACAAATATCCACCAGGAAAGTCCTTTACCCTGGTGATGTCACTGATCGAACACTAGAAGCTGTCTTATGCAGCTGCCCTGCCGATAACGTCCTGATCATCATCAAACATATGGAACGGCAGATCCATCACAAAGCGGAAAGGGCAGTAATCCGGGTTGGTCTTCCGATCCTCAAGGAGTTCAATCCTGATATCGCCTTCGCATTCCTGAATATACCGTTTGACAGCATCCATGCCGACCCCTCGGCCCGAAATGTCCGTCACCTGGTTGGCTGTTGAAAGACCGGAGTCGAATATCAAACCGGCTATCTTACTGCCATGGGCGGCATCTGCAGCCTTGAGCAGACCACGGGCCAAACCTATTTCGAAGATCTTTTTCATGTGGAGGCCCCGGCCATCGTCCTGGTACGTCAGCCGCATGATATCGTCATGCCTCTGCATGGTGATGCTCACGGTACCCTTGGGCGGTTTCCCTGCCTTGATCCGCTCAGCCGAAGACTCGATGCCGTGATCCATCGCGTTCCGCAGTAAATGGACAAACGTGTTGCGGAAAAGCTCATCGGCCTGCTCACCCAGGAGAATGCCATTCGTTTCCAGGATGACCTCGGGGTGCTCCTTGTGCAAGTCCTTTGCAAGAACCGCCAGGCAACCGAAGATCTCATGAAAGACATCGTTCGCGTCCTTATAGATCTTGTGATGGAAAAGCGTCTGAATCTGATCAATGCTTGCCAGAACATCGCCCGGCAACTCTTTTCCGCGTGTGGATTCCCTTAGGTTGCGATAAATCGCCTCGACATGCTCGATCCTGAATTCCACGAAGTGCGTCTGCTCCGAGCTTCGGCCGAGCTTTTCCTTGGCCAGACTTTCATATAGCTCCACGATCTTGCGAGCTTCACTCAGGTCCTGGGCCATCTTCTCAACATCCCAGGATGCCTGTCTCTCCTTTTGAAGATGAGCATAGTACTGCTCGACGTCATGGAAGACCCGGGTCATGCGCTTGAAATAGAGGGATCGGGCCGAACCCTTGATCGTATGCATATTGATGAAAAGGAGCTTCAGGACTTCAAAGTTCCTCCGTTCCACCCCTTGCGAACGGATCAGTTTTTCGTTCTCCTGGATGA
>NZ_BDFO01000001.1:4417470-4836707 GCF_001748245.1 Oligoflexus tunisiensis | reverse complement strand
TAGCTGGTGAAATGGGTCCAGTTGGTCCTGCTGGTCCTCAAGGTCCACAAGGTGAAACTGGTCCACAAGGTATAGCTGGTGAAATGGGTCCAGTTGGTCCCCAGGGTCCAAAAGGTGACCAAGGTGAAGTTGGTCCTGCTGGTCCACAGGGTGAAACTGGTCCTGCTGGTCCTCAAGGCCTTAAAGGTGAAACTGGTCCACAAGGTGTAGCTGGTGAAATGGGTCCAGTTGGTCCCCAGGGTCCAAAAGGTGACCAGGGTGAAGTTGGTCCTGCTGGTCCACAGGGCCCACAAGGTGAAACTGGTCCACAGGGTGTAGCTGGTGAAATGGGTCCAGTTGGTCCCCAGGGTCCAAAAGGTGACCAGGGTGAAGTTGGTCCTGTTGGTCCACAAGGGCCCAAAGGTGATCAGGGTGAAGTGGGTCCTGTCGGCCCGCAAGGTCCACAAGGTCTCGCTGGTCCACAGGGTGAAGTAGGTCCAATCGGTCCGCAAGGCCCACAAGGACTTGCTGGTCCACAGGGTCCAAAAGGTGATCAAGGTGACGTGGGTCCTGCTGGTCCCAAAGGCGATCAAGGTGAAATGGGTCCAGCCGGTCCTCAGGGTCCACAAGGTGTGGCTGGTGATGTTGGTCCCATTGGTCCTGCTGGTCCCAAAGGTGACAAAGGCGATAAGGGTGATCAGGGGGAAGCCGGTCCTCAGGGTCTTGCAGGCGAAGTTGGTCCTGCTGGTCCTCAAGGTCCACAAGGTGAAGCTGGTCTTCAGGGCCCACAAGGTGAAGCCGGTCCCAAAGGCGACAAGGGTGATGTCGGTCCTGCAGGTCCTCAGGGTGTAGCTGGTGAAGTTGGTCCTGTTGGCCCTGCTGGTCCTCAGGGTCCCAAGGGTGATGTCGGTCCTGCAGGTCCTCAGGGTGTAGCTGGTGAAGTTGGTCCTGCTGGTCCCGCTGGTCCTCAGGGTCCAAAAGGTGACAAAGGTGATAAAGGTGAGCCTGGTAAGGATAGTATTACCAAGGTCGGGAGTGGTAACCCTCCCATCCCAGCTTGCACCCCAACAACAGCAGGAATGATTGTATACGCGGTAGGAGACGGCATTAGTTCTACATCTGCTTTCAAGGGTTGTGTGTGTAATGGTGCATGCGCCTGGCAGGTGCTTACTAAATAAGAGTGGGAGAAATTTCGATGAGAGCTGCAAACCATGTGTTAACCGGTGTGATCATGTCTAGTCTCTTCCTGACATCTTGTGGGAAGAAAGAAAGTAAGGAAAATGACCTTTCTGCTCTGACTACTGTGGTGGCAACGCCCACCGATCTTCCAACGTGTTCGGTTGAAGAGATGTCCCGCGTGTATTGGGTCGAAGAGCAATCAAAACTTTATGTTTGTAATGGAACGTCATTCGTCGAAATCACGGGATCAAAAGGTGACCAAGGGGAAAAAGGCGACCAGGGTGAAAAGGGTGAAAAGGGCGAAAAGGGCGAAATTGGTGAAGCAGGATCGCCTGCAAATTCGGGGATTTGGATTTTTGATAAGAACAGCAAAAGCATAGGTGTCTTGATGGAAGCCTCGCTTGGTCTCGTTCTCTTTCCAAATGGTGGTTTTGCCCGAATCAACTTGCAAACTGGTGAGTACGTGTTGCCAGCAATGTATAGCAGCGGCGTGATAATGGAAATCGATAGGGTTTTTGTGTGTGCTTATACTGATACAACCTGTAGCGGTACCTGCTACGTAAATAGACCCCTTCCCGGCGGAACTATTTTGCGAACATCAGAATCCGGATATGTTATTACCCAAGGTACAGAGACTTTGGAGTCGGGCGTAGTCATGAAGTCGCTTCGCGCCGCAGACGCTACATGTACCGTCTTGGGTGCAGACACTCCACTCGATGCCTACGCAATAACAAAATCTTATAGTTTTCCGGACAGCGTTTCGTTGCCACTTCAAGTCCCACTTTCATATGGCTTCAAAACCGAAGATTAACACCCAAGCTCTCACGAAATCACAAACCCCGCTGCGAGGCGGGGTTTCTTGTTCCCGTCACGCCCGGGAATCCTACGCATCACTCCACCTCTTCCACAAACTCAGACGCTTCTTTCACCAGCATCATCTCCTTCAAGCCAGGAATTGGACGAAGGCGACTGGGACTCAACGAGCTCACGCGCTTGGTAAAACATTGAATTGCCTAACGGGCCCCCCGGGCTTGCCGTGAAGCCGTCCCCATATTCCCTCCCAACCCTTGGGGATTGTGTCATCCGATAAGACTTGTGGCATCATTGAAATTGAGGCCAGGTTGAATCGGCTTATGAGGACAATGTCATGCAAAACGCTGAAAAGATTCGGGTCAGGATAAAGCTGTGGGCGGATCCGGCTCAAACCGCCGTTCGTGGTGAGACGCTACGTCGACTTTCAGCTCTTGCCGGCTTCACAGCAAAGGCCATGGCGCGGGAACTGGATGTCAATCGATCGACCCTCTATCAGGAAAAGGTTCGGATTCCCCAGAAAATTCAACAAAGGCTGAGGGAGCTGACCCGTGTGATCGATAATGCTTTCGTTCTCTTTGAAGGCGATGAAAAAGCGGTCATGGAATGGCTTTTTTCGCCAAGCCGTAGATTCTATAACATGACGCCATTTTCCCTTGTGATGGGCGGAAACGGCTCCACCGTCTACGAATTTCAAGAGAACCTGATCAATGACTCGGAAACCTTCAAATCGATCTAAGATCAAGATCAGCTCCAACGTCTCTTTTGAAAAAATTGCAGAGTTTTCTGAGAAGGACTGGAACCGATTCCAGGCCGAATGCATGCATACGCTTCCCGTCAACGGCCGATCCCTCAGGAGAGGGGCTGAACTTTTGCTTCTATGTGAAAGACGATGAAGAAGCAAAGTCAATATTCGCTGTGGAGCGATATGAACTGCCGTAGATTCCTGACGGCCTGGATCAACACTTTCCATCACCTGTCACCCGCCTGCGTCAGACTTTGACTGCTCTTGCGTTATTTCCCATGCAATGCTACCAATCTTCACGACAGGCTGCCTGTTCATAAACTCGACGCTTTACAAGGCTGGTGACGGAATTCCGGTCAATCTCCAAGCCGACACGTGAATTTTTTTCCTGAAACCAAAGCCTTGGGCAAGGAACGATTCGTGGATTGCGGTAAATCCAGAATCGGGCCGACGCCATGGAGCGTCATCGAACTGAGGAGCGAATCATGTTGAAGATTCAGGTACTGAAATGCGGCTTGTTATTGTTTGGACCCATTCTGATAGCCTCCTGCGGTCTCGCGGACAGGAGTCAAACGAAAGCCCTTGAGGCCAATGACGAAAGCAAAATTGATACCAATACCCTGACGGTTGAACTCCAACCGCGATCAGGTGTATCAGGACGGCAACGGATTAATTTCGCAGTTCCTTTGCTTCCAGGGCAGCTGAAAGATGCTGCGTTGGTTCAGGTTCTTCATAATGACGTCGAGCTGCCCACGGCCCGTCACTCGCTTGCCCTCTATCCGGATGGAAGCATCCGCAGTGTGCAGATACAGTTCGAACTAGAAATCAGTGAAAAAACCTCGGTGATCGTCCACATCGGCAAAGCCCCAGGCACACCTGATATCACCGCCATTCCCGTCGCCGACACACTGGTGGAATCGAATGGAGCGGAAATACCCCGCGTATGGGCCACGCTCCCAGGTTCATGGTTGAGCGCCAGCGGCGCCTTAGGTCCGCTCGTGACTTCAGAGAGCGTGCGCGGGACACCGTTCGAAGCATGGGACAAGCTCTGCGATTACGCAAAATACGATGTTGATGCGTTTCAAGCCAAAAGCAGCACCGCCGACGTCTGGCTCTATGACCGCGGCACCGTCATGTACCGAGGTTATGCCCGCACCGGAAACATCGGTCCCTTGACGAGCGCCTATCGGGAAACCTCAATCTATCGCAGCGGGATTCGCGGCAGTGGATCATCCCTCACCATCGCCGTACCAGGCAAGTCCAAGGATTTGAAATACTACTATGCTCAAAACATGGCGATTCATTACCTCCTCACGGGTGATGAGCGATACCGCGAAAGCGCTGAGGATATCGCAACGAGCATCAATCTCTTGTGGAAACCCCGCTATTCAGGAGGTTTCTGGACCGAGCGCCATGCCGGCTTTCAACTTCTCGCCAATGTCTGGGCTGCTCTGGTTTCTGATGACAAGGCCGCTGAATTCACAGAACGAGCCAACGAAGATGTCGACGCCTTCCTCGCCCTGCAAAACTCAAATGACTACGGCAACAGCCAACCTGATGCCCGCTGCTTTGCGCATACCGCTGCGTCTCACGATGAGGAATATGGCTATCCGGGCTGTAGTCCCTGGATGAGCGCGATCCTCGCCGATGGCCTGGATGCCTATGCCACCGAGCTTGGAGGCAGCCGTGCTGCGGCCGTGCGGGATTCCATCGTCAAGCTCGGACGCGTGATCGCCCAACGAGGACGGGATGCCAATGGCAAGCCCTATTACTGGATGGGAATGGATAAAAAACGCGGTGAGGTCGATCCTTATAATGAACACTGGGGCGAGAGTGCCTATGTCGTGGCCATGGCCTGGCATCATGGTGGAAAGCAGGATGCCGGTCTGGAAAAAGTAGCCAGAGAGCTTGTTCAAGGTTTTTCAAACCAGGGAGAAGTCGGCCAGCTTCGCAGCTTCAACTGGCAATGCCGCAGTGCGGTGGCGACACCTTATTTCCTGAAGTAACCTACGCCCGTCTCACGGCCGTAATCGACTGCTGCGATCACAGCCGTGAGATGGCATCAGGCCACCGGCGCCATTTCCAGAAATTCACTGGCCAATAGATCGAGCATTATGGCAAACAAGTCAGGGTTAAGACCACGTGAGGGAGACCCTGATGAAGAGTTTGTGCCTGATCCCTGCTTGCCTGCTGGCTTCACTATCATTTGCCCACACGAAACCATCTTTTGACTGTCAGAACGCCCGAAGCAACGTGGAAAAAGTAATCTGCAAGGACGACGAGTTCGCCCGCTGGGATCTGATACTGGCCAAAACCTATGTCCAGAAAAAAAATGATGGTGCCTTCAAAAAGGAATACCAAAGTTGGCTGAAGGAACGGGACAGCTGCAATAATCAGACGGCCCTGGGCAACTGCTTGCGTGAGCAGTATGCGCGCATATTCGGGGCCATTTATGAAAAGCATGATGGACCCGCCGAACCTCTGTTACCGGACGCCGAATGCTTTCTTCCCATGGTGCGCGGGATGAATGGAGACGAGGGCTTTTACGCTGTGCGCGTGATTTCCCGGTATCTCAACTGCGGTAAGCTCAATATCAATCTGCAAAAAGTAGACACGGGGGCGAAATACGAAGTCAGCTTTGTCGGGAAAAGGGGGCCGACCTACTATTATCTGCTCAAGGAAACTTACGAAAAGGAGTTCTATCAGCACGAGATAGGAGTCCAATTCGCCGTGAAAGAGATCATCCACAAATATCCACCAGGAAAGTCCTTTACCCTGGTGATGTCACTGATCGAACACTAGAAGCTGTCTTATGCAGCTGCCCTGCCGATAACGTCCTGATCATCATCAAACATATGGAACGGCAGATCCATCACAAAGCGGAAAGGGCAGTAATCCGGGTTGGTCTTCCGATCCTCAAGGAGTTCAATCCTGATATCGCCTTCGCATTCCTGAATATACCGTTTGACAGCATCCATGCCGACCCCTCGGCCCGAAATGTCCGTCACCTGGTTGGCTGTTGAAAGACCGGAGTCGAATATCAAACCGGCTATCTTACTGCCATGGGCGGCATCTGCAGCCTTGAGCAGACCACGGGCCAAACCTATTTCGAAGATCTTTTTCATGTGGAGGCCCCGGCCATCGTCCTGGTACGTCAGCCGCATGATATCGTCATGCCTCTGCATGGTGATGCTCACGGTACCCTTGGGCGGTTTCCCTGCCTTGATCCGCTCAGCCGAAGACTCGATGCCGTGATCCATCGCGTTCCGCAGTAAATGGACAAACGTGTTGCGGAAAAGCTCATCGGCCTGCTCACCCAGGAGAATGCCATTCGTTTCCAGGATGACCTCGGGGTGCTCCTTGTGCAAGTCCTTTGCAAGAACCGCCAGGCAACCGAAGATCTCATGAAAGACATCGTTCGCGTCCTTATAGATCTTGTGATGGAAAAGCGTCTGAATCTGATCAATGCTTGCCAGAACATCGCCCGGCAACTCTTTTCCGCGTGTGGATTCCCTTAGGTTGCGATAAATCGCCTCGACATGCTCGATCCTGAATTCCACGAAGTGCGTCTGCTCCGAGCTTCGGCCGAGCTTTTCCTTGGCCAGACTTTCATATAGCTCCACGATCTTGCGAGCTTCACTCAGGTCCTGGGCCATCTTCTCAACATCCCAGGATGCCTGTCTCTCCTTTTGAAGATGAGCATAGTACTGCTCGACGTCATGGAAGACCCGGGTCATGCGCTTGAAATAGAGGGATCGGGCCGAACCCTTGATCGTATGCATATTGATGAAAAGGAGCTTCAGGACTTCAAAGTTCCTCCGTTCCACCCCTTGCGAACGGATCAGTTTTTCGTTCTCCTGGATGAGCTCGCGGCATGACTGTATGAATCGGAGGAATCTGGGGGCCGGGACGCTGATGATTTCCCCGATGAACTGAAGCTCCTCCTGCTGCTCCTTGCTGCGTTCCTGCAACTTGCGAATTTCCGTCACATCGCGCATGGTGACAAGAATCTTGTCGACGCTGAGGTCTGATTTTTCAATGGCATTCCACGTGAGCTCGAAGTGCCTGTCCTTGCCATCGACGGTGGCCCTTTGAAATTCGGACGGCAGCGTATGTGCATTCGCTTCGAAATTGACGATGTGCTCACCGAGGGAGGCCTCGATGGTACTGATGGCCTGGCTTTTATCATCGGACGTCAGGCTGCTGCTCGAAAAGATCAGATCGGTCGCGACGCAGGATTCCATGTCATGGACCGGGAATATTTCGTGGATATGCCGTGAGTGATCCTTATGGATTTTTTTGTCCGACTTTATCATGAAAATTCCAAGAGGAATATGCTCCATGATGGAGCGAATATCCCGCGTCTTTTCATCAACGATGCGTTCCAGGTTGGTATTCAGAGCGACCACGGTATCCCGCTCGCTCTCGAGGTCCTTGGATAGCGCACGGATTTCCTTTTCCGAGGTTTTGACCCGGGCAAAGGCCATCGAGAAGCGCATGGCTAACATATAGGACTGGCAGAAGATAAAACCAAAGACGCCGAGACCCATGAACATGGGGGTCTTGATGAGCTGCCGTATGGAAAGAATATCGTTGACTGTCGTCGCCAGAAGGATGAAGACTCCGAACAGGAAGGCGGAGGCTCCTTCCACCTTCTTGAAGCGGGCCCTGACGATAGCCACCACGGAATATAGGGCCATCATAAGCACGACGGCATGGTAATAGTTTGTCCATCCCACGAAAATCCGGGCGTCCGTCCCCAGGATAAGACCGTAGTACACGAAGGTAATGGCGCTGACGGCGCGGGGCACAAAACGGGAATAGGTCGTGCGGAATGAGTGATAAGCAAACCAGGCAAAGGCTGAAGTTCCGGCGATCCAGGCAAGATTATAAATGCGAAGGCGATGGTCAAATCCGAGTTCGGGAAAGAACAAAGGCAAAGCCCCGTTTCGCGCTGATGCCAGATAAAGACTGGTCGTAAGACAGAGTGTACCAAAGCAAATCGGGGATGGATCCTCACGCCTCAGGAGAAAGAGGCATATGTGATACATGCCCATGATGAAAAGAGCGCCAATGATAAAGAGGTCAATCGACAAAGTGCGGGCATGATTGCTGGTTAAGGCTTCCAAGGGCCCCATGACGATGGGTTGAGTGATCCCGCAAAGAAAAATCTCGAAGTTGGCGACCTGCACGATGATGTCAAACGCGGAGCCTTGAGGGGTGAAGTCGTAGAGCTTCTGCCCGGTTCCTCCCTTGGATGTAGCGGCATCCGTCCCAACGACTCCAAACCGGGCGATCTCCCTTCCTTCCACGAAGATGCGGGATGAAGACCAGATGGATGCAGGGAAATAGAGGGCGATCGGGGCCTTTGGGGCGTTCACGACCCGCAGTCGATAGGTTGCATAACCCATAATAGGATATTCCGTTGCGCCTTGAGACCATAGTCCGGGGACGTGAATGAGCGATTTCCTTGCGTCAGCCGAATCAATCGTATTCGGCTCGTAAAGCTGGCTCCAGTAAAATTCCCAGTCACCCCGCAGCTCCAAAGGCTGATCGATGGAGAGAGTTCCTAGGTCGAGGACACCGTCCCGGACAGAACCTCGATCGACGGCTTCCGTTTTGTTTCCGGCAAGGAATAAATAGGCCAGGACTATCCAAAGGTACTTCATACGCTTCTCAAAAACTGGAAGTGGGTGATATATCCTTGGGTTTCGGATAACTGCTGAAAACCATTAGTACAAATAGATATGTAGCTTTCTTTCGTTCAAATGATTGCAGGAGGTTATATGGCTGGCGAACCCGGGGGGTCAAAAAAAACCCCCGCGCTGGCGCGTGGGGGCAGGCAAAGTCGGAGTATGGGACTCACATCACAGTCTGGCAATCCGTCCCGATTCCTGTTCTGGAGCAGCACCCTGCTTTTCATCGAGGTCGAGTCCGAGAGCATGCTTCAGTACCTCCTCGACCCGACTCACGAAGATGAATTCCAGTTCATCACGCACTTCCTGGGGCACATCCTGGATGTCCTTGCGGTTGCGTTCCGACATCAAAATCTGTTTGATGCCCGCACGGTGAGCCGCGAGAACCTTTTCCTTGATGCCGCCGACAGCCGTAACCGCGCCGCGCAGAGTGATTTCACCCGTCATGGCAAGGCTTGGATTCACAGGTCTTTGCGAGAAGAGTGAAGCCAGTGACGTCAGCATGGTCACACCCGCCGAGGGTCCATCTTTCGGGATCGCGCCGGCCGGGACGTGCACATGCACATCGGTTTTTTCATAGTCATGCTGCGTTTTCAAACTCGGCAGGAGCGAACGCACATGCGTCATCGCAATCTGAACCGACTCCTTCATCACTTCGCCCATCTGTCCGGTCAGCGTCAGCTGACCCTTGCCGGGCATGGCCTTGGCTTCAATGAAGAGGATGTCGCCACCCATCGGGGTCCAGGCCAGGCCTGTGACCACACCGGCCGGCATATGCGTTTCCGCCAGCTCCAGTGTGAAGGGTTCGTTGCCGAGCAAACGCTCCAGGTCACCCAACTTCAGGGTGATGCCGGTTTCACTTTGGATGATCGCCTCGGTCGAACCACGGATCAAAGCTGCAATCTTGCGCTTCAATTCCCGGACGCCGGCTTCCCGCGTATAGTGCGAGATGAGCCGCAGGAGGGCATCGTCCGAAATCATCAACTGGCTCGGTTTCACGCCATGGGTTTCCAGTTGCTCAGGCCAGAGATGCTGCTTGGCGATATGCAGTTTCTCGGCCGTCGTATAACCGGCGATCGAAATCACTTCCATGCGATCCCGCAAGGGACCCGGGATGGATTCCAGACTGTTCGCCGTGGCCACAAACATCACCTGGGACAGATCATAGGGAACTTCCATGAAGTGGTCGCGGAAACTGTTGTTCTGTTCCGGGTCGAGCACTTCCAAAAGTGCAGCCGCCGGATCCCCGTTGTAACTCTGCGAGAGCTTGTCGATCTCATCGAGCAGGAACACGGGATTGTTCTGCTTGCACTGCTTCAGAGCCTGAATGATACGGCCGGGGCGCGAGCCGATATAGGTGCGCCGATGACCGCGGATTTCCGCTTCATCCCGCACTCCACCGAGACTGGCCCGCACGAAGTCACGACCCATGGACTCGGCAATGCTGCGGCCGAGACTGGTTTTCCCAACACCCGGAGGTCCAACCAAAAGCAGGATGGAACCACGGAAGTTTTCCTTCAGTTTCAAAACAGCGAGATGCTGCACAATACGGTCCTTCACTTTATCGAGACCGTAGTGATGGCGATTCAAAATATCGCGGGCCTTGTTCAGATCAATTTCCCGTTTCGCACCAGGCTTCCAGGGCAGACTGAGCAGAAGGTCCAGATAGTTCTGCATGCCCGGGGCTTCCGGGGAATTGCGTTCCAGTCCGGCCAGACGCTGCGCCTCTTCCAGGGCCACCTTTTTCACGTCTTCCGGCATATCGGGATGTTCCTCGATGCGTTTGGTATAGCTATTCTTGGCCATACCGCCTTCACCAAGTTCCTCCTGGATCACGCGCATCTGTTGCCGCAGCATGGCATCGCGATGCTGCTTATTGAATTTATGAGAAACCTTGCGCCCAATCTCGGCGCGGATTTCCAGACTCTGACGCAGATCCTGCATGGTCTCAAGCAGAAGCATCAGGCGTTTGTTGAGCGATGTTTCGCTGAGAAGGGCGGCTTTGATGGCCACATCCACTTCCAGATGCGGCGCGATCAGGTTCACGAGCAGCTCAGGGTCATCGATCGCCCGCAGCATGTCGCCAACCTGTTTCATGTTGCCGGGCAGGAACGAAATAATCTTGTCCGACAGCTCTTTGATACTCGTAAGATAGGTCTGAATCGTGCCTGCATCGATGTCCTGATCGACAATGACAGGCAGGGTTCGAACCAGCCAGGCGTCATGTTCAAAGGATAAGTCCTCGATGTGATGCCGCTCGAGGCCGCGAACGATGAGCTGCACCTCCTCGTTATCATTGCCTTTAATGTACTCCACTTCGGCGACACAGCTGGTTGTATGGATTGTCTCCATCGAAATGGGTTTCTCGGCGTCCTTCCGCGTCACAACGTGAATATTTTTCAATCCACGCGCTTTCATTTCGCGCAAGGCGGCAAGATTTTTTTCATCGGTTACTGTGACCGGCATGGCTGTGCTCGGGAAAAGCACAAATTGAGAGGACACCATGGCTGGAACCCAGCGATTCGATAACTCCGTCATAGACCACCCCAGGTGCTGCGCATCAATTTCGGCTCTGTTGGTCGCGCAGGGACCCACAAAGCGTTATCCCAAAGATGGAGTCTAAAGGAAAATTGTCAAGATACGCGCAAAAAAACCAAGGCCGCCGCTTTGTATAAAATTTCGACGCATGTGCAACGGCCCGGCGACAATCGTTGACACAGGGCGTGCAATTCCTATTTAATATTGTGAAATCATTAGTAAATAAAAGCTTACCCGACAGCGTGGGCCGTCGAAATCGGTGGTATGGGCCTTGCTTCATGCGAGGTGCGCTTGGGAGTTGAAATCCGCTCCCTGATTGACGTTGCTGTTGCTCTCTAAGCTGTTGAGGTTTTTCATGTTGAAGCGCCTTTTGTCGTTCATCCTGGTCTCGTTTTTCGCACTCGCCTGCCGTGAGTCTCATGTCGAGGAAGTCAAAAACTTCCGCATCTTCGTTGAAACCGATACTCCGGCCCTCAAGTACTCGGTGCAGATTCTGGTCGCCGATTACAACCGTCACGTGGGTTTTACGGCCCTGTCCGTGGTCGACAAAAAAGAAGACAGTACTTCGACGATCCACTTTCAGAAGGACCTCGCCGATGACGGTCGCAAATTGGGTCTGGGACAATGGACGGCGCTGCAGAAGCAAACTGTCGCGGGGCAATTCAATCAAACGGAAACCATGACGATTGAATATGGAATGGAACTGATCTTCGACCTGGATAACTTTCTTGAGAAGGCGGCTTATATCCAGGATCCTGAGTCAGAAGGCTATCAACACCTGTTCCATCTTTTCTGTCATGAAGTAGGCCACGGTATGCAGATGGATCACACACATACCGAAGGCAGCGTCATGTTTCCCAGCATCTCCATCCACGGTTCAGATGCCGTCGACTTTGACGACTATTTCCGCAGTGTGCGCGCTTTCCTCGATGACCCCACGAGCATGGTGTCGGCGCAACAGGGTCATGGTACGGGCCACAGGCACAGACAATTGTGATCTTTATTCCGGAGGGTGCACGGCGTTGCGCATCAGCTCGATGGCCTTCGCCTCCCACCAAACGCCAGCTGCCGGCCCACCGTTGCAGCTCCCGTCCGATTCTCCAGGCTGCTTGAGCCAAAGATAAGCGTCCAATCCCTCGATTGCTGTCGGAGCCTGAGGCCATTCGCCTATGGCTCGATTTTTTGGGTTGCACCAGGAGTCTTGCGGCAAGGCACCCCGACCATTGCGCGAGGTGTCGATCACGAAGGCTTTGCCGCCCATCTTTCGCACGATCTCCTGACCATACTGAATGCAGTCGGGGGTCGCGTGATACTGGCCGACGTTCAACGCAAATCCATCGGCCGCCATAACCCCGGCCTTCACAAGGCGAGCCGCCGCTTCGTCGACTGTCAGCCAGCCCGGATAACCGCTCCCTATATAGACCTGAGCCTTGCTGTTCGTCTTAAGAACCAGAACCGTTTCAGCGATCAGGGCGAGGCGGGCGTTGATTTCCTCGGGTTTCAAACAGCCCGTCAGCAGCAAGGCCTCAGGCTCCAGAATCCAATAGATGGGCGTTTCCCCCAGACCCTTCACGAGGTCCCGAATCCAGAGACGATAGGCCTCCGGATCAAGGCCGCGTGTGGTGTATCGCATGCAATCACGATGCGGAAGAGCTTTGATCACAGCCACAGCATAACGGTTCGATCCCGCCACGGCCTGGGCCAGCTGACCAGCCGCAGCCAAAGGGTTGGTGGTTTGAATTGTGAACCATACCGCGGTGGGCTGTTCCGCCAGCTGACGCAACCATTCCGCTTCGCGCGGCTCGGTGGCCTGCAAACGGGCTGCGGCCTGAACCACCTCGCGCTTGGGATCCACCCAGAACTGGCGGCTGCCGGGTTCCTCCGCTGCGGGTTCGGGTTCTGGAGTCGGGACAGCTGCCGGTGCCGTCGCCACCCCAGCCGGAGCTTGTGTCGCTGTCGTTTTTATCTCAGGCCCAGGTGCCGTCATGGTCTCAGGTTCCGGTGTGCTTTCACAGGCCAGCAGCCAGAGGACAAGGCAAAGTTCACGACGGATAGCCTTCATGGTGATCTCCTTTATGCATCGGGCGCTGCTTCCATGGTATCAAAACTGCCCCATCCGAGGGCCATACCGATGGTTCAGAATCGTGCGACGGCTTCGCAGTCAAAGGACTCCGCCAGAAATATTTTGATGAATAAGCACTTTTTCTGCATTTTATGCACCCCAACCTGCTGAAATCATAGCTTTATCCAGGTCTAATAGTTGGATTTAATTAGCATTTGTGTATTTGTCAATTTTGGGATAGGAAGGGACCAAATGCGACCAATGCGACCGAGCGGGAGGTGTGCCGGCCATGAGAGAAATGTCACCCAAGTTTGAAGCCGTGCAAACAGCTGTCAAACGATACTTTGAACGCTTTCCGCGTGTCAGTATCAAGGCCCTGTCGATGCGAACCGGAGTGCCCTATGCGACGCTTCGCAGGATTTTGCAGGCCGAAGTTAATGACATCAAAGATGAAACCATTTTTAAATTGATTGATCGGGTCATGCTCCGCGAGGATCGGATGAGTTTTATCCGTGACCACTATCCGGCGTTGGCCAAGGTCGTTGCGGAATATCCGGAACAAGGACTCGATGACGACGGATCAGTGGCCATGTTGAAAAAATTTCGTTACATGGATCCTCACAATTTTATCATCAAACTGGCCCTCACATCCGCCGGCACCACGCGGGATGATGTGCAGCGGTTGACCGGTGAACGTGGCATCCTTGCCCTGGAGGAGATGGTGGATGCCGGCCTGATCATCGAGGAACGGGAAATTCTGCGCGTGCATGGCAACGGTTTCCGTTTAATGGACCTTGATGATATTCAGCATCAAATACAAAAGGACCTGCACTATTTCCCGCGAAGCATGGTAGGAACTGAGTATGCCCGGATTGGGCATATGTCGGAATCTGTGACCAAGGAAGCCCTGGCGCGCATGGTGGCCATGAGCGGTGAACTTTTGAAGTCCATCGAGCAAACCAAGGATACGGAAACAGGGACCATTCCGTTTTTCTTTGACATCATGATCGGCACCTACGACCGTCACACTTTAATTGGGGATTAGGAATGAACTTGCGCCGCATCCTTCCAGCGCTGGCCTTGATGGCCAGCCTCCTGTCGGCTGCTTCTGCTTATAGCCGTGGTGGAGAAACCGGGACACTGCTTATTGTTCCTGGATCGCGATCCACTCCGCATCGAAGGGTGCCTTATTATCTTTCCCTGGATCACTTCCGGCGTCTGCGCGCCCGCCTGAGTCATCAGCCGCTGGCCCCGATTCCAGGTTGGGAATCGCAACGTGCCTGGCGTTTTCATGAGCGCTATTTTACCGAGGATGGAGTCCATGAGATTCTGCCGCGGGTGAAGAGGTCGTCGCGCTAGGGCCTGTGCAAGAACTCCCTCATGTACGCTACCATTCAGGACGATAGGGAAAAGTCGGACGAATGGGAGTGGTAACATGTCCGGGCTCTCGAGCCTGTTTGCTCTTGTTTTACAAGCTCTCTTTCTCGCTTCAGCAGCCTTCGCGGCCGCTCCCGTTATCGTGCAGCCTGAACAGGATCTATACTTTTTGAGCAGGGATGTGCTCATCCTGGAGGATGAAGGCGGTTCCCTGGGCTTCGAGGATATTCGCGACCGTGGCTCTGACCTCAAATGGTTCCGATTTAACGGTGACATTCCTAACTTCGGTTTTTCGAAAAGCGCTTATTGGCTTCGCTTCACCCTGCACAATCCAACGCATAAGGACCAGGTCTGGTTTTTGGAGCTGGCCTATCCCCTGCACGATCACGTGGATTTCTACCGCGTGCATCCGGATGGCCATTCCACCCGGGTCAGCACGGGGGATCGTAAACCCTTTCATGAGCGTGAGATCCTCCATCGGACCTTTATTTTTCGTGTGGATTTGCCTGCTGATTCCCACTCGGACTTTTATTTGCGGGCTCATTCGGAAAGCTCCTTGCAGTTTCCCCTGAACCTGTGGTCGCCGAAAGGAATGGCCGGCATGCTCTCGAAGCAGCAGTTCGCGCTGGGCATTTACTTTGGCAGCATGCTCGTGATCGCTCTCTATAACCTCTTTATCTACGTCACGCTCCGCAATGCGCTTTATCTTTACTATATTATATATATCGTCTCATTCGGAGCCTTTCAGTTCGCTATAAGCGGGCTCGCTTTGCAGTACCTCATGCCCAATCACCCCGATTTTGCCAGCCGTTTTCTGCCGCTGGTCGGAAGCTTCGCCGCGTTATGGGGCACCACCTTTTCCAGGAAATTTCTGCAGACGGATCGTTATTGTCCCCGTCTGGATCGCCTGATCAAATTTATCTGGCTGAATTCGCTGGTGTTCGTCGGGGTGGCCCTGGTGGCTCCCTATTTTATCTCCATCGTCTATGGAGCTCTGGTGGCTGCCTTTCTCCCGCCCGTTCTGGAAGTGGCGGCCATCCTTGCCTGGAGACAGGGCTACCGTCCGGCTCGCTATTTTGTATTGGCCTTCTCGGCTCTTTTGGTGGGTTTGACTCTCTACCATCTGAGTCGCCTCGGAATTTTTCCCAGCTCGCCCCTTCTGGAATATGGAAGCCAGATTGGTTCCCTGCTGGAAGTCATCCTTCTGTCACTGGCGCTGGCGGACAAGATCAAAGTGGAACAGTCCCAGGATCATCTCAAAATTGCCGATCTGAACAAGGAACTGGAGCATCATATCGCCAACGTCGAAGCGGAGGTTGAAGAGAAGACCCGCGACATCCGTTCCATCATGGAACATATCCCGCTCGGTATTTTCATGATCAAGCCCGATCAGAAGGTTCATCGGGACCATTCGCAAAGCTTCCGCGAGATGTTTGCCCATGCCGATCTGGAGCGCATTGAGGCCACGACCCTGCTCTTTAAGCCAAGCCATCTCTCGGCGGATCAGGTCAGCCAGGCCACCAGCTGTGTGCAGGCCACCCTGGGCGAGGATGTGCTGAACTTTGATGTCAATAGCCATGCGCTGCCGCAGAAACTCAGACGTCCCGGTCCCGATGGAACGGAAAGATTCTTCGATCTGACCTGGAACACGATTGATAACGCGGAGGGAAAGGTGGACAAAATCCTGGTCACCCTGCGCGATGTCACGGACATTCGCAAGCTGCAGGAGCGCAGCCAGGAACAGCAGGAGGAGCTTGAGTTCATCAGCGAGATTTTGAATGTGCCGACCCCACGCTTCCTGCGCTTCATTCAGTCCTGTCGCGACCTGCTGGAAGAAAACATGGTGCTCGTCCATTCGCAGGGGCTCGGCAAGAAAAACTTCGATATCCTCAAGATGCTCTTCATCAACATGCATACCATCAAAGGCTCGGCGCGTGCCCTTTATTTGAAGAAGATGACCAGCGTCTTCCATGATTTGGAACAGTACTATGCGCAGCTGCAGAAGAATCCCGCGCTTAGCTGGGATCTGAAGAAAATGGAAAGAGACCTGCAGGAAGCGGAAGCGATCGTCTCGGTCTATGAACGCATCGCCCGGGAAAAACTGGGGCGCAGCACGGAGAGTCACCGGCATGTCGAGTTTCACGTGGAGCAGGTGGAGAGCGCCTATCGGGGTCTGGCGCAGGCCGTCGAGGGACAAACGCTTCCCGATGAGATCAAGGTCGGGGTCAACCGCGTCCTATCACTCTTTCATCAAAAAATGTTCCGCAGCGCGCAGGAGATCCTTGAGGATGTGTGCGCGAGCCTTCCGGCGCTGGCCCGGGATCTGCAAAAGGACGTTCCGGTGGTCACGATCGAAGTTGATCGCCTGCTCATGAGCGATAAGGCTGAGGAATTGATCCGGCATGCCTTTGTTCATCTGCTGCGGAACACCATGGATCATGGTATTGAGTCACCCGAAGAGCGGGCCCGGTGCGGAAAGTCCCGGCAGGGGAATATCACGATACTGATGGAACGCCACGGGACGCGGGTGATTATGATTTATCGAGATGATGGACGTGGATTGGATCTGGCCCGCTTGCGCGAAATCGGGCTGGCCCGGCAGCTGCTGCCGGAGGGTGGGGTTCATCGTCCCGAGGAAATCGCGGATTTGATTTTCCATTCCGGACTGTCCACGGCCAACCAGCTGACCGATATCTCCGGTCGTGGCGTGGGCATGGATGCTGTGCGCCGCTTCATTCATCAGGCTGGCGGAACCCTGCGGATCGTTCTCCTGCCTCAGGGGAAGGCGGCGGATCATCACCGACTCTTCCAGCTGGTCATCGATCTGCCTTTTGAGCTTTTTGAGCAGGCCAAGGATCATATCGAGCTGGATCAGAGTGCCTGATCCCGCCCGTCCGCTTCAGGATACGGAGACCGCATCAGCATCCCGGGATTGAGCCGTCGGTTTTTTCGCAGCCGCCCGCGGTTTCACCACAAGCTCAGAGCCGTGAATCCGATCCCAATGATGAAAGAACGAAGCAAAGTTGCCGTTGAACTTCGAATGATGTTCATCATGAGGTTTGGCCCCGGCGCCATAGATCAGCTTGTGGGGGAACCAGAGACGAAAATTGTAGCCGCTGTGACCATCCAGCGTTTCCAGCACGCGAATGAAGAGCCAGATCCACAGCACTCCGAGATGCATGTTCAGGCCGAATAGAGCCACCAGGACAGGTCCGGCCATGACCGGCAGGGAGTTGGCGACGATGAATTCGATGGGATGCGCATAGAGCGAGGCGATCGCGGTCGGTGTCACGAACTCGTGATGCACCTTGTGAATCTTCTTATAAAGGTTCGGCCGGTGCAGAATGCGATGCGTCCAGTAGAAGAGGAAATCCTCGACCAGCATGAAGAAAACGATCTGCAGCGCGATCATCCAAACCGGGGGCCAATCCTGAAAGGAAAAGTTCATGCCGAGTTGGGCAAAGAGCGGGTAGGTGAGAAAAAGCAGCGGCAGAAGAATAAAGATCTGGTGCTTGAGGATCAAACGGGCCGCTTTTTTCACCTGCTTCTCCGAAGCATAGCGGTTGGCCTGAATCTTGTGTCGGGCAAAAAGTTTTTTCCTATCGATCCAGTTGTAGAACGCGACGCCGATCCAAAACGTACCCATGAGCACAAGGCTGGTGCCCACGAAAAAAAGCATGTGTTCCTGCATGATCCTGATCCCCCTTACCACTTGGAGTAGTGTTTTTCGGCCACTCCAAAGACGCGATCCACGCGATAGGAGTGGTTGTTCACGCTTATGGTACCAGAGTAGTGACCAAAGGCCTGGGTGAACTTCGAGGCCAGGATGCCTAGAGAAACATGCTCGCGTCTGACCCCCATGGGCTCAAAGATCAGATCCACATTCAAGGCCGCGGTGTTGTTGGGATCCACCGCTTCAATGCGCCAGGTCTTGCGATCCAGTTCCTTGTTTTCCGGCAGGACAAAGCGGGCCGCACCGACCTGGTGGCTGCGACCGTCGACCCAGACCGTATTTTCCTGACTGGCCCCGGTGTCATCATCGTAGATGAGCTGCGAAAGGTTCAGACCCAGACGCGTCCCTTCGTGACGGCCAGCGAAGGCTGCATAGTTCCATTGGGTGATGTGATTGGAGAAGCTGCGCGACCAGTCCGAAACGCCAAGGCAATTGTCTGGCGTCAACGCAAAGTTTTCGCCCTGGAATTGCAGATGACCCCGCACGGCGTTGCCGGCTTCCTTGTGCGTATAGCCCGCCCGGCTCCTGGCCAGCGGAAAAACCAGTGCCATCGCTTCATCCCGGATCATATGAAAGCTGGCCGTCAGGGAGTCCAGCTTCAGCTCGATATCCCAGCCATTGGGCTGATTGTCGATCACGAGATGCGTGTTGCGGTTTTGCCAGATGGTTTTTCCCTGAATGGACGAGTCGCCAAAACGCAGACTGCGCCCCAGCGGCACGCGTTTGCCCCATTCGTGGATGCGTCCGCTGCGCTTGTCGACGACATAGGCGAAAAAATTGGATACATAACCGAGCTGCGCGACCGCCAGGGCCACGAAAATATCGGGATGATTGATCGATACGAAATGCCATTCCTTGAGTCGTAGCGAGCGCAACCAGGTGTTCCAGCGCGTCGGCTGACGAAGCCAGCTGGCATAGTCTTCCAGATAGCCATCCTTGATGTTGGCGTTGGCGAAAGGCAGGGTGTAGCGCCCAAAAGCGCAGCGCCCATCGGCATCGACGATATAAGGCATTGTCCCAGCCACAGAAGTCTCCATGTATTCGGTTCATCCGATCAAGCAATCTACTAGGAAACGGGAAGGCTGCAAGTGAGAATTTTTCGCAGAACAGACGTATGCGTAATTTCCCCCGAGCGGCCACGGGCCCATGGATGGATCCTGACATGGCCTTGCCTTTGCATGCCGGATGACGATTTCCCAAACTGAAGCTGAAAGGGACGTTTTATGGAGAGACCAGCCACTGGCGAAGGCACGGGACCTGCCCTGCGGAGAAAACCCTTATCACCGACGGCGCAGTCCATACATTTGACTGTAAATGGCGTCAGCAAGCGGCTGCATGTGGAAGCGTGGACCTCGCTTCTCGATGCTCTGCGCGAGGACCTGGGATTGACGGGCACGAAAAAGGGCTGCGATCACGGCCAGTGCGGAGCCTGCACGGTTCTGCTCAATGGGCGTCGCATCAATTCCTGTCTGACTTTGGCGGTGATGAAGGATGAGGCGGAGGTCGTCACCATCGAAGGCCTGGCGCAGGGTGATGAACTTGCGCCTCTGCAAAAGGCTTTTGTGGAAGCCGATGCCTATCAGTGCGGCTACTGCACACCGGGACAGATCTGTTCGGCCATGGGTCTGATCGCCGAGGGTCGTGCGAAAACGCGGGATGATATTCGGGAATTCATGAGCGGCAACCTGTGTCGCTGCGGAGCCTATCCGCATATCGTGGCCGCGATTGAAAAGGTGATGAAGGAGAGCCACTCATGATGCAGTTTACCTATCAACGATCGGCTGATATCACAGGGGCGCTGCATCATATGAGAAACGCCAGCGCCGCGAAGTTCATCGGTGGCGGCACCAACCTTCTGGATCTGATCAAGGCGGATGTCGAGAGACCGGCGGAGCTGCTTGATATCAATCCCTTGCCCCTGGATCAGGTCACAGAACAGGATGATGGGCATCTGCGCATCGGTGCGCTGGTAACGAACAGTGATGTGGCCTGGCATCCCCTGGTGGAGGCACGTTATCCTCTTCTCTCCCGGGCCATCCTCGCGGGTGCCTCGCCGCAGCTGCGGAATATGGCGACCACGGGCGGCAACCTTCTCCAACGCACGCGCTGTTATTATTTTTACGATAAGGCCACAGCCTGCAACAAACGCGAACCCGGCAGCGGCTGCAGCGCCATCGGTGGTTGCAATCGCATGCATGCGATCCTGGGAGCCAGTCCCTCGTGCATTGCGGTGCATCCCTCGGATATGTGTGTGGCGCTGGCGGCTCTGGAAGCTGAGGTGCGCGTGCAATCCTGTGAAGGGGAACGGGCTATTCCTTTTGCGGACTTTCATCGCCTGCCCGGAGACACACCGGAGCGTGATACCAATCTGCGTGAGGATGAGCTGATCACCGCCGTGGAACTTCCTGTTGAAGGTTTCGCCCAGCATCACAGTTACATCAAGGTGCGGGATCGCAGTTCCTATGCCTTCGCACTGGTATCCGTGGCCAGTGGTCTTGTCATCGAGAATGGTTTGATTCAAAAGGCCCGCATCGCTTTGGGAGGGGTTGCGCATAAACCCTGGCGGCGCCCGGAAGCGGAAGCCCTGCTCGAACATCAGCAGCCGACGGAAGCCCTATTCAAGGCCGTGGCGGAAGAACTCCTGCAGGGAGCAGAAGGGCAGGGGCAGAATAATTTTAAAATTGAACTGGCGCGTCGCGTCATCATCCGTAGTCTGAAAGAGGCCGCGGGTCTGGAGGTTGCATCATGACAGAGTCCATGATTGGTCGCGCGCTCCCTCGTGTGGATGGGCCGCTTAAGGTCACCGGCCGGGCGCCTTACGTGGCGGATATCACGGTTCCTGAACTCACCCATGGTTATGTGCTGTCCAGCCGCATTGCCAAGGGCTGGATCCGTTCGATCGATACGCAAAAGGCGCTGGACATCCAAGGTGTTCTGAAAATCTTTACTCATGAGAACCGGCCACGGACGGCCTGGTTTGATCGCAGCTATCGGGATCAGGACAGTCCGGATGGATCTCCATTCCGCCCGCTGGCTTCCGAACGCATCTATTTCAGTGGCCAGCCGGTGGCCCTTGTGGTGGCGGAAACGCTGGAAATTGCCCGTTATGCGGCTTCGTTGATCGAAGTGGAATATGGGGCCGAGCCGCCGACGACTTCATTGGAAACACAAAGGGATAAGGCCTTTGATCCCGGCAAGGCAAAGTCAGGTTATGAACCGCCACCGAATTCGCGCGGCAATCCGGAGGAGGCTTTCACAGAGGCGCCGATTCAGATCGAGGCGCATTACAGCACGCCGATGCAGCACCATAATCCCATGGAAATGCATGCCTCCACAGTCATCTGGGAGGGCGATGAACGGCTGACCGTTTATGATAAAACACAGAGTGTTCTGAACAGTCAGAGTTATGTGTGCAGTGTCTTCAATTTGAAAAAGGATAAGGTCCGCGTGCTCTCCCCTTTTGTGGGGGGAGCGTTTGGTTCGGGTCTGCGGCCGCAGTATCAGCTGTTTATGGCGGTTATGGCTTCGCTGGAATTGAAGCGATCGGTGCGCGTGGTTCTCACCCGACCCCAGATGTTCACCTTTGGGCATCGACCCCGATCCTTGCAAACACTCAGGATGGCGACGGATCAGGATGGACAGCTGCAGTCCATCACGCATGAGGCCCTCTCGGAGACCTCACAGTTTGAAGATTATGCCGAACAGATCGTGGCCTGGTCGGGATCGGGATATCAATGCGACAATATCCGGTTGGATCACAAGCTCGCCCGACTCGATACGTATACACCACTTGATATGCGGGCTCCGGGCGCAGCCAGCGGCGTCTATGCGCTGGAAACAGCGATTGATGAAATGGCCTTTGCGGCCGGTATCGATCCCTTGGAATTTCGAAAGAAAAACCACGCGGATCATGATCACCTGCATGACAAACCCTTTTCGACCAAGGAACTGCTCGCCTGTTTTGAAGAGGGCGCAGCGCGTTTCGGTTGGGCCGGGCGACCCCAGTCCCCGCGTTCGATGCGTGAGGGGCATCAGCTGGTGGGATGGGGTATGGCCTCGGGGATGTGGGAGGCTTATCAAAGACCGGCGAGTGCCCGCGCGATCCTAACGGCTGATGGTCGTTTGATCGTCAGCAGTGCGACCGCGGATTTTGGAACGGGCACCTATACCGTCATGAGCCAGATCGCAGCGGAAACCCTGGGCCTTCCTCTCCGCGATGTCGTCTTCAAACTCGGTGACAGCTCCCTGCCGTTTGCACCGCTTTCGGGCGGATCGTTCACGGCCTCATCGGTGGGTTCCGCTGTGCTGGCCGTTTGTCAGAAGCTGAAACGCAAGGTCTTTGACCTGGCCTCCGGGCTGAAGGATCTTCCGTTTTACAAGCACTCCTTTGAAGAGGTGGTCTTTGCCGATGGCTTCCTGCATTTGAAGTCGCATCCCACGCAGCTTCTTTCGATTGCGAGCATTCTGCGTTATGCCGGTGTCAGTTCCCTGGATGAGGAAGTGAAATCGCTGCCCAATGTGGTGAAGCAGGAACGCTTTTCAAGGGTTACGCACGCCGCAGTTTTCGTCGAGGTGAAAGTGGATGAGGATTTCGGAACCGTCACGGTCTCGCGTGTGGTTTCAGCCGTGGATGCCGGAATCATTCTCAATCCCCTCACGGCCCGCAGTCAGATCGTGGGAGGTGTCGTCTGGGGCATCAGCATGGCTCTGCAGGAGGAATCCATCATGGATCATAAGCTGGGGCGTTTTATGAATCATGACCTCGCGGAATACCACATCCCGGTTCACAAGGATATTCCTGATATCGATGTGATCTTTATTGAAGAGAAGGATGAGATCGTCAATCCTCTCGGAATCAAAGGTCTGGGTGAAATCGGAATCGTCGGTGTTCCAGCTGCCGTGGGGAATGCCATCTTTCACGCCACCGGACGGCGTCTGCGCGATCTGCCGTTTACTCTGGATAAAGTCATCGCTTGAACATTTTTCAATCATTCTGACCGCAGGTTGTTGCCTGCGGACAGCAGAAATTTTTATACGAAAATCCCGCATATTGTAAACTTCGTTCGAACTCGCTATAAACGGTGCGCGCTCACCGGTCGAGCTTTTAAGCCGTGCGATTGATCATCGCACCTGTCTCCCAGTCATGACACAAAACTCGCGCTGATTAAGAATAAGCCTTTTTTCAAGGCTTGCTGGGAGACCTTGTTTTTTCATCACAGGTTGAAGTTGAAAGGGAAAAATTGATGAAATTTTCTGCAAAAAGCACCGCGCTTCTGTTGCTTCTTATGGGCTGTGGCGGAGTGGAGACAGATTCCACAACCGATGCCGTTATTGATGCCGATGCCACCCGTTGGACCAATCCACGCTTAATCCCTATCTGTTTTGTGAACAGGTCGGCGGTGAGCGACGAAATTTATCGGGATCTTCTGCGCACAGCGGTCAATGAGTATGCACGGGCTGGTGTTTACTTCCAGAAATGGCGTGACTGCCGGTCTGAGGATTACTCCAAACCCATCATCCGCGTGAAGTTCAAGCTGGGTCACAACTGGGATGGAAACGGCAGTTACAGTTATGGTGGTGGCATGTCCAAGGTGGGCATGACCCGCTATGGAATCCAGGGTGAAAATGGAGCCACACTTTGGATTCGTATGGATGATCATTATCCGTATTCAAACAGATCCAAACGGAAAACCGTAATGGCTGGAACCAGGGCGGCCTTTCTTCATGAGATAGGTCACGCGCTGGGTCTTTTGCATGAACACACGCGTACAGATTATCGGCCGGCTCATGGCGAATGCCAGGCTGGTGCCAATCACGCCAATGTTTACGAAAATTCATCGGTCGATTATGTGGGACGGCCCGATTATGACTCGGTGATGTCGTACTGCAATTTGAAGGCGGAGCGACTGTCCGCGGGTGATATCGCCGGGATCCGGGCCCTTTACCCGGTCCTGAAACGCTACTGATCCGACGTTGAACGGAGCTGGCTGGTTTCACTTCTTGAAGAGTTTCTCGGCCAGCTCCAGATGTTTCGAACTTTCCAGATCCTTGCCCTTGGTCGACATATCAAAGAGTTTCAGTCTGGCTGCATCCTTGTCATGTGGCTTTTGCGCCAGACACTGCACCACATGTTTGCCGTCGACCAGGCCCTCCTGATAAAACAGGATTCGCAGACCCTTGATCTCCCGCAGGATCTCATTCGAGGTGTAGTAGAGGTTGCGATAGGATTCGCTTTGGGGAATCGCCTCCGGCATTTCCGGAACGCCCAGGGATTCAATCAGGAGCGTGGCGCCCTGCTTCATTGCACTCATGATGTTCGTGTAATAACGCGAGACCGAGGGGCGGAAGCGGGTCATGATAATGCTGTCGTATTCCATGATGCCGAAAAGATAAAGATCGAGGTCGGCGGTTTGCGCCTCGATGGTCACCCCGGTCTCGCGAGCCAGGGTTTTGGCCCGTTCCACAGCGACCTTGCTGATGTCAAAGCCTTTGACCTGGAATCCCTTCTGCGCGAGGTAAACGGCATTGATGCCTTCGCCCATCGCGATGTCCAGAACCTTGCCTTTTTCGAGGCGCGGCAGCATTTCCACCAGAAATGGATTGGGGGCCTTGCCCTGCGCAAACACTTTTTCAGTATAGTGCTGATCCCAGTATGTTTTGGCATCCATAGCCACCCCCCTTTCCCCTGGACATGGTCACGGGTTGAGGCGTCAACCCTACTCCCTGTTTTAACAAAGGTTTCATGAAAGACAAAGCCAGAGTGAAAAGAGGGGGAGTATAGGGTGGGGTCAGGTGTTCGATCAAGTCACAAAAATTCGATTCCCGTGGCCCCGTGGGCACACTATCCTCAGCCGAACAAAAGCTCACAAATGAATGGTTGCGGGCACCTGGGGGAATCCGCTCCGGGTGCCTCTTTCTGCCTCGTCTCTTTGGGGAGTGTGAGTCGCGTCGAGCCGACCGTGATTATTTTTTTCTACTACACCTCCGTAGCCGCCTGATCCATAGTGTGGGCAGAAGAATCGCACATTCATAACAACGCTGGCATGAGCCTGAGGGGGAATCATGATACTGCGAAGAATGTTCCCGGTCGCCCTGAGCCTTGGTTTTTGGAGCCTTATGCAGACCTTGCAGGCCGCCCAGCCTTGTTCGGTCCCAGGCTATCGCGTGGGCGCCGCCCAGGACGATATCACCGGGCCGGTTGCGGAACTGGGCATGCTCGGTTACGCTGATTTGGGCCAGGTTGGCGAGGGGCTGCATATGCGGCTGCGAAGTCGCACCCTGGTGGTGAGCAACGGCTGCGGCCAGGAGCCGGTGGCCATGGTGATTGCCGACCAGGCGCTGATGTTTCATGGCGTGAAACAGGCGGTCCTGGATCGCTTGCAGAAGGAATTGCCCGGAGTTTTTCAACATAGGAATCTGATCCTGAGTGTGACCCATACGCATGCGGGGCCGGGCGGTTACGCGCATCATGCGCTTTACAACGTGACGACTCTTGGTTTCAGTCGGGCGAATTTTGAAGCGATCGTGGCGGGAACCGCGCGTTCGATCGTCAAAGCCTGGCGGCAGCAGCAGCCGGCTGAGCTGTTCATCAGCCGAGGGGAACTCGATGGCATTCAATTCAATCGCTCGCTGGAGGCTTATGAAGCCAACCCCGATCACCAACTTTTCGGGCAGGCCTCCGATCCCGAGATGATTCAGATCAAGGCGGTGGCAGAGAACGGCCGGCCTCTGGCTTCGTTCAACTGGTTTGCCGTGCACGGCGTGTCGCTGCCACTCAGCAATAAATTTGTGAGCGGGGACAATAAGGGCCTGGCGGCCTATCAGTTTGAAAAAAGAATGGGAGCCACCTATCTGAAGGATGGCGAGTTCGTTGCGGGATTCGTGCAGGCCAACTCCGGGGATATCAGTCCCTATGATATTTCCCATCCGGTGCCGGCGGAGGTGGATGGTTATCCCCGCAATTCAGAATCGGCGGATGCGCAGTACAAAAAAGCTTTTGAACTTTTCGAACAGGCGCAGGAGGAGATCAGCGGACCTTTGGGGGCTGTGCATTCCTTTGTGGATATGGCTTATCATGAAGTGGATGGTGCCTATACCGGTCACGGGCCTCAGAAGACCTGCAACGGCGCGCTCGGTGTGGCCTTTGCCGCGGGAACGGAGAATGGTCAGCCGCTGAGCATCTTCAAGGAAGGCACGGTCTATGGCGTCGACTGGCCGAAGATCACGCTTATGCCTCAGGAACAGGCCTGTCATGCGGAGAAGGTGATCCTTCTGCCGACTGGCTTTGTGCTGCCGCATCCCTGGACAGCGCGCGTGGCTCCGTTTCAGATGCTGCGCATTGGGCAGCTCGTGATCGTGGCCGCACCTTTTGAAATTACGACCATGGCCGGGCGGCGTTTGAAAAAAGCGATCCTCGATATCATGGCCCCGGCAGGCGTGAAATACGTAGCGCTAAGTGCTCTGGCGAATGAATATCTGCATTATGTGACCACACGCGAGGAGTACAGCAAACAAAATTATGAGGGGGGTTCGACGCTGTTCGGACCCTGGTCCCTCGCGGCATATACCCAGATTTACAGCGAACTCGGAACCGCCCTGCGGGATGGACGGGCGGTGGATCCTGGTCAGCCGCCGCCGGATCTCTCGGATGATCAGCTGATTGTGAAACACGGCGTGATATTTGATACGGCGCCGTTCGGCAAAAAATGGGGTGATGTGAAGCGGGATGCGGCCGCGGTCTATGCGGCGGGTGCCCGGATTGATGTGCAGTTCTGGGGGGCGCATCCGAATAACAGTTTAAACGGAAGGGATCGGACGCTGCTGACCGTGCAAAAGCTTGTCCAGGGCGGCTGGCAGGCGGTGCGCTATGACTGGGACCCGGATACGTTTTATCATTGGCAGCGCGATGGGATATCCGATTCCCTCATCACGGTGAGCTGGCTGACCGCAGCGTCCACTGCGGCCGGGACCTATCGCATCTGTCATCAGGGGCATGGAAAGCAGATTTTTACCGGGGTGTTCAAACCTTATCAGGGTTGCACGCGGGCCTTTGAGCTGGCCACGCTGCCGATGGCTCAGAAGTAGTAGCGTCCGCCGATCGCGATATCGATGATAAAGGCGGATTCATCCACGATCACGAGGGCCGGTCCCAGCTCGCCGAAGAGCTGGATCGGGACCTTGCGGAAAATGTAAGCCACGCCCACCGGGAAGCGGATACCGATTTCGCTTTCGTCGTCGTTGTTTCTTTTTTCGTGCTGGTAGTAACGGGCGCCGACGCCGAAGTAGAGATCGATCGGTATGCGGTCGATCACAATGATATCCCGGCGGTACCAGAGGTGATCCAGATTCAAACGCAGGTAATCGTCGCCCCAGCCGAGGGCCGCGGCAAAGCTCTTTTGCTTTTCGTGATAGTAGTTGGCACTGATCCCGGTGGGATCAATCAGGGAAATACCCAGGCCGAAGGGGCCGTGCGTAGCCGCATGGGCTGGTGAGGCGACAGTCAGCATCAGCAGGGTGGCGCGCAGAAGTTTGCGTAACATGCGGTCTCATTCTCCTTTGTCTTCAGACCCAAAAGCCTTCGAGCCATCGTTCGACCGGGTCGATATCGAATTCATTGGCGAGACCCACGAGTCGCGAGATGCTGGAAATATCATCCAGATCGATAGGGTCCTCCAGTATAGTATCGAGACGTTGGTAGCGGGCGCCAAGGTAATTTCTCATTTTATAGTCGACGGCGCTTTTCGCGGCCGCATCCAGGATCATATCGATCAGGTCCGCACGGAACCAGTCAAGCCAGCCGAGATTATTTTTGGGGGTGCTCAGGACTTTCTTCCCGCGCGTCGTGCCGATCGACAGGACCACGACCTTGTGCCAGTCGGCCCCACCGTGATCATCGCGCACGGCTTCGCTCAGAGCGGTATCGCTGGGATTGTTGGCCCAGAGTCCACCGTCGATGTATTTGGTGACATGACCTTCGACATCGGTGGTATTCACAGGAAAATAAACCGGAGCCGCACTGCTGCTCATCACCGCATCGACCAGGGTGGCATCGCGAAGAGGTGAGCCGGGGAAGTTGCTGAAGGAAACCGTCTGCCAGATGCCTGACTTATGCCTGGCATCAAAGCTCGGGATCACCATGGTCCTCTTGACCTCGGCCAGGGTTTTTTTTCCAAAGTACTGCTCAAAGAAACGGCGCCGGCCTTCCCCATACTTGCTTCGGTTCATGTAGGCGAGGTCGTCCATCATCCCGGGATAAACCGTGCGCTCGAAAATATCCGGGCCGTCCTTCGCAAAGAAATCCACGATCTGGCTCGGGGACCAGCCGCAACCCAGGCCGGCGGCGATAATCGCCCCGCCGCTGACGCCGGCGATCATATCGACCTTGTCCAGGATCTTGAACTGATCGTGCAAGCGGAAAAGAAGCTGAGCGGAGTAAATCGAACGCAGACCACCACCATCCAGCGCCAGGATCTTATAGAACATCCAGACTGCCTCCAAAATCTTAAGTCGGGACACTGACGAGGGAAGTGCCCCTGTTTTGGTGTTTGCTCAAGGCTATGAGATTATCTCTATTGAGTATAGCTTGAAATGAGGGGGGCGGGAATGATGGATTGTGGGGTGTGTCCGGTGAGGGGCTGGCTCCTCACTGGAGGGATGAGTGAAGTGGGCTTTTCAAACGCTTTCTCATTTATAGGTAGTGAACGAATTTCATCGATCATGTTGGCTTCAAAATAGGAGTGCAGTTTTGGATACATTGCTTTGAACCTTTTATTTGTACTTCTGTTGCAATGAAAATCATCAAAGCTCGAGGCAAAGAACTCAGTTATACGGGACATCCGATAGGATGAAATCGGATCCGCTATTGACGGTTAGCTTGAAGTTACCTGACGTAATTTGTGATTCATTTGAGATCAATACTGTCGATCGCACTGGTTCGGGTGACTCCTTTGAGCGCTATACTGTTAACAATGGTGGCTTCATTATCGGGGATCGTGGCAAATCGCGAGGCTCCGGCATTGAATACATTGATCGCCATAAGGCATATGTCCTGGTCAGGCTTCATTCGAACAATCTGCCGCTCTTCAAAGCTGATGGTTCACAATTCAGTAAGCTGGAAGCTGTGAGCACCATAACCGAACCTTTCCTGAACATGAATTTACGCCGCAGGCTCTGCTTGAATGCTAGAGACTCAGGTGGCAAATAGAGTAAATGGTGACCAGTTCCCTATAGTTTATCTTAATGATATTATTAAACCAATTAACTTTCCAGGAAAGGATGGGATCATGGTTCGAGTGAAGTGGGAGAAGGTTACGAAATTTGCAGAACGCTTTGGAAAAAAAATAGCGCCCTTTGTTGGATTCTTTTTCATGGCCCTGGGCATTTACCTTGGAATCAAGAAAGATGAAAGGGAAACCTTCGAATATGAAAAGGCAGATATGGTCGTCAGCCGGGTAATTTCACTGAAGTCTCAACTTTACGCGTACTATGAAGCGGTCAAATTTTTCCAGGTAGAGCGCAGAATGTCGCGTCACCACTAGGCGATTCAGAGTTTGAGTTGCTTGAAGATACCTATGTCAAGCAGATTGGAAAAATCGTGAGCTCTATTGACGACATGATCAACGACGGAACTTTGTTGATGCTTTTTCCGTCCGATTCGCAGGAATTCATAGAAATTCTTGCGCTGCGCTACCACCTCAGTGTCGAGATGTTGGAAAAACACCCTCTACATTCCGAGAACGGGCAGGTTACCAATACACTCTCTATTGGCTTCACGATATTGAGAAGTTCCATCAGTATCATGGATCTACTTGCGAAGCAAAATACCCAGAAGTTGCATCAAAGCGTGAAAGTGCGAATGAAAGATCTGCAGCTTCTGGATAATGCCCCTGAGATTGAACGAGCAAAAAGCATTCTCCAAATTGCTCACTGATAAGCTCGTCCGATGGCTGCACGATGAGCGACCCGCTCGATGCTGTTGTCGGCCAGGACTCCAGAAATTAAACGTGTCGAATGAGTATATATGCCTAGAACGAAAAGCCCAACGTCAAATTCAGTCCCATAAAAGATGATTGCTTGATGGCCTTCTCGATGTTCTTATCCCAATAATCTGTCTCAGACTGAGTCCAGGTTCCGTCCGGATATTCATTTTCATACTTCCAGCTGGAGCTACTGATAACACCCACCCACTCCGCACCTAAATAAAAATAATCCCACTGCCATTCGTTTCCTATGACAAGGTGTGGACCGATCGATTGACCCTTGGAAGTGAGGTAGGTTGTGACACCGCCGGTTTCCGGAATATAAAAATCCCGAATCGTGATCTCAAGATTTCTCTGTGTAACGCCCAACGCATAGTAAAAACTGTTGCCTAGAAAGGATTGGAACTCAAGGCTATAGAGATTTTCCTTGTAGGTAAGACCCAAAAACTCGATAGATGACATGGAGTAAGATACATCAATCCGGTTGTCCCCTGGGAGAAAGAGACCGAAATTGGATCCCGACCCATTGACTCCGCCATGCACCCCTGCCTGGACGAACTTGTCTTTCCGAACCTTGGCGCTTGAACCGGAATCTGCCAGGGCGTATGGGATGTTGAGTAACAATACAAAGACACTGATGGTCCGAAGAGCTTGCATGACAGTCTCCTTGAACGGAACTGATGCGACCTATCGACCTGCTCTCCGCCATGAGATAGTTAATTTTTTAAGTCATCGGATTGATTTGGTTTTGTGTGAAAATTGGGTGCCCCCTGCAGAGGGGGCGTCTGACGAAGCAGGTCCTGACTCATTTCACGCTGACCGCGGGCGCGACCGATCTGATCGGATGCAGCATGGAGTGATCCTGGGTGAGGTAGACCATCTTGTACTGGGTTTCCCGAATTCCTTGACTCACTCGCCAGGCCTTGAATCGTTCATAGGCGTTCGGAAGAGTGACTTGAATTTCAATCGGATGAAGGCGCATTGTGGTGCGCTTGGATCTGTATTCCATGTTGATCGCTTGCAATTGGGCATCGACTTCACGAGCGAAATTTTCGCACAAAGGCGATCCTCCACCCGATGTTTCCACAAAAAGATCATAACGCGATGCCGCCACATTCGCAAATGCCAGGTAAAAGGAAAGTTCGACTTTCAGTTTTCGACTGACTTCGGACACGGCACTGATCAACTGCTGTTCGTAAAGCTTTTCACCACTGATGCTGGTAATGCCTTTGCCTTTCTGCACGAAGACGATTTCCGGAGTGCTATTGCAGAAGCCGGTGACCTCGACGATATCATGGATGTTGTAGCGGTAAAGGCCACAGTAGTTGGTGATGATAATATAATACTGCTGGCCCTTTTCCAATTCATGAGCCAGGTAAATACGCGGCTGGCTTTCGTCGATGTCCTCCACCTTAATAAATTCATAAAAATTGTCATTGATCGATAAAACGCCGCTTGGATCATTGAGACGGAGCGGCATGGATCCCCTTAACTCGGAGGCCACATACCCGGGATCTTTAATCGAGACCTGCCCGTAATACGCAGGGAGGCGGCTCAGGTAATTGGCGCAGTTTCCCCCCGTCCAGCAGCCCAAAACCTTTAAATTTTTCCAGACCTGTGAGGGGCGAAGTTTTCGTTCAGGGTCAGACGCAATGCACTGTCGCAAAACCTCAGCCCGACGAGGATTCGGGGCACGCTTGAGTTTCTGTGTGATGGCGAGGGGGACGTTGGGATTGCTGCAAACGCCGGATTCCAGATCCTGGATGAGCGAGTCCTGCCACTCCTCCAACTTTTTCCCCAGGAGGAGAAAGGTGCTTGGATTGGCTGTCATCATCATACTGATATTCTGATCCAGGCTATAGAGTAGGATGGCATAATATTTTGCCTCGGCATCACTGATGCCGTAAATTTCGGGGGGCAGGGCATACATGGATCGGACCACGCGATTGGCATTCTTCATAACGTTACCCGTGGCTGACCCAATAGCTGCGCCCCCAGGCGCAAACTCTTCAACGACGGGGCTGGTTATATGAAGGATTTTTCCGGAAAAAGCTTCCGGGCAGCCCTTATAGATAAGATAGGCGCTGGCCTTGGAAAACGCCTTGTTGGTTACCTCTTCGGTAAAGGAGCTGATGGGGATGTACTTGGGCTTGCCTGTTGAACCACTTGTGGAGGCATAAAAGTCCGGCAACCCTTTGACGACGGCGTTCGGCTTGCCATCCATGCTCGCCTCAACGAATGGCCGTATGTCTTCGTACTCCATGATCGGAACACGACGTTGAAATTCCTGGATCGACTCAATTCCCGACAGCCCAAGCTTTTTCCCTAGATCGGTCGAGGCATGAGCTTTCAAAATATTCAACAGCGTCTTCTCCTGCGTTTTTTCCGGGTCATCCGTGCCGTTGAGGATATGCTTGAGCGCTTTTTTGCCGGAAACGGCCAGGCCTAGAGAGAAAAGCTTTTGCATCAGAGGCTTCATCGAGACATCTCCAACATTTTAAACAGGAGCGACCAATCTTCGTTGCTTCGAACCGTATGAAATCCGGCTCCCAGGTCTTTGGCTGCTCTTCCATCTGTTTCCACACGATCACCGACGATCAGGATCTGATCCGCGTCAAGATCCAGCTCATTTAAGATCTTGAGATAGCTGAAGAGCTGAGGTTTAAGATGGCCGTTTTCCTCGGCTGACGTCATGACATCGAATAGGTTGATGTCAATGCCCAAGGCCTCGAGACGCTCCGAAACGAAACCGTAGTCAGAGCACACCGCAAGCTTTATCCCTTGATCCTTGACCTTCCGCAGCAGCGCTCCGGCTCCAGGTCTGACCATTTTCGGCTTCAGAATGGAAATGAAACCAGGATAGAATTTTTTTTCATACCAGGTCCGAAAAGCCTCAGGGTTCCTGGGAGAGGAGACCCTTGATGCCTCGGCCACAAGGCTCTTCTGGTCGGGAAAACTTGCAAAGCGCACGGCGTCCCGTCCCCATTCCAGGCGCATCAGGAACGGCAGAAAGAAAAGGTTTCTCTGGATGAGTTGAGGCTTGAGCCAGCGGGACTCGTAAAGCGTCCCGTCCAAATCAAAAATAATGCCCTTAAACCGTGACCAGTCTTTCATGTCTCAGACTCCTTGAAGCAGGCCCCTGCTTATTCAAGAAGCACTCCAATTTTTTGGTGCCATAAAAGTCTGTAATTGCAGCTGGTTGATTCGGTGCTTCGGAGGGAGTCGTTGGCCGTGTGTGCAGCGGATTCACCGCGGACCCTGAGCTGGGAAGGAATTTGATAGGGTTTTCGGGAGATTGACTGTCTAAAAAGGAAAATCGGTCTGGAGTATCCAGGAATGCGACAGCCGAAGGCTGGATTTACACTTCTGTGAGCCGCCGTCATCTTCAGGACGGCGGCTTACAAGGCTTCAACCGTCGTCAACATGCCCAATCTTAAGAAGCTCCAGAACCGGACGGTTCTGTTCCCGCGACTTTTGCCGATCGATGAAGAACGTCAACTGCCAATCATTATGGTCATCCGGGTCAATCAGTGTTTGCTCAACCTTCCAACCCTCCGGATTCTGCTGCGGCCTGACCCGGCAGTGCTGGGGATGGCGGGCCTGGCGATCGGTGATGATGGCCTGATGATCGTCGAAGTAAGGGGTGATGGCATTGGTGAGGGAGGCCACGGTCCACTGGCCGCCTTCAATCACAGCCAAGGCTCCTTCAGCATCACCAGCCGCCAGCGCGCGAACCAGACGGAAGACCTCGTTGCGGATTTGTACCGTGAAGGCCCGCATGTCGCGGGTGATATCGGGTGCTTCAGGCGCGGCTTCCGCAGTGGCCTCTTCGAGGATCGCGGTGGGGTTGCGCAGCTTTTCCCACTCGTCGAGGAGGCTGGAGTCGATGTTTCGGATCATGCGCCCGAAGTAGTCGATCATGCCTTCGATTTCCTCGTTGCGGTAGGACTCAGGAACGGTTTGCACCAGTACCTTGTAGACTTCCATCAGATAACGGAGTAGCAGGCCTTCGGCTCTTTGCTGCTCGTAGTCGCGGATGTATTCCTCGAACGAGAAGAAGGACTCATACATTTCGCGGGCGATCGACTTGGGTCGGATGTTTTCATTGCCGACCCAGGGGTGCGTTGCTGCGAATTGGTTGAAGGTTTCATAGATGAACTCGCGGTTGGGCTTGGGATATTCCAGCTTTTCGAGTTCGGCCATGCGTTCTTCATACTCAATGCCATCGGCCTTCATTTCAGCCATTTTCCGCGACTTGATGCGATCGAGCTGCTTGCGCAGAATCAATTCCGGGTTTTCCAGAATGGATTCAACCAGGGTTAGAAGATCGAGTGCAAAATCCGGAGCAAAGGGATCGAGCAGCTTGATCGTATCGAGAAGATACAGAGCCAGAGACTGATTCAGCGAAAAATCCGTCTGCAGGTTGCTGTCGACCAGGATTTTCTTATGACGGTATTCCGCCAGCCATTCAAAGCGGATGATGCCGCGTTCCACGAGCGAGCGGAACATTTGAAAGGCGGTTTTGGTCAGCGTTCGTTTCGCCTGCGGGGTCTCATGACATTCGCGGATGAGTTTTTTCATAGCGCGACAGCCATCGCCATCGCGACTCAGGATATTGAGCAGCATGGCATGCGAAACCTGGAAGCTCGACGTCAGCGATTCCGGTGGGGAACTGATCAAGCGGTTGAATGTGTTCACATCCCAGTGCACGTAGCCTCGTTCCGGTGGCTTCTTTTTGACGATCTTTTTCAGTTTTTTGGGATCACCGGCGGCCTTGTTTTCCATCGACAGGTTTTCGACCACATGCTCGGGAGCCTGGACCACGACGGTGCCGTGATCATCGAAACCCTTGCGTCCGGCACGACCGCTGATCTGCTGGAAATCGCGGACGCTCAGGATAGTGGCCTTGCTGCCATCGTATTTACAGAGCTTGGTGAAGAGCACCGTGCGGATCGGGACGTTGACGCCGACGCCCAGCGTGTCGGTGCCGCTGATGACTTTCAAAAGACCTTTTTGCGCCAGCTGTTCGACCAGCAGGCGGTATTTCGGCAAAAGGCCGGCGTGATGCAGACCAATGCCGTGTTTCAAAAGGCGCTGAATTTCCTTGCCATAAGGGCTGGAAAATTTCACGCCGGTGAGAGCCGCGGTGATGGCCGCTTTTTCCTCTTTGGTGGCAAAGTCCACCGACATGAGTTTCTGGGCTTCCTCGGCGCAATCGCGCTGGGTGAAGTTGACGAGATAGATGGGAGCCTTGCCGCCAGCCAGAAGACTCTTGATGGTCTCGTGCAGCAGCGTTTCCTGATAGACGAAGGTCAGCGGCACCGGCCGATCGTTGGAACGCACGACAGTCGTTTCGCGTCCGGTGAGGTCCTTCAGCCCCTTTTCGAAAAACGTGGTGTCACCCATGGTGGCTGACATCAGAAGAAAACGCGACTTCGGCATGGTGAGCAGGGGCAGCTGCCAGGCCACGCCGCGTTCGCGGTCGGAGTAATAGTGAAACTCGTCCATGATAACATCATCAACCGGCGCGTTTTCACCTTCGCGTAAGGCCATGTTTGCGAGGATTTCCGCGGTGCAGCAGATGATGGGAGCTTTGCTGTTCACCGAAGCATCGCCGGTGATCATGCCGACCTGATCAGCGCCGAATTCCCCGCAGAGTGCCAGGAATTTTTCATTCACCAGGGCTTTGATCGGGCAGGTATAAAACGACCGCCGGCCATGGGCCAGCGAGTGAAAATGCAAGGCGGTGGCGACCAGGGATTTGCCGGACCCGGTCGGGGTATTAAGAATGACATTGCCGCCATCAAAGAGCGCAAGTATGGCTTCTTCCTGGGCCGGATAGAGCTCAACCCCGCGGTCCTTGACATAGTCAAGAAAGCCGTCGAGCAGGGAGCCACTATCAGTGGAGGTTCCAGGGGCGGGCAGGCGCCGTAAAAGGGGCGCCTCTATCGCATCACGATTCACAGTCCGTCCTTTGTTCTTGGCGGGGCTCGGAAGCCCCGCGCGAGTGGATGGAATGTTGTATCACGAAGGGGGAGTGGGGTCAGATGGAAAAAGGGCCTGGACGTCTCCACGCTTAGGAGGCCAGGGATCCAGGCCGCGCGGCCCAATGTTTTGTTTCAGTAGTACTCAGAAACACGCGTGTAGATGCCTGGGATATCAGGCTGGGCGCAGCCGAGGCCCCAGCTTACGACACCGACGACCGTGAGCTGGCTGCCGTCATAGGTAAAGAGTGGACCGCCGGAATCCCCCTGGCATGAGTCGGTGGCAGGCGCATAAGCACAGAGACTTGTGGGGAAGATTTTATCGCTGAAGCGCACGCCGGCGGCATCGGTGAAGATTCTGCCATTCCGATCGCGCAGGCCATCCAGTGCAGTTTTGCAGGATGCGTTGCTGAGCGTGCTGACGGCTGTGTACTTGAGGGTGTCGCTGCTGGATCCTCCCTGGGAAGTGGCGCCCCAGCCCGCAGCATAGGTCGTTGTCCCGGTTGATGGAAAAGACGCGCTGGTGTTAACAACCGCTGGCGGAAGGCTGCTTGTCCCGTCAAGGTCGACCCAGCCGATGTCATGGATGCTGGTGTTCCGCTCATATCCTTCATGGATGGAAAGTTTTTTCGCCCGGAATCGCTCACCGCTGGCATTGCGTTCGGTGCCTATGTCCGCAGGAGCATCGCTCAGCATGCGGCTTCCCAGCACTACACTGACGTTGGTCACCATAATTCCATCAGCATCATAGGTGCCAATGTCCGCGAGACAGTGAGCGGCTGTGAGGATTGTATCGGAGTCTATGAGTGTCCCGCCGCAGAAGGCTTGATTTCTGGCAACCAGCCTGCCGTCCTGTTCGCCCGGCTTCTTATAATAAATGTCACCCTGAAGGGAGGCCACGGATTGAAACAAACGATCATAGAGATCCTCTGACACCTTGGCTCCACCAACTATGTCAAGATTGCTGTTTGCATGGTCCGGATTGACCTTGCCGCAAGCTGTCATGACTGACCAGCCAGTCAGGAGTAGGATCGGGATAACACTTAATTTTCTCAACATGTTAATTTTCTCCTAATTCACATTTGCTAATTGTTAAACGCGGGTCCCGGAGAAATCGTGCATGGATAATCAAAAAAATTAGCTCGCTGGCCAATTTCCTGGCGCAAGATAGTCGTGTGCGTCGATAGGTCCAGAAGCCGTGCCTGGAACGAGGGAAGTTGGCGAACTCAACAACCTTGGCTACGAGTATTTCGGAGAGGCTGGCATCAAGGGGCTCCTCTGCCTGCGCAAGCGTGGAAAATCCAAATACAATATTTCGGTGGTCCAACATCAAAGCGATCTTTGGAATGACAACAACATACTCCGCGACTGAAGTCTCACCCAATCAAAGATGGGAAAGGATATTGACCAGCTTTCCGAAAGGATCGCGAACGTAAAACCGCCTCACGCCCCAGGGCTCGTCCGTAATCTCGTACTCGATTTTAAACCGAGCCTTTTTCATCTGGCGATAGGCCTCGTCCACATCATCCACCTCGATGGATATGTCGGGGACCGCCGTTCCCGAACCCCCTTCCGACATGAAGCTGATTTGAACGCTCATTTTCGCCCTGGAGCCATAGGTTGCAATCCAGCCGAGATCCATTTGAACATCCAGGCCGAGAACGCCTTCATAAAACTTCTTTGCGGCCGAAATTTTTTTGACCGATACATTCGTTACAATGCGCTTTACCTTCACGTCCTTTGTCCTTTCAGCCTGGATTAACCATTCTTCCGAGCTCCACCGAGGAATGCTATGATGGAAGTATCGTGATCTTTCTCAATCAATTTATCGATGGATCCTGGAGCTGATGGTTAAAATTACTGGTTATCAAACAGTACAGGAAATTTTCAGCTCCAACAATTCCCGCGTATTTCGTACCATTCGGGCCAGCGATCAGCAATCGGTCATCGCCAAAGTCCTGGTCGATGAAAACGGCCATGTGAAAGACAAGGCAGCTCTGAGGCGCGAGTATCGCCTTCTCAAAATCGTGGACTCCCCTCACATCATCAAGACCTTGGGTATCATCGAATCGGCGGATCAATACGCCCTGTTCACCGAAGACTTCGGTGCGATCGATGCCTATGCTCTCCGGCAGCAGCATTCTCTGCCTTTGGCCGAGGTTCTGCAAATCGGACTGGCGACCGCGCAGGCCATTGAGGTGCTGCATCGGCACAAGATCATTCATAAGGACATTTCTCCACAGAATATTTTGGTCAATCCTGAAACATTCGAGATTAAGGTCATAGATCTCGGCATTTCTTCCGAGCTCGAACGGGAAAGCCAGGAAATCTCGACTGAAAGTGGGCTGGAAGGAAACCTGGCCTATATTTCCCCGGAACAGACCGCCCGCCTTTCACAGGATTTGGATTATCGTACGGATTTCTATTCCCTGGGTGCGACGCTTTATTTCCTGATCATGGGCGTGCCTCCGTTTGAAGCCGAAGATGAGCTGGGTTTTATCCATCGTCACCTGGCGGCGACTGCAAAAAGGATCGACAGCATCCGGCAGGACGTGCCCAAGGTCGTGGCCGATATCATCGAAAAGCTCCTGATGAAGGATCCGGAGGATCGCTATCAGAATTCCTTTACACTGATTCAGGATCTCAGTCGTTGCCTGCAGGAATTGAAGCAAACCGGAACCATCAGGACGTTTTCGATCGCTGAGAACGATATACCCGAAAAATTCAGTCTTACGCAGCGGCTTTACGGTCGGGAGCAGGAACTCGAGACCTTGCTGCAATCCTTTGAAAACGCCTGCCATGGACAGTGTGAAATCCTTCTGCTATCCGGTCAGGCCGGAATCGGCAAATCCCGTTTCGTTGCGGAACTTAAAGCTCGCGTTTTCCTGAAGAGCGGTATCTTCATCAAAGGCAAGTTCGAGCAATTCTCCCGAAACCTTCCTCTCAGTGCCCTGCCTGATATGATGGCCGAGCTGGCCGATGAGATCGCCCGCCGACCCCGCCATGAATTTGCGCGCCTGCGGGATGATCTCAGGCGGGCCGTAAGCATCAACGGACAGATCATCGTGAATATAGCCTCCGAGTTCGAAGCCATCCTGGGCAAGCAGCAGGACCTTCAGGAGTTGAACCCCGACCAGGCCCAGGTGCGACGCAAACTGACCATGATTGACTTTTTCCAGGCCTGCGCCCGCAAAGAACACCCCTTGATTATCTTTCTGGATGACCTGCAATGGGCCGACACAGCGTCCATCAATCTCATTCAGGATCTCATCCTGTCGCATCGCATCCAGCATATGCTGATCATCTGCGCCTGGCGAAACAATGAAGTTGGGATCACCCATCCTTTCGCAGAAATGATCGAGAAGCTGAACGAAGAGGCCTGCTCTCCGCGCCAGCTCAGGCTGGGTCCCATCCGGGAACAGGATGTTGAAAAAATCATCGCCGATACTTTGCATAAGAGCCACAGCGAAGTCTCTGACCTTACGCATGTCATCTACAAAAAGACCGAGGGCAATCCCTTTTTCATCAACGTCCTTCTCAAGACTTTGTTTCATGAGGGACTCATTCGCTTTGCCCGGGACCGGGGCTGCTGGATGTGGGATCTTGCCGCAATCGAAGCCTATCCTGCCCCTGATGATGTCGTTCAGTTCCTGATTGAAAAGTTTGGAAAACTGCCGGAGTCTTCGACAGAGGCCCTGAAGATCGCCTCCTGCCTGGGGAATGAATTCGATCTGGCAACCCTGGCCGAACTTTTGCAAAAAGATCGCGCGCATGTGATGAGCGATCTCCAGGATTCGATCAAGACCGGTCTGATCATGCCGTTGAGTTCTCAATACCGCTACCTCTCGGACACCGCGAAAATCGATCCGTCCCATATCAATATCAACTTGAAATTCCAACACGACAAGATCCAACAGGCGGCCTATAACCTTATCGGCCATGAAGTGCGACAGAGAACCCATCTGAGCATTGCCCGAATTCTTGACTCAAGTCCTAAACACAAGGACCGGTACCTTGAGATCGCCAGGCATTACAATGAAGCTCTTTCGTTCATCACGAGCGAGGCCGAGAAAAAAGAGGTCATCGCGATCAATCTGAAGGCATTGAAAATCGCCAAGGACTCGACGTCCTATGCCGCGGCCTTTCAACTGGCGAAAGCGGCCGAGTTCATCCTGGGAGATCAGCCCTTCCGGGACCATTATGAATTGGCCTTTGCGGTGCACCATGAAATCTGTGATCTGGCCTTCATGCTGGGCGACTTCGCACAGGCCGAGCAATATGCGAATGTGCTCTTGACTCATTCGCGAGATCAGCTCGATCGCGAGCGCGTGCTTCACCTTAAAATGGTCCATTGCGAATCCCTTTTTCAGCCGGAAAAAGGCATCGAAGTGTTCAGGGAAAGCTGCAGGAACCTGGACATGCGGTTCCCTCACCGTCCCACCCATCTTCATTTCCTCATGGAGTTTATTTGGGTTAAGTGGAAATTGAGGAAGATCAAGCCGGACGAGATTCTCAGACAGGAATTCATAACCGATCCACTCATCCGGCATAAGATCCAGGATCTGAGTGTGGCTCTGGTTTTCTACTACATGTCGAACAAAACCGCGGCGACGATGACGGCTTTATTGCGCTGCATGAGACTGACTTTGAAACATGGTCTCGCGCCCGAATCGTCCTATTTGTATGCGACCTTTGCCACTCTCCTGCATTTCCTCGGCGATCATAAGAATGGCAAAAAGTTCGCGGAGCTTGGCCTCAAGTTGGCGGATCGATGCGATGACATCACATGGAAGACCAAAACTTATTTCATCTATGAAACAACGCTTCATTTCTGGCACTTCAGCCAGCATGAAATCAAAGCGTATATTGACAAGGTCACGGACCTGACCTTGAAGTCGGGGATGAAATTCTCTTTTTTGGTTTTTCACCACCGGGCTTATTATCCACCGCTTCATCATGTGGATGATTTCATCAATACCATTGATAAATACCATGACACCATCAAGGAATCCCACAATCAGGACCTTATCGATGGCGTAAGGCTGGCCCAGAGTGTTTATCTGAATCTCAAAGGCTTAACCGCTGGAGCGGATAGTCTGAGTTGGGAGCACTATGATGAACAGCAGGGCATACGTAAATTCAAGTCGGTTATCTACTATAACCTTGCGAAGCTGTTCAAGGGCCAGATCCTCTTTTTCAACGGGCATTACCGGCAGGCCGTCGAGGAACTCAAAGTCTCATGCCAAGGCATCGCGCTGGTCGGCAATGTCGCGGAATTTTGGGCTCTCTACTGCTATTTCCTGGCCGCGGCCGCGGACTATGCCACCGCCCGCAGCTTCCGTAAACTCAAGATCCGCTGGATCATGTTCCGTATTTATCAGAAAATGCGCGCCTTCGCCGACCACAATCCCGACAACTTTCAGCATGCCAAACTCCTCTTTGAAGCGGAATACGCCAGAGTCCGGAAAAGGCCCTTTCTTCAGGCGATCGAACTCTATGAACGGGCGGTCGATTCTGCCAAAGCCTATTCCAAGGAAGCGGAAGTTTACGCCCGTCTGGTGACTCTGCGTTATGTCAAGGAATGCGGGGCCACGGCTTTCGTTGGACAATATCTTGACAAGGCCATCGAGGCTTTCACGGAATTTGGCGCCACGCGTATGGTGGAGCTGCTGAAAAGCGGGAACCAGCAAGTGACGGCGGCTGATCCTGTCCAGGGCAGGCATACCAGGCTGAGCGCCTCGTCCACCTCCATGGCGCGAAAAGGGGGCATCTCGGAGCTTGACCTGAAATCCCTGTTTAAGGTTGCGGAGTCACTTTCGGTTGAACGGAATATCGATAAGGTTCTGATCAAGCTGATGCATGTCCTGGTGGAAAATGCAGGGGCTGAAAAGGTGGCTCTGATTATTCACAATGATAGCACGCAGCAGTTTTGCGTGAGAGCCCGAAAGCTGGCAAAGAATCTCGAACCCGAAGTGCTGAACGTTCCTTTGGAACAGTGCGAATATCTTCCGATTGAACTCATCGAGGCCGTGATTCGGCTTCCGAAGATCACCGTCATGACCAAACCCATCTCCAGGCTGCTGGTTCCCATCATGTACCGCAGCAAATTATCCGGAGTCATTTATCTCGAGAACAATGACGTCAAGGGCGCCTTTCGCAAGGAACGTGTCGAGGTTTTCAGTGTACTGGCCGCCCAGGCCGCCGTGTCGATTGAAAATGCCGAATTCTATGAGGAACTGGAAGAGAAAGTTCGCGTCCGAACGCAGAAGATCAGGTCCATCATGGAACACATCCAGCAGGGCATCCTGACGATTCTGCCTGACAAAACCATCCACGACGATTACTCCAGGCATCTGGAACAACTCTTCGAGACGCAAAATATCAGCGGCCTCGATGCCATGAAATTTTTGTTCGGTCATGCCAACACCGGCAGGGATCTGAAATCACGATGTTCGTCTGCTCTCGATGCCTGTCTGGGCGAGGATGAGATCAGCTACTCGCTGAATAAGCAGAGTTTCATCACCGAGTTCGTGTTCAACGGTCGAGACAGGCAGAAGCTCCTGAGCCTCGACTGGCATCCTATCGTGGACGCCCAGAGGCACATTGAAGGCATACTGGTCACCATCAAGGATGTGACGGAACTGAGGTCGGCTCAGGAGGAAGCCCGCGCTGGCCGCGAGGAGTTGCACATTATCGAAGAGATCCTTGACATGGAGCCAGGTAAATTCGAGAGCTTTATCAAATCGACGACGTATCTCCTCACGGAAATCAACAGCATCCTCGCCCAGGCAACGATGGATGAAGGCGGCATAGGCCAGATGTTCATGAATTTGCATACGTTGAAAGGCGTGTGCCGTGCGTTTGACTTCCGCAAGCTGACAACGCGCGTCCATGAATCGGAAAGCTACCTTGTGGAAGTTCGCCAGGGTTCAAGGAAATTCGATGGCGACGAATTCAAGGTCATTGTCAATGGCGTCTGGCAGACCCTGGACATGTATGTCGCCACCAGCCGGAGTCGGCTGAAAAGGTCGGACAACGGTATGGATGGCATCATGGAAGCCATCGGAAATGCCATAAAAGCCCTGGAGTTGAATGAACACCATGGATCAGGAAGTCGCGAAGCCATTTATCGCAGTCTGTTTGAAGACCTGTCCTGCTACTATTATACGGCCGCGCACGATCTCTTCGCTGAGATTCTCAACGATATGACGCGATTGGCTCCGGATCTGGGCAAAGCTCATCCGAAGATCGTGATTAACGACGCTAACGTGAGTTTCCCTCCCGACGTGTGCAGACTTTTGAAGGACGTGTTCGTTCATCTGGCACGAAATTCGATCGATCATGGGATCGAGTCCGTTGAGCAGCGGCGCCGGTTGGGGAAACCTGAGCAGGGCCTGATTCAGATCGATATCGAAGTCAACCGCGATCGGACGCTGTTGATCCGTTTCAAGGACGATGGGGCAGGCCTGGATTTGGATGCGATTCGTCACATTGGGCTGGAGAATGGATTGATCCGATCGGATCGTGACCATACCCCGCGTGAATTGAGCGAGCTGGTATTTTTCTCGGGATTCTCGACCAAGCAATCGGTCGATGAGATCTCAGGGCGCGGAGTCGGTATGGATGCGGTGCGACGGTATCTGGAAAAAGTCCAGGCCAGTATCGGGATTGAGTTTTTGAATGACAAAGGGAAAGGGTGTGTCCCCTTCGCCTTCAAAATCATAGTGCCGCAGAGTTTGTACCAAGTGGCAAGGGCACGTGCTGTGGCGTGAATTTCTGGTGCCGACCGGCTGGGCCAGTCGGCACAGAGTATTCCTAGAACGTCATGCCAAGGCGCAGGTAATACTCGCGGCCCTTGATATGATAGATGCTGGAGTCGACGTCACCAAAGTTGGTGTCGTCGATACCACCCTGTTTGTCGAGCAGGTTGATCACACCCAATGCCAGGCGGCTATTGTCGGTGATGGCATAACGAACCTGAGCGTCATAGCGGGTATACTGCGGCAGCCGATCGCCCCGGTTGGTAAACTTCTGATGCGTACCAATCGTGGAAGCGGTGAGCGTTGCTCCGTAATCGCGTGCGAAGTTGCTGTCGACCTCGTTCATCATCTTCCACTTGTAACTGCCGTTTTGGCCCAGCTGGTCTTCCATCGGCTTGTTTTTAGGTTCATTCTTGTCTTCCAGATACCAGGTCCCGAGGGAGCGGAACTGCGTGGTGACATCACCCGTGCGCAGGGTGTAGTTCAGGTTCACGTCCACACCGGAGCGGATGATGGTCGACAGGTTCTGCAGAGGGTAGTCGATGTGAAGGATCTTGTTGTTGTCATTGGGGTCGCGCACAACCAGAGGATCCGCTTCGTCGACCAGATCCTGCAGATCGCGACGGTCGATCAGATCGCGCGAGATGATTTTCCAGTAGTCGGCCGATACCGAGAGATCATCGATAGGCTGGACCACAAAACCCAAACCGTAGACGAAGGATTTTTCAGGGTCAAGGTCAGGGTTTCCGCGGCGCAAGTTTTTCACCTGGCCGGCCGTGGTCACAGGATCTGCTTCGCAATCCTCGCGGCTGATGCCATTGGCTTCGCAGTAGGGATAGTCCACCACGCTGTTGAATGACACGCCGGTGGCGCCGTTCAACTGGTCAAGACTCGGGGCCTTGAAAGCCGTTCCCACACTGCCACGCAGTTTCAAGAAATCCGACGGAGTCGACAGCAATTGCATCTGCGGGCTGAACGCGGCGCCGAAATCCGAATACTGGTCGTAACGAGCCGCCAGGCCCACTTCGAGCGCGCGAGCAAACGGCAGGTTGGTTTCCACCGCAGCAAAGGATACGGTCCGATCACCTTTGCCACCGGCACCGGCGACGTTGATGAGGGCGTCGAGCTGCGAGGATTCGTCGTCGAAACTCACTTTGTAGGTTTCGGCAAGGAAACCGGCAGCCACAGCAAAGCCGATGTCACCACCACCGAGCTGCCCCAAAGTGGTCGTGGCCGAGGCTTCCAGACCGCTGGCCATGGTTTCTTCGGAGTAGCTCGAATCCGTCACGAGGCGAGCACGAATGCCTTCCAGGTCGCGTTCCGGATCCCAGGGAATGTACTCACCGGTGGTGATGATTTCATTGAAAACCGAGGTACGCAGCTTGTTGCTGGATGTCGAATCGGTTTTGGAACTTGCGGTGTTCAAGGACAACTTCCACTCCCAGCCGCCGTCCGTGGCGCCGCCGATCCCGACCTGAGCGCCCAAAAGATCCGCAGTTTTTTCCGTCGTGGAATTCCCGAAATCGTTCAGGCGCAGCAGCATTTCCACACCACCGCTGGCGGGCTTGGCGCCGCCGAAGCCCGGGAAGAGTTGATCGAAACGAGCCTGGGGCATGGCGTCGATCACGGACTGGTCGATTACGGTGGCCTGGCCGCCTGCGTTATTCTCGGGGCGCAGTTGCGACCTTGTCACCTGGTGGGTCGCGATCACTTTACCCGTGATGTCGAAATTATTCATGGGATAAGTGAAATTATAAAGGCCCGACACGCGCTCAATGGAAGGCAGAAGCGCATTGTAGGTATTGTAATTGAAGAGACAGGAGGTATCCTGAACCGGGACGCCGTTGGCGTCTTCCGCATAGTTGGGACAGCCTTCCGCCGGCCAGTAGCCGACATCATCCGGCGTGGGACCTGTGGAACCACCATAAACGCCGGGGTAACCGAAGCCGCTCACGCGGTCCTTGGAGAAGTCGCGATCCTTGGCAATCAGCATGTCCTCTTTATGTATGTTGATGACCAGAGTTGATTGAAGGTTCCCTGAGTTCAGGCCAATCACGCCGTTGAGAGAGCCGGAGCCACCACCTGGCCTTGTGGGCTGCGAAACCTGCAGTTCCACCATGGTGCCTTCGAACTGTTTACGCGTGATGATGTTGATCACACCGCCGATCGCATCGGAACCGTAGATGGCGGCCGCGGCCTGATTCAGAACTTCGACCCGCTCAATCGCTGCCAGAGGCAAGGAGTTGAGGTCGAAACCTTCCAGCTCGGGATGTTTCGGCATGCGAACGCCATCGATGAGGACCAGCGTGCGTCCTTCGCCCAGGCCCTTCAAGCTGATCGCACTGACGCCACCGGCGACACTGGATCCGCCGCCATCGAAGGCGGACGACGTACCGGAAAAGTTACTGAGCAGTTCGCGCACCGAAGTTACGCCGGAATTATCGATCGTTTCACGATCAATAACACTGACGGGTGATGCTCCTTCGACATCAATGCGTTTGATGCGGGACCCTGTCACCTGAATTTTCTCGGATCGTTTCTCTTCGGTTTTCGCTGCTTCCTGGGCCAGAGCCTGGGAGCCCTGTGCTCCCAGGAATATGGCCAAAGGTATAATGGCTGCCGGCTTCATAGTCATGTTTGTCCTTTCCACTAGTTTGCCACAGTGTTAGCACACTTTTTTTTGCAAGTCAGTTGTTGTCATGGGTGTGGAAGCGAGGGGGTTTTGTGGAAGGCACTAAGGCTTTTCGGCTTGGACTAAACTGTGTTAGCATAAACGAAAATTTCAGGTCGAAGTATTATCCGTCTATCGTAGGGAGGCAGATCATTGGCCAGGCATTATGCACGAACAGGCCCCCTGGGGTTGGTGATGATTTTATGGTGTTTCAGCTTTTCAGAAATTTGCTTTGCCAACAAACCAAAGGTTGCGGTCGGCTCTGTCAGCGAAGTCAAGGGGGCGCCGGATGTGCTTCGCGAACCTTCAAAGACCCTCACTCAGGACATGAAGGCCAAGTCCAGGACGGACGGCTATGCGACAGTGCTTTACAACAACTATTACTGGAAAGCGTACCCGATTATTCCCGGCCTGAAAATCTACTACGGTGATGTGCTCAGCTCCGGACCTGAGTCGAAGATGGTGCTCACGCTTCAGGATGGATTCAAAATCATCCTGGCGAAGAATACAAAAGTACGCCTCACTCCTAACTTCATCAAATCCAATCCCGATTCCATTGTTAAGACCTGGCTCTATTTGCTGAACGGCAAAATCCGGGCTTATCTTCTGAATCACGATGACAAACCCGAAACAGAGTTCCGCACGCGTACCATCGCGATGGGAGTTCGCGGTACAGAATTCATGCTTACGGTGGATGAAGGACACAGCAAACTGCTAACCATCGACGGCGAAATTTACGCGCGCCCCGTTGAGAAGCAGGAGGCTGACCTTTTTGAGAGCGCGACCGAAGCGTTCGTAAAACAGGACGAGCCGCAACTGGCGCAACAGATGAATCAACTTCAGGCCGTGGAAATTCGTAAAGAGATTCCACTCCGACGGGGCCAAAAAATTGAACGGGATGAACTCCCTCCGGCTCAACAGACAGAATTCATCAGCCAGGCGGTTCAACTCAAAGATGTCGAAGAGGCCCAGGAAATCGGCAAGAATATTGAGCAACTGGTTCAGGATAAGAGGCAGGATGAGCTGGACTCGCTTGCGGACGAATCCAAGCAGCCGCCTGAAAATTCGGAAGAGTCGCCGGCCACGCCTCAGTTCAAACCCATGCTCGCCAGACTTGGTGTCGGCGCCCTCGGCCTTTCACATGACGACATTGAAGCAAGCGAAGGAGGCCTTTCCGTAAGCTTTGATTATCTGCTGAATCCCTACGCCTTTGCCAGCCTGGAGCTGGGTCATGGCGATTGGGAAGTTGATGCTCTTAACAGCCATTCCGATGCTGGTCCCAAGGATTTTGAAATCAGGAAAAAGGACTCCACTCGTTATCTTGTCAGCATCGGGGGGCGATGGCCTTTCACAGAAGCATTCAGCGTGGCTGCTGCTCTCAGCTATGTTGGAGGCAGACATCTTGCTCTCCAATATGGAAATCGGATAGCCTTGGACTACCGTATCCAGCCTTCGGCACTGTTCCGCCTCGAAGTCAGCTATCAGGTTTGGAATGATTGGCAGGTGTTCCTGGCGCTTGGCAGCGGTGAGGGGGAGGCCAGGGTTCAGAGCGGCAGCATGAACAACAATCTTGAACCTTATACGATAGATTTTGATCAAGGGTATGGACGAATTGGAATCGGGCGTTTTTTTGATTTTGATTGAAGGAGACCAATCGGAAAACCCTCTGCTTCTCGGCATGGGGAATTTAGCTGTTCCGGCCTGCAGACTTCCTTGCTCTGCTGAATCGTAGCCTTTATCACGATGGATATGTATTCATTTTGCGGACTTATTCAGCATCCAGCTTAGGCTGGATGCAATATATTTCGCTTAAATGGGTCTCTGCACGAGATTGGCGGGAACGGCCATTGCTTGATCAGAAACTTGATTAGAATTAGTCTATTACAACTTCATCATTTTCCCGCCGGAAATGGAGCCATCAATGAATTCCTTCACCAAAGTCCTAACGGCTTACGTTGTGTTAAACCTCGCGACAGCTGGCCACTCGGCCGCTGCGTCCGCTTCGAGACTTGGCAATATTGGTTCTTTGCCAAGGAACCCAACCGACGTGGCCACGGGGTCAATGAATGCAACCTGTAAGATCACCAATACTTGCAAAGCACCGACAACCCCAACCCGCACCCCAACCGCGATCCCAAAGAAATCCCTGGCTCGTAATATTAAGATTGAGCGGCTACTGAATTCTGACGTTGAAACCATTGGAGCTCTTATCGAGCACGATGCCGCGCGTCAGAAGCTTTCCCAGCATGAGCTTGATGCAGCCAAAGCGAGATTTCTGGAAATCTTTGATAGGCTTGACTACACGGAAAAGGTGGAAAAGTATCGGCCTGCCTTTAAAAATGAGCTGTCGAAAAACCTTGCTGGCTTAAACCAGGCGCAATTTGCAGCGAGCCTGGCCGGATTCACAGATTCACTCAATGCTGTTGGGCAAAGAGAGCTTGTTTCACAGACCAATGGCATCCTCAAGGATCTTTCCCCCCATACTGTCGATTACCTGGTAAACTACAGAGGCTTTGAAGCTCCAAACGACCTATCGCCTGATGTGATTCAGATAAAGGGCGGCTTATTATTTGGCGACTTTAATAAGCCCGGCTCCACTTCTGCACTTGTATCTCATACTGGTGGCGTTAAACTTTCTTCCTCATCCAGCGAAAATGCAAATGAAAGCCAATGGACTCACGAAGACAGGGCCTACGCCGCAGTTGTAAACGGAGCTGTCAGAGCTTTTCAAGCTGGAGGAGCTGGAGCTACGGTCGGCGCAGGGGTTGGCTCGGTCGTGCCCGTCCTTGGAACAGGCGCAGGCGCCGTTACAGGTGCTACCTTTGGAAGCATCCTGGGAGCGGTTTGGGGAGTCATGGAGGGGTATAATAATCCAGAAATGGCAGGTATTCCCCCGTCAGGAGTCCAATCAACAACTGAAACAAAGACTCACGTGGAGAAAAACAACTCGACTGATGAAAAAACTGGCATAATTACAACTGAGACGACAACCACCACTACAAAGAAGACTACAAAGAAGGATCTGGAAACAGGCAAGGAAACAATTGAGGAAACGACTGTTGTCGATAAGGAAGTTGAGAAGAGTTGCAAAGCCAATTCGCCCTGTAAACCCGAGGATCTAAAAGACAAGGGAAATGCTGGATACGAAAAGCCATTTGATCTTGAGGGTGATGGTAATATGTCGGCAGAAGAACGGAAAAAAGAGGCAGAAAGAGTTAAATTAACTCGTAAGCTGTTGATGGACTCTTTGATCCTTACTATTGAGCCGACCCATCGGCATCAGCCCATAAGCAAACTTTTTATCGAACTGAAGAAGAGTGAGCTTATCAATCCAGGACGAGCCCAGGACGGTAGCTCTGCAATAGGTCCTTCAAGGAGCATTCATGATAGGTTGGATCCTTTGTATGATCCAGCCAGCCCTCATTGATGGAGTTAGGAAATGCTCATTCGAGAAATTAGAAGCGCTCGATATGTCCTTGCCAATATTAGAAAACGCGAAAGATTTTCGTTGTTGCTTATTGTGCTCCTGTTTGGGTCCATCATAATAGGAGATCTCATTTTTCGGCACGTAGCGGATATCCATGTGGACTGGACGCAAGTTTGGGCGCGGGTCTTCTTTACCCTGTTTCTAGTAACAACATTGTTTCTTTTCAATGCCTTGCAAGTTCTCGACGATGAGCTGAAAAAGAAGTAACAGGGAACGGGCACCTCCCATGGTCGCCCGTTCTCGCGTCAGGGTATGAGTGCCAGGACGTTGCGGGCGGCAATGACCATCAGCACGAACGACGACAGAGTGAAGGCGAGAAAACGCAGCGGCACAAAGTTGATGGTGCACTGGATCAAAGAATGAATGACCCGCATTAAGACATAAGCCCAGGCCAGCTGAATGTTCAAGGCATCAGCAACCCCTGCCAGATGCGAGTAAAAAGCCAGGGCGAAGAATACCGTGGGCTGCTCGTGCAGATGGTTGTAGTTGTCGGCCACCTGCTTCACCGATACAGGCAAAGCATCGAGATCATCCTTGCGCTTAATGCGGCGGGCATCGATCCTCGCCTTCCGCATGGCTGGCAGGCGGGTAATATACATCCAAAACCATAGCACAAACGTCCAGACGACCAGAGCCAGCACAGGGACCAGTATGTTGTTCATCGCGGCGCACCTCAAGACGGAAGGTTAATGGGCCCCATCCTATCAGTTTCAGAAAGGCAAGCCGATAAAAACCTGCCGACGCAGGGTCTCTGCGTCGGCACTTTGGGTCCATTGCTGTCCGGCAGCTTCACGCGCTCCGCTGAACTTTCTTCAGTTTCTCCAGCATGTGCTGCGCTTTTTCATAATTGGGGTTTAATTCAAGGGCTATTTCCAGGTGACGGATGGCCTGGGCTACGCTCTTCGGATTTTTGCTTTTGAGCATGGCCAGAGCCAAATTAAAATGAATCGCGTGCACGCTTTTATGCTTGGGATAGTAGTTGAGGGCGCGGCCGTATTCCGTGATCGCTTCTGGAAGATGTTCCGTTTGAGCCAGGACCACACCCTTGTTATTGAAGTAGGTGACGACCTCCTGGGGACTGGTGGTATCGCGGCAGAAGGCGACGGCCTCGTCGGAAAAGCCGTTATCCTCAAGCTTCTTGAAAAGATCGAATTTAATTTCCGGGCGATCCGGATTGAATTCTATGATCTCTTTTCCCTTCTCGATGGCCTGCTCGGGGATGCGCATCTGCAGGTAAAGGTCCACCATTTGCGTGACGCGCTCCAGATTCCGCGGTGCCTGCTGATCAGCCTCCTCGAAGGCTTTCTGGGCATCCTCCAGTCGGCCGAGTTTCAAATAGAGCCGACCCAGCATATTGAGGCGGCGCAGGGAGTCGATCTTTCCCGGATCGAGGGACTGGATGAACTGCAGCGCCTCCCGGTAATTCTTACTCTTTTCATAAAGCTCGAGCTTGAGCGGGATGTACTCCTCTTCCAGAGCATTTTTCAAGTCATCGAGCTTTTCATTCACTCGGTTGAATTCAAAAGTGCCGTTCATCTCACTCACGATATCGGTCCGCATCTTATCGATCAGCTCGCGTTTAACAGCCTGACGGAAGGCTTTTTGTGCGATTGAAACGAGCGGCCCCCAGGCCAGAGGTTTGCCCACGGTTTGAATCTGGCCCAGCTCTTCCAGGAGGGCCATCTGTTCCTTGGTCATGCCGCTGTTATTGGTGACCATGACAAATGAAGCCAGAGCCTTTTCCCGGACGGGATGCTGCCTGAGGCGTTGGATGATGGCGACTCCATCCAGTTCCGGGAATTGCTGCTCCACCAGGACCACTTTAAAGAACTGCTTATTGAAACGGTACATAGCCGTTTCCAGATCATGGGCTGCAAAAATCTCAACCTTCATCTTGGAAAAAGGTTCGATCAGAGGCCCAAGTACAGTGCGATCGGAGTCCATAATCAGTATCTTGGGCGGGAGATTATCAGTCGTCATGACTTTCCACCTTGTTATGAGGGCCTTGTCAATTATACACAAAGCCACAGCTTTCGGGAAACGAGCGGTGGAACTTTCGCCAGTTTCACACCGTTACAATGCTCAGCGGGTGGCGGAGGGGAATGTGGCGGTCGACCCCAGGTCCGGCATAACCTCCGAAAACTTCTGATAATCCTGGTATTCCTGGTCATTCTTTGTGCAGGCCGCAAGTTGAGTCCCTTCACTGCTTGCGCAGGATGGCCTTGAAGTCATCCACACTTTTTTTGGAGGGACTGCCGAGCATCCTGAGAAAAGGATCTCCCGAGGAGTTTGGCCCCCTATAGATGAACTCCAGGACAAAAGTTTTCTGATCAGAATAGAGGATGGTCCCATGATTCCTGCCTGACAGCAGGACGCATCCCCCTTCGCTGATCGGCAGCTGCTTCGCTGCACCTTTTCTAAGCAGAACAGCAGAAACCTGACTGGCAGGAATGCCTTTTCCTTCAGCATCGAACAATTTGATAATCATACCTGGCACGAATTTGTCGAAATCTTTCAAGCTTCCGCAGGCGACGTAATGCATGGGATCCATCCGGGCTGGGATCGTTTCCAGGCGGATGGGATGGATGACGCCGGGCTTGAAGGCGCTCAGCTCAAGGTTCCTGCCTTGAGACTGTTGATGGTCGAGGATATGGGCCTTGGCCCAGGACTCATCCACAACCAAACATCCCGACTCGTCCAGCCTGGTCTCTTTGGAACTCACCGCGACATCGAAAAAATTAGGAGCTTTATTCAGGATCACGACAACATTCTGTGTGTCGGTCCTGCTCGAATCGATGTTGATAAAATGGAAATAGCGCATCTTGGAGTTGATCGTCAGGTCACCGCAGCTCGGCCGGGAACTTGTGGCTGTTTTCTTTGGACTTGTGAGGGATTTTTTGCTTTTGTGGTCTCTGCCCTGCGGACCCGTATGAAAACATGCGCCCAGGAGACTTGATACAAGCAAAATACGCGGAATGTGTCGGCTCATATCATCTCTCCCTTCGCCATAGCCCCGGTTCTGTTCGGCAAAAAAAGGAGGATTCTGAACATCCACTGAGGCCTGAGCCATGCTTTGCCCGAGCCCACGCCAACGTCCAGCGAATTTCGCCGTCGTTACAACTCTTTGAACTCTCTTCCTTTTCGGTGAAGATTGGTTTACGGCCGCTCAGCTTTTGCCGTTGAAATTCCTACTGAATACTGACTTCCTGCAAACTCGATATGACCTGCGACGTCGAGATTCGGACTTTCGCATAGGAACCGGGCGTGGGCAGCGTATAGGTCCCAAAACGTAGAGGGGTGGCTGCATCAAGTCCGATGGAAAGAAAGTTATCCGGATCATCCTGCATTGCCGCCTCAATGATCAGGGTCTGAGTGTCACTGCTACTGAACTGGAGGTTGTGCAGATTGATGCTGCTGATCAGCGTATCGTCTTCCAGGTCGATGGTGACCGAGCGCGTGTCATAGGCCGCAAAATAGTTGACGTCATTGAATCGGCCATTGGTCAGGGAGGTGATGGTAAAGGGAATATTCTCACCCTGGGCTTTTTTCTGCAAGGCGCGGTTGGTGAAGGGACTGCTGATCACCAGCGTGCGGCTGGGCGTCAGACAGGAGGTATGAAATTCATCCTCAAAGCGATAGAAGACTTCAATGGCATAACGCAACGTCGAGGCCTGAAAGATGCCTTTGGGCAGGCTGAGCTGCGTGGCCGAACCTTCCACCCGGCTGGCCCAGAGCAGGGAATTGTCCTGGGCATCGGCGATGCGGATTTCATAGTGGTCGAGGGCATAGGACGGCTGAGACCATGACCAGTCCAGTGTCTGCGCATTTTCCTGAACGGTCTCGCCCAGGTCGCAGAGAGCAATCGGCTCCAGCTGCGTTTCCTGGGCCTTGATAACAAAATTGTACTTGGCATAGGATGCGCTGGTTCCATCCCCGTCATTGATCAGGGTGATATTGATGCCGCCCTCGGCATCGCGCAGGGTTTGATCGGCACGCATTTGAAACGTGAAGCTGCCATCCCTGGCCGTCACAGCTTCCTTCAAAAAATAATTGGGCTTCACCTTCACGGGCCGGGTGTCATAGCCGGGGAACATGGGAAAGGCCAACGCGAGAAACCAGTTCATGGTTTCCGCAAAGTATGTTTGACTTGGATTGATATAAGCAAAGATTCGCAGGTTGCGCAGGGCGATGCTGGTGGACGGAAGACCCTGGCTGTCCTGATCGAGAAACTGTCCGCTGACGGTCAGGATATCATTATCTTCAAAATACGGGGATTTGCCGGGATTTTTTTCACCTGTGCAGGCCACGGCGGCCAGCCAAGGAAGGAGGATCATCATATTCTTCATGGGATGAGGATATCCTCCTTATTGAAAGTGAGAATGGCCTTGGGTGAATAGGCATGGGAATAATTCGAGGTGAAAAAGCGGCTGCTATTCTCGGCATTGTCCTCGCTCGGCAGCACCTGCAATAGGAAGCTTTCAATCGTCACTCCGGCGCCGATTGCAGCGATAATGGTATCGGTCACGTTAAAGAGCAGTTTTTTGTGGCTGACGCCAACGCCGGCTTTTTCAATATCGGGGGCAATCGCTGGCAGATCCATAAGATCGCCTCCGGGTGTGTCCCATTCCTGATCCGGTGCCAGCGAAAAGCGCGAATTCCAGGTGGAATAAGGCGTCATCTTTCGGCTCATAAAGCCCAGTCGAATATTCTCGGGATTGACCGCAACCTCGCTGGCAACCATTTGTATTTCGATATGGGCGATTGAGCTGAGGACCACGTCCTCTTGAAAAAGCGACAGGATATCAGGAATGGCGAGCAGCATGCGGGTCTCATGGCCGTCGGCGGTCTGTCCAACCAGAGCCGATTCCGACTGATATTCATAGCTATCCGGCAGCTGGCTTTGAATGGTGATGTCAAAGACCTTGGCCTCGACGGCGATGACACTGTCCTGCTTGTCCTCTTCATTGGCACAAGCGGACATCGCGAGAATTAGAAACCCGAGTGTTTTAAAACGCGAAACCGATGCCAAGAGAACCTCCATCGTAGGCGTCGCGATGTATGGCCGAGCCGATCAGTTTGTGGAAATCGGAGCGGCGATTGTGATCCTGCAAGACCTTATGAGCTTCCAGGCGCAATAGCGTATTATTACCGCCTTTCAGAACGAGCGCGGCCTTGCCGTAAGTGACAGCTCGTAAGGTCAGCATGAAATTCTCGCCCAGGATATCAAAACGGCCCTTCAGATTATCCAGGCGTCCCGTTTCCCCCTGGATTTCCAGCGGCCCAAGTTGCAGCGTTATGCCGGCCGCACTTTGCTGATGGGGATAGGGATTGAAGGTCAGATCAAAGGAATCAATATGAGTGGTCGCCGATCCCACGGGAATGTATGAGCGGGAAAACGCATGCAGGGTGAGGATGGAAAGGTCCAGGCGGAGGGCAAGGCCCAGGACGCTGCGCGAGATCCCATAATCGACCTCATCGAGGGCATATTTATCGAGCGAGAAAAGATAGCCGATGTCTGCGCTCAAACGCAGAATGGCGAAATCAACGCCCAGTCCGCGGGAAAGCACTTCCACAGAGTCATGAAGGGTCTGGCCTTTGGCATGGTTCAGGCTGATGACCTCAAAATCCGTGAGTTCGCCCTGATTTTTGGCCGCTTCCAGGGTATAGAAATTGTCCTTTTGGTTCGCCTGCTCAAGAGCACCATAGCTGAGCATGAGAGTGGCTGCCTCAGCCTGGGTGCATAAGGCCCACGAAATAAGTGCAAGCTGCGAAAGGCTTCGCCAAAGCATCGGTTGTCTCCACATGCCGTTTGCGAGCATGGCACGTATGCTGTCCTGGGGTGAATCTATTATAGGGGGTGATTGCGGAATCTACAAATACTCTGTCGCATGTTTTTATGGGGGCAGGAATTTGGATTCCTCGGCAATCGCAGAGCAAATGGTCATCGACCAGAGAAGCTTCTCCTGTATAGACTAGGGATAGGTCGCTCAATCGGCAATTGCGGTTTGGGTAAGCTTCAAAAGACGAGAACTTCATGAAAATTACTGTTGAGTTAGTGCCAGATCAAGCAGGTGGGAATCCTGCTCAGGTGGAAATTTACTTCGACAGAGAAGGTTTGGAATACCTGATGAAGTATTTATCCAAGCTGAAGAAGGCAGGTGATCATTGCCACTTTATGACCGAGGCATGGGGCATGTACGACCTTTCTGAAGATATCCAAAAGGAAGGCAATAGCCTTGTCCATCATCTTAGAGTGACGCTTATCGAGGAACCTTGAAGTTGCTTCCAGGCCAGTGAGAAGTAACTTTGAGCGCGAGGCAATAAAACGTGGCGTTTGGCAATTTCATGCTCTGACGGGGAAGAGTCATTTTCAAAGTTCAATTGCGACTTGCTTCCAAGGTTGATATATGACCCAGATACATACAGTCACCTGAGATTCAGGAGAACGAGATTAACCTCGGCGCTCATCTAAATACGCTTCACCAGGCGCACGTGAGTCACAGTTTCAGAAGCAGTGTACTCGGCGCAATCATAAGTTTTCGATATCTCATCCGTGCCTTCGAACAGGCGTTCCCCTGCGCCCAGGAGCTTGGAGGTCAGCACCAGGTGCAGTTCATCAATGAGCCCAGCCCGAAGGTACTGCTTGATCACATTCGCTCCGCCTCCCAACCGAACATCCCGACCTTTGGCGGCTTCGAAGGCTTTTTTCAAGGCGACTTCGATGCCTTCCGTGACAAAGTGAAAAACGGTGCCACCTTCCATGGGAATCGAGGGCCTTGGATGGTGGGTTAGAACAAAGACCGGCGTATGATAGGGCGGATTGGGCCCCCACCAGCCTTTCCATTCCTCATTGAGCCACGGCCCCCGCATCGGACTGAACATGTTGCGACCCATGATGGTCGCGCCGATGCCTTGATCCGCCTGCCTGGCGAAATCATCATCGATGCCTGTGCTGCCACCTTCCTGGCCGAACATTTGCCGGAATGTTCTGGTGGCCAAGGCCCAGTCCATAATCTTGATTCCATCGGTCCCAAATGGGTTCTCAAGACTTTGGTCGCGAGCTGCCGAGAATCCGTCGAGAGAAAGCGTAAAGCAACGAACAACAAGCTTAGCCATTCATCATCCTTTCCTTACCCAAAAATGATTGCCATCATGGAGAGTCCATTCCCTCGCCGCAAAACACATCTACCTTTTCGCTTCGTATCGCATCGCGACCATTCCGGAGTCGAGTTCCTGATGGCTCACGAGTTTTAAGTCGACGTACTTCGATAGCCCCGCGAGCAACGTTGGCCCGTGGCCTGCCAGCCTGGGCTGCACGACGAACTCATACTCGTCGATCAAGCCCATTTCCGCTAGCGCCAGGGGAAGCTTCACGCCTCCCACCAATAGCTCCTTGCCAGGCTCTCGCTTGAGCTTTTGGACGGCCTGCCCCAGATCCCCGAGCACGAGCTCTGCGTTCCAGTCGACTCGATCGAGCGTGCTCGACACAACGTATTTCTTGGCCGCGTCGATCGTCCGGCTGAAGGGTTCCATCCAATCGGCCATCCATTCAGGCCTTGCACCCGACCGCCACCTCCAGGCTGACTCCATCATTTCGTAGGTCACCCGACCAAAGAGGAGGGCATCGGCCCGGGCGAGGCTCTCGGCGTGGTAGCGATGCAAGGCTTCGCTCGGCTGGCCGGCTTGATGGTCGCAGCAGCCGTCCAGCGTGATGTTGATGCAGTATCGAAGGGTTCGCATTATTTGCTCCTGCCATGGGCTGGTCTGTGTTTACCGAATGGGTTACTGCGATTTTCGCAGATCGAGGGTACAACTTCAACGCAACGTGGATGGTGCGGCACATGGACATATTATCTGATTGACGAATCGAGGCGACGCCCACAGACTTTGGTCGCGAGCCGCCGAGAATCCGTCGAGAGAAAGCGTAAAGCAACGAACAACAAGCTTAGCCATTCATCATCCCTTCCTTACTCAAAAATGATTGCCATCGAAATATTGATGTTTGCATAAGTAATGCCGCAAAGTGCAAGCCGGGTGAAGATCGGAGCGAAGGAGGCAATGTAGCGTTCTTACTTATGCAAGCTTCAATAAGTTGCTTCCAATTTCTTTGCAGGAACGTATTTTTTCAATATTACAAATCAGCGCATGCGTGAAACTTGGTATTTTATAGGGCCTTTGTGAGGGCCAGCCGATCACACTCTCTACAGTAGAGTTTGCAGGTATCATCTCCGCTGAAGTGCAGAGTCTTTCACAGAATGACTTAAAGTCCAATGCATATTCCGCAGCGAGACTCTGCGCCCTACGCGTGCCGTGGCGCTTCTTGCAGCATTGCGGCCTGATCTTTCTATCCTTTGATGGCTGCAAGAGCATTTCGAGCGAACCCGATTGACTTCTCCTCATTCCTGCCGACACAATATCAGTCTGACTCGAACTCCTGAATATTGGGAAAGGTAATTCATGAGATCCATTCCATACTATCTGATCGGAGTGCCCGTACTATTGCTTCTGAGCTGTAAAACCACACCGCATGGATCGAATCGACGAACACATGAACTGGATCGGGGGGCCATACCAGCTCCTCCGCCTCAGGAGAATACTGATTCACCTGTGGAAACGGTTCAACCAGTGACCAAAGAGGAAATTCAGTCGGTTCCTCCTCTTCCCGCACCAATCGCTGAACCAGACAGCAAGCCAGCTGACATGGTCATGGTGCCGGAAATCGGCAGTGAATGCAAAGCGCCGGTCACCGCGAACTGCCTGAAAATTCCTTATCCCGTGACCGATATCTCAGTTTTACAGTTGAGCCCCAATATTATCAAGAAATATAGCCGGTCGTTGACACCAGCGGAGCATAAGTGTCCCTATTTCAACAATCGCATCCCCAATTGGAAAAATATCAGCTACTTCCCTGACGCCATCCTATACTGGGATGACCGGGGCGGAGGCTCTGTCATTTACAATGCTTTGCCCATTAATTTTATATTTTCTGCTGGCTGCGAGATTGGAGAAGACATAAAGAATCCCTATGCATCCGAAATGAATGCGACGACCGCTTGGGACGGCAAGTCGACCTTGAAGAGTCTTGGTTATCGCCTTGGTACTGGACAGCCTGTTCCATCGAACTTTGCTGCTGATCGACTGAAAGCCGAAAAGGTTACCATGAATAGTCAATCCTGCTCTTTTGCAGCAAGACCCATGATTTATGTTTTTCCAGATGGCGTGATTTACCAGTTTGTAGGAGGATCCACGCTCAATATTTATCCAATGACGCAGGTCAAGGGCGTTGGGTGCACAACACCCGCAGGGATGATCGAAGCAATCGCCGCCGCAATGCCGAAATGTGGGCAAACAACTTTTAATAATGATTCGACTCAGAGCAAGACGTTGAAGGATTTGGGAATTGCTCCAGCACTCAATAATCTGTATCCGCGGCGATACTTAAGCCAGGACCTCCTGAATCTCATCGAACAGAATGGAAAGCCCATCAGCAAGGAGGTGATGAACTGCGCTTTCGTTACACGAACAAAAATTCATCAGTTCGCTGACGGAATCGCCTTTGTCGATGATTTGTGTACGAATGCCAACGTCTATTCCAATGAATATTTGAAGAAGCAGAAGGGATGCACCGTACCAGAGTTGCCTTGAAGCCTGATCATTGGTATCTGTGTGTCCTGATGTGGCAATAGCAGGCGCTTATGGGGAAGGGGTGCGCAATATTGGGCAAAGAGTATAAAAAAGGTAGAATCCATTATTGGTTACAAACGAAATCAGCAGGAGTCAACCTGAAGAGAATTCCAGCTTTCGTATTGACCTCATTGCTTTTATCAAGTTGCGCAACCATGCCGACCGAGAAAATTTTTTCTGGGTATGTTGGCTGCCCCTATGAGGAAATCAGGATAAAGGAAATAACCGAGGATATTAACATTCATACGTATACCGCCATGTGTCGAGGGAAACTCTTTTACTGTTCCATCTACCACAGCAGCGTGCTGTTCCTTTTTCCAATTACCACGTACTCGTGCGCAAGAGCTCTGTCGAAAGACGCCAAAGGTAACGACTGACTCTCCTGTTAGGGACCGGGGTAACTAATAATTCTTTCAACGATTTCACCGTCCGCCAGGCCATAGCAGAAGTATTCGGGCGGTTTGATTGCATCGAGGAAAGTCCCAACAGGATCGGAGACCCGCGACGCGGAGCAGTCCAAAAACTCAAAGGTATCTGGGTTGATTGACTGTTGGAGGCTGTTATTAAAATAGACGGCTCCGTTTACTTTCACAAACCAGCCACCATAGTGAAGAAATCCCGTTGGATCTATGGGAGCATCGATCTTGAGTTTTTCTGCCAAATCCCTGCCGTAGTCGTCAAAAACCTTGAAAGCATCCTTATAGAAGAACGTCCACTGAGTTCTATTTTTTTCGAGGTGACGGACTTGCACAACCTTTTCAAAGGTGGACGGATCAGCCCCGGCGAGAATCTTTCCTAGGAAATAGACATGGTTTCGATCCTTGTTGAAGTCGTCGTTGATATACACAAAAGTGGAGGCATCGACGTCCTTGATCAGCTGCGAGCCAAAGTAAGCCTGGCTCTTATCGCGTGCGGAATTGTAGCTGAGAGCTTCAAAGGTGGCCGCATCGGACCCAGTTAGGATGCCGTAGATGTGGTGGGCTGGACCTGTCCTGGTATCGACACCGTAATTGTCGTTCAATATTTTGAAGTCCTGGGGATTTTTTTGAAACGAGCCTACTCTGGGAGCAGGTTCAACCGATGCCTTCCCTGAGAGTGACCAACCGCTTAAGGGATTTCTACCATGAGATTGGGATAATGTATGATTTCGTACACAAATAAAGCTGGCAAAATCAGCATGTTATAAATTTAATTAAGATTATAGTTGAAATCACCCGAAGAGGAGACTAATCTCCCTGTGAGAGATGGAGGTGTCGTTATGACACAGATTCCCATAGAAAAAAATCGTCCCAGCCAGGAGCAGTTGCAGCGAGTCCTGGGCAATGCATTTTGGAAGATAGCCGAACACTATAGTTTGACGCATAAAGAAATAGCCTTGCTGCTCGGCATCAAGGAAAATCGTCAGCGTCTTGCTGCATTAAAGAAGAATTCAGAGATTCCTGAAGATCCGGATAAATTGCTGCGTGTCAGCCACCTTGTAAGTATTCATAAGAATCTCCGCATACTATTTCCGCAAAATCGCGAAGTCGTCTATGCCTGGCTCAAAACAAAGCGGGATCTGTTTCATGGGAAATCCGCATTGGAATTTATTGCCGAAGACCCTATGCAATCGATGACTCGACTCTTCACAGTACGCCGTCTACTTGATCAGCTTAGAGTGTCAGCATAATGAAAGCGCCCCTTCCGGATCTGATGATTCAAGAGCAAGGAACATTCCTGGCCTATCGCAACATTGCGACTTGCAGTCCAAGCCAAAATTTATTCGATGATCTCGCTCCAGAAGACGATTGGTCCGTCCTGCAATACGCCGACAACCTCTCGAGTGGCATCGACCACCAGGCTCCACAAAGACAGCGTTTTGAACAATACGCGCACATCGATGACAGCATGCTTTGCTTTGATGAGCAATTCTGGAGCTGGGGCCGCTTTGGACAAAGAAACCATGGGGTGTGGTATGGAGCGCTTGAAGAGGAAACCTCGATTCGCGAGGCTCTTTATCATCGTCCTGAGATTGATGCCAACGATCTAAAGAATTCTCAATCGCCTATCATACAAGCTCGACGCATGTTCAAGGCAGACCTTTCAGCCGAGAAATATGCCGACCTGAGACCGCATGCCAGCAGCCACACCTTGCTTATTCATCCCCATGATTACAGTTTTTGCCAGGATCTTGGAAAGTATGCTGTCGAGCAAAGTATCGATCTTTATCTAACACCTTCTGTACGTTATTCAGGTGGCACTTGCACTCCGGTTTTCTCAAGCCGCAAGATCATTCGGGATCAATCAATCCGAACGTATTTTTTTCATTTTCCCTTGGATGAAAGCGAACCCTTTTACTCAGTAAGACAAGACTGAATAAAGAATTGTCGAAGCGTCCCGCTAAGCCCAAAATGCCACAGATACCGAGACGACATCAGTTTGAGAAATCATGTGTGATTTCGCCGGGAACCAGGCTGGTGGCCAATTGCATAAGGCACTTTAGGATTTCCTTAATTGGCTTCGGGTATGAAGGGCATGCTGCTGAAGGTGTTGGGCTGTGACCCACCAGGAGTTGATCAGAATCTGAAGAAGCTTGCGAACTTCTGATCCCCTTCAGCATGAGCTTGCGAGGTAGCGGGAATCGAACCCGCCCCTATCAATTCCCCTGATAATAAACCCTATAAATCGCCCCAGTCTGATCATCACTCAGCAGCAGCGACCCATCAACATAATTCTTCACATCCACCGGACGTCCCCAATTGGTCTGGTCCGCATCATTCAACCAACCCGAAATAAACGGCTGATAGCTGCCCACTCCATTCTCGCCAAACTGCACAAGACTCAAACGGTAACCATTCTTCCGGGACCGATTCCATGAACCATGTTCCGCCACAAAAATGGAATTCTTATAAGCCACAGGAAACATCTCACCATCATAGAACGTCAGCCCCAAAGACGCCACATGCGCCCCGAGTTCCATCTCAGGCTTGGTGAACGCATCACTGCTGCAATCCTTATTTTTACCATAGGTCGGATCACTGATAGTCTTCGCATGGCAGAAGGGATAACCAAAATCCTGTCCCTCACTCACCAACCGATTCAACTCATCCGGCGGCATATTATCCCCGAGCTGATCACGACCATTATCAGTAAACCAAAGCTCCCTCGTTTCCGGATGCCAGGCCATACCCACCGTATTCCGCACGCCACGAGCCACAACCTCAAAATCACTGCCATCATCATTCATACGCACAATGTTCGCATAGGCATCACGATCCGGCAGACAGATATTACAGGGCGCGCCGATATTCAGATAAAGTTTCCCATCCGGACCCACGCTGAGATACTTCCAGCCATGGTTCGCCTGATTGGGAAGGCCAGAGTAGACCACAGAATAGGGCGCCGACTTCTTACCCAAATTTTTATCGACATTGGCTTTCACCCAGCCGACCGCATCCGTGAACTTCAGCACACGGGTGACTTCCGCAACATAAAGGTCGTTGCCCTTCAAAGCCACACCATTCGGATTGTTCAAATTCCAAGCCAAGGCAATAACCTTACGACCGCTGGCCGTGGGAACAATGGCATGCACACGCCCATTCGGGTCAACATTCGAAAATCCACCCGTCCCGACGAAGACGATGCCTTCCGAACTGACAGCGAGCGAACGCGCCCCTTCCGCCTTGGCAAAGACTTCGATGTTGAAACCGGAGGCCAGCTTCAACGTCGACAAAGGCAGCCCCATGCTATCCGGCGTCGCGGTCAAACTCTTTACATATTGAACGAGGCTGTTGCGCTGGGCTGCTGTGATTTGCTGAGTTGGAGGAGCCGTCCGCGGCGGCATGCTTCCTTCCTGCACACGAGCCAGAATGCGATTCGAATAAAGCTTGACCGCATTCCAATCCACTTCACCGGTCGCATCAGTCAACTTGGGGCTGACAAAGCTGTTGTGACAGGAAGCGGCGCATGAATTTAAAAAAATTGAACGCGCCTCTTCCTTCAATTCCTCTGACGTCCCTTGTGCCCAGGCCGCACCTGTCACGCAGCTGGAAAGCAGAAACGCCTGCAAAATCTTCCGTTTCATATCGACTCCTATCAAACATGGATCATTAACGGGCTTGGAACGATGCTTTTACTCCGTTCGATGATGAAGGACAAGTGTCATGAATCGAAGTCATCTTGCAATCCCGTATACGCTCTGATATTCACGGCGCTTATCATCGCTTTGTAGGGGAGTGGATGATCAGTAAAATTCACCAAATCCTAAGTCTTCTTCTTATAACTCTCGGGCTGCAAGCCTGTAATCCAGAGCCCTTGCCAACCTCAATAGTCGAAAGCGATGCAGTGGGAAGGCGGGTCCTTCCTCTTCCCGATCCGTACTCACCACTATGGGCCGGGCCTGCGGTGGATGAAACGTTGCAAGGTTCCATGGAAGCCACGAGGCAGTTAGGCTGGAAAATTTTTGCGGAGGTGGTGGAGCCCATAAGCTTTGTCACGCGAACGAACGAGGGCCGTATGCTGCGCGGTCAGGTCCCGCGTTTTCTCACCTGGTTCACCGCGGAGGATGCGCAGCGCTGGTTTCGCTATGCTTTGCAGCAAAGCCGTCTCTCCATGATCGAAGCCGGCCAACCTCTTACCGATGCGACAATCCATGACGCGGATCTTTTTTTAGCACGTGAACTCGATACCATGCCCGAACCTTTACAGAATCGATTGAAAACCTGGTTCGAACAGCACCCGGAACCAACGCTGCAGGACTGGTCCGGTATTGGTGGTACGAGCCGCATTTATTACAGCCCGGATATGATCCATGCTGTGCTGCAGAATTACGCAGAACTCGGGAAATGCTTCGAGGGATTGAAACGACCGTCCGCGCTGGAGGAAAGCTCATCATGCTTCACCCGCGAATGGCCGCGTGCTGCTGCCATTGTCAAAGCCGCCTGGTGGAATGGCAAAAGCCCACTGAAAACTTATCCCACCGATGCCGCTTCCCTGCAGAAGTTAATGCAGACCCCGGACGGCAGCTGGACCCAGCTCGCCCAGGAGCAGGCGATGCCCGACTCCATGTTTTCCGTGAACGTCGGCTCCGCACAACTCTTCCTCCCGGGTCTTCATATCATGACCAAGGATCAAAAAGATTGGGTATGGATCACAGCCTGGTGGTCCGCGGATCCCGACGGTGATTTTGGAAGCGACCGTCCGGATTTTATCAAGGACCTCGGCCCTCTTTTTCACCGTTATAAGATTTGCGCGGTCACACGCTTTCAGGATGATGCCGCGGACTGGGATGAACTCGCCCAGAAATACCCGGATCTCGTCGCAGCCCTGAACGCCGCCCGGAATGGCAATCCCGGAGCCAGCTGGTGCAGCAATCCCTATCTTGAGTTCGGGGCCCACAACCAGCGAACGAATTGCATCGGCTGCCACCAATTCGCGGGAACGGACGCGCGGCAGGAAAACATTCTGCAGGACGCCATCCAATTCCCCCAGCACGGAAGCCGGCGCCAGCGCTCCACTTTTGTCACCGATTATGTCTGGTCCGCTGCCCTGGGCGGACAAAGCCTGCATCAATTGATTTATCGCAACCTGAACTGGCGGAAAACGCTGCCGGAGAAATAATGTTTGGAGGAGGAGATCCATGAAACGCGTATTCATCAGTCTTGCCCTGATGGGACTGTTGGCTTGCCAGGGTGGCAAGACCAGCAGCCCATTGCAAGGCGAGCCGAGCCCGAAAGAAAAAGTCGAAGAACCCGGCAATCCCTTTCCCATTAATCCCCTGACTGAGGATGAGATTCGAACGGTGGCGGCTCGTATTGGTTACGTGGAAGGCGATGGGCACCCCGATAACGGCAAGTGCATCGGCTGTCATCAGAACTTTAACAGCATCGATGAACTCGATCGGCTGTATAACGCCACCTCCTGGTCCTACTCCTGTTTTGATGCGGGTGTGAAAACCCCGGACAAGGCTCAGGAGGTCTTATCCTGTCTCGCCACTCTCGCCCCCGATGGACAGGATGTGACCCAGGTCGATCCCAAGGGGCTGGGATTCATGGCGGCCGGTGTGGAGCATCAGATTTTCAAGGACCTCTTCCAGACGGCAGGACGTGAAGCGGATTACGAAAAATTCAAAGCCAACGCCCGCATGCCACGGGGTTCTTCCGCGCTGGCGGATCAGGATTTTGAAAAGCTCCTGTCCTGGGTACTTCGTTACTATCCCGGACTCGCTGATTTCCTGACCCATGACGGACCGGATGTCTGCCGTTCTCCTGCGGATACGCATATCGGGTCGGAATTCCAGGATTATGTGCGCCGCATGAGCGAGGGCAGTGAGGGCTGGGAGCATGTGAACCAGGCCCGTGGCCTGCCCATGTTCGCCTGTGTGGACGACGATAAACATGCATGTTTTACCCAGAAAACCAAAGACGGCCGGGATGTATTTCCATCAAAGGATGAATGGAAAGCCCCCGGTCTGTCCGGTCATATGCGGATCCTTCATCAGTATGATGAGACCACCCAATACTGGATTCGCTCGTCCGCCGATGGGCGCTTTGTCGCCAACGGTGGGGAACCCAGTGCCATCATCGACCTTCAGGACAAGCTCCTGGGTCGTCCGGCCCGCCGGATCACGGTCGAGGCCTTGTATGATCCTGCTTTCCTTCCGGATAACAGCGCCTTCATGTTCCAGGGTGATCCCCATGGCTCACGGATTTGTGAGCAGAGCATCCTCGACCATGCGGATCTGGTGACCCTTGACTTCATGCAGCTCGGCTGCTCGAAAAGCGATCTGCAGATCGGTCTTTATCAGGCCATTGGCAGCAGCCTCGATACGGGTGAGATCCGCACGCTGGCAGGATACTACGGCTCGGATGATGGCTATTCGGTGTTCCGTGACATCGCTCCGCTCTTTGGCAGACAGGCGGCGCTCGACGTGGAAACCATACGCCGCGTGAATGATAGCGGTTTTGAAAAGGTCAGCACCCGCAGGTTCCCGACGCCCCATCATGGCAACTGGATGATGTCACCGGCCAATCAGATCGCCGTCGCGATACTGTCCGCCTCGACGGATGGCAAGGCACGGCATGGCGGTTATCGCCTTTTCCTGATGAATGAGACCTTTGGAGCCAACGACCAGTTGCCGGACTGGAACGATGCCTCCACAGCGTTGCTCTGCATGGGCGGCGGTGAAAAGCCCAATATCTCCTTCAACGAAAGAATGATGACGTTCTATCGTTATGCGAAACTGGACGGACAAGTCGGAGACCTGGATTCCTCAGCTGACGGGGGGAGCAGAGACCTGAATTCTTCCGCTGATATTTATGTTTATGACCTGCTCAAGGGCGGGGAACCGGTGGCTCTGACGCAGATGCCCAAGGGTTTCTATGCTCAGTTCCCACATTTCCGTTCGGACGGCTGGCTCTATTTCACCGTTTATAACGCTGCCAGTGGTGAGCGTTTTGTGGTCGCCACGGATACAAGCCTATATGTGGAACATACCATTCCCTGAATTTTCCCAGGCCCCTGCGGCGAGCGATCGAAAAGAGAATCGTTCGCCGCTTCTATATTTATGCGATAAATCCCTGTGATGGCTCATTGATGTGAAAAAATTTCAATAAAGTTATGAGTCTGTGACAAATTCCGCCGAAGGTATCTTCCATAGCTTGGGAGGCCCGGCATGGCACAGTTTGAAAAATTACGTTGGCATCAAAGCCTTGGTTTCAAAACCCAGATCGCTGTCCTGGTTCTGGGAGTTTGGGTCCTCGGCGGCATCGTTCTGGTGATGAAATCCATGGGAACGGAAAAAGTGCTCGAAGAGAGCCGACGCCTGATCGAACAGACCGGTAATAATGCGGTCGGCGATCTGCAGAACCGTCTGATTGAGGTCGATGCCCTCGCCCGCACCTTTGCTGAAACGAGCAAGGTCCTGCCCAAGGATGACAAGGTCATTCATAACTCCCTGCCTCCTCTCGTCAATTTCCAAGGCGACAATGATGTGGCCGGTGGAGGATTCTGGCCGGAACCCTATGCCTTTCACCCCAAAAAGGAACGCAGCAGTTTCTTCTGGGGACGCAACAAGGACGGTCAGCTGGAGTTCTTTGACGATTACAACAAACCCGGAGCGGGTTACCATCACGAGGAATGGTACGTGGTGGTGCGGTATGCGCAGCGCGGCAAGTGCTTCTGGAGCCGCTCGTATATGGACCCTTATAGCTACCAGCCCATGACCACCTGTACGGTCGGCATCTTTGATCAGGACAAATTCATGGGCGAAGTCACCATCGATGTGAAACTCGAAGGTCTGCATGCCCTGGCGAAATCCTGGCAGAAAAAGACCGGTGGCTATGTCTTCATCATGGACCGCAACAACAAGTTTCTGACCTTTCCGAACGTCGACCTGGTGAAAAAAATCGGTCAGGACGATAAGGGCAATCGAACCGAGGACTTCGTCATGGCCAGTGACCTCGCGCAAAAGGAGCCCCACTTTGCTCCCATCGCCCAGGCCCTGGATGCCATGAATCAGGATATCCTGACGACAGCCCGCAGCATGCCGGGCTTCAATCCCACGATTTCGACAAAGGTGGATGAGGACAGCTACCAGATCGATGAAAAGGAAGCGGAATTCATCAATGCCATCACCATGGATCCTCTGAATACCCGCACCCAGCAGACCAAACTTTATCAAAGCCTGGAACTGGATCGGGACTTCGTCACCGGATCACGTTCGCTGGCCTATATCTTCCATGTGCCTTCCTCCTACTGGAAGGTGGTGGTCGTGAAACCCCTGGCTGAGGCCGCTGCGGTCGCCGACTCGATCACCCGCATGCTGATTCTTTACCTGGTGATGACCGTTGGAGCGGTCGGTCTTTTGGCCTCATGGCTGCTCTATCGCATGGTTCTGATGCCCCTCAAGCAAACCACCGCCTCGATCCAGGAGATGGGGGAACTCATTCAGAAAAATGATACCGACCGGATTCCGCGCACGCTGACGGAAAAACTGCCCCACAATGAAATCGGCCTTTTGAAATCCGTCTTCCATCAGCTCACCGTGAAAGTCCTGGATGCACGCGTCAGCCTTGAAGATTATTCGAAGCAGCTGGAAAAAATGAATTCCAACCTGGAAGAGCGCGTGAAGGAACGCAGCCGGGCACTGCAAACGATTTTGAACAACGTGCAGAGCGGTTTCCTGCTGGTCAATCGCGATGGCGAGATTCAGGAAGGATTCACCAAATCCTGCCAGAACCTCTTTGATAATCGCGTGCGCACCGGTATGCTCCTCTCTAAACTCCTGAACATGAAGCCCGCTCATGCCGGCTATTATCAGCTGGCCATCAGTGAAATTTTTGAAGATATCATGCCCGAGGAAGTGACCACCGAACAGCTGCCCCAGCGTTTCCATGTGGGGGATAAGGCTCTGCGCCTTGTGGCCAGTGCGGTGCGCAATGAGACCGGCAAGGTTGAACTCGTGCTCTTTACCATCACCGATGTCACCGCGCTTGAACAGGCGGAAATGGAAAACATCAACATCAACGCCGTCCTTGGAATCCTGCGGCAGCGGGAAGCCTTTGGTCTTTTCCTGACCGATGCCCGCCGTTCGCTGGCGGAGTTGAAGGCCAAGGATGCCATGCAGGATCAGGCCCGTGCGCGAGCCATCCTGCATACCCTGAAGGGCAACTGCGGAGCCTTTGGTCTGGTTGAAATGGCCAGAACCATTCACCAGATTGAAGATGAACTCGTGATCAGCATCGATCATGTTCATGAGGTGGAAGGCAAGCTGAAGGATTTCCTGATGGCCAACTATCAGCTGCTGTCCATCAGCTATGAGGAAGAGGTCGGCAGCTGGGTGCAGCTCGATCAGAATTCCATCAAGTCGCTGGAACAACGCGTGGGACGCGTCGGAACGCTGGATGATGCGCGGCGCGAGCTGGCTCTGTGGATCCAGACCATCCTGATGAAAAATGCCCGCGATCTGGTCGGCCCCTTGCCGGATTTTGTGAAACTGCTGGCGGAGCGTCTGGACAAGAAAGCGGAACTGGAAATCATCGGCGGCGATGTGCGGCTTGATTCGGATGTGTTCGCTCCGGTTCTGCAGAACCTGACCCATCTGATCCGGAATTCCGTTGATCACGGTTTGGAAGCACCGGATGAGCGCGGCACGAAGCCACCGGTCGGGCATCTGCGACTGACTTTCATCGAGGCCGAGTCCGGCTGGACGCTGAAACTGGCCGATGATGGCAAGGGCATCAATACCCAGGCGGTGGTGCAAAAGGCCATCGACTCCGGATTGGTGCAGCCCGAGGAAGTCGCCCGCATGAGTGAGCAGGAGAAGCTGGAACTGATTTTCCGCGATGGGCTGTCCACGGCTGAACGGGTGTCGGATATCTCCGGACGCGGGGTCGGCATGTCGGCCGTTGCCCGAAGTCTGGAAGCTGTGGGTGGAACGATCCATGTCTCCAGCCGTGTCGGTGAAGGCACGGAATTCGAGCTCTGGATACCCAGAGCTCAGAAGGGAGTAGGGACGCGACGGGTGGCTTAAGGACCCGACTGCTGGACTTCATCGTTCTGCGATTCTTCCGCAGGCACGTCTCGCCCCGGTTGCGGCTCAGGTATCTGAACCGGCTCATCCGTGACCGGAGCGGGTGTTTCCACCAGACCTTCTATATACGAACGAAAAATCTCCAAAGCCAAAGGATCAGGGCGAATACTGACCGGAGGCATCCGGGATGTGTCAGCCGATATTTTTTGGAAGAGGATGGAATCATCCGGTTTGCCAGGAAAAATTTTTCCCAGGCTGAGAAGATGGGTGTCCACTGCTTCCAAACGCATATCCATGAGGTTGGCCCCCTTGGGGCCGCCCGGGTTGTGACAAGTCGCGCAGTTCACATGCATATAGGTGCGAGCCCTGCTATTGATGGGAAGGGCCTTGTCCTTCACATCATCGAGGGGCTTGACCGCCAGCATGCTTTGCACGTCCGGCCCCAGAACCTTAAGTTCCGACAGCTGCTGGATCTGGTTATCCCGATTCAGCTGCTCCAATGAAAAGCCCAAGACTTCGGCGTTTTCGCGATGACAGGTGGTGCACTCCTTGGGAGAGGGGATGCGGTAGTCCTTGCCACCCACCTGGACGGTACGGGCGCGGTCGAGCAGCTCGGTGCTCCCGTCCTCCTTCCAAAGATAGGTGCCGTAGACCCACGTGCCATCCCCGTTGAGGACAATGACCCGGGTCTCAACATTAAGGCCCGGATCATTGTCGCTCTTAAAATGTTTCACGAAGACAGAACCCGTGGGGAAGTCCAGCTTCGTGCCATTGAAAGAGACCGCTTTGTCTGTGGGGGCAAAAACAAAGCGATCTTTTTGGGCTCCATCGGACCATAAGGGCACGCGGACGTCGTACCGGTGCAGGCCTGGACTCAGAGCTGCAAGGTCGCCATCCTTGAAGAGACCAGTCTCCATCAAGGTGGGTGGCAGCGGGCCTGATCCCAGCGTCACCATCGGCTGCTCGGCATCGAGCTCACTGACGGATTTTTTCTTCGCCTTGCAGGACACGATGAGTATGAGCGCGACACAAGTCGCCACATTCCTTATGATCATGGTCGTATCCTGTTATGGTTTCGGGCCTTGCTTGATACCCTGATCATTGGCCAAATGCTCTTCGAAATAGAGCTTGGTCAGCGTTTCGATATCGCGCGTCTGCTTGCTGCGCAGATAGGCGACCACACCCTGGAGTTCCGCATCAGAGTTGAATTCCCAGGCATGCTCAACCTCGGCCACGCGACCATTGAGTTCGCCTGTCTTGAGCCAGGTGCTGGCGTCACTGTCGGAAATCTGCATGATGCGGCCCAGCTCATGAGGAGGGGCATTGTTATCCGCTGATTCATGGCAGGACTTGCAGCTCTTCAGAGTCCCCCCGGCGTCGGTTTCATAGCGGGCCTTGCCCAGCGCCAGGTCTTCAGCTGAATACTGCTTCACAACAATGCGGATGTTCTTGGAGACGGGGAACCCGGACTGACCTGTGCCGGGAGGTCCGCCACGACCACCTGAAGTGGCCACATACAGAGTCCCAGCCTTCAAGGGTGTGATCTTATAGGACGTGCGTTCCTTCCTGAAACGCTTCTTGAACTTTTCCTCATCAAAATTGGGGTTCTTGGCCTTGGACTGGGCCACCAGCTCATTCAACAGTTCATCGGAGAGAGTCACCTTGATCTCTTCGAGTTTGGCAACCGATTGATCCGCAAGGGCATACTTGCGAAAATCCGGAAGCAGGATGCTGTAATCCGTCGTGCCGTCGTAACCCGCGTAATAGGTGGTCTCGGCATTGATCAATTCGTCGCTGCCTGCACCCGTGTTGCCGCTGCTCTTGTCAGCGCTTTGTTTGGCGCTGCTGCAGCTGATGGCAATTGATGCGCTGATGGCGAGTGCCACTTTCCATCTCAAATGCATGATGTTCTCCTTAGCCTAAGCGTTGCGTGTTGACCTAATGCTTACGTTTCGGAAGATTTTGTTTTTCATTAAGAGAAAATTTTACAAAAAGTAAAAAATTTAGTGAACGCTTTGTGAAACAATGCACTACGCAATAGATGATGATTGTGCTTGAAAAATAGGGGTTCGAAAGCAGTCGCGTGGCGCGATGTCGGCCAGAGATGTGAAGTGATCGTCGCTGTGCGAGCGCGTATCATATGCGCGCAAAGTGTGAGTGAGATTCACTCGGCTTTGCATGCGGAACATTCGCGTTCACGGGCCCCAAAGCAATTGCCATGCCGCACCGAACTCGGCATGAATCACAGGCATTTGTCCCGCATGTTGTCCAGGATTGTCTGCTACGTTAGGCAGAAGGAACGTAACGTTGTCCAAACCCTTGACGGTCAAACCAGGGATGGAAGGACGTCGTTGAGGGTAGGTATAAGTCGGCGGAAGGCTTGGGGAAACACGATGATACCGGGGTGGAGAGCACCCCGGTGAAGACATTCAGGATGATTTTTTCAAGGGCGGTGGCATCGACGAGTCACTGATCTGCGGCGAGACAGCCAACCTTGGAATCAGATCGCCAAACTTGATCAGATTCTTCTTGTGCTGGATCGTGCCGATCGCTTCGGCAAAGTCCTGGATCACTTTGTTGGTCTGATACTTCGAAGGCAGATCCATGAAGACGCTGTGGATCGCCATGTCGATCGCTTTCAGGTAGTTCTTGACCGTAGGTTCGATCAAAGCCTGCAGTCGATCCTGCTCCTGCTGGCGAATTCGAGTCAGCTCCGCATCCCATTGAGCCGGGTCGGGAACTTCCCGCCTGATCTGCTCCGCATAGGCGTCCGCCTTCGCGCGGATTTTGTTCGCATCGTCGGTCGCATGGGCCAGGATCGCTTCCACGGTTTTTTCGACCGTCTTGGCCCGCCCACGGGCTTCTTCCACGATATTCAAAGCAATCTTCTCGGCGTCGTGGGTGATGGCAGAAGCGGACTGTCTGGCGGATTGGAACATGGAATTCTCAAGAGCCTTGAGCTCTTCGAATTTGAAGTTCTTCTCGTTGTTGGCGGTGTCAATGATCGCCTGGGCACGCTCCCTGGCACTGGCCAGTATCGAGCGGGCTTCATCTTCCATGCGCTTGCGTTCGGCCGCGAGCTGGTCTTCCGCGTCCTTCAGCTTACGGGCCAGGAGGGCTTCCTGTTCCTTGGCCTGGCGGAACAGTTCCGCACGGGATTTTTCCATGTACTCCTGAGTTTCCTTCTCAGCGGCATTGCGAGCCTGGCTGATCTTGCTGTTGGCCGCAGTTATCTTGGCTTCATTTTCCTTTTCCACTTTATAGTGGATTTCACTGGCTTCCTTCATGGCCGCCGTAATGATGTTTTGGGCCTCTTCCTTGGCGTTCGCGACCATGAGTTTCATTTCCGCGAGTCCATTGTTTTTCTCTTTCAGGAAACTCACTTCCGCGTTGTGGGTGCGCCGGCGCACTTCCTCGGCTTCATGCTGCGCAGCACGGATGATGTCCGCCGCTTTTTGATTGGCTTCGACCAGAAGCCTCTTGGCTGCGGCTTCCGATTCACGGTGCACTTCCAAGGCGGTGGCTTCGGTGGATTTGATCAGAGCCTCGTTTTTACTGCGACCGTCGTGCAGAAGTTTGGAGACGGTTTCCTCGGCTTTTTTTCGAGTGTCCTGGATCTCAATTTCCAGCGCCCGCATGGCTTTCTTGCGGTTCTGGTCCAGTTCCTCGGTCAGCTGCTTCATTTCCGTCTGGGTTTGATTGCGATGAGTTTCGAACTCAATGGTGAGCCGTTCCTTTTCCGCTTCAAACTCATGCTGGATGGATTTGAGCTTATCGTCGGTGTCGGCCTGGAAAGCCGCGATCGCTTCCTTGCTGCGTTTTTCGGCAATATCAATCGTTTCCGTCAGGTTGCGAATACGCTCCTGCTGGTTGCTGATGGTGGTCTCATGCTTCTTGACTTCCGACTCAAGAGTCACGAGTTCACGCCGTTTGCTGGTGTTCAACTCCTCCTGGGCCTTATGCTCCGCTTCGGCCTGCTGGCGGAGGCGGCGGAAATCCTCGACCTCCTTTTCCAAACGCTCCGCATGCCCTTGCGAAATGGCAATGCGCTGGGATAAGTGCTCCGCGACGCCGATCAGCTCCGTGATGCGCAGCTCCAAAGCATCCTTTTCCGCCTTGCGCGGTCCGCCCTGCTCGACGGCGATGGAAAGAACACGGGCCTGTGCTTTTTGCTCGCTCATACTTATCCCCAAAGGTTTGCGCTTGTCTTATATAGGGACTATGTCGGTGAACGGGAAGGCCCGCATTAAAGGATTTGTCGCAGGGATGTTTTTCTTAGTAAATTCGGCGCAATATAGAATATTTTTTTAAACATTACAGAAGAAAAAAATGCGGAAATCCACACCCTTCTCAGAGACTGCCGGCGACGTACTGCATACGATACGCCGCCAGGTAATATTCGAACCTGGCCTGGATGAGGGAGACCTGGGCCTGCAAAACATCCTGTTCCGCATTCAGCACATCCGAGAGACCGCGCAGCCCGCTTTTATACTCCAACTCAAAGGCCCTCGCCGCCGACTCGGCTGAATTCACGGCGACTCGCAACGAACCCAGGTTTGATTTCGCGGCCAAAAACTGGGAGAAAATCTCGCTGCTTTCCTGCTGGAGCTCCCGCTTGACTATGGTCATCCTTTCCCGCGCCTGCTGCAGTTCAAGGTTCTGCTGGCTCGCATTGTAATAGGACTGAAGACCATTGAATAAATTAAGGGTCATGCCGAGGACGATCTCATTCTGTTGCTCGGGCAGATCGTCCTGATCCAGGCGCCGCGTCCGGCGTAATTCAGCGGTAAACTCGGGAAAAAAGGCTCCTCTGGCTGCTTTGTGCTCAGCCTGTTCGCTGGCGATCAGCGCCTGACTTTGGTGCAAAAGAGGATTCTCGGCCAGGACTTTGCCATAGAGAACTTCCGCCTTATCAGGCAGATTCCTGGGAATGTCGGGCCAGACCAAAGGGGCGTCCGGTTCAAAGCCTAGATACTGGAGCAGCTGGGCCCTGGCAATTTCCAGCTGACTTTCAGCCATCGTTGCGGAACCTTCCGCAGCCGCCAGTCGAGCCTCGGCCTGCTGCACGTCGGAGCGTATGGCGGTGCCGGCCTTGAAGCGTGCGCGTACGACCGTCACCTGCTCCTTCAAAACTCTCACCTGCTCCCGCTGGTGCTCAAGGATCTCCATGCGCGCGAGTATCGCGAGGTAGGTCTGCGTCAATTCCAGTTTGATATTCTGCAGTGAGGAAGCTGTTCCGGCGATACGGGCGTCAAGCATGGATTGAGCGGCCCGCCACTGATAAAAACGGGATCCTCCATAAAAGAGAGGCTGCGCCAGGCTAATGGAATATTCAGAGGCGCGCCGGGGTTCATCCACGTCGGTCGTGTCCGGCCGCTGGTGGATGGAGCCCCGTATATTCAATTGAGGCAAAAGCTGGCCTCGGGCTCTTAACGCGGCCGCCTCGGCGATCTCGATATTGGCCTTTTCCGCCTGAACATAGGGGCTATCCTTTAATACATGCTGCAAGGCATCGTTCAGCGTAAAATGTTTCTGAGCATAGGATGCTCCGGACCAGGACCAGATCAAAACAAAAATGAAGCGTTTCACACTAGAGCCTCGTGAGTTTCGAGTCTGCCTTCACCCTGCCTGGCAGCACTTTCCAACTGCGTCTCCAGGACCTTTCCGGCCTGGCCACGAGGTTTTACATGCGGTGCGATCAGGGAATAGGCCAGCGGCGTGAGATAGAGCGTAAACAAGGTGGAGAGTCCCAGGCCGCCGAAGATCACCCAACCGATGGCGTTGCGGGCTTCTGCTCCAGGACCCTGGCTGAGCAGGAGCGGTAAACTGCCGAGAACGGTTGACAAAACGGTCATCATAACCGGTCGCAACCGAACCCTGGCTCCTTCCATAACCGCATCGGGAACATTGCGGCCTTCGTCCCGCAGTTGATCCATAAACTCAACCAGCAAAATGGCATTTTTCGTCATCAAACCGATGAGCATGACCAGCCCGATCTGGCTATACAAGTTAATGGATTGACCCGTCAGCAGGAGGGCAAACACCGCCGCGGCGATGCCGAACGGCACGATAAACATGACAATGAAAGCGGTTGCCAGACTTTCAAACTGAGCCGCCAGAACCAGAAAGACAACAGCAATGGCGAGAAGAAAGGTGATGGCGACTTCATAGGAGGTTTCCTCAAGCGTCGCGGCTTCCCCCAAAAAAAGAATGCTGATGTTCGCGGGTAACACTTCAGCTGCGACCGCGCGGACCTGCGCCATCACATGACCAATGGCCGCCCCGGGTGGAAGATCGATATCCAATTCAATGGCCCGGCGCTGGGCGTGCCGGTCAAGCTCAGCTGCGACGCCGCGCTCCTCCACACTGATGAGAGAGCTCAAGGGCACAAGCTTCTGGTTCGCATTGGGTACAAAGATATTGAGCAGGTCACCGGGATCATTGACAGCGCCCATTTTTGATCCCAGCATCACGGGAACGGCCTGATCCTCGATATTGAGGTCAATGACATCATATTCATCGACCATCACCCGCAGTGTCTGGGAAATGGCGTCCAGAGGAACCTTGAGATCCTGGGCTTTCTCGCGATTGATATTGAAGGAAAGCTCAGGCTGGGAGGTATCAAACTGGACCCGGACATCCTCAATCCCGTCCACACGCTCCAGGAGAGCGGCCGACAGTTTGTGAGCAGCTTCGGCAATGTCTTCATATTCATTCCCGAGCAGGGCCAGCTCCAGGCCGGAACCGCCACCTCCAATATCAAGCCCGGATCCCTGATTGATACGCACCTGAGCCCCAGGCAATGCCGAGAGCTGCTGATTCACGTCATCCGCCAGCTCCATCTGGCTGAAATCCCGATCTTCGGCATCGACGAGAGTGGCAATCGTCAGAGCCCGGTTTTTATCCCAGCTGCCGACGATCGTATAAATGTCCTTGATGAGTCCCGCCTCCTGATAGGGATGGAGAATGGATTCCACCTTCTGGGCCTGACGATCGGCATAAGCCAGAGAAGCTCCATCGGGCCCGGTCAGGGATATGCGCAGTTCCCCGCGATCTTCCACGGGCAGCAGCTCCTGATTCAGTTGGAAAAAGCCGAACGCGCCGGCGACCCCCAGGACGAGGGCCGCAGCCAGGGACAGGAAAGGTCGCGCCAGCATTTTTTCCAGGGTTTGAAAATAATACTGGCTCAATCGGTGACCGAATTCACTGAGACGCCTTTGAAGGAACGATGAATCTTTTCCGCCGGAACCTGTATTCATGCGGGACATGATCATGGGGCATAACGTGATGGCCACGAAAGAACTTATACTCACGGCAATGGCCAAAACCAGCGCAAACTCGCGAAACAGCCGGCCCGCTTCTCCCGGTAAAAAGGCGATCGGCAAAAAAACAGCGACCAGGGTCACGGTCGTCGCGATCACAGCGAAAAACACCTGATGGGTTCCAATCACAGCGGCCGCCATGCTGCCCAGACCCTGGTCCATGCGTCTTTGAACATTCTCCATGACAACAATCGCATCATCCACCACAAGGCCAGTGGCCAGAACCAAGGCCAGGAGGGTGAGCAGATTGATGGAAAAACCAAATATCCAAATGGCAGCCAGAGTCCCTATCAGCGAAATGGGCATTGTCACGGCAGGCACCAGTGTGACCCGCCATTGGCCAAGGAACAGGGCGATCACGAGGAGAACGATGAGGATGGAAATGATCAGGCTATACAAAACCTCCAGGAGCGCACCCTTGATGAAGACGGCATCGTTCGAGGTCAGGACGATCTCAAAGTCGCGAAAGCGCTCATTCATCTGCGCCATGCGTTTTTCCACTTCGTCCGATATCGCGATGGTATTGGAACCGGCCTGCCTGATGATTCCGAGGCCAATCACCATGCGACCGTTTAAAAGCGAATAGGATTCCGCTTCCTCCGGCGCGTAAAATGCGTCTCCAATATCACCGATCCGGATATTGCCGCGGATATGCATGCGCTCAACCTTGGCGGGTTCGATGACAGAGGCATAAGCACGAACGATCAGTTCCTGGTCCTCGGATTCGTAGCTACCGGCTGGCACATCGAAATGAGCATTGCGCATGGTTTCGATGACGTCAGCCGCCGAAATAAGATTAGCGGCCATGCGCGCCGGGTCGAGCACAACGCGAAGCACCATGGGCTGATCCCCGTTCAAGCGCACATCCGCCACGCCCGCGATGGAGAGTAATTCAGGGGCCACATCCTTTTCGATGCGTTCGGCCAACTCATGCTTTGAGAGTTGCGTGCTCATAACAGAGAGCTGCATGATGGCTTCGGCGTCGTCGTCGGCCTTTACCACAAAAACCTGATCAATATCTTCCGGCAGATCCCGCTGAACCCGGCTCACGGCTTCGCGCACATCATTGGAGGCGTCATTGATATCGACCTCCGGCTGAAACTCAACCCGTATCCGCGTGCTGTTCTCTTCACTGGACGATTCGATATTCCTGACGCCGGAGACCCGGGCGACCGCTCCCTCCAGAATGCTGGTCACTTCCGTATCCATGGTTTTTGGGGAAGCTCCCTCATACCGGGCCTGGACACTCACCACGGGGCGATCGACATTGGGCAGCTCGCGAACATCGATCCCCAGCAAACTCGCCAGACCCACCAGCATAATGAGAAGATTCATGACGGCGATCGTCACGGGGCGTCGCACCCCGAGGGCTGTCAGTGTGTTGCCACTCTCCTTCATGATTCTCCTGCCCCTAACATCCGGACCTTGCTGCCAGGAGTCAGACGCTGCACGCCTTCGACAACAACATGATCGCCGTTTGTCACCGCGCCCTCAACCAGGACCCGTCCTGAGGTTCGGGCGATGACGCGGACGGGTATTTTTTCAGCCTTGTCCCCGCGAATCACCCAAATAAAAGCCCCCTCGCGGCCCCATTGCAGAGCAATTTCAGGAACGGTTGGAAATTCGTTGCCTTTTATTTTCCAGCGGGTCACGAAGGACATTCCGGGGCGCAAGAGATCCTTCTCGTTCACGATATTGGCTCTGACCATCATCGTCCGGCGCTCCGGATCGATCCGACTCTCCAGGGCGGATATATGAGCGTCGAACGTAAGTCCAGGCCACGCTGGTGTTGTCGCGGTTATGATCTGTTCGCCTTGAAGAGAACTGACCAGGGCCTCGGGAACTTCGATATCGACGTAAAGGATGTGCCGGTCGTCCAGCACTGTGATCACCGTATCGGGAGAAACCCTGTCACCCGGATCAATTCTCGGCAGACCGACAACACCATCAAAGGGTGCGATGATACTGTGCAATTCCAGGTCGAGCTGAGCCTGGTCCCGCGCGACTCTTTTCGCTTCAAAATCAGCCCGAGCCTGGTCCACTTCCGACTTCGGAACTCCTCCCTGCCGTCCGGCCTGTTCGTAGCGATTCAGCAAACGCCTGGCTGCGTCCAGCTCAATCTCCGCCCGCCTGAGAGCCAGTTTCTCTTCGCGGTCGTCCAGGCGAACCAGGACCTCACCTTTTTTGACAGGACCTTGGGCTGTAAAAAGCACTTCCTGAACAGCCTCGGACACGGCCGGATAAATCTGAACCGAGAGGCGTGCACGTCCCGTTCCGATCGCTTCGAAAATGCGATCGTTCCCCGTTATGGCGATGGGCTCCGTAATCACCGTGATGACGGGTGCCTTGGCATCGGCATCTGACGAACCCAAAATCGAATCCTGATCGTTCCAGAAAAAATCCCTATTCCAGAAAATCATGAGGATAACCACCAGGGTTATGGCTGCGATGATGAACCTTTTTTGTCGTAAAATGTTAATACCCATCCTCCATCCGCGCAATGTATCACAAACACAAGAATACAAAAGCTTCGCAGACGAACGTCATTATTGTCTGGGTAATAAAATTGAATCAAGCTGGTAAGATTTCATCGGGGATTTTCTGGATCGTCCCCTTGGCTACGCAATCACCTCGGGGCTGGGGGAAAGTGTTCGACGTGACAATCGCCCTTGCGACCCAGATAGATAACCCTGCGACCGGCAAGACAGGCAATGTAATAGACAGTCCCGGCGTCCATGATCCTTTGCAAAAACTGGGGATAGGTTATCTCCCCGGCCTGGCTGCTCCTGACGGCTGCTGCAACCTTCTCGGCTGAAAATTCCTGGGCTGCAGTCGGATGCGGGAACGGAACGCTTTCAACATGATGCTGGCCGGATGCCGTGTAGTAGCGATTCTCAGCCCGCACCAGATCCACATGGTAGGATTCCACCCCCTCTGCCATGAGTTTGCCGACCACCTCGGGGAATCTGAGTGTGTTGCTCCATGAACCTTGGATAACTTCCTTTAACGTGCTGATGTTCATATGTCCTCCTGTTATTCGATGGGAGCGCTGGTCAGGCTGTGAACTCTGGCCAACTTTTTCAAAATCCTTGTCAGCTGTTTGCGCTCGGCTTCGGTGAGTGGCGTAAAGTACTCGTCATCATTTTGATCCGCAAGGGCAGCCAGCCGGGGAACGAGTTCCTGCGCTTCGGCGGTCAGTCGGATGTCCTGGTAGCGTCGATCAATCGTGGATTCGGTGCGCCCGATATAGCCTTTCTGCAAAAGGCGCTCCAGGAGTTTGGAAACAGCTCCCCGGGAAAGGCCGGTGAGGTCGGCGACCTGGCTGGGTGTCGTCAGACCAGCCTCACCGTACATCTCCCGCATCACAACCCATTCAGCCACCGTCACGCCGGTTGATTCCAGCTTCCTTGCAAACGCCTGCGAGACATTGTTCGAAACCAGCCTCATCCAGAATCCAATATGCGACTGCAATGGACTCACCGTTCTGCCCTTTGCCATGCCCGCCCTCCTCTGCTGCCGACATTAGTTTAATCGGAAATAGTTGTCTAGGAAATTATTAGTCAGACTGAAACGTTGTTATATCAACGGGTTATAGTGGAGGATTCTGAAAAATGTCAGTGTTCGCCATCCGATTCCGCCATTTTCTGGAGAACTATGGCGATGGTTGCGGCATCGACTCTCGCGGCCTTCATCAACTTTTCTGCTTGTGCGAAATCATCCGAGTCGATGGCTTCAAAGAAGTCGTCCACCTTGTCGATTTCCGCGAGTTTCTCAAGAACAAGGGATCCTTCGAAAAATGTGTCGTCCATGGATGTACTCCTTATCATTCCTGCTTCGTTCCACGTGTTGGACCTTTCCTTCCCGCACCTGCGGCGCTATAACTGAATAGCTGAAACCGGCAATGGTTCGAAAAGGATGATGCCTGCCATGACAAACAGATGGAAACTGGTCGATCAATTGAAAGGTGCCACACGTCTTGCTGTGGAGGCCACCCATAGTATTACCAGCCTCGTGGAAACGATGCATCATACAATTGGGGGCGGGCCGGCGCTGGTTGGACAGCCTCTGGGAGCGGTCACAAAGCTGCTGACCGCGCCGACCTATGGAGCGATTCGCGGTGTGACCGGCATGGTTGGATGCGGATTGGAACGCGTTGCTTCCGAATGTGAACCCTTCCTGAGCACACCAGGTGCCGAGCGGGGCGTGTTTCTCGCGGCACTCAATGGCGTTCTTGGGGATTACCTGGTTGAAACGAACAACCCTTTGGCTATCGAGATGCGTTTGTGTCACAACGGGAGGCCGCTGCGCCTCGAACGGGAAGCCCTGGAAGCGAGCTTTCCTCAAGGGGGACGGCCCTTGATCCTATTGCATGGATCCTCGCTCGATGAAGGCAGCTGGCTTCGAAAAAATCATGATCATGGTGTGGCGCTGGCGGCCGAGCTCGGTCTTATCCCGATCTATCTGCGCTACAACAGTGGTCTGCATATTTCGCAAAATGGACTGGCGTTCGCCATACTCCTGGAACGCTTGCATGAAGCATGGCCTGGGCCCATGGAGGATATTCTGTTCGTGGGCCACAGCATGGGCGGACTGATCGCGCGGAGCGCGTGTCTTGCGGCGGAAGCGAAGGGCATTCCGTGGCGTCAGAAACTGCGCGCGCTGGTCACCCTCGGCACGCCACATCACGGAGCACCGATGGAGCGCCTGGGGAACTGGGTGGATACGCTGCTCGGCATCAGTCGGTACAGTGCTCCCTTGGCCCAACTCGGTAAAATACGGAGCGCGGGTGTTACCGATCTGCGTTACGGCAATGTCCTCGATTCGCATTGGCAGGATCGCGATCGTTTCGCGCGCGGCGGTGATCCCCGAACAGCCGTGCGTCTGCCAGCTGGTGTCGCGTGCTTCGCCGTGGCTGCGAGTCGGAGTCTGGACACATCGCGACCTCTTGCCGGTGATGGCATCGTCCCGGTTGCCAGTGCTTTGGGGCAGCATGGGAACCCGGAATTCGACCTGGCCTTCGCAGCGGATCAGCAGTGGGTGGCCATGGGAACTTCGCATCTTGGTCTGCTCAGCAGCCGGGCGGTCCATGAACAAATCCACGCCTGGCTGAAACCGATCCTCCGTCTTTCCGAATCTCGTTAAACAAGCAGCCTCATGGTGTCATGCAGGGTCCTGATCAAGCGCATGATAATTTTTCTGTAGTGCCGACCGTCTTTTTGCGCAGTGGAAACTTTGGCTTTCTATTGGATAGACTCCACGCATAACTCCTCATCGGGTTATGTCCTCTCTCTCTATTTATCAATAAATACGCCACGGTTGGGGGCGAGTATGCCAAACTTCTTCAGCGATCTTCTGAGTTCCGATTCGTTCATGCCCCATGGACATTGTTACCTCTGGCAGGCGAACATCCTGTGGACCCATGTTATTTCCGATGCCATCATCGGCCTGGCCTATGCCACGATCCCGTTCGCCCTCATCTATCTCGTCCGCAAGCGCAAGGATCTCGCGTTCAATTGGATCTTCGTCATGTTTGGAATCTTCATCCTCGCCTGCGGCGCCACTCATGTGATGAATATCTGGACGGTATGGGATCCGGTCTATCGTCTGACAGCCGTCGTCAAAGCCATCACTGCAGCCGCATCCATAGGAACGGCCGTCGCCCTTTGGCCCTTGATTCCTCGTGTTCTGGTGCTTCCCAGCCCCTCGCAGCTAAGAAAGGCCAACGAAAGCCTTCACCTGGAGATCGTGGAAAGGAAGAAGGCGGAGGAGGCGCTGGAGGAGAGGAATCGAGCCTTGATCGAAGCCGAAAAACTCAAAAGCGAGTTTGTAGCCAACGTCTCCCATGAACTCCGAACGCCCCTGACTCTGATCCTGGCGCCCATCGAGTCGCTGCTGAACAGCCCGGAGTCCAGAAATTTGCCGGAAAGAAGTCTCAATTCCCTGGCGACCATACATGGCAATGCCATACGCCTTCTGCAGATGGTGAACAGTCTGCTGGATTTCTCCAAGCTTGAAGCCAATAAAATGGAGGTCAAGCGTGAACCGACAGATATCGCGAAGGTCACCCGGGCGATCCTTGCCGATTTTGAACCGATCATGGCCGTCAAAGGCATCCAGGGACAATTCACAAGTCACGAGCCATCCCTTATCGTGGACATGGATCGTCACCTTTACGAACGGATCCTCTTCAACCTTCTCTCCAATGCGGTGAAGTTCACGGATGAAAAGGGTTCCATCTCCGTGGACCTGGCCCACAAGGGCGACCGCCTCGAACTGAAAGTGGCCGATACCGGGATCGGTATTTCCGAAGAGGATCAGCAGCATCTCTTCCAAAAGTTCAGGCAGCTCGAAGGATCCGCCGACCGGCGCTATGAAGGAACCGGTCTTGGATTGGCCCTTGTCAAAAACTTCAGTGAGTTGCTGGGAGGTCATGTTTCGGTCCAAAGTCGTCCGGGGGAAGGCAGTGTCTTCAGCGTCAATCTTCTTGCTCCAGCGGCCGATGCGAAGGCCCTCATCCGTTCTGATTCCCAGCATGCTCCCATGTTTCACGCCGCGCTCCCCAGGGTTGAGCCGATGCATCGAGGCGAGCAGGCTCAGGTTAATGGTGCCCTTCCCAAGGTGCTCATTGCGGAGGACAATAGCGAGCTGTCCACTTATATCAGCTCGGCGATTCAGGATATCTGTCAGACGAAAACAGCCGTCCATGGAGACGAGGCCCTGGCCATTCTCAAGGACTGGCAGCCGGACCTTATTATTTCCGATGTCATGATGCCGGAAAGAGATGGCCTTAGCCTCTGTCGGGCCATAAAAAGTAACGAGGGGACACTGCACATCCCCGTTGTTCTTCTCACGGCCTTGACGCATCGAGAAGCACTGATTCGGGGATGGGAAGCCGGTGCCGATGAATACCTGTTCAAACCTTTTCATCCTACCGAATTGATTACCCGGGTCAAAACCCTGCTGGAGGGAGCCGCATCCCGCAAGGAATCGGAAGGACATCGGCTGGCTCTGGTCAGGGAAAGTGCCGCGCGTGAAGAGGCGGAAAAGAATGTCCAAAGGCTCGAAAAGATCGAAGTTGAATTACGGCGCATCAACAGGCTCAAGGATGAGTTTCTGGCGATGATTTCCCATGAGCTGCGAACACCCATGAATGCCATACTCGGCTGGTGCGAACTCCTGGTGGAACAGCAGGTCGACGAAGCGGAATACCACGAAATATTCAAAATCCTGTACCGCAGCGCCAAAGCCCAGGCCAGGATCATTGATGACGTCCTTGATATGTCCAATATCATAACGGGGAAAATGCAACTTCACATTGAACCCGTGCGGTTGTCCGCGATCATCGCGGAAACAGTGGACTCCATGCGCCTCGCGGCTCAGACCAGGAAACTCAGCTTGGAGATGGCCCTGGATCATGCAGCGGGTCTGGTGGGTGGCGATCCGGATCGGCTGCGGCAGGTGGTCTGGAATCTTCTGTCCAATGCCATCAAATTCAGTCGAAACGGGGGTGTTATCCAGATCGTTCTGGAAAAACAGGAATCCAAAGTAGTGCTGACTGTTGCCGATCAGGGCGAAGGCATCGATCCCGAGTTTCAGCCCCATGTCTTTGAACGGTTTCTGCAGGAGGACTCAAGCCTGACTCGAAAGTTTGGAGGGCTGGGCCTCGGCCTCTCCATCGTCAAATACATTGTTGAGTCGCACGGCGGCAGCATTGAGGTGCAGAGCCCGGGCAAAGGTTTCGGGACCACTTTCAGGGTTGTGCTTCCCGTATTGGCCGTCGGCGAAGTGGTGGAAGAGAAGAGTAAAGGCAATTCCATCGCGCTGGTGAACAGTTCAGAGGAAAAGTCGTCCCATCAGCAGGTGCTGTGAAGTGGTCCCGGCGCGTCGCGAGCCGGGAGCGCAACATCATCGTTATTTGGCGTGATAGAGTACAGCATCGAATTCAATCGGCCGGTGATTCGGTGTGGAACCGTTCAGATGATCGCTGGCGCGTCCCATCTGAATGCCGACGTCATGATCCTTGATGCGATCATAAACATTGGTATGAAGCCTGGGTATCCTTTGACCACCACAGTTCAAACCGGCGACGTCCTCGGGCTTGCCAGCCTGCCAGTTGCGAATGCCACAAAGTTCATAGGCATTGAAGTTGTCCGCCACGCCTTCGCTCAGCGGCGTCAGACGTATGGTCGTGAAGCTGTAGTCGATGAACCCCAGGGTTTCGTCGAGATGATAGGGTCCTTCGAAGACGAAATCATAGGCCGGTGCGAGGCACTCACTGTCCCCAAAGACAGTCTGCACCTGCTTCAGCGTGTCGCCATCAAATGCCATATCTTTATATGCCGATAAGCCTTCGACCTGCAGGCATTCACTGCCATACAGCCCCTGAATGGCTGCATGTGCATCAGTCCCCATCCAGAGCAGGGCTGCTGTGAAAACCGTGGATTTCATGGTCCCGGATCCTCCTTGCCTCATGTTGGTGTGAACAGCTGTGACGGCGAGAATAGGGAATACCGTCGCCATTGGTCAACACAAAATCATGCATGACTCCGGCAAAGAGCCGCGTGTCCGAGGCTCGGGCAGAAGGAATGGGGATTTTTCAGGGGCTTGGACGGCTGAAAAGTTTTTCGCGCAGGGCCTGCAGCTTAAAGAACTGTCGCTGCATGCTCCGTTCATCTGTCAGACTTTGGGCGTCATCAAGGCTTAACCAACGCAGGTCATGCGACTCTTCGCTAATCACAAGGGGCAGACCCGGGTCCAGACTGCAGAGAAAACGCACGTCAAAGTGAAAATGCTGAGGGTCCTGCTTCCGCGCCGGAATCAGGTGAATGTCGATATCAAAGGGCAGGGGCTCTTCCATGGCTGGCATGCCCCACAGCGTTTCGTAGGAGAAAAGTCGAACTTCGCTGCGACCGGATTCCTCCTGCGCCTCCCGCAGAGCGGAATATGGGATATCGCTGTCGCTATCCACGTGGCCGCCGAGCTGCAGCCACTTGTTAAGCTTGGCGTGCAGAGTCAGAAGAACCTTTTCGCAGTGGGGATCGGTGACCAGAGCCGAGGCGGTGATATGACCTTCGACACAGCTGCGTTCCAGGCAGTGAGGCTCCCGTCGCACAAAATCCCGCAGGCGATTTAAGTTGCCGAGTTCTTCACCGGCATCAAAGGTGGACCAGGCAAGGACCCCGCGTGCCCAGGTCTGCTCGTATGCATCCAGCAGTTCGAGAAGTTTGTGTCGATGCATCGCGTGGTCCCTTGCTCTTAAAGACGGAAATCGGCGGCAAACAGGAAAGTTTGTTCGCTCAGAAGGTAGAGGTCAGCGCGCAGGTCAATGGCGGGATCCACCGCGAAAGCTCCGCCCAACCGGATATTCAGACGATTGTCGCGTTCCACGTCATCGTTCGCCGAACCAAAGTCGATCTCGCCATCGGAGAAGAGATAGGCTTCGAGTCCACCATAGAGCGAGGCCCGGCTGATGCGATGCGCGAAGAGTCCACCGATCTTGATTTCGGTCATCGTGAGATCAAGATCGATGTTACGGCCCACAAAGTCCTCCTGGAAGGAGTAGCGATCATGGGTGAGCGCGAAGGTTCCCATCAGGGTGTTGGCGCCCCATTGTTTGAAATTGAATTGACCATCCACGAAAAGACGAAGACCGCTGCCATCTTCAGCACGGGCTTCATCCCCCAGTTCACCATCCAAAACAATACCCACGCCAGCGCCGAGAGCGAAGTTAGGGGACAGGGCGGCCTTATATCCCCCCATCAGCTGGGTTGTCTCAACATTAAAGTCGGCCGTCGTTTCATAGTCGGTATCTTGGAGGAGGAGACCACCCGTCAAGCGTCCGCCGCTCGAGACGCCGGTCACGCTGGTGTAAGCTGAAGCCTGGCCTGTCGCCAGCATAAGACAGAATGCGGAAGCTAGATAAGAAATGCGCACAGGATACTCCGAAAAAAGGCTGCAAGATACGTGAGCAACTCACAGCCTTTCCTCTTATCCTCAGTCTATATATTTTTCAAATATATAATCAGTGGCTTTGGCTTGAGCGTTGTGGCATTCGTAGCAGCCTTTGACCACATCCACCGCTTTTCTTTTGCCTTTTGCGTCATACACACCATACGCCCAGCCCCCGGTGGCCGAGGCTTTCGGAGTTTTCACCATGACGGCGTCCATGATTTTTGCACCTTGAGTGGACGCGCCACCTTCGTTTTTGACTTCATAGAACGACACGACGAAAGCCGATCCATCCGGATAGGGGCCGTTGCCCGCCTTCAACGTGGTCAACGCTTTCTTGTTGGCGTAAATATTATGAAAACCATAAAGTCCGTGTGATTTGTCAGGAATGACCATCGATTTGGTATGAGTCCACATGCGAAAGCCTTTGGGCAAAACAGCAAATTCAGCCGCAAAAGCCAATCCTGCCGAACAAAGAATACTCATTACACCAAGCGTCGCCAGAGCTGTCTTCATGACAAACCTTTCGGTAAATAGAAATGATGCGGGTATTAATGAGCATTGTACCGAAAGGAGCGGCGCCGGGGTCAAGAAAAATCGGGGTGCCGGGCCGCGAGTTTTCGGGCTTTACTTGCAAAGCGCTCAATGAATGGACAACGCTGACATAAATCCTCCCGCCGTTCGCCGCGGGCAAAGCCTTGGCGGATGGATTCAGCGCGCGGACTCTGCAGGATTTCCGTCAGACTTTGCCTGGCGATATTGCCGAGGTTGATCACGGCTTCCTTATCCAGACAACAGGGAACGACCGTGCCATCGGCATGAACTCCAAAATGATTGGAAAGACCGTGGCAGAATCCGGTTCGGGACAGTGGGGGCAGCGAGGGCGAAGGCCAGGTGAAGCGCGAATCGAAATGCAGGTAGATGCGACCCTGCAGAGGCAAATTCTTGCGCCGTCTGATATCGACTTTCAATTGCGAAAGGTCGAGGTGAAATTCCTCTTCGATATGCTGGCGAATGGCGGCGTTGGTCGCGTTGAGGCTGGACGGATCGGTGAGATCCCAAAGCCTGAGATTGATGTAAAGGTCCGGGCGTTGCGCCAGCGCCTCGCGGGTGAATTGAAAAACACGCTCCATATAAGGACCCACATCGCGCAAACCGAAATTCGCCTCAAAACTATGCACCGAAATATTCACCTGCCGCACGATCGGATGCAGAGCCCATTCCTTGCGCGGACCCTGCAAAAGAAGACCATTGGTGGTTAAATTCACCGGCAGCTGATGCCTGGCACAAGCCGCTATGAATTCTGAAAAACGCGGATGATTCAAGGGTTCACCCATGAGGTGCAAACAGACTTCATCCACCAAAGGTGCCAGCTGCGCAGCCAGTTGATCAAAGGTTTCCGGTCGCATGACCTGTTTTTCCCGTTCGACTTCCGGGCAGAAACTGCATTTCAGATTGCAGATGTTGCTGATTTCCACGTTGGCTCGTCGATAGGTTTTCGGCATCTTTTCAACCAGAGCTATGGGTCCATGAAGAGATGGACACTATTACGGATCGTTCGCCCTCGCAACTGCGCCATTAAAGCCGAAAATGTCCTCCATGGTTTCTCCATAGTCCTTGCCTAAAGTCTTTCCAAACTACTGAAACAGGAGTTCTCATGATGCCTCGAATCAGCCGTCTTGCGATCCTGCTGCTCCCCCTGGCCTGTTCCCCCAAGGATGAGAGTGAGAGTCAAACCCCCAGCGCCAACGCCCAGGGGCCGGCTCTGACTGAGGAGCTGACCTACTACGCCGACATCAAGCCGATCCTGGAACAAAACTGCGTCAATTGCCATAGGGTCGGTGGCATTGCGCCCTTCAGTCTCGAGGATACGAACACGGCCCTGCGTCTGCACAAGGCGATCGCCCATGCCACACAGACCCGAGCCATGCCGCCCTGGTTGGCCGGCCCTGGCTGTCAGGACTATGCGAATGATCGGTCCCTTTCGGAGGAGGCCATTCAAGCCCTCGGCGCCTGGTCCGCGGCCGGCGCGCCGGCGGGTGATCCGGTCGATTATGTGGCGCCACCGCCGCAGCCGGAGCAACTGAGTCGCGTGGATCGCGAGCTGATGCCGCTCGAATCGTATGTTCCCAAACCCAGGACCAATGACTATCGCTGCTTTATCATCGACTGGCCGGACACCAGCACGCAGTACATCACGGGTGCCGGCGTGCAGCCCGGTCAGCCGGAGATCGTCCATCATGTGATCGCCTATCGTGTGCCGCCGCAGCTGCTCGGCGCTGTGAAAGCCATGGATGAGGCTAAAGCCGGGCCGGGTTACACATGCTTTGGTGGGCCGTTGGAAGGCGGAAAAAACCTGCCGCAAATCGCCCATTGGGCTCCGGGCAGCATGGGACGTGATCTGCCGGCCGGCACCGGTTTGAAAGTGGAACCGGGCTCCAAAATCGTGATGCAGGTTCATTACCATACCGAACATGGGACGAACCCGGCCGATCGCTCGAAGCTTCTTTTGAAACTCGATGCCAGCGTGGACAAGGAAGCGTTTGTGGTGCCGTTTACCAATTCGGATTGGGTGAACAATCACACCATGCTGATACCGGCCGGACAGAACAATGTGATCCATGCCTATGGCGCGCCCTTCACCCAATACGCGGCCTCGTTCACGGGCGGGCAGCTTTCGGCTTCGGCACCGCTGAAAATTTATTCCAGTGCGCTGCATATGCACCTTCTGGGGCAGAGCACGCGTTTGCATGTGGAACGCAAGGACGGGGCCCGCGGCTGCCTTCTGGATATTCCGCGCTGGGATTTTCACTGGCAGAGCAGCTATGTGCTGAAAGAGACCATGACGGTGAACCCCGGTGATCGCCTGAACCTCGAATGCCGCTTCAATAATCCGGGCCCCAAGGATGTGAATTGGGGGGAAGGCACCGAGGATGAAATGTGCATAGGCTTTGTCTATGTGAGCCCATGATCCGCCGGCGGACGCTGCGTCCGCCACATGGATGAACGCGGTCTATTCGTAACGCAGGGCATCAATCGGGTTCAATTGGGCCGCCTTGCGGGCCGGATAGATTCCAAAGATGACGCCGACACTTGCAGAAAAGACAAAGGCCAGCGTTACCGATGAGGCGGTGATGCTGGTATTCCAGCCGGAAACTGCGGAGAGCGTGGTGGTGATCAGCACGGCCAGGGCAATGCCGGACACGCCACCGACCAGACTCACCACCACCGATTCGATCAGAAACTGCCAAAGGATATCCGCCCGGCGCGCGCCGATGGCTTTGCGCAGACCAATTTCGCGCGTGCGTTCGGTGACGGAGACCAGCATGATGTTCATGATGCCGATCCCGCCGACAAGAAGCGAGATCGAGGCAATCACCGACAGAAGAAGGGTCATGATACGCGTGCTCTCACTCAGGGCATTTTGAATTTCGGCCATATTGCGAATGCTGAAGGCCTCATCCTGCCTGGTGGGCGGCACCCGCTTGCGCCTGGTCATGAGTTCCTCGGTGCGCTCCTCAACGCTGTCCATCGCCTCGGTGCTTTCCACTTCGATCTCGATGTAGTCCACGTAATCCTTGCCGAGGAGGCGATGCATTGCAGTTTCCACCGGCATCAGAATCTGATCATCCTGATCCCGAAAACCGGAGGCGCCTTTTTCCGGCAAAAGACCGATGACCTGAAAATTCACCTTGTTGATCTTGATCAACTCGCCGATCGGGTTCCGGCCTTCGAAGAGCTCCCGCACCAGGGTGCGGCCAATCACAGCCACCCGCGCGCGCTTTTGATTTTCCTCTTCCGTGAACATGCGGCCCACATCGGGAACCATGGAATGCATGCGGGCATAGGAAGGCGTGGATCCAATCAGGGATGTCGACCAGTTTTTGTTGCCGAAGGTCACCTGACCACGGCCGTTGACGTTGGGAACGGCCTCCCGCACACCGGGGATCCGCTGTTCAATGACATCCGCATCCTCCACGGTAAAGCGGGTCACGGCCCCGGCCTCCGACCGGGCTCCACCCGGACCACGTGAAGCGCCGGAGCGGAGCACGAGCAGATTGGAACCCAGGGAGGAGAGTTGCCTTTCAATGGCGGACTGCGCGCCCTTGCCCAGGGCCAGCATCGCCACCACCGCCGCGACACCGATCATGATGCCCAGCATGGAAAGACTCGTGCGCACCTTGTTGGCGGCGAGCGTGCTGGTGCCCTGAACAAAATGCTGCCAGATGTGGCTCAGACCGGAACCACCTTTTTGTGCGGCCTCACTCAAGGTCGGCGGATTTTGAGGCTTGGGCAGAGGGGCCAGACGTTCATCGGATTGAATTTCCCCGTCGCGCATGCGAATGAGGCGTCGGGCCTGTTGTCCGATCTCGTCCTCGTGGGTGACCATGATCACGGTGATGCCTCGCTCATTCATCTCGCGCAGCAGAGCCATGATCTCTTTTTCACTTTTGGAGTCGAGGTTTCCGGTTGGTTCATCGGCCAGAACCATCAGGGGTTTGTTGATCATCGAACGGGCGATGGCCACACGCTGCTGTTGACCCCCGGACAATTCATTGGGTCGATGCTCCTTGCGCGTGCCGAGACCCACGGCGTCGAGAACATCATGGGCCCGCTCGGCCTGGAGTTTCCCTTCAGAATAGAAAAGGGGCAGGGCCACATTCTGAGCCGCGGTCATGCGCGGCAGCAGGTTGAACTGCTGAAAAATAAAACCGAGCACCCTGCGGCGTAAAACGGCCAGGTCATCCTCGTTCAGCTGCGCAACCTCACGGCCATGGACCAGATAGGATCCTGACTCGGGCACATCCAAAAGACCCATGATATGCATCAGAGTGGATTTGCCGGAACCCGAGGGACCCATGATGGCGACAAAGTCACCGCTTTCGATCGTGACGGAAACATTGCGAAGCGCATAAACCGTACTATCGCCCATGCGATAACTTTTGTTGATATTCCGCAGCTCGAGCATGCTCTTATCGGCCTCCTCTGGAACCGCGCGGTCGGCGCGACGGCATGAAAGGATTGCCACCGGCCGCCGCCCCGTTGCCCAGCGTCAGGTTTTCAATCAGGATCGTGGCGCCTTCTTCAAGGCCTTCCACAAGTTCCGTCTGCTTGCCATCGGTCACACCGATTTTAATCGGCTGTTCGATGGGCGGCAGGCTTTGGTCGGGATTGGGCCGCAGCACGGCGGGTTTGCCGTCCATGAACTTGATGGCCTCGCTCGGAATGGTGAGAACATCCTTCTTTTCCGAAACGAGAAAGGTGACGTTGGCTGTCATCCCGCTGCGCATGAACTCCGGAGTTTTATTCGGCAGCACATCCACGGTATAGGTCGTGACATTGTTCACGGTCTTGGCATCGTAGGCGAGTTTTTCCACCTTGCCGGGAATTTCCTCACGGGGGTAGGCGTCCAGCACAACGGTTGCGGTCTGGCCTTTTTTAATCTGGGCCAGATCGGTTTCATCCACCTGGGCCTTGATGGTCAAACGGTTCGACATCGAGAATACCGAGTCCACGTTGGAAAAGGTCTGACCGGCTTCCACATTGCGCAGGATGATGGTGCCGTTGATGGGAGCCATGATCGGAGTGGGACGATAGATATCCTCCCAGCGTTTGACTTCAGCGGCGCCTTTTGCACGGGCGGCATCGAGCAAGGCCGCCCGTTCGGTGGAACTCATCCAGGCGAGGATCTGGCCCTTTCTCACTTCGTCGCCCTCATTCACCAGAACCTGTTCGACCCGACCGGCGATCGGCGGTTTGATTTCGAGGCGATTTTCCGGCTGCACAATGCCGGTGCTCAGAATGGTAATCTGCAGCGTATCGCGGGTGACCGTGGCCTCGGTATAGGTCACCGGAGGCAGGCTTTTCTTTTTCTTATAGTAGTACCAGCCTCCACCGCCGAGCAAAAGAGCGACACCCAGAAGAATCCAAAGTTTCAGACGGGATTTTGACTTGGCTTGATTCACTGCAGTGCTCCTCTTCCCTGCGCTTGTTCCCATGCGGCTTCCGCGGTCACCCGATTGCCCTGACTGGACAGCACCGCGCGCTGGCGATTGATCAAATCACTTTCAATCAAATCCCAGTCATCGAAGGTGGTCAGGCCATTGTTGTACTTGCTCCGAGCGATTTCCGCACGCAGCGTGACGGCATCTTCAAAACTTTCATCCACTTTCAGGCGTTCACTGGATTCCAGGAGAGTCACATGCGCCTGACGCAGGCGGGCCACGATATCACGTTCCGCATTTTCCCGTGTGAGGCCGGCGGCCGTCAATCGATTGATCGCAGCCTGCCGCGTATAGTAATCGCTGCCGCCTGAGAAGAGCGGAACGGTCAGCACCACACTGAGCGACCAGGCTTCATTCTCAGGGAAAAAGTGATCATCCGTGCGGCCGATGCTGCCGCGCAGACCAAGCTCGGGATAAAAGCCGGCCCGGGCGAGGGAGAGATCCGCGGTCGCGGTTTGCTCCTGCGCCTGGCTCAATTTGAATTCGGGCGTGTTGCGGGCGAGGGCCGTGAAATCCACCCGGCCGGGAATGGCGCTGAGGGGCACATCACCCCGAAGTTCGTAGCTGCTGTCATCGGCACGACCCAGCACCTTGTTCAAACGGGAGCGGGCCACGTTGAGATTATCGCGGGCCTGCATCTCTTCAAAACGCGCCTGTTTCAAATAGGCTTCGGACAGGCGCACGGAACCCTTGTTTTCCTGGCCCGCGGCGAAACGCAATTCAACGAGTCGCAGGTTTTCCTCGCGGCGCTTGATAATATCCTGATAAAGGCGGAGCGACCTCTGCGCCTGCATCATGCCCGACCAGGCTGTTTTCAGATCATAGCTGAGGCGCGCTTTCAGAATTTGAATCTGGTGCTCGCTTTCGCGAACCCGTGATTCCGCCTGCCCGACCCGCGACTGCGTGGCAAAACCATCAAAAATGGTTTCACTGGCTTCGATCGAGGCTCCATAACTGTCGGTCGCACGGGCCTGCAAATCCTGGTACGTGGTGGGTTCGAAGGTGCGGCTGGTGATTTCACGACCCTCCAGTCCGGCTGAGAATGATGCTGAAATCCGTGGCAGATAGCCGGCGCGCGCGACCTGGACATTCGCCTGAGCACTCTTCACATTTTCCTGAGCGGCCTTCAGCTCCGCATTGTTGCGACTGGCTTCCGTTACAGCCGCTTGCCAGGTCAGCGAGTTCGGAGCGGACTGCGCGGATGAGAAAGAAATAAGAATGCCATGGAGGATGAGCCAGATGCCGAGACCTTGCAGGACTTTGGTTCGGAGGCCGGGATTGAGCTGATGTTCCATTGGAATGTCTTTCTGGGCTGATACTGTTCTACTACGGATTTACCGTAAACATCGGCGAAAGGCTAGAGGCTGGCGCTCGGGATTACGCGATTGACGAAAAAATGTCAGCGGGAGGGCGGGGGACAGGCGCCCTGCAGGGCGCCTCGGGATTGAGTTTGATCGGAAATCAGCCGGCCCATTTTCTAAAGACGACACAGCTGTTCACGTCACCAAATCCAAAACTGGACTTGGCCGCCACCTGAATCGCTTTGTTAAGAGCTTCATGAGGAATGCTACCTGCGATCTTTTCAATATCGGGATGCAGATCCTCGCTATTGAGCGAAGGATGGATAAATCCTTCATGCATCTGCAGAATCGTGGCGATGCACTCCACGGCTCCGGCTGCACCGAGAGCGTGACCGATCATGGACTTGGTCGAGTTGATCACAGGGAAGCGTTCTGCCGGCAGTTCCAGGGCGGAAAGCCAGTTGCCCACTTCCAAAGGATCCGCGCCGGTGGCCGTCAGGTGTCCGTTGATATAATCCAGTTCCTCGGATTGGATTCCGGCATCCATCATGGCATCCCGAATACAGCGACGCACGCTATAGGGACTTGGCGCCGTCATGCTTCCACCCCGACGCATGCCGCCACAGTTGAGAGCGGAGCCCAGAACCTCGGCATAAATGCGTGCGCCACGAGCCTGTGCGGTTTCCAAAGCCTCGACCACCAGCACACCGCCGCCGCTGCCAGGAATGAAACCCTTGGCTGTGGCACTCAGAGGACGCGAGGCGGCCGTGGGCTTGTCATTGCTATTGCGATTCAAAACGCGCATGGCATCGAAACCGGCCCAAATATAAGGATGCGCGCCTTCCGCTCCACCCACCATCATGCGATCGGCCAGACCATCACGAATGCGCTGCACGCCCATGATCAGGGCTTCCGTTCCGGTACTGCAGGCGCTGCTGTTGGTCGTCACCTGATTGCCAAGCGCAAAGAGTCCACCAAAGCGGGCACTCACCGAACTGGCCATGATCTGTTCAATAATGGTGCTGCCGAGGCGTCGAACCTGACCCTGACTGGTCTGAGGAATGACTTTTTCGGCCAGGGTATCCACACCGCCAATGCCGGTTCCCACGATGGCGCCGGTATCCTCGTGCACGTGATCGGAACCAAACTGCGGCAAATCCAGTCCAGCATCCTTCCAGGCATCCACACCGGCAATGCAGGCAAAGGTCATGGCCGTGTTCATGGCCAGCAGCTCATCCGGACTGAAGTAGGATGTCTTGATTTCATCGATATTTTGCGGCACGCCGGCCACCTGACAACCGAATTTGAGTTGCTCCAGTTCCGGCAGGTGACGCAGACCGGACTGACCCTGGCGCAAGGCCTGGCTGAAGTTTTTCAAACCATGACCGTTGGGCGCGACCACGCCCATTCCCGTAACAACAACGCGTCTTTTGCTCATTGTTTTTTCACTCCCATACCGGACAGAGTTCCGCGAGCGATCAGCTCACCCTGTTCGTTATAAAGTTCCGCCTGCGATCGAATCTTCCGAAAACGCCAGCTCTGCTTGGTGCCGCGAACCTGAACCTTTTCACCCGCATGCACGGGCTTGAAAAATTCCATTTCCACGTCGGTGAACAGAGTCACATATTCGGACGGATTCAGACCTTTTCCGTTCTGAGCGTCCACATCAATCAAATGCAAACCCATGGCGACGACCACGGTCTGGGCCACGGTTTCGATCAGAATGGTTTCGGGGACCACATTTTCCTTTTGATAAAAGGGCAGCCCCGGATCAAAGGTATATTCCCCGACGATGTTCTGGGCATCCAGATCGACAATGCGATCCAGGAACCGAAACGGATACTGCTGGGGCACCATTTCCAAAATGGTTTGTTTGATGTCAACCGTCATGCCGGAAACTCCTCTTAACGAACCAGAATACCGCCGCGCGAGTTGGCTGAAGGCAGCGGATAATCGGGATAACTGATGCCAGTAAAGCTGCCGACACGGGCACCTTTGATATTGTAAATAGGCTGATCATCGACCAGCACGCGCGCATCACCCACAGCGATGGCTGCGCCTTTGCCTTTCAAAATGGAAAGGCGGCGAATGGTCACTTCATAACGCACGAGCTTATCGTGCGGGCGAATCTGGCCCAGGAATTCCACGCTTTCGCAGCCCAGCGCGCGACCGCTGCCGAGACCGCCGTTGGCAAAGCAGTAAAACCCAATCAATTGCCATACTGCATCAAGACCAAGGCAGCCCGGCTGTACAGGATCACCTTTAAAGTGACATTGAAAATACCAGGCATCCAGCTGCACATCCTGTTCGGCAATAATGGAACCAGAGGAACCATTGCGAGTCAATTCCACGATGCGATCAAACATCAGAAAGGGAGGTGCTGGAATGCGGCCAAATTCCGGAATCGGGGTATCTTCCACAAGCAGACCATTGGCATGGGCGATCAATTCCTGCTTGTTGAATGAGGTGCGTTCAAGAAATTCTGCGTAAAGCATGGGAAACTTCCTTCGGTGATTGGGACTCCTTCTCTTACATATCCTTTGTTAGCTCAGCCTCCAACTGTAATGTTGCACGTGCGCCGCTCTTGCGAAAAGTTTACACAAGGACTAGGATTTTTTCGTTTGTATTTGAGAGTAGAATCGAACTGATTCTTCGCGCTTTCACCTATTTCAGCAAGGCATATTATGTCACAAAGGCAACTGACACCCTTTGAAAGTTGGGTGATCGATCAAAAAGGAACCGAGCGGCCCTTTACTGGTCTTTATGTGAACACCACAGCACCTGGCGTGTATCATTGCAAAAAATGCGGGGCTGCGCTCTACCGGAGCGACGATAAATTTCATTCCGAATGCGGTTGGCCGAGCTTTGATGACGAAATCCCTGGCGCGGTGGAACGCAAAACCGACGCCGATGGCCGGAGGACCGAAATTCTTTGCAAAAACTGCGGGGCTCACCTGGGCCATGTCTTCCAGGGTGAGCGTTTGACTGATAAAAATACCCGGCACTGCGTGAACAGCGTCTCCCTGGAATTTGAACCGACCAAGGTCCCTGGCGTCCGTAGCGTGGTCCTGGCTTCGGGCTGCTTCTGGGGAACGGAATACTATCTGGGACGCATCCCAGGCGTTTTAAAAACGCAGGTAGGGTACAGCGGGGGGCATGTGGAGAACCCCAGCTACAAACAGGTTTGCAGCGGCACCACAGGCCATGTCGAGGCCACGGAAGTGACCTACGATCCGGTTCAGGTGGATCTGGCGGAGATTCTGCGGGTGTTCTTTGAAACGCATGATTTCTCGCAGACTGATGGACAGGGGCCGGATATTGGGCCCCAGTATTTATCCGTTTTGTTTTATGAGAATGAGGAAGAGAAAAAACTTGCAGAGGAGTTGATCGAACAGCTCAAAGCCCGGGGCATGAAGGTGGCGACGGAATTGAGGCCGCGTACAAAATTCTGGCCCGCAGAGGATTATCACCAGCATTATTATGAACGCAAAGGTGATATTCCCTACTGCCATCGTTATCGGCAACTTTTTCCGCGATCCTAAAGGCCTTCTGCCGTGCGCCAAGGGCCTATCGCGGTGGTGACGGGCCCGGCATTCACACCCTGATGAGCACCAGCGGGAATGTTGGGTCGTACTCCGTTACTGTTCAAAGTCGCGTCGATGATTTTCAGATTCTGACCACAGGCTGTGGCGATATCCTTGTCCATAAACTCATAAGCAAAGAGTCCGCTGTGGCAAGCCTTGCAGGGCTGCAGCGCGGTGGCCACGGCCCGAAAACTTTCCGGCGCCTTGCACTCCCGGTAATTGGGAATGCCGTCCAGCAAAGCATCTGGCAAAGGTTCGAGCGCGGAGAAACGCATTTTGATCGAAGCCCCGGCGCTGATGTTGTCAAAAGTCACCGTCGTCAAGCCTGCCAGGGGCACCGTGCGGGCCTTGGGAATTTTCAGGTTGATGTTCGCTCCGATCGGATACTGCGTTTCCTTGGTTCCATCCATCAGAACCAGCACGGGACGATACAGAACAAAGCCGGTATTGGCTGGTGTTTTGATCGCCACATTGCTGAGAGTGATGGAAGCAGGAGCCGCACCGGCGGCGGCATTGACGGTCACGGTCGCGGTCAGCGTGGCTCCGGTTAGAGCCGGTTTTGCCGTGGCCAGATCAAAGCTCACGGGACCGGCGGCGACCGTCATCGCCGTCGTGGTCGGACCAGCCGGAATGATGTCATCACCCGGCGTGGAAGGGTCCTGCGTATTATCGTTCGGAGACGTCGGGCTCTTTGTGCCATCGGCACGATTTCCCCCGGTTGTCTCCTGTTGTCCCGCACCCACAGCCGTGGGTGGCTGTGAGCGCGAGACTTTGGGTGCTTCTTCTGCACAACTGCTGAGCACGAGGCCTGCGATAAGCAGACATGACAAGGGAACGTGCCGCATGATGCTATCCTTTCATCCGAATCAGGCTTTGATGATCGCCGTGTGAGGGTTCCCACCGAAGCCTTGCACCACCGATGCGGGGGCCTTGGCCAGGGCTGCAAGAAGACCCCACATGCCGTTGATGCCTGGAGATCCTGCCGGCAGACCGACGTTGGCATCAACCTTACCGGTCGTGCCGAGTTTCACGTTCGGGCCGATGACCGTGGCGGAGGTTACCGACGCATGATCGGAACCAGGCAAGGAACGGGCAAAGTCACCAAAGATGACGACAGTTACGTTACTGTCTGCTTTCACCATGCGATCGGTGAACACTTTCAGACCAGGCAGGATTTCCTGCGTAAATCTCTGACGGGCACGCTGTCCCGAGGTATCACCATGAGTATCCCAACCATTGGAGACTGCCGTCACCACGTTGGCACCGGAACGAACCATCAACTCAGCGGCTGCGAATTTCGACATCATGCTGGTCACAGCTGTTCCCGTGAGGTTATAAGCTGTCATGAGTTCCTGGGCATTGAACGGTTGCGATGGTTTGGACAAAGTGTCAAAAGCCGCTTTATAACCGTTGGTCATGCTGGCCAGCGACGCAGGGTTACCCTTCAGACGCTGCAGAGACATCATTTCAGCTGCTGTAATGCCTTTGGCTGCGAATTCACGCTTGGGCATGGTTGGATCCACAGCCCCACCACCGAGAGCATCAATCGTGGATTTCATATCGCTGATCTGCTGCAGTGAGGTTCCACCGACAGCCGTTTGCGGACCAGGCGCCATTTCCGCACCGACGTTGGCGGCTTTGATGGAACCACTTCCGCCCATGCCGGCCGCCAGTGACAGGACCGGATTGAGGTTATTGACTGTAAATTGTGCGGTTCTCGCCCCACCGTGAGCGGCGATACCGTGAGCCACACCGATCGTGGCCATGTTTGCTTTCGCAAAGGCACCGAGAGTGGCGAGGCTGTTATCGACCACCAGGCCGCCGCCGAGGTCCAGCATGTTGGCGTTGGTTACACCGAAGGTGCCGGCGCCGCTGAATGAGTCAGCCGAGGTGAAGATAGCGTTGTAACCACCTGACAGGTAGACCACCAGGACAGCCGATTGCGTTGCGGTTTGCGCCAGCGCCTCGGAAGTCAGGATACCAGGGACGAAACCGCCGAGAGCGACAGCACCTGTGGTACCGGCTGTCAGCTTGATAAGGTCGCGACGTGAAATATTGCTCTTGGACTTGCTCATGTTCTGTGCTCCTTAGTAAGCGAGAAAGCCGGCAGCCGTTAATACCGATGCCAGGGTATAAGCCCAGCGTGCCTTGATATCTGTTTCCGCCGCGGTTTCAACCAGGGCCACCTTTTTACAGGCACTCACTTCCTCAGGACTTGGCAAACGATTCCAGGCCTGACGGGCAACGGCTGTACAGTTCGCCGTTGCGGTTTCCTCGGTGGGCGCCGCCGCGTATTTGCTGTCGGTGCCGGCCAGGGTGAGAGCCGCTTCGTAAGCCACGCGGTAACTTGTGAACAGGGTCACAGCGCTGGCCTGGGTATCCGTATACCAACGGTCAGGAGCAGCGGCAAAGGTTGCGGCGTTGGCTGTCAGAGATGCAGGAATAGCGCCTGCCACGCGCATGTATTCGCCGGACAGAGCCGTATAGGGTTTGACACGATAACGATCACCATCCTTCGCCACTTCAGTCTGGCGACCGGCGACCAGGTTAACATTGCCAAAACCTTTATAAGCACGGCCGTCCGTCAAGGAGCAGGTCAGCATTGTGCTGGCGCTAGGATCCTTGCCATCAGGATTGGTGTCCGTCGGTCCGTTGGGTACGCTTCCCACCGTGGGTGAGGAACGATGTTTCGGGGCTTTGCCGCAAGCCACCAGACTTGCTGCCAGGATCATCAAAAGGCCTATCGTACTTTTCATGGTTCATCTCCTTATTGGCAGAAGCTTGGGTCTTTGGCTACAGTCGCCAGAGCGGACTGAATCATGCCTGATGCATTGAGCGACTCCACGCATTTATCAAATACGGCGGATTCGCAGGCGTTTTCTTCACGACCATAGAGGTATTTGAAAACGGTGCGGCAGGCATTGAAAGCAAACTGCTCGGAGTTGACCATGGCGTCCACGAGTTCCTTGTCATCTTTGAGCATCAGGCCGCCGAGAACCTCCTTGGCTTGACCGTCGGTGGGCGTGAAGGTCACGTTGTTCCCCTGACGCTGCACACGGGTGAGGATCTGCGCGGTCTTATCCAGCGCGTACCAGCCATCGAAGTGACAACCTTTACAGGCCGGAGATGCACGACCGGCGGCGGACACGTCCGCACCCGGAGCGTTGGTGGTGGCCACCAGCTGCAGACCGACCACGTTGTTGAGCAGGCGATAGGCTGAGTTCAGTTTCAGACCGGTCAGCTCATTCCCGGCATAACGCTCAAGCCAGGCCTGGCTGCGGAAATAGCCGAGACCGTTGGGATCCGGCTGCACGTTGACAGTCCGGTTATTGTTATTGCCCGTGGCGACGATGTTATAGGCTCCGTTAAAGAGCTCCTTCCACGGCTTGTTATTTTGCAGGATGTACTTGCCCAGGTGATAGGCGCCGTCTTCTTCTGATGTGGCACCAGGAGCGTCGTTCATCACACTGTTAATAAAACGGGCGAATCGTTCCTGAAAGATCGGATCGGCGATCAATGTATCCACCTGCGATTGAGGATCCGCGCTTTGCAGCAGCGCATCGCTGGGGGACGTGCCGAGAAAGGATACGGAAAGACGGGTCGCGCAGCGAACGCCTTTTCCCGGATCGGCATCATTCTGAGCCTGAGCCTGCGTGCCGATCTCCAGGTTGGTGAGCACGCCGGCCGCAATTGCAAGCACCGCTCCCGCTCCTAGGACCGTTTTCTTGATGTGAGTCGACATTCCAAATCTCCTGATGCTCTGAAGGGTTGTGCAAGCTCGCCTGTGCATTGCATATGCCAGGAATCAAGGGATTCAGAATTTCAATAAAAACCGCATGGTGGACGACTCCGGGTTTGAGGCAGGAGGTCGAAGTTTCGTCAGTCCGAATCGAGATTTCTGATTTCCTTTTTGATCGCACTGTCTTGCAGCCAGGACCTTGCTTTTTGAATTCTGCCGACAAGTCAGAATCCGGGACGATCGCACATAAAGGTCAGCCAAGTTCGGGTCTTGCCTGGCCGCCGGAGGCCCAAAATGGTTTCCGTTTTCAAACTCTGACCGCGGGGCAGAAATAGGGGCTTACCACCCCAATTGGCCAAGGCATTGACAGGCCAAAGACCGGAATTGAAACCGGAAGTTAAAATTTTTTTAACTTTGCACCAGGTTTGCAACCGATAAGTCCTCAAGTTTTCCCTAAGGGTCATTTCAAGGTTTTTGGCGAATTGTGGGAGGTTTTATGCCTCTGTTTACGATTCTGTTGGGGCTGCTCCTGCTTCAGGTGCTGCTGACGGCCAGCCTGTTTTGGGACCACAAAGGTGGTCGGCTGCTGCTCCTGCATTTGGCCGTGCAGACGCTTTGCTGGACGCTGCTCAGGCATCTTGAGGATTCCACCCAGCTCTTTACCTTCGGCATGGAACAAACTGTTTTCTGGGCCAATATTCTGCTCGGTCTAGTCTGGGTGGACTGGTCTCTGCCTGCGCGCTGGATGAAAATTCTGTTTGCCAGCCTGGTCTTCTTCAGTGCCGCCAGTGCCGGACTCGAACTGATGGAGTGGGAGTTCGCGTCCTATGGAGCCATGATTACTCAATTCAGTTCCCAGCTGCTCATGGCCTGGCTTCTGGCGCAGACGATTCGCCATCAACAGGATGTCTCACTCTCAGCCTTCCTTGGGGGATGGCTGGGATTGATCGCCATTCAACTTTGGTCGCAGGTGAATTTCCATCTGCTGGATGAACCCCTCGATATCTCCTCGCAGTTTATCGGTGCCTTTATCGTCGGCTCGGCCGCTTGCTTTCGTCTGTGCTGGCTGATGCTCGTCCAACGGAATGATGAAATGGAAAAACTGCGCGAGGAACTGCAGGCAGCGGACGAACGTCTGGAAAGGAAGGACCAGCAGATCCTGGAGATCGCTGATCAGCTGACAGCCCTGGAAAAGGAATTCAAGAAGTTGGAAAAGGATCTGCAGCGCAGCCAGTCGGAACTTTATCAGCAGGCGAAGACCACCAGCCTCGGCCATTCCTCGGTGCAGATCAGCTATCAGCTCCAGGGCATTCTGGTGGGCAGCATGAACCGCATGCGGCGTATCGTTCAGGGGCTTGAGGATAACGGTCACAAGGATTCTGTTGTATGCCAAAAGCTGGCGGTGATTTTGAAAAGCCTCGACCAGGCCACGCTTCTGACCAGCACACTGCAAAAATTCGGCGGCGGTCGGAAGGAAGCGGCGGAAACGTTTCTGAATGTTCAAACCTGGCTGCAGGAGGTGATCAGCCTCTGTGATCAACGGATGAGAAAGAGTGAAATTCATCTGGATATCAAACATGAGACCGGGGATGTCTGGGTCAAAGGCCGGGTGGCGGACCTGATGCATGCCCTGCTCATACTCCTGAATAATTCCTGCGATGCTTTGGAATTCAGCGAAGTCAAACGCATCACGATTGAAGTGAAGCGTGTCGTGCATGAAGGTGGCGACCGGCTGCGCATTATTATCAGCGACAGCGGACAGGGTGTGCCGACCGGCATCCGCGCCCGCATTTTCCAGCCCTTCTTTTCCACAAAAAATCTGGGGCAGGGCAGTGGCCTTGGTCTGACCATCGCCTCCCGGATCTTTGCCGATCACGGCGGGGGCATTCAACTGGATGCCGAAGCCCTGGCCACCACGTTTATCGTCGAGCTGCCTCTGCAGATGCCGACGCCGATGGGCCAGGAACTCGTGACCTGATCATTTTTTGGCAAAAAACGCTTGAATGGCCTGAGCGGTTTCCTTGGAACGGAGCCGCTCGATAAAGGCCTCGCCTTCCACCCGCATGTGTTTCAAAACCTCCTCGTGCTGATGTTTCTTCAGCAGGGCCTTCGATTCCTGCACCGCCGCGCGTGGTTTCGCCGCCAGCACCTGGGCCCGCTGCCGGGCGTGTTCCACCACCTGGGATGGGTCTATGATCTGATTGATCAGACCATATTGCAACGCAGCCAGAGCGTCGAAGGGTTCGCCGAAGTACAGAAGTTCGTGAGCTGCTTTCGTGCCTGCCACCCGCGGCAGAAGCAGGCTGGAGCCACCCTCGGGAACCAGACCAAGGTTGATAAAGGGCAGCTGAAAACGGGCATTGTCCGCCGCATACACGATGTCGGCATGCAAAAGCAGAGTCGTACCAATTCCAACCGCAAAGCCTTCCACGGCGCAAATCAAAGGCTTCGAAAAAGTTGCCAGGGCGGTGAGAAAGTGAAAGACCGGCGCATCCAACCCCGAGGGTGGCGCCTCAAGGAAATCCTTAAGATCATTTCCCGACGAGAAATTGCCACCCTCACCGCGCAAAAGAACGGTGCCGATGTCATCCCGCTGGGCGGCCTGGGTTAATTCGTCTGTGAGTTTTGCATACATCGCGCTGGTAAAGGCATTCTTGCGCTCCGGACGGTCGAGAACCAGTTCCAGAACCGAACCTGCGACAACACTGCGGATACCTTGAGTGCTCATGAGGACTCCCTGTGAGAACGGTCAGGTGCTCATCATCAACAATTTGGATGGACTTGCAAGCGGAAGCTTGAGACAGCGAAGAGTCGCAATTCTGACTTTATTCCCCTTTTCGTCAAACTATACAACATCAGCTCTCGATAAAGCTCGAAAAATACAAGGGAATGAATTGGCCCGGATGCTGCACAGGCCATTTTCAGGTTGCCGGCCACCGTTTTTGTTCATGAAGAAACCACATTCAAAATGCATGCGAAAGGGTGAACGATGAAGATTGTTGCTTTGAGCTTTACGATCCTGATGCTTGTGAGTTGCGGAAAAGTTGCCAACACCTCATCACCTGATTCCGTGATCTCTGCCGATGCTGCCCGGTGGCCGAATCCCAAGCTTGTGCCGATCTGCTTTACCAACAAGGATGTCGTCAGTCAGGAGATTTACCGCGACCTCCTGAACACGGCCGTCAACGAATTTGCGAAGGCCGGTGTCCACTTTAGAAAATGGCGTGAGTGCGAGGCACAGGATTACAATGACTCCATCATCCGCGTTCAATTCAAGAACGTCTACAATTGGAACAACAGCAGCTATTCCTATGGTGGTGGCAAATCAAAAGTCGGCATGACCCGGCGCGCCCTGAACGATGGAAACGGTTCGACGCTTTGGATCAAGCTGGATGACGACTATCCAAACCAGGAAGGTCGAAAAAGAGATACGGTCATTGCCGGGACCCGCAGTGCTTTCTTGCATGAGATAGGCCATGCCCTTGGTCTTCTCCATGAGCACACGCGCACGGACTACAATCCGGACGGTGGCGAATGCGAAGCGGGTGAGAACCATGACAACATCAGAGAATCTGCAGGCGACATCGATTACATCGGGCGCCCGGACTATGATTCTGTGATGTCCTATTGCAATTTGAAGGTTGCGAAACTTTCCCAGGGTGATATTGCCGGAATTCAGGCACTTTATCCTGAGTTGAAGGACTGACAGACAGGGTGCCTCCTCAGGCTGCTCGCAGCTGGCAGGGGAGATAGGCGGCACTGACAGACAGGGTGCCTCCTCAGGCTGCTCGCAGGCGGCAGAGCAGATAGGAGGAGTCATCCTCCAGCGCCAGCTGGTGCCTTTGCATCATCTCTTCGATGCGCTGATGAATAAGGTCGATGGCGAGGTCAGGCTGGATATGCTCGGCTATGGCTTTCAGGTGATTGCGCTGCCCGGTATCGGTCTGATCGAGAAGGCCATCGGTAAATAGAAAAATCACATCCCCGGCCGCCGCCTGCCAGGACTCATGCCCAAAATCCGGCTCATCGCTGATGCCCAGCGGCGAGCCGCCTTTCAGAATAAAACGCTGCCCCGCCCGCCCGCTGATGAGAATCGGGGTATGACCGGCATTGCGATATTCCACGCGCCAGGTTTCCAGATTGATACAGACCAGAGCCATGGTCGCCATTAAACCCGTATTCTGGGCCGTCGTGCGCACAACGTGATCGAGCCGATCCATCAGGACTTTCAGAAGGTCCGCATCATCAAGGGATTGAATCGGATCCGCCGCTGCCAGACCATAGAAGGCTCCGTGCAAGGCGCCGGTGAGCAAAGCGGATGGAAGCCCGTGGCCGGTGACATCGGAAATCGCCAAAAGAAGACGCTGGCGCGAGGCATCATACGCATAGCCGAGCCAGTCGCCTCCAATCTTGGCGCTCATCTGATGGGAGCTGCGAATTTCATAGCGTGGGGTGAAGCTATCGGTTCGAATAAAGGCATCCTGCACCGTATGGGCATCGTCCAGACTCTGCTCCAATTTTTCCCGGGCTTGGTGCTCCTCCTGCTGCTCCTTTTGCGTGCGACGGAACTGGTCACCCACCGCCACACCCAGAAGGATCGCCTGCATGGCCGCTCCGATCACAGGAAATTCAAAACGAATCGTCTGTTGCCAGGCGGGACTGGAAGCCACCCAGACATTCAAATCCTGGATGAACACAAAGGCATTGCCCACCAAAACCGGAAGCCAGGCTATTGAAAAATAGCGCGCCGGCCCATAGCCGCGAAGCCAGATATGGAGACCGATGCCATAATAGAGGAAGAGGCACAGCATCGAGGCTATCGTGGAATACTTCATCGCTTCCGGCGTCATGTCGATGATAGCCCAGCCGATGAAGAACAGACAGCGCAGGGGTATCAGCCGAAGGATTACATCAAACCGCGGCGCATAACGCTGCGTCTGCAGAGTATCGCGGACAAACACGGCACCGACGAGGTGTGTGAACTCACCGAGCAGCAGCGCAGCACGATTCGACCACCAGGGCGCGTCCGGCCAGAGATAAAGGGAAGCGGTCTGATTGTAGGTGAACTGATAGAGCAGATGAAAAAAGAGCAGCACAAAGCTGTAGTACAGAAAGTTGCGGTGGCGGGTCCGGAGAAAGATATAGACCGTGAGGATGTAAGTAAACAGCATGACACCCGCGTAGGCCCCCAGGAAAAAAGACTCGCGTTTTTCCTTGAGACGCAGACTTCGCTGCGTATGCAACTTCGGATTCAGATTGATCGCATGATCCGAACGCATTTTGATAAACCAGGTCCCGCCACGATCCGGCGCAACATCCAGGTGCCAAGTCGGAGAACGGTGCCGATCCTGAGCCGCGCGGGGCCGGCTGAGGCCTGCCTCATAAACCGGCTGCTCCTGACCGGGAACGTAAACCTCCCAGCGGCTCAGCAGCGCGGAATCGAGTTCCAGCCACGGACTCGCATCCGCCGCCGCCGGAGGCAGATCCACCCGTAACCACAGCGTGCCCTGCGTGAAGCCGAAGCTGATGGAATTTTTGGGAATGGCCTGAAAAGTCTGGTTTTGTGCTGCCGCGAAATCGCTTTGACCACTGGCGTCGAACCAGTACTTCAGGTGTTCTGCCTGGCGCTTCGCTTCCCTGTCTGCATCCGCCAGCCCGTCCGTGACAAGCAACAGAGCGGCAAGCGCGCTGATCAGCAGGGCTAACCAGGAACTCTTATGATGATACCAACGCAGCACGTCCACCTCCTCGACTCTTCAAATATCGGGTGTTTTTGTGATTTCTAAAGAGCGGCAGGGTGCTACACTGGGTAGAAACCCAAAAGCCTCTCGTGAAGAAGGACGCGCCAGCCATGGATGAGACGCAAGATCAGAGCGTGCATCGCAAGATTGCGAAAAATGTGTCTCTTCTGAGTCTATCCGTGGGGCTCACCATGGTCATCGGCCTGGCTCTGAGGATGCTGCTGCCTCGGATCATGGGTCCGGAAAAAATGGGGATATTCTATTTCGCGGATTCCTTCACCACCGCTTTTTTCGCGTTTCTGCCCTTGGGCTTTACCACCTATATCAATCGCACGGTGCCGAGCAACCACGGTCATGTTCGGGATATCTTCGACACCATTGTTCTGATGGAACTTCTGATGGCCGCTCTCATCGGCCTCGCGATGTTCGCCAGCCTCATGATTTTCAAAAGGGATGCCGGCTGGGAAACCTGGGGCACGGTGATGATCATGGGCATCTATGCCGCAACCTTTAATTTTCAGCGCAATATCCTGCACAAGATCTTCATTGCGATCGATAAGGTGCGCCTGGTCTCGATCATCAACGTCGTCGTCAAAATTGTGCTGGTGGCGGGCTGCCTTGTCATTTTTAAATTTCATCCGACCATCCTGCTGGTTGCGATCATGCATGCCCTGTCCGAGATTTTTGGTCTGTTCTACATGATGCGTGAGGCGCGCCGGCATCAGTTCTTCGGCGAAGGCTTCAGCCGGGAACGGCTGCGGGAGCTGCTCAAGGTCAGCCTGCCGTTTTATATGGCCGGCGTGCTGACCACCTTTTTTACCGAGACGGATACCAACATGCTCAGCTTCATGAGCAGTGATATCGAGGTCGGATACTTTGGTTCCGCCAACAAGCTCATCGGCGTTTTTCTGCTGCTGATTCCCATTCTGCAAAGCTCGTTCACGCCGGCGTTGTCGCAGGCTCTGCATGAAGGGGCAGGGAACTTTGGAAAACTTTATAAGCAGCTGATGAACCTCCTTCTGGTCTTCTCCCTGCCCTTGAGTGTGGTCCTGATCCTCTTCGGCGATTATATTTCGCGGCTGCTCTATGGCGATGGCTTCCAGGCCAGCTATAAAATCGTCTGCTTTTTAACGCCTGTCCTGACCATGATGTATATCAATACGTTTACGGGCGCCTGCCTTTACCTGTCGAGCCCGGGAGGCCAGATATCCCGCATCTTCATTATCGGGCTCATCATCAATGTCGCGCTGGATATGGTGGCGATTCCCATCGGTTTGAAGTTTGGTCCAGGCGGCGCCGGGGTGGCTGTCACGTTCTGTACGTTTATTTGTGAGGTTTATACCTTCCTCGCCATGACGCGCATCTTTCCCACGCAGGTACTCGACCTGAAGCTCTTTAAAAATATGCTCGTCATCCTTGCCCCCTGTTGGCTGGGCATGCTGTTCTATGAACCCATGGTCGCCTTGAACTTCTGGGAGCGTCTGGCCATCGCTGCGCTGGCACCCTTTTATGCGCTGCTGACGCGACTGGTGACCATGGCCGAAATCAAGGCCTTCTCCCGCCTGGTGCGTTCGACTCTTACTTCGTGACATACTTATTGTTCCGCGATGTTTGACAATTCGCCGGCTTTTGGGCAGTTTGAACGACTGTTCATCCCTCTTTGCGTTGGAGAAAGCCATGCTTGCGAATCGAAGCGTTCGACGGATCGCCCTGGGCGGTGCCCTTCTCATCCTGGCCCAGAGTTCACGGCTGCTGGCTGTGATTGCGGAACCCCTGCCCATCGGAGCCGCTCTGTCTCAGACGTCCAATGTTGCGCTCCTCGGTCAGGAACAGATCGTGGGTGTGCAGCTCGCCGAGGAATATTTCAACAGCAAGGGCGGCGTCGGTGGCACCAAAATCCAGGTGCTCGTCGAGGATTCCGCGGGTGATGAAGCTTCGGCCATCAACGCCTTCAATGCCCTGTTACGCAAAAATGTTGTCGCCATCGTCGGACCTACGCTTTCACAACAGGCTTTTGCCGCTGATCCGCTGGCGGACAAGGCGAAGGTTCCCGTGGTGGGCCCTTCCAATACCGCCAAAGGGATTCCTCAGATTGGAACCTTTGTCAGTCGTGTGTCGGCGCCGATCGCCATCGTCGCGCCTCATGCTCTCGACGCGGCGTTGAAGCGCAATCCTCAGGTGAAAAATGTGGCTGTTCTGTATGCGCAAAACGATGCCTTTAATACCTCGGAGTCGCAAACCTTTCAGGCTGCCGTCAAAGCTGACAAGCGTCTGCATCTCAGCACGATTCAAAAATTTCAGACCACCGATACGGATTTCACCACCCAGGTAAGTGAAGTGATGAAGGTGAAGCCGGACCTTGTCATCATCTCCGGCCTCGCCGCGGATGGAGGCAACCTTGTCAAGCAGCTGCGACAGCTCGGATACAAAGGCTTGATCATCGGTGGCAACGGGCTCAATACCCCGAACGTCTTTCCCGTTTGTCAAAAATACTGCGACGGCATCATGATCGCTCAGGCTTATTCACCGGAAGCGCCTGATGCGATGAACAAGGTGCTGATTGATCTTTATCAGAAAAAATATAAAAAGATGCCGGGGCAGTTTACCGCGCAGGCCTTCACAGCCGTGCAGGTCGTGGTCGAGGCGCTGAACACCCTGCATCAGAAAAAGAAGATCACGAGCTATGATGTGAAGGAGCTGCGGAAGGAGCTGAATCAACAGATTCTGAAGCAGAGCTATCAGACGGCTCTTGGTCCCATCAGCTTCGATAAGGACGGTGAGATTATTCAGAAGTCCTTTTATGTGGCTGAGATCAGGATGGGTGCGGACAGCAAGAGCGGGACGTTTGCGTTTCTGAAATAAGCGAGGCGACGCTTCATGCTGCAGATCCTGCTGAATGGTCTTTCCATTGGATCGGTCTATGCGCTCTTCGCCCTGGGCTATGCTCTGGTCTTTTCCCTGCTTGGGGTTATCAACTTCGCCCAGGGCGCGGTGTTTGCGGTCGGAGCCTATCTCACCTGGAGTCTGACCACGGGACAGTGGGGTGGGGGCCAGATGCCTCTTTGGGAAACGGACATGCGTCTGCCGTTTCTGGCGGCCGCTGCTCTCTCTCTTCTCTTATGTGCTGGTCTGAGCGCACTGATCGAACGCTTTGCCTTTGAACCTTTGCGGCGGCGGAAGGCGGAGCCTTTGCTGTCTCTGGTCTCCAGCCTCGGGGTGGCCATCGTTCTGGTCAACGCCCTGCTGTTGGTTTATGGCGCCGAGACTCGCAACTTTGATCTTGAAAGCCTCAGCTTTATTCCCGTGCTCCTGGAATGGGGCGAGCTGCGTTTGCGCGGCATTCAGCTGGTGATTCTGCTCGTCTCCCTTTTGGCTCTGGCGGGCCTGCTCCTGCTCTTTCGTTTTTCCATGCTGGGCAAGGCTCTGCGTGCGGTGGCGGAAAATCAAAGCACCGCGAGTCTTCTCGGTATCCCCGTGCAGCGGACGATCGTCCTGACCTTTGCCCTGTCCGGGGCGCTGGCCAGTCTTGCCGGAACCCTGGTGGCCGCTGGCTTCAGCATACCTGGACCGCATTTTGGTTTGCTCTTCGGTTTAAAAGGCCTGGCGGTGATTGTGCTTGGCGGGATGGGCGAAATTTCCGGTGCGGTGCTCGGCGGTCTTCTGCTGGGATTGATTGAAGCCGCCGTGCCCGCGGAATATTCAGGTTACAAGGAGGCGGTGGCCTTCGCGCTTCTCTTCCTCGGCCTGATGCTGCGCCCGCAGGGACTTTTGGGACGACGGCCCTTGGAAAAACTTTGAGATGTTTATGCCGGAATTGGATGCGTTTATTATCATCGTGATGCTGCAGCAGGCCCTGCTCGCCATCAGTCTCTACGTGCCGCTCATGAGCGGTCAGCTCTCGCTGGCCTCGCCCGCCTTTTATGCCATCGGCGGATATCTGGCGGCGCTCATCTCCACGAAATATTTCACCGCGACCGATGACAGTCTTTACCCCTTGACCTGGGTGCTTGGGGAAATGCTGCTCGCCGGACTCCTTTGCTTTGCGATCGCGCAGGCCATCGGTCGCATGGTGCTGCGTCTGCGCGGCATTTATCTGGCTCTGGCCACGCTCGCTCTGGTTGAAGTGGTGCGGGTGACCTGTTTGAATCTGGAATGGACCGGAGGGGCCATCGGCATCTTTGCCATTCCCCAGGTCTTCGCCGAGCAGCAGGGTTATCTCTGGCTGTTTTTACCGCTGTTCCTGCTCATCCTCTACGGAGTTCGCACCATGGAGCGCAGCCGCATCGGGGAAGCCTTCCGGGCTTTGCGCGAGGATGAGTATGCAGCCGCCGCCATGGGTATCGACCCGGCTCGCTGCAAAACTCTGGCCTTTGCCTGGGGTGCGGCCATCGCTGGCATCACCGGCGCCGCCAGTGCTCATCTTTTGAATACGTGGAATGCAAGGCAGGGCACCTTTGATGCCAGCATCAATATCCTCGCGTATGTCGTCATCGGTGGTCCCTGGTCCGTTTGGGGAGCTGCGCTCGGCGGCGCGGTCCTGTCCGCCTTGCCGGAAATCCTGCGCCCTCTGCAGGATTATCGCCTCGTCGTGAATGGAACCTTGATCGTGCTGGCCAGTCTTTATCTCCCCCGCGGTCTGATTCCGGATCGCCGTCGTAAACACCCGAGACCCACGAGCTGGCCCACTCTGCGGGAGGCGCCCGTGAGCGGCGATGAACTGATTCTGCAGATTGAAGGTCTGGACGTGCAGTTCGGTGGCCTGAAGGCGGTGCATGGTCTTTCGCTCGCCATCAAGCGCGGGGAAATCTTTGGCTTGATCGGACCCAACGGGGCCGGGAAAACCACCGTCTTTAATGCCCTGACAGGTTTTGCGCCCGTCACGTCCGGGAGCATTCGTTTCCTTGGTCAGGATATCACGCGCGCCTCGGTGCATCATCGGGCCCGCATGGGATTGATGCGCACCTTTCAAAATTTAAGACTTTTGCGCCAGCAAACCGTTTTGCAAAATATCCTCGCGGCCACCCATCGCTTTGATGCGAAGCAGCGCCGCGCCCTCTTTCCTGCCGGTGCGGAGGCGGAGGCCTGGGCCTGGATGGAATTTGTCGGACTTTTGGAGCAGGCGGGCCGTTGTGCAGGTGATTTGAATTATGGAGATCAAAGGCGTTTGGAACTCGCGCGGGCACTGATGTCGCGACCGGAGGTTCTTTTGATGGATGAACCGGTCGCCGGCATGAACCCGAGTGAGAAGGCTGGCATGCAGGCTTTGATTCGACAGATTCGCGATCGCTTTGGGATCACGGTGATTCTGATCGAGCATCATGTGCCCCTGGTGCTGGGTATCTGTGATCGCATCGCCGTTTTGAATTTTGGAGAAACCATTGCGCTGGGGGAGCCGGCTGCGATTCAAAACGATCCCGAGGTTCGGCGTGCGTACCTGGGATCGGAGGAAGCCCTCGCATGACGGAAGCCCCTCTGCTCCAGGTCAAGGATCTCTCGGTGCACTATGGAGGCATTCAGGCCCTGCATGATGTTAATCTTCACGTGAATGCGGGGGAAATCGTCACGCTGATCGGTGCGAATGGAGCCGGCAAGACGAGCTGTCTGCGGGCCATTTCCGGTTTGATTCGCCCGGCCGCGGGATCGATTCATTGGGCCGGACAGGATCTGCGCAAATGCGATGCCGCCGCCCGTGTGAGGCTGGGTCTCGCGCATTCCCCCGAAGGTCGCATGGTGCTGGCGCAGCAAAGCGTGGAAGATAATCTCAAGCTCGGCGGGTTTGTGCATCGGGCGGACAAGGCCGGCAACCAGCAAAGCCTGGAGGAGGGCTATCAACTTTTCCCGCGCCTGAAGGAAAGACGCCAGCAATCGGCTGGAACCCTGTCGGGAGGGGAGCAGCAGATGCTGGCCATCGGTCGCGCGCTGATGGCCCGACCGAAACTTCTTTTGCTGGATGAACCGAGTCTGGGACTTGCCCCCTTGGTGGTCGCGGAAATTTTCGATCGCATGCGCGGGATGAATGCCAAGGGCATGGCGCTCCTGCTCGTGGAACAGAATGCACAGCTGGCTCTGCGTCTGGCGCAGCGGGCTTATGTTCTGGAAAGTGGTCGGGTGGTTTTGGAAGGAAGGGCCCAGGAGCTTTTGCATGATTCCCGCGTGAGAACAGCTTACCTGGGCGCGTGAGCTGTTACAGGGAAACGATGCCTTCGATCAAGGCAGCCTTCTTATAGACTGCGATAATATCATCCGAAGCCTCGACCCTGGTCTTAAGACTGATGGAGATATATTTACCGGTCCGGGAAAGCTTTTCCTCGATCAGACCTGTTGGGAGCACGTTCAGCAGTTCGCCTTTTTTGTGCATGGGCACGATGAATTTAAAAAGGTAGTTCGAAGGCCAGGTGTGCACCGTGTCCAATCTGTTTTTGAGTTGATCAAAAAAAGCCATGGGTTCACCTTTCTCCCTGGAGATTGACAGGGACAGGGCATCTTATGAAAATCGGGAGCGTATTGCAAGGACTGCGCCTGCATTGCGCATTGAGCCGGGCTTGCGCCCGGTCCAAAATGCTAAGAAAATCAATAAATTGGGGAAAAGTCAGGTTGGCATGATCAGGTTTTTTTCTGTCCGAACACATCCACCAGATAACGCTGTCCGTTTTCCATATCCTTGAGCCAGGCCTCCGCAGCGGCCGCATCCTTGCCGGTTTTATCCGCATAAATCCGGGCGAACATCGCGCGGACATCCGGCGCCATCTGCAGGCCATCACCACAGACAAAGATCACAGCATTCTTTTGCAGAAGCTCCCATACCCGATTCCGCTGCTCCCAGATGCGGTCCTGGACATAACGGAATGCACTGCCCTCCTGATGCGAAAAAGCGCAATGAAGTTCCGTCACCGCCTGCTGCTGAAAGCCTTCCATCTCGGTGCGATAAATAAAGTCCTTGTCCTGCCAGCGGCAGCCAAAAAACAGCAGCGCCGGTCCCGGATTTTTCCCCGCATTTTTCAGAGCCAGACGTTCCTGCAAAAATCCACGGAAGGGCGCAAAGCCTGTGCCTGGTCCCACCATAATGATGGGGCGTTCCGCATCCTGCGGCAGGGTAAAGGGCAGGGTCGGGGCTTTCACAAAGGCAAAGATCGCATCGCCGATTTCACGACTCTGCAGAAAGGACGAGCAGACGCCTTTGAATGTGCCATTGGCCGCCAGGGACGGACCGGCGACCACACCCACGGTCAGAGACACGGTGCGCGCCTGGGTCAGGGGTGACGAGGAAATGGAATAATACCGCGGGCGAATCGGAGCCGCCATATCCAGGAAGGCATCCAGCGGCAGATGGCACGAGGGGAAAGCGCAGAGGATATCGTAAATGGAACGACGTTTGTTCAGAACCTCCTGTTGATACTGCGCGTGACCTGCGGTGGTATCCTGAGCCCAGCCGCTCAGGGTCTGCCGTTCCTCCTGCACGAGGCAATGGCTCGCCAGTGTTTCCAGGTGACGTCGGGAGACGACCTCCTGCAATTCAATGTATTCACGCAGGAGTCGACCGAGCGCGACCTGGCGCCCGGTGGGAAGAAAACCGCCTTCCTTCTGCTGCTGCTCCAGGGTCACGAGGGTATCGGTCGCAAAACCAAGGCGCAGCGCCACGGCCTCAACCACATGATCACGATTGTGAGCGAACACACCAAGATGATCGCCGACGCGGTAACTCATGCCCTCCGGCAGCTGGAGTTCGATGTGCCGGGTCGAACGTTCGGTTCCATCGGCATCCTCGACCTTATACAATTCGTGATTGGCCACGACGCGGAACGGCTTCGCCTGGTAGCTCGCATGCAGGGGACGCAGGGGTGAATGCTGAACCACCTGCACCTGGTAGCGTTTGGGGGTGGCACGGTTCAGGCCCCGGGTGGGCAATTCCAGATTCAGTTCCTCCAGGGTTTCCTTCCAGAAACCCTTGGTGAACTGTTCGCAGCCGTTTTCAAAATCCGCATTGGCATCCGCTTCACCAGCATCGAGAAGGCGGATGCCGCCTTTGGCTGCCAGTGTCCGATCGATCTCCCGCGGAAAGGCCTGGAAGGTTTTCCATTGGGTGTTGCCGCAGCCGAGGACGGCAAAGCGCAAACCATCGACGCGGAAACGATCGGATCGCATCCACTCGGCAAAACGCTGTGCGTTATCCGGAGGCATGCCGTTGTATGTGGCTGTGACGATCAACACGATCCCGGAATTGGGCATGGCCTCGACGGCATCATCAAGCGCGGCCACGCGGGCCACAAATCCGAGCCGCCTGCCCTGCTGCGCGAGACGTTGAGCCAGCTCTTCGCTGGTGCCCATATTGGAACCATAGTAAATGGCCAGCGCGGTCCCATGCTGGGGCAGAATCATTTCATCCTGCTCGCGCGTTGCCACCGGGACTCTGTCCTCCGCTTTGAAAGCCACCGGAGCCCGATGCAGGGGCAGACGGGGAAAGGCCTTGATGCGGAAATCGGCAGGTTTCAGGGTCAGGGTTTCCTTCACCTTCAGCTTATAGTCGGGTTCACCCTTGATTTCAAAGTGCTTCAGAATCAGAGCGAGCGCGGCCGTGGCTTCGACCATGGCAAAGTGCTGACCGATGCAGGAACGAGCCCCGGTTCCAAAAGGTCGCCAGGCGTATTCCGGAATTTTGTCTTCCGCACCGGCCGCAAAACGGTCCGGATCGAAAGCTTCGGGGTCCTTCCACACCGCCGGATCACGATGCAGGGCCGGCAGAAGCACCAGCACCTCTTCACCCTTCTTGATTTCATAGCGGTCGCCGATGATCGTGTCTTCATAGGGCGTGCGTGCAAAAGCGGGAGCGGTGGGCCAGAGGCGCAAGGTTTCCCGCAGCACGTGGTTCAGATATTTCAGGTCGCCAATATCCTTGAAACTCAGCTGATAGTCCGGATCCCGACCCAGTACGCGATCCACTTCCTCAACGGCCTTCTGCATGACTTCAGGATGGGACACGAGGAAGTAGGTGGCAAAGGAGAGAAGGCCGCTCGTGGTTTCGTGGCCGGCGATCAGGAATGTGATGAGCTGATAACGGATGTTTTCAAAGTCGAGCTTTTCGCCGGTTTTTTTATCCATCCCATTGAGCATGAGAGACAGGAAATCCACCTTGTCCTTGAACTTTTCGGCATTCTTATGGCGTTCGGCCAGCAGTTCATCCACCACGCGGAACATCAGATCGCGGCCGGCGTTGAATTGCCTTTCCGATTTTTTATCGAGGGCGTTTTGCAATTTGGTTTTCTTGATACGGGCTGCGGAATTCTGGAGACCCAGGATCATGGCATCCAGGAAAGGGTGCAGCTGATCCGAGGCGAACGAACGAAAGCGATGATCAAACCCGCAGAGAGCGATGGTGTCCAGCGTCAGCCGGGTGAAGTCCGCGGATACATCAATGCCCTGTTCGCCGACCACCTGCCACTTTTGAAGAAGCTGTTGAGCCACTTCCAGCATCTTGGGCAGATACTCCTTCATCTGCTTCAAACCAAAGCCGGGCAGAAGAATGTTGTGAGCCTTGCTCCAGTTGGGTTCTCCGGGCAGCGCCGTAAACAGCCCATCACCTGCGAAACGGCGGATTTCCATCAGCACGCCGTGGACGGCCTTGTGAAAGCGCTTTTCGTCGCAGACTTCGCGGACCAGCTCATGACTGCTGATGACATAGAATCGGGTTCCTGGAATCACCATCTCATAGATCGGATAGTATTGTCGGGCCAGAGCCACAAGTTCCTGAACGATGGTGTCACCGAAAACCTGGGGCAGGTTGCCGATAATCGGCAGGCGCGGAGGATGCGGAATGGGATGCACAGCCGTCATAAGTCCAGTCCTCATGATCATGATTGATTGAGGACTTATTTTAGCATGAAACCGAAATCCTGACGCGTGACCTGGTGAAAGATCCTAGGCGGCCGACCTCACTCACGCGGCGGGCGCCCTGCGGCGCAGCTGCTGGAGTTTCTCCCGTGCCTTCGGGAAGGCGGGGGCATACTGCAGACAGAGTTCGAGATAGCGGACGGCTTCGTCATTGCGCTTCATCTGGATGGAACACATCGCCAGGTTGAAATACACCCGGGCGTCGGTCGGATTCAGCTGCAGCGCCTCTTCATAGGATTCGATGGCCCGGTTGTGATCACCGAGTTTTTTGAAGCAGACCCCACGGAGATTATGGATCTCGCTGGTCATGCCAAAGGCGCTTTCATGCTGTTGCGTGTAATCCAGAGCGCCTTCCATATCGCCTTCACTGTAGCGATCCTTGCCAAGGCAAAGCAGAAACTCCGGACGCTCGATCCCGACCCGCATCGCGCTGTGGCAGAGCGGGGCCGCCAGACGGAATTGTTGAAAATCCATCAGCAGCTTGATGGCCCTGGTGAAATAAAAGCCATTGGGAAACTGATCCAGCACTTTCCTGAGGAGATCGACAGCCGGCTCGCCCTGATTTTTTTGCAAAAGGATTTTCGCCTGCAGCAGCGCGCGCGCGGGTGAGTCCTCATCACTTTTCGAGAGTTCCTCGATCACCTTCTCCGCCTGGGCGATCTGTTTATCCTGCAGGAAGGCCTCGGCCAGACCCAGGGAACTGCGGGCGCTGTTTTTGGTCAGACCGCGCAGTTCGGAGTAGAGTTCAATGGCCTCCCTGGACTTGTTTTTGATCAGGAAGTCCTTGGCCTTGGAATATTTGTTTTCGAGTGTTCCCGAGGTATTGAAAAGCGAAAGGGTTGAATCCATGGTGAAGTCCAGATCCGAGGTTTGCACGGGAAACTGCAGGTATTTGATCAGACCATAGCGTTTGAGAACCTCATCGCTCTCAGGCTGGGAGTCCCTGCCAAACAGAATCACGGGACGGTTCGGAATGCGGTCGGAGGTCTTGATTTCCTTGATCAGCTGCCAGCCGGAAATGGGGCGGATATTTTGATCGCAGATCAAAAAACCAAAGGCCTGTTCGGTCATCTGTTGCAGGGCATCGATGCCGTTATCCATCACCAGAATATTCTGAATTTCCAGCTTGTTGAGTGCCTTCACAATGGTTTCGGCGTGGTCTTTTTGCGCTGAAAGAACCAATACGCTCAGGTCTTTTTCATAGTTGCCCAAGGTGAACCACTCCTCTCGTCAGATCCAAAAAGCGGACCATTGGCTATGATATCGGCAGAATGGTGCTGACGGTTGACAGGCAGCGGGGGGAGTGAGTCTGGCCCTTGGGCAAAACCAGACTCTTTTGGGAATTCAAGCGAGGAGTTGCAGAAGGTCGTCGCGCGTCAGCGTGGGCAGGGCCGCGCCTTCCCCGACGGCCGCGGCGGCCAGGGCCCGCTTGGCTGCCTGCAGTTCCAGTATCTTTTCCTCGACGCTATCGAGGGCCACGATCGGATGAATCATGACCGTTCGATCCTGACCAATGCGGTGCGCGCGGTCCGCCGCCTGATCCTGGGCCGCGGGGTTCCACCAGGGATCCAGAATAAAGACATGATCCGCCTGCGTAAGGTTCAGACCCACGCCACCGGCTTTGAGCGACATGATGAGTACCGGAGGACCGTCCGGATTCTGAAAGGCATCCACCACCGCCTGGCGATCCGCAGTACTTCCGTCCAAACGGAGATAACGCAGGCCGGCCGTTTCCAGGATGGGCTCCAAAAGATCCAGCAGGCTGGTCCATTGCGAGAAGACCAGAGCCTTGTGACCCTCCGCCAGCGCCACCTCCAGGCTTTCCATGAGAACGGTCAGCTTCGAGGAGTGCGGTGCCGACTGCTGCGGAAGCAGCGCCGGATGACAGCAGGCCTGTCGCATGCGCAAAAGAGCTTCAAGGGCTTCGATCACCGAACCGCCGGCCTGCAATTTTTCCACGACATCGCGTCGTGTGGCGCCCTGGATCGCGGTATAAAGTTCCCGTTCCTCGGGCCAGAGTTCCGCATACAGAACTTTTTCAATACGCGGTGGCAGCTCAGGGGCCACATCACGTTTCAAACGCCTTAAAATAAAGGGTTTGGTGATCTGTCGCAGGCGGTCTGCCACAGCCTGCTCGCCATTCTCGATCGGCCGGCTGAAGCGTTCGCGGAAATCCTTGCGGCCTCCCAAAAGACCGGGATTCAAAAAGGCGAAGAGACTCCAAAGATCATCGAGGCGGTTTTCCACTGGAGTTCCGGACAGAGCGAGACGGAATGTGCCTTTCAACTTTTGTACGGCATGGGCAATGCGACTTTCCGGATTCTTGATGGTCTGTGCCTCATCAAGCACCAGCGTATTCCACGAAGCTTCGGCAAAACGGGCCTCCTCGCTGCGCACAAGGCCATAGCTCGTCAGCACCACATCGGCTTTGGGATCCCACTGCCTTTGCGGTCCATGATACAGGGACACCCGCAGATCGGGGCGGAAGCGCTCCAGTTCGCGCCTCCAGTTGGGCAGAACGCTGGTCGGGGCGATGATCAGATTGCCCTTGGAGGCCAGCGTGGCGATGGCCTGCACCGTTTTTCCAAGACCCATATCATCCGCCAGCAACGCACCGAGTTCCAGACTCTGCAGATGCTGCAGCCAGGCCACGCCCTGCTTTTGATAGGCCCGCAATTCCGCGCGAAAATCCCGCGGCAGTCGCGGGGTGGCCTGATGAAAGTCGAAAAGGCGCAAACGGCGGAAAGGCTGCAGATCCGGAGGACTGTCCTGGCCCTGCTCTTCCAACAGTTGAATGACTTGAGGCAACGCCGATTTCGGAAGCGCGTCCTGGTGCTCTTGCGCAAGCAGAAGATCAAGAATCTGGCGGCCGAAGCGGGCCAGCCAGTCACGCGGCAGCTCGGCAAAACCTCCATCCAGCAAGGGCACAAGGCTTTCCCCGCGCTCCCAGGCTCGCAGGGCCGCGGCCCCATCCACCTGATTTTTTCCCGGCTGGCCTTCGAGTTCCATACCGAGCTGCAGTCGACCCTCCTGCCATTTCACATCCGCCTTCAGCCGGCCCATTTTACGAAACTGCCGGAAACCATCGCCGCTGATCGTGCCATCCCAGTTCTGGAAATGCTCCACGATGCGAATGGCTTCCGGCGCTGCATAGAGGCGACCCTGATAAAGTTCCATGCCCCACTGTCGCCAAAGATCATCCTTGAGTTTGCGTTCACGATCCGCATCGCGAATGGGAACATCCGAACCGAGGGGACGGAACACACCATCCCGTATGCGGGCGATCGGTGGATCGCCATAGACGATACCCGGCTGCAGCCAGAGTTCATTCCCCTGGGCCTCCATATACAGATCAAGGCGGGCCTCGGCCTCGACGAACTTCGGCATGTTCTTCGCACTATTTTCGATACGGAAACGACGTTCCCACTTGGGGAGAGTTTCACTGGAAAATTTTTCGAGATCCCGTAAGGGCACATGAAAGCCGGCGACCAGCATCTGCCGTTCGTCGGGATCGAGATGAAGTTCCGCCTGCGGATGCAGGCCATCGGCGGCAAGGACGGCACCGTTGCTGAAGGTCTCGGTTATGCGTGCGTCCCGCCTTCCCTGAACATGAATGCCGATGCCTTCATCCCGCAGCGCAATCACAAGGCCGAGGGGTTCGCGCTGCACGGAACAGGGCTGGCCATCCAATGTCACCTCAGCCTCCACGAGCAAAGGCAGAATACGGGCGATGGTGGTCGCCTGCAGACGGCCTCGACGATCGCCTTGCAGGGCGGATTCCACCGCAAGGTCGACTTTGGTCGGGGTCACCGGCAGACTGGTCACGCGACCGGTGGAGATGCTGGTCAACGGTGCGGTCAGCAGCTGCAAATTCCCATCGAGGCTGATCACGCGCTCGAAGTGCAAGGCTCCATGATCGCGTGTGAACGCATGCACAATCGTGCCGGCGGCAGTTTTTGATTTGGGCAGTTCCTGGCCCTGCTCATGGGCCCGCTTGAGGGCAATGATGGCCGCGGTCACGTGCGGACAGGGATCGACCTTGCAGGCGCAGTCGCGGTTCCAGTCAAGATCCTCGGGCAGGAGTGTGATGACAGCGCTCACTCCCGTCTTGCGATCGAGCACACGCAGGACAATCTCCTCGTTCGAGCTGCGATCGCCGGTCACCGCATCCTGTCGCGCCAGCTCCACGCCGCGCGACCAGGCATCCTTGCTGGCGTTTTCCCGTACCGCTTCAAACAGATCTTCCATAGCTCTCGCGACCTCAGTGTGTTATTATGGCTTTTAAAATTCAGCCCATCCTGGAGGTCTATAAAGATGCCTAACAGCGGAGTGTCTCGCAAGCCCTCGACGTTGACGGTTCAACTCGATGACACACTCCTGGCGCAGCTTGAACGCCAGGCAGCGCAATCGCTGGTCTCCGTGGATGAGTTGGTGCGTCGGGCCATACGGGAAAGTCTGTCCGCGGGTACTCCCAAGGCCTCCAAAAAAACGCGCCCGAGTGCCACGCGTCATGACGAAGCTCCCTTGGATGCCTTTTTGCCTGAAGGTGTGGATCCTTTTACGCCCGCTGATGTGGTGACCGGACTGGCCACCAACTTTGAAGAGGTGCAGGCTCGCATGCGCTTTGCAGGTACGCCAGCGTTACTAAGAGACCTCGGCTAAATAAAGTTTCAGACGCTGATAATGTGTCTGGAGACGCACAAAGTCCTTCTCCTCGCCGCCGCGGTCGGGATGATGGATCAGGGACAGTTGCAAAAACTTGCGGCGCAAAGCCTGGGTCCCATAATCCCGCAAATCCTTCACATCCCGCAAACCAAAATAGGCCATGGCCTCATCAAGATTGCTGGCCGTATACGTCCGGTAGCGTTTCCAAAACGTGCCGAGCATATCCTCAAGATCCGTTTCCCCATACTGCGAAAAATTGTGAAGCTCCGCATAGTAGCGGAACATGATCGCCTGCTGAGTCGCGCCGTCCTGCGGATTCCAAAAGGCTTCCGCCGCGTGCGCCTCACAAAAAATTCCCCTGGTGGGTGTCACGCAGGACCAAAGACTGTAGGCATCGAACGCGCGACATAAACCAGTCGGCCGCCAGCTGACATGAATGCCGAGTGGCGAGAAACCAAAGAGGGGTAAAACATCGGGCCCATGGATGCGCTGCCAGCTGTCGAGCAGGCATTGCTGCAGCGGGACGTCCACCTGTTCGTAGTGTCGATGAAAGAGCAGCTGCAATTCGGTGATGCGATGCCGCAGAGCAAAGCTCAAGGCATGCACACCAACCCAGCCGGTCTGCATCGCCGTGCGATAAAGGTCCGCCGGCACCATGCGTTTTAACAGGATTTGATCCTGCACCGCCGGTGGACGGGCCAACGGCAATGTGCCCGGCGCGGCCTCACGATCCTGTTCCAGGAGAACAGCAAAAAGCTGCTCGGTCTCAATCCATGGAAGAAGAGCCTCAATCATTGGAAAGTCCCCTGTTATTTCCGGATATTTTATCACAGGCTGGTTAAAGGTGGCATGAGACCTGCTTTTCTTCCAAGGTATGAACAGAAAGTGGGTGGCCTGTGTTCCGTATCCTATGGACAATACTCATACTATTGCTTTGTTCGGAGCCTGGGGATGGGGCCTGGGCTGACGAACTTTCCGTCAATCGCTTCGACCCTTCCCGGGTGACCGCGTTTACTCTGCCCAACGGTCTGAAAGTCTTGCTTTATCCGGATGCCTCGCAGCCGGAACTCACTGTCAATATCGTTTACAGGACCGGAGCCAAACACGAAAAACCTGGTGAATACGGGATGGCTCATCTTCTGGAACATCTCCTTTTTCAAGGCACGCAGCGGTATCCCGAAATCCCGAAGGAATGGCAACGGCGCGGGGCGCGATTCAATGCCAACACCAACGCGGATCGCACCACCTATTATGCAACGCTGCCGGCTTCCCCTGAAAACCTGGAGTTCGCTCTGTCCTTGGAAGCGGATCGCATGCGGCATGGTGTGTTAAGTGATGCCGCCATTCAAAAGGAAATGGCCGCTGTGAAAAAGGAATGGGAACAAAGCGGGCAGTCGGGTTTTCAGCCCCTGCTGAAGGAAATGCTGCGCATCGCCTATCCCCATCATGCCTATGGACGGGATACCTTCGGCCTGCAGGAAGGACTTTTGGAAAGTCGCGCGGAGGATTTGCGGGCCTTTTATCATAGGCGTTATGGACCGAACCTTGCCGTGCTCAGTCTGGGCGGTAATTTTGCAACGCATGAGGCCCGACGTTTGATTGAAAAATATTTTGCGGGCATCCCCAATTTGAAACTTCGCGAGGAGTCTGTCCTTCCCCTGCGAGCTCAGCAGGGCGCGCGTCAGGTCACTCTCTCCCGGCCGGGCGCGCCCGCTTATGTCGGCGTTCTGTATCGGGCCATGTTTGGTACGGATGCGAACCATGCACCGGCTCAGGCCCTGGTGCATTGCCTGGTCAGCAGCCCGCAGAGCATACTCCAAACCCGACTGGTGCGAACCGGATGGGTCGAGGATGCCTTTGGTTTTGTGCAGCAATCCGCGGATGAAGGCTTTATCGCATTCATGGCCCGCCCGGCTCGTGGCCAGGATCCCTTGCAGGTGGCGCAAAGAATGTCCAGTCTGGTGGAGGATGCGGCCCTGTCCTGTGGGTCACATGATCTTCCGTTGTTCCAAAAGGAAAATCATCAGGCCTGGGCGGAGCTGATCCGCGATACCCGCGCCCTGACCATGCAACTCGGTGAATACGAGGTGCTGGGCGGCTGGCAGCGCATGGCACGGGAGGAATCTGTGGGTCATCACCTGCAGCCCAAGGACGTGAAGGATGCCGCACGCTGGCTCACACACAATAATCGAGTCCTGGGTGTGCTCGATCCGCGAACACCCGGAAATCCGCCTCCAGACAAGGTTCAGGGCCAGGCGTTCATGCTTTTCCCGAGGCCCACAGGCCGTCTGCACCATCCGCAGCCTTGACCTTGAGGCTGGACGCCCGCTGCTGTTTTGGCCTATAATCAAAGCTAATCAAAGCCAGGTGGGAATATGGAACAAGGCCGCGTCCTTCTTTTGGACGATGATAAGGAAATTCTGGAGACCTGCGGTGAAGTCCTGAGCAGTCAGGGTTTTGAGATCAGCCCGTTCCATGAACCTGCTGCGGCGCTGGAGGCATTGGCCACCGGCCACCAGACGGACGTGATCCTGGCCGATTTTCGCATGCCCCAGATGAACGGTCTGCAATTTTTGGAACGCGTCCAGGAGCTGAATATCGCCGCTCCTTTGATCATGTTCACGGGCGTGGCTGACAAGGAACTGGCGATCAAGGCCCTGAATTCCGGCTGCCATTTTCTTTTGGAAAAGCCGGTGCGCAACCAGGAACTCATTCATTACACGGCGCAGGCCGTGGCCTATGGCCGCAGGGAAAATATTTCGAGCCGTCTTCTGCATGCGAGCCAGGAGCTGATCGGCCTTCTGCGCAACCTGTCGTCAGTTTATGAGTCACGCTTTGCCCAGGCTGAGCAAATCATTAGTCAGAACAAGGGCACCGGCCAGACGCAATCCGCGGAAATCCAAGGCTATCTGAAAAATATAGCGCAGGGCATTTCCATTCAGACAGAAATTCAGAATGCCAGTGAGCTGGTCGAAGCGCTGAGCCAGGAACATGCGGATCTTGTCAGCCGGCTTTTTTCAAGGTCACCGTAAATTCCGTCCAGTGATCATCAGGATGATCCTCTCGCGCCTGGGATCGAACCGCGACCGTGCCACCCAGTTTATTCACATAGCGCTGAACCAGAGGCAGACCCAGGCCTGTGCCTTTCTCCCCGGCCGTTCCCGGACGATTGGTTTTGCCGCTCGGTGAGAAGAGATTCAGAAGCAGACCTTCCGGTATTCCCATGCCATGATCCTTGATATGAACCGCCACCCTCTGCTCATTGTTCGGATTCACCAAAATTTCAATCGTATCCTGGGGCCGGGAGAACTTGATGGCATTGACCAGAAGGTTATGCAGGATCGTGTATTCAAGCAGAGTTGGTTCGGCGAGCACACGAAGATGAACGGGAACATCCGTGACGAGTGTGATGCGAATCTGCTTGGCGTCGGCCAGTGGCTGCAGGCGATCGAGCGTGGCCTGCAGCGTGGCGCCTAACGGAACCGGCTTCAGCACGAAGTCCACCTTTCCCGCCTCGATCGCTTCCAATTCCTTGACGGTCTTCAGCATGGCCTGGGCGCTGTCGGCGGCCTGAAAAATGCGGGCGAATGCCTGATGAACCCTGGAGTCAAGCGGTCGGGTTCCTTGCAGTTCGGCCATGGACTGGATAATGAACAGCGTTCCGGAAAGATCATGGGTCAGGATGTGAAGCAGGCCCCGTGCATCCTGCAGGTCCGCTGCCTTCTGATCGCGCTCCTGCATGACCTTTCTTACCCTATGCATAGAGTAAAAGACCAGCCCCAGCAGGCAGGTGGCCAGAATCATCAGCAGGACTGTGAATGGCGATAGCATGAATTGCGACTCCCGTTGGGTGTGTCGACAGAAAAGCCGGAAACTTCAATGAAACTTCGGTAAGATAGCCGCTTCTTACCGAACAAAAAGGGTTGGCGCGTATTTTAGCGATTGTTCTTTGGCAGAAGCATGATAGAATAATAAGAAAGTCAGGGCTCCGATAGGAAAAGTCGCCTCGCAAGCATCCTCATGAAGGTAAAAGCAACCGTTGTCTCTTTTTCCCTTATCATCGTGAATACCAGGTTTTCCAGTGAAGCTGTCCCAACAGCGTTCGCTTTTTAAGACTCTTTTGTTAAGGTTTTGTTTGTATGAGTAAAAAGTTGTTCATCGGTGGCTTGAATTTTAGAACCAGCGAAGAAGGTTTGCGAAGCGTATTCGAAGCCATCGGCGCGATCGAGGAAGTCAAGATCGTCACAGATTACGAAACCGGCCGCTCCAAAGGCTTTGGTTTTGTGACTTTTGCTGATCCCGCGCATGCGAGCGAAGCCATCGCTCAATTCGATGGTCAGGAAGTCGACGGCCGTCGCGTTAAAGTGTCGGAAGCCATCGACAACAGAAAGCGCGGTCCTCGCGACTCGCGTTCCGAAAGTTTTTGATCGGGAATAGTCTTCGGACTATTGTCGTTTCAAATATTCAAGAGGCACAGGGTCAGTCCCTGTGCCTTTTCTCATTGACGGCCGGATGAGGAAAGATACTGCGTTGCTCGGTCGGCTGCGCTGCTCATTGGCTGATGCCAACTCCGCTGCTCGCCTCCCTCGCGCCTTGTCTCTTTCCTCATCCGGCCGTCAATGGGGGGGACCTTAGACACTTTGCAGAATGTCGGGCCGTCGGCGGTAGAGATGGAGAATCAGTTCGCCGAAAAGGGAGTTTGCCCAGCCAAACCATGAGCGTGTAAAGTCCTCGGGCGTGTCCCGATGGAAGGACTCGTGCATGAACCCGGTGCCGGCATGGGTGGCGATTAAAATTCTGAGCGCGCGCCGGATTTCTTCATCGCTGTCACTCGTCATGGCCTGCATCATGAGACTCATCGGCCAGATATAGCCGAGGCCCGTATGCGGACTGCCGATTCCTTCATAATGTTCATTCTTAAAAAAATAGGGGTTTGCTTCACTCCATAAGAGCGAACGCGTGTTCTGATAAACCGGATCGTCTCCATGCACATAACCCAAGTAGGGCAGTGAGAGCAGACTCGGGATATTGGCGTCGTCCATAAAGAGGCGGCTGCCGTATCCGTCCACCTCATAGAAAAAAACCGCCCCATCATGATGCTCCCCAACACCCCATTCGCGGATGCCGGTGTCGATGGTCTGGGCGAGCTGCCGACACTCCTGCGCCAGATCCATGAAACCCAGCTTCTCCGTCATCACCCCGACGTTGCGCAGCGACACCACAAGCATGGCATTGGATGGAATCAGGTAAGGAAAAATACAGGCATCATCAGACGGTCGGAAGGCGGAGGCCACTAGACCACAGGGGCGGACAGGGTTGCCCATTCCCGCCAGCGGCAAGGTTTCATTCGGCGTATCGGTGAGACGCTGGAAGTGATAATACTCACTGCGCGTCGCGCTCATCTGTTCGACGATCACCTGGCATCCGAGTCGCACGACCTGAACCCAGCGATCGCCGAACGGTGCGGACGAGCCGGTCAGCTGCCAGTAGCCATGAGAAAGCCGCAGAAAATAAGCAAGGTTGTCGAGCTCCCACTTCCGTTCATGAATACCTGGTTTCATCTCCGTTCGATCGGTGTGCCAGGGACTTTCGCGAGCCTCCTGATAAAAGGCATTGGCATAGGGATCGAGCAGGAGACACTGGACCTGCCGATGGATGGCGCCCTGGAACAACCGGTCGAGAATCGGATCCTCCGGGACCAAAGGCAGATAAGGCCAGATTTGAGCACTGGAATCCCGCAGCCACATGGCGAGGATATCTCCGGTGATGATAAAGCTGTCCGGTTCATCCGGATCAAAGAACACGGTCGTATCCAGCGTATTGGGAAAGCAATTTTCAAACAGCCAGGCCAGTTCACGGTTGGGCAGAAATCCGCAGATCTCACGAATCAGTTCCTCGACACGCGGACTGGAAAAACAGCGCTGGCTCTCAGGTGGCCGGCGATTCGAATAGCGGCTTTTGGCAGTCACCATGTTCTCCTCTTCCCCTATGATGGTTGCAGAACGTCGTCACCGGTTTCAAGCGCAGTATACCCAAGGAACACCGCGCTCCTAGCAGTATATGCGTCCTGCGATCATTTACCCACGACGGTTGGCCCGGATGAGTCCGCTCCCATCCCCGGGTTTGCCTTTTCTGTTGCGTTTCCCCGAGTCGATTGCGACTTTACCTGGGGTTCCATCATGTGTGAGGCGTGCCGTGATCCATCGCAAATGGGAAGGAATTTTAAGAATAGGCACGCTCATCCCGTTTCTATCGGAACCGGCGCTGGCGCGATGGAATCATCATGAAGCGGATGCTCTGAATCGCGTGATAGGATTGGGGACCGAATACTATAACGATATCCTCAGCTATCGGGATCCCTTGAGCTGGGAGCGGGACGCGGCACAACATGCTCTGAGTTATCGCGGTTCCGCGGGCAGCCTCAATACCAAGGAATTTCTGTTTCGCGAAGAGATCCGCTTGAGAAGCTCGACCGAGGGAGAACGCTGGCAGCTGGCCTTCCAATCGGATCGCGATGAAGAGCCACGTCGGATCCTTCGCAATTCAGCTCTGGAGCTGTCGTATGGACCCGAGCATGAACGCTGGCGCGTCGGAATTCTGGGCGACGGTCATACCGAAAAATCATTTATGGATCTGGGGATGCAGTTGAAGCTTGTGCCGTTCGCAGGTGCGCATTGGCAACTCGTCGGCTGGTCCGTGGATACCTTCTATACAGCGAAAAGACTTCGTCGCGAGGACTATCGGACCAAGGATCCGTGGACGTGGGAGCTGTCCCTGCAGCAGGACTGGGGACGTACTCAGCTCCACCTTCAGCATGAACAGGACCAGCCCGTGATCTGGTATCAGGTTTCACGGGATCGCCGCTATGCTTTCCAGCATCGTGCCACCCAACTCCGTTGGAGCTGGCTCAGCGATGCGGACCGCGAGCTGTATTTCGAGTTCCAGGAAGACGCGGGACGCGAGTCGCTGGCTGCGCTGTCCGAGGTGAACGGTCGGTCCTATCATGACCTGAGGCGTATAATGGAGATTGGCGAGGTGATCACAAAGGGACAGGAATCCTATGCCTATGCTGTCTGGGGGCTGTGGGAAGGAACCCGATACGAAGCATTCCAAACAGAAACGACCCTGATGCAGGAGATGCGGCGGCAGGAAATTGCGGGCCTTTGGAACTGGACGAAGCCCTTCTGGAATGAACAGCATACTCAACATTGGGGATTGGTGATGAACTACGTGAGGCTCGATGAAGGAAAACGGAAGCAGGCGACAGAAATCAAAGTCACCTGGGGACCTGACTTCGTCCTGGGAAAGACCGGCCGATTGCGATTGAACACGACGTGGGATCTCGACCAGATTGCCGGCGACTTTCCCTTTACGGAACGCCGCTTTCATCCCTGGGGTGGGGGGCAGGCCAGCTTCATGATGACTTTTTAGTGTGTCCAGCCGTCGCGATGCGTGTTCCGATGTCTTGTGGATAATGTGGAAAGCCTTTCCAGAAGTTCCGGAAAACGCAAAGGTTTGAGCAGGACCGAAACGTTTTCCCGGGAAACAGCCTCCATGAAGGTATCATCGCGATTGCCCGTCACCATCAGGCAGTCAATTTCCTTCGACCTTTTTCGAACCTCACTCACGAGCTCCAGGCCCGTCGTGTCAGGCAGGTAATAATCGGTCATTAATATGTGGGGATGAAAGTCTCCTTCAATCATCGACAGCGCGGCCCGCCCGGAATTGCAAAAGCAGGCGGAAATACCTGCGCGCTTGAAGAGCTTCCGCCATACGGCCGTTAGGTCCTCGCTGTCCTCCACCACGAGGATTTTGAGTTCAGACAGATGTGATGGTGCCTCCATCGTTTCCTCCTTTTGGCAGGACCACTTCGAAACAGGTATTCGGCAATGCTGCGTTGATCGTCAGGTCTCCTCCGTGGGCTTTGACAATCGACCGCGACAGGCTCAGACCAAGCCCGGTTCCTTCATCCTTTGTGGTGAAGAACGGGGTCATCACCATGGTGGCAATCTTCTTTGGAATGCCCTGGCCACTGTCAATGACTTGAATGGTGATACCAGTCTCTTTCTCCATGAGCTTGATCTGGATCCATTTATCCTGAAGATTTCTGATCGCGTCAATTGAATTGTTGACCAGATTGACCAGAACCTGGCAGATCTGGGTGCGGCAGCCATGTAGCATAAGGGGCTTTCCTGGGGCGTCGACGCACACCTTGACCCCCTTATTTCGAAGGTGGAAATCGCAGATCCTGAGAACCTCCTGCACCAGCTCGACAAGGTCAAACCTGGTTGTCGTCTGGTGGCTGTCAACTTTGGCGAAAGACTTGAGACCCACGATGATTTCAGAAATCCGTATGATGGTTGACTCAATCTTATCAAGGGAGGATTTTGTCTCCTCGTCGAAATTCTCCGCGGCCGGGCTCCACCTGATAACGTCCACATAGCTCTGAATTGTACTCAGGGGTGTGTTCAACTCGTGGGCAATGCCAGCGGCCATCTCACCCAGTGACGCGAGCTTCGCCGCCTTCATGACCTCCTCGTGCTTTTTGCGAAGAAGCTCCTCCGCCTCCTTGCGCGCCGTGACATCGAAGATCATGAGCGACAGCTGAGTCGCCACCTTTGAGCCGGCCGGATTGTAGGCGGTTGAGCGCGCTTCGAAATAGCGAACCATGTCGCCCGTGGTGCGTTTTGCTTCCAACGCGGCTCCGGATGCCAGCGTTTCACGCAGAATGCGGGCTCCATCGTTTTCGGGTGAAGGATCAAACAGCTTACCGAGAACAGTTTCAAATGTTGTTCCCATGAATTCGGAAGCCGGAATGCCGACCAGCGTCGCGAGGGACTGCGAGGCGAAGGTGGTCTGGTAGCGGCCATCCTCCTGACGCTCAAAGATGAAGATGCCCTGCTCGGATGCGGAAATGGTGGCCTTAAAGAGTTCCAGCTTCTCTCGTGCTTCCGTGGCTGCCGTGACATCAAAGGATACAGCGCAAACGGATTCCACGATACCGTCCGGACCAAATAGCGGAAAGCGACTGGTGAGAAAGGTCACCTGCTTACCTTTGATGGGGATGACTTCCTCCCTTATCTGGCTGATACGGCTTCCCAGGACCTGAAGGTCCCTCTCCCGCATGGCCCGAACCACATCCTCGGAAAAAATTTGCTCGTCATTCAAGCCGATAACCATTTCGCTTCGCAGCTCGAAAAGTTCACAAAAATGGCGATTTACATAGGTATAATGTCCGGTGGCATTCTTAACGGTAATAACGGCAGGAACGTTTTCGAAAATCGCGTTGAGTTTTTTTTCCGACGCCTCGACGGCCCGTAAAACTCGGAGCAGTTCCGTATTGTCAACGAACGATATCACGATTCCGTCAAGTTCGCCCTTGTGATTGTAAAAGGGGTCGCACTTGACTTCGTAATCATGGTCCTTGGTCTTGATCTGGGTCTTTTTCTGCTCATTCGCCTTGAAGGCCGCTTCAATGGTCAAATACGCAAGGTCAAGCGGCTCGCTCGTACTGATCAAGCGAATATTCTTGCCTTTCTGTGATGGATGCAGCCGGAAAACAAGTTCAGCGCAGCGATTGAAGCGCACAAGATTCAGATTTCTGTCGACCACAATGGTGGGATACTGGATGGCATCCTGCACGGCCGTTAGGTAATTGTTGAGGTCGATGAGTTCAGCCGACTTGACATTAAGCTCTTCATTGAGAGTGGTCAGCTCCTCATTGGTCGACTGCAGTTCCTCATTGGATGTTTCAAGCTCCTCGTTCGTTGACTGAAGTTCCTCATTGGCCGAGTGTAATTCCTCGTTGAGCGCCTGCAGTTCCTCATTGGATGTTTCCTGCTCCTCGATAACGGTCTGCAGGTGTTCGCGGGTGGCCGCCAGCTCCCGTTCAAGCTGTTCGAACTCGTTGGCCATGGATTTGTTGTGGGAGGAGGACTCCAACTTTTCATCCAGTGGCACCGCAACCGTCTCGAAACTCAGAACGAGGCGGGGCTCATGATTTATCTTGATGGGAAAAACCCGGGGCTGGATGACCTCCCGCGCGCCGTCCTTGTGAAAGTCAAAATACATTCCGACGGCCATTTCATGGTTGCGCTTGGCCCGGTGAAGAAGAGTGATCGTCTTGTTCCTGATGGTCGGATTCAGGAGCTTATCTATGGAAAGCGTCTGACTTCCTTCCGGAAGCTCAAGGTAGCGTCGCGCCGTTCCGTAGACTTCACGAACCGAAAGGTCTTCGTCGACGACAATGCAATTCGGTGCGAACGCTCTGAGCATGGCGTTAAGCTGCTCGATCGTGTCCTTTGACTTTGGCCATTCCGACTTGAATTTCGCCTCGCCGCGCTCCAGCTGGAGACTGGAAAAGGAGATCGACGGGTCACTCGGCCGCTCATTTCGCCTGAAAATCTTGAAATTGCCATCAATACTGGTGAAGAACGATTTCGTGGATCCGGTGGATCCTGTGGATTCGGACTTGCCCAGAAAAAGGATGCCCCCTGGCTTAAGCGCATAGTGAAAGATCTTGATAATTCTGTCCTGGAGGGGCTGATCAAAGTAGATGAAGACATTGCGGCAGCAGATAAGGTCCATCTTGAGAAACGGTGGATCCCTTGTCAGGTCATGCCTTGCAAAGACGACACTCTCCCTTATGCTTTTTTTGACCTGATACCCTCCTTCGAGTCGCTCAAAATATCGGTCCACAATTTCCATCGGCGCTTCCGCAAGTGAAGCTGACGAATAGAGGCCGCGTCTGGCGATGGCCATGGCCTCATCATTGATGTCTGTTGCGAAGATCTGAACGTCGCTGGATAGTTTGAGTTCGCGCAGTAGCTCATTTATGATAATTGCAATCGAATAGGGCTCTTCTCCGGTCGAACATCCGGCGCTCCAAATCCTCAGGAGTGAGCTGTTCCTGTGTTCCTGCAAATACCGTTTCAGACAATGCCTCAGGGCTTCGTACTGCTCGGTGTCCCGGAAAAACTCCGTGACTGAGATCAGAACGTCTTGAAAAAGACGCTTAACTTCAGCCTCGTCCTTTTTTAGCATTTCAAAGTACTGCTCAAGGTCAACCCGGTTGGACTTCAGACGCCGCTGAAGGCGCCGTTTGAGTGTATTGGGCTTGTACTGAAGGAAGTCCACTTTCGTATGGCGCTTCAAAAGTTCGAGGATGGCCTTGAAAGGCTCTTCCGAATAGACCGTGAGATCCGGCAGATCATTATCGGGAAGGTGCGTAATGATTGAGGGAAGCTGTTCCGCGATTTCCTTTGGGGTCAGCACGAGGTCGATCACGCCCGTGTGAATCGCCGCGCGTGGCATGCCATCATATTTTGCCGATTCAGGGTTTTGAGCGATCGCAAAGCCGCCGGCTGCCTTAATGGCCTTGATTCCTTGCGCGCCATCACTTCCGGTTCCCGAAAGAATGATGCCACCGCAGTTCTCGCCCAGTTCTTCGGCCAGGGACGAGAAAAAGCGATCGATGGACGGTTTTGGACTGATACGATCAGGAGCGTCAACGAGGCATAATTCACCATCTCGAATGATGACGTCGTGATTAGGCGGTGTAACATAGATGGTATCAGCGTTTGGCCGCGACTTGTCGATGACCTGCTCGACCTTGTGCTGCGCGTCCCGGGAGAGAAGTTCGGCCAGCATGCTGCGATATTGTGGCGCCATATGCTGGACGATGACGATCGCCGCACCGGTCTGACCAGCCAAATGCGTAAGAAGTGCACGCAGGGCCTCCAGGCCACCAGCCGAAGCCCCAATGCCAACAATAATGGGAAGCGCATCCGATCGCCGGGCCGCCCGATCCGGTTTGGATTGCCTGCGGGGTTGTTCATCAGGCTTGTGTGATCTTCCCGTTGCCTTCCTGCTCTTTCGTGTCGGGGACTTTCCTGTCATTGGTCACCTTGAGTGCAACAATTCCAAAATTGCAAAACTCTGAAGACGGGTCGCATTCGTGCGCAGGTGGCTCACACCAGGAATCGAAAGTCACCCGTGCCCGATCGCTCGGATAGCGTCTTAACGTCTGATCCATCCGCGTTCGGAGAAAAAAAATTCCAACCTTTTTTCCGTTACCCGAATTGCCTGAGACTGTAAAGGCGATTTGATCGCTCGGATGTCCTGCCCCCTTGACAGAAGACGAGCCGAGCCCGGCGTCAGGCTGAAAAGAGTTTTATTGATTCAAATTTTTCGCGTAACGAGAGGCAGGAATTTGAGGCCGTAGCGCTGACCTTTTTTGTCCCGACTTAGAGCGTCATCCGTAGAGCCAGCTTCCATATTTCCGGAGATCCGAGCGCGAGCTGTCCACCGGCCGCGGAAGCCCAGTAGCGCTGGTTTCCGATGTTCTCAACCTGGACGTTCACGGTCAAAGGACGCTCAGCGATAAACACGGCCAGGCTGAGTCCGGCATCAAATCGCGTCCATGGTTTAAGCCGACGGCTGTTGCTCGCATCCACATACTGACGGCCAAAGTGATAAAGCGAAGTGGAAAGGCCGAGCCTCGTATTCCATTTCCAGGCGACGGTTAGAGGCAGCGTGATGGCGGGAGCGCCGGGCGCTCTTTTCTCCAGCACTGTGCCCCTGCGAACGATACGCGGATCGAGCAGCAGCAGCCCGGCCTTCACACTCCAGGCGTCCGAGAGGTGGCCATCGGCGCTCAATTCCAATCCGCGATTGCGCTGCAAACCATCCTGCCGGTAGGTGTTGGTATCGGCATCCAGATATTCAAGTCCGCGTTCGATCTGAAAAAGGGCGGCTGCAAGAAAAACTTCGCGCCAGGCTTCGGATTTCACTCCCAGTTCCACCTGATGATTCCGCACCGGAGGCATGATTTCATCCGCATTCGTCGCCGAGACGGGGGCCACACCACCGCGCTCCAGACCCTGTGTATAGGATAAATAGAGTCGCGATTGATCCCAAACTTCATAGCTTATCGCCCCAAAGGGCGCCTCGTTTTTATCGGTGCGATCCAGAGTTTTTTCCCGGGTCGCCACATCAAAATTCGCGGCCTGCAGTTGATTTTTGCGGACCCCCACGAGCAGACTCAGGCGCTCACTCACCTCGATATCATCCGTAAGAGCCAGCGTGCTGGCTTCCACCTCACTGGTGATGCCGATCGCTTCCGTGTTGAGTTCCGGGCGTTCCACATAAACCGGTTGATAAAGATGCGAGGGGATGGGATCGAGCCGGCCGCCCTGGGCCGTCCGGAAGGTGAAACCGCTGCTGAGATAGGAGAGGGTGATCGCATGCTGACAGCTGCCCGTTGCCAGCCGGGTGCTGAGAAAGGCATTCCCGCCAAAGAAGGGTTTATAGCGCGTACCCTTCGCAAAATAATTGGGACGCAGGAGCATCTCACCCTCCTCGCTTTGGATCAGACCTGTTCCGGACGAGAGGATGGGACGCCGCCGAATGCCGTAGAGCCCCTGAACGAACAGATTCCAATCCGGGGCGAACGACCATTGCAATGAGGTGTAGCCATAGTTCCATTCCTGTTCGAGCCAGGTCCACTTTTGAAAATGATTGCGGCTCGGATCAGGAGCCCGTGGCACAGGGACTCCGGAAGCCAGAACAAAACCGTTTTGATAGCCTTCACTTTTGATGCGAATTTGATCGTAGCCCAGGATAAGGGTGGCGTTCGATCCCAGGTTCTGCTTCAGAGCAAGCGCCGCCACATCACGCTCATCCCGGCCTCCATAAAAAGTTTCTCCTGCCTCCGACGCAAGGTTCAAGCGCACCGCCGTCGACTCGTCCAGGCGGCGATTCACATCCACGTGGCCACTGAGGATCCCGCGTTCGCGAAAGCCCAGCGCGGCCGTGCTGCGATTGCGGTCCAGCGGCAGCTTCGGCATGACGTTGACGGCGCCACCGACCCCGGGACTCTGGGAAAGACTGCCCAGGCCGGCGGATGGGCCCTTGATGACATCCAGACGCTCGACGCTGTAAAGCTGGCCCAACGAGCCGGAGAACATCGCGCCGGGTCCCATGCCGTAGAACGTGATCGCATCTGATCCTGACGGAAAACCGCGAAAGCTGAGATTAAAGGCCGTGAATCCACCCGGAGGGGACGCATTGGTGAGCGCCGGATCATGGCGTAAAACCTGATTCGCGGTGACGTGCTGTTCCTCTTCGATCAGGGCGGAATCATAGCTTTGAATTGAGTAGGGTGTTTCGAGAATCGAGCGGGTTCCTGGGACTCCCGTGAAGGCTTCCCTGTTAATTTTAGGCGACTCGACGGTCACCGTTTCGTCCGCCGCCACCTCCTGGCTTGTCACTGTCTGCGCTGTGGCCCAAGGGCTGAGCCAGGTCACCAGTGCGAGTATGGAGAGAGTTCTCATGAGGTCTCCTTCCTGATCATTCGCTTGCGGGCGGCCATCGTATTTCATTCCGGGAAAGGCTGAAACCCAATAAAGCGCCTTATCGATATGGAGTGTGGTCCTCTTTCAACCCCGCGGCCGCGGGTGGCTTTGATCTGCGAAAGTGACAGTTTCGGGGTGGTGGGATTACGCGCCGCTGCAGGAAGCGAAGCCGCTTCCCGTCAGCTCTGCGCTTTTGCATCCTGCGCCAGGCGAATCCTTATTGGGCCAGTGGTTCGACGCCCTGGGTTTCCATGTTCTCCCGCAGGGGAGGCGTGCCGGGGAACGCGAAATCGGAACGCGGCGCGTAACCGTCGAGCGTCACGGGGCTGAGGTCCGGAGCGACGGGCTGCGCGACCCGCTGAATGTTGCTCATGATCAGCTTGCTTTTGGGGATCGCCGGCATGCGGGAAAAATCGATGCTGAGATCCTGTTCCGGAATATCATACATCATCATGTTGGTGAGAAGATGCGCGGAACGTTTCATCAGTTCAATCGCAATCCATTCCCCTGGACAGCGATGACCTTTCACGACGTCGCCGGCTCCCTGGGCTACAAGGCTGAAGAGATTGATTTCATTTTCCATGAAACGTTCGGGACGGAAGGCTTCCGGATCCTTCCAAATATCCGGATCGTGATTGGTGCCGTAAATATCGAACAGAACCAGGGAGCCTTCCTTGAACACATAGTCATGCCATTCGAAATTGGTCGTCGCGCGACCGGCGATGAAAGGAAAGAAGGGATAGAAGCGCCGCACTTCCTGGACAAAAGCTTCCAAATAGCGCGGGTCGCCGCTTTGCAAACGGATCTTGCACTCCGGATGCTCATGCAGGGCGTGCGCGACAAACACCAGATACCAGGCGACCGCCACCGTGGGGCGCAGAATGTTGATCAGTTCCACTGCAGCCGTTTCAACATCCAAAAGCTTACCCTCGCGATCGCGATGCCAGACGATAATTTCGAGGGGTGAGCCGCTGGGATTTTCCTTTTGCGTTTCCCGGATCCCACTGATCAATTTTTCCGCCCAGCGCTCATTCTGATTGCGAAGAAAGAGGCCCCACCAGTTGCGCAGACCCACCGAGCCGGCGCCGCTGATCATGGAGGCAAATTCAACCCGACGCAATTTCGCCTGGGGTTCGGTCAACGGCACGTCGGCCCATATGCAGACAGCGCGGGTGAGGATGTCCTGAACCTCGGGCAGAAAAATGATGGAATCCTTGCCGACCCACTTGTCGAGTTGCATCAGCCACTGCTCGGCAAAGATATCGGACAGTCTTTGCAAGCTGTCGGGTTTCATCATGGCCAGGAACATCCGTTTGCGCTCAAGGTGATCCTCACCGTCAAGCGACTGAACACTGCCGATGTCCTGCAGAAGCTTCAGTGTATTGGGTGGCACGGCTCCTTTTCGGGTAAACCGATCCGGCTCGTAGAAGAGGCGACTGGCTTCCTCGCCTTGCATGCAGACGGCTTTCTGCAGCATGACCCGTGTTTCAAAGACCTTGGTTTGATACTGCTGACAGCGCTTGGAAATAAAACGGTAGCCGTCTGCTAGCAGATCCATGGTGCTGTCGAGGCTCTTGTCTTGTGGCATGTCTCGCATAATTCTCCCTTCCGAGTCGCGATGAAAGACGGGCGCGCGCTGCACCCTTAGTGCCAAAGGATCATTGACAAAGAGTCCACGCAACTCAACGGCCGAGGGCAAAGTTTCCGTTTTTTTATAAATCACGAGGGGTGAAAACCCTCACCCCTTGGTGTTCAAAATTGGAACTGCACACCGACGCCGGTGTTGTCTTCGGTCACCTTCAGGCCAGCGGCCCAGGACCAGGAGTTGGCATACATGAGGGAGACTTCCCACTCGGTTCTTTCGCTTTGCCGAAAACTGACATCAGCGTCGGAAAAAAGGGTGGACGTCCACTGGAAGCGCTTGTCCAGATCAAGCCGTAGTCGGCCCGTATGATCGACCAGAAGGTTGCTTTCGATCAGCATCGGCAGCAGATAGCCCACACCGGCGACCGCCCGGGTTTTGTCGTGAAAATGGCTGCCGCCGAGGATGAAGTTCAGATAGCGGTCCTGCCAGCGGCGGTAGAGAAGATCGCCTTCCACTTCCGATTGATAGTCCTCGCCGGTTTCCACCCGGGCTTCGAGTTCATTCCAGGTTTGGGTCAGGCGGAATTTGGCCTGGCCGTGGTTGGTTGAGGTTTCCAGCATTCCATAAAAATAGGTGTGATCATGATTGTGGGGGTCGTGCTTCTGATGCCTGGCGACTTCCGGGGACGGGGTGAAACTGGAATATTTCACCACCCGGGCCATGCCGGTTTTCATGTGATAGAGGTTGTGGCAATGCAGCATCCACTCGCCTGGTTCATTGGCGAGAAACTCGATGGTGCGGGTGGTGTGGGGGGAGACGTCGACAGTGTGTTTCCACGGGGAACGATCGCCGAATGGATTAAGCACCCGGAAGAAGTGTCCGTGGAGATGCATGGGGTGATGCATCATGGTTTCGTTGACCATCGTGAAGCGGATGACCTGGCCTTCCTTGATTTCAATGGTGCGGTCTTCGAAGATGGCCTTGCCATTGATGTGCCAGACATAGCGTTCCATATCGCCATCGAGGACGAGCTTGACATCGTGAACGGGGAGATTGCTGGCAAACCGGGTGGGTTCGAGGGCCTGGATGTTGTCGACAGTCAGCGTCTGGAGAATCTCCTTATCGGCGGCGCCGTGGCCGGCATGCTGGGAGTGGTCAGGTTTGTCCTGCGTCGCATGCATGGAGTGATCCTCATGCCCGGTGTGAGAGGAGTCGCTGCCAGTTGCGGCCGACTTTGGTGGGTGCTTGTCATGCTTCGCATCGTGGCCGTTATGCGCGGCGTGCTCATCACCCTGAACGGCCATCTGGCTGCTGTGCCCCGCATGGTCACCGCCATGCTCGGAATGATCCGCATGCCCCGCATGCTCACCTCCATGCCCTCCATGATCCATGGCCTCATACATCGGCGGCATGGGTTTCACCGGCGCCGGCACCTGATCGCCCATTCCAATCCATGCGGATGCAGACCCCGTTCCATCCTGGGCGGTGGCTTTCAATTCATAATTCTTGTGCGCCGGCACTTCAAAGAGCACGTCATAGGTCTCAGCCATGCCGATCAAGATTTCCCGCGTCCAGGTCGGCTTCATATCCACGCCATCCACCGCAACGACCTGCATGGCCCTATCTCCAAGCGCTACGTGAAAGTAGGTGGACGCCGCAGCATTTATAATCCGTATCCGAATTTTCTCCCCCGGATGGGCCACTGCCAGCTGCGCATTCCGCTTCCCGTTGATCAGAAAAGCGTCATACCCGACGTCTGAATAATCCATCCCGCCCATGCGGGTCCATTCGTTCTCCAAATAAATCCCAAGCGCATTTTCCCGCATGGCCCCGATCCAGGAGCGAACGGTTCCCTTCTTATACAGATAGTAGTCACCATCCTTCCGCAGGTTGGCGAGTATCTGCGTGGCATCCTCATCCGACCAGTCACTCAACACGACGATCGCATCCTTGTCGGCCGTTATCCTCGGTTTTTTGGGATGCACGATGAAGGCCCCGTAGATGCCCTTCTGCTCCTGAACATTGGTATGCGTGTGGTACCAATAGGTTCCCGACTGCCTCAACGGGAAGCGATAGGTAAACGACCCGCCACTGGGAATGGGGGGCGTGTTCACATAAGGGACACCATCCATCAAAGGGGGCAGCAGAAGACCATGCCAGTGAATCGAAACCTCCTGACCGGGAATCTGGTTCTTCAGGATGATTTCGGCTACATCGCCTTCCGTAAACTCGAGTGTAGGGGCGGGCAGACTGCCGTTGACCAGCAGCGCAAAATCCACGGATTTCTTACCACTAAGATTGACCGTGCCCTGGGTCGCGACCAGTTCATATCGAACTGTTCGGGCCTTTTCGGCGCCCGTCAGGGTCAACGGCATAGCCAGCAGCGTGAAAATAGTCAATAAGAACAGGCGTTTCATTACAGCTCCTCATAAGGCCGTCCAGTGCTTGGAACCTTATACGGGGGAGCTGACCTGAATGTGACAAACTTTTTTAAGTGGATCTTTTAGCCGACAGAATCCAAAGGCCTGTCCCCGGCATCGAGCTGCCAGGGATACCTATACACAGCGAGAGGATTGTCGTCTGCTTCGGTGACGAGTTCGCCGACGTGTTCGCAGTCTTCCGTAAAAAATTGCGCGACGGATTCCGCCAGCAGGATCTGTCCGGATTCCGCATGTTCCTGCAAAGCCGCAGCCAGATGCACGGTCGAACCCACGGCGGTATACTCCTTACGGCTTTCCGATCCAAAGGAACCCACCACGGCCTCACCCTGCGACAGACCAAGACGCATCGTGATGCTGACGCCAAATTCCTTTTTCCAATCCGCGCTCATGTCCTTCAGAGCCTGCATCATTTCAATTCCACAATGCAGCGCGCGAATGGCCTGTTCCCGGCCGGCGGCCTTGTGGGGCACACCGAAGACCACCATCACGCCATGCCCGGTATACTTATCGAGCATGCCTTCATGATCAAAAACGATCGCCGACATTTTGGAAAAATACTGATTCAAAAGCCGTGTCACCCGCTCCGCCCCAAGTCGGTCACAGATCGGTCCAAAGTCGACCAGATCCGCAAAGAGCACCGTCACCAGCCGCGAATGCGACGACTCATCCAGCGTGGAGCGACCCAGCATGAATTCCTCCACCAGTTTCGGAGGAAACGAACGCTGCAGGGTTTGCGTTTCAAAATCCGCTTCCAGTTTGCGAATGGTGCGGTTCTTGCGATACACCACCACGATACAGATGAGCGCCAGGCTCAAGGAAAGTCCCATGGCCCAGGACGCATAGGTCATAGGCAGGGGTCCATCATCCGTCAGGGGTTCATCATCCCCGGTAAAACCGAGTGAGCGGCGGGCCGAGAGACTGTCCTTTTTCCCCTGCCGATTCCATTCGCTGTCGAGGTAGTAGTATTCGATCTGATAGCGGAACGCCTTGTCAAAACTCTTATTGGCAAAGGATAGCTGCGATAGATTCTTCTTCAGCTCCACCCGCAGATAAAGAGGAGTCGCGGGGATCTCCTCGGCCAGCTCCTCGGCCCTGGTCAGATTGATTTTGGCCTGCTCGTACTTTTTTAACTCGATGGCGGCGGTGCCGGCGGCGATGCTCGCGCTGAGGGTGCCGAGATCATGGCTGCCCTGCAGAAAGGCGATGGCTTCCCGAGCCACGGATTCCGCTTCTTCGTATTTCCGCAGACGATTCAGGGCATGGGCCAGAAGCGCCCGTGAGAGACCGCCGATGGCCGTGTCGTTGATTTCCTGCGCGGCGGCTATGCCGAGTTCAAGATAAGCGATGGCCTTTTGCAATTTGTCGGGAGCGGCTCGACCTTGAAAGACCGAATTGGCCGCATAATTGTAGGTGGTCTGGGCCAGAAGATGACGCCGCCCGTTTTTCTTAAAGGCCAGGGTCGCCTCCTCGAACAGTTCCTCGGAACTCGTCCGGGTGTCAGGGTCTTCCATCAGGATCAAGGCGATCGTCCCGTGAATGGATTCCCGACGGAATTCACTGATGTCTTTATTTTCCTTCAGAATCAGCTTCGCCTGGTTCGCATATTTGCGAGCGGCCGCCCGGCGCCCATGATGGCTGAGGCTATTGGCGATCTGACTCAAACGAATCAGGGCCACGTCCACGGAGGCTGATTTGAAGAGAAAGTTCAAAAGCTTCAATTCCTCGACCAGGAAGGCATCAAATTCATGCGCGAACTTCAGCTGGTTGGCCAGGGATTGAAAGATATCAAACTCCTGCCAGGCCCGAATCTGACGCGACATGGGCAGGGCATCGTCGATTTCCTTTTTGTATCGTGAGGCGGTCACGCTGCGATCCTCGCCGCTCTGGGCACTGGCCAGGAAAACCGTGGCCAGGATCCTGATCCACTGATCCGGGGTCTTGTTGCGATCCATGGTGGCAAAGGTCTGCCGGGCCCACTCATTCACACGTCGGGGATCATCCGCGATTTCATATTCGAGTTCGGCCAGGGTCATATCCGGGCGAAGTTCATCGGCGCTGACCGTGCTGTAGGCTGCCAGGGACAGCAGCAGAAGCATGAAGGGAAACCATAGAATGCGGTGTTGCATAGACCCTCGCTTGACTCTATCGATAGCGACTCGATGTTTTTCGACAAACTCCTTCATTTCCGAAGGATCCTATTTATACGTTTTTGGAAACATATAAAAAAATGTAGTAATAATAAAAAGTTACGTTGTAGTTGGTCAGGGGTTCTGACCTTTTAAACAGGCAAAAGGACTGACTCTGATTCTGAACTTTGACTTTCGCCCAATCTTTCGTACCTTATTTATGTCGGTTCCCGACGCGAAAGGTAGGACGTGAGCTATGGATAAGTTCGGATCGTGGATCGGTTCCGCCAGGCAACTGGCTCAAAATGCCATCAAGGATAAACTGGAACTGGGCTCAGCTCTTTCAGGTCAAATTCTGCTCACCATGCTGCATGACGCGTTTGTGGAGATGCCAGATGCCAAACGGGAGGAACTGTTCAAGGTGATGGAAACGGTCTTTGTCCAGTACAAGACCCAGGGAAAGTTTGACTTCGAAGGGGTCTGGCTTCAAACCATACGCCATCCTTTGGTTCAGGAGCTGGCCGGCAACGTCAGCCGGAGTTTAATCAAAGCCATTATTAGTAAGGCACGCCCGTGATTAGCATCGAAATCTGGTCGGATATTCTCTGTCCCTTTTGCTATATTGGGAAGCATCGCTTTCAAAAGGCGCTGACCGCGTTTCCGCACCGGGACCAGGTGCAGGTGACCTGGCGCAGTTTTGAACTTGATCCCAGCGCTGCGCAGGATTATGGCATCAGCATCCATGAGCTCCTGGCCCGGAAATACGGACGCACGGTGGAGTGGGCCCGGGAAAACAATGCCAACCTTGAAGCGCAGGCCCTGGAACTTGGTCTGACCCTGCATATGGATCGCATTATTCCCACCAATTCGTTTCATGCCCATCGACTCCTGCATCTGGGCAAAAGCCTTGGTCTTGCGGATCAGGTGTATGAAAAATTGTTTGCCGCCTACTTCACGGAAGGTCGTCAAATCGGCAAAATTGAAAGCCTCATCGCGATCGCCGAGGAAGCCGGTCTTGATCGGGAGCAGGCCCGAACCGTACTGGAGTCCACGGACTTTACGGAGGCGGTGAGGCAGGATGAGGATGAGGCCCAGCTCTTTGGTCTGACCGGAGTTCCGGCCTTTGTGATCAATCGCAAGTACCTGGTTTCCGGAGCTCAACCGCCGGAGACCTTCACCCAGGCCTTACAAAAAATTTGGGATGCACCTGCATGACGATTCCATTGATGCTGTCTTTGGCTCTCCTCATCGGTGTGGTTTGCCAGATTATTGCCCGCTTTCTCCAGGTCCCCGGCATCGTCCTTTTTCTTATAGGCGGCATCATCTTTGGCCCCGATGGACTGGGCGTGATCGATCCGGAGAAACTGGGGTCCCGAGTCACAGAACTCATTGGTATGGCTGTGTCGGTGATCCTCTTCGAGGGCGGCATGCTCCTGCGCATGGGGGCGATGAAACGCAATGCCCTCGTGATTCGGCGTTTGATCACTTCGGGCGCTATGCTGACCGCCATCTGTGGAATGCTGGCGGCGCGTGTGATCATGGACTGGAGCTGGACGCTCAGTTTCCTCTTTGGAACCCTGATCATCGTCACCGGCCCCACGGTCGTGACGCCGCTTCTCCATCGGATTGGTATTCGGAAAAATCTTCAAACCATTCTGCAGTCGGAAGGGGTCCTCATCGACCCGATAGGGGCTCTGATCGCTGTCATTGGTTTGGAGGTGGTGATCAGCGGCGCGCCCATGGATGCGGCCATCGGTTTTGCGGACCTGGGTTTTCGTCTGCTCTTTGGAGCGGTGGCGGGAGCCATGGGCGGCATGACCCTGGTTTGGATCCTCCGGCGGCCGCATATCGTGCCGGATGAATATGCCAACGTCCTGACCCTTTCCGCGGCGCTGGTGATTTTTCAGGCCAGCAACGCCGTGTTCCATGAAAGTGGAATCATGACGGTCACCATCGCCGGTATCGTGGTGGGCAACGCCCGGCTGCCGACCCGGCATAAAATGCTGGAATTCAAGGAACAGCTGACGCTCCTTCTGATCGGTCTTCTGTTTGTCGTGCTGACCGCTTCGATACGAATGCGGGACATCATGGAACTCGGCTGGCGCGGATTTTATACCGTTCTCGCCGTTATGTTTATCGTCCGTCCCATCGTGGTGATTTGGAGCACACGCGGCACCACCCTCGGCAAACGCGAGCGCATGTTCATGTCGTTTCTGGCTCCACGGGGGATCGTGGCCGCGGCGGTCGCTTCACTCTTTGCCACGCGTCTCGCGGAAAACGGCTTCAGCGGCGGCAATCAATTGCGGGCTCTGGTCTTTCTGGTCATCGCCACCACCGTGATACTCCAGGGGCTCACGGCCGATGCCGTGGCCGGGTTGCTTGGGGTGCGACGGCCTCGCAACAACGGATATGCGATCCTGGGCGCCAATCGCCTGGCCCGGGCGCTGGCGCAGAAGCTGATGGAAGGCGATCAGGATGTGGTGCTGCTCGATCGGGATGGTCAAAAGTGCAAGGAGGCGCAGCGGGAAGGTTTGCGTATCGTCCATGGCAATATCATGGAAACGTCCGTCCTGAGGCGGGCCCAGGTGGATACGCGGCGGGGCGTGATCGGTTTGGTCAACAACGTGGGCGTGAACCTTGAAGCGCTGCGGAAGGTCCAGCAGATTTCCCGAAACCCACGGCTTTTTCTGACCCAGAAGAGCCGGGACGTGAATCAGGACACCCTGCGCTCGCTCATGGCCGTGGAAACTTTTGGGAATCCGGTGGATACGGTGTACTGGAGTCATCTGCTCGACCGGCAGCAGGTGGAGTGGGTGACCCTGGTGCCCCGACCCGGGACGAGCGGGCAGAATGGAATCCAAAAGGTATGGCAGGATAAGACTTACGCCGTGCTGCCGCTCACAGTGGTCCGTCAGGGACAGGTCATACCTTATGCGGCGGATGTGGATCTGGCGACCTGTTCCGAACTCACCCTGCTTATGCATAGTCTCTCGGCTTTCGACATCCTTCAGGAGATTCTCCAGGAAGGCACCTGGCAAACACAATTACCAACGCCGTAGCTGCCCAGAGTTCGTTCAAGTGTTGTCACAAGTTCTTGCACCCCTTGCGACGCCATTTTTTGCGTGTTTTTGACGCTCATGGAAACGATTGGCTTTTGCTGCGTTTCTCATGAGCCGGACTTATGCGAAGGAATGGTAAGTTAATTTGACATAATACCTCTTGCCAGCATTTAAATTGCATGAGATATATGCGTAGGCTGGATGGACACGGAGCGCCATCATCAATGATTCCCGTAGGTTGCCTGAATATCCAGATTTTTAGGACGGATAAACAGAGCATCCCCGATGAAGGACTATCCTCCATGAAAACTGTTTTGATGTCTTTGGTTCTTGTGATCGCGACCGGCTGTACTACTGTTGGAACCACAAGCCAGGTGGCCAAGGATGATGCCGCCCCAACCGAAACTGGCGACGAAGGTCTTCGTCAAGTCAGACAGCAAGCTTTGCTTGAAGCATTGGACAAGAAATCCGCTCAGTAAAGTAAGCCGTGGTGGTCGACCTCAAGGGGTCGACCGACCTCCCTCTTCCTTTGGAAAATCCCCGAGCGCCTCGTAATGCATCATCATCCTGCGACCTTCCGGTGACTCTTCAAAGAGCACAGAATCCTTCCAGATCATCTCACACAATTCCTTGTGATCCGCATAAAACTCTTTGGAGAACGTGAAGTAGTAGTCGTTCATCTTGAGCGGAACTGCATACTTGCGCACACCCTTGTCCAGCTTGCGATCGATGCGATTGGAAAGCTGGGCCACGCCATCGAGCTGTTTGGCGACGAGCCTTGTGTACATCGCCTCCACGGATTTAAATGTTTCCACGACAGCACCGGCCTGGATGAGTTCCTCGTTAATGGAGTAGCCATCGCTGCTGCCGATCCTAAGACCTTTGAGAGTGGTTAGATTTCTGCCATCCCAGGGCAGGTCCTTATCTGTGCGTCCATAAAGGAAATAACCCGTGCGCTTGAAGGCCCGGTTTGTGTCCGGCGCGCCATCGGCCAGGTGTGGATACACCGCCCAGTCCTCGCGATGGGGGATGTGGCTGATGATGCCATAGGCGTCGACCGTTCCGGACTTCATCAGAATGCGGCAGGCGCTGGGAGGACGCCGCACCAGGTTGAGTTTCAGGCCATGTTTCTGGGTCACATGCCTGATGAAATCGATCAGGATGCCCGGAGACCTGGAGTTCTCCAGACCCGGGGTGTTGTAGAGGGGAAAGGCCTGCTTGTCCTCGAAACACACCCGAATCTCCGCAGGCCGTGATTCAGCGGCTGCGGCCGACATGCTGAAAAAGGCTGACAGGAGGAGGGCGCGCATGGAAGGCTCCTATTTCGCGGGACAGGGTTGATCATATTTCTCATAGATTCCGCAGATCTCACCGGATTTGCGCAGATCACGGATGCAGCCTTCGAGCTGACCGATGAAGACCTTGCGATCCGGAATGCGCGGTGATTTTTTGGAAATCGCGATAAAATAATCAGCCTTCTGGATGTAGTAGTCCAGGAGTTTGATCTTATCGATGAGACCGATCCTTCGCGCCACATAGAGAGTGGTGGAATCCGTGGAGACAAAGATATCGATACGTTTGGCAACGAGTTTCCGGATATTGAATTCCTCCTTGGAACTCTCATCCAGCCTACGGGCCGCCTTTCGCTTGAGGATGTAATCGTAGAATTCCTTGGAATAGCGCAGGCCTATGGTATGGCCCAGGCGGTAGGGTTCAAAATCGGGGATGCCTTTGATCGTAATGTTGCTGTCGGCGCGGATCACCGGGCGATAGCCTGAGGTGTACATAACGTCCTTGCCGAAGTCCACGACCTTTTCCCGCTCTTCCTTATAAGAAAAGATATTGATGTCGACCGTTCCCTGCTCGATGCCGACCTGCATGCGCTCGATGGGCTGGAACTTGAATTCAAACGGTATCTGCAGGCGGGTGAAGCATTGGGTCAGCACTTCCTTCATCATGCCAGGAGGATTATCCGGACGTCCGGCAAAAAAATAAGGCGGCCACTCGGGATCATTAATGATCACGGGCTCCTTGATTCCGCTCGCTGCCGCGGCCAGGCTGGTGAAAGCCATCAGTCCTGTGAAGGCTAGCGCCAGAACCTTCATGGGAAATTCTCCAGTTTTTCGTACTTGCTGATCGCTGCCTGACCGTCGGCGGTCTTGAGGTAGCGGGCCCCTTCCTTCCAGAGCGTATCGGGAAGCGACGGGTATTTTTCCTGGAAGTGCCGCGAGACCTGGATGAAGTAATCCTTGGTCTTGAGTGGCTTGTCATGCTTATGCAACTGGATGCGCTCACTGATGCGGTTGATCTTGTCATTGTTCAGGGCCACGGCATCGATATCGTTCTTCTGCAGGCGGGTGATCATGCCATCGAGCGACTTGAAGGTTTCCACCTTCACACCGGCCGCCTCCAGATCATGAACGATGGAGAAGCCTTCAATGGCTCCCATCCGCTTGCCCTTGAGCAGGGTCAGATTCCTGCCGTCCCAATTGATGTTCTTTTCCTTGGGGGCATACAGATAATAGCTGGTCCTGATCACCGCGCGATCACCATCGGCCACACCGTGTCTCATGGGGAAGTAGCCGATCTTCTCCCGCTCCTCATTGTGGCTCAGCAGCCCGACGACATCGATCTCGCCTTTTTCCAGCAGAACCGAGCAGGCGCTCTGCGAACGACGGACGACCTTGATATCGAGATGCAGTTCGCTGCGCAGGTGGGAAATCAGATCGAAGACGAAGCCAGGATGCGTGGAATCCTCGGTGCCCACTTTGTTGTAGAAGAAGAAGGAGGGTTTGTCGTCAACACACCAGCGCAAGGCCGGATTGGGGCCTGCCATGAGGCTGGAGGAGATCAGGAGTGTACTCAGGGCACATGGGATTTTGAAAAGCATGAGACTGCCTATGATGGAATACGACTTGTTTTGAGATTAACATGAAAGCGGAGGGGGGTGGGGCGGCAGGAATTGCCCTGCCGCTCGATGCTTAAAGGCCTGCGGTTGTGCAGTCGACCTCGGTATACGTGGTTACGCCGTTGAGCTTGGTGTCGTATGAACCCTGGTCGATCACATAGACCCCGTTGACCGAGGGCGTTGTGGATTGGGTTAACGATACATTCTTGAGCTGATAGCATTTATCCGCCGTCAACACATTGGAGTTGGCTCGGAAAAACAGGCGATTGCCCGATGTATAGCTTTTGGTATTGAGAACGTAGTAATACCGGGACGAGTCGGACGACATGGTTTCAATGCCACTCACTTTAACATAGCCGCTTCGCAAGCGATAAAGCTCATCCGAATTGATGGCGGCTGCATAGTCCACGGCATCGATGTCAGCGACCACGCCATTCAACTGGAACAGTTCGGTGGCTGTGGCCGTACCGATCGTTACAGAGGCCGCGTCGACTTCATGGACACGCATGGTGCCGAAGTTTTGGTAAAACTTCGTTGCCGTAAATGAGATCTTATCGCCGATATTTAAATTGGTGGATATGCCGCCATTGGAACCACGTACGTGAAGCAGAGTAGCTGTGCCGTCCAGTTTCTGCACGAAGGCAAACATGGGTCCGGTACTGGCCGATGTTGAATCGACGCCATTGAGTTTGCAGATGGAAGAGGATGGACTGCAGTTCCGAACGGCCGTTACGATTGCATCCGTGACAGCGACATTTGCTGTCAAACTGCAGTATCTGGGCGAGCTGTTCGAGCAGGATTCACTCCTCCGCGACCATGCTTCGTAGTTAATAGCGGCAAGCTGCTCTCTCGTGACGGTATCGTCCTCGGTGTCGTCTTCTTCTATTTCCTCTTCATCGTCATCGTTCGTGGAAGTATAGCTGGCATTCGTCTCACCCGGAGGCAGCATCTCCAACTTCACTTCCTTTTCCTGAACCTGTCCGCAAGCTGCGCCCAGGACAACCAGTGATAAAAAGTAGCCAATGGCTTTCATGATTCACTCCATTCAGTACTTACAGATCCTTACATGCTTTCGGTGCTGTATCCGGTAAACTTTACGAATGCCATGAAAAAAGGGAAAGCCAATGCCTTCCCTTCCCAAAACGTAACATTTACTACCTGTAATACTTAGAAATTCTGCGTGTAGCTCATGATCATACGGCGCCCAAGATAGCTATAGAGCCTATCGTCGTTGGTCGGCACAGGACGATCAAATACGTTCTGGATACCCAGGCCGATTTCTGCGTTCCAGAAGGCTTTGTAGCTCCCGTTCAGGCCCCATTCAGCATAATCCGCGACATCCGCGCCATCGTTCTTCTGTGGACCGATGATATTCAGGCTTGCACCTGCAGAATATGGCTGCTCGTCCCAGCGGAAGTAAGTCTTGTTCCGCCACTTGGGTCTGCTGAACCTGCCAACCTGCTCCTCGAGTGCGGCTCCTGGCCAATCCTTCGATTTGTTGGTCAACATCACAGAATGATCCGTTTTCACACTGAACCTGCCCACATCGGTTTTCATGGAATAGGCGGCCGAATAGTCGATACCGCGCGCTTCCTTGCGGCCCAGATTTTGATTGAGGGCCACGACGCTGACGATCTGCTCGGTCGTTTCATCGCGAGTGATGGTCGCCCATTTGCGGATGTCATAGCCCTGGCCTTCAGCTTCCGTCAACGACGTCAGGTTTTGAAAGCCGATGGTGTTCCGCACGATCAAGGACCAATAGTCCACCGTCAGGCTCAAATTCTGAATGGGTTCATAGCCGATACCAAGGGAGAAGGATTCCGATCCTTCCTCTTCCAGGTCGGGGTTGCCACCCGCCGTGATATAGGTGTTTTTGTTCCCACAATTCGGGTTGCTATTGTCATCAACCGGACAAAGTTTACGGTCACGGTAGCTCGTATACTGCTGATACTTATCGCGATAGAGCTCATCCAGAGTGGGCGCGCGGAAGCCTGTTCCGGCCGAAGCACGGAGCAGAAGATCAGCAAAGGGACGATACTTCAAAGCCACCTTTGGATTGACGGCCGAACCGAAATCGCTGTAGCGATCAAAGCGTGCAGCCAGCTGGGCTTCAAGATCTTTAAGCACAGGGACGCTGGTTTCCACGAAGGCGGAATAGACTTTCCGTGCGCCACCACCGGCATATCCTGTGAAATTGCCACCATTGAAGCTTTGGCCATCGGTTTCCAGACGGTTGACGATGGGATCATTCTTGGCAACAAACGACTCACTCAGGAAGACAACGCCCGCAGCCGCCTGAACGGGACCGGCAGGCAGTTCGAAGACCGGACCGGAAAACTGAGCCGTCGCTTCGCGAGAATAGTTGATGGTGTTCATCCAAGGGGCGATTTCAGCATCATTGAGCGAACCCCGGGCTTCCGGTGTCGTCCCGAACGGATTGTACTTGCCCGTTTCCATCAGCTCGATGGCTGTGCGCTTATTGATGGCGCCGTTCGACTCCACATCCGATTGGAAAGCGCGATCTTCGGTGACATAGACTTCCCATTCCCAGTCCTCGTTCATCGGCAGAGGGCCTCTCAGGCCTATCCCGCCACCGAACACAGTGGACTCCACTTCGCGGACCTCGTTGCCAAGATCGGTAAGTTGGAACTGGAGGGTGACATCGCCGGTCTGATCATCAAATATGGTGGAGTAGGACGTGCCCTCGACCATTTTCTTCGCGGTCGCATTGGTCACAGAGAAGTTGCGCGACGGCGTATAGGGACCCCAGTTATAGACTGAAGTCTTCCGCATGCCCCAAAGCCCACCAAAGAGCTCCAGGTTATCGTTGATCTGATGACGGAAGCTGTTGAGCAAGCTGAATGTCTCAACGGCCGGGATGACCACGGACTCATCCGCGTAGTACGAGACGCAGGATGGACCGCTTCCCGTGTCGAGAAGCTTGTCTTCCGGACAGTCGGGGAAGGGAACCCACTGCCCGCTGCCATTGCGATAGTTCCCGCGGCCCCCGAACGTCCGGGTGCTTTGCCGTTCGATAAGGTCGGGCCTTTGCGTCCAGGACAGCGATTCACGCTGGTTATAGGTCACCATCGTGGTGGTGCTGGTCTTCTCGGATTGAGTCCCCTGAAAGAAGGTGTAGGTCCGGGACTCGCCACCGGGTTCCTCGGGCAGGTTCAATCGAACGCTGAACGCGGAGCCGTCGAAGTCTTTTCTGGTGATGACGTTGATCACACCGCCCAGGGCGTCCGTACCGTAGATGGCGGAAGCTCCGTCGCGGAGAATTTCAATTTTTTCGACCGCAGCAAGAGGGATGAGGTTCAAGTCAACGGCACCGGCGCCAGCGCGTTTGGCAATCCGCTTGCCATTCAGGAGCACCAGGGTACGTGCCACGCCTACACCGCGAAGGTCAACGTTGGCTTCGGCAAAAAAGTTGCCGCCGGATTTCTCGCGCCGTGACCCAAAGGCATTAAAAGTTTGATCCCGCAGCAGATCGCCCACGGATTCCACGCCGGCCTGTGTGATGTCCTCCGCTTCGATCGTCGTGATCGGCGAGGGGCCCTCCACATCAATGCGGCGAATCCTTGAACCCGTAACTTCCATCTTCTCGGGTTTTTTTTCCTTGGCCTCGGCACCTTCCTGAGCGGCATCAGTGGTGTTTTCCTGGGCGATGGACCACGTTGGGGCACACAATGCTCCCAGAAGACTCAAGACAACTAGAGCTTTCATTCAACCTCCCTATGCGCCATTGGGGTAAATTCTACTCTTCTTTTACCAGGATGTCCGTTATTTCATAGAGGGCATGGAGTTGAGGAAACGGCAAAAACAAGGAGAAGGGCGTGTGATGATACGAGCATGAGGAAAAATGGTCTGTGAAATTTGTTTGCGCTCACTTAAGTTCCTCACGATTCCCTCCGAACCGCGACCCATGGACCATCATAGGAACCAAAAGGAAATGATTCGAACCAGCCTGACATTCAGATTGAATGCGACGATCCTCGGTATCGTCCTGGTTATGACGTCGATGATGGTTCTGGCCTCGTCTTACTATCTCTATCAAAGAACGATTCAGGATCTGCAACTCGACGCGGATCAGACGACCAGTCTCGCTCAACTGTCTTTGATTGACCGGCTCTGGGACTTTGATACAGAGGGGGTCAATGACATTGGCCGCTCGCTTCTGCTCGATGAAACGTTCGCCGTGGTCAGCATTCGGGATAAGAGCGGGCACATTCAGCTGAAGTTCCAGGGAAAAGGTTATGAGGGCATCAGCCTCGATCGTTATTCCGAGGACGACTTCTTCCGGGTCTCCCGCAGGATCAGCAAGGGTGCGGATGAGATAGGACAGCTCGATGTTCTGGTCAGCACCCATGTGGCCCAGCAAAGGATCATGAGCAACACCCTGAATATTATCATCGCCAGTATCATATTAAGTATTATCCTCACCGGGTCCATCTCGCTGGCTGCGGATCGGCTGATCAAACGCCCGATCTTCAAACTTCGTAAGGAGACGGATGAGGTGATCAACGGCAACCTCCTGTCGCCGATAGATCTTTCCCGCGATGATGAACTCGGGGCCCTGGCTCGTGACTTTGCCCATATGCGCGATTCGGTTCGCGAAAAAATCGGAATTATTGAGCAGCAAAACTTCAGCCTCGAACAGAAGGTCCAGGATCGGACGGCACAGCTGGAGCAGAAAACCAAAGAGCTGACCGCCGTGTTCAGCAGTCTGCAGGAAGGTATTGTAACCTTCTCGCGTACGCAGAAACTCGACCCGCAGCCGTCGCCCTATTTGCTCGAGATCTTTGGCATCTCCAGCGTCGAAGGTCGCACGCTCGGTGACCTACTGTTTGGTGGCCAAAACTCGGATGCCGCCGCGCAATGCCTCTCGGCCCTGGACGCGATTCTGGGCAGCTCGGACCTGAACTTTGATTTCAACCGCTTTCTTTTGCCCCGCGATCACGCGATTACTGTCGATGGGCGTACAAAAATTCTCGACCTGTCCTGGTCGCCGGTCGTGTCCGATGCCGGCACAGTTGAAAAAATGGTGCTCTGCGTGCGCGATGTCACGGAAATACAAGCGGTTCGTGCCCTGGCCCGCAGCAACCAGGAAACGGTCCGTTGCCTGCAGGAGCTGATGAGCTGCGAAGCGGGGACCTACAACCTCTTCTTTGATGCCCTGCCGGGCCGTATCAGCAATATTCGCGAGCTCATCCTTCTGAACTCGCAGGAATCGGTGCGGGACGCCATGCGCAGCCTGCACACCATCAAAGGCAACTCGCGAACCTTTGGTTTCTCGGCCTTGTCCGACAAGACCCATGAAATCGAAGGTCTTTTGAAAGAGCAGTTGCAGGGAGCCACCACTCTGCCTGATCCGCAGAAGCTCACGAATCAACTCCTGCAACTTCAGGAAATCTATCAGCAGTATCAGAGTGTTCGTTATAAGGTTCTGCGCATTGCTCAGGCCGAGATCAAGATCACCTTCAGCGACCTCGTGGAGGAGTTTGTCAAGGAACTGCAGGGACGGGAGAGTCCAGCGGCCCGCGAACTCAGCCGTCGTCTGAAGGGTGTGTTTGGACAGCAGGACCTGCGTATGGCGCTGGAGAGCATGGCTCAATCCGCTCTGCCGTCCATTGCCCGGGACTGCCTGAAGCCCGCTCCGGTTCTGCGGGTCAAAGGTGACAACGTGTATCTGCCGGCGGATCGCCTGACCCTGCTCAGCGATGTCTTCATGCATCTCTTTAGAAACAGTATGGATCATGGGATTGAGCCCCCATTTGAACGCGATCGCTTGCATAAGAACGCCCAGGGACAGATCGATGTGGCGATTGCGCGTGCGGAAAATTCTGTGGAAATCGTCTATCAGGATGATGGCCACGGGCTCGATATCGCCCGTACGCGTGACGTCATGATCAAACATGGTCTGATCGCGGCAGGGACTCATCCCACGCGGGAGGATCTGCAGAATGCAATCTTTGCGGATGGCTTCAGCACAGCGGAACGGGTGACAGTCGTCTCCGGACGTGGTGTGGGGATGAGCGCGGTCCGCAGCATGATTCAGCATCAGGGCGGAACGATCGACTGTGAAATTCTCGGTGAGGACTTTCTGAAGGCTGGAACTGCAGCGCTGCGCTGGGTTATTCGTCTGCCTCTCGAAAGAACCCGGGAACCCCTGAAATCAGCATCCTGAGAGGTGGTGTATCATGAAACTTCTTAACTTCATTCTCCTTATTGCATTCCTCTGGGGCTGCTCCACCATTCCCGATGAGTCGGATCCCGTCGCCCAGATTCAGCTGGTGGAATCCTTTCCGGAAGAAACAGAGCTGGGCCACGAGGATCTTCCCAAAGCGGAAGCCGTGTGGATGGAAATGATCAGCAAGGCCCGCAGGACGATTGACGTCAGCCACTTTTATGTGCAAAACGCCCCGCATTCCAGCCTGGATCGGGTTCTGAAAGCCATGGAAGCCGCGGCCCACCGTGGCATCAAGGTTCGCTTTCTTCTGGATGAGGCTTTCATCAAACGCTATCCCGACGATATCGGCAAAGCGGTCGAAGGCATCAGGAAATGGACCAATACCGAGCTCCGCATTACGAACCGCTGGTCGAAAACCGGGGGCGTTCAGCACGCGAAATATTTTATTGTCGATGGTCAGGATGCGTTTCTTGGCAGTCAGAATCTGGACTGGAAGGCGCTGGATCATATCAAGGAACTGGGCTACCGTTTCCGTTCGCCGCCTTTGGTCACCAGTCTGATGACTGTTTTCAATGACGACTGGAACAAGGCGTTTAACAAGGAAGCGGTTCAGGAGCTGGACCCCCAATTTTTCCAGCCGGCGGTGTGGAAGGATGCCAACGGGGTCGTCAATACCGTTTCCTTGAAAGTCAGTCCCAATCCGGACAAGAAAAGTTCAACGGTCTGGGACCTGCCGGCGATTCTGCAAATGGTGCGGGAGGCCAAAACCCAGGTGCGTATCGCTGCCATGATCTATCGCCCCAGTTTCCATGATAGACGGTCCTGGTTGGAGCTGGAATCGGTTCTCATCGACGCCGTCACGCGTGGTGTGAAGGTTCAGGTCATGGTCGACAACATCAATAAGCCACGTTTTTTCAAAGGTTTGATTGATGGCGGTGTTCAGGTCGGTTTTGTCAAAATCCCGACCCATAGCTCGGGCGTCATCCCTTACGCGCGCCTGGTTCACGCCAAGTACATGGTCGTCGACGATCGTCTGGCCTGGCTCGGGACGGCCAACCTCGAAGGCGATTACTTCTACAGTTCCCGCAATATCAGTCTGATCCTGGATAGTCCCAAGCTGGCCCAGAACATGGGCCAGGTCTTTGATCGCTACTGGACTTCGCATTATACCGCCATGCTCAAGCCGGATAGCCAAGGGCATTTGAAAGCCCATTGAAGCCGGTTATTTCTTCCGCGGCACCGCTTTCAGCTGCAGGGTAATCGGCAGGTGATCCGATTGCCCGGGAAGCGTGGCCCGTTCCCAGCCTATCGGCAGACCCTTGGCATCCGTTTGAAAATCAAAACCCTGCACCAAAGCCACGGAAGCGGGATCAAGCGTCCACTGCCAGTGTGGATGTTTCCGGCCGTGCTTGGAGACCATGATCGCATCCAAAAAGGACCAGGAATCATCGCGCTTGAAGTAGTGCGTGCCGAGGCAAGTGCGACAGCCTTCCAGGTGCGACACCTGCCAATCCAGGCTGGCCACGGCCCGGTAGAAGCGGGAATCCTCCTTGGCATTGATGTTGAAATCGCCCGCCGCGATCACGACGTGAGCCTGCTCGGCGGCCTTTTGCGCGGCTTTATTCAAAGTCCGCATCGCTTCCAGGCGTTCGATGAAGGGATGATAGGGGGCCGGGAAATGAATGGCGAAGGCCGTGAGGATTTCACCTGAAGCCAGCTTGAAACTGGCCTCCAGGAGATCACGGGAACGCGGGGTTTCCCCGTTTCTGCGGCTTTCCACAAAGTCGATCGCATGCAGTCGTGGTGCGCCCGTGAGTTCCAGGCGGGACAGGATCGCCGTATCAATACCGCGGCGGTCGTTGCCTTCCAGCAGGATGCCAGGCTTATATTTGCAGGCACTCAGAAATTCCGTCCGCAGACGTTCCAGCACCTTGAGATTTTCAATCTCCACCAGGATCAGAACATCAGCGCATTGACCCTTGTTCACACTGGTCAGAATTTTGCCAATGCGCCCGAGCTTGGTTTTAAGTTCTGTCTCCGACCAATCCAGCGTCTCACATTCACGGCTTCTCTGTTTGCTGCCACCGACCTCGGCGCAGCGTTTCTTATGATCCGCGGTTTTTTTTCGGTCCAGCGGCAGGTAAGTCCAGTCATCCTTCCCCTCGTCATGTTCGGTGTCGAAGAGGTTTTCCACGTTATAGGACATCACGAACAGGGGAGCCGGAGGCTCGGGCTCGGGATGTTTGGCTTCCGGGACCGGCTTTGTCCCCATCAGGAAGGGCGCAAACAGGGTCGTGAGAATCAGGCGTCCAACGAAGCGAGGCGATGCTTTCTGGGAGTCCATGGGTCGTCCTATGTCCGGGTTCAAACGTTAGGGCCACTATACAACTGCAGCCCGCACTTGTCTTGAATTTCCACCTTTGCTTGAAATGAATGGCGAAGGCTGGCATCATTTCTATGAAACTTAACGCAGCTTTTTATGTTCCCAAGTGCGGCTAACCGGACGAGGCAATGCTATGGTGGTTAGGCAGAAACTGCGTTTTCAACAGGGCGACATGATCTGTGCCGAAGGAAGCCACGGGGACTGCGCTTATATCGTTGAAAGCGGACGGGTGGAAATCTTTGTCGGTACGGGGCCCGAGCGGGTGACGCTCAGCATCCTCGGAGTCGGCGAAATATTTGGTGAAATGGCCGTGATCGATGGCTCGCCGCGCTCGGCCTCGGCGATCGCGCTGGATCCCTGTGAGCTGATGTCGGTCTCCAGTGAAGCGATTTCGGAACGCATCAAGAACGCCGATCCGATCGTCCGCCTGCTGGTGGCCATGCTGCTGAAACGGATGCGGCATACCAATGAAAGCACCAAGAAAGTCAGGCACGAGGAGGAGGAGGAAACGACGGTTTCCAGCTCCGGCCTGGCTCAGGAAGTCATCGACAAGATCCGCATCGAAGCCGAGCTGAAACTCGCCCTCGGCGCCAATGAATTCGCCTTGCATTTTCAGCCGGTCATGGACCTGCAGAGGATGCAGATCGCCGGTTTCGAGGCCCTGATCCGCTGGCATAGCAGCAACCGTGGGCTCGTGCAGCCCGATATCTTCATGGGCATCGCCGAGGAAACCTCACTCATCGTTCCCATCGGACGCTGGGTCCTGGAAAATGCCTGCGCCGCTCATACCCGAATTATCCAGGAAATGAAAACGCAGGGGCTGAGCGAGCCCCTGTTCATGAGCATCAATATTTCCAGCCGCCAGTTTCATGATCCCCAGTTTTTTGATCATCTGACCGAGGTCGTCAAGAAAAATGGACTGCGGAACGATCAGATCAAACTGGAAGTCACGGAACGGATCTTTATGGAAGGTCCGGCTGCCATCTATGCCATCGAACGCTGCCGCAGTCTGGGTTTCCCCATCGCGCTCGATGACTTTGGAACCGGTTATTCCAGTTTGAGTTACCTGGCCAAGTTCCAGGTCGATGCCTTGAAAGTGGACAAGGCCTTTGTGCAGCTCCTGCTCGAAGACCCAAGGACCTACACCATCACCGCAGCGATCGTGGACATGGCCAATCAGCTCGGCATTCCCATTATTGCGGAAGGTGTGGAAACCGAGCCCGAATGCGCTGCGCTGCAGGCCATGAATTGCCGTTATGGGCAGGGCTTTCTTTTCAGCCCTGCCTTGCCGCTGCCCGAGGCCTTGAAGTTCATTCGTGCGAAAAAAGCCCTGGGTGCGGCCAGCTGATTATGGTGTGGCGGTTTCGAGGCTGCCTTTCAACTGCGTAAGCAGAGTCAGGCAGTCCATGGTTTCGGCCCGGATGAACTCGGGAATGCGACCGGCACTCAAATGAGTTTCAAAATCATTCAGCGACTGTGTCGTCAGATTCAGCGCTTCAGTTGGTTTGCCAAGGACCATGAGATTGCGGACCTTGTGACTAAAATTTTCACAGTAAAGGTTGCCGGGAAGGGACCCATCGGCTGCAATCGCTTGATCGATCAGAACCAGGGCTTCCTCCGGATTATAAAGTCCACCCGGCACCTCCTGAGCGGCGGGATTATACTTCACCGCCGCAGCCACCCGGTAAAGGCCACCGGCCTCATACGTGGTTCCACCTTCGATCTGCAGACCGGTCTGAATCGCACTCAAAAGCTGCGGAACAATCTGGACCTTTCCCTCCAAAGTCGAGACCTGAGCGTCATAGGCTAGACACGCCGAGCGGAAGTAATAATAAACCGGTGATGCAAAACCGAGCACGCTGGGGCTTACCGTTTCCGCCGCTTGCGACCAGCAGCTGGAAAACACGATTTTACGCGCCGCGCGGCCTTCCTCGGTCTCCAGGCTGTGGTAATGCGTGCCCTCAAACATGTAGGTTCGGAGATAACCCTCGGCTGCTCTGAGTTTGTCCTCGTCCGTGGACGCTGTATCCAGTATGCTTTTGTAAGCGGCTCTTGCGTCGAGCGTGGCCTGAAGACTCACATCGCGCTGAGAGAATTTTGCGTCAGCTTCCGAGAAGTCGGCGCCAAAAGCTTGCAAAGTGCTGAAAAACAAGGCTCCTGCCAGTAATTGCTTATCCATCATGGATAAACCTCCTCATAAAAGTTAAGGAAAACATGTGATGAAGAGACAAGAAAGTAATATGCGGTGGATCGAAAAGTCAAGGCAGGCCGCGGATCAAAGTCCCATATTGACGCTTGTTAAAGACCTCCCTATGAAGTAAATAAGAAGAGACAACAAAGACTCTTCTTCAACCCCCATTGTCAGTTCAGGCATGAAAAAACCATCGTATTATCAAATCTTCCTTGCGGATTTTCTGCTTTTCGCGGTGCTCTTTGTCCTGCATCGAGCCTTCACCTTTGCCGCGCTCAATGCCGACGTTTTAACCGGAGCACGGCAATGGTCCGGCTTCTTCGTGGGCCTTTTGAGTGACCTTTGGATGGCCGGCCTTCTGGCCCTTTTGAGCGCGGGCTGGCACCGCCTGCTCTGGCAGAAATTGCGAGCGTCCCGCGCCTGGCAGCTGCGGGCTCTTCTTTTCATCGTGGTGGCGGTCCTGCTGACGTCCCATCAAACGTATGTGGAATTCTTTGGCTTCACCATGATGGCCTTTCATTTGCGTTATCTTTATGATTCCGCCTTTATCCTTGCCAATGGTCAGTCCATGCTGGGCTGGCCGCTGGCGGCTTATCTTGCCATGGCCAGTGTGATCCTGCTTTTGCAGTCGAGACTGGGGCAGAGACCAAAGCCCCGCCATGGCGGAAAAATATTTGTCACCGTGCTCCTCGTTCTGGTCTTTCTCCATAACCGCAATATCCATTGGCGCGTGCAGTGGTTCATTCCCGAAAATCTGCAGATGAATGTTCTGGAAAAACTTTACAGTCAGCTCATCCGCGCCAAGGCCATTGAACCGGTCAGCGCCGCGGAACGGGAACGTCTGCTCACGCTTCTGCAGCTGCCGCCAACAGCCAAGGATTTTCCTGAGCTTTTGCGGGAAGTGAAGGAGCATCCTGCCGGATCCGTGCATCCGATCAGTATGAAATTGAAGGACCAATGGCAGAATGCGGTGCATGCTCGACGCAAACCGATTCTTGCGGTCATGCTGCTGGAATCGCTCCGCCCGGCTGAGACCGGTTACTTCGCGCCCGAGGCTCCGAGTCTGACCCCGCATCTGGATCGCCTGGCGGCCTCGTCCATTGTTTTCATGAACGCCTGGTCCACGGGATCGGTGACGCGTGGTGGACAGGAAGCGGTTTTCTGTGGGCACATCAGCAGTCGGGATACCTCCCTGATGCGTTACGATGCAGTGGCTCCGATCCGCTGCCTCTCGGATGCCTTGCAAAAGCCTTTGCCGGGCGGGGCCAGGGTGGAGAGCTTCTGGTATCACGGTGGCAACGGTCTCTTTGATAATCAGGTGAGCTTTTGGCGCAAGCACGGCGTGCAGCAGCTGCTGACACAGGATCATTTCCCGGCTCAGAGTCCCCGGACCAGCTGGGGTGTCGGTGACATCAGCTTTCTGCGGCGCAGCGCCATGGAACTGAAAAAACGCCAGCAGGAATCCCAAGCGGACGCCATTGCCGGGATGCTCCTGACCGTGACCAATCATATACCCTGGGATATGCCGCAGGATATCGTGCCCTATGCTCTGCCGGAGCAGGTTCAGCACCCCAGCTATCGCACAACCGCCTATACCGATCACGCCATTGGTCTTTTTGTGGAACGGATGCGTGAATTGGGCCTTTGGGACGACATGATCCTGATTCTGGCCACCGATCATGGCAACCAGGTTCCGCCCTATCATACTATTTATCGTGATCAAGGCACGGCCGCGGCCCGTCTGCAGTCCCATATGAATCTCATCATCACGGGTGGCCTCGCGGAAAAGGCTCTGCAGGATCTGCAGCTGCCGCATCTGAAGCTTGAGACGCTCGTCAGCCAGGTCGATATCTCGCGATTCCTTGCCGAAACCATGGGCCTCGACGATTTCCCGAGCATGGGCGAAAACCCGTTTTACAGCGCACGCCGTTTGCCTGTGCTGTCGCGCCTCGAGCAGCACCTCTTTGATCCCGCCACGCAAAACCTTTGGAATCCTGGCGCCTGGCAGTCGAGACCGCCCGACGGTGAAGCCGAACAGAATATTTTGTTCTACCGCGCCTACATCGATTACATCAGCACACGCTAGAGTCAGGGGCCCTCACGACGTGGGGAAACTGGCCAGGGGCAAGGGGAGTGGCAAGACCTCTCCTCCCATGCTAAGCTCGGGGCTTAACGCAAGGGAGGACACTTATGAGTCAGACAGTTTGCATCACGGGTGCCGCTCGCGGGCTGGGCCTTGGTTACACGGAACATTATTTGAAAGCCGGATGGCAGGTTCTGGCTGTGGCACGCAAGGCCAAAGAGAAGGACAGTCTGAAAAAATTAACTCAGACGTATAGGGATCAGCTTGAGGTTTTCGATGCGGACGTCACCCAGTATGAGTCCCTGCTGCCGCTGAGGAAACGCTGGGAGGCAGGCTCCCTTGATCTTCTGATAAATAACGCAGGCGTTCTGCTCGACCGGCATATGGATTTTGAAAAGCTGCCGCTTGAAATTTTGCGTCAGTCCTTTGAAGTGAATGTCATCGCCCCCGTGGCTCTGACCCAGATGGCTTTGCCGGCTCTGCAAAAATCAACGAAGCCCATCGTGGCCATGATGTCGAGCCTGATGGCCTCCATCACCGATAATGCTTCGGGTGGTTACTATGGATATCGCAGTTCCAAAACAGCCTTGAACATGATCACACGTTCCCTGGCCACCGATTATCCGTGGCTGATCGCTGTCGCCCTGCATCCAGGCTGGGTGCAGACGGAAATGGGCGGCTCGCAGGCGCCGACGGCCGTGGAGGAATCCATCAGCGGTTTGACCCGCGTGATCGCCGGTCTCAGGAGCGAGGATTCAGGACAGTTCCGCAATTTCAAAGGTCAGACGCTGCCCTGGTGATCAGGGCCGTACCGTCCGGTTCATTATTTGTGCTTGAAGGTATAAACGCCGTCCCAGTTATCAACAGGTGGCTGCTCGCAGTATTGCGTGCAGCGTTCCACATAAAGTGCAGAAGCCTTATCGCCTGGGCGTTGCAGAAGGCAGGCGTTGAACAGCCTGATCGCGTCCTCCCAGCGTTTCTCCCGATAGGCTTGGCGTGCGGCGTGAAAGGTTTCGATGAAATTCTGCAGATCCGGCAGCGAACGGAAATTTTCGGGCCGCACCAGCTCAAAGACATGCACGGGCTCCAGCTTGCCCTTCACTCGAATATGATCGAGATCGCGCGTGAAGAATCGTCCGGGTGTCAGCTGCTTTTGCGTGAATTCGCTGATCAGGATCTGAACGCCGTATTCCTTGGTCAAACCCTCCAAACGTGAACCGAGATTCACGGCATCGCCCATGACCGTATAGGTGAAACGTTCCGTCGAACCCATGTTGCCGACTGACATCGGTCCGGTATTCAGGCCGATCCCGATATCAATGGGCGGAAATTGTTTTTCCTTGAAGGTCTGTCTGACCTGATCCAGGGCGCGCAGCATATCGAGGGCGACCTGCGCGGCGCAGTCCGCATGCTGGGGCAGTGCGACGGGTGCCCCCCAGAAGGCCATGATCGCATCGCCGATATACTTATCGAGAACACCGCCGCTGCGTAAAATGAGTGACGTCATGGGCGTGAAGTACTCGTTCATCAGCTCACAGAGTTTTTCCGGCGAGAGCGATTCCGAGATCGTCGTGAACCCACGCACATCCGAGAAGAGCACCGTCAAGTCCCGGCGCACACCACCAAGCTGCATCTTTTCGGGATGCTCCAGCATCTGATTGATAACCTCGGGGCTCAGGTAATGCTGGAAAGCGCCCTTCAGTTTTTTGCGTTCGAGTTCCTCGGTCATGTACTTATAAATGGTCGTGATGAAACCCATGGCAATAATTTCGAGGCAGGGCACGGCAATAAAGGTCCAGATGCCACGCCCAAACCAGAAGTGCTTATCCACATAGTAATAGCCCACCACAAACAGCAGGACGGCTATGCCGGACATCAACGCGTGGGAGAAGATCATCAAGGGCGCAAAGACCAGGCCGACCACGAGGATAATCAGGAGTTCGGTTTTATAGATGGACACCGGTCGGCGCATGAAATTGCCCTGGATGATGTTATCGATGGCTGCCGCATGGTTTTCCACGCCATCAATCGCAGGATCAAAAGCATTCGGCCGAATATCATTGGTGCCGGCCGCGGTCCCGCCCAGGAGCAGGATGGAGCCCTGAAGCGCGTTCTTTTCCTCTTCGCTGAAGGTATTGTTATAGGCATCAACCAGGCTGAAATGTTTAAAGGAACCGCCGGGACCCAGGGGGTTGATCAGCATGCGACCGGCGCCACGGATGTCGATGGGAATATCAAGCACATCTTCGGGATTGTCGCGGCTCACAAGGGCGAGCGTGTCGATCCCAAAGGGATCAAAGACCGCGAAAATTTCCCGATTCATATACTCTGCGGCGGTCTTTAAGACCAGTGAAGGCATCAGCTGGCCATCCACATTCGCTACCAGGGTCACCCAACGATTGATGGCGTCACTGTCATTATCATTGCTGAAAAAGGCGAAATGCTGCCCGGCTGCCGTGATGTCCGGCGTATTGGAGATGAGACCATAGGCACGGCTCAGTTCAGGATAGTCATGCAGCACGCGGCCCTGAGGAAGATCAGCCATGATCTGTGAGGCGTCCACCATCGGCTGAAGCTGCGGAAAGGGGCTCTTTCCAGGTTTGCGGTTCAGCTCGGCCTCATGGGGATGGCCAAAGTAAAGATAGCCGAGTGTTATGCGCTGAAAGTCCGCGATGGCCTGCTGAAAGGAACGATCGGCCGGACTTTGGCTTTGCATAGCTGCATAGCGCTGCAGAGTCTTTTTAACATTAGCCGGTCGCTGATCGTTGCCCAGAGATTGGAACAGCGGCTGAAAATCCTCATGGGCCGTTCGTTCCGGTTCAGAAAAAATGGCATCGAATCCAATCCAGCGAACGCCCAGGTTTTTGAGATTTTCGAAGGCCTGGGCATAGTAGCGACGTGAGAAAGGCCAGCGACCAAATTCAGCGATCGATCGCTCATCAATCGCCAGGATACCCACATGGCCGGAACCCTTTATGGGTCCCCGCATTTTCAGACGGTAATCGAGCAGTTTGGCTTCAATGCGATAGATCAGATCCGCTTCCGTTTTGGTAAAACGAAAGGAGCGGTAGTGCTGAAACATTGCGTAATAACTGCCCGCAATGACGAGCAGACAGATGGTCACGAGGCCGAGTTTATGCCGGAGCGAGGTTTTTTCCAGCATGGTGATTAACGCTTGAAATATTTGTCGTAGATGCCACTTTCCAGCTCATCGAGTTCCTGACTGGTCGGCTTGCGAGGCGGGGCGGCGGGTTTTTGAATGAGCCCGGCTTTGGACAAAGCCTCGATTTTCTCCCTGGTGGGTTCAGGGGCGCGCACCAGGGCTTTTTCCAGGGTGACGGCCTGCAGAACGTCGACGTTATCGATTTTCTTTCCTTTGGCTTCGGCAGCCTGAATACGTTTGTAAAGCTCGGGATCGCCGGTCTGGATATCCTTTTTCGTGGTTTCCACCGCCTTCTCCTCCAGAGCGGCGATCTGCTTCTGCGTTTGGGGATCGGCGGGCGCTGCAGGAGGCAGTTTGGTGAAGCTCACGCTCTCCTGAATCGCCTTAAGATCAAACTTGTCAGTAGCGGCCACTTTCAAGGGAGCCTCGGTCTCGGACGGAACGGCTGCGCTGTAGCCGGTCTTGACTTCAATCGTTTGCGGCTGCTCCCCGGCCTTGGCCGCCTGAGGCGTGACCGCCACGGCCCCGCGCAAAACGGAAACCTTGGAACCCCCCTGTTCGGAATAGGCGGACACGTGGAAATCTGTTCCGCGAATCCCCATGACCATGGTTCGGGTGCGAACTTCGGATTCCTTCCGCGGGCCTTCTTTGGATATCACCGCGCGGAATTTTCCATAAATAAGTTCAGAGACCGGCTTCTCGTGACCGTCCTTCGTTTCAAGAGTGACCTTATAGGACGAGGAGGGCGAGATCATGATCTGGTCGCCGTTGGGATAGACCAGCCGGACCATGGTTTTTTCCTTGGTTTGGATCACGCTTCCCAGCTTGACTTCAGCGCCGACCTTCGCCGGCTCCACGTGATAGTAATGACCTTCGAAGAGCACATGCGGGGGTTTGCCGGTCTTTTTTTCCGCAGGCTCGGAGAGAATTTCAGCTTTACCAAAAAATCGAGTGATCTTTGCCGTGTGCTGGTTGTCCGCGGCCCAGATCGGGAAATTGAAGAAAGCGGCCAGGAGAACGAGTTTTTGACAAGTCTTCATGCGTGCTCCGGTAAAGAACATTGATCTTGGACTTTGGACAACCTAATCTAGTAACAAGTAGAAATGCTACTTCGTGAGCGGGTCAAACAGCAAGGGGAGCATGCATGAAAAATACAAAAACTGGAATTTTCCCTCTTTTGATGCTGCTTGTCTGCTCCGTCCATCCTCTTCTCGCCCAAAGCCCGGCTCCCAAGGAAGGCTATCAGTATCCGGAGTTGCTGGTGGTGCCCAAAGCCAGTCAAAGGCTCATCACACTGGCCCATCAGGAAAACAAATCGCGTTATCAGACGCATTTGGTTCTGCAGGTTCCGGCATTTTTCACAATGATGGCCGGGGCCAGTGCCATGAGCATGAAGGAAGGACAAAGCAAGGAAGCCGGTGCGATAGCCACGGGCCTGGGTCTGGGCTGGTTGATCAGCACCGTGGGAATGAGTGCGATGTATACGCCTTATCGCAGCGGCCTGCAGGAGTTGGGCGGTGTGAGTGAAAAGACTCAGGAACAGGCGCTTGCCAGGGAGAGACGGGCCGAGGAAGCTCTTTATTTTCCGGCCTATCTTATGCGTCGCGTCCAATATATATCCGCGTTCACCAATTTCGCCGGAGCGATTGCCATCACGTCCCTGCCGGAGGAGAATGAAAAGGTCAAAGCCCTGGCAGGTGTGGCGGCTGTTACCGCGTTTTTGCCTTTGGTCTTTGATCATCCCTGGATCAGCAACTACGATCAGCATCAGGAATACAAAAAGAAAATTTACGGGCCGGTGGCTCAGCTCACCCTCTTGCCTGAGGAAAGCTCGGAGAAATTCCAGCGGGGACCCCGGGCTCTTGCCACCAACAAGGCCCCGAGCTGGACGCCGGGAGTCTCCCTTTCACTGCGCTTCTGAAGCTGAATCCTGCGGCTTGGTCAGGGCTGCGAGCTGGCGGGCAAAACCAACTGCCTGGGCTCGATCCAAACCCAGATTATTTTTATCGCGAGCAAACTTGTAACCCGGGATGAAATTGCGTCCCGCTTCGGGACTGATCGCGATCAGCTCTTTGGTCACCGCAAGGGCATCGCCGGTGGCGAGCTGCGGACCATCCTTGTGGCTTCGCAGAAATTCGAACAGTTCCACAAATCGTTCCGCCACCGATCGTGTTGGCTCCTCTTCTCCCATCAGTGCAATATCGCGGGCCAGGGTTGCACATTCCGGTTTGGGCAAGGCAAGGCCTGTCTTCCCCAAACAGAAATCGACCAGTTTCACATAGTCCTTCCGAATCCAGGGGCCCTTGCCACTTAAGGAACGGGCCAGATCCAGTGCCTGATGCAAGGATAGGTCAAGATACTTTTCGAGAAAGGCAGCCTTGAAAACCTCGACAAAATTTTCGGCGCTGTCATCCCCAGTCCGGGCGATCTCCAGGGCAACGGTCATGGCATCATGGAGGGTCAGGCGGGCATTGACGAGAAGATCAAAGACCCGAATAAAGCGAGCGGCGCCCCCGTCGCAACCTTCGGCGACTGTCATGGCCGTGCGCGAAGCCTGGTCCTTGGTGAAGGCAATGGTCTTCTTGTCCAAAAGATAATTATAAGTGGTCACATATTCCCTATAGGCGTCACAGCCCGCCTGAGCCATAGGTGCTGCCAGGAAAAGACTGCAACAAAAACCAAGAACGATTCGCATGATGAAACTCCTCGCTGCCTTTCCGCATTATAGCATTCTCCCGGTCCAACTCAGCGAGGTTTCATAGGCCTTTTGGAAATCGCTAGGGTTTGCGACAGGTCAGGCTGACAATTTGTTCCAAAGCGCCCTTGAGTTGATTCAATTGCGTGGCATCATAGTAATCGGCTGGCGAGGAAGCCACCCTTCGCAGCGTCTCGCGATCCGCTTTTTCCGAGAAGCCAACTGTGAAGATGCGGACACCCTGCTCTTTGATTTTGGCGGCTTCCCGGACAGGATCCTGGCCCCTGGTATTCCGGCCGTCGCTGACGAAAATCATCAGCTTCTTTTCGGAGGCTTGGGCGTTCTCCAGGGCTTGAGCCCCAATCTGGAGACCTGCTCCCATATTGGTGCCGAGCTTGGCCTGTTCACCGTCGATGGCTGTTTTGATATTTTGATAATTTCCTGTCAACCCCGTCCGGAGAGTGGCGCCCTTATTAAAACTCACGAAGGCGCCACGATCCCGCTTGGCATCCAGAAACCCGATAAAGTTATTCAAGGCTTGCTTGGCTATGGTGACCTTATCGTTCTTTTTCATGGAGCTTGACGTATCCAGGACCAGCGAGAATGCAATCGGCACCTGACAGTAATCCACAATCTCAACACATTTCAGGAAACCTTTGCTGTCAACTCCGACCGCAGCAGTGCCCGCCTTGCAGGCGACATCAAGCGGCGAGAGTTCTGCCGGGCCGCAGAGCATTCTTCCTTCCAGGGTGATGCCACGAATATATTCACCATCCGGGCAGACGAATGTGGCAAGGCTGGCTGTTCCCAGCACAGGCGGAAAATCACGGCCTTTGAAATAGTTGGCGTTGGCTCGCCGAATCTCATAGTACGTTTTGATCTCGCTGGGTTGCGGGCAGCTGCTGGTCCCTTCATTGCAGAAAATCTCCACTTCAGTCTGCACTTCGATAGGACAGTTATCCCCGCAGGCCCTGCCGTTGAGATCAAAAAGCCCGCTCACCCTTTGTCCTCGCGCATCATAAAGAACAAGCCGCTCCCGGATGCCGTTGGCCTGACAGTTGCCCGTGTTCAGACAGAGGGCCAGGCGACTCCCAGCATTGCGCTGAGCACTCACGTTCATGGCACCCAGGGAACGGGCGGTATTCTTCAATTTGGATTCAAAAAGATCCATCCTCTGATGCATCCGGGTGGTCTTGAGAAGATCCATGCGATAATTCATGAGCTGGTAGATGCCGCTTGTTACGACACCGAGCACGCCGGCCATGATCAAGGTGGACAGCAAGGAAAAACCGGCCTGGGAACGAGGATCGAGTTCCTGCATGCTTTGTTCCCTTTCACCAGAAACGCGGGCTGCAACTCAGCTGTCCCGCTGCGTTAAGCCCGCTGATAAAGAATTGATCGCTGATCTTTTGATTCAAGCCCTGGCAATCCAGAGGCGCGACCTGCAAAGTCTGGGGAAGCGTGGCTTTGTTCCCATCCAGGAATACGATGTCAGAGCGCGGCACGCATAAGGGTTCGCCCCTGATTCCAATACCACGCAGGACACTGTTGCCTCCTGGGCATTGCAACTGCAGCCCGGGGAACAAACCATCACGAAAGCGCTCCACCTCCTGCGCGATCTTTCGAATGGGTTTTTTGCTGCCGGTCTCATGAATATTGGCCTCCACGAGGACATAATCAGGGCCCGTGCAGGTGCCCGCGCTTATACAACGTGGGGTCACGCGGGTTTCAACAAAATATCCCGGACAGCGGCCTTTGCAGAGCTGCCCATTGTAATCGTAGAATACGCTTCGGCCTGTGAACGGCTCCTTCTGTCCTTCCCGATAGAGCGCCATCGTTTGCGCCATGGATGGACTGCAATGGGTCGCATTCAGAATGCAGCCTTTCAGGGCACTGGAACCTGCCATCTGAATGGAATGCTCGATGATATGCTTATCACTCAGGAAGTTCCCCAGGCTTGCCTCAAAAGCATCCAAAGCCATGAGTCGCGATGTCGCTTGGAAGCTCTTCTTAACGCTCTGCACCTGAACCGTAACAGCGGCGATGACAGCCGCAAGAATCGCCGATGCGATGCAGACTTCAAGCAGGGTGGCTCCCGATTGTCCGGCCCATGCGGACCGCGATACGTGTTTCATAGGCCACCTTTCCTGATGGGCGAACAGATGGGTTGACCACCCGCCGCGAACCCAACCAGAACTTCCTTACCCAGAATGCAGTCGCCGGGCAGTATGCCCGTTACCGAACGGTTCAGCGCGGGAGCCTTGATGCAGTCCACACCCGTGGGGCTGACGCTTGCGGCAAATCCAACCTCTCCCGATGCATCGGCCTCACAGTTGAGGGAATCATCGCTGCCCTCGCGCTCCAGATTATTCCGCTGCAGGCTCCCCTGGCGATAAAGGGCATCGTCGACCAGTATTCTGTAATCGACCACGATGGTACCCGCCATATCACAAGGCCCTGGCTGGCGGCAAACTCCGGTGAATACGGCTTCAATCCTTACCGGACAACCATTTCCGCTACAAGGCGACCTGAGTGCTGAAAATCCACCGGTCGTGGGAAGATCCTTGGCCAGGAACAGCTTAATGGGCTTGGGTCCTGCAGGACAGTTGGTCTCATCCTGGGTCACGCAGGTCAAGAGCATAGGATTTTGGGTTTTCGCAAGGGCGAAGGCGGCGTCATCCAGGAAGCTCCGACGCAGATCGTCCTCCAGCATTTGCCACACGCTCCTATCCTTCGTAAAACTCTGCAAACTCAGAGCCGAAAAGAGGGAGCTTTTTACGAAAAGTAATAAGACCAGCCCCAGGCCGAGCGCAACGATGCACTCCAGGAGTGAGAAGGCTTCTGTGTAGTTTCGCTTCATGAGTGACCTCTACCTGCCTTTTCGGTATGGATGCAGGGAAACTGAAGCGGGAATCCCTGTTTAACAGGCTGTCCTTCATTGAGTTTGGCAAGCGCATTGCATCATGGAAAAAGCCGGGAAACTTTTCACGGCAGCCTCAAGGCACGATAATGAAAACGCCTTACAGGAGATGAATCATGAAAATCGCCGATATTATGAGCCGCGACGTCGATTCCATTCGACTCGATACCCCCTTGACTGAAGCAGCGAAGAAGATGAGTGAGCACGACATTGGTTCGCTACCCGTCACCGATGGCCAGAAGATACATGGTATGTTAACGGACCGTGATATTGTGGTTCGAGCGTTGGCCAAGGGCAAGGATCCCGCCAAAACTACAGCTCGAGAAGCCATGACAGAAAAAATTTGTTATGTCTTTGATGATCAGGATATCAGCGAAGCTGCGGAATCCATGAAAGATCAGCAGATCAGGCGCCTGGTGGTCCTGAATCGCGACAAACGCCTGGTTGGGTTCGTCTCCATGGGTGATTTATCCCGAAAATCAAATGATGAACATCTGACTGCGACTGTGGCGCGGAGTTGTGCGGAACCATCGGCTCAGCATGCAGCCTTTTAATCGAACGCTACAGTCAAGCGACTGGTCTTCCCGTCCATGATGAAATGGTCATGGGTGACGTTGAAGTGTCCGCCGTCGGCGGTTGCTTGGGATCGTTTCTTTCCCTAGGAAGGCCAGGTTATTTCTTGTAGTCTCATGGTGCACCTAAGGAGCATTTTGCCAAAGGGGTGCCTTGAGGATGAGGTTGGTATTATTTCTGTCCATCTGGCTTTTTTTCGCCTGCTCTTTGCAAGCAGCCCCATCCATTCCCAATCCTGTCTATGTCTATGGCTCCGAGGACACTTATGATTTTCGACTGAATTACACGGTGGCTGTCGTCAAGGCTGCCCTGGACGTGGATTCGGAGAAGCTGGGCCCTATCGAAGTTCGATCCACAGTGACGATCGACCCTCTGTTGACCAAGAACCGAGCCATAGCCGCGATCACGCAGGATCGAGGTTACGTGCATGTGCTGTCAACGATGGCCAACCGCGAGCTGGATGAGCAGCTGCTGCCTATACGGATTTCCATTTCTGCGTCCGTCCTGGGAGAAAAAATCTTCATTGTTCGGCCGGACGATCGGGAAGCGGTGGACACTGTGGATTCGCTGGAGGAATTGAAAAAGTATACGATCGGTGTGGGAGACGACTGGGCCGATGGACCCATCATGGTCGCAAACGGACTGAAGACAGAGGTGGGCCGCTATAAATTTTTGTTCCCCATGCTGCAGGGCAAACGCTTCGATATCCTGACCCGTGGCATCCAGGAAGCATGGGATGAGTTGAGAGTCAGGGCCTTTCAGAATCTGGACTGGCAAGCCACCTGGCGCTTGAGCTATCCGGCTCCTAACTATCTCTATGTCAACAAGAAGCAAGAGAAACTTGCTCAGCGCTTGACGCAAGGTTTAAGAGAGATCGAAAGAAACGGAACCCTGGATGAGCTTATTGTTGAACACTACGGCCCAGCTTTCCTGAGATCAGGGTGGACGGATCGCAGGAAAATCGAAATCAAAAATCCATATTTGCCATTGCAATTACCTCTTCACCACGCCAGTTGGAAAGCCTGGCACAAGTGGGCGGAGAGGAAATTGATGACCTGGCATAAAATGTCCTTGAAACGCTTTCGTCCCAACTGGTCGGGCACCTATCGGCCGGTCAAACTAATAGAAAATCAAGAGTTGGTATCCGCTCCGCGTGTTCCCGACCTCACAGGGCCACCGATCGTGATACGAGCCGCGGAATTATGGGCTGATACCCATATTCTGAGTGCGGCTTTTGCCCTGGAACTCGCGCTGAGTCAGGAAGTCAATAAGGATTCGATCTATTATAAGCGGCCGGTACGCCACTTGACTTCAAAGACTCTTCATCAAGGCGCCGCATTGCAGGATCTGAATGCCTCCCTCCCGGTCGTGGATGCGGTGGCGACACAGGGGAGCATGGAACGCGAAGCGAATTTCATCGGGACACAATTGGATATTACTCAGGGCCTGATTGGAGCGCGCGTGCTGGTTGTCAACACAATGCAGGCCCATATGTTTCGAGACGTCAAATCTCTTGAATCGCTTCGTCGATTCAGAATATGCGTGGGACGTGATTGGCCTGATCGTGTTGTGCTGGAGTATGCCCGAATCCCTGTTTTCACCGCTGTCACGATGCCAGAACTGTTTGATGCATTGCGTCGGGGCAAGTGCGATGCCCTCACGCGTGCTGTCTACGAAGTGCGGGATGAGATGCTGTCCCGGCCTTCAGACATGTTGACCGTGGACCCGTTTTTGCTGCTCAAATATCCCGCCCAGCAAAAAGTGTTTGTTGCAAAAACCAGAATAGAACTGGCGACCGCAATAGAATTGGGATTGAAATCGCTTCAAAAGAATGGGGTCCTGGCCGAACTTTTGGAGGTCATGTATGGGGATTCCCTTCGCCAGGTTCAGTTGGATAGGCGTCGTGTTCTGACCCTGGAAAATCCGGCTATTTTTGGAAAACATGTGGCGGGCCCCTATTCCTGGAAATCACGACTCTAGCCCCCCCCCTCAACGCTCACTCCCAGGCGATTTGAAGTCCATGAATTCAGGGCCGCAAACCTGCATAATAAGATAGGTTTCAGACGTATCTCCAGTCGCGCGGAAGCCTCACCGATGAGGAATGATAGCGTCGTCCACAAGGTGCAAACTGTTACCAATCATGCCACCACGTAATATTCGGGATCTTCGGGTTCATGAATCGGAGACTTATGATGAACGCAGTTTTCATTGCCCTGATCGTTCTCGCTGGCGCTTGCGCACAGAAGCAGCCACTTGGCCGTTCGGATTCCATATCAACTGCGGCATCCATTGAGGCTCAGACAACGGTCCAGACGACGGCTCAGGCAACGAGTGAACAGAAAGCCGTCACGTCCGAGGTGCTTGAAGCGGATGACGCCATCGCTGAAGAACCCGCTCTGGAACCGGTATCAATCGGTGGAGCCTCGTTGGTCTGTCTTTACCCCCAGGGACAGCAGCAGGGAAGTGAGACCTACCAACTGGAATGCCAGATCAAGGATCCAGCCGAGATCAGCGCCCCCATCCTGCGGGCTGAATTCTTTAAAATCGATGAGCAGGGCAAGGGATCTCAGCTGACGGTTCAAAGTCAGGACCTCAATCTCTTCACGTGGGTCCTGCTCGAAAAAGTCGAGAACATTTATCTTGCGAACATCCAGATGATCATCCATACGCCCAACGGCACAGCAACCCTGACGACGAAGGTCAGCATTTTGAACCTCGAACTCGCGGCAAGGTTCTGGCTGGGCGGCGAGCCGAACAACAGTGTCCAGGCGGGTGAAGAGGAGGACTGTGCCGAGTGGCAGAATCTCGCCGCCAAGCAGGTCAACGAAACTGCCAGTGGTCTCACGAATGGTCCTTTGGGTCGCTTGAATGATAACCAATGCTCGACGATTCAGAGGTTCATTTGCAAAAACAAGGATCTAACGAGCGCACAGAAATGGATGATCAGCACCATCCAGGGGGCTTTTCAGGATTATCCGAAGGCCTGTCCTGCAGGTTATCACTTCGCGATGCCCATGACGGATGCCGAAGCTCAGAGCCTCAATACCTTCATTGACCCGCTGGCTCCTGGCGTCACCAAATATTGGGTTCCCCTTCACGATCGCGATGCGGAAGGAAAGTTCATCCTCCTTCTGAACTGAATCAAGGGTGCCCCATTCCCTGCACGGCATGATCACAGAGATATCCCAACAGAATAAACCAGACGCATGAGCCGAGGATGATGAGTATCCCCTGGTCGAGATGCCGGCTTCTCTGCAGGTGGCGCAAAGCGAGAAGACTCAGAACATGAACGGGCAGTATGATGAAGGGCACCCAGGCGGATAGATTCTTCTGCAACACCAGAGTCAGAGCAAGCGGTACGGTCATCACGAGATAAAGCGTGATCACAAATCCGGTGTCCTGCCGCAGCCACCAGCTTTCCGGGCGCGGCAGACTCGTGAGCCACGTTTGCCATTCTTCACGCTGCAGATAAAAGCTTCGGAAAAAGCTGCTGAAGAGTAGGCTGAGAAAACCGGTAATCACGGTGTAGACATGAATTTTTTGTGAATCGGGTATGTCCTGTATCAGCACCATGTAAAGGATCGTATCAAGTCCCAACGCCACCAAACCGGAGTAAATTAGCAACGCGGGCCGGGCGAGACTATAGGTCACCTGCATCATCAACTGGGCGGGAATGCGACGGGTGAGGGCGGAACGCCAGCGCGTTTCCCAGCTGCCCAGGGGCAAATCCGGATGATCATGCGGTGGCGTCTCCTCTCTGCGGAAGGCCCACAAGGCAAAGAGTACGGACACGCCAAGCATCGGCCAAACGAAAGTCGTACCCTTGCTGAGAACGAGGAGGCAGGCTCCCCCAAACCAGGCGGGAAAGAGACGCCAGTTCTGTTCCAGCAGGCTCAGCTGTAAACCCACGATCCAGATATAGTACGCCGCGCCCAGCAAAAGTCCCGGAGCGAGAGAAGCCTTATCACGAATTTGCTGATGCCAGCCCAGAATGAAGAGAATAAGAAGGGTGAGGTTGACGATATTCAAGGTCAGAAAGCGGATCAGGCGTTCCCAGAGAAAGGGAAGCGGCAGAGACTCAGCGAAATGATGCACGCGTCCCCCCCGCGCGCTCCTCCGCACCACCGCTGCGACAACCCAGCCGTAGAGAAACAGGCCGATGAGATAAACGAGATCCGCCATGGTCCAGGGGCTCATCGACAGCAGATGGGCCAGGCTCTGTTTGAGGGCCAGCTGTTCGTTGCCACTCAGAACCAGACCAAAGAGATAGAGAAAACCCACGAGAAAACGCTGATGCAGCTCCAGAATTTCCCGGAGGAAAAGGCGAACCCGCAGCGTTGCGTAAGCCATAAACAGGCGCAGGCGCGAACGGTCATAGGCCGGAAGGCTCTTCAAATCAATTCACCTTGGATTAAAAGAGTTTTCTGCTCATGCACCATTTGCAAGGGCACGAGGGGAATGCCGTCGAGTTGATCCGCATCATGATTCACGAGCAGGATAATGGCCTGCGGCGCGATTGCGCTCATGAGTTTTTTAAAGGTCTGCTGCGAGGGACGATCGAAACCGGTGCAGGCTTCATCGAGCAGCAGAACCTCAAAGGGCACCATCAACGCGGCAATCAGGAGAGTTTTCTTCTTATTCCCAAGCGAGAGTTCATCAAAACGCGTGCGCAGGAAGGGAGTCAAGGCCAGTTGCTGAATCAAGCCGTGCGGGTATTCGCTGCCGGGCCGGCCACGGATCTGCAGGATCAGGCGGAAGTATTCTTCCGGCGTCATGAAGGGAAAGACGCCATCCATCTCCGGCGTCCAGCTGACCTTCTGTCGATAGGCGATGCGATGAACCATGGGATTCAGACCATTGAGTTCCACCCGCCCGGAACTGGGGGGCTCGGCACCGGCGATCACACGGAAAAGCGTGCTTTTGCCAATGCCATTGGGGCCAGCAATCGCGTAAATACCGCGGGTCGTGAAGTCAAAGGTCAGTGACTCCAGAACCTTCTTGTCCTGATAGGATTTGCAGACTTCATGCAGATGCAGCACGCTGGGCTCTTTCCCTTAAAGGGTTGTTCGTCCACCCCTGTTTAGCAAATCCGGATGGCGGTTTCAAGGTGACGTCACGGAGCCATCGCGTCCAAACGAAGAGTCTGTGAACCTGCCATGGCCTGTGGCAGAATGAGAAAAGTGAGGATCCGTCGATCCTCCTGACAGGATCTTGCATGCACGCTCTCCGTGGTTACCTCGCCTTACAACCGTCTGTTTTTCGCGCCATACTCGCAGAATTCTTTCTCCAGCTTGTTCATAACGCGTTTTTCTTGATCGCGAATTTTTACATGAGCAGGGAAGGCTATTCCGATCACGTCATCGCCCGGGTGCTTTCCCTGCGTTTTTTGGCTGTGCTGGTCTTTTCCCTGCCCCTCGGCCTGCTGGTGAGGCGTCGGCGCCTGCTTCCCTTCCTGCGTGCGGCGGGAATCCTGGTGCCGCTTGGATATGCTCTGATCCTGGTGGCCATTCCTCGGCATTGGGAGGGTTTGCTGGGCGTTGGCAATGTTCTGGTGGGAGCCGGCCTGGCCATGGTTCAGGTTCTGATCGTGCCTTACATTTTGCGGCATGAGAGGCCACAGCAGCAGGCGCATGCGATGGCCCTCAGCTTTACGAACTGGAGCACGACCACGTTTCTCCTGGGCATCATTTTCTACGCTCTGAATCATGCGCGTACCGAAAACATTCCCGGATCACTCCTCCTGGCCATTTGCACCGGCATTTCCTGTCTCGGTTTTGTGGTCCTGATTGGCCCCTGGGAGGACCGACCCGGTTCCCAGGATGGAGGGGCGTCTTCGCTGATGCTCAAGGAGTATGACTGGGGGCTGATCGCCAGGACGCTGACGCCGAGTTTGATCATTGGAATCGGCGCGGGTCTTAGCATTCCGTTTATCAGTCTTTTTTTTAAGCATGCCTTTGCGATGGGCTATGAGGACTTTTCCCTGATCAGCTCCGCCGCGACCTTTCTGGTGTCGGTGGGCTCGCTCTATGGGCCCCATCTTTTGCATCGTTTCGGCTATGAGCTGGCCGTCGTCTGGAGTCAGGGCCTCTCGATTGTCGCTCTCGCCTTGATGGGAGTTTCCGAGTTCATGGCGCCCTCGCATGGGGCCATGATCCTCGCGTCCGTTTGTTATCTTCTGCGGCAGCCCCTTATGAATATGGCAAATCCCATCGTCTCGGAATTGACCATGAACCTCGTGGGACCACGCAACCGGGAAATGACCAGCGCCCTGAAGCAGGCGCTCTGGGCGGCCAGCTGGTTCCTGAGTTCCCAGCTGTTTCGCAGTTTCCGTGAGGCCGGCTATTCCTTCGTCTGGATCTTTGGTTCGACCGCTCTCATTTATACCGTTGGTGTGGTCTGGTATGCGCGACTGATTCGAACCTATCGACGTGGCCCTTTATGAGTTTTATTGCGTGATGGTGCCGCCCAGTACGATTTCTCCTGCACCTGGTGAGAACAAAAAGAGCTTCACTTCCGCATCATTCAGGCTATCATTTGATGATTCCACGATATTGTTCTCCAGGTCGCTATTCAGCGACTTGCCCATAAAGGTATTGGACGCCAACGTCAAATTAAAGTCCATCGCGCGCGGTGTGCTATAGCTTTTGACGATAGCAAAGCCACGGCAACCCGTGGCTAAAGCACAGTTGATTGTATTGCCCGTCATCGTCAGTGTTTCCACATCACCATCCATAGGCTCCTTGTAATAGAGATCACAAATCCCACTGCCTGTGCTGCAGGTGATCGTGTTGCCAGTGAATGTCGTCGTGGACGAGATAGTTGATCCCACATTCACCACGCGGCTACTGACGCTCAGGGTGCTTGAACTGATGGTGACCTGACCTGTGCTGTTGGAGTTGTACTCCACCCCTTTGGTGCAACTTGTTACAGTCATGTTATTGGCCACTATCTTCGCCGAGCCGCCGACGGTAAAGAGTGTCGTGCAACTTGTGATCGTCCCGCCGTTAATGGTGACGGTTCCCGAGCCTGTATTCGAGACGACGTTCGTAGCACTGGTAAAATCGAAGCCAGTGATCGTCGTGTTTCCTGAACCATTGATCGACCAGCCCGTGCCAACAGTCCCGGTCCAGGTATTGTTTTCTATGGTAAAGGAGCCGGAACCCGGTGCGTAGATCGTGCTCCAGGATTCAAGCCACTGAATCGTGTTGTTTTTAATGATCGTGCCGGTTGCCTCACCCGACTGCGAGATCCCCGTCATCATGGTGCCGGTGTTGTTTGAGAATGTGGTGTTGGCAATTCCGTTTTGGACGGATAACGCCGTGCCCCATTCCGTAAAGGTGTTATGGCTCACCACAAGATTGTCCATTCCTGATTTTGTAAGCTGTCCGAGACCCTCAGCTGTACAAAGGCTGCTGTCGAACTGATTGTTTGTGACCGTACCCCCGTTAAACTTGAGGAATTCGGCCAGTTGAAAGCGGGTGTACTGGACGACATTGGAGGCACTCACACCGGGCAAGGTCTGGCTGAAGTCCATGATATAGCCTTCGATACCCATGGCCGAGCAGGATCCGGCCGCCGGATTCCGCACACTGATCAATATTTCCTCAGTGGCTGTGCCTTTGGATGTAAAGATGCCTTTGACCGCGACTTCGTTATTGGCCTCAATATAGAGCGTGGCCCCCGGCTTGATTTCCAGATCGCTGCTAAAGGTCGTGTCATCCGTCACGAGATAGGGCGATTGCTCCTTATAAAGAATGACCTTGCTCGTATAGGTGCTGTTGTGAATAAGGGTGTAATCACCCTTGTTGATGGAATCCGAGGAAGCCGTGGATATGTTGCCCGCATAGTCTCTGACTTTGGTATAAATCGTCTTCGGTCCACTGCCGCTGCTGACGGTCCAGCTCAGGCGGCTGGAAAAGGTTTGCCAGCTTGCTCCGGTGAAGTTCGCATCATTGCTGAGCATGATGTCCTGAATGCCGGTCCCCGTGTCGCTGCCTGTGACATCCAAATATACTGCCGTGGTTGCGGTCTGGGCCCAGCCTTCCATGATTTTGACTTCTGTTATCGTGGGAACCTCGGTATCCACGAAGACGGTATCCGCGAACGGTGAACTTTCCAAACCATTCAAGTCGGCAAAGGTCACATAAAGGGTTTTCTCGCCATCGGTATCAAAGGTCCAATCCATGGTTTTCTTTACCGGTTCCCAGGTCGTATTGAGAAAGGTCGGATCCGCGGAAACCTTCATAAGGGCCGCGTCCCCGTCATAGTTCAGATTCACCGTGACGGTGCGGGACAGGCGAATCTTGCGATCCTTGCCTCCGATGCTGGCCGTCGCATCATGCTGCAGAGTGATGCCGCCCTCAGGACCAAGGGCCAGCGATAAGGGAACCGTGCCGAGGTCCGTGAGCTGCCCCGAGATGATGCTCACCTCTTCCAGGGTGGTCGTGGAAAAGCCCGTGTGCTGCATCATGAGGGTATAGGTACCCTCCGGCAAACCTTCGATCACAAAACTTCCCTGACTGTCGGTCTTGGCGATGAAATCGGTGCCGGGAACAAAAACATCCGAGCCGGCCAGGTCCAGGTTGTTCGGATTGTCAAAGAACGTCACGAGTCCGGTCAGGCTTCCGGTTTTCTTCATGGACTGTTTGCCGAGATCGGTTTTTTCCAGAGGCTTGACCTTGACGGCATCGATCTTCACGCCATACTCAGCCGCGGCCAGACCCGTGCCGGCCGAAGTGATGATCACATTCAAGGTGCCGGCCGGTGCATTGGGGATTTGAAAGCTGCCATCGGTCGCGGTTTTGCTCACCAGCTCCGGGTGGTCCTGCACAGCTACTGTCGCTCCCGCCACGGCGGTCGTCGGCGCGCCCTCTTCAATTTGCAGCTGGCCGACCACTGTTCCTTTTTGCACGGCGTCGGCGCTGGTCACGATCGTATTACGCTGGGTGGTGTCGCCGCTGCAGCCAAACAGCGGCCATAGGCACAGAAACGCGATGAGCCTGAGCATTGACATCGGCAAGCTACCTCATGATTGGGATTTGAGTTCATTATAGGAGAAGGTTCCCTGTCCCGCAGTAAGAATCCTGCGGCTGGCCGTTACCTTAAAAAAAAGGACCCTTGGGCAACTTTGCTCACATTATTGCGCCATGAAATGTCAAGCCTTTGTCGACACTTGTTACCAGCTGGAAAGGAAGCCGCGGATCCTGCCGTAGAGGGTCTGTCCTCTTTGCGAGTAGATTTTTGCTCGCCTAAGACACGGGACACTCATAGAGGAGATTCTTATGACTTTGGGTAAGTCTTTGTCCAAACACCTGTGCCTGTCGCTGTTCACCAGCGTCATGGTCTCCTGTGGTGCCGATACTCCGGCATTCCAGGAAATGTCCATGACCGCGCTGAGCGACCAGCCGTATGATGCAGAGAACACTTTCTCCCCGGAATCCTTTGACAACAGCGCGGATGTGGTCGTCGCCTCGGAAGAGGATGAGCTGATGGACGAAAACGCGGTCGAACCTCTGGATATTCCGGAGTCCGAAGAGTTCAGTGATCTGACTGTGGACGTTCAGGAATCGCAGCTGCGCTTCGGTTCTCAAAAGACCAGCGTCTCGACCTCGCTGGGTGGTGAGCAGACGGATGACGTGACCTATCAGGTCCTGGCCCCCGAAGGCAAGGATCCCGGAAAAATCGTCGACAACACCTACGTGAGTCCGGCCACTGGTAACGAAGCCTATGAGGTGCAGATCGTCGCCGTTTCCAAGAGCGATCCGACTCAGACGTCCAGCACGGTTTTGAAACTGGAACCGCAAACTCAGGTGTTTGCCGGTTGTACCGGCGACCGGAAAGGTTTCCCGATCAAAGCTGATGTCTTTGCTCTGCCCGAGGACACCAGTCGTCTGCCGGACTTCACCATGTTCGCGAAAACTTCGGCCACAGCCTGTATGGAAGCTTTCCAGATCCCCAATCGGGCATGGTCGGATGGTTTCCCGGGACAACCGAATCTGATTGAGTGGTTTGCCATCCGCGCCACCAGTAACTTGACGATCGCCAAATCCGGCAAACACTACTTTAAATTGAATGCTGATGATGGGGCCAAACTCTATATTAATGGTCAGCTCGTGGTGGATAACGACGGACAACATGCTGAGAGAGCCGTTGTCGGTTCGATCAACCTGGGTGTCGGCCAGCATGAAATTGTGGTGGAATACTTCCAGGGTCCTCGCTACCACATCGCCTTGGAACTGTTCTGGAAAACGCCTGGAAGCAGCAGTTACACCTATGTTCCCGCTGCCGCCTTTAAGCCATAATTAGAGAATTGGCTCCTTTATTTGAGTGTGGAGGGTCGGGAGAAATCCCGGCCCTTTCCGCATTTGTGGCGTGGTATGGGTCGAACGTACTTGACCTCTGGCAGGCTCTGCGGGATAACCGTCCAGGTTTTTCTTAGCCCCAGACATGTCTTAGGAAAGGTATTGTGCATGAACGCCAAAGCCCAGGCGCCTGCCCCCAAATCCGCAGGTCAGATGATACTGGACTACTTCCGTGAGTTTAAGGTCCTGAAGGAAACACCCCGCGAGTACTGGGGCATCCAGATCATTAACTTTCTTGATTGTACGGCCTATTTTGCTTTGCTCAATATCGTCACGTTGTTTCTTTCCAACCAGATCGGCCTGGATGATAACAACGCCGGCTATATCGTGACTCTCTTTACCTCGTTGACCACGATCCTTCTCCTCTTCTCGGGCCTGGCCACGGATTCCCTTGGCATCCGCAAGTCGCTCTGGATCGCCATGCTGACCCGCGCGCTCGCAACCTTGGCTGTGGTTTTTCTTGCCACCACACCGGATTTTCCCTATCGCGTGCCCCTGGTGGCCGCCTGTTTTGTGGCCATGGCGCCGTCGATGGCGATGGTGCAAACCATTTTTCAATCCGCCAATAAACGTTATACGAACGAAAGATCCCGCAGTGCCGGTTTCAATCTCTGGTACCTCTTCATGAATATCGGGGCCGCCTCGGCCGGGGTGCTGGTTGATGTCGTGCGGTTGAAGCTGGGTCTCAGCACGACCTGGGTGATCGGCACGGGTATGATCACCTCGTTCCTATGTCTGGGTGTGATGCTGGCCATGGTGCGGCGTGAGGAGCAATTCGGTGATGATGGCCGCTTTATCGCCAACACGGCTTCGGATAAAAAAAGCGAAAGCTCCGGGAAACGATCCAACCCCCTCACGATTCTCAAGGCCATGGTGAGCGAGTCCGCTTTCTGGCGTTTCTGTGTGCTGGTGACCCTGCTGCTGGGTGTGCGGGCGGTCTTCACCTATATGTACCTTTTGATGCCCAAGTACTGGACCCGCGTGATGGGAGAGAATGCCGCCATCGGTACTTTGAATACGATCAACCCCGTTTTGATCGTGGCCGGTTTAATTCTTTTTATTCCCTTCGCCAACAAGTTTAATATTTTTAAGATGCTGGTCTACGGTGCCATGGTCTCGGCCCTCAGTCTCTTCGCTTTGGTCATCCCGTGGCAAAGCATGGGGGCGGTGCTCGGCGGTCTCGGTAACGCTCTCGGTGTGAGCTGGCTGGCCAATGATTTCGTGCCCTCTTATTATGCGATGTCGGTCCTTTGCATGATTTTCCTGTCCATTGGTGAGGTAATCTGGTCACCGAAGCTGCAGGAATATACCGCTGCGATTGCGCCCGAGGGACAGGAAGGTTCCTATCTCGGTCTTTCGATGGTGCCGTGGTTTGCCGCCAAAACCATCGTCAGTGTTCTGTCGGGCCACATGCTGTCGCGCTGGGTGCCGGAAGGCATTGGGGAACGCCTGCGCGAAGGAACGGTTCCTTTCTGGGATCGTCCGGAAGCGATGTGGCTCATTCTCGGTCTTGTGGCTCTGGCCGGACCCATTCTGGCTTTGATATTCCAGCGCTGGCTCACCAAAGGGGCCCGCTGGCATAAGGCCAGTGCTGGTCACTGAAGTTTAATCCTTTCTGACGAGACACGGCCCTGCCTCAGCCCAGGGCGGATGAAACAGTGAATGCATGAATTCCCTGATCCGCCTTGGATTCAACCCTTTATCCCTCCTCTCCATTAAGAAAATAGATCTTTACGCTCCGGCGGGAACGTGCTTAATGTGCGAAAGCAAACTTTCGAATAGCTTTCCATTTTGTTCGTCATCCTTGTGATCGGAAAGGATCATTTTATGATGAAACGCTTACCAGTTTTTCTGCAGAGTGGTGTGTGTCTGTTCCTTGCCTTCCAGGCCACGGCTCAGGCCACTCCCCGCGAATCCGTACAGGAATCCATTGAGAGTCAGAGCTTCGATGACCTTCTCAGCCAGGACCAGATTCTGGAAAACTCGAGTGACCTGGACGCCGCATCCACTGCGCTTTGGGAAAAATACCGTAAGACTGTGACAGCCGATGGGGGGCGCATCGAAGAGCAGACGACCAGGATGATCACCTATGGCGACAAGACGATGAAGTTTTCCTTGTCCAAAAAAGGGGATAAGCCTGAGAACGGCTATCCGCTCTATATTGCGCTGCATGGCGGCGGGGGAGCTCCACCTTACGTCAACGACTCCCAGTGGGAGCATATGAAAATTTATTATCTCGACAGTGTGGACACCGGAGTCTATGTCGCCACCCGTGGGGTGACCGATACCTGGAATCTGCATTTTGTTGATGAGTCCTATGCGCTGTATGATCATCTGATCGAAAACCTGGTGGCCTTTGAAAATGTCGATCCGAATCGGGTTTATATTATGGGCTTTTCCGCGGGCGGAGACGGTGTGTATCAAATCACCCCGCGCATGGCCGATCGCTGGGCGGCTGCCAACATGTCCGCGGGTCATCACAATTGGATCACGTTCGATAACCTCTACAATACGCCCTTCCTGATGCAGATGGGTCAGTTCGATTCCGCTTACAAGCGCAATACCGTGGCCGTGGAAAACCATATCACGCTCAATCAACTGCAGGCTGAGCATGGGGGTTATGTTCATGAACTCTTTCTGCATGAACGCGGCTCCCATAACAGCTGGCGGGATAACGATGCCAGCCGGCGCGAGCACAACATTATTGCCAATCCGGAAGCCTGGCTGAAAGGCGAGCCGACGAGCACCATCCAGAAAAACACAAATGCGATTGACTGGCTCAATCAGTATGCGCGCAATCCTTATCCACAAAAGATCCATTGGGATCCGAAAACGGCGGCACCACGCACCACCAATCTGGGGAGCCGCTATCTGGTCGATCCAACCCTGGAGTCACTCCTGACGGAACCCAAGGAACTCTTCTACTGGCTGGACCTGGCACCGCAAGAGGGTGAGTGGAACGCGGGCGTGATCCAGGCCTCCTTTGACAAAACGAAGAACAGCATTCAACTCGTCCCCGCCGAATCCATGGATGGCATGCGCGTTCTGATCCATCAGAGCATGCTGGATTTCAATCAGCCCGTGAACGTCTACGTGGGCGATGAACTGATGGCCAGCGTCAAGGTTCAGGCCAACCTTCGCACGATGACCCGGACCCTTCTGGAGCGCGGCGATCCCGAGTATATGTTCCACGGTGAAATTCAGGTGAAAAAGACCGCCGATGGTCAGTGGACGGTTCAGTAAAGCTCCATCATTTTCAGACGAAAAGGTAATGTCATGCGCATTGGACTGATATTGGGACTCTTTCTTTCCTGTCTGCCGCTCGCTTCGGCGGCATCTTCCGAGCGGGTCACCCTCACGACCGGCACTCACGTGTATTTCACCGGCGAAAGCAATCAGAGGGAGCGGCAGTTCGAGGTCAATCTCCCGGCTTCCGTGGAACCTTTCGCTCAGGCGACTCTGCATTTCAAATTGAGCTGTCCTGATAACAAATGCGACCCGTGGGATCGGTTTGGGTCATTCGGGATGGTGGATGGTCAAGGGCGTTACTTTGAATTGATGCGTTTTATCACGCCTTATGCCATCGGCGCGGAATGGACCTTTGATATCAGTTCATTTCTCCCGCTGCTGGTCGGCAAACAAACCTTCCGCGTGTTCATCGATACCTGGGTGGGGCCTGGTCATCCCAGCGGTCATGGCTGGCTGGTGGATGCCAGCATCGAGTTTACGCCGGGAACCCTGGCACAGCGCCCGGCCTATGTGCTGCCGCTCCTCAGCACGGAAAATGTGGTGTATGGAAATCCCGAGCAGGCGACCGAGCGGCAGGGAATCCTTCTGCCCTTGATCGGCTATAAATCCGCAAAAATCGTGACCTCGATCACCGGACATGGCCAGGGCAATGCCCAAAACTGTGCCGAATTCTGCCCCAAGGTTCATAGCCTGAAGGTGGGCGAGCGGGTTTTCAGCCGTCGCATCTGGCGGGATAACTGTGCGAGTACCGTGGATCCGAATCAGAAAGGCAACTACTTTTATCCGAGGGCTGGCTGGTGCCCAGGGGACAAGGTGGAGCCATGGGTTGAGGACATCACAACGGCTCTGGTGGGCGAATCCGTAAACTTCACTTACGATGTGGAAGCCTACGAAAACACCTGCCGGCCAGGTGCGATTCCCTGTCAAGGCTGTGTCCTGGGAACAGGCTGCGACTTTGATGGAGGCCGGCACACCGAGCCTCGTTATTATGTTTCCAGCTATGTGGTCTACTATGAGTGAGGCCGGTTTCCGGCCCCTCTCTTAACGTTCCCGGAAGAGAAAGATCAGCGATCGCAGCGTCTGTTTTGGACGCTGATCGTTGATACAACGCAGCTGATGCAGATTCAGCCGAGTACAAGGCTGGTTCCGCACTCTGTCGGGAGTCTCAACACCGATCCATTCCAAACGCGAGGGAATGGCGATCATGATTTCCTCGGGCTGCATCGTGGCTTCATAGACCAGCGCCAGAGCCTTCCTGTTTTCATCCCACTGCATCGACACGATGTTACCGGGTGTTTCTTCCACATAAGGGCGGGCCCGGTACATGCCGCGCAAACGACCCTGATCATCATTGATGCTGAAATCCTCCTGATTCCAGCCATCCTTCAGCGTCGCATTCCAGCCAGGGGTATAAACCCAATAGGCTCCTGAATAAAGCTCGCGATCCATCAGATCATAAATCGCGTCCACATAGGCTCGGGCATTGGGCAGCGAGGCCGGCGCTCCGAACTCCCCGAGATAGAGGGGACTTTGCCAGTGCTCCATCATTCTTTTCCAATGGCCGTTGGCCGTCTTCAGGGCCCAGGCGCTCCAGGTTTGAAACGTCTGCAGACCGGGATCGTAGAAATGCGCGGAATGCACGATGTTCGGCAGCGAAATCGGGTCGAGCGACGAAGGCACGATCCCGGTGCTGGTCAGGGCATGGGAACTGAGAAAGAGCACGGTGTCCGGCAGGATGGTCTGAATCAGACGACCGGCGTCATGATAAAGTTCGGGCAGCTCACTCTTTTCCAGACCCCAGGGTTCGTTCAGAAGATCAAAACCAATCAGGTTGGGTGCATCCTCCAGACTCTGGGCGAGATGCTGCAGCATGCTCAGATAACGATCACGGACTCCATAGGTGTTTTTGTAAAAATGATGCCAGGCGCTGTGCATGCCAATATCGAAGAGCATGCGCACGCCCCAGTTTTTGCAGTTCGCGCCGTTATCGGGAACCGCCGGTGTTTGAAAGGGCGGCAGCGCCCACTTCGGAAAACCTTCTCCACAGCCACTCACCGCATACCGGGAAAAGGCATCCTGATGAATGTCCGCGATCACATAAAGGTCATGCTGCGCGGCCCAGTCCACCATATCCCGATAGTAGTTGAGATAATCCCAGTCATAGGCACCAGGCTCGGGCTCGAAAGCCTCCCAGTTGAAGAGCAAACGCAGGCTATTGAAACCCCAGCCACGCAAGGGGGCAAAATCCTTTTCTCCGCGCACCGAACGGAAGGGCGGAACCTTGCTGTCACCACCAACGTTGATGCCACGCAACAGAATCTGATGACCATTCTTCGTGCGAAAGCGGGGGCCCTCGACTTGAATCGGTCCGGCAAGAATCGTTTGCGTGGCCATCCAAAGACCTAGGAAGAGTATGTATCGCATAGGACACTCCTTCAGGTGAATCCGGACCGGCTTGATTTTCTGTTCTCCCTTATATCCAAATAAGCCGGACCGAGAAAGAAGGAGTTATTTCCTGCTTGAATTCACGCCTCGTGGTTGTCTCCGTGCTGCTGACGGCCTCAGCGCTGCAGAAGTTCGCTGAACCAGCTGACGGAACTGAAAATCAAAGGACAGCTGCTATGCGTATAAGGACGGCTGGCATCCGGACTTTTGGCAAGAACTGCTGAGACCGGTGCCTGGGGATTGAGAGCTTTGAAATGCGCCACGGTGTTTTCCGTGGCCGCCACGGCCACGATTTCATCGTCCACACAGTGATAGAACTTCGTCGTCGTGGATGGCACCCAGTTGTCCTGATTCAGGCTCTGACTCACCAAAAGACCTCGCATCAGACGGGCCTGTTCCGTTTGCGGTGTGGCGCTCAGAAAATCCTCAAGGAAGGGGCCTTCGACCAGACCACGGGTTTCCGTAGGCAGGGCCTTCATGATGTCAGAACTGCTCACACCATGGGTATAGAGATCTTTCAAGTGGCTCGTTTCAATGGCGAAGATGGCGTCGAGATCGATCGCAGGTGCCAGCCATTCATCATAGGCCAGCACCACAAACGTGGAAAACAGAGGATTCATGGTAGGGCGTGAAAGGACAGTCAGGGCGGCTGCTTCAAGGTCATAGGGACCGGCCGCGGGGGCGGAAGCGGTGACCGTGAATTCCTGCTGATATTCGGTTTCCAGCGCCTTTTGCAAAGCCAGCGTCGCGTAACCGCCTTCCGAATAGCCGCGAAGGAAGAGCGGACCCAATTTCAAGCCCTGTTGAGAGGCCAGGGTGCGGGTGGCACGCAGAAGATCCACACCGGCCGGAACATAGGTGCCGGCAATGAGATAGGGGTGAAATTCGCTGGCCGAGCTGCCATAGCCGATATAGTCCATGACCGCGGTCACGAATCCTTGCGAAGCCTCATAAAGGCCTTCACTCGGCCGGAGCGAGGGCGCCTCCTTCTTGCTGGCAACCGTGCCGTGCTGCAGGCTGATCCAGGGCAGTTCCGTGGCGCTGGTATCGGGAAGGATAACCAGCCCCGAGGCGGCTGTGGCACGCGTCTCATCACGACCTATTTGACTTTGATAGTTGACTCGAAATACTTTGATGCCATAGCGCGCCTGCAGACCGAGCCTTTGGAAGTTGGCATTGAGCTGCTCCTTGGTGTACGAGGCGATCAACGCGGATTCAATCAAGGTTCCCCGCGCGGGCGGTGGAGTCGCCGTTGCCGTAAGGACCTGAGTGCTGGTCAGAAACACGGCACAGACAAGAGAAAGACGGAACATGCGTAGGAACGGAAGCATGCAAACTCCTTTCAAGGTTAAAAAACATGAGGCGAAAAGCCTGTTTTTAACACAGAGCCGGGCAGCCGGGAAGCGATCGAGTCCTGATCATTTTCTCATGCAATTTGTGCTTCGCTAATAGTGATGAGTTGGCAAAGCCTGAGCCGGAAATGGGAGAATCGTAATGAAAAACCGACGCTTGACCTCGTACAACGCCACTCTGCTGGTTGCCACCGCATTCCTATGCAGTGCAAACCGGGCCATGGCCCATGAGCCGACCACGAAACGGTCCTCCCTGGTCGACGAGCATGAACGCCGCCTGGTTGAGATCACGACGGACTATCAGCTGACGGTTGCCCCCCTGATTCAAAAAGCCTGTGCCGACTGTCATTCCGGAGACACGCAGTATCCCTGGTATTCGATGATGCCAGGCATCAGCCAGTGGATTAAGCATGACATTGAAGAGGCCCGCAAGCACATCGAGTTTTCCAATGGTTATCCGTTTCAAAGTCACGCCACCCCCCTCGAGGATTTGATCGCGGTGGAACGCGTCGTCAAGGATGGATCGATGCCGCCCCTGCGTTATCGTCTGATGCACGGCAAAGCGCGGTTAACCGAACAGGAAAAGAAAAGCATCATCGATTGGTCCCGCCGGGGACAGCAAATGCTGCGTGCGGAGATGGCCCGCTCGGCCGGTGCTGAATAAAAAAAATCGCAGCTTCCAAAAGGAAACTGCGACCTATGCAAGGACTCTGTCATTACAGAGAGCAGAAGTTCACCACTCCCAGAACGTCTTCATTATCAGTCTTCGCATCTTTCCAGCGTTTGACCAGCATCGGAAACTTGCTACTGACCACGGCGCAGAAGGCGGTTTTATCCGCATCCTTCAGATAATTCATCCCGGTGCCCACGGCCGCGTTCAGAATGCGGCTGAGGCTGGCCTTGCCACCGAGGTCCTCGAATTCATTCGAATCCTTGATGGACTTAAGCCAGGCCAGTGACATTTCCGCTTTCAGACGCGTCGCATCCTGGGTCGGCTGGGCCTGAGCCGCTGCCGTGAAAACCGCGTCGGCGGTATGCGCGATGGCCGCTCCGATGATATGAATATCCGCGAAGATGGGCTGGCTGCAGCCATCGATCGGCGTTTTGATATCCCCCGTGAGATCCGATTCCAGTGTGGAATGGAAAGCCTTGTTCCATAGGATCTCATCCCAGCTCTTGCTGATGCCGTTATAAAAGACCGGCGAGGACACGTTGCGGTTCTTGGAAAAGCAGCTGATTTCAAACATGCTCGTCGGCTGCTTCAAGGTGTAATAAGCCCAGAGGTCAGCAAAGCCTTCATTCAAAGATCCCAGGAAGAATTCCTGCGTCCGGACGAAATCCGTGAGGCTGGACCGCAAAGCCGGCGATTCCGCGATGCGGGCAAAGTTTGCGACCGGGGTTTGGAAAAGGTGCAGGTCAGGATTCTTCTCCGCATACTCCTGATAGGAGGTGAAGGAGGCGCCGCCTTCGTTCATCAGCGAGAAGAAAATGTAGTGACCAAATTCATGCTGGAACACACCAGGAACAAGCCAGAGAGGAATGCCTCCGTTGAGCTTATGCTTCTGCGCGCTTTCGCTTTGAGGATAGGAAATCAGCATGGAGTTTTCACCACCCATGAAGGAGGCATTGTCGGTGGCATAACTGGTGGTCTCGGTGGCATTTTCATTCTTATCCACCTGACGGGTGATCACAGTCTCCTTGATGGCTGCATTCAGGTAGATGCTCTCCAGGCTGGACAGAGCGATGTTTCCCTGAGATCGGACCGTTTCGTACAGATCGTGGGCGGCCTCGGCCTGAGTCTTCATGCTGATCGCCGCGCCCTCCTGCGTATTCGCTGGAATGGTTTGCGCATCCTGACAGATAGCGACGGGACGACCATTGCCGATGACGGCGCTTTCGTATGTGGCGCGGGCAATGTCCTTGCGTTTGGAATTCTCCCAAACTTCCTCTTCGATGAGCGTCTTGACTATACGAGTTTCCACGCCCATATACGCTTCGGCGATGATGCCCTCACCTAGACCAGCGCCCCGCTGGCCGCGGCAGCTGGTGTCAAAGATCGGCACCTCGATGGGATCACCATAGGAATCCTTGGTGAAGTTATAAACCTTGTCCGGCTTCGCCACTTCAACAACCTTGGTTTTGGTGCGGGGCTGACAACCGAAGGCCAGGACGGCAAGAGTTGAGGACGTGAGAGCGAACACAGTCTTATTCATGGTGTGAATCCTAAGTGAGGGTCAAAGCTGAAGTCTGGAAGTAGACGGTTTTCACGATACTTTATTGCAGAGTTCCCTCATATTTGAGGACGTCCTGTTCCTGTCCGCGCTGTCCCGTTTTGCAGCCATAAAATCCGCCGAACTTCCTGAAAACCTTGATATTTCCAGGTTTTCGGACTGGCATTCTTTCTGCAAAAGGGGAGATGTTACGCACAGGAGAAAACGACCATGTCCATCCATCCTTCATTTTTGATTCACCCGATCCCGAAGCCCAAGGCTCCCCCGACGAAGCCGGTTCCAGTGGAAAAACCAGGCAAAACGGGCTAATGTCCGGGCTCTTGTATTGTGTTGCGCTCACGGCTTTGCTAGAATCCGGGCGTTTCCATTACGGAGGGCAGGCCTTGCCTGGAATCGGTCCAATTTGGCAAAGATCGTTCAAAAGTCTGGGACTTCTTGTTCTGGCGTTGAATGTTGTGCTGGTCTCGATCCCCCGTTGTGAATTGATTCTTTCCTTTTTTCTGCATCATGAACAGCACGAATTGGCCCATGGGGACGTGATGGAATCCTGTCACCACTCCGACGGGCCGGTCGATGCCCAGAGCCCGGCGTTGACAGCCGAGCGTCTTTGCGAATGCTCGATCTTATCATTTATGGCTTTTCACGCGCCTGCGTTGAATCTGCACGAGCATGTCGCCTTCCGTATCCAATCCGAGCGTCTTCTGATTTTCCCATGGAAGGCCTTTCTCAGCGATTTTCAGCCGCTTCCCGAACCGCCCTATCCAAAAGTTTGAACACGTTGCACTCCTGACATTTTTATCAGCACGAGGCTTGCGTCGATTGCGAAACGTGGCGCTGCCGCCTTGCGTCCCATCACCGTGAATTCTGTTCATTCAGAAAAAGGATGTGTCATGTCTATGAAGGACTCTGATGTTTCGTGTGCTCTGCTCACCGCCGCCCTCGCCGGGCTCATGGGAGGCTGCGGCACGCGGGAGAAGGAAAAGGTTATCGAGACTCCGCAGCCATTGGCCGGTGTGGTCAGCGCGACCACTGTGGATAAAACCCTGACTCTGGCTTCATTCACCGCGCTCTGCGAAACCCGCGGTGGCCTCGTGCAAACCCACGCGAGTTGTGCCGGCGCCAATACCTGTGCGGGGATTTCCTATCACAGCTCATCGGGGCGTTTGACGGAACATAGCTGTCGGTCGGCAAACAGCTGTGGAGGCATGAGCTGTGTGGATCTGCCGGCGGATCGGGGCCTGACTGGAGCGCAAATCCTGGAAGGAGCGCCGGAAATCGCAATGGGGGCAGGGGAGTCCCAGTGCAATTACTGTCACGGCACGGGCCAATCCGCTTTTGTTCTGCCCATCCCACCCGATGCCGATCCGGAAGAACGCAAAGCGGCCTTCCAAGGCAAATCGGATGCGGCCCTGTTGGGTGCGATTGCCTTTGGCATTCATGGCGTCAGCGCGGATGGAACGGCATATGCGAACATGCCTGCCTTTTATAAGGTGTATTCCCTGGCGGAAATGAAAAGGCTGGTGACTCATCTGCGCTCGCTGCCTCTGGAAACCAAAAACTGGCGAGCTGTGCCGTGAATCTGCCGCGTGATGCGATCGGCATCGGGCTGCGGCCCGCACTTTATGCAGACATGCAGAGGGAGGTGCCGCCCGCGCTCGATTATGTCGAGATCATCAGTGAAAATTTCATGGGAACCGCGTGGCCCCCTCAGGAAAACCTGAGGCGCGTGCGGGCGCATTATCCCGTGGTGATGCACGGGGTGGGGCTGAATCTTCTGGGGCATGAGCCCTTGAATGAACGCTATCTCGATGAACTCTGTCGGCTGGCGGATGATCTTGAAGCCCTTTTTGTCAGTGATCACCTGTGCTGGACGGGAAGCCATGGGCACACGCATCATGATCTTCTGCCGACGCCTTACACGTGGGATCTGATCGGCTATGCCGCCGAGCGGGCTGCCTTTGTGCAGAAGCGCCTGGGACGACCCTTCGCTCTCGAAAATGTTTCGAGTTATGTGCAGTTTGCTGCGAGTGAAATGAGCGAGTGGGAATTTTATCGGGCTGTGGTGGAAGAGGCCGGAGTTTCCTTCATGCTGGATATCAACAACATTTATGTGTCGAGCCAGAATCATGGATTTGATCCCTGCACTTATTTACGGCACATCCCCTACACGCGTGTGGTGCAGGTGCATCTGGCCGGACATGAGCGCCAGTCCGATGGAGCCATCATTGATACCCATGATCGTGCGGTGGCGCCTGCTGTCTGGGAGCTCTATCGGGAAGCCTGGGCCATCGGTGGGCCCTTTCCCACGCTTTTGGAATGGGATGATAAAGTTCCGCCGCTGGCTGAACTTGTGAACGAGCTGAACAAGGTGCGGGAGTATCAGCAATGAAGAAAGCTCCTGCCTGGCTTGAGGCCTTTCAAAAGGAATGGAGCCGGGTTCTGCGGACACCTCTGGAAACCGCTCATGGACAACTCCAGGCTCAGCTGCCGGACGGCTGGTCCCGGCTCGGGATTGTGCCGCGTGTTCAGCGTGCGGCGCAGGCCGGGCTTGAGGATTATCAGCGGCAGTATTGGTTTCGCCTGCTGACCATCCTGCAGCAGGACTTTCCCTTGACGGCCCGCCTGCTGGGCTGCTGGCAGTTCAATCAGCTGGCCTTGAATTATCTCGTGGAATTCGCGCCGCGCGACCATGATCTGCAGGGCATCGGTCGGCACTTTGTGAATTTTTTGTGTGATCGGCATGAACCGCTCTTCGTATTGCAAGCGGCCTGGATTGATGCGACGCGCTCCGCCGTGTTTCTGGCTCCCGCTGTTCAGGCCTGGACAGCTCCGCGGGATCCCGCTCAGGATCCTGCGACCTTGCGTCTGAAGCCGGCTGCGGACTGGCGTTTTGTGCAGGAGAGTTGGCCGCTGGTGGATTTGTGTCTGCGACTTCAGGACAATCCAGGTGAAGAGGCCGTGCCCTGTCCCAGGCCATTGGCTCAGCCCCAAACCTGGTTGATTCAAAGGGAAGGTCTGGGGCTTGTGCATCGACTCCTGGCGGCTCCGCAGGCGCGACTTTATCAGCTTTTGATGGAGCACGCTGTGCAGGATGCTCTGATGAGACTCGAAGCGGAGAGTCTGTCGCAGAACAGGGCGCTGGCGCCGGACCTGGTGCAGCAATGGATGGCGCAAAGTGTGACCTGGCGCCTATGGTCCGCTTGAAAGTGCGGCGAAGATTTCCGTGGGAAAGCCTCGCCGCGAATTGCTGAATACCCGGTCCCTTAAGGCTTGGAAAGGTCAGCCAGGGATTTTTCCATGGGCAGATTGCGCACGCCAAAGGCCTTGGCAATCGACTCGTCCTTGTCCAGGAAACAGACGGCGGACGCGGCGCGATCCTTTAAATAAAGGCTCAGGACCTTTTCGGCCTTGGCCTTGTCATCGGCCGCTGCCACGAAGATGGTATCCGGAACGCGCTCGGGCGTGACATAACGCGAGCAGGAGGAACACCAGGACGCAAAGAATACGACACGGTCGGGACCCTGGGTGGTGGCTTCACGAAATTCCTTGAGATCCACCGCGCGACAGTTGGCGCCAAGGGCAGGCAGGGGAAGCAGGAGAACAAGTGCGATCCAGTGAAGTTTCATAGGGTCCTCATCCAGGCCAAAGTGTAGGAGCGAAACACGGTGGCGTTTTTATTCGCACCAAACGCCGCTTTTTTGCTGAAGGTGAAGCGGACATTATCCTCTTCCACACGCAGGGTTTCGAGAGTCAAAAACAGGTCTTGCGATTTTTTGTCGGACGGCACAGGCGAGGGCTCACCGTCGAGTTCAATGCCGCCGCGTTTTTCCTGAACCAGGCCACCGATGATCTTGAAGGCTTCCATCGGTTTGTAGCCCACGGTGCCGATCCATTTTTGAGTAGGACCGACCTGAAGACGGCCGCTGCGGGTCGCCTCCTCCCACGGCTGGGAGTAGAGAAAGCTGCCGCCGAAGAGGACGGGCAGCATGCCGAACCAGACATCAACACCGGCGAAGGTTTCATCATAACCGGCGCCGAAGGAGTCGAGATTGTTGAGTTCCCGCGAGTCCTGCAGACTGCGTGTGGTTTGGAAGCGATGCGAAAGAACAAACTGAACCTGAGGCCACCAGGGTTCGGTGACATCCTGAAGCCAGGCGGTCCAGCGCAGATTCAGGGTGGCGTCGGTCAAGCCGGTTTGCGAGCGTGAGCCCTTGCGATTTTCGCCAAGCCCGCTGTCGAGACTCACGAAAAGGTGCGGCGTCAGGCGATGGGCATAGGCGAGTTCCAGTTTGGTTTTGCGGTCGGGACCATAGTCCTTGCGAACCATCCCCTGCTCGTCGATGGTTTGAAAACCTTCGGAGAGATTGAGGCCCAGATAGAATTTCGCGGGCTCAAGGGGATTGAGGATGACAGGATCCGCTGCACCACTGCCACAGGAGGAGCAGGCGTCCGCGGAAGATGCGTGCAGGGCCATCAGGGACAGGATTCCGAGAACGGGCTTATTCCACGGCATGATCAATGCTCACGCGCACCTGATCGGCCTGGCCATTGACCTCGGCTTCCAGGTCCACAACCCAGGAACCGGACGAGCCGCCCATGGAAAAGTAAATGCGACCAACGGTCCAGTGACCGGGATCGACCTGGGTGAAGGTCATCTCGTTTTCCTTGATGGAGGGATGCCCCATGCTGGCCATGTAAAGGTGAAAGCGGGTCAGTTGCGAGGTGCTGACGGGTTCACCCTTCGGGTCCAGAAAATAGACCTCGGCACTGTTGTCGAAACTTCCGGCCACAGGCGCGTTGTTCCAAACGATTTTCGCCGCAAAAGCGCGATTGGGACTGAGGGAGTAACCCTCAAGCGAGGTTTGATCGGCGCCGGGCAGGGGAGCCGTGGTGTTTTCATCCTTATTGTTGTCACTGTTTTTGCCGCAGGAAAGGGCGGCCAGTATCAGTATACCCAGGCACTGTATTTTCATGGGGTCTCCTTTGAAACAGTCCACTGTTGGTATAAAGCAATTCTTTAAATGAACCAATGCAGCGAATTGTTGCAGGTCAGGAAGCGGCTATGCGTAAAACACATCAAAGATTCCATCAGGCTTTGCTGGAGCCCAGTCCCTCGTCCGGCCGGGATGGAGTGGAACAGACCCTGGTCAAATATGGACTTTTGCGCCGCGTGCGGTGGTTTGTGATCGCAGCGCAGCTGGGCGTCATGTATCCAGCCTGGAAAACCGGCTATCTCGTCGATGAGGGGATGACGCTTGCGCTTTACGTTATCATCGTGGCCTCTCTGGCCCTTTGGAATCTGCAGCGTCGTCCGCTGGCTGTAGCTGGCGGCATTTTTTTCGAACTGTCGCTGGATCTTTTGTCCCTCAGTGGCCTTCTGGTTTTGACGTCGGGCTGCCAGAATCCTTTCTTTCCCCTCCTCTATGTCGGGGCCATCCTTGGTCCGATTCTTCTGCCGCGGCGCTGGGCGGTGGCCTATCTGTTCGAGTCCGCTCTGGCGCTGACCCTGATCTGTTATGGGACTGAACCCGACATGATGAATGCCAGCGGCCATCAGGTGCCCGGTGTCCTGACCGTCGGTGTCAAGGTTCTGGTGATCCTGATCATGGGAGCCCTGGCGCTCTGGTTGAAAACTCATCTGGATCAGGCGCAGATTCACCGCGACAGCTTGCAAAAGCAAAGACAGAAGCTGAACAACCTGCGCGTCATGGGGATCGTCGCGGGGCAGCTCTCGCATGAAATCGCCACACCTTTGAATACGATGCGTCTGATGCTGGATCGCCTGCAGCGTAAGGATGCTGAGGCGCATGAACTGCAGGTGGCGCGCGCCGCCCTGGAGCAATGTGAACGCAGCATTCGGAATCTTTTTGAAACCGGGGTGGACGCTGACGCTTTATCGTTTGGAAAAACCGAACTCGTTGCCTTTGTGAAGTCCGTCTGTGAGCAATGGCAGCTCGATTTTCCCGAGGTGCAGCTCCGTTTTACCGTCGACGCGCAGCTTGAGGAGCTGAGCTATCATATTCCAGCGGCCCCCTTTGCCCAGGCGGTCCTCGATCTTTTGGATAATGCCAAGGAAGCATCTGATTCCGCGCCGATCTCCATCCGTGTCAGCATACACAAAGGACCGGAAGGGATCGAGATCACCATCGCCGATCGCGGCCGTGGTCTGGATGAGGGCATCCGGGCCCGTCTCGGCGAACCCTTTGTGTCCACCAAAAGCACTGGCACGGGCCTGGGAGTTTATAACGCGACCGCTTTGCTCGAAGCGCTGGGAGGCCGTCTCGGTTTGAAACCAAGGCAGGGTGGGGGCACGCAGGTGTCGATGGTGTTGCCGCTATGAAACAACTCCTTATTATCGAAGACGATGTGATGTTTCGTGAGGCTCTGCTCGGGGAGTTTGGCGAGCGGGGTTATCGGGTTCGCGGCTGCGGATCGCTCAAGGAATGGCGGGAGCAGAATGATTTTCATCCTTCGCATGCGATCATTGATTTGAGACTGCGTGGTGAGAGTGGTCTGGATGCGGTCACGCATCTCAAAGGTCACTACCCGGATTGTCAGATGATTGTGCTGACCGGTTACGGTAGCATTGCCACAGCGGTGCAGGCCGTGAAACGCGGAGCCTTGAATTACATTTCCAAACCGGCTTCCATTGATACGATTGAACAGGCCCTGGCCGGGGTTTCGGAGCCGGATCGGGGGACCCCGGAACCTCCGAAACTTCACGAGCATGAGCGGGAATACATCGAAAAAATACTGCAGGACTGTGAAGGCAATATATCCCGGGCGGCCCGGGCCCTCGGGATTCATCGGCAAAGTCTGCAGCGGAAACTGCGAAAATATACCTGAACCAAATCCCGCAGAAATTGCTCAATTTCACGCGGTTTTTGCTTCGCCGGGTCGAAGGCTCCTGCCAAGGCCTCAGAATCGCAGCGGATGCTGAAACCTCAATATTGGCGCGGGTTTTGCTTGAAAAAAGCACCGAACACGAGCCGTCTCTATGAATTGAGAAAGAGGTTACCGATGCGGAAGAGTCTGCGTCCCTTGATTATCCTCAGCGTTCTGCTGGCTTCCAGCGCATGCATTCGCCGTGCGAAAAATTCCGAAGTTCAGGAAGCCCCGAGCGGACGCTGGTATGCTGCGGAACGCGACGTGCCGCCGCTGGAATTGAATTATCACAAAGTCCTGACGCCCTTGCCGCAAGGCGCGGAAATGCTGAAAAGGCTTTGTTTTGGCTTTGATCCGCAGCGCAGCCAGGACTTTGATAAGGTTCGCCAGGTTTTTTGCCAGGCCACCGTTCCGACTGTCACCAGCCTGCGTGATCTGCAGTCCGCTCTGGGTCTTGCGATTCCCGAGGCGACCGTCGGCGGCCGCGAAGTCAATGGCAAGCCGGGCGTGACGCCAGGCTGGGCCTTGACCGGACATTCCACCTCGCTGGTCAGCCGCTTTGTGTCCCCCATCAATCCGCGCGTCATTCTCTTTACCGCTCCTCAGGATGCCAGCACGCCGAGCCCTGATTTTGTGGTGATGGGCTTTGTGCGGGGCGATCAGTTCGTGGAGGTGATCGCGCGCGATCCGAAAGCCGGACGTTTGAATTTCTTTCTCATCGCCTTCACACAGGCCTGCAATGCCACGGGCCACTGCTCCACCGGACATCTGCAGTCCTCAGCCATCGAAAAGGATTGGCTGTCGATCTCCATTTATGAAGACACTTATCTTGCGAACACTGTGTTTGACTGCACCCACTGTCATCAGCCGGAAGGTCCTTCCACAGAGAAAATATTGCGGCTTCAGGAGATGGAACAACCCTGGCTGCATTTCTTCCGTGATGATACCCAGGGGCAGGAGCTGATTCAGGCCTTCAAGGATTTTCATGGGCCGGATGAAGGAGTGGGGGGTGTGCCGGCTTCCTTGATCGCGGCTTCGGATCCCGAAAAATTGGTCTGGCTGCTGAAAGCCAATGGCTTTGGGGAACAGCCCAGTCATTTGCCAGCGGGCACGGTGGGGGCTGATGCCACGTGGCTGGAAGGCTGGCAGCGCTATGTTCAGGGTGAATCGATTCCGTTTCCGTCCTGGGCGAATAATATTTTGGATTCGAGCAAGCTGCCCGATATCAAAGCCCGTATGGATGCCGCAAAAGCTGCCGGCACCTGGGATGATCGTCCAGATTTGCGTCTGGCTCTGGATGATCGTCTGTCCGCAAGCTACGGCGCGCGTGCACCCCTGGACGCGACCGGCAAGGAGCTTGTGGCTCTGGCCTGTCAGCGCTGTCACAATGAAAAACTCGACAGTAACCTGGGCAAATCCCTGTTCCGCGCGGATCTGAAGCCCAGCGCCCGCAGCGCGTTTCAGGCGAAGAATGCCATCGATCGGCTGAACATTCTGCGCAAGGATCCTTCCGATCCACTTGCCATGCCGCCGCGGCAGTTTATGGATCTGACCGATGCTGAAATCGACCTGATCATTGAGGAACTGAAAGACGGCCGCGACCTGTAGAACCACCTCACCCGCCTGGTATTCTTTCTGCAACAATTCTGCTAAGGTGAAGGCCACGCACCGGGGCACCGGTGTGCCTCCGAATTTTTAACGCAAAAGGATATTGCATGATCGCATACCGTTCTCTCTTGTGGCCCGCAATTTTCACGGGGCTGGCCCTCTCCTGTACCACTGTTCCCAAGGGTGACAACCCGTCCGCGTACACCGGTATTGAACGCAAGGAGTTCAATCGCCTGGCGGTGCGTTTGAATCTGCCTCTGCTTTGGGACAATGATGCCAATGGCAATCAGACCATCGATCCCAATGAAGTGCGCACGCTGCTTTTTTATCCCAGCCAGGAAACGTGGAGCGATGGCAAAACGTTGACCCCGGCCTTTGCCGAGGCCTTTGCGAAGATCAAAGCGCTCGCTGCCCGTGGTGAAGCGAGCGACGAACGCTTGCGTCTGGTGGAGCAGGATCTCGACAAGGGTCTGCCGACGGTGATTTATAATGATCTGCGCACCCTGACGGAAGCGGAGCAGGCCTTTGCCCGCAGCATGTTGAAGCTATCCGCGAAAATCGACGCCCTCTATGCGCGGCAGTCCGGATTGGATGCCGTGCGCGCTCAAGTGCCCAAGGATGAACCCGCGAGTCAAAGTTTATTCCGGCGAAACTGGGGACCGAAGTGTCGTTCGCCGCAGCTCGAAAACAATCCGAAGTGTACGGCGATTCCCGGTATGGGGGAGGTGCCGGTGGATATCTATCCCGTCTCCCTACAGACGGATCCTGCCTTTTGCCAGACTCTGGAAAAGCATGCGGACAGCCGCCAGCTTATGAGTCCTTTCGTGGTGGTGCGCGAGAAGGAAGGACGCCTGACACCGGTTTCTTATGCGGAAGCGTATAAGGATCTGATGACGGAAGTGGCTCAGGATCTGGATGCCGCGGCCGCGCTTTTGGGCGACAACGAAGCCGCTCTCAAAGCTTATGTCAAGGCCGCAGCGGGAAGTTTCCGGAGCAACAATTGGGAGCCGGCGGATGAGGCCTGGTCGCGCATGTCAGCCACCAATTCCCGTTTTTATCTGCGGATTGGACCGGATGAAACCTACTGGGAACCCTGTTCCCGCAAGGCCGCCTTTCATATGACCTTTGCCCTGATCAACAAGGATTCCTTGAAGTGGCAGAACGCTCTGGCTCCTGGTCTGCAAAAAATGGAAGAGGACATCGCCAAACTTATTGGAGCCCCTTACAAGGCGCGCAAGGTTTCCTTTCATCTGCCGGATTTCATCGACATCATCATCAACGCTGGTGATGATCGCGATGCCTTTGGTCTAACGGTGGGACAGAGTCTGCCGAACTGGGGCCCGGTGGCGAATGAAGGTCGCGGCCGCACGGTGGCCATGAGCAATGTGTATCAGGATACGGATTCTGAGCAAATGAAGAGGCAGCGGGCCGAGTCGCTGTTTGCGAAAGAGGATCTGGTTCATCTCACTACCGATAAGGAGGTGAGTATCGTCAACACCATTCTGCATGAGATCAATCATAACCTCGGGCCTTCGCATGAGTATGCGTATCGGGGCAAGAGGGATGGTGAGATGTTCGGAGGACAGCTGGCGTCGATGCTGGAGGAACTGAAGGCGCAGACCAGTGGTCTCTACTTTATCGATGCGCTTCTGAAGCAGGGTTTGATCAAGGAGGAAACGGCGCGCTCGCTTTATATGGATAGTGTAACCTGGGCCTTCGGTCATATCTCGCAGGGCATGTGGACCGCGCGCAAGGAGCGCAAAGCTTATAGTCAGCTGGCGGCGATTCAGCTCGGGCTTCTGATGAAGGAAGGGGCAGTGACGTTTGATCCGAAGGGTCTGGCTGCCAATGGCAAGGACCGCGGCACCTTCCACATCAATTTTGCCAAAATGCATCCGGCCCTCGTGAAGATGGCCCGGGAAATCGGAGCCATCAAGGCCAAGGGTGACAAGGCCAAGGCGGAGCATTATACGCGCGAGTATGTGGATGGCAATCAGCAGCTGCGCGATATGATCACCGAACGCTACCAGCGTTTGCCCAAGCAAAGTTTCGTTTATGCCGTTGATATCTGATGCCCGGTTGGAAGGAGTGCGCCCATGGATCTTTTAAATGCCATCATTGATACCACCAAACAACTGGCCGGCGACGCCATCGCCGAAAAAGCCGGAGCTCATACGGAGCAGAGTGCGGATACCGTCTTTGAAGTGTTTCTCCACTGGTTCAATGCCATGGAGGAACAGCACAAAGCGGAGTTCATTCAGCTGGTGAAAACCGTGGCGGGCACCCTGTCTGGCAAGGGTGAGGGCATCGAAGCGATCTGGGACGAATTCAAGGATAATGAGATGGTCCGGCACTGGATTGGAAGCCTTTCGCAGCAGCTGGTGAAGCGGCTGACCCAGGAATTCTTATCCTGAAGCCGGATCAGACGGTTTTATCCTGTTGATCCCGGGCGATCTGGAATTGATCGCGGCCCTGGTTTTTGGTGACATACAGGGCCGCATCGGACAGCTAGAAATATTCCCGCTTAGTCAAAAACTATCTACACAGCTCTGGAATTGACCGTAAACTCATGCTCTTTAAAAGCGCCGCTCTCGTCAGATAAGAATGTCGCACGACCTGTTTCGACTCCAGCCAGGATTTCGTTGTTCGGACCGACAATAGGCTTGAGAACGTCCAGCATCATTTTGCCAAGAATGCTATAGTCTAGTTCGTTTAACAGTATTCCTGGAGTAGGTAATTTTGCTGTTAATTCATATTTCTGACCTTTTGTAAATTTTGAATAATATTCAGGTCTCAACTTAATATGAATGTTCAAAAAGCCTAGCCTTGCCGCAATTTCGCGGAGTTGAACAGGACTCAAATTTCTTCCTATGTCTTGATGGACCTCTAGAAACTTAGTCGCTGAAGCGCACGAGTCATTGAGCACACTAATAAGACAAGTGTCTTCGATTCTTAATAATATTGCGCCCGCATTCGTCAAATCCAGGAAGTCAAAGTTCTCCATATTTGGAATTGCCCTTGCGTGCAACGGAAAAAAACTTCCCAAGGTTTCTTGATGTATTATGTCTGGATTAGTATGGAAAATGCGGCTTAGGCAATGCATGTGATGTAATTGCTGGTAATCATGCATTGATCCAATACTTTCGGACCCTTTTCTATGGTCCAAATGCATTCTGAGAGTCTTGTCTTTTGAGGGGGTCCCAAAAACTCCTCCAAATAGCACTTTAAAATCGCATTTGTTCAGCTCTGTTCATGTCAAATTCCCTCAGGAATTCCTGGGGTGTCCTATTACCTAAAGATCTGTGTGGGCGATCCTCGTTGTACTCACGTCTCCACTGTTCGATCTTATGCCGAGCATCCTCAAGGCTCTCAAAAACCGATTGATTAAGGCATTCATCTCGAAACCTTCCATTGAAAGACTCTATGAAAGGATTGTCTGTTGGCTTCGCGGGCCGGGAGAAGTCCAGCCGCACACCTTTCCAATGCGCCCAGTCGTCGAGGGCTTTGCTGATAAACTCACTCCCATTGTCGACGTTAATGAATGAGGCCATCCCATGACCATGAGACAGCCTTTCAAGAGCATTTGCAACATGTTTTCCGGTCATGCTTCGCCCACATTCAAGTAGCACTGCTTCGCGACTAAAGGTATCGACGACTGTTAGGATTCGAATGGCTTTTCCGTCAGCCAGGGAGTCGTGAACAAAATCCATGCACCAACGCTGATTGGGAGCTGTGGGTGTCGGAGGAATGATTCGGATCTGGGAACGACGCTTACGGTAGTACTTCCGGTGTCGCAGGCTCAAACCCTCACTGACGTATATGCGATGAACCTTCTTGCGATTTACCAACCATCCCTCACGCCGCAGAAGCACATAAATGCGATTGTAGCCGTATCGCACCCGACTCTGTGCAATATCTCTGATTCGCATCCGGATGGCCGTATCATCGCGTCGGCGGGCTCGATATCGACAACACGATCGGTCGAAGAGCAAAACACTGCAGGATCGTCTCTCGGAAATCTTGAAGGCACGTTTCAGGAAGTCTGCAATCTCCCGCTTCCTTGCAGGCTTCAAAGCTTTTTTTCGATCACTTCCTGCAGCATATGCTTGTCAAGGCTCAGGTCAGCCACCAAGCGCTTGAGCCTGCGATTCTCATCTTCGAGCAAACGCATTCGCTTGAGTTCCGTCGAACCAAGCCCTCCGTACTTTTTCTTCCAGGTATAAAACGTCTGCTGCGAAATTCCCAGCTTACGACACACATCCACCACAGCCTCGCCAGCTTCCACCTGACGCAGGGCATAGACAATCTGTTCCTCAGTAAACTTGGACGTTTTCATACATCTCTCCACGTCAAAGAGAGCTGAATTATAGCGGATTTTTCAGCTTTTCGCTGGAGGATTTTTCGGGGTCAACGTCACTTTCAAGTGTGTTTTCGTGAAAATTAATGCCATCCAAACATAGAATAGCATTATTCCGTTTTTTTCTATGTGCTTAACGACTTCATCATATCCTTTAAGCAAAATATTTCTAATGGGTTCCTCAATCATCCTTCCCATATCCGTATTGCAGTCCTTACAACATGGGATAACGTAGCTTCCATACTTCAGCTTTGTTTGGTTCGTAAGCGTTATGTATTTGTCATGAAGTTCATATTTTTTTAAAATCCAGTTCGGTAGCACATGCTCATCGTTAAAAACCTTTGAATCGGGAGATGCGCCACAGACAAAGCAGCAGCTTCCCTCAACAATATCTTTCATGAAACGCTCTATGCTAAAGAAAATAATCCTTCCGTTGCTGTCTATAACAGACTTGTCCTTTGTTCTTTTTAATTTTCGAGTCATTGCCTACTCTTATGAGGTAAATGTTGATCAATAGCCATCTAATGTTTTGTCAACATCGATGAGCAACAACTGAATCAAAAAGCCTGAAATTAAAAACCTCTCGACGGTTCAGCGTTGCTCAAGACATTTGTGACCTTCATCTGCTAAATTATACTGCACCGGATGGTGGTGTTTCTGGTTAAGTAATTTTTACTCTGCGTTGTATAGGGAAAATTGAATCTCAAGCACCTCTATACTCATGCGAGTCTGGAATATTGGCCAGAACTCGCCTTATAAAATTATGACGTCAGACGGGTAGCCTTTATCATGAGGCTGTAGAGCCCTTCAATGGGTGAGAAACTTACTTAACGAGTTCTGGCGGATTCTGTTTGGGTGTTATTTTGGATTTACCTTGAGTGCATCTACTGCAACCTCATTTCGATAGATCTTATATTTTCCTATTTTATGCATCGTGAGAACACCTGCATTTGTAAATGCAGTTAAGTATTTTGAGCAGGTCTGCCAATGAATTTTGGTCTTGTCAGCCATATGCTGCGCAGTGGTTAAGGGGCTGCTAAATAGGTGGTCAACCACGGGACCAATATAGGATTGATTCAACTTAATGTTTTCGATCTTATTGTTGTAGAGTAACTCGCGAATGTGCTTTCGAGCCGTTTTTAATTGAGCGATAGCTAATTTTGTCACAAGAGCTTGGGTTGAAAAACCGATCAACATGAACTCTATAAATTCCCACCACTCACCATGACTGGTGACCCTTAAGAGGCGCTTTTTGTATTCTGTCTGATTTTGACTCAAGTATCCACTTATGAATAGAGCTGGATGACTGAGCATTTGGTCTGATATGAGCTGAAGGATCATCAGTATTCTACCGGTTCTTCCATTTCCATCTTCAAATGGGTGAATGGCTTCAAATTGATAGTGGCAGATCGCGACCTTCACCAAGGGAAAGAAATCGGTATTGCGCTCAACAAAGGATTCCCAATTTCCGAGAAGGCTTTCCACTTGTGAATATAGAGGTGGTGTATATATTGTTTCAGTTGAGCCGTCCTGCAAGCTATTTGCAATTCGATTTTGGACGGTTCTGAATTCGCCGGGTACTCCCTTTTCAACTTCCAGTGCTTGATGAACAGCGCGAATTGTTCTAGACGACATTCCGTACTGTCTTAGATAGCTTTCTCCAGCTGAAAGCGCATTTCGATATTTTAGAACTTCTTTGTTTTGGCGACTTCTTTCCCGATTTGGCTTTGTCTCATCCTCTAATACGGATTCAATTGTGGTATGGATATTTTCTACAGCGTTGCTACTGATTGCTTCTTGAAGAAAGAATGAACTCAAGAAAACGTCTGGATTATCGATTTCTTTCAGCGCTCCATTTAGTTCCGATACGTACTTTTGAGCATCATTATGACGATGAAGAAATTCCATCAGTCGCGGATGTTCTGTGATGGTGATGTTTGGAGGCAATAAAGGCAGTTGAAACGGATAGTTGGCATTATACATCGAAGTTTGCTTTCTTTTTCGTTATGAGGAGTTCGATATATCGAAGAAATGCTAAATTTTCGATATATGATGTGCATCAAAACGAAATTTTTTTCAAGTCTCTATATATCCAAATGACATTGAAGACCTGCATTTTTGAAATAATCAATGAATTTTAGCCACTTAAAGCCAAGACATTGCCTTTGTCCAAGCTGGGACAAACTGTGTCAACATGGATGGATGTGGCGCAAATGTGTTAATGCTCTGGTCAGGCGGTTTTATCCTGCTGATCCCGCGCAATCTGGAATTGATCGCGGCCCTGATTTTTGGCGACATACAGGGCCGCATCGGATAACGACATAAGCATTTCGGTGCTCATCTTGGTCACCGAAGGTTCCGTGGACGCCACGCCCATGCTCAGGGTCACGAAGGGACTGACCTGGGATCCCGTGTGTTCGATGGCGAGTTCGCGGATCGTCGTGCGGATGTTGTTACAGATATTGGCCGCCTGGAGCGCTGTGGTGTGGGGGAGGATGATGGCAAATTCCTCGCCTCCATACCGGGCGACCAGATCGCCGGGGCGTTTCAGGGCGGATTTCACGGCCTGCGCGACTTTCTGCAGGCAGTGGTCGCCGCGCTGATGGCCGTAGGTATCATTGTATTGTTTAAAGTAATCGATGTCGCAGAGGATGAGGGCCAGATTCCCGCCGTTTCGGAATGCGCGTTTCCATTCCTGCTCCAGACTTTCATCAAAACAACGACGATTCGGTATTGCCGTCAAGCTGTCGAGCAAAGACATCTTCGCGAGGATTTGATTGAGATCGGAAAGCTGATGCGTGGCCTCCAGTAATTCCTTCTCACGCGCTTTTCTGCGGTCAATTTCATGCTTGAGACGCAAACAGGAACGCACCCTGGCACGCAGCTCAAATTCCTCGATGGGTTTGCTGACGAAGTCGGTCGCGCCAAAGGCGAAGGCCAAAGGCATCTTTTCCGCCCTGGCTCCATCGGAGGTCGCGAGGATCGGAATATCCTGATAGAAGAGCATGCTGCGGATGCGATCGACGAATTGAGCGAAGTCATCACCGTGGGAGATGTCGATTACAATCAGCTCCAGGCCATAAATGGTGCGCAGAGCCTGTTCGCCAAGACCCAGCACGTCCTGCGCTTCTTCCAGACTGGCACAGAGGATGGTTTGATTGTATCCCCAGCGGCCAAGCATGGCAGCACACTGTTCCAGTTCGTGCCGGTTAGGATCGATAACGACAATCGACATCGCAGTTTCTCCCTGTGAGACCTGAGCTCATCCATAGGATCGGCACGAGCCTTGAACAACTCAAGGATCCAGGCCAAGTGGGTAAAAGTCCTTGCAGAGACTGGAAACTTTCGCAAAGTCATGGCAGTTTGCCGAAAGTCCCAAAGAGCCGAGGAGGCCCTGTGCTGATATGCAAAAAATTGAGCAAGAATTACGGTAGCTTCCAGGCCGTCAAAGATTTGACACTGACGGTGGAACGTGGGGAAATCTTTGGCTTCCTCGGACCCAATGGCGCCGGTAAAACCAGCACGATCAAGATGCTGATGGGTCTCTTGGTTCCCAGCTCGGGCTCTGCTTCGATTGACGGACTTGATACGCAGCGGCATCATGTGGCGGTGAAAAGCCGGGTGGGCTATCTGCCGGACCATCCGCATTTTCTCGATTATCTGCGGGGACGTGAACTGCTTTGTTTTGTCGGTGAGATGCATGGCCTCGCGCCGTCCGAGGCCCGGGCCCGGACACAGCATTGGCTTCAAAATCTGGGTCTGGAAGAGGCTCAGGATGATTTTGCCAGTCAGTATTCCACCGGCATGAAAAAACGTCTGGGCCTCGCCTGTGCCTTGATTCATGAGCCCAAAGTATTAATTCTGGATGAACCCACCAACGGACTCGATCCGCGTTCAGCCGCTCATGTGCGGGATCTGATTTTGGACTTCGCGGCCCGCGGTCGCACCGTGCTTCTCTCCACGCATCTTTTGGATCTGGCCGAACGCCTCTGTCATCGGCTCGGCATTCTGCATCACGGGCAGCTCGTCGCTCTGGGAAGTTGCGCGGAACTCGCACCCGAGGGCAGCCTTGAAGAGAAATTTCTGGCCCTGACTGCGGATCGGCTATGAGCTGGACGCGCGTTTTTATGATTCTCTGGCGTCTGCAGACAAGGCGCTGGTGGAATCGTTTGCAGGTGATGCGAAGCTGGTCACTCGGTGCATCTCTGGGGGCCTTGGTGCTTTTGGTGCTCGCGCTACTCGGCCTGCAGCTGGTGCTGGCGGGATCCCTGCGGAGTTTGCTGGATGCTGATGTCTTATATGCGATCCTTCAGCAGCGATCCGATGATGCCTATCACCTTTTGCGTTACACCCGCTATGAGGATGTTCCGGATCCAGGTGCGCGTTTGATGCTGGTGTTTCTCAATGGCTGCTGGCTCAGCTCACTTTTTTTGAAATGGGGACATTGGCAAAGTCTGCAGCGTGATGCGGAATGGGAATGGTTTGCCGCAAGCCCTTGGCCCGCATGGCCTTTGGTGGTGCAACGCAGCCTCGTTGAGAGTTTGTGGCCGCAGGGTCTTTCCCTCTTCATGGGCGCCTTTCTCGTGCAGCTGGGTGTCATGCGGGGGTTGTCGCTCGGTCTGGCTCTGTTTTGGTCCATCATTCTTGGGATCGCTTTGCAGGCGCTTGTGGCTGCACCGCGTGTCACGGTTGATCTCCACTTGCGTCTGCGCTGGCCTCCGGCTCAGGTGCGCAGCCTGCGTGGATGGAGCGGCATCCTCGGTGCGGGCCTTCTCGTGCTGGGCATGCAGGCTCTGAGTCTGGATCAGGGCTGGGCTTTAAGCAGCGCCCTGCATTGGGGAACGATTCTGGATCAAACTCCTGCCGCCTGGGCTTTATCCACGGTGATGCTGCAGGATGCCTGGCATCATGTCGGGGCGCTTTTCAGTCTTGTGATCCTTGTCCATGGGCTTTGCTATCTCTGGGCCGCCTGGCTTTTACGTCCTTCCACCTCAGGCCTTCCGGGCTGGAGTGCGGGTTTCGGCTGGCGAACATCGCTGAGGCCGGGCCTCATGAATTTCTTATGGGAACGCCTGCATCCTCTCACCAGGCGTGATCTCGTTCTGCTGGGAAGGGACCGGCATTTTCTGCTGCAGATTCTGGTGCTGCCTTTGCTTCTGGCCCTTTTACCCCAGAGTCTGCCTCTGCAGGATCCGGCGTGGCTTTCCGTGATCGCGTTTGGAACAGGATTTTTATTTCTGTGGTCGGCGGTGTTTCATATTCTGCCGATGGAAGGCGAGAGTCTTTGGATGCTGTTCACCTGGCCTCACTCGCTTGCGAAGTTTTTGCAGCGACGTCTGCTTCTGCTGCTGAGTCTCGCGGTCTGTTACGCGGGACTGGTCATGGGTCTGGGCCTTTTGCGGATGGATACGGTGTCGCTTGAAATGGGGGCGATCTTTTCCATGATGTGGGGCCTTGGATGTCTGGGGCTGATCCTGATGGCTCTTATGGTTTTCTCTTATGAGCCGGAAGCTCGTGAGCGTGAACCCCGCGCAGGAAGTCTGCTATATTATGGTATGTTAATACCGGGGGCTCTGCACGGCTGGTTTCTGTTCAGGCCGGATGCGTGGGCAAGCCTTTTTTATCTGCTGGCTCTGACGGGAATGGCCGGCGTTTTCTGGTGGCGCATGCTGCGGGCACTGCCCACGCTGCTCGATCGTCCGATGTCTGGCAAAAAGAAGCTGGCGCCGCGGACGGTTAAACTGTATTTCTTAAAGTTCATCTCTCGTTAGATTGGATACGCATGCGAAAGGTGCTATTGGTTTGCCTCGATAATCTGGGCGATTTGATTTTTACCTCGGCTCTCGCTGAAGCCTTGCGACAGGATCCGGATGTGGAACTGTCGCTTTGGTGCAAGGATTATACGGCGCGCATTGGGCATCTGCTCCCCGGTGTGCAGCAGGTGTTTGCTGCGGATCCTTTCTGGGATAAGTCGCCTGGTCGCAAAAAAGGTTCGGCACGTCTCTTCTTTCGAACGCTGCGTACCATTCAAAAAGAACAATTTGATATGGCCCTGATTCCCAGCAGCTGCTGGCGTACGCCCTGCTTTCTGCGCATGGCCGGTATTCGGCAGCGCATCGGCCTTGCCGGTCGGAAGAATGGTTTGTTTCTGACTCAGGTGTTGCCCGCTCCGTCGCGCCACGAACCCGTGGTGGCCGGTCTTTTGCGGAGTTTTCAACCGGTGCTGAAGCCTGGCGTGGCGCCGCACACCTGCCTCGATCGTGAGCGTTTGCCGCAGTTTCAATTGCCGGCGGAACTGCAGAGCAAACCTTATGTTTGTCTGCATGCGTTTGCCGGACGCCGCGATCGCTGCGCTCCCTTGCCGATTCTGCAAGGTCTGGCCCGTCAGCTGGAAAGCATGGGCTATGCGGTGCTGTGGATGGGCACGGGTCCAGAGCTGCAGGAACTGCGACAGAATCCGGAGGTTTCCATGCATGGGCTTTATGCGGATCGCTGGGCGCATGATCTTTTGAGTGTGGCCTGGCTCATCAGCCGTGCCCGGTTTTTTATCGGTCACGATTCAGGGCCTCTGCATGTGGCGGGTGCCCTGGGTATTCCAGTGTTGGGCTTTTATCTGCCGGGTGAACCCTTGCGAACCATGCCGCAGGGCGCCGGCCCATCAGTTATGATCGTGTGTGATGATCCGGCGGCATTGGATGCTCAGTCGGCAGGTGCGGGGCTTCAGGAACTGTTGGATCAGTTGAAGACATGAAAGGAGTTGGACCATGGCGCGGTTATTGATTTCGATCGGGCTGAGTCTGGTTCTGATGGGTGTGATTTGGCATTTCGGCCGTGGCCTGGGATTGGGGCAACTGCCTGGGGATATTTCCATCAAAAAGGGCAATACCACCTTTTATTTCCCAGTGGTCACTTGTCTTGTTTTAAGTCTGGTGTTGTCGCTTATCTTTTGGATCTTCGGCAAGTTTCGGAGTTAATGCACGAGCGGCTGCCCGAGACCCCGCGCATAGACCCGCGCGAAATCCTGCAGGGCGTGCAGGGTTTCGTCCTTGTCCTTTCCCATGATGATATGGGCCATGAACACAGTCGCGAAGCTTTGAAAACCGATGACAAAGCAGATCTGATTCAGATCCGCATCGGGGGAGAGCTGGCCTTTTTTCTGGAGCAGCTTCAGGCGCTCGCAGAGCTGAGGATCGGGATTGTAGGAGACGTGATGCCGGATCTTGTCGTTCAATAACGGATCCGTGGCTGCGCGCGAGACGATGATGCGAATGAAATCCTTGAAACGAATATCCTGCTCCACACGGGTTTGCAGGTAGCTGCAGAACTCATCCTCGACCGTGTCACGCGGCGGGTAGGTGAGCTGCATTTCCTTTTTCTCATTGATATAGCGGACGATGATCGCCAGAAGCAGGCCTTCCTTGCTCTGAAAATAACGGCTGATGAGCGCCTCATTGCTGCCGGCGCGCTGGGCGATCAACTTGGTGGTCGCGCCTTCGTAGCCCAGCTCGGAGAAAACCTCGAGGCCAGCCTGCAGCAGATTCTCCTGCGTGGTTTCACGGTCCCGCCGCCTGGGAGTCTTGCTGTCGAATCGGGTGAGGGCTCGGGAGAGGGACACCGGCGTGGCTCCTTGGAAAGGCTGAATATCGTAACATATGGAAATTATTGATCATAATATCATACCCCTTTGCGGGCGTGGAATCAAGTCAATACGCACTTAATTAGGTCACGGCAAATTTGTATGTCGCGATGAAAGGGCAACGGGAAGGGCCGCAACTGACAGCGAGAAGGCGGTTCAGGTCAGATGTCGTGATGCCCACAGTCCCGCGCGGGACTGCGGTTCAGGTCATGGGCGCAGGGTTCAAGGGACCAGCTGCGTGGTCACGCGGGACAGTTCGCGGTCTTCAGTTTTGCCGGATGACTTGACGCTTTTCCAGACGAGGGTATAAGCACCGCTGCCATAGGTGCTTTGCTTGGCTTTGTTGTCAACCTTGACCATGAGCGCCGGATAGGTGGCCTTGATAAAGGTCACAGCCTGGGCCTGGGGAATGGACGGCTGGGCATTGATGTTGGAGCCGGACATTGAAAGAGTCAGGAAAGGAATCGGCTCGGTCTTGCCGGGAGCGATCAAGGTGCCCACGATAGTGTCATCCATATTTCCACCGCGCGTGTACTGGCTATTGTGGTGCTCAAGGCTGCGGAAGCCAAAGAAAATCGTGGGATGTTCCGTGGCGCTGTACTCCGTTTCATTGCCATTCTCAATGTTGTTCGACTCCGCGCCGTCCGACAGCTGCACGGACGGGTTGCCGTCATAGCCTGTCGCCACATAGGCAAAGTTCTTGGTGAAATAATTCTGATAGGACAGGGCGAAGGTGCTGCAGCCGCTCAGGAGAGCGCTTGCGAGCAGAACGGAAGCCAGACCGGAACAGGCTCTTATCAAGGACATTACTCCACTCCTTTTGAAAAAAAACCGCTCACATCTGATAGGAGATGCCAAGCGTATCATGTAGGTCAAACGAATCTGCAACTGATCGATCGGGGTCTGATAGCCGACACCGGCTCCCAGACGGACAGGGAGGTTGGATAATATTCCGAGACGAGCGCGTTCATGTTCATTCCGCGCTTCCATCTGGCGATGGGCGTTTTGAAATCCTGCACAGAGAATTCCGGAATAATCGAGCAGACCGATGGGCTGGCACCTTTGGCTCTCCTGGATTTGCGGGTATGTGAATGTTTTTAATTCTAGCATGGTTTCGCGGAAAGAAAAGAGTGACCAGTCGTTTTTGCGCAATAGGGACTAAAACTGGCCAACCGGCTGATACATTGAGGACAAAGAAAGAGAAACGGCCACGAATTCGGCTTGATTCCACCCCCCTGAGCTTGTAAGTAAATGGTTACATACATGCCAATGTAACGGCATGGAGGGGTAAGTTATGAAGTCAATTTCCTTTCTGCTTTCCAGTGCCCTGCTTGTGGCCTGTGGCGAACGCTATTCCCCTTGGGAATCGGATCCACCTTCGCATCTCAAGGATCTGACCGCCGAGCAGCTTGCGCTATTGAATGAACAGCCTGAACAGTCCTTCCCATTTACTATTGCCATCATGGGCGATCCTCAAGGGACACCCAAGGACCTGGCGCGGACCGTGGACGTCATCAATCGTCGCGATGATGTGAAGTTCATTCTGGTTCTCGGCGACCTGACCGATTATGGCCTTTTGCACGAGTATGTGTGGGCAGGTGAAGCGCTGAAGCGTTCACGGATTCCTTTTTTGACTGTGGTGGGGAACCACGATGCACTGGCTCACGGCAAGAGAATCTATAGCGAAATGTTTGGACCGTTTGATTACACCTTCTCCTATGCCGGCATCAAATTCGTGATGTGGAACAACAACCAGTATGAATTTGGTGAAACCGATTTCTCTTACCTCACCCGGACGATCGACAGTCGCACGGTCGTGGGTTCGCATATTCCCCCGATCGTGGATGTTCATACGCAGCCCCAGGTGGACCGTTGGCTGGAAATCAATCGCCAGGCGGGAATCATCGCATCCCTGCATGGGCATCGCGGTACCAGAATCGAGTATAACTGGCATGAAAATGGCATTCCGTACTACATCGTTCCGAAACTCTCCGGACGACGCTACTCGCTCGTGACCTTTCATGCTGATCGCAAAGTATCCTTTAAAGTTTGCAAAGATGAATGCGGGGACCTGCCATGAAATTCTTCCGTTGGATGCTTCCACTCCTGCTCCTGTCGGGTTCCACTCTCGTGGCTCAGGAGATCACCGTTTTCAAAAGGGGCGCCACCGAAAATCCCTGGCTACCCAATTCGGCTATTACGCAGCATGCGGCCTATGCCGGTTATCTGGCTGCAGGTTTTGGTTACGAGTGGCGTGACACCTGGGCGCTTGATCTTTTGTATGGCTATACGCCGCCCGAGCTGGCCGGTGAAGCCGTGCATTCGTGGACTCTGAAATCGCTGGCCTACATGGGCGCGATCGGTTCGCGGGATACCGTGCGTCTGCGTCCTTACATGGGCCTGTCCGTGAACTACAGCCCGGATAGTGAACTCTTTTTGCAGGTGCCTGATCGCTACCCGCGGGGTTATTACCCAGCTTCCGCCCTGCGCCCGGCGCTGGTCGGTGGCGTGGAATTCCGCGTGCAGAACCAGCTGGCCGTGGCCTTTGAATTTGCAGTCCTCGACAGCGAACTTGCCTATTTCACCGACGCCAAAACTTTCGATCCTGAGTACATGGGCAGTTCCGGACTTTCGGTTCGCTGGCTCCTCTAACTGTCGCGCTCTGAGTCTTGCCCGATAGACCCCAAATCATTAGTATAAGCAAAGGAACGACCGCCTTGACGGGCGTGTTGTTTCCTCGCGACCTCAAAGCAGAGGGGTTTTCCTGTTGCCAGGACGTCGGCTTGGAAACGGCATTGGAGGCGGTGGATTATGGGACAAAAGCAGTCCCTGAGGACCCAGCTTGTGACAGAGATTGTCAATCGCCCGAAAACCATCAGCGCCCTGACCATGACAGGAGATGTAATGGCCATCACTGTCACGTCCGCAGAGTTCGACCGAAACGCCGTGGGGTTCCTGAGCAAAGGTCAGCCGCAAATCCAGCCGTCGATTCCAAAGTTCAGCGCACGATTCCAATTTTTGCCGCGCATACCCATGCAGGCGCGGCGACGGCGGCATCCGACGAAAGAGAGTGTCGATCATCATGGGCGATGCTCCTTTATGGTTCAGAAATCAAGACGTCCAACGGAATTCCCCACTATAGAAGCGAAGTTTTCGCGCATGCGCAAGACTGGAGTGTAAAATCCCTGATGCGGAGCCTGCATGCCTGTAAAATCCAAAAAGAAGACCAAAGTTGTCAAACCCCGGCGGCCCTATCAGCATGTGCTACGCAGTCTCAGCAAAGTCATGAAAATCAATCGCGAGATCGATACTCCGGTCTGGCTCTCCGGCAATGCCGAACATGGCTGCTGGGGGCCCTGGCCGCTGCGCGTGACGATTTGGAATATTTTTAAGGGTCACGGTGGTGAACATTTTTACAATGACTTTCGTCTGCTCAGTTTTCAGAGCGATCTGGTCCTGCTGCAGGAAGCCCTCATGTCGCGACGGTCCCTTATGGAGCTTTCCCCCGAGGGCTTTCTCAGCGTGCACGGTGCGTCCTACGAGCGCCTTGATCAGCTGCGCGATGGGGTGATGACGTTAGCGCGGATGATGACGGACGAAGCGCCTCTGCGCATCCTCTGCAAGTACCCGGAGCCGGTGCTGAAAACGCCGAAAGCGGCCCTGGTGACAAGCTATGCCCTGGGTCATTGCGAGGAGAGCCTCATGGTCGTCAACATCCATGCGACCCTGATTCGGACCATCAAGCGTGCGGTGGAAGAGCTGGACTACCTGATCCATCACCTGCCGCAGCACAAGGGGCCGATTATCTTTGCGGGTGACTTCAATACGTTTACGCCGAAGTACTTCAAAGCCGTGGCGGGCAAGCTGGAGGAACTGGGCCTGCATTATGTGCCGATCCCCGGGGATCCAAGGCGGCCGGTCGACCATTTGGATCAGCTGTTTGTGCGGAATCTCAACGTCAAAGAGGTATGGGTTGAAACGCGGATTAAATCGTCGGATCACTTTCCGATCCGCGCCGTTTTGGAGTATGAGCCGAAGCGCTAGGCGCCTGGAAATGATCCATCGCGGAAAATTCCGGTCTGGAAACCCCTCATCCTTCTTCAGTTGGAACCAAAATATACTGAAAAGAACGCAGCAATCTCAAGTCCTGCTTGCGTTTTCACAGGCAGCGTCGCAATTTAACCGCATACTGTTCGATTTTGATAGGTCTTGAACGCAGGATTCCAGAAAGATGCCTCTCATACCGCTGTCACAGTTGCTGGAAGAAAAAATCAGGGGCTACCTGCTCACGACAGGTCAGTCCCTGGAACAATTGGCTGAACAAATCGATGTGCGGCTCCCGACTCTGCGACGCCTGAGCAAGGGTGGTGAGGATGCCAGCTGCTCCTTCTATGATGCCTTCCTTATTCTTACCCATATCGTCCCGGATGAAGCGAGCACCCTGCTCGAACAACATTTTCCGGAGTTCATGGATGAGTACGCGCGCAACCTGAAAACGTTCGCCGACAAACGGGTGAAGGCGCCGCAAAAGGACGAGATCAAAAAAGACTCAAATATCGTGCGCAAGGTCTTTCAGTCCGTTCACCACTACCGTTTATACGGCTGGATTTTGGCTGGAATTTCACGTGAGAATATCTTAAAAAAGTTTGGTGTGGATGGCATTTCCATCCTCGAAGAATTCATTGCCGCCCAAGTTGCAATGGTTCTCAATGATGGATCCATCATCCCGATCGTGGAAGATGCTTTGGTGCTGAATAGCAGCGACCTGAAGCGTCAGGCGGAACTGAATATCGAACTTTTGGAATTGAGTACGGCTGAGGCTTGGGTATGGACACGCATGACCAACCTTAGTCCAAATGCCGTGACAGAAGTCCGCGCAATTATGCAGGAGGCGCGTCGGCGCATCTGGGAAATTATGGCGGACGAATCGAATAGCGGGGCCTTGCCTGTGCACTTGACGATGTTCACGGATTTTGTGCGCTAAAAGACCAGCTGATGACAGGGGATACACAGAATGAAAAGTTACTTTGGAATTGCTCTTTTCTTCGTTCTGGGGGCCCAGGTGGCCCACGGTGGGGGAATTGGTGGACTTGGTGGTGGTACCGGCCTGACCATTCATTTTAATCCCACCACCCAAAGCATCAGGGTTCCTGGACACCTGGACGCACGTTTTGAAATAGCCAGACGTGGTGCGGGCAGTGAGTCAGACTATTACATGGAACCGGGTGATTTTGCCCGTTTACTGGAAGTGTCAGATTCCCGTCAGGTCATTATCGTCTGGAGCGAGGGGGGAACGCGCTCCTATCGAGCCGTATCCGGAGACCAACCGCAGCAGGTGGAGCTGATCGATCGCCGGGCTGCGATACGCAGTGAAGTACGCTGAATGAGTCATTATAAAGAAACGACAGCGGACGAGGTCTATGAGCAGTATCAAAAACTCGGATCGGTGCATCTCATTGATGTGCGCGAAGCGGATGAGTTTAGCGAACTGCGCGCCCCGTTCAGTCGCAACCTGCCTTTGAGTGAACTCGGTGATCCCCAGGTGATTTCCGACCTGGGCATCAACAAAGCCGAGCCTATCTACCTGATTTGCCGTTCCGGCAAGCGTTCGGCTCGCGCCTGCGAGATTCTCGCCGGACATGGTTTCCAGCGGCTCTACAATGTCAGCGGCGGTATGATCGCCTGGCAGGCCGGACTTTTGCCAACTCAGTAAAAGAAAATTGCGGATAGCTGACGCTATCCGCAATAACGAGGGAGAGGGGTCCGCGAGATGGAGAAAGGGAGTGTTCCATCCGCTGCGAACAGGAACCGATGAGTCCTTGCTGTGGGGCAGCAATACTCACATCCACAGGAGTGAATCACGTGTCGTCATCCTTCGTCTGATGGTTTGCTCATTCGTCACTCCTCGGTGTGTGGCCAGGTTCTGTTGTCCGCAGTGCAAAGATAATTCCACAAAAAAATGCAATCATTTCCACAGAGAATCTGTGGACAATCCTTACGTGACGGCATATTTGTCAAGGTTTTGGGCAGAATGCTTTTAGAAATTCAGCGACAGTCCGAACTGCCAGGCTTTGAAAGTGGGCTGGGCATAAGCTTGAAAGGTTGTGACGCCATCGCTATCGGCAAGACTGAGTTCATAGCTGCGATTCACCGAGCGCACGGCTTCCGCATAGAGACCGACAGGACCCCAATAAAAACTGGTGCCGACGCCGCCTTCGCCTCCGCTCTGTTTCACGTCCACCTGAAACGACTGCTTGACGTCCGGCTCACCCACACGCGTCGCCGCGCTGATGGAGGCCTGGGAACGGCTGGCAAAGATCTGGGAATAGAAACCATAGAGCCGCAGGAAGCCAAAGCGCGGACCGATCTGGACCAGTCCTGAGTATTCCTGCGGGGCGATGGACGCGGTTTCACTGTTGACCTTGAGTTTCGCATCATCCATGTGATAGCTGACGCCCATGGACAGAAAACTGAAGGGGTGGACCAGGGCGCGTACCTCAAAGGCATCATGACTATCGACGAGGTCCGTAAAAAGACCTTCATTCAGTGGGTCACCCGCTTGATCCTTCTGCACCATCACAGTGTCGAGCTTGAAAACGCGATGTCCGGCTCCGGCGCTCAGAGTCACCCAGTGGCGTGATTCCTTGGAACGACTGGCCGTCTTGGGGCTTTCGTTGTCGTTGACCCAGTCCACGTCCGCGACGCTGCCGTCCCACATGCGTAGGTCTTCACTTCGACTTGCAGCCGCCGCACGCTTCTTTTTCACCTTGGGTGCCGCCGCAGCAGAGCCCACCAGGGACCAGATCAACAGCAGAAGTAGGGATCGCATACACCACTCTCCAAAGGCACGGTGTCCATATCCTTACTTCCAAGTCCTGGGCCAGGGCCAAGTGCTTGAATTCATGGGGCTGACACTGTCGGGAAACCCGCACAGCTGTCAAGCGGATGGGCTGTTACTTTTCCTTCACAGCCGATGGTCATCGGGCACGGGGGGAGCGTGTTCGATCGGAAATGCCGGATGGTGGGGAGAAGGTCCGGTCCGGATCAAAGCCTTGCCGGAAGGCTCATGCGTTTTCTGGAACAGCCTTTGCTGCTGAAGAGGAGAAAGTCGGAATCAACCAAAGGAGTTGCGTTGTGCGTTACCTGCTCATGTCCAGCATTGCCTGTTTGATTTTGGAATCAAGTCCAGCCTTCGCTCATGGGGCTCAGAATGTGGGGTATAACGCCGGTCGGGATATGGCCGCGCGTTTATGGAGCGCGAAATATCATAAGGATTGCTTCCGCTCCGATCGATACTTCGCTGAACTCTCGCATATGCAGCGGGGTCTCTCCGGTTCCCAATATCATCGCGGCTACAAGGACGGCATCGCCAAGGTTGAGGCAGAGGTGGCCCAAAGCTGCCACAGCACCCAGAGCAACCATCAAGGCGAACCGCAGGGGGAATGCCCGCTCACCGGATATCAACACGGGTCCAACCTCGGCATGCAGGTCTGCAACGATACGATCATGAGCAACCGCATGGCCAACACCTGCTTTCAGCAGGCGTTGTCGACCTGTTACGATGGACTGAAGCAGCATGTGCGGAATTTCTGCCGCAACAAGATCTACAGTTCGTCCTATCGCCGGGCGGAAATGGAATGCCAGCAAGCCTTTGCCCGCCGCTGATCCTGACGGCCTGATCGGAATGGTTGTGCTTGCCTGCAGATGGTTCGTCTGCGGGGCAGGCCTTTTTTATGGCAGGTGTCTGCAGCGATCACTTTATCGGATCCCCCTCCCAGCAGCCATTGAAGAGTTTTCAATCTGTGTCCATCCTGGAAGCAACGCACACTGGATTTTATCAACAAAGGAGAAGATGTATGCGTATTGTGTTTTCTGTGTGGATGGGGGTGGCGACCAGCCTGGCTCAGGCCGGTCCGGTTCAGGTGCTGGATCGCGGTGCGGTGATGGAGGAATCGGGTGGCAGCGCCCTCCTCGTCACCGATCGTTTTTTCATCACCCGGACCCCTGAAGCTCGTGACGAGGATTTCAAGGATCTCTATTACCTGAATCTGGACGACTCGCGGTATGATCGTTTCACCCTGGAGCGCTTTGGTCGGGTCACCGCGTTCGTGCCGGAAGCCCTGGCCGTGCTGGAAATCCCGGCATCCAACCTGGAACAGGCCGCGGCCGAACTTCACGATGAACGCTGGGCCTGCGGGCAACTCATACGGCTCTTTGGGGATGAAGTCCCACTTCACTTCACGGCAAAGACGGCGACACCGGTGATCGCGGTCACGCAGAAGGTCAAGGCCATCCCGTCCCTTCATGAAACGGTCAGCCCCGCGGCGATTCAGGAAACTGTTCAGGCGATGGTCGACCTCGGCACCCGCTATGGTCGCAGCAGCAACGCCGGTGCGGTCACCGAACTTTTGCTGAAGCTTTATCAGGATATGGCCGCCGGTCGCAACGATATCACCTTCGAGAAGGTCGCGCACAGTGGTTACTCGCAACCCAGTCTGGTCGTACGGATCCGAGGGCAAAGGAATCCCGAAGACATCATCGTGCTCGGCAGTCATATCGATAGCATCGCGCGTGGCTCTGATCTGGCTCCTGGTGCGGATGACAATGCCAGCGGCACGGCCTCCAACCTGGAAGTTTTCCGCAACATCATCGCTCATGATCTGTATTTTGATCGCACGGTGGAAATCCATGGTTATGCCGTGGAGGAACTGGGTCTGATCGGCAGTCAGGAAATCGCGCGGCGCTATGTGAATGGCGGCAAAAATGTGATCGCCATGATGCAAAATGATATGAACATGTTCAAAGGCGCGAAAGAGGACATGATCTGGCTGATCACCAATGACAGCGATCCGCAGCTGACGGCGTCCATGGAAACGCTGCTGGCGCAATATCAGACGGTGAAAGTCGACAAGAATCGTCTGCTCGCTGGCACCAGCGATCACCGTTCCTGGAATCGCCTCGGCGTTCCGGTGGTGTTTCCCACGGAAAACCCGACCAACTATAATCGCAAGATTCACACACCGAATGACGTGATCGCCAGCTCCGGCGCCTTCACACAGTCCGCCGAATTTGTGAAACTCTCGCTGAGCTTCCTCGCCCATTATGCCGGTCTCGTCACCGCGCCCTGAGCCCTTCTGCAACCTGTGTTTCTCTGAAACACAGGTGTGCAACCGTAGGCAATCAAGCTGAGTTGACAATTCATCGCCATCCGGCTAATGCTGGGAGAATTCATGATTTTGTAAACCTGACTTGTGAATTCACCAAAGTGAAGAAGCGAGCGTTTGAGGAGACTCCCGTGATGCGTTGCATGCCGTCTCTAGCCAGTCTGATGCTGGGACTGGGTCTAATTTATCCTGTGGCCACGGCCGCGCTGGGGGGACCAGCGGTATTGAAGCAGGCTGAAGCCGAACTGCGCAAAAAACAGGTTGCGGATGTGCGGTATGCTCTCGATTTGGACCTGCCGGAAGCGGATACACCCTTTCAAGGCACGGTGCGGATCAGCTTCACCTTTCATCCGCAACATCAGCCTTTGCGCGTCGATTTTGCCAAGGGGACCGTGGAGTCCGTCAAGGTTAATGGGCGCACGGTGAAGTTTGAAGCCGATGATGTGGCGCTGCAGTTAGACGAAAAGCTCCTGCAGCCGAATGCCAAAAATGAAGTCGAAATTCGCTATGAGCATCCTTACAGCAAGGACGGCAACGGACTTTACTGGTTCCGCGATCCGGTTGATCAGCAGGTTTACACCTTCACCCATTTCGAACCCTATGCGGCCAACAGCGTTTTCCCAAACTTTGATCAGCCCGATCTGAAGGCCACCTACCAGCTCAAGGTCAAGGTTCCCAAATCCTGGACCGTGGTGTCCTCGGTGCGCGAAAGCAAGGTGACAGCGGATGGTGAAAAGAACGTCTGGGAATTTCCCGAGACGCAGAAATTCTCCACCTATCTTTTCGCGCTGCATGCCGGGCCTTATCGCATCTGGGAGGACAAGTCCTTCCGCATTCCCCTGCGGGTCATGGCGCGGCAGTCCCTGGCTCAGTATATGCCGGTCGATCAGTGGTTCAAGGCCACGCGGCATGGGCTGGATTTCCTCGGCAAGTACATGGGCTATGAATATCCCTTCGGCAAGTATGATCAGGTGGTGGTGCCTGACTTCAACGCTGGTGCGATGGAAAACGTGGCGGCGGTCACCTTCTCGGAACGCTTTCTGGTTCGCGGCAAGCGCACGGCGGCCGATGAGCAGTCCCTGGCCGGCACCATCCAGCATGAGCTCGCGCATATGTGGTCGGGCAACCTCGTGACCATGCACTGGTGGAATGACCTCTGGTTGAACGAAAGTTTCGCCACCTACGCTGGCACGATGACGATGGCGGCGGACCCGCGCTTTCCCAACACCTGGATAGGCTTTCATCGCAGCAAGAGTCGTTCGTATTTCCAGGATCAGCTCGTCACCACGCATCCGATCGTGACCGAGGTGCCGGATACCATGTCGACCAACTTTGATGGCATCACCTATGGCAAGGGCGCTTCGTTTTTGAAGCAGCTGCACTTTCTGGTCGGAGAGAAGGCCTTTCAAAAAGGTCTGCAGATTTATTTCAATGAGCATGCCTTTGGCAATACGCGGGTGAATGATTTCATCGCGGCGATGGAGAAGGCGACCGGCCGCAGTCTGCAGACCTTTGCCAAGGAATGGCTGCACACGGCGGGTGTGAATACGCTGGCGGTGGACTTCACCTGCCGTAAAGGAAAAATCGATCAGTTTCATCTCAAGCAATCGGCCCTTCCGGAACAGCCCACGCTGCGGGAACATAAAACCCAGCTGGCGCTTTACAAGTGGAAGAAGAAGAGCTTCGAACTGATCAAGGAAGCCGCGGTGGGGTATCAGTCCGCTTCGACGACCTGGAAGGAGGCCAAGGGCCTTACCTGTCCGGATCTCGTGATTCCCAATCACAATGATCATGACTACGTGAAGGTGGTCCTGGATCCTATCAGCTATAAGAATGCGGCGGAGCATCTGCAGGCGATCGAAAATCCCATGCAGCGCATCATGGTGTGGAATGCGGTGTCCGATATGATCGTGAGCACCGATCTCTCCCTGAAGGATTACACCCGCTTTCTCGTGCAGCAGCTGCCCCTGGAGAAGGACTACGAAGTGCTGCGCGCCATTGATGGCAACGTGGATCGCGATCTTCTCAGCTTTGTGGAATGGATCCCCGAGCCGGCGGTGAAGCAGGAACTCCTCCAGGATCTGATTCAGGTCTATGAAGGAACCTTGAAGTCCTCCCTGCCGGCGGACAGCAAGAAAATTCAGTGGGGCACGTATCGGCAGCTGCTGACCATGGCCGATCGCACGGATAGACTGCTCAGCCTCTGGCAGGGCAAGACCACCTTCCCGGACGTCACGATCGATCAGGATGAACGCTGGAGCCTTCTGGAATCCTTGAGCCGATTGGGACACAAGGAGGTTCTGGCCTGGTCGGACGCGGAAAAGAAAAAGGATCCGACGAGTCTGGGCCATCGCCGTTACCTGGCCGTGCAGGCCGCATTCCCGAACTATGATCAGAAGATGAAAATGCTCGATCCCATCGTCAAAGCCGAACGGCGCATGTCCGGTCAGGAGCGTTATGCGATCATGGGCAACCTCTTCCCGCGCGCGCAGCGTGAGCTTTTGAAGCGCTATGAACCGACCTACCGCAAGGAGATCGATCAGATCGTCACCAAAGCGGAACCGGGCGTGGTGCGGTCCTATGTGATGAATCTTCTGCCGGTGAGCTGCGATAGCTCGACCCTGCCGCTCATCGACGAGTTGATCGCCAAACCCTACCCGCAGTCCATTCACGATGGTCTGAAGGCGGCTCGTCAGAATAATGAACGTTGCCAGAAGGTAATGGCCCGGCTTCTGAGCAGTCGCCAGGGCTGAGTCTCCGTGGTCCCCTGGTCACCCAGGGGACTTTTGATGCCAACTCCGCTGCTCGCCTCCCTCCCGCCTTGTCTCTTTTTTGATGCGACAGTCAAAATTGTCATCCTGCCATAGCCCCAACCTGTGGAGTCGCCTGGTTTCGCCGCCAGAGGGCCCGCATCCATGCCATACAAACCTTATTCCATGTTGGTTTGACTGAAACCCTCCCGCTAAACATTTTTCAGGAAATCTAGGCGGCCGCTGAATTTTGCGGCATAATAACTCGTCTTTTTTCGCAAATCTTCAGGATGGATTTCTATGGAATTACTTAGTTCACCGGAAGCCTGGCTCAGTCTTATCACCCTGACGGCGATGGAAATCGTTTTGGGTGTCGATAACATCATCTTCATTTCGATTCTGTCCTCGCGCCTGCCGCCCGAGCAGCGTGACAAAGGCCGTCGCCTGGGCCTCATGGGCGCGTTCATCTCGCGGCTTCTTTTGCTTTTCACCATTTCGTGGATCGTTGGTCTTGTGCATCCTCTCTTCGAAGTCGCTGGTCGGCCGATCTCCGGGAAATCCATTATTCTTTTTGTCGGTGGACTCTTCCTGATCTGGAAAGCGACCAAGGAAATTCACGGAAAACTCGAAGGGGATGAGGAAGGACACGATATCAAAGGCACGGTAACGCTTGGCAGCGTTCTGGTGCAGATCGCCCTTCTCGATATCGTCTTCTCACTCGATTCGGTGATCACTGCGGTGGGCATGAGCCAACATATTTCGATTATGGTGGCGGCGAACGTGATCGCACTCGCGGTCATGGTCTTTACCAGCAAAGCCATCAGTGATTTTGTGGAACGCCATCCCACCATCAAAATGCTGGCTCTGTCCTTCCTGATAATGATCGGTTTCGTGCTGGTGGCGGATGCTGCGGGACTGCATATTCCGAAAGGCTACATCTATTTTGCGATGGCCTTCAGCGTCGCGGTGGAAATGCTGAACCTGCGCACGCGCTCCAAGAAAAGCAAAGATAAAAAGTCCTTGAGTGAGACGCGCTCCTGAACCGCGAAAAGAAAAGGACCCGGCCTGCCGGGTCCGGATTTTTCACCCTCCCTTCCTCGTAAAATGACAAGTTTCCCATGAGCCATGACCCCCATAAAATGGTGGGAATTCATCAGTCCATAAGCGTGGCGCATGTGTCGTAAGTTTCCTACGGAACGCCATGTCGCAGCAGACTGGGCCGGACAGCTGGGAAAGACTCCTAACAATCCTGACTATCAGTAAAAATAGATTTTTTTAGACCTTGACGCAAAAGTCGCTCAAACTTAAACATCAAACAGACTTCTTTGAAATCTCGCCTTAATGTAGTTGTAAAAAACGAGTGAAGCATGGAAACACTTCGGATGTATCGCGTTGGGTTTGTCTGTATTGTTTTGTCTTTTTGTCAGCAGGGAGCTTGGGCTGCAGAACCGGCAAACATGGGTCCCATCAGCGTTCTGGGTGACAGGCCTTGTCCCGCCCTGCAACAGGCCACCTGCGAAAGTCTGATGCGGGACATCACCGGGATTTGGGAACAGATCAAAACAAAACCAGCGCCTCGTGAACTTTCCTTTTTACGTTTGAAGCTCAACCGTGCTCTGGAACATTATCGAATGATCGCGCGCGGGGCTCAGGCGGAGTCACTGCAAGCCTTGGAACATAAATACCTTGCCTTGCAGGAAATCCTGCAAAACACGGAGCGGGACACGCGTGCGACGGCCCCTGATATCGCCTATCATCATCTGGAATTGAAGGTGGTGCAAGAGGTGATGGAACGATACGGTCCATTGGAATTGAATCCTGCCAGCATCAGTCCCAAGGATCAACCCAACTGGCAAACACGTGAGGTCCCTCCACCCTGGGCGGGTTATTGGTACCCACGCTATGATCCCATTCTTTATACGGGCGATAATTCCATCATGGCCAAGGTCGATCGCATGATGGCGCGTATTGGGCGTCCTTCAGAGGCTCAGGCCTGGGAGGCCTCGTTTACCGCGGGGCATCCGGAAAGCTGGGAAGGACTTTGCAACGCCTGGTCCAACGCGTCCATTCTGGAGCCTGAGCCCAAGGGGCCCATCACCGTGCTCGGTGAGCAACTCAGTATATCGGATCAAAAGGCCCTGCTCATCAAACTCCATGAAACGTATCCCGTCACGATCTACGGCGTCCGTTACAACGGTGATTTTGAAACCGATGGGACGTATCAGGATATCCGGCCTGAGGCTTTGCTGCGTCTGGCCTTTACCTATCTGGGCAGCCTGAAAAAGACCTTCATCATCGATGATACGGCAGGCACCGAGGTGTGGCAGCAGCCCGTCTTTAAAGTGGACTGGGTGATCCATGCGGACCCCGCCTTCGATAATGCCTACCAGGCTTCGATGCGCCTTTGGAAAATCAAGATGCGCCCGCGGGTGAGCGAGGAACTGACCAATATGAATGATTACGCCTTTGATCAGTTTCAGCTTCGACTGTTCGTTGATCCGCAGCTGAAGGCCCAGCAAGGCCGACTGGTTGTGATTGCCGGCGAATGGATGGGGAATTCACGCCAGACGCATCCTGATTACGTGGTCGTGCCGCAGGAGAGTGGCCTGCCGGGATCTTTCAATACCTCGCTGCAAAGCAATGTGGATCCACTCATGGCCTTGCTCAAGCATCCATCTTCATTTTTTCTGGACTAGTCTCTCAGCGTCTGATGGGATTTCGGGCGTTGGGATTGTTCTTTCAACGGATATTCTACAAAGGATAGTTTATGAAAATCACAGTTATGACTTCTGGACTGTTTCTTCTGTCGATGACAGCCTTGGCCGGCCCTGGCCAACAGGTGGAACTGGGTAACGAGGGAACCTATACGATTGATGGCATGAAGGAGCGCTGCCGTCTGTTCCAAAGCTCAGCTCAGCTGAAGCCTTTCTCCATTCGCATCGAATGCGCGAAAACAGAAAACCGCTGGGACGCCATTACTCAGAAAAGACCTCTGCCCATGTGGGTTGAATACAATGCCGCTGGCGTAGGCAAAGGCCAGATCGTGGCGGAACAGGTGAAAGAAAACCTCGCGGCTCAGGAATTTGAGTGCGTGAACTATCAGGAAAAAACCCTGCTGTACAAAGGCTATGTGGAGTTGAGCTGCAATGACTTCATCGACCATGTCAGCAGCCTGAAAACACTCTGCGCCGAAGGCTTTGTGAGCAAGGACGGAACCGAATCGCTGGTCGATTGGGTGCAGGTTGGTGAAGCTCAAACGGGCAGCCAGTTCACCAACGGCTGTCAAACTCAAATCGAAAACGGCAAGCCTGAAAGCGGCGAACAACAACCTGGCGAACAGGATCCTGCCCAGGGCGAGGCTGAAGATGCCGAAAAGCCCGGCCAGGAGGATCCCGCTCAAGGCGAAGCTGAAGCAGGACAACAAAATCCAGCTCAGCAGGGTCAGTCTCAAGCCAGCTGAGGCTGGGATGGTCTGAAACAACGAGGGGGTTTTTTAACCCCCTTTTTCCAAGGAGTCTATCCATGTGGTTGAAATCTCTGCTCACCAGTGTGCTGACGACCGCGACACTTTCCGCTCCGGCCTGGGCCGGAGCGCCATTGACCAACGAGGCCGCGCAGGCCAACAATGATTTTGGCTGGAGCCTCTTTGAACAGCTGCAGGCGCCCCAGGTCCGGACGGAAAACCTCCTGTTTTCCCCGCTGAGCGCATGGCTGGCTCTGTCCCTGGCCAGTAACGGGACGGAACAGGAGACACTCGAGGAAATTCAAAACGCCCTGCGAACTGATGAATATTCCCTGGTGCAAACCAATCCGCTGGTGCGCGATCTGGTGCAGAACCTCATGAACAATGAAGGCAGTTCCGAAATTCTGCGCATCGCCAACGCTGTCTGGGTGAATAGCGACAGCTTCGATCTGGCAGCAAAATTTCAAACGGATGCCGAAACCTTTTATTCCATCCTGCCGGACGACGAGGTGGTGACGAGCGAATCCTTCGGCGAAGCCGCCACGATTCAGCATATCAATGAGTGGGTGAGCAAAAGCACCGGCGGCATGATTCCGAGCATCCTCCAGAAGCTGGATCCGGACATGGCCTCCATTCTGCTCAATGCCCTTTATTTTCAGGGCCAATGGCTCCTGCCCTTCAGCACGGAGCTGACGAGCAGCGACAGCTTCCAGTTGGCCGATGGTTCCACCAAAACAGTGAGCATGATGCAGCAGCGGGCTTTCCTTCTGCCCTTTGCCAGCAGCGGCCAGTATAAGATGATTACCCTTGCCTTCCGCAGCGGGGCGCTGGAAAGCGGTGAGGGCATCATGGGTCGCTTCCAGCTCGATCTGGTGCTGCCGGAAGGCGCGGAAGGCAGTATCTTCAACTTGAAGCAGGCGGACTATCAAAGCCTGGTGCAGGGCCTGAGCGAGCAGGTCGCACACGTGGCCCTTCCCAAGTTCAAATTCTCTTTTGAGAAATCCCTGACGGATTCGCTGCAGGCCATCGGCATTCAGCGCGCTTTCGATCCTGGTCTGGCGCAGATGGCGCCTCTGGGAACACCGAAGATGGGCGGTCGTGCCTATATCAGTGATGTCCTGCAAAAAACCGCTGTGGAAATGGATGAGCATGGTTTCAAAGCAGCCGCCGTCACCGCGGTGATCGTCGGCACCACCGGCGAGCCGGTGGAAACCGCTGAATTCGTGGCGGATCGTCCCTTCTTTTTCGCGCTGCGCGATCGGATCACGGGCGCGCTGCTGTTCCAGGGTATTGTGGCCAATCCGGAAGCGCCCTGAAAGGCAGGCCGGGCCCTCTACTTCATAAACAAGGCCGCACTGCGAATGATCATGCTGGTCGGCATGATGCGGGGCAGCGCGGCCGTCACCTTGTTCATGAAACCCGCGACATGACATTCATCGCGGGCAAACATCGCATCAAGACCCTGACGGGCGACATCCGGTGATTTCATCATCAAGGCCTGGAACGACGAGTTCAGCTTGTGCTGGGCCCTGTCAAAGAAGGACGTGGAGGTGGGACCCGGACACAGTGCGGTGGAACTGATCCCATGGCGCCGGGCCTCGTAGTTGAACGCACGGGAAAAACTCAGCACAAAACTTTTGGTCGCAGCATAGACGGCATAGGAGGGCAGGGGTTGGAAGGCGGCACTTGAGGCCACCTGCAGCATATAACCCTGGCGCTGCTGCTCCCGCATCCTGCGGCCATAGTGATGGGTCAACTGCACCAGGGCATCCATATTCAGAGTCATCATGTCCCGGGCGAGTTCGAGGTTGCCGTCCAGAAAAGGTCCCCAGGCCCCCACGCCGGCATTGTTGATGAGAACCTCCGGCACGATACCCCAGCTGTCGGTCTGCTTCACCAGGGCGTCACAGGCACCGGGGCGAGTCAAATCCTGAACCATGATCCGGACCTGGCGGGAATCCTGGGCCAGCTCCTTTTGAGCCTCCTCCAGTTTATCCTTGGAGCGGGCCACCAGAACCAGATGATAATCGCGCGCGGCCAACAGCCTTGCGATATCGAGACCAATTCCACCGGAAGCGCCCGTGACGATCGCCCATTTTTCTGTCATGATGATTCCTTTCCATGTTCAAGCTCTGCCAAATATTAAAGTGGGAAGCGCGGGGAGACAAGCATGCAGGACTGTGATGCCGTCATTTTTGATTTGGGCGGCGTTTTGCTCGATATCAACTACCAGGCCACCGAAAGAGCCTTGCGGGGACTGCTCGGACCCCGCAGCGATCATTACTATCAACAGACCAAACAGAGTCCGCTCTTTGATGATCTGGAAACCGGTCGGATCGAACCGCAGCATTTTCATCAGGGCCTTGTGGAACTGGCCGGCATGCCGCTGACTGTGGAGGCGATCAACCAGGCCTGGAATGCCATGCTCGGCCGTCTGCCGATCGCCCGCATGGCCTTCGTTGAAAAGGTGGCCGCCCGCCGCCGGGTTTTTCTTTTGAGCAACACCAATGCCATTCATAAGGCCGCCTTTGATCAAATCATTGCCGAGGATTTGCGCGGGAAAAATTTTGATGCCTGTTTTGAGGCTGCCTATTATTCTCATCTCATCGGTCTGAGAAAACCGCATCATGAAGTCTATCGTTATGTCACCGATCGGCATGGGCTGGATCCCGCCCGCACGCTTTTTATCGATGACAACCGCGAGAATGTCGAAGGCGCCCGCCGGGCCGGACTGCAGGCGTTTCACCTGCAGGGTGATCTTCTGGAGGCACCTTTGGACTTTCTCTGGCGTTAGAAAGCGTTGCCATAAAGAAAGTAAACGCCGACATTATCCTGACTGAAGCCCAGGTCGAGCCGCAGATTGTTCATGCTTTTGCGATCGAGAAAGTAGTCGATGCCGACGCCGCCTGCGGCCTGGCCCGACGCTTCCTCAAGGCTCGTCAGGCGTTCGGCATGTGCGCCCACACCGGCGAAGATGCGAAAGCCCCAGGTTTCCGCCCACAGGGTTCGCCATTCGGCCTGGCCATAGCTTATGGCATGGTCGCGAAACTGATTGCCATAAAATCCACGCAGCACCTGATTGCCGCCGAGGCCCAGTAAAAAATAAAAGGGCACTTCCACCTGGTCCATCTGCGCGGCGGCCAGCTGGAAGGCCAGCGACTGCCGCGGATTCAAGGTCACGTACTGTTTCCAGTCCAGGCCGCTCATTCCAAAGTGGCCCTCGTCTGTGTTCGTTTGAAAGCGTTGATGACGATAGAGGATCCGCAGAAGGTGGCCGGTCGTGGGACGCACGCGACTCGGGCGACTGTCATGGCCGAGGGCGAGGGCCAGGTTTTGCTGCTGACTTTTGTGCCCCCAGCGCGCGAACTCGGCATCCACCAGGGGTGTGGGTTCATCGTGCTGGGCCGTGAAGCGTTGCCAGCCGGTCCCCAGTTCAAATTCCCAAAACAGGTGTTGATAAAACATATGTTTGAGGCGCGTTTCCACGCTGAAGCTTTTGTCTTCATAGGCTTCCGGATCATCCGGATGCAGCTCCACGGAACCGCGACCATAGTATTCACTGGGAAAATCCTGGGCGGAGAGCTGAGCACTCCATTCCCAACGGCCGGCGTCCCAATAGATCTTTGGTTCCACGCGGGAGATGATCTGCTTTCTTTGGGTCAGGGTCGCAAAGGCCACGAGCTGTGAGGGATCACCCTGATCCGGCTCATCCAGATTGCGAATCAGAAAGGCGCCGGCACCGAGACCCGTGTCCGGAGTATAAAACAGGACGGGCAAAAGGCGCGAAAAGGAAGCGGGTGGGCTTGAGGCCGGGGCCGCTGCTGCCTTCGGGCAGAAGCAAAGCCAGGAAAGCAGGACAAGGACAACCCGCATGATGACCTCGTGGAAGGGCTGAGGGGCCGGATGGCAGAGTTTCCTTGGGCCGCAGGACAACCCTGGCGAAAAAAATCTGCGTTTGGCCAAGGCCCGGATGCCAGAGTTTCCCTGGACTGCAAGGAAACCCTGGCCGCAAAAAGTTCAACGTCCGGCAAACGCTCCGGGACGCCGTTCCGTGAAGGCCCGCAGACCTTCCTGCACATCATCCGTGCCGGCGATCTGCAGGAGGCGTGGGAAGAGGCCGGCAAAGGCCAGATCCTCGCCGTCGCGCAGGCTTTCGCGGGCCGATGCGAGCGTGGCCTGAACCGCGAGCGGGGCCTGGGCTGCAATGGTCGCGGCCAGTTCCATGGCCCGATCAAATTGCTGTCCAGGTTCCACCAGTTCCTGCACAAGGCCGAGCCGATACGCTTCCTCAGCTGACATTTCATCGCCGGTCAGAAGATAGCGCATGGCATGTCCCCAACCGATTTCACGTACGAGGCGCACCGTGGCCCCACCAAAGGGAAAAATACCGCGTTTCACTTCCAGCTGAGCAAAGCGGGTATCGCGAGCGGCGATGCGAATATCAGCCGCCAGCATGCTTTCGACGCCAAAGGTATAGCAGATACCCTGGACCGCGAAGATGATGGGTTTGCGACAGATGCGGCCATCGGTCATGGCAAAAGGATCGCAGGATCCTTCCGGATACTCGGGCATGTGGCCGCCGGCGATAATGTGTTGCCACTTCGTAAGATCCAGGCCGGCACAGAAATGATCCCCGATCGCATGGACCACGCCCACCCGGAGTTCCGGATCCTGATCCAGGACTCCATAGGCCGTGGCGATCTCAAAAAACATTTCAACATCAATCGCATTGCGCTTGGCCGGACGATTGATGCCGATGGACAGAATGGAACCATGACGTTCGACCAGAATTTTGGATTCGTTCATCATCTGCTCTCCTTTCCGCTCTAAAACTCTCCGGCGCGGGCATAGCGATCCCGATGGAAGCTGGCGCTGCCAAAGAGTTCGGAGTTGATACGACTGCGCTTCAGGAAAAAGCCTATATTGTGTTCATCGGTCATGCCGATGCCACCATGCAGCTGAATGGATTCGGTGGCGACGGCATGGAAAACTTCGTTGAGTTTGCCCTTGGCGAGGCTCGCGAACATCGTGGCCTGAGGATGATTTTCATCCAGCGCAGCGAGAGCACGTTGCACCACTGAGCGGGAAACCTCCAGCTCGCAGTAAAGATTGGCCATGCGATGCTGCAAAGCCTGGAAGGAACCAATAGGCACCCCAAACTGTTTGCGTTCCTTGAGATAGGCGAGCGTCATTTCAAAGGCGGCGCTGGCCGCTCCGAGCATTTCCGCCGCGAGGCTGACCGCTCCCGCATTGCAGACGTCCTCGTAGGAAGCCATGGCATCGCCGCTGCCGATGCGGGCGCTCGCAGGAACTTCCACCTGCTGCAGGGTAAGATGCGCTGCAGGACGACCATCGATCAAACGGAAATGTTCCCAAGCGAGACCCTTGGCATTCTGCGGCAGCAGGAACCAACCGAGGCCCTTGTCGGTGCGGGCCAGCACCAGAATCTGATCGGCCAGCGCAGCATCCAGGACCACGGATTTGCGGCCGTCCAGAATAAAGCTGGAGCCCTTGGTGGTTGCGGTCGTGCCGATCTGCCGACTGTGCTGTGTGCTTTCATCATGCGCCAGGGCCAGGATGCTGTCACCGGAGGCGATGGCGGGCAGAAGGGATTCCTTCTGATCGGAACTTCCGAGTCTTTGCACAAGACGGCTGGCGCCGGCTACCGTGGAAAGCAAAGGCGTGGCCGCCAGGTGTCGGCCGGCGGCCTCCAGAATCAAACCCAGACCACGGAAGCCGAAATTCAAACCGCCGTGCGCTTCATCGATCAGAATACCGGTCCAGCCCAGTTCGGCCATCTCCTTCCAGGCTTCCCGCGGGAAACCCATAGGATCGTTGGTATCGCGCACGCGGCGCAGATGGTTGATCGGCATTTTTTCACGGAAATAATTGGCAGCCGAAACCTTGAGCAGCTTTTCCTCGTCGGTCATATCCCAGTTCATCATGTCTTCTCTCCTTCAGGGTAAGCCCAGCACGCGTTTGGCAATGACATTCAGCTGAATTTCGCTGGTGCCCCCTTCGATGGAATTGCCTTTCGAACGCAGCCAGTCGCGAACAGCCTGACGTTCCCTGGCCTCATCGGTTCCTTCCCAAACCAGACTCTGAAAGCCGATCGCTTCCATCATCAGCTCATACTTGCGTTTGTTGAGTTCGGTGCCATAGAGTTTGAACATCGACGAAGCCGGGCCGGGCGAGTGTCCCGCCTTTTGCAGGGACGTTTCGCGTTCGAGCGTCAGTTCAAAGGCGGTGTTGTCCATGTGCCACGCGGCCAGACGCTGGCGGTAATGTTCATCGGCGATTCGGCCATCGCGGGTGGCCAGTTTCTGTTTGGCGATGATGTCGAGCGGCAGTTCACTCGGTTTTTTATTGATCTCGCTGATGGCCTGACGCTCGTGCGTGAGCAGGGCCTTGGCGATTTGCCAGCCGCCGTTCAAAGGACCGATCAGATTGTCCTTGGACGTTTTCACATCCTTGAAAAAGACCTCACAGAAAGGCGAGGCGCCGCTGATGAGACGAATGGGTTCGACTTTGACGCCGGGTTGATGCATGTCGATCAGCATGAAGCTGATGCCCTGTTGCTTGGAAACATTGAAATCGGTGCGCACGAGGCAGAAGATCCAGTCGGAGGCATCCGCATAGGAGGTCCAGACTTTGGAGCCATTGATCACAAACTGATCACCGACCGCTTCCGCACGGGTCCCGAGACTCGCGAGGTCGGATCCGGCCGCCGGCTCGCTATAGCCCTGGCACCAGCGGATCTCACCCCGGGCGATTTTCGGCAGGTGACGTTTTTTCTGTTCTTCCGTTCCATACTGCAAAAGAACAGGGCCCAGCATCCAGATGCCGAAACTCAAAAGCGCCGGTCGGCAGCCGAGTTTGTTCATTTCCTCTTTCAGGACCATAGCTTCCTGCGGACTCAGTCCGCCGCCGCCATAGGCCTTGGGCCACTCGGGTGCGGTCCAGCCTTTGGCTGCCATGCGTTCAAGCCAGATTTTGGAATCCGGGTTCTTGAATTTTTCCTGGCTGCCGCCCCAAACCTCCTCCTCTTCCACGATCGGTGTTCGCATGGAGGCTGGGCAATTCGCCTCAAGCCACTGACGCACTTCTGTGCGAAAATCCTGGAGCATGGTTCCCCCTGTTGATGAGTCTGCCTTCAGACGAATTCGGTGCGAAACCGGAATCCGGCCTGTTCAAGGCGTTTGGTCAATTGATCGCCAAAAGCCACCGTCGGCGTGATGAAGCCTTTGACATTGGCGGCAAAGGCGTTTTCCGCCGCCAGCCGCGCGGTTTCACAGGCCAGAGCCACGGTCACCTCGTTGCCGGGATCGCCTTCCCGTTCCATACGCACGATCAGTTTGCAAAGGCCCTGGCTGCGGCCGACAAGTTGCCCGCGGAAAAAACCATTGCGACGAACCTCTTCTGATGGGCCTTCGCCTGGTTTGGGGCCGAAGCGCCGCAGAATGTTACGACCGATACTGTTGCCGGTCATCAGGCCGAAGCCGGCCAAAGCCCCGGTGGTAAGACCAGCCTGCACCACGCCCAGGTTGCGTCCGACGAGCAGGCGTTCTTCATATTGGAAGGGATGATCGGGCTTGCCTTGCGCGGCGCGGAGCCAGGACGAGCGGCGCACGACGGCCTTGTTGATCGGGCCCATGAAGAAAGGAGCGGTCCAGCGTTCCAGCACCGGTTCATAGCGGGGTTTGAGATCCGGTTTCGGTCCGCGTGGCCAGTTGGGATCCGGAATCAAAATGTTCGGATCAAAGAGTTCACGGCCATTGCTGTGCTCGGCAATGTTCAACGCCGAGGCGAGCGTGCCCCCATTCAGACCGCCCCGAATTTGATAGTAGAGGCTGAGTTCGTCGACAAGAAAGCCGCGGCTGCGGGCGGCAGCCAGTGCCAGGTATACAGTCAGGTCTGCCGGGATGGAGTCAAAACCGCTGAAAGGAATCAGGCGGGCGCCGGTTTTTTCCGCTTCCGCCTGATAGCGCTCGATCATCTTGCGAATGAACGGTGTTTCACCGGTGATGTCGAGATAGTCACGCCCCCACTTCGCACAGGCGGCGACGACAGGCTCGCCGTGAATGGCAAAGGGTCCTGCAAAGGTGAGCACAGCTTTGGTTTGTTGGACCATCGCGTCGAGGCTTTCCGGGCGGGTGGAATCAGCAATAAGGATCTCGGGTTTACGGTCGCAGGATGTTTGCACCGCCTCGAGCTTCGCCTGGCTTCGTCCGGCTATCGCTACGCGCAATCCTTCGGCACCGCCGGCACGGGTGAGATACTGAGAGGCAAGACGGCCCGTGAAGCCAGTAGCGCCGTAGATGACGAGATCAAACGCGGTCTGCATAGTTTCCTCCGACTTTGAGAGAACAGCAGCCTGTTTTAGCACAAGCTTTCACGGTCGCAAAGCGCTTCGTTCGCGCTTTCCAGAAAGCACGCGCTCGCAAAAAACGATGACGATCTCTGAAATCGTTGAATAAAGCTGCATTGCTTTCCCGTGTCGGAATAGATAGCCATGAAGAAGAAGAGCCCATTTTAAATGTTCGTTTGGAGAGGATGCTACATGAAGCGTTTCTTACTATCGGTTCCCTTTGCCTGGTACTCCTTAAGTGCGGAAGCCATTACCTTTCCTGAGTTTGGCAAGCCGCTGCCCGACGCGCCGGAATTTGCTGCGGAAGCCTTCGCAGCGGCCTACGATTTTGAAGGAATCGTGGCGTTGTCGAACTGCTCGGGAAGTCTGGTGCGGTTCGAGGATAGTCTGGATTCGGATCAGGCCATGGTCTTGAGCAATGGTCACTGCGTGAGCATGATCCAGCCGGGCAAGGTGATTAACAATCAATCCGCCAGCCGCTCCTTCGATGTCCTGAGTTCCACCGGATCGCGCCTGGGACGGGTGACGGCGACGAAGCTTTTGTATGCGACCATGACGAAAACGGATATGAGTCTTTACCTCCTGAAGGAAACGTATCAGGAGATCCTGAATAAGTATGAGACGCAGGCGCTGACTCTGGCCAGCGGCGAGCCTTCGGTCGGGACCGACATCGAGGTGATCTCGGGTTACTGGAAAAGGGGGTATAGCTGCCAGGTGGAAGCGATCGTGGATACGCTGAAAGAAGGGAACTGGACCTTCTCGAGGTCGGTGCGTTACAGCCGGCCGGGTTGTGAGGTGATCGGTGGAACCTCGGGCTCGCCTGTGATTGAGAAGGGTTCGCGGATGGTGCTGGCGGTGAATAATACGATCAATGAATCAGGACGCGAGTGTACGGTGAATAACCCCTGCGAGGTGGATAAGGATGGCAACATCACTTATCAAAAGGGAGTGGGTTATGCCCAGCAGACCCATTGGATCTACAGCTGCCGTGATGCGGATAGGAATGTGGATTTGACGGTTCCGGGTTGCCAGTTGCCACGGTGACGATCGGCCCCCTTCGGGGGTGACGATGGATGAAGTGGGTGGCGGCCCCCTTCGGGGGTGACGATGGATGGAGTGGGTGGCGGCCCCCTTCAGGGGTGGCGCCGGATGAAGCCTACTTGCAGTTCCCCATAGCCGGCACGGCGCCCAGACTTTTCTGCTCCGGCTTTTTCTCCGCCGGTGGGGTTTCGAGGAAACCCTGCAGCGGAGCCTCGGGTTTGGGGGCAGGAGGCTGGGCCGCCGTACCTTCGGGTTTTTTCTTATCGTCATCGCAAGGCTTTTTTTCCAGCAGACCACCTATGTCAACTTTGTTCTCTGTCTGGGCCCCGACGGGGACGCTGAGCAAACTTATGGCGACGAGCCAGCGACGTGTCATGCCTTCCCTCCTACGTTGAATCTTTTCGTAACATGAAAAAAGCGGGATTTCCCACCGGAAATCCCGCCCGCCTCGGCCTGTCGGCGAGTCTTCCAGCTCTTACATTCGCTGCCGGAGTGCTACATAGTAGCGACGGCCCAGGGCGTCGTAGTTATAGCCGCTGTACGCGAGCGTTCCCGTCTCGCGATTGGTGGTGTGGATACCACCGATCTTATTCTCCAGGTTGAAGACACCCAGGGATATCGTTCCATTCCAAGGGTGGTCCCAGCTGTAGGTTGTATCATACCGGGTGAAGGGTTTGATGTAGCCATAGCTTGGGTCGCGATAAAAGATCGAACTTTCCATCCGACCTATGGTCAAGGAATCCACACTCCAGCGATGTCCCCCGTTGCGCACGACAAAGGTATTCGACGTGCGGTACCGCGGCTGCGCGTAGGAACCGACGAACTCTTCATTCGGTGCGCCGGCGGCGATCTGCTCCTTGCGCGAGAGGACGTTGGAATAACGCGTGCGGAAATTCATCTGCGTGCTGGTGATGTTCCAGTTGAAATTCGATTCCAAATCGAAACCGCTGGTCGTCATTGTACCAAGGTTCGCGTAGCTGTTTTCAATCCGCGAAATCTTGCCATTGTCCGGACGATTGGGATCCTCCACCCGAATCACCTGGGAACTTCCGATCGGCAGACCCTGGCTGGCCCGCTCGACGATCGTGTTCAGATCCTCCTGGGAATGCATGCCTTCAACCTTGGCCGCCCAGTAATCGGCCGTAAAGTCGAAAAAGTCAACCGGCTGCAAAATGAAACCGAGGTTATACGCCACAGCGGTCTCTTCTTCGAGCTCGACGTTGCCCGGATTGTTCACGTAAACGGAATAGCTCTGGATATCCTCACCGCAGGGGTTGTCACGTCCAAGATCCACGTTACAGTAGGTTGTGTCTCTCACACCCAGGTAACCGCCGCTTGATTTGTCATAGAGCATCTGCAGCGAAGGAGCCTTGAAGCTGGTGCCATAGTTGGCCCGCAGTTTCAGAAAGGTAAAGGGAGAATAGCCCAGAGAACTTGCATAGTTGAAGGTGCTGCCAAAATCATTGTAATTGTCCAGGCGACCCGCCAGCCCGAGTTCCGTGCGCGACGCGACCGGAAGGTTCAGCTCGACGAAAGCTGAACTCACATCACGCTCACCTTTACCGTCGGCATTCACGCTGCCCCAGTAACGTGGACCTTCATTGTAAAAGAGTTTGTCCTTTTCATCGGCGATGAGCTCATAGGTCTCATGCTGATAGTTCATACCGAAGGCGAGAGCCATGTCACCGCCCGGCAGTGTTCCAACCGTGCCCGTGGCATAGGCCGTGGCCGCGCTGATGCCATTGCGTTCCTTGCCGTAGAGATTGACGAAGAATTCATCCAGCGTCGCAGGATCCGGATTGAAAAGGTTCAACTGGGGTGTCGTGCCATCGTTCGGAAACATTTTCTCCGAGAAGGCCAGCTTATCATCGACTCGGTTGTAATAGCGCTGACGGATGGTGCCGAAGCTCGACAGATCCAACTGCCAATCCCAGGCGTTATCCAGGGCCCCGCCGATGCCGACCATCCCGCCCATGGCCGTATCACGGCTTTGGGTATTGCCTTTTACATAGGGAAGCGAACGGGAAAGGACCTTGATCATGGTTTGATCGTCCGTGACGAGACCCAGCCGACCCACTTCCGCCTGCAGATCCGCGGGAGCATCGGCGAGCCGCATCATGTATTCCATGCCGGTGAGCGGATCGGTGGTGCCGATACGCGGAACCTTGTCACCCATGGTTTCCGTTTCCGCGAACATGGCCGTGGTGTTGATGTTAATGCCATTGTTCAACTCGGTATTGGTATTGGCCATGGCGTGCCAGTTCTGGCGTTTGGTCGTGATTTGACCGGTACTGGCGTCACGGCGCAGACCACGGCACATCACCTCGTCCGGAGCATTGGCGAAGGCGATTTGGTTTTCCGTCGGACAGTTCGGGCTTGGACGATAAACGAACTCGTCGCGTTCGTTGTTGACGTTGTTTGGGTCAACAAGGGCCCAGCTGTACGTGCCCTCAGGGTTGGCATAAGCGCTGTATGCGTAGTTGCCTTTATAGCCCCAAAGATCATCGCGATCGCGGGTATAAACGGGAGTGGTGCGAGCCCCACCCACCGAAATGGTGACGTTCGTATTTCCAAAATCGGTGCCGCCGACGGCACTGAAGGAAAGGTTATCCCCTCCGCCCTGCTCGGAGGTGGTGCTGCTGAGCGCTGTGGCCACGCCGCGGAAATCCTTTTTCAGGATAACGTTCATCACACCGGCCACCGCATCGGCGCCATAGACAGCCGAGGCGCTCATCTTGACGATTTCCACGCGGTCAATCATCTCGATGGGAATATTGTTGATGTTCACGCCACCGAGCGAGGCTTCCGAAGGAAGGCGCCGGCCGTTGACCAAAATCAAGGTGCGATCCGAGCCCATACCGTGAAGGTTGATCGTCGCCTGGCCATCCGAGATATAACCGCTGCCACCGTTGAAACTGCCGAAGGAGTTCTCCGTCTGGTTGCGGAAGAGATCCGAAACGCTGGTGATACCGGCCTTTTGAATCTCCTCCTGATCAATGACCTTGATCGGAACACTGGTTTCCACGTCAATCTTCTTAAGACGCGAGCCCGTGACTTGCATCTTCTCGGTGCTCTTCTCATCGCTCTTTTTCTTCGCCGCTTCGGTTTCCTGAGTGGTCTCCGGCCGTTTTTCAATCGTGCCGGTATCCTGCGCGAACGATGGACTTGTAATGGGCAAAAGGCCGCCGATCGCACAAGCAAACAACATGTATTGCTTCCTGGCAGTTTGTAATGACATGCAGACTCCCTAAGTAAATCGCGAAAAGCCCGCTGAATCAAAGCTTCCAGCGGAGGATGAGAATGCGATTAAATTTACTTGTTGGATACACAAACACTCGCTGGGAGTAAACAAAAAATGCAAATTGATGAGTCACAAATCGCGCTGGCTCCTTCCATCACACGTGCTGGTTACTCTGTAAAGGTTATGATCTTTGTGGATCTTGCAGCAAAAGACTTTGCGGCGGGTTAAACAGGCGAGCCGGACCGTGAAATGTTATGCAGAGGTTCAATGTGCAGAAACCCTTCTCTCAATTTAGAAAAAATGCCTTTTCTGTCGGAACAGCCTTCTGCAGTGTAGATAAAAATTCGCTTTGAAAATTAAGACGAAAGAAGGGGGACAAAGATGAACCTTGCAGCGCTTGGTGTTCGAAGGCTTGGCGGCGGAGTGAGTCATTCCATGGGACTATTCCTGGTCATGGGACTGGGCTTGACCGCATGCGGACCGCAGATTTCCAGTGAACGCGCGGAAATGAAAGCCGATGAAGGCGCGACCCAGTCCTATCAGGAATGGTGTACGGGCTGGCAATTGAATTGTCCGGTGGTCGAACCAGGGAAGGACGCGCCTCTGACAGCGGCTCAGTTCAAGGCTCTCACTACCGTGGCCCGCGGTGTGTTGAGCAGTCCATCGGTATTCAGCTTGACCCGTCAGGAATTGGACGCAGAAGGTCTGAAGCAGGCGCTGACGGCTCTGCATCTGGAGGATGTCTACCAGGATGTTCAGGAGCGGCTCGATGCAAGGCAATGGCAATCCGGTGGGCTCGAAAGCGGTGCCCTGGTTTCCCATCATGCGGCCGGATCGCAGTTGAAAACCGATGCCGGGCTGCTGTGGAATCTGGAACCCGTGCAAAAAGTGGAGCTGATTGCGGAAGCCATACAGCTTTCCGGTTTCGGGCTCAGTGCTGAGGCGGCCGAGGAAGCTCCGGTTTTAAAGGGTCTTTCCGTGGCCGAGGACAGCAGTTTCAGTCTGGAGCTGAGCGATCGCGCGGTGCAAGGCGTGCCGCAGGATTTTGCCCTGGACAGCCTCCTTTTGACCTTTGGTCTTGATCTGACGATGCTTGATGGCAAGGAGATCGCTCTGCCGGATCTGATCGCGGCGGGGGCACCGCTCGTGAGCTGGTTGAACACGAGTACAAGGCAGATCGTGCTGGAACGCGCCTTCTTTGCGACGGCTGCGAGCGAAATGGGTGTGCTGCTGCCCGACGATGGCATGGGGCAGGCGCTGGGCAATCTAATGAGTCGTCTGGAAACGATGCGGACGTCGAGTCAGGCCGGAACCAATCTGGCTTCGGTTGCGCTGGTCCGCGGCAGCACGGCGAAGTGTGATATGAACAACGGCGAAATCAAGATGAAGTTTGCGGCGGAATTCGGCATCAAGCGCATCTATCAACCGAGCGCTTCATCCCTCGGTATCGAGTTTTATGGTCTGGAAGCCAGCGCGAAAAAAGCTCTCGGCATCCCCATCAAGCTGAAGCGCGTGGAACTGAGCGCCGACAAGATCACCATTCTCGATGTGCCCATCATCGGTAAAGTGGATCTGAAGCTGGATGATGTGACGAATCCGGATCAGCTCACCACGCTGGCCTGCGGCGCCTGATCAGTCCAGACGAAAGTTTGAAAATTGCGAGAGGTTCAATTCCGGCGGCAGAGGCTGACCCTGACGCTGCCGGAAGGCGCGTTCCCCGATAAAACGGTGGATGCGCGCCACCTCCTGCAAAAGATCGCAGGATTCCTTAACCAGCTGAAGACTTGACATCGAGGCTGGCACCACATCCTGGTTGTTGCTTTCGCAGGAAAAGCTGAGAAGACAGGCGGGCAGACTCATGCCCTTGATCTTCTGCAGGATCGCAGAGGTCAGTTGATGCAGACCTTTTACGTGGTTGCCGGGTTCGGCGGTGCTTAAATTTTCCGGCAGACCGTGATTGGTTTCCGGGGTGACCGTCAGGAGAATCTGGCGATCCATAAGATCGGCCAGGCGCACGATTGCATTTTGCATGAGTTCGGCCGCGCTGGCGAGGGCTGCGGTATAAAAGAGCCCGCCGTGCCAGACGCCTTCCTCCAGGACCACAGGATTATCCGCGAGCTTGAGAGCCTCGCGTTGAATTTTCTCGCCGGCAAATTGAAGATTGTCTTCAATATCCAGGAAAATCTGCGGCGCGCAACGGATGGAATAGCGCTCCTGGAGCACGGCCGGACCTTCCGTTCCAGCGTCCCGTTGATTCTGCAAGGCCGTTTGCCAGGCCTGCACGTTATCGAACCAGCGCCTTTGCGCAGGCGAAAATTGATTCCCCGCCTGCCAGCCGGCATGACCAAAACCCTGTTTTTTCCAGCCCAAACCTTCGGCATGCAGAAGCCAGCCGTAGGTGACTTTGGTCTGCAAGGCCGTGAGGTCATGCCAGATGTCAACCGCCAATGAGGCCATCATGGCATTCGTGTTGATGAGAGCCAGGACATCGCGGGGACCCTGGGGCTTTAGCTCCTCGAAAATCGGCTGCACGGCATGCGCCATGGGAATGAGGTCACCGCTGGCCCCCAGGCTGCCGAGACTCGGCACAGCTGGCAGGTTTGGAGCATCCGCCAGTTCCAAAAGTTTTTGAAAGGTGAGGGGATGCAGACCGGAATAACCCAGCCCCATTTTATGACACTGCAGACGCAGGGCCCGCCGGACGACACGTTCCGGAAGGCTTGGACCGATACCAACGCAAAGATAACGCAGCAGGGCTTCCTGGTGGGTCTGCCAGTCCTGAATGGGGACACGTGTGGAAAGATTGTGGCCGAAGTGGGTGTGAAGGCCGTAAATCGCAGCGCCATCCGTTTCCAGATGCTGCATCAGACGCTGCCAGGCCACTTGAACGCGCTGTGTGGCGGCCGTATCAAGAGACCAGCTTGTGGCCGATTCACCCAGTCGATAGAGATCCGCCAGGCCGGTTTGGTGATCCAGGTGAAGCTGCATGATGGTGGTCTCCCGCGATTACATAAAATCGATAGCTTAGGCGGGAATGCGGGCGATGACAAGAGGCAGCCTCATCGCAAATTCTTCAAATGCGCCGCCACCAGCAGAGGCAGTTTGTCGAGGTTATATCCCCCTTCCAGGCAGCTCACGATCCGGCCGTTGCAATGCGCATCCGCCGCCTCCTGAACCGTGCGGGTCATGATTTCAAAATCCTCGATATCAAGACCCAGGGAACCGATCGGATCATCCTTGTGCGCATCAAAACCGGCACTGATCATGATCAACTGCGGCTGGTTTTGTTGGATGCTGGCTTCGAGCCCTTGCCGGAACAGTTCATGATAGCGGGCCCGCGAGGTTCCGAAGCTGACCGGAATATTCCGCGTCGCACCCAGCCCGGCACCGGTTCCGGTTTCGGATTCATGTCCGGTGCCGGGATAAAAAGGATAACGATGGATGCTGAGAAAATGCACCGCGGGATCATCGTAAAAAATATCCTGCGTGCCATTGCCATGATGCACATCAAAGTCGACAATCAACACGCGATCGAGATGGTGCACATCACGCGCATAATGCGCGGCGATCGCCACGTTATTGAAGATGCAAAAGCCCATGCTTTCGGTCGGCGTCGCATGATGCCCGGGCGGACGGATCAGACAAAAGGCCGAAGCATCCGGACCCGACAGCACACGGTCCACGGCGGCTATGGCGGAACCGGCCGCATGCAGTGCGACCTGAAAGGAATCGGGCGAGACGAAGGTATCCGGATCCAGATGTCCGCCACCCGCCGCACAGAGTTCCCGCGTCTGCTCCAGCATGCGTTCACTATGGGTGCGCAGAATCCATTGATCATGCGCGGCCACGATCCGGCCCCGCGGCAGCTTCGTAAACCAGGGAATCGCTTCCAGATAACGGACGGTATTCTGAACGCGTTCGGGACACTCAGGATGGTAACCCGTGCGGTGCTTTTCAAACAATGGATCAGCGAAGACACAAACCATGACGTGCGAACCCTCCGGCTGGCTTTCCAAAGGCAGCATTCTCGCAAAAGCTCCGGGCCTTGTAAAGCGCTCTCCGGTCCGGCGCAATCCTTGCGGACTTTCCAAAAAATGCGTCGGGACCTCTGCGATATCAAGGTTTTGAGGGCCAATTCCGGTGCGCCCGCAGCGGTCGCGACCTAATCCCCCGGCAGAAATTGCCGAAGACCCGAGGAGAACTCGTGGAAAGAACAAAGAATGAGCAAGAGCAAGGACCAGGACGAATCCATTTTGCTTTCCCCTTTTGAAGCGTTGTTTCGCGACGTGCTGGACTATTACAGTCAAACGCGGAATCAAATCTTCAAACTCGAAAAGTGGGAATACAAAACCGTCTTCGAAAATGTGATCAAGGCCCGCTTTGGTGGCGACGCCCGCAAGGCCCTCGATCGCCTTCGGGAAAGCTTTCACGAGACCCGTGCTGAGGAAACCGCGCATGGGAAACGGTATCTGACCGATCTGCGGGGACTCATGTGGCAAGGCATGGACCAGATTTTTACTCTGCTCGATGCGCATCAGAAGGATGACGGCCTTCTGCTTCGAATGCGCACGCATCTGCAGAAGGCTCTTGTGGCCCAGGACCTTGCGTCCGTGAAGCAGACCGTCAAGGAAGTTTTAACGTCCCTGACGGAGCTTGAGAAGGCCAGACAGAAGGATTTCGAAGGGCTGCAGAACAGTTTTCAGAAACAGATGGAAACGCTGCAATCGGAACTGCAGATGGTGCAGAGTCAGTTGCAGCTCGACGGCATGACCCATGTTTACAATCGAGCGACCTTCGATCAGCAGATTCGGAAGACCGCGCAGTTTTCCTTTCTTACCGGGCAGAAGTCCTGCCTCATCATGTTCGACATCGATCACTTTAAAAAAATCAACGACAGCTATGGGCATCCTGCCGGTGATGCGGTGATTACTGCGTTTGCCCGCACGTTAACCCAGTCCTTTCCACGCAAGACGGATTTCGTCGCGCGCTATGGCGGCGAAGAGTTCGCTGTCCTTCTGCAGGGCACCGACCTGAACGAAGGCCAGGACCTCGCCCTGCGGCTGCTCGGGCGGGTGCGCACCCTGAAAATCAGCCACAATGATCAGGATCTCGCCATCACCGTCTCGGCAGGCGTGGCCCTGTTCCAGGTCGGCGAATCGGTGGAACAGTGGTTGAAACGGGCGGATAAGGCCCTTTATGATGCCAAGCAGCAGGGCCGGGATCGCCTGATCCTGGCGGCCTGACCCGGCTTGTGTTAAGCTGCCTCCCTTTGCCTGGGGGCGTGCCATGAGCTCACGAAAAAAATACGAGCAGCGCTGTCGTCGCTGTTTGATGCGACAGGAACTCTGCCTTTGCGCGCAAATTCCTGACCTGAATTTGGCGACCAAGCTGATCCTCGTGATGAATAAACGGGAAATCAAAGTGCCCACCAATACCGGTCGGCTCGCGGCGTTGGCTCTGCCCAACAGCGTGATCCTGAGCCGTGGTGTGGAGGATGCGCCCTACGATTTGAGTGAACATCTGCCCACGGATCGCCCAGCCGTTTTACTTTATCCGGCGGATGATGCCATTCTTCTCACTCCGGAATGGGTGGCGACAGCCGGTCCCTTTCATCTGGTGGTGCCGGATGGCAACTGGCGGCAAACGAGCAAGATGCGACGCCGCGATCCGGTGATGGCCACGCTGCCCTGTGTGCGTTTGCCTCCTGGTCCACCGACGGCATATCGGGTACGCCGGGAGACCAAGGCGGAAGGCCTTGCGACCATCGAAGCGATTGCGCGCACGTTCGGCATCCTGGAAGGTCCGGCTGTGCAGAAAGCATTGGAAGATCTTTTTCAGTTGATGGTCACGCGCACCCTCGCAAGTCGCGGCATTGGGGATTCTGCAGGATTGCGCTCAACTTCCGGCTGACCTACAATCAGCTCATCCATGCAGCAATCAAAGAGGGAATCACAATGAGATCAAAAGTAGGTTGGGTGTTGTCTGTCCTGCCGAGTATTCTCCTGCTTTTCAGCGGTTTCAACAAGGTCATGGCCACTGAGGAAGTGCTCAATGGTTTGAACCAGTTTGGAATCGATCCTGGACAGATCAAAGCACTGGGGATTGCCGAAATCCTGCTGACCCTGCTCTTTCTCATCCCGCGCACAGCATTTGTAGGAGCCATACTCCTCACCGGCTGGATCGGTGGAGCAATCTTCACGCATCTGCGCGTGGGCGATGCCTTCGTCATGCAGATCATCATTGGCGTTCTGGTCTGGATTGGGTTTGGCCTGCGGTATTTCGATAATATCCTGCCCTTGCTCGGTCTGCGAAAACCCATACAATAAGCCGTCTCCGGGATGTCGGACGGGGTCCATTCCCGAAATGGACCTTCACCCTTAACGAGCCGACATCTCACATCTTTCCTTGAAAAAGACCTGTCGCGACCCACTCGAATTCCCATTTTTTAGGCTACAGCAGCCCCCTTCCTGAATCAAATCATCGAGATAAAACCAAAAACAGCGGGCAGTGCGGTGTAGCCAGCACGGAATTTCACAAGTCATGAGGTGTCAGGTCGCTGATTTTACAGGACATGCACTCTGGCCCCAAACTTGAATAACAAGAGGCACAAGGGCTTGACGAACTTTTAAAGGAAAGGAAAGAGGCGCATGCGTATTATTACTTTGGGTCTGATTCTGGTCTCTGTGGCTTGTGCTCAGGCTCCCCAACCGGTGAAATCGACGGCTGGTCAGCCCGCAAAGGCCACCACGCCGACCACCCAGGCTGAGTCTGTGCAGGACGCAGTTGCCGCTGAACAACCAGCACCCGCAGCTGTGCCTGATCAAATTTCAGCCTCTGACGTGGCTGAAGTGATGACGACCGCCAATCCTCCCGCTGACGGCGCCATGGATATGGTGGCCATGGAACAGCAGGTCCAAACCATCTTTGCTCAGAGCAATCTCAGCCCCGAGCAAAGTGCAGCCATGTCTGAGAAGACCATGGCTCTGATCGCTGCGGCCAACGCCGGTGATCAGGAAGCCGTGACCGAGCTGTCGAATGACCTTGCGAAAGAGGCGATTGGCAAAGCGATCTTTGGTGGCTTTGGTCTGGTGGATGCGGCCGGTGTCGTTGCTGCCATCATGGACCTTATCGCGGCCGTTATGGACCTCGATGTGGCCGGAATCATTGACGCTCTGATGGATCTCGTCGCAGCCCTGGGAGCTTGATCCCGGGTCGTCTGCAACCTCTATTGACAGTTGAGGGGCCTTCCCAAGAGGCCCCTGTTTCCATTTGTTTCCTCCGGGAACGCCTCCAGCGCCTCGTGCGGGAATTGCAATTCAGTCGGAAAAGCCCTGTATTTTCACGATGTAATAAGGACCTTGTGCAGTCCCCCCCGAACCCAACCGATATTATAGAGACGGTATTGCAAGTCCTGGAGGGGACCCCATGACTCAGTTTTCCAAGTCCGGTCAAGCTTTTTTGCTGCTCCTCACCTTGGGCTGTTCCGGTGGCAAATTTGAAGAGGGCAGCGGTACGGCTGTTCTCGCGTCACCGGAAAGCGATGACCTGGTCGAGGAACCTGTTCCGACTGAGCCCGAGGATGTGCCAGCGCCCATCCCGGTCGATATTCTGGTCGAGGAAATGCCCACCAGGAGCACTGAGGTTCAAAAGAATCCCTTGTTTGCGGAATGCGCAAGCGAACCCGATCGAATGATCGTGGCTGATCTCTATCAACTGGCTCCCGATACGCCGAAGCTTCCTGACTATAGCCTCTTGAAAGCCATCAAGAAGATTTGCCTGGCTCAACTCGATATCAAAGTCCGCAGATTTTCCGAAGGCTTTCCCGGCGTCGCGGATCTCTTCGAATGGTTCAGCCTTGATACGCGCTTTATCGTGAATGTGCCGCAGGATGGGCTTTACACGTTCAAACTTGTGGCCGACGACGGCGCGAATCTTTATATTGCCAATCAATTGGTCATCGACAATGACGGCCTGCACCCTGCGCAGGAAAAAACCGGCACTGTGGAACTGAAAGCGGGTGATGCCAATTTTCAGGTCAGCTACTTCCAGGGACCACGCTTTGAAATCGCTCTGGAGCTGATGTGGAAAGGGCCGAATGACACCGAGTTCACCTATATTCCTAGAGCATTGATGAAGCGGCCCTTGAACTAAAGAGGGCAAGTAAAAAGTTGGTTTCAACTTTGAACGATTACCGTACGAATCGTCATTTTGTATAATGTACCTTCCTGAATAGTCTGGGATCGAGCCCGATGTCAGCGAAAATATTCGCTGACGTAATCCATGCCTGACGCTTGATTCCAGCAAAATCCCATTTTAGTATAGCGTAATTTTTGAGCGTGCGGACGCGGCGCTCGCGAACTTCACTCTGGTATGAAATCAAAAGTTCATCACGTGACTTTGTTCGCTCACCATGACGATCGTGTTTCTGTTCGCAAACACGAGTTGGTGGAAATCCCTTGGCGTCAGCGTATGCAAAAAGGTATGAATCTCCGAACCCTTACATTTTTGAACTGGGTGAACGATGGGGGATGTTAGTGGAAATTGTAAGTGGAGATAAACCTGATATGGAGACTTTGGATTCGGCCCACATGCGCGTTCTCAATAGCAGCACGCTTTTGAAAATGATCTGGCGTGATCATGCGATATCGCGGGCTGATATTTCACAAAGAACGGGCATGAGCCGTTCCACAGTTTCCACCATCGTTGGTGACCTGATCCGCCGGGGCCTGGTTACGGAAACAGGAACTGGGCATTCCAATGGTGGTCGGCGGCCGGTGATCCTCTCCTTTAATGAAGATGCCTACTCCATACTGGGATTTGATTTGCAGCCACAGCGTCTGCGTGTGGCGATCACCAATCTGCGGGCTGGGATTCGCCATTGGTGGCAGGAAACCTGTCCCATCCAGGATGAACCTGAGACCTGCCTCGCCAGGATCTTTGCCTGGATTCAGAGAGCCAAAAACCTCTGTCTCGAAGAGGGCAAGCCGCTGATCGGCATCGGCTTTGGGCTGCCCGGTCCGGTGCATCCGAATGCCGACGTGAGCGCCATGAGTGAAGAGCATTTTCCGCAATGGCGAGGCTATCATCTGCAGAATATGATCCGCGAAAAAATTCAGTTGCCTGTGGCTTTCGAAAAGGAGGCGAACCTGGGGGCGCTGGCGGAACATTGGTGGAAAAATCCCAAAGGGCCAGGAAACCTTGCGTATATTACCCCGCATTGGCAGGTGGGCCTTGTCTTCGACGGCCGTGTGCATCGCGGAAGCCATGGGATGGCCGGGAACGCCGCGCCGCTCCATCCGGCCCTGAATGGTGACGAGGATCGTGCGCTGGTGCATCTGATCACCAATCTTCTCGCTCTTCTTGATCTTGATAGCGTGGTCCTGGATCAGGACCTTTTGGAGCGGAACATCGAGCGTCTGCGTGCTTTGCGCCAGGCGGTGGGCGACCAACTGCAGGGACTGGGACAGAGACGCATCCGTCTCGACTTTGGCAGCATGGGTGAAAGTCAGGTGGCGCTGGGAGCTTCAACCCAGATTCTGCATCTGGCTCTCGAGGATTTTACGCTCTTTCCGACCAGCCCTGCCGCAAGTCATGCGGTGGCCTGGACTGAGGAGGCTCCGGTCGCGCCCTGAAGCCAAAGTCTTTGAGTATCCAAACGGGATGGGGGTTGCTATGATGAAGTCTCAAAGGCATCGACTGCCATCGAGGACGGGAAAGCATGGAGCCGGAATCCCATTTGGATGTGCTGCAGATACTCGACACTGATTTTGTCCTGCTGCCCGATGCCGTGGAGCTGGACCAGGCTTTGGGGCCCATACTCCGAAAACCCGGTCGGCTGGGAATCGTACAGTCTGACGACGGCACGATCCTGGGATGCCTTGATAGCTTCAGGGTTGCCAAGGCCTTGATGGAAGAGGGCGGCCGCACCCGGACTTTGGGGCAACTCAAGCTGCAGGAAACCATTGTCGCCCCGACCGATGTCACCTCCGCGATGCTGATCCAGTTTTTCAGCGAGGATATTCATCGCCCCGTGATCGTGCGCAGCGAGGCCGGCAGCGTCGTGGGGCATCTGACTTCGGTGCAGCTCTTACGCTGGCTCATGCCGCAGGCACGCAGTGTTTCCGAACAGGTCAGCAATCTGGAACAGGAACTGGCGCGACGGGATGAATACCTCGGCATTGTCGCTCACGATCTGCGGGCCCCTTTGTCGGTGATTCAGCTCGCGGTGGATTACGTTCAGCTTCCCGAACATATGCAGACGATTTCCGAGCAGCTGCAATCCTTTATCGAGAGGATCAAGCGCAATTCGGACAGCGCCCAGTTTCTGGTGACCGGTCTTCTGGATTCCCTGCGTTCCCAGGGTGGTCTCCAGCTTGCGTTCGATCAGGTGCTTTACTCATCCCTGGTCGATGATGCCGTGAAGTCCTTGAGACTGGTGGCTCAGCAGAAAGAACAAACCATCGTGGCCCGGCATACCGATGAGATCAAGGTCTATCTTGATACCGGCCGCATCCGGCAGGTGCTGGAAAATCTGATCATGAATGCCATCAAATATTCCCCGGTGAAAAGCCAGATCACGGTGCAGACGCAGCTGGCCGCACGCGATGGACTCACCTATGCTGTCTGCAAGGTGACCAATCCCGGCAAAAATATTTCCGCGACGGAAGGCAAAAGACTGTTTGAACCCTTTGTTCAGGGGAGCAATGCCGAGGCGCTCAAGGATGGCGTCGGCCTTGGTCTGACGATCGTTCACAAGGTGGTGGAGCTGCATGAAGGCTTCATCGAAGTGGGCAGCGAGCAGGCCAATGAAGTCTGCTTTCAGGTCTTTTTGCCGAATGCCTCCTCCGTCCTCGGTTCGCACCGGGATCAGATTCAGCCGAGTGGCCAGACCATCCTGGTGGTGGATGATGACGAGGAAATCCGCGAATTCACCGAGGAGGGGCTCACCGCGGCCGGCTTTCATGTCTACACAGCGGACAATGGCGCCCGGGCCTTCAGCATTTTCCAAAGACACAAACCTCAGCTGATCATCTCCGACATTCGCATGAATGATGTGGATGGTTTTGAGCTCCTGGCCAAGGTCCGTGCCGCCAGTCCGCAAACCCCCGTGATCCTCTTCAGCGGATTCTATGCCGGTCTGGAACGCGATCTCAAGCATAGCGATCTGAAGCCGGATCTATTCGTCGACAAACCCTTCCGCGTGGTGGAGCTGGTCGAGCACATCAAACGCCTGCTCAGTTGAGCAATTTATTCCCTGGCTCTGCTGGACGTCAGACCCAGCAAGGCGAGTATGCCGGCCGTTGCCGCAATGAGCGATGCGGTCAGAATCCCAATCTTGGCTGCCGTCAGTGATGCGGGATCATAGGCGAGGCCGGCGATGAACAGCGACATGGTAAATCCAATGCCCGTGAGCAGTCCACCCGCCGCGATCAGACCCCAGTTGAGATTGGAAAAGAGCGTGGCCACGCCCATGCGAACGGCGAGCCAGCTCATACATAGGACGCCGGCTGGTTTGCCGAGAACCAGCGCGATCACAATCGCCAGCGCGACCGGCTGCCCCAGAGCTTCCAGCGAAATCACAACGCCCGCATTGGCCAGGGCGAAAACGGGCATGATGGCGAAGCCCACCCAGGGGTGCAGTCTCATTTCCAATCGTTCCACCGGAGACAGGGTTTCCCTGGCAGCCATCATCGCCTTTCGGAGATCACGGCGATCGACGGTATCACCACTCCAATGTTCCCCTTTGGGATAGGAGAGGACCACAGCAAGTATGGAACGCAGGCGCGTGTCACTGACCCAGCCCCGGGTCGGCGTCATGAGGCCGAGGATGACTCCCACCAGAGTGGCATGTAGACCGGAGGCATCGAAGCACACCCAGATGACAATGCCAAGGATGGAATAAATGGAAACGCTGCGGGTCCCGAGCCACGCGGCGCCCGCGACGATGGCGAAACCGGCCAGACCCAGGCCCAGCGCGGTCCAATTCACGGCGTCTCCATAACCGAATGCCACGACCAGAATCGCTCCCACATCATCAAAGATCGCCAGGGACAAAAGGAAAAGCCGCAGGCTGGCGGGAATGCGGGAGCCAAGAATCGCCAGGCACCCGATCATGAACGCAGTATCGGTTGCCATCACGGTTCCCCAGCCGTGCAATTCCGGTTCCTGCCGCATCAAGGCCAGATAAAACAGGGCGGGAAACAACATCCCACCCAGAGCCCCGGCCAGAGGCAGCATGGCCATACGCAGACTGCGCAATTCGCCGAGCACGAGTTCACGCTTCAGTTCGAGCGCCACCACAAAAAAGAAGAGCGTCATGAGCCCGTCATTGATCCAATGCTGGAGCGAGCGGCTGACAACCAGCGGGCCGAAATGAAAACCGACCGGCGCCTCCCAGAACTGGAGAAACGGTTCCGACCAGGGCGAGTTGGTGATCAGGACGGCCACGGCTGTCACGCCGAGCAGGAGGGCTCCGGCAGCCGCCTCCACCTTGAGAAAACGCGCAAGGGGAGCGGTGAACTGATTGATGCGCCCACGGGGCAGATTCTGGTCATGGCTTGTCACGTGATGTTCCGCTCTGCAATCCGGCTTGCATAAAATTGTGGGTCTCCGACCGATCCGAGGGCGGGATCAATCCTGTCTGAACAGTTCTCAAAAATTGGTCTATAAAGGGTTGATCAGGGTCTGGATTCAGCAGGTGATCGGGTCATGGAGCATCATCCTATAGTACTAACAGAGAAGCAGCCGGCCAAGGCACCATTTTTCGTCTTCCTGGTCGTGCTGTTTCTTTCCGCCATCATTGCCTTTAAAATGGTGGCTCCCTATCTGATCACGCTGATTACGGGTGGAATCCTGGCTCTCGTCGCGAGCCCTTTCTATCATGGTCTTTGTCGGAAGGGTTTGGGACGCAAGACAGCGGCAGCGATCATAACATTATTCACCATACTTCTCATCGTTGTTCCGCTGCTGGGCTTTGTGATCCTGGCGTCCCGGCAGGCCATGGCTATCGTAACATGGGTATCACAGTCAGGTGAATTTTCCGTGCAGGATATCCTGGCCCGCGTGGAGGAATGGTGGCCCATCCAAACCTTTCTGGGGAATTCCGCAGATCTTGAGGAACAGCTCAACGCCCTGGTTCATACCACGGTGTCCTCCATCACGTCCTTTGCTGTGGTCCTCTCGAAAGGCATTCCGGGTGGTCTTTTGCAGATGGTGCTGGCCTGTCTCGCCCTGTTTTTTTTCCTTATTGATGGGCGTCGTCTTGTGAACTGGACCGTGGAAAAAATTCCCTTTGATGCTGACTTTCGCCGCCGCATCGCTCATTCCTTTCACGATACGGCCCTCTCCGTGCTTCTGGCCAACACAGCGGCCGCCGGCTTCCAGGCAGCGTTGATGACGTTCGCCTATGCCATTCTTGGGATTCCGGCTGCATTCGTGGCCGGTGGCGCGACCTTTGTGTTTTCCTGGATTCCGCTCGTCGGAAGTTTTCCCGTCTGGGTCGCCGGCACCGTTTACCTTTATGCCCAGTCGTCTCTTTGGAAGACCATCGTCATGCTGGTGCTCGGCATCATCACATCAACGGTTGATAACGTGGTCCGGGCCGTGATTCTCAAGGGGCGCAGCCAGATGCATCCGCTGGTCAGCCTTGTTGCAATCTTTGGCGGCATTCGCATGTTTGGACTGCTTGGAATATTTCTGGGCCCTATCGTGGCCGCGGTGGTGATTGCACTGCTGCAGATCTGGCCCATTATAGGGCGCAGGTTTGGTTTGGAATTCGGCGCCGATCACGTCCTTCATCGACCGCGAGGCGGGTAAATCAACACCTTGTCCACCCGATTGCCGTCCATATCCATGACTTCAAAATACCAGCCTTTCCACATAACCTTTTCACCGACCTGGGGGATGTGCCCCAGTTCGCCCATGATGAAGCCACCCAGGGTTTGAAAGTCGTCTTCAAAAAAGCCGCGCTCCGGGACGGGAACGAACTCCGAGAGTCGTTCCAGCGACAGGATGCCATCGGTCAGCCATGAACCGTCCTCCCTCTCGAAAGCGCCATGGGATTCCTTGTCATGTTCCGACGGCAGATCACCCACAATGGATTCCAAAAGGTCGATGACGGTGACGACACCGCTCAGCCCACCGTATTCATCGATGACAACGGCAAAGTGTTTGCCCGTGCTCTTGAATTTGCCAAGGAGTTTCAAAGCCGCCATGCTCTCGGGGATGAAAACAGGTTCCTGCATGATGGATTTCAGGTCGACTGGCAGATTGCGGCTTGTCAGGCTGAAGAGATGTTTGATCGAGACCACGCCGACAATCTCATCGATATTGCCCTTGTAGACCGGAAAATAGGAATGAATGGATTGGCTGATCTTTTCCATCAGACCAGCAATCGGCTCGTCGATATTGAGGCAGACCAGGTGCAACCTTTGCGTCATGACCTCGGAGACGGAACGATCACTGAGCTTCAGGGTGCGCTTGAAGATGGTCTCCTCCTCCTTCTCGAAAACACCAGCCTGGCGTCCCTGCTCGATGAGGATTTTCACCTCATCATCAGTGACCGGGGGATCCTTGGGCTGTTGATAACGAAACAGTTTGAGGATGCCTTCCGTCATGGCGCTGAGAAAGTGCACGGCCGGGCGCGATATGAAAGCGAGCCAGGTGATCGGCCTTGCCATCAGGATGGCCAAACCTTCGGCATAACCCAGGGCCAGACGTTTGGGAACGAGTTCACCCAGAATCAAGGACAGAAGAGTGACAAGGAGCACCACACTGCCGAGGCCGATGGATGAGGCATAGGGGGCGAGCAGAGGAAATTGGGACAGAAAGTTCCCCAGTTTTTCGGCCATATTCGCGCCACCGAAGGCTCCGGCAAAGACGCCGATCAGGGTGATACCGATTTGGATGGCGGCGAGAAAGCGTGAGGGTTCTTCCAGGAGTTTGAGCGCGGCTTTGGCACCGGAGCTGCCCTCTTTTGCGGCCTGCTGCAGGCGTATCTTTCTGGCGGAAACCATCGCCATTTCTGACATGGAGAGGACGCCATTGAATAAGGCCAACGCAATAATAAAGCCGAGTTCCAAAGCCAAAGTACCTGGGTCCATGTCGAAAAAACCTCTCCAACCGTAAATTTCCGGGTTCGCGCCTTCCAGCGTGGAGAGGGTATCATGGGTTGAATTGGGGGCGGTTAAAAAATCAGCCAGATACCGAGATAAGGTTCCACCCAGCGATCCCGCCACGGGCTGCCTTCCAATGCAGCAGACTCCGTCTCGGTTCCTGACGTGACACTGGAGCTGCGGTAGTCGACATCGATCAGCAAGACGCGTGGACCGAAACGGAACCAACCCGATCCAAAATGCAGACCGAAATCCACGATGGAACCCGAGCCATCATAGTAGCTGGTTCTGGCGTCGAGGGCAGGGAATTCATAATCCAGTCGCGGCTTATACAGAAAAGTATAAAAGGCCGACACAAAACCCGCGCCCACAAATCCCAGGCTTAAGCCCTGACCGGAGAGCCTGATCCGGCTGTCGCGCGCGTGGCTGGTGTTCTGCAGCCATGAGCCACCCAGCGAGAGTCCAAAATAAGGCGAACGCCAGGCGGCGGTGATGATGGTGTTCTGCTCGGAAGATTTGCTGTTGCCTTCCGGTGTTTCCTCCCAGTGATAGCCATACCAGGAGGCGGGCATCAGCATGAAATAGGACTGCCGTTCCGCGGCAAAGCCGGTGCTGGTCATCAGAAGCAGGGAAACGAGTAGCGCACGCATGCTTGCACCTCAAAATAACAAGGGCCTGCCGAAGTATCGGCAGGCCCCGGGTATTTCATGAACAATCCATCAACCTTATTGAAATTCCTTCAAACCGTGACCCAGAACCTGACCACCCAGACAGGTGAAGATGGAAGGCTTGGTCAGCTTTTCCGCAATCACCGGCTTCAGGATGAAATCGTTCTGCACGTTGTAGTTGCTGTAAGCGGTATTGGTAATCATGACTTTGGCATTTTTGGTCAGATAGAAGATACCCAAAGTCTTCCATTCGCTGTTCGCTTCGGACTCATCAATCGCGCAGTCCTTGTCATGACCATGGTTCACTTTGACTTTTACTTTTTTGGAAGAAGTCGTCCACTTGGCCATGATCGCGTAAGGGCCTGGCACAAACTGATTGTGCTTGCCGATGCTCACGATGGAAAGGTTGGCCTTGGGCATGACCGCAATAATTGAGGCCGTGGTGTATTCGTTCACTTCCAGGATCGGACGTGAGGGATCCAGGATCAGCTTGCTGTTGCCACCGGGTGCCGGAGCCGGAGCGGGTTCATTGACGACCACAGGCTCAGGAGCCGGTTGCGTCGGGGCCGGTTCGCTGACCACAGGGGGCAGAGGCTCAGGCGCAGGAATTTCTTCCACCGGGATGGAGGTTGTGGGATCCGATGGAGCCGGGTTCGTGGTTTCTTCATCGATTGGTGGTGTCGGCTCTGGAGTCTGCGGGTCGATCGGAGCCGATGGTGCAGGTTGATCAGCTGTTGGCCATGGATCCGACTCGGTTGGAGTCGCCGGAGAGGACGCATCCGAGGGCAAACCAGTCGAGCTGTCGCCTGAAGTCGAACCCGTCGCCGTTCCTGTTCCCTCGGCTGAAGTCGACGCAGGAGCCGACACGGTGGTGTTCGCTCCCTTCGTTGGGACCACTTCGCCGTCCGGATAAATCTTGATGAAGGCGGCATCACCGGACTGACCTTCACGGTTGTCGCGGTTCATGTTTCCGTCGGTGAATGTTTCAGAAGAGTTTTCCTCTTCCTCCAGCTCCTCCGGCGTTTTTTGATTGTTACAGGCCAATGGCGCCAGAGTGGTGAGCGAGAGGACGAGAGCAAGTTTAAGATGGATCGTGTTCAATGACATTGGCAAGTCTCCTCGAGCGTCAGGGTATGGGTTTCCTCCAGTGGCTCTTCGTGCGGACGATCTTGCTCATGCAATACATTTCGGAAGATGGGCTGCCGGTTTTTCAAAGTTTTTTCGAAGCTGATATTTCCCTGGCAGAACAGGGACCTGGAAGGCCCGCGGAGCCTTGTATTATCCACGTATGAATGCGTTTTTCGGGTTCACGAAACTTACTGAGCCGTATGGTTCCACTGCCTGGCATCCTTCTCGCAGGAGTCTTGATTGACTTTGAGGAAGGAGATCAGCTGTGCCCGTTCAACAAGTGATTCAAAACGATGCGACGGGACGTCCTCTGGCTGCCGTGGCCAAGATCTGGACACATGATATTGACGAGAATGCTCTGGAACAGCTGCGTGCGCTCGGCACCCTGCCTTTTGTTTTCAAGCATGTGGCGGTGATGCCGGATGTTCATGCCGGCAAGGGATCGACCATCGGTTCCGTCCTCGCGACCAAAGGCGCCATCACTCCGGCCACGGTGGGTGTTGACCTGGGCTGTGGCATGTCAGCTTATAAAATTCCCGGACTCAGGCCGGAGGACCTGGACGGTAAACTTCTGCGTCTGCGCAAGGCGATAGAGAAAGCGGTTCCCGTCGGACAGGCTGTGCATAAGCACAACGAAGGCCTGAAAATCCTGCGGCCTGCGGAAAGCCAGGCCTGTCTGAAAGGCAAGGAAGAGGTGCTCGACCGCGCCTGGAGCATCGTGGGAAACGATCGTCATCTCGGTTCGCTCGAAAAAGTTGCGCCGCAGATGGGAACATTGGGAGGCGGCAACCATTTTATTGAAGTCTGTGTCTCGAAAAAAAATGAAGTCTGGCTGCTTTTGCATTCCGGTTCGCGAGGCGTGGGGAATATGATTGCCCAGCATCACATCAACATCGCGCGGGGCTTGATGAAAAAGGCCTTTATCGAACTGCCGAATGCGGACCTCGCGTATTTTCTGGAAGGCACGCCGGAGTTTGAACACTATATCAGCGACATGCTCTGGGCGCAGGAATTTGCGTACCTGAACCGGCGCGCGATGGGGCGTCTCGTCCTGAATGAGATCATCGCGCTGTTTGACTTGCGCGATGCCCGAGGCTCGCAGCTGAAGGCGGATGCGCTCACCTTTGTCGACTGCCATCACAACTATGTGGCGCGCGAGACGCATTTCGGCGAAGACGTCTGGGTCACCCGCAAGGGTGCGGTGCGTGCCTTCGCCAACGACCTGGGTATCATTCCCGGTTCGATGGGGGCGCGGTCCTTTATCGTGAAGGGACGCGGTGAGGAGGAATCCTTCTGCTCCTGTTCGCACGGAGCCGGTCGGCGTCTGTCGCGCACCCGGGCGCGTGAGCTGTATTCCGAAGAGGATCTCATACGGCAGACAGCCGGCATTGAATGCCGCAAGGATGATGGGGTTCTCGATGAAATCCCGGCGGCCTATAAGAATATTGATGAGGTCATGGAAAACCAGAGTGATCTGGTCGAGGTCGTCGAGGAACTGCGGCAGCTCATCTGTGTGAAAGGCTGAGGACCCATCCCTCAGGACGCCTGGAGCTTATCCTGGGGCTTCTCGTCCTGCTCCAGGATGTTGACCATGCGATAGAAGAGTCGGGTGGCGGACGGATCATCGCGAACCTTGAGGTCATGCGCCTGCAGATCGAGTTCCTGAAAGTCGCGTCGCGTGTCAGCCGGCAGACTGCGATAGACGTGACTTTGCAGGATGATCATGGACCCGGTAATGGCCATGGACTGGGCCAGGATCTTCCGCACCTCTTCATAACGCGTGGCCAGGATCACGGCGCGTCCGTACATGTGATATTCAACGGGACGATAGGTCGTATAAAAACTTTCCAGTTCCCCCGCCGCAATCCCAATCGAACAGTGGATGGGGCTGGTATAATCCAGCGTCCGCATGCTCTGTTCAAAAATTTCAATAAAGCGATAGGACAGCTCCAGGGCCACCTCGGCATTGGAACGACCGTCCGGTGCCTGGAACGGGTAGCCGATCGAGCAGAGGAAGCCGTCGCCCATTTCATTGATGCGGAAGGCATTGCACTCCATGCGGTCGGCATCGTACTGGCTCATCATCAGCTCGCTGCAGCGACCGAAGGCCTCCCGGAACAGGGTCTGGGCCCGCTCATGCTCGACCTTGGAACTGGCCATGATGTCGAAGAAGATTGCACAGCCTTTGCCGGAACCACAGGGCATGGTTTTTTCCAGTTCGACGCCCTGCTCCATCATGCGGAGCTGGTGGGGATAGAAGACCTTGTTGAGCTGTTTGAAACTATGCGTGGTCTTTTTCTGTTCGCGCTTCAGCTGCAGATAATTCCGCCGGGTGATTTCATTATGGATCGCGGTACTGAAGGCATAGAGACTGAAGAGAAAGATAAAAAGCTCCTCATCCGTGCCCCAGGGAACTTTGAGGAAGTAGATCAGGGCCAGGACCACCATCACGTTCGCACTGGAAAAGAGCAGCGTCACGACAAAGCCGGCGGAGACTTTGAGGAAGAGCAGGCCAAACGAGAAGAGAAAAAGGATCAGATAGCCGTTGTACTCTTCATGAATCTGGACCGCTGCATATTCCGACCAGACCCCATGCATGGCGGTCAGGATCAGGGTCATCCGGCCGGCCGGGATGCGCAGGACTTTATAAAGCTGGGAAAAGGTGGCGATCAGGCCGATCACGGTGAGGAAGGCCGGGACAATCAAAAAGTTCACGAGACTGATGCCGCTCGGATGCCCGAAGATGCGCTCCAGGACAAAGATCGCCATGTTGCCGAGTCCCCAGCCGGGAAGCGGCATCAAAGACATCATCACCCCGATGCGGGCGGAATGCGATAGTTTTTGATAGCGTTCCTTGATCATCAGGCCACAAAGCTCACACTTAAAAGCCCTTCATGACAGCGCTGAATATATTTCAGCGCGATCGGGTCATGGGGCAGATACGAAAGATGTTCCTCAAAACCATCCAGGGCATCGTTCCAGCGTTCCTCCTGATAGGCTTTCACCGAGCGTTCGAAAAGACCCTGATGGGCCAGTTTCAGGGCGCGGACCTGCTCGGGATTATGATCAAAGACCTCATAGAGGGCTATGCGCTCCACCTTGCCCTTGACTACGGTCTGACCAATGTAACGAATATGCAGACGCTCGGGACGCTTGATCGCCATAAAGGTCGAACCTGTGATGATCAAAGGCGCTCCGAACTCGACGGTGGCTTTTTCCAAACGCGCCGCGAGGTTCACGGCATCCCCGATCACCGTTCCTTCCAAACGTGAGGATTCCCCGATGATGCCGAGCATCGACCAGCCGGTGTTGATGCCAATGCCGATTTCAATCGGCTGCTCGGTCCAGAGATGGGCAGCATTGAATTCGCCCACGCGGGCCAGCAGAGCAAGGCCGGCATGGATCGCATCATCCGCGCCGCGTTCAAAAACGCCCATGATGGCGTCACCAATATATTTATCGATGACTCCATGATGGCTGCGGATCACCGGAGCCACAAACTGATAGTAGGAAATGAGGAAGGCAAAGCCCTTCTGCGAGCCCAGTTTTTCACTGAGTGTTGTATAGGAGCGGATATCACAGAACAGGGTGGTGAGGTCCTTTTCCACACTCTGACCGAGTTCCACTTCGAGGATATCGCGTTTGCCGAGCAGCTCGATAAAATCATGTGGCACGAAGCGTTCAAATGAAGCGTTCAAACGCAGCTGATCCTGATGGGCCCTCGTCTCGATCCGCAGAGCTTCCTCCTTGGCCTGCATCCGCTCCCGGCGCTCCTGATTCATGCGATCCGCGATCCCGATGGAGAGCGCGACCATTTCCAGACAGGAGCCGATCTGGGCTCCATAAAGCGTGAGGAAATTGCTGGGAAGCCAGCCGAGGTTTCGCAGGGAAAGAAGCACATGGCCAAGACAAAAGACGGTCCAGGCGAGGCTGAAAAAGGCCGCCGGACGGTAGTGTTGATTCATGCCGTGAAAGCCCGAGATCAGCCAGAAGAGGAAGCAGACCGCGCCCAGCATGCTCACGTATTTCAGAAGGTCCGCATAATCCCAGAGCAGGCTCATGCCCAAAAGGAGAAGGACAAGGATCTTGAGCGTCAGGCCGACCCGATACAGGGAGCGAACCCGGGTTTTGAGGTTCAGATAAACTTCCGCAAATTCCAGGCCCGCAAGCAGGCTGAGACAGGCCGTGACGGGGATTGCGTAGTTGGACCAGATGGGCGATTCCGACCAGAGGAATTCATAAGCGAGGCCGTTGAGGGACATTTGGAAAATGCTGTAGATGCTGATGTAGACAACGTAGACGAGGAACACTCTTTCGCGCAGGGAATAAAGCATGAAGAGGTTATAGATGATCATCATCAGAGCCATGCCGTAATACAGGCCATAGACGTATTGTTCCTGATTAACCTGCGTGATGAAGGCCGCCGGCTGCCAGAGCCTGGGCGTCAAGGTCAGGGTTCCGAGGGTTTCAATACGCAGCAGGAAGAAGCGGGAGCTTTCCGCCGGAATGCGCAGGGGAAATGAGGGATTTTTGACTTTGATCGAACGATCGGTGAGCTTGACGCGATCCCCGGCCACCATTGTTTCCAGGACCTGCCGATCCGCATCGAGCACATAAAAGTTCACCTGATCGAGCAGAGCATAGTTGAGTTCGAAGATCAGATCCTGCGCCTCAGAGCGGGGATTGTCGAGACGGCCGACAAACCAGTAGGCGTGATGCGTGATTCCGAGATTATTCGTGCCGGGCGCAAGCTCGCGAAGACGGCCCACCTGCATGGCGTTGATAACCTCGTCGATGGTCATGCGCCGCGAGGTGTCTTCGAGATAAAGGAGTCCCTGCTGCAGGGGCATCATTTCCGTGCCGGGTGGCAGCATGATCGGTTCCGGCCCGGCCATAGCGCTTTGAGCCCGCTGACCCGTGGTCAAAACGAGGATGAGGAAGAACCAAAGTTGGAGCCAGTGATTCATAATCTTCCTGAACGCAGTCAGTCTCCCTGGGTTGTCGGACTCCCTGGAAAAATATTAAGGAAAATTATTGATGGGTTATGGGTCCGGAGGGGGTGGGGCGGCAGGAAAAAGGGACTCGGAAAAGCCTTGAAAAAAATCCAAATAAAATAAAGAGGATGGGGCTTCGGAGGTCGCAGGGGAGGCGAACCTCCCCGCTTGTCTTCGCCGAGCCCCGGCTCGGCGCCTGGGCAAACGCCCGATGCGAATTACATCGTGGCATCCGCCGAGCCCTGGCTCGGGTTATCCTGTCTGCGTTCCGCGCGTCTGAGCTGACTGATATAACGTCCTTCGTTGGGCGCGCCCCGCAGGGCGATCTTGTAATGATGAATCGCTTCCGCACGACGATCCTTTTTGAGGAACCAGTTGCCCAGGCGATAGTTGGCTTCCGGATGTTCCGGATTGATCTTCAACGCTAGGTAGTATTCACCATTGGCCTCAGCATTTTTTCCCTGCCAGCGGGCGATATCACCGAGCACCTGATGCGGATCCGCCTGTTTCGGTTTCAGAGCCAGGCTGCGCCTCAAGGTGGCCTCAGCATCCTTCAGTCGTTTCAAATGGAAATAGGAGTTGCCAAGATTCGTGAGAACCTCAGGCCAGTCGGGACGAATTTCCAGAGCCTTGCTGAAATAAAGGATCGCCTTGTCATGTTCCTTGGCCTGCGCCAGCACATTGCCAAGATTGCGATTCAGCACAGGATCCTTGGGATTGGCCTTGAAGGCTTTTTCATAGTGCGGCCGGGCATCCTGATAAGCGCCCTGCTCATAATAAATATCACCAAGGGTGCGATGTGCGGTGTGATCAGCCGGATTCAGTTTCACCGCAGCTTCCAGATGTGACTGCGCCTCCTGTCCTTTGCCGGTGCGTGAGAGGGCAAGACCCATCAGGGCATGCGAATGCGCGCGCTCCGCGGTGCGGCTCTTGTCGGCCAGAGCCAGAGCTTTTGTCAGATAAGGTATCGCTTCATCGTACTGTTCACGCCGCACATGCAGCATGCCCAGGTAGCGGAGATTGGTGCTGTTTTCCGGAGCCGTGTCGACCGCTTTTTGAAAATGGAGCAGAGCCTTATCCAGATTTCCCTGATCATAGTAGGCCAGACCCAAACGATTGTGCGCTTCGGTGAAGTTGGGATTCAAGGCCAGCGTTTTTTCAAAGAGGGCGGCGGCACGCTGCGCTGAACCATGACGCTGCTCGATCTCGCCGAGGTAGAAGTGAATATCAGGATCGATCTGATTGACCGTCAGCACCTGCTCATAGTGTAATTTGGCCTTCTCCCACTGTCCCTCGCGACGATACGTATCCCCCAGCGTGGCATGAACCACCGGACTGTTGGGATTGATGACGATCGCATGTTCCCACAGCGCTTTATCATTTTGCCAATGCTGAACGTTGCGCCAGGTCAAGTAGCCGAAGCTCGCAATGGCCAACGCAAAAACCGCAGGCAGCCAGGCGCGACGCCCGAGAGCGACAGCGCCAGCCATGGCAAGGGCCGGCCCCAGCATCGCGAGGTAGGAAAAGGAATCCGCTACAGTGGAAGTGGCCTGCTTGGAGAAGAGCACGAGGCCGAGATAAGGCAGCAGCGCGGCGACGAAGATGCCAAAGCCAGCGAGGAAAATGCGCTGCAATTGGCCGCGACTATAACCAATGAAAAGGAGAATGATCAGCGGCAGAAGCCAGGTCAGGTAACCCCACCAGTGATTCATGACAAAAGCCGGCGAGCGTCCATAATCGGGACCCAGCATCACAGGAGCCAGTAGTTTCATGATGTAAAACATGAGCGCATCACCAGCGACAAAGGGGCGATACCAGAAAGGCGTCTGCTCGGCGAGCGTTTGCGTAGGATCCGCACGGATTGCCCACACAACCGGCGCAATCGCCAGAACAGCCCACAAAAACAAGGGCCAGAGAGGCACCCGTGAAGCGGAGAGAGAGCTGCGTTTGGGCAACACATTGACGAGCAGCATGGCAATGAGTGGCGTGATCGCGGTGGCTGGTGTGGTCAAAAGCGCGAGCACAAAACTGATGGTGGCCACCTGCAGCGGGCGTCGCCCATGGTTCCGGGAATCGCTCGTGCGCAACTCACCATAAACGAGATATTGCCACAGCGCGACCAAAGCAAAAAAGGCGCCGAGTACATACGGTGTGGCGGCAATATAGGCCACAGGCTCGACCTGCAAGGGATGCAGGGCAAACAGCAGGGCCCCGACAAAAGCCGCGCCACTGCTTTGCAACGCTACGGTCAGAATCAACATGACAAGGATGCTATTCAGGACATGCAAACTAAAGCTCAGCCAATGCAGGAGTGCCGGTGCTTTCTCCTGACCTGGCTCGACCGCCTGCACGAGGCCCCAGAGGGTGCCCGTGATCGGCTGCCACGCTTCGCCAGGCTTGAGGCGCCAGCTGTCGCGTATGGATTCCGCTGGTGACCTCGTGACGGGTTGGTCGGTGCTATCGACGAGGCCCAAAGCGCGCTGATCATCCCACACAAACGAGGCCTGGCGCAGACTCGAGAAAGAGACGGCACTTGCCACGATGAGCAGCCATGCGTAGAGAATTTTTTCCATCTGCAGTCTCCTTCACGAGACATAACCGACCGTCGCCGCAGCTGAGTCGGTTCAATTGAACGGGGAACCGGAATTTACACATCAGTCTTTGTAAGTATTCCAGCGCAAAAAATCATTCCTTTTTTGAGGAAAGATGCCGTTCACATTCTCTGTAGCGGATGAGAGACAGAGTTTTTACATGGGGGTTTTTAGGCTGGGACCCGCATTCTCATGCGGGTTTGCGGAACAGATTTCGGTCACCCGCGAGCGGAATGGCCGTGCCACCATTAGCCACACGCTTGATATTTTCAAACTGCTGATAAATCAAATCCAGCTGCTGGGAGATGCGATCAAAGTTCTGCGAGTCGACCAAAAAAACTTCCTCGAGAACTTTTTGCAACTGTTCGATATCGAGTTTTGCAGCCGGAAATTTCTTATGCAGATTGTTCAGCACCGGCATGATCTGCATGAGTTTCGTGACCACATTCGCTCCGGTTTCATTGACCTCCGACATGGTTTCGGTGAGCTGCCGGGACACCTGCGAATCCTTGAGGACATCGGTGATAAGATTGTGAAACTCAGAGAGCTGCTCGTTCAGCTTGCTGTTCACCTGACGAAGACGCGAGGAGAGCAGAAGAGCCGCGCCCTTATAAAAGGAATAAGCGCAGCCCGGCATGTTCACGAGAATTTTTTTGAAATCACCGGCCGCGCAGAACATCAGGCGGACTTCCGCGGAATGCACCGTTACGGTGGCGGAAGCGGTTTCGACCTCCTCGACCAAAGACATCTCACCAAAGCATTGTCCACTTCGTAAAAGAGCCAAGGGGCTGTCGACATTGGGTATGCTGACGGCGACTTCACCGGAGGCAATGATGAAGATGCCTGGGACTGGTTTTCCATAGGAAAGGATGACTTCTCCCCGCTTCGCCTGTTTCCAGGTAAACCAGTTGGGAAGTTCCTGACGGGCATCGGTTTCAAAATAGCGAAAAAGAGGGATTTCCCTGAATTCGATCGGCTGTGTCATGGACGCCTCCTGGTCCCTTCGTGATCTATTGCATGCCGACCCATTATACCATGACCGTCGTTTCCTGATGAGAGTCCAGTCCCTGGCCTCCTCACCCTGGCCGCGGAAGCCGCATGGAGGAGTCGCCGTCCCAGCCTCCGGGGGGGGTGTCGCCAGTGAGGTGGAACACCCATCCGGCTGGCCTCGCTTTTGCTAATCATCTTTCTCGTTGGCTCAACCTTGGAGGTGATTATGTTAGCAATGACCTACCGCGGGCCGTATCGAGTGCGCGCGGATCAGAAGGCGGAACCGAAAGTGGAACACCCGAATGACGCCATCGTGCGCGTCACCCGTTCCGCCATCTGTGGTTCGGATTTGCATCTTTATCACGGTCTTATTCCCGATACCCGTGTGGGGACGACCTTCGGTCATGAGTTCACAGGCGTGGTCGAGGACGTGGGCAGTTCCGTCCAGAACCTGCGGGTCGGTGATCATGTTCTCGTACCCTTTAATATTGCTTGTGGTTCCTGCTATTTTTGCTCGAAGGAACTCTATGGCAACTGCCATAACTCGAATCCCGAAGCCACGGCGGTCGGTGGCATCTTCGGTTACTCGCATACAGCCGGCGGCTATGATGGAGGCCAGGCGGAATATGTGCGGGTTCCCTTCGCTGATATCGGTCCCATGGTGATTCCTGACGATGTGGATGAAGAGGATGCTCTGATGTGCACGGACGCCCTGCCGACCGGCTATCAGGCCGCTGAAATGGGCGATATCAAGGAAGGCGATACCGTGGTGGTCTTTGGGGCTGGACCGGTCGGGATTTTTGCCGCCCGTTGCGCCTGGCTCTTCGGCGCCGGTCGCGTCATTGTTATCGATCATGTCGATTATCGTCTGGAATTCGTGCGGAAATATGCGCCTTGCGAAATCATCAACTTCAAGGAGATTGATGACATTGTCGTGCATCTGAAAAAGATCACCGACTGGCTCGGGCCTGATGTTTGCATCGATGCGGTCGGCGCCGAAGCCAGCGGCAGCGCCCTGCAAAGACTGACTGGTGTGAAGCTGAAACTGCAAGCCGGAGCGGTGACGGCGCTCTATTGGGCGATCAATTCGGTGCGGAAAGGCGGCAACATCTCGATTGTCGGTGTGTATGGACCCACCTTCAACGCCGTGCCCATTGGCAACGCCATCAACAAGGGTTTAACGCTGCGGATGAACCAGGCCAGCGTCAAACGTCATCTGCCGCGACTTATGGAGCATATACAGGCGGGACGCATCGATCCGAAGGCGATCATCACGCACCGTGTGCCGCTTGAGGAGGTGTCCGACGCCTATCACATGTTCTCGAGCAAGCTCGACCATTGTATCAAAACCGTCCTGGTTCCGCCCCGCGGCGCCTTTTGAAAGGATAGACTCATGATGCAGTTTGAAAATACTGAAATTCCCGGCTGGGGAGTTGACCTTGATCCCGCCCGTCGTCCCGGTGTCCCGATGGAAAAGGAGCCGGTTGGCGGCACCGGAGCGCACTGGGATATTCCCGAGCTGCAACAAAGTTCCGTGAAAATATTCCGATCGGTGGAACATCCCCGCATGCCACCAGTCTTTGGCACCACGCTGCCGCCCAAGGGTTTGAGCGGTCGGATCAAGGAGTTTGCCTATACCTATGGGGAAGGACGCCTGGAACGCTGGCTGCCGATTCTACTGGCCGATCGCATCAACGTGGTGGAAGGCCTCATTGATGATTTGAAGTCAGGCCACATTCCCAACATCTTTGCTGAAATGGGCTGGAAAGCGGAATGGAAATACAATCGTCAGGGCTTTATCAAAAAGGCTTTGGTGGTTTCCGGTATCGTGGCTGGCGGCTACCTCTTCATGAGGAGCAGGAGATCCAGGCTGTCGGTCTGAGACTACAGGGGAAACATACTGCACGGGGGCGACGGGCACCCGGCCCGGCTCGCCCCTTCGCCTTTCCTGGAAAAAGCCTATAAAATCCCGAATCTTACCGCGCGTAAATGTTGAAATCCTGCCGAATAGAGGCGGTGATTCCATGGACTTCCCCTGGGCAATAATTATTCTTAGTGCCGCCTTTTTCTGAGCCGATAAGTTCCTACGAGAAAGCTTAAGGAAGGATGCCACCATGCAAGTCAGCCAACTCGTGGTCGGGCCCTTTATCGGTCTCGCGCTAGGCCTGATGATGTCGGCCTGCTCGCGCGAGCCGCGTTATCTTTCGCCCAAACTCGGTGAAGTGGTCACGATTCAACCGATCGCCATCGACATGCAGCTGAGGCGAACGCCTCCGAAAAACCGCGCCTTGAAATTGAATATCATGTGGGGCGGGCGCATGCTCAGCAGTGAAAAGGGCGACACCACTCTCAATTTTCATGATGCTTCCGGAAAACTCCGCTTCAGCAGGAGCTGGGCCCAGCTCGAACAGGCCTGGCGTGACACCGACTGCCGTAACGAGGATATCGCCACACTCGATGGTTCGCTGAAAGGCGCGGCCTTGATCTGTGACGGCAGTTTTGATTTGAAGGACATTACCCTGATTGAAGGCGTGAATGCCAAGGGCGAGAAGCGCCGTGCCACCAGCTGGGCCGCTTACATGGTCAACGAGCATGTGGCGGCGACCTCGATTGGTTTATACTAGAGACGGGGCAGCAGGCTTGAGGGAAGAGGGAGTAACGGGCAATGTTAAAAACCTGGACACGATGGATGATCGTCGGTCTGATATTCAGCGCGAGCGCCTGTAACAAAAGCGGCTTGCGCGGCGGTGCCGCTATCGGGACCACGGAACCGGAAACAGCGGGCGTGACGGAATCGACTCCGGCCACCTCGCCGTCAACGATCAATCATGATCTTCTGGCTGAAAATATCGCCGATATGGTCATTGATCCCAAGTTCAAGGGCGGCTTTGAAACCAAGGCGCTCACCCCCAATGAGGAGAATCATATTTGGGTGGCCACGGCAGCTGGTGATGTACAGCATCTGCTTTTGGAAAAAGGCCAGGTAAAGACGCGCAAGAGCTGGTCCCAGGCCACACCCGCAGGAGGCACCCGTACCTATGTTCTGGAAGGCGGTGCGGTCATGCTCGCCAAGAACGGTGGTCACCTTTATTTCCTGCATGATGGAGTGCCGGAAGGCGCCATTGATAAGACGCCAGCCAAGGGCAATTACTTTCAACTCGCCGGCGTCGGAGCTGAAGAACGCAGCTGTGTGGTGAGCTATCGCAAGAACGGCAAGCGCTATCTGGGCATCGGCTACGGCATAGGGAATTTCGTGGAAATCGAGCAGGATGACAAGCCGCCCTATGCTCCCAAATTTGCAACCGTCACGCCGCCGGTCAACATTTCGACGACGGTGCAATGGGGTTATAGCTGTTTTATCGATCAGGCCCGTCTTCACTATTACGGGCAGTTCGTGAGCGGGGCCACGATCGGCATCGATCTGAAAACGATGACCGCTCTTGATATCAACAAGGCCCCGAACAAGGCCTTTGTTTCGACCAATCTTCCCACCCTGACTGTGGGGCCCAATTCCAACGGCAACGGCAGTTATGCGATGTCCGGCGATCGCCTGGGCAACGTGTTCAATGCCACCAATTTTTATACGCTCGCTTTTGAACCACGACAGGCGATGGTCTGGGGATCGTCGGGAACCAACATCAGCATCTATCCGCATGATTGTTTGTATAAAACTCCGGAATGCAAAGGCTTCGCGACCTATAACCTGATGGAAAGCATCGGAGCCCAGGTGGGCCCACTCAGCGCGCTGGGTGACGGCAGCATGGTGGGCATGGTGCGCGGTGTTGGTGATGTCTACCTCATCAAACTGAAAGTGCCCGGCAATGCCACCGGCGGGATCGAGGCCGTGAAGATTGCGGAAAAAGTGGGGAACGGTGGGGATCCATACATGTACACCGACTTTACCGGCGCCACCCTGTATTTAACCAATACCTTGAATGAATTTGATTTCACCAAGGCTGGCCTTTGGGATGCGAAGGCTCCGATTCGGCAGCTCGGTTTCACCTGGACCCAGGTGGAGGGAGCCACGGAAGAGTTCAAGGACATCAAGGTTGAAGTTCGTTGTTACAGTGATGTTGCGAATAAAGGGGAGTTTCAGGAGGTGGCGATCACCGCTCGGCCCAAAGCCATTCAGTTTCTGAATGTCGGCAGCTGCGTGGATAAGGTGGCCGACAGGGCCGAGTTGCGCCTCACTCAGCTTGGAACGACCAGCACCAGTTTGATGGGTGTGAAGGTTGTTCAGCTGACCGCGTTTCAGTAAAAAAGAGGGGGAGTAGGAGTGATGAAAGCAAGCAGAATTTTGCTTCTGGGTTTGGGCGCACTGCTGGTCGCGCATTGTTCCAAAGTGAAGACCGACGACCAGCGTGGGCAGGCTGGGCAGGCGATCACCGATGGAGTGGGCAGCGGGGATGCGATCGTGGATGACCCCACAATCAGTGACGGCAAGGCCGTAATTACTGATGGCGGCGACCTTGCGCCTTTAAAGGTCAGCGCGGAAGTGGACGTCAGTGGAATGCCCGAGGGCTTTTTGGATGACATCGCTCATATCAGCAAGGTCAGTCCAACCAAAACCCTGATCTATAGCAAGACCGGCTACAGCTGGCTGCTGGATGAAGAGAAGCAGGGGCTTTTGACCAAACTGCAAAGCGACGTGACCATTCCCAGCGGCACTCGCATGTTTAAGCAGGAGGGCGAGCATTTCTGGTTGTACAGCGCCACGAGCATTGCGTTTCCGTCCAGCGTACCGTCCGAGGTTTTAGGGCAGGTGACCCTTTTGAATATCACGCCGGAACTTCTCGCGGATCCGAATCATAAGCTGCTGTTTATCGGTCCGAACAGTTTGATCCTGAGCAATGACAGCAAGGCCAATATCCTGACCCGCGATGGGGACAAGGTGCGTGCCTTGAATCTCGATCTGCCCAAACAGGGCGGTCAGCCGGTGGCTGTGACAGCGGCCGGGCAGGGTGATGGTCCGGAACTGTTCTGGTTTTTGACGGCGGAGCAGCTGCTTTTGCTGAAACGAAATCCCGGCAATCAATGGGTCTGGCGCGTGGCCAAATTCAAGGTGGATCCTGGCATTGCCGGCACGCCCGGGCAGGTGGCCATGATGCTGGCGTCCTCCGGGGAAAAGGATGTTACGTTCATGGGCCGGACTTTCGTGCTGAATGCCGGCAAGCTTTATGAAAAGGATGCGCTGAAACTCAGCGTTCTGGATGCCAAGGCTGCAGCGATTGAGCAGGCGTTCCTTGCTGGAGTTCAGCCCCTTATAAGAAACAATTGCATCGCCTGCCATCCGGGTCTGGATGTCCAGCAGACGGCAATGGATAAGGCCGCCGCTCTGAAGACTCATGTGACGAACAAGACCATGCCGCCACCACCCGGCACACCCTTGTCGGATGCGGATACGAAGACGATTTTGGACTGGTATGCGAGCATTCCACTTTGATGGACAGGAAGGATTTTCCGTTATGAAGTCTCAGGTGAAGATCCTTCTCATGACGATTCTTTTGGGAGCCTGTGTCACCAGCTCCCGCACCCATGATCCGGAGCAACAGGCTCTGTCGTGGGATACCACCTGCCAGCCGGCAAACTTGCTGGCCCGCTGGGTGATCCTCACTTGCACGATGACCAATCGAACGGAGCAGCCGCTCGCCTTTGAAGCGATCGACTCCATCACAAGTCAGAACGAAGCCTGGCGTCAACCGAGTGCCGAGGAACTTGCTTATCTCAAGGGTGAACTGGTCAACCAAAAGTCCAGAAAAACCCTGCCGCTCATTTTGAACGGCGGCGATCGCCTGGAAGGTTTCATTGCCCAGATGGTCGTCGTCTCGGGACTCTGGCTCACGCAGAGTGTGAAGGATCCCATCCAGCTTCCGGAAAAAACGGAGAAAACGGTCGAAGTGCAGCCTGGCAAAAGCGTGCGCCAGGCCTTTATTCTCACCAAGAATTCCTCCACGTCTCCATCCTACGTGACTCTGAAGTCCGCTGATGGCCGGTTTGAAAAGCAGGTTCACTTCGTGCCCGAGGCGCGGCAGCGGGTGACCACTCCCCCAAGTCCAGCGAAAAAGCCGTGATGATAAATCCAACGCATAACCAGACTTATCAACATTCTTTTAGGGTGCAGTACATCGTGCCATGGCTATAAGGATAGCTAAATCTACAATCGTAGGTTCCTAATCTCTGAGCGATATCGTCGCGAGATTCCCAATCATTGAAAAAGCAGATTTTATTATCGACAGCCCTCGCCGTTTCATGTGGCAACCCCATTTCCAAAGCGGCATTGGTCCCTTGGTGGAGGCTTTCACTCAAAGGCAAAGACTCTTCGTGCTTCTTTTCACTGAAATCTGCAGCTATCAATGTCGTGCTCAAAAAGCTCAGGGAAATAAGGGCTGATAGAATGTTACCAATTTTCATATGGTTCTCCATAAAGTTGAAATATCACCCAGCTTCATACCGGTGGCGTTGTTAAAGCAATGCACATGCCACGCGCTCGAAGGCGAAGATGGAAGGCTTTGCGAGGTTGATAAGGCCTCATGTGTCCATGATCCAGGACACACGTTCCTGAATATTGGACTTCGTGAGTCGGGATTCAGCGCTTTACTCTCTTGGTTGTTTATGAGGCATTCATATAACTGCCTATCTGAAAGTCCGGCAACTCCTTGCTGGTGCCAGGTAAAATTTTCGGGACCCTGGCCCAGGATCGCATTGGACAGGCTCAAGCCAGGAAGCTGACTCGCACAGAGTCGTCAGGATGGGGATGGCGTCACCGTCAGCGGCAATATTTTCCTCTTGAGCGACCTATGGGTCAGGCCGATGGGCCGATAGATGAGATACCATCCTATCGAAGAGGCCAGGTCATGGAGCGATGGATTTTGCGAGGAATGAATCTGAGTGTGTCCATTTTTGCCTTTGTGATGATGGCCTGCGGCGGCTCGGACGGCGGTTCCCGTGGTGGAGCCGTAGCCACAGCTGGCCTGGTCAACGCTCAGCCGGTGACGATTACCGGAACGCTTTCCATTGATCCCGATCATGCAAACAAGGATACTTTGGTTGAAAACCAGTCCGTCCAGCTCGAAGATGGTTCTGGGAAAGTTATTGCATCCGGTGTATCCGATAGCACTGGAAATTTTACCGTCAGCGCGCCGGGCGAGCTGATTGTGAACGTCTCCGGAGGTCTTATCGGAGGCGATGACTATAGAGTCACGAGTGTCATTGGCGACGATGGTGAAGGCAAGGTTCTGGGGGTTTCCCAAGCCGTGAGCCTCACCAAGGCCAATATCAAAGATGGTGTCATCAAAGCCGGTGTACTGGCGTTTGAGGAAATTGCAGCCATCACGGGAATAATCAAATTCGTTGACGCTGATGGCACCGAAAACACCAAGCTCCCAAAAATCGGTACCGATGTTTACCTGCCTGGCTTTTCCCTTATCGCCAAGACGGATTCCGCCGGCAAATTCCTCATTCTTTATGTTCCAAGCGGTTCCTATACACTGAGAATCGAACGAGGTTCGATCGCGAAGGATTTGTCGGTCTCAGTCGCGTCGAACACAACCTTGAACCTTGGAACTGTGACGGTTCTCGCCGATTCCATTCCGCCTATCACGTCCGCTTCCAAAGCAGCAACCGACTTTAAAAATGACATGTGCGTAACCCTCACGGCCAGTGAAAGCGGAAGTCAGATTTACTACTCAACCGATGGCTCGACACCGACGGCCTCCAACCCTTTCCTATATGATCCATCCCAGGGAGGTGCCTGCGGTGACGTCAATCCCTGCGCTCTCTGTGTGTCAGGCAAATCCACAACCCTTAAATATTTTGCGGTGGACCCGTCCGGGAATACCGAAGACCTGAAATCAATATTTTACTTTTACAATGAAAAATGGGCTGATCCAGCCGATACCACCGCCCCAACCACCAGCTTGAGCGTCAACGCCGCCACGCCTTCCACCCCGGCCGTGTATCTGACGCCGCCCACGGTGTCCCTGGCATCATCGGAGGCAGGGACCACCTACTATACCTTGGATCCGGGCGCAACGCTCACGAACTTCACCGTGTATGAAGATCCATTCGCTGTGCCCTCGACATCCACCTTGCGCTGGTATTCACGGGATTATGCCGGCAATGTCGAAGCTATAAAATCAAAAGAGCTCAAGGTCTATTCCTGGACGAAGGTATCATCCTCCGGGCCTAACGTGTCCAAGACCAACTCGGGCTCCGACTTTCGTCTGGCATCGATGACGTATGACGCGTCAAGGTCCAAATTCATAATGGGCACCTATCATGGGAGCAATGATACTTTTTATATTTATCGGTGGTCTGGTTCCGCCTGGGTGCAGGAAACCAGTCAAGCTTCGCTGTTTGCCGTGAAATTCATGAATTTTCAGCTCTACTACAACACGGACTTTCAAAAAGTCTATATCACGGCTCCTGTCGTGAGCGGCTCTCTTGTCTACGGTACGTGGGACTATGACAGCACCGGGCCTTCGATCACGTCGCGAAGCAGTGGGGGAAGCGCGAGCTGGGATGACGCAACTTACAACTCTTTTGGAGGAACAGCTGGCGTGTTCTCTCCGCTGGATCACTCCTTTGTTTCGTTGGCGCCTGTGAACGGCTCATCCAAACTGCAGAGACTCTATATGGACCCAGCAAATGCCACGTCCACGACCGCGTATCAATCCAGTGCCCAGACCTCCCTTATCAAGGATGTGACGGCGGCGATTATGGGTCGTGCTGTCTACGTAAGCAAATCTGGTGCTGAGAAGATGATTTTTTTCGGCGGTTCATCAGGAGGCCATGGCATCACGTATGAACTTCCGCGTGCGCAATTCCTGTCTGCCGATAGCAGCGCAACTGACCCGACATGGACCGAGAATCTTACGACCCATACGCCGCCTGTTGGTTGCCCTGAGTTGGCTTATCTGGCGAGTCAGGACAAGGTGATTGCCTTCGGTGGACACAATTCACCCGTTTCGGTTGTTGGGGGGGCTTTGACAACGTCCTTTCCGTATTCAGCTACCGATCAAACCTGGTCCTATGACGGGTCTGATTGGACTCTTCTGGAGCCGTCGGCGTCGCCAACCGCCCGATACTGCGCGACCAGTGCTTATGATCCGACAACGGAATCGATCCTTCTTTTCGGTGGACTGGATCGCTACGGCAACGTGCTGACTGATACCTGGGTTTTCAGCTATTGAAATCATGGAGTTTCCAGTGGGAACGGACATAAAAAGCGGCGATTACGCCGAGAATATGAGCGCTAAAGAAAATGCCCTTCAATACGTGAAGGATTTCATCGAGGAAAGCCTCAATTGGTATCAGTCCCATCGGAGCGCCAAGAAATTCTGGTCCAAGGGGCTGCGGTTCGGGACCATCATGTTCATGAGCGCCGGTACCTTGATTTCCTTGCTTCCAACGGCTTTGATTGAGAATGTTCACCGCCTGGCTTTGGAACGAAGTCTCCCAGGTATATTTGTCGCTTTGGCTGGACTTTGTATGACACTCGACAAGGCTTATGGGCACACCTCGGGCTGGAAACGGTATGTGGAGACCTTCATGCTCCTGCAGAGGGAGAAGGATGAACTTCATTTCCTCCGCTGTGAGAAGGGATCCACGATGCCAGAGGATCAATTCATTGCGGAGTGCAAGGCGATCATGCTCAGGGTGCGCGGTATCATTTCAAAGGAAGTCGTGTCCTGGGCCAATGAGTTGAGCTTCCAACAGCGACTGCAGGATGCGAATCGTCAAGGCGGGATTGATTCGAGTTCCCAGCCCAGGGTCCAGAGTGTATCTTAAGGGCAATTGAACCCAGGTTTTACTGTGGAATACAATAATAAAACCATACTAGAGTATAGGTACACTCCATGCTGCGTTTTCTTTTTGCTGCAGGATTGGCACTGGCTTCCCAGCCGGTACACTGCAAAACAATACCCATCTCACAGCCCGAACAGAAATTTATCTACTGTGTTGAGGGAATGTGTTCGCCTCTCTCCAATTTATTCCTGCATCGGCTCGGGATTCCGCTGAATACGCATCACACGTGTCAACATAACAATCATTATGCCTTGACATTTGATGACGGTCCCTCAAGAAATTTCAAAAAAGTTCTTGATCTCCTGGCTTCTGAACATATCCAGGCCACTTTCTTTGTCGTAGGACAGAACCTGGCAGCTCTCGACCAAGGCGGCCTTCAACTCCTCAAGCAGGCTTATGAAGCTGGTCATGAGATCGCGAATCACAGCTACAGCCATAAGGATCTTACGAAACAAACCCCACAGGATATTCTTCAGGAGCTGGGCACAACGCGCGATCTTATCCTGAAAATTCTTGGCGATCATGAAAAGACTCAGTTCACATCTTCAATCATTCGCCCGCCTTTCGGATACACCAACTTCAGTGTTCAGGAACTGCTGGAAAAGAATGGCTATACAGTCGTAAGGTGGAATGCCGATAGATTCGACTGGCGCGAAAACCAGGCGGTTCAACGCCAAATCATCATCGATCGCGTCATGCAGCAGTTCGAGCAAATTGACCTCAACTTGACGGAAGCTGATAACAAATCCATTTTGGACCTTAATCACGACTTCTCGGAGGCTACTCTTACGGCGCTGCCGGATATGATCAAACTCATCAAGGCCCGTGGTTATCAGTTTGTGACAATGACGGAATGCCTCCTGGGTGATGCTGAAAATGAACGTAAAAGAAGCGGAACCAAGGATCATTGAAGATGATGCCCTTGGTGGCTTTCAGGGTGTGGCTGAGGCGAGACTCATGGTCTTGATGCCCAGCACCACTTCATCATCGCACCAGAGATTGCCATAAGTATAAAATTCCACGCGATCCCCCTGCTCATTACAGAATCCGGTTTCCCGGCGCAGGTTCCACGAACCGGGATCAAGATCATGACTGGAACAAAGTTTCAGCGTGCTGGCATCCAGACGGCGGCCGCTCGGCGACTGATCTTCGTAGATACTGACCAGTACAGCATTGGCCTGCAGGTAATCACGCGCCAGTTGCTCCAGTTTCGTATCACAGCCATGCTGATCCAGGATATCCAGCGGGGCGGCAGGTGCAACCTGGCTTAAACCAGCAAAGAAAAGTCCGAGGGTGAGTGTTTTCATGGGCGGCTCCTTATGTGATGGAAGGCTTGTGCTAACACACGTGTGCGGGATTGCCAAGGGGAACCACCATGCAAGCTCGGAAAAATACGAACTCCCCATGAGTTAGATACTTCCATTCATTGACAGGCCGAGAGAGCTCTTGTTTATTGAAATCCTCACTTCGATTCAACATTTTAAAGGAGGCTCGTATGCGCATGAGAAAACGGACACGTCATGCCCTTCTCGCTCTGGCCGCCGTGTCGATTTCTGGATCGGCTTTTGCTGCATTGACACCCATGAGGCTTTATTACGGCAGTGATCGTGGGGATAATTTTACAGCTGTCTCCCAGCAGGGCTTCACCGATGCAACCGCAGCCGGATATCGGTATGTTCGCGTTGAGGGCTGTGTTCAGGACCGTCCGACTCTGGGCACCGTTCCCATCAGGCTCTACTACAACGATGCACGAGGGGATAACTTCACGGCTTCAACTCCACAGGATTTTCAAGCTGCTGTGGACGCAGGCTATGGGTATGTTCGGATCGAGGGCTATGTTTACACCAACTCGCGCCCTGGAACTGTTCCGCTTTGGCTTTTCTATAGTCCGCAACGGGGCGATAATTTCTCGGCCGCCACCCAGCAAGGTATCCAGGATGCCGTCAACTCGGGCTATCAGGCCGTCCGCCTCCAGGGGTATGTTTACATGAGCAACTACTGCTCCTGAGGGTCTCTGTTTGGAATAGCCACCAGGCGCTCGAAGCCTGAGGGGGTCCCAAAAACTCCTCCAAATAGCACTTTAAAATCGCATTTGTTCAGCTCTGTTCATGTCAAATTCCCTCAGGAATTCCTGGGGTGTCCTATTACCTAAAGATCTGTGTGGGCGATCCTCGTTGTACTCACGTCTCCACTGTTCGATCTTATGCCGAGCATCCTCAAGGCTCTCAAAAACCGATTGATTAAGGCATTCATCTCGAAACCTTCCATTGAAAGACTCTATGAAAGGATTGTCTGTTGGCTTCGCGGGCCGGGAGAAGTCCAGCCGCACACCTTTCCAATGCGCCCAGTCGTCGAGGGCTTTGCTGATAAACTCACTCCCATTGTCGACGTTAATGAATGAGGCCATCCCATGACCATGAGACAGCCTTTCAAGAGCATTTGCAACATGTTTTCCGGTCATGCTTCGCCCACATTCAAGTAGCACTGCTTCGCGACTAAAGGTATCGACGACTGTTAGGATTCGAATGGCTTTTCCGTCAGCCAGGGAGTCGTGAACAAAATCCATGCACCAACGCTGATTGGGAGCTGTGGGTGTCGGAGGAATGATTCGGATCTGGGAACGACGCTTACGGTAGTACTTCCGGTGTCGCAGGCTCAAACCCTCACTGACGTATATGCGATGAACCTTCTTGCGATTTACCAACCATCCCTCACGCCGCAGAAGCACATAAATGCGATTGTAGCCGTATCGCACCCGACTCTGTGCAATATCTCTGATTCGCATCCGGATGGCCGTATCATCGCGTCGGCGGGCTCGATATCGACAACACGATCGGTCGAAGAGCAAAACACTGCAGGATCGTCTCTCGGAAATCTTGAAGGCACGTTTCAGGAAGTCTGCAATCTCCCGCTTCCTTGCAGGCTTCAAAGCTTTTTTTCGATCACTTCCTGCAGCATATGCTTGTCAAGGCTCAGGTCAGCCACCAAGCGCTTGAGCCTGCGATTCTCATCTTCGAGCAAACGCATTCGCTTGAGTTCCGTCGAACCAAGCCCTCCGTACTTTTTCTTCCAGGTATAAAACGTCTGCTGCGAAATTCCCAGCTTACGACACACATCCACCACAGCCTCGCCAGCTTCCACCTGACGCAGGGCATAGACAATCTGTTCCTCAGTAAACTTGGACGTTTTCATACATCTCTCCACGTCAAAGAGAGCTGAATTATAGCGGATTTTTCAGCTTTTCGCTGGAGGATTTTTCGGGGTCAACGTCAGGATATTGTTATATAATTTAAACACATCAAACTTCATATCAATTTTGGGGAATCAAATGAAGCTATCAATTCTTTTACTCTTATTATGGGGACTGTCCAGCCCGGCATTCTCAAAGAGCAAGCCGAGGGGCTTTAATTTGGGTATCGCACCAGTTGGCATTGATAAGTATAAGGAGCAATTGGCAGCAGGAGCTTATGTTGAATATGAAATGAAATTTGGATTTTCGATCGGAGGTAGTGCTAACTGGCAAAATGGATATGAAAGGGGTGGAATCCCAATCCTTAAGCTTTTTTCAGGAGATGTTCTTATACCGGTTCCGTTTACTGATGCAGTTTACAAAATCGGAATCGGCTACGGGCGTTTCTTGACAAGATTGCATTCAACTGACGGTGAGTATGAATTTAGAAGTGTGTTTTTAAGATATGACCCTTCTATTCATTTTTACATGGATGCTCTAAGAATTGGGCAAATTGTTAAACCTAAAGAAAGTAATAGAAATCCCATTTATAAAGAAAATGAAATTGTTATTGTATACTTATTTTTGATGGGCTTCAATTTTTGGTGAGAAAACTTAAAATTATTCCTGACCTCAAGTGTAAAAATTTTGCCTTGATCAGACATCACTCCATTCCATCCATTCGGATGGGGTTAGCATGTCAAGAGACCGATGTGGTCTCTCGGTATGATAGACATCAATAAACGAGGCGATAGCGCTTCGGGTTTCCTCGACTGTTTCATACTGCCTTCCGGGCATCTTGAAGACGTGACTTATGTGACTTATGATGGTATGACTTTCCTCGAAAGTCGTCTTGCTGACGACCCAGGAAAACGTTTGAATCTCGACTTCGTATTCAAAGGTTCAGATTGTTACTATGAATATTATAGAAATTGTTTTCGAGAATATTCCTTGCAATCAGCTCCTACCTTTGCTCGGTAAGGTTGCGAGAGAACATGTGAGTGAATCGATACTTTCGGAATTGGACTTGAATAAAGTCTATAACTATTATTTTCCCAAACTTGCTGGTACCGGATTTTCTTTGATCGAACCTCATGTTCGCATCATTAAATACGACGAAAAGTATGATCTCGAAGTTAGCATTGATCTTAAGAAACAGGCTCCGCTGTCGAATATCATGCTGAGTAAATTTTTCGCGACCTTAGCCCAAGAGCATCAAGTCAAGCAGGTCTATGGCGGTTTGGAGCCCGCGAGCGATGAGGATACAAGAATCTTTACAGGATTTGATATCGGACCGGTAGCTTTGGACAGGCTCAAGCCAGGAAGCTGACCCGCACAGAGTCGTCAGGATGGAATTCTTCCTGGTGTAAATGCGTGGGTGAACAGTAAGCCTCGTGCGGCTTAGGCTCCGCCCAGCAGACGCCCCAGTCGTAGTGTTAGTTATCCAACTTTTCCTCCTCTTCCCCTCCATATGCTTCAATTTTTGTAAGGTCGCCCCTGTCACCTTCGTGAACACACTTCGATTGACTTATTCTACCTCCTGACCCTTGTGTGCTATACAGTCAGCAACAATCATCAAGCCAAGGCCGGGACGGCCTAATGTATCGAGGGGGCACACTATGAGGGGTTTCACGCTGGTTTTGGGCCTTATGCTATGTAAGTTTGTCTGTTTTACGGACCTCAGGGCCGCGGCACCTGTCGTGGATAAAAACTGGGAAGTGCTGAACACCGCTGAGGAAGTCACGGTATATCGAAGCGTCCAGGCCCAGGATAATATCTTCACCTTCCGCGGCGTCGGCCTTGTGGACGCCAGCATTCCGAAACTGATCGCTCTCATGTCCGATCCTCAGCGTATGCCGGACTGGGTCTATAACTGTGAAGAGGGCCAGCTGGTTGAGCGGAATTTCAAGGAAACGGATCGCGCCCCGGATCCATCAGGCTACTATCAAATTTTCTATGCGGTAACATCTGTACCCTGGCCGCTTTCACCGCGAGATTATGTACTGAAGGCCCGGATTACCTACGAAAAATCCGTGGACAGCCCTCTGCCCAAACACGTGACGATCACGATGCGCAGCATCCGGCATCCCGATAAACCCGAGGTCCCGGGCCGCGTGCGCATGCCGGTGATGGAATCGACGATCGTGATGACCCCCGAGGATGCGCAGGGGAAGAAGACCTGGGTGGATTTTACCGTGACCACCAACCCCGGTGGCGTGATTCCGGCCTGGATTTCGCGCATGGCCTCGCGCGATATTCCGCGGAAGACCCTGGTGAACCTCAGAAAGCTGGCGCAAAAACAGGATTATAACAAGGCCTTTGAAGAACTGGTGAGCTATCATTACCAGCGCGAGCTGCGGAAGACCGGGGCTTCGGTCCGGCTCTGACTCTCATCCAGCGAACACACCGCCGCCAAAACCTGGCAGTCGCTGTCGTGCTGCTGACAATAACTCAGGGCCGTAGCCCGGGCCGCCTCGCGTTCCACATTCCAGGCCCAGCCGTAGCCTTTGTTCTTTCCCACAGCAAAGGCGGCACAGGCATTCCGCGCCCAGGCCATCACCTGGCAGTCTCCGGGACGTTCACCGTGCTGTTCACAATGCCCGAGCGCGGTATGATCCGCCGCGCCCTGGCTGAGCCAGTGCCAGCTCGTTCCGTAAGCCAAGGTGCCGGGTGACCAGGCGATCGCGGCGAAGGTCTCGTCCGTCGCGCCGCTGTGATAAACATGCAGCAGCGTGGCCACATCGTTATAGGAAAGGACCGGCTCACGGTTGCCACGAATCTCGACTTCGTTATGGCAGTAATTCATGATGGAAAGAGGATCATAATTTCCGATCGTGAGGCCCGGCGAATGGGTCTTCTGCTCACACGCGGCATCCTGCCGATCGGCCTCATGCTTCAGGCCCAGGCTGTGGCCAAACTCGTGCAACGCATAATTCCGGATGCAATTCGTAACATTCTCCGGTTCCTGACAGACCCTGGCCCAGCCGTTGCCCGCATCAAGAAAATCAAAGGTGAGATGCAGACCGCGGGGAATATTCCGAATATGCTGACCAAAGGCTTGCACCTTCGGCCAGGTTTTGGGATCCACCCAAATTCGAATATCAGCGCTGGCGACAGCACTGCAGAGAGTCCAGCCGCTGAAGACAAAGCCCACCCGCTGATACTGGCTCGTCACCACATCGCGGACCACGTTCTGGAATTGTTCGAGATCATTGTCGGCACGACTGTCATCCTCCCAGCAGACGGAAAGATTTCTCTGAGTCCACCTGGATTCGTCGCTATCGAAATATCCAAAGGGGCGGGAGCCTGGCTTGTCCAGGGGAACCCCGCAGCCTCCCAGCACCAGGAACAGTACGCAGGTTAAAACTCGCATAGGCGTTCATCCTCTCTGTTGGTATGGAGTGACAGTCAGAGATTAGGACGCCTGGAAATGTGATTTCGTTCAAGGGATTGAAATCTTTTGAATCAGCAGAAATGGCATCAAAGATCAATTCGTATGATGCCATGCCCCGTATGAAACCAGACGCGATCATGGGCATCAACCTGAAGATCGAACACGTTCGGAAAGACGCCGGATACGCTGCTCAGCTCGTCAAAGTCCTTCCGGGAAAAAAGCTTCGTATAGTTCACACCATCGGTGCGAAACACATCAAAGCGCAGGGCCATGACGTAATCACCTTTTGATGTTTTTTGAACATTGCCCAGAAAGGCCGTGGACTCGGGAAGCCTGAATTCCTTTTTGCTTTGGGTCTTCAGATCCAAAAGCCACAGAGCGGAGAGGAGGCCTCCTTCGCCGCTGATCGACACGAGGAGGGTATCGGAATCCACCTGCCGCACGCGGTCCACGGATGCAAGACCCCAGTCCGTCCAGAGTTGTGATGACCAATCCACTTGACCTTCCGCACGACTGAACAGCCCGCGATCGGTGGCAACGGTGATGCCGTTATCACGCGCAAAAATATCGTAAACGGACGAACCGGCGTCCGTTCCCAGCGGCACCCTTTCAAAACGGGAGCCGTGAATCACACCGAGTTCCATGCTATCCTGATATACCCAGATGCGGCCCTGCGCGTCACGCGTTCCACCAAAGTAATAACGGGGCTCCGGAAAATGAACGAGACGTGTCCAGTCCTCTTCAGGCGACCAGCGATAAATACCCTCGGGGCTCAGAAGTATGGGTTCGAAGGTTCCGGTGTCCAGAGGCGATTCCTCGGTGATACCGGGACTGCGCATCAGACGATTCCAGCCCGAGGATTCGAGCACATGGAAACCATCCGCAGGGATATAAACACGAGGCGTGCTGCGTTCATCCACCCATAGAGCGGCGATGGCACTGCTTGGAGCACCGGCCGGCTTTGTCCAATAGGCCCAATTTTTCAGCTGAAACTGATAGGGAAACGTATACGAACCGCCGGGGCTGGCCAGAATCCAGGGCGCCCCGTTCGCATCGAGTACAACCTGCAAAGTTTCGGTCACCAGTTGGAGTCCATGCACTGCGAAATCCCAGTGGCGCAAGCGCGTGCCGTCCCAGTGCAGGAGACCCTGCTCGCTTTCCCAAAAAAGTTCACCGTGGCTTAAGAAATAGGGCAGCACCCGTTGTCCAGGTTGTCGATTCGCAAGATAGGGAAATACCTGCCAGGCGCTTTTGCTATCATCCCAGTACGCATCACCCAGAATAATTTCTCCGCCCGGACCGATGGCAAAGTCCCTGGAACGCAGATCGACCCAGGTGAAGGACTCAGGTTGAGGGATCATTCGGCTTTCACCGTTCTGCATGATCGCAATCTGCAGATCCCTGGCGCCTGTGCCGCGGATGATCCAAAGACGTTCCTGTGCATCGACACCGATGTTGACCAAAGGCAGCGTTCCGGAAACCGGCGTCCAGGTATTCTGTCCCTCACGGCGTTGATAAAGTTCGCTGCGACAGGCGAGCCACAGGGTCTCGCCCTGATCCCGCACCAGAACCTGCGTTTGGTTGAGCTCCCCGCAGCTGCTTTCCACAGGATAGGGAATTCGGGTCCAACTGTCCTTTTCATAAAGGGCGAGATCCGTTTCACTGCGACACCAGAAACCACCACGATGAAAACCCTGGGGATTGAGACAGGGCCCATTGTTTTCAAGCGAAGGCAGTTTCTCCCAGTTGCCCTCCTGCCAACGGAAGATATGCTCGGCTTGGGAAAGGCTCCAGGCCACATACACCTGCCCTTCCTGTGACAGCCAGACCCTTTCCAGGTAGCCATTCGTCACCTCGGAAGGCGAGGCCTGCAGATCCCAACGTTGTTCCGTTTCATTCCAAAGGGAAAGACCATTGTGCTTGCTTTGAAAGATGCGGCGCTGCTTATCCTGCAGAAGATGCTGCGTATACTCGTTCAAGTCCGTCCCGGGGCTGCGCAGAACAGGTTTCCAACGCTGCGGTTGAATCCCGACCGTGGCCACCTGCTCGATGACATGTCCCGCCCGATCATCCGCCTGCACAAAGATCCGCAATCGCCCGCCCTCGGGCTTCATGCGCGGCCAAAGATCGGTAATCGCAAGCTGCAGATCGGCATCGCAGGGCACAAAATTTTCCAGCGTGCGATGACGACAGCGACCACTGGTACAGAGGATGGAACGGCCGGACAAAATCGACTGATCCTCGCGCACGAAATCTGCGCGACATTGAAAGCCTGTGGGCAGCGAGGCATCCTCCAGCTGAGGATGCTGACTCATGATGCGGAGCTGGACATCCGCACGCGGGGTCTGCATCTGCGCGGCCGGTTTATTCCAGTTCGCTTCCGACCACACGAGCTGCAGTTCGGGTTTGTGTTCGGTGATCACCAAAGTCTGGCAACTGAGGGAGGAACGAGTGCCCGCGCGATTTTCGGCATAAACATAATAATCAAAAACGCCCGTCTCGGTGGCGACTATCGGCGCCGCTTTTTGGAAATTTTTCAGATCCTGGCAGTGAACCTGCGGCTCACAAACGCCTGCGTTCGCGGCCACATTCTCGTCATCCATGTCCTGACCGCGCTTTTCCCGGCAAACGAAGAGATCACTCTCCGGTGACTGCGTTTTCCAGGGCAGGATTGCATCCTTGGCAAAGACCGCCACCCGCTGCTGCAAGGAATATCCGGCAAGGCCTCCCACTTCCGGGCGCCGATGCAGGATCGTCAGAGGACAGGTTTCCGTCCGCGTTGGGACAGGACCGGGGACATCCCAGCCTTCCGTACTGATGTGAAAGTTCAGGCGCAAGAGATACTGACCTTCCGGAAGCGCATCCGTGCGCAGGTCCTGAGGCAGTGCCGTCAGGTGCTGACCATAAGGCTTCTCAAAAAGCACAAAACTTTTCTGCTGCGCCTCATCCATCGCCACCATTTCAAAACGCGCAGCATGCAACGCACCATCACTGGTCCAGCGCAAAGGGAAGGGCAGGGTCTCGTGGGCATAAAAACCGGGTGCGGGACATTGCAACTCCGCACTCACCCGTGGCGACGGTTGGAGTGTCAGCCTTAAGAAATTCTGACCGTTCGTGGCATCCAGATTTTGCGAAAGACTCCAGCCTTCAGCACTGCTGAAAGCCTGCAGCACACCCGATTCAGCCGGCAGACGCACACAGCCCCGGGAGCTGATGGCAAGCGATTCCGCCTGACGCGAGCGGGAAAGAAAACGGCTGCGGGTGGTTAACAGTGTGGCCGCGGATAATTCCGTGCCTTGCGGGCTTTCGAATTTGATGAAGATTTCATCCGCGCGCAAGCTGGATGGATCCACGCCGCAGAGCGAAGCGACGGCAGTAAATTTATCCTGAAAGCGTTGACAGCTGAGGCAAAGGATCAGGGTGGCAAGCAAGCACGGAAACAGGCGTGATGGCATATGACCCTCAAAGCTGGACGTTGGGGGCGGATTATAGCCATCTTTTGCCTGGAAAGGAACTTAAAAGCCAGCACGCAAACCGGTTTTGGGCGGCCGTCCCAGCGGACTCTAAGGCTTGTAAGCCCGCGTGGCGATGAAACATTTTAGAAAGCGATGCACAGGCGCCTTGTCTGCGTCCCAACCGTCTTCATAAAAACCAGTCAGGAAAAATCCGGCCCGCAGCTGCCCTCCGATCTGATCGTCCAGACTGTGTCCGAAGGCCAGAGGCTCACCCTGCGGCAGGTACCGGGACCGTTCCTCGGCGGTCAGACTGGAGAGATCACTGTAGGGAATGGAATAACGCATCTGCGCCACCCCCTCCTTTTCCTTTTCAAAATCCATGGTGAAGAGCACGGGATTGCAGAAGCCCGCGAGCAGGGTGCCGCCTCGTTTCAAGACCCGAAAAGCTTCGCGCCAGACGGGATTCACATCGGGAACAAAAACATTGGAACAGGGATGCAAAATAAAATCAAAGCTCGCATCCTCAAAAACGGAGAGATCCGCCATGTCCCCTTCCACTGTTTTCAGAGCCAAACCTTCACGCGCCGCCACCTCCCGATCCCGGTTCAACTGCTGCGGGGAATTGTCGAACACGGTGACGTCCGCTCCGGCTGCTGCCATCAATGGACCCTGCTGCCCGCCGCCCGCGGCCAGAGCCAGAATCCGACTGCCCTTCCAGTTGGGATACCAATCCCGGGGGATCGGCTTCTGCGGGGTCAGCACCATGTTCACATTGCCGAGCCGGGCCTGAGCCACGTCCTCAGGGGTGACGGGAATCGTCCAGGGGTTGCCGATGCTCACCTGATGATCCCAGGCCTGCTTGTTAATTTGTACGGGATCCATGCGGTCGTCCTCCGCTTGAAATTTTTATCCTAGCGGAGGAAGCGCGCGGAGGCCAGAGGATGAGGACGGAAAAGATCAGCCCACACCAGCCAGAACGATAGGACGAAGCGGCAGGTGCATTTCAAAATGAAAGTTATAATGCAGAGCATCATTCGGTTCATCGAGCAGCACTTCAATCATGCCACCGGCCTCATCGAGAATGGAACGCACGGCATCCATCCCAAGCCCACGGCCTGAAATAAGAGTGGCCTGATCGCGGGTGGAAAAGCCGCTTTTGAAAATAAAGTTGGCCAGCGCATCCTTATCGAGCGGTCCTTCGCCTGTCATCCAGCCGGCTGCCCGAGCGCGCTCCTCGATGGCGGCCAGGTTCAAACCGCGTCCATCATCGCGATAGACCACACGCAAGGATCCGGTGCCGATGGTTTCCACCTGAATGTAGATCGAGCCGGCCGGATTCTTGCCAGCACGGAGCCGCTCCTCCTTGCTTTCCAGACCATGGTCCATGGAGTTCTGCAGGAGGTGACCAAAGACCTGGGACAGCGGCTCATGCAGATTGCGGGGTATGCGAATATGCGAGCCGCTGAATTCCACCAGCGGAACCGATTTTTGCAGGCCCGAAGCCAAATTTTTGAGATCCGCGATTTGATCGTCGAGTATGGTCGGCAGGTCGCTGCTGAGCGTGGAATGCAGCTGCTTTTTAAAAAGGCGGAATTCCTCCTGGCTGAAAGGCAGCGAAGCGGCCGGTTGATTCTCCAGGTGATCGAGAATTTTTTGGGCAATCCCATGGGACAGGAACACCCGTTCCTCGGATTCCGCGGCGTGCCCAAGGCGTCCTTCATGCACGAGCCGATAGGATTTGAGGACAGCCTGAACCCGCTCGAGGATGCGCATCAGGGTTTCACTGTTCCTTATCACCTCGTGATCGAGCAGATCCGATTCCGCCTCGTGGATACTGTTGGCCATGATGCGAAAGCCACTGACCCGGGCTTCCCCTTTCAGAGTGTGCAGAAAGATCAGGGTCTGCCGCCAGAGTTCATCAAGGGCATGCTCGCCCTGGGTACGCAGTATGGCTTCGATCTGGGTCATCTTCTTTTCCGCATGCTGACGGATGCGCGGAAAGAAACGGCCCAGGGCTGTGGTCAGTTCCCCCGTGATCCAGAGATCCTTTTCATGCTGCGCGGCCTGCTCCCGCAAGCGGCGCAGAGCGGTGACATCACGCAGGGTGACCAGAACCTTCTCCAGGACATTGTCCGTGCCGATGATCGGATTCCAGTCCACTTCCAGGTGCATGGAGGTACCATCGGCGGGACGGAAGGTCAGTTCGCGGACGAGGTGCTCATTGTTCAACTCAAAACCGAGCATATCGGACCCGAGCGAACCCAGAAGACTGTTCTTGATTTGATCGAGCTGATCGAGGGACAGATCCGTGCTGCGAAAGATGAGGTCGATCGGATCCTGCCCGGCGATATCCGTGCGATGCAGAAGATGGGTCAGATGCTCGGAGTATTCGGGCAGAATTTCGAGGCTATGACGGCCGGGTGTAATCATGAAAATGCCCTGCGTGATGGCCTTCAGAATGGACCGAATATCCCGCGTGCGGTTTTGCACCTCGCGGTCGAGGTTTTGAATGTAAACCTCGCGTTCCTCCAGCAGCGATTCCTGCGCGCGGGTCTTTTCCAGCTCAGCCTGAATAAGGTCGGCCTGCAGTTTATGCTGATCCTGCAGCGCGGCCTCCCGCTGCTCGGCGACTTCCGCCATGCGTGCGGCAAGAGCGAAGGAGAGGAGAATGATTTCAATCGCAGCCCCGGTGAACTGGCTCCAACTCGTGACAAGGTTGAAGGGAATTAACCCGCTTCCGGCCAGCAGCACGGTGAGGTTGCCCGCCATAAGGTTGATCCAGGCCACCGTATAGTAGCGGGCCGAACGGTCTTTCTTTAGACTGGCAAAGATGCCGACAAAAGTGAGCACAAAGCTGAGCAGGAACGTATTGAGAATGGTCACATGCATGGAAAAGGTCTGAAGCGTCAGCCAGTTGATGACGTTTAAAACGCTGATGACGCGCAGAATATTGATCAGGCGATGAATACGCGGATGAGCTTCCCTGATGTGCAGAAATCCCAGCGTAAAGGTATAGGCCATGAGGCAGGTGAAATCGATGCTGAGCATCATGCCTTCATTCATCATCCAGCTGGCCTGGGCACTCGGAAAGAGGAATTGCTGCAAAAGGCCCTGATAGTTCGTTACGAAGACGATGTAAGCCAGAATATAGAGAACATAGGTGAGAAACGCCGGCGAGCGGAACTTGATATAGATGAAGAAGTTGTAAAGCATCATCACGAGGCACGCGCCGCAAAGCAGACCGAGGTAGATGCTCTCGCGCGTATCGTGCGCTTCAAAAGCCCGGGGCGAGGCGATCGTCAGTGGAAACTGGGTCGAGCTGGTGGTGCGCGTCCAAAAATAAAATGTGTGCTGCCCCGGAGGCACCGTGATCGGATAGATCGGAAAGCGATAAGCAATGGGACGTGCCGTAAAGGCAACTTGATCCCCCAGCATGAGCCCGGTGTAACGGCCATCCGGCTGCGGACTAAAAACGGTCAGATAATCAATGGCCGCGTATCGGCTGGTGATGTAGTAGGTCCGGGTTTCCTGGCCAGGATTTTCCAAAGTCACCCGGGCCCAGTAGGTATTGCGATCTAAGTAACCAAAGGTCGGGATATCACGTTCCTGCTTGAAAAACTCCGATTCATACTTTCCGGACCGAATGTCGTCCAGGGTCAGGGCATGGTGGCTGTCACGCAGAATTTCCAGATGCGGGCCAAGCCAAATGCCCTCCTGCTGGGGTTTCAGGGTCAACGCCGCCAGCGGAGCCGCCCCGAGGATGCTGGCGATCAGCAGGATTTTTGAGAATATACCAAACATGGGCTTCCTGTGCATCCGGACGCATGGATATCCTTGCTATCGGCGGTGCCGGGAAGTTCTTGATAGTAATGGCGTACACGTTTTTTCTGCGTGAAAATGACCACAATTCACATCATATCGCATCATATCATTCTATCGGCGCTGAGCGGTTATCCGGTCCTCCTCTTGTTAAGGTGGGGTTGTTCCCAACACACGAGAGGCGAGGATAGATTTATGAACACCGTTATCGAAATGCGAGCCCAAAACTTGCAAAAAATTTATGAAGATTTGGCGCCAGCGGCCCGGGCCTTTCTAAAGAAGCAAGGGTGTAGCGAGGCCGATAGCGAGGACTTCCTGCAGGAAGCGTTTCTGCGCCTCTGGGCCAAGCAGCGCTACATCCCGGATGGAATGGAACGGGCGTACCTGCATCGTATGCTGAAAAATCTTCTTATCGATGAGTATCGACGAACCCGTTGTAAAAATAATTATCTGCGTTGTCTGGATGAAAGTGCTTATGAAATTCCGGCTCCTGACGAGCAGCCGGCCGCGGAAGCGCGTCGCCTTCTTTGGCAGAAATTATCCGAGGCTTCACGCGATCCACGGGCCAGTGCTTTCATCCTGCAAGTCAGGCAGGGCCTGAGTCTTGAGCAGATTGCAGCCGAGGAACATTCGTCGGTTGGAACTGTGGCTGCAAAAATTTCGCGTTACCGCTGTCAGTTCAAACATAACTTTCAGAAAGCCTGGGAGTCTTCGGTTTGGTGCTGATAGCGGGCCGATTTGACTTCTTCGGACGAATCACGCATAGTAAGGGAAGCCATTTTTGAGTGTTTGTACGTGGATTCATGCAGTAAAAAATGGACGAATTGCGCAATAATATCCGTCCTCTAATAAAATAATTTTGCTGGTTTTTTGAAGGAAAAACTGGATTAATGTAGGGTTCAGGAGTTATATTTCCTGTTTGGTAGTTGGTGCGACAGGGCTATAATAGAAAAGTCCATTCATTGCGAGGAGACCATGCGTACAGAACTGCATCAAAAACTTTTGGCCAATGTGATTCTGAGTACGAAGTCTGAGCCTCTTTCGATTAAGCGTCTACGTCATTCGGCAACAACAGGCGGGGCCTTCTTTTATCTCGCAGCCTCATGCGCAGCCGCGCTGGGACTTCTGGCTCTGGCGTTTACGAAGTGGAACCAATCCTTCTAGTAAAATATCCCCGATCCCGCCCTTGGGATCGGGGATGGAGTCACGAACTGCGAACCAGATCCAACACGAATCGTCGGGATGGACGCAGGTATTTCATCGGTTGAGCCGTCAGGCGATCTTCCACAAATCCAAATTTCCCATAGATATGATTGGCCGCTTCAAGTTTTGCGCTGGTGTGCAAAATCAGTGAACGCGCGCCCAATGTTTGCGCCTCCTCCAGGGCTTTTTTCAGCATCAACTGACCGATGCCGCGATTCCGATGCCGGCGCGTCACAGCCATCTTTGCCAGTTCAAAAACTCCGTCCGATAAAGCCATCAACGCGAATGTTCCCACGGTCTCATCACCCAGGCAGGCAAAAACTATCGTGCCACCTTCTTCGAGTATCTGATCCGGCTGATCCAGCATACGCCGGTCTTCATCCTCGATCGTAAAATATTCCGTAAGCCACTCTTCATTCAAGCTTTTAAAAGCCGGAGCCAACTCTTTGGAATAGGGCCTGAATGCGATGTTCAGGTTAAAGTTGCGACGATACCGTTCCTGGACGCGCTTGGAAATAGGTTTTTCCTGGATCATGCGTTCCATGCTTTCCAAAACGCCGAGAATGTCGATATTCAAATCGGCAAACAGCTGTTTAAGCTCCTCTTCCAGAGCCTTCCAAACCGGTTGCAGTTCCGGGATCAAAGCCTCGCCCTTGGCTGAGAGGGTGATCATGCGCTTGCGGGCATCGCGACTGTTGCGGCCGGATTCGATCAGGCCCGCCTCCTCCATCGACTCAATAATTTTAATAATGGCTGGATGGGAAAGGCCGATGCGACTGGCGACTTCGGTCACGGGAAGTTCATGATGTTCCTGCAGAAGATAGAAGACACTGAACCAGCGCGGCTGAAAATTGAGACCAAGACCTGCATAAATCTGCAGACCATCGGCCAGCATCGTATCACCCAGCGTCCTGATGCGGGTCGCCAGTGCGAGATATCCGAGTTCCTTGAGCAGCGTCATCGCTCTCTCCGTGCTCACTTACTTGGAGCGTTCGCTCTTGTCCGTCTTGCCATCCTGATAAAGACCGCTGACACTCACGAGTTGGCCCTTGCCATCACGGTGGAACTGCAGGCGGAAATAATCCACTCCTTCCACGGCAAAGCGATCCGTGTCCAGGGGAATCAAACGATTTTTGCGGGAACCGCGGGTATACGTAAGCTGATCATTTTCCCAGGCGATCACGCGATCCCCATAACGGCCCACATAGGATTGCAGTGTTTCCGGCTTCAAAGTCAAGGGCGAATGCTGGGCCTTCAGTGATTCGAGCGCCCAGCTGATGCGTTTTTTGTCATCAGCATCCTTGCTCTTCTGCAGGAGGTTTTGCAGCGCCATGGTGTGAGCGCGCATCAGGGCTTCTTCCTTGCTGACCTTGACATGCGGCTCCACGCCGGTGCCTTCCCAGTTGGTTTTGGTGATGGGATTGATCGCCCGACCGAAGGGAATCATCGCTCCGAACTTAATATCTTTGAGGTAATGAAAATTCACCGGATGCGCGCCGCCGCCGGTGGTTTCGCCCACGAGCGTCGCCCGTTTGAGATTTTTCAGATTGTAGGAAAACTCCTCGGCCGCGGAAAACGTGCCGCCACTGGTCAGGACGTAGACTTCCTTATCGAGATAGCGTTTGCCTTCCACATGCGCGGACGTCCAGAATTGTTCATGAGAATCGGTCTTGCGCACATAAAATGAATTGAGATGGGTCGGTTGGGCAAGGAGATAGCTCGTCAGGAGCTGAATCATCGACGGGGAACCGCCACCATTGTTCCTGAGGTCAAAGATCAGGGCGCGGGTGTTGGCCATATAATTCATGGCGGCGACGGCTGTGGCGCCACCATATTCGGCTGGCAAAAAACCACGCAGATCAATGTAGCCGATATTGCCGGCGAGGATTTCCAGTTTTTTGAAGCCGAAATTATCCGCCTCCATCGCGGCCACTTCCTTGGCCTGGGCTTCAGGGCTCTGCTCCGGATTTTGCGGTGCTTTTTCCATAAAGAAGAGATTGATGTGCTTGTCCTTGCTGACCGCGATCAGGTCCTCCTTCAGAGTATTCGCGAGAACCTGGGGATCGTCGATGGACTGATAGCGTCCTTCCGCCAGATTTTTCTTCAGAGCGGCTTCCATTTTTTTGGCTGTTTCCGGAAACACATAGGCTTCATTGAATTCCTTGCTGATGACCTCGACAATTTTGGCCTTGTCGAGGCGGGTTTTGGCCGTGCCAATGGAGGGGCTGCTGGTCGAACCCGTCACCAGGACGAGGCCCAAAAATCCGAACCAGAATGAGCATTTAGCTTTAACCATACCAGGATTCCTTACCCAACGTCGTTTTTACGAAACCACATACGTAACCTATTACATATCTTATCGGCCCTTTCCATTGAATTTCAAGAAAATCCTGTATCGCCTGGATTACATGGGATAAAAGGTGGGGAAGCCGGGTGGATCATAGGTTAAGGAGGGTTCAGGCCATGCAGACGAGCGTCAGACGGTGGATCAGCGGGATGGGACTTGGAGTTTTGATCGGCAGCTGCCAGACCACGCAGGACTGGGGTGGGAATCCGGGCAGTCGCGTTTATCTGAGCGGGCGGGGGATCGCGAAGTATCATATTTATGATGGCGTTTCGAAATGTAAAACCGCCTTTGGGCTTGATCCCAAGGCCTTCGGTATGCGGGTCACGGCCGCCTCATCCCAGATCACCAAAAAATTTCCGGGGATGGAGAAAGCCGGTCGACGGAATGGACCGTATGAGACCACCGCGCGTTGCATCCGCGTCCAGCGCCAGGGGACCGATAAGGTGATCGTGGTACGGGCCATTGATATATGCTGTGGCGGTGATCTGAAAAATCCTCGCACGCATCAGCTGGATCTTTCCCGGCAGGCGTTTGAACAGCTCGGCCCGCCAACGCTCGGCAACCTGGCAGTAAGCTGGGCAGTCGTGGACTGCCCGAGTTCCCTGCAGGTCCCGAACGATGCGGCCGTCTGTGATGATAACTATTACTTCAAGCGGTGATGGAGTATGCGCGTGAAGCCTTCGTCACAACGCAGGCTGTGCTCACGACGCGCACGCCTCACGCCTTCGTCACAACGCAGGCCATGTTCACGGCGTGCAAACCTTATTCACGACCCTTGCCGGCGTATGAGCCTCACGCCTTCTTCACAACAGCAGCCATGTTAACTCTGTTGTCGAAGTTGATCCCCATCGCCTGCGCAATCGCGCTGTAATGATGCTTTTCCTTCATCACGGTATTCGGCATCGGAGCGCCTGTGGCCGGATCAAAACCATAGGTCAGACCCGTGGCGGCATCGACGCCACCGAACACGCTATTGCCTTTCACCATGGGCGAGATCACCACCACACCGTTGTTCAGGTGATGACCGCTGCCGCCGCTCGCCACCTTATCGCGACCGAATTCGGTGGCGATATAGATCAGCGAACGATCCCACATCTTGCCTTTGGCGGGATCGCCATCGACGTCAGTGGCTTTAAGAAGATCGATCAAGGCATCCATGCCTTTCAGAATATAACTCCACATCGAGTTCTGCGCCCCGCGATGATCGACGTGTGACCAGTCGAAGGCGATCGGGGCATTGGGCGTACCGGCTGCCGTAATCAAGGGACTGTTGCTCGGACCAACCGAGATGGCATTCGACAGTCCATTTTTCGCCGCCAGAAATCCGAGGGCCAGCCGGGCTTCAAAAGGGTCGGTGGCCATGTTGGGAAATTTCGCGCGGACGAGGTTGATATCAGCTGAAATGTTAAAACCGAACTGGGCCAGGTTATTGGTCGCCGGATCCAGCATCATGAGCTTGGTGACCATATCCCCTTTTTCGAGGGCCTCGACGATACGCTCGCGGTTCACCTGGTAGGAATCCAGAATCCTGGAGCCAGCGAACTGCGCCTGGAAGCGGGACACGGATTCCAACTGATTCCGCAGCTTGCGGGCAGCAGCCATATCCCCCGAACTCATCGCGTTGGTCATGCCTTTGAAACCATGGGTGGCAAAGGCAAACATCAAAGGATCGTTCACCGCCTGCGCGCGGGCGAGGTCGGGAACGGTATCATCATCGCCATGCAGGGCATAGCCACCACCGGCCAGCATCAGGTTGGGCAAGGGGCAGCTTTTACCGAAAGCCAAGGCCACGGCTTCGGCAATGGTGCGACCGCCGTTGATATTGTCACCAGTCATCGAGCGTTTGGCGGCGATGATATGGTTCACACTGGACACTTCGCAGGTCATCACCATCATGTCGGCCCCGTGCTTTTGCACGAAGACCGCCTGATCGTAACCGTTGCCCAGGTCGATCGCGCCTTGAATGCTGTTGGCCAGCGGCGGCACCGTTTTAAACGCGGAACCATTCGGCTGCACGATGTTATTGTAGGCGGCGGGGCCGGTGGGCTGAGCCAGGAAACTGTCGATGATGTTGGCGCCACCAAACGCGCAGATGTTGAAGATATATTTCTTGTCCGCCGCGGCCTGTGCCTGAAGCGGAGAGGATGATCCGGCAAACGCGGCGCCCATGGCAGCGGCACCCCCGGCTTTGAAGATCTGACGACGATCGAATGGATGATTTTTTATTTTCATAAGCCTGCCCTTTTTTTATAAGAAAATGTTTTCCGCACTGGTGGCGATCGCATAGCAAAGGCTCAAGGCGATCTTGTCCCCTGCGGCGGCGGTGGCTCCAAATTCGGCAATGGCCTGGAGCTCAGCAGCTTCCGGATCACGAGCCAGTATGCGCCGATAAAGGTCGGTGGCCTGCTGTTTGATCTGCTCGTCGTTCGGTTTGGCCGCAGTCAGCGGAAAATACTTGAAGACGGTGGCGTTGGCCCCGGCCGCGGCATCGAGTTCCACCCGGCGGCTGCAGGCCGAAAGCACGACGCGGTCGATCGCCACGGAGGTGAGGACCGTGGGCGCCTCCGCGCGTTCATACTGTCCATTCAGAAAGGGTTCGTTGCCACCGAGCACGGTGAGGTGCACTTTGTCGATACAGGAATCCCGGCCGAGTTCCAGACAGACCTGGTCCTTGGTGAGCCCAAGACCTTTGATCAGGCCCGATTCAAACGGGCGATAGCGTTTCCATATCAGGGTTTTTCCCGCCTGTGGCCCGGCTGGCCTTGCGGCACCGGTATCGTTGCCACCTGGAGCGCCGTTGGAATTGCCATCGGCATCGGTTGCGGCCGGGGCATCACCGCCTGATCCACCGCGTTTCAGACGTTTGCTGGTACATTGAACCATCATAAGGCTAAGGCTGATCAAGGTCAGCGTCATAAGTTTTTTCATGGCTGACGTCCTCCAAAGGCCAGGCTATCAATGAAGCGATGCAGCATCTTGTTGACCGAATAGTTTTCGGCTGGCAGTCCCTGCCAGAGGGCATCGTATTCAGCCTTTTCATGGGCCATGGGTTCACGGCTCAGCGCCTGAGTGAACATCATATGAGCGATGTTTTTCTTGAAAGGATCGGAGTTGCGAGCCTTGTCCGCCCAGGCCAGAAGATCGGGAACAGGCGTTCCCAGGATCACACCCTGGCCAGCGTAGTCGGTGCGGTTGGCCCGGAAGGTCCCGTTGGTATTGAATAGCAGGGCCTGGACCGTTTCAATGCCGACATAACTCGAAAACGAATAGGCCAGCGGATCGAGTGTGCTGTGACAGATCGCACAATCCGGTTGGGCCACATTCCGTGCATCCACATCCTGCGGTTCGTTGGCCACCGGCAAGAGACCTTCGCCTTTGGCGATGTCCAGACCGAGGTAGGCGCGATAGACCTGCGACGCCGTGTTGCGCGGCAGATCCGAGAACATGGTATAGAAAGCGAGGAACCACTGGGTGGTCATCATCCCTGCGCGGCGCGCCGGAGCCAGCGGCTGACCGCCGCCGATCACAATGCGTTCCCCAAACTGTGCGGGTTCCTCACGAGCGATGGTTCCTTCCACCTTGGTGCCGTCGGCTGCGATGTGATACTGGGCGGACAAAAGTTCCCGTGCATCCCGATCGCCGGTCATGACGTAAGAAAAGAGTCGGTAGTCATAGCGATAGTCCGCGATCACCACGTTGCCGCCGAAGCCGACCGCTGCGAGGGGCTGGATTTTTTTATCCGCGAGACGATGCAGGGCCTCGTCCTTCCAATAAGGTGTTTCGAGGCAACGGTTCAGTTCCGTATGCAGGAGCGGTTTGGGATCGGCGGCCTTGCGCACGGCCTCGAGTTCCTCGTAGGTGGCAGATTCACCGCAGTACACACCCTTGAGCCGCTTGTAGGCAAAGACCGGATCATAGGTGAGATTCGCTTTGGACTCGGGTTTAATGGTTTTATCTCCAGGGGCGCCGGCATTCAGAATTTCGTCAATGTTCTTGACGCCGTCGGCGTCGCTATCCAGGTTTTCCACCTTATCCAGCGCTTCGAGCAGCACGACATCGATATTACCCGTGAGATTTTTGGCGAGGTCCTCACCATAAGGATTCAGCGTGGGAGCTGTTATATGGCAGATATTACAGGAGGCCTGCTGATTTTCACAGCCCAGTGATTTCGGATACTTTTGACAAAAGATGGCCGTGGATGCAGGGGTCGCCAGCAGGGGCTCTGCGAAAAGCAGAAGCCATAGCCAACCCTTCCTTAAAAGGAGACTCTTCATTTTGTGTGTCCTCACCTGGGCCTAGGGTAAAAATGTCCGTCCTCCACTATCGGAAAGCCCTGATCCCAACTTAAGTTTCCTGAATTTTTTGGTAACCGACCATGGCTGGTATGGAAAAAGGGTAAGGAAGTTCGGAAACTTAGGCTGGGAGCACCGTCCAGGGTTTTGGAGGAATTATAATGCGGAGGTGTCGCTGTCCAGGGCCTGCATACGGCGTAATTCGGTGGAATCCAGATGGGTTCGGCCGTATTCGAGAAGGCTGGCCGTCCTTTCCTCGTCCGACAGATTGGGGAGAGCAGCCAGTCGGGATTTTTCCGCAAGCCAGGCCGCGCGCTTATGCTCCCAGGTCCTGCGTTCCTCTTCCACCGCAGCCAGACGATCGAGGGCATCATCGCCGAAGCGCTGCCGAATCGCTTCCGCGGCTTCGCCATCCAGTGAATCGACCGGCTGGCGCGCGAGGGATTTGATATCAAGCCAGGCAAAGGTTTTTTTGCGGATCTCCCTTTGTTCCGGTGAGAGTATGATTTCCGCCGACTCAAGCGCCGCTTTTTTCTGCTCCGGTGTGAGCTGTGGATTGGTGCTGATCTTCATGCGTTCCAGCTGATAGGCTTCATACTGCTCCTGATCCTGATAAAAAGCTTCCGCCATATCATCTCCGAGATATTCATGGCGCAGATAGCGCCGCTCCGCGAGTACCTCTTCCACCTGGGCAGTCGCATTCAGATCACGGGCCGTCCATTCCTCCGTAAGCCTGGTTTCCGCATCGATCAGGGTCAGATAACGATCGAAGAGGGCCATGGCCTGCTTCACAACCGGCAGCGGATGCAAGGCTTCAAGATGCTGCCGTAGGAGCGCGCGGATGGATTCGGCATCCATGCGTCCGCGGAGACTCAGGTAGTAATCAAACAGCCGGCGCAGGTCGCGATGCAAAACAATCCGACCCTGGCTGTCCACGTGCAGACCACCGTTGACATCGGTGCCGTCCAGCGAAGGATGAGGCGCCGGTGTCGGGCTGGGAGGCTCCGGCCTCGCGGGCGATGGCTCCGGCAGAGCGGGTTCCGCTCCTGGAAGCCCAAGGGGAGCCGGAGGCGGAAGGCTGCTCAGCGTGGAATCCACCGCGGATTTCCTGAAACTTTTGCCGAGCAGCATCAGCCCCAGCACGACGATCGCGACGCCGATCAGCGCGCGCGTCACAGAACGCCGTTTCATTAGTGTCCTGCCTTCTGCAGGCGATTCGCATTTTGAACATAGAGCGAGGGAATATCGATTCCGCTACGAACCAGACCAAAGGCATGATTGACCGCATCAAAATGATTCAAAGGATAAAAGCCTTCGGTCAGCTTGCCAAGAGGATGACCGCAGCTGCGCACGAGTCCATCCCAGATACGCTCGTTGCTCGGGAAGAAGGCTTTGACAACCGGAACCAGGACGGCATCGAGAGGGTCGACGCGATTGGTGACGACGTCCACGCCGCCCCAGGAAAAATAGGCGACGCCATTGACGGTCGCGGGGCCGCTGATGCCCTTATAGATTTTCCCTTTCTCCTGCCGCTCGCAGCTCATCTCGGAAAGAGCTTCGGGAAAACGACGGTTGAAGTCGGCGATAGTTTTGGTGCCGGCGGCCTGCACGAGGTGTTCGGCAATCTGGAGGCCGCGGTATTCACTATTGTAGGCCCCATCACTCGGTCCGGTCGAAAAGATATCGAGAGCCGAGAACACGGTCGAAAGCGAAAGGTTGACGATCCATTTCAGAAATTTATGACGGTTCAGAAAATCGTACAGATTGTCGGCGAACTCGGTGCCTTCATTCATACAGGTGACGCAGTTGACGGAAGCGATCCATTCCGGTTTGAGACTCGCGACGTAACGCGAGGCTGGACCGCCCTGGCTATGGGCGATGAGGTTCACCCGACTCGCACCTGTGAGCGCCAGAATCTGCCGAATGTCTTCCAGCAGTTCCTCGCCTCGACGGATGTTGGAAGCCGAACTGCTCAACTTGGTGACATAAACTTCGGCTCCCTGCCGACGTAGCTCGTCGGTAATACCATACCAGTAGTCCACCACCCCGAGCACATTGTCGAAGGCAAAGGCTCCAGGAACCATCACAATGGGATAACGGGTTTTGGCGTAATCTGCGCTATCAGCACGGACCGGCGTGGACGCGACTGTCGCCATGAACAGACTGATGAGCAAGGATTTCAACCACAGCGTGGTCGGACATGCGGATGAGAATAGTCCCGACATATAATCCCCCTTAGTTAGGCTTATTGCGATCCAGGTTTCCATTAGTAGAAATGTTGGATTTGTTCTATTTCAAGACCTGGGCGTTTGCAATTTCCTTTCGCGCGTTTTCGGATTTTATCAGCTGTCCTGTATACCCTACGCCGAGCCTTCTTGCCGGCTCTCATGCATGTTGTGACCGGGTGAGGGCGTCCCCTGGTCAGCAGCAAAGTCGCATCCTGACACGATTTCCGTGGATGTTCCTGAGCAGGAGTGAACAGGCACTCGCCATAATTCAGTCGATTTCCCAGGCGGGGCGTGCCTTCCAATCGGTAGGAAATTTTGTTTGACGCAGAATGGTTGTTTTTTCACTGTGGGGCAGATAAAAAGCTTTTTACTTTTCCATAAAACCGGGAGTTTTCATGTCCGCTGCTGCATCAACGAAACAAAAAGACGGTGGGTTCCCACCGCAGATCCCGTACATCATCGGAAACGAAGCCTGCGAGCGGTTTTCGTTCTATGGCATGCGTAATATTCTGACAGCTTTTTTGGTGAGTCATCTTTTGGTGGATGTGGTAGCCTCGGATCGCGAAGCCGCTGCCAAGGAAATTTTTCACATTTTTGTGATGGGCGTTTACTTTTTTCCTCTGCTGGGCGGTTGGCTGGCGGATCGCTTTCTCGGAAAGTACCGGACCATTTTTTGGTTGAGTCTTCTTTATTGCGTGGGCCATCTCTGCCTCGCGCTGTTTGAAAGTCAGAAAGCGGGTTTTTACCTGGGTCTCTTTCTGATTGCGCTGGGATCGGGCGGGATCAAACCCTGCGTCTCGTCCTTTGTCGGTGATCAGTTTGATCAAAGCAATAAGGCCAAGGCCAGGGTCGTCTTTGATATCTTTTACTGGGCCATCAACTTCGGTTCGTTCTTCGCTTCCCTGCTGATTCCTTTGATCCTGCAACACTATGGTCCGAGCTGGGCCTTTGGTGTTCCCGGGCTCCTGATGGCTTTGGCCACCTTGGTGTTCTGGCTGGGACGGAAGCAGTATCGCGTGACGCCGCCCGCCCCTTCGGATCCACATTCCTTTATGCGGGTGGTGTACAGTGCGCTTTTCCGTTCGCAAGGCCCACGCTCCGGAACGGTACTGGCATTTATTGGAGTGCTGCTGGCGGTCGTGTCCGTTCTATGCTGGCCGTTCCTCGGTGTGGTGGCTGCGATCTGTCTCGCCCTGGTGGTGCTCATGCTTTTTGGTGGCATAGGGGCCTGGATCCAGTTGGATCAGGCGCGGGCCCTGCATCCGGCTGAGGCCGTGGAAGGCGTGCGGGCGGTGCTGCGGGTGCTCGTGATCTTTGGTTTGGTGACACCCTTCTGGTCGCTCTTTGATCAAAAGGCTTCCACCTGGATTTTGCAGGCGCGCGTGATGGAATTGCCAGGCTGGTCCTGGTTAACCAGCGCGTCCCAGATGCAGGCGCTCAACCCTTTGCTCGTGGTGCTTCTGATCCCCTTCAATAACATTCTGCTCTATCCCTTCCTCGCCCGCCACGGGATCGTCTTTTCACCCTTGCGTCGCATGACCTTCGGTATTGCGCTCTCGGGGGTATCCTGGGTGGTGGTGGGAGCGTTTCAGCTGGCCCTGGACAGCGGCGCCCAGCTTTCCATCCTGTGGCAGGTGCTGCCCTATATTATCCTGACCCTGGCCGAGGTCTTTGTCTCCGCGACGGGTCTGGAGTTTGCCTACAGCCAGGCGCCCACCCGCATGAAGGGGGTGATCATGAGCTTCTGGAGCCTGTCCGTAACCATCGGCAGCCTTTGGGTTCTGCTCGTGAACGCAGGGGTGAAATCGGAGGGTCTGACCCAGGCGGTCAGTGCCGGCGGGATCAGCGTCACCGCCTTCCAGATGTTCTTCTTCGCCGGTTTTGCCTTCGTGGCCGCCGCCGCTTTTGGACTTTATGTGAAGCGCTATCCGGTCGCGGATCATTACCTGAAGGTCTAAATCCCCCCGGCCCCTGCGCGGGCCGCAGTCTTTTCCGGGAATCGCCAGCCCCGAACCCTGCGTCAGGGCTGGATTTTCTGCACCCAACCCTCTGAAGTTCCATCCAAAAAAAAATTTTCTAAAGAAAGCACCCTGTCCTGCCGATCTAAGACGACGGGACCGGGGATTTTCTTCCATAGAACCTTATTGCGAAGGTACATAAGATGATCAAGGTTGGATTGATAGCGATGACTCTCGTCCTCATGACGGCATGCGGTGATTCAGAACCCGTTGCGACCAGCTATAAGAAAAGCATGGCTACGGGCGCGGCGACTCCCGCAACAGGAACGGGAACACCCGCCACCGGAACCGGAACCGGCGATGCCACGGCTCTGAAAGCCCAGGGCGAAACTGTTTATGCTGCCAAGTGCGCTGCCTGCCATGGGGCGATCGCCTCGTCGGCCAAGAAAGGCGCCACTGCCGCCCGTATTACGGCGTCGGCCACCATTACCTTTCATTCCACTGTCACGCCATTTCCAACTGGAACGGATGTCCAGGCTCTGGAAGCGGCGTTAAAGTAGTATCAACCAACTTTGAAATGGTGAACCCGACCTCCGCGCGGAGAGTCGGGTTTCTTGCTTTCAAGGGGAAATGTGAAGCGGGATGGCGTACTGCATGCAATAGCGCTGCCGATGGAATTCATTATCCTAACTAATTTCGCGAGGCGGGCTATGTGTGCTACGTTCAGGAAAAATCGGACCATATAAAAAGGCAATGGACTTCACTTATGGATCAATATCTTCGACCGACCGAATTCTTTGATTTCGAACACCCTCTGGTGCAGACCTTTGCCCGGGACGCCACGGCGGGCCTGGACGATCCGGTGGCCATGGCCCAGGCCTTGTATCTCAGGACCCGCGACGATTTTCGCTATGATCCCTATTCCTTCACCCCGGATCCCAAAACCTTTCGCGCGAGCCATGTGATCGCCTCAGGCATCAGCTACTGCATTCCCAAGGCTGTGCTGCTGGGTGCCGCCGCTCGCGCTGTGGGTATCCCGAGCCGCCTCGGGCTTGCTGATGTCATCAACCACATCTCAGAGCCCCGTTTTGTGGAGAAGCTCCGGTCCCAGGTTTTTGCGATGCATGGTTATATTGAATTGTATTTGGAAGGGAAGTGGGTCAAGGCCACGCCGGCATTTAACGCGGCTCTCTGCCACAAGATGCAGGTGGATGTCCTGGAGTTTAACGGCCGCGACGATTCCATCTTTCAGGCTTATGATACAGCCGGACGACAGTTCATGCAGTATCTGAAGGATTATGGCCAGTTCGAGGATGTGCCGCACGCTTTCATCATCAAAAATCTTCAGGCCGCCTACCCGCATCTGAAGGATCTGCTGCTGTCGGATCAATGGATCGCGCGGGATTAAGACCAGGGCGCGTCAGACGCCCTCAGGGATCGATGCCGGATCAGGGTATGGTCATGTGCCAGCTCATGGCGACTTCATAGGTCTGTTCGGTCGGAAGAACCATAAAGCCAAAGCGCGAGCGGCCGCGGCGATCGTTCAAGGCCTCGTCGTCATCGTCATCATCGAAGCGACGGTCATCTTCCCCACGGTCGCCGTCACGATCGCGGTCGCGGCGCTTCTTACGCAGGGCATCGAGCTTCCGCATATCGAGAGGGTCATAGAGAGCTTCATAGACGCTGAGGCCGTAGAGCCCAATAAAGGCGTAAAGGAAATAGCGCTGCTCCTTCTGAGCATCCTCCACCGCTTTTTCATTGGCATTCAAAAAATTTACGATGAAAGGATTCTGAGCCGCCTGCTGCGGTGTCACATTCCGTGTGGCATCAGTGGCCGCAGCGTTGCCGGAATCGACCTTTTTCATGCGATCGTAATAGAGAGCGAGCGAACCCACCTGGCCGATGGCAAAGGCGGAACCGAAACCGCGATAGCCTTCGGTAAACTGGGGGATTCCAAAGGGCAAAAGATACCAGTACTTATAACGCTGGGATTTGGCGCGACGCTTGTTCATCTTGCCAAAGGCGCGATCCACTGCATTGTCACCATCCCGCGACCGGGAGGCCACCAGTTTGCCATTCTGAAGGACGTTTTCGCTCGTCAGCTCGATATCGGCTTCGGCGTTGTCACTCGAGTCAAACTGCGGACGGAATTTTTCCTCCAGGGTTCCATCCTCAGCCTGCACTTTTGCCGAAAAGAGTAGGGCTGTGCTGAAAAAAATTCCCATGATATTCATGAATTTCCGTCGCATTTTTGTCCCCCCAAGAATGGCGAATCGAACCATTATCGGCATTTCGTGACAAAATCTTGAACGGAAAGTTATCTTACCCGACGGTAACGAATAGCAAATTTGTGTGCAGAACTTTTGAAAATAAAGTTTGCACGCAGGCCAATTCTTACGTCACGGCAGAAAGGGGCAGGGGAATTTCTTCTGGCGTAATCTTACCTGGAAAAACGATCACAAAACCTCGCGCTCAGTGCCGGGTATGACAGGTTTTTTTTCGCTCGCTTCGCGGATCTCAAGCGCCTCCCTCTTCTGCGCGATAAGAGTCATAGCACTAGAGTTCCCTCAACCTGCGTTCCTGTGATCAGCCCTGGTTCAGAGCTAGAGAGAGACGTATTTAGCGGTAGTCTCTTATTTTGGGGAAGGAGTCTGGGCATGCAACATTACAAGGATAAAAGGGTGGCCGTCGTTGCGAGTACGAAGGAGGAAGGTGATATCCTCTTTCATATTCTGCGATCCTTCGGTATCGAGCAGATCAAGGTGATGCTGGATCCTCGCGAGGTCCTGCGACTGGAGCCACAGGAAACCTTTCAGCTCTTCATTCTAAGACATGAAACGCAAGGGTTGACAGGCTTGAGCCTTATGCAGAGGATCCGCGCGAGCGGCCACTACGGGATGGAAAATTATCTGCTTCTGGTGGATTCCGTCACCGAAGCCATGCGGCCACTCTTTGAGGAATTTGATCTTCGTTATGTGCTGCCCAAACCTTTCACGGCTGATCGTATCGCCGGGCGGCTGGAGGCTCTTCTGCGGGCCGAAGCGGATCTCAGTAACTTCGAATTAACCATGCGCAGTGCGCGCGGGGCCTATTATTCCGGGCTTTTAACCATGGCCCGGGAGCTTTGTTTGAGTCTCTTCCGCACCCATGGCTATCAGGAGCGGATCCTCACGCTGCTGGGCGAGATTGCGCTGAAAGAGAAAAAGACCAACGAGGCCCGCAAGTTCTTTACTGCGGCGCTCAAAGTCAATCCCGGCTTCCTGCCGGCCACGCACCGCATGGCGGTCGCTCACATGTATGATCGGAATTTTCAGGAAGCGGCCGCGATGCTCGACGAGCTTTTGCCGCGTAATCCTTTGAATCTGCAGTTGCTTGCGGATTCCGGCCAAGCCAGCTATGAAACCGGAAACTATGACAAGGCCCGGCTCACCATGCTGCACCTGAAGCAGCTGGATGAAAAGGATCGTATGGCTGCGGATGTGCTCGCCAAGGTTGCCATGGCGGAAGGTCGCGTGCTGGATGCCTGCCGCCATCTGCGCAAGAGCCACAGCGATGCGGAACTTGTCCAATTTCTCAACAATGAAGGCGTGCGTTTGTCCAAGGAAAAGGATCTCGACGGCGCGATTCGCATGTATGAACAGTGCCTGGGTGAGGTGCATGACAGCGAATTCGCCCATGCCATCTACTATAACCTGGGGCTGGCGCATGCCAAGCGGCGGGAATCAGGCCAGGCGGCGCAGTATTTCCAGATGGCTCTGGCCCGGAAGCCGGACTTTGTGAAGGCCCAGCAGGCGCTGGCCCGTCTGGAACCTATGGGAGCTTAAAATCGAACTCCTCCTTGAGTGGTTTCAAGGAGGTATTTCCAAAACCTTGGGGCCCTATGGGGCCCCATTTTTTTTTGCAAACTGGCGAGGCAGACTGCCCCGGATTCTGCACACGATAACCCCTAACCTTACCGAATTGTATGGCATGTTGTCCCTGTAATATCCGTGCTTTATAAATTCTGATCAATTGATACTTCGTTCTTCCGATAAAGAATTATAAGTTTTGCTGCACACACGAAGAATTGTCGGGAGCTAGGATGCGCTTTGGACGTTATATCGTAGGGTTGCCGGAACATGGTCCCGGGTTTATCCCGCAGGATCAGGACCCGTTGCGCTCCGGTGTGAAGGCAGCTGATGACAATGTGGAAGTGGATGACAACGGCCCCGCGCATGCGGAAGCCGATGCCATGGTATGATCCCAGACTCTTTTTTTTCCCAATCCTGGGAAGGCCTAAGCTTGCATGGTGGAGGGGGCTGACGTAAGTCAGTCCCTTCGGTTTTTTTTGGACACCCGGCGTCAGCTCATAGCCGCGTGAATCGCACCCGCCAGACAGCGCGCCAGCCGTTCAATCCTCTCCGGGGAGAGGGGGACGTCATCCAGCTGATAATCCGTGAAATCTTCGGCCCAACTGGACAAAAGATGCTTCGGCACATCCAGGGAAATCGAGGGCACGCTGCGAACATGCTGGCCACTCAGAAACGCGGCCGAGGCACAGTAAGGAAAATTTTCAACGACCGGATAACCTTCCGCCTGCAAGGCCCGCTGCACTTCCGCCACCAGCCGCGGATCCGCCCAGCGCTGCCCATGATCATCGCCGGTGATCAGATCGATGCTCCGGCGGTATTTGTGATCCCGGGCTTCCACGAACTGGTTGACATAATCCTCCAGGCGGTGAAAGGAAACGGGCAGGATATAGCGTGTGCCGTTGCCATCGATCGGACAAAAGCTGGCCATCGTATGCACATCGATAAGATAACGAGCCGCGCCGGAGCGAATGCTGGCGTAGAGTTCGTCCACCCGGCGCAAGGTCTGCTGGTGCAGCTCCAGAAACCGCTCTTTGAGTTCAACAAAGAGGGCCGTCGGCAGGCAGGCGCGCAGACAGTGGTCCATAAGGCGACCCCCGTCAATGATGGCGCGCGGGTAGTTCACACAAATGACCTGGCACGGGATATCATAGCGTCGCGCCAGGTTGTGGGCTATGGCATGGGCCAGTTCATCAGCCCCCACATCGCGTTCAATCGCCAAATATGTTTCAAATAACGGCCAGACTGCTTGTAAAAGCGCATCCGATTCTATCGCCGGGAATGCATCCAGGAAGTCCTTGGCGTCTGCACCATGCGGTGATATCAAAAGCACCCGGGTGGGGCCGCCTGCTGCGTAGGTGGTTTCTTTCAAACTTTGGTAGGTCATAGGGTCTGGGTCTCTCCCCGATCTATGGCTTGTATCTTAACATGGGTCAGCGGTCCATGCTATGGTGATCGCTGCATGATAACCTGAAGGAGAATGCGGTTGGAACTGATTCATCATTGTCGGCGCGAGGTCTTCAAAGGACTCTGGGCTCATTATAGCGAGCTGGTACCGGATGTGCCGAGGCTGATTCAGGCTTTCGAGGCGCGCGGCGAGGACTGGACCGAAGATCATGTCGCTTATCGCACGCTGCCCGGTGAATTCACCGGCGCCCACATACTGCAAGGCGTTTTTGAAGCGCTCGGTTACTCCCGCAAGGATGATTATTTCTTCGAGGCCAAGCAATTGAAAGCCTTCTGGCTCTGCCCACCGGATGTGCAAGGCCATACCCGGGATGCCTCGCCCAAGATTTTCGTTTCGGAATTGATACCTACGAAATTCTCGTCGGAATTTCAGGAAGTCATCCGGCGTCTGACCTCGCAGGTCACCGCTTCGCCTTTGCGTCGCATCCAACAGCTGCGCGATCAAGTGAAAGGCGGCAGCCAGGAGGCAGCGGATCAGCTGATACGCGAATGCGTGGCGTTGCTCACGACGTTCCCCTCCTGGAGCCGTCCGAGCCTGCACGACTATGAAGTGCTGAAGAAGGAAAGCGAATACGCGTCGTGGACCATGCTCTATGGCCATCAGATCAATCACTTCACCGTGAGCGTGCACCTCCTCCAAGGCTTCAAGGACATCAGGGAAGTCGCCAGCTTCCTGGAGAAGGATTTGAAGGTGCCGATGAACCATTCCGGTGGCATAGTCAAGGGCACACCGGATCTTCGCTTGGAACAGATTTCCACCATGGCTGTGGACAGGGATTACGAATTCCAGGAGGGCGTGGAAAAGGTGCCCTACGGTTTCGTTGAATTCGCCTACCGTTATCCCTTGCCTGGCAAGCAACACGACGGCCAATGGCAATCCTACTATCAAGGTTTTGTGACGTCCAACGCCGACAAGATTTTTGAATCCACCTTCAAATAACGCAAAAAGGCCTCGGTTTTTGACACCGAGGCCTTACCATTGCGACCCAAGCTTGTTTCCAGCTTGAATGTTCCGACGAATCCTACTTCACATCCTTGCAACAACGAAAGCTCAGATGATAGTTCGCGTGACTATCAGGGTGACGTAAACGTGTGCCGTGCCAGTAAGGGGCGCGCCAACGGCAGTGATCCGGATGTGCCTGGTATTTATCCCAGATAAACCAGCTGCCTTTCATTTCCGTATAACCGAGGTCCTTGCTGCCTTTGCTGGCCATTTCCTCGGGTTTGGTCGGCAGATTCATATGTTCCGCGGCGTTTCCATGCAGATCGAAGACTTCAAGTCCGCTTTTGCATTCCAGGAAAGCACCGACCGGATAGGTGTTGGATCCACAGCGTTTCCAGTCTCCACCGTTGCAGCCGTTGTCCTTGGTGGAGTTCATGCCGCAAATACCCTTCTTGCGTTCCTTGCCGTAAGAGTAGACCTTGTTTTGATCCGCCACCCGGTTGTGGGCGAGGCGTCGCTGCCTGATTTTGTTTTCGGGCGACGCATCCTTGAAGCTGTCGAAAGCGTAGTCCGGCTCTTCCAGAGCTCCGGCGCAGGCCCCTTCCCACTCATGCGCATCACAGATGCGTTTACCGATGGAGCTGCAGATATCCGCGGCTTCCACCGCGCGCGTCCAGACCACGGGATATTCACAAGGCACATTGGGGAATTCAAACTGGTCGATGCACACTTTAGCATCTTCCGGCTTTTCCTTGGCGGGATTATAAAGGGGAGCCATGTAAGGAGCACCGCAGATTTTTTCAAACTGCGGGTTTTCGAAAGTGACGCCTGCTTTTTTTGCATTGGCGAGACACTGTTCGGTGGTGATCGGATGTTTGGTGACCGCAGGATTGCCCTGACCTATTTGAGCCGAGCGGCTGCGGAACTTTTCGAGGACCTTCTTATAGTCCTGAATCAGAGTCTCACGCTCCGCCGCAGCCAGGGGCGATGCCCACAAAGCGATCAGAGCCAGGCAAGAGAAAATAAGCCGCAGCATCATATCTGTCTCCTTGAACGAACAGCGAGGGCCGGAACACTGTCATCCATCATAACCAATTCGTCGCATGCAGGTCCAGTTGGCTTGGATGAAGTGCACAGGACTTGCATCCCGCGTCCCTTTCGATGTACCTAGGGAGGGTGGACCCTGGGAACCCCAGCCACTTGATGACCTTCACTCGCATTGAGGAGCCTCTATGAAACTTTTTGCTGCCCTGTTCGCTGTTGCGACCCTTGCCACTCAGCCCCTGGCTGCACAAAGCAGTGGGCGACCCACGCAGATGGTGATCCAGGCCGGGATCGATGAGGGCGGTCTGGCGCTCGGCGGAGATTTTTTGGTGAATGACACCGCCACGGAGAGTTATGGTGGTTATCTGCGTCTTTATTCCAAGGATGAAGACAAGGGGGCTCCGGCGATCTTTGCGCTCGGCGCATCGGGACGTGGGCATGTGAAGGTTGGCATTTTTGAATATTATTTGTCGCCGGGGTTTGGCCTCATTCACTATAACCTCGATGAAACGGAACTGCTCTTTGGGCCGACACTCACCTATGGACTGACGGCGGATATCGATCCTTACATCGGTCTGGGTGTGGAGAACACGAAACTTTATAGCTGGATGGGCGAACACAAGGGCCTCATCAAGGACACGTTCCTGGCCCATGTGCGTTTCCGTCTGTGAGAATTTTTTATGCACTTCGGTCGCGTTCAGGATGATCGCGGTCTGGATCTCGCGCTGCCGGATCCAAGGCCCCGCACTTTGGGCTTTTTGAAATTGGGTCATCAGGGCCGTGGCCTGATCCGCTGCGGCGCTCCCGTCTGGGTCTGCAAGGAATGGCTCGGCACGGTTTATCCCGAGACGGCCCGGCCTTCGGAATATCTTTCCGCCTATGCGCAGCATTACAACTGTGTGGAATACAACGGGAGCTTCTATCACCTGCCGCAGGCGCATCAGGTGGAAGGCTGGGTGAACCAGGTGCCGCCGGGCTTTTCCTTCTGTCCCAAAGTTCCCCAGGATCTTTCCCATAAAATGCATCAGGCGCTGGATCACGAACTTCTGCAGCGGTTCAAACGCGTCTGCGAATGGTTTGGCGATCACCTTGGCCTTTGCTTCATGCAACTGCCGGACTGGTTTGCGCCCACGCATTTTCCGGCTCTGAAGCAATTCATCGAAGCCTGGGGGAATGCGTTTCCGCTCGCCATTGAATTTCGGCACCCGGACTGGTTTCGCGATCATATGCTGGCCGATCCGGTGATCAATCTCCTCTTCAAAGCGAACATCGCCACGGTCATCACCGACAGCCCCGGACGGCGGGATGTGGTGCACATGTCCCTGACGCAACCGAAGCTGATGGTGCGGTTTCTCGGCTGTTTTCCCTCGCGGCGGGATGATCAGCGCGTGCGGGCGTGGATGGATCGGCTGTCGGAATGGGCGGCGGCGGGCATGGATGAGATCTATTTCTTTGCCCATCAGGAGCGGCACGGGGCGATACCGCAGACTGTGGATTTCGCGCTGCGGTATCTCTATGAAAAGAACTATTTCAGAATGAAGGAAGCCGAAACGCCTTCATATGGGGATATCGCATCGGTCCAGCCGGATTTGTGATCCCCGCGATGGCGCACGCGATAGGTGCCCGGCGCGGCGCCTTCGGTGTGCCAGGTGATGGTGATCCTGGAGTTGGCAATGCCGCTGCGTTCCCAGCGATAGGTCGTGTCAGGATCCCAATCGTAGCGCACGGGCAAATACACACCGTTCTCCAGTTTTTCGATGATCAGGAAGGTATCCTGCGTGCGGTAGTCGTTGTTGGGATGCGCACCCCAGAATTGCACGCTGACGGTGGCGCCGCGTGGGTAGGATGCCTGCGGCTGGGTGATGACCTCACCATATTTTTTTCCCCAGGGTTTATCATCAAGAACGACCTTGGCGGTCAGGTCCACGGCATGACCGGTGACATCCGGCGGCGTGGGGCCAGGATCGACGGCCGTGCCTTGCACGATGGCGCGCGAGAGCTTCACGAATTCCTGCTGAAATGCAGCCTGCTGATGCGGGCCAAAGAGGGTGGCGGCACCTTCATACCATTGCTTGGCGTATTCCTCGCGAGTCGCGAGATAGGAGGCATAGGAGTTGGCGAGGCTGCTGATCACCCCATAACGGACTCCGAGAGGAGCGAGTTCATTCAGGACGGCCTTGCGGAAGCGACGACCGGACATCGTGGTGACTTCCGCTGGGACGGCAATCAAGGCCACACTTCCTATTTTGATGATTTGCAGCGGCATGATCTGTGGGGTCATGGTCGGGCCGTTGATATTCACATGCGCGATGCCGGTGGGAATCAGAACCGGCTTTTCCGCATGACAGGCCTTGTAGTTGGGATCACTCGTGTCGGTCCAGATCAGCGAAAAGAAACCGCCCAGGATTTTGCTGAGGGCGGCTTTTCCTGCGTTTTCGCTCCAGGCGAGGCTGTCGACGGTGGTACCGTTCGGAAAGAGCGGCGCTGGGCTGGGATTATCATAAGGACTGCCTGCGGAAAAGGAGGCCCCCATGCCGGCCGCACAGGTGTGGGTTTGGGCGCTGGCCACCTGCAGTGTGCGCATGTCGACCCATTCATGGCGATAGTCGATGGCACCAGTGACTGTTTCGGTGGCGCTATCAAAAAGTTCGCGCGCCTTGTAATACTGCTTGAGCACGGCGTTGCTTAAACTTTTATTCGTGCTGAGGGTCAGATCCGGTGGCGCCTGACCAAAGCCGATGTTGGGGGTGATGTCGCCGGCATTGGCCTGGGCAAAGGCGCCGACAAAGGTTTTGGCGGCGAGGTAGTTGGTGCCGTGATCCTTTTCGAAGAGATACGAAGCCCAGCCTTTGTTATCGGCGGTGATCAGGTGGTTTCCCGGGCCAATGCTATCGGGGTGAACGGCGAACCAGTTGGCCATGCCGATGGCCTCGCCGTGGCGGTTGACGAATTTGAGGAGGGTGAAGGTGCGATCGGTGTTGCTCGCATACTGCGCGCGTTCCTCGGCTGGATTGTTGTTATAAGCTTCCACGGCCCGGTTGCCACCCACCCCATCGAGTGTGCCTTCGTTGATGAGGATGCGGCCGGGTTCCAGATTGTTGTGCGCGTTGAGGATGGAGAGATAAATGCCGTTCACGATGGTTTCAAAGTGGCGTTTGATAAAACCATTGATGGTGAAGTCGTAGAGGAAATAACCGGAGTAACCACCGGGGCCGCCGTGGGTGTGCGTGGCGGAGAGCAGAATATTTTGTTCGTTGTAATAGCGCGCGAGTTCGGGATTCTGCGCGATTTTTTCGGCGACTTTTCGTTTGACCATCTGAAACATCATGCCGAGATCCGCGCTGACAAAGACCACGCGTTTGTTCGTATCGCCAACAATGTAGGCCCGGGAACGCAGGCGGGTGTGGATGCCGGCGGTTTTCTGGTCGCCCACGGCAAAGCCCATCATGACGATTTCAGCCGCGGGACCGGTGATGTCGTATATCCCTGTACCGATCAGATATTCGCCGCTGGTTTCAAGGGCTTGAGGGGTTGATGCGGACGGGCCGCAGGCCATGGCAAGACACAGGCATACGGCGATGAGCGCGCGTTTCATGGAGCCTCCGACTGGGGTCGTGGATGTTCTGCTCACGTTTATGCGCGGATGGACGGGAAAAGCCAATGGATGTTTTTGAGGGGCTGGGGGAATTTGATCAGGGCGCCCATGCGGGCGTGACGAAGGGGGCTGCGTGGGGCGAGGCCGCCCGTGGACGGCCACTCAAATTGAATCAAGCGTGCGGCTGGTCAGGCTGCTGCTGCTGCTGCTGGTGTTGCTGCTTCATGCTCTGCTCGTAGAGCTGATCGAAGTTGATCGGAGCGAGGACCAGCGGAGGGAAGCTGCCCTTGAGGCAGAGACTGTCCACAGTTTCGCGCAGGTATGGGAAAAGAATGGTCAAACAGAATGTACCCATCAGGCGGCGCAGGTTTTCACCTTCCAGGCCCTTGATTACAAAAATGCCGGCCTGCTCGACTTCGATGACGAAGGCGTTCTTCTCACCGTTTTTGGCCGTAATGGTCATTTCCAGGGAAACTTCGTAAGCCGACTCGGCGATCTTACGGTTCCGGGTTTGCATTTCGACATTGACCTGAGGCTTCCAGTTTTGGCCGAATACTTCGACAGGATTAGGCGATTCGAAGCTGAGGTCTTTGACATAAATTCTCTGCAAGGCTACTTGTATTTCCTGGTCAGCCATGTCTACTCCTGCTAAATGTCGGGCTGCTGCTCCCTACTGAGCGGACGCTCACAGTAGCTGATGACCGGCGTTTGGGAAAGAGTTTTTTACCCCGGACCGGTTGTCCGTCGGATAGGGGGAGTGATTCTGACGGCTCTTGCATGAGGGGGAAACTCGAACGTGAAAAGCGGGACCTGGAAAGATGCGTTTATCGCCAAACTGTCCGCAGGAACCGGCTGGGCCCTGGCTCTTCTGATCCTTTGGCTCGGCTTCGTCTTTCATCTTTGGATCGCTGCCTATTTTCCCCTCGTAAATGATGAAGCGTATTACTGGGACTGGGGACAAAGGCTGCAGCTCAGTTACTATGATCACCCACCCGGCATCGCCTGGGTCACAGCGCTCAATGCGAAGGTGGGCAGTGGTTTGTTAAGCGTGCGCCTGCTCATTCCGTTTCTGCATGCATGGGCTGCATTTTTTCTTTTGCTTTGTCTGAGGGAAATCCATCCTGCCTGGCGGTCGCGTGATCTCATGCTGCTCGCCCTGGCGACTCTCATCCTGCCAGGCTTTGGACTGCTCGGGATTTTTGCATTACCGGACGCCGGTCTTTATCCCTGCCTCACCGCTGCATTGTGGTTGACGCTTCGCTATCGACGCCAGGAACGTCTCAGCGCGAATCAGGGTTTGGCCTGGGGCTTTGTTTTGGGTCTGGCGGGAATTTTCAAATATCATGCGCTGCCCATGGGTTTGGGACTGGGCGCGGCTCTGTTCTGGTTACGGCGTGGACGGGCGCGAACGGATCTGATGTTTTGGTTGAACGCCTTGGGCATGGGCCTTTTGGTGACCACACCGGTGTGGGTCTGGAACCTTCAGCATGATTGGGCCTCGATCCGATTTCAAACGCGACAGGGCTTCGGTGATCTGAAGTGGTTTTGGGAAGGACCTCTGCGCACGATCCTCGGCCTTCTCCTGTTTCTCACACCCTGGTTTGCCTGGCTCATGATCAAGACCATGCGTCGTCTGATGCGGGAGCGCGAGCGATTTCCCCAGGGTGTGCCCTTGATTCTTTTGTCCAGCTGCCTGCCTTTGATCATTCTGCTCGCGGGACTCAGTTTCGTGAAACCCGTGCGCTTGCATTGGATGATGCCCGGCTTTTGGCTGCTGCTGCCCGCCCTCGTGGCTCTTTATGGTGAGACTCTGGCCCGTTCCAAACGCAGCTGGATACTCGCCGTGCTGCTGAGCGTTCTGCTGCCGAGTCTTCTGGCTCGCCGCGATGTGCGAAGAAATCTTCTATCCATGCTGAGCGACCGGGATACTCCACTCACGGAATTGACACTGTGGTCAGATCTTAACAACGGCCTGCAGACGATCAGGCAACCGATTTTGCAGAAACTGCCCGCACACTGTCCGGTCGACGGCTATCTTGCGGGTCAGCGCTGGTATATCGTGGCCCAGTTGCACTTTTTGAATCAACGTATGCCGGTCATTTCCCTGGATCGGCAGCATCCCTCGTTTTATACGTTTCGCGATGTCGGTCGGGATTGGGTGGACTGTCCGGTGACGCTGGTGATTCCGGAAGCGAATTATCGGAAGGCGGACTATGAGGATCTGATCATGATCAAAACGGTGACACCCATTCCCCTGCAGCGGCATCCGACTGTGAATTATCTGGCGGTCACCGGGCGTCTGATCGCACCGCCGGAGCAGGTTTTGCAGTCCTTGTGAAACAGCAATCAAGTGCAACATGAGTTTGGCAGGATCAAGGACCTGCGCTATAGAGTCAAATGGAGAAAACCTGTGGAGTGGGGTTATCATGCGGATCATCGTGGCTGTGTTTTTTGTATCGCTGGTCTTTTCCTGCCAAAAACCTCATGTTTCCCGCAGGACATCGCCATCGGAAATGGATAGGCGGCAGAGCGATGGGGAACGGGCCCAAACCCGACGCAGCGCTTTGATCCTGAACGATGATGCGTTTCACTATGAAGGCGCATGGCAGGCTGGTCCTGAGGCCAATGCCTATAAAAAGGATAATCGCTGGGCCCGACGGTCGGGTGATCTCTATACCATTCGATTTGAAGGTGATCAGATTGCGCTCTATGGGGCCATCGCTCCACATCATGGCCACGCCCTTGTCACTCTCGATGATGGATCGCCTACGCGGATCAACTTCCATGGTGGGGAACGTCTGGATAACACTCTTGTTTATCTCAGCCCGAAACTCACCATGGGCTCACATACATTGACTGTGCAAGCGACCGGTACGGGTGAGCCCCAGTCTTTGGATACGTGGATCACCGCCGACCGGGCTGTGATATTTCGCGATCAGGATAGGGAGCTGCCTCCCCCCGAGCACTCCTATCCAATCCTGAACAATAGTGTGTTGGGCTATCGGATTCCCCGTTTGACAGGAAAAGAGTGGAATATCGAACTCCCACTTTATGGTGATTCGGTTTACACCGAGCCCCTGATCAAACAGTCTGCAGCTCACTATGGGGGACTCGCGGATTCATTCGATGCTTTGGCCTGGATTCCTCAGACCTTTGAGTGGGATTACAACTATCATCATGGTCGGCAGGGAGGCTATCCACGTCTGCCGACCGATCGGAAAGATGCCTGGCAGCTGATCCAGGATCATTTTCTGAAGATGCTGGACGAAGCTCAGGACTCTCATGCGATCCTCCACAGTTTAACGGGTCACTATTTTTACTCGCACTATGCCGCCCGATGGGGCAAGGATCGGCTGGATCTGATCCAGAGTGAAATCGGTGAAAATATTCGCAGCACCAATGCCCGCGTGGCCTTCACACGTGGAGCTGCGCGGCAGTATGGAAAGCCATGGGGCCTTCAATTTTCGCCATGGTATGGGCCGAGCATTCTGGACTACTCGACCCAACCCATCTGGATCCATGAGACCACAGGCGAGCCTTATTCCGGCCCGACTCATGGACACTCCGTGGAACTGGCCAAACGGAGTTATTTTCTCACCTACATGGCTGGTGCCAACGTTGCGACGATGGAAGCCGCAAGTATCAATTGGTTTCACGGTGAAACCCTGGATGCTCAAGGAAATCTCTTTCTTTCGCCGTTGGGGAAGGTTGGTCAATTTCTTTACGATTACACGCATCGCTTTCCGGATCGGGGCATTCCCTATACACCCGTGGCGATCGTTATCAGTGAGTATCACGGGCTCGGTATGGATCTGCAGAAAATTTTTCACGGTATGGGAACCGATGCGACGGGGAAAAAAATACCGACAGGGTTTGAACCCGGTCCGGGCGATCACATGATCCGCGAGCTTTTTAATACGGTCTGGCCGCAGAGCTTTGCGGAATCGGCATGGGATGAATCAAAATACTTCATGACTCAGACGCCGTTTGGTGAACTCTTTGATGTCCTGACTGAGGATGTGACCGCCGATGTGTTGAAGCATTACCCGGTCGTAGTCCTGGCCGGTGATTTGGAAATGGATGCCGAGCGGGCTGAAAGATTGAAAAAGTATGTTTTCGAGGGAGGGACACTGGTTCTTAACAGTGCTTATGTTCAGCCTCATCTGTCCGGCCTCTTTTCTGATGTGAATATTCAGAGCTCCCACCCTGTGGAGGTTAATCACGCGGAGGTGGCCGGAAGCTTGAAGCCCGTTGCCATTCAGGAAACGATGGATCTGATCCAGGTTGAAGCCGAAGGCCTGGTGCCGTTGATTACGGGTAAAAACTCTGCAGGCGAATCCCTGGGGCAGCTCGCCACGCTTCATGTGTTTGGAGCAGGGCGTGTGATCACAACGATGCCTCAGTTCCTCAGGAATCGCAATCTTTGGAACGTGTTGTTGAGTCGGATTCAGCAGGAGTTACAGCCCTTTAGGGTGGATGAGGATATTCAGCAGCTGTTCAATCGAACCTCCGATGGTTGGATCGTGACCCTGATCAATAATAACGGCGTTACCAAAGCCCCGCTGACTGCAGCTGTCATTGATCCCACGCAGATTCAAAACGTCTCGATTCTGGATCCGTCGGGCCCTGGCCGCTGGTCCTCAGTTCGGGAGGAAATGGAAGATCGGGAGGTGGCGATCGATTCTGCAGGACAGATCACCCTGGCTGTTCCATCAGGTGACGTTCGTATTCTGCGTTTTAGGGAAGTGAAAAATGGCCCAGTCGGACGACTGGGCCAAGGGTCTTAGAGAGACGAGTCAAGCAGCAGGCTTTTCACCGACTGCAAATTGGTTTTGTCTTCACCGGTGGAGATGTCGATCAGCGAGAACGTAGGCCAGGCAGCATAGGTCACGGTATCACCGGGGTTGCCTTTGGCCACTTCAAACGTACTGCTGGTCACGCCCTGCCCGCAGTTGTTACGGCCGGCGAAACCCACATGGTTGGTAGTGGCTGTGAACTTGTCTGTGGTAAAGGTGATCACCTGCTTTTGTGCGTAGGTGATCCCGGTGTGGCTGTGGTTCGGACCTGCCCAGTTGCAGATCATTTTTTCAATCGACTGCTGGGTATCAGTAACAGTTCCTGCTTTCACGAGGGTGCGGAAATCACCGAGCTTGGGACCGAAACCAAAGTAGCCCCAGCCGCTGCGGGTCTCGCCACTGACAGTGACTTTGGCGTGCAGAGTCCGTTGCTCTTCCATCGCACCACCAGCCGTCCACATGAAGATCATTTCACCTGCACCTGTGGCGGAATCCATACTGGCCATCACATGGGAATAACCAGGGTTGCCGGTGGAGGCGACGCGAACGCGTTTATCCGATTCAAAGAGTGCGGTTGGATCGGCTTCGATGGCGCTCTTGTCTGTGGTGCTTTGAGCCACGGACTTGGTGCCTTCAAACTTCATGACGTCGCCGTCCTTCTCATAGATCACCGAGAACACATGAGGATCGTTCTGAGAAGGTGCGCCTTGCAGCGTGGCCCCTGACTCTGATCGCTCGAGGACGCCCCAGACATAACCCTTGGTGTGGGTGTCGCTGTATTTTTTGGTTACCACGCGAGTCCAGATCGATCCTTTGGGGATATCAGCCTGCACATCCGTTTGAAAGACGTTGCCGGTTTCGGCCGCTTCCAACAGAGTAATCTTGATGGTTTCGAAGGTCAGCGTGCCCTTCTTGTCGAGATCAGCAGCGATTTCCGTCAGAGCTGTATTCACATCTTCTGTCAGATCCAGCTCCTCACCTTCCGCAGTTGGCAGTTCCTTACCGAGGACAGCAGCGAAGCAAAGGGCACGTTTTCCGGTTTCGATGGATTCTTTTACCGTGGCGCGGATGGATCCGGTCATCTCATTCATCTTGGCAGCCACGCAGGCTTCACCGCTGGTTTCCGATGCATCGAAGATACCAAGGTCACCCGAAGGCATTTGAGCCGGACTTGGGTCACCGCTCGTCGAGTCGGGATGGTTGCGATAAACCACGGATGGGCCATAACAATTGGTGTTACGGGCCTGGGGAGCCTTACGACCCAAACCTACGAGACAGCCTTTGATATCCGTGGCACTGGCAAAGGCCTCATCCAAAGCTGCAACAGCAGCCTTGGGATCTTCCACATCCAGGTCAGGTTCCTCATCAGCCAGTCTCAGTGCGGTCGTGGTGGTGGCACCCGTGGGCGATGCCAGCACGATGGAAGGCACGAGGGCCAGAGTGCCCGCGGCGACTTCGGTCGTGGTGTCCGTTGTTGTTGTGGTCGTGGCTGCGTCATCAGAGGACGAATCACTTTTTCCACAGGCTGACAGGGTAACGGTGACCCCGAGCAGACCCGTTGCGACTTTTCCGAACATTGAATTTTTCATTGTTGGTTCTCCTGGAACATTCTCCTAATGAGAAACCCTTCGGGATCTCTCAAGGCCGCTTGCCTTTACTTTTCCGTAAGGCCCTTAAGTCTGGAAAAGAACAACGTGAAATTGCTTCTGTTACTCCCTTTGGACGAAGGTTTCGCGACTTGCCTTTCCCTTGGACTTTGGAGAAGATGAAAAGCCGTTGGGATTTCCGGTAAGAATTCGGGGCTTGCGAATGCGAATCGTCTGGATCTTTTTTTTGCTGTTTCTTTGGATGCCCAGGATCCGGGCTGACGCCAGCTGGTTTGCTCCGGCCGATGCGCCCAGGGAACCGCTTGACGCCAGCTGGTTTGCTCCGGCCGATGCGCCCAGGGAACCGCTTGACGCCAGCTGGTTTGCTCCGGCCGATGCGCCCAAGGAGCCGCAGAATCTCTACTGGCGCCCCATTCTATCCCTGTTCCTGCCTGGCCTTGATCAGTACGCACAGGGGCACACGCGATCGGGTCTGGTCTATTCCTCCGTGTGGGCGGGATCCTTGATCTGGTATACAAATCGTGCGCGCAAATTGAAGGATATGCATGAAGATATGCAGTGGGATCTCTGGACCGAATCCCAAAAGAGTGATTTCGCCCAACATGAGGAGCTGCCACGTCAGGCCACGCTTGCCCTTCAATATACCCTATCGATCGGGGCCCTGAGCGCCTGGCATTCGTTTCGTTCCGGGGTGGAAACGCATCGCGCCTCCGGACGTTTTGCCTTCCTCGAACACGAGGAAACCCCCATGGATCTTCTGGTCGCGCCTTTTGAATTCTCACATTTGCAGCGGAAAACGACCTGGATTCCGCTTCTGGTGGCCGCAGGACTGGGTGCCATGGGTCCCAACTTTCTGTCCGAGGATTATCAACGCGATCCCTTCAGCTCCGCCGATGCTTTCCATACAGCTGCGATCTCCTACAACGCTGGTGTCGCGGAGGAGGCGCTCTTTCGTGGCTATCTGCAGCCGCTCTTTTATGACCAGACCCATTCGACCTTGTGGGCCAATACCCTGCAGGCGACTCTCTTCGCTCTGGCCCATCGCGGCACGGTCGAGCGGCCTGTGGCCCAGGCCGGAATTGGCTTTTACCTGGGATGGCTGCAGCAGAAACGCAACTGGACTCTGAGCGAAAGCATCTTCATTCACACCTGGTGGGACGTGATCGCGCTGTCGAGCAGTTACCTCGTCCGCCTGAAGGATGACAAGCGTGGACGGGCCCCACCGGTGATCTGGCTGCCAGGTGTCTCTTTCCTTTGGTAAAGCGCGCGGAATCGTCCCTGCCTCTTTAAAATGCAGGGGTTCAGGTGCTCGATTTCAACCGGGAAAACGCGGAAACTTGAGAAAGATCCGCATTCGTCCGATCGCCACTTGACAGGTGGTTCAAATCAGGCGGCACCAGCCGGGGGATTGGGGAAGGGTCTTAACCATGCAGGATCGCAAACGCCCGTCGCATCGGGATCGGACAGCACAAAATGTTCCCAACAGTTCATCCCAGCTGCCGTTCTATGCGCAGCTGCCTGAGGAATTTTTGGACCCCAAGCTTTTGATTCGGTTGAGCCACGCCCGTTGTCTGCAGTGGCAATGCCTGCCCATCTGCGAGGACTCCGCCAGTGTCACGATTGCAACCCACGCTCAGACTTCAATTGAAGTTTTGACGGAGCAGCTCGCGCGCTTTTTTGATAAGCGCATTCATTGGGTGATCTGTCCGGAAAAGTATCTGGAGGCCGCCATTCATCGTGCCTTTGGCTTTTATCAACGCTAAAATCGCAACATTTATTGAGGAAATTCGGTCGCAGCGCCAGGGACTTTGGCCTATAATGGGCCCGGAACACACTCTAGGCAAGGGAGTATTTTCGTGAATCCTTGGCGCTTTCCTCGAAAAATTCTGGCCGGATTTATCCTGCCCATTTTGATATTGAGCGGCTGCGCCTACAAGCGCATGATCTTCAACAACCTCGACTGGCTTGTCGTCTACCAGATGGATAGCTATCTGGATCTGACCGACGCGCAGGAAAAAAGCATCAAAATTCCCGTGCATGATACAGTGAACTGGCTGAAGGCGGAGCGTCTGCCGGCCATCACGGAGCTTTTGCGCGATGTGCAGAAGGCGGTCGAAGCCGGGCGTATCGATGCCAAAACCTATGAAAGCTGGGTCGCGCGGGTCAATGTCTGGCGCGCGGAAATCACCGAACGTGTGACGCCACCGCTGGCGCTGCTCCTGAAGCAGCTGGATGCCGGACAGATTGAACATCTGGAAAAGAAGCTCAATAAATCCGACCGCCATCTGGTCAAACTCCTTGAACACAACGATAAGGAATTTCCCGAGGAATTTGCTGATCACGTGGATGATGCGGCTTCCAAATACAAGTTCTGGTTTGGCAAACTGCGCAAGGACCAAAAGGTCCTGCTGGTGGAAAAGCTGGGCTGGAATCGCGCGACGCTGACGGAAAAGCTCAAGCAGCGCCGGCGTTCCCGTGAGTTTTGGATGGATCTGCTCCGGAAACACGACCGTGATCAGCTGGTCACGGCGCTGCGAAATTCCGCGGAGCCCGAGGGAAGTTTCCGTGATCCCGAGTATCTGCGCTTTCGGAAGGAATCCCAGGAACGTGCGCAGAGTTTCCTGATCGCGCTCTTTGCAAGCCTCGATCAGGACCAATGGCAGCATCTGAATAAAGTGATCAAGGACCTGATTGTCGATTTGGAAAGTCTGCAGGTCACCCAGAGGAGTCATCATTGATTAAAGTCTATGGAACGCCGATGACCCGGGCCATGCGGGTTCTCTGGCTGCTTGAGGAACTGCAGGTGCCCGCGGAATTGGAACCTGTCGATCCACGCAAGGGCGAGCACTATCATCCTGATTACTGGCGCATCAATCCCTTTGGCAAGGTGCCCTGCATCACAGTGGACAACTATAGTCTCGCGGAAACATCCGCGATCTGCACCTGGCTTGCGGATCAATATCCCGACAAGCGCCTGATCCCGGCCTGTGGCAGCCGGGCCCGCGGCACGCATGATCAATGGCTGTCGTTTGCCCTGACGGAATTGGAAGCCCCGCTTTGGCTCGTGATGAAGAACACCGTGCTCCTGCCCGAAGCCGCGCGGGTGCCGGCCATCATCCCTCAGGCCATGGAGACGTTCGCGGCGTCCTGCAAAATCCTTGCGGCGCATATGAACATGCGACCTTTCGTATTGGGGGAAGAGTTTCAGGTGGTGGATATCTTCATGGTCTCGCTGATCAGCTGGGCCAAATTCCTGAGTGCACCAGGACTGGATCGGGGACTTCTCGATTATCGGGAGCGCCTGAGTCACAGGCCAGGCTTTCAAAGCTTCAAGGAAAAATATCTCAAAAAAACCTGAATCAGGCGCCTTTTTTGAGGATGAAAATCTCGACCGCAGCTGGCGTCACCCGATGGCTGGCGCGGGGCATATAACGATCGCGGCTGAGGTGCCAGGTCATGGGGCGGCTGATCAGTATTTCCCCAGGTTCCGCCTCTTCCTGCAGTTTATGCGCGACATCCACCGCCTCGCCGAGAGCCATGTACTCCATGCGCGCGGCATGCCCGATATTGCCGACCACAGCGAGTCCCTGATGAATGCCCATGCGGACCTCCAGACGCCAGGGAAGGTCGGGAGACAGCTCACGATTGATGGCCTCAAGCTGCTTCAAAATGCCCTCGGCACATGCGAAGGCCTGTCGGGCCTGGTCGCTCGCCTGCGTACTGCCCGTGTCTCCGAAGACGATCATCACCGCGTCCCCGACATAGCGTTCGATCAGGCCGTTGCAGGCAAAGGTTTCCCTTGTGGTGGCGATCATGAAGCGATTCAGGATGCGGGAGATTTCGGTGGTGCCCAGCGTTTCCGTGGCCGCTGTGAAACTGACGATATCGACGAAGAGTGCGGTCACGAGACGCTGCTCCGGCTGATCGTGGAGTTGCATGCGACCCTCGAGCACATCACGAATCACCTGAGGCGGCAGAAAACGCTGCAAAACATGAGTCGCGAGGTAATGATTCATGCGACGGAGTTCGATCAGATTGCGGATGACCTTCACACTGATCCCAAGGCTGAGGCCCGTGAGAAGAAGGAGCAGAGCGGCCAGGCCGAGACGTTGGCCGAGCTGCAAACGCAGGGAACGGGTCTTCATCGCTTCCAGACGCAAATTTCCGGTCGCGATTTCCTTTTGTGCGGTCAGCGCGCGGGTCTTTTCCTCTTCCGCCTGCAACCCAAGACGTGCGGCTTCCGATTCATAAGCGTCCCGGGCTATTTTTTCCTGCCAGGTGCGCAGGCGTTGGGTGGCGTCCAGCAGCGCTTCATAAGCCCTGGGATAATCGCGCAAACCAAAGAGCGCCCGGGCCTCCAGTTCACGGATAACGAGGTGATCATGGACCATGGATTCCGGCAGGATACGGCGAACCTGGGCGATGGCATCGAGCGCCTTGTTCCATTGTCCCGTTTCCACATAAATGGTGGCCGCTTTGCCATGCGCTTCGCCGAGCCATTCGCGATCCACATCCGGTTTGAAATAAGCGAGAGCGGCTTTCAGGGTGCGCAGGGCCGCTGCCGTTTGCCCCCTGCGATGCAGGAGGGTGGCCTGAGCGATCAGAACCGATCCGTGCAGGCTGCTGTGCGGCAGACTTTTGGAAAGTTCCCAGGATTGCTTCAGCAGCTCATGTGCCGCGCGATCCCCCTCCGGGCTCTTGCGATAGATATGGACGATGCCCAGGTTATAGGCCGTATTCGCTTTCATGAAGCGCAGCGGCAGGGCCTGCAGTCCGTCCCACACGAGCTGAATCGAAGGGATGGCGCGTTCGGGAAACTTGCGATGATCGATGGCGTAGGATAGGTCCTCGTGAATGAAGACGCGCAGAAGGAGCGGCAGACGCAGATCCTCCGCCATCCTTTGCAGTTTCAACTCATGGACCGCGCGATCATGAGGATCCAGATCATTGTAGAGAAGCACCTGGCTGAGCACCTGGGCCTCGGTGGAATAATCCGCGACCTTCTGCAGAAGCTGCTGGATCAGAAGACGATCCGGCTTTTCATCCTGCATGAAACGCCAGGCCAGAGCCATGGCATCCAATACCAGGGCCACGTCGCCAAGTTTTTGATCATGGGCCACACGTGCCCCGAGTTCGAAGGCGGCGGGACTTTCCATGACGCTGATATCGTGCAGATTCATGTGCGCCAAACCCAGAGCCAGGGCACACCAGGCGGCCGCGGGCTGCCGGCGATCCCGCAGCTGGAGAAGATCCCGCTGACTTTGTTCGATGAGGGTGACCGGATCATCGGCGGCCAGTTGAAGGAGCTGCATCAACGTCAGGGAGGATTTCAAACAGGGGCCCGCGAGGAGCGGTGTGGTCCAAAAGAGGAGCAGGATCAGGATATGCCTCATGACACCGCCTCCTGTTCCCCATGCCGGATCCAGATATAAAGGGACTGATGCAGTTCGATCCCTTTGAGAAGGAAGTGACCCATCAGACGATATTCTTCATCCTTCAGGATCAATGCGATAATTTCACTCACAACGATATCACCCGGAGCCGCCAGACCTTCAATCCTTGAGGCCATGTTCACGGTCGCCCCAATTGCGGTATAGTCGGTGCGCTCCACGCCTCCAAAGAAACCAACCAACGCCGGTCCATGGTGAATGCCGATCGCGAGCTGCAGGTCCACGCCAGCTGGCAGCGACCAGGAGTGCTGCAGCTCGTCCAGGCGCAGAAGCATCGCTTCCGCACAGCGTGTCGCGGCCCTGACCTGGGATTCATCATCCATGGGCAGCGGAGCTCCAAAGAGGATCATGAGCGTGCCGCGATTAAATTTATCAATGGTGCCGCCGTGGGCGAAAATCACCTCGCTCATCCCTTCCAGAAAGGCGCTCAGCACCTCGGCCAGCCGCTGAGGACCCAGGTTTTGCACCAGCTCTTCAAAATGAGGAATGCGGGCGAAGACCACCGTGATGTCATGCCACTGCGGATCCTGTTCGATAGGCTTTTCACCGGCAGCGATGGCATGCGCCAGGGCCGGTGGAACAAAGCGTTGCAGCAGGTTTTCCCGAATGTGGACATGCACGTCGTGGGTCTTATGGTGCAGCATGCGACCGGCGAGCGCGAGCACGATGATAAGCGCCAGAAGGCCAAGGACGCCGATAATCAGCTGATCCAGGGAACGCTGCCGGCTGGTGGTGATGGTCTGGAGTTCCGCCTCCGCTATGGCCTTGCGACGTCTGGCTTCCGCTTCCGTTTCCAGGGCGAGGCTCCGCGCCTGCTCCAGATCGATTTGATTGTCGATGAGGCGGGAGCTGAGTTCTGAACTCTCATTGGCGGCCAGCGTGTCCTTGTAAAGCTGCAGATGCTGCTCCAGCTTCAGCCAGGCCTCCCGGTGCTGCTGCAGGGCGGCATGCGCCTCCTGCTGCAGATCGAGAATTTCCAGCTGATCCTGCTTGTAATCCTGCTTGAAGATCTCCTGGGCCTTGGCGAGCAGTTCCAGCGCCCTCTGATGCTGCTGCAGGAGAACATGCGAACGTGCAGATTTTTTGTAGGTATCCCCGATCCACACCCGGGCATCGAGTTTTTTGAAGAGAACCAGGGCCTTGTTGAATTGAATCAGGGAATCCTGAAGGCGTCCCTGCTTCTGATAATAAACCCCGAGCACCGAGAGAGCGGTGGCCAGCGTCGCTTCCTCATCCACTTCCTGGGCCATGCTGATGGCATCGACGAGGAGGACTTCAGGCTCCAGATCCATCGGTCGCTGCTCCATGCGGGTCACCAGCAGAGAGATGTTGGCCTTGGTGGCGGCCAGGAAATAACGGGGTCGGGTCTTTTCCAGCTCTCTCAGGATATCCCGATAGATGGACAGCAACTGGCCTTCACCCGACTTGTTTTGCAGCGTGACCACGGAATTGTGCAGGATCTCCAGCCAATCATAGTATCCGATGTTAAGGTTCTCCGGCCTCGTTTTGGGAATATCCCGGAGCAGACCAAAACCTTCGAGGACATTGCCGGTGTCCACGAGCAGCCAGGCCAGCTCGGTCAGAATCAGAAGTTCGAAACCTTTTCGTTTAAGGCGCCGCGCTTCGGCAATCAGGTCCTCGTAAGCCTTGCGGCGGGCCTGCATATTGCCCGGATCCTTTTGGAAGCCCTGCATGAGGCGATAGCGTTTGACGAAGAGATATTCCCGATGATAGCCCCGCTTCAGGGCCTCGTGTTCCGCGAAGGTCACGTCCTCGGGATCAGGGGCCGTTTCCTCATTCAGATCGGTTCGCAAAAGCGCCACGAATCCTGTGATCCATTCCTGAAAACGCGAATGTCGATCCACACCTGGCAGTTCATTCTGCAGCCAGTGGGCGAGCTGATGCGGGGCATCGAATTGAGCGAACTCTATGGTTTCCGGTTTACGCAGATCATAGGCGTAGGCAAAGAGAGGCCGGGCGCAGCCGAACGCTGTGAGTAAAACGAAGAGGATTTTGATCCCGTTCATACCGCCTCAAAATTCCGCAAAAATACGGAAAATTTATCGGCAGTTTCAACGGGAAAATTGAAGGGAAAGGCGTGGGATTTCTTACATTGAAGGAAAAGGCGCCAGCACGCTGCTGACCTATACCTTAGGGCTGGCGCCGCTCGCGCTACTGACCTATGCTTTCGAGCTGGCGCCTTCTCGCTTACTGACCTATACCTTCGAGCTTAAGCAGGAAGGCATATTCCTCCGCCACTTCCTTGATCACCGCAAAGCGTCCCGATGCTCCACCATGCCCCGCCGTGAGATTCGTACGGAGAAGTATGGAGGTCGGCGCCTTGTTGTGATCCCTCAGCTTCGCCACCCATTTCGCCGGTTCCCAGTATTGGACCTGGGAATCATGGAGGCCGGTGGTCACCAGCATATGCGGATATTTGTGGTCTTTGACGTTGTCGTAAGGGGAATAGGACTTCATGTAGTCATAGTATTCCTTCTTTCGCGGATCACCCCACTCATCGTATTCGCCCGTGGTCAAGGGGATGCTTTCATCCAGCATGGAACTCACGACATCAACAAAGGGAACAGCGGCGATCACACCCTTATAGAGGTCAGGGCGCTGGTTGATCACGGCCCCGATCAGGAGGCCACCGGCGCTGCCGCCCATGGCGTACAGGTGCTGGGATGAGGTGAAGCCTTGATCGATCAGCCACTGGCTGCAGTCGATAAAGTCATGAAAGGTGTTCATCTTGTTCAAAAGCTTGCCCGCTTCATACCAGGCGCGACCCATTTCCGAACCGCCGCGGATGTGGGCGATCGCAAAGACAAAGCCGCGATCCAGAAGGCTGGCCCGTGACGCACGGAAGGTCGGTTCCATGGAAATTCCATAGGAGCCGTAGCCATAGATCAGAACCGGGTTTTTCCCGGACTTTTGCAGACCTTTTTTGTACACGAGCGACATCGGAACCAGGGTTCCGTCACGGACCTTCACCATGACCCGTTCGCTGGCATAAAGATTGGGGTCGTAGTTGTTGACTTTGGTCTGCTTGATCTCACGGCTCTTGTGGGTGGTGAAATCCCAGGAGTAGACGGTGTTGGGCCGGGTCAGGGATTGATAGCTGTAGAGAAAGTCCTGGGTATCATATTCGGCGTTGACATAAGGCGACACCACATAGGCGGATTCCTGGAAGGGAATGTCGCGCAGTGATCCATCCTTGCGACTCATAACGCGGAGGCGGGTCAGACCATTCTCCCGCAGATGCATCACGATATGGCTCTCAAAGACTTCCGCATTCTCGATGAGAATGTTCGGATTGTGCGGCACCAGCGTGATCCAGTGCTGAATGCCTGGCTTGTCGAGCGTGGTTTCCATCACTTGAAAGTTTTTGGCGTTGTGATTGGTGAGAATGAAAAGGCGATCGCCACCGTCCTCCACCATGTATTCCAGCCCACGGATGCGCGCTTGAATCAGCGTTGGCGGAGTTTTCACATTGTCGCTCGGCAGGAAACGAATTTCCGACGTGGTGGTGCTGGTCGCGCTGATGAAAAGCAGACGCTCGCTCAGGCTCTTGCTGATGGCCAGCTCAAAGGTATTGTCCTTTTCCTCATGGATCAGCGCGCTTTTCCGCTCGCCGATCGTGCGACGCAGAATCTGATAGGACCGCAGCGTGACAGGATCCTGCCGTGCATACACGAGGGTCCGATTGTCCGCGGCCCATTCGAAATTGCCTTTGGTTTTTTCAATGGACATCACGCGTTTGCCGGTCTTGCGATCGTAGACCTCGATCGTATACAGCCGACGGCCCTGGGTATCCACGGCATATGCCATGTAACGCTCGTCGGGGCTCAACGAAGGCGCGGTCATCGCAAAGTACTTGTGGCCGCGGGCCCTGACGTTGCCGTCGACCAGAATTTCCTCCGGGCCTTCCATGCTGCCTTTGCGGCGACAGTAGATGGGATATTCCCCGTCACCCTCGGTGCGTGTGTAGTAGGAATAACCTTGATAGGAATAGGGCGCGGACTGGTCATTCTTTTCAATCCGGCCTTTGATTTCCTCGTAAAGTTTGGTCTGAAGCTTGACCGTATCCTTCATCACGAAGCCGGTGTAGGCGTTCTCGTCCTTGAGATGCTTCAGCACCTTGGGGCTTTTCCGATCATGAAGCCACATGTAAGGGTCGATCCGGACGTCGCCGTGCTTTTCGAGTTTTGTCTCGACACGGGCCGGTTTCGGAGGAGGCATGGCCAGACCTATGGTGGATGTGAGCCCGACGGACGCCAAAAGAAGAGTGATAGTAAACAACATCGCGTTTGACCTTTCCTGTCAAAAACCAGCTGATACTGCTAGCATAGGAAAGGCTTTATTTCCAGCGGTTGTGCAGCCAGAAGTAGTGCTCAGGGTATTTGCGCACCGCGTGTTCCACGACCTGATTGAACAGCAGGGAATGCTTCAGAATATCCTCGCTGCGGTTCTCGGAGCTGACGAGGTCAAGCGCCGGTTCGAATTCCATCAGATGCTCGCCAAAGGCTGTCCGATGCATATAGCCCGGAACGACGGGGGCAGGGCGGCGGCTCCAGATGGCGGCAAAGCTGGTATTGGTCTTCGCGGGTGTTCCGAAAAAGGGGAGACGTGGTTCACCGGGACGGGCCTGGTCGATCACAAAACCGACGATTTCCCCGCGGTCCAGCACCTCGCGGATGCCGCGCATGCCGTCGCCTTTTTTATCACGCCGGATCCAATAAAAACCGTTTTTAAAGCGCAGACGTTCGACAAAGCGGTTGGTGCCCTGGCCGCCGACCTTCTTCACCACGACATAGGCCGGTTTGAAAGCCCGGGTAACCTTGGCGCCCATCGCCTCCCAGTTGCCCAGGTGAAAGCAAAGGATATAGACGCCACGACCCTCGGCCAATGCCGCCCGCAGGTGTTCCCCACCGCGCACCTCGATGCGATCGGCTATGGGTTTGCGAATCGAGATCATGGTTTCGAAGATGGAGAGAACAAAGTTCAGCACCGACTGACGGGCGATGTGTTCCATCTCAGCGGCCGACTTGCTGTTTCCAAAGGCGATGCCGATATTGCGAAGCATAAGAGAGCGGCGGATCCGCAACAGATCGAAAGACACAAAGGTGATGATTTGGGCCAGACTGACTAAAATACGATCCGGCAGCCGGCTCAGGCTTTGAGCCAACGCGGTAAGAACGTGTTCCACGCGAGGTCCTTATCGGTCATGAGAGTGTTATATCTTTTACCCATAAAGCTTTTTGCAGGCTTCTGTCCAGTAAAAAAACTGACAGCCCCGGCGGGAGAGGGATGCGGCCACGGCGGATGACCGGCGCAAATCGCCTGACGCCTTTGCATTGCATATTGGCGTCGAATCAGGTACTTATGTAGAGAATGTTCCGAATTCCTGTTAACGGCTCACGCAAGCTGGAGCAGCGTTTGTTGTCACCAGCATTCGTGAATGACGAGCACCGCGGTCACAGTTCAAGGGGTTGCTGAAGGAATGATGCGTCCAGCCTGGACATTCAGTTTGTTTTTTTTCCTGGCGCGCGCGAGTCAGGCGCAAACCCATCCCTATCATTTTTGGGCGGGTGAAATCCCCCCTTATTCCTATCTGGATGAGAAGCAGGAGGCGCTTGGGAGTCTCTATCGCATCTTTCAAGCTTTGGTCGAACGCATGGGCTATAAGACCAAGGTGGAAGTTGTCCCGTGGAAACGCGTCCTGATCGGAACCAGGAAAGACCTTCCCATTTTTTTTATTCCCGTCGCGCGCACACCCGAGCGTGAACACATCTATCAATGGATTGAACCCCTTCTGATCGACCAGTTTGTGATCTACAGCCTGCAGAACCATATGGCCGCTGTGCAGGATAAGGAGCGGATCAAGTCGCTGCGAATCTGCCTCTTGCGCGGATCGGCCGCCGAGGAACTCGCAAAGAAACATGGTGTAACCCGGATGGAACCTGTCACGAACGCCCATTCCTGTGCGCGTCTTCTGAATGCCAACCGCGTGGACGGGTGGCTGACAGCCCGGAGCGTTGCCGAAACTGCCTATGTTCGTGCCGGTTATGATTTGAAGGATTTGCATGCCGGCGTTCAACTGGAACTCTGGCCGCTTTATCTCGCAGCCTCCAAAGGCGTCCCCGAAGGGGAGGTCCTGAAATGGCGAAGTGCCTTGCAAAAGATGAAACGCGATGGAACCTTTGACCGCCTAAGGCAGGAGCCAATACCGCAAGCGGCCAGCCCGGATCCCACACCGACGCTCCCTGCTCAGAGCAAAAGCCGATAGGCCGGGTTATCCGTCTCCCGCTTGAAGGGATAACTGATCCGCTGCAGATGGCTTTCAAATTCCGCGCGCTCATCCCGGCGAACTTCAAAGGCAATCAGCACACGGCCATAATCCGCGCCGTGGGATCGATAGTGGAAAAGTGAGATATTCCAGCGATCGCTGATTACGGCGAGAAAATCCGCCAGCGCCCGTGGTCTTTCCGGAAAGACAAAACTATAAAGTTCCTCTTCCAAAGCCTGAGGTGCTCGGCCTCCCACCATGTGCCGGACATGTTCCTTGGCCAGTTCATTTTCAGTGAGATCCTCCACGCGATAGGCCTGCTCCCGCAGACGGGCCAGGAGGCGCTCCTGATCCGCGAGGCCCTGCACCGCGAGCCCAAGGAAAATATAGGCTTCCGCTGTGCCGTTGGTCCGGTAGTTGAATTCCGTGATCGCCTTGCCGGCCAGGATCTGCGTGCAAAATTCCTTGAGGGCTCCCGGTCGCTCCACAAGGCGAATGGCGAGCAGGCATTCCCGGCCCGCGCCAGTCATGGCACGTTCCGCCACGAACTGCAGGCGTTGGAAGTTCATGTTGGCTCCGGAGTTGATCGTCACGATATGGTGATCCTTCACCGGATTCTGTTTGAGAAAGGATCGGGCGCCGGCCCAGGACAAGGCGCCGGCTGGCTCGACGATGGTGCGCGTTTCACTGTAAATATCCTCAATGGCCGAACAGATTTCATCGGTCGAGACCCGGATAAAACCATCCACAAGCGTTTGCGCGATGGCCAGGGTGTGCTGCCCCACCTGCCGAACGGCGACGCCATCGGCAAAGACACCGACCTGATCCAGCACCACCTGCTGGTTCTGATCCACCGAGCGGGTCATCGCATCACTGTCGCAGGGTTCGACGCCGTAAATTTTCACGGCGGGATTCAAGGTCTTGATGTAAACGGCAAGGCCGGCCAGCAGACCGCCGCCGCCGACGGGCACGAAAACATAATCGACCTCGGGACAGTCCTCCAGAATTTCCTTGCCCACCGTGCCCTGACCCGCGATGACCAGGGGGTCATCAAAGGGATGAATCATGTGCGCCCCGAGGCGTTCCATCAGTTTCAAACAGTAATCATAGGCCTGTGAATAGTGATCCCCGGCCAGCACAATTTCGGCTCCCAGGCGCGCCACGGATTTAATCTTGATATCCGGCGTCGTGGTCGGCATCACCACCCAGGCCGGTATTCCGAGCCGACGTGCAGCCAGGGCCACACCCTGACCGTGATTGCCGGCCGAAGCGCAGATCACACCGCGCTCGCGTGCATCCTTGGGAATGGCGGCCATGCGGTTATAAGCGCCGCGAATTTTGAAGGAAAAAATCGGCTGCAAATCTTCGCGTTTGATGTAAATGGAGTTGCCCCAGAGCGTGGAGAGCTGGGGGGCGAAGTCCAAGGCGGTATGTCGCGCAACATCATAGACGCGGGCTTTCAGTATCTCGTTAAACAGCGATTGTTCCATGGGAGCCTCAGGTTAAACTGGGCTCATCCTAGCATGGGGAAGGGCGGGGGAAGGGAAGCGCTTTCCGTGATTCCGGGCTTTTCCCGGGCAAAAGCATACAGCGTTGTGGGAGAAAGACCACCGCAGGGTACGTTTCGTTGATGAAGTCAGAATGACAGGCGAGACCGGCGATTCAGGAGGCCTTGAGCTGGCGCACGAGGGGGCGCAGAGGCAGGGAAATCGTCCGGCTGGTTCGCGCGGGTTTGAGCAGCAAAGGGCCATTCCAGGGATGGTATTGGGCTCTGACTCTTTGATTCAAGGTCAGAGAACGCTCGGCTGTGCGCGGCTGCTCGGGCAGAGCCAAGGGTTCGAGGGGAAATTCCTCGCGAATGAAATTCCGCAGATCCTCGGCCGACAGCATATCGCTGCGAATCAGGTAAAGCTTCACCGGCCGGTCCTGGCCCGTGAACTGACGCGAACCCAGATAGATCAATTCCTCGGGCCTTGTGCTCAGATGCTCGATAAAGCTTTCGGTCATGATGATGTTGGAACCGGGCAGACGATGCACCAGCTTTTCAATGCGATGCAGAAGGTCGATCTCGTTGGAGGTCGTATCAAAGGATTTTTGTGTGACCGCGCCGGCCGGTGTCTTCAGATGCACCGTGTGAATGTCCACCACAGCATCATGAGCAGCGTGCAGGGCAATGCCGCATTCCAGATCGGTTTGATAGACCTTGTTGAGACCGCGCAGTGCCACCCGGAATTCACGGGCTGCGGCCAGCGCGGCTTCCCCATAACCGTGGATGCCATCCATCAAACCAAAATGGGCATAAGCCGAGTCGCCGGAATGCGATTCCCGGAAACCGCCGTGCCGCAGGATGGATTCCGAGAACAGCTGAATCACAGCCGCCCGCAAGGGCTTTCCGTCGATGCTCATGCCGTGGATGCGGCTGGATCCGATAATATCGAAGGTAATGCCAACGATATCGCGTTGGATGGGGAATTTCAGTTGTGGATTTTTCAGAGCCCAGAGCACGAAGGGCGGCACCCAGCATTCCAGCTCCCGGCGCATTTCCGATTCGCGATGACGGGCCAGCTCCAATTCGAGCCGTGCCTTTTCCAGATCGCGCGCCTGCCGTTCCAGTTCCTCACGCTTGCCCGCAAGGTCGGCGAGGACTTCCTCTTTCTGGCGGTTGACGCGATAGTAGGCGATGGCCCGTTCCAGGGATTGTTCCAGATGCTCCGGTTCCCAGGGTTTTTTGATGTAATCGAAAACCTGGGCGCGCGTGACCGAACTGATCACCAGATCCTCATCTGAATAGCCGGTGACGATCATGCGAACGGCCAGAGGCACCAGCTGAGCAGCGAGGCTCAGAAATTCCACGCCCTTCATGCCCGGCATTCTTTGATCTGTGATGATCACCCAGGGATCGAGTTCCTTCAGGCGCGACAGGGCTGTCAGCGGATTGTCAAAACAGTGGACGGACCAACCCGGCTCACAAATCGCCTCAAAGACGGTGAGATTGTTGGCTTCATCATCCACATAGACAATCACGGGCTGCATGCCGAGGCACCTCCGTGAGGATGTTTGGGAAGCGTGATGGTGAAGGTCGAACCTTGAACCGAATCAGAATCCAAAAGCAGAGAACCGCCGTGACGGGCCACTTCCCTGCGTGAGATATGCAAACCGAGGCCGGTGCCTTTGCCGACATCCTTCGTCGTAAAGAAGGGATCGAAAACCTTGTCGCGAATATCCCGCGGCACACCCGGACCATCGTCGCGAACCCTCAGGCAGACGGCATCCTGGGCAGCTTCCGCGGTGATTTGAATCAGCCCACGATCGCCGATGGCATCGAGAGCGTTGATGACGAGGTTGACCAGCACCTGATTGATGGAGGCACCGTTCACGGCAACTTCCAGATCATCCGGGACATTGATTTCAACCTTGACGCCCTCCGGCACGCGGTTGTTGAGGATCGCCATGGTCGAACGCACGAGGTCGATGACGCGATGTTCGCGCATGCTCGCATGATTGAGACCGGTATAGGTGCGCAGACTGTTCATGATTTCAAAGGTCAAACGCAGGCCTTCCTGCATGACCCCCATCAGTTTGTTGGCCTGCTCGGTGTATTCGAAGTTGACACTTTTTTGAAAGAGCCGGCGCAGGGGGGTGATCGCGCCGTTCACATAGTTCAAGGAATTATTGATTTCGTGCGCGATGCCGGCGGCCACCATGCCGAGCGAGGCCATCTTCGAGGATTGAATCAGATCGGCCTGAGCCAGACGCAAGGAGTCGAGGGCCTCCTCCAGCGCTTCGGTCTTGGCGGAAATTTCCGCGGTCTTTTTAATAACTTCATCTTCCAGATGATGACGGAGGTAGTCCCGTTCCCGATAGGCTTCCGTGATGCGTTCATGCACATCCAAGGCCAGGAACGTGACCCCGCCCAGCACCCCGATCGACAGCAGAACCGGCCCTTGGATAAGACCCAGCACGACCAGGACATCATTGCCTGACATCAGAATAAAGGAACTGAGACTGAGAATCTGTAGAATAAAGGTGCGGTGAATTCCCTGCGCCCTGGACCTTTGCAGAAGATTGCAAAAGCCCATGCCCATGACCCCAAAGAACATTCCAAAGGGCAGGGTCGTACCCAATTGAATCACATCCCCCGTCGTGCCGAGCGCAATGATCAGAACCGCGAGGCCCACATGCGCACAGTAGATCGCAAAGGGGCCTTTGCCCACGAGGCCGATCACGCGGAAGGTATTGAAGAGGAGCAGGGTTCCAATCCACAGCGAAAAATCCGCGAGCTTATGCAGATAAAGCATGGGGAAGTGCAGATTGAACGGGAGTGGGGTCGTGGCAATGAAATAGGCAGCAAACGCGGCCCCCGTGCCGACCAGCGAGAGCGTGAGCAGATGGGAAACCTGACCCCAGAAGACAAAGCCGCTGATCAGGGCGAGCATCAAAAGCCCACCCGAAACCACGGCGTTCAAGGTTTCCTGAAAGAAATTGATATTCGGAGAATAGGGCCTGAACTTGGGCCAGAAGGTGACCCGTGCAAAATACTGGCTATAGGAATATGCGCGCCAGGTGAGTTTTTTTCCGTCCAAAAGGTTTTGGCAGGATACCAGCATGGTTCCATAGAAGGAGCGCACAGTGCGAAAGGTGGGGTCGCCAAAGAATTCGACTTTTTTCCCATCCAGGAGGGCTTCATGGGCGCCGTGAATGATCATGGGAAATTCGATGAAGCCGTCGGGGTTCGCCGCGCATTCCCGCGGGGCCGCTTCGCTGCTGGCTTCCAGTTTGTAAATGCCCTGACTTTCCTGCCAAGGCTGGTCCACAGTCCAGGGGCTCGCCGGGTCCGAAGACGACGGTAAAGGCCCGACACCAAATAAGGATGTCAGGCTCATGAGCACCGTGACGGCGAACTCGGACAAACTCATCCAAACCTCCTAGGCCACCAATGGAAGATTCACCTGGTCCGGTGAAAAATCGGCCTTGCGCATCGCCGCTTCCAAGGTGGTGAGGACAAAATCCAAATCGGAGCGCGTGTGCTGAGCCATCAGAGTGAACCGGAACCGGCAGCTGGTGCGACTGACGGCAGGATAAACGATCGGAACCGCAAAGATTCCTTCATCCCGCAGGTGCGCATTCATGATACTCAGTTTCTTTTCATCTCCGATGATAACAGGAATTACGGCACTTTCGTGATGCGGATCTATGCTAAAGCCCATGTGCCTCAAACCGCTTACAAAATGGCTGATATTCTCTTTTAAATTGTTCACAAGTTCCTTTTCCGAGATGAATATGCGGAGTGCGGCCAGAGCCGCAGCCGCCGTACTGGGCGGAATCGAGACGGAAAAGATGTGCGGCCTTGCAAAGTGATAAAGCCAGTCGACCATCTCGGCCGAACCCGCAGCGAAGGCGCCGATGCCGCCACAGATTTTGGAAAAGGTTCCCATCACGACATCCACCTGAGGCAGCACACCAGAGCGGGCTGCCGCCCCCTGGCCTCCGGGGCCAATCACTCCAAACGAATGCGCCTCATCCACCATGAGACGCCCGTTGTACTTGCGCGACAGGGCACTGATCTTGTCAATGGGCGCGACATCACCGTCCATCGAGAAGACGCCTTCGGTGACGATGAGGCAGCCGACGTACTGATCCCGTTCATCGATCAGCATCTTTTCCAGATGCCGCGGCTGATTGTGTTTGAAGAAGCGGGCTGTCGCCGAACTCATACGCATTCCATCCTGAATGGAAGCATGCGTCAGCACATCGGCGATGACCAAATCCTGCTCCGCCGTCAGTCCGGTGATGATGCCAACGTTGGCCGTATAGCCAGAGTTAAAGAGTATTGCCTTTTCCTTGCCGAACGTGCGTGCGAGTTCATGCGACAGTTCATCATGAATCTTGGTATTGCCCGTGGTCATGGGGGAACCGGTCGAACCGAATCCATATTGATCGAGGGCCAGCTTGGTGGCTTCAATCACTTTGGGATGGGAAGCCAGACCCAGATAATCGTTGGAACAGAGCATCAGATAATCATTGCGGCCGTGCTTGCGCGGCATGTCGAGCAACACACGTGGGCCCTTGGAGGGCTGACGCAGGCTATAATACTGATACTTCGGTGTTTCCTTCCACTTTCTGTAAAGGAAGGAAAACTGCCGGCAGCGGGCAAAGAGATCGACGTTGGAACTTTCGGAACTGAGAAAGGAGGCGAGACTGAATTTCTCGGGATCCAGTTCAAATTCATAGGCACTGTCGGTGATGGCCAGCACCTGACTCAAAGGACCGTCGATGGGCACCTTGTTATCAATGGTTTGAAAACCATAAAAAAAGCTGTTGTCTTCGGCGCGTATCGCCCGCAAAACCAAACGGCCCAGATAAGCTGTCTTATCAGCCCAGGAAAGCTTCGCGGGTGGCAGGATGCTGCCTTCGTAGAAGCCTTCATCCGTGGATAGCGCTTGATCCGTCGTGGCACCGAGTCCCATAAGGGAACAGTTGAGCACCTTGAGTCGCTGGGTGGTTCCCGAGCTTGACTGCAACGTGAGCGTCAGATCCCCGTCCTGCTGGACACGAAACCTGGTGTGACGAATGGAATTGGCTAAATTTGTCATAATATCTCCCATCGGGCCGACTTCACTGCGCTCGGCCTCCCTCTTTCCGCCTCGGCAGAATTGAGTCAGGTATTAATTACAAAGCGCTCTGTCGCTAAACAGCGTCAGGTGAAAGCGCGGCGCTCTATTGAGGAAAAAAGGTTTTTTTAGGAGGGGACCAGGCGTCTGTCCACGCCGGGTCACGGTAAGAATCGGACGGGTGGCGCCATCGGTTTCTGCTTGAATGGATGGCACTAAAGCGAAAGACTGATGCCGATGCCGAAGCCTTCCACCTGGACGGGAAAGGTACTTTCCGTGCGGAGTTCCTGCAAAATCTCTTCGCCATTGGGGCCTTCGGCACTGTACTGCCAGCGATATTTGGTGGAATATCGAGCCTGCAAACTGATGGTTCCTTCCACAAAAAGGCTGACATATTCCCAGTTATAGGAAGCGGATAGCACAAAATCAGTTTCCTGCAATTGCCCCACACCACGGACCAGGAGGTTCACCGGCCGCTGATTCTCGTCCACCAGGGTATCCTGGAGCGAACCATCGCCTTTGCCCTGAATCAGATAGCGCAGACCGCTGCTCAGGCTCCAGCGCGGGAAGTTCCAGCTGTAGGAGACGCCAGCGAAATACATCAGCACGGAAACATCATAATCGGAAAACTGATCCACCCCCGTGTAGACCACATCCTCATTGCGAATACCAAGATGAAAGCCGAGTCCCTTCTGCAGCTGGTAGGTGCCCTGGACCTGGGTCCCCGTGCCGTGCAGGTCTCCTTCCTGCTTGCCTGCCGGGACGATGTAATAGCGGGTGACAACCGTTGCTGTGAGCAGCAGGCGATCGTGTTCACTCGGCTCCTGCACCGTGCGTTCCACGAGGCTCGGGGCGGGGGGCGGCACGGGCCTGGCTTCCGGAACAGGAGCCAGATCCTCTCCATCATCATCCTGTGGGGGAATTTCCATGGGATCAAAGACGGGACGGTTTTCCGAACGGGGCGCTTCCCCGGGCTTGATGCGGAAGGTTTCACCGACTTCCATTTCCTCGGAATCGTCATCGATCAGCATGATGCGCGCGCGATTCACGCGGTAGATTTTTTTGATCAGTCCGGTCCATTGATTTTTTTCGAAGTTCTCGATCAGGATATACTGCCCGACACCGGTGTTTTCCAGCTCGACGCGGGAAAGACCCATGATGATGGCGCGTCCTGATTTTTTCCGCAGGACGGCAGCGGTCGCCGGGTGAGTTGCCAGAAAGCCAACGAGTGCCGCCAGGAACCAGAGCATCCTTTGCATGGCTTTTCCTTTTGCTGATGGAACCATTTCAGTATTGCAGAAAACAGGGAATGAAAAAAGCCCTGAACCCGCAGGGTTCAGAGCCGTGACGACAGAGAATACAAATTAAGGGCAGGGCCTCAGCGAGGCCGGATCCTTCCCATCAGATGGCCTGGCTTAGCTCCGGGGTCGCACGTTGGTATTGAGCTGCGTTCTGTGCTGCGCGACGATCACGCAGGCGGAGTTCGTCCCGCAGCCAGATGGCTCGAAGCAGGTCACTGGACTCATCGTTCAGTTTAAAGAGTTCGCAGAGCGCATCATGATAGCGGGCGTTCAAGCGGCGATCACCATTCATGACGTGCGAGAGGTAACCCTTCGAAGAGATACCGGTCCGTCTCATGATGTAGCCGAAGGACATATACCGATACAAACTTTTATGCAGTTCGTACAATCCCCGAAACGCAGCAGCACCGTTCGGTGCCTGGGAGACAATCGCAAGGTTCATTCCTTCCAGATCCTTGTCCTCGAGAGACAACCGACAATGGGGAAGTAATTCAGATGCGAGGCCAGACATGATGCGAACTCCTTGTGCGTAGAGAAATGCCGTTCGTTGTGAGCGGCGTACCCTATTTTGCAGAAAGCGTTCCGCTGCGATTCGAGTGGTTTTGACGTGTTAAAGGAGGATTTTCGAGCCATTATGACGCAAAATGGCCCATTCCTGTCCGGAACGAGCCGTGCGTGTGGCCGGATTTCGGCCATGATTCAGTGGGTGGTGGCGGCAGCTGTGGTGTTGTTCAATTGTTCATCAAGAAACTTCCAGATCTCTTTCAGATAGGCGGCCCGAGGTGCATCCTGCTCGCGATAGATCTCATGGCGCGTGCCGGGTACAAAAACCTTGCGACAGCGCGGAGCCCGGGAACAGAAGGCGTCCTGACCCTCGGCGGAGACAAAGGTGTCGTTCTCGGCTTGAAAAAGCAGCACAGGTGTTTTCAACTGAGACGCCCAGGCTTCGTCATCAACAAGGATTGACTGCCGGACCGCCTCACCGAGCCAGTGAAAGGATGCGCCGCCCAGCGCGTAGGGCCACTCTTCGGGACTGCTATAAAAATCAGCATAAGCCTGCCAGCGGGGACGCGATCCGGTTCCCGTGTGATCATTGAATTCCGGTTGGCGTGGACCGACCTGACCAAAGGCATAGCTGGAACCAAAGCCCAGAGCCGATGCCACGTCCGCCAGCAGCAAAGCCATACGGCGCGGCACTCCATTCAGCTGGATCGAAAACATCGGAGCCGATAGCACCGCGCCCGCGATCAGATCGGGGCGATCGTGCATCAGAAGCGCACTCACGAGGCCACCCATCGAGTGTGCAAACAAAAAGGTCGGCTTCGAATGGGAGGCTCCGACGACTTCGGTCAAAAATTGTTCGAGGTCCTTCTTGTAATGAACAAACTCATCCACATAGATGGAATCCTTGCCCTCGGGATTGATCCGGGTCGAACGGCCGTAACCGCGCTGGTCATATAGGTAGACGTTATAATCGGCCTGATGGAAATCGAAGGCGATCTCCATGAGCTTTTCGATGCGCTCGCCATAGCCGTGCACAATCACGACCTGCGGCCGGGCTGCATCGATCAAAAAGGATTTATAGCGGAGTTGCACGGGCTGGGCGGAAGGCACCTTGGACGTCAGGAACTGATCCGGCTGGCTTTGAAACCAGGGAAACAGTTCCTGCGCGGCCCAGGTGGAATATTGCGGTTCACGATCTGTAGCCGGAAGGGACCCAGACGTGAGTGCAAAGATGATGAACAACAACCCCAACCAATTCTGCATTTTTCACCTGACTTGGGTTCCAAAAGCCGGGGAACGACCAACTTACGTTGCGTTCCAAAAGCCGGGGAACGACCCACTTACGTTGCGTTCCGAAAGCCGGGGAACGACCCACTTACGTTGCGTTCCGAAAGCCGGGGAACGACCACTTACGGAAGCGTCCCAAACGCTGAGGGCCCGTAGTTGATGTTAAAGTCACCGCGCCGGTTCTTCTTGAAGACGGCGATGGTATTACCTTCCTCCACCGGATCCGATTCCCCCATGGGTATCGGATTCAGACGGTCTTTCTCAATACCGTGCTGGATTAAATAATCCTCGATGGCTTTCGCCCGACGGGCACTCAAGGATTTATTATAGTTCTCCGCACCCTGCTTATCCGCATGACCGCGAACGGTAACACGGGCCAGGGGATCCTTTTTCATGCCCGCCACGATCTTATCCAAAGCTGCAATGGTGGCTTCGGATAGCCGCGCGTCATCAAACTCAAAGTGCACCACGATTCCCGAAGGATCGAAGCTCTTGTAATCGGCAATCGCGTAGTCCACGACATCCTCGTCGACGGACTGCAGAACCTGTTCGGCTTCCTGAACCAGGGCCGCTTTTTCCGGATCATCGGCAGCGATCGGCTGATAATCCGTGATCGGTTGATAATCTCCGGTGGTCTGATCCTCGGGGATCACGTCCGTGGGCGCCTGGGCTGAGGCATCCAGATCATCCACGGCGAGTATGTCTTCTGAATTGGATTCCTCTGTCGTCGTACATGCTGGCAGCAAGGATAGGAGCAGCGCCGCATGCAACCCAAACCGCATTATTCGAGTCATCATAAAATCCTGCCTTTCGCTTACTGGAGCCTTTCGTGCGTTATCGGTATTTTTGTGTACTAACTTCAGGTCTGCGCTTAAAACGGGTGAATTCATTGTAATTTCCACAACTTGGATGATCAATGTCAGCGCCATTTACAGGGCCCATCTGCATATTAGGCGGAAGTTTCGTGGGGTATTGAGCCGGGAGCGCGGACCTGGGGCGAAACCTGGGAAAAATACGAAATTCATTCCAGCCGCTTACTCAATTCTTTGGAAGAAGTCATAAGAATTCGCGGGCCTACTGTTCAAGTCGCCAGGGCGTCCACCGAACATTGACTTAGATTTTCGCGCTGGACATTCTGGAGTTCTTTTCCATGATCGCATCCTTGCCGTATAAGGTCGCCATACTTGATGATGACCACTTCCATCGTAAAGTTCTTGAGCGATTCTGCGAACGATTCCCCTGGGTCAAACCCTATAGTTTTGAGGCACCGAAAGAGGCCCTGGAGGTCATCCGGTTCGAACGGATTCCCATCGTGCTGGTGGACATCCACATGCCCGGCATGTTTGGTGATGATGTCCTGCGCCACTGTATGGCCTTGAAACAGGGCATTCAGGCCTATGTCATCACCGGAGCTGAAAACATGGTGATTGCCGATCGTTGCTTCGATCTGGGAGCACGCATTGTGATTCGCAAGCCGGTCACACAGGAAGCTATTGAAGAGGCGCTCATGGATGCGCGCGTGCATCTGGATCGCTGTAATGAAACCATTAAAAAATTTGCACGTCGGAAGATGGAGGCCTGACCTATGACCATGCATTTGAAACAAAAGCTTTTGGTGAGCTTTATCGTGACAGCCGTATTCTCCTTGATTGTGGGCTTGCTGGGTATCTTCGCCATGAGCAAGGCTGTCGACGCACTGAATTTTCTGCAGAGCAATAGCGTCCCCTCGGTGGACCTGGTATGGCGAGCCAACCAAGCCCAAACCGAAGTCCGCTCTATGGCCCGGGGTATGATGCAAAGCGATCTGACTTTTAGTGAGATGCAGAAGCTATTGGATGAATATGCGAAGTATTACAAAGATATGAATAGTTCCCTTGCAGCCTATGAAGCTATGGAGGATGACCCCACAGCCTTGGCTCTCCTCAAAACATTGAAGCAGCAGCTTGGCGACTGGGACCGGTTACAAAAACAGGTTGAGCCCTTATGGGCTAGAAAACTCGAGATGATTCGTGACGGGTCACGCGAAAAAAATCCTGACGTTTATCGTGAGTTACGTGACAATATTATCAGTCGGCAGGACGAAACATCCAAACCTTATGATGACAATACTGTGACCATGGTCGCCTTGACTGACTTCAGCGTTAAGCAGGCCAAGGATTATGCAGGCGATGCCGAGAAACTGGTGCAGAGTTTCCGCGTGGCCATGATCCTGGTGGCTCTGGGTGCCTTGGGTGCTTCCGTCTTTATTGGTTACCGCATTGCGCAATCCACTCTGCGTCTGCTCGGTGCCGATCCTTCTGAAATTTCAGACGTCGTCAAGACCATCTCCACAGGTGATACGGACCTGCAACTCAATACTCACATCAATTACGGCGTCTATCAGGATATCCGCATCATGGTCAAAGGCCTCAACGATAAAGCCAACCAAGCGGAAGCAATTGCAGCCGGTGACTTGACCAAGGAAATCGTCCTGCTTTCCGACCGCGATCGCCTCGGCAAGTCCTTCCAAACCATGACCAATGTTCTGCGGGAAGTGATCACCCGTTCCAATCTCGCTGCCAATCAGGTGTCCGCCGGTTCTGATCAGGTGTCCAGCGCCAGCCAGAGTCTGTCGCAGGGTGCCACCGAACAGGCCGCAGCTGTGGAAGAAATCTCCAGCTCCGTGACCGAAATCAGCGCCAAAATCAAAAACAACGCCGACTCGGCCACCAACGCCAGTGAAACCGCGCAACGCGCCCAGAAATCCGCTGAACAGGGCAACCGGCAGATCGAAGTCACCCTGAAGGCCATGAACGACATCAATCAATCGAGCATGGAAATTTCCAAGATCATCAAGGTTATTGACGATATCGCCTTCCAGACCAACCTTTTGGCTTTGAATGCCGCGGTCGAAGCCGCCCGCGCCGGACGCCATGGCAAAGGCTTTGCGGTGGTGGCGGATGAAGTCCGTAACCTCGCCGGTCGCAGCGCGAAAGCCGCCAAGGAAACGACGGAACTGATCGAATCCTCCTCACGCAAAGTGGAAGGCGGTCTGGAAGAAGCCCGCAAGACAGCGGATTCCTTCAAGGATATTATGGAAGGTTCCTTGGAAGTCGCTTCCACGGTGAAAATGATCGCTGATGCGAGCCGCGAGCAGGCCTCGGCCATCAGTCAGATCGCATCCGGTATCAATCAAATCAACAAGGTCACCCAAACCACCACAGCGAGTGCCGAGGAAACGGCGTCAGCCGCGGAAGAGCTGGCCGGTCAATCCCAGGAGCTGAAACGCAGTCTCGCCTATTTCCGACTGGGAGATGACCGCTTCAATTTTGATCGCATGAATGGATCCCAGAATCAGGCGCGCGTAATCTCGATGCGCAATAACAATGCCGCTCCCTCTGCGGACTGGGGACGCGGTCAGCCCATGGGCTCGAACACCGCGACCGAACAGGGGAACAAGCCGGTGGCTTTGGATGATCAGGATTTTGGCAAGTATCGGGCCTAAGGCCTGCTTAAGGGAGTCCCTCTGTGGATCGAGAATATCTCGCATCTGAAGAACTGGTTGAAACCTTCATCGCGGAAAGCAGCGACTTTCTCGATGAACTGGAGCTTCAGCTGATCGCCCTGGCTGATGCTACCAATAATCCGGACACGCCGGAAGCGACTCGTGAAACGCTGATGAACACCATCTTTCGCCTGATTCATACGGTGAAAGGCAGCGCGGGGTCCTTTGGGTTCAAAAACATCGCGGCGCTGGCCCATAAGGCGGAAAACCTTTTGGATGCCATCCGCAAGCGCACCATCAAGCTGGATGCGCTTCGGCTGCAACTCTGCCAGCAGGCGATCGATCTTTTTCGCATCCTTTTGGGCCAAATCCAAAAGACCAGGGTGGACATGGACCCCGAATCGCAGGGTGACGTCATGGACCTGATGATGAAACTCGAAGAGGCCCTGATCGATCGCGACCAGGATGGCTCCATGCCGGCCATGAAGGAAGTTTCGTCGGGATTCTTCGTGTTTGAAGAGGATGCTGCACCCGAGGCTCCGGCGGCACCAGCCGCCCCTGCAGCGTCCGCTCCCCAAGCGACCCTGCCGCCTCCGGCCTTTCGCATCACCGATGCCATGCGCAATTCCTTCCTGCAGGAATCGGATGAAACGCTGCAGAAGGTGGAGGCCAGCCTTCTGGCTCTGGCCAATACCAAAGGCGCAGAGCAGATGGAACAGGTTGAGGAAGCCTTCCGCCGGATTCACAGTTTCAAAGGTAACTGTGGGTTCATGGGCTTTCGCGATCTCTCGGATGTTGCTCATGCCCTGGAAGGCCATCTGGAACGGCTGAAGATCCATCCGCAGCTCATCACGTCCGCGGCCACCGAATGTCTTCTGCGCACCGTGGATGCCATCAAAAGCACACTCTTCCGGGTCGGACAGAGCGGTGATGATTCCGTCGAGGATCGTGACGCGCTGCTGAAGTACATGGAAGCCGCGTTACCCGGGCTCGAGAAAAAAGGCAGTCCCAGCCCGGCCCTTGACACGAGGCGCCTCAAACCCTCTCCCCTGGAAAGCCAGGCGCCCCAGCTCAATCCCGTACGCAATGACATTCGGGTTGATCTGAAAAAATTGGATGCTCTGATCAACCTCGTGGGTGAACTCGTCATCGCCGAAGCCATGGTTAGTGGCAGCCTTGCGGATGCCGGCATCGAAAACGAACAGCTGGAACGCGCCTTTCATCATCTGCGCCGCACGACCCTCGATCTGCAGGACATCTCGATGTCCGTGCGCATGGTGCCGGTCGCGCAAACCTTCCGCAAGATGACCCGCCTCGTGCACGATACGACCCAGAAAATGGGCAAGAAGGCCCGTCTGGTGCTGAAGGGTGAGGATACGGAAGTGGATAAAACGGTGATCGAGCAGATCGCCGATCCCTTGGTGCATTGTGTGCGCAATGCCATCGATCACGGCCTTGAGATGCCGGAAGCCCGCAGGCAGGCCGGCAAGGACGAGGTCGGTACCATTACGCTGGAAGCCCGGCATGAGGAAAGTGAAATTTGGATCATCATCAAGGATGATGGCGGCGGCCTGCGCCGTGACAAAATTCTGAAGCGGGCGCGGGAACGCAACCTGCCCGGCATCGAACGCGAAGCCACCCTCACCGATGCCGAAGTCTTTAATTATATCTTCGAACCCGGCTTCTCCACCGCGGATCAGGTGACCGATATCTCCGGTCGCGGTGTGGGCATGGACGTGGTGCGCAAGAATATTGAGAAGATCAAAGGCCGCGTGCGCATTGAATCGCATCCGGGTCAGGGTTCGTCCATTATTTTTGAAATCCCGCTCACGCTCGCCATCATCGATGGGATGCTCGTGCGCGTGGGAGAGACGAAGTATACCGTACCGCTTCTTCTGATCCAGGAGTCCATCATTCTGAACCCCGATCGGGTCACCATGGGTCCGGATGGGTCGAAAATGGTGGAGGTGCGGTCCAACTTTATTCCGATCGTGCAGCTGGCCCAGCTTTTCGGCGAGAAGGATATTCCGCCGTTGCCGGAGGATGGACTGGTGGTCCTCGTGGAAGCCAATCAGCAGACGCTGGCCTTGCACGTGGATGAAATCCTGGGGCAGCAGCAAACCGTGATTAAAGCGCTGCCCACGACCTACAAACGATCCCGCGCCATCAGTGGCTGCACCATACTCGGGACAGGCGAAGTGAGTCTTATTTTGGATGTGGGCGGCATGAGTGAATGCCTGGGCCAGGCGTATCAGGCCCTGATGGACAAGGAAGCGGCCTAAACCTCAAGCAAAGGAAGGGAGGACCTGTGGTCACTAAAAAAACCAGTGAACGTGAACATCTGGATGATGACTGGGATGAGGATGAAGAGGATAGCATGAAAGGCCGTTATTTGGCCTTTCGGGTGCATGAAGAGGACTACGGCATTGAAATCCAGTATGTGACGGAAATCGTCGGCATTCAGAAAATCGCCGCCGTGCCCGAAATGCCGGACTTCATCAAGGGCGTCATCAACCTGCGTGGGCAGGTGATCCCGGTGATGGATATCCGCACCCGCTTTCGCATGCCTCCTCAGGAGTATAACGAAAGAACCTGCGTGATCGTGGTGAACTATGATGAGCATCCGATCGGCCTCGTGGTGGACTCGGTCAATGAAGTGACGAGCATCTCCGAGGAGAATGTCTGCGAGCCACCCCGGGTCGCGTATAACGAGAGCGCCCGCTACATCAAAGGCATCGGCAAGGTCGGAGACGAAGTCCGGATTATTCTGGATGTGAGCAAGTTGCTTTATGGTGCGGAAGCGGAAGCTCTCGCCCAAATGACGGCAGCCTAGGGAGCGATGTTTGACGGATAACATCGGACAGCTTGCGGAGACAGCCGAGACGCTCGGCATGGGCTCCTTGCGCCTGACGGACAATGAATTCCGTGCCATCGCGCGGCTGGTGTACGAGAATTTTGGGATCTGTCTGGGCGAGGAGAAGCGCGGTCTCGTGCTGGGACGTCTGCAGTCCACGCTGCATCGCCGTCAGATCAACGATTTTTCCGAGTATCTGGCGATGCTTCAACAGGATCGCACAGGCACCCTTTTGTCCGAACTGGTCAATCAGATCGCGACGAATCACACGGCATTCTTTCGGGAAAACAACCATTTCCAATACCTTCAACAAAAAGCCCTGCCCGATGTCCTGGAGCGTCTGCAGAAGCAGCAGCGGCGGGATCTCAGGATCTGGTGTGCGGCCTGTTCGAGTGGTGAGGAAGCCTACACCATTCAAATGTGTGTGATGAAAAGTTTGGGCATGCAGTATGCGATGCTCGACGCCGGCCTCCTGGCGACGGATATTTCGACCAAGGTCCTGTATCAGGCCGCCCAGGGATCTTATTCCGGGGAACGGGTTCAGGATGTGCCGGGCGACTATGTGCAAAGTTTTTTTCGACTGCAGGCGGATGGCAATTATCAAATCATCGAGCGGGTCCGCAATGAAATCATGTTTCGGCGTTTCAATCTGATGAATCAGGTCTTTCCCTTTAAACCATTTCAAATCATTTTCTGTCGGAATGTGATGATTTACTTTGATGCCAACACACGAATGAATCTTTTGCAGCGGCTGTATAACTGCCTGGAACCCGGTGGATACCTGTTCCTTGGGCATTCGGAAGCGATCAATTCCGGCAGCACGCCCTTTAAAAACCTGGTGCCTGCGGTCTATCAAAGGAGGCCAGCATGAGCACAAAACCGATTATGCTGGGGATAGGCAATTTGGATGGCACGGCGGAATCGGGCGCAACCTTGAAAACCATGGCGCTGGGCTCCTGTGTGGCCCTGATCATGATGGATCCCAAACGCAAGGCCATAGGCATGGCGCATGTTGCATTACCGGAGTCCAGTACGGATGCCGTCAAGGCTCTGGCTCTGCCGGGTTATTTTGCGGATACCGCAGTTGCCGCCCTGCTGAGCCGCATGGCCCGACTCGGCTGTGATCCGCGCGGGCAGGGTTTTATTGTGAAACTGGTTGGAGGATCCAGCATTATGGATGTGGACGGCGTCTTCAACATTGGCAAGCGTAACGTGCTTGCTCTGAAAAAACATCTATGGCAGGCGAAGCTCGCGGCCATTGCCGAGGACGTCGGCGGTGATTTCAGTCGTACCGTGGAGGTGCATCAGGAATCCGGACATATCGTCATCACGAGTCCGACCAAAGGTCTTTGGGAGATATAAATGGAGAAGCGCATACTGATCATTGATGACTCCAGGACGGCCCGCATGTTTATCAGGCAATGCTTTGAAATCGCCGGATTTGCGGACTGCGAGTTTCTGGAGGCCAGCCAGGGCGAAGAGGCTTTGGCGCTGATGAAGAGTCAGCCGAATCTGTCGCTGGTCATCACCGACATCAATATGCCGGTGAAGGATGGGATTTCCATGCTGCGGGATATGCGAGCCAGCGAAATCTTGAAACATATTCCGGTCGTGGTGATCACGTCCACGCAAAGCGCGGCCCGTGAAGCCGAGCTGAAACCTTTGAATGTAGCGGCGATCCTGGCCAAACCGGTGCATTTGCCACTGGTAGCCGAGACCTTGGCGACCCTTAAAACACAGTTGGGTATGTAAGCATGGGAATTGAACGAGCCAGCCTTGTGGTGGAAAGTCTGAATGCGATCAACGAAGCGGTTCAGGACACTCTGGAAACGCTGACCTATTCCGAGGCCACGCCGATTCCGGCGGAAAGCTGCCCGGCTCGCGGGGCCCCGTATTACATGACCACGGTGGAAGTGAAACGGCCTTATGCCGGCTTTATCCGCCTCATGATCAGCCGCGATATGGCGATAAGCCTTGTCGGATCCATGCTGGGCTGCAGCGATCAAATGGAAGAGGAATGGGTGCACGATGGCCTTTCCGAGCTCGTCAATACCATTGGCGGTCGGATCCTGGCTCATCTCGTCGATACCTATAGCTCTTTCGATTTGGGTATTCCGCAAACCGTCTTTGTGGAAAAGGTGCAGCCGGGACCTTCCGGTGTCCTTGTTCGCCAGGCTTATGCCGTGAATGAAGGGCATGTGGAACTCGAACTGGAATTCAATAGGGCTCAAGCCGCATGAGCCGTATCGAGTGGATGGAATGCATAGCACAACCCGCGACCTTTGGGCGTTCCGCCTGCTTATCAGTCTATGCTCTTGGGTATCGGGCCTGCTTTATGCAGCACCGGGTCCGGGACGCTTCGATCTCAGCCACTGGGATCAAAGCCGCCCACTGAAACTCGACGGCACCTGGCTCTATATGCCAGGACGTTTTGTTGAACCTCACGAATTCGAAAATATTCTGGATCATGATCATCAGGACGTCGACGTTCTGCCAGGCAACGCGCTCCTGCATGAGGAGGCTGCGGCTCCCCGTTACGGAACCTATATCCTGCGTTTGGCTCGCCCGCAAAATCTTGCGGACATGGCTCTGCTTCACGGCCTTTACTATAGCAGTGCCAAAAGCCAGGTGTTCTGCCGCCAGCAACCACGCCGCTCGCTCACCTTGAATTTGGGGCAGGTGGGCGCCAGTATTCCAAGCAGTACGCCGCGGGCTGCATCGCTTGCCATCCAAAATCTACAGGAACTCGCTTCGCTGCCCGCCTGTCCTGAGCTGGTGATCATGCTGCAGGTGAGCAGCCAGCATCACAGCCGATCCGGTGTCTGGCAGCCCCCGCACCTCGGACGCCGGGTTGAATTTGAGGCGCTCCGCACCGGGCAGCTCCGATCCCATGCTTTTCTTCTCGCTGTTCTGCTTTTGATGAGTGCGTATGGGGCGGGTCTTGTCTGGAGGCGGCAGGAGAAAAGCGCGCTCTACGTGTCCCTCGGGGCTCTGGTCCTCGGCCTGCGCCTGGCCGCACAGTTTCATGCGATGCAAACCACAGCTGGGATATCCCGCTGGATATGGCATTTTGAAAATCTTGGAATGCATGCCGCTGTTTATCTCGTCCCTTATTTTTCCTGGAAAAGCCTGCGCCATGTTCTGCGCGGCAGCCATCCTATTCCTTGGATGGAGCGCGTGCTCGACGGAGCTGTCCTCAGTGTTCTCCTCGTCCAGCTTCTGACTCCGGTTCAATTTTGGACCGATTTTACCGGCTTCCTTCCGCTTCTGGGTGGGTGCCTGATGCTGCTGTTTCTTTATGGTCTGAGTCAGTCCAGGGGCAAAAGCAGGCCCCAAATCGGTCTGCATGCCTTCGGGTTGGGTCTTGCTGCCGGCGGCCTGCTGCTGGAAATCCTGGTCTCCGGGCGTATGATCGATGACTTGCCCTTGCATGCCTCAGCCTATGGCTATGCCATATGGCTTTTCCTGCAGCTTCAGCTCGGCCCTGGCTACGGTGCTTTTCCTTATGCGAAAATTCAGGCGCATAATCCTTGCGGCTCACCGTAATTTTTCGGCAAAAGTTCAAACGAGCAAAGTGTTTACAAAAAGACCTGAATTCGACCCCTTTTCTCTTCGCGAAAAAACAGTTACCACTAATGCCGGGGGCTTTTAATCCTTTCGAAAAATTCCAATTTGGAAACTTGCATGATTTTGAAATTCGTCCTGATCCTTCTTGCTGCCTTTGGCGCAGCCGGGATGTCCCAAGCCTCCGTCCTTAACCTGGAACCCGAGACGGAGCGACAGACCGTCCCGGTTATAGAGTTCTTTCCCGAACAAAGCGGAAGCGATGACGAAGTTCTGGCTCGACTCGCTGCGATGCAGGGGGAGCCTGTCACGAGCGGTCGCGTCATCGCACAGGCTTTTGAAACGGTGTGGCTGCGACTGGTGCTGCAGAATGCGAGCGACACGGATCTGAATCGGGTCCTGTACCTGCCGAATAATTTCACGGCGCGTTCCATTGATTTCTACTATTTCCACGAGGGTGTCTTCGTGGAACACAAAAGCTACCCTCAGGATCAAGAGGAGACGAACTACGCGATCATTGGTCGCAGCAGTTATTCCACGTTCGCCGTGCCCAGGGCTTCGACTCTGACGATCTATTTGAAAGTGGATACCGGCTATGAAGCCTTGATTCAGGGCTTTCATGTTGGAACGCGCCAGCAGTTTATCAACTGGGAGGTGATGAGCACCTTTTTTGTGGGCATTTACCTGGGGATTCTATTTCTGACTGCGGTGGCCAACCTCATGCAGGCGGTCGCCTACCGGGATCGTACCTTTCTTTGGTACTCCGCCTATTGCGCGAGTTTGATGCTCAGTTCCCTGTCGTTTTATGGGATCTGGGTGCGCATGCTGGGAATGTGGGAGGTTCAAAAATATATGGCCTATGTGGGGGGCATGCTGGTGCTCGTCTCCGGCTCTCTTTTTATGCGCCCCCTTCTGAATACGCGGCAGCTGTCACCAGGCCTCGATAAGGCACTGATCGGAGTCTGCTGGCTGGCGGTCCTCACCCTCGTATTGCGACTCAGTCCGTCGACAGGTCACACGGGTTTTGCCTTGCAGAATGTCAGCTCCATCCTATTCATGGTGCTGGCCTGCAGCGCCGGTGTGAACGCCATGCTGCATGGGCTTGAACTCGCCTGGCTCTATACGTCGTCCATCCTGCTCATCGCCTTCACGGTGATCTATGTGCGGCTTTCCCAAATGAACATCGTGCCGATCAGTCCGAATGCATTCTATGCGCCAGCCGTTGGTCACATCATGCAGGTTATGATCATCAGTTATGTGATGTTCATCCGTTCGCGCCGGGCTTATAGCGAGATGCTGCGGAGTCAGCGCAATCACAGCATGAATGAACGACTCAATCTTCTGCTGAAAATTATTTCTCATGATATTGCCAATCCGCTTCAGGCCATTTCCCTTTATTGCAACATGGCTTTGCACAAAGTGAAGAACGCAGCGCTGCCGGAAAAAGAGCTGGAGAAGGCCCTGGAGGCCATTCATACGCAGACGCGTATCATTAGGCATGCCAAGGAAGCGGTAAGACAAATGCAACTCGGTCAGAAGATGCAGATTCAGCCGGTTCATGTGTCGCAGATTCTTGACGAGGTCCTGCAGATTTTTCAGCCGCTCTGCCAGGCTCGGGGTATTCGCCTGGACGTTGTGAACGAGCTGCGTGAGGATATCCTGGTCCATACAGACCCCACCATCCTGGTTCACAACATCATCGGCAATGTCCTCTCGAATTCGATCAAATTCACGCCACAGAATGGCCTGATTCAAATTCGGGTGCGTTGCATCAATCGACGTTTGATTTTCGATCTGGTGGACAACGGGCCGGGAATTTCGAAGGAAAAGCGCGTGGAAATTTTTACGCTGAATGTGGGGAAGGGATTCAACGAGCAGCTCACAGGTGCAGGAAGTTTTGGTTTAAGCATCCTGCAAATGTGTTCTGAACTCTTGAACGGACAGCTCGACATAGGCCCGTCCACTGTCTCGGAATCAGGACAGGAACTGGGCCTGCGTATCACCGTTTCTTTGCCGCTACATCACTCCCTTTAGCGGCGATTCCTGAAAAAAATCAGGGGCGCCTCCCTGCTGCTGCAGATAGGGGGGTGCAGCTTTCGCCACCATGCAGTGCAGACTGACCAGCTCGGCCAACGAGCCTACGCCAAAGGACTTCAGCAGCTTGGCCCGACGCAGCTCGATCGTGCGCAGGCTGACATTCAGCTCCGAGGCGATGACTTTATTGGCTGTGCCTTTCAGCAGATATTCGAAGACTTTCTTCTCACCAAAACTCAGCTTGTTCATCGTCTCTTCGTACAGGCTGAAATTTTTCTGATCCTGTGCGCGTTTGTCGAGTTCCTGAGTGGCCAGCTCAATTTTGCGCAGAAAGGTATCGTTGGCGAAAGGCTTTTCCAGAACATCGAAAGCGCCATGCTTGATCGCTTCAGCCCCGGTTTCGAAACCGCCGAATGAGGTGGTGACAAGAACGACTTCCAAAGGATTGCGACGCAGAATGGAGTCCACAAGATCCATGCCGTTGTGAACGCCGAGACGCACGTCGATCAGATAAATCGTTCGTTCTTGCGGAACGTCGTTTTGCTGGAATTCAGCGATCGAAGTAAAAGACTCAACACGATACCCCTGTTGCTTCAATATTTCGCTAAGGGCGCTTTGCACCAGCTCGTCGTCTTCTATGATTTTGACGACTACAGGGTCTTTGAGTAGGGTCATTGTATGCTCCACGATTCAGATTGATGCCAACAGGGTAAAGAAAAAAATTCTATCTCAGATCCCTTCATGAAAGAGCAAACCAGAGTTCTGCCAAGCACACATTCCACATGAAATGAGGTTGAGCATCTGGTTTGCCGATCATGACTATGCGTGAGTGAATTATGTCATTTCATTGACTTTTTAACAGTTGCGGATATCCGCAAAAATAATGATATACAGATTCAAATCAAAGTGCAGCAGAAATAGATAAAAATGCTTGCTGAACATTCGCCGCACGAGCAGGTGAAGGAAATTCGCAACGCTTGAAATGCGTGTGTTAACTCTGATTTCTGTTCCACTGTATGATCCACACTACAGCAAAAAAAATTGTGACAGCAGAGTCCATGGTTTCAAAATTAAAAATATAGCAGGGGCTAAATTAAAATTAACTTAGAAAGCCAAAAGCTGGACTTTAACATGATGAGGCCCAAAATTGAATTGCAGGTGGCCTGGTCCCACAGCTCAAAATTCAGGAAAAGTTGGTCAGGACGCCATGGTTCGGTCCGGGGACCTTGCCTTTCAAAAACATGATTGTGTGCTCTCAGGCGGGGGGCTGTTATCAGAAAACTTCGATCGGGAAAAACCCGGAAGCGTCCGCTGGTAAATGGCCGCGTTCGTCCTCCTGAAAAATAAGTAAAGACTAAACTTATCTTGCCAGTTCCTATCTGAAAGAGTTCTATGGACTCCGCAGCTCGGAAACCACGGGCTTTCACCTGTTCTCGCGCCAGGGATGAGGTATGGCCGCTGCGAAAAAGAAAGGCGGAAACGAACGCGCTTGTTTTCACGTAGCGCTTATTTGTTGGGCATTGGCCGCCCTCGGACTCATCTGGGCCATCACCTTTAATATCACCATCTACCGTAGCGCCATGCTCGAGGCGCGTGATTATCAAAAGGATAAAGCGAATGGAGTCGCCAGGCAGATTCATAACTACTGCAGTGTCGCCACCCAGCTTGCCGATACGCTGACCGTTTTTGTGGAACGCTACGAGGGACGTGACCCGAAGCAAATTGAACAGTATATCGACTCGATATTGGAAAGCGCTCCCCGCGAAATTATATATGGCACCGGCATCTGGTGGGAACCCTACGCGTTTGATCCGCAAAGCCGATATTTCGGGCCCTATGTCTATCGCAAGGATCCGGGAGCGGAACGGACCATCACCTATGAATGGAGCACCAGCCGCTATGATTATCATAACCAGTTCTGGTATCGGGACGGGATGCAGGCGCAGAAGGAGGGGATGGCGATCACCGACCCTTACATCGACCGCGATGTGGCGTTCATTTCCCTGCTGAAACCCTTTTACGATCGGAAAACGAAGGGCTTCAAAGGGCTGGTTTCCGTGGACCTCGTCCCGCCTCACATGGCGCGGCTGCTCGAAAATGTTGCCATCAAGTCCTCGGATAAGGCCATCATCGTGTCGCGAACGGGCCATCTCATTGCCCACTCCGATTCGGAAGCTGTTCTGGAGCGGGTTCGGCGTCGGCACCCGCAGCAGGTTTTTCACTCCATCATGGACGTGCGGTTTGCGGACAGTCGGGTCGGTTATGAGGATCGCCTCAACTATTCGCACTACATGCCCATGATGGGCTGGACCGTTGTGATAGCGAGCGACCCGGACGAGCTGCTGGCCGGTTATTATCGCAGCCGGCGCGTGATTGCGCTGGCCACCTTGGTTTATCTGCTGACACTGACCATTGGCTACTTCACCATCTGTTACTTCCTGCAGTCCCTGGAACGGCAGCGCGAAAATTTTCTCTATGCGGAAAAAATGGCCTCACTCGGCGAAATGGCCGGCAGTATTGCTCACGAAATCAACAATCCTCTGGCCATTATTCAGGGTTCGGCCCAGAAACTTCAAATCCGCCTCCGGCATGAGGAACTCAATCGCGAGGATCTCAAGCATACGGCGGGCGTTATCCTGAAAACGGCGGAGCGCATTGGCCGAATTATCAAGAGTCTGCGCTTTGTGGCGCGTGATGGCAGTACCGATCCTTTTGCCAATACCAGCATAAAGACCATTGTGGAGGAAACGCTCGCGCTTTGTGAAGCCAGGCTGAAGAATGAAGAAATTCGCATCGATGCCAGTCTGATCCCTGCGGATCTTTGCTGTGTGTGCCGGGCGGTACAGATTTCCCAGGTTTTGATCAATCTGATCAATAATGCTGTGGATGCCATCCGGGATCTGCCAGAAAAATGGATTCGGATTGAAGCCCGTTCGCAGAAAGGCATGATTCATATCGCGGTGACCGATTCCGGGCCCGGCATTCCCAAGGAACTGGCGGACAAGATCATGAAGCCTTTTTTCACCACCAAAGGGGTGGGCAAGGGCACAGGACTCGGTCTCTCCATTTCCCGTGGCATCGCCCATGCTCATGGTGGTGACCTGGAATTGGATGCGGATTCTCCGCATACGCGTTTTGTTTTGACCCTGCCGCAGGCCCGTGAAAGTTTGCAGACGGCCTGAAAGAAATTTTCAACGTTCGAAGCGGGCGATCACTTCAACATGCGGGGTGTGGGGCATCTGATCGAGTGGCTGAATGCAGCGGGCCGAGAATCCCTGCTGCACCAGGCGCCGGGCATCGCCGGCAAAGGACTGAGGATCACAGGAAATCAAAACCACCGTGCGGATATGCGGCATGAGTTTGACAAGTTTCCACAGCGCGCCGAGTCCGGCCCTGGGGGGATTGGCGACCAGAATGCTTGCGTCCTGGGCCGCTCGCGTTAGCTCAGAAATTGCGTCCCGTGCCACCGTCGTCACCTCAGATATGGCGTCGCGTCCGTAAAGATCCATACGTTGCGCATGGACGCCAGGCCATTCTCTTTTCTTCAGACTCTCGATCGCATCCGCGCCAACTTCAAGTGCAAGGATCTTCGAAAAGCCGCATGAAACCAGCACTTCGGTAAAGTTGCCCGATCCTGCGAAGAGTTCGAGCACCAGGCTGGAGCACGGCTTTTCCTCCAGCTGTTCCGCCAGCCACCTGCGCATCGCTTCATTCTGCTCGGCGTTGGCCTGCTGGAAAGGACGGCGTCGATTGAGGGGGAGCGCCGCAGGATTGGAATCCTCATCGATATCCAGATAATTCCAAATATGCCCGGCACCGGGCGTCCATGCCGGATCCGGCAGACGGGACCGCAGCGCATCGAGATGCTGCTGCATGCGTTCGGTCAGGACCAGGCAGTTGGTGATCGGCGCGATGCAGAGGCCCTGACGGCCCGCATAACCGAGGACCGTCCCATCCGTTTTAAACTGAGCCCGACGGCGATAGTGATAAACATCCGGTGAAGGCCAGATGGGCTGCACGGAAACATCACGGAGACCAATACGCTGCAGGGCATAGGTCACGCGGTGCTGTTTTTCCTCAAGCTGAGCGGCATAGTCCACCATCATCCAGGGACAGCCGAAACACTGCGTGGGGCTGAGACCAAGGTGCGGACAGGGCGCCGGGAGGCGTTCAGGCGAAGGGCGCAGCAGCGTGATCAATTCCGCAAAGCGATAGGCGCCATCGCACTCATCGGTCGCAAGAAATTGCCCGACATCCCCCCGCCAGGTGCCACGGACAAACCAGGTCACACGATCGGGGCCCTTGACCACGCCATAGCCCTGATTGGATAGATGCGTGACTTCGGCCTCAAAAATGGTTGGGCTGCCTTCCACCCGCACACTCCCGCATTGGAAAACGGCGGTTATAGCATCAAGGTTCGAGGGGAACCAGACTTGATTGGGCCGTTCAACCCACGCCGGCAGCCATCTCGGTCGCGGTCAGCGCATTCCGAATAAATTCCGTGATTTCCTCGCGACGGGCCTGGGCATCGTGGTAGCCAAGATCGGTCAGGCGTGCGCAGTAGCTGGGAACGAAGAGGAGATAACTCACGAGGTTGCCGGCATCGTCCTTGGACCCAAGGCCTCCGACCAGATACCGAATGGAGCGGGGCAGGCGTTCGTATTCCTGATAGGCGATGGCGCTGATATCCTCGGTCGGGGCGATATGAAGACAGTTGAGTACGCGCAGTGGCGACTTCACCCGCTCGGACTCCGGCACAAGGCTCAAAGTATGATTGATGCGTCGCAGGCGTTCCACATCGATGCCCACCCCATCCAGGAGCACCGAATTGAGCAGAACGCTCAGAATCCGGGCGATGCTCGGAATATGCTGCACCGGAACCTGAGGTTCCGGCCTGGCCAGATGCTGCACGCCGATCACCAGAATGGATTCGGCGTGGAGATGAATGGCGGGACTCAGAGGGGCCGTATTTCGCAAACAGCCGTCGCCGAAATATTGCTCCCCGATCTGGACCGGCGCGAAAAACAAGGGTATGGCCGCGGATGCACAGACGTGATGGAGTGTGATTTCCGAAGGCACACTGATGCGTCGCATGCGCTGCCAATCCCCATAGGGCTTCACGCTGTTGATAAAGGTGATGTTGGTCGAGGTCGCATAATCCGTGGCGGAAAGAGCCAGGGCATCCACCAGGCCTGATTCCAGATTCTTTCGGATGTTCAAAAAGTCGATATGATCGGTCAGGTATTGGAAGAGCGGGGTGGTATCGAGCAGATAGTTGGCCCTTCTGCTGCCGAACGAACCGCTGCTGATGATATCCGTGACCAGATTCCAACCGATGTTGCCAAAGGACAGGAGGTCCGTGCGAAAGACCTGATCGATATGGATGTTGCGCCAAAGTTCGGTGAGTTTATGCGCAGACCACACGAAGCTTTCATGCCGGGCTGCGAGAAACGATGCGTTGATGGCCCCCGCACTGACTCCCGTGATAACGGTGAACGCATCAGGACGTCCCATGTCGGTACAAAACTCAGCCAGAGCTTTGACAACACCCGCCTGGTAAGCGCCGCGTGCCCCGCCTCCCGACATCACCAAAGCCAAACGTTTTTCCCGCACAAAAGAGATGGTTCACCTCCCGGTTGGACGGACCATCGGCCCCATCATAACGCATCCCCTGCCTGGCGAAAAGCCCCGTAGCCCGATACCTACACGCGACCCTTTGGACGTGATTCGCGGCTTCTGCTAAGCTTAAAAGATGTCAAAGGAGGAGCCGGGAATGCTGGGCAAATTGAAAAAGATGCTGGGACTGACGGATAACACGAGCGAAGATCCAGCCCTCACAGTAGGCGAAGCCCGCCTGCATACTCGCTATAATCTCGAGGACTTTGATTTCATCCGTCTGGAATTTCCGCTCGAACAGTACCCCAGGCTTCGTGACATTTCCTATGGAGGTTTCGCCCTTCTGAAATCCGGTCTGGCTCTGCCGGAGTTTTCTGATCCGGAAATCCCGGGCCATCTCCACCTGTTTCACAGAATCTGTCCCATTAAAGCCAAAAAGGTTCATGAGGATCGCGACAAGATCGGATTTCAATTCATACACGATAGTGATGGCATTCTGGTTTTCCTCCGTTCGTTTCTGGAGGACATGCGCTGTGGTTCCACACTCGAGCGCATCGATCCCATTCTGCTTAATGAAAATTTTCAAAAGAAATATACCCTGGCTCTGCGCGGCGACGGACCGGTTGATCTTTATATCGACTGGCGGGATGGCTTTCTGCATCGGGCTCTGCTGACCCAGCGGGAAAACAAGGTCTATCAGGAAGTCCGTTGGGTGGAAGGAAGTCTGCAGACCGGCCGTGTGCTGGACCAGGAGGGAGTGGCGCCTCGCATGGTCACCGACCGGGAACCTGATCCGCAGGCTCTGCAAAAATCCCTGCAGATCATGGTGGGAGCGTTGATCAAACGATCGGACTGGCTGGAGCCGCTCACCGCATTCTATGATGAACTGCGGCGCTGGCATAAGCTAAAAGAATAAGTTCAGCACGGGCGCGGCCATGAGCGCACCATCCATGCGGTCGAGCAGCCCGCCATGCCCTGGCATAAGCCGCCCCGAATCCTTGACCCCGCGCTGGCGTTTAAAGACCGATTTGAATAGATCACCCATCTGTCCGAACAGAGCGCAGACGGCACCGACCCCGATCATGAAGGCCGGATCACCCAATTCATTGTCATAGATCGCGGAAACGATCCAGGCCGCGAGGGCGCTGGCTACGAAACCTGCGCAGGCCCCGAGCCAGGTTTTTTTAGGGGAAATCATCGGCGCCATGGGCCTTCGTCCCCAGGTCTTCCCCACAAAGTAAGCGGCGGTATCGCCCGCCCAGGCGATGCTGAGCAAAAGAATGACAAAGCGCTCGTTTTCCGCCTTTTCATAGAGGCTCGCGATCATCAGCCAGGGAATGAGGCTATACACCATGCCGAGGACAGTGGACTGCGAGCTGCGACTGCGCTGCTCGATCGTGCCCGGCAGCAGCGCCGACAGCAGAGCCACGCCACATAAAAAGAAGGAGAGACGGGCCAGCAATCCCTCAGGCTCACTGAGGAGGAGAACGATGAACGCCAACGTGGATGCAAGGGCCCGCATCCAGTCGCCCCGGGCAAAGCCGAGAAAACTCTGCGTGCCCCGCTGCGGATCCTCAACATAAATCCGCATGATCTCAAGCGCCAACAGAAAGTGAATGACCACAAAAAAGCTGTAAACGACAGAGGGCGTTCCCAGAATCAGGATGGCCAAAACCAGCGGCAGACCGATCAAACTGCTGATGATGCGAATGATCATGGTTGATCTGCAATCTGCAGACAGCCCGTACCCTGGATCCGATCCGCTTTTAAATCCTGCAGGGCCCGGTTGGCCTCTTCCAGTGGATAAAGATGAACCTGTGGCCTCAGGGGAATGGCGGCCGCCACTTTAAGAAGTTCCACTCCATCGTCGCGCGTATTCGCCGTGACGGAATGCACAGATTTTTCGTAAAAGAGATGCCGCTCATAATTCAAAGCTGGAATATCGCTCATGTGAATGCCAGCCAAAGCCAGGGTTCCTCCTTTTTTCAGGACTTCAAGCGCCCGCGGAACGAGAGCCCCTGAAGGCGCAAAGATAATGGCACTGTCGACCTTTTCCGGAAACGCATCCTGGAGGCCACCCACCCACCGTGCCCCGAGCTGGCGCGCCAGCTTCTGATGGCCGACATCCCGCGTCATCACCAGAAATTCCGCGCCGCGATAAAGAGCCAGCTGGGCCACGATATGCGCGGACGAGCCGAAGCCAAAGATGCCCAGACGCCCGCCGGGAGGCAGCTCGGCGCGTTTCAAGGCTCGAAAGCCGATGATGCCGGCACACAAAAGCGGTGCGGCTTCCGCATCGTCGAACACAGCGGGAATCGCATACGCGTAATCTTCATGCACACAGGCATACTCCGCAAATCCACCATGCGCGTGATAGCCGGTAAATTCCGGGCTATCGCAGAGGTTTTCCCGGCCCATTTCACAGGACGGGCAGACCCCACAGGTGCGCCGCAGCCAGGCGATGCCGACTCGTGCGCCGAGGGGAAAGCGGTGCACATGCGGACCCAGGGCCTCGACATGTCCCACCACCTGATGGCCCGGAATCAATCGGCGTTTTTTCGAAGGCAGATCACCCTCGATCACATGCAGATCGGTGCGACAGAGGGCGCAGCAGTGGACCTTGATGCGGATTTCCCGTTCACCGGGAACGGGCATGGCCAGGTCCTCCCGTTGCAAGGGTGATTCCATGATATCGTTCTGCTTTTCCAAAACCATGGCTTTCATACGAAGACTTCTCCCAGGCCCTGGGGGGACATGTCACCGACCGGCTCACCCAGCACCTGGGCCTTGAGGAGCCGTCGCATCAGTTTTCCACTGCGCGTATGCGGCAATTCCGATTGAATGACGAGATCGCGTGGGGCCAGGGCCGGTCCCAGACGCTCCCGAGCGAAGTCCAGAATCTCAAGGCGCAGATCCTCATGAGTCATATGATTCGGTTTCAAAGTCACAAACGCGTGTCCCACTTCATAGTGCATGGGATCCGGCTTGCCGATCACAGCGGCTTCGGCCACCGCAGGATGCTCCATGAGCACGCTTTCCACTTCAAAGGGGCCAATCCAATGTCCCGAGGATTTGATGACGTCATCGACGCGGCCTTCAAACCAGAAATAACCATCGGCATCCCGGCGCACGAGATCGCCGGTCAGATACCAGCCGTCGACGAAACTTTTTCGATAGCTATCCTCCCGCCCGATGCAGGCCCGAAAGAGGGAGGGCCAAGGCGTGCGCAGGGCCAGCTCGCCCTCTTCATCAACCGCAGCCGGCACAAGACGGCCTTCCTGCCGTTTCAAGACGCCCGCGTGAATACCGGGCAGAGGCCGGCCCATCGAACCGGGGCGAATATCCGTGCTCCGGAAATTGGCGATCATGATGCTGCCGGTTTCCGTTTGCCACCAGGTGTCGTGAATGGGTTTTCGAAAAACCTTTTCACCCCAACGCACGGCCTCTGCGGTCAATGGCTCACCGCCACTGGCGATCAAACGCAGGTCCTCGTAGCGATAGCGTTGGGATGCTTCCTCTCCACTTTGCATCAGCCGCCGGATCGCGGCCGGTTCGGTATACCAGACATTAACCTTTTGTGTCTCAAGGAGTTGATACCAGCGCTCCGCGTCCCCCTCGCCGCCATCGACGAGGACGGTCGCCCCGTTGCTGAGAGGCGCAAGGATTCCATAGAAAATGCCGGTCGCCCAACCCGGGTCGGCGGTGCACCAGAACACATCACCCGCACGCAGATCGAGGGCGAACTGCGCGCTGACATGATGCGCGATGATCGCTTCATGCACATGCAGGGAGCCTTTGGGTCGGCCGGTGGTGCCGCTGGTAAAATGAATCAAAGCCGCATCCTCAGCTGAGGTGGGGCCGATCGCATAGTGAGGGGAACTGGCATCCATCCATTCCCTATAGCTGATGCAACCCTTGTCCAGAACGGAGCCGGGATCCGCATCGATAAGGACCACATAGTGCAGATCCGGCAGCTCGGTGCGAATGGCTTTCACTTTCGTTTGATAGAGCGCCCGGGTGGTGACGAGAACCCGGGCGTGACCGCTCTGCATGCGGGCGTGAAGAGGCCCTGGGCCAAATCCCACAAACAGAGGTGAAAAAAGACAGCGATGTTTCAAACTGCCAAGCACAGCCACGTAAAATTCAGGCTGGCGCGGGCACAGGGCAAAGACCGCATCACCCTGCTGCAATCCCAGCGCCGTCAGGCCATTGGCAAAGCGTGCCGTCTGTTCCATGAGTTCCTGCCAAGTCATGTCGATGACCGGGCCCGTCTGTGGGCACCAGCGCAGGGCCACTTTATCACCCTGATGAAAGACCTGGACATGGCGATCCACCGCCTCATAAGCCATATTTAAACCGTGATGTCCTGGCAATCCAGTCATACATGCTTCAGCCTGTAGCCACCCATAGGATGCGTAGACCTTCTCGTAGTCCTTGAGATTGGCCTGTTCCCGGTCATGACTGGGCTTGACAATTGTTTCCATAGGCGGTGCCTCGTTGGGAGTTTTTCTGCAACAACCACATCAATCCATGAAGCAATCCAAGTTAGCAATCGTTGTGCCAGTCCTTGAAATGCGCGATGAAGGCATGATCCTTGCTCCATGGAAGGGCGCCGGCCTCGAAACAAAAAAATAGGGAGGAGAAATCCCCATGAAACCATCTTCATCCGCACCCTATATAAAATGGCTGGGAGATATCGGTCTGCAGGATTTGCCTTTGGTGGGCGGGAAAACAGCGTCCCTGGGCGCCATGTATCGCAACCTCAGTGCGCGCGGCATCACCGTTCCCAACGGTTTCGGCATCACGTCCACCACCTATTGGCTGTTTCTCGACGAGAACAGGCTGCGCGATTTCATTCGCAAAACGATTGAAGACGCGGACCTGAAAGATCCCGATCAGCTTCAGGCGGCTGGTCACGCGATTCGGCATCGCATCATTGATTCCAGATTGCCTGCGGCCCTGGAAAAACCGATGGTCGAGGCCTTTCGCGAATTGGTCGAAGGACGCAAGGATGCGGGAGTTGCCATTCGCAGCAGCGCGACGGCTGAGGATTTGCCGGATGCAAGTTTCGCCGGCCAGCAGGAAACCTATTTGAACGTGCGAACGGTCGAGCAATATCTCATGTCCTGCAAGCAATGCTTCGCCTCGCTCTTTACCGATCGGGCGATTTCCTATCGCGAGGATCGGGGCTTCGATCATTTCTCCATCGCGCTCTCCATCTGTGTGCAGCATATGGTGCGCTCCGATCTGGCCAGTTCCGGGGTCATGTTCTCCATCGACACCGAAAGCGGTTTCAAAAATGCCGTGCTCATCAACGCCTCGTATGGACTCGGGGAAAATATCGTGCAGGGTTCCGTGACGCCGGATGAGGCTTATGTTTTTAAGCCCACCCTGAAGGAGGGCAGGCGACCCATCCTGCAAAAGCAGATCGGTTCGAAGGAATATAAACTGATCTATGACGTTGGCGGCAGCCGCATGGTGCGCAATGTGCCGGTGCCAGAGGCCGATCGCCGAAAATTTTGCATCAGTGATGATGACATTCTTCAGCTCGCGCGCTGGGCCGTCGAGATCGAGGAATATTTTTCCAAGGAAAAAGGCCGCGAGACGCCCATGGATATGGAGTGGGGCAAGGACGGGATCGATGGGAAGCTCTATATTCTGCAGGCCAGGCCGGAAACCATCCACTCGCAGAACAAGGCCGTGGATTTCTCCTATTATCAGCTGAAGGAACAGGGAAAGGTTCTGGCGCAGGGTCGCGCTGTGGGCGAAAAAATCGCTCAGGGCAGGGTCCGGGTCATCCAGGAGGCGGCGAACCTGCGGGAGCTGGAACAGGGTGAGGTGCTGGTCACGGAAAAAACCGACCCCGACTGGGAACCTTCCATGAAGCGTGCGGTGGCCATCGTCACCAATCGTGGCGGCCGAACCTGTCATGCGGCCATCGTCAGCCGTGAGCTGGGCCTGCCCGCGATCGTGGGGACGGAGAACGGGACCAGCGTTCTGCAGACGGGGCAGCTGGTGACCATAAGCTGCGCGGAAGGGGAAATCGGCCGGGTTTACGAAGGAACGCTGGCCTTTGAGCAGCAGACCATTGATGCCAAGGCCATCGAGGAAAGGCCCATGACCCAGCTCATGCTGAACATGGCGAATCCGGAGGAAGCCTTCCGTTTATCCCATATTCCGAATGATGGCGTGGGTCTCGCCCGGATTGAATTCATCATCAATCATTCCATCGGCATCCATCCCATGGCTCTGGTGCGGTTTGATCAACTGAAAAACCGCGAGGATGCGGAAAAGATTGCGGAGATGACCGCGGCCTGGCCGTCCCGAACCCAATACTTTGTCGATAAGCTGGCTGAGGGTGTGGGCATGCTGGGCGCCGCCTTTTATCCCAAGCCGGTGATCGTGCGTTTCAGCGATTTCAAGTCCAATGAATATGCCAACCTTCTGGGCGGGCGCATGTTCGAGCCGGACGAGGACAACCCGATGATCGGCTTTCGCGGGGCCTCACGCTATTACAGTGAACTCTACCGTGAGGGTTTTGCGCTCGAATGCGCGGCCCTTAAAAAAGTGCGACAGGAGATGGGGCTGACCAATGTCAAGGTTATGATTCCCTTCTGCCGAACTCTGGACGAGGGGCGCAAGGTCCTGGAGGTGATGAAAGAGAATGGTCTGGAACGCGGCAAGGATGAGCTGGACGTTTATGTGATGGTCGAGATTCCGAGCAACGTGATCCTGGCGGATGAGTTCGCCAAGATCTTCGATGGCTTTTCCATTGGATCCAACGATCTGACCCAGCTGACCTTGGGGGTGGATCGGGATTCGGAACTGCTGTCGGAAATTTTTGATGAACGCAATGAAGCCGTGGAGCGAGCCGTGCGCGAGGTTATCCGGAAAGCCCGGGCCTCGCACACCAAAATCGGCATCTGTGGCCAGGCGCCCAGTGATTATCCTGAATTTGCGGAATTTCTGGTCCGGGAAGGGATCGACAGCATCTCGCTGAATCCGGATACGCTCGTGAAAACCACGCTGCTTGTCAAGCGGCTGGAAGCGGAAGGACAGCGGGGACAGTGAAGGCTGCCCCGCCCTGCAGAGGACTTTCTAATTGATCTGCAGGCGCGTTTCCACTTCGGAAACGCCCGGCACGGCCCAGGCGGCCCATTTCACATCGTCCCGCTCCTCGGCGGAGTGAACGGTTCCGCTCAGGATGACCTTGCTGCCGGTCACTTCAATGTCGATGTTATCCTTGTCCTTGTTGGGCATGCGTTCCAGGGCGTGTTCGATTTTGGCTTTGACGTCCTCGGGCAGGACCTGTCTTTCGATGCTGATATGGTTCGCGACCTCCGTGATACCGGTGAGATTGCGCAGGGCTTTTTCCGCCGCGCTGCGCTGAAAATCCCAATCCACATGACCGCGCAGGATCACGCGTCCTTTCTCCACCGACACCTGAACGGAGGCAGGGACCAGAACATTCCAGGCCAGGGTATCCGCCGCGGCCCGGGCGATTTCGGTATCGGAACGCATGTGGCTGCCCGGGAGGATGACCTCAAGTTCATCGGCGATGGCCTTGACCCCATGCACACGAAAGCAGGCTTTTTCTGCGGCATATTTCTCGGCGTAACTGGAAACTGAGCCGGTGAGCGTCACAACCCCGTCCTGCACCGTCACGCCAACGCGTTCCGCGGCGATGACAGGACTATAGTCCAGAGCGGCCATGACGTCTTTTTGAATCTGGCGATCGTTATTCATGACGGACTCCTTGAAAGCTGAGTTTCACTGGAAAACTCACCCGGGGAGAGTCATGCAAAAAGAGCTCCTTATCGTCGCTGCAAGGAGCTATCGGGAACGTATTAACGCCGCTGCAAGGAGCTATCGGGAACGTATTAACGCCGCTGCAAGGAGCTATCGGGAACGTATTAACGCCGCTGCGAGTAGCAATCGCGACAGACGGAGAATTGCGAGAACGGAGGCATCATCGCTTTGCACTCCGTGCAGAACGAAAGCGGCAGACCCATGGTCTTTTTCCGCGTCACGCGTTTGTTACCCGCCAGGAGTTTATTGATCAGGCCATCATAGAAAGCGGCCAATTCCTGAGCCCTTTCCTTATCCTGGAAAATGTCAGGTTTCTTGTTGGCAAACCAAAGGTACACCGTCAGGTTTTTACGCTGAGCTTCCGCATACTCCAGTCGCGCGCCGGGATCTTCATAGATGAAAAGATCCACGGTGTTCTTCTCCTTGTTCAGCACCTTCTTGTATCCAACCGCAAGGTCCAGGAAGTACGAGAAGGCATCCTCGCTCTTGGTATCCGCCGGGGCGATGCCAAAGAACCAGCGCACGCTGAGCGATGACGCATCCGTGCCGAAGATCCGATCCATCTTCTCTGCCACCAGCAGGGTTTCCTCGGAGATATCCACCGAAAAAATCTCGTGGCCGATTTTCTGGAACTTCCGGAGCGCAAATTCCAGACTGTAGTTGTTAAAGCTTTCGCAGATCTTCCGAATGTGCGCCGCGGTCGGCTTCATATGGACGTCGGTCAGACCCTTTTCCGATTCAGGAGCTTCATAGCGCTGCCTCAGAAAGTGCAGATCCTTCGCATCATAGCTGGTAATGATGCCGGCCTCCGAAGCGATTCCGTAACGTCCAGCCCGTCCCCCGATCTGCTTCACTTCCTGGGGAGCCAGGCGGCGGAAGCCTTCACCATCAAACTTTTCGGTTTCGGTGAAGAGGATCTTATGGATCGGCAGATTCAGGCCCATGCCCACGGCGTCGGTGGCCACCAGGTAATCCGTCTCGCCATCACGGAAGCGGCGGGATTGCTCCTTGCGCACCTCCGGCGAGAGCGCCCCGTACACCACCGAGACATTGGCGCCGGCACCTTCCAGCATGTCCTTCCAGAGAAGAACATTCTTGCGGGAAAAGCAGATAAAGGCCGTGCCCGGTTCCGGCAGTTTCTTGGGGTCTTCCTTGTATTCGGCAAAGACCAGAGGTGACATCCTGTGGGTGTAGACCACCTCAATCTCATCACCAGTCAGCTCCGCAAGGTCGCGCAGAATGTTTTCCACGATCGGCGCGCCGCAGAGGTAAACGACATCGGCCGCAATCCCGATCGCAGCGTTGAGCCAGTAGCCCCCGCGATCCTTGTCGGTCAGCAGCTGAATCTCATCGATCACGGCCACTTCATAGTTCTGGTTGAAGTCCGCGGTCTCGATCGTCTGACAGACATGAGTGGCGCCTTCCAGATCCACGCGCTCCTCGCCGGTCAGAAGGCCAACCTTGACCCCCTTTTCGCGCAGACGATCATAGTTTTCCAAAGCCATGAGCCGCAAGGGCCCAAGGTAAACGCCGGAATGGGCGGTGCGAAGCGCTTCCATCGCCGCATGGGTCTTGCCACTGTTGGTGGGGCCCAGGAAGGCGACCATCTTCCGCTTCTTCGCCCGCGCGGCAAAGAACACGTCCTTGTAATCGGAAAATTCACGATTTTCCCGCAAAGCGGCAATCAGTGCAATTTCAAGCGCATTCTTCTGACGCTTGTTCGCGGCTTTCTTTTCCTTTTTCTCGGCTCGTGCCTGATCCTTTTCGAAGTCGGGCGAGCTGTTCCGATGGGCCTGCTTCAAGGACTGGCTGGCCACGCGATTGACGCTTTTGATAAAGGTTTTCTGCGTGGGCTGCACCTTGGGAGCACCGAGACCGTCGTTCCAACGATGGTATTCTTCAAGCAGGCTTTCAGGCGTATGCGAGCCCGAGCGGAATTTTTTCAATATTTTTTTGACGGCTTCCTGCTGTTCAGGAGGCAGGTCCAAAAAGAAGGGCACATGTTCCACACGCGCGTCCCGCCCATGTTGAACAAACACGGCCCTGAGTTTTTCTGTGAGTTCTATTCTTTTGTCGGTTGTTAATGTCATCAAGTTTCCAAGAGGTAATCAAACGGTAGGTCATCTGTGGATATATAAGATGTATACGGCGTTTGTCAAGGAATGCGTCGATTGGTCCATGCCATATGACGCATCCAATTCGGTGGGAGGGCTGGATTCAGCTGGGCAGCACGGCCTGTGCAGGCTGAGAGTATTTGTCCAGGAGAGGTTGGCGCATGGAGCGCAAGGCCCGCAGGGCATGCTCACGGCAGAGCTCAATCTCCTGATCCGTCACAATCCCATTGGGACTGCGAATGGTGGCGAGGCGGGCGCCATGTTTCTTGGCCATTTTATAGATCTCGATCACCTTGCGATAATTGATATTCCGCGACAGCGTAAAGGACTCCAAACGACCTTCCAGAGCCAGGAGCGCGGTTTCAGCCAGGCAGGCATAGACCACGCTCGCTTCCAGGCCGATATCGCAGTCGAGGTTGACCTTGCCAGGCAGTTCGATCTCACCGCTTTCAATGATGAGCACATCGGGACGACGAATGGCTTCACTCGCGGTAAAGGTCAAGGGCCGGCCCACATCACAGATCAGGGCTCCGGGTTTGATGCGATCAATCGAAAGCACTCCGCCTTCGGTGGCGCTGGTCGCGATCACGATCAGATCCGACTGTCCTGCAAAGCGATCGGGCTGGGTGCTGACGGTCAAGCGGCAGTGCGGTGCCGTCTGCTGAATCTCATCGCGCAGGGTCATAAGCCGCGCTCCGTTGGTGGCCACCAGCACCACATCGGTGAAGATATCGGCAAGGATGCGGGCGCAGACTTTGCCGATGCTGCCGGTGGCCCCGATGACCATCGCCTTGCCTTGCGTTTTCTTCCGTTTATCCTTGCCGATGGGGACAAAGCCAAGTTTCACGAGGGCATCGCGAGCCGCCCACAGCGTGGCCGCGGCCGACAGGGAATTGCCGGTAGTGACAGGAATGGAACTGCGCTGGGCTATGGTCACGCCCGCGTCGCCGACGATTTTGGTGAACGCGCCGAGGCCGATGATTTCCGCGCCGCGTTTTTTTGCATCTTCTGTGATCGCGAGAATCTTTGCATAGATCGCATCGGGATTGGCGGCCAGCATCTCCTTGGGTGTTGCAAAGAGCGTATAAATGAGGCCTTCCGCCATGCTGCCATCGGCCATGCTCTTGATGCCTTTGATCTGACCGTAGAGGACGCCGGGGGCTTTGCCGATACCTTTTTCCATCCACGGCTGCACACGATCCGGCAGCCAGGTCAGCGGCTTCAGCACCGGGTGACGGAAGAGATCGCGACGGCTCAGCGGATGAATGACAAAGGCAAAGCGCCGAATGGAACCCTCGCGCTCCGGATGCAGACGCTGCAGGCCGGGATTGACCCGGTGGGTGGTCAGAAACTCGAGAATATCGTCCTGGTTGAGCGTTTCGTCGCTGTCCTGACACAACTGAATCAAGGCCTCGATCACGGGATAGGGCAGGTCCTCGCTGAGAGAGGGAATTTGGGGTTTGAGCCAGAAGGCGTTGAAAACCTTGGCGGCGCGCAGGTCCGCGGCCAGCTCCGGATTCATATCATCGAGCAGAATCGTCCTGTCCGCAAAATCGTGAAGATCAAAGCAGCGAATCACGTTGCTCGTGCCAATAAAATAATCGGCCTGCAGAGCCTTGCGGACCATCGGATTCAGGTTCATGGCCGACAGTTGAATCGGCTGGCAGGGCTGGACCACCGTATGATTCTGCAGTGAGCGTCCTGCGATGTTTGCATAAGTACGCAGGGCCTTGACGCCACGCAAAGCGGTGGGCACCTGGTACTGCAGGCAGGGATCGAAAAAGTATATATCCTTGGCCAGGCTTTCCAGAGCCGGCAGCGCATCAAACTGGGTCAGGCCGGAGAGAAACGTCAGGGTACTGTTCTGTATTTTCAAATCGCCTTGCTTGATGGCATGCTGCAGGGTCCAGTCAAAAAAGGTGGAACGCAAGAGGTGTCCGGTGACCATGGGCGCCTGCGTCACCTCCTGATGCAGGCGCGTCAGAATCCGATGCCGCAGGGTCCTGCGGCCGATATAAACAGGCGCCGGGATGCAGCCCAAAGCGAGGACATCGCATTCACCCTGATACTGTGAGACGAGTCGGAACAGGAGGTCTTCATCATAATCCACCCCGTAATGGGTGACATGGATGGATTGTCCTGCAAAGTGCAGGATACGATCAAAATTCTGACGTGAGGAACCCAGACTCAGGCTGATAATCCGTTTCATCGGGTTTGGCCTCCTTTAAAAAGATGCTCCTCCGCATAGCGGAATAGAGTGGGCGCGTATTCCTTGTAATGAGGGAATCGCAATGTCGGCAAACATTCCTGCAGATGGGTTGATTGAAAATGCGTGGGACTGTTCAAGGTCGCCAGCATATCCAAAGGCATATGGAAGTATTTCCAGATCGCCTTCGGCACCCGATCATAAGGCAGGGCCAACGGTTCCATATCGAGCCCGACGTGGGCCATCATTTCTGCGAGCACTTTGCGTGCCGAAATCCCATCATCGCCGCCAAGGATGTGCCAGGTCCCAACGGATGGACGTGAACCCGCTGCCACCAGCTGCTGATAGGCCTGAGCCGCGCGATCAACGGGCAGAAGAGGCAGCCGCGTGGCCTCCGAAAAGACGAAGGGCAGAAAGGTCATCCGGCGCAGGGGCAGGCGCGCACTCTTCAGTCGATAAAGCGCCTGCAGGATGTGATACATGCCGCTGATCCGCGGAAATTCCCCGGTGGCCGTCGAACCGATGATTTCACCCAGGCGCACGACGCTGCGGGCAAAGGGCGCTTCCGTCTGTTGGACCAATTTTTCCGCCGCAAACTGGGCTCCGGCCCAGGCATCGGCATAAGTTTGCTCGGGTATCTTGGTGTTTTCCGCAAAGACACCCGCGTGGCGTCCCGCCACCCGCACGGTACTGGTGTGATAGTAATGTTTGAGGCGCGGCAGATAACGGCAGAAATGCAGAATCGTGGCGGTGCGCACGACATGCTCTTCATAAAGCGCGGCATGCGTGGCCGCGGACCCTTGAAAACCGCCGGCATGAATCACCACCTCGGCATCGACCGCGGCCTTTAAAACCGGCCTCAGGGAGTAATCGGAGTGGGCTTGAAAACGGGCATGAATCCATTGGATGGGAAGCCCGCTTAAGGCTGCCGGGGGTTGTCGCCGACTGCAGGCGAGCACCTTCCAGCCGGCCTGCACGAACTGCTGTCCGAGCTGCTGGCCAAAAAAAGTGCCAGCGCCAATGATCAGGACGGTACTCACGGCCGAACCTCCAGACGACGCGGGGTATCAAAGGCGTTCAAACAGGGCAGCTGATGCGAATAAACCCGCAGCGACTGCGGTTTGATTCCGATCTCCAGCCGCTTGGCGCTGGTGAGCAGTTCCCCGTCTCCGTAAAAAGCCATGTTCTGATCCGTGCTGTCGAGCAGCTCGATCTCTAAATGATCAGTTTCAAAGGAACGCATTCTGGGATCATTGGCCGGCGGAATATGCTGACGAACTCGGTAAAGGCCGGTCAGCAGCTGACAGAGATGATGATGTGTGAAGATGCTGACATTGAATTTGCCATCATCGTTGCGGGTCTCCGGGGCGATTTTAAAGGAACCGGCCACGGAGGGCTGATTGTTGATCATCAACAGCGGACTTTCGAGTTCGCCGCGAAATTCATCACAGGTCAAACGCAAACGATATTTTTTCTGAGGGGATCCCAAAAGTTTCAGGCCCAGAATCAACGTATACATGGGATGACCGATGTTGCTCATGAGCGACTGAAAACCGGGCAGGCTGCGACGCCACTGATTGATGCTGGACGCAACGTCACCGATGATGCCGATGCCTCCATTGGTGGCCATATGAGTGCCATTGACGGTGATGAGGTCGATCACCTTCCACTCATCGAGTCGCACGTATTCCAAAGCCTGCTGGACCCGATTATGAATGCCGAGTTCGCGGGCAAGATCATTGGCGGTGCCAGCCGGTAATACCAGAAAACGGGATTCCTGTTCGGCCAGCTGCTGAATCAAGGTATGAAAGGTCCCGTCGCCACCGACGGAAATGATGACATCCACCTTGTCTGCGGTTGCGCGGTTGATCTCAGACCTGAGTTCGTTTTCGTCACGGGGTGCGATGAAATCCAATTCGCTGCGAAACAGCTGACGACGGATCAGGCTCTCCCAGTCGCGACTTTGTCCTTGGGAGGCGCGGGTGTTCAGAAAGACTCGAACTTTTTGCATGTTGATCAAGCCCTTGCGCGGAGTGGAGCGATTTCCTTCTGCCAGAAGACTCTCGGAATGAGTTATGGCATTTCTTTCGCCGCAAAGCCATAGCCCTTGCTCTTTTTTATTGGACATCTGGGAGGGTTGGCTACCCGGAGGGACTTGTAACCCATATGGCGCTATGGGCCTTGTCCAGGGCTGCGCGGCCCTGGTTGCCCGGAGGCTTTGGAAATTCCTTTAGTGATCAACTCTTTGCATGATGGCTTCCGCCAGGTTGCGATCGATCGGCGCGAAGCGATTCAGGGACGGTTCCCACGCGAGAACTTCGGCGTTGGCGATATCGAACCACCAGCCGTGCAGCTGCAGGCGACCGAGCTCCAGAGCCCGACGAACGCTGGGGTAGGTGCGCAGGTGTTCGAGCTGCTGCAGCACATTGAGCTGGGATAATTGATTATGAGGCGCAAGATGCTGACATTCAATAGTGGACCCGGCATGCAGCTTGACCAGGGAAGGCTCGGCATGACGCAACCAGCTGCGCAGGTTGCCGCCCAGGCCTTGCGTGCCGCGCAGGACAGCGATGTTGGCCCCGCATTCGGAATGGCCGCAGACGATGATATCGCGAACCTGCAGTTGTTCCACAGCAAACTCAACGCCGGCGGCTTCTGATTTGTCGAAAATATTGATGCCGTCTTCACCACAAGGTGGGACGAGATTGCCGACATTGCGAATCACAAAAAGATCGCCAGGGTCCGAGGACGCGAAAAGATTGGGCACCACGCGACTGTCGGAGCAGGCAATCAGAAGGGCGTCCGGCGATTGACCCAGGGCGAGACGGGCGAACGTTTCGCGCCAGGCGGGCTGCACGTTTTCACGAAAATCCACGATACCCCTGATGAGTTTTTTCATGTCGCAATGACTCCTATAGATTTTGATCCTTCGCCGCAAATATGTCCTGGTTTTTCCGTCGATGCAATCCCTGAATCGGCCGTCATTCGAGCGCCCGAACCGAATGGTCCGTCCGCTGATCAATTGCCCGCTTGCCCTTGGCTGCGCTAGACTAAAATGTGTCGTTATTCAAAGGACTTCGGAGAAACTGACATGAAGGTCGTTTGGCGCATGTGTTTGGGCTTCCTCTTCCTCAACGTCATCGGGGGCTGCCAGCCTGTGGAACAGAAGTCCACCCCGCAACCCGGTCTCGACGTTTCACCTGTGCCAGGCCCCGCGGTCCCTCCTGCAGGGGTTTTGCAGGCGGCTGAGCAGAGTCTTGAGAACGGTCAGCCGCGCGAGGTGGTGCGCAATCTTCATGCGCTGAAGGTGAGTACGCCCAGGGAAAGGGCCTGGCATCGATTTTTGCTCGGGGAGGCGTATTTGGATATCGGTGCGGTGGACAAGGGTCATCGTCTGCTGCTGGCGAATTATGAAGAGCTGCGTGATGCGCGGCCGGCCGCGGAACCTGAGGTCATGCGGGTGCTGGCGCGGAGTCTGAAAAAGCTCGGCGCCCATTATCGGGATCGCCGGGATTATGAGCGGGCTTATACGCTGCATCAGCTGCAGTGGCTCTATATGCGGCGGGTGGGAAATCTGCTGGACCGCTTCGATGCGTTGATCAGTCTTGATGTGGATGCCGCTTTGCTCAGGAATTATTTTGCTTCCGAGCAATGGCTGCGGCAGGCTTTGCTGATCGCGCAGCAAATGCCGGAAGGATTGGACAGGCAGCGTTCCCAGATCATCATTTGGAATAATCTTTCCTTAAGTCTCAGCGAACTTCTGCGCTTCCCGGAAGCCGAGGCCGCCGCCGGCGAGAGCCGTCGGATCAGCCAGCTCTATGATCCGGCCTCCTCGAAAAAGGAATACCGCGAGGTCTGGGCCATCGCACAGCAGGCGGAAGTTTTCGCCGCCTGGGCCCGCTACACCGAAGCCAAAAATCCAGCGGAATCGCGGCCGCTTTATGCCAAGGCCCAGGGTTTTGCCATCGAAGCTCTGGCGCTGGCGGACAAGCAGGCGATGGCGGCTGGCGTGCTTGGGAAGCTTGAGCAGCAGATGCGTCGGCACTGTGGGTCCAACTGTCGGCCGGCGGTTGGGGGGTAAAATGAAACCAGGAGCGGGGCTTACATCAGGTCCAAGGCAGTGCTATGCTCGACTGGGCCAGGCGCTGCGTGATATTCCATAGGGCATGGGCTGGCCTGCTCCTTGCACAGCGAGGTGGTACGGGAATTCGGGGAAGGATTCATAATGCCAAAAATTCTGTCATTAAACGAACGTCAAAAAGAGATGTATCTGAAGTATTCCGGGCTCGCGCTGCCCCGCTATACGTCCTATCCGGCCATCACCAGCTGGAAGGATACGTCCACCATTCCTGTCATCAAGGAACAGCTGGATGCCACGGCTCATGATCAAAATGCATTCAGTCTCCATTTTCATGTCATGAATCCCGCCAGCCCCGCGACCGAGGAACTGGTGGAAAAATACCTGCACGGCCTGGAACGCGAGGTGACGCAAATCGCACACCACGTCGACAGCTGTGTGATGCAGCAGGTGCACTTTGGAGGCGGGACCCCGAATTTCCTCCATGTAAAACACTGGCGCCAGCTTTATGAAAACGTGCTGAGTCGCTTCACGATCAGTGAAGAGGCCGAGTGGAGTGTGGAGCTGGATCCGCGCTCGGTGACTGAGGAGCAGATCCGTTATCTGCACGACATCGGCGTCAACCGCGTAACTTTTGGGATTCAGGATTTTGACTCCAAAGTGCAACAGGCCATCTATCGGGGACAGACTTATGAAAAGGTCGCCGAGGCGGTCGAATGGGTGCGCTCGCACGGGATTGCTTTTATTAATTTTGATTTGATTTATGGTCTGCCCTTCCAAACAGAAGAGTCCTTGCAGCGCACGCTGGATCAGGTCATTCAGTTAAGCCCGGATCGCATCGCCTTTTGCCGGCTGGAGGAGTCGCTGGAGACGTTCCAGGATCTTCCCACAGGGGCCGCGCTTTTGTCCCTAAACCTTCTTGGCATCAATCGCTTGCTGGCGGCCGGTTATGAATTCATCGGTATGGATCATTTTGCCAAGGCCAATGATCCCCTGGCTGCTGCAGCCCGCAAGGATCAGCTGCAAAGGAATTTCCTGGGCCTGACCACCGTTGGCAGTCTGCCGCTGCTCGGCTTCGGTCCCTCGGCCATCAGCATGCTGGATGATGTTTACGTGCAGAATCCCAAGGGTGTGGATCAGTGGCTCGGCATGGTGGAGGATCACGAATTTCAACGGAAATCTCATATCGTCACCGAGGACGACAAAATCCGTCGTGAGGTGATCAACCAAATCTTCTGTCATGGATCGATCGACAAGGGTTACACCGAATCGTTCTACGATATCGAGTTCGATCATTATTTTGCGAAGGAACTGCAGAGTCTGAAGACCCTGGCCCAGGATGGGCTGGTGACGCTTGATACCTGGAATATCCGTCTGACCCAGCCGCTCGGCCTCCTGCTCCGGGGGGTGGTGGCTGCGCACTTCGATGTCCATCAACCCTTCGGCCGCGGCTCACAGGTCGGGTGAGAATTGAAAACGCCAAGGTCGGTCCACGTTCTTCGTGATGCCGACCCGTGGTCCGTGACTGTACTTTGTCACGGCCTGACTCGGCGGACCGAGCTGGAGTTCACTCTTCTGATCCGGAAAGCCTCCATTCAAACTCAGATGGATGTCCATGGCCTGGGCCAGCTTCCCTGGACCGTTGCATAGTCCCCGCAAGGGTTTGGGTTCCGGCCACTTGCGGAGCTGCCGCATGATGTCGATGCCCCAGAGCGGTTGAATGCTGCGAATGAGAACCGCCTCGCCCTGGCCTTCGTCCCCGCTGCTGATATTCAAACAGAAGTGAATGCCGTAGATGCGATAGACATAAAGCGTGCCGGCCTTTTGGAACATGGCTGCGTTGCGCTGGGTCTGGCCGCGAAAGCTGTGACTGGCTTCGTCATCCTCGGTATAGGCTTCCGTTTCCGTGATGATGCCACCGACCCAGCGTTCCCCGATGCGGCGCACCAGGGTGCAGCCGAGCAGAGCCACAGCGAGTTCTGGCGCCGGTCGTTCATAGAAGGCGGCCGGCAGAACCTGATCAAGCATGAGGACTCCGCGACTCTCCGGTTTGTTTCAACAGGGCTTCCAATTTCAGGATGGGTTCACCCAGGGCTGTCTTCAAGGAGTTGAATTCCTGCTCCGCTGCGCGCAGATAATTGCCGCGCCGCGTGGCCAGCATCAGGCGGTTTTTGGGGGTATGTTCGCTGGCAACAAATTCCGTGGCGGTGACTTCATAGCCGCGGCTCCGCAAAAGGAGAGTGCGCAGCATATCGGTCATGTCCGCCGCGACCACACGCCGGAAATGGGGCGCGCGCATCACAGGGCTCATCGGCAGATGCTGCTCGGCGAGCGGCTGATCCTTCCATACCCGGGCGAGTTCCGCCTGACAGCAGGGCGCCACCGCAATCACGTCGGCCTTGAGACGCAGGGCCTCGGCCAGTGCATAGTCCGTGGCCGTATCGCAGGCATGCAGCGCCACGAAACAGTGCGGACGGAGGTTGGCTTCAATCTGTCCAAAGGCTTTGTGATATTCGGTCAACCATGAAAAGGTCTGAAGATCCGCAACAGCGAATTTCAAACTCTGCTGATAGCCGAGCTGCACGGCGCGGGCATTGGCCCGATCCACCATCGCCTGGCTGTGATCGATGCCGATGAGTTCGAGCGGGTGCCGGAGAATATCCCGAAAGTACCAGGCGATCAGGAAACTCAGATAGGCATTGCCGCAGCCGGCATCCACCACCCGCACCTTGGGAAAACTTTTGGCCAGGCTCTTCAGCGAGGGCAGCAGGAGCTGCAGCATATGATTGATTTGGATGAACTTGCGAGTCGCGTCCGCGGACATCGACGCGTCCTTGTTCAGAAGACCCAGGGCAAAGAGAAGTTCGCCCCCCTGCCATGGGGTGAGCAAAAAGCTTTTGCCTGACAGGAACTTGGTGCGACGTTCCGGTGTCCAATGATCCTGCAGACGTTTTTGAAAAGCAGCGGTTTCCATGCGATCCCCCTTGCACAAGCCTCGCAGTTTTAGCGGGGGCAGCGGGGGCTTGTCCAGGGGTTTATCGGGGGCCGGATCCATGCCAATTCGGGAAGGCGATGGCTCGAGGATTGACAGCGTTCGCAAAGGCATGAATGCTCGAGCTTGGGGAGGGCATCGTGTCACATACCAATCGTCGGCTCGGCATTCAGCAGATCATTGCGTCGGGACTTTGTTTTGGCTGTCTCGGTCTGTTCGGTAAACTCCTTTATCAGCATGGGGCCACGGCCGGTGAGCTGCTGGCCTTGCGGTTTTTCTTCGCGGCCTTGATGCTTTTTGCCTGGCACCTGATGCGGGATCCCAAACGTCTGTGGCTGCCCTGGAGGCAGCTGCTCTCCTGTGCGGTGCTCGGGATCTTTGGTTATGCGCTCTTTGCCTGGTGCTTTTTCGCGGCGCTGGGTGGGCTTTCCGCTTCGCTCTCGGTTCTTCTTCTTTATACTTATCCGATCATGGTCACGATCGGAGGCCGTCTTCTTTTTCACGAAAAAATTCCCAGACAGAAACTTTGGGCGCTGCCTTTGGTGGTGATCGGAACCGTCGCTCTGGTTTGGGGCGAAATTTCTGTGGAAAAGGTGAGTGCGGTGGGACTGGGACTTTGCGCGGCGCTGTTCTATTCGCTTTATATTTTGCTGTCGAGTCGTCTCCTGCGGAAAGTGCCGGCGGATATTTCAGTCCCTTACATTCAAAGTTTTGCTGCTTTGATTCTAACGCTACTCTTTGTTCATGACTTCGAACGGATTCAGAATCTTTGGGTCAACGCCTGGTGGATTATCCTGTCGATTGCGTTTATGGGGACGGTCCTGGCCATGAGTTTGTTCCTGGCCGGCCTTCAGAAACTGCAGAACTGGGAGGTGGCCCTGCTCAGCACGACGGAACCCTTGTCGGCCGTGCTGTTGGCCGCCATTTTCCTGGGTGAACGCCTGACCCCCAGCCAGGTGCTTGGAGGCCTTGGCATTCTTCTGGGACTTCTGCTGGTGGCCCGGCCGGTGAAGCGCCGGGCCGTGAACGTCAACTGAAATAACCCGCTTCCAAATCCCAATCGATCCTCGGCGCCAGGACCGCATCCAGCTCCAGCGCCTGCTGAAAGGCACCCTGCAGGTCCTCGATAAGGTCCTGCGGATGTTCCAGGCCAATGGAAAGACGAATCAATCCATCATCAATGCCGGCTTTGAGGCGATCGGCCCTGTCGTAGCTGGCATGAGACATCGAGGCCGGCTGTTCAATTAGGGATTCCACGGCGCCCATGCTCACCGCGCGCTGGAAAAACCGTGTGGAGCTGACGAAACGTTTGGCAGCCTGGAAATCCGCATTCAGTTCAAAACTGACGACCGCCCCGTGGAGGCCGCGCAATTGTTTTTGCGCCAGTTCATGCTGGGGGTGCGACGCAAGGCCTGGATAGTAAACCTTCTTCACTGCGGGATGACTTTCCAAAAACTGGGCAATCCAAAGCGCGCTTTTACACTGTTCACGGAAACGCACTTCAAGCGTTTTGATCCCACGGGCACAGAGGTAACAATCCAGCGGAGCCATGACACCACCCGTGGCGTTCTGGATAAAATAAAGTTCCTTGAGCAGCGCCTTATCCTTCACCACGAGAGCCCCACCGAGCAGATCGGAATGTCCGCCCAGATATTTGGTGGCCGAATGCATCACGATATCCGCACCCAGTTTCAAAGGCTGCGTGGCCACGGGTGTGGCAAAGGTGTTGTCGATGGCCAGGAGCGCACGATGCCGGTGGGCGATCGCGGCGAGGGCTGCAATATCAACCAGCGAGAGGAGGGGATTGCCGGGATTTTCTGCCCAGATCATGCGGGTCGTTGGCCGAATGGCAGCCTCCACCTTGTCCAGATCATCGAGTGGCACGAGCGTGGTTTCGATACCGACGCGATTGAGTATCTTGTGAAGAATGCGATAGGTGCCGCCATAGATATCGGTGCCGGCGATCACGTGATCCCCATTTTTCAAGAGCATGAACGCGCCATGAATGGCCGCCATGCCCGACGCATAGGCCAGGGCTCCCGCACCTTCCTCCAGGGAGGCGATCGTGGTTTCCAGACCGGCCCGCGTGGGATTGCCGCTGCGGCTGTAATCGTAGAGGGCCTCGCTGAATTCACCCGAAGGCGCGAAGGTGGAGGAGAGATGGAGAGGAGGAATCACCGCTCCGGTCAGGGGTTCCTTTTCGTTGCCCATATGAATTGAACGCGTGGAAAAATGCATGCTGTGGTCTCCCTTAAATACAGTGAAAAGCCTGGTCGAGATCACTCAGAAGATCCTGGGTGTCCTCGATGCCAAGCGAGAGACGCACGAGCGCCGGGTCGATGCCCCAGCGCTGCCGGTCGGCCTCGGATGCCTTGTAAAAACTCATGATCGCCGGTTGTTCGATGAGCGATTCCACACCACCGAGGCTGGGTCCGATCCGGGGGAGACGCACCGCATCGATAAAGCGGGCGCAGCCTTCGCGATCGGTCTTAAGTTCAAAACTGATCAGACCCCCGCAGCCGGTGAGATATTTCTGTGCCTGCTCATGGCTCGGATGGTTGGGAAGACCCGGGTAGTAAACTTTTTTCACGAGCTTATGCTGATTCAAATACGCCGCCACCGCGAGGCCGCTTTTGTTCTGCTGCTGCACCCTGAGGGGCAGGGTTTTCAGGCCTCTTTGCAAAAGCCAGGCGGTATGCGGGGCGGCGATCGCTCCGATAATGCCCTGGAGTTTGCGGACAGGTTCGAGGCGCGCGCGGGAACCGGCGAGCACACCCGCGAGCAGATCGTTGTGCCCGCCGAGATACTTGGTGGCGGAATGCACAATATAATCGACGCCCCAGCGGGCCGGCAGATGATTCACCGGACTGGCAAGCGTGGCATCGACACAGGTGGCCGCATCATAGGCCTTGGCAACCTGGACGAAGCGTTCAAGGTCGATCACGGTCAGATGCGGATTGGTGGGCAGTTCAGTAAAGAGCAGACGCGTGCACCCGTTCATGGCTTCTTCCAGCGCCTCGAAATCCCCGGTTGGCACCTGCACACAGTCCACCCCGTAAGTCCTGAGGTATTCAAAACAAAACTGCCGCGTGCGGTGATAGCATTGATCGAAGAAGACTAGACGGTCGCCGGGTTTCAATTCCGCCAGAAACAGAAGGCTCAGGGCCGACATCCCGGTGGTGCAGACGATCGCATCCTCGGTGCCTTCCAGTTCCGCGAGTTTCTTTTCCACGGTGCGGGTATTCGGGCTGCTGTAACGCGCGTATTCATCGCGTTCCGCCGCCGTGCCCTCGAGCATGTCGATCAGCGCTGCGGTGTTATCAAAGGTATAAGCAGAGGAACAGTGGATGGGATCGACAAGACCGTAATCGCTTTTGACTCGTGCCTCGCCTCCGTGGACGGAGAGAGTGGACAGACCTGGTTCACGCTGCGTCATGGCATAAGCTCCCGGTATCAAAGGGTGAATGAGAACCAGGATTTGCTTTGCGCGAAAAAAAAACGCCACGCAAGGGCGTGGCGAGTTTTCTCGAACTCATTTGGCGCTTTAGCAGAGAAAGCTGCAATCGGCCACAAATCCTTTAAACCCACCTTAGTGAGTCGCGGGAAAAGGAGCAAGATTTTTTCCAGGCTCATCCTTAAAAAAGCTACAGCCTGGTGGCAAGCGGCTCTTTATGTCGAACCCATGGACGCCGTAATAGGCCGGTGGCAAGCGGCTCTTTATATCGAATCCATGGACGCCGTAATAGGCCGGTGGCAAGCGTCACCTCGATGCCGAATCCATGGACGCCGTAATAGGCTGGTAGCAAGCGGCGCTTTGATGTCAAATCCATAGGCGCCGTAATGACATAGAATGCCAAAGAGAGGCCGGCCTTGGTCTTGAACCTTCAAGGATTGCGGACGACCTCATACCAGAGATCAATCATTCCGTTTTTAAATGCCGACATATCCGTGAGGCGCAGCTTCTGCTCTTTTCCATCAAAAAGCGCGACACCACTCCCCAACAGAATCGGCACGACCGTGAGACAGATTTTGTCCACCAGGTTGAGTGGGAAGAATTCCCGGTAGAGCGTGGGACCTCCCACGAGCCAGACATTTTTCTGCGCAAGACTCTTCGCCAAATCCACCAGATCACCTGAATAAAATTCGACGTTTGGTCCGGCCGCTGTGAGTTTTCTTTTGGTCGCGACGATCGTCCGCTTCTCCGCATAGGGCCAGCCGAGCTTGAGCGCCAATTCATAGGTGCGCGATCCTATGATATAGCAGTCGATGGTTTCAAGGATGTCGGCCGTCATTTCCATGCCCTTATCATAGGCGCTCCAGGAAACGTCCATCCAGGAATAATCATCATCTTTCTTAGCTATGAAACCGTCCAGACTCGCGACCATATGCAACGTTATGCTCATCGACATCCACCTGGCTTGTGGTTTGACGAAAGCCTGGAGGCTCGGCATGAGCCTCCAGTGGCTCGATTCAGGATTCAGGCATCTTCATAGAGCCAGGTCGAGAGATAACGTTCTCCCGTACTGGGTATGACCGCCACGATCTGCTTGCCCTTGGCTTCCGGTCGGGCAGCTACCTGCAGCGCGGCCGCGAGAGCCGCACCCGAGGAAATGCCCGCAAATATACCTTCCTCTTTGGCGAGGCGGCGGGCCCAGTCACCGGACTCTTCATTGGAGATTTTGATGACTTCATCGATGAGCGAGGTGTCGACGATCGGGGGAATAAAGCCGGCGCCGAGGCCTTGGATTTTATGCGGACCGGGTTGACCACCGGAGAGCACCGGGGAATCCTTGGGTTCCACTGCAATGGCCTTGAAGGACGGCTTCAGCTTTTTGATTACCGAGGCCACGCCCGTGATGGTGCCGCCGGTGCCCACGCCCGAGATCAGATAATCGACTTTGCCATCGGTATCCTCCCAGATTTCCAGAGCTGTCGTTTTCTTATGGATCTCGACGTTGGCCGGATTGTTGAACTGCTGCGGCATGTAATAACCGGTATTCTGTTCCCGAATTTCCTCGGCCTTGGCGATGGCCCCCTTCATGCCCTTTTCACCCGGCGTCAGCACAAGCTGGGCACCCAGGGCCTTGAGAAGTTTGCGGCGTTCCACGCTCATGGTCTCCGGCATGGTGAGAACCAGCGGGTAACCTTTTTGAGCGGCAACAAAGGCCAGGGCGATCCCGGTGTTGCCACTGGTGGGTTCGACGATGGTCATGCCGGGTTTCAATTCGCCGCTTTTTTCCGCAGCTTCAATCATCGCGAGACCGATACGATCCTTGACGCTGGAAAGAGGATTGAAAAATTCCAGTTTGAGAAGGATATCGCCGGGCAGGCCCTTGCCGATTTTGGTCAGGCGGACCAGGGGGGTATTGCCGATGGTTTCCAGGATGCCGTTGGCGATCTTGGGACGGTGACGACGTTCGGACATGTTGAGTTCTCCTCTGTGAGTGCATGAAGGATGGTGTTATCAGATGCCATCACCATCAGTAAAATACGATGAGAGATAGCGCTGCTGTGTGACGCGACTTCGCGGCTCGACACTTTCGGTGACCCAGACGTTGCCACCGATCGTGGAACCCTCGCCGATGTTGATCCGTCCCAGGACCGTGGCACCGGCGTAAATGGTCACCCCGTCACCGATAATCGGATGCCGGGCATTTCCTTTGACAACAATTCCTTTGTCGTCACGATAAAAACGTTTGGCACCGAGCGTCACACCCTGATAGAGCGTGACGTTCTTGCCGATGACCGCGGTTTCTCCAATAACCACCCCGGTGCCATGATCAATAAAGAAGTGCGCTCCAATCTGCGCTCCGGGATGGATATCGATGCCGGTCTCCTCATGCGCCAGCTCCGCGATCAGCCGGGGCAGGAGGGGAATATTATGCCGATAGAATATATGGGCGATGCGGTGATAGCGCACGGCTTTGAAACCAGGATAACAGATGATGATCTCCAGGGGATCATCCGTGGCCGGATCATTGTTCAGTGCGGCCTCGATATCGGAACGCAGGAGATGCTCGATCGCCTGCATCTCCCAAATCAGAGCCGTGGTCGAGACCGAAGCCAGCCGCGGATGCTCCTGGCCGTAGGTATGCTGCAGATAGACGAGCAGCTTTTCGATGACCGGAGCAACCTTGTCGGCAAAAAACTGCTCCTTGTCCGTCTCGAAAAGAAGACCCGCCGTGACCAGCCGCACCAGCTGATGAATATCATCCTGAAACGCACAGAGCAGCTTATGCTCCAGTCGGTGTTCACTGAGTCTTTCGCTCAAAGTTCTGGGAGTGCCCATACTTCATCTCCTGCAAAGGGTCATCAGCTCTATGAATCCCTTTATACCGCTTCTCATGGAACAGGTCCAATCCCTTTCCTCTGCAAAGTTTCCCTCAAATGCCCAATCCATCCTGATAGACACCGATGCCGCGCGAAGCCAAGCGTCGGCGCAGGAATTGTCCCTCGCGACCGTCCTCGACCACAAGGTTCCAGCCGAGTTCCAGAAGACTTTCCACAGATTGCTGCTGAATTTCCAGGGTGTTTTTTTGCAAGAAGCCTTTGGGCAAAAAGAGCCAGCCGGGTTTCCCACGCTTTTCCTCCCAGATGGGGTCATCAGCGGCAGCCAGATGCAACTGATCCGGGCGCAGGCCGTCGCCTTCGAGCGGAGTATCGATCATGCCGGCCGCCACGGTTCGATAGCTGCGGGGATCGATCAAAATAAAGGCACCAAGGGCTCGCGATCTTTGATAGGGCTCCGCATAAAGAGGCCGTGAACTTTCGATTTCCACCGCGGCGATGTCATTGAGCTGAAGGCCCTGCGCCGGTCCCGGGGCAAGTGTCGTCAGATCAAAGCGATGTTGCAGCCGGCTGATCTGAGCCCGCGCGGTTTGCGTTCCAAGTCGCACGATATAACGCTCATCCGAACGCCAGGGATCTTCATCGAACCAGACGAGTTGCGCCTGCCACTGGCGGGTGGGAACCGGAACATTCGTCTCGGTCACGACAAGACTGCCGCGGTCGAGATCGCGTTCATCCTCGAGGGCGACGGCCACGGCATCACCCGCTTTCGCAACGTCTGCCTTCTGACCGGAACGGTAAATGGCAGCGACCCGGCTGGTCTGTTGCGAGGGCAGGATGGAAATGGGATCGCCGACGCGCAGCTGTCCTTCGGCCACCGTTCCCGCCGCCAGCCGCTGACCGCTGCTGTCCCGCAGAATGATTTGAATGGGCAGCCGCAGTTCCTTGCCCGCTTGGGCGCGTGAGGGCAGGGCGTCGAGAACATCGAGCAGAGCCGGACCCTGATACCAGGGTGTGAGTCCGCTTTTGCTGCTGATATTATCGCCCCGCAGAGCGCTGACCGGAATGACATGAAGCGACTGATCAGGCTTGATCCATTCCAGGGCGCGGAACTCATGTTCGATTGCCTGAATGCGCCCGGCATCATAGTCAATCAGGTCGATCTTGTTGAGGGCCAGAACCAGATGCGGCACACCCAAAAGATGGGCGAGGTAAGCGTGGCGCCGGGTCTGCTCCAGGATTCCATGCCGGGCATCCACGAGCAGGATCGCGACATCCGCAAGCGAGGCGGCGGTGACCATGTTGCGTGTATACTGCACATGACCGGGCGCATCCGCGAGGATGTATTTCCTTTGGCTGCTCGAAAAATACTTATAAGCCACGTCGATGGTGATGCCCTGCTCGCGCTCGGATTTCAACCCATCGGTGAGCAGGGAAAGGTCGAGTTCACCCTGAATGCGTTTCGAATTTTCAATCGCGGCCAGCTGATCATCAAAGACCGCGCGGGCCTCATACAGAAGGCGGCCGATCAGGGTGGACTTGCCGTCGTCCACACTGCCCGCGGTGGTGATGCGCAGAAGCGAACGTGCCTTTGCCTGTGTCATCAGAAATACCCCTCTCTTTTCTTCAGTTCCATGGATGCGTCCTGATCATGATCGATGACGCGGGTTGAACGTTCGGAACTCCGCGCCTCGAAGAGTTCGCTGATGATATCATCCAGATCGCGCGCGCTCGAACGGATGGCGCCAGTGCAGGGGCTGCAGCCCAGGGTGCGGAAGCGGCAAAGCACATTCTTCGCGTCACTGGAATACCAGCGTGGATCATCGTCATCGAGCGGAATGAGACTCGTGCCCTTGTCCAGAACGCGGCGTTCATGCGCGAAGTAGAGGGGAACGATTTCGATGTTTTCGCGCTTGATATAATGCCAGACATCAAACTCCGTCCAGTTGGAAAGGGGAAAGACGCGCATGTTCTCCCCTTCATGCACCCGGGTGTTGTAGAGGTTCCAGAGTTCCGGCCGCTGGTTTTTCGGATCCCACTGGCCATGACGATCGCGGAAGGAAAAGATTCTTTCCTTCGCCCGCGAGCGTTCCTCATCACGCCGCGCGCCGCCGAGGGCCGCGTCGATGCCATGTTTTTTCAGGACCTGCAGAAGGGCTTCGGTTTTCAGAAGAGCACAGCAGGCCCGGGTTCCCAGGCGAAAAGGGTTGGTGCCGTCGGCAATCGCGGGTTCATTGCGATGCACGATCAGCTCCACCCCCAACTTTTTCGCCATGCTGTCACGGAACGCGTACATTTCCTTGAACTTGAATCCGGTGTCGACGTGCACCAGAGGAAAGGGGATTTTTCCCGGAGCAAAGGCTTTCACCGCCAGATGCAGCAGGACCGAGGAATCCTTCCCCACCGAATAGAGCATCGCCGGTCTTTCATAGTTGGCGGCGACCTCGCGGAGGACCTCGATGCTCTCCGCTTCCAGATCATTTAAATAGGTATTGTCAAAGGGATGCCGGGGCATGCTGATCCTCTCTTTTGGCTGGGGAATGCAGTCCGCATTCCTTGTGACTTTGATCCTCCCACCACCAGCGCCCGGCCCGCTCCTCCTCATGAGGCTCGATGGCCCGGGTGCAGGGCGCGCAACCTATGCTGGCATAACCTCTGTCATGCAGAGGATTGTAAGGAAGATTGTGAGCTTTGATGTAGGCCCACACATCCTGCCGCGACCAGGAAATCAAGGGACTGATCTTCAAACGTTCCGCTTCGTCGAGGGCAAAGAGCGCGACGGTCGATCGCACGGGGGATTGTTCGCGTCGCAGGCCGGTGAGCCAGGCTTTTTTTCCAGCCAGGGCCCGCTGCAGCGGCTCCACCTTACGAATGTGGCAGCACTCCTTGCGGCGTGCGGCACTTTCATAAAACGCATTGGGACCGTGCCGGGTCACAAAGGGTTCGAGCGCCGCAGGATCCGGATAATAAAAGCGAAGGCTGAGATCATAACGGATGCGCCAGCGTTCGATGAGATCATAGGTCTCGGGTGGCAGGCGTCCCGTATCGAGAACAAAAATTTCCGGGCGGACGTCGAGCTGCAGAGCCAGGTGCATCAGCACAAGGTCCTCAGCCCCAAAGCTGCTGGCGAGGGCCAGCTCGGGAGCAAACCAGCGCGCGGCGAGCTGCACGATATCGAGCGCCGGCCGCGACGCATGGCGCTGATTCCAGTCCTTCAGCTGATCGCTCGTGATCGGCGCCGCGTGCTTCATAGGAGTGCTCCCAGACGTTCAGCCCCGATGCGCTGGGCAAAGTCGCCGAGATATTCATCGCGTCCGCCTTCCGCCTTCCAGAAACCCAGGATCCTGTCGAAAGCCTGAGGCAGATCATCGATTTTAACCTTGTCCTTGATCTTGAAGGCGAGACGTTGACCTTCCGGTTCGCCGCCCAGGAAAATCGCATACTGCCCCGGCATCTGACCGACGAGGCCGAGTTCCGCGGAATAGGGGCGGGCACAGCCGTTGGGGCAGCCCGTGATCCGCACCGTCGGGGCTTTTTCGTTGAGTTCATAGCGATCCAGGACTTCCTGGATTTGACCAAAGACCTGAGGACCCACGCGTTCACTTTCAGCCAGCGCCTTCATACAGGTCGGCAGGGCCACGCAGGTCAGGGCCCGATCATAAAGTTTGCGCGGGCTCAGGGGATTAAGACCGTGGCTGTCGAGCCAGGTTTCAATCGCACGCTTATCCTGAGGCCGGATCCCGGAGAGTATCAGGTCCTGTTCCGCGGTGAGCTGCACCGACGTTTGATACGTTTCAATGATATGCCGCAGGGCGGATTTCAATGGACGGTCACTGTCGATCAACCGACCGGAGAGGGTATGAAAGCCCAGGGAAAGCGTTCCATCCCGGGCTTCAATCCAGCCGAGATACGAGGGTGTTTTCCAGGGCGGCAGAGGGCGATCTTCAAATTGCAGTTGGGCTCGCTGACTGACCTCATTTTTGAACCACTCCACGCCGCGCTTATCCAGAAGGTACTTGAGGCGGGCGAAGGTGCGATTTTCCCGATTGCCGTGATCACGCTGCGTAAAAACCACAGCCTCGGCCACGGGCACCAGGGCCTCCTGAGGAATCCAGCCGAGCAATTCCGCAAGACGCGGATGAGTTTCCGTATCATTGTGCGACATGCCCATGCCACCGCCGACGAAAACGAAGTAACCTTCGAGCTGATCCTTGTGATCAAAGGTGGCGGCAAAACCGAGGTCCTGCGCATAGATGTCGATCGAGTTGTTGCCAACCGCGGTGAGGCCGATTTTGAATTTGCGCGGCAGATAAGCCTTGCCGTAGATGGGATCCTCTATTTCCTCGACCACCGGCTCGCCGTCGAGGAAGATTTCAAAGTAGGCGTTGGAAGCCACAGTAAAATGTTTGGAAAGCCGGGTCGCCGGTTCATCGAGCTGCGCGAGACGCGGATCACCCCAGGGGTTGACGGACTGGGTCACGTTCCGCACAACATCCCCGCAGGCACCCGTTGTGCTGCTGAGCGCGGCCCGGATTTCCTTGAGAACGGGTTTCACGTTCGCCTTGAGGACACCATGCAGCTGCAGCGACTGCCGCGTGGTGATGCGCAGTCCGGCATTGGCATAGCGCGAGGCGATATCATCCCAGGCAACCCATTGCTGCCAGGTCAGACGCCCGCCCGGGATGCGGCCGCGCACCATCATGGTGAAAGGTTTGGGGCCGGTCGACTCCTCACCGGGTTTTTTCTTGTCACGGTCCTTGTATTGATACATGCCGTGAAATTTCAGAAGGTTTTCGGCGTTGCCGGTAAAGCGCGGGGCATCGCTGTTGATCTCCTCGGGAAGCGTGCCGCGCAGTCCCCGTGATTCCTCTTTCAGAAACTCGATTTTGCTTTTTTCCTGACTCATCGCGTGGATTCTCCTGCTTGTGCATAGTGGGGTTGTTCGGTCCGCCAGTTGTTTTGCCAGATCTGCAGCTGCTCCTTGAGACGGCGCATGCGCTGGGTGGGATCCGGTATCAGGAGGCGGACATTCCTCCGAAGGACAGCGAGCTGCCCGAGTTCATCACTAAGGTCCTGCGGCAAGGCCTCTTCCAGCCAAAGACGCAGGGCACGCGCCACACCAGGGAAAAGACCCTGGGTGGAGATGGCGATCTGCAAAGGACCGCGTTCGATCTGAGCTCCGAAATAAAAATCGGCAGAGGTCGGTTCATCAACCGCATTCACCAGGATGCCCCGGGCTCGTGCCGCCGCGGCGATGCGGGCATGCACGGCGCTGTCGTTGACCGCGGAAATCACGAGCACGTGACCCGCAACGTCGTTGGCAAAGAAGGGCCGGGTTTCATAAGTCAGCTGGTGCCGCTGCAAAAGCTCCTGCGTTTCCGCAGCCCAATGCCGGGCGATGACCCGCACGCGCGCTCCGGCCTGAAGGAGCTTTTCCAATTTTTCCCGGGCCACCGTCCCCCCACCCACGAGGAGCACCGGTTTGTCCTGAAGATCAATGAATATGGGCAGCAAGGACATGAGGAGCCTCCTGAAAAAGGTTGGTGAAGCTTTGCGATTTCGCATCCATAAAGCGCACATTGTCACCGAGGTAGATGATCACCGGACCTTGCCCGACGCGCTGGTAGCCCAGGGCCAAAATACTTTGAATGGTGGTCTGGAATGCATGGCTGGAGCCATCATCTGCGCTTTCGATCAGAGCGAGTGGGCTGGCTGGATCCCGTCCATGCTCCAGAAGTTTTTCCAGGGTGCCCTGCAGTTTCTCAAGGCCCATGAAGATCGCGACCGTTCCCCTGTAGCGCGCGAGGTCCTGCCACCATTGAGGATCCTCGGGCAGGTGATGGCCCTGAATCGCTCGGAATTCATTGCTTCCGGTGCGCAGAGTCAAAGGCAGAGTGAAGCCGGCTGCGATTCCATTGAGGGCGCTGACGCCTGGAATCACCCGGTATTCCACACCCGCTTCGCGCAGGGCTTCCACTTCCTCTGCGCCACGGCCGAAGATGAAGGGATCACCGCCCTTGAGACGAACCACGAACCTGCCTTTTTGGGCATGGGATACGATCAAGGCATTGATTTGCTGCTGCGCGAGCGCGTGACGACCGCAGCGTTTGCCGACGTAAAGCGCCTTCGCCTTTTTGGGAAAAAGCGCACGGAAATCAGCGGAAAGAAGCGCATCATAAAGAATCACATCGGCGTTTTGCAGGGCTTTCAAACCCGCCAGAGTCAGATAATCGACGTGACCCGGCCCAGCCCCAACGAGGGCGACAAATCCTGAACGCATACTTGCACTCCCAAGTGTTGGTCAAAACCAAAGCCGCAAGGACTCAAGGCTCTGGATCAAAGACCAGCGCGTTTTATTAAATTTTGAAGAGGAAGAAAAAAAACGACGCTGTTCTTTAACAACAGCAACAGAGGCAACACAGACAGGAGGCAAGGCGGAGGGAGGCGAGCGAGTCTTGAGCAAGCGGTGAGCTTGTCGGCCTTGATCGTAAGTCTTGTGTTATGTCACGCATGATATACCTCTGTGGGAAACAGCTCTCAGGATGTGAACATGCCTGAGGTCAATTTTGAAGTCAATCCTGAATGCCGCACGAATCGGAAGGCATCAGACGGGGAAACTACGATATGGAAAGGTCAATCTGTCCTCGGCTGATAAGGACCCGGTTTTCGATGTTAATCAAATTGCCCGGTTAGGACGGATAGACCTACGTCTGCGTCGAACCCGAGCCGCCTCAACCACAGGTCCCGTCCGGGGGAGGAGGCGCCTAGGTTCAATATTTTTCACACCATCCGGTCAGATTTTTTCCAGATGAATCGTGCATTCCAGCTCATCCCCACGATGGCAGGCGAAAATCCCCGAATGGGCCTGCGCATCCCAGAGCATCGCTTTGCACACCCGCTCATCTGAACTCACAGTGACCGAGTCTCCCTCGTCCTGGTCATACACCCTGCCCGCGGACATGCGATTGTCAGGAAAACCAAAGTCGGTTCCCGTTGTCAGAATATAGGTTCGTTCCAACGCGACACTTTCCAGCGTGATCGTGAGCACTCCCTCCGTTTGGGCATTGGGGCAATCGGACTTGACCTGGTAACTCCCTTCGGCAAAGACGCGGGAATGGGTCGGCGAGGATGTCGCGAGTGCTGTGACCACGGCGAGAGTGAAGGCCAGCCAACTAGAGATGCGGGATATCATAAGCCACTCCAAGGAAAAAATTAGGGCCGGCTTTGGGATAAAGGCGAACCATGGTGTTGAGACTCCATGAAGGTGCAACTTTATAGGCTGCTGTGAGCGCCAGGTGAAGGGGCTCCAGCACCAGAAGATCGTAGGTTTCCGTCCGTGTTTCACTGCCGACCGGGGCACGCAATCTGACCTTGCCGGCGAGGCCTTTGGCGGTCATGAGCTCGGCACCCAGAATCAGATGGGGTACGAGGTTCTCATCCTGAAGACGAAACCCGAACTGTGCGAACGTTGTCTCGCGTTCCAGTTGAAGCTGTCCGCCCGGATAGGATTCTTCAAGCTCAGCCGCCACATGACCCAGGCCAAGGATCCAGGCACTTCCAAAGCGACCGATGGAATGAAAGGTTAGAAGATACGATGCTTCCACCTGGATGCCTTTCAGTTCCTTGTCGTTGAACAGCGCATTCTGATAGCCATCCGCATAGTGATGATTATCCACGATGGTGTTGCCCACTGCGCGCCCGAGATGCAAGGCCAACGTGTCCCCTTGGGCCTGTGAGGCCGTGCCGAGGAGAACCCCAAAGACGAGCGGTTTAATTGGATGCATGAAACCTTCCCCGTAGATGACGATGGAAAAGAGCCGCCAGAGGCAGCATGATGATGGCGAACAGATCCGTGGGATCTCGCACCACGGTCACCCTCACGCCACACATGGCATAAAGGGCGGTGTAGAGAGCGACCACCGTGGCGCTGGTTTTGAGTGTAGCAAAGGCCAGACAGGTAAACCCAGCACAGCCCAGGAAGACAGCCTCGGACTGCTGCCAGCGCGGTCTGATGAGGCTTATGGCATCGATCAACAAAAAGGGAAAGAAAAAGAGCCCTGCAAAATCAGAGAGCTTGCCGGTGACAAGGCCCGCCAGGTCACTTTGTTTAAGGTAGTGATCGTTGAAGGCAACCAAAAGAACAGCGATCAAAACCAGAGGATATTCACAAAAAAAACGGTTCACACGTGACCTCACGATTCGCCATGAAATCTTATCATAGCCCCTTCAGCCCCTGGCATATTTATTGAAGTCTGCGGCACTGACCTCCAACGTCACTTCAAACCAGGCGGGAGACCATGCAAATAGAAGATTTTTTCCAGACCGTCAATGATACAAATATCGCTGAACTCGTGCCGCAGTTCTATCGCGAGGACATCCAGTTCCGTGATCCTTTGGTGGCCCTGCAGGGACGTGAGGCGCTGATCGTCTATTATCAAAAGCTGTTCGCCGGCGTGGACGCGGTGCAAATCGTTTTTGGAGAGCACCTGGAAACGGGCGATTCGCACATGATCGCCTGGACCTTGACGTTGCGTGCGGGCCGACTGAACAACGGCAACCCCTTTCACCTGGATGGCATCTCGCATATCAAATATGCGGGTGGGCTCGTTTATTACCACAGGGAATATTTCGATCTCAGCGTCGTGCTTTTTGAGAAATTGCCGGTGATCGGGGGACTCATGGGCTGGCTGAAAAAGCAAAACCGGCCCGACCTGTCCTGGCAGACCGTTTAAAAATGGAACGTAAACATCTGAATTGACGCCAGGTATCATCAATCCTTCACTCACGTCCAAATTTGCACCGATAAGTATTTCATACAACCCTGGAGAAACTGGAGAGCATAGTGCGGTGCAAAATATCCATTTTCCTGACCCTATGGCTGGCAGGCCTCGCCTGCACCGAAGCTAAGCTGGACAGTGGCCCCGTGGCACCCGGGCAGACCATGGACAAGGGCATCCTTTTGGATCCGCAGGCGATCGAATCCTCGGACGCGGAAGCCAAAGCTGCAAGCACAGACGACGAACGGGTTGCGCCTCCGAGCAATATCGCGGGGGCTTATTTGATTTGTGCGGAGACTCAGGCCGCCACGGCAGAGCTTCCCGAATCCAATGTGAATTGCGCCCTGAAGGATCCCATGACCCATAACAAGGTCTCGCTGGCCTCCTATCAATCCTATTCCTGGAACTATCAGGTTCCGGCTGGCAGCAACCTCGTGGTGACCATGAGCCAACTCCCGCGGGATCCTGACTGGCACGTTCAATTCCTGATCAAAGGCCCGGCCTTGGCCGACATTCAAAATCAGATGGGTCAGCTGATGTTCACTCTGGATCTGCAGACGGCGGAGGGTGTAAGCAGCCAGCAGACGTCCACGGTCAAGCCGCAGCTGGTCAGCTGGCTTTCGCTGGCCGGGGCGTCCGCACCGGCAGCCGCCGCGCGCGGTGGAACGGAGCACACCACCAATCCTCTTTGGATCTGTCGAATTTATCATGAAAATGAGATTATTCCGGCCAAGCTGATTGTTCATTTCAATAACCCGCAGGCCACCAGCTGCTATGGAACATACAATGGCGCCAGCGTCGGCTCGCAAAGTTCCGATGCGCTGACCGTGCTGGCGAAAAGTGAAGTCCTCCTGATCAATCAGGGGACCTTCGACGAATACCTGGAATGGGTCCCGGCCGCAAATGGCGAAAAGCCTGCGCGAGCCTTTGTTACGGGAATCGATGCCGCAGGGGCTCCCCTCTATAGCTGTCGCGGCAATCAGGATGGGACTGACATCATTCCTGGTGTCCTGAGGCCGGGTGCCAACGGCTGCGTGCATGAGTGGTATGGAGCCGCCGAGCGCACCACCTATGAGGTGCTGGCCTGGAAAAGGTCCGTGCCCCTGTAACATTCCCAAAGCTCGGAGAACACGATATACTGGCTTCAAAATCATGTGTATCGGGGACTTTGGATGCGGGCGCGGTTGATCCACTCAACTCTCGATGTCTGGCTGCTCGGTGGGATTCCTATCCTGGCCATCATTCTGGGACTTCTGGTTCCTGCCGCGGCGCATGACCCCTTGCGTCCCACCATACCCTATGCGCTTATTCTGTTTTCCTATCCCCATTTCATGGCGTCCTATTATGCCTTTTACCGGCACAAATCGGTCTGGTCAAAGCACTGGTTCGCAGCCCTCCTTGTGCCTCTCAGCCTGATCGCGATCCTGTCTGCACTGCTTCAGGCAGGACAGCAGGAGTCCATGCATACGCTGGCCCAGGTCGCGCTGGTCCTCCTTTACTGGCATTATTTGAAACAGAGCTATGGCAGCTGCATCTGGCTCGGTAGAATGCGGAGCGATGGGCTGCAGGCCTTTCCCCGCAATCTTCTGCTGGGTGCCTGCCTTCTGATCGGTTGCCTCGGCTTTTTTATGGTGCAGGGCCAGAGCAGCCATGGACTGGTGTTTGGCATGTATCTGAAGTTTCTGCCCATGCCCCCCGAATTCCAGCTGCTCATGCGGGGGCTGGCGTTGCTTGGGGTTCTGTTCTGCTGTCTTTATGCCCTCCGACTGGATGTGAAGGCACGCGCGCCGCGAGCGACTCTTGCGCTTTTGCCTCTGATCGCGCTGTGGGTCTGGTTCGAACCTTTCTTTCAAAACCCCATCACGCTCATGATACTGCCCGCCCTCCATGGCCTTCAGTATCTGCCATTTGTCGGACGGGTGCTGTGGAATGATCTGCATGATCGATCGCAGCGGGCCTATGTGTTCGGAGGGCTTTGTCTGCTTTTGATCGGCGGTGGTTTTGCCATCTTTCATCTCGTGCCAAGGCAGCTCGCAGGTCTGGAGATCGAAGGACTGGCAGGGGCCAGTTTGATCTTTCTGAACGTGCATCATTATTTTATCGACGCCAGCATATGGCGCCTGAGCCAGCCCGAAGTTCGCGAGCGGCTCCTGCGGGGGCAGACGACTTTGGGATGAACTAGATGGAACCCTGCAGGATGAGTTCACTGGAGAACACCATCACCTGCTTTTCCAGGCGGCGGTCATACGAGAGTATATAAACCGTCGCGGATTTATATTGGGTCACCGAGGGCACGACGTGTGTCTCGAACTGATTTTTGCCGCAGATTTTGCTGGTCTCCTTGGGATCCTTCAGAGCAATCGCGACAAAGTCACTGGTGTCGAGCGTGCTTTCCACCGGAGCTCCCCCCATATCAAAGCAGGCAACATAGGCCATGGACGAGCGTCCTCCGTCGCGGCTCAGAGGCGGAAAGATACGGAGTTCAGCCACCAGCCGGGAGATCGACCGATCCATGAGGTGGCGGGCCTTCATGCGCTTTTCGAGAAGGCTCATGTTTTCTTCCTGAAGACTCATCTTCTTCATCGCAAAATTAATCAGGAAAGCCAGCAGCCCGGCTGCGATCAGGACTTCAATCAGACTGAAACCTGCCTGGTTATGTTTCATAGTGTACTCTCGACTATATAGAGGGGACCGGCTGTTTCATACTGGAGGAGATTGAATCCTATCCGTTCATCCAATGGGGGATAGCTGGCCTCATAGCGTTTGAAACCGCCGCCACAGTCATCAAGATATTCATCCGGCTGTCGCGGTAGGAACGGCGTCCGTGCGGCGATCGGCAGGAAAAAGTTGGTCGCAGTACTGGAGGCCAGCGCCTTGACCTGATTGCGAAACAGCGATATGCCGTCGGGCAGGTTCACTTCAATCTGCCCAGTGGCGTTGGGGCTATAGATATAGAGCTCGGCCCCCGGATCCCCTGTAACGGCGATGCCATTGGCAATGAAGTGGCCAAAAATCGCATATTTTCCAGGCTCGGCCAGGTTAATCCTTAAAAGACCCGCGCTCACCAGACCACAGAACATATTATCACCGGGACTGAGATTCACGGTCAGTGTGCTGCCGCGGTCCATGAACTGCATGACCGGAATCATCAGGGTATCCGGGCCACAGGACGTCGAGGCCTTGTCGAAACCACCAGGAGCGGGAACCGTCGTGAGACTGCCGCGGATATTGGAATAGGCGGAACCTGCGGAACAGTCGAGCGAGGTGACTGCATTTCGCGACTGGGGCAGGGCATATCCCGTTTTATTATTGATATAGAAATAGTCAAAGCCATGATTCCAGGCCGGCGTGCTATTGGGAAGGAACGTATTCAACACCGGGGAATTCAAAACATCCGTTTCGATGCCTTTGGTGAAGGCCGTCCTGAACCTGCCCATATCAAGATTATTTGCGTCTGAACTGAGAAAGCGACTGCGGACGTAAAAGGTATCCCTGAAGGTGATCCTGTCGGAACCGTTGGCGGCATAAATCTGGTTCACGGGAACGCTGGTTGGGTTCGCATGAAACACAGGACCGGTGAACGTCACCTTGGGCCCCACGCTGCTGATCAGGGGGCTTTGGGATCCCATCAGAATCACATTGAACTGATCGAGGGAGGCGACCCGCAGCCGCAAACCATGCGAATGGCTCACCTGCCGGGGCGGACTGCGACCAGCGGGGTCGGTGATCATCAGCTTGACGAAGACCCGCAGGTTTTTGGTCAAAGCCTTGGGGTCATTGGAAAGCTCCATCAGCTCCAGTTGGATGCCGTTGACGTTTTTGGCTTCATCTTCCGTAAGGATACAGGGCAGGTTGATATTCGGTCCGGACCTGGAGACCGTATAGGACGGAGCCTTGGTCGAGAAATTTCGAAAGGCGCGCAAGGTATTGTCCAGCGAGGGACAGGAACTTTGAGCCGTGAGCCCCAAACGGAGCCGTCCCACAATATTCATCAGCATCGACTGCCCGACCGAACCCAGGCTGACCGCCTTATAGCGCGATCGCACATGGTGCGAGGAAAAAACGAGAGATCCCGCGATGAAGATGGCGGCAAACGCCACCATAAAGATCGAGGTCCCACCCGCCTCAGGCGACGAGCCGATGAATGTGTGGAACCGCCTCATCGGAGTATCGGACCTCCGTCCTTGTCGTTTTTGCAGTAGAAGATGCCGAGGCAGCCGATCCCGCGAACATTGAAGCGCAAGAGATAGCTCTTGGTCATGACCGAGGGCGGCGTTGTGGGTTGACCCTGGGTCAGAAGCATCGGTTGAAACGTTTCCGTACTCATTCCGAAGACGGAATTAAAGTTTCCATTCGAGCCTTTATACTTGTTGATCGTGCCCATGGCGAACGAGCCCTCCGGATGTTTCATGGAGGCGGAATGGGAGCTTTTCGGTGATGCCACGTTGATCGGTTGCGATCCGAGCAGTTTATTCAGGTAGAGCTGATTATCCGCCACGCAATTATCCTTGGGTCTTTGATACGTGTTGCTTAAAGCGATCTGGCTTTGTTGCATCAAGGCGGCCCGGGTCAGAACCTTGGCCACCTCGAGCTGCGACGCCAGAAACTGGGCCTCGGTGGGAAGGGCGGCCGGCATCAAAAAGCCTTTGAGGATGGTGTCAAGATTCTTCCCATCCAGCCCACTCAGGGCGAGACAGGTCAACTGCATCGGATACGGTTCCCAATCAAATTTGCCCGTGGGCTCGATACCGGTGATGTCGTTGCGGGAACAGGTGGCCTTGCCATAGAACTGACTGTGAAGTCCGGCGAGACGATTCCAGACGTCACCTGCGAGAGCCTGCTGATAGGTTGTGACATCGGTGGCGGCGGCCGGGAAGGGCAGGGCACTGACCGCTTGCGCCAGCTTATAGAAATAATCATTGGCAATGGTCCCGGCGCCGGAGCCTACCGTGAGCTTGACGCCATCGACATCCGTCGCCACTGTAAACTTTTCCAGGCTTGAGACGGCCGTGGCCGCCGTCAGAGCGCTATCGATCGTACTGAGCGCGGCGCTCTGCAGTGACCTGGTCACGGTGTGAGGCTTGGGAAAACTCTGACTCGTGCTGCTCGGATTCAGGACGTTCTTGCACATCATCACCGAGTAGTAGAGGTTGTAATTCTGAGGCGTGGAGGCCGTCATGCGAAATCCAGCGGACATACTCAGGCTGGTCAGCGATTCATTGACCATCTCGAGGATGTTCCTGGTATTGCCCTGTTTGCCGATCTCGGCCAGAGTCTCTGTCCTTCCATTGTTGGAGGTCAGAACACCGGTCGCGAGGGGAAACCAGGTGCTTTCCGTTGGGATGGGATTGCTGGCATTGGCCGGCGTGGCCCAATACCCCAGCACAAAGGAAACGTTTTTGTTCGTAACAAATTCCAGAGCCGGGCTAGCATGGGACAGAATGGCCACATCCGCATCTCCACAGTACTGGATGGTGGACAGCCTCACGGAACCCAACTCCGGATAATCCGCGAGCAGACGCTGATCATCACGCGGACGCGGCAGATGGTTGCTGATCGTGCCACCAACGGAGAGCTGGACTCCCTTCTCGGCCTGGGCCAAGGGTGGACTCGTGAAAAATGCAGACAGTGTCAAGGCCGCTGTCGGACCGATCGCGCGGAAAATCCCATGGATTTCAATTTTCATCTCTCCCCCTCATTCGTAGATAAAGAAAGACACATCCTGAGTGCCGATTTTCCTCGCAAAGACCCCATAGGCGTTCTTGTCCACATCATTCAGCACGACATCAACCTGGGCTTCCCTGGCGCCGGTAATTTTTTTCGAGAGCAGACGCTTTTTCTTGCCTTTGCTTTTCTCGAAATAATAACCCTTGAACTCGATGGGTATGGCCAGCAGCTGGGCGCGAACTTGCTCGCTGTGATAAAAGTGAAGCATCCGCCGGGCATCGATCGGTGGCGTGAAATCCGAATGGCTCGCCATATGAATCGACGCGTACTGGGTCGGGAACATGAACTGTGATTCACCCTGCAAACCCCAGGTTCCAAGCCCTGACGCCGTCACAGGAATGCCAAGCGGCGCGCCGCTGATGGGCTGCAGTTCAATGGCAAAGTGTCCCTCCAACGTCGAGGTATCCGCCATGGGATTGAGGGCCTTGGCGATTCGATCACAGCCCTTGTTGTTGCAGTCGATGACCTGACCGATTTTTTGAACAAAGTACTGGTCCGGGTTATAACCGTTGAAGACGACCATGAGTCGGCCCTTGAGGTCGGCCGCATCGATATCATCGCTGTTGCCACGCATGATCACAAAACGGCCCGCGGCCCCGGAAGGGCTGCTGCTGGCATATTCATCGGCCAGAGTAAAATACGCACCCGAATGCGTCCGGCTCATCATCGTGAACGGCGTGCTGGTTTCATCCTTTAAAACCCAGGTGGCAAAGGTATTCTTCGCGGCCTGGGTATTGTTGATCTTGCTCATGCGGACGATCTTGACCTCGTCCGTGGCTCCTTTCAGGCCTTCCGCCTTCAGACTGGAGTCCAGGTCACTAAAGAATTCAATAGCCCTGGCGTTACCCAATTTGGTGGAGGACGCGACCAGCTTCTTCCCATCCATCCTGTAAACGCAGGGGCCAGGCTTCAGTTTCCCGCCCGCGCTGTCGCAGCCGGTCAGGGGAATCGGCAGCCTCTGAAAGCTGAGAGCCACGTCTGCCAACTGAAGATCAAACATGAAACGCTGACCGAAGCCGCGAAAGGAGCTATCCTGCTTGCCCATGTCGGTGACCTTGCGGGCCTGTTTCATGATGTGGAACATCTGACCATTCGCCACCATTACCACGATGGCAAGCAGTCCCAATCCAAACATGATTTCCAGCAGGCTGTAGCCGGCTTCATTCTTACGTGCTCGATGTGCCATAGACCGTCTCACGAAAATGGGCAGACAATTCTTCACATAAGGGTCGTATCGGCTGAAGGCGGCGCAAAAGGAGGTTTTTTGTTCTTCTCCATGTTCTCGCGGCACTAGCGGGATCTTATTTTTTCTGGGAGTTGTGCAAAATCGGTGGGAAAAGGTGGCGAAATTATCAAGTTAAAACAGTTGGTTACAAGTGGATAAAGGGTGGGCTCCCTCCCGCTTCGCAGCGTGCGGAAGAGAGGAATATCGCAGAGGAAACCGACATTCTTACAGAGAATCCCGCGTTGTGCCCTGCAGATAAAGAGACACGGGAATATATCCTTGTGCCTCGACAAAGATCGCATCGGGAACGGAAATACGGAATGTATGATTTCCCGCGGGTAAATCGCCGAGAGCCACTTCGCGGATGGGGATCACCTGACCCGGGCACCAGTTGCTGAACGAGGCCCACTGCTCCGGCGTGCGCGGCGCCCGACCATAGATGCCGTTGGGCTGCGTATTGTAAACCCGATAGGGTTCGCAGGAAACGCCTCCTGGTTTGTAGGTCAGGAGCAGCTGGTCGTCAAAGTAAATGAAGTGGTTTCTCCGGTTGTATTCCTCGCCACCGGCATTCGCGCCGTGATTGGAGGTGATCAGGTAAAAGCGGGCGTTCTCAACCAGCTTGTCGAGGTGAAACGCGATGGTACGCTCGGTTTTTGTCAGCTCATCCGTGGCACCTGGTTCGTAGTTGTTCAGATTTTTTTTGAAGTTCAGGGGCAGCAAAAAGGTTTTTTCTGCTGCAGGTGAACCACTTTCGGACACGAATTCCGCCGAGCCGTAGAACACATCATTGCGACCCTGGCAGCCGGCGACCTGTTCATTCGCAGCATAAGGCACCCCGAAGACTTCCAGCTCGGCCCAGAAATCAAAGCGTGCGTTCAAGTCGCGATCCTTCAGGATGTCGGCGACGTTGTCGATGCGAAAGCTGTAGGGGACCTGATCCGGTTGCCGATTTTTATCCATGAAGGGTGTGATAAAGCGTCCCAGCTCGATCCGCTGAACCGCGTCGGGCGCATAGGTGGAGGCACCCTTGGGGACCAGGGCCAGATTGAAGTTGCCGATGCGGTCGTAGTTGTCACAGGCGGCCTTGATAACAATATTCAGCGTCAGCTCGCGGCCGAGTGACTGCAGCTCCTGCTCGGTCAGCCTTCTTGCATAAAGGTCATTGCGATGGCGGATGACGCCGGCTGGCGTGGGGGCGTCCACCTTCGAGGCGTAGCCATCATAATAGAGGACCTTGTTAAAGACGGGCGTGGACGTGGCCGCACGGGCCTCGACCTGGAGTAGAACGCAGGCGGCCAGACTGCCAAGTACTCTGAATGTGTGATTCATAAGTAGTTTCCCATACCTTGATGAAGATTGTTGTCCGCCCCTTCCATAAACAATCGCCTGGAAACCGTCAATTTCAAGTTTTTCGCGGTATGCAGCTTGCAAGCTCTCTGCGGGATCGACCGCCATGATCCTACCGCGTTGTGGAAAAAACCCCGTTTTTCCGCGGAAAATGATAATGCGCGAAGGCATGAAACCCGCCCTGTGGTTCCACCCGATAGCTCGAAAGCCGCAGTTCCGTCTCGGAACCCTCCAGCACATGAAAATGATTCCGCGACTCCTCATCCCCGCGCCCGCGATTCGATGTGGTGGTGCCACAGCTGATGAGCAGCAGAGGCGCCGTGCAGGCGTTGGGATGCGCCGCCACAACCGCCGCCTGATGCACATGCCCGGTGAGGATCATATCCAGCCGCACGCCGCCACAGACGTCCTGCCAGTCGGGCTGCAAAGAAGGATGATGAAAACCCTGATCCATCAGTCCAATCGGATGATGCAAAGCGAGGATGTGAAAATCGTTGGGATCGGCTTTGGCAAAGGCATCGCGACACATTTCCAGCTGCGAACGGCTGAGATGTCCCTGCACGAGGCGCGTGTACGGCCGAACGCTGTTGAGCGCGACGATGGTCGCTCCCGGCAGCTGCTCCACCCAGTCCAGCTCAGGATGAATGTAGCGCCGGTAGCGGGCAAAGGGCGTCAGGAGACGCTCCCAAAACCGATAGAGCGCAATATCATGATTGCCAGGACAGACCACCACCTGCGGCGTCAGCTGGCGGGCATTTTTCAAAAACTCAGCCGCCGCCACAAATTCGTCATGCCTGGCTCTCTGTGTCAAATCGCCTGTAATGACCAGACCTTCTGGCCTGAGCTTTGCAATGGCTTCAAGGAGCTGCTCCCCGATGGAATCGGAGTAATGGGGGCCAAAGTGGAGATCAGAGACATGAATCAGGCGCATGAAGGCTCCTACAATTCCTATATGACAACGAGAGTCGTTCCGCCTGCGCGGGCCCAGGAAACAGAATGCAACTCCCGGACCCAAGCGTCGGATGCCGGCCTCGCCTTTCGCAACTATTTTTTTGTCATCAATCCGGCGTCGGGCAGCGCCAATGTCGAGAGACTGCAGAGTTATGTGCAGGAAAAAGCCGGCAGACTCGGCAAGACGGTGAACTTTCATCGCCTGCAGCCGAGCGATGATCTGCCGTGCGTTATGGAAGAAGCCGCTCGCAACGGTGCGGAGGTTTTTGTCGCCGCCGGTGGTGATGGAACGCTGGCTGCGGTCGCGACCGAAGCCAGGCGTCTCGGCAAGGCCTTTGGTGTCATCCCCTCGGGAACCGCGAACGTCTTTGCTGCGGAACACATGATTCCAAAAGGGATTGAGGATGCGGTGGACCTCGTTCTGGAAGACGGCGCACTTGAGCCCGTGGATCTTGTGGTGGTGGACGGCAAAACCTTTCTTTGCCACGTGAGTGTGGGAACCTATTCCTGGATCACGACCACCACACCGCAGCATGCGAAAAAACGCTTTGGCCGGATCGCCTATCTTTGGAATGCGGTCAAGCTCCTGTTCAAGGAACGCATCTGGACCTTTGAGTTGGAGGTCGATGGTCAAAAGATGATGCGACGCGCGTCCACCATTATGGTGACCAATGCCGGCTCCATGGGCGCCACGGGTCTGCGCTGGGGTGACAATATTCGCACCAACGATGGACGGCTTGAAATCTGCATCATCCGCGCCCGCAATTTCCGGCATTACCTGTCGCTGCTCTGGTCCCTGGTCACCCGCAAACCGCATCATCCGCTGAAGGAATATGCCTTTGTTCAGCGCAGCGCGTCCATCAAAGGTCCAGCTCATCTGCCGATCCGCGCGGACGGCGAGGAAATTGGCTACGGGCAGTTTCATTTGCGCGTGGAAAAACATGGATTGGGTGTGCTGATGCCGCCTGATGCCCGGCAGAACCCGAATTTACATTAAAGGGCTTCATCAATCGGCAGCCAACCGATCAGCTTCACACTGAGCCTTTGCCAGAAGCTGCTGTCCGGTTCCTCGTGAAAGACGACTTCAGCGTTTTCGCGCAGACCCTTCCAGAGCAGGTCATCGTCGTCACAGGCCTGAGCCTCACAACGCAGACTGACCTTCCAGCTGTTGGTGGGCTGCATGCCGTGTTCGATCATTTCCGCCAGACTTTCGGCGAAGGCCCGGCTGCGAATCAGAACTCCGCATTCGGTGTTGAGATCCGAGGACCGCGGATCGAGATTGTAACTGCCGACAAACGAATATTCCCGATCGATGACGTAAGCCTTGGTGTGAAGGTTGGCCCGGCTCGCCAGGACGCCACGCGTGGTTTTCGAACGGGCCGGTTGATTGTCGCTCCGCCACTCATAAAGTTCCGCCCCGGCCTCCAGGACCGTATCGCGATACTTGGCATAACCGGCATGCGCCGCGAGCACATCATTGGATCGCATGGAATTCGTGAGTATGCGGATTTTCACGCCTTTTTTACGCCATTCCCGGATCCGGCGCAGGAGGGCCCGCGAGGGGATGAAATAGGCTGTTTCAACGAGCAGTTCCTGTTGCGGCTCCGGGAGCGTCAGGAGCTGTTCGCCAAAGGTTTCGGCCTCGTCATCAAAGACGATATCGGGTGAAGACGCCAGAATACGAAACGGCGCCCAGATCATACGGTTCAAACGACTGACAAGCCAGGGCAGGGCCTTGTCGGGCCCCAGACTGGTGAGGACGATCTGATCTTCCGGCGCGGTGGCAAACTGTTTTCGCAGAGCCATCCAGTCGGGTGAATCCCGATGGTTCAGATTCTCGCCTGGATCATTGACGGGCACCGAGGCGGCGGCATTCCAGTAAAGATCGAAGACCTTGCTAAAGCGTGTGGCTGCGGGACCGGCGGCCAGGACGTCGAGATCGCGGAAATTTTTCTGACCGTTCCAATCGAAGTATTCGTCGCCTATGTTGCGACCGCCGACAATGACAAAACTGCCGTCGACCAGGTAGAGCTTGTTGTGCATGCGATGAGTCATTCGATCATAGTCGAGCACCATTTCGAGACCGCGGGTGATCATGCCGAGACCGTCGCTGCCGGTGCTTGCGGGGTTGAAGAGCCGAATCTCGACCAGGGGATGGCGGTCCATGGCTTTGAGGAGGCTCCTTTGCTCACCTTTGTGAATGTCATCGAGCAGGATGCGGACCCGCACCCCGCGTTCGGCAGCATCCAGAAGCCGGGAGAGAATCAGACGTCCGGTGCGATCATGACGCCAGATGTAATACTGAATATCGATCGACCTGCGGGCTGTATCCGCTAGGGCTGTGCGGGCGCGCAGGGCGGTTGCGCCGTCAATCAACGGGTAAAAACCGGACTGTTTTGGATAGTCGCGCGTTTTCTCCAGGACCTCTTTCACCAGAGGCGCATGCTCGGGCGGCGGCAGTGTACTCGAATAAGGAGCTTCCTGCCGCGAACCCAGCGCATGTGCCGCACAGCCTGACAGAACGAAAGGGGCGATCAGGATGGCCAGCAGGATGGAGACGAGCATGAGAGTGTTCCCGGAATAAGTTCGCGTTTCTTGCCGAACTCCAACTTTGCAAGGACCGGGCCGGGATGGGTTGCAGATAGCGGTATGTCGGGGTGCAGCGACCGCGTTGGGATTGCTTGCAGACCGCAGTATGTTGAGGTGCAGAGACCGGGTTGGGGTTGGTGGCAGAGAGCACGGCTTGGGGTGCAGACCGGGCCGGGATGGGTTGCAGACAGCAGTATGTCGGGGTGCAGAAACCGGGTTGGATTCAGAGAGCACGGCGTCGGGGTGCAGAGACCATGAAGGGATTGTCCGGAGCCTGAATTATGTCGGGACGAACTAGGACCGGCCGCCATGGGCACGACCGGCCGGGATGGACCCGCGGCCTACACCGCGTCCGGAACGGTTACGATGATGGGCGCACCTTTGGTGATGACCATGGTGTGTTCGTATTGTGCGGTGACAAATTTGGGTTCGGTCACGAGCGTCCAGCCATCTGAACTGTCCTCGGCATGGTGAGCGCCGTTGGACAGAAAAGGTTCGATGGTAATGACCATGTTTTCTTTCAATAGCCTTTTATCCTTGGGATCATGAAACGGCGCGATAAATTCCGGCTCCTCGTGCAAGGCGCGGCCGACGCCGTGACTGCCGAGATTGCGAATGACGGTCAGGCGACGCCGTTTGGCTGTTGCCTCAACCGCGGCCCCGATCGCTCGAATGGGAGCACCGGCACGCGCCACCTTTATGGCTTCATTCAAAGCCTCCCGGGTGGCTTCGCAGAGCTGACGTTTGGGCTTGGTTTCGGGAGGAATCATAAAACTGCCACCGGTATCCGCGAAGAGTCCGTCGAGTTCCGCAGACACATCGATATTCACAAGATCCCGCGCCTGCAGCACCCGATTGCCCGGAATGCCATGCGCGATCTCGTGATTCACGGAGATACAGGTGGCGCCGGGAAATTTATACAGCAGCTCCGGAGCCGACCGTGCGCCGTGAGCGGCCAGGAAATCCCGGCCGATGGTGTCGAGCTCCCGCGTGGTCATGCCCGGCTCCATGCTGCGGGCCATATGCTGCAGGCAATTGGCAACAATGCGGCCAATGCGTTTCAGGCCTTCCAATTCTTCGATAGTTTCGATGGTCATGGGTTGGGTGTCCTCCCGTCGTTCCTGTTTCCACGTCGATGCGGCGATCATACTCCATTTCGCAGTCCGGTGCACCCCCCCCATGCGGTTAAGGAAAAGGTGATTCCGTGTGTCCTCCTGCTCAGGGAGAGTGACGTCCGCCAAGCTTCAGGATACACTGGTATTTTTAGACCATGATAAGGAACGACAAATGGTCCAGGAGTGGGATGTCATCATCGTGGGAGGCGGCATCGGCGGTCTAAGCTGCGCCCATTTTTTACGCCGAGCCGGCTTTAAAATCCGCGTCCTGGAACGGAGTCCAGGACTCAATGAAGTGGGCGCGGGTCTGCAGCTCGCCCCGAATGCCCAGGCAGCATTCAAGGAAATGAAGCTGCTGGATGACCTTCTGCCCCTGGGCTGGCCCATGCACAAGGTGGAACTGCGTTCCACGCGCAGTGGACTCCTGGCCACGATGGAGGCTGGCGCGGAACCTCTGCTCGCCATTCATCGGGCGCAGCTGCAAAAACTTCTCGCGCGGGATCTCGGGTCGGAAATCCTGCAGTTTGGAGTCAACATCACGGCCATGCGCGAGGAAGGGGATCGGGTGCAGGTGACTCTGCAGAATGGCGAAACCCTGACCGGAAAGCTTCTGATCGGCGCGGATGGCCTGCGTTCCCAGGTGCGATCGCAGTTTTTCCCGCCGGTAACCTTTCGTTATTCAGGGACCAGCAGTTATCGTGGCATTGCCCAGGCGCCAGGTCTGCTCAAGGATCCGCATGTCGGGGCGGAGATCTGGGGACCCGGCTGTCGCTTCGGTTACTCGCACATCACGAGCGCGGAGATTTACTGGTACTTGACCTTCGATTCCCCGCCGCAGGAACAAAGAACCCCCGCAGCATGCCACGCCCATGCCCTGCAGCTCATGGAGTCTTTTCCGGAACAAAAGCCCATCGTCGAACGCACGAACGTCGCACATCTGATTCACACCGATATCAGCGATATCAAGCCCACGGCCAACTGGGTCCGCGGTCGCGTTGCGCTGATGGGCGACGCGGCGCATGCCACGACTCCGAACCTGGGTCAGGGTGCAGCCCAGGCCATTGAAGATGCCTGGGCCCTGGGCCTGACCTTGCAAAAGTTTGATGCGGAACCCATTGCTCTGGAGGCCTACCTTGCCGTCCGCGAGGACAAGGCGCTCTGGATCGTGCGACAGTCCTGGTCGTTTCAATCGATCTGCCATCTGAAAAAACCATGGCAGCAGAGTCTGCGTGATTTTTGTGTGAAACATGTGCCAGCCGGGTTACAGAAGGCGAGTTTCGCCCGCATGTATAAACCCGAAGTCGGTCTATCTCATCCATGAAAGGACGTCCCGCATGCTGAAAAAAATTGGTCTGGTTCTGCTCGCCGTGGTCTTCGCGTTGCTCGTGTTCCCCAGTATCCTGCCTCATGAGGCCTCGATGGAAAGACGAGTGCTGATCCGCAGCACGCCGGCGACGATTTACGCGGTTCTGATCGATTTCAATCAGTTTCGCAGCTGGGATCCCTGGAGTCCGATGGAGCCGGAATCCACCTCGCAGGTGGAAGGACTGGGTGTGGGCTCACGTTATTCCTGGTCCGGAGAAAAAGTGGGGCGCGGGAGCATGCTGATTCAAAGCGTCAAGGAGAATGAGCAGGTGGATGTGCTTCTGACTTTTGAAGACCCATTTCCTGCTGAGGCTCTGACCGGCTGGCGCCTTGCGGATACCGGCAACGGTGAAACCGAAGTCACCTGGCACTACAAACAGGAAATGCCTTATTTTCAACGCTATTTCGGCCTCATGTTCGATGCTATGCTCGGCAAGGATTTTGAATCCGGCCTGGCGCGTCTGAAGACACGCATCGAAGGGCAGACATCCTGAGGTCATGGCGTTGACTTTGAATCCGGAGCTGCAGGAGCAGCCTTGGGTTGAGGAACCTCCCTCTCAGGCTGCTGCATGATCTTCATCCAGTTATTGTTCTGTCCGAGAAGAATTTTCGAGCCTTTTTCAACATTGAGTGTTGTGCCCTTGGCCAAAAGGACTTCGAAGACAGCGAGGGAACCATTGGTTTTCAGCATCTGCAGCAGAGCCTCGCCGCGGGAATGGGTTTCCTTGATAACCCAGCGCCTGGCGCTTTGTTTCACCAGCAAACCCTGACCGAGTTCACTGCTGTTTTTTAAAAGACCGGCCAGGATCAAACCATCGCGGGCATCCAGCACGACGGCATCATAACCAAGATTGCGTGACAGCCAGGCGAGGATGCTGGCCGCGTTACGGCGATCCTGGCCCGTGATGGCCCAGGTGCTCATGGATTTAAAATCCTTCCGGCTGTTCACCGTAATTCCCATTTTTGATCCGCGATCCGTAAGCACCATCTGCAAAAGTTCGGGATCCAGCAGGAGTTCCTGGGGCAGGTCGGCGAGTTCCGCGCCGGGATTCAGGCGGTGCATGAAATCCGCGTCCTCGGTGGGGACATACTGCAGAAAACCCAGGCTCGAAAAATCCTGCATGAGCCGATCCCAGCGTTTGGCTCGGTTCGGCGTGCTGCGTATGGTCAGGTGTCGAATCAGAGTGGGCTGCTCCTGCCAGCTGGATTCCGGCAGGCTGTTCCACCAGGTCAGAGGATCGGGAATGTCATCCGCATGCAAAGGTGCGGTAACGAGCAGCAGGATGGTGAAGAACATTTTTACCATGATATGGTGATGCCTCCCCCGATAAAGAGCAGGTTGAAACCGAATTCGCGGATGGCCAGATCGCTGGCGCTGGCCTCAAGGTCTTCGGAATCGCGTTCCAGGGACAGGCGCTCCGCAAAACCAAAGCCCATGATTTTCAGATCCCAGCCTGGTCGTTTCATCAGATCAAAGTAGGCATCGACCCCGACGCGGGAACTGGTGACCGACACCTTATTGGATTGAACGAGACCGGCCTGGGCCGAGCTGTAGGAAGCCCAGAGGCGGCTGCGCATCCAGAGGAGTTCCTTTTCCAGACCGAGTTCCGCGTTCAAATTCAAAACCTGTTTGGCTTCAAAGCGGGTCAGCCGGTATTCGCCCAGACTGTTCTGGACAGCCAGCTCGGATTCCAAATTGAGAAGCCCAATCTTGGGTTGCAGGTCGATGCGCGAAATCAAAAACTGCCAGGATTCTGGCGGCGTGAATTCCCAGGCCCAGCCGAGCGAGGCGCGACTCATTTCGAAATGTTCCTGCAAACCAAAGCGGGTTTGCTGCGCCTGAGGGGTCAGATCATAATACCATCGAAGGCCCGAGAGGGGACCGCTGCGCAGTTCGAGCAGCAGCGAGATAAGTGAGGTCTGCGTGATGACCGAGTCGCCCTGCACGAAGGAATGACCGTAGCGCAGGCCCGCATAGTTCGAGGTGAAACTTTCGAAGAGCATGCGATCCAAAAGATTGAGTAAGGAAAATCCTTGGGTTTCGCCGTTGATTTTCTTTTCGAACTCCGCCTGCCGTTGATTGCGACCCTCGCTGTTTTGAATCCAGTACCGCTCCCCGTCCTTGAGCGTGCCATAGGTCCGCTTCCATTCAAAACTCTCCGCCCGACCCTGCTCCAGGTTGCGGAATTCCTGGGTCCGACGGAGGCGCGCCTTGACCCTTGGCAGCCAAAGGTTTCGGCCGGGAACAAAGTGAAGCTGATAGATCAGGAGTTCCTCGGGCAGAAGCGGCATATCCGGATGCATGATGAGTTCGGTGGTTTTCCCGCCGGCTTTGTGCGTGTAAATCCAGCCGGTGGGCAGACTTTCGAGGATCATGCGGGACAGGAAACGGAGAACGCTGGCCTTCTGCAGGTCCTCCAGAAATTCCCCTTCGAGATGAAAGCTGAAGGTCTGCACGGGCGTCCATTGACCTTTGACCTGAAACTGAATGTCGATATCGATAAACTTCGGGCGGGTGATAAAGGTGATGCGCCAGGAGGCTTCCGCGGCGCCCGCCGGCTCTTTTTCCTCACGCTGACACAGATATTCCGCCAGGAAACCGGGCGAACTGTTATTGGCCAGAAGGTTCTGACCCAGGCCCTGACAGAGACGCAGCCACTGCGCCTGGCTGGTTTCGCCGCTCAGGATTTTGGCGCCGTCCTGCAGACGGATATAGGCTTTCTGATTTTTGGGATCAACGGGTACATATTCCTCGGCAGCATGCCCAGGCAGCGAGAGGAATAACATCATGATCCACAGATATCTCATGCCGCCATGAACTCTTCCTGTTTGAACTCAAGAATGAGCAGAGTCAGGTCGTCGTCAAACACCTGAGCCTTTTTGTTAAAGCTGATGGCATCCTTCATCAGGGCCTTGCAAAGCGTGAAAGGATCCTCGTGCGCGTGGGCCTGCAGGAACACCTTCATGGGTCGTGCGCCCCACTGCTTGCCGTCCGCGTTTTCCAGTTCGGTCAGGCCATCGGTATGAAGAATAATCTTGTCACCTGCGACCAGATTGACCGTTTCATTATAGAAAACCGAGTCCTTTTCCAGACCGAGAATGCAGGACGATTTTCGTTTTTGCAGAAGATAACGATAGGGCACCTTGGGATTCGGTCCGAGCCTCGGATCCTTCACGTTGGCTGGAATCAAAACCGGATACGGGTGACCGGCATTGGAGAAGGTCAGCGTGCGGTTTTCACTGTCGATTAAAAGCGCCAGGAAGCTCATGCAGAGTTTGCCACGCAGGGTTTGATAGAGCAGGGTATTCAAGGTTCGCAGGATGGCGGCCGGATCATTCGCCGCGAAGGCTCCCGCCATGATCTGTTCGGCAAGGATATGGGTCGACGCATAGGCGATGGCTGTGACGAGGGCCGCCGGCACACCGTGGCCGGTGGCATCGCCGATGACGATCAGCTCCCGGTTATTGCCCAAAGGATAGTGACCCCACCAGTCGCCGCCGCACTCGGAAGCCGGCTGATAGAAACTGGTCAGGAGCAGATGCCGGTTGCGGAAGGTCTGCTCTTTAAAGAAGGTGTTTTGCACGGACTGGGCCACGGAGAGTTCCTGATCCAGGCGGGCCTTTTCATGCTCGGCGGCCAGCAGATTGACGATCTTGCGCGTCATGAGGTTGAAGGCAGCTGAGAGCTGACCCAATTCATCCTTGGAGCGTACACTCACCGTGTGTCTGAAATCACCGGAACCCAGGCGCATGGTCGCGGCATAGAGTTCGCGGAGGTTCGCCAGAAGGTTGCGCAGGATCATGGACGAGAAGAAGAGGGCGATCAGGACGAAGAGCACCGTCCAGCGCAGCATGTCCCATAGGAAATCGCGAATCGCTTCATCAATGGCGGAACTGTCCTGGTGGGTCACCAGATGCAAAGGATAGCCGGGCACATGATGATAAGCCACGAAGTAGGAACCCTGCGGGGTTTTCAGTTCGCCCAGATAACCAGCGCCCAGATCGCCATGCATCAGCTTCTGGGCCTTGCTTACAAAACTTTTGACCGGCACGATGGAACGATAGGACTTGCGGGTGATAATATCGCGGAAGTTTTCATCCAGGAGAAAGCTTTGGACCCGGCGATCCTCCGAATTTGCCATCGGCATCACCCGCAGTTCAAAGCCCAGCACGAGCAGCAGCATTTCCGTCGAGCCCCGGATCGCGAGACGCCGGATCATCACCGCTTCGCTGGCGATTTGCGGATGCTGCAGAATACGAACTTCGTTGTTGCCGAGAGCCTTTTTCCACCAGGTGGCCGGGATCACGGGATACTCGGGATTCACACGCTCGACCAGGGTTTCCATTTCATTTTTTTGGTTCAAACGGAAAATTTGCAGACTTTGCGCTCCCTCTTCGCTGACGAGGAAGCCATCGATGAGTTCCGTGCGGGTCTTGCCCGAAGCTGTCAGCACCGCCTGCACGAGGTAGCTCAGGCGATTGTCCCAGCGGGTCAGGAGGCTGAAGATTTTTTCGCCCAGCAGCTGCGTGCCATCGATCAGACTGCTCTGATACTGCCGGTCGAGGTTTTCCCGCAGCGCCTGGCTGTTTTTAAACGTGATGGAACCCACCACGGTCAGCACGAGCACGATGGTGAAAACAAAGATTTTTGCGCCGAAGCTTTGTCGCATTCCAAAAGCCATGGTAATCCTGATATTTCCTTTCTGCATCTTCGGTATGATCGGGAAAATACTGAATGCCTTCAGACCGGGCAAATCTTACCGATAGAGGGAACCAGGAGGTTGCATCATGCCACTTCGCATGCTGATGCTCTGGCTCCTGGCTCTGTCCTTCTCCGTCGCCTGGATCGTCTGGCCACACCAGGTGGGGAAAAAGGAAGGGGCCTTGGCTCACGTGGCCAGGATTCAGGGAAATGTTTCCATTCGACCGGCGGGGAGCTTTGGCTGGACCTCGGCCCGGAAGGGAAGCCATTTGCAGGCGCTTGATGCGATTGCCACCGGGACCAACAGCCGGGCCGAACTCCTGCTCGTCAACGGAGCCACCATTGTTCTACCGGCTGATACGCAAATCAAACTGCAGGCGCAGACGGTGATCCCCGGCATGACCATCTCCTTGATCAAAGGTGGGCTGGAGGTCCAGGCCGAGGGGGGTCAGCCGGCGTCCAGCAAAAAACCTGTGACGCCCAAACCGGGCATCAGGCTGGCTGCGGCCAAACCCATCACCATTCAAACCAATCGCTACAGCGTGGACCTTTCCCGACTCGAGGGCCAGTTCAAGCTACAGGCTGGTGCCGGAGCGCAGGCTTCCAGGCCCGAAACCGTGCGTGTTCAGAATGCCAAAGGCGCCATCAGCCTCGCGAAACTGGAGGACAGCGCCCGGCCCAAACTCGATGAGCAGCTGGATGAATCCTTTGCGGACACACCGATTCCGGCTGTGATCGAAGTCAGCCCCGAACCGCCTGTCGAAGCACCCCGTATCAAGACGATCGAAGCCGTGAAGGTGCCCGAATCTGAAACCGTGCCGGAAAGCATGGATGAAACGCCGGCGCCCGAAACATTGCCGCTGGTGGATGAACCGGAAGAGGAGCTGGTTCCGCCGCGCCTGAAGGATACCCAGCTGGATTTCTGGGCCGTGGATTCCATCGAGGAAACATTGGAGATTCCTTTGGTGCTGCCCCTCGCGGGCCCCAAACCTGATTTCAACCCGGAGCGCTGGCAGACCATCCTGCGCATCAGCCTTCGCGGTACGAAGCAAACGATCATCGTCAAACGCGAACCGGGATCACTGGGCATGTTCTTCTATCTGCGTGAACTGCAGAGCCTTTTGCCACAAAAGGACCTCGAGGGTCTGCAGCTCGTGATCGAAAGCGGGCTTATGCGTCGCGGCGATAACGAAGACGATGTGCGCATGGCTGATCTTAAAACCGCGGTGACCCTGCACAGTTTGCAGAATCGCCAGGCGATGACCCTGCTGATGGATGGCTGGCGTTATGTGGAACCCACCGATCAGTGGATCCGCACGCCTTTCCTGTCCCGCGCGGACGTCACGCTCCACCTCCTGGAACCTCTCATGCTGGCGGAACTGGAAGGCTATGTGCGCGGCGCCAGAGCTTTTACCGTGCAGCCATTGCACGCGGCCTCGCGTTTAACCGCGATCCATTTCGTGCGCGGTCAGAGTATTGTCGCGACAACGGATGTGACTGATGAACGTGTGATCAAAGGCCTGATCAGGAGACTGGAACCGGATCTGGTGTATCAGGGTTCCCATCAGGCCTTCCTTGGCGGCAAGGGTTCCTTTGATCTGAATAAGGAAACCCAACGTGCAGGTGATCTTTATTATGTGCGGAATACCCGGGTGCTGAAGCTGGATCGCAATCTTTTCAAAACGCATTCGGCGGCCCGTGCCTTCATCCGTAACTTCGATCCCTACTTCATGAGCATGCCGGTCGAAATCCTTTATAACAGGAACTGAGCCCTTATTTCTGCTGGATGACCATGTCGCTGACATTGCCGATCACCATGAAATATCGTTCTCCCAGAAGGTCAAGGCTCAGCCCGCCTGCACTTTTTGCATGAAACACATCGAGACCGATCGTGATCTGATTGCCGTTCTGCTCAAAACAGGGCATGACGCCGAGCGGTGCCTGATGAATGTGAGGATGGCGCGTGAGGTCTGGAAAGGCGGAGCCTGGATACACCGGAATATTGGATCCTGCGTCCGGCTCGATGCGCAGCTGGGGGTAGGTTCCGCCCGCACACTTCAGTGCCGCTTTCTTTGCGCAACTGGAACGAGCCTGCTGGGTTGAGGCCAGGCTCGTAAAACTCAAGCCGGACAGCTGAGTTTGCAGCGTCGATGGAATGGGCGTGCAGACCGCGCGATAGCGAACCTGATAGCTTTGCGAAAGGTCGGGGCGATTGTTGCCAGGGACCATTTTCGGACGCTTGATCGTCAACTCGTGCAGGGAACTGATCACCACATCGGACGGGTTGACGACAAAGGCCAGATCCCGCTTGAGCATATTCGCGAGCGACTGTTTCATTTTCAGGGATTGATCCTGGGCCACCTGCTGGGCGGCCTGCTGCTGCGCTTTGCCGAAATAGCTGCTGGAAAGCCAGGCGATCACGCCGATGATCAGACTTGTGATCATGAATTCAATCAGACTGAAGCCCGCTTCGCGTCCGGGTGCCCGAGGTCTACGCTTATTTGTTGACATAAAGTGAGCCACTCCGTTTTTTAAGATCAAGTTCGGTGCCATTCGCATGGGCCCAGAAGAGGATGTAATCGACACTGGCCCCTGCGGAGCTGCGATTGGGATCCAGATATTCGGCACAGTTGATGACATTGCCGGACTGCAGATCGTTCAGCTGGATCGCGATCTCGACGAAGGCCAGCGGTGAACTCAGAAGGCTCTCCTGGGGCTGACTCGTGTCCCGCAGGATATTGAGACAAAAATGAAAGCGGCCATTGGCTCCCCTTTCCACGCGCGGGCAGCGATTCAGGGATGACCCTGCGAAACTGTTGGCTGCAAGTTCGCGGCTGAAGAGATTGTTCCAGGCTCCGCTGTTGACCCCGGAGGGCACAGCCGCCAGTGCACTCGACCGATTGCTGGTGTAGAGTCTGAGGAAGGACTGGCTTGCGAAAAACGATGCCGGATCCCCGCAAGGAACCGAGGCGCTGGTGATATTGGTCTTGATGAATGTTTTCAAGGAATCATCAAGTACCGCGATGATTTGCTGATAACCTTCACCAGCTTTCACAGAAACCTTGGCCTTTTTTGTAACGACAAGGGCGCGACTGGCGAACATCACAATCAATGAGATCAGGGCCACCGCGATCAAAACGCTGATGAGACTGAAACCGGCTTCGTGATTGTCTTCTGGCCTGTTCTGGGGTTTTTTCATATGAATCCCATGTGGTGAGTCGCCCAAGAATACGTTAACATGAGACGAGTTTGGTTTTCCAAAAAGGTGGCTATGAAAAATCTGGTTCTTCTGATCGTGGGACTTGGCCTGCTCTTTTTCTTCTTCAAACCGCAGAAGAAAAGTTCGGAGCCATCCTCATCCGCCCCATCGCAAAAGTTATCCGCGCGCGCCTCGCAGGAGCCCAAGCTGAAGGTCGAGGATCCTGTTGAAACGCCGGGCCCCACGCTCAAAGAGGAGACCCAGGCCATCAAGGCTGCGGGTCTCGCGAGGCAGGCCGGATTTCGTAACCTTCCCATCAAACAGGTCAATGGGCACTGGGAACTCCCGATCAAGTTTACAGCGACTCACAAGCATTGTGAAATGGGCGATCTCGATTTGATTCGTATCGACCAAAAACGTCGGGGTGTGCGCAGCCTGATCCTGGCCCTCGACGATATGAGCAGCCGCGAGAACGTGGTCTATCAAAAACTGAATGTCGAACAGCTCGTCGGGCAGTCCCTGACTCTGAGATGGAAGGCCAGCGAGGAGTTGCGGCCGCTGGGCCTCTATATTTGCAGCGACGTGAACGAGAGGCAGTCCTGCCACGCAGCTCGCGTCGGTGATGTCAATCAAGCTTTGAAACCAAAAGAACCTCGCCGTGAGATCGACAAGGTTTACTACTTTCAATTCATCCAGGAAGGTCCGCGGCTGGCGCTCCTCGATTCGTCGCGTCAGCTTGCGAAAAATCCCAAAGTTCTGGGGCGGGCTCTGGCGGCGGTCGGCATCCCGTCCGGCGAGGCCCGCAAACTCGCCGAGAACGTGAGTCAGCATCATGTGGGAATCGGATCCAAGTCTGCCCGCTTTGAAGATAAGCAGCTGACGATTGATCTGCCTCAGAACGATCCAGCCTGCCCGCTGCCTCACTTGAAATTCTGAGTGAGCATGGCGCCCCATCCGGCCTGCCCTTTGCCTCACTGGAGCACGGCGCTCAAATTGAGCTTTTCCCGGGCGGCCTCGTCGAATGCCGTGGCATAGTTTGCCTGCTTCAATTTGTTTTGCAGCCAAAGATCTCCTGCCGTCATCCCATTGGCTTCCAGAAAATGAGCCAGGGTATTGCCGGTCGGAGCCTCAATCTCCAGATTGAAAACAGTCCGATCAGGATTTTTGATAATCTCCTGGCTGACCGCGGTCCTGACGCCTTCCGCTGTCAGGATCTCAGCAAGCTCTCGAGCCTGAACCACGCCTCCGAAACGATCAAGGAAGGGGTGGTCCGGCGTCACGATCAGCTCTCGATTTTTACCAAAGTTAAGGCGCAGGAGACTGTCTGATTCCGGGCCGGCGGTCACGCGCTTGACGCGGAAAGCACGCTGCAGGATTGGATTCCAAACCTGATCGCCCGGCAAAATATCTTCGATCTGTTTATGGCTTCCATCGCCCATCCGAATCCGAGTCCCAGCGACAAAGCAGCCTTTTTTCGAGTCGCGGAAACCCACGGGTCCTTCCTGCTGGCAGCCGTTGGCTGGATCGAAGGAATAAATGGGGGCTCCGATGGGATTGGGCAGACTATTATGCTGCATGCAGGACCACTTGCCAGGAATCATAGTGGCATAGGAACCGTTTTCCCCTTTGAATGGCCCATCATACCAGACCGAAGTGTTCGCGCACTTGCTCTTGCAGATCGAGGGATCGGGTGGCGGCGGAAGTTCAACGTCCAGGATCAAGCGCAGCTCAGGCGGTGGTGCGGCTTCATCCACACCCTCGATCCGACCTATGATCGTATAGCTCTTGCCATTCTCGACGGTAAAAACAGGCGTTTTCACCAGCCGCGCACCTGGATTGGTGATCGAGATCGCGCCGTGCTTGGGAAAGATGCCAGGGTTCGACGGATCGTCACTGCTGTATGTTTCGTCCAATTCCGAGATGTAAATTTCACCAGAAACCGCCACACCGCCGACGATCAGTTCCGCCGAGAGATCGGGAACGTCGACCGTCACGGATTTTTGCCGGTCACCGGCATCGGCGGAGGCGACCTGGGATTCTGAGCCTGAAGTTATTTCCACCTCGGAGAGCCGCAAGACAGCCGAAGTCACCCGCGGTGCTTCGATCGGAACCTGAGCCAGGATTTTCTTTTTCACATCCGCGCCTGTTTTTTCGTCCCGCACCAGGGTGGAAATTTCCACATCCGCCGAGGTAATGCGCGTTGGATTCGCACTGCCCAGATCACGGTTAAAACCCAGGAGTTTGATCTCATGGCGCGCGCATTGGGTGCCCTTGCAGAAATCGATCGCCCGGGCTGTACCAGTCATGATGCTCGTGAGTTTCGCGTTATCCAATATACGGCTGTGGGGTTGCGCGACGGTCACGGTCTGATTCTGGGCCAGGAATTTGGTATTGTCTGGTATTTTACTGGCAAACTGGGTGAGCTTCGGATTCGGAACCAAATAAGGCTCAGGATATAGGCCAAAACCATTGGCAGCGCTGTTCGAGCTGAGAAGCCCTTTATAAAGGCTGAGACTGGACAAAGCCTGGGCTTCCATTTCCGTTCGCAGGCGATGACGATCGGCCTCGCGGGTTGTGTTCATAACGCTGCGAAACTGGGTCGTCGCAGCGATCACTCCGATCACGCCGATGGCGAGTGTCAGAGAAATATTTCCGTCCTGATTTCGTGTTTTCATGCTTTTCCCCTAGATTTCCCTTAGGATACTCATTGAATAAACTCGTGATGCGACTCAATTCGGCCTGCTTGACATCTGGAAATGGTGAAGCTGTCTCGCAGCATTAAAGCACCCCCTGCGCACCTGAGAGTGAAACCTGGATGATCGGGATTAAGGCCCCCTCACACAGATCACCGTGTTTAAATAGGCTCCGGTGGACGCCGCATTCTTGCTCATGCCCTGTGTCACCCCATCAGCCAGGAACAGACGCCACGCACCGTTGGCTGCCGATGACGAAGTCGTGGCGGACCAGAAGTAGTGATCATCCACATTGGATATGAAAAAGCTATTGTTCCGGGTCGTCGCCGCTGTTCCACCTTTATAACCGATATCGCGCATGCCATGCATAACAGCTGTTTGCATGTCATTCATGGTTGGCAGGCGCCAGTCGGTAAAGCCACCAAACTCCAAGTCATTGCAGTGCACCACAGCATTGGACCAGGTGGAGCCTGTGATACCCGGTGCGGCTCCTGTGACCGGATAGGACTCTGACCAATACTGCTGCGTGATACGATCGTAGAACACGCAGTCGTCGGTATTGGCATTACACGTGCCATCACTTGTCATATCCATCCAGATGTTTGTGGTTGTATCGCAGGTCGCGCCATCTCCAAAACCGGGCAGGTTAACCGTGGGCAGCACATCGCTGTTGTTGTTCCAGTTGTCGACGCTGTCCCACCAGTCGTAACTTGTGCCGGCGGTGCCAGCGTTGTTATTAGGCATGGCATCCTGGTTATAAACCGCGGAGTTGATCCGGTTTTGACAAAGGGTTCGGATCTGTCCTGTCAGACCACCAGCGGTTTTGCCATAACGCAAATCCCAGGCGGACAGGGCCGAGGTGTCAACCGATTTATAAGTGCTGGTGGTCAAGCAACCTGTTTGACCATCGCCGGTGCACACGGCAATGGTCCCTGTCGTACCAAAGATGGTGGCATTCCCTGCGATATTGGCTTCGGTAAGATCAGTATCACCGGTCCCAGTGTGCAGGGCACCGGTGGAATCAAACCATTCGAAATCAGCTGCACCTTTGATCTGGGCATTAAACGTGGCCAAGGTCAAATCACCGGTGCCGGTATTCCCGGAAAGAGGGTTGGTGGACGATGGATAATCCCCGGTCACGCCCGCAAGGAGCACACCCTTTTTGATATTGCCCGCGGTGATATTCGTGAAGTCGGCGGATTTATAGGTGCTGGTCGTCACGCAGCCGGTCGCATTGTTGGTGGAACAATCGGCCAGAGTTGGCGTTGTTCCTGATCCACCCATACCGTAGCTGCCGTTGCTCACGCGAACGTTGGCGGCGTTGGGAAGCGTCAGCGTACCGTTGCTGCCGGTGCCGCTGACACCGAAGCTGACTCCGCTCAAAACATTGCCAGCCGCAGGCAGGACGACGTTACCGGGCGTTCCCGCCACAGTTTGACCCGAAAGAACCTTGCTGGCCAGTCCGGACGTATCCGCTGCGCGATACGAGGCCGTGGAGACACAACCGGTGGCCCCATCGCTTGCACAGAGTCCATGCGATTCCGCGGTCGCGGAGCCGCCGATGCCAGCGACAGTGAAACCGCTGACGATTTTCGCGGCAAGGCCACTGGTCTCAGCGGCCGTATAGGATGCATTGGCTACACAATCGGTTGCACCATCCGCAGCGCAGCTATTGTGTGATTCCGCAGCGGTTGTTCCGGGAATGCCAGCGACCGTGTTGCCCGTGACAATTTTTGCGGCGAGACCTGCGGTGGCGGCTGCCGTATACGAAGCTGTCGCGACACAGCCGGTGGCGCCATCTGCCGCGCAGTTGCCATGCGACTCAGCAGTGGCCGAACCGGGTATACCGGCGACGGTATTTCCACTTACGATTTTGGGAGCGAGTCCACTGGTGGCGGCGGCTGTATAGGATGCAGTCGCCACACAACCGGTCGCACCATCCGCGGCACAGTTGCCATGGGATTCGGCGATGGCACTACCGGACACACCGGCTACCGATTGGCCTGTTACAACCTTTGCAGCCAGGCCGGTGGTGACAGCGGCTGCCATCAAAGGCCCAACCGCAACGCAACCCGTGGCACCATCGCTGGCGCAATCTCCGAGCGTGGGAGTGGTTCCATTACCACCGATACCAAAGGCACCGGCACCGGACCGAACCTGTGCTGCAGCAGGAAGAGTCAAGGTCCCTGTGCTGCCGCTGCCGCCGACTCCATAGGAAGTTCCTGTGTAAACCACATTGGTTGCGGGCAATGTCACATTACCCGCAGTGCCAGCCACGGTCTGACCGGAAAGAACCTTATCCGCAAGGCCCGTGGTGAGGGCTGCAGTATAGGTTGCGGTTGCGACACAACCGGTGGCACCATCCGCTCCGCAGTTGCTGTGGGATTCTGCAGTGGCGGAACCTGAAATGCCAGCAACGGTATTACCGGAGACCACTTTTGCCGCGAGGCCGGTGGTGAGAGCAGCCGTGTATGTGGTGGTCGCCACGCAACCGGTGGCGCCGTCAGCCGCGCAGTTGCCATGTGATTCTTCAATGGCCGAACCGGCGACACCAGCAACGGTGTTGCCCGTTACAACTTTTGCAGCAAGACCTGTGGTCAGGGCTGCAGTGTAAGTGGCAGTCGCCACACAACCGGTGGCACCATCCGTCGCACAGTTGTTATGAGATTCTTCCGTTGCGGAGCCGGAGACTCCTGCGACTATGTTTCCCGTCAAAATTTTTGGAGCCAGACCCGAAGTCGCAGCTGCCGTATAGGAAGGATTGGCGACACAACCCGTGGCCCCATCCGCAGCACAGGCGATGTGGGATTCGGCAGCAGTGGAACCAGCGATGCCTGCGACTGTGTTTCCAGATACAATTTTTGCAGCGAGGCCTGTGGTCAGAGCCGCTGTGTAAGTGGCCGTCGCCACGCAACCCGTCGCGCCATCAGCCGCACAGTTGTTGTGAGATTCTTCAGTCGCGGTACCCAAAACACCTGCGACTGTGTTACCCGAAACAATTTTTGGACCCAGTCCAGTCGTTGCCGCTGCGGTATACGAAGCATTGGCAACGCAACCGGTGGCCCCATCCGCAGCACATGCGATGTGGGATTCGGCGGCCGTTGAACCAGCGATACCTGCGACGGTGTTTCCAAATACAATTTTTGCAGCAAGGCCAGTGGTCAGAGCCGCAGTATAAGTAGCCGTCGCCACGCAACCAGTGGCCCCATCGGCTGCACAGGCGCTGTGTGATTCCTCAACGGCAGAACCGGAGACACCAGCCACTGTATTTCCCGACACGATTTTCGCAGCGAGGCCCGTGGTGGCTGCTGCCGTGAAATTCGCTGTCGCCACGCAACCGATGTCACC
>NZ_BDFO01000001.1:4111852-4417460 GCF_001748245.1 Oligoflexus tunisiensis | reverse complement strand
TCAGAGCCGCAGTATAAGTGGCCGTCGCCACGCAACCCGTCGCGCCGTCAGCCGCACAGTTGTTGTGAGATTCTTCCGTCGCGGTTCCCAAAACACCTGCGACCGTGTTACCAGAAACAATTTTTGGACCCAGTCCAGTCGTTGCCGCTGCGGTATACGAAGCATTGGCAACACAACCGGTCGCACCATCCGTAGCACAAGCGCTGTGCGATTCGGCAGCCGTGGAGCCAGCGATGCCGGCTACGGTGTTACCGGATACAATTTTTGCAGCGAGGCCTGTGGTCAGAGCCGCTGTGTAAGTGGCCGTCGCCACGCAACCCGTCGCGCCATCAGCCGCACAGTTGTTGTGAGATTCTTCAGTCGCGGTACCCAAAACACCTGCGACTGTGTTACCCGAAACAATTTTTGGACCCAGTCCAGTCGTTGCCGCTGCGGTATACGAAGCATTGGCAACGCAACCGGTGGCCCCATCCGCAGCACATGCGATGTGGGATTCGGCGGCCGTTGAACCAGCGATACCTGCGACGGTGTTTCCAAATACAATTTTTGCAGCAAGGCCAGTGGTCAGAGCCGCAGTATAAGTAGCCGTCGCCACGCAACCAGTGGCCCCATCGGCTGCACAGGCGCTGTGTGATTCCTCAACGGCAGAACCGGAGACACCAGCCACTGTATTTCCCGACACGATTTTCGCAGCGAGGCCCGTGGTGGCTGCTGCCGTGAAATTCGCTGTCGCCACGCAACCGATGTCACCATCCGCTGCACAGTTGTTATGAGACTCGGCCGTGGCCGAACCCGCCACACCCGCAACCGTCTGGCCAGTTACAATCTTTGGTGCAAGGCCAGTCGTCAATGCAGCCGTATAAGTGGAAGTTGCAACACAGCCGGTGTCGCCGTCGCTTGTACAATCGCTATGAGACTCGGCTTGCGCGGACCCGGAAATACCAGCCACCGACTGCCCGCTGACAACTTTCGCCGCCAGACCGGTCGTCAATGCCGCCGCAAAGTTGGGTCCCACCGTAACACAACCGACGCCACCATCCGTGGAACAGTTGGCCAGGGTTGGCGTTACACTCGAACCACCGACACCAAACGCTCCATTCGCCGTGCGAACGTTAGCCGCCGTCGGCAAGGTCAAGGATCCTGATGCACTGCTGCCGTTAACTCCAAAACTCGTTCCAGACAGAACCACGCTGGACGCTGGCAGCGTGACGTTTCCACTGACACCGGCTACCGTTTGTCCGGAGAGGACTTTGTCACTCAGACCTGTGGTCAGAGCCGCACGATAGGGAAGACTGACAACACAGGATGTGCCGCCATCAGCGTTACACAGACTATGCGATTCCGCAGGTGCGGTCCCGACAACACCGGCCACGGATTGACCCAAGGCCACCTTGGAAGCCAGACCTGCAGCCTGAACGGCAGGAAAAGCATCTGTCGCCACGCAGGCCGTGGCACCATCCGCTGCGCAATCCGGAACGGTCATGCCGGTCGCCGCGCCTTGAATGCCGGCAACGGTTTCGCCCATCAAAACTTTGGTGGCAAGATTTTGTGTGGAAACAGCAGGCATGGCTGTGGTGGTCACGCAACCGATTTCACCATCCTGCGTACACTGATTGTCCACCGGCATCATGGTTCCCGTAATGCCGGCGATGGTTACTCCCATACGTATATTTTGTGGTGAAAGTCCAAGCGCCTCCGCGCTGACATCACATTCCCGTTCGCCCGACGTCAGCACACCATCCTTATTATAATAGTCAATACCCCGGCACACCTGGGAAGGATCCAGCATGACCAGGGGATAGCTCGTGCCTGCAGATTCCGCATCACGACTGGCATCCACCACCACTTTACTGCCAGGCTTATAGGCAGTGGTTTGCGTGGCTGAGTTTTGCGCGGCGCGATCGACGACATCCACGGTCACGCCGTCGCTGCAAGCATTAAGCACCAGTAAGGATAAAACGGCTATGAACTTGACCATCGTAAACTGCCCCCTCCGGCTTGCGAGTCGGGTACTCTTGTTTCCTCTAAGGGGGGCGAACATCCCGCTTCAGTCAGGACGTAAGATTCTGATCTGGCAAATAAACTCGTTCAAAAGCCTTTTCGAGTCGGGTTTCATGAATCTTGAATGCCGGTTATTATCCTAAGTATTTTCCATGATTATGCGGTCAGTTGTTTGCGATCCAATTCCCGTCTGTCGACAAAAAACCAGAAATTCTAGAACCGGGTCGGCACTTCCACAAACCGCAATTGCAGGAGTTTCAACCCCTGGTTATCCACACTCCAGAAAAAATCCTCCAGTCTGGAGTCAAACAGCGGGACACGTTCCACATTGCCATCGCCATCAACGTCGGCCGAGATGGAAAGCAGCTCACGCGAGACATTGGAAAAGCTGCTTTTGCCTTTGGTACGGACCTGGACCAGTGTTTCCAAACTGCAGACGAGTTCACCTGAAACAACGTCGGAAGCACAGGTATTGGCTCTGATGGAGCCATTCGGCTTGCCCAGAGCCCGCGCAAAAACTGAATAGGACGTCACACCATCGCCATCGGCATCAGGAGCCGGCAATTGAAAGGCTGCCGAGCCATCGGTACCGTTGGCATCCAGAACCTGGAAATCGCCCTGACTCAGCTGGACTTTCGCCGAACCTTCCAGTGGCAGGAATATGCGGTTGCCGCTGGTTATCGTCGCCTTCTTGCCCTTGGGAACTCCGATCAAATTCAAACTGAAGTGCTTGCCCGCTGGCGCGCCGTTGCCTCTCAACAAGGCAGCGTCGTCGACCTTATCCTGACGCGATAAACCGGCAAAGGAGCGGAGATCCAGCGTATCCGTGCCACATGCCGACATCGTGAGTGCAAAAGCAATAAAGCAAGCCGCAGCAAAATGTATCCAATAACGATCGATCCAGTGATTCATAAATCCCCTCTCTAAGATGCGACTGATGGCATACACAAAAAACTTATCGGTCTAACTTGGTGAAAATTGAGGAGTTGTTATATTATGGAATAAAAACAGCCTATTGCTGATCACAAATTTGACCCATGCATACACAAAATTCCGGCCGGATCGTGGCGGATTGGAGAAATTGAAGGCTCCCAAGACCTCGATATCATGCCGGTCCGCGGAAAAGTTTTATTCCCAGCGTACGTTGCCGATAAATTTTCTACACGTATTAAAAAAAGTTCTGGAGGGGAGAATCATGAAACTTCAACGTCAACTCATGTGGCAACTGGCTCTTGCAACCAGTCTGGCCATAAGCTGCGCATCATGTCAGAAAACAAGCAGTAACAATAATCCAGCGACTGACAACACGCCTGCCGATATTGAAAGCGCCTATCTAAGTCTCTCGGCGGAAGTGCAAAAGGAAATCCTTGGAGTGGAAGCCATCCCGGTCGCCACCGTGCGCAAGGAACTTCTCGCCAAAGCGGATACGGATGGTGATGGGACCTTGAGCGAGGCGGAAAAAAGCGCGCTCAAGGCCCAATGGAAGGAAATGAAGGAACAGCTGCGTGCAGAACTGAAAGCCGCTCTGGATAGTGACAAGGACGGTGAGGTCAGCGCAGAGGAAAAGAAAGCCGGCCTGGAACAGCTCGGCCAGCAGGTCCGCACTGCGATCCAGGACACCCTCGCAGAGATTCGCAGCGCGCAGGAGGATGCCCGGGCCAAAATCAAGGCCGCCTGTTCCCAGGCGGGTGAACGCGGCAAGCCCGAAGAGGCTGCAGCCCTGAAAGAAGGCGCGGGTCGTTCCGCCAACGCCGGTCCGCCGGATGATCTGGATGAAGGTGCGCTGGACCAGGAGATTGAAAAGGAAATGAACGCCTGCCAGACTGTGGTGCAGGAGGAGAAGGAAAAAATGCGGGAGCTGTTGAAGGCATCCCTGGAGAAACTCCACACCGAGCTGGATGAACTCAAAGGCAAACTAGGTTCGATTGAAGAGGCCCAGGAAGCCTGAAACCAGAAGGGCCTTCGGACCAGCAGCCGAAGGCCTCAGCGTTTCATCATTCCACCGAACGCAGCCGAACTCCGCTGATATTCACGCGATTCAAGGGCCCACCGACGCCCCCGCTCCCCGCCGTATAGCGCTCAAAGTGCTTCAGATAACTCATATTCTTCCCATCGGAAATACGCAGCCGATACGCACGCCCGGCCTTCAGATCCAAAGGCGCTGCCGATGACCAGGCCCACACATCCCAGTGAGCTTGATGCGGCATGACAAGCGGCGCACTCTGGACGTCTCCATTTAAAGGATCGAAAACCTCCAGCCATTTCACAGCAGCGGTAATGCCCGTGCTGATCGGCCCAAACGCATTCCCAAACGCAAGCTCCAGCCGATACGGCCCATCGTGCGGCACCTCGAAGGACGCTACCTCCAGGACCTGTTGAGGCCATCCCCAATCATTGAAATGCGGCCTCCCATGATCATAGGCCTCGGATGCCCCATCCGGACTTATTAACTGCCCATTGGCCTTGGTCCATTCCACAGTCCAGGTGGTGCGACACATCTCGGGAGAGGGATGCGAGCTCAGTCCACCGCCCTCATACTTCTGAATCGCCGTATAGCAACCATTCTCCGGCACCTCCCAGGTATCAATCGTGAGATCAGAGACCAGCAGATTCCCATTGCGATAAAGATCCCAACGGGTCGGATTTATTTCACGGTGTTCGATTTGCAGCGTCCCATCCTTCACCCAATGGAGGCGTGGCTCCATCGGCGCAAACATCCTTTTGTAATCATCATTCGAAAGCGCCGGGCCAGGGCCCACCTCGGGTTGATTTAATGTCAAACCCGAAACCACGGCCCCCGGAACCAGATCAATCCGAATATTATTGTCCTTCGCCAGTTGCGCAAAACTCAGACCAGGCCCCTTGATCACCTTCCCATTCCAGGTGATCCGCTCCACCTCCAAAAAACCATCGCCGAGGCCGCTGAGATTCGGCCAGCGCAATTCCACATGCAAACGCTTGCCACGCCACTGCAGATCCCGCAGTTCCATCCGCCCGCCTGGAACCCAGCGCTGCGCGATCATGTGGGTGAGTCGTGGCGCGAAACGCAGCTCATCCTCCGCGGCCGTGATTCCCAATATGCCATCCAAAATCGTCGAAACAAAGGCCGCCACCGACCAGAGCTGGCGCCGCGAATTCACAACAGGTCCCGAGTAGGCACCATCCTCCACATGAGTCCGCCCCGAGAGAAATTCCATATTTTCCATATGCGAACCGTGCCGCACCGCTCCATCCCAAAGGCTTTGCATGGCCACGGAAACGAAAGGCGCATGACCCGACCGTGCTGCGGCCTTGATCGCGTAGGCTGTTACAAAAGGCCAGACCGCGCGGTTATGATAAATGGCTGTGGCCGGCAGCTGCGGATGCAGCACCGGAGGCCCGGGCCGATGCAGCGGATACAGCGAGAAGAGGCGCAGGCTTTCCTCGGGCGTGGCCAGTCCAGCCAGCACCGCCAGGGATTGACCGAGCAGATCAAACTTCTCCAAAGGAAACGCAGGATCCGTGGCGCTGCTCATCGAGGAAAACATTCCCACATGGGGCAGCCAGAAAAAATCCCGAATCCTGGGCGCCAGCTCCTCGGCCCAGCGCGCATAGCGATCCCGGCGAACGGCATCCCCCCGTTTTGCAGCATAACGCGAGGCCTGACGCAACGCGAAAAGATGCAGAACATTGGTGGAAAGGGCGAAACTTTCCGCGATGGCTCTCACATCAGACTGGGTCCAGCTGGGATAACTCTGCTCGCGCCAATCCAAAAAGGACTGTTCCCCACGATAGAGGCCATGCCTGGGATCAAAGACCACGTGGCGATCGGTTTCCAGGGTATTTTTCAAAGCTTCATAAGCCTGAAGAAAAAAATTCTCGCGCGCCTCGTCCTTCAAAAGGGGCAAAAGGCGCTCCGCCCCCAGACCCCAGACCACGCGATCGGTGCTGATCGGCCAGCTGCCGCCGCTGCCGGTGTCCTGCACGATCTCCGGACCCATGCCGAAGCGCGATTTCTGCCTGGCCTCGGACACCTTGAACAGCAGGGTTTCCTGACTGCGCTGCGGATCGAGCCAGCCCAAACCCAGATCCACCGCGTAGGCGGTGTCACGGGTCCAGACATAATGCCAAAGCTCACCGGTTTCAAAGCAGGGGCAGGGCAGCTCCTGGCCGTATTGAAAGGCTCCATCCCGAATGTTGGCTACGGAATTTTCCTGCACCTCCCGCATCGTCAGGGTGAAGAGTTCATCCAGGGTGCCATGACCGGAATGGAGTTCGGGAAGTTGTACAGGTTCAGCCTTCGGAACAGCGCTCATCAGTTGACTCCCCAGCAGCAGCGTAAGCATGACAACAGGCATGAGATGAAATCCTTTCCGTGAAGGTTCTCTCCAAATTCCATGGCCGTATGATGCCGGGGCCGGGAAAAAGGTCAAAGGGTGAAGTCACCCAACCCTCAAAATTTTCATGACAAGGCCAAAGCCTTGCGTTAAGCTGCGTTCACTTCAATCCAAGGAGCCCATTTATGAAAACAGTTGTTTGCAGAACGTTCATCGGTGCCGTCATGTCCCTTCTTTTCTCCAGCAGCCTCGCTTGGGGTGCGGTTCACGATCGTCAGACGGATCTTGAACTCCAGGCCATGGCTCTGGTCTACATGTCGCAGCAGCATGCAGAAGCTGGCGTGGACACCCCCCGTCTGAGCGGCATTGGCGACGTGATCCAGGATATCGGTGAGTTTATTACGCAGATTGAAGACATCAAGGAGCAGCTGATCACTCAGTTCGATGAGAACGGCAACGGCCGCATCGACTTCGGTCCCGAGATGGATAACTTCAAGGAAACCATTAAGTCAGTCATTTTGCTTTTGGCTGACAGCAATGCCAACGGCCGTATCGATCTTGCCGACATCCGTGTGCTGACCCAGATGGTGCTGGACCAGATCAAGGCCAAGACCCTGGAAGTCGCCTGTCCCACGATCATCAAGGAAGCTGAGAAAGCCGGCTGGTGGCTGAACCTTCGCCCGGTGCTCAAGCATTTCTATGAGATTTGTACGTTCTTCGAGGAATAAGGGCAGGAGAAGGGGAGGGTCGCTCCCTTCCCTTATGAGAGACTTTGCAGAAAGTCCCCGACGCTTTTGTTCATGCGTTTCAAAGCGGAGGCTCCCTGCCGGCTGATCTCCTTCAAATTATCCGACCATTCCGATTTGGTATCCTGCAAGGCCTCGGTGGTTTCCGCCTGGGCCAGTTTAGCTTGAACGCGCATGTCCTGCAGGAAAGCCAGGGCTTTGCTTTTGTCCTCTTGGAATAACTTCAGAGCCTGTCCCGCCTGTTCCAAGGTTTCATCCCAACGCTTGCGGGCGTCCATCAGGCCCAAATGGAGCTGCACTTCTGCGGATTCCTTGGTTTTCTCCAATGTTCCGGCATAGTCGCTGAGACGACGGCTTAGGCTGTCCACCGAATCGAAGAGTTCGGATTTCAAATCCTTCGCTTCCAAACCCACCAGGTGGAGTTTGATCCGCAGCTGATCACCCAGCGCTTTCAATTTGTCTGCGGTATCCTGAATGGATTCACGCAGATCTGAGGGAATGAGGGTTTCATCGGGCAAAGTGTTCAGGTGTTCCTGAGACTGTTCTTGTCGCATGGTGTTTCTCCCTTCATGCAAACTTTTTGGTCGTCATGAGCCTTTTCGCCCATAAGCGACAGCCAGAGGGTGAAAAGCAAGGGTCGTACCAGTTTTTTCGTTGGCCCTTCAAGCTCCTCTCCCGCATACTGGGGCGCTGCCCTCGGCAGCTCTCTTGGCCAAATCGGTGGAAACCACCTATGATGGATGAAAGAGTGTTTTACCCAAAAGCAAGGAATGTGAATGCAATGATGCCGCCGGATCAGTTCCCCAGTTTTCGCGAAGTGCCCAATACGGGCGTGATTTATGTTATGACCAAAGCCCAGCAGGCCGGCTTTCACTACGGCGCGGCGGAGTGGGCCAACCTTGGGCAGGGAGCGCCGGAGACGGGAGCACTGGCGGACGGTGAGGAGCGTCTGGAAACTGTTGTGATTGACGCGACGTTGAGCGAATACAGCCCGGTTGCGGGGCAAAAGGAGCTGCGCGAGGCGGTGGCCGAGCTTTATAACAAGCGCTACCGGCGCGGCATGAAGTCGCAGTATACTTACGAAAATGTTGCCATCTCGTCGGGCGGACGCACCGGGCTGGCGCGCGTGGCGGCCTCGCTGGGACGCGTGCACCTCGGGCATTACCTGCCGGATTACACAGCCTATGAAGAACTCTTCGATGCCTTCAAAGGATTTGTGCCCATTCCGATCGTGCTCAAGGAAAAGGATCAATTTCGCGCCACGGCCGGTCAGCTGGAAGAGGAAATCGTCAGCCGAGGCCTTGGGGCCGTGCTGCTCTCGAACCCCAACAACCCAACCGGCCAGGCGATTCACGGCGGGGAACTGGAACGCTATGTGGAGATCGGCCGGCGCCAGCGCTGCGCTCTCATCTTCGATGAGTTTTATTCCCATTATCTCTATGATAGCGCCGCCCTCGAATCCGTCTCGCTCTCGGCGAGCCGGTATGTGGAGGACGTGAACAAGGAAATGGTTATCGTGGTCGATGGCCTGACCAAGAACTGGCGTTACCCAGGACTACGCATTTCGTGGACCATCGGTCCCAAGGCCATCATTCAAAGAATCGCCTCGGCCGGATCCTTCCTGGATGGAGGGGCGGCCCATCCTCTGCAGAAGGCTGCCATCCCCCTGCTCGATGTGAAGGTCGCCGATCAGCAGGCCCGCATTATTCAAAAGGAATTCGCGAAAAAGCGCGAACTCATGATGCGCTCGCTCATTAATATGGGCTTCCGTCTGCCGGCGCCGCCGATCGCCGGTTTTTATTGCTTTGCCGGTCTGGAAAAACTTCCGTCCTCACTGCAGGATGGCATGCATTTTTTTGAAGCCGCTCTGCAGAAACAGGTCATCGTTGTGCCTGGGAAATTCTTTGATGTGAATCCGGGCAATCGTCGGGGACACATTCCCTCAAGGCTCAATAAGTATGTTCGTTTCAGTTTCGGGCCGAGTCTCACGGAAGTGGAACGCGGCCTCGCAAGGCTGAAAGAGGTGATTGCCGAGGCTGCTGCCCAAGGCGCATAAGTGTACGATGGAAGGTCCCGCGCCTGCGTGCGGATCTTCCTTTTCTTCCTTCCCAACGCGGAAGATTGCCTTTCGTCCTCTGAAATTTCTCCACGATAACAGTCTTCTATCCATCCATTGCGGGCAAAGAAGTTACCATTTGGTGAGCCGTTTCCAAACTTTCATCGCGGGCTGGTTGACTTTGCAGCCAGTGAAGAGGAAATTAGGGTCAGTAACGACAGCAACCGGGAAGAGAACATGATGAGGTCGCACATTACACAAAACGTTCCCATGCAAGCTGCAGGTGCCAGCGCTGCATCCGTGCGACTTTTTTCCCTTATTCTCATTCTCGTGCTTCATGGCCTCGTACTCCTTATTGCCAACGGGGGCCCGCCGTAAAGCTTAAAAGCGAAAGACGGAGCCCCCAACACCCTGAAAAGTGTTGGGGGCTTTTGATTTAACCGCCATGCAGAGGATTTTATGCACTATCGGAGCAAGGAAATCACAATGCGTCCCCCGGCACGGGCCATGCTCAAGGCCACGGGTCTTACGGATGACGATCTCGACAAGCCTTTGATCGGGATCGCCAACACGTGGACCGAAGTCACGCCTTGCAACTTTCATCTCAGGCGCCTCGCGCAGAAGGTGAAGGAAGGGATCCGCGCGCGCGGTGGCACTCCGATAGAATTCAATACCATCGCGGTGTCCGACGGCATTACGATGGGCACTCAGGGCATGCGCGGTTCGCTGGTTTCCCGCGAGGTGATTGCGGACTCCATTGAGCTGATGGTCCAGTCGCATCTCTTCGATGGACTCGTGGCCATCGTCGGTTGTGATAAAACCATACCGGGAGCCGCGATGGCAATGGCGCGCCTCGATCTTCCTTCGGTCCTGTTTTATGGAGGATCCATTGCGCCTGGTCAATGGCGGGGCCAGAGCGTCACCATTCAGGATGTGTTTGAAGCGGTCGGTGCACACAGCGCGGGTCGCATGACGGATGATGAACTCTGCAGTCTGGAGAATCGCGCCTGTCCGGGCGCTGGAGCCTGCGGTGGGCAATTCACCGCAAATACGATGGCCATGGCCTTCTCGGTTATGGGGCTGTCACCGATCGGACTCAGTGAAGTGCCAGCCCTCGACCCCCGCAAGGATCACGCCGCCTTCCGCTGCGGTGAAATCGTGATGAAAAACCTCCAGGATCAAATCACCTCCCGCCACTTTCTAACTCCCGATGCCTTCCGCAATGCCATCGTCGCTGTCTGTGCCACCGGCGGTTCGACCAATGCCGTACTGCATCTTCTCGCGCTGGCGCGTGAGGCGAACGTGCCGTTGCCGATTGAACTTTTCGATCGGATTGCAGCGGAGGTTCCTTTGATTGCAGATCTTAAACCCTTTGGACGCTATATGGCCACTGACCTGGAACGCGAGGGTGGGGTGGCTCTGGTCTGCCGCAAACTTTTTGCCGCCGGCATGCTGGTGGATGCCCCCACTGTCATCGGTCGCACCTTGAAAGAGGAGGCCGATGAGGTGAAGGAACGTCCCGGACAGGACGTAGTGCTGAATATTGCGAAGCCTTTGAAAAGCCGCGGAGCCTTTGCCATCCTGAAAGGCGATCTGGCGCCGGACGGTTGTGTTTTGAAACTGTCGGGCAAGGATATACAGCGATTTGAAGGGCCGGCGCGGGTCTTTGATTCCGAGCAGGATACCTTCGCCGCCTGCCAGGAAGGGCGGATCCAGCCCGGTGATGTGGTGGTGATTCGCTATATGGGACCGAAAGGAGCGCCGGGCATGCCCGAGATGCTCGCGGTGACCGCGGCCTTGATTGGAGCGGGACTCGGCGATTCGGTGGCTCTGCTGACTGATGGACGTTTCAGTGGCGCGACGCATGGGCTTTGTATTGGCCATATCGCACCCGAGGCTCATGTCGGGGGACCAATCGCGCTCCTGCGTGATGGGGATCGCATTACGATTGATGTGCCGGCGCGGCGGTTGAATGTGGATGCGGATCTTGAGAGTCGTCGGATGTATTGGAACGCACCCAAGCCGCGTTTTGAACGTGGGGTGTTTGGAAAGTACATACGCGAGGTCGGTTCCGCGGCGCAGGGGGCGAGTACGCAGCCTGATTTTGATACGTAACGTTTCGCAACCCGGCTCCCTTCGGGGATAACAGAATACGCCCCAGTTTCGGGGATGACAGAACACGACCCCCTTCGGGGGTGACGGAAGTCACCCAGCAAGGGTCATGGCAGCGCTTTGCCAACTTCATAGGAGACACACTGATGAGCGCAGCATTCTTTGCCCAGCAGAATCTTGACACCACCCTGATCGATGGCCTTGCCATCGCCGTACTCGGTTACGGCAGCCAGGGGCGGGCCCATGCTCTTAACCTGCGTGACAGCGGCTGCAATGTGCGCGTCGGTGTGCGGGAAGGAGGACCGAGCTACGAACAGGCCATGGTGGATGGCTGGGCGGTGCAAAGCGTAGCCGCTGCCGTGCGCGAGGCGGATCTGATCTGCTTTCTGACGCCGGATATGCCGCAAAAAGCCATGTATGAAGAGGACGTGCGGCCATATATGAAGCATGATGCCACGCTGCTTTTCGCGCATGGCTTCTCCATTCACTATGGTCGCATCGAACCCGGTCCGGAACATGACGTGATCCTCTGCGCGCCCAAGGGACCAGGCGCTCTGGTCAGGCGGCAGTATGAGGAAGGCAAGGGCGTGCCCTGTTTGATCGCCGTGGAAGCCAACCCCTCCGGGCATGCGAAACAAAAAGCGCTGCAATATGCACACAAGATTGGTGGCACGCGCGCGGGGGTTCTGGAAACGACCTTCAAGGAGGAAACGGAAACCGACCTCTTCGGTGAGCAGGCCGTTCTGTGCGGAGGAGCCACCGAACTCGTGAAGGCTGGTTTTGAAACCCTGGTGTCCGCCGGCTATCAACCCGAACTCGCTTATTTTGAATGCCTGCACGAATTGAAATTGATCGTGGACCTCCTTTATGAAGGCGGTCTCGCCAAGATGCATCAGTTCATCAGCGATACCGCGAAATACGGAACACTCGTCAGCGGCCGTCGGGTGATCGATGCCCACGCGCGCCGCAATATGCAAAGAATCCTCGAGGAAATCCAGGACGGAACCTTTGCGGCGCGCTGGCAGAACGAGTATGAAACGGGCCTGAAAAATTATCGGTCCCAGCTGCAGGAGGAACTGCGGCATGAAATCGAGTCGACCGGGAAGCGTCTGCGTTCACAGATGAGTTGGATTCAACAAGCAGGAGATAAAACCGATGATCGGAGCCGACGCCATCATTAAGGCTCTCGAACACGAGGGCACGGACCTGGTTTTTGGCTATCCAGGCGGCGCGATCATGCCGGTGTTTGATCGACTGCTGGATGCCGGCTTTCAAACCATCCTTGTGCGGCATGAACAGGGCGCGTCCCTGGCCGCGGATGGTTATGCCCGCGCCACGGGCAAGGTCGGCGTGTGCATCGCCACCTCGGGACCCGGGGCCACCAACCTCGTGACCGGGATCGCCAATGCGTTTTTGGATTCGGTGCCGATGGTGTGCATCACCGGTCAGGTGGCCACTCCGATGATGGGTACCGATGCCTTTCAGGAAGTGGATATCTTCGGCATGTGCCTCGGCGTGGTGAAGCATAGTTTTGTGGCGCGTCATGCTCATGAACTTTACGGAATGGTGCGCCGGGCCTTTGAAATTGCCCGCAGCGGTCGACCCGGTCCCGTGCTAATCGACCTGCCCAAGGATATTTCCATTCATCCGGTGGAAACACTGGACGCCTGGCCGCCTTTGGAACCACGCCCGACCCTGGTCACGGAATCCGCTTTGCCAAGGGCCGCGCAGATGATCCGGGAGGCCGAACGGCCGTTGATTTATGTCGGCGGTGGGGTGGGGATTGCCGGTTGTGTGCGGGCCTTTCGGAACTTTGTCAACACCACGCGCTTTCCGGTGGTGGCGACGCTGAAAGGCCTCGGCTCGATTGAAACCGAACATCCTTTATTTCTCGGCATGCTCGGCATGCATGGGATGAAGGCAGCCAACTACGCGGTGGAAAACTGTGATCTTCTGATCGCCATCGGCGCCCGCTTCGATGATCGCGCCACGGGAAAACTGCAGGAATTCGCGCCGAACGCCCGGGTGATCCATATGGATATCGATCCGGCGGAAATTGGCAAGAACCGGGCCCCGGAGGTTTCGCTCTGCGGCCCCCTGGAGCCCAACCTGAAAGCCCTGACCATTCCGCTGGAAAAGGTGGATTGGCTCGAACAGTGCCTGGTCTGGAAGGACGAGTTCCGTTGGAACTATGAAGCCCCGGGCGATGGCATCTATGCCCCGCGCTTTTTGCAGCTGCTGTCGCGTCTTGTGCCCCGTCGCACGATCGTGACCGCCGATGTCGGTCAGCATCAGATGTGGCTCGCGCAGCATTTCGCCCTGCAGCATCCGACCGATCATCTGACCAGTGGAGGCCTCGGCACCATGGGTTACGGTGTTCCCGCCGCGATCGGAGCCCAGCTCGGCAATCCCGATGCGCTGGTGATCTGTTGCAGCGGCGATGGGTCCATCATGATGAACATTCAGGAACTGGCGACCATCAATCGCTATTCCCTGCCGGTGAAGATTCTGCTCTTTGACAATCAAAGACTGGGCATGGTGCGGCAGTGGCAGGAACTCTTCTTTCAGGAACGTTACAGTGCGGTGGACCTCTCGGACAATCCCGACTTCGTGGCGCTGGCTCGATCCTTTGGCATCGACGGCATGACGATTCAGGATCGCCTGGATGAAATGCCTGGCATTGATTATCTGATCAATCATCCCGGTCCCTGCCTTTTGCATGTGCGCATCGATCCCCAGGAAAATGTGTGGCCTTTGGTTCCACCCGGCAAATCCAATATCCAAATGATGGAGGGCTCATCCTATGCTTTATCACGCTGAAATCCTCGCCCACGATGAGGAAGGGGTTATGGAACGGATCCTGCGCGTTTTCCGCCATCGCGGCTACAGCACGCGCAGTCTCAAGGCCACCTGCGATCAGGAGCAGAATCTGATCCATATCGAAATCGAAGGCGACAGCGAGCGTCCGCTGACGCACCTTTCCCTACAAATCGAAAAGCTTTGCGAAGTCATTGAAGTGACCGTGGGCGCACTCCCCGCCGTGCTGCCCAAATTCGAAAGCCGGGGCATGAATCAGGTGATAAGGAGGCCAGTGTATGCAAACTCCAGCCGTGGATAGTGTAAGAATTTTCGATACGACCCTGCGTGATGGGGAACAGTCGCCGGGTGCTTCGATGAACCTTGAGGAAAAGGTTCAGATGGCCGAAGTGCTCGCGCAACTCAATGTCGATGTCATCGAATGCGGATTTCCGGCGAGTTCCGAAGGGGATTACGCGGCTGTGCGGGCCATCGCCGATGCGGTGACAGGCCCGACCCTGGCCGGGCTCTCCCGCTGTCGTCGGGATGATATCGTGCGCACCGAACTCGCCCTGCGTTCCGCCAGACGCAGCCGGGCGCATATCTTTCTGGCGACCAGTGAAATCCATCGGACCTATAAACTGCGCATGAACCGTGGCGAGGTTCTGCAGTGTTTGCGGGAAGGTTTAACCCTGGCCCGCGATCTTTTCGATGAGGTGGAATTTTCCGCCGAGGACGCCGCGCGCACCGAGCCCGAGTTTCTGGCGGAAGCCGTGTATGAAGCCATTGAAGCGGGTGCCACGGTCATCAACATTCCGGATACGGTGGGCTATGCCGTGCCTTATCAGTTTGGGAGTTTGATCCGTTACCTGAAAGCCAAGGTTCCCAATATCGACAAGGCCGTGCTCAGTGTGCATTGTCACAATGATCTCGGTCTCGCGGTCGCCAACAGCCTGGCGGCCATCGAGGCTGGAGCCCGTCAGGTCGAATGTACCATCAATGGAATAGGCGAACGGGCGGGCAACTGTTCCCTCGAGGAGCTGGTGATGGCGCTGAAAACCCGTCGGGACTATTACGGGCTCGACACCGGCATCAACACCCAGAACCTGGTATACGCCAGCACCATGCTGACCCGCATCACCGGCCTCGCCGTGCCGCGCAACAAGGCAGTGGTGGGCCTGAATGCCTTTGCCCACGAAGCCGGCATTCATCAGCACGGAGTGCTCATGCATCCTGCGACCTATGAGATCATGCGTCCGGAAGACGTTGGACGCACAGGCAATCGTATGGTGCTCGGCAAACATTCCGGGCGTCATGCGTTCCATTATTGGATGGAGGAGAGGGATATTCACTGCACCGAGATGCAGTTTGAAGAGGCTTTCAACGCCTTCAAACGTCTTTGTGACCAGAAAAAAGAACCCGAGGAGCATGAATTGCTGGCCATCGTAAGGGATATCGTGCACACTGCGGCCCATACGTCCCCTGTGCTCGCAAACTATTCCCTACGAGGAGTGTAACATGTCTATTAAGCCCAGCAATTGGATTTGGCATCGTGGAACCCTGGTCCCTTGGGAAGAGGCCACCGTGCATGTGCTGTCGCATGCTCTCCACTACGGAACCAGTGTTTTCGAAGGCATCCGCTGTTACAACACGAGCACGGGGCCGGCGTTTTTCCGCCTGCGCGAGCACTCCAAACGACTGCTTGAATCGGCGTCGATCTACAAGATGCCGGTGACCTATGATGAAGATCAAATCAGTGAGGCCATCCATAAAGTGGTGGCCGTCAATGGTCTGGAAGGTGCTTACGTTCGTCCCATTATTTTCTACGGTTATGGCAGCATCGGCGTGATGCCCACGGCCGTCACTCGTTTGGAACTGTCGATCGCCGCCTTCGAATGGGGTGCCTACCTCGGGGCCAAAGGTCTGGACGAAGGCATCGACACCTGCGTAACCTCGTGGCAACGCGCCGCGCCCAACACGCATCCGCAGCTGGCCAAAGCCGGCGGCAATTATCTGGCCTCGTTCTTCATGGTCGATGAAGCCAGGCGGCATGGTTATACCGAAGCCATTGCTCTGAACAGTCAGGGCTTTCTGAGCGAAGGTCCCGGGGAAAATCTCTTTATCGTGCGGAATGGAAAAATTTATACGCCTTCCATCCACTGCTCCATCCTCGAAGGCATCACGCGCGATACCGTGATTCAACTGGCGCAAAGTCTCGGTTATGAGCTCGAAGAAGGCACCTATCCACGCGAACTCCTGTATCTGGCGGATGAACTTTTCTTCACCGGTACGGCGGCGGAAATCGTCCCGATTCGCAGTGTGGATGGACGCAAGGTGAAGGACGGCAAACCAGGTCCGATCACGCGTGCGCTCCAGAAGGCTTTCTTTGGTCTTTTCAAAGGTGAAACGGAAGATCGTTGGGGCTGGCTCGAGCCATTGAAAAAATTCGAGGCCCCTCCGCATATCCTGGAGGCTTCCTATGCATCCTCGGACCCTTCTTGACAAAATCTGGACAGCGCATGAGGTGGCGGCGGAATCCGCCGACCACCCGGCCGTCCTCTATATCGATCGTCACCTCGTGCATGAGGTGACCTCGCCGCAGGCCTTTACCGAACTTCGTCAAAGGGGTCTCCGGGTGCGGCGCCCGGATCAAACCTTTGCCACCCTCGATCATTCCATTCCCACCGATGCACGGCGCGAAGCCTATGTCGATGACCAGGCCCGCCAGCAGGTGGAAACCCTCCGGCGCAACTGCCAGGATTTTGCGATTCCCCTCTTTGATCTTGGTTCCGCGTCGCAGGGCATCATCCATGTGATCGCTCCGGAACTCGGGCTGACGCTTCCCGGTCAGACCATCGTCTGTGGTGATTCCCATACCAGCACGCATGGGGCGTTCGGAGCCCTCGCCTTCGGCATCGGCACCAGTGAAGTCGGCCACGTGCTGGCCACGCAGTGTCTTCTGCAGAAAAAGCCGAAAACCCTCGCCGTGCATGTCGAAGGTCAGCTGGGGCGCGGCGTCACGGCCAAGGATCTGATTCTGGCCATCATTCAAAAGCTCGGGGCCGGCGGGGGTACAGGCTATGTGCTGGAATATCGCGGCCCGGCGATCAACGCGCTCGATATGGAAGCGCGCATGACGCTTTGCAACATGAGCATCGAAGCCGGAGCCAAGGCCGGTCTGATCGCTCCCGATGAACGGACCTTTGCCTTTCTCAAGGATCGGCCTTATGCCCCATCCGGTGCGGACTGGAATCGGGCCTTGGAGGACTGGCGCCAGCTCCGAAGCGATCCCGATGCCGTCTTTGATCGCGAGATTTTACTGGATGCGAGTCGCATCACGCCGATGGTGACCTTTGGAACCTCTCCGGATCAGGCGATCGGCATTCAGGAAGTGGTGCCGGCGGATGAGCAGCTGCAGGGCGCGCGGGCTTACATGGAGTGGCAGCCGGGACAAAAGGTGGAAGGCGCTCCGATCGATGTGGTCTTTATCGGCAGCTGCACCAACTCGCGAATCAGCGACCTGCGGGCCGCCGCCAAAATTTTGAAAGGCCGCCGTATAGCGCCGGGCTTGCGCCTGATGGTGGTGCCCGGTTCCGTGAAGGTGAAAAAGCAGGCTGAAGTGGAAGGTCTGGCCCGCATTTTTCTGGACGCCGGCGCTGAATGGCGGGAGCCGGGCTGCTCCATGTGCATTGCCATGAATGGCGATCAGCTGCAGCCGGGCCAGCTGGCGGTCAGCACCAGCAATCGCAACTTTGCGGGACGCCAGGGCAAGGGTTCGCGCACCATCCTCGCCAGTCCCTTGACCGCCGCGGCCACGGCTGTGACCGGGCACTTGACCGATCCACGGGTTTTCCTGCTTTAGGAGTCGCATATGCAGGCTTTTGACAAGCTGACCTCAACATTCATGGTTCTCCCTGTTGAAAATATCGATACGGATCAGATTATTCCGGCCCGATTTTTGAAACAGACCCATCGCGAGGGTCTGGGTGATGCCTTGTTTTACGACTGGCGTTATCATCCCGACGGCAGCCGCGTGGACCATGTTCTGAATCAAAGATCAGGACAGGCGGATCAGATTCTGGTGGCGGCTCGCAATTTCGGCTGCGGTTCGTCACGCGAACATGCGGTCTGGGCCTTGCAAGGTTATGGTTTTCGTGTCGTGATCAGTCCCTCGATCGGGGATATCTTTAAGAGTAATGCTCTGAAAAATGGACTTTTGCCGATCGAGGTGACGCAGGGATTTTATGAGCGCATCCGGGCTCAGGAGGTCGGCGTTCTTTTCGTGGATCTGGAGCGACAGGAGGTGAAACTCGCCTCCGGGGAAATTGAACGATTTGCCATCGATCCATTTGCGCGCCTCTGTCTTTTGCAGGGCGTGGATCAGCTCGGTTACCTTTTGGGCATGGATGACGCCATCAGCCGATTTGAAAGGAGAGCGCAGTGACAGATGCGCATGTTGTGATACTACCCGGTGATGGCATCGGGCCCGAAGTTTTGGAAAGTGCCATTCTTGTTTTACAAAAGGCCGCGCAGATGGGTTCCATCGATCTGCGCCTGGAACATGGCTGGATCGGAGGTTCCGCTCTTGATCTTTGTGGAGAGCCTATTTTCCCCGAAACGCTGCAGGCCTGCAAAGAGGCTCACGCGGTGCTTCTAGGAGCCGTGGGCGGACCCAAATGGGAAAACAATCCGGGACATCTCCGGCCGGAAGCCGGCCTTTTGCAGTTGAGAAAGGAAATGGGCGTTTACGCCAACCTGCGTCCTGTGGTGGCGCGACCGGCTCTGGCTCCCTTTACACCCTATCGCCCCGAGATCCTGCAGGGCGTGGACCTTCTGATGGTGCGGGAGTTGACCGGTGGTATTTATTTTGGTGAAAAGGGTCGCGATCCGGACAGCGCCTTCGATGTCTGCCGCTATCATCGCCATGAAATCGAACGCATCGCGCGGGTGGCGGGCCGTCTTGCGCAACAACGTCGAAAAAAACTCTGTTCGATCGATAAAGCCAATGTGATGGAAACCTCGCGCCTCTGGCGCCAGGTGGTGACCGAAGTGATGGAACGCGAATTCCCGGACGTGCAGCTGGAACATGTGCTGGTCGATGCCGCGGCCATGTACCTGACGCTGAAGCCCGCACAGTTCGATGTGCTGCTCACCGAAAACATGTTCGGCGATATTCTTTCGGATCAAGCCAGTACGCTGGCCGGTTCCCTGGGTCTTCTGCCCTCCGCTTCACTCGGTGAACAGCTGGGGCTTTATGAACCCATTCATGGTTCGGCTCCGGATATCGCCGGGCGCGGCATTGCCAACCCGATCGGTACCATCCTGAGCGTCGCGATGATGCTGCGGCTGTCGCTGCATCAGCCGGACCTCGCGGATGCGGTGGAGCGGGCGGTGGAAAAGGTTCTGGCCACCGGACCCTTGACCCCGGATCTGGAACGCTATCATCCCAGTCATACGCGGGAACTCACCACCCGCGTGTGTTCCGCCCTGGGCGCGGAATAGTGCAGGAAGGTGGAACTTCGGTTCCACCTTTTTTCCTTAGTCGTGAAGCCCTTGGGACGCTTCCAGGCAGATTGCCCAGAACATTTCGAGGTCCTCCTGCGTCGTGTGCACACTGCCGAGCGCCAGCCGCACAAAATGCTGGCCATTGAGCTGCGACGGATAGAACAGAAAGTTGCGACCCTGCTCACTCCGCTCTTCCAAACGCTGCAAAAAAAGCTCATTTTTGCCGGGATCCGTGCTCTTCAGCTGAAAGCAAACCAGCCCCCATTCCGTCCGTACGATCTGTTGAAAGGCTGCCGAAGCATCAATTTTCTCTCGGAACCAATCGGCCTGTGCGATCGAACCGCGCAGATAGGCTTGTAAACCTTCCACTCCATAATAGGAAAGCACCATCCAGATGCGCAGAGATCGAAAGCGTCGTCCCAAGGGGATCGACCAGTCCTTGAATTCCGGATTGTAAATGGACTCGTCCCCGGTTTGCGCGAGGTACTCGCCGCCGGCGGCATAGACCGTTCTGAGGAGTTGCCGATCGCGAATAAAGAGAAAGGCCGAATCAAAACCGCAAAGAAACCACTTCGATCCGTTGAAGTTGAATGACGTTGCGATGTCCTGAATCAGACGCGCGCGTTCGCGATATTCCGGCAAAATCAACGAGGCTCCGGCATAGGCGGCATCCACATGCACCCAGACCTTCTCCTGTTCGCGCATGCCAACGAAGGAGGCGAGTTCATCATAACCGCTGGTGTTGGTCGAACCATAGTTGAGCAGCACCGCGCAGGGCGTTAAACCCTGGGCCCGATCCGCGGCCATGGTCTGACGCGCATCCTCCGCGCTAATCCCCATATTCCCATGCGCGAGCCTGCGCGCTGGAATTTTGTGAAGCCGCATGCCCGCGACCCGCACGGCTTTGGGCCCGGAAAAATGGGTTTGATCGGACATATAAGCCACCAGCGAGGAGGAATCCTGCCAGTAGATATCTTCGGGATCCTGTTCACGCCCGGCTCCTTCCCGCCGATGCTGCTGCACGCGCGCGGCCACCATCACCACGGCCAGGGCCTCGCCCGCGGTGTTTTGTATCAGGCCTCCGCCCTGGCGGGACAGATGCAGAAAAGGTGAATCCTCCGGCGCATGCAAAAGCCGCATGATCCAGTCCATCACCACGCATTCCAGTTCTGTCGCCGCAGGATTCGCGCTCCATTGCAGTCCGACGGAACCCAGCGCGGCGATGAGGAGTTCACTCAGCACCGCGGGCAATGAAGTCGTCGCAGGATAGTAAGCAAAAAAACGGGGATGCTGCCAGTGCGTGATCGCGGGCAGAATAAGGTCCTGGAACTCCTTCAGCAGCTCATCGAGACTTCGGGCCGTGGGCGGGGCCGCCGCTGCAAAATTTCGGGCCACGTCGCCTGGCTTGATTCCTGGCTTGACGGGCTGCTGGGGGAGCTGACCAAGATGCTGTGCGATCACCGGGAGCAACTGCTGGATGGCCTGTGTGAGCCGCTCGGGATCCAGCGGAAAGGGACTGTTGTTCTCATTCATTTGTTGAGGTCCTTCCTGACAGAGGTAACCCGCCTCTCATATTCCGGGTCACTCTGCGCGCATCCTATGCTAAAATCCTCCCGAGGTCTGCGAAAATTCTGGACGGTGTTATGTTGAAGTTTCTGTATCTGAACCCGTTGAAGCTCGGCTTCTTTCTGACACTCGGGACCAGCTTTGCCATTGTTCTGAGTGCCAGCCATCAGCTGTTACCGGCGCTGGGGACACGCGTGGATCCGGGGCTGCTCGTCAGCCTGGGGCTCAGTCTGATCGCCTTTCTGTTTTTTTTCGATGGACGCAAGGCCCGATGGCTGATGGGACTTGGCCTTCTGACCGCGACGGTGGTTTCGCTTTTCTATCTCTATCTGCTGCCGGCCCGCGCCTACTTCGTGCTTTGCCTTCTGATGCTCAGTGCCTATCTTCTGCCGGGCGTGGTCACCCATGAACGATGGCGACCGGATGCGTTTCGCCATGATCTCTTGAAAAGCATGCTGCTGATGACGACCCTCAACTGGGTCCTCGTTCAGCTTTTTCGTGTGACCGCGGATACGATGGCTCAGGCCTGGCTGGTTTTTTCCACCTGGCTTTGTCTGATCTTTTCCTTCATGGATCGCTATTACAATCGATTGGCCTGGAAGAAGGGCAGTCTATTTCTGGCCGCGGGGGCTCTGGTGATCGGTATTTTGCCGGTTTTCCTCTTGCGTTCGGAGTATCTGGTCAGCGCCAGCCGCCTCAGTTTCTTCGGACTGCTCGCCTGTGCCACCACCTTTCGCTATAAAACAGGCGTACGCCGTCGTTTCACGAAAATCATGGAAGGACTCTTCTTTCATCCCGAAGGCGTGGTGATCACCTTCTTTCTTTGGTTCTGTCTCATTGGAACCCTCCTGCTGGCTGTGCCTTTCCGCGGCGTCGCCGGGGGTGGGATCGCGTTGATTGATGCCGCCTTCACGGCCGTAAGTGCCGTATGCATCACCGGCCTTACGGTTCTGGATACGGTTAAGCATTTCAGCGTCGTGGATCAGGTGATCATTCTGATTTTGATACAGGTCGGAGGCCTCGGAATCATGACCCTCTCCTCGTTGGCTCTCTTTTTGATGGGCCAAAGGATGAGCGTCACGCAAGAGGCAACGCTGGCCAGTGTCATTGGACAAAAAAAATTGAAATCAGAGATGCGGCATACCCTGGCTCGGGTGCTGGTCTTCACCTTGCTTGTGGAAGCGGCCGGAGCCATTGTTCTGACATTGGCCTTTGCAAAGGCCGGCCAGCCCTGGACCATGGCGATCTGGAAAGGAATCTTTACCGCGATCTCCGCTTTTTGCAATGCCGGATTTGCTCTGGAAAGTGCCAATCTTATACCCTGGCAGCAGCATCCCGTCATTCTCCATACGGTAGCCATCCTGATTATAGTAGGTGGGCTTTCCCCTGCGTTTGTGATGGCCCTGCCGCGTTTAGGTCGCGAGGGACCGGTCCCCATCCAATATAAATTGGTGTTGGTCGCGACGATAGTCCTGCTCTTTGGCGGGACCTTGATTCTACTGGGTCTCGAATGGAACGCCGCTTTCAAAGATCTTTCTGTAGCGGATAAGATTCACAACGCCTGGTTTCATTCCGTCACGACGCGCACGGCGGGCTTTAATGCGGTGGACATGACTACCCTGACCAAATCTTCCACTTATGTGATGATGTTCCTAATGTTTGTGGGGGGAAGTCCGGGCGGCACTTCGGGGGGTATCAAAACCACCACCTTCATGGTTCTACTATTTACCGCGGCGAATATCATCCGCGGTCGTCAGGAAGTACAGATACTGGGTCGGCATTTGAGGCACAGCACCGTGTACCGGGCGATGACGGTGACGTTTCTAGCGATGGCCGTGGTGACTCTGGCCTTCCTGATTCTTTTGATGTCCCAGCCGCTGGACAGTGAGAAACTGCTCTTCGAAGTGTTCGCCGCTTTGGGAACTGCAGGTCTATCGCTGGGGATAACCCCGCAGCTGGACGCTTTCGGAAAAGCGGTAATTATGGCCTGCATGTTTCTGGGTCGGGTTGGGCCTTTGTCCGTCTTTATCTTTATGTTGGAACAGCCCACGCGCAGTCGCTGGACCCTGCCCAGTGAAGATGTGGTTGTCACCTGAGTGCCAAGGTTTGGGAGTATGACATGAAAAAGCAGATTTTGGTCATCGGACTCGGGCAATTTGGAATGGGCCTGATCAAGACGCTGGGCAAGAAAAATGCCGAAGTGATCGCCCTCGATGTGGATCAGAAAAAGGTGCAGATCGCCTCGGCCTATGCAGCTCAGGCTCTGTGCGTGGACGCGACCGACGAGGACACGCTGCGGCAGCTGAATCCGGCCGCCCGCGATGTCTGTATTTGTGCGACGGGCGATCAGTCCAAGGAGGCCGCCATCATCTGCACCGCGCTCCTGAAACAGATGGGCGCGCGTCGGGTGATTGCCCGGGCGAATGATGAACTTCATGCGCGTATCCTCGGTCTGGTCGGAGCCGATGAAGTCATCAATCCGGAATGGGCCTTCGGTGAGCGCTTTGCGAATCGGGTGATCGATGAAGCCATCCTCGAGGAAATGTCCCTCGGTTCCGACCTTGTAGTGACAGAATTTAAAACACCGGCAGCCTTTGCCAACAAATCCCTGCTCGAATTGAATCTTCGGCGCCGTTATGAAATGACTGTGGTAGCCATTCGCGCGGCACAGTCTGGTCAGGTGAAGCTGGCGCAGCCTGAGGAGGTTCTGCATCGCGACGATATCCTCGTCGTGGTGTCAACAACCGGCAGTGTGTCGCGTCTTTTGGAACAGACCAAGGAACGCGGCTAACGCGCGCAAAAGGATAGCCTGCATGTATGTTTTTGAACGACGTTTTCATCGGGGCATGGTGGCTCTTCTGGTCATTCAGGTCCTTCTGAGTTTTTTTACAGTCTATCTATTGGAGCGGATGGCTCATGATGAGCTGCGCGTGCCTATGGAAGTCGATCTTGGCCTGCGGCAAAGCATGAATCGTCTTTTGACCACGTTGCATCAGCAGGAACCCGATTTTGCCACATGGAACAGTGCCTGGAGTCAGGGCTTGATCGAAACCGGGCAGCACCTTCAGGACGCCAAACATTCGGTGACTCTGTTTCTGCCCCTATCCAAACTGGATAGCCGGACCCTGCATCAGGACCCGGCGCTGCGCTCCGAGGCGGAAAAGATACTCATGGCCCTGGCCCAGTCCTATGATCGGCATTGGACCCAGACGCAAAAAACCTTTCGTCTGACGGCCATCGGTGGCGCCTGGTCGGTTACACTCCTGTCTCTGGTCGCCTTCGTCAGCCTTGCCTATGTGCATAGCCAGGTAAAACGCTACCTTTTGGTGCCTCTGCGTGAAATCTGTCAATGCCTGATCGATTGGAAGCGGGGCAATCGGCTGCGGCGTTGTTCGGTCGCCAGGATTGATCCCAACGTGCAGCGTTCCTGCGATATCCTCAATAAAATTTTGGATGAGCATCGGCCCCTCAAAGTCATGACACCCAGCGATCGTCACTTCGGAGAGGACGATCGCTAACGGTGGTTTCTGGCATCATCCTGAGCCAGGTCCTGTCGGACCTGACTTGCCTGTTGCGTATCTTCCCGCTAAGTTGAGCGCAACATTCGTGATCCGCAAAGGAATGGAGCATGCCCCTACCCAAGAGCGACCTGACTGGTACTTTATCCCGACGTCAATTGGCAAAGAATCTTGTCAAACTTGCCAGTTTCAGTGCCCTCGCGGCTTACAGCGCGCGTTCATGGGCGTCCCCTTCCACCCGGCCGCTGAAACGTCTGGCCATTATCGGTGGCGGCATGGGTGGCCTGGCCAGCGCGTGGCTTTGTGATTCCGCCTGGGATATTGATCTTTTTGAAGCCCGTGCAAAAATCGGTGGTCACTGCGATTCTCTTGCGCTTGACTATCGGGGTGAAAAACTTACAGTGGATTTAGGCGCTCAGTTTTTTCATCCTGACACCCATCCTCTTTATGTATCCCTGCTTGAAGAGCTGGGACTCTATCGGGAAGGTGATCGGGAGCATGATGAGGTGCTGGAAGCCCAAGGCAGTCTTACCATTCTGCCCCTGGACCAGGCGAAGCCCTACTTCGTCTCTTCGAATCCTATTGCCACCCCCATAACAGCCATCGAATTCGCAATCTATACGCGGGCGGCACGGAATATGATTCTGCGTGATAGTCCCTATGAAATCACGCTGGACGCATGGATCCGCAGTCTCACGGTCACCCAGGAATTTAAGGATCGTTTGCTCACACCGTGGTTATCCTCCATGTTCGGGCTACCTGTGGAGGATGCCATGCAAACGTCGGCGCGTTCGATTCTCCAAACCTTCGCGTTGTCTTTTCCTGACAATCTTTTCCAAAGTGCCACAACGTGGAATTCCAAAATCGGATTGCAAGGAAACCTTCAGGGCATGATCGAACGATGTCAGAACGTAAAGGTGCACCTTTCCTCCCCGGTTTTGCGTTTGGAGAAAACAGGTGGCGTTTGGTATCTGCAAACCGCGAAAGGCCGTCACGGGCCTTATGAGCAAGTCGTGATCAACGCCCAGCCCCAGCATAGTAAAATATGGGTAGCCGATCTGCCTGGAGCCGAAGGTCTTCACAGGCTGCTCGATCGTTATCACTATTTCCATACACGCATCGTAATCCATGAGGACCCTGTGTATGTGTCTGCTGAGAGGAAACAGTGGAGCGTTTACAATGCAGGGATTGCCAACTCATCCTGTGAAGGGAGCGTCTGGCTTGGGGGCATTCATGAACCCATACAAGGTCGTCCCGTCGATCTTTTCAAAAGTTGGGCGTCCCGTCGAACCCAGGAGCCAACACGCATTCTGGGGGAGAGACGCTTTCAGCATCCTTTGATTACGCCGGACGTGATCCGGGCCACGCGTGAACTCAAACGTTGGCAAGGCGTCGAGGGTTTGTGGTTTGCAGGTCAGCATACTACCGGCATGGATCTGCAGGAGTCGGCGCTTTATTCCGCGACGCAGGTCGCACAGTATCTCAACCCGGAAAGTCCGCAATTGGCCGCGCTCCTCGCTCGTGTCGCAGCGAAACATAAGACAGGACTCAGTTACGAGCTTTGACGAGAATGTGCAACGCTGCATGTTCACCGTTTCCTTTCATGGAAATCCCCATGCGGCGTGCGTTCCATGCATGGAATAGCAATCACCGCTGTACTCTCCCAACTACAGAGAATCCACAGAATGAATCGCCTGCCAACTTCCAAAGGGCGTTCTCACGGCTTCTTAACTTTTGGAACGACTTCTGCAAAAGGGGTCCTGTCAGGAAAATAGAGCCCGCAAGGCTCCCGTAAACGTTATGTAGATAGGAAACACCATGCATTGTTGTCAGAAGTTTGCGCTTATTCTGCCTTTGCTGATTGCCGTAGCTTGCCAGGAGAAAGAAGAAAAGACCGAGTATCGTTACATTGATTCTCAGGGTAACCTCGTCGAGAGTCCCAGTTGCCGAGCTGATTTGCAGACGCTTTGTGATGAAGTCCAAACGCAGATAACTGCCAAGGAAGAAGAGATCAAGGCGCTGACCGCTGCTGGTGATACGGTTGCCCTCTACAAAGCACAGCTTGATCTGAATGAACTCATGGAAATCCGTAGTTCCTATCAAAAGGGCAACAGTGATGTGGCGGCCATCCAGGAACGTTACAAATCACTCCGCCAAATCCTTGCGGCCAACACCGGTGACGTAAAAGCCATGGGCGCTGTTACCTACCAAAAAGAGGAAGTTGCCGCTGTTCGTGAAGTTTTCGATTCCATCGGTGAGCTGACCATCGATCCCGCAATCGTCGCGGATACGCCCGCTGACAAAAAAACGGTGACCTATAGCTCGCAGGAAAGCGGTACGCCCTGGGCGGCCTACTGGTATCCACGCCGTAATAAGGCCATGTACGAGACGAGCGACTCTCCCCTGAGCAAGCTGGATCGCTGGTTGAACGTTCAAGGGAAACAAAGCCGGATCGTCGAGTGGGAACAGAATAACTTCGACATCGCCGCCGCCGAGTGGGAAGGTCTTTGTGATGCCTGGGCCATGGCCTCCATCATCACGATCGAGCCGAAGAAGGACTTGAGCATCGACGGCATCAACTTTACGCCAAGCGATCTGAAAGCTCTGACGATCAAATACTACGAGGGTTACAAACCCCAGATCTTCGGCCGCCGTTATCAAGGCCTGGCCGCCACTGACGGATTGATTCAGGATCTCCGTCCCGAGGCGTTCCATCGCCTGATCGAAGAGTATCTTGGCAATCAGAAGAAACCCATCATCATTGATGAGGATCCAGGTCCGGAAATCTGGTCGAAACCTCTCTTCCGCGTGGCCTTGAACATTTCGAAGGATCCTGAGAAACCCCAGGCGCTGATCGTGAAGGCTTTCCCCTGGATGGTCCGTCAGCGGGCTGAAGTGGATAACTCCCCGACGAGTCTGGCCAACGACCTTGCGGCGCCCACATACGAGTACCGTCTGTACTATGACTCCAAGCCCGATGCCAACGGCCGTCTGAAAATCATCGCCGGCGAGTGGCTGAGCAACAGTCTGAACTTCCATCCGGATATGGTTTTCCTGCCCAATGGCTCGGTGAACAAGGATCAGTACAATCCGGAAGTGAAAAAATACAACGAAGATATTCGAAAACTGTTGGAAAAGGCAGGGATGTTTAAACCCTGATATCCAGCTGTTTAGTATAACACCATCTTTGCATAAGGATTATTTCGATGAAAACAATCTCCATGTCTGTCCTGGCGTTCGGTTTCGCACTTTCTGCTTCGGCTTATGCTGCACAAGGCGGCAGCCAATCTTCGATGAATCTGGAAGACCTGAAAAACAAGTGTACTGAGCTGTCAGCTAACGAGCAGCTGAAACCTTTCAAAGCTGTGGTTACCTGTAAGCAAGTCGCTACCGAGTGGCGCCCAGCTGCTGAAACACCCAGCATCGAAGTGCAGAACACGAAACAAATCGGCGCTTCTTTCAGTCTGAAAGGCTACGCAGTTCCCTTCCAGGCTGAAGACGTGGAAGTAGGTCCCGCTACAGCCGCATGTACTGTGCTGGAACAATATCAGCTGACTGTTCCAGCTGTTGACATCGAACTCGATTGCGCTGGCCTCCAGGCTGTCCAAAGCCTGGCTGACCTCTGCGGTCCAGTGATCGATGAGCGCCTCACCGCTGATCCTAGCATCCAAATCGAAGAAAAAACTGGCGCAACCTTCAACAGCTGCAACCCTGATTCTTCGAGCAACTAATCTGTTCCGCTTCTGACTCCATTCCAGGGAGGGGGTTCAAAGTCCGATGGAAGGATTTTGGACTTCCCTTCCTATTACTGTTCGCCCAGAGAGGAGTGGAGTCAGGGGCGCAGATCAACCTGTCGAGTCACTGTGTCATTCTAAATTTTTCTTGGGATTACACTGCTTTGAGGACGGATCGAGGAAGAAGAGAGGGTTCAGCTCATGAGAGAGCTGAACAGGGCACCAGCGGCCAGGCGGGACAGGATGTCCTGGGCCCATTTGCTGGTTTTTCGGGATTTTTTCTTTTCCATATAAACCTTTCTTGTAAGCCCGACCATTCGGGCGTTTCACAAGACTATGGTAACGCTCTTTTATTGCGTTTGAAAAGTCACAATAATTCGCTAACTGGCTATCGATCGCTTGTCTGCGGATTTATCCCGAGGCTGCCAGCAGGGCCAAGTCTGTTATATTTCTTGATATCTTCCTCTTCTGTCCCTTAGTGTAGGAACCGGAATCTTCGTCCTCAGGCGAATCATCGCCGCCTGCACAAAGGAGCTTTGCCATCATGTCTGAAGCAGTCTCGGGTCTGGAACCCGCACTTCTCTGGAAACATTTCGCCGCTATATCCGCCATCCCTCGCCCCTCCAAAAGCGAGGCGGCTGTTGCTCGTTATGTCATAGAAACCGCTCAACGCACGGGCTGCAGCGTGGATCGGGACGCCGTTGGCAATCTCCTCATTCGAAAACCAGCGTCTCCAGGTCGGGAGGCCGCGCCTTCCGTTTGCCTGCAGGGGCACCTCGATATGGTGTGTGAAAAGAATGCGGAGACCCCCCACGACTTCAATAAGGATCCGATTCGCCTGCAAAGAAACGGCAGTCATCTCAAGGCCAGCGGCACCACCCTGGGCGCTGACAATGGAATCGCGGTCGCCACCAGCCTCGCGCTGATGGAGGACGGAAAAGTTCAGCATGGCCCTCTGGAATTTCTTTTCACCATTGACGAGGAAACCGGGCTGACGGGCGCCAAACATCTGGATCCCAACCTCGTGTCCGCCCGCATCCTTTTGAACCTCGACAGCGAAGAGGAGGGGGCGCTTTATGTCGGCTGCTCCGGTGGGCGTGATACCAACGGCAGCTGGAAGCTGGCCTGGGACAAAGCCCCGGCTCGCAGTCATATCGTGCGCATCAGCGTCAAGGGTCTGAAAGGCGGGCACTCAGGACTGGATATCGACAAACAACGCGGCAACGCCATCAAGATCGCAGCCCGGGCGGCGGTGCTCCTGACCGCGCGGGGCGCCAGAGTCTCGGCCTTCAATGGCGGCAACAAACGCAATGCGATCCCACGGGAAGCCGAGGTGACCCTTTATCTGCCTCAGGTCCAATGGGAGGAATCCGTCCAGTTGATCGATCGTTTTCAGGAGGTCATTCAAGCCGAACTCCAGGCCTCGGATCCAGGCGTAAAAGTTACCCTGGCGACCATAAAAACGCGGCGCGGCAAAGTCTGGGCTCGTGCGCTCCAGAATAAGATTCTCGCCACGATCGCCGCAATTCCGCATGGTGTCATCAAAATGAGTGCGGATATCAAAGGGCTGGTGCAAACATCGAGCAACCTGGGCGTCATTCGCAGCACCAAGAATGAAGTCGTGATCTCCACCAGCCAGCGGAGTTCCGTGGCGTCGGAGATGGCGGATGTTGCCTACAGCGCAGCTGCGTGTTTTCAGCTCGGCGGGGCCAAGGTCGATGCCGGCGCAGGATATCCGGGCTGGAAACCGAATCTGGAGTCACCTGTTTTGAAACTGGCACAGGCCACCTTCAAGGAACTCTATCGGCGGGATCCCGCGGTGAAAGCGATTCATGCCGGTCTGGAATGTGGGATCATTGGGGAGAAAATTCCGGGGATTGATATGGTTTCCTTTGGGCCGACCATCGAAAACGCTCATTCCCCGGATGAAAGTGTGGAAATCGCGAGTGTGGATCACTTCTATCAGTATCTCTTGCGCATGTTGGACCGCCTCTCGGCTGTGTCCTAGGGCAAGGAATAGGGCAGGTCGGCCTGCCCTCGTCCTTTCATTCCATGATCTTCCGTTTGATATAAGCTCCGGAAACGGTGAGATCGCTATCCGTCCAGCCTCCACGGGGGTTCGCGCCGTTTTTCAGGGCCGAGGCGCTCTCGTCCTTGTCAAAGAGAGACCAGTTGGCCCAGCTTATACCGTGCTTATTCATGAACTCCATCCAGCGATCGGTTTCGGGCAGATCGATATTGCCATTGCCTGAGGACGCGCAGACGCCAAATTCCGTGACGAAAAGCGCGAGGCCCTTTTGGATCGCATACGCGGCCTTGTCCCGCAGTTCCTGGCGATGGGTGCCGGCATAGAAGTGCAGGGTATAGGCCACGTTGGAATCCTGAATCGGATTGTCCGCGGCCAGGTCGACCCTTTGCGACCAGGTGGGGCTGCCGACGATCACAAGGTTTTTGGCGTTTTTCGCGCGAATGGCCTTGATCACTTTCTCCGCATAAGCCTTGACCTGATCCCAGCTGTCGTCGATCGGTTCATTATAGATTTCAAAGAGAACGTGCGGGTTATTGCCGTAAAGGGTGGCCATCTCGGTAAAGAATTCCACGGCCTTGTCCGCATTGCGGGTGGCGTGGTGATCATGCCAGTCGATGATCACATAGAGGCCTTCCTTGATCGCAGCCTCCACAACGGTTTTCACCCTTTCCTTTTCCGCGGCGGGTTGAGTCAGGTAACCCCCTTCTTCAACTCCCATGGCCGCCCGCACCAGCGTGGCTTTCCAGTCCTTTTTGAGCGTGGCCACGACATCGGCATTCCAGAAGGTGCCGGACCATTGACTCCAGAAAAGACTCATGCCTTTGAGTTGAATGGGCTTCTGATTCTTATCGACAATCTTTCCACCCGCAACGCTGAGCATGCCATGCGCGGCGACGAAGGATCCTGCAGCGTCGGGGGCTGTCACCACCGGATTGATCGTGACGTCCGCCTCATCGGGTTTCACTTCGCCGGCTGGCGTCTGGCCATCGGCCGCACAGATTTTGATTTCAACCGGATAGCGCGGTTCCTGGATGGAATGTTCCTTGGCTTTTTCCGCGGCGCAGGATTCATAGAGGATTTTGTCCTGGTCGTCACGATAGGTCAGGAGGAATTTATAATCCCCAAAGGGTACCTGAATCGTGGCATCACGCAGGTCCTGATTGTCCATGCGTTGATATTTCTTTTGAATCTTCTGAGGTTCGGGGCGCAGGCGTTCGATTTCAAGGTCAAATCGGGTCCAGTTGGGTTTATCAAAATTTCCGATCGCCACATCCGCCAGCTGCGAACGCTGGCCTCCCTCGATGGAGGACCGATCCGCACGACAGTTGGTCAGAAGCAGGCCGGTCAGGGCGAGAATGGACAGGATTCGAAAGGTTTGCATGGGCAACTCCGCAGTCATGAACAACAGCAACCAGGAACGGACTCCCGAAAAGGAGTCAGATCGTTGTCCACTCTATCAAGCTCTGTGACTGCAGGTTTGATCAGGGATTTACGCGGCCATGATTTCGATAGGGGTGAGCAGGACGAGTTCGAAAGGCAGATAACCAGGATCCCCTGCCTCCGGGTTTTTCACCTTGAGCTCAATGCGTCCCCCGAGCCTTTCAATGTATTCCTTGATGGCTCCCATCCCCACTCCACGCCCGGAAATCTCGGTCACGGTCTTGCTGGTTGAGATGCCGTCTTCAAAGATCACATAGGCGATGCGAAGTGGATCACGCAGTTCCTCCGGGTTCAAAATCCCCAGATCCGCGGCGATCCATTTCAGTTTTTCGATATTGATGCCGCGTCCATCATCACGGTAACGAATCCTCAGCGATTGTCCGTCCGGCTGATCCACGACGACGTCGATGGTTCCCCGCGCCGGTTTGCCCTTGGCCAGCCGTTCCTCCGGCGCTTCGATGCCGTGATCCAGAGAGTTGCGAATCAAATGCAGAAAGACTTTCCGCAGAAGGGTCTCGCCGGCCACGCTGAGGTTGAGATGGGCGGAGTCGATGCGAATCTCGGGATGCGCCTTATGAAGGTCGCGGGCCAGTGTGCCGGCATGCTTCATGGCTTCATTCAGAATAAGTGTCGCACTGGGGAAGACCGTATCGGTGAGTTTCTGCGCCGTTTCCTGCAGATCCTGACGGAGAGGAAGGGCCAAAGGCAGGGTCAGGACCTGACGGAATTTCTGGATGACCTCCACCAGACAATTGCGATTGACAGGCAATTCCGTGGTTGTGGTGGAACGCCCCAGTTTTTTCTCATTGATATCGATGTAGCGTTGCAGAGCCATTTCGCAGTCATCCATCAGGTTGAGCAGTTGATCCGGTTTGAGCCGGAGCCGGTCGCCCTTGTTCGCATCGGCAAAGGCCTGTTCCGCAGTATGAATATGGCTGGTCAGGTGGCTCAGCCGGAGCTGGCGCGCTTCGCCCTTGAGCGTATGCATATTGATGAACATGATCTTCAAAGCCTCAGTATCCCGGAGATGCGGGCTTAGCACCAGGCGGCGGTTCTCGTCGAAGAGGTCGTAGCAAAGCTGGCAGAAGCGGACAAAGTTGGTGTTGGGACAGTTCAGAAGTTCGGAAATGCACTGCAGTTCCTCCTCCTGCTCGCGGGAATGGGCCTGCAGTGTCCGGTAGGAACTCACATCCCGGAGGGTGACGAGGAAATTCTGGATGATATTCGAATCCGGCGCCAGGACCGGGCACCATTCGATTTCGATGATCTTGTGCAGACCGTCCGATGTTTTCAGGGTGAAATCCTTTGGCAGCTGCTGGGCATTCAGTTCGTAGGCAATGAACTCTTCGCCCAGACAGGAGACGATCACGCTTTGAATCAGGGCCCGATCGTCGGCCGAGACGAGGCTGCGCCCAAAGACGACCTCCATCACCGGTTTGCCGGCCAGATTTCTTTCCCCCAGGATTTGGGTCAGATGCTCGGAAAAATCCGGGTTGAGCACGGGAACCCCACCCACCAGTTCCACGGTGAAAATCCCCTGCTTGATGTTCATCAGCATGGAATGGATTTCGCTGGTTTGTGCGACCACTTTTTCCGAAAGGCTGGCGTTGAGGCTTTCGATTTTTTTCCGAGCGGCTCTTTGCTCCAGATGAATCTTATCGCCCAGGGCCAGCGAGAGAAGGATGACTTCCGCGATGGAACCAAAGACCACTCCATTTTCGGTGTACGCTGTCACTGGCATGAAACCAAGGGTTTGCAAGGCTTTCACGGCCATACCAACCCAGATGGCGGCGAAGGCGATCATATAAAAACGGGCCGAGCGGTGGCCGCGCCTGACCAGGATAAGACCGGCCGTCAGGAGAACACAATTGACCGCGAGAGCCACCGAGGTGCAGGATTGGGTGGTGATTTTGTAGGAAAGAAAGGGCACCAGCAGCACACCCAGGACCGCCCAGAGCATGATGGATATGATCGCCTTGTCGAGCCAGACATGGTAGAGATCCGTCCGCAGAAAACGCCGGGAAAATTGTAAAGCAAACGCGGCCGAACCATAAATGGCCAGAGGAATACTGTAATTGGCCAGCCAGATACTATGAGGCCAGAGATACTGATAACTCAGGCCGTTCAGAGAGATGTTAAAGACCATGAACAAACCGATGTACCCTATGTAGTAGACATAGTTCATATCCCGGATGGTCAGAGCCAGGAAGGAGTTATAGAGGATCATCACAATGATGACGCCACAGAAGAAACCCAGACCTATGGCCTCCCACTCGTTGACTTTATGAAAATGCTCGGGGTCAAAGAGGGCCAGGGGAATCTTCATGGAACCGGTCGATTCGCAGCGCAGGAAGTAAGTCTGCTGGCCCTGGACGTCGAGTTTGAAAATAAAATTGCGATGGGTGACATCCCGCTGCGAAAAGGGATAACGATCGCCGGTTGCCCGCATCGAGTAGGTTCCATCGGACGCTGGACTATAGAGCTGCAGTTTGTCGAGGGCAGGATAGGCGATCTCCAGGAACATCCTGCGGGTTTCTGCGGGATCACCCTGAATGGTCAGACGCAGCCAGTAGATGGACTGCGTGAAACCGAAATTTAAAACGGATTCCCCGGATTTTTGCCAGGCATCCGCTTGCATCGCTGCGACGGTTTCAAACGTGAGGGAACCGCCCGGGTCTTCCACATAGTCCACGATGAGAGGCAGGTCGTTGGAATTGGCCAGGCACGTGAGGGACCAAAAGAGTAACAAACCGGAACCGAAGGTCTTTCCGATATTCATGGCAAAGCCCTCAAGATCAAAGCAGCGGAATACTGGTATACATATGATAAGGCATTCATGAGGCCCTGGGAAGATTACCAGGGCTGTGGGACAGGCAGGAAAAGCGCTTCAGGTATTGGCTTTTTTCTCGAAATACATCAAATCAATGTAAAGAGCTGCGGCCAGCAGCAGGCGCCGGACGTTTTCATTCAGACTGCCATCTTCCATCTCGATGGCAAAGGTATCCTTGTCCGTGAAGGCTTCACGCAAGAGCCCGGTCCATTTCTTTTTCACGACCGCCACGGTTCGGCCCTGCTTCACAAACGGAAAGGTCCATATTTTCCAAATCGGCGAGGCTACCTCCATGATCACCTGATTATGCGCGTCATAAACCGCAAAGCGTTTGCTGAGGATGGAAAAACGTTTCACGATGCGACCGAGGCTGCGGCCCTGCTGGTCCTGGACGACGAGTTCCTCGAAGTACCAGCGAAAGGGATGGACGGCGCGCATGAATTCCTGGCGTTCGGGCGTAAAGAAATGCAGTTCGAAGGAACGCCAGTGACCGAGGAGTTGCCGCAGCATCAGGCCCAGAATGCCCTTGCCCTGTTCCGCAGCGAAGGCCACGGTTTGGCCGGTGCTGGTAAATATTTCATACTTATTGCGTGTCTCAAAGCCAAACCACTCGGCCAGCTCATGGCGCTGTTTCACCAGCAGCTGGCGGTGTTGAGTCAGGGTCGGTCCAAAGTGATGGTGCATGACGTTCCTCCCGCATCGTTCCTCCCAAGTCTAGCCGCGCCTCCAGGAGAATGCGAACGGAAAATGGGAAGGGGTGAGATCCCTCAATTCGCGGCCTGGATCTGCGCGAATTTGCGCGCTTGAAACCCTTATCCCATAATGGTTTCAAGGATTTGTCGGTTGGTCCTGATCTTGCTTCCTGCCAAGGCATCAAGTGACTTTTCGAGTTTTGTGGAGGACGAATCCTTGGCGCGAAAGTTTGGATTCATAGTCCTGCTGTTTCTTCTGCCCGCCTGCGCGGAGCAGGAACCGGCAGCCACCAAAATCATGAAACAGATGGAGGGATCGAACGCAGTCAAACAAAAGGTTCTGATAGGCTGGAGCGAGCCGATCTATTCCTCAAAGTTCGGTCTCGCTCCCAACCCGAATATCGACGGCAAAACCCTGGCCGAGGTGGTCACCAGCCAGACGGCGGGTCGTGATGATGGGCTGCTCTGCAGTGCCTGTCACAACACGGATGATGCCCAGGGTGGCTATGCGGCTCCCGCGGAAAAAAATGAGGCCAGCCCGGCTTTGAAGCCGACCGATAGGGTTTCCAATCGCACCCAATGTGAAGGCGGTGATGCAGGCCTGGGTCGACAACGATTACAAGTAAGGTGGAGACGGGGGTGCTAGACCCCCGTGAATTTTATCAGCCAGAGATAATAATCCCGCGTCATCGGCAGGGCCAGGACCACCGGCAGATAGAAAGCGGCGAAGCCCAGAAAAACCAGTCCATAAATCGTGGCCAGCACTCTGAACCTGATTTTCTTCCCCAGAATATCCAGCATGCGCACGACGGCGAGAATGATCAGCGGGAGGACGAGCAGCATGTAATAAAGAAAGCCCTGCCTTTCACGAAGCACCAGAAAAAAAGGCAGATAGCAGCAGGCAAACCAGCCAAGGATAAAGATATCCTGCCGCTCCCTCGTCTTCCGATAATTCACGAGGCAAACCGTCAGTGCCGGCAGCACGGAAAAGATCAGGAGAGGATTGACGAGACCCACCAACCCCACCGTCATCTGCCCTGGCAACTGCTGAAAGTGGTACCAGATATTACGCTGGTTGAAGAGCATCGAGAGGGCGGAGGCTCCATAGGGATGATGGGCGAGTTTACCCGTGATCACGACGTTGGCTGCGATGTGAAATTCAAGCCATTCCCCATAGGAAAAGCCTTGCGCGGCATAGTAGGGGAACCAAAGGTGATAAAGACCGAGGGCCATGAGCCCGACGATGACCCAGGTTTGAAAACGCAGCTTCTTACTGCCTTGCCCCATGGCCAGCAGACACCAGCTGAAGGCGAGAATGCCGAAGGCAAAGACCCATTTGCTGGAAAGGCCAAGCGCAATGCAGAGCGTCGCGGCGATCCGCCAGGTCCAGCTGTCCGGTTGTTGGATCAACTCCCAGCTGCTGAGCAGAAGTCCCAGCAGCGCGGTCATCAGAAATATATCCAGCATGGCCAGCCGCGAATGGATCATATGCAGGCTGTCAAAACCCAGAAAGAGCAAACCCAACAGGGCGAGCATCGGTTGTCCAAAAAACCTGAACCCCAGCCAGCCCATCAGAACCAGACTGAGACAGCCGATGAGAGCGGGAAAAAAGCGCCAACCCACGGCATCCGCTCCGAAGAGGCGCATTCCCCAGCCAATCAGAAACTTGCCGAGCAGGGGATGCTCGAAATTCGGCGCCGGGGCCTTGCCTATCAAAGGATGAAAGGACCAGACTCCCATACCCGGATGGTCCTGAATTCCAACCAGGACCTCGGCCGCCGGCACATAGTGAGCTTCATCAAAGATTTTTTCCGTAATCGCCCCGAGATTCCACCAGCGCAGGACCACGGCCACGACCAGAAGAATAGCCGCTCCGAGCCAAATCCTAGCGGGCTTCCTTGAATTTTCTGCGAAGTTCATAATCCCCCAAATCACTGCCGTGTTTCCCCTGCGTCATCACACAGAAGCCCAGTTCGGTCGGAAAATATCCCGGATAGTCCCTGGCCCAGACCCCGCTGTGGCCATGCCGGTAACCAAAATTATGCGCCAGCTCATGAGCGATCGTATTCACCCAAATCCCAAGCTCCCCTCCATCCGCCGTCGGATACTGGTCAGCAAACTGATTGAGATTGGTCTCGTTCAGAATGATCTCGAGATGGTGGATGCGAAAAAATTCCGGATCCACGCGGGCCTTGTTGAGCTGAGCCAGCCCCAGAATGGATCGATCCAGCTTTTTCTTCAAGATCCTGAGTGTGACCTCTCCATTTTTATTCAGCACGGTGATCTGCGAGCTCCATTGCCGGCGCACCTTGTCCGTATTCTCCCGGAACGCATTCCGATACGCACACTGCGCGACGTCATGGTCATTGATGCGATCAAAGACGATCTGCGCCGCTTTTTCCATCAGGCTTCGTGCGGCGGCGGGCCAGGCGTCGCCGGGATCGGTCGCGACGGTGACCTTTTTCGGGGCGCTCAGTCCCGTCGCCGGGATCGCCAGGAGCAAGGCCAGGAAATTTTTCTTCATGGTGATCTCCTCAATAGCCCGTTATGGCTCCACATTCCTATGAAAGGGAGCATAACGGAAAACGAGCGGGAAGGCCACGATCCCTTCAGGCGGCCGCAGACCCCCGCTCCTTTTTCAGGAAAGATTCCGGGAAGGAGCGATAGTAGCGCGCAGGCATATGCATGACGAGGGTGAAGGGAATGAAGTCCTCCATCGGATCAGCGGACCCCAGCTCCAGTGTGAGCGTGCCGCCCGCATTTTCCGTGTAGGTCTTGATAGCCGACATCCCCATGCCGCGTCCCGAGATTTCATTCACCGCCTGGCTGGTGGAAAATCCAGGGATAAAGATCAGATGAGCCAGCTCTTCGCGGCTCAGGTTATCGACCCTGTCCACCAGACCACGGATCATGGCCAGCGTTCTGATCATTTGCAGGCCGAGACCGCGTCCATCATCCTGATAACGGAGGATCAGCCCATCCTTGTCCTCGGCCAGAGTCACGGTAATCGTTCCCTGGGGCGCCTTGCCTATGGCCCGGCGTTCCTCGCGGGTTTCAATCCCGTGATCCATCGAGTTGCGCGTCAGGTGACTGAGCACGTTGCGCAGAAGCTCAGCCCCGTCGCGCGTCAGGAAAAAGCCGTTGTCGGTGATCACCAGTTTCGGTGCTTCCTTGTTCAGGTCCCGGGCGAGCCTTTGGGTGCTGATCAGGATCTCATGAAGCACAAGAGAGGCGGGCTGCAGAAAGGCCTTCGACAGCATGAAATCGATCTTTTGAAAAAGGCTGCGGGATTCGGACGACAGGGGCTGTTGATGCAGACCGGCAATTTCATTCAGGATGGCTTCAACCTTGGCAATATCCAGCTCGATGCTGCTCCGGTTCGAAGCGCGCTCCAGAACCTGATCGTTGACATGACGATAGTATTCGAACGTGGCCTTCACCAGCTCCAGATCGCGGCGCAGAAGGTCCTGCTTCCAGTCCGCCTGGCCGCTCTGCAGAAGCGCTGCGTAATGTTCCGCCTCATGCACGATCTCGCTCAGTTTCCTGAGCCCCAGGGCCCGGGCTGTCCCTTTCAGCGTGTGCAGGTTGATCAGAATGATCTTCAACGCCTCCAGGCTCTTCGTGGCATTGGCCTGGATCAGGCGCTCATTCTCTTCAATATGCTTGTCGGTGGAACTGAGAAAGCGGGCGAACTGCTCGCGCGAAATCGGCACGATCTCGGCGATGAATTCCAGTTCCTTTTTCTTCAGGTTCGCGTCCTCCTGGAGTTCCCGGAACTGGGTGACATCGCGAATGGTGACCAGGATTTTTTCGATCAACTCGCGACGGTTGACGATCGGACTCCAGTCGATTTCAAGGATCCTGGCCTGCCCGTCGGGACCGGTTTTACGGATTTCCTTGAGCAGGGAACCTTCATTCAAATCAAAGCTGCATTCCGGTTCACCGAGGGTGCTTTGCAATATGCTATTGACCTGACTGCGCGTATCGGAACCCACATCGCTGCCTTCGAAAAGGAGATCAGCAGCCCTGGCTCCGGCCAGATCCTGCCTTTGGAAGATTCTCTGCAGAAAGGATGAGTAGTCCTTGTGAATCTGACCGCCTTCGACGATGGTGAAGATGCCGAGACGAATATGCTGCAGCATGGAGCGGATATCCCGCGTCTGCTCTTCCACGCGCGATTCCAGATGTTCATTGACTTCCTTCAGGTCCTTGTTGAGCTGGACGATCTCCCGTCGGGTCTGATTCTGCTCATATTTGATCTTGTCACCCAGAGCGATGGACAGGAGGATCATTTCCGCGGTTGAACCAAAATGCCCGCTGTAACGTGCGAAGAGGCTCGGTTCGACCAGACCAAAGGTCAGCATCTGATTGATGGTGATCCCGATGAGAAAGAGCGAAAAGGCCAGCACGAAAAAGTAGGCCGGCCGATAGCCCTTGCCGAGGCAGGCAACACCAGCGATGAACACACAGGGCGCCCCGATCATGGTCAGGCCGGAGGCGAGCTTGATGCTGAGCGCATAGGAAAATGGGGTGGCGGCGAGGGCGCAGCCTGCCCAAACATAGAAGAATTTAAAGAGTCGCGGCATCCAGACGGAATATTGATTGAGTTTCAGGAATTCCTGCGCAAACAGGATAACGAAGATGCTGCCCAGGGCTATGGAGACAGGAACCATCAGGTTGGCGAGGGCGGGCGCTTCGGGCGTCACGTACTGATAGCTGAGCCCAAAGACCGAGGTCATGGTGTAGCCGTAGAACAGCACATAGAGCACATAATAGAGATAACTTTTATCGCGGATGGTGAGAAAAAGGAAAAGGTTATAGAGTAACATCGCCAGCATGAGGCCGGTGTAGAGGGAGAAGCCCGTCAACTCGTGACTGGCCTTTTCAATAAACCCCTGAGGTGACCAGAGAACAATCGGCCCATGAATGGAGCTCTCCGACCGGATGTTCAGATAAACTGTGACCGTTTCCTGGGCTTCCATTTTGAGGATAAAGTTGCTGCTGCGATATTCGATGTCACGTTCGGCAAAGGGCAGGCGATCGCCGGCACGTTTATGGGTGACGCGACCATCCTTGTGGACAACATGCAGGTCGATAAAGTCCAGTGGCGCATATTCAAGTTCCAGGATCCACTGCCTCAGCTCAGGCACGGCATTGGTCACCTGAAAGGTGATCCAGTAGCTGTCCTTGGAAAAACCAAAGTTGAAGCTGCCTTTTTCGTTCACCTTCCAATCCGTGCGGGTCCGAATTTCTTCTAGTGTCAGCTGGCGCGTGGGATCAGCGAGAAAGTTGAAGTTGCCGACCACGACCTGTTCCGTATCGGGCTGAAGGGTAAAGCCCATACAGGGGAAGGAAAGGCCCAGGGTCAGAAATAAGGTGAAAAGAAAACGCATCGTGCCCCCTCGGTTTGATGGGATCAAGTTGAGAGATTTATCGGGATAAAGGCTTTTAAATTAAGGGTATGGGTAAATTCCGAAAGGCCGGGGATTGGAGGAATCGAAAATTCAGCCTGAATCGTCAATAAACTCACGACTCAGGCTTGCGGTTATCCGGCCGTGGTATCTCCACCGAGCAGCGAGAGGACTTCACCAGTGATATAGCTGGAATCGATCGATGAAGCAAAGAAGACAAAGGCTGGCGCAATTTCCTCGGGCTGGGCGGGGCGGCCGTAGGGTGTGCTCTCGCCGAAATGGGCCGTGGCTTCGGGCTTGAGTTCAGCCGGATTGAGCGGAGTCCAGACGGGACCAGGGGCCACGCAGTTCACACGAATTTTACGCTTCACCAGGTTTTTCGCCAGCGACTTGGTGAAAGCATGGATGGCGCCTTTGGTGGCGGAATAATCCAGGAGCGCGGCACTGCCTTCGAGGCCCGTGATGGATCCGCAGTTGATGATGCAGCCGCCTTCTGGAAGTTCGGGAATCGCGGCCTTGGCCATATAGAAATAGCCGAAGATATTGGTGCGAAAGGTGTGTTCAAATTCCTTCTCATCCAGATCCTCGATGTTCTCAATGTGCTTCTGGCGGGCGGCGTTGTTCACGAGGATATCCAAATGTCCCCAGGTTTTCACCGTGCTCTTTACGGCCTGGCGGCAAAATTCAGGATCGCCGACATCGCCTGGGATACTGATCGCACCGCGCCCCAATGCCCGCACGGCTTGCAGAGTTTCCTCGGCATCATCCTGTTCCTCGGGCAGATGCACGATGGCAACGTCCGCGCCTTCCTTCGCATAGTGGACAGCAACCGCCCGCCCTATTCCCGAGTCACCCCCGGTGATGAGCGCCACTTTCCCTTCGAGTTTTCCTGAGCCGCGATATTCCAAACCTTCATACTGGGGGCGGGGTTCCAGGTCCTTCTCCAATCCTGGTTTGGGAATTTTGCGCGCGGGAAATGGAGGAGTCGGTCGTTCGTTCTCCATTTCTGAATTGTTGAATTGCATCGTGCACCTCCTGATTAAAACGACGGACACCGCTTTTCAAAGTGCAGATTTCGTTCCAGGTTTGAGTTAATTTCTCAAAAATCCTACCGAACCGAATCTTCATCCTATTTTTCTGCAGAAATTGCGGAATCTTCCCAGCAGCCATGCGCTGCCCTCTCTTTTTACTGTGGCGGTCAGAGTCGATCTTTCTTGCCTCCATCCAGACTGTAAGGGAGTCTTGTCATGAGGAATTTTTCGGTGGTGGTGCTCATGGCCACCAGTCTTTCCGCCTGTCATCAGAGCAGTGATCTCTTTCAAAAGAAGGAACGGAGCGCCGCGCCTGCTCCGGGCAACACGCCCAATCAAGCGCAGCCACCCGAAACAGAGCGTCCTGGTGATACGAGTTATATCCCGGTGGCCATCACCGAATCGTTTGCTGACATGCGGGCCCGCCTCGTGGCCGGGAAACCGGAGGCCGAACGCAAGCAGAATGAAATGCTCAATGCGCGCTACGATATGAGTTCGCGGGCTGAGGCGAACATTTACATGAGTCGCGGCAAGCCGGTCCAGACGGGTGTGCGGGTTCGCCTCCGTGAAAATGTCACCTGGGAACAGCTTGGGCAGATGACGCCCGAACAGATCAAACAGCAAAACCTGTTCCCGGACGGCTTCATGCCTCTGCCGCATCCGCGTCATGAAGAAGGCGGGCAGGTGCTCCCGCAGTTTCATATCGATGAAATCATGGCTGCGGAAGGACGCAATCTTTTACGCTTCGATGTGGAGCTGGATATTCCCGATCATTTTTTACCGGAATTTCCTGCACCAATTTTCCTGACCACACGACCTGATCTCGGGGATGTTTCGCAGGGTGTTTTGATCACGAACAAAAACTTCTTTGAAATTTTTGATGGCATCCTCACGCCGCGGCAGCTGGATGGTTTGCGTCTGCTCGTGACGCCCTTTGCCCAGCAGCAATTCAACGTGACCAATGATCGACGCACGGATAGCCCGGAACTGGGAATTTCCTGTTTCGACTGTCATGCCAACGGCCATACCAATGGCGCCACGCACCTGGATCCGGTGACCCGTCCTCAGGAGTTCCGCCGGCGTCTTGATGTTCCGACACTGCGCGGCCTGAATATCCAACGCCTCTTCGGCAGTCAACGGGCGATGAAAACGGTGGAGGACTTCACCGAATTCGAACAGCTGGGCGCTTACTTCGATGGGGATCATGTGACAGCGGCCAAGAAAGGCTTTAACAAGCTCGACCGTGCGCTTCAGGTCGCGCATATGGCCGAATTCCAGTCCATTCTGGATTTCCCACCGGCGCCAAAACTTGATATCAATGGCCGCTTGATTCCCGCAGTGGCGACGTCTGCCGAGCTGCGCGGCGAAGAGCTTTTCTACGGCAAGGCCGAATGTGCCAGCTGCCATCCCGGGCCTTATTTTACCGATAACAGCATGCATGATCTGAAGGCGGAACGCTTCTTTAAGCCGCAGAACGTCAATGGGCGGCTGATGACGTCGGTCGGTCCCATCAAGACCTTCCCTCTGCGCGGCATTCGTCATTCCCCTCCGTATCTGCACGACGGTCGCCTCTTGACGCTGGATGATACGGTGGAATTCTTCAATCTCGTTCTGGAACTGCGTCTGACCGAAGCTGAGAAGAAAGATCTTCTGGCCTTCCTCTACGTCCTCTAATTGCTGGCTCCAGAACCACGAAACAGGAGGTTTTCGATCATGTATCGAAAACCTCCTTGCAACTCATCCATCAATGGGTTCGGCTGAAGTACCGGGAGCAAAGCTCGAGATCGCTCACACGATCCATGTCTTTGTCCTGCTCTGATGTCTCTCCTGCGTTGGACATAGGCCGGAACCTGTCCGGCTTTTGCAACACTTTCAGGATTCGTACCAAACTCCAAACCCCTGAAAATTCCATAAGGCGCTGCGAAAAGAGGCAGGCTCCAGTGCAGGTCAAAAACATCACCTCATGTCCCCTGCTGACTCCAAACCGGGTCGCTCCAGAATATTCACCAATTCCAATGCATTGTGAGTAGCGCGACCAAATTTCGTGTTGTCAAAAATAACCCAGGAATCCTGTCCAGCGGCTTTTTCCTTTTGCAATGTTTCCCCAAGATGCTGCAGGTACGCGTAGGCATAATCACTCGCATAGATTTCCGGGGAACCATGCAGCCGCCAGTATTGAATCGGACTGACGAATTCAGGCTTCAGGTCGGGGCAGCGTTCCGGGTCCGCATGCACTTTGCCGATCCGCATTTCATGCATCAGAAGATGGGCCTCGTGGCTGGCCCAGCTGCGATGTCTTGGCTCCACCACGATCGGCCCTTCATAGATGCGTCGGATGGCCGCGAAGAGGTCCCGATCCTGATCAGGATCAAAAACGTGACGCGGGGCCAGCTGAATCAGAATGACTCCGAGCTTTTGACCCAGATGCAGATACCCGTCGACCGTATGCAAAAGGTCGGTCGTTTTCCAATCGCGGCTGTGCGTGTAAGCGCGCGCCATCTTCACCGCAAAGCGAAAGTTGGCGGGAGTCATGGCGGCCCATTTTTCATAGGTTTTGGGCTCGTGATCGCGATAGAAGGAGCTGTTGATTTCCACCGCCTTGAAACGGCTCGCATAGCGTTCCAGCTGCGAGCCGGAGGGGGCAAAGAAACTGGTGGCGGTTCGCGGGATGCTCCAGGCGGCAGTGCCGATAAAAAACGTGTTCATGGTGGCCTCGAATATCAGACGCGGCCCTTCATGGGCCTCCCGTCCTGTTCGAAATCCATGCGAAAAACATGCCGCCTCTTAGCGCCGGCGGGCGACGAGGAGATGCGAAACACCGAAGGGCAGGCCCAGACCGAGACGACTGAGCCTCCATTCACTGAATGTGATCCAGCGCAGAAGGCGGTTGAGAGGACCAGGCACCGGCTTATGATCGCTGCCTTCCTCGGCCGAGGTCGTCTGCCGATCCGCGCCCCAACGCCAGCGATCCTTCAGCGCCAGAAGGCAGGCGATGGGAAAAGCCCAGCCCAGGAGATGGGATTGAAAGACCAGCTCATAGCCCTGCTCGTGAAGCAGCTGATGCATGGAACGTGGATAGAAGCGGCGACCGGCTGCGGTCTGACGATCGTGCTGACGCCAAAGAAAAGGGTAGGCCGGCTCATTCCAAATCAGAATGGAACCAGGTTTCTGCACGCTGGCGATCTTTTGCAAGGCGGCGGCCGGGTCCTTGATATTCTGATGGTAAAGAACGCAGAGGATCACGGCGACGTCGAAATCGTGGGGCGCCCTGGCCGGCAATTCGTCAATGGTCCAGGGTTCCACTTTCAAAGTGGGGAAACGCTTCTGCGAAAGCTCGCGGGCCAGTGCGGAAGGCTCCATGCCCAGCACATCCCCATGGGATTGGAGCCGCTGCGTGCTGCCACCCGTTCCGGAGCCGATATCCAGTATTCGGAGAGGCCTTGATCGTTGGGGAGCGAAGCGCTTCAGCAAAGTTTCCACAGCCTCAAGCCGCGCGCGATAATACCAGCCATGATCCTCGGCTTCCGCGAGGGCCAGGTAAGCGGTCTCTTCCATCAGACGTCCTTCCGATGGCTTTTCAGATAATGCTGCAGGTGCTCTTCATAAAAATCGATGGTCTGCTCCAGACCTTTCTGCAGCGGGATTTTCGGCTTCCAGCCCGTGGCCTGGTGGAAATCCTCGTAGGAGCCATAATAATCCCCGATGTCGATCGCCTTGCGTTCGGCGGGGAAGGGGACGTCCTCGATTTCAAAGAGGAGGCGCTGGGCCAGAATCTCAACGAATTCCCGCAGGCTGTGCGGTTGATGGTGGCCGAGATTGAAGATGCGGCCGGGATGATCGCCCAGGGCGGCGATTTCCAGCGCGTCCAACACATCATCAATGGCATTGAAATCCCGCAGCTGATGCCCGCCATCAAAGAGCTGAATTTTTTCCCCGAGCAGGGCCTTGCGCAAAAAAATTCCGGTAAAGCCCTTGTCCTGGCTCAGAAGATCCATGCGCGGTCCGTAGGTATTCGTCAGACGCAGGACCGTCGCGGCGATTCCGTAAACCTTATGGTAGAGCTGAAAGTACTGTTCGGCCGCCAGTTTATGAATGCCGTTGATATCCACCGGTTCGATCGGATGCTGCTCATTCACCGGCAGATACTGCGGCTTGCCATAAACCTGGCGGGTGCTGGTCAGAACCAGCTTCACCTTGGGATTATGCTTGCGGCAACTTTCGAGCACATTCAAATGCCCGAGGCAATTGATCTGCAGATCATTGATGGGATTCCGCATGCTATCGATGTGGCTGAGCTGCCCCGCGAGGCAGAAGATATAATCCTGCTCGGCCACGAGGTAGTCCACGGAATAGGGCTCGCGAATATCGGAAAAATTCACCTGCACCCGATCGCGAATGCTGTCGATATTAAAGGTGCGCGCGCCATAGCTGGGAATCATGGCATCGATCAGCGTGACCCGGGCGCCCCGCTCGACCATGCGAATGGCGAGGTTGCTGCCGATGAAGCCAAGGCCTCCCGTGATGAGAACGCGGGCCTGCTTAAACGTTGACATGGAAAGGCTCCTCTCGCAAAGGGGGCGGGGTCAGGCGTTTGGCCTGCGGAACGCGGGGCATCGGACCCGGTTCCGGCTGCTCCCGGCCATAGGCATAGCGAACGATATACTGAGGCGTGCCGGAATGATCGAGAAACATGCGGCCCAGATATTCACCGACGAGCCCGATAATCAAGAGCTGAATCCCGGAAAAAAACGTCATCGCCACCAGTATGGTGGGCACGCCCATGGTCAGCGAGGGATTCATGATCTTGTCGATGATGATCAGAATCATCAGCGGCACACTCGCGGCCGCGGTGAAAAGACCAATCATGGCTGCCAGGCGCAGCGGGCTGATCGAGAAATTCAGGAACATGTTCAGCCAGAGCTTGACCAGTTTTTTCAAGGTATAGCCGGACGCACCCTGATCGCGCTTTCTGTGCTCGACGGGAATCTGCGCGATATTTTGCGTCGTGCGAAAGATCAGGCCATCGATATAGGGAAACGCGCCCCGGTAGGTGATGACCTGATCCACGGTAAAGCGATTCATGACCTTGAAGCTCGACAGATAAAGATGCTTGGGCTTTTTCAGCATGACCGTGGCCACCGCATCATTGAAACGGCTGCCGAGGTTGCGAAACCAGTGATGCTGCTTTTCCCTGTAAAAACCATAGACCGTATCGAAGTTGCCCGTTTTGATGGCTTCGTACATGCGAATGATTTCCGCGGGCGGATTCTGCCCGTCATCATCCAGCACGGCGACATAGGCGCCACGGCTTTGATTCAGACCGGCCAGGACCGCATTATGCTCGCTGAAGTTGCGCGAGAGCTGCAGAAAGGTCACGTGCTGCGGATGCGCTTCGACCAGCTGCCGGCAGACCGCTTCCGTCTGATCGCGCGAACCGTCATTGACCAGGATGATTTCGAAGGTCAAAAATTGAAAAAGACGCAGAATGTCCTGCACGACAAAGCCGATGGTGGCCGCGCCGTTGTAAACAGGAATGACAAACGAGAGTTCCGGTGCATTCATCGCGGCAGTGCCTCGTGCAGGGTGTCGATGACCTTGTCCTGTTCCTCATGCGTGAACTCAGGAAACAGAGGAAGCGAGAGGAGTTCCGCCGCCGCCTTTTCCGCCACGGGCAGGTCCCCGGCCTCGTAGCCGAGGTCCTGATAAGCCGGCATCCGATGCAGAGGCGTGGCATAGTGCACGCCCGTGATGATGTCGCGGGCGGCAAGCTTTTCCTTGAGCTCCTGACGGAAGGGACTGCGCACGGCGAATATATGCCAGGAGTGAGTGCGACCCGCCGGCCTTGTGGGCAGCTGCAGGCGCCGCCCATCCAGTTTTTCCAGATAACGCTGCGCCAGACTTTGGCGCTTTTGCATATCGGCGTCGAAGTATTTGAGTTTCAGATTCAGGATGCCGGCCTGCAATTCATCCAGCCGACTGTTCAATCCATCCACCTGAGCAATTGGTGTTTCATCAAAGCCATACATTCTTTGCTGCCGCAAAGCCTTGGCCAGACCAGCATCGCGGGTGGTGCACAGGCCGCCGTCACCATACGCGCCGAGATTTTTCGTCGGATAAAAGGAGAAGCAGGAAATCGCTCCAAAGGAGCCGGCGGGCCGCCCCTTATAAAAAGAGCCCAGCGCCTGCGCACAGTCCTCGATCACAGCCAGGCCGCGGGCCCGGGCAAAGGCCAGCAGGGGATCCATATCCACCATCAACCCATGCAGATGCACCGGGATGATGGCCTTGCAGCCTTGCGTATTCAATTTTTTGAGCTGTTCGACATCCATCAGCAGAGTGTCGGGTTCGACATCGACGAACACCGGCCGCGCGCCGCAGAGCCGAATGGCGGCTGCTGTGGGCACGGCGGTATTGGGCACCGTGATCACGCCATCACCCGGCTTCACCCCCAGAACCCGCAGCGCGAGCACCAGCGCATCGGTTCCTGAGTTGACACCCACCGCGTGATCCATTCCGATCAGATTCGCCATCGCACCCTCAAAGGCACGCCCCTCGGCGCCTAAAATCAACTGGCCGGAGTTTAAAACACGCTGTATCGTATCCATAATCTCAGACTGCCGTTCACGCCACTGGCGCTGGTAATCAAAAAGGGGAATCATCTATATGCCTCATCAGCCTAGGGTGCATGGGAAGATCATAGCGAAGTTCCAAGGCCTCGACTATCGAAACCCTGCTCTATTCCATAGTGCCGCAGCGCGTCCCTCGCTGTCCCAGTGCATGGGTCTCGCCCTTGTTGTGGGCGTGGTCCATGTCCTGCTGTGGTTGGTCGTCCTGCAACGCTCGGACACAAGCTGGAGTGCACTTTTGCAGCATTGGGACGCGGGCTGGTATCTGCGGATTGCGACGCAGGGTTATGACGCGGCAAGCGCGGCGTTTCCTCCGCTGTTCCCTTATATGGCCCGGGGACTCACCACACTTTTTGGTTTGAGTGGCGTCACGGCGACACTCGCGGTCGGAACCCTGCTCTCCGTTGTGTGTTTCGCTTTGAGCCTGACCCTGCTGGTGGCCCGTCGCGGCCCCCGGCCTGAAAGCTGGCTCACCTGGGGCGGACTTTTGTTTTTTCTCTGGAGTCCAGCCTCCTATATTTTTCATTCCTTTCACACGGAAAGTTTATTTTTGCTGCTTTCCGTGCTCGGCTTTACCGCGCTTCATCAAAAAAAGTGGTGGCTGGCTGCGATCTGGGCTGGTCTTGCGGCTTTGACCCGGCATCAGGGTGTTTTCCTGGCGATGGCTCTGGCCTTTGGGGGCATGCTCATGGCGCAGGAAAAAAAACCGCTGCAGCGTCTGGGAATTTTTGTGGGCATGGGGGTGATCAGCGGACTTTTGTGGGGGCTGGCGCCTCTCCTCCATTTTTGGGAAGGTCGCGGCTGGTTTCCGGCGATGGGCGCGCATCAGAGTCATTGGTTCATCGCCGACGGCATCAGCACCTATTTCAAAACATTTTTACTGGCCAATCCCATTCAAAACCTTCGCGTGGGGAGCCTTCTGCATCATCTCTTCTATGGGCTGTGGCTGGCGGGAACGCTGCTGCTCTTCCGTCGCGGCCGTTTTGCGGAAGCCTTGTACTGCTTTCTCAGCCTTGCGATCATGCCGCTGCAGGGTGAGCTGGTCGACGCCTTTCGCTTTGGGGCCGTCCTCTTTCCTCTGCTTTTCGTCCTGGGCGATGCCTGGGAACGGCTGCCACGCTGGGCCGGTTGGCCCCTGCTGGCGCTTTATGGACTTTTGAATCTGGTGGTGACCTGGCAGTATGGGATCTTACGCTGGGCTTATTGAAACCGTGTGACGGACCTCACGCAGGATTCGCTCCGCGCGCTCGACCAGAGCCCGCGCCTTGTGGGGGCTGTCTGCTATCGTGCAGGTATCGATGCCGTCGGGATAGCCGTAACCGGCAGCCCTGATATCCTCTTTGAGTCTGCTGAATTCGCGCCAAAGATCGATGCGATCCACGAAGCGGAGTTCCTCCTCGAGAATTCTCAGGGCCACATAAAGGTTGCGACAGTGAATCTGTTCCCTACAGTGCTCACAGGTTTGCCTTTCGTTCATGATCATTCTCCAGGGTTAAGGGGCTTGGCGATCCGCACCTATGTGAATGCATAACAAAAAACATACCAGCCACTTCGTCCTGAATTATTTTCATAAGTTATCTGGATAAGCCTCGCAGGCTTGTGGGATATCGCTCAATTCCTTGTCGGCGTTGGTGCGCGCTTCCCACTCATTATCCTGCAGACGATTACGGGATTCCTCAAAGCTCGGAATCACCAGAAGTCCTGCCCTATTCTGCATGAGAGCCTGATAGGGAATGTGATCCAGAGTCAGACGGCGATTGGCAAAAAACTGATGACGCCCCATGATCACAAGCCGGATGCCGCTGTTCTCCATCATGCGGTTGAATTCGCTGTCGATATCGCCCAGAGCGGCGATGGGATGATAGCGCCGCAGGAGATCCTTGCAGGAGCTGGTGTTGTGAAAGCGATAAAACAGTTCCTCATTTATTTTCTGCAAAAGCGTTTTTTGCAATAAGTCAGGAGTCAAACGGATCTCGCGCGACATACGCCCCTGTTTGGCGCTTTCCGCCATATCGCGGAGAGTCTGCTCGATATCCATCGCATTCGCTTTCAGTACGTGCGTATGATAGACCGCTTCACAGTCCAGGGTGCGGGCGAGCTGGAGGCCGCTTTCGAGAACATGCCAGCCTTCACCGCCGAGACTGTCGGCGATCAGAATGTTCAGCGGCTCTTGAAAATCAATGGCGGTGTTGGCTGGCAGAATCAGCACCGGAACCGGTGCATAAAAAGCCAGCGAGAGCGCGGTGGACAACCCTTTGAAAGCGCGGGCCTCATCCTGCTCGCGGATGCCGCAGATGATCAACCCTGATGACACGTCCTTGGCGATACGCCCGAGGTTTTCCGCTGGATCCCCGCGTTCGATGTGCACATGAACGTCGACGTCCTCGCTTGTGGCATGGGCCAGTGCCTTCAGAATGCTACGGGCCCGCTCCTTGCTCCAGGGGTTGGCCTGAGGCGTCGCCTGGCTGGTGGGATTCGGGAGGATTTCACCGGCACTGGACCAGGCGATGGCGGACTCAAAGCAGTGCACCAGTTCCACACGGGACTGTAATTTTTTCGCCAGCGCCATGGAACTCTGCAGGAGCAGATTCTCATGGTCGTCAATACGCATCCCAACCACGATGGGTTTTTTTTGTGCCTTCCATATTTTCATTATGGACCTCCATTCGCTTTGGTTTTGCAAGAAAAGAGCCTGAATGGGAAAAGCTTGAAACAAGCTGAAAAGGCGACCGTTGGGTGTAATTCTCTGCGCGGATTATAGCGAAAGGCAGTGGTAAAAGACACAAAAAGCGGACATGAATGGGGGAGCAGCCCCAGCGGCGTCATCAGGCTTGGGGCAGAGCGCGTTTCAAGGACTGCAGAACGAGCTGCGGCGTGATGGGTTTCACGATGTAATCATCAAAGCCGGTTTCAGCCAGAGGTCGTTCCTGAAAGTAATGCGCGGCCCCCGTCACAGCCACCAGAGGGGTTTCGGCCACACGCGGGTCCTCGCTTCCGCGCACCGCGAGCGCCATCTGCCGACCATCGAGAACGGGCATATTCAAATCGATAAAGACGATATCATACGAATGACTGGCCATGGCGTCCAGACCTTCGCGCCCATTGGCGGCCATATCCGTCTCGACCCCGTAGCGGGCGAGCAGTCGTCCCATGATCTTTTGATTCAACTCATCATCATCGCAAACCAGAGCTTTGACGCCAGGGAAGGGCAGGTCTTGATCCGTGCCTTCCTTATCCTTCAGAATTTCATTCATCATCGAGCTTTTCGAGAGGAGGGTTGACGGTAAAGCGCATGCCCCGACCGGGTCGCCTCGACCCGGAGCTTCGCAGCCTCGATGGGTGAATCATCCCGGATATTATCCACCAGCGCAAGACTATTCTGGGCCGTTGCGATTCAGGCGCGCACCACCAGCACGGAGTAGGGCTGTTTCACCGCCTGTTCGAGCGAGGTGCTGCCCAGGGCGATCCGTTCCATAAAACCATGGCCCTGCGAGCCGAGGATCAAAAGATCCGATTGCGTGGCCTGCATCACGCGCGCCAGGGTTTCCGAAACGTTGCCGACTTCCACGCGGGTTTGAATCTCCGTGCACACGCTTTTCAACTTGTGGGCGGTCCTGGCATTAGCCGTATTCAGACCTTCACGGATCCAGGGGCCGATATCGGTTTGATACATGACCTCGGGCAGCACGGTGACCAGAGTCAGATGTTGAATGCCCTGCGGAGCCCATTGGATGAAGCGTTCGATCCATTGATTGGCGTAAGGGGAATGATCGCTCGCCAGGACCACCGATAAACCGGAGCGGCCGCGCCAGGTATCCTTGGCGATCAGCACACTGCGTTTCGAATTGATCACCGCCTTGCGGCCCACGCTGCCGACCAGAATGCCTTCGAGCGGGCTTTTGCCGTAGGAACCCACCGCCATGAGGTCCGCGCCCACAGCGTCCGCATAGTCCATCAGCTGATTGCTGATATTGCCGTAGAGCAGCTGGGTCTGACATTCCTTGACGGATTGCCGTTCGGCACTGTCCTTCAGCAATTTGAGCGAGCGGCGGGCTTCCTCCTCCACCTTTTGAAAGTAGTCTTCGAGGTTATAGGGTGCTGCGCCAAAGCCATAAGGCGTCGTGCCCTGATCCAGCCAAACCTCGACGACATTGACCAGGTTCAGCTGGACCTTGGCGAAATTCAGATCATGGATCACCTTGAGAACAAGGTCGCCTTGCGGCAGGTTATCAACTCCTACAACGATCTTCATAAGCGCTCCCTTTCAGGTCTTGAGGATAAGGGTTCGCCCCCGTCATTCAAGGGACGATCAGAACAGCGTCGGAGTTGGCAAGCATGGCGGCAAACGGCACCCGGCCGAAACCCAAAGGCCCATGATGCAGGCGTTGCCGTCGCCCAAATACGATCAGGTCAGGTTTTTTCTCGCGAATCATGGCCGTCACCCGGTTCGCCACATGACCCACCTGGACGATGGTTTCATAGGTGCAACCGGCCTCTTTCAAGGCCTCCTGATACTCCTGGGTGCGGCGGTGCAGAGCGTTATCCATATTGTGTTCGAGGTATTCGATCAGCTCAGGCGTTCCCATCGGACCGACATTGACTTTCCTGCTGATATCAGCCAGCTCGGAAAGAACCCCGTGCATATTCTGTTCGATCACATGCAGGTGAATCACCCGGGTATGACCCCACTGCACCGCGAGGGTCATGGCTTTGCGCACCGCCGCGAGGGACGAGGCGGACAGATCATCGGCCAGGAGGACGAGCTGCTCCTTCTTATCGAAGCGATTGGGCGAACCCTGGCGCAGGATCAGCACCGGCATGGGGGAATGCTGGAGGAGGTTCAAGGCCACCGAAAGACCGCGCGGGATGAGCTGATAAAGGTGCTCATGAATTTCAATGGCAATCATCGCGGCCCGGGTGAGCTGAGCCTCGGTGATCAGGCTGGATGCAGCGTCCTCGGAGTGCACGACCTGGATGCGGACATTTTCGGAATGCTCCAGCTGGGCTTTCATCGCCTCGATTTGCGTGCGAGCTTCGCGCTCATGCGCTTCAGGCAGCTGGCGGCCGAGCTCGGAAATATCGAAACTGCCGAGGATTTCCCGATAAAGCGAGGGAAATTTCAACTTCTCTTCAATAGCGTGAACGAGGCAAATTGGAGTGTCCGGTTTCCGCGTAAAGGAACGAATTTTTTGCACGAGATCCGGGCTCGTGCCTTCCTTTCTCACGCCGACGATCACGGTGTCATGATTCTGAATGGATGCGGGCATACGCAATTCCCCCCTATGTCCCAGCTCTGCTTAAGATACTGCAAAGTTTGGACCGTATGCCTCTTCAGAATTTTTACCAGGACAGCGTGGTATGGGACGATACGGTTGAGTCAAATCACACGGAATGGCCGCATATCGTCAGAGTTCGTTCATCCATCCTCCCTCCTGAGTCTGCTCGGGGCTGAACCAGCAGCGAGGACGGGCCCCCTCCGGCCAGAAATCCTCGTGACAGCTGGCGGCCAGCGCCTGGCTGCGGGCCACCTCACCGCCCGGACTGCTCAGCTGATAGCCTGGAATTCGTGTTTCGTCATAGTAAACAGCGGCGGGATTCTGATTCTCGTGCAATACGGTGGGACAGAGCGCACCGGCCAGAAAAGTGTCGAGTCGGCACTGAGGCGAGGGATGGTAATTATCGGTGACGCCGACCTCGTTCATGTCCGGAGTTCCAACGCTGGGAATCACTTCCGGATCAACCTTCCCGCTGAGAGTCTTGATAAAGGACATGCCGGCAAACACCGTTTTATAGCAGAGTTCACGTTCCTCTTTTGCCTCATGGACGCTGTTGCACTGCGTGACGGCCAGGGGTTCAATCATCTGTTCGTAAAACACGCCTTCAGCATTTTTTGCGTTGTCATCCTGCGCCCATATTTTGCGCAAGCACACCTGAGCCGCGAAATAATCGGCCTGTCCATCCACGGAAACCGGCAGCGCAAGACCTGTGAAGCCCTCCCGCAGGAAGGGAAAGCCACCAAAGAGATGGCCGATTTCATGACACAGAACCAGCGTAAAACCTTCGGGTGTCATGGTCGGAAGACGGGCGAGCCCACCTCCCACACCGATGGACCAATTCTCTTCCTGACGACTGCGGCCGGCATCGGCATTGGTGAAGTCCGAGAGCCAGGAGCAGCGCAGTATGGTGTCTTCATCAGTGGCGCTCATACAGTCCTTGGAAACCGTGGCATCAACCGGGATGCGAAGAACAATCTTTGCGTTGTGCAGCGCGGCCAGTTTCTGGTAGGGCTCCATCACACGATGAATCAATGCACGAAATTGAACTTCATCGATCACAGGTTTGCGTTCGTTGATTTCCATCTCAGAGGATCTTGGAGCAGGAAATCGATCGATGGTATCGACGCGACTCGGCCGCTGGGGAGCGGTCGCGCCGCAGGCGCTGAACAGGGCCAGAAGCAAGGCAGCGGTTCGGGTTGTGCCGGCAGACATAGGAAACCTCCAGGTATGCGTTGCCGATTCCTGGATGAAGCAAGTAGAGTGCCAGGCACTTTGAAGAAAAATTTTCGGCTCACGAGCCAACTCAAAAAGCTCGTCGGTGAAGAGATACGCCCGAGCTGTGACATCCTCACTTGCGATGCGAATCATCCCCTTGTGAACAAAACAGACGACGGCATAGGACGCGCAAGGCGATAACGCAGGATGCGATCCATGGCATGCAGTTCAGCGTGCGACCCATCAGGCGGCTGCCGCACGGATGGTTGCGCCGAATCGAGCGGCAACGCAGCCGGTTGAACACCCCGTTCGGAGGCAGGATTCCACAGCACGCGGCGTTGGCCGGGGTCGGCCTTCGATCCAACTATGTATTTGCGGCGCTTGTCAGCGTCCCGGGTCCCAGGCCGTCAAGACGAAGCCTCAAAAGAATAGCAGCCTGTTTTTTTCCATGATAAGAATGGTGTCCTGGTCATGCCGCTGTTTTGCTCCGTCGTTTTGTGAGGTAATTTGATGGAACTTCAAGAAAATCCAAAACTCTATCGCATCCGCCATTCGCTGGCTCACGTCCTGGCCCAGGCGGTGCAACAAAAATACCCTGACGTTCAGCTGGGCTTCGGTCCTCCGACGGAACATGGATTCTACTACGATTTCGACTTTGGCTCGCATGCCCTCGCCGAAGCCGATCTGAAGGATATCGAGAAGGCGATGAAAAAAATCATCGGTGCCTCGCAGTCTTTTGATTACTTTGAATTCGACTACGCAGGGGCGGTGGACTTTCTGCAAAAGCACCGGGCCGAACCCTATAAGCTGGAAAACCTGCAGAATCTGCGGGATCGCGGTGAAACCAAGTTCACCTTCTATAAGACCGGTCCCTTCCTCGACGTCTGCGAGGGACCTCACGTGGAAAAAACCAGTCAGCTGCCAGCCGATGCGTTCAAGCTCGATCGCATCGCCGGAGCCTACTGGCTTGGCGACGAAAAGCGCAGGATGCTGACCCGCATCTATGCCCTGGCCTTTGAGAACAAGGCCCAGCTGGATGATTTCCTGAAACGGCGCAAGCTCGCCGAGGAATTCGATCACAAGAAACTCGGCAAGGAACTCGATATCTATCACTACGAAGATATCGTGGGCAAAGGGCTTCCGCTCTGGCTGCCGAATGGCACTGTGATCCGCGATGAAATCCAGCGCTATGCCATGGATATGGAATTCCGCTTTGGCTATAGCCGCGTGGCCACCCCGCATATCACCAAGGGCGACCTTTATGTCCGGAGCCAGCATCTGGAATCCTATAAGGACTCGATGTTTCCCCCGATGGTGATCGACGATGAAGGGCAGAAGACCGAATACTATCTGAAACCCATGAACTGTCCGCACCATCACCTGATCTATGCCGCGCGCAAACGCAGCTATCGGGAACTCCCGCTGCGCCTGGCCGAATACGGCACCTGCTATCGCTATGAGCAGTCCGGTGAAGTCTCGGGCCTGATCCGCGTGCGCTGCATGACCATGAACGATGCGCACATCTATCTCAGGGAGAATCAGTTTGAAGAGGAATTCAGCAAACTCCTGCAGATGTACCGGGAATTCTATACCACCTTCGGTCTGACCAAAAACTTCAGCTGCCGCCTCTCGATCCGCAGCATGGAGAACCGCAGCAAGTACAAAGGCCCGGATGCCATGTGGGAAAAGGCCGAGAAGATGCTGGAGCAGGCTCTGATCGACGCCGGGATGGAATACTATCGCGGCGAAGGCGAAGCGGCCTTCTATGGTCCGAAGATCGACTTCCAGTTCAGAAACCTCATGGGTCGCGAGGAAACCGTTTCGACCATTCAGGTGGACTTTTTGAGTCCGATGAATTTTGGTTTGGCCTATACCGACGAGCAGGGTCAGGATCAGATGCCGATCATCCTGCACCGTGCGCCGCTGTCCACGCATGAGCGCTTCATCAGCTTCCTGCTCGAATATTACGGCGGAGCCTTCCCCACCTGGTGTGCGCCCGTGCAGGTCGTGGTCGTGCCGGTGAACGAGGACTGCCATGCCTATGGCCGCGCGCTGGTCGCCGAACTGCATAGCAAAATGGTGCGGGCGGAAATCGATGAGTCGGATAACAGCTTCAACAAGAAGATCCGCAACCATACGATTCGCAAGGTTCCTGTTCAGCTCATCATCGGCATGAAGGAAGTGGAGCAGCAGCAGGTCACCATTCGCCGTTATGGGATCCAGGAGCAGAAAACCGAGGGCCGCGATGCCTTTATCGAGGAACTGCTGAAAGAAATCAAAGGCCGCGTGATGCTGCGGGAACCGATGGGGTCCTTGCTTTAAGAAAAGGAGAGGGAATGAGTCAGGTTTTGGTGGTGGATCATCCGATGGTTCAGGATCGGCTGACGGCGATTCGCCGCGTATCGACGGACAGCGGGGCCTTTCGCCAGCATATGTCCGCGGTGGCCGCGATGCTGTTCTATGAAGCGGCGCGTATTCTGCCCGTCAGCAAGGAAACCATCGAAACACCTCTGCAGCCCATGCAGGCTCCTGTGCTGAAGACCGGCCTCGTGCTGGTCTCCGTGCTGCGCGCCGGCCTGGGCTTTTTGGATGGCATCCTGCCCAGCCTGCCGACGGCACGGGTGGGTTATCTGGGACTGGCTCGCAATCCCAAGACCCTGGCAGCGGAATCGTATTACGCGAATTTGCCGAAGATCATTCCGGAAGATCAGGTCTTCGTTCTGGATCCCATGCTGGCCACCGGTCATACGGTGATTCAGGCGCTGAAACAGGTCGAAGCCGCCGGGGCTCGTCACATTCATCTTGTCACGCTGCTGGCCAGCCCCGAGGGGGTGGCCAACGTTCAGAAGGAATTCCCGGCTGTTCGCATTGTGACCGCATCGATTGATACCGCGTTGAACCATAAGGGCTATATCGTGCCTGGTCTTGGGGATGCCGGCGATCGCCTCTATGGAACCCTGGGACATTAGAGGGTGTTGAAAAGGCCCCTCATTCTGCGTTGCTCGGTCAGCTCCGCTCCTCATGTACCAGCGTGTACACTCCGGTGCTCGCCTCACTCGCGCCTTGCCTGAGGGGCCTTTTGAACACCCTCTTAAAGAGCGGGGCCGGAACCGGACCCATTTCTTACCCGCCGCAAGAATCACCCGCCTGTCGATACGAATTCCAACGGAAACACCCGGCGATTTGCAGCCCTGTAAGTAGGGGAAGTGCAAGTTGGAATCAGGTTTTTCACAGACCCGCATGGGGCCTGCCGATAGAGACTTTAGAGCAACACATGGAGGATGAGTCCGCATGTCCATTCAAAGTTTATCGGCCTTCGGCCTTATTCTTGCCATGCTGAGCTCGTGCGATGCCGGGAGCAAACTCAACCACGGTGAAGTGCTGAAAGGTGATGCCGCCTATAGCCATGCGGATGCTGAGGCTGCCCTGGAATCGCAGACCGTTGCCGTGCCGACCTCGGAAAGCTCGGTCGCGGAAGCCCCTCCCGCAACATCCACCCCTACGGAAGCCGTTCCGGAGGAGGAGGAAGATGCCAATCAAACCGCGCTGGAACCCATTCCGATTGGTGGCGCGTATCTGACCTGTCGTTATCAAGACGGCCAGATGCAGGGCAGTGAAACCTATAAGATGGATTGCCTTGTGACTCAACCGGTGGAGGTTTCGCTTCTGCTGGCCACCGTTCAATTCCATAAAGTCGACCCACAGGGCAATCGGACCCCGCTCACGATCTTAAGTCAGGATCTTCTTGGTCTTTTGTGGACGGTTGAGGAAAAAGCCGCGACCGTTCCCCATAACCGCGTGCAGATCACGCTGAGTGCTCTGGGAGCCCTTTCCGTGACCCTGACAACCACCATCACGCAGCCGCTGGCCCTGACCCGCAACCCCAACTTCTGGCTTGGCGGCGAGCCGAGCAATACGCCACTCAACGGTGTGGATGAGGATTGCGTGGAATATTCCAATGCTGCGATGAAGATCAGTCATCAAAACACCACGGGTATTGCCACCGGAGCGCTGGGTCGCATGAATGATATCGCTTGCAACACCCGCTACAATTTCCTGTGCCGTAATTTAAGCGCTGGGGCCAACGCGGCCAAGTGGATGATCAGCAATAACGAAGGCGCCTTCACCGCTGGGGCCAACGCCTGTCCCCAGGGTTATGCCTTTGGCATCCCCCTGAGCGAAGCGGAAGTGCGGGAGGTCAACACTCTGGTGGATCGCAACAATCAGGCGATGAACATCTGGGTCAACATGAGTGATCGCGCGCGCGAAAACGAGTTTGTCGTACTTGGAATCTAAAGATCATCCAGCAGCACCGGCTTGCGGCCGGCTGCTTTTTTCCGCACACTGTCGAGCGAAATCACGGGCGCGAGCGGACGATTATCCAGCTCCACAGCCCGCATCACATGCTCCTTCAGATCCACTTTCTCCTTTTTCTCAAGGCGAGCCGCCTTGCTCTTTTCCTTGGCTTTTTGATAGGCGGCCCGACGCTGCTCCTTGGCCTGCGCCTTGCGGGCGATTTCCCGCGGATCATTCTTTTTGAATTCCTTGGCCCTTTGATAAGCCTCGCGACGGAGTTTTTTTGCCAATTCCTTCTTGGTTAATTTCGGCTGGGATGGGTTATCCTGGCCTTCCTCGTGATCATCATGCATAAAAAACTCCGTTATACGACAGTCCATGGCGTCCTGTTCAGGTGAAAGCCTGATTCATCATTCCAAATTCCCGGATCCGCTTGCCTGTCAGGGCGAAGATGGCGTTTGCAATCGCCGGGGCCACGGGCGGCACACCCGGTTCCCCGATGCCGCCTGGCGCTCCCTGGGATCGCACAATGTCGACATGGATGCGGGTCGGTTCCTCGCCCATACGCACGAGGCGCACGCCATCGAAATTGTTCTGTTCCACCGCTCCATTCTTATGCGTCACGCCACCGAAAAGGGCCTGGCTCATGCCGTTGATTAGCGATCCTTCCATCTGCGCGCGCACGCGATCGGTATTGACCACGGTGCCGGCATCCACCACCATCCAGGCTTCGTCCACCCAGAGGCGGCCGGCCGGATTTTTGCTCACCGAAACGACGACCCCAACATAGCTCAAAAAGCTGCGATGAGCGGCGAGGCCGAGCGCACGGTTTTTCAACTTGCTCCGATTCGCCCAGTTTGCGTTTTGCGTCACCCGTTCGACGACCTGGCGCAAGCGTCCGGCATCCACCGGATGCCTGTCCAAGGATGCCCCATAGTTTTGCAGTTGTTCAACCCCTAATTCGGAAAGGGGGACGGTTCGGGCTGGACCGAAGATTTCCAGCATGGTCTCGCGCGGGTCCTGCTGCCGGGCATGCGCGATCTCGTCGATAAACGAATTGACGGCAAAGGCATGGAAAATATTGTAAACCGAGCGGAGCCAGCCGATGCGCACATGGGCTTCCGCTTCACAGGCCTCGGCGCTGACATGGGGAATGGCGAGTGGAACATCGAGGACGCCCTGCTGCAGATCGCCGGTGCCCGGACGTTTGGTGTCGGCTTTAAAGGTCGAACCAATCGGTGGGAAGGCCGTGCGGTGACGCCAGGCGATCACCTTGCCTTTTTTGTCGAGGCCGGCCGTCAGATGCTGCGCGCTTACGGTATTAAGGTAATCGTTATGAATGTCATCCTCACGCGTGAACTGTACCCGGACCGGAACGCCCGTGGCTTTCGAAAGAAAGGCCGCTTCCGAGACGAAATCGGCTTTCGATTTGCGGCCGAAGCCGCCGCCGAGCAGCGTGACATGAACGGTGACTTTGGATTCATCGAGGCCGAGCACCCGCGCCACTTCCGTGCGCGCGGCCTGAGGATTCTGGGTGGGAGCCCAGACTTCACAGCTGCCGCCCTTTTCCTTGCGAAAATGCGCGAGGGCCGCCGGTGGTTCCATGGCCACATGCGGAAGGTGGGGCACATAATATTCCGCCTCCACGGTGCGGGCCGCGCCTTTCAAAGCGTTTTCCACATCGCCGACCTTGCGCAAGGTCGTTCCTGGTTTGCGCACGGAGCTCTCCAGCGTCTTGCGGTAGTCCGCAGTATTGTATTTTGCGTTTGGCCCCATATCCCAGCTTATCTTCAGAGCATCCCGCCCTTTCATGGCAGCCCAGGTATTGGTCGCCAGTACGGCGACGCCACCCCAGGGTTTGAACATATAAGGCAGCGTGGGAACGGGCAGTTCAACGACCTGCTTTACGCCGGCCACAGCCTGGGCCGGTTTGGGATCAAAGGAGGTGGCGCGACCACCGACGACAGGAGGTCGCGCGATGACGGCAATCAGCATGTTGGGAAGGCTCAGGTCCGCACCGAAAATGGCCTTGCCCGTGACATAGGCCGGCCCATCGAGAAGAGGCAGATCCTTGCCCAGATGTTTTAATTCATCGATCGGCCGCAACCTGACCTCGGCCGGCTGAGGGATTTTCATGCGACCGGCCTCGACCGCAAGTTCACCGAACCCGAGCTGCCTTTTACTGGGCGTGTGAGTCACCACATGATCCATGGCCGTGCAGGTGTCGGATTTCACCTTCCAGCGGGCCGCCGCGGCCGCGACGAGCATCATGCGGGCGGTGGCTGCCGCCATGCGCATGTCCTCATAGATGCCGCGGATGCTGTTGGAACCGTCGGTGTTTTGATCCCCATAAGCCTTGTCGCCATCGGCCTGCACGATTTTCACTTTTTGCATGCTGGCACCGAGCTCATCGGCCAGCAGCACCGGAAGGGAACTACGGATGCCTTGGCCCATTTCTGAACGATGGCAGACGATGGTCACCCATCCATCGGGAGCGATATGAAGAAAAACATTAGGATTCAAACCCCTGCTGGTTTTTTCCACAGCCCTGGATCCCGTTTTGGGTTTGGGATCGGTGTCGCCAGCGGGCTCATTGGTGGGCTGATCGGCATAGGCATAAACGCCAAAAAAAAGTCCGGCCGCGGAAAGTCCCAAACCTTCCAAAAATGTGCGCCTGCTGCTGATAATTCTTTGCATCATTCCACCTCATTTAGGCTTTGGAGTCCTGAGCCACCTTGAATACAGCATCCCGGATGCGGTTATACGTTCCGCAACGGCAAAGATTTCCGGACAGCGCCTGAGTAATGTCCTCCGCACTCGGCCTGCTCTTTTGCTGCAAGAGAGCCGCAGCGGTCATAATCTGTCCGGCCTGACAAAAGCCGCATTGGGGAACACCATAGGTGACCCAGGCCGTCTGCAGAGGATGGCTGCCATCCGGGGAAAGACCCTCAATGGTTGTCACGCGACGGCCTTCAGCGGAACGGATCGGCGTCACACAGGAACGGACCGCGGCACCATCCAAATGCACCGTGCAGGCGCCGCAAAGGGCCTTGCCACAGCCGAATTTGGTGCCAGTCAGGCCCATGATGTCACGCAGAACCCAAAGGAGCGGCATGTCGGGATCCAGGTCCGTCTGCATTTCCTTGCCATTCACGGTAAACTTTATTTTCATGGTTCAGTTCCTTTTGAGGCGGGAAATATCAAAAGAGAACTGTGGAATGGATCCTTCCGAAAGAAAATCGCCAAAAATATGCAACAATCAGGAAACGAAGGGACGACCGACCTTGAACCTGGCCGGCCGCCCTGGCTCTGTCACTCCCCGCGGTTTCTGCGCTCGCGACGCACAGCCTTGTGGATCGATTTCCAGCGGTTTTTTTCCTCGATCATTTTGCGCTGATCCTGCCGCCTTTCATAAAAGGCCTGCTCCTTCTGGAGTTTGCGATAGCTGGCCAGACGCCCCGCATCCAGCTGTCCGGTGCGAACCGCCTCCTGCACGGCGCAGCCCGGTTCCGATTCATGGCGGCAATCCCGATAACGGCAGCGTTCACCCCAGCCTTCGAGTTCATCGAAGCTGCCCTGCAGCGTTTCCTCATCGAGATTCCAAAGACCGAGTTCCCGGATGCCAGGGGTATCGATCAGAAGCGCACCGGAAGGCAAGGGGACGAGACTGCGACTGCTGGTGGTATGGCGACCGCGACTGTCGCTTTCCCGGATGCCCGCGGTCTCCTGCTTTGCGCTGCCGAGCAGGGCATTCAGCAGAGTGGATTTGCCCACCCCGGATGAGCCGATAAAGACCGCAGTGGATCCGGCCGGCAATTTTTTCTGCAGATCCTCGAGGCCTTCTCCGGAAATGCCGCTGACGATCAGCAGGGGGAAACTGTGCTCCACCTGGGCGACGAGAGCGGGAATTTTCTCTGCAGCCACCAGATCGCTTTTGGTGAGCAGCAGCGTGCCCGCGGCACCGGATTGATGAACCAGAGCCCGATATCGGTCGAGACGTTTCGGATTCAGATCATGATTCAAGGACGTGACCACAAAGATGTGATCAACGTTGGCGGCCAGCAGCTGGGCCTCATGATCCTTGCCAATCGCGCGTCGGGCCAGAAGCGTTTTGCGCGGGAGCAAAGCCAGGATTTGCAGACGATCGTGGGGCGCCCCCCGATTCACCTGCACCCAGTCTCCCACCACGGGCAGGTCCTCCGGGCCGCGGACTTCATGAAAGAAGCGGCCACCCGGTTCCGCCCACCATTCGTGCTCAGTGTCCGATACCTTGTAGAGATTCTTTTGCTGTTCGATCACGCGGACGACGGGGCGATCGGAGTCTTTAATAAATTCAGAATAGAATGAGGCGTCAAAGCCTAATGGTTTGAGTCGAGTCAAAGCGTTAGCCTTTCCCAAAAAGGAATCATAGGAACCGATTGTGTCGGTCTTGTTGATGTCGTTGATTTTTTAATAGGCGGGAAAGGCAAGCCAGAGTCAGGAGCACCGGTATGGAGACCGACTTAGCAGGGCTTTCCCTTGTTCAAGATTACACTATCCATAGGCTCTCTCCTTCATTCAGGGGTGGATCGACCAGTCTCGTCAAGGTATAGACCGGGTTTTTGAAAATGGCAAGGGGCCTGCATAAAAAATCAGTCGTCAAAGCGCAGAACAGCGGTCACAGCGATCTCCAGGAGCTTATTCTGCAGGCGTTCCTGCTCTGGCGACAGGATGCCCTCGGGCATATGCTGCTGCTGATCAAACCAGGCGGTCATGAGCGAGGCCACAAGGCGCGCTCTCTGCGAAGCAATGCGATCCCGGTTCCGGGTAAACAAGGGCGACTTCAAAAAGATCTGAATCAATTCATCGCGAAAACGATCCTTTTCATCGATCAGCAGGGGATTGTGACCAAACACAGCCACGGCATTGCGGAGCGTGGCTTTCATGCGGGCATAGACCTGCTGAAAGGTCCTGATGATATGGGAGGCGGCGGCCTCGGTTTGAGGTCGTCCCTTGTACTGACCCAGTTCCTCAATCAAGGCATCCAGGAGCTGCCGCGCGAAACTTTCATAAAGGCTCGCGATAAAATCTGCCCGCTGGGTCGTGAAACGCTGTTCAGCCGGGCTGGGCGCGGATAGGGCCGCAGGCTTGGGCGTTGTTGGTGCGGCGCGCCGTTCCCCATTATTTTTCCTGCGGCGCCGATCCGGAAGCGGAGGTGGCTGCGGCTGCGGCTGCACCTGCTTCTTTTTCAGACGAGCCAGTTCCTCTTTCACGAGGGAGGCATTCTCGCTCTTGCCGAGCTTGATAAAAGCCCTTTCAATCCACTGCAGGGCTTCAATCTCCAGGCTGCTCCCGGTGCCTGCCGCGCGCGCGGCCTGCAGGTTGAAATAGGCTACCCGTAAGGCTCCATGGGGATTGCTCGTCTCAAGCAGATTGAAGAGCTTTTCGAAATAGGGCTGCCGGGCCTTGGCATCCAATTCCATGACCAGGGACGTAAAGCGATCCACAAGCACATCGTTTTGAGGATTGCTTTTGATATGCTTCAAAAAATCATTGAGTCCGGTGGCCATCGCAGCCCTCAGTGTCACCGGCGACCGTCGCCATCCCTCCGGTCGTCTTTATCATTGTCCCTGTCGTTATCCTTGTCCGGGCTCTTGTTATCGCCCTTGTCCTTATTATCCGGGATGCCATTCACCTTGTCAAAATCCGCAGCGGCCTTCACATTGCTGAGGAAGGCATCGCGCAGCTTTTTATTGTCCCCAGCGGCACTCGCATCGATGACGATATCCTGGCCGGCGGCCGCGGCAAAGTCAGCATCCTTTCCGGAGAAGTTGAACCACTTATCCATCTGGAAGGTGAGGGCGATCTGCTGGTTGCTTCCGGCTGTCACCTGGATGACCTTGGCCTGAGCGTCCTTCATCAGGGAGATGGAATCATCCGCATCGAGCGTAATCTTCAGATTCGACGTCTTGTCATTGGCAGCCACATAGGTGCCGACCAACTGGACGCTGCCGCCGCTCTGCTTATAAAGCTGCAGGCTGATGTCCTTGTACTCGCCTTCCGGGAGTGTGAGCTTCTCCGGTTTCGGACTGATGCTGTTGGTCAGAAGATCCAGCACAAAAGGTCCGGCCAGTCTGGGGCCCGTGCCGGTGTCGCTGCGGTCGCGGCGAACGACGATATCGCTCATCACCAACTGAACCGAACCGAGGACGATCTGGCCCGCGGACTTGCCGTTTTTATCCGTGACCGCCAGGGTCTTGTCCAGAATGCGCAGGGTGGTGCCCGTACCCTGAATGACGATCTCAACCGTTCCCTGTTTTTCCACAGGCGTTGTGGTTCCGGTCTGAATCTTGCTGCTGGGAGGATTGCCACTCCAGGAGCCGCAGGATGGACTGCCGAACACGCAGAGGCACGCGACCAGTCCCGGCAGGACAGGACGGTACCACGCTTGATTCCTGAGTTTGAGCCTTCGCATAACTTGCAGTCCCTTATGTCTCGTTTTTCGTGCCAGGCGCCTTGCGCGTCAACGCAAAGAGCTGCACGTTGATCTGATAAACTTCCGTTCGGGGTTGCGGCTGGCTTTCCAACGCCATCGCTTCCTCACAAGCCTTATGAAAAATCGTTTTCAGTTTCTCCGCGGCCTCGTCTGAAATGGAGAGGGTCATGACGTTCAGGTCCCGCCGCTGCGAGGGAACCGCCGTCACGCTTTCCCGCGCATTTTCACAGGCCTTCTGGTGAAAACGTACCGCAGCCAGGGGACCGACCGCCCGGCTGGGGAAAATCTGTTCTCCGGTGGAAACGTAGCGCTGCCTGGTTTCATCATAGCGGATGAGATTCAACTTCTGCAGAAGGTCGAGACTGCGCTCGATCTGTTTGGGCAGAAGGCGCAGGAATAGGCGTTCATTGATCCAGTCCGGATCCGCCTTGAAATCATCCAAAGCCACCATTTCCCGCAGCACGGGATGATACCACTCCTGAAAAAACTCCAGGGTGTTTTCATCATCGTCGCTGTTCATGAAATGTTGGGATTTAAGAACGACCAGTTCTTTCATATAGGCTTCGCGCTGACCTGGTTCGCGCGCATTATTATGGCGAACGAGCAGCATGAAATACTTGCGGGCTTCGTGCGGCATTTCCAGAGCCGTGGCAATTTTCTGCGCCGAGGCCTCGCTGAGATCCCGTCGCATGGTCAGCACCAGCCAGAGCGCATTGCTTGCCGAAAGACCAAGGTCGGTCGCAAAGCGCACATAGGAGTACGACTTGCGGCCCGTCTTGATCCGATCATAGAGATTTTTCAGGAATTCGCGATAAGAGGTAAATTGTGTGACATCGACCTGCGCGCGTGCGCTATCGAATCGGTCCTGCACCGGCTGGGACTTTTTCGATTTGTCCTTTTGGACCATGCACGCCTCATTTCAGGACGGATTGCCCACTTCTGTGGAGCAGGGGACCCGGCGGCCGGCCAGGACGGTCGCATTCGTCCCGGCTGTGAATAGCAAGAGGGCTGACTGTGCGTTCCTGCTGATCATGATCATCGCTGGTCTCCTCTATCGGCGCCCTCAGTGGTTTCTTGCAGGGGGCGGGTGCATGTGTTGCACAAAACACTTAACGGAATAATTTGCGCGCACTTGAATGGACAGGTGAATCGAGTGAAAATACAGGGGGTTGCGAGGAACTATTACCGGAAGTAAGAATTTTTCGCGCATACGAATGGGCGGCAGGATCGGCCTGGGTTTGCAGCGGAAGTCCGCGAAACTAGAAGTGAAAATCGAAACGGGTTTCCCAGCGGTGATGACGCCAGAAATTGTCCTTTTCGAACGCGCTGTCCGGAAGATGGGCATGCAGTTCGAAATGGTTGATCAGCCGGTGAAAATGGAAGGCCAGCTGATAACGCTTTTCCATATGATAGCGTTCCAGGTGAACCGCGTAACCCTCATCATTGCTATACAAATTTTCAAAGGTGGATTTGGTGAACTGCCAGTCCTTGTTGCGTTCCTGCCGATAATTCATGCGCCCATACATGGGCACGCGGAAGCGATGCAGCACGTTTTCCTGCTTGAGGTTTCCACTCAACTGCGCTTCGAGCTGATAGTAACCCTGACTTTGATCGAGGAACAGGGACTGCGGGGGCAGGGGACTCCCAGGACCGGGCAAACCCCGTGGTGCCATGCGGCCGCTGAATTTATAGTCGGGCAGGCGGGGTAACGAAGACCAGATGGTGGGCTCGGCGGGCGCATCGTGGGCGATGTGGACCGGATAACTGCGTGCATAGTTCTCGGGATAGACTTCACCGACCTCATAGATGACCCGAGCCTTGGGTGCATAGGCGAGATATTCAAAATCCTCATGACCAAGACGAGCCAGTTTCATGGTGTCACGACTGGGCTCAATCGTCTTGAGTCTGAGCCCATACCGCAGCTCCGGATTGCCGTTATGAATGAAACCCTTCTGTGCGGGAGCGCTCGCGCCACCGCCACCACCCACGTTGAAACGCAGACCGTCCTTCCAGGATTCAGGAAAGACATTGCCCTTGGTTTCCTTCTGCGCATATAGGCGAATGGATTTGATCACCGCGCGCCGAATTTCAGCGCCATGATGGGGATTCACTGTGATCTTATGCGGGCCCACGTACTTCGCATACGACGACAGAGCCTTGGTGCCAAGGGCATTATGCAGGTTGCTCAAATCGCGCCCCTGATCCGCACTGTTGAGTGAGCGCAACATGATCCCACGCAGCTGGTCGAGCCACGGATAGGAAATCTGCGCGGCGGGAGGTTTTTCAAAATGGAGGATGAAGGCGCTGGATTCCCAGGCTTCCCCAGCGGTTTCCGCCAGGGCGTGACGCGGCATCGGTGTCAGTGCGATCACCGTGATGATGAAGATCAGTCGCGATAGTTGACGGCAAAGCATGGGCGTACTCTGCTTTCCAGGCCTCGAATTATTATGTACGAAACCTCTTGAACCATGTCCCAGGACAAAGGTCAAGCGCTCTCATGGTGCCTCTGATGGACACCAAACGCTTGACCAGCCTTGCTTTGCGGCTATGGGTTAAGGGTCTGTAAAGGCAGGATTTGCTGCCGGGAAAGGGTGGCAAACCAGGGCTGAGGCTGAGCCTGTAATTGCAGCGCTTTTTCCCGCGGTAAAACCACCTGCACATGCGCGTCGAAGGCATCATGCGGCGGCGCTTGCAATTTTAGAAAGAAGGTCAGGCGATGCGGAGCTTCGCTGATGCGCGTGAGCCAGCAGGGGAAGGTATTGGCTTCGTGGGACGAAGCATTGGACAGAGCGATATGATGCGCGCGGATGCCGATCCAGCTGCAATCGGGAGCATCGCCCGGCAGCTCCAGGTCGCAGTTCCAGGCTTCCACTGTCACTGTGGACCCCTTGCGGGACGTGACTTCTGCGAGATTCTTGCAACCCGTCAGCTGAGCAGCCGCCACATTCTGTGGATCGGCAAAGACCTCGGCCTTGGGGCCATGACGAATCACGCGACCTTCATCCAAAAGGATCAGCTCATCACAGATGCGCCAGGCTTCCTCGACATTATGAGTCACGAGGAAGAGGCGGCCGGGAAAGTGATAAAGATCAGCCACAAGCTGCTGTTCCAGGCGATCCCGCAGGTGGGCATCGAGGGCGGTAAAGGGTTCATCCAGCAACAGAAGCTGTGGTTCGGCGGCCAGGGCACGGGCCAGGGCCACCCTTTGTTGCTGACCTCCGGAAAGCTGCGGCGGTCTTTGTTCGGCACGCTGCAAAAGGTGGATCTTTTCCAGCCAGGCATCCGCCCCACGACGATTGGGTGTCTTCATTCCAAAGAGGATGTTGTCCCGAATGCTCATATGCGGAAAGAGAGCATAATGCTGCAGCAGCAGGCCGGCCTCCCTGGCCTTGGGCTTCCGATTCACGTGGCTTTCACGATCGAACAAAATCTTATGGTCCACCTGAATCCAGCCCGCATCAGGCTGTTCCAGTCCAGCGAGGCAGCGCAAAAAAAGGCTCTTGCCGGAGCCCGAAGGACCGAGGATGGCGATGCGACGACTCGTGCTTTGAAACTGAAGATCCAGGACGAAACCCTGGAGCTGCTTGATGATGTGCAGGGCCAGCGTGCCTTCGTGCTGGGGAATTTTCGGAGCGGGGGGACGGCGCCGGGGGCTGGGGATCACAGCCTTTTCCAGGCGGAATTCCGCAAGGAAAATAACGCCAAGGCTGATGATCATGATCAGCGCCGACCAAAGAGCGGCTTCGGCATAGGCACCGGATTCCACCGCATAGTAGATGGCCATCGGCATGGTCCGGGTCTGGCCCGGAATGCTGCCGGCCAGCATCAGAGTGGCTCCAAATTCCCCGAGGCTGCGGGCAAAGGCCAGGAGTGTTCCGGCCAGGACACCAGGCCAGGCGGAAGGCAGGATCACGCGCAAGAAAATACGTCCCCCCTGATCCGACAGCGTGCGGGCTGCGGCGATGAGCTGTCCATCGACCTGCAGCAGGGCCGCTCGGGTCGTGCGGTACATCAAGGGAAAGGCCACGGTACTGGCGGCCAGTACGGTCGCCGGCCAGGAAAAAACCAGGGGATTGCCGAAGATGCGTTCCCATAAGCGGCCGACGGGACTTTGGGCTCCAAAAATCATCAACAGGATAAAGCCAAGGACTGTCGGGGGCAGGATCATCGGGGCGATGAGCACGGAATCGATCAGAGCGAAGAGGCGTGTGCCCGGACGCGGCCCGCGATACACCATCCACGCCGCGGACGCGAGACCAAAGCCGGCGGCCAGCACCGTGGCGGTGGCGGCGGTTTTGAGTGAGATCCAAAGGGTAATGGTGTCCAGTGCCGTCACGAAGCCTTCCCGACCGGCACAAGGAAACCATGTTTCCGGAGAAGACCACGGGCCTTGTCACCCTGCAGGAATTGGGCAAAAACCCGTGCAGCTGCGGGGCGCTTCGATTTTTTTATGATCGCGAGCGGATAAGTGATGGGTGGATGCAGCGAGGGGTCCGCGCGTAAAGCCACCTTTACCTGGGATGACGTCCGGGCATCACTCGCATAGACAATGCCGGCGGAAACATTGCCGCTCGCCACAAAGGTCAGCACCTGACGAACGTTGGCAGCCGGGACCAGCCGGGGCTGAAGCGTGGCATGAAGACCAAGATTTTTCAGCCAGGCCTCGGCATACTGTCCGGCGGGAACGGTTCGCGCTTCCCCCAAGGCGATTCTCTTGAAGCCGGATTTTTGCAGATCCAGAGGACTTTGCGGTGCGGCCTGAGTTCGCGGCACGATCAGGACGAGTTCATTGCTGCAGAGATTTTGCAGACTGTCCTGGAGCAGGAGATTCTTTTGCCGCAGGGCTTCGACCTGCCGCGGAGCCGCGCTGATAAAGACATCCACCGGGGCACCCTGCTCGATTTGTTGCTGCAGGGCTCCTGATGAGGCGAAGTGAAATGTCACATGGAGCCCGGGATGGTCCTGTTCAAAGGCAGGCCCGATTTCTTCCAAAACATCCTTCAGACTTGCAGCCGCTGCGACCATGAGCTCCTGTTTCGGCTGGCTTTCAGCTTTCAGACGGGCAGAGAGCAGAATCATGCTCATCAAAAGCAGGCAGGCCATGGCTTGGCTGCGGTCCCGAAGTCCTGACATAAGAGCCTCCTGTGCTTTGCGGCCGTCTCACCCGGTAGATTTCAGCAAAGGGCGGGGAACTGTCAAGGTCATATGAACGATGGAACTTTTTTTGCATCGGGGTCATGTGACCTTATGTCAGACGGGGAAGGGTGCTCATGGGATTCTTATATCAAACTGTGTAACTCATAATGAAGCCAACCGACACACGCAATGAAACTTTGATCAGGTCGCAAGATGACAGGCAGGAGTGCCTTCACTCAAGGAGGTTTTGCAATGGCTATGGATCTCGCTCTTATTAAACCCAACCTCTTGGTACAAGCGAAAGGCACAGGACCTGTTCCCGGTCTGCAAGGCATAACCGTCGGGAGTGTGGACGCCGTGGATGGGCCCTTTGTCAAACTACGAAATAATAATGGCAAGAATGGTGGGCATTATCACTGGATTCACCTGGACTGTGTGGATTATGCCGATGACAAAGCCATCTACCTGAAGCTGACAGAAAATGAATTTCGAACGGTGCGCCTGGATACGCAACCGCTTCATGATCATTGAATGGATTGGTTCCCATCTGAGAAAAGTTTACAGAAACCGCGCGTCCCTCCAGGTTCGAGCGGTTTCTCTTTTCTCATGCCCAGGTTGGATCAAAGCCCATGGCGGACCAGAAACCGCGCCTGATCCTGCGCCTGATCTTCGGAGAGAGCACCGGATGCGGCGATGATCTGGCTGAAAACGTCCGTGCGGTCCGCTGCCTTATCTTGCAGCAGGCGGCGGGACCCAGCCGGAAGACCTGCGATCGCCGCGGCTGCTTTCAGCGCATAGCCTTCGTGGAGGGCCCCCCCTGTCCTTACTTCCAGACGGTGTTGCGGATCAACATCAGCGCCAAGAAGAATGGCGAGCCGCACCTCGCGATTGCTCAGCGCCTCGCCATGTTTTTTGATGATTTTCAGCGCAACATTCGCCACCTTGGGCGCGGAATAGGACGAGCCCCGGCGGCCCAGATAGCTGATGGGATCTGCGGCGATATCGGCATAATCACGACCGAACTCCGAGAAAAACGCCAGCCCCTGGCGCGCGCCAGCGGCCGCGACGATACGCAGATCCTTGCGATCCAGTTTCTGTGGACAGCGGAAACGTGGATTCTCTTTTCCTTCATTCCCTGCACCCGCAATCCATAAAATATCTGCATCCAACGCTGCGGTCAGACGATGGCATTCCTCCTCCTCAACCGAGAGGATGGCTGAGATGGTGGCGATCCGGGCTTTGGATAATTTCACAAGCTCATTGAAACGCTGACCCTGAAGCAGCCAGGTGAAATCCGTGCTGATGCCATAGGCCTCGCCGGGTTTGATATCACGCATCAGATCGCGCAGAATCTCACGGCCATGCGCGGCATCCGTGCTCCAGTTCAGATCCATGGCACCAAAATAAAAACTGAAAGGATTGCCGTCGACATCGTCGGGCCGAATCCATCCATAAAGACTTTTTTGATTGGTCGGGCGCTCGGCCGCAAAGGGCCCACGAATCCAATAGTCCAGCTCCCAGGTTTCCTCGAGCTGGGTGGATTCCTCAAGGACCAGGACCGTGGTGTCCGGTTGCTCCGGACGAAAGGTTTTCAGCTGCTCCCATTTGCTGGCAAACGATTTTCCATCACCCAGCGGTGGATACTCGGTGAAGCGCAGGAGGTCACCTTGGGAATCGTGGGCGTTCGAATCCACCTGCAGGCGTCCATCAGGGCCCACGCTACGTTGTTCCGTAATGTAAACGGACGGCGTCAGATCCGGGAAAAGCAGGGTCATCGCATCCAGAGTGCCATCCTCCCGTCCCAGGTAAAACGCATGACGGAAGGCTGAGCCGCGCGCATAATTTTTTTCATACCAGTAGTACTGTCCGTCCCAATAAAATGAGGCTTTGTAATCACAGAGGATGTGACAGCCGCTATCGACGATCAGAACATCCTCACGCACGTCCAAAGGTTGCGCGCCTTTCAGATAATCCTGATAGGCCTTGAGCCCTTCCATTAGCTTCGGCATCATGGGATCACGCACCAGAGGCATTTGCGGCAATTCAAGCTCGGAAGGAGGCGGGGTCGCATCGAGATGCTCGAAGTCGTCGAGCGACCACACGAAAATTTCATTGCCATAGCGTTCGATCAGGCCGGTGTCTTCGAAGTCGAAATAGGGAAGACGCTTCACCCGATCCAGGCTTTCATCAGCCTTGAAAAGTTTAACGCGAAACATTTCCCGCCACTGATTGCCGGGGGGAATATGGATGGACGGCGCCCGCTCGTCAAGGTAAGCGGCGAGGTCCCGCAGCTGCGCGTCGGGCAGGCTATCATCAATTTCGAAGACCAGGGAACGGCCGTTCCCAATATTTCGCACCTTGCGCAGGTCCGCGATAAAAGCCTCGCGTCCACCGGCCAGGAGATCGGCGAAACGACTGCCAACCTGCGCTGGACGGAGGCGATACTCTTCCACGCACGCATAACGATCAAAGACCCGGCGCTTGAGCCCGGTGGCGTTGGGATCGGTGCGGTAGAGGGCCTGGAAGGATTGTGCGTTTCCTGCTGTGGTGTCCGGACAAAGACAGTTGCGTTCACGCTCGTCAAAGATGCCACCGACGGTGCGGCAGGTCTGAGCCAGGTCTTCAAACGCTCGGGTGAGATGCGCGCGGTGATTGAAAACCGGGGCTATCTCAATCGGCTCGACCTGACTGATGTCGGGAGGAGTTTCGACCCCCCTGCTCTGCTGTGGGGAGCCACCGCAGGCACTCAACAAAGAAGTCGAAATCAAGAGGAGACTCCGATACCGACGTGCTTTGATCAAGCGTTTCATTCCGTCATCCTTTTATGGTGAAGCAACCATAGTGTTTATGGAATCGATCCTGCTCTTGCAGGTCTGATAATTCTCCTGATTCGCACAGACTTCAGCGGCCGCCTGGATCGCCTTGGCTTTGTTCTCAAGACTCTCCAGCTCGAGCTGGGCCTGCTCCTTCCCGGTCAGATCACGGGCGGGGTCGGCAAGCCAGGCGCTCACGCGCGCAATACTCTGCTGCACCGAGCCGTTCCATTGAAAGAGCTGCTCGGAGAGGGAAACAAAACCCGGATCGATCACAGGAGGGGCCTTGCTTTCGCTTAGAAAATGGCCGGCATCCTGATACGAACTCGCATTCAGCCAAAGGACGGCGAGCTGCTCCGGTTTTCTTGAATCGACATGCTTGCGGAAACCTTCCGGGCCAAAAGCATAGCGATGCAAGGCGGCAAACCGTTCCAGACAAGGGTCAAGATTATCCATGGAACAATACGATACTTGAGATGCCGCCAGTAAATCCAGATCAAACGTCTCGCCACCGTACTGAAAAGCCTGGACCGAAAGATGAGCTCCCTGCGCCACGCGCCGTACTTCGTCGATCGAAGTTTTGTCCTTTTTTAAGAGTCCGCCGAAAGCGGACGCTGATACTTTGGTTTTGAAATAGCGGTACTTTTCCCGGCTGTCAAATATAAGCGACGTGGCGAGATAAAATCGTGCACCGAGGGCGGCGCCCAGGATAAATTGATCCCCACAGATTTGTCGCTGTTCCGCCAACGGACGGGTCAGGGCCTGCTGACCGCGCGCATTCAACTGGCGCTCGTTGAAAAAGACCGAAGCGGCGCGATAGTCGACATTCCATATCAAGGACGCCTGGGTTTCGCTCTCGCTGTTGCGCAGAATGAATTCGCTGCGTGCCTTGGCTCCAAGCACCCAAAAATCAACCTTCACGCTGCCGTAGCCGCGCTGATCTTCGAGAATTTCAGACGTCGATTGCGAGGCATACATTTTCATGGTAATACTACGGTTGGGAGCAGACGGTTGCAGAGTTCCCGCAAGACAGGAGGGACGCCATTGCTGACTGGTGGATTCAAGACCCGAACCGATACGATGATAAGCGTCACCGCCGACCAGGATTTGTGCGGCCTCGGTCTGGGAAAATTGAAAAAATAAGCATAGCAGTAGCACGCGCCTGAACATGGCTCAGCTTCCTTGTCTGGTATTAACGGCTGGCAGCCAGAGCTGTCTTCAGTACCTTACTCTTCATCTCGCCAATGCGCTGCGCAAGATCCTCATAGGATTCCGGATCGTACTGCTTCAGGATCATCAAGAGTTCCGTAATGTCCCCATAAACGCTTTGCTTGACCCGAACATCTTTCATGCTATGAAAATCCACCGCAAGGATGCGCTGCCTGATCCAGCGCAGAGCCTCATCACGATGGCTGACTTCCTTATGCTTGAGAATCAGACCCAGGACGGAAACGGCGTTCATCCGTTCTTTTTCCTGGGACACATCATATTCCAGGCGATCCCCTGCCTCCAGAATACGGCCGAGGTCCTTGTGCAGTTCCGGGGCGGATAGCGTTTGGATCAGCTGATCCCGCGTCGCCTGGGTAGGCAAGGTAAAGCGGGACAGTTCAGCAATTTTTTCCAGACGTGGCGTGAGTTCATCCACGACGGGAGGCTTGGCTATGGGTACTGGAGATGGAGTCGGGGGAGACGGGGAGGGAATCCCGACCGGTGTCGGGATTCGGGTGGCGGTGACGGTCGCCTCGGAAACGGGAGGGTCACCCGATGCATTACGGGGTTCACGTTTCCAGAAGAGACCGAAACCGACGATAAGTATCACAATGGAAAACCAAACCAACTTCATGGGACAGTGTCCTGCTGAAACAGTTCCAAAGGAACGTTTCGACGGAGAATCAGTCGATTGATAAATTCGTAGCCATCATTCTGGAACCAGGATGATCCGCTCAGGAAACCCTGGGCGATCACGATTTGCCCTGGCTGGGAATTCGCTTCCGGCTGAATATTGAAGACACGCCCGAAGTATTCCTTTTCGCTGATCGCTACGATCGCATCGGCCTGTCCATCGATCTGTACCAGGCTGTCCCCTACTTTAAGTTCACCAGCTTCAATCATCAAGCCTTCAGATGTCAAAAGCGGATGATTTTTTGTGACCTTCAATTCACCACCACTATGCGAACGGATCGTGAGTATCTCGTGCTTCGTGGGGGTCGCACTGCGCGTATAATGCTTGACATTCCGACTTTGCAAATTCACGTAGTCGAGAGTGGAGTCATCTGTCAGGGTCATGATTTGATCCTGCAGCTTATCCAGCGCCTCTCCAATGGGAATTTCGCCTTCACTGAAAAGCAATTTCTGGTCCGGCTCGTAACACGATGCCGTGCATTCCCCCAGGACCTGATAGCCTGCAGGAAATTCGGTGCAAGCTGCCGTGGCGACGCGCGGGGCATACCAGTTCAATGGGTTTTCATACGTAGCAGTGCCGAAGGTCAGATAGTTGGGGCGAGCTTTGGGTTTGTTGCGATCACCCGCAACGAAAAACCATTCGGTTTCGATCGCCTGGATCTTTTGGTCATCCGTGGATCCATCATCACCGTTAATGCTGTTGTAGGTCGCGACGAGAAGACCTTTGTGGCAGGTTTTCAGCCACTGAAGACGTTCCCATGCTTCAGGTGAAGACAGGTTATCCTGTTCACAGCGATCTTTGATTTTTCCCAGGTTGAGTGGCACCATCGACGCGTAGTTCGTCGTGGGACGAGGCTTCGGGCGACTGCCTGAGATCGGCCCATCAATCGGATCAGGTTGCTCTTTGTGTGGAGGAAAATCCACGGCCCATGCGGTCGAAGTTCCACCAGCTATACACAGAAATACTGTCAGCACGGATGAACATTTCATAGAGACTCCCAACGGGGCGTTCAGACCTTAAAGTAATCACCATAGTACGCAAGAGCTTCTTCACAGGGACCCCAAACCTCGACACCGAGCTCAGGCTTACTGTTATCGAAAAACACCGGAGCATAACCCTTACGCCGATATCCCAAGGACCAGGATTCCGATACCACCTGAGCCGCGACGGCTGCCTTTCGCGCGAGTTCACAGCGATGATAGGCAACGAGCGGTATGGTTTGAATCGAAAGCAGCTTAGGGTCATAGGTTTCGAGCAGCTTCAAGGTATTCTCCGCTTGCTCGAGGCAACCATTGTACGGGTTGTCGTAACAGTAGACGGAAGCATTGGACAAACGCGTGGTATTGCGATTGGCCTTGGCCTCGAGGTCCATGATCTGTTCGTAGAGTTCTTCACTCAACCATTCGCGATACGAATTGATCAGCTTGCGAGCCCGGGAACGATCCATCAACGCCTGTTGAAAGCGGCGATCCAGAGTCTGGCGCGCGTCTTCCACCAGAACCCCGATCGTGGGATAGCCTCCGGGGGGTTGCAGGTTGTAGATACCGGATTCCGTATATTTTTCGGTCGTGTATTTCACGACGTTATACGAATCCAGACTGGTGAATTGTCCCGCCAGATCGTTTTTCGCGTATTTGATAGCCTCGGCAAACACGCTGAAACAAAGGGACGGATTGTCCAGGCTGCAGGTGACCAGATTATCCGGAATGATCTGCAGAAGCTGCAAGGGATCCCCTCCATGCTGCTGCGCTTCCACGGTGATCTTGACTGATTTTTTAACCGTCTGATCCAGATAATCCAGTTTTCCGTCAACCCTCACAACGCCAGCCGTCACGTCCACGGTGAGGTTGCCACCGATGTCACGCTTATCCTGTTCGTTGCGGAATTCCATTTTCAGGGTCACGTTCAGCATCGCCCCATATTCGATGCTGGTGATAAATTCATCACCGCAGCGATCCAGGGCGAAGGCTGGGGTCTTCGCAACTTCCTGACCGAATGCTGACAAACGATAGGTTCCATCCGTGTTGCGTTTCAGCACACGCTTCTTGGGCGTCGCCCGCCAAAAGAAGTTGTAGCTGTTGGCATTCACGCTGGCCGTGTTCTCCGTCGCATACCGTGCTGAGGCTCCTGCACGAATCGTCGGAAAATTGGTGTCCACCGACAGCTTTCCGCCCAACCGATCGATCAAATCATTGAAGCCAAGGTCCTGCTTCAACTCGAATTCGGCTGTGACGTTGCCCAGCTGCTCCGTGACTTCCCCTTCGATACAGGAAACATTCAGCAGCTTGCGTTTGTCGCTGTGATACGCCTGTCCAGGAACGCCGGTATCACTGTGGGTCGATGGAACTTCGCTCATCAGGGTAGCGTCGGTATCGCGAGCGCGGTCCCGACAGTTGGTTAAGAGAGTGGTTGATGCCAAAACAAGAAGGGAGGACCAAAGTCCCAGGCTTTGTTTCATGCTTAAATACCTCGCAACGGATAGGGCAGATGAGGCTAGTTCTGATGCACTAGCGGTTTTTTAACAGAGTGTTCGCAAGCAATCCAGAGAATTTATTTTTGTCTGCACAGGCGGTCGTTTTCTTGCAGGGAAATACGCTTGGCAAAAAGGGAGGTAAACATATGGATGAAAGCATCCTCAGAACTCCGAATGCGCGTTTCATCAATGGAGTGCCGACTGTGGGCTCGATGTCGCCACGCTTTGCCTCCTGTGCGGCCACACAATCTGGGGCTGGTTTAGCTTTACGAATCCGCCTCGGCTGAGCGGGTCGCTGAAGGGTGCTAAATGCTGAGGAATCCAGAAGTTTTTAGCATGGTGAAAGACCCGTAGCCGTCAGTCACCAACAGCCCCTGCATGCAAAATGTTGCACTTTCATGCTGGTAAAAACCAACATTTCCCACGCATCCGCACCTTTCGTTCTGCGTTGAGGCCTGGCAGAGTTCCTGCAATAAGAAGCCCGGCCATGCAAGCCGTCCGTTACAAGACATGAAGAGAAAAACTATGAGTCGCAGACAATCGAAATGTAGACACATTATATTGTTGGAGAGCCGTCGGGGTCGTTTGATGACGGAAATTCCCGAGCCGCCCCAGCATGAACCCATCCCCAAGCGTTCCCCCGACCGGCCGCCAACGACGATTCCGCAGCCCATGGTTCCCGATCCTGGAATCGATCCTGGGTCGCCCAGCACAGCGCCGCATCCCGAGCCCGCTCCCATTGTGATGCGGGGATGCCCTGCTCAGGAAATCAACACCATCCTGCCTCCTTATGCCCGCCGTCGCTTTCGGGGCTGGATTGTCACACGCTTCGATGTACGGCGTGTCCAGCGTTTGATTCCGGTGAAAAGCGAAAGTTTTCGGCTGCGCTATCGGAATCTCAGCTACAAGCGCAAATGGAACCTGGTGTGGTGCTGACCTCCCGAGGGGGCCCACACGATTTTTACGATAACAAAGGAGCACGCTATGTTTGAGCAAGGCTACGAAAACGATGATCGCTATACTCAACAAGGTCGCCGCCCGCAGTCCCCATACTTCGATCGTCGCGGCTCATCGCGCCGTCAGGATGATGATCGCTTTGAAAGCCAGGACCGTTATCGCTATCGCGGTCAGGAGTCCGAGCGTCGCTATACCAGACCCGACTATGACAGCGACCTGGACATCGAACGTCCGGGCCAGCCTCACTTTGCTTCGCGCGGATCTGATTACGGCCGCGACCATGAACAGGAAAGTTCCTGGCAGCGTCCTTACCGTGGTCAACGCCACGGCGACCGCTTTGGTCATGATGGATCGAACCGTTACGATTTCAGCCGCGGTGGCCAGGTGGATTACGGCAGCTATGGCCGCGGCATGGCCGACTGGGGCCGGGGCATGGGAGATTACGGCAGCGCCAGTGGTGGGGGCTATGGCCGGGGCCAGTCCGACTACGGACGTGACTGGAGTTCAGGTGCCGGCATGGGGCATGCCGACTGGAATCGCACGGGTCCCGATGATATGTATCAAGGCTGGGGCCGCCGTTCGTTTGATCAGCAGTCGCAGCAGCCGTTTCATTACAATGAACAAAAGAATCGCTGGCCCAAAAGCTACAAGCGCAGCGATGAACGCATCAAGGATGATATCCATGAGGAATTGATTCGTCATGGACGCATTGATGCTTCGGATATCGAAGTGCAAGTGAAAGATGGTGAAGTGACCCTGACTGGTCAGGTTACGTCCCGTCATGACAAACGCATCGCCGAAGAGCTCGCTGAAAAGGTTCTCGGTGTGCACGACGTGCAAAATCAGCTGCGGGTTCGCAGCGGTCAGATGCAGAATCAGGGCTCGGATCAGCAGGGAAGCATGAGCAGCGGCTCGATGAGCAACAGCCCCAATCTGCCTGGCTCGAACCGCATGTCCGTGGCAGGACAGCAACAGCAAGGTCAGGATCAAAACAAGAGCGCCGTGAACCAAACCAACAAGTAAGTTCTTTGGAGGACGGTGAGGGGGGCCGCTCCGCAAGGGGCGCCCCCTTGTTGCACGACCGAAACGGGGACTGACCTTGTGAACGGCACCGACCCAACCCCCGTCATCTCCTTGTAAAAGGCACCTTCAAGTCCAGCTCGCTCGGCCGATCACTGGCATTATCCTTCGCCAGGAACATGAGGCTTTCCCCCAAATAAAGGTGCCCATCCCGGATATCGTAGCTATCGAACTGCACGCCACCCTTTTGCACCTTCGAGCCTTCACACGCGGCGTTGGTCACATGCACGGGTTCCGCCACGCTCCAGTCGGTGTGACCGCAGAGTTTCATCCGATTCAGATCGTCGAGTATGGTATCCGACGTCACCGTAATATAAGCTTCGTTGACCGTGAAGTTGATCATCTCCAGGTCCGGTTTATCCGGATTGGGACCTTTGGTTTCAACGGTTCCGACCACCTTATAGGTCGCCACCAGATGCTGACAGTTCGGGTCGCTGTAATAACGTTCCAGGCGATCGAAATCACCGATGGCATTGATAACAAATTCGCGTTGACTGCTCACCGCGTTCAGGGTCGTGGTGCTCATGCAGTCCGACAGCCAGGTGCCGCGCAGCTCGGTGGGAGTGCTCCGCAGCTTCTGGCCGGTTTCACTGGTTTTTTCATCACGTTTACAGGCAGGCTGGACAAGTGCCAGCAACGCCATCCATTGCAGGGGTCGCTTCATAATCGTCTCCCTTCCGTGAGAGCCGGGCTTTACATAACATAGGAAAGCGCAACCGAATAATTCATCTGATCAAGGTCGACCGTGCGATCCAGAATGCGGCGATAGCGAACTTCGGCCAGCATATCCATCGAGGTTTGCACGCGGTACATGATGCCCGCGCCGAAATCCGCACCGAGTTCACCTTCGACGTCTTCCGTGTTGCGATCATATTCATCGAATCGATCGGTTAAAGGTTCAACATTGGGATTACGGTTGACCACGTCCACCTGAAAGCGATGGACGGCGAGACCTGCCAGCACGAAGGGGCGCAGACCCTGGGTCATGTCGGGAAAGAAGAAGCGGCCGTGGCTGCCGAGAGCGAGGTCATCCACTTCAACGCTTCGATCCCTGTCGCTCATCGAATCATTCCAGTAGTCGAGGGTCAAACCCAGGGAAAAATTGGGCGTGGTGAAGTAGTCGCCAAAAATTCCAAAGGAAAAGACGTTATTGTCGAGGCTGTTCACATCCGCAGCGGCCAGATTCACGCCGAAGGCCCAGTTGGTGGGTTCGCGCATGATATCGATGCGCTTGTAATCTGTCCCGCTTGAAATCTGTGACCAGGCCGGCCCAGCGAAGCCAAGCAGGCAAGCGCAGGCTATTCCCCTCAGTGATGCATTCAACATAACGGCTCTCCTCATGAAATGAACAGTGCAGTCCCAACTCCATGTTTTGCACTCATCGTGCCAGGAGCGGCGCTCGGGGAGCATGGTCTACAATATGCAACGCTGCTTGAGTACGCTGCTTTCAAAGCAAGAAAGGACTCCATCTTGTTCCAGAAAAATATCGCCAGGTCACGGCTCGCTCCTCTGCTGCTCTTGCTTTCGCTGCCGACGCACGCAAAGGAGTCGGATCCGCCGCCAGGTGCCGCGTCGGAGCCGCTGGAAGACGTCGAGCTGCCGGCGGAAACCCCGACCTCCGGTGCCGCTGTGATGGCCCAGGCGCCGACTCTGCTCCGTAACATCGATCGTGCGGAGGAACAAAACATTTTTCGGCATCGCGATATTTACGCGATCGGTGGCAAGCCCAACACCAAGATCCAACTGAGCTTCAAGCTGCGTCCGATTCTGAGTCTCCCGGCTTACTTTGCGTATAATCAGCAGATGTTTTGGGAGGTCACCAAGGATTCGCGGCCGTTTGAAGACATCGATTTCAATCCGGAATTCTATTACGTTCTGGATCTCGACCAGCCGATGATCAGGGGCCTGAGCCTGGGGGTGGAACACCGGTCCAATGGCAAGGCGGACGCGGAATCACGCTCGCTGGATCGGGTTTTCGCTGAAGTCGACGCTCGCATCGGCCGTGGTGCGTGGCGCATGCATGGGACAGTTCGGCTGTACTGGCTCTACGACATTGATTGGCAGAACAACCCGAATATTCGGCGTTATACCGGCCTCCTGTCCACGCGCATCAGTTTTGAAGGGATCACGGCCGAACTTTTTCCTTCGAAAGGGGAAATGTATTTGTCTTTCCTGCCTGGGGGTGTGGCGGATGTGAAGAAAGGCATGGGAGCGGTGGAATTTACGGTGAAATATCGCTTCGGTCTGTCGGATGTGATGCCCTATGTCATGTTCCAGTATTATTACGGCTATATGGAATCCCTTATTGAATACAATGAGCTGCAAAAATCCTATCGGCTGGGTCTGGCATTTTAGAGGCAGTAAAAATCCTCCCTTCCCAAAGATTCTCGGGAAGGGAGGTTGAAAAGAGATTGGTTCTGCCGTGCTCTGCGAAAGCCCTGAGGCTTTATTGGATCAAGAGACCTATTCTTTGCTTTTACATCATCGACGGTGGTGTCATCGGCGACGAAGGAGGTGTCGTGGTTCTGTCCCGGTCGCGATCCTGGTCGCGGTCGAAATTGACAGTTCGTGGTTCGTCGGACGAGGCTTCATGAGCGGAGGCGATGCCTTCACCGTTCTCAACTTTGAAAATATCCTTGGCGAGCTGAACCCACTTGTCATCATCACAGTGGACCGAAACCAGGATACCACCGTCCTTAACCATACCTTCATAACGCTTGGCTTCATATTCGGGAATGCCGATCCCGATAAGGGCGCCGGTGATTCCGCCCACGGCTCCGCCCACACCCGCTCCGGCCAGCGCGGCCATGATGGGGCCTGCAGCGATAACGGGACCAATACCCGGTATAGCCAACGATCCGATGCCGACGAGCCAACCAAGTGTACCGCCCAGGATGGCGCCGGTTGCCGTTCCCGTCGTAGCCCCTTCAGGAGCCTTGGTAGCTTTTTCATGAGCGAATTCCCGGGAGCTCTCGCGGTCGGGAAAAAGCACCGAAATATCCGAGTGACGGAATCCAGCACGCTTCAGTGCATTGACAGCCCGTTCCACGGAGGCGCGGCTGTTAAAAATGGCAAACGTTGCAGTGTTCTTAGCCATGATCGTAGTCCTTTCCTTGAATGATCATTACCTGGCAACTTCCAATTCACTCCGTACGCGATCAGCTCCAGCGATCCGTCCGGCTTTGCTTTCCACTTCCTGCTTTTCGGCCTCGCTTTTTACGGGTCCTTTCAGGACCACCTGGCCATTTTCAACTATGACTTTGACATTATGTGCATAGGTGGAAAGCTTTTTGTCTTTCACCAGCGCCTGACGAATTTTGGCCGTTAATTTCACATCCGCTTCGGCGTTGCTTGCCTGTTGTGCCGTAATACCGGTTTCACCGTTGGCTCGAGCGTTGGTGGCTGAATTGTCTGGAGCAGCGTCGGATGTGGTCGCTGCTTCCCCTGATGCCGGCTGAGTTTGAGCCTTATCGGGGGTGCCCGCTGCATAACCTACGGATATCGAAATAGGGAGCATCGTGGCTGTAGTTAAAACAATACAGCGCGTCTGCGACGAGAGAGACTTCATGATCATGGACAACTCCTTTAGTGCGATAAAACAAGCGTCCAAGGCAGCTTTGCGGTCTTCGCCCGGATGCGTATCCGTGTATTGCATTTTGTGTGCCTTAGTAATTTCTGCGTTCGTCTCACGCAAAATTTATGGTAAGGTGCCCTCGACTAGGACATCGACATTAATGTCATAATGACTTAGTTGATTTCCGCGGCACTTCTCGTTAGAAGTTCCCGCTGGGTAAGGTATATAGGGATGAGGGATTGAGTTCCTTGCAGAGTGGCCAGGGATTGTGAATCTGGACCATCATTTCTTTTCTTGAGAGAACGTTAATATGATGAACGACTACAAAGGCCGCCTGTTGATCGTGGACGATGATGAGCAAACCTGTGCGTTCTGGAAATTGGCGCTTTCCGAAGCCGGATTCATTGTCGATGTAGCCCACAATTTGGACGAGATGAAAGAAATCGTCCTGCGCTACACGATTGATGTCGTTCTCCTCGACATGAATCTGAAAAATGAAAACGGTTTGGATGGCATTCCGTTTCTGGTCTCCAGAACACCATACTCAAAAGTTTTCATGCTCACGGCCCATGCCTCGATTGAAACTGCAGTGTCTGCGCTTCAGGATGGTGCAACGGGCTATATCACGAAGGATACGGATCCTGGTGTCATAGCTGAAATGATCTGCAAACATCTGCAGACGCAAAGCCGGGATGTCATCGATCCCACTGTGGAAGAATTTGCTCAATTCGGTTTCATCGGCAAGAGCAAGGCCTTTCAGGATCTGTGCATTCGACTGAAGCAGCTGAAAGATGTTGATTCCACGATTCTGCTGCTGGGTGAATCCGGAACCGGTAAGGAAGTGATCGCGCGCGTTCTGCATAAGATTTCCAATCGCGCCTCCGAACGTTTCGAAGCCATCAACTGCGCGGCGATTCCTGAGAACCTTCTGGAATCGGAACTTTTCGGTCACAAACGTGGTGCCTTTACGGATGCCAAAGTCGATCGGAAAGGTATTTTTGAGCTCTGTTCGAAAGGAACCCTCCTTTTGGATGAGATCGGCGACATGCCTCTCTCCCTGCAGGCCAAGCTTCTGCGCGTGCTGCAGGAAAAAGTGGTGGTTCCCATCGGTTCGTCTCTTCCTGTCAAGATCGATACCCGTGTGATTGCGGCCACGCACCGCGATCTGGTCGAAGAGATTGAAAGCGGGCGTTTCCGTGAAGATTTGTACTATCGCCTGTCGGTCGTGCCTCTCTATGTTCCACCTTTGCGCCATCGCAAGGAAGATATTCCCCTGCTGGTGGAATCCTTCATTGCCGAATTCAATACCCGCTTTGGCCGTTCCATCAACAAACCGGCTGAATCGGTGATGAAGCGTCTGGTGGCCTATGATTGGCCCGGCAATATCCGTGAGCTGCGAAATGCTATCGAACGTGCTGTCGTCCTTACCCAGGATGATCATCTGCGCATCGAGGATCTGTTCCACCATCTGCATTCCTCGCATCGCGTGGCGGAACCCAATGTTCCTGTGGATCCCAACAAAGGGGCCAACCAGCTGCCAAGCGGCATCAGCCGTGAGCTGTTCAAACTGCCTTTGACGGAAGCCAAGCAGGTTTTTGAAAAGATCTATCTGGAAACCCAGCTCAGCGAAACCCATGGCAACATTTCTGAAACATCGAAACGAGCCGGACGTTATCGCGCGGATATTTACCGCCTGCTGGAACGCTATGACTTGCAAATCGACAGCTTCCGCTAATCCATGAATTGTCTCTGTTCTGTTGACCCAGATGCGGGAATGCCGCCCGATCTGGGTCGACGTTTGTGATCACCCCTGGGCAGCCCGGAAAAAGGGGAAACTCCTGTGAAACCCAATCCCATTCAAGGAAAATTAGCTGGACTCTCCATCCTGGTCGTCGAGGATGGTGCCGATAACCAACGCATCTTTCGTTATTTTTTGAAGATGGCGGGCGCCGACTTCACCCTGGTGGAGGACGGACCCTCCGCGTTGGAACGTGCGCTGCACGATGAGGCTCTGGACCTCGTGCTGATGGACATTCAGATTCCTGGCATGGACGGCTATGAGGTCACCGAACGGTTGAGACAGGCGGGTTTCACACGCCCTATCGTGGCCGTGACAGCGCATGCCGTGGAAACGGAACAGTCGCGGGGGACCAGGGCCGGGATTACCGATTTTTTGACGAAGCCTTTCCAGATCGAGAACCTAGTCCAAACCATACTCAAACACACCAGGGCGGATGCCGTGCCTGCCTCGTCGGGGCCCACTTTGTCAGGCGGGACGGCGATGGATGAGGGCGCCCACAGTCCGTCCTTCCTTCAGTCCAAATATCATGACAAGCCCATGTATCGGCCCATCATCCTCGACTTCGTGAACACTTTTCAGCAGCGCCTCGAGTCCATGCAAAACCTCATCGATGCCATGGACTGGGAGCAGCTCGCTGGAATCATGCATCAGATGAAGGGTGCCGCCGCCACCTATGGCTACCCTCAGGTTTCCGAAGTCGCCTCCCGACTCGAAATTTCAGCCAAGGAAGCGCGACGTGATGCGTATGCCGTCGACACGATTCGCCAGCAGGCGCAGGAGATGCATCGCATGGGTTTGCGGATGAAAGTGGGACTGGAAGAAGTCGAGAATCGCAGCGTTTGAAACAAAACTAAAAGGAGCCCCAGACAGGGCTCCCTTCACGCGGGAAGATCCGTTCAGCGTTGGGGCTGATCCTGATTTTCCTGGTCCTGGCCTTGCTGAGGATTGGTGTTGGAAGTGATGTAAGCTTCCACACGACGATCAAGCTGCAGCTGAGCCGGACTGCGGTTCACGCGACCTTTGCCGCTCGTTCCTGGCCAGGCGCGAACCTCGATTTGCTCGGGACTCACACCTTTGTCGCGCAGGATGGCAGCCACGGCTTCCGCGCGTTCGCGAGCCAGACGGTCATTCAATTCCTTGTCGCCACGAGGATCCGCATAACCGGACAGCACAACTTTGGACTCCTGATCCTGGGTCAGCGCTCGTGCCAGGTTGTTGATGTTGTCTTCGTAGCGAGGGTCAACATCCGTTGATCCCGAGCTGAAGTAGGCAACGGGGCCGCGCAGTGAAACGTCAGGACCGGTGGGCTGTTGCTCCTGCTGGCCCTGGGCCTGAGTCGTGGCGCTGGCGATCTGCATGTCTCTGTTTTGATCCTGAAGTTGTTTCAGTTGAGCCATTGCATCCTGCCGTTCCTGGATCATCTGGGCGTAACTTTCAATGTTGTTATCCCAGGCTTTGACCTGATCGCCAAGCTGGATGGCCTGTTCGGCCATGGCATTGGCTTCAGCGGCCTGCTCGACGGCTTGTCTTTCGAGCTGGCTGCGTTCCTCTTTTTTCACGTCCCGATCCCTGCTCTTCTTCCAAAGATCCGTAGCGGCTTCCAATTGAGTTTCGGCTTTGTCGAGTGTCGTGGGCAGGTAATCTTCCACATCGCGCTCGTCAGCTCGTTCCAGAGTGGCTTCGGCCGCATGGAACTCCTGAGGTGCTTCGTCGGGGATGCCCACACAACCAATGAGGGAGCATTGTAGGCCGAAAAAGAAAAGTCCTTTTTGAATCGAAAAGTAGCGCATGAAGTCCTCCTTAATCGCATCACACAAATATCGCGTTCTGGTAAGTGCATACGCTGTGCCACGGAATTTCCTATGCAAGTCAGTCGGACCGCCCCTGATCCAAGGAAGATCCACCGAAGGTATTTCAGGACAGGAGATCCCATTCATGTCGCAAACGGTGAAGCCCGGCAATCCTTGATCTTACGTCTGGCACGATCCTTGATAGAGGTGAGGTAGTTGGGAGGATACGACTCCAGTCCATTATTCCGATCACGAGGAAAGGAACACATGATGAGTGATAGACTTGCGCAAGTGACAAACAATGTGAACGACACCAAAGACCAGCTGGTCAATCGCGTGAAAGAGAAAGCAGATGCCGTGGTCGGCCAGACCATTGAAGGTCTTGATCAGCAGATCGAAGTCCTCACCGAGCGCATGGAAGCACTCTCCACAGAAATGCGCCGCCGCTGGCAGAACGTCGACAGCCACATGCATGAAAAACCCTATATGTATCTCCTGGGTGCAGGCCTTGCAGGTCTGGGACTGGGGCTGTTTATGAAATCGAGATCCTCGTCTTCGCGTGATTTTACTTAAGATGAGACCGTAAGCATCGCGAGAATCCTGAGCACCAGACGAGAGTTGTGATGGTATCGTGCATGAATGAATAGAGGGTTGATTGAATGGCAAAGGTTGGGAGGCACGTGCGTCCCAACCTTTTTTTATGCACAGTGCCATGGGCAAATGCCCGTAAATTGGTACATTTCATGAAGGTTGCAGGCAGGATCAGGTGGTGATCCTAATCTTGGGAGGAGCAGAACCATGAACCTGGACAACGACTTTGAATGGGATGATCATGATATAGGCGTGCGGCCCTGGGGCGAATCTCGCGTTCGACTCGTCCTTGCTGGACTGGTTCAGGCTCTCTCTTTAGCATTCCTGTGGGGACAAATCGCCGATATATGGCAGATCGTGCGAACCGTATCCCTGTCCGCGGAAATCCCTGATGACTGGCAATTTTGATGGAAAAGGAGCCAATCCCATGCAAAAAACTTTAGGTGGCAAGCTGTGGTCGCTCGTCCAGTACGGCTGTGTCCTGTACGTAGGACAGAAGATGTGCAGTGCCCTGGCGCGAACAATTCATGCCAAGCGGGAAGAAATTCATTCACGTAGAATGGAATCGGAGAAGGTGGATGTCGCCTCGGAAGATTCCTTCCCGGCCAGTGATCCACCTGCCTGGGGTGGAGGTCATGCCGTCGTCGGACCTATCCACTGATTCCCCGCGCTGCCGTAGATGATAACCTTCGCCTGAAAATCATGCGTAAGTTTAATCTGCAGACCCGGCAGGATCGGGTCTGGGTTGTTGAACCGGGTGGGGACCCGCTTGGGGCGTTCATGCCCGGGCGGGGACGCCTTGGGTTCCGAGGACGGAAGGTCCTGCTTCCTTTGCTGCTGACTGTCCTTCTCCTGAAGGGGCCGGTCCGCGGGCTTTCCCTCGGTTGAGGACGGATTCTCACCAGCCCACGTCGCAGCAGAAATCAGAAATGCTTCATGATATATCCTTGATACAGGCGGCATTTCAGAATATTCAAGCATAGGCGGCTTCCTTCCATCGTAAATGGGACTGAGGAGGTATACGGAAAGCCATGAGAAATATTCAATCAACCGACGGGCTCAATCTTTGTCCCGCTAGGGAAAAGAAAACACAAACCGCCATGAAATCCAAGGGCGAAGCGGGAGAAACAGCTATTTCTGAGATGATCGAGTTTTTATGTAGTCCACATCGGACGGGACGCTATCGACAGTGCAGCCTGGAAAAGGATGTCGAATATCTGCGCTGGTTCCTGGAACGCCCTTAGAGGGCGTTCCGCTTGAGCTTAAGACAGAGGCCGCATGACCACTTTAGTACAATGATCGTCCTTGGTCGCAAACATCTTATAGGCGGACGGGGCTTCGTCCAGCGTAACACGGTGTGAAATGATCATGGTCGGGTCGATTTCCTCCCGATGAATATGTTCCAAAAGAGTCTTCATATAGCGGTGCACATGAGTCTGCCCCGCTCGGATCTGAAGACCCTTGTTGAATATGGCGCCAATGGGGGCGTGATCCATATATCCACCGTAGACACCGGGAATGGAAATCGTTCCCCCTTTGCGGCAGGCTTGAATCATTTCCCGCAACACAACCGGTCGATCCTGCTGCAGTTTCAAGACGGTGCGTAATCCATCATATTGAGCCCATAGGCCTTTGCCATGGGCTTCCAATCCCACCGCATCAATGCAGGCATCCGGCCCGCGTCCGCCGGTGAGATCGCGCAGAGCGATTTGAATGTCGAACTCCTCGAAGTTCAGCGGAATCACGCGGCCCTGTGGAGTCCGGGTCAAGGCCATGTCGAGCCGGTCGGGAATGCGATCGATGATGATCACCCGCTCGGCACCGAGCAGCAGAGCGCTGCGCAGGGCGAACTGCCCAACCGGACCGGCGCCCCAGACGGCAACCGTATCCCCTGGTTTGATCGCGCAGTTTTCCGCCGCCATGTAACCGGTCGGCAGAACATCGCTGAGAAACAGGGCCTGTTCATCACTCATGTGGCCCGGAACCTTAAAGGGCCCGACATCACCATAGGGTACGCGCACAAATTCCGCCTGACCTCCCGGATAACCGCCCATCATGTGAGAGTAACCGAAAATTCCAGCGGGAGCATAACCGTACAACTTCTCGGCCATGGCTGCATTGGGATTGGAGTTATCGCACAGAGCATGCATGGAGTTCTGGCAAAAATAGCAGTGGCCACAGGCGATCGGGAAGGGCACGACGACCCGATCCCCGATCTGCAGATTGCGCACTTCAGAACCGATTTCCACCACCTCGCCCATAAACTCATGGCCGAGGATGTCCCCCACGCGCATCGTGGGAATGCAGTCATCATAGAGGTGCAGGTCGGAACCGCAGATGGCGGTCAAACTTACTTTAACAATGATATCGCTTTGGTGGAGCAGGGTCGGGTCCGGAACCTGCTCGACACGCACGTCCTCCTTTCCATGCCATACGACTGCTTTCATGAAATCCTCCGATTGGCCAGGGATTGCATGGTGCGAACGTGCACGTGCGTGCGGAAACGGTTCTGCCAGCCACCAATGGGATCCTTGATACCAAGCGAGGCGATTCGGCTTTGGCTGGTTGTGATCGTACCCGTTTCCAGGACCTGTTTCAGCCGATGGAGGACCTCATTCAAGGCATCCTGGGAGAAGGGAGTCAGCCACTTCATGAGGGTCGGTCCCAAGATGCCGCCTGGCGGAATCATATGCACGGTGACGGTCAGTTCCGTTTCCTGCTCATGCGGTCTTTCCCGGAACAGCAGAGTGCCGTTCACGCGGAATTGGGATTCGGGGAAAGCGGTCCAGGTGATCTGTTCTCCTTCGGATTCCTGGGTGATCTCGACCGTGACCGGAAAGGAAACGAGTTCGGCCGTATCGGTGAACATCCAGATGCTGCGATGATCATCAATTTTTTTCACCTGCTTGACGGTTGGAAAGCTGCGTGCCATGTGTTCCTGATTCCGACAGAAATCATAGACCTCGTGCACGGGTTTGGCGATGCTGATCGTCTGCCGCAGCTGGATGGGATGGGGATCCGTCAGGCCGCGATGATGCATGCGGCCGTTCGGGGTGGAGTCGATCCCAAAGGCCGAGTAAATCAAGCAATGGCCGGTGAGGCCGCGGGCCACGAGGTAAGCTCCCGTAAGGCTGGACGCCTGCCCCGGGATGGTCCAGAAATTGGGAATCCCGTACATGAGCAAGCCGCCGCCGATTACGCCAGAGGCAATGCGCTCACCTTTGGACACATTATATTTCGAGGTTTCCGGATAGTCCTGCATCGAAGGCTCGGCCGTGGGCAGGATGTCCGTGTCCTGTTCCATATGGACCGCCGCTGAAGACGTCGCGGTATGGGATGGTTTCTTCTTTTGAGCAGAATTCTTCGTCATGATGAACTCCTGAACTGAGATTTAGGGATAACCATTCCGCGGACATTAGCATGATTTCGCCAAGATTCCTTCCCAGGGAAAACCTGTACCGGGCACGCTGCATGCATGGAACATCAGGCTTCCTGAGCGTTCGTGATCCATGGCAGAAAGGCCATGCAGCACTTTGGAGACAGGAGAGTAGGTTTTTTAAGGCAGGGATTTCTCTATGAAAGAGGTGGTCTTCATGAAAATGCGTAGCGAATCTGATTCCCTCGGCGAGGTCTCTTTGCCTGATGAACGATATTACGGAGCCCAAACCCAGAGGGCCCTTGATCATTTTAAAATTGGCCATGAGAAGTTCCCGCGTGAAATCATCAAAGCCTTCGGTCTGGTAAAAAAAGCTGCGGCCTTGACCAACGCCGATCTGAATTTGCTGCCGTCCTTCAAAGCTGAAGCAATCGTAGCCGTCTGTGACGAAGTCATCCGAGGCGATCTGGATGCAGAATTTCCTTTGCTGATCTGGCAATCGGGGAGTGGCACTCAATCGAACATGAACGCCAATGAAGTGATCGCCAACCGGGCCAATGTCCTGCTCGGCTCCAGCAAAGGCAGCAAGAAGCCCATTCATCCGAATGATGACATCAATCTCTCGCAATCATCAAACGATGTGTTTCCCACCGTCATGCATCTGGCGGCTTTGGATCAGCTGCAGAATAAACTTCTGCCTGCTCTCTTATGCATGGAGAACGAGCTGAGCGCGAAAGCCGATCAGTTCGACAAAGTTTATAAAATCGGGCGCACGCATCTCATGGATGCGACCCCGATGACCCTGGGCCAGGAGTTCAGCGAATTCGCGGCTGAAATCAGTTTTTGTCGCCAGCAGATTGCCGATGCACGCAAGCCGCTTTACGAAATCGCTCTGGGTGGAAGTGCGGTCGGCACCGGTTTGAATACCCATCCCGCCTATGCGGAAAAAGTTGCGGAAACCCTGGCGTCCCTGACAGGATTTCCCTTGATAACGGCACGTAATAAATTCTCTGCACTGGCTTCGCATGATGCGCTGGTGCATGCCAGCGGCTGCTTGCGCACACTGGCCACCGATTGCATGAAGATCGCCAACGACGTGCGCTGGCTCGGCAGTGGACCGCGTTGTGGTTTGGCGGAATTGCAACTGCCTGGGAACGAGCCTGGCAGTTCGATCATGCCGGGCAAGGTCAACCCCACCCAGGCGGAAGCCTTGACCATGGTGGTGGCACGGGTGCTGGGGAACGATGTGACGATCGGCTTTGCCGGCAGCCAGGGCAACCTGCAGCTGAATGTCTTCAAGCCCATCATCATCTACGCGCTTTTGGAATCGATCACGCTGCTGGCGGACGGCTGCATGAGTTTCACCGAACATTGTCTGCGCGGCATCGAACCCCGCGTCGAAGTCATGAAGCGTTATCTGGAAAGCTCTCTCATGCTGGTCACCGCTTTGTCGCCAATCATCGGTTATGATCGCGCGGCGCAGGCGGTAAAAACCGCTCAGGAAACGCGGCGGAGTTTGCGCGACATTGTGATTGAACAAGGTTATCTATCGGCAGAAAAATATGATGCCGTGGTCGATCCTGAAGCCATGACAAGGCCTGGGCTGTAAGGCATACGTCGCCTGCTGCCGACAGCATTTCTTGGTGTTCTTAACTATTTACTTCCGGAGGCGGGAGGCTTATCACGAACTCATTAGATCGTGCAGCCGTCTGGAAGCTTTTTTCGCCCAAAAGTTTCCTGATGTCCAGCCTTCCCCATCAGCTCAGCCTGAAGAAGAAGTCGAAGAAGAACCCCAGACCGTGAACGATTCCCCCAGCTGAACACCATCTGTATCCAGGCTGACTGTTCCGAGAGGGCCCCCCGCGGGCCCTCTCGCCGTTTGGGGCCATTGACCTGGCACAAAGACTGCAATCCCCCGATGGATGAGTTTCATCCGGGAGGAGGTTCCATGTTAAATAGCGAAGAAACCATACAGCCCAGCGTTGTGAAAACCAGTCGCCTTCGTGCCATGTTCCATCCAGGCCATGCGTCCCATGAGGTTGATCCCAATGCGCCAACCCTCAAGGATCAAGCCAGCCAGTGGATGGATGCCCATCCGTGGGGTGCTCTGGGACTGGCCTTTGGCGTGGCGGGGCTCCTGGGCTATAGCCTCGGTGTACGGTCATGAAAATGCAAAACGCGGAGCGCGTGAAAGAGGAATTTCAGGATCTGGGACGGCTTCACGTGACCTTTATCCGGGAACAGGTGAAAAGCTCAAGCTCCCGTCTGAAGCTGGGCATTCCGCTGCTGCTCCTTGGTCTGCCGCTGGCGATCTTCGGCATCGTGCGACTCTTCGATGGACTGGCGGTCCGCATGGTCGGTGATGGTTCGGGATCTGCTCAATTTTTAAGCGGGGGTCTTTTGATCGTCGTGTCCTTGATTCTGCTCTTCGTGGGGGCGGGTTCATTGAAACAGATTAAACAATACGTGGGACAAGTATTCCGCGAAATTCGTGAGGACATTACATGGATGAAAAGCTTGCTGTAAACACGTCGGAAATCCAGGAAGCCATGGCTGCCAAGCGCGCGTCGTTGCGGGAAAACATTTATCACCTGGAAAAGGAAGCCGAGAAGAAAGTTCTCGATACCCTTGACCAAGTCCAGCACAAGGTACTCGCAGCAACCGATGAAGTCACTCGAAAAGTGACGCGGCCTGTTCATGTGGTGCAGGAAAAAATCGAAGGCGTGCCGCGGGCTCTGCACAGCCAGCCCATGAAAACCCTCCTGACGGTAGCTGCTGTGGGTGTCACGCTTGGATTCCTCATCGGTCGTCGTGGACGTCACCGGCACCACATGACGCGTGCGCTTTTGGCGACAGCGTCCCCACGCGCGGTGGAAAAAATTAAGAAGCCGAAAAAAGCAGTGGATAAAAAAACCAAGCTCTCACGCGGGTTTTTTGCATCAGTTGCTTCGGAAGCGGCTCATCAAATCTTTATGAATTCTCTCACCGGATTCCTGCGCCGCAGGGCCTGAACGCAATTCATGCGTTCTTTTCAGCTTTCCTGATATTGACAGAAGAGTCTTCTCTATTTAGTAGATAGGAGGACTCATCCACTGACACCCGCCTTTGATTTCAATACCGACGCGTGAGTAAAAGGAGAGATTCATGAGTGGTTTAAATTGGTCGAAATTGCCGGGACTTATCTGTGCAGTTTTTTTGCACCTGCTTGGGGTATTTTTCTTAGTTAAGGCGACCAATCTTGATTGTAATTCGATTGGCCGGGCCGCGGCTCTGCAAAGGCAATTGGAGGGTTCGGACTATCGTTTCGATCCAGCCATTCGTGAACGCGAGGTGAAATGCAATCAGAACATGACGATCCATATCTGGGCGTCCATGGGGTGCTGGTTCTTCTCGCTGGCAGGCCTGGCTCACACCATGGTCCTTCTGCATCGTCGCAATAAACTACAGGTTCCTGTCGGAGCGGCTCTGGCGAAAGCGCAGGATGCGAAGAAGCCTTTGACCGACCCTGACATTGGACTTCTGCATTCCTTGAAGGATGGCCTGGCGGAATTGGAAAGCGCCCTGAGGCAGCAGTCGGCGCCGGTTGCAGCCGGCATTTCGCTGCAGATCCATCAGCATAATATCAAAATGCTGCAGTCGCAGACCTCGCAGACCTGCCAGATTCTGATGAATAGTCATAGTCTTTTGGGCAAGGGTCTCTCGCGGGTCCAGGCGCTGGTCGCGATGTGCCGGGAGAGCGCGAACTTCACAGCGTCCAACCGTATCGAATGGAAGAAGAATAACCTTTCTGGAGTGCTCTCGCAGATTCGGCAGAACCATGATCAGCTGCTGGATCGTTCGAAGAGTATCGCCAGTATGCACGCTTCGACCATGCGCCTTCTGCATGAGGCCATTCTGAGTGAAAAGATCATTCATCAGAAGGTGAATCGGATCGAAGAGAAACTGAAGGAGGTCCAGAGCGGTTCCTTCTCGGTGCACAAGACCATCGAAAAAATGGTGGAAGCCATCAGCGAATCGCGCGAGGACGTGCACAGCGCCAGCAAGCTGGTGAACAGCTATAAGCAGAAATCGGAAAACATGGGTGTGGTGATCTCGCGAATCGACGAACTGGTCGAGAAAATGAATCGCCACATGATGCAACTCTCGCTCGAATACGCACGGCACGCCGATGGTCAGGGTGACTACTTCAGCGTGAGTTCCGATATTCGCAGCCTGGCGGTGGAATTCCATAATTACACCATCCAGCTGAAAGAATACGTGGATGTCGGACAGCCTGAACTCGACAAGGCGCAGCACTTCCTTTTGGAAGCGGGCCAGAAATCGGAGCATGCCTTCGTCTCCGTCAAGCGGATTGAGGAAGCCTATCGCAACGACGTCGCCGCCGCGAAGTATGCCATCTCTGATCTTTCGCTACTGAGCAGTGAAGTCCATATTCACATGACCAAATTGAATGAGACCCGCGATCTGGGCGATGACACTTCGCGCATCTCGCAGGAGATCCTGGTGCTGCTCGATGCGGTGGGTTCCATGCATCGGCGCTTCAATGAGGAGAGTGGGAACATCACGCTGCAGTGTGAGAAGCTGTCGAACCTTTTGACCAAGCAGCATTTCGAGCTGGGACACTGTGAAAAACTTCTGATGGAGAGCACGCAGGCGGTGGCCTCGGCGATCCGTCATGCCAATGAAACCAAGCAAAATGCAGCGACCTGGGTGGTGAGCATGAACCAGACCTCAATCCAGGAGCCGCGTGAGCCTAACCCTCATCATGAAAACCAGATTCCAGCGGTCGAGGAAGTGATCGTTCACAAGATCGCTGATTTCAAGAAAATGTTTGCCCGGCTCGAGGAAAATTTCGAGTCCCACGAACCTGAGGTCAAGCCCCAGCAGAATCCGAACCGGGTTCCCAAGGTCACCCTGGCTTCGGTTGGACAATAAGTCGCAGGTGAGGCAGCTTCGTCCGCACGGGCTGCCTCACCCCCCGCTCCTTTCTTCTTTCGCAATATTGTCTTCCCAAAAAATTGAATCCCTGCGATATCTGGAACAGAATTAGCAATATGTTCGTGGATATTTTTATGCGCCGCAGGGAGTATGGCCATGAGACAGTCATGTTTATGGATCATCACGCTTCTTATGCTGGGCTGTGCGCCGCAGCCGTCCGCCGAGTCGACGCTTGATTTCAATTCGGGTGAGCACGTTATCCTCGGTGATCTCGGCTATCGCACCGCCTGCGACACCGCCGGTTCCTGTGCGCCGCGGATTGTGCGGGCGGATGGTCAGATGAGTTTTACCTATGGAGAACTCGTGGCCTTCAGCGGGGATTTTTATGCGACTCCGGAGGATATCTACCTGGAAAAGGTGGAGCCCCTATGGAAATGGCATCGGAACGATCCGCATGACGTCAAAAAGCTTTTCCAGAAGGAAGTGGAGACGATCGAAAATTTCCTGCACGGGCATTCGGACGAGGCCTATCCTGACTTCAGTCTGGCCTTTGCCTGGAATTATCCGGATTATCTGAGCCTCGTTCTGGCGAATGAATCCCACTTTGGCTTTTACAATATGCTCGCCTATGTGAAGTATCACAGCCGGGCCCTGGCGCTGGCCCTGCAGGCGCACGATCATGCCGCCACGAATCCCGTCCGGGCGCGCACACTCTTCACCCAGGCCCTCTTTGTGAATGGCTTCGCCGATCATTTCCTTACCGATGGCTTTGCCGCAGGGCATGTGCGGGCGCCGCGGGCCCAGATACTCAAATGGGCGGGTTTCGTCCAGTTGAATGAACGTGCGGCGGGCACTCTGGCCAAGGTCATTCATGATAGCGACGGTGAAGTTCGCGAGTCCGGCGAACACGGACTGAACGTCCGCAATGCGCGCGGGGATCGCTGGCTCACCCGTTGTGATGCGCAGCTTTTCTGGGAAAATTCCCTGGTTGATCCTGCCATTCAGCTGCCGGCTCAGGCGGTCGCGGCTTCCGTGCGAGAGATTCTGGACGCCTATGAACACGGGACGACCATCGCGGGTGTCTTTGCCGCCACGGAACTTGTTCCCTTTCCGGCCGCGGGGGAGCGCCCTCTGATCGAAATCCTTCCGGCGGATATGCCCGATGCCGCTTACGATGCCATCATCCGGCAGATGCCGTTTTACATGCAGATCAAAGTTTTCTCGGGCGTGGATAAAAACGTCCTGAAGCAGTTGACCGCAGCGCTGCCCGGGATCATGCAGGACTTCCGCCGTGATGTCGAGGTCGCGATCGATCAGCATCCTGAGCTGAGCCAGCGTCTGCCGCAGGCCTATCAGGATGCCTATCGGTTGATTGAATAGTCATTATTCCACAAAGAGATAACAGCAGAAGAGTTCGGCCAGCTCCTTTTTCACCGTGTCCACGACCTCATCCGCGCTGTCGTCCTGGACCAGATCCTCCAGAACACCGTGCACGCAGCCGACGATCAGACGGGCGGCGGTCTGGGGCGATCGCTTCGGAATGTGGCTGGAAAATTCCTGAAGAACCATTTCAATTTCACGACGGAAGCGCTGGCGGGATTGTACCAGAAATTCCAGGGCACCGAGCTGCGGCGCATGGCTATAGAGCACCATCACGAGCTTACGGCGTTTCATCACCAGGTCAACGATGGCCGCGACCACAGGTTCCACCCGCTCCCGCGGGGGCAAAGGGCGCACGGACTGCAGGGCCTCGCGCAGCTGGTCCCGATGATTTTCCTCGACCCTTTGGATCAGGGAAATAAAGATGGCTTCCTTGTTAGGAAAATAGCGGTACAGGGAACCAATGCTGACGCCGGCCAGTTCCGCGATCTTGTTGGTCGTCGCGCGATCAAAACCAAAGTCGGGAATCAATTTCGCGGTCGCTTCCATGACATCATCCACGAGACTCTGCGAACGTTTTTGCTTGGGAGCTTTGCGAAAGGCTGTGGTCATATTAACGCTCCATGAAACCGGAGTAATCCCATCCCGGGCCCGGACTCTGGTTGGGGATGCGTCCTGATTTCATAATGATTCCGGTTGCATACCTTCATGCATGAGCCGGAGTTGAACGCGAGTATGAGACCAGGGCTTACCATTATATACTGGCCTTATGGAGAAAATGAAATACCGAGGTCTTGCCCATGCATACAGAGCTGACGATTCATCCCGTACCCGTGCGTGCCATGAACCTGCCAAAGCTTTGGTATCAGAACAATCCAGTGAAAACGCACTTCTTCAATGCGCTTTCCACCCTGTTCCCGCAAGGTGAAAATTTTTTCATATCCTCCATTCGGAATTTTGAACATTGCGCCCGTTCGCCGGCGCTGAAGCAACAGATTCTGGATTTTGTCACGCAGGAAAAAAATCACGCGGCCATTCACAAGGCCTATAACCGTTGCCTCGCTCGTGCCGGTTATGATGTGGCCTGGATGGAAACCCTTCTGCACGACAAGATCAGTTTCGGCCAAAAGCATGTCCCGCCGCTCGTCCTGCTTGCCGTCACGGTCGCCACCGAGCATATCACCGCCGTTCTGGGCGAAAAGGTCTTGCAGGGCGACCTGGTTCCCGAGGGCATCGATCCCGAACTCCGCAAGATCTGGATCTGGCATGCGCTGGAAGAGGTCGATCACAAGGCGGTGGCCATGGATCTCTTTGTGGAGGCGGGCGGTACCTACTGGCAACGCGTCCGGGCCATGCTGTATTCGGCCACCGGAATTTGTTGGGATACTTCGATTCGCATGTTTCACATGTTGAAACGTGATGGACTCCTGTTCAAGTGGAAAACCTGGTGGCAGCTTGCCGAACTTATGTTTGGCAAAAAGGGTCTGGTTCCGCTGGTCACCTGGGACATCCTGCGTTTTTTCGCTCCCGGATTTCACCCGGCTCGCCATAACAACTACGGACTCGTGGATCATGGCCGTCGTTTACTGGGATTGGAAGCTGCCGCCGGACATTTCCCGTGACCTTGACTGAAGGGATAGCGCCCGCTTCGATGGGAGGCGGGCGTGTTTTTTTTTTGGAACGTCAGCGTCATCCAGGAGTCAGCATGAAGCGAGCGAGGAAGGTTTTCATCGGCGTGGCCGTTGCCATGCTGCTGTTCACCGCCTTCTGGCAGATCAGCAAAGCACGGAGTTTTCAATTTTTCGGAGATCTTCATCAACGTGGAACCACCACGGAGAAGCTGATCGCGCTCACCTTTGATGATGGCCCGACGCCGCATAATACAGGACCGCTCCTGGAGCTTCTGCAGAGGCATGATGCCAAGGCCACATTTTTCATGATGGGCCGATCCATTGAGCAGCATCCTGAAATGGGGCAAAAGGTTGTGGCCGCCGGGCATCAGCTCGGCAACCATTCCTACAGCCACCGGCGTATGCTGTTCAAGACGCCAGGCTGGACTCATGAGGAGCTGAATCGCACGGATGCCTTGATCCGTAGCCTTGGCTTTGAAGGTGAAATCATGTTTCGGGCACCCTATGGCAAAAAGTTCCTGATCCTGCCCTATGTCCTTTGGCAGACGGGTCGTCGGCATATTACGTGGGATGTGGAATCGACGGATACGGAGACACAGGAGATCCCGGTCCTGGAAGCCCAAACCCTGCCTCATATCCAGCCCGGTTCCATCGTCATCTTCCACGATGGGGGACCACCCAAACCCGGAACGCTCGCGGCCGTGGAAAGCATCCTGCAAAAGTTTTCAGCAGAAGGTTACCGCTTTGTGCGCGTCGATGCTCTGCTCCGGAGCCCCGCAAGTTGAGCGTGCATGCTGGCCCTGGAATTGCAAGTCTCCCGGGTTGAATGCCAACTCCAGGAGGATGAAAGTATGGCAAGTCAACATTTGAAGGGGCAACGTGTCGCTATTCTTACAACGGATGGCTTTGAACAATCGGAACTTCTGGAACCCAGAAAAGCGCTCGAAGCCGCCGGTGCCCAGGTGGACGTCGTCGCGCCCAAGGGCGGTTCGGTCAAGGGCTGGAATCATACCGACTGGGGCGAAACGGTAAAAGTGGATGTGGAATTGTCCGAGGCTCACGCGGATGAGTATGCGGCTCTTATGCTGCCTGGTGGTGTGATGAACCCGGATCGACTGCGCATGGATGAAGAGGCCGTGCAATTCGTGCAAAGTTTTGTGGACGCGCGCAAACCCATCGCTGCGATCTGCCATGGGCCCCAGATACTCATTGAAACCGGCGTGGTCAAAGGTCGGCAGATGACGTCGTGGCCCTCTCTGAAAACCGATCTCATCAATGCCGGAGCCCAGTGGATGGACCAGGAGGTCGTCACTGATCAGGGCCTTGTCACCAGCCGGAAACCCGCTGATATACCCGCTTTCAACAGAAAGATGATCGAGGAGTTCGCTGAAGGCGTTCATGATCGATCCGCACGTCGGAATCGTTCGGCATCCGCAGAAAGCCAGGTCTGAGGCACCCAAGGAGGATTCAAATCATGGATACGGAAGCAATCGTCCCGGAGTTCTTCAAGGAACATTCGTCGCAAGCCGAAGCGGAAATCCGGGCATTGGAATATGAACTGGCGAAGGCAGTTCGCGAAGGCGATCTGCGCAAGATCATGTCCTTCTATAATAACGACGTGCGGGCCTTTGATATGATGCCGCCTTCCGAGTTTATTAATAAAAGCTCCTATCAGAAAGAGGCCTGGGAGGAATGCTTCACGGATGTGTTTGATTTCCCCGTGGAGTTTGAACAGCATGACCTGCGCGTCCATGCCGATGGTGATGTGGCCTATAGTCACTGTCTCATCCATATGAAAGGCATGACCATCGACGGCCAGTTGCTGGAAGCGTGGACTCGCAATACCACCGGCTGGCAGAAAATTGGTGGCCATTGGATGATCGTGCATGAGCATAATTCGGTGCCACTTGATAAGGAAAATGGCGTCGGGCTGATGAGCCTCGCACCCTAGAGGTTCCTTCATTCGGGCCTTTTCCATCTTCAGGCAGCGCGATCTTAAGGTGTACGCACGCTCCAGGATCGGCTGCTCCCACAAGCCACGCCCACCGCGAAAAAATAGGACGCTCTCCTGACGGCCTACAGAGTCAATTGCATCTGTGAGAAAAATAAGATAGAAGTGTTTTTAATGCAGCGTCATAGAAGAGGGAGCATCACTTGATGGACGGCCTCGACAATTATGGCAGCGAATACCTGCGTATTCGCTTCCAGTCGGTTGTGCTTGAAAAAGTCGCCAGACTGGAAAAGAACGCTCAACATCTGTTTCAACAGGACCTGTCGCGCACGTCGTTTATGGAGAAAAACGCTCTCCTGGTGGGACGTTTCATGCTCGGCGTGCAAAATCTTCTGGCCGTGACCAGTGAAGAAAAAAATGATTTCGTGCCCTGGACGAATTGTTTATCCAACAAGGATTTTGCAATTTTGCTCTGGGAATTTTATCAAGCCTCAACTGATTTTGATAAAATTCAAATCCTCAGCCAATGTCTGGATGATTGGAAGGCGGGGCACCCCTATCTCTCGCCAGCCGCCTTGCGCAGCGTGAGTGCGCTGGCTCGGCTGCTGGATCCGGCCGGCTGGGGTTATACAACCTGGCGGACGTTGGGCTGTCTCGGTTTTGAATCCATGACGGAGTTGAAAAAACTGCGTCTGCATTCCACACCTGCTTTCATTCAACAGGAATTCGCCCAGCTCCGGGTGCAGGATGTCGTGAACGCCACGAGACGGATGCGTCAGCTCATAAGCGAAGACCTGCCGACTGCAGCCAGTGTTGCCGCGGCCTTGCATTGCATCAGTCTGGATATTTGGCAGTTTGAATCGCCCTTTGAACGACAGGATCCTCTCGCTGTCATGCCGGATCCGGCCTGGTCCTCTATCGTTTTGGGCTAGACTCTGGGACTCACCGATTGTAAGGTGCTGCGCTGTCAGGAACATGACAGTTGTCAGCGGTTTTGCCCGCCTGCCTTCCTCGAATATCCTGAAATTATTAAGAAATGAGAATGAACACCTTTTTGCAAAAAGGAGGGTCCTGTGGTCCCGGTTCATCTCTTATTGTTTAGGATGCTGTTCATGATGAAGAAACTGCTTGCCCCCGGTCTTGTCGTGCTTGCTTCCTGTTTGTATGCGTGTTCACAAGAGTCCAGTCAGTTGAAGGATGAGAAGGCAGGCGCCGTCCATCGCTATGTGCATTGGAACATCAAGGAAATCGATAGCACCAAAATCGATGCCTATGAAAAATCCTTGACCGGAACACCTTCCGAAGATCGAAACGCGGCGAGCAAGGCCTTGCAGGTGAAATCCGCACTGCAACTCCTCAATGAATTGAAGCCGGAATTCCTTTCGCTGAATGAAATCCAGTATGATGTGGATAAGATGGAAACGGAAACGGCCAGCCTTGCCTGTGATTTTTCCCAGGTGGTGGCTGAGCGCAAGCGCCTGGCGATCGTCCAGAACCACGATTTTATTTTGAGCCGCATACCCGGCACGACCTGGGATTCCACCTTCTGTCCGGCCAACACCGGTGCTCTTGCTCAGCGGGATGGCGACCGCTTTCTGAGCGAGCGTCCCTACGATAGCGATCCGGATTTTGCCCGCAAGGACGCTCTGATGGACAAGGTGAACTTCGGCTGGACTCCGGGTCAGTATTCAACCGTCTTTGCCAGTTCCACGCCCATTCAAAAGCGCTGGGTCAACGCCGGCCTTACCTGGTTCGACTGGGATCCGGAACTCGATATCACCGGCTTTGACCTTGGTTATACCAACATCAATTACCGTGATGCGAGCCTCACCGATGAAGCGATCCAGGCCATGGCCCGGGCGGCGAACCTGGAAGGCGAGCGTTACAAGAAATATCCGCTCTTCGATAAGAATTTCAATGTCAGCTGGGTGACGATCGAGGGTCGCGACGTGGCCATGATCACCTTCCATACGGTGCCGGCTTTTGGTTTCGATCGGGAAGGCAAAAGCGTCAATCCCAATCCCGAGCGCAACAAAGCGCAGATCGAATTTCTGGAATGGTACCTGCTCGGTCGTTGCGATCCCAATTCGAAAAGTCGCGTGCGCAGCTGTCAAACTGAGATTCGTCCCCTGGGTGCAGGCGCGTCCTTCATCGCGGCCGGCGACCTGAATGTGGCCATCGATTCCCCCATCTATCCCGGTTCGCAGGCTCTGCAGCGCATCCTGACCCATACCGGAACCGCCAACTCCCGACTAACAGATCGCAAGTTTGGTCTGCCCATCATCGCCAAGGAAAACATGCCGGCTGAAGTTCTGGCGAAAGCCGAAGCCGGCCCGCTCCGTCCCGAGGACTTTGGTGGCTTCCATGACTATACGACCTTCATTCCTTTCGGTTTTGACTTCAAAGGTCGCGGTCGCAGCAAGACCGAGCAGCTGGATTACATCATCGCGTCGCAGGATATCGACATCAAGCGCCTCGAAATCTATTTCGTGAATCCGGAGTTCAAGGATCACGGTTGCATCGCCGATGCGGCCGCCGCGGATGCGGTGATTGCGGCGGAAAAAGCCAACAACCGGGCTCTGGATATTTACAAAAATAAATCAGGGACCTGTATCAAATCCGGTGCAGCCGCCTATGGCACGCTGCGGGAAGGTAGCGATCACCTGCCGTTGATTCTTGAATTCAGTTTTCGTTAAGATCGCCTTGTGATATCACCTCTTTCGAGGCAGGGATGCCGCGAAAGGGGGTTGCATGAAAAATCATGCGCTTATATTTGACTGTGACGGTACCTTAATGGATTCCCTGGACGCCGCCGTGGAATCCTACCACTACGCCCTGCAGCAAATGGGTGAAAAACCGCGAACCATCGCTGAAATCAAGAGCCATTTTGGTTTGGCAGCCGACCGCGTTCTCCTGCATCTGCTCGGTGATGGCGCGCGTGCACGCGAAGCCTACATCTACTACAAAGAGTATCAGAAAAAAGTTGCACCCAGGACGCAGGTTTATCCCGGCATTCGCGAGCTGCTGGACCAGGCCCACGCCGCGGACGTGCCCATGGCCATTGTCACCGGACGCCATCGGGATGATCTGAATATTCTGCTCGAACCTCATGGTCTTTTGGATGATTTCCAGGCCATCGTCACTGACGATGAACTGGGCAGTCCCAAGCCGGATCCGGAAGGACTTCTGCGGGCCGCTTTTCAATTGGGCATCCCGCCCTCACACGTATGCTATGTCGGCGATTCACCGAGCGATATCCGAGCGGCGCGAGCGGCCGGAGCCATGGCCGTGGCCGCCCTGTGGAACGTGGACGTGGACCGCAGCATCATGAAGGACACGGAACCGGATGTCCTGGCCGAACACCCGGATGAGGTCTGGCGCGCGTTTCGACGATTCACGCGGCGTGGTGAGGCTTGACTCCAGAGGAAATTCTCCGATTTTTGGGCGAAGTGAAAGGGCGTGGTTCGCTCGGGCGAGTGCGTACATAGTTTACTTTAAGGAATTTTGATAAAGTTGAGAGAGTGGAATACCTGAAATGGTTAGTGAAAGGATTGGACTATGCTCTCTCCCTGGACGGTCGGGTTACTGGCCTTTGGTCTTCTCTTCGCGTGCAGCAAGAAGGAAGAATCCGATGATGAACAGAAGATTACGGTGCAACCTCAAATTCTGCGTTTTCCCTTATCTGAAACGGCTGGGTTGAAGAAAAATCCAGGGACACGGTTGATTGATCCGAGCGAGGACACCTCGCTGATGCAGAGCTTCACCCCGACGTCCATTCGGCTTTCCATCAAGGACATTTCCATTTCCAGCGGGGATCCCAACGATTGGAGTTCCCAGGGTTATAATATTTATAATTGTGAAGGTTCCACCAATGCCGACTGCATGGTCGAGGTCTCCAATCTTCAGGAATTCGAAGACGCTCTGAATGCGGCTCCGGTTGAATTGGCTCCCGACACCTACACCAAGGTCCGGGTCGGCATGTGTGCGGAAATCGGTGGCAAGCAGACGGTGGAAGTCACCGGATCGGCAACCCTGAATGGTGTCACCTACATCACGGATACCGCGGCTGGCATCGTCGCCGGTGCGGTTGCGGATGCCAAACCCGTGACGTTTGAATTCTCGGGCTGTGGGGTTCAAATCCCTCTGGCCCAGGCGATTACAGCGGAATTGACCGAAGAGCAAATCGCTGAGGCCGAGGCGGAAGACTGCACGGAGTGCGCGCCATCGGTTTCAGCCACTGTGGGTTTGCGCCTGCTGTTTGACTCCTACAATTTCGCCGCCATGGGGAATATGCTGAACAACGCCACCAAGGAGCTGGTTGCGTATGGTGCGGACGCTTTGGATGCGAAAGCTTTCAATCAGGCTGATGCGGATTGCAAAGGGGACAAGGCTGGGCTCTTTCTTTGCACGCAAAGGACCGCGCTTTATGCAACCGATGATCGCGCGCCCCAAATCAAGCGCTTTGCCATTGCGCTGAATGATGAAGCGAACGGCAGTCGTCCTCTCGTGGCCACACCGGATCCTACGGTTTACACCGGTCTGATGCTCCGCAGTGATGGTGTGCTGCTGGCGGCCTATACCCGGCGTTCCGTTAACGAAGGGGCGGCTTTCAATCTTCAGCTCAAAGGTGATGAAAACTTCTGGCTGATGGAAACGAACGCCGATGGTTCCTTTAAGCTGACGGAAGGGGCTGCGCCTGATCCAACCGTCAATCCAACCTACAGTGCCTTCAAGGCGGAAAACCACACCGGCGAGCGTTTGAAGTTGAACGGCATCGACCTCGTGCCTTATACCGCGACGCTGATTCCTTAAGGTATCGCGCTGCGCCTTCATGAGGCGCAGCTTTCAGGCCGTTCACTTCCGCACCTCACTCCGAAGAATCTCATGCAACACCCGACCTTCGCTCCCTGAGGGCGGCGTGGTGCCGGCAAAGAAAGCCAGCGTCGGTGCGATGTCGATGATCTCGGCTTTCTGACCGTAAACCCCAGGCTTGACCTGGGGGCCGGCGATGACGAGGGGGACCATCCGATCATACGAATAAGCGCTCATATGCTCGGCCGTGGACCCGGGCATCACATAATGCGGCTTCAGGATCATCAATACATCCCCGCTGCGACCCGCCGTGTAAGTCTGTGTGATCAGCTTCTGCAAAAGACCAGGAGGCAACGTGTTCTGCCGCACATCCTCCGCCGTGATCACATGCAGGATCGCCTCCCGCCCGTTGGCCTCCTCCTGAAAGAATTTCTTCAGCCTCTGCAGAACCGCGTCCCGCTCCAGTTTGTGCTGCCGGAGGACGGCCGGATTCAAAAAGAAATTGAAGTTGGACGAGTAGGCCAGCCAGGAACCATCCTGAGCCGCGCCGAAGGTTTTCACAAGAAAAGCCTCCGCCTGCTGCTGAAGACCCGCTTCATCCACGCGTCCGGCATCCATTTTTTGGGCCCGCAACCACTCGGCACTCGGCATACCGCCGTGGTCGCCGGTGAGCACGATCACGGTTTCATCGAGTCCCACCGTTTTTTGAACAGCCTGCAGGAGGCGCGCAATTTCCCGATCCTCGACCAGCATGAGTTCCTCCAGCTGACGACTGTTGGGGCCATAGCTGTGCGAGAGACCATCGTGACTCGAAAAACTCACAGCCAGCAGGTCAGTGGCCTGCCCGCGACCGAGCTTGAGGCTCTGCAAAGCCTTGACAGCAGCATCCACGGTCCAGACCGTTCCTTCCGGATAATTCACGGCCTGCGCATGGCGGCCCGATGTTCGATGCGGAAAATCACGGCCCATCGCTTCGGTGGTTTTGGATAGCGTCACATGCTCATTGCTCGTCCATGAGGTGCCGCTGCCAGCGCCCGCGGGCTTCGCCCAATGCAGCTGGTCCTTTTGGTTTTTGCGCAAGGAGGCATTCAGTTCCTGAACCCAGGTCGGCAACTCACCTTGCGGCAGATAATAACGGCTGGAAACCCAATGCTGCCCGTCACGATCAAACCAAAGAGCCAGGTCAGCCCGCGCGCCGCCGAGGAGAATAGCGGAGCGATCCTTCAGTGCAATTGTCACCACGCGAGTCGGATAACCCGAGTTTTTTAATTCATCGCCCAGGGTGCTGCCCCGCAGATTGCGTGGCGAGACGCCGCGAACCTGGGAAGGATCCGCCACACCCACCTGGAGACTGGCGGGATCCTCAACGCAGTAAATTTTTTTCCCGCTCGCGGCATCATACCAGATGTTAATCGGTATGCCGTGCTGATAGGCGTGGGCTCCCGTCAGGATCGTCGCATGGCCGGGACAGGTCATGTTTTGCAGAAGACCGAATTCCGCAAAAGGATAATAGGCCCCCCGCTCCGTCAGATACCGAAAACCCCCGGCTTCACCCCGGGCGCCCTGCGCTGGCAAAAGGCGGCTGTGAAAACGGGCCAGCTGATCGACGCGGAACTGATCCACCACCAGAGTGAGGATCAGTTTGGGTTTCTTTAAACGGGCGAGCTGGGCCCAGGCCGGGTTTGCCGTCAGCGCCAGGCAGATCAGGGAAAGCAAAAACAGAGGGATCAGACGAATCATCTCACGCGTTCCTTTTACAATCTGTAGAATCTGCGGAGCTTGCCATCAAACGCCTGGTCTTGTCGAGAGCTTCCGGGTCATTATGCCTAGCCCTGCCAGGTTGCCAAGTGCCGCAGAATTCGGATATTTTGTGACAGAATTTTAGCTGTTCGTTATACTCCGCCCCTGAATCATTCCGTTCCAGTGGGGTTCTATGGACAAGGTTGCCTGGCTTATCCTGCTCGCGATGGGGCTCGGCGCAAGCGTGCTGCTTGCGCAGGGGACGTCCATCCTTGCCGGACTTGTCATCCTTGCGTCTGGCGCCTGGCTGCTGCATGAACGACGCCTGCGCCTCAAGGTGGAAGAAAAAGAGCGCCTGCTGCGTGATACCTTTGAACAGGCTCAGGTGGGAATTGCTCATGTAAAAGAGGATGGACACTGGGTCCGTCTGAATCCTTATTTCTGCCGAATTCTCGGTTATACCCTTGAAGAGCTGGCCGGTCGTACCTTTCAGGAACTCACGCATCCCGATGATTTGAATGGCGACCTGGAGCTGGCGCGCAAGCTTTGGAGGAAGGAAATCCCAACCTATAGCCTGGAAAAACGCTACATCCGCAAGGATGGAAGCCAGGTATGGGTTTTGCTCTCGGTTTCCCTGTCACTTGCAAAGGATGGCACGCCTCAGTTTTATATCTCGACGGTCAAGAACATTTCCGCCCGCAAGCAGGCGGAAGCGGCCCTGACGGAGTCATCCCTGCAGCTGCGCCTTGCAACCGAAGCGGCCCAGCTTGGCATCTGGGAGTATGACGTCACCACCTGTGTCAACCGCGGCTGTGGCAGGCTCTGGGACCAATTGTGTTTGAAGCCGAATCTGCAGGATTACTCCGTTGCGGATTTATACGAGCTGGTACATCCCGATGATCGGATCGACGTGATGATGAAGTTCAGGGCTGCGGCCAACACCCAAAGCGATTATGTCTGCGAATACCGCATGCGCACCGGCACAGGCGATCTGGTTTGGCTGGAAGTCATGGGGAGTCCGGTTCGCGATGACAAGGGTCAACTCCAGCGCTTTGTTGGAGTCGCGCGTGACATCACCGACCGCAAGCTGGCTCAGCTTGATTTTCAACGCAGCGTGGATGTGTCGCCCGCCATCCTTTGGATTACGGAAAAGGATGGGGTCTGCACCTACCTCAGCCAGAAATGGTATGATCTGACCGGTCAGATGCGCAGCGAAGCTTTGGGTTTCGGCTGGTTGCAGGCCGTGCATGAAGAGGATCGGGACCACACGCGACAGGCCTTTCTCACGGCCAATGGCAACCGTAAATCCTTTTATGCCGAATATCGATTGCGGACCAGGTCGGGTGACTATCGCTGGGCCGTGGATGCGGGCAATCCGCGCTATGATAGCGACGGCAACTTCCTGGGTTTCGCGGGCACGATGTACGATATCCACGATCGAAAGCTGGCCCAAGCCCAGCTTGAGGAAACGGCTCAGCTCTTCAAGGTCCTGGCCAATTCCATTCCGCAAATGGCCTGGATGGCCCGGCCGACGGGCGAGATGTCCTGGTATAATGATCGATGGTTCACCTATACCGGCATGAAGCCGGAGGAGATCACCACGCAGGCCTGGAGGAACTGTCATCATCCCGATCATATGGAACGCGTGGTGAAAAAGTTTCAACAGTGTCTGGCCCGCGGTGAAATCTGGGAGGATACCTTTCCCCTGCGCAGCGCCTCTGGAGAATGGCGCTGGTTTTTATCAAGGGCCGTTCCCCTGGCCAATGAAACGGGCAAAATCGAACAGTGGTTTGGCACCAACACGGATATCACGGAACTCCGCGAATTTCAGCAGGCCCTGGTGGAATCGGAGGCCAGATTCCGCGATCTGGCGAACTCCATGCCGCAGCTGGTCTGGACCGCGGGACCGGACGGTCATGTCGATTACTATAATGATCGCGCCCAGGAATATGATGGCTTTATGCGAAGCCAGAGTGGGAACTGGGACTGGCAGCCCACCCTTCATCCGGACGATTTGCATCCCACCATCGAAACCTGGCGCGAGGCGGTCGCTCAGGAAAAAACCTACGTCTGCGAGCATCGCGTGCGCATGCAGGACGGCAGCTATTGCTGGCACCTGAGTCGAGCCAATCCTGTGAAACAGGCGGATGGCAAGGTCAAGAAATGGTACGGGACAGCCACCAATATTCATGAATACAAGCTTGCGCTGCAGGAACTGGCCAAGGCCAAGGAAACGGCGGAAGAAGCGAACAAGGCCAAGAGCCGCTTTCTGGCCAACATGAGCCATGAAATACGCTCGCCGATGAGTTCCGTGCTGGGCTATGCCGATCTGCTTTTGGAACGCGGTTTGCCGGAAGGGGACCGCATGGCTTATGCCACCAGCATCAAGGCGAGCGGGGGGCATCTTCTGGCCATCATCGATGATATTCTGGATCTTTCCGCAGTGGAATCCGGGGAATTCAAAATCGACCGTCATGCGTTTGCGGTGCTCGATCTGATCGCCGAAAGCGTGAATTCGATGGCTGTGCTGGCGCAAAGGAAAGGTCTCGACCTTCAGGTGAAGTTTGAATCGGCCGTGCCCGAGTACCTGGAATCCGATCCCTTGCGCTTGCGCCAGATTCTGCTGAATCTCCTGTCGAACGCGATCAAATTCACCGAACGGGGCCATATTCTGATCCGCCTTCGTTATCAGTATGAATTCCTGCACCTGGAAGTGGAGGACAGCGGACTCGGCATCGAGGCCGGCAAGGCTGATAAACTCTTCCGGGCCTTTTCCCAGGTGGATTCCGGCATCAGTCGGAAGTTTGGAGGCACGGGCCTTGGACTGCATCTGTCGCGGCGCTTGGCGCAGGCCTTGGAAGGGGATCTCCGGTTGAACTGGAGCGAACCGGGTCGCGGCTCCTCGTTCATGCTGAACGTGGCGGCACCGCATGCGGCAGGCACACCCTTCCTTTCCTCATTCCAGGATGCTCTTCGGCAGTCCGCCCGCACCAGTTCCCTGGCGCCAACGGCGGGAGAGTACACGGTGCTGCTGGCTGAGGATTCGCCGGACAATCAGATTCTGATCAAAATCTTTCTGAAAAAACTCGGGGCCCGGGTGGATGTCGCCGTCAACGGTGAGGAAGCCATTCAGCTCGCCACGAAGAGAAGTTACGATATCATTCTGATGGACATGATGATGCCGATTATGGATGGTCTGGAAGCCACGCGGCGCCTGCGGGCTCTGGGCTATCGCAAACCCATCGTGGCTCTGACCGCCCACGCGCTGAAAGAGGAAGTGGAAAAAACGATCGCGGCCGGCTGCGATCTCCATCTCTCCAAGCCCATTCAAATGGATGTCCTGCGCCGGACACTGGATCGCGTGTTGAATCAGCGTCCTTCCGATCCCGCCTGGGAAGCGGGCCTGCATTAAAGTGCGTCTCAAGGCACGGATTTCAAAGTCAGGTTGCCGATATCTAACGAAAGACCTGCGTGATTCCGATAGTTCCTGAGAACAAAATCGCACTGGGGCATACTATGTTTCTTACGTGGAATCTTACCATGCTTCCTCTCGTCGTGGCTCTTTGGGCCTGCAATGCCAATCCCGCGTTGGATCGGGCACCGGATAGTACGGAAGGGCAGCCCCCCCCAGCTGAAATCCGCGACTTTGCACCGACGGCGGATTCGATCGCGACTCCCGCAGAAACACCGGCCACCATCACCGAGAGTGAAGAGGATGCCGTGGCGCTGGAACCAATAGCCATCGGCGGCGCATTTCTTGCCTGTCGTTATCCTGACAATCAAAAACAAGGTGAAGCCGCCTATCGCATGGATTGTACGCTGACACCGGAAGAACCGATCACCGTCACGAGCGTGAGTGCCTCCTTTCGCAAAATCGATGGGCAGGGCCAGTCCTATAATCTAACCGTGACCAGCCAGAACATGGCGGAATTGAGCTGGGTGCTGTCCGAAACACCCGACACACTTTTCTATCGTATCGTCGAAGCCACCATCAGTGTGAACGGCAGCGCGCCCACAGTCTTCCGCGCCGAACTCAACAGCACGATGACCATGCAGCGCGTGGCCACCTACTGGCTCGGCGGAGAACCCAACAACGAACTGGGACCGAATGGTGAGGATGAAGACTGCGCGGAATACGAAAATCTCGCCGGCAAAAACAATCATGCCAGCGTCACCGGTCTGTCGAGCGGTCCTCTGGGACGCTTCAATGATACGATCTGCACGCTGACGGATCGCAATTTCCTTTGCAAGAATATCACCGATCGCGTGCGCCCCAAATGGGCGGTCAGCGCGGGTCAGGGACCGTTCTCAGCCAATGTCAACGCCTGCCCGCAAGGCTATCGCTTTGCGTTGCCGATGAGCGAGGCGGAGATGATGGAAGTCAATACGCTGATCGATCAACGCCCCGGGCTTTTGAAAATGTGGGTGCCGCTCTCGGACGCCGTCAAGGAAGGTGATTTCCGCATCAGCTTTTAAGGAACCGTCCGAATTGCCCTTTGCGACGGCATTACGACACGTGCCGTCCCGCTCGCCTCTTCTTCGCTTCTGACAAAGATTTTACTCCACAATTGCGATTTGTCTTTCCCCGCAGAATCAATCTGAATATGTCTGGAGAGAGAACCTTCGAGGGAAAGGATGCAAGAATGAAAGCTGTCGTCGGAATCGATGTCACCCAGGAATCTCTGCATGCGGTCGGACTCCTCGGACACCTGGGGTTCACCGCCCCCCAGTTGCAGCTCGTCCATGTAATCGAACGCCTGTCGCCCGAGGAATGGGCCAACCGGCCTCGCAACGCCAACGATCTTCTGACCCAGTTTCTTCACATGCAGGAAAAGGAGGGACAGGAATGGCTGGACAAGGCAGCCGCATTGGCCCGGGAATATCAGCTTCCTGCCGAGACATCCATGAAATATGGCAACACGGTGGCCAATCAATTGCTGGAGACGGCGCAAGAATACCAGGCTGATCTGGTGGCCATCGGGTCCCGTGATGAAAGTGCCCTCGGAAAATTGCTCATCGGTTCCGTGGGTCGCAAGCTGGCCACCAATTCCCCGCTGAGCCTTTGCATCTGTCGTCATGATATGCCAACCAGCGTTCAAACGATTGATGCTGTTTTTGCAACCGATCATTCCGAATATGCGTCCCGCTGTGTGGATACGCTGGTGCAACTGGCGCCACGCGGGATCCGTCGGCTCACCTTGATGACCGCTTATCCCAAGCAGATGGTGAAGACGCTGCGCAATTTCCAGCCGCATGTGCCGGCGGATGTTTCCAAGTGGATTGAAGTGCATCTGGAACAGGAAAACAGCAGGATTCGCGATCGTCTGAGCCCTCTGGGCTGCGATATTCAGAGCCGGATCATGATCAGTGATCCGGATGAGGCGATCGACGCCACGATGCGGCAAACGGGTTCCCAGCTCCTGATCATGGGTGCCCAGGGCCGTGGTTTTCTGGAGCGTTTGACGACGGGCAGTCATACCTTCCGTCAGGCCGTGACCGGCAAGCATTCCCTTCTGATTCTGCGCGCGCCGCACTGAGTCCTGGGGTCCTGATCCCGTCTCCTGGAGGAGGTGGGATCAGACGGCTTAAAAGGACTTCCGGTCTTCTTCAGACAGCGTATCCTTCACAAAAGCACCAGTCTTGTGAAAATCCCGGGCCCGGCGACCGTCGTGATGGTCGTGGCTGTGGCGATCGTCTTTTTCTGCCCGTTGGGCCATGTTTTGAGATATAAAGATTTAATGAAAAGCTGGCATCATAAGTGCATGGAATCGCATGGTATTTTGAGGAGGAGGCATGGCAGGTCAACCGGAAAGGTCGTTTACGCTGGCGGATTTAATCGACTACGAGCTGCAGCTGGCGCTCGACAGTCGGGCCCGTCCTGAGGACCTTGCGCAGCGGGATAAGGGACTTCAGCTGGATGCTGCGGTCCTGAGGCAGGGCAAGGCGGCCGCTCTCAAAACCTGGCTCGTGAAGATGCGCGGTCCTTATGGGGAACGCTTTCTTCAGCTGCGTCAGCTCGTGAATCTTGGCCTTGTCACGGTGGGAGCTCTGCTCGGCTGGGGAACCGTGCGAGGGCTTTTGACCTATGATGGACATCATCCGGTGAATGTTCTGCCGTTTCTTTCCCTCTTTGTGCTGGTGCCGCTGCTTTTTCTTCTCGTTCTATTTGCAAAAGGGCTTCTGGCGCAGCTGTTCGGAAAATTGCCGGGGGGCTGGGTCACGTCTTCGAGTCTTTGGATACTGTCCCGCGTGATGAAGAAGAATCAGGCCGACCTGCCGGTGCTCGATGTCTGGCATCGTTTAAAAGCGCTGCATCCGCGGGTTTTTGCGTGGCAGGCCTGGATACTCTCGCAGAGTTTTGCGCTCGCTTTTTATCTGACCGCGCTGATCTCCTTTCTCTTTTATGTAACGGTCCATGACTATGCTTTTGCCTGGCAGACCACTCTGCGCCTGGGACCTGACGCTTTGGGAAATCTCGTCCGCGGCGTCGCCTGGCCCTTTGCCTGGCTGGGGCCTCCCCTGGTGCCGGACCAGGCGCTGATTCAAGCCACCCAGTATGATCGTTTTGCGGCGCGATATCTCAGCAGCGCCGGCCAGCAGCTGGCTGCGGACTGGTGGCCCTTTCTTGCGATGCTGATGGTGAGCTATGGGGTGCTGCCGCGTCTTCTTCTGCTGATTTATTTCAAGGTCCGCTTGAATCGTCATCTGCATCGCATGGCCTTTGATGATTTCGCCAGCGAGGAAGTCTGGCTGCGTTTGCAAGGTCATGGCCTTGGCTGGGAGGCCGCTCCGGGCACGAAGGAACTGGTCGCTCCGGCTGAAGCGGAGCCTTTGCGCGCGCGAAAGGATCAGCCGCTGATGGTGGTGCGGTGGCGGCAGGCTCCATTTCCGGATGATCAGCTGCGCAGCTATTTTGAGGAACGTGGTTATGTGGTGCAATCCATTCGGAACGCCGAGGGGCGGGACAGTGAACTTCAGGGTATCCTCGAAGCCTTGAAAGAAGGGCAGGCCCTGGCCCTGGTCTGCGATCCCTGGGAATTGCCCGGGGAAGCCTTCAATCGCTTGCGACTCGCTGTGCGGGAACGTCTGCCGACGCGGACGCCGATCTTCCTGGTGCCGCTGCAGCAGGGAAACGAAGCGGGCGGGATTCATGTGGCTCGGGAGGATCGGCCTCTGTGGGAGGCCAGTCTGAAGACCTTCCGTGATCCTTATATCGGGCTTTTGCATGAAGGGAAAGGAGCGCCATGAAATTCGCTGTGGTTGGACGTTCGAATAAAGGCAAGTCGAGTATCGTGGCCACGCTGGTGGAAAACGATGAAATTCTGATCGCGCCCACACCGCGAACGACTCAGATCAGTCAGGAGTTCGCTCTGAAAGTTGGCGAGCGCACGCTCTTCAGCCTGATCGATACACCCGGCTTCGAGGAAGCGCCGGCGGCCCTCGAATGGTTGAAACAGGAACCGGTGCCCGCTCATCAGCGGCGCCAGCGGGTGCAGGCGTTCTATGATACCTTTCAGGGTTCGCCGCGCTTCACCTTTGAATGCGAACTTCTGAAACCGATTTTGGAAGGCGCCGCGATCCTTTACGTGGTGGATGCCAGTCATCCCTATCGTCCCAACTTCGAGGCCGAGTTTGAAATTCTGCAGTGGACCGGCGAACCCTCGCTGGCCCTGCTGAATCAAACCGGAGATGGACGCTATGTTGCCGACTGGCAGGCCGCGCTCGGGCAGTACTTTCGTAAAACTCTGATTTTCAATGCGCACACCGCGCGCTTTGAAGAGCGCATGCGCATTCTGGAGGAACTCCGTTTTCTGTCCGATGCCGCGCGACCGATCCTCGATGAGGCCATGGAACTTTTGAAGACGCAGCATCAATCCCGGCTGCGCGCCGCATCCTTTATTCTGGCTGAATTTATCTGTGAGGCCATCCTCTACCGCAAAAAAGTGCCGGTCAAGGATGAGTCCGGTGTCAGCGAGCAGGACAAGGAACGTCTTCTGCAGGAATTTCAGGATCACATCCGCAAAATGGAACGCGAAAGTCGGCGGGCGCTGGCGCAGGTTTTTCAATTCAAGGGACTGGACAGTGAGGAGGCCGAGCTGAATCCCAAGGCGCAGCCTGATGATCTTTTTGGGCGGGAAACCTGGGAGTTTCTCGGCCTCTCCCGCGGGGAACTGATCATCACCGGAACCGCCGCGGGGGCTCTGGCGGGCGGGACCATTGATGCCTCGGTGGGCGGCGCCTCCTTTATGGTGGGCACCGGAGTCGGGGCCATGCTGGGCAGCCTGGGAACGGGATACCTGGCATTCTCCGATCCGCAGTTGGCTGGATTTAAACTCGCGCGCCGGATGCTTACGATTGGGCCGCTGAAAAGCCCCAACTTTCCGTGGATTCTGCTCGATCGAGGGCTGCTCTTCATGATCAGCATTCTGAATCGCACGCATGCGCAGCGGGGACGCCTTTTGGTTGATGAAAAACACGGTGGACCCACAGCGCGACTCTCCAAAACGGATAAGCGCATGATCGCCTGGGTGTTTCAGAAAGTGCGATGGATGGGTCGCACGGAAGGTTCCACCAGCCGCCTCGCCACTGAAATCCGCAAAGCCATGGAGCAGCTCTAAATCCGGCGAGAGTCCTTGACTTGCAGCGGCAGGGGTTCTAAGAATTCCTGCATACACATCGTGGAGGACTCTGCATGAAATCCGCTTGCCAACCGATACTTCTCGTTTTGGCCCTGACTTTGGGCATAGTGTCTCTTCGCGCGCACGCGCAGAAAATCGATCCCGTCCCGTTTCATCCGCAAAAGGCCCCAGGCCTGGTCGGTTCCTATGAACCCAATGAATACCTGTTCACTGCAGAAAGACTGGGCGCCGGGCAATTGCAGGGGCCTGAGGATATCGCCATCGACGCCGATGGATTTATCTACACCGGCACAGCGGATGGGACGATCAAGAAAATCTCCCGTTCCGGTGAAGTCAGCACCTATGCGCGCACCGGCGGACATCCTCTGGGTCTGGATTTCGATGCGGCCGGCAATCTTTTGGTGGCGGAACCGTACTCTGGACTTTTGATTGTCAACACCCAGGGTGTGATGACGCCACTTGTCACGCAATTCGAGGGCGAAAAGCTTGGACTCCTGGATGATGTGAAGGTGGCTCGCGACGGCAGCATTTATTTTACCGAAGCCAGCCGCAAGTATCGTCTGGATCAATATCAGCTCGATTTTCTGGAGGGAAGGCCGAACGGACGTCTCTTCCGCTATGATCCCCTCACGGCCACAACCGAAGTGATCATGGATGAGCTTTATTTTGCCAACGGCATCGCGTTATCGGCCGAGCAGGATTTTCTGTTGGTGGCGGAAACCTCGCGCTATCGCATCACCCGTTACTGGCTGAGTGGCCCTCGCACGGGAGAACGGGAAATCTTCCTCGACAATCTTCCTGGACTGCCGGATACGATGTCATCCAATGGGGAAGGAACCTTCTGGGTGGCCTTTTTCTCGGTTCGCGATCGCCTGATCGATGGGGTGCAGCCGTATCCCTGGTTGAAAGGTCTCCTGGCCAGGCTTCCGACGGAATTTCTGCCGAAGCCCAAAGCCTATAGTCTGGTGGCGGCTTATGATGAAAACGGCGAGGTGCTGGTGTCACTGCATGATCCCAGCGGAAAGAATTTGGGTAATATCACGTCGGTGGAGGAGCATGACGGCGAACTTTATATGGGAACTTTGACCGGAGATGCCATCGGCATTGCGCCCCTCAAAGAGCCGGAAGCCATTCTATAAAAGCTTTTCCCGCCCCTCAGTACCCGGGTGTTTTTCATTTTTGTGAATGTGTCCGGGCCAGCATCCTGACTAGATTCAATCCCAGCCCATGCATCCATAAAATCTAAAAATTTCTGAGGGGGATTTCTTATGCGAATCGGGAAAGTCTTATGGCTGACATTCGGAATCACGGCCTGTGGCGCAGCTCATGTGGACGAGGTGTCCGTGCCGCGAGCGGCCCATCACGCGGCCACCTGGGAGGAGCGCTGGACGGTCCAGGACCCCGGCAAGGTGGGGCCCTATGGAGTGCTATCCTATAAACCCCAGGTCAGTACGTCGGGCTATAAATCGGCGATCGTGTATTATCCCGAGGATGATGCCGGTGTCATGCTACCCGCACTCACCCTGTCCGGTGGTTTTACCAACACCAAGGAGCAGATGTCCTGGCTTGGTTTGCATCTCGCGAGCCACGGGATAGTGACGATCGTTTTTACACCCACCAGCAATATGGTCGGCAATGCGCAGATCTGGGCGAATGGTCATAAGGCCTCGCTGGAAACTCTGGTGAAGGAAAACAGTCTCACGTCCAGCCCCTTGTATGGACGCATTCACCTGCAGGGCATGGGGGTTTCGGGCTATTCCTATGGCGGCGCCGGAGCCATCCTGGCTGCAAATCAGGCGCCGGACCTCGTGGCGGCTGCGATTCCGCTCTTCGCCTATCAACCGTCGCGCCCCACCACAGCGATACCTTATCTTTTCCTCACCGGCACGGCCGATGGGGTCGCCTCGCCGACGGCCATCCTGAATGTCTTCAAAAATACCAGCACTGGGGAACCCAAAGCGTTTGCGCGATTCAAAGGAGTGACGCATTTCGATATCATGAATGGAGGACGCGCGCACGAAACCATGGCCCGCTATGTCACGGCCTGGGGTCTGCGTTTCCTGGGCGGAAATGGCGATTACGGAACGTATCTGAATGGCGACATTGCGAAGAAGAACGCCCTGGATACTTCCATGTTTGCGAGTGCGGCTGACTATATTTATGAGGAATAGGCTGGTTCTGCCTGGGAAAACAGCGGCCCCTAAGGGCCGCCCTAATAACGTTTATGGCCGCGTTCCCGCGCGAATAAGGAGTCGTCTGTCGACGAGCAACAGGGTTCCATTTTGCTGGCCATCCAGCACGCGATAGGATCGCGTGACACCTTCCCGATTGATGACATTAACGGGATGTTCCTTGGTTTCCAATTTCTGGAAATCCTCCGCTGCGATCGGCAGCGCATCGTCCGCAGGTGAGCCTTTGGTCAGTAGAATGGCCGGTACCAGAGACTTGTCGATGCCCAAACCATAGGTTTGTTCATCCCACACGAAAAGCGCCGCGCGACCGGGTTGTGTTTCGAGCATTTGCTCCAGCATTTTCTTGCTGGGAGGGCCGCCGCCACCGGCGAGGCCACCCGCCAGGACAACCGATGTCATGGACAGTGCAGGAATGATTATCGAGCCAAGTATCGGAACTATTTTCATGATGGACCCTTCTCCCCAACGATGCCACAGGCAAGGTTAAAAATCATCAAATCCGGCCCGCGATAGTCCGGGTTTTCAAGGATGGAACAGAGTTCGTGCGATGCCTGGGCGATGGTGTTGTAGGCTTTACGCAAGCCTTCCTTGTTCACCCCACGGTGAAAACTCCGCATCAGAGAGCCGGCATCGGCAAGATCGATCATATCCACGTGAAGATGCGCCATCCTTTTGATGAGGGTGTCCGGAGCGTTGGCCACAACGCTGAGAGTGCCTTGGAACGTCCCGTCGGCGCCGAGTTTGAGAGCCTGCTTGGCCAGAAGTTCATCGAGGGTTTTTAAACCGCTCCGACCATACTCCAGACCAATCTTCTCCCGATTGACTCCGGGCGTTTCCGAGGCGAACAGGTAAACCTGGTAGCGCAGCTCCGATGAAAGAAGAAACTCCAAAGCTTCCATTCGATCGTCCAGATCCTGCTGTGTAAAGCCGGAATCCGTGAGGTCACGAACTTCTTCTGGGAAGTACTCCTCCAGAATCTGCTTGAACCGATCGGGTTCAACAAAGCGGGCAATGCGTCGCGCATCGAAGAATGACAACGAACGCAGGTCACCAGATTCAAGCCGGTAAAGCTTCTGATAATCCACATTCGTTTGCTTCGATAGCCAGCGAATGCTCTCACCACTCTGGCTTAACACAGCTTTCACCCGCTCACGCAGGTGAACGCAGACTGGATGCACCATCGACCACTCCTAGGTTTTTCCATCATGACTTTTGCATTCACGATAGTGGGGGGTCTTCAGGATGTCAACATTCTCTCGCTCACCGTGAAGAATAAAGCATCGTCACACGCTTAGGTTGCGGCATACACCAGGATTTTTAAAATTAAAAATTGCACAGGTCGACGGGCCGGTCACGAATGCCAGGATTTTAAATTTCATAACGGCGCAAACTCATATGGGTTGCTTCTTCCCCGGTAAAAACCGCCATTTCCCCTGGTTTTTATCTTTCAAAATTAAAAAATTTTTGGGGCTATGCATCAGAACAACTTGCTCACATATGGCAGGCACTGTTATTCCAAAATTATTCGTTTGATGAAGGAGCAAAGTTTTCCGCATCGGAAGACGCAATCCTGAACGTGTTTTTGCTGATTTCCGGTTAAACCACTTCTCGGGTCGCGGGCTGCTGCTCGCGATCCAATTTCACCTGAAGACCAAGTGAATTGAGTTGCACAGCTGCAAAACAGGATGTTTTGCATTGAGGAGGTTTTTGTCATGAGTGTCAAAGCATTGCTCAAACAGTTATCCAAGGAAGGATTTTCCATCGTCCGCACGGCGAATGGATACAAGGTCATGCGCAACCAACTGCTGGGTTCCTTCAGCGCCGTGAACGGGCGTCCGGTGAATCTTTACACCATCAATTCACGTATTCCCAGCGAATACTGCGAGGGTTATCAACCCGGCACCTACCATTATAGCTGCACCCGTTTTATCGCAGCTCTCAAACAACAAGCTGTTTGAGAAGGGAGACGGGCCCTATGTTGTTGGATTCAAGAAGGCCTCGGCTTTTTGCTGTGCCCAAGGAAGGGCCGGCGGTAAAAGTCCTGTGGAAATCCGAATTTTCTGACCAGCGCCTTGCACCCTGCGACCTTTACGAGAGAGCTTTGGATATTGAAGCGGCCGACCATCTGCCCATCTCCTTTCGGAAAGAGGACGACGGCACATTTATCGCCGCCATTTATCAAAAGACGGACGATCCGGACGAGGAGCCCAAAGTTCTTTACCTGATCCTTGACCTGAGCCACGAGCAAAAACTTTGCCTGGAAGATTTTTCGATCTTCGTACGGCAATCACGGTCGATGATCAAAACGGTTCGCATGCGTTCCTTTCACTCCATCTCGAAAGTTCGCATCTGGAGGACGCTGAGCCATTCCACAGGCTGGGAATGCCTCAATACCTCGGAGATGGATGTGATCGATGCCCTGCACTCACGGGCGAAGATTTCCTAGTTTTATAATTCAGGCTGCAGTCAGGACGCGACAGCGTCCACTCGACGCGTATTCTCCTGTTGTGTCTGGATCAGAGATTGCAAGGTCGGCCGAAGGACAAATTTTACCAAGGAGGCAAGCTATGAAATTGCTATCAGTGTTAACATCGGCCGGCATTGGAGCCGCTCTCGTGTATTTATTCGATCCGGACAGCGGCAATCGCCGGCGCGCTCTCATACGCGAGCGGGCCAACCGTACCGTGCATGACGCACAGAGATTTCTTGATGTCGCCAGCCGCGATCTTCAGAATCGCTCGAGGGGTGTCGTGGAAGGAATGCGCTCCCGCCTGGTGGGGCAGACTGTGGATGATGATCGCCTGGTGCGCCGCGTCGCCGCTCGATTGGGCCATCATATGTCCCGGGCCAAGGCCGTTGGCATAACCGCTGAAAACGGCGTCGTGACTCTGCAGGGACCGGTCCTTAGCTCCGAAGTCGACAGTGTGGTGCGGGCGATCAGCCGTGTTCCAGGCGTGAAAGAGCTGCGGAATGAACTTCAGGTGCATGAAAGCCCGGATACTCCTGAAATGCATAAGACCCAGCGCAAACGCTGGACCCCCGGCCGCCGTTTGGCTGTTGGTTCCGCGGGATTGATTCTGGCTGCTTCCACGCGTTCCCTGATGCGAGGACGGCGTCGCGCGTGAGGATCAGACGGACGCGTGGCGTCCGCCTTCTTTATTCAGTAGATCGATGTGTGACACGAGGCTTCCTGATGGGGAAAACTGAGAGCCACAGTGGGTTCACTCCACTGTCCCGTTCGGTAAGCCTTCAGACCCCAGCGCGAGAGCGTGATGATCTGGTCACCCAGACGATAGACGCGGTTGATATCCAGCGAGGGCCGGGTATCCTGCCACCAGCGCCAGTCATCCAGTTCCTTGCGGCAGACCTCAGCCACCCACTCGACATGCGTGAAGCGGGCTTCCTCGACCATGCTGGGACCGTCCAGCTTCAGCATGATGGCTCCGCTGAAGTCGCGCTCCGTGCCCCATTCTCCGACGCTGCGCAGAGCGATAACCGGAATGCCGACCAGACCGGACTGCGAATCAAAGAAGAAGGCTTTGGGATCGGTGGCCACTTCGGAACTCGAACCGCGGACGCCATAGACGAGCGGCGCCTGCAGCTCATTGATTTCGGTTGGGTCAGCAATGCCAAAGAGCGAAATTTTTATCCCTTGAAACAGCGCGAAATCCCCTTGATCGACCGTATCAAAACCCACCCCGATCAAGCGTCCATCCCCCAGCGGATGCATATAGGTGGAAAAGCCTGGGATCTTGAGTTCACTGAGGAGGCGTGGATGTTCGGGATCACGCAAGTCGAAGGCGAAGAGCGGGTCGGTTTTTTCAAAGGTGACGATGTATGCATAGTCGCCGATGTAGCGAACCGAGCGGATATCCTCCTTGGGCGCGAAATTTTCAATTGAGGCGCGTTTCACGAGCTGCCTCTTGCCATCCGGTGCCACAATAAAAAGATGATTCAGGGCCGGCTCTCCGCCCCAGCCACCCAAAAATCCGGTGGTGGTCGCAATCGCCAGGTAACGGCCTTCCTTCAGCTCACGAATCGACCAACGATCCTTGATGCGACCCGAAACCTGGCCGGCCGATCGCGGTTGAAGAAAGCCATTTTCCAGACTGACCTGCTGGATGCGCAGACGTTCGTCCTGGGCCGTGGCCGGTATCGTGTCGACGATGTCGCCTTTGCCCCACCAGACGGGAGTGAACCACTGCACCTGCTGCTTCAGGACATAGAGATTGCGGGTTGTCACATAAAGCTCATCAGCGGAACCGATCATGCCGAGCGCCTCGGGGAGTTGGCCGCTCACCAGAGCCTTTTCATCCCGAATATTGATCAAATAAGTTTTGCTCAACTGCAGATCCCAGTCGCGCACCGGGCGGCGAATGTAACGTTCACAGGCAACGCCCTGGATCATGCCGTCGCGAATCGGCGGCAGGATGCGGCGGTACAATTGATCGCGCATTTCATAAAGCCGACGCCGCTTTTCGGCATTCGGAAACCAGGACTCCTCTTGAAATTCCCGCACCGGCACCGGAACCCGCAGATCAGGAATCGCATCGCGGACCATGAGCAGCAGCTGATCCCCGAGCAGACGGCTGGTGAAAAAGCTGCCGAGGTAGCGTTGTTCCGCCAGGAGCACCGGGAAATCCTTGGGTGACGTTGAGTAGACGCGCACAATTGTAAGGTCCTGGCCGGGTTTCGTGTTCACCTGGCCGAGAACGATCAAACGTCCGGCGGCTGTCAGCAGTTGGGTTTGGGTTAAACCGGGAAGATAAAGACTGCCCATGGAACGGAATGAGGCGCGGTCGAGGATCTGGACATGCTCGTCCGAACTCAGAGCAAAGATTTGATTGTCACCGACACGGAAACGATCCGCTTCATCCACACCTTTTTCCTGGACGTTGGTGGCACCTTCCACGCCGGCATCCTCGGCCGCCTCGGCCGTCGGCTGCGCACCTTCCTCGCCCTTGCCTGCACCCCAAATGGGATTGTCGATACCGATCGCTGCCGAGATCCAGGCTTTATCCTGCAGCCACATCTCATCAAAGCTGGCCTTGAGATCCGCTCGCAGCGCGGCACAACTCGGATAAAAGCTGACACCGGTGAATTCCTGAGGCTTTTGTTTCAGGGCTTTTTCCAGTGCCTCCTGCGCGGATTCCGCTGCACTCGTATTTCCATGCAGCAGGAGGGGCGCGCAAAACAGCAGATACACACTTAATCGCATGATTCGATTTGCATATCGCATAAGAAAGCTCCTTGGTTCCATTCAATTGTTCATGACGTTTCTTCAAGCGTTGTCATACGCTTCCTGCAGAATGATTCAATGAAGATTTGGTGAGATGAGAGGAGGGCGGGCAGACCCTGAGGTCTGCGGTTGGTTCGCGCGATCAGGACTCGGATTGAATTTCCTTGGGAAAGCGATCGGCGACCAGGTTGAGCTGAATGCCGTGCTCGAGCCAGGCTTTCAAGCCGGCAAGAACGAGGTGGAAGCCACCTGTGGTATCGGCCACTTGGTCAGAAATCTCCTCAGGCGTACCTTGAAATCCATAACTGTTGATGTGAACGAAGGTGCCCTTGGCTCCGAGATCCTGAAAGATCCATTCCACGGTATTGCGCTCACGTCCTTCGCCCCAGTCGAGAACGATTTTCTGGTTGGGTTCGATGTTCCTGACCCAAACGGGAACCTTGAGATCATACATGTCCCAAAACCATTCACGATACTGTCCTGCTTCCAGCGACCCGCTGCTGCGCGTAAACCAAAAGCGGGTGGTAATCAGCGGATCGATGAACGCATCGTAAACCTCCCGCACGGGTTTGCGGATCAGCATGCCGCTGCGTGATGTGGGACGTTTGCCGGTTTCCTGATTCATGGGCGAACTCCTATTTCAGTCAGAATGGTGGCCGCCAACTCGCGTAAACCGGCGGGTTTTGCGAGGTGCGCGGTGAAGCCGGCGGCCAGAATTTCCAAACGATCGTTTTCTGTGGCATAGGCGGTCAGAGCAATGGCCGGAATGGGCGACCGCTGGCGAGACGCTTCCTGGGAACGCCAGGTTTTGATCAGGTCAAAACCATTGACATCGGGCATGCCGATATCACTGATCAGGATATCAAACACAAGCGACTCCAGATGCCTCCAGGCATTTTCCGCGGTGTTGGCTGTCATAACCTGGGCCCCAAGCCGTTCCAGCGAACGCTTGAGCAGAGAGGCGGCTTCCATTTGATCATCGACCACCAGAATTCGGCAATCCGCGAGCTGGACGGTGTTATCTTCCGCCGGGAGCATGGATTCAGGTTCCGGCGTGCTTGCCCGCGACACCTGAAGATTATCCACCAGCGCGACGACCGGAATGGATAGCACGAAGGTGGAGCCCCGATCCTTGCCAGCGCTCTCGGCACGTACCGTGCCCCCGTGCAGTTCCGCGATGTGTCGCACGATCGCAAGGCCGAGCCCAAGACCACCATACTTGCGACTCCTGGACCCGTCCTCCTGGTGGAAGCGGTCGAAGACATACGGCAGAAATTCGGGACTGATGCCCTGACCGTGGTCGATGACACGAAATTCGATACTGGATTTGCTACGCCGCACCTGAATGATGACCTGGCCGCCGGCCTTGGAGAATTTCACGGCATTGGCCAGATAATTCCATAGGGCCTGCTGAATCCGGCCCCGATCCCCGTTGATCATCCCACAGGGCTGCTGGATATCACAGACCAGAGCGATGGATCGTGCATCCGCCGCATACTGAATGGCCTGAATCGCATCGGTGATGATCTCCTGGGGATCGGAAACCGTGATGTCCAGCATCATCTTGCCGGCAATGATGCGCGACACATCCAGCATGTCCGCAATCAGTTGCGTTTGCAGCTTCGCGCTGCGCTCAATGGCATCGAGTGAGTCTTCAAATTCGGGTGTGCCCGGTTCCTCGAAACGCAGAAGTTCGGTATGGCCCTGAATGATGTTCAAAGGTGAACGCAGCTCATGAGACAGTGTCGCCAGAAACTCATCCTTGCGCTGCGAGGCTTCGGCCAGCTGTTCGGATTGAATGCGCAGCTGATCCTCGATCCTGCGGCGTTCGGAGATATCCACGACCACGCCGGTGAGCAGAGGCTTTTTGCTGATGGGATCGATCACCAGACGACCCCGTGACTCCACCCAGCGCAGCGGAAACTCCGGTGCCTGGATGCGGAATTCGATCTCAACCGCTGTCGGCGTGTGGCGCGCCTCGTCCAAGGCCCTGCACACTCGAGTACGGTCATCGGGGTGAATGGCGTTCACATAATGGTCGAGCGCGTGGCCCGGCGCCGCGTCCGGACTCACACCGAAAAGCCGGGCGAGATTCCTATCGGCATGCACCATTCGGGTTTCATAGTCCCAGAGCCAGGTGGCAATGTCCCCGACGCTCAAGGCGGTTTCCATGCGGAGCTGAATGTCGTTCAAGCGCTGGCTGGTCTCCTGCAGATTTTTCAGATTGTGCAGCGTCAGCACCGCGGTCGCGGCAAATTTGGAAAGGCTCTGCATCAGACGCAGGTCCTCGCTATCAAATTGCTTGGAATTATCGTGCGCGACCACCCATAGGGTGCCGGTAAAGTCAGGACCGCTTTGAAATGGAACCAGCAGAACCTCGTGCAGATCGGTTTGCAGGGTTTCGATGAGTGGGTAGTGCCGGGAGGGATGCTGCATCAGCTGGGGAGCCTGTCGCCGCAGCACTTCCCCACAGGGGCTGGAATGGCGAGGCATCGTGCCCCCTAAAAAAGGTGCGAGGTGTCCGCTGATCGCATGCCATCGGAAAATGGGTTGACCGCTTTCCTCTTCGGCGAGGCTGATTCCTGCGGAATGGGCCTGGCACAGGCGCTGCGCGCAAGTGACCAGCTGATTTAGAACATTGTGCGAAGCGTCAGCCAGAGTTGCGGCCAGGAGGACGAGCGCTTCGTTTTCCGCCTTGTAATCCGGTTCCCGCCAGGGTCGCGTGTCCAGGACTTCATTGGCGATGATCGTTTCGAGGGGAGCGTCTCCTGGTTTGAACACGATACGGGGCGTCGATTGGGGCTGATATGCGGCCGGGCTGTGGGTTTCTGACCATTCCATCCGTATACCTCGATTCACCAAGTCTTTCCTCGCTTCTTCACGTCATAGCATCGGAAACCTATGAAGGACATGGTTTTTTTGGATGGACAGCGATGGGAGGGCGAGCGTTTTTCGAGCCCGCTGGCAGGAAAGGGCCGTTCGCTGCGAACGGGAAACCCAGAGTTGTCACAGTTTTTGCATAGCTGCAGCGAACTTGAGAAGGGACTCTGACGGGGCTGATATGCGTCATTATTGATATGACTTCGCCCCGATGCTGTGAAATGGACGTGGAATGGCTGTGCTGTGCTGAAATTGCTCTTACATAAAGCTTATAATTCCTCACAAGTTCGGGTAAAGAAATTTTGAGAGCTGCTGGTGCACTGATGGTATGGCCTGTGTTCGATATTCGTGGACTTCCCATGACGACAACTCATCCGAGACTGAGACATGACTGCGAAAAAAAAAGAAACGAATGACGGCCAGGAACGCTTTAGTTTGTTTGTCGATGCCGTTCAGGATTATGCCATGTTCCTGTTGGATCCTTGCGGCTACGTGCTGACCTGGAATTCAGGAGCGGAGCGCATCAAGGGCTACAAGGCTGACGAGATTATCGGCAAGCACTTTTCCATATTCTATCCCCCGGAACTGTTGGCCAGGAATCATCCGCAGTACGAACTGGACATTGCAGCCCGCGAAGGTCGCTATGAGGAGGAAGGTCAGCGCCTGCGCCAGGACGGGACCTTGTTCTGGGCCGCTGTGACCATCACGGCGCTCAAGAATAGTGACGGCACGGTCAGCGGCTATGCGAAGATCACACGCGATATTACCGATCGGAAAAAGAGCGAACAGCAGCTGCGCGAAAGCGAAGAACGCATGCGTCTGCTGGTCGAAGCGGTCAAGGATTATGCGATCTTCATGGTCGACCTGGACGGCCGGATCATGAGCTGGAATTCCGGTGCGGCGCGCATGAATGGTTATACAGCGGACGAAGTGATCGGCCAGCCTCTTTCCATCTTTTATACCCCCGAATCGATTGCGGCCAGTTATCCGGAATGTGAACTGAAGGCTGCCCGGGAAAATGGGCATTTTGAAGAAGTGGGGATTCGCAAACGCAAGGATGGATCCACCTACTGGGCCAATGTGATTCTGACTTCCCTTTATGATGACGCGGGCAATTTGCAAGGTTTTGCCAAGGTTACGCGGGACATCACCGAACGCATCCAGGCGGAGCAGGCGCTGAAGAATGCGCACAGTGAGCTTGAGCAGCGCGTGGAACAAAGAACGGCGGAACTCCAAGCGGCGGTGGATAGCCTGCAAAGGGAGATCCAGGAGAGAAAGCAGGTTGAAAAGGAACTGCTGAAAGCCAAGGAAGCGGCGCTGGCGTCCAGCGTGGCCAAGAGCGCATTCCTCGCGAACATGAGCCATGAGATTCGAACGCCGCTCGGTGCGGTTCTGGGTTTTTCGGAGCTCCTTTTGCAGCCCGATCTCACGGAAGAGGAACGGAACCTGTACCTCGACACGCTCAAGCGAAACAGCAATCTTCTGCTCACGATTATCAACGATATCCTCGATCTTTCGAAAGTGGAATCCGGAACGTTTCAGATCCATCGCAGCACGGTGGAACTCAATGAATTCCTGAGCGAAGCGGTGGCGGTTTTGGGTATGCAGGCCGATGAAAAGGCCCTGGATTTTAGTGTGGAAGCGGAAGGCTCCGTACCGCGAACCATTGAAACGGATCCGGTGCGCCTCAAGCAAATCCTGTTTAATATCGTCGGCAATGCCATCAAATTTACCGATAAAGGTGGCGTTAAGGTGACCGTAAAAACGGTGTCGCAGCTCCGCGGTGGACCACAGCTGGCCATTGATGTGACCGATACCGGACCAGGAATCACGCACGAAAACGCCCAAAGACTGTTTGAACCGTTCATGCAGGTCGATTCCTCGCTGACCAGGCAGTTCGGTGGCACCGGACTGGGTCTGGCCTTGTCGCGGCGTCTGGCTCAGGCTTTGGGTGGGAATGTGATCCTGACGGAATCGACTCCGGGCAAAGGCAGCACATTCACCATCACAATCGAATGCGGACAGCTTCCAAAACGCACGCTCCTGTTTCAGAATTCGCGGTCGGATTCCGGATCCTCCGACTGTGATAAGCCGGAACTGCATCTGGTGCCGAATCTGAAGCGGACCAAGGTCTTGCTCGTGGAGGACCTGCCGGATAACCGGGTGCTGATCTGCAGCATTTTGAGAAAGCTGGGCGCGGAAGTCGATTGGGCCGAAAACGGCTGTGAAGGTCTTCAAAAGGCGCTGAAGGGTGATTATGATGTGATCCTGATGGACCTCCAGATGCCGGTGATGGATGGTTATGAGGCCACGCTGGAACTCCGCAAGCGCGGTTATGGCAAGCCTATCGTCGCGGTCACAGCGCATGCCATGAATGATGATAAGGAGCGGGTGATGCAATCGGGTTTTCCCGCGCACCTGACCAAGCCGATCGATCAGCATGCGCTTTGGAGCAGTCTCGTGAATCTAAGAGGAACTGTGAGCGCTGAAAGCACCGTTCATTGAAGAGGGAGCCCGTCAGGCCCCCTGGGATCCCGCCATACGTTTGATCGTAAGACCCTGCACCAAAATCGAGAAGACCACCACACAGTAGGTTGCGACTAGCAGGGCGTCGCGCTGTGGCGAGGTGGGGATTTGCAGAGCCAATGCCACCGACACACCCCCACGCAGGCCACCCCACCAGAGGATGCGTCGCACGCGTGGCGAAAAATCCCGGAACCGCTGCATCAGAGTGATGGGCACGGCAACGGAGACCCAACGCGCAAGCAGCACGACCGGGATGGCGGCAAAACCGAAGAGGAGCGAGATGCCGGAGAAGGTGAGCACCATGAGTTCCAGTCCGATGAGGACAAAGAGCATGGCATTGATCAATTCGTCCAGAAGTTCCCAGAAATCCTCGAGACGTTGTATGGAAATATCGGACATTGCGAGCTTCTTGCCGTGATTGCCGATCAATAGGCCTGCCACGACCACGGCCAAGGGACCGGAGGTGTGGAAAACGGTGGAGAGCGCGTTCAGGCCCGTGACCAAAGCCAAAGTCATAAGGATTTCCACGCGGTAATCATCGACTTTGCGCAGCAGCAGAAACACGCCATATCCTGCGGCCAGACCCATCATGATGCCGCCGACCACTTCCGTCAGAACCAGTTTCGTGATCATGCCGGCGTCCGCATGGGCTGGAGCCGCAATGTAACCGAGGATGGCGAGGAAGATGACGATGCCGGCGCCATCATTAAATAGCGATTCGCCCGTGATTTTGATTTCGATGCTGCGGCTGACGTTGGCGGATTTCAAAATACTGAGCACGGCAACCGGATCGGTGGGTGAAATCAAAGAGCCAAAGAGAAGAGCGTAGGCCAGGGGAATGTCGAGGCCGACGACCAAGCCCACACCGTAAATAAGAAATCCCACGATCGCGGTGGAAAGCGCCACACCCACGGTGGCCAGCACGGCGATCGGCAGGCGTTCCGCTTTGAGGTCCTCAATTTCCACATGCAAAGCACCCGCGAAGAGCAGAAAGCACAGCATGCCCTGCATGACCGTCGTTGAAAAATTGATCTCATGGAGCATTTTTACGGTGGCTTCCGCAAACTCATGGCCCAGGCCGAAATTGTTCAGGAGCAGCAGAATAAGGGAAAAAGCCACCGATAACGCCATCAGGCCGACAGCCATGGGAAGCTTGATATAACGCTGATTGAGAAAAGCGAATGCAGCGGCCGTGCTGGTGAGGATGGCTATCAGGTTGAAAAGATCCTTGGTCATGCGGGCCCCTCTTCGCCTTCATGCGAGGTCAAGACCTACCGTTTTATCAAATTTTGCCTGGAATTGCGAAAGGAATTGCTTTTATGCCCTGATATTTTTAGATTACTGTCCTATGGGAAGGCTTGAATCACTGTCGTGGCACAGGAACGGCTCTTCGAATGAATATTGAATTGGGACTGATCCTGGGGCTGCTCGTGATCGCGATCGCCCTCTTTATCCTGAACCGTCCACGCATGGATGTCGTGGGAGTCATGGCGTTGGTGGCGCTGCCGCTCACCGGCGTGCTGACGGTTTCGGAAACGCTTTCCGGCTTGAGTGATCCGAATGTTGTGCTGATTGCCGCGTTATTCGTGGTCGGAGATGGGCTGGTACGCACCGGCGTCGCCCACAAGGTCGGGGATTGGCTCCTCACGCAGGCGGGAACCAGCGAATCGAAGTTGATCATTCTGCTGATGTCAGCCGTGGCGCTCCTGGGTTCCACCATGAGTTCCACCGGAGTGGTCGCCATTTTTATCCCGGTCGTCCTCCGCATCGCCTACCGGACTCACATCGCGCCGAGCCGCCTGATGATGCCGCTCAGCTTCGCCGGCTTGATCAGTGGCATGCTGACTCTGGTTGGGACCGCGCCGAATCTGGTTGTCAACGGGGAGCTGGTTCGTTCCGGTTTTCCGGGCTTTTCCTTCTTCAGCTTTACGCCACTGGGCGTGCCGATTCTTGTTCTGGGCATCGGCTACATGCTGTTTGCGCGGCGCTGGCTGCCGCAGCAGAATCAGGAAAAAAATTCCAAACGACCGCCGATCACGCTGCTCGATTTTATCAACAAATATCATCTGCATGAGCGCCTGTTTCAAATGAGGATCCTGCCGCATTCGCCGTGGATTGGACACAGCCTCGTCGATCTGAAGCTGCGTACCAGCCAGCGCATCAGTGTGCTCGCCTTTGAAAAAATGCAGACGAAAAACCGAAAAACCTTGAGTCTGGATCAATCCGCGCCCCTGGCGGCGGGTGATATCCTGCTGATCGAGTTTCTCGATAAGGATATGGATAGGGAGGAAACCTGTCAAAGGTTTCATCTTGAAAAACTGCCCTTTACCGGGGCCTACTTTTCCCAGCATGCCCAGGATATCGGGATGGCGGAACTCCTTCTGCCACCGGGTTCGGAGCTGGTGGGACAAACCATTGTGGAAGCGGCCTTTCGTTCGCGTTATGAAATCACGGTGGTCGGCATACGTCGAAATCTCGGCGCGTTCAGCCATGGCCTCGTGGACGAAAAGCTGGAGCCTGGTGACTGCCTTCTGGTGGTGGGGCCCTGGAAAACGATCAAGGCGCTGGGAGCGGATCGGCAGGATTATGTGGTGCTGAACCTGCCTGCGGAATTATCGGACTATACACCGGTGGCTCGCAAGGCGCCGCACGCGATAGCCTGTGTTCTTGTGATGGTGGCTCTTATGATCTCGGGTGTGGTGCCCAATGTGCTGGCCGCCTTTATCGCCTGCCTGGCCATGGGAGCCTTTGGCTGTATCAACGTCGAGAGCGCCTATCGATCCATTCATTGGCCCAGTCTTCTTTTGATTTCGGGAATGATGCCCTTTGCGATCGCCCTGCAAAAGACGGGAGGCGTGGATCTGGCGGCGTCCAGTCTTGTGACTCTGGTGGAAAGGGGCAGTCTCCATATTCCGTTGGCGCTCCTCTTTATCGCGACTGTTCTGGTCGGCCTTTTCGTTTCCAATACGGCGACCGCTGTTCTGATGGCACCGATGGCCATCAGCATGGCTCAAAAATTCGACGCCTCGCCTTATCCTTTCGCGATGATCGTGGCCCTGGCTGCTTCCACAGCTTTTAATACCCCGGTGTCGTCACCGGTGAATACGCTGGTGGTCGAACCCGGACGCTATCGCTTCCATGATTTCGTGCGGCTCGGCGCACCGTTTTCTTTCTTAATTATGATTATCAGTGTGATCCTGGTGCCCTTGTTCTTCCCATTTTCTTGACGTCGGGCTAGGAGGCAACTCTGAACTTTCCAGGTCTGCGAATTTTCGAGAGCGGAACGTCCCCAGGAATGCCTTTCAGTTTGAAGCTCCCGGCCGTTTCCCAGCTCTCCGCGGGCAAATATTCGCGGATCGCGGTGGAGATATAAATCGTCCCCGGCTCGGCGACCGATTCAATACGGGAAGCAAGGTTGACCGCAGGTCCAATAACCGTGTAATCGGTTCGTTCCGCACTGCCAAAGGCTCCGACGGTCACCGTTCCGATATGCACACCGATGCGCATCGCGATGGAGGGGAGCTGCCGGGCCGCCCATTCCTGATTCAGCGCGTCCAGGGCCTCCTGCATGTCGATGGCCGCGGCCACGGCATGCCGGGCCTGTTCGGATGAATCCATCGGTTCCGGGGCTCCGAAGATCGCCATGACTGCGTCACCAATAAACTTGTCCACCATCCCGCCGTGTTTGAAGATTATCTCGGTCATCCGGCCCAGATACTGATTGAGCACTTCGGCGAGCTGAGCGGGTTTCATCTCTTCTGAAAGTTTGGTGAACTCGCAAAGATCAGAAAACAGGACAGTCACCGTCGCCATCTTGGGCGAATCCTCGAGTGTTTTCCGCCCTTCCACGATCGCGCTCACCATGGCCTGAGGCAGGAAACGCTTGAGAATATTTTCCGTCAAATGGCGATTCAACTCGGCCACCTTTTTCTCTTCGCGCTTCAGCTTGAGAAGGTTTTCCACGAGGCTCAGAAGTTCCAGCTCGTTGAAGGGCTTGCCGAGATAGGCACTGGCCCCCTTGGATGTCCCGATCTGTCGGCTTTCCTCGTCACTTTTCGCGGTCAGAAGAATCACCGGAATGCTGGACAGCGCTCCATCCTTTTGCAGTTCTTCAATGAACTGCGGGCCGCTCATTTTCGGCATCATCCAGTCGGTGATGATCAGATCCGGCTTCTGGCTTCGGGTCAGCTCCAAACCTTCCGCACCATTCCGGGCGGTCACGATTCGATAATTCCGTTTGCTGATGCTGCGCGTGATCAGCGTCCGCATGCTGTGCAGATCGTCGATAATCAGAACCAGCTCGCCTTCACCGTGCAGCGTGGAAACATTCGACTCGCGTTCGAGCGGCTCGGATTCGATATCAGCAAAGTGCCATTGCTTCGGCTGATACTGACTCAGGTCCGCGGTGGCCAATTCCTCGGCCGGTTCAGGGACGGCGGGCAAATCAAACCAGAATGTGCTGCCCTTGCCGAGTTCGCTTTCAACGCCCACGGTCCCTCCCAGTTTCTGGGCCAGCTCCCGGACCAGGGCCAGGCCGATCCCGGTTCCCTCATGCTCCCGGGTGGTGGAATTGTCCAGCTGTGTGAAGACCTGAAATATCCTGTCCTTCTGATCCGCCGCGATGCCCGGACCTGTGTCCGACACCAGGATGCGGGCCCGCCCTTCCTGGGTTTTCAGCCCGAGCCGGATGCACCCATGCGGAGGCGTGTGTTTCAGCGCATTGGATAAAAAATTGAAGACGATCTTTTCCATGGAATCAAGGTGCACGACGGCAAACACCGGTTCCGGGGGAATCTCGGTGGCAAATTCAATTTCCTTGCCCTGGCAGGTGAGGCGGACATATTCCGAACAGCTGCCCAGGAAGGCCGTCAGTTCCAGATGCTTCATGGTGAGAGTTTCGCCGCCAGTGGAATGCTTCTGAAAATCCAGCAGCTGATTGACGAGTCGATAGAGCCTCTTGGCATTCTTATAGGCCGTGTCCACGAAATAATTGTCACGCTGCTCGGCCAGGACCTGCTCCAGGGGATTCATGATCAGCGTTAAGGGCGTGCGGATTTCGTGCGAGATATTCTGGAAAAACAGGGTTTTCTGGGAATCGAGTTCCTGCAGCTTCATATGGGAATATTCAATTTCCTTCTTTTGCTCCACGAGCTGCAGCATGACGGCATTGATCTCTTCCGTCCGGGTCTTGACCTTTTCCTCGAGACCGCGGTTCAATTCGAGAATCGCCTCATTTTTCTCCCGACGCAGGACGTTGATACGATCGGAAAGAGCGAAGGAGAGGAAGATGATCTCCAGAGATTGGCCCGCCAGATTCGAATATTTTGTCAAAGCAAAGGTGGGTATAAGGCCCTGTGAGGTCAAGGCGGTAATGGAGTAACCCAGGATAACGAAGGCCCAGGCCCACACGAAGAACCTGGCGCCGGAATAACCCTTGCGATATTGATAAACCGATACGGAGATTGCGAAGAGCGAGTTGATAACGACCTGGATGCTCATCGGCTTGATCACAGCCAGGTAGCCAATGACAGGGTATAGCGCGATATAAGCCGCGTAAAATACATTATTGAGGCGCAGCACCTGATAGGCCATGCCTTTGGTTTTGCGCAGGGAAAAGAATATGATGATGTATAAATTTGTGAGAATGCCACTCATAAAAAATGAGTAAAGTCCAAAGGCCTCGTTGAGAAGCGGACTGCCCTCGAAAAAGAATTGATACGAGACCCCGGCAAAGTAAGTCTCACGGAAAAAGGCGAAAATCACCACGAGGCTATAGAACAGATATTCGACGGAACGGGTCGAAGCCGCGATGGAAAGGTTATAGATGGCCATCAGAAGGAAGCCACCAAAGAAGAGGGAGTAGATGAAGTTTTCCGTTAAAGTATGACTTGCATAGTAGGACCGGGAATAACCCCAGGCTCCCACTTGCATGCTGTGATGCGATTCAATGTGGATGTAATAGGTCGTCGTGCTGCCGGGAGGCGCCACGAGACGAAAGGAAATATCCCGGTTGTGCTGATCCCTTGCGCTATGAGGCACCATGCTGCCACTGATTTTCTTGCCACCACCGGCAGTATGCAGGCTGACCTTGTCGAGCAGAGCATAGGGAAAGCTCAGCACCCATTCGATTTCCACGGGCGCCACATTTCTTACCGTGAGGGACAGCCAGACGGGTGTGGCGGTGAAACCGAAATTGTCCTTCGGCAGGGTGATGAACTGGTCATCCGCCTGCCCCATGGGAATGAGGTCATCGGCGGTGTGGGGGACACCGTTAAAGTATTTGAAATGTGGGGTGATTTCCAGAACTTCGCTGGTTTCATCCAGAATCACGTCGGCCCACGATGCCTGGGAACAACACAGCAGAAGGCTGAGTATGAACGTGTGGATTGTGCGTGAACCGAAACCCATCAGCATGGGGTGCCCCAATTAATGCTTGGGATCAAGTTCGGCATTTTTTTGAGGAAGTTGAGCGGATTGGGTGTCCTGTCAGCTGGCGTTCAGGGTCCATGACTCGTCGTGATCCTGCAAAAAGCAGGACGCCGGCAGCCGGCCTTTGAGGTGGAAGGGCAGGGTGCCATGGGCCGGCGCGTGAGGATCCGGCACCACGAGTTCACAGGTCCCGCCCAGATTTTGAAACGCCAGCCGCACCGCTTCCATTCCCATGCCGCGACCGGAAATCTCATCCGCCGCATCCCGGGTGGAAAAGCCGCTGGAAAAAAGCAGCGCGACCACGGTGGATGCCGTTTCCCGGGTCAGAAGGCCTTTGGCTTGACCCCGTTCCTTCAGTTGATCAAGATCAATGCCGCGTCCATCATCGCGGAAGGTGAAGTCCCAACCATCGGCCGATGGAACCAGCGACCAGGCGATGATACCGCGCGCCTCCTTGCCCTTTTGCCGACGCTCATCCGGACCTTCCAGACCATGATCCAAGGTATTGCGGACAAGATGCAGCAGCAGGGTTTGCAGCTGATCATCCGCGGCCTTCGTCAGATGAATGTCCGGCAGCTGCACCTCCCAGCGCGGCTCAGGCTTGCCGAGTTCCGTGGCCAGCTGACTCGTGACGTGGCGCGCCTGGTTGAACAGCTCATGACAGGAGCGGAGAAGCCAGGTCCTGAATAAACCCTGCAGCGCCTGTTTCAGATGATTCCACACCGGACCCTGCGGCCAGCTGCCTTCAAGGGTGGTGTACGAGGACTCCAGGGCGGACAGATCCTTGCGCAGATCATGGGCCTGGAGCGTCGTATCGCTGGTTTGTTGCAGCCGTTCACGATAAAGATTCTGATAGGATTGTATCAGTTCGTTCAGACGGGCCAGAGCCTGCCGCTGTTTGTCAGCTTCCCAGCTGCCACCATCTTTCAGGAAAGTGCCATAAGCCTGCTCCGTCTCATGCAGGACCGAAGTGAGAGTTTTGAAATGTAAACTGCGGGCGAGGCCTTTCAGAGTGTGCAGTTCGATAAAGACGGCACGGATCGCAGCTTCGTGACTCCACCCTTGAGGATCGGAAGCCATCCGACAGGCTCTTTGGATATGACCCTGGGCCTTCTCGAAAAAGCGTTCGAGGTCAGGTGCCTTGCTCGCCAGAAGTTCGATGAGTATGGTCCATTCGCCCTGATTTTTCCTTTGTTGTTCCTGCAGCACACGAACCTGCGTGACGTTGCGGACGGACACCAGGATCCGTTCCATCACATGCCTGGAATTGATAATGGGATGCCATTCCACTTCCACGATCTGCCGTTCCTGATCGCGACCAAGGATGGCATATTCGGTCGGCAGGCAGTCGCGATTGGTTTCCCAGAGCAAATCCTCTTCACCCAAGGCGGACACGAGAGCGCTTTGAGCCAGCGATCGCGCCTCGCTGTCGAGCTCACTTTTGGCAAACATGACCTCCAGAGCGGATCGCCCTTTCAGATCCTTTTCCTGAAACAGCTCTTCCAGGTAAAGGGCATAATTGCCCTGAATAGTGAGGTCGGGTTGGATCATGAAGATGCCTTGCGGCACATGCTCCATGATGGAACGCAGTTCAGCCGTCTGGCGTTCGACCTCTCTTTGCAGTTCCGACTTTAATCTTTGCGCGGTGCGGAAGGCCGTTGCGAAGCGGGTGGCCACCACCTGACTCTGCAGGAACACGAAGATTCCGATGGCATACTGCAGAATATAGGGCTGGGGCAGTATATTGAGCGTGATCAGGATATCGTAGACGATGCCTGAAAATACGATCACGCAGCCGGCGAGGGCCAGCCTCGCGCCCTCCTCCTTCCGCCAGGTGGCACGCGCTAATATCAGCAAGGAATAGCTGGACTGAAGACCTATATTGGCTTGAAAAACCAAAAGGAAGCGGGAATAGGTCAGCAAATCAAAGCAGAGCACGACCAGGGTCAGCAGGGCAACGATCACCGTGAACACCTGAATGACTCGGACATGGCTTGCAGGGCGGAAGCTGAGGTGATTGAAGACGGCGTAGCTCCAGGGCCCGAAGATCAGCGTCAGATATTCAAATGCATAGTTGGTTTTGAAGAGCCAGGGACCCGCATCCGGCATAAAATAGGACGGAATCTGTCCACTCGTTACGGCCCGCATGGCCATGACCAGACAGAAGACGGCCAGGAACCCGCTGGCCTTATCCTCACGCCGCCGCATATAGAGCATAAGATTATAGAGGCCGATGACGACGATCACCCCGGTGGAGAAGATGAAGCTCATTCGGGAGATTTCATGAAGTTCCGCAACGCTGGTGCCGCCACCCAATTGAGGAATGCTCCAAAGTCCGCCTTTTCCATAATGAAAATTGGAGACGTGAACCACGAGAGTCCAAACCTCATCCGGACTCTCAGGATAAAAACTGATGATGAGTGGGCGCAGAAGCGGAACGGATTCCGCCGCTTCAGGCGCCACCTTTCCTGCTTCGAGCAACTGGGCTGCCGCCGCTTTCCCTTCACGATAGACAAAGAGTTTGTAACTGGTTGCCGCCGAACGGATGCCGACCTGATAGCCGTCGGGTCGCGGCATCAATCCTGTCACGCGCAAACGATAGGTCCCATAACCTGTCGCTCCGAGGGAGGCGCCGGTGTCCGGATGCGGGACCTGATCCCAGGGACGGCCGATTGCAATAGTCTGCCTCGGTTCAGGCCATGGTACGGCTGTGGGTGACCGCAGCTCCTGCCAATAAAAATCCCAGGGCCCGGTGAGATCGAGGACGTCATCGGACAAGGACGTTTTTTGCAGATCGAGCCAACCGTCACGGGATGCCGGCTGCGACCACCCGATGCCGGGAGCGCCTCCCAGCAGCAGAAGTCCTGTGATGATGACGGCAAGAATGTGTTTCAAAGATTGAATCCGGCTGAAAGTTGCGGGTTCCTGCAGATATTATAATGGAGGCCTGCGAGATCCCCTAGGTTCAGAACCTGCCTGGTTCACACACCCAGCGCTCCTTCCCTGCTGCGGTTCGCCGCCTTCCAGGCGTCTCAGGGTGAAAAAGCGGCTTTGATGGCTTTGACAACCGCCGCCTCGTCCACCCGATAGCCTTCAAAATGAATAAAACGCATGGCCAGGGAACTCGGGCTCACGAGGCAGGCATTTGCGGCCGGAGGTTCCGATTGTGTCCACTCGGCGTTGGTTCGCCGTCCGGGAGTGGAGGCGCCGCCGTTCAACTTGCAGCCGCTTTCCCGTTGATGATAGCAGACGCATCCCGCGCCAAGGTTCTGTTCCATCGAGCGCCAGAAGCGATTCGGCCAGGTGCCGTCATCCTCCTCGGCAGTCAGCTTCAGGCTTGACGCTTGGCTGATATGAGCGGTTCCCATGCAGCCGCTGGCATTGGTGCTCTTACCGGCTCCGTGGTATTCGAGATGATAATAATCACGGGCGCTCTCGATCCCATCGTACACGGCGTAGTAGCCGTTGCGAATGGAGTGCACAACGTCCGAATTCCGCACGCCGCCTTCCCCGCAGGCATAGCTGCTGGTCACGGGACTGCAGCCGGACGTTGACGTCAGACTGCAGCGATGTGCGGTGTTTTGCAGAAAGGCGACCGCATCCGTATCACGAAAGGTGCGCACGGCCCGACCATCAGCGGTGGCATAGTCGGATCCCATATGCGGAGCATCGATGACCAGACCGCGCGCCTGCTTCACTTCCTCCGGAGCACGGAAGGCGAAAACGCCTTGATACGCAGGCTGGTTTTTGTTTTCACGCAGAACCCAATACGAATGGCCGCTGGTGGCATCACGCAGAAGACTGGCTTCATAGGCCATCGTTTGCGCTGCCGCTACAAATTTCTCGCAGTTGGCATCAGCCCAGGCGAGTGCGGCTTGCCTGGCCGCCTGCCACTCCTTGCTGTCCGTTTCCCAAATCTTCATGCCTGCGTTGGCCTTTAAAGCAAAGGGAGCCGCTGCTATATAAGCGACCAGATCCGTTTCCGAGGCCACGGGAAGACAGGTGCTCGGGGCTGCGAGGCTGCGTGATGTCCATAGGGTTGCAACGGTTGTGATGAAGATCAAGCGTTTCAATCAACTCTCTCCTTGAGTGAAGCTAAAATTGGCTCTAGCTTTAACTGCGGTCTCCGGAAAAAGAAAGTTCAAAAGGATTCAATAGATATAGTTACGGAAGGGGTTAATCCACATGGCATACATGTTGCTCAAGGCGCTTTTGAAGGACCACGTTCTTCACTGCAAGCCATCTACTTCCCGGAGCCCTTATGAAATTGACGATTCTCCTTCTCCTCCTGACTCTCCCTGTTGCGTGTAAGGACAAAAAAGACAAGAAAAATGATGCCCCTGCGACCACCACGCCGCCTCCTGCTGAGACTGTGACGCCTCCGCCGACGACAACAACGACGACGCCGGCGCCCACGCCACTTGCCAGTGGTTACTGGAAAATCACCAAGGAAAACTGTGCCGCTATCGGCCGTGCCTTCGATGCGGAAAAGCCGGCCTGCGTGCGCGTGTCCACGAAAGAAGCCTGTGATCTTCTGGCCAACGGCTCCAAATTCGAATTCAGCTTTGGCGTCGGCGAATGTATCGGCCCTCGTCATCAGCCGAATGCAGCTTACTGTGCCGGATTCGGTCAGAAATTTGACCAAGGATCGAACAGCTGTCAAGCCATCACGGTTCAGGCGGAGTGCGAGGCTCTGGCCAATGGCTCCATTTTCGATACGGGCTTTCAGCAGTGCATGGGTGTGAAATATCTCCCGAGCGCAGACAACTGCGCGGCCTATGGCTCCAAGTTTGATGCGACCACGGGCAAGTGTACGGCGATTCGCACCGAAGCAGAATGTACCGCATTGAATAGCGATGCGATTTTCGATGCGGGCTTTGAGTCCTGTATTGGGCGCTGTGAATACAGAAATTCCATACTGGACGAGTGCTACCTCGACTGATCCCCTGCGGCGCTCGCGCCGCATCCCTCGACTCATCCCCCTGACCAGAACCTTGACAGCTGTCGTGCCCCTGGGCAGCCAAAAACCAAAATCCCGCACAGAATGATTGGCAAAAAGTTCAGGACCAGGTCTTGCTTCGCGAACCTTTGGGCAAGAATGAATAAAGGTCGAAAATGATGAAACTGCTTAAGAAACTGGCCTTGTTGGAAAGCGCGGATCAGGTCTGTGCCGTCCAGCAATTCCGGCTTTCCACGGAGTGAATCCATCGTCAACTCGGAATCGGCTGCAGGTGCCTGGCTAATGCGCGGTGAATGAACCGCCGTTCCACGCCCCTTCAGAGAGGTATTTGATGAAGATTCCAGTTTTGACAGTTGGTCTGGCCCTTTGTTTTGGTGGAGCCTGTAGCAAGGATAACTCCAACACGTCCTCGTTATCTGATGCCCCCTGCCCGGTTTCATTGGCCCTGGTGGGTGGCAGCAGCAATCAGTCGCATGATTTTATATTCCCTGATGGATTGTCTGAGTACAAAGCCGGTACCAAAGTCTTCCAGGCGAAGACGGGTCGAACCTATGAGTGCAAAGGTTTCCCCTATACCGTCTACTGCCGGCAGTACTCTGAAGGTTCCACGCAGTTCGAACCGGGCGTCGGTTCCAACTGGATGGCGGCCTGGGATCTGAAATGAATCCCGGAGCCTCAGGTCCTTCAACCTTTAACTCCATAAGTGAGCAAATCATGCAGAAACCACGCCTTTCCCATATTTCGAAAATCATCGCTCTCTTCGGTCTTTGTTTGACCCAACCGGTTTTTTCTCACGGTTTTGTGAGCACTCCTCAGTCCCGCGCCTATCTTTGTAATCAGGGTGGCAACACCAACTGCGGTTCGGTCCAGTATGAACCGCAGAGCGTGGAAGGCCCCGATGGCTATCCAGCCGGCGGCGCGCAGGATGGAACGATCGCCGCTGCAGGCTCGGCAGCCTGGGCTCCTTTGAATGAGCAAACGGCGGATCGTTGGAAAAAGGTTCCTATCAAGTCAGGTCGCAATAGTTTCACCTGGCATTTTACGGCGCCGCATTCCACCAAAAATTTCGTTTACTACATCACCAAAGCCAACTGGAATCCGAACCAGACTCTGAGCCGGGCTTCGTTTGATTCCGCACCTTTCTGTACGCTCGAACTGAATGCGAAACCACCTGTGGATTACACGCATGATTGCGTGGTTCCCGAACGTCAGGGTTATCATGTGATCCTCGCGTTGTGGGATGTGGGTGATACCGCCGCCACGTTCTATAACGTGATCGATGTGCAGTTCAATGGTGCGAACGCCCCGGGTGCTCCCACCACACCTGGCACGGCTCAACCAGCTCCGACTCCGAATCCAGCTCCGACCCCCAATGCTCCAACGACGCCAGCGCCCAACTGCGGTGGAAGCACGCCGAAGGTGTGTAAGGCCGTGGCGGGGAGTGCGGGGACGGATCAATGGTGTAACACCAACTGTAACCACAACCCGAGCTTCTGCCCTGTGGACCTCTGCTCCTGTGAAGGCAGTGCCGCTCCGGCTCCAGCTCCTGCACCCGCTGCGCCGACTGGCGATGCGAAGTTGAACTGTAGCGCGGTGCCGACCAGCGGTGCTGATGATCAATGGTGTAACATCAACTGTAATCACAGTCCTGCTTTCTGTCCAACGAACCTCTGTAGCTGCGAGTGAGACGCACCGGGTAGGGCGGGATTATTCCGCCCTACCATGGGTTACCCACGCAGCGAAAAATGCTTTACATGATCCCGTCCGGACCTCTATTTAAGCTTTCCAGTTTTGAATCCTGCAGAGCTGCCCCTGGTGGCTTCCGGGATTCCCACAAGATAGAGGTCACCATGAAATTGATTGCCATTCTGCCATTCGCCGCTCTTGCCTTCACTTCCGCTCTGCACGCCACTCCTGAGGATCAGCCACGGACTTTGCTGATGATGGAATGCACTGCTGCGCATGATGATACCGACCAAATTTTCCATGGCCGTGGACTGAAATTCGTGGGCTCTCACTTGGCCATCAAGGCCTGTAAGGACTGGGCGGAGAGTGAGGATCGCGACGCGAGCAAGTGTCGGATTGTTTCCTGTGAGCCTGTTCTTGAGGACAGCTGGGAAGGTTGAAGGAGGGCCGACGCCGGATTCGTCCGGCGCGGACGCAAGTCTTAGAGGACGGCCGGTGCTGAGAAGGTGAAGACCGTTCCCTGAGGGTTGGCCTCGGTCTTGTTATACGCAATCTGGAGCTTTCCATTCACGACATTAAGATCGCAGCCCATCTTGCGGAAATCCTGGGTGAGCGGATGCTTCAAGGCTATGTCCTTGCAGAGGTGAATCAGCAGTTTCGCTGCTCCCCCCTCCGGACTCTGGGCCGGCGTATCGGTCACCGGCGCAGCCCAATGGCCACTCAATGCGATCAGAGCACCATTCTTTTCCGACTGCTCAAACGCATGTCCATGGTATGTTTCGGGCAATCCGTGGCCGATTTTGTAATCGACCTGATCCCCTGAGTAAATCGTTGCTGTCATCTTGAATACGGTACCTTCAGTCACAATGTCACCATACTTCAGTCCTGGAGTGGACAGGAATTCGATGTACTCGCCTTCCATATCAATGGCGCCATACAACTGCAGACTCAGCGTCTCATTCAGCCCTGAGGCCTTGCTGAGGAGCCGGAACTGACGATCCAGTTGTTCATCATTCGGGAAGCCCAGCATGACCTCCAGGGTGCGTTTTGCGGGCTCAATGTTCGTGCCAATATCATGAAGTCGACTCGTATTCTGAGCACCACAGCTGATCGCCGCCAGGGAAAATGTCAGAGTTGTCATCATACGCAGCATTTCCAGTTCCTTTCATTGAAGGTAAATATGCAGCATCACGGTCTGTTGCATGACAGTACAATGAATTTTCCAAAAACCCCGATGTCTGTCAAATTCTGCGGTCACGGTGTCAAATGACTAGTCCTGATGGAAGCGAAAGCGGAGTTCCGCGGCCACGGGCAGATGATCCGATAGAGGCTTTCCCGCAGCGTCCACAAAGACATCGAAGGGGACATGATAATCCATAAGGGAGACGTCAAGATCATCTGATCCGCGGAAATATATTTTATCGATGAGTTCACAGAACGCTCCGGCCGGCTCCGCCGCACAGGATTCATTGAGGGCCGGGCCTTTGGAAGGAAGCGCCGGCAGATCATTCCACACCATCCAGGAGTCCTGAAAGCCTGCCTGCACCATGTGTTCGGCAATGTCTCCATTGCGGGTATAGCGGGAATTGAAATCGCCCACCACAACCACGGCCCGGCCGCCTGACCTCTCCTGGATCAGGTCGAGCAACTGCGTGATGTTGCTGCGCCGCGCTTCCATGGAACCCTCATCCGAACCGGCATCGGCATGCAGATCATAGACATCGACGGTGACGCCGGGCGTAATTTCATAGCGCGCGAACATGATACCTTTTGGAGTGAGGCAATCGCTCCCCTGGGTGATGACCCCATGACAGTCCTTCCACTTGATCCGTTCGAGACCCTGGAAAGGGACCTTGGAGAAGGCGTTCAAACCGTCACCGAAGCCCGCCCAGCCGGAGGTTTTCGACTGATAGGGATGCAGGGCCGCCTCGCTCAGTTTGTTGTGATAGTTGAAATCCTCCTGAACAAGGACGACGTCATAGGAATTGATGAGGGCCCCAATCTTCGGGGAATTTTTCGCGGGCGAGCTGGCCGAGATGGGCTCCGGCAGGCCTGCCACATTATAAGTCAGAAAACGGAGGCTGACGTCATCCGTCTGGGCGTTGAGAGCGGTTGAACCAAGCAGGATGATGCAGGCCAGGCATGCAAAAGGGCTCATAGCGCTTTTTCCTTCGAGTGGTGCGTTGTGAAAACGAAAGTTTGTGGGCGAATCTAGCAGTGGCCGCGCCGTGAGACACTTCAATAATCCTGAAATCGAAGCCCAGGTGCTATCATAATGGAGTGGTCTATTCCCCCAGGATGCTGCCAGCGATGGAGAGGATGCCTTGAAGTTCTCATACTCCCTTGGCCTAATGGTCGGTCTGTTTCTGTTCGCCATGATTCCACCCAACATTCTGCAGGGCGCGGAGCCTATCCGCATGACCCTGGGCGGCGATGGTGTGGCCATCGGCACAAGGTCGGACATCCTGATCGATACCGATGACAAACTCACCATCGACGACATTCGCAAACCGGAATATCAGGCCCGTTTCCAGCCTTTGCGCAAAAACGAAATGCCCTCCGCGCTGCGCGGATCCGCATGGCTGCGCTTCGAGTTGGAGAATCCCACCATCCTGACCCAGGAAATCGTCCTATCCCTGGATTACAGTTCCCGCATGGACACCGAGCTTTATATCGAGCGTGGGGGTCAGGTGGAACGATGGGAGGCTTCCGGCAGTTTCAAGGCGGGTGAGATTTCCTATCACCAATTCGCCTACCTGATCAAAAATGAGGCCGGCGCACGCATCTCCTGTTATCTCCGCCTCGCCCGGCTGCCCGTGACGCCGTTGAAGCCGACCCTCTATCTTCTGAAGGATCTTTTTAACAAGAATGACTCCGAGAAGTACATCATCGGCCTGTATTCAGGCGCGATCATCGTCATGTTCATCTACAGTGTTTTCCTGCTGATCTTCACCCGGGACCGGACCTATCTTTATTATGCAGGTCTGGTCTTCTTCTTTTACTTCATCGTTCTGCAGCACATGCATGGCGTGCTGTGGCAGTTTTATTTCCGAAGCGAGAAGCTCAGCGGCTTCACCCACAGCATCTTCTGGGGCGGCGTGGCTCTCGGCATCTTCAGCGCTTCGCTCTTCTTTCGGCGCATCGTGGATACCCGGAGCCACGCACCCGTCCTGCATCGCGTGGCGGGGCATATGGCCTGGATCCTGCCCGTTCTGATCGGCCTGTCCATGCTTCCGGAGCATGGAGTCATCCGCTTCGTTCCCTTGCTGACCCTTCTGGGCTGGCTCTGTTTTATTCTGACCTCCTCGCTTTATCTCCTCCTGAAAAAAGTCCCGACGGTCCTGAGCCCACTTCTCACCTTTCTCACGGTCCTGTTCTGCGCGATCGTCTATATCGCAACGGTGCTGGGCGCGATCGAATCCACGGCTCTGACAAGGCACAGCCTTTATCTCGGGGCCGCGGTGGAATCCATTCTGCAGTCCGTTGTCCTCGCCTGGAGAATGCATGCCCTCCAGAAGGAAAAGAAAATCGCTGAAGCCAGGCTGAGGGATCGTCTGGAAAAAGCGCTGCAGGTCTCGCTGTCGATGGCCGGCAAGCGTGAGGCTTCCGCAATCGTGCATGAGGCCATGCTGTGCCTCAGCTCGGAGATCCAGGATTGCGACAGCACCCGGGTTCACTTTCACCTCAACGAGACAGCCACCGCCGGCTTAAGTCTGCCCATCGAATGGAACGGGGAAAAGTTCGGCACCATGACCCTCGATCCGGCGTTGGGTGAGCCGGGGCCCGAGGATCTGGCCTTCATGAAGAATGTTCTGCAGTCCGTGGCTGTTGCCTTGAACAATATCCGTTTTATCCGCGAGCAGGAGGACAAGACCAAGGTGCAGCTGCAGCTGGAACTCGCCAGCACCATTCAAAAACATCTGCTGCCACAGAACAGCCCCTCGGCAGCCCTGCGGGTCGCGGCGCATTTCAGCCCGGCGGAGCATATGGGAGGAGACTGGTTCCATTACCTGGTGGATGAACAGCAGGAGTGGGCTTACATCGTCATCGCGGATGTCACAGGTCATGGCGTCTCTTCCTCGATTGTCACCGGGGTCCTGGCCGGCACCGTTATCGGTTTTCTGCGTGATCCCAATGAAACCGCGGCATCGATTCCACAAAGGCTGCGGAGTCTCTGCCACATCACCAATAGAGTTCTCTTTGAAACCTCGCGCGGTGCCGGACGATTGGCGACCTTAAGCGCCGCGTCCCTGAATCTCAAAACGGGTGCTTTGCATGCGGTCAATGCGGGGCACAACGGCTTTTACTGGGCCGGTCCTGCCGGCGTTCGTCATCTGAACCGCCGCGGCAGTCTTTTGGGTCTGAGTCTTGAACCTGAATTCGGAGAGATGTCGGCTCAACTGCAGCCGGGTGATCGGCTGTTCTTTTACACGGACGGTTTACTTGAAAACAAAGCCACGGATGGCCGTCATCTCAAGGAGCGGGAACTCCGCAACATGGTGCAGGACGCAGAGTCGCCCGAGGCGATGAAGCGTCTGATCCTGGAACGGGTTCTGCCCCTTTGGGGAAACATGGCGCTTGAAGATGATTGCACGTTTCTGTCTGTGCAATGGATGGGAGAAGTTCTGCAGGATGTGGTTTGAGACGATAATATTTTCACATTTATCTTGAATAAACTCTCGCGCGGCGATAATGAGACTTAAGATCACAGATACTGGTGCTGCCTCAATTGAAAAGGAGGCCGTGAGTTGCTGAATCTTTCGCGACGCTAATCTCATCACAAAATCATGTTCCAAATCAAAACGGGCATTTCACATGTCGCGTGAGGAATGCTTTTTTTTCAAAGGGAGATTTCCATGCTGAAGAAGAAATTAATTTCCTGGTCCATGTTCAGTCTCCTGATCAGCAGTGTTGCGCTGGCCGGTGCTCAGGAACAAAAACCAGGGCAACAATCACCCGGACAGCAATCACCGGGACAACAGTCACCGGGCCAGCAGACTCCAGAGAAGGGGCCGGAGCAGCAGGCTCCGGGTCAGCAGGCACCGGGACAGCAGGCGCCCGGCCAGCAGGCTCCGGGTCAGCAGGCTCCGGGTCAGCAGACGCCGGGACAACAGACCCCTGAGCAGAAGGTCTATCACTATCCTGAATTTGGTGTGCAGCTCGGCGTTCTGATGCATGAGAGCATGCCCAACGTCTATATTTATCGGATCACCCATGGATACGGAACCCTGGCCCGCCTCGGCCTGCATAATGGAGACATCATCCATTCGCTGGGTCAGCGGAGAATGACCACGCCAGCTCAGGTGGAAAGCATGATGCGATATCTGGAGTGGCAGCGTCAGTCTTATGGCCATCCTCTGTATGTGCCACTCCAGATTGCTCGTGGTGGCCAGTGGTATTCGTGGCACGCATTTTTCAACTGATATTGGATCGAACCGCAGTAACCACACAGGCATCTGACGCGACATCGGATCTCATGGTTCCAACCCGGGGCCGTGAGATCGCGATTCCGGCAGGCTCGCTCAAGTCGTCCCGTTGGTATCCCAGTGCCGCGGCACGGTGCGATTTTTCCAGATGCTGAGGAATACATCCGTCAGCGCCAGGAGCAGGGGACCCGCAACGATGCCGGCGGCCCCGAGAAACATAATCCCGCCGACGATGGAAAGGAATACGAGCAGGGTATGCTCGCGGATGCGCTTGCCAACCAAATAAGGATACAAAAGGTTGTCAATCAAACCGATCACAACGGAACCAAAGAAGACCAGGATCAGGGCCTTGCCCCAGGAGCCTTGAAAGACAAGGAGAGCCGCTGCGGGAATCCAGACGATGGCGGCACCCAGGATGGGGAGCACGGCAAGAATCGTCATCACCGCGCCCCATAACAGAGGGGCGGGCAGACCGATCGCCCAGAATACAAGGCCACCGAGCGTACCCTGAATCAACGCCATAAAAAGATGTCCATAGACTGTGGCACGGACTGTATCCTGCACCTGACGGAACACGCGATCGCATTCCTTTTCGGTCAGCGGCATAAAGCGCCGCGTCGTAACCAGAAACGCCACGCGGTCCCGCATCAGGAAAAAGATGATCAGGAGAACGATAGCCGCTTCGGTCAATTTCCAGATGGTGCCGGTCGCCAGCACGGGCACACGGGAGGCCATATCGGTTGTGAGGCTTTTGATGTCGCCTTTCAGGTTGAATTCCGTACGCAGGAGGGAGAGGGAGGGATGGCTTTGGAGAAACCTGTCCACGCTTTGCTGCAGTTCAGGACTCTGCAGCTTTTCCATGACGCCGCTGGCCTGATTGCCGATCTCAATGGTGACAAAGGTAAGTGGCGCCAGGATCGCAAAGCCGATGATCACAGTCGTCAGCGCCGCCGCCACGTTGGGATTTTTCCAGTGTGTTTCCATCCAGCGATGCAAGGGAAAGACGGAGATGGCCAACGCCAGGGACCATACCAGCGCCTTGGCGAACGGTTGAATGACCAGGGCAAAGCCATAGAAGATAAGGAGCGTTATCGCCGCCAGGAGTATGGAGCCGATGTGATGGCGATCCGACCAGAAGTCCACTCTGTTTTCGCTGTCTGCTGCATTCTGTTCCGCCACGGGAGGTACATCCTCTTGCAAAATGTGTTGTATCGTTTGAGAATCGGCGACATGGCAGCCGCAGGCCCCGAGCCATGCGCTGCAAGAAGCATGCAAGTTTCCTCGTGGGTGGCAACGACCATGGAGAGGATTGGTATGAATGCGAAGACGGAACCACGGATTACAGAATGCAGGGTGACGGCCTGGCAAATTCCAACGGATCAAGAGGAATCCGATGGCACCCTCACCTGGTCCGCGACGACGATGGTGCTGGTGGAGCTGAAGGCTGCGGATATCTGGGGACTGGGTTACACCTATGCGCATCAGGCGGCGGCCTCGCTCATCAGGACCGTTCTTTTTGATACTGTGAAAGAACGTTCGCCCTTCGATATTCCCGCCCTTTGGATCGAGATGCGACGTCGGGTCCGAAACTACGGCAACCATGGCCTGGGAGGCATGGCCCTATCCGCTGTGGATAATGCGCTTTGGGATTTGAAAGCCAGGCTTTTGCAGGTTCCACTCAGCCGCCTGCTTGGCAAGGTTCGGGAGGATATACCCCTCTATGGCAGCGGAGGGTTCTGTTCCTATTCGCTTGCCAGACTTGAGGAGCAGCTCGGCAGTTGGGCGGCCGAGGGATTTCGTGCCGTGAAGATGAAGATCGGCGCATCCCCGGATCAGGATGCGGAGCGCGTCCGCCGCGCGCGGGAGGCCATCGGATCCGACGTGAAACTGTTCATCGACGCCAATGGCGCCTGCACGCCAGGCGAGGCCCTGGCGATCTGTCGGGATCTGTGTGAACCTCATCGGGTCAGTTGGTTTGAGGAACCTGTTTCGAGCGACAACCTGAAAGGTTTGCGCCATGTGCGCGAGCATGCTGGACCTGGACTTGATATCGCCGCGGGGGAATACAACAGCACGCCTGATACCTTCCAGGCCATGCTGGAGGCGAACTGCATTGATGTGATGCAGGCCGACGTCACGCGCTGCCTTGGGATCAGCGGTTTTCTTTTGGTGGATGCCTTATGCCAGGGGGCTGATATCCCACTTTCTGCGCATACAGCACCGGCCATGCATGCTGCGGTCTGCGCGGCTGCCCAGAAACTGGTTCACCTCGAATATTTTCACGATCACGTTCGCATCGAAGCCATGCTCTTTGATGGCCTGCCCACGGTCCAGCACGGAGTTCTCCGCGTGGATCCGGAGGCTCATGGTAACGGCCTGATTCTGAAAAGGCACGCCGCGGAACCTTACATCGTGGCCTGAACCAGGCAGGCTCCCGAGGCCCGCGGTCCTCAGCAGGCCTCGTTATCGGAACCAGGCGTTTGCAGAAGCAGCCTCGTCATGTGCACCAGGCGTTTGCAGAGGCAGCCTCGGCATCTGCACTATGCGTTCACATAGTCCGCTGGTTGGTCTCGCGTTTCACGATGATCACCGCTTTCGATGGCCCGCCTTTGGACGTCAGAATCTTGGAGATGCGCTCCTCATTCAGGTTATCCATTCCTTTATCGCGGGCCTGACCTTTGATTTGAGCCTGATTCGTTTGAAAGACCCTGGAGATCCAGTTTGGTTTTTCAGCCATGCTGTAGGTGTCGACATCATCCACACCATTCTTATCCAGCAGGTCTTCGATGACATCGGCTCTTTCTTCAGCAAGATCCCGTTCCGCTTCGGGCAGCTTCTGATCGGCTTTGGCGGGATAGGCCTGATCACTCCAGGCGGCGACGATAACCTCATCGATGTTCTTATCGCCAGCGTAACCGGGAATGAGTGCCTTGATCTTGTTCTGCTCCGCTTCCGACAGCTTAGCTGAGCCCTTCGCAAAGGTCACTGTGGTCGTTTCCTTTTCCATCCTTTCCAGTTGCGCTTCGGCACTGGTATTGGCTGCTGTGGTTCCTTTGTTGTCACCGGCCGCTGAGGCTGCCACAGGCCAGCTGGCCAGAAGACCGACGACGAGGAATTTGTATGTCGCTTTCATAAGTCATTCCTTTCAAAATGTTGTCAGGTTTTTCCCTTCCGTTCACTCCGGGACGCTCAGGCATGCAAAGAGCGGCCTTCCATCCAATCCTGGGGCTGTTCACCCTGGGCTGGTTGCACGCGAATCCTGTTATGGACGTCCTTGATGCCGGCTATCCCGTCCATGGCATCCTCCGCAGCACGTTTTTGCCTGCGATCGGACACCGAACCGGTCAGGGTCACTTCACCATTTTTCACTTCAATCTCGACTTCAGAGGCATCCACGTGGGGATCGCGGGTGAGTACGTCGCATATTTCCTCCCGGATACGTTCATCAGAACGCTGATAACCCTTGGGTCCGCGTCCATAGTAGCGGCCGGAGTATGAGTCGGACTCCTGCTGACGGTCATTTCGGATGAAATTGGTGCGCCCGGCGGTGCCCCAGCCGCTGGCCGTCCAGTTGCTTGTGATATCCCGAGTATCATCGAAGCCTCCGCCGGTGTTCCAGCGATGACTTCCCTCTCTGTTCCAATCCTGCGACGGCCGTGGCCAGATGGGCCGATCCTGATGCCGCCAGGGGTCGGCTCCCCGTGATTCATAGTCGCCTGGTTTGAAGAAACGACCATCTTCCCTATTGAAGAATCCGCGATCCATGCTGTCCCTCCTCCTTAAAATGAAACGTCAGCATTTTTGCACAGGAATGCTGCAAGAAATGTGCGAAGGAGAGGGGCTGAGCTCATTTATGAATAACGACCTTCCAGCCTTCCGGCTTATGGGGAATATTCACACCGACATCCTTGAGATAGGAATGAAAGTCAATACAGACGACCTGCTGACCCAGCCGCAAGCTGTTGAGGCTGAATCTCCGCAGATAATCAGGAAGCATGGGTTGATTCAGGGTTAACGTTTTCTCCAAGGCATCGATTTCAAGACCGAGCGCGGCCTGCAGAAGACCAAAGAGGGCCGCGACGGACCAGGCCTGGGGGGAACAGGCCACCGGATAACGTGTGGGGCCTTCTCCTGGCTGACGCCTGAGGCCACAGTAAAGTTCGGGCAAGCGCGCGCCTTCGAAACGATTCGCGGCATCATAAAGGGCATTGAGGACGGACAAAACCTCCTGCTTCAGACCATAGCGGCTGAGACCCATGGCGACGATCGCGTTATCATGCGGCCAGACCGATCCATTGTGATAGGAGAGGGGATTGAAACGCCGCGAGTGTTTGGACAGGGTCCGTATGCCCCAGCCGCAAAAAAGCTGGGGAGCCAGGAGCGATTGGGCCAGGATGGGGGCTTTGTCCGCATCGACGATACCGGCCAGAAGGCAGTGCCCGGGATTGGACGTCAGTACACGGCAGGGACGCTTGTTTCCATCCAGGGCCACGCAGTAGGAACCGAGATCCGCATCCCAGAAATCACGATTGAACTGTTCCTTCAGGCGTTGTGCGGTCTCCCGGAGCTGTGTGGCCCGCGCCTCCTGCCCCATGAGTTCGGCAAGAAGGGCCGCCTTCAGACGGGCGGCATAGGCATAGCCTTGCACTTCGCAAAGGGCAATCGGCGGTTCCGCCAGAGTCCCGTCCGCATGGCTGATCGCATCATGGGAATCCTTCCAGCCCTGATTGTGAAGTCCATGTTCCCCTTTGCGTTGATACTCGATATAGCCGTCACCATCGCAGTCCCCATGGTGATCCAGCCAATCCAGGGCCGCTTCCACATGCGGCCAGAGCTTTTCAATCGTCTCCCGGTCTCCCGTGCGTTGATAGTATTCGCCCGCCAGCCATATGAAAAGCGGCGTCGCATCGATCGTTCCATAGTATGCCTTGAAGGGTATTTCCTTAAGATTCGCCATTTCTCCGGAGCGCATTTCATGAATAATTTTTCCTGGTTCCGCATCCTTGAATCGGTCGGTCTCCCGCGCCTGATGCCGCGCTAAAAACTGGAGCACGCCTTTGGCTATTTCCGGAGCGGTCCAGAGCGTGAGAAAGGCGGAAATCAATCCATCGCGCCCAAAGATGGTGTTGTACCACGGCACCCCGGCGAAGGGATAAAGGCCATCCTCCGTGACGGTCAGAAGGGAGACGAAGTCCACGGTCGAGCGATCGACCCAATGATTGAACTGCTCGTTGTCCGTGCGGATCCTGGCGATAAGGTGACGGTTGCGTTTCAGTTGATCGACCAGCCGATGTTTCGCATCATCGAAACTGAACTTTTCAACCCGACCCTGCTCATCCTTGGGTTCGACCTCGATGGTGAGCACCTGCTCCGATTTTGGAGTCAGATGAATCGAGAATTCGCACATCGAGTCGTTGACGGAGGAAAAGGGAATGGAAAAGTGGAGGCGGGCCTCCCTGTGCACCTGGTCGAGCCCCTGGTAGCCGAAGCCAATACACTGCGGACTGTGCTGCGTGTAGCCGAGCATATGGCCCCGACGAATCCTCTTGACTCCGCGGACCTCGAAAATATCGCGAAAATCGACGACATAACGAAAGGAAACCACAAGGTCGTGGGGAGCCAGATCAAAATTTTGAAAGGTGATCCTTTCGTAGCAGATTCCCTCAAAAAGAAACTTGGATCGAGCGATCAAGATCACCCCCTTGGGCGTGACGATCTCATCATCCGCACGGATATCGTCGTTGGTGAGGTTGACCGTCAGCATCTCGTTGCGATCCTTGATGAGCGAGTTCAGGAGCAGAGCCTTCTGGTTGTTGATAAACATCTCAAAGGTGGCGAGATAGCGACAGCCGCGGTAGAAGAGCCCGAAAGCACATGACGGCGTATAAGGGAAGTCACCAAAGATATTGAAGACAGCAAAGGTGTCCGCATGATTAAGAACTTTCACCTGTTCTTCAAGATGCGAGGTGGTGGCCACCGGGTCGACTTCCTCATCCTGGATCTGCAGAATATTGTTCTTGACCTGCTCCGGACCCATGCGCTCTCTCCTTTAGAAAAAATGCGTGGTTTGCGATGTGACGCCCGAGTTGAAAGGAATGATCATCTTGTGAGCCGTCTCAGCGATCAGCTTTTCATAGATCGCCACGTATTGCCGGGTCATCCTTTCCGCCGTGAATCGATTCAGAAATTCCTCACGGCAGCGGTGGCGTGAGATCCTGCTGATATTCCGTACGGCCGCGACACCTTCGGCGATGGAGTTGACGACGTAGCCGTTGATGCCGTGCCGCAGCACTTCGGGCACCGACCCTTGGCGAAAGGCTATGACCGGGGTGCCGCAGGCCATCGCTTCGATCATGACAAGCCCAAAGGGCTCGGGCCAATCGATCGGAAAGAGCAGAGCCAGAGCGCCTCCCAGGAAGTGATTCTGTGCCTGCTGGCTGATCTCGCCAACGAATTCGATCAAAGGATGATCCAGCAGGGGCCTAACTTCCTCTTCAAAGTACCTGAGGTCATTCTTATCAACTTTGGCAGCGATCCTGAGCGGCAGACGGCAGGCCTTGGCGATCTCGATGGCTCGATCCACCCGCTTTTCCCGTGAAATGCGGCCGAGAAAGGCGAGATAACGCCCCGGCCGTGGCTCGAAGGTCAAAAGATGGGGTGGCAGTCCATGATGGACAGTTCCAACCCAGTTGGCCATCGGCACGGGTGCGCGTTGTGCATGGGAGATGGAAACAAGCGGGGCTCTGTTGTAAGCGGTATAAAGCGACTGCAATTCCCGAACATCCTGCCGGCCATGCAGCGTGGTAAGAAATGCCTTGTCGAGCTGAGTCATGACCGGAAAGTGCAGATAATCGATATGAAAGTGAACGATGTCGAACTCATGCATATGGTCCAGGAGCATCTTTAACTGAACCAACTGCAGGGCCAGCCGGTCCTGGCAGGTCGCGTCCGATCGCAGGGCCTGGGGACAGGCGGCGACCAGTCGGGCGGAAGAGCAGGAGTCGCCGGAAGCAAAAAGGGTCACCTCGTGACCCTGCCTGACCAATTCCTCAGTGAGATAGGCGACGACCCTTTCCGTTCCCCCATAGGTTTTCGGTGGAACGGACTCTTCAAGGGGAGAGACTTGTGCAATACGCATGACAGCCTCCTTTCTCTGCCAGGGTACTTTATTCACCTCCCAGGGAAAGCCGAGGTTTTATGTACCTATGGTTTGGCTTCGCAGGGGTCGTCTGCAGGAGCACGACAGCAAAGTAGTGTTCGGCATCGGTCCAGCTCCTGACGCTTTGAAAACCGGCTTTCCTGCAGAATGCAGCAAACTCATGCAGATCATACTTGTACGATGATTCCGTATGGATGGTTTCATCCTTGCCGAAGGGAATCGGAACATCCTTGATCCACACCACCTGGTGCCGGACGGAACGCAGATGCATTTCCATCCGCTTCTCCCTGGCATTGAAGACTGCCTTGTGTTGGAACTCATTGAGTTTGAAGTCAGCGTCCAGTTCAACATTGATGCGATGGAGCAAATTGAGATTAAAGGCGGCTGTCACTCTCTCGGCATCGTTATAGGCCGCTTCCATGATTTTGGGATCCTTGAGAAGATCGATGCCAACCAGAAAATAGCCATCCCCACGCAGCATATGACGGATGCTTTGCAAAAGCGCCAGGGCTTCATCCTCATCCAGATTGCCAAGGGTGGAACCGGGAAAGAAGACCAGGGAGCGGTCGCGCCGGCCACGATCAAACAGAGGCAGGGCAGGCTGCCGGGTATAGTCCGCGCAGACGGGAACCATGGGTATATGGGGAAAACGCTGTGCGAGGGCGTGGGTGGATCGCAAAAGATGTTCCTTTGAAATGTCGATCGGAATATAGGCGGTGACGGCGGACGCGGCATCCAGGAGAAGACGGGTCTTGATGCTGCTGCCGCTTCCCAATTCGATAATGCGGATGGGATGGGGAATCTGCTCCAGGATTTGAGAGCCATATTTTTCGAGGATCGAGATTTCCTTGCGGGTCAGGTAATACTCAGGAGTCTCGCAAATGAAGTCGAACAGCCGGGATCCACGGGCGTCATAGAAATATTTGGGCGGCAGGGTTTTGGGAAGCTTCGTGAGCCCGTGCAGAACATCCTGCCGAAAGTTGTCCAGGCCTATGCTGAGATCATATTCACCAATCAGGTTTGATGGATTCATAACAAGTCCTTTGCGAGGCGCACGCCCGTGAACTGCCAGCGTGCGGTTGCTGGAAAAAAATTTCGATAGCTGGGTCGGATATGCTGCCATGGAGTGGCGCACGAGCCGCCGCGCAACACATACTGATTCACCATGAATTTGCCGTTGTATTCGCCGAGGCTGCCGGCCAGCGGCTGGTAACCGGGGTAGGGGGCATAACTGCTGCTCGTCCATTCCCAGACATCGCCATAAACCTGACTCGCATCATCATGCGCAGGAGCCGGATGCAGGTCGGAGAAGTCAAAAAAATGCCCTGTCAAAGGCCGACGCCGGGCGAAGACTTCCCATTCCTGCTCGGTGGGCAGGCGCGCTCCACACCAGCGCGCGAAGGCATCCGCTTCGAAATAACTGAGATGGCAGACAGGTTCATGCATCGCGAGACTTTCCCAGCCATGCAGCGTGAACTGGCGCCAACCGTGATGGTCATCATAATGCCAGTAGAGGGGCTGCTGCAGATGATGTGCGCGCACCCAGTTCCAGCCTTCGGACAGCCAGAGTTCCACCTGCCTATATCCTCCGGCCCGGATGAAGTCGAGGTATTCCCCGTTGGTCGCAGGGCGGCTGGCGAGAGCCACGGGGTTAATATAGATCCGATGCGCGGGGCGCTCATTGTCAAACGCAAAGGTTTCCTTCACGTGCCCTATGGTATGCACCCCCTCGGGCAGTCTTTCCCAGCGCAGCGCGGGTGCATGCGCATCGGTTTTCCGGTTCCGCGTCGTACCAAGAGCGGGCTGGAACGGTTGCATAAAGAAATTGTATTTGATGTCGGTCAGAAGCAGCTCCTGATGCTGCTGCTCATGATGCAAACCGATTTCAAGGATCTGGCTGTTGTGCAATTCACCCTGTTTTTCATCGCTTGAAAGTTCGAGAATGCGGCGATCGACGTCATGCCGCCAGGCGATGACCTCATCCAGTCCAGGTCGTGAGAGGAGACCGCGCTGCGCACGGGGGGGAAAGGAGCCTGCGGTTTCATAGTAGGAATTGAAGAGATGATCATAGAGAGGCGGAATCGGAGGGGTGGGGTCAGGACCTGTGCGTAAAAGAAAGCGTTCAAAAAACCAGCTGGTATGAGCCAGATGCCACTTGGGTGGACTGACATCCGGCATGGCTTGCAACTGGCAGTCTTCGGCGCTCAGTCCCTCACAGATTTTCTCGGAGTCGCGCCGAATTTTGAGATAGGACTCCAGGAGCGTGTTCAGACGGTCGACGCCCGTTTCTGGTTTCATCAGAATCCCCACAGCTTCCGAAACGCTTGTGCACTATTAATCCAACGTCCAATCCATGGACCCTGCAAGGTTCATGCTCGCTGTGGGAAGTCGGAAAGGCCTTCGTTTGAGCTGTTCGGGTCGGGATGTCCAGGTGAACCGTATTGCATTCCCAACAGTGTTCTCAACCGGCACTCGGGATATTCCCCAAGTCATCTGTTCTGCGCGGTCCACCCGGGGGCCGGGTCGGCAAGTCTCATCGCCACATTGCAGCGCTGATATTTTTTTCCATAATCATTCATAATCCCGGCATCATGAACGAAGCCGTTTTTTTCATAGAGATGAATGGCGGCTTCGCAGTCCGTATTGGTGAGGAGGTAGAGAACTGTCGCCTTCTGCTGACGGAAAGCCTCAATGAGGCCCTGCAGCAGCTTTTCCCCAACCTTGAGTCCGCGCGCCTTTTTCAAAACGCCCATCTTGGTCAGTTCAAAGCTGCCCGCCCCTGTTTTCAAAAGCGCCCCTGTCCCTACGATACCCAGCTCGCCTGCCTTGGCGAACAGGATCACGCCACCGCGATCGATCACTTCCGCCCTGGGATTCTTCAGAATATGTTCATCCGTTTCTTCCAAGCGGAACATATCCTGAATCCACTCCCGATTGATTTGATCAAAATATGGAGCATACTTGTCCTCAAAGGAGAGAATCTCAACATCCTGTTGCATAAGCCGGCTCCTTATAAGTTGCTGGGACAGGGTTCAACCTTCACAGACCGCGGACGCATTCCACGCGGAATCTGGCCCGGGTATTGTAGCCATTGGTCCAGTCGAAACCATCTTCATAGGTCCCTTGGATTTTATCGATCTCACCCCTGGCGAGTTGAGTCATCGCACTGGCTTTGAAAAAGTAGAAGCTGTACTGATCGCCTTCACTAAAATCAAGTTTGACCATAGTCAGCAGCTCCTCCTCGCTCAGTTCGCCGGTGGGATCATAAGTCGAACCTGAGTATTGGGCAGGCTGCTCCATGACAACCGGTTCGGGGAAATAAAAATCCGCTTCGCAGAAATTTTCAAGACCGGCGATGCAGTCTCCCACCGCGTCACATATCAGGCGGGAAGGAAACTCAACCGCCTCCTGAGCCGCTGCCTGGGTGCTCAGTGAAGCCAAAATTGTCAATACCTGTAGAGACTTATTCATAAAACCTATTCCCCTGGTGTGGGCCCATACCGACGGGCATCCCGTATTTACGACAAGATCAGCATGGGGGACAAGAGGAATCCGGAGATTCATACCAAAGAATGTTTAGGGAAAATTCAAGTCCCTAACCAAAATGAGCGACACATCAGGGTGCGCCTGCGTGTGATTCTTACCGGGTCCGAAGAATCGTCGTTGGCTCTTGATGGAGCGTCCATGAGATTTTGGAAGCATCTGCTCTTGGTTCTGGTTGGGATATTTTTTGTACCGTGGAAACTCGAAGCGAAAGAATACCCGCGCCTGGTCAAAGGTGTGTTGGATGTCCGTGGTTGGGATTTTGAAAAGGACGGCTCCATTCCTTTACGGGGTGAGGCGGAGTTTTATTGGGATCGGTGGATGGATCCGGATCCCGCGAAGTGGGATGGGAGTATTCAGCCGAGCTTTATTGATATTAAAGGGGGCTGGCAGAAGTCTGGCTATCCGGTTTATGGAAAGGGGACGTATCGAGTTCGGATTGAAGGTGATCGGCCTGTGAAGCTGGTCATGGGAGAAATTCGATCCGCAACAGATCTCAAGGTTTATGTGAATGGATCCATACTAAATTCATCCGAGAGAACTCCAGATGGAAGGTTGCTCTTTCCATTTAAGAAACCTCAAGTCCTCTCAGAGGCGCCCGCGACATCCTTCGATATTTTGTTTCATGCCGAGAACCAGGACTATATTCTAGGCGGGATTGTGACTGTCGAGGATTTGGGGCTCCATGATCAAATCTTCAAGTCCTTTATTGCTGAAGCGATCGTCAATGCTGGAGTGTTTTTCGCTCTATTGACTTTGGCTCTCTATAATATTGGTCTTTATACCGTCAATCGTACCGAATGGGGGCCACTACTGATAGCAGCCTGCTGCATTTGTGTGAGTGGATTAATAGCGATTGAGCCTGGACTCTGCCCATTTCTTTATGGTTCTGATGATAAGCTTCTTCCGATCAGAGTGTATAACCTTTCATTTTATACGCTACTCCCTGTTCTTTGGCTCTATTTGAAGGTTATGTTCCCCGACGTCTGTTATGCCATTGTCGTTAAAATCGTTGTCCTATTTGGGACCACGGTCGTGGCTATTACTGCTGTGTCTTCACCACGTATATACCTTGGTTTCAGTACGATCTACCATGTTGCCAGCCTATTGACTTTAATCTATATGATCGTTCAATCGGCCAGAGCAACAAGGAGAAAAGAGCTCGGAGCGTCAATCCTGCTGTTGGGCGCTGTTGTCTGCACAATATTTTCCATTTTGACAATCTTCATGATGCAAGGATATCTGCCCAGATTCCCCGCTGCCGCAATTGGTATGCTGTTCTTCTGCTTTTCCCAGTCCTTTATTTTGTCGATGCGCTTTGCCGAAACTTTGCGCCAGGTTCAGCGCAGTGAGGTTGAGATCCGCACCTTGAATGAGAATCTTCAAGAAAAGGAGAGAGCCAGAACACTCTTCTTCCACAACACATCGCATGAGCTGCGCACACCTCTCAACGGCATCATCGGATTCCTGGACCTCATCGAACAGGGACGCTACGGGAACGTGACAGAGGCAACGCATCAGCAGCTCTCCAAAGTCAAAAGTCTGGCCATCTCTCTCAAGCAACAGGTCAACACAATCCTCGATCTGGCCAAATCCAAACAGGGCAAACTCAGCCTTAAAAACACCCAATTTCCTCTACAATCCTTGATTCAGGACAGTCAAAACCTGGCGGAAGGTCTCGCTCTCAAGAAACCACAAGTTCAGTTCCACCTCGAAACCCCCGGCATGAATCCAAACTCCCTCTGGATCCATGACTACGATAAAGTTTTCACCATCATCCGCAACCTCATCGGCAATGCCTTCAAATTCACGGCCGTCGACAAGCCCAGTCAGGTCACGCTCACCTTGCGCCTGGGGACCGATCGCACACTGGAGATCGTGGTGAGCGATACCGGCATCGGCATCCCAGCCAGTCATAAGGATAAGATCTTCCAGGAATTCCAGCAGGTGGAAAACGATGCCCGCCGCTCATACGAAGGAACTGGCCTGGGCCTCGCCATGGTGCGGGATCTGGTCAACCTGATGGGCGGGACGATCAGCTTTGAATCCGAAGAGGGGAAGGGTTCCACCTTTTCGGTGAAGATCCCGGCTCAGACCGTCATTCATGTCGAGCAAAGCGAAATCTCAAGGGATTGGGCAAAAGCCTGCAGCCCAGCTCCGCTGCCAAAATCCGAGCTCGGGTCGGTTTCCGACCTGGTTGCTCAGAAGCAGGAGGCCAGGCATCTCATACTGGTTGTTGATGATAACGAGATGAACTGTGAAGTGGTCCGCGATATCCTGACCTTGGAAGGTTACGATGTAATATTGGCCTTTGGTGGACAGGATGCTTTGCTCAAACTCCGTGAACATCATCCGGATCTGGTCCTCCTGGATTTGATGATGCCTGAAGTTTCAGGTGAGGATGTTCTCCAGGCGATGCGTCGCGATCCAGACTTGGACAATATTCCTGTGATCCTGCTGACAGCGCGAGCTACGGAAGAGGATCGCATTCACGGCCTGGAACTTGGCGCTGATGATTATCTCGCCAAGCCGCTGATAGCCCGCGAGCTTATTCTGCGAGTTCATAATCTTCTTCTGCGGATAGAATCCACCCGCCTGCTGGAAGGTGTCGAACATCGTGAGAAAATGGCTCTGATGGGTGAGCTTTTAAGCGATTTATCCCATGAACTCAAAAATATTCATCATGCCGATGCCTATGGCAGCAAGAGTCTATTGGAATATGTTGAACCGCTCCTTAATCTTTTTCCCGATCGGGCAGATCAGGATCTTTCAGCCCAGACTCTGCTCGTGACATCCGCTGACATAACGCAAGCACAGGCCCGCGAACAACGGATGCTGGCAACGATTACAGGCAAACCCGAGCGCCAGGACCGTCGCCTTGCGATGTATCTCGCCTCTTTGCCTGTGCCTGACGCCTCCCTCCTGCGTCTCTGGGATTGGTCGCGAGCGTTACGCCCTGACCTCAGACTGGCTTGGGAAAGCCTTCTCGCCATGCTCCAACATGTGAATACCCTGAGCCAAAGTTCTGAGCGGACGCAGGAACTCATCACAGCTGTTCTGGATTACGGGCGTTACCACAAGGCGCAGAGCACCGTGGATATCAGTCGCGTCATCGCCTCGTCTCTGACCTTCCTCCAGGCGCGCTTCCGCCGCGCTGGTATCAAGGTGGAGAATCAGGTTCAGGCCCTCGAAGCACAAGCCTCCAGCTCCGATGTTCAGCAGATTGCTCTGAATATCCTGAACAATGCCTACGACGCTGTCAAGGACCTGAGTCCCGACCAGGAACGCCTGGTGGTCATCACTGTGGAAGAAGACGTCCCACATCAACTGATTCGCCTGCGTTTCGTTAACAAAGGGCCGGGCATTCCTGCCGAGGTTTTGCCACGTATTTTCGAAAGACGGTTCACGACGAAAGGGGACAAAGGCAGCGGCCTTGGACTCTATGTTTCGCGCCGTTTGGCCGTCAAAAACCACGGGGACCTTCAGGCTGACAGCCGCGACGGGGAGACAGCCTTCGAGCTAACGCTCAGGAAGGCAGGGTAATGTCATGTTCCTTCTGAGAGCTATTCCATGGGCATTCATTCTTCTTCTCGCCTCATGTGGGTCCAGGAAGGCCGCGCCTCGGGCTCAGGATGGAGTCCTGGATTTAAGAGGAATGGATATCCAAACTCTCGACCCATTGGAATTGGCTGGTGAATGGGAATTTTACTGGGAACAACTTTTGACCCCCGAAGTTTTGGCCAGCTCTGTGCCGCGGAAAGGGCTGATGCACGTGCCGGGCACCTGGACTCATTCCAAGGAAGGGTTCCCGAGTTTTGGTTATGCCACCTATCGTTTGCGTGTTCTTTTGGAAAGTCCTCAACATGTGTCTCTCTACTTTCCCCCTTCAATCTGGTCCGCCGCGCGCATTTATGTCGATGGAGAGGAAATCGCCCACTTTGGCGAGATGGGCACCAATGAAGAAACAGCCAAGGGTGGGCTTGGCATTATCCTTCATGGATTCCAGACCAAGGACAATTCCTTTGATATCGTGGTGCAGGTGGCCAATTTTGAGATCTTTTTAGCTGGTATCGCGATAGCACCTCAAATGGGATCTTTGACCTCACTGATGGAGCGGCGCGCCAAAGGATTGATGATTGATGTTTTTGTCGTTGGTGCGCTATTTATTATGGGACTTTATAACTTTTGCTTGTATATACTTCGCACCAAGGTTCGTTCCACACTCTGGTTCGGATGCCTCTGCGTGTTCATCGCCGTCTATGTTTCCTCCATGAGGGCTGGCTTGATCGAGATCCTGCTGCCAGGCCTGGGCTTTAACGATCGCCTCCGCGTCTTCAATCTATCCTGGGTCGCTGCTGTCGCGTCCTTTACCTGGTTTGTCCATCATGCATTTAAAGAGTTCTATGCGCGGTGGTTATGCCAATTGACATCCTGTGTTACCTTGGCTCTGTGTGTTGTCATCCTGCTGACCCCGGCGAAGGTTTTTGTGCCACCGACCAATGCCTATCATGTCTTGACAGCATGCGTGGCGCTTTATACGCTTTATGCCATCATTCGTGCCTGTCGAGCCAAAGCCAGTGACTCCTCCATTTTCCTGGGGGGATTGGTGATGCCTCTCGTCGCCACTTTTAGTGACCTGCTCTCCATCCGTAGAATTATTGAGGCGCCGACTCTGGCCGGATTTGGCCTCCTTGGATTCGTCTTTTTTCAGTCGTTCCTGATCGCCCGCCGTTTCTCCCGCGCGTTCGAACAGGCCGAACATCTGTCCGATAACCTGCAACAGGAAGTCAAAAATCAAACCTATAAGCTTGAAGCCCAGCGCGACAAGCTCATCGAACAAAAGAAAGAAATCGTCCAGGCCCATGAAGAGCTGCAGCGCCACGACGAACAAAAAACCCGCTTCTTCCAAAACATCTCCCACGAACTCCGCACGCCGCTCACCCTTATTCTGGGTTCACTGTCTCAGGCTGAAAAGAGCGAGCAGGAATCCAAACCCATCCAGGTCGCAGCCCGCAACAGCAAAAGACTTTTACGCCTCGTGAACCAGCTGCTCGATTTCCAGAAACTTTCCGTCGGAGAAGGCGACCTGCAACTGAAAAAACTGGACCTTCAGGCCTTCCTGAATTCCATCTCCCAGTATTTTCAACCCACCTGCGAACAGCGGGGCATTCGCTTCCAACTTGATGTGACGGACAGAGATCTCGATCGCGTCATGGTGAATGCCCATATCGATGCTTTGGAAAAGATCGTTTTCAACTACCTCTCCAATGCGCTCAAGTTCACTCCGCATGGTGGCGAGATCCGCCTGACTCTCGTGAAGGTTGGCCCTATGGCCCGCATTCAGGTCGCGGACACCGGACCCGGTATTCCCCAGGATAAGATCAGCCATCTCTTTAAAGTATTCTCGCAAGTGGATGGTTCCACCAAACGGGAATTCGAGGGCACAGGTCTGGGTTTGGCTTTGGCGAAAGAACTGGCCGTGAAAATGCAAGGCTCGGTGGGAGTTGACAGTCAGCCAGGTCGCGGCAGCATCTTCTGGGTTGACCTTCCGCTCTGCTTTGATGCGAGCCATACCATTGATCTCCTGGTTGTCGATGATGATGCCGCCCTGAGCCAGCAGATTCAGGATGAACTCCTGCAACGGCAGATTTGCGAAAACTTTCAGGTCGTCGGCAGTGCGAATGAAGCCCGAGCCGTCCTGAGCCGCTATCGGGTTCACTGCGTTCTTTCCGATGCCGTGATGCCCGACGAGGATGGTCCCACTCTGCTCGCCCATGTGGCCCAGGAGCAGCCCCACTGCAAACGCATCCTGATCACAGCTCGATCCAGGAGCCATCGCATCGTGCAGAAGGCCATCAATACAGCCAGGATCGATAGAATTTTCTATAAGCCGTTTACGAGCGAACTCTTTTCGGTCCTCAAGACCTTGATCGATGAAGCGAAGATCCAGCACTCGGCCAAGATTCTGGATCTGCTTGTCATTGATGACGAGGAGAGCGTCCTGAAGAGCATCCGCATGATGCTTCTCGATTCGGACAGTGTCACCACCTTCGAACTGGTCAAGGACCTTGACCGTGCCCGGCAGATGATGCGTTCGCATCGCATTCGCTGCGTCCTGGTCGATGCCAATCTTACCGCCGCCGATGGTACTGATTTCCTTATGGAAATTGCTGGCCTTCAGCCCGATTGCCACCGCATCATGATCACCGGAGAAAGCGGCCCTGAAGTCCTGGAAAAAGCCATTAACAAGGCGCGAATCGATCACGTTATCTATAAGCCTTTGCAGAAGCAGGACCTCTTAAGTCGCGTGGAAGAGGCCATTCGCCAGAGTCCCATTCAAGCGCCGAGCGAAATCGAAGAGAGCATCAGCTCGGACTATCAACCCAAGGACTGGCTGCTGGCGGATGTTCAGGCGCCAGTGGGCCTTGCGCCGCACGACCCATCCCTGGACGCAGCATCCGCACCCAGCCGTGAGGAAACCATTCTGGTGGTCGACGACGTCGATGATATGCGTGATCTGATTCAGACCGTGCTGCGTCGTCAGGGGTATCGGGTGGTCGGTGCCCGGAACGGCGAGGAAGCCCTGGGCCTGCTTCAAAACCAAGCCTTCGATCTGATTATCACCGACTGGATGATGCCACGTAAATCCGGACCCGAGCTGCTGGCCGATCTGCAGAAGGATCCCCGGCTCGCCGGCATTCCGACGATCCTGCTCACGGCGAAAGGCGATGATGTCAGCAAGGTCGTGGCCGCCCGGGAGGGAGCCTCCGCTTATCTGGCCAAACCTTTTGATGAAGTCGAGTTGCACAGCACGGTGGCGAACCTGCTGAAGTTGAAGGAAGGCGAACGAACGATCGCCGCGCTCAATCGCGATCTCACCGAAAATATTCTGAAGCGCTTTCTCCCGCCCCATCTGGTCAACGAAATCGCGCTCGGTCACCGGGAATTCATCAATGAGGCCAAACTCAGCCCAGTCACGATACTTTTTGCCGATCTCTGCCAGTTCACCAAAACCTCGGAAGAACTGGGACCCCGCCGCATCTCGCTGGTGCTCAACCAGTACTTCGACGCCATGACCGAGGTTATTTTCCAGGAGGGCGGGACGATTGATAAGTTCATCGGTGATGCGGTGATGGTGATTTTCGGTGCTCCTGAGGCCATGCCGGTCGAAGAGCAGGTGGAAAAGGCCTGCCGCTGTGCCCGCCTCATGCACGAAGGTTTGGCTGCGCTGGGACAAACCTGGGAAAGCGAAGGCATGCCCCGGTTCGAAATGCGAATCGGCATTCACCATGGTCCGGCCACCGTCGGCATGTTTGGTGGTTCCCGACGCTCGGACTATACCGTGATTGGTCCCACGGTGAACCTGGCCTCACGGGTTGAGTCGGTGGCTTCTCCAGGCGAAATTCTGATGACCTCCGTGGTCCGCGATTATCTGCGGGATGATAACTGGGAAAAAGCCGGAAGCTTCAATTTAAAAGGGGTGGGGGGTGGCATCACGCTTTATCGCTTGAAGCAGGGCCACAGGAAGGCAGCATGACGTCCGTTAGCCAGCGACCGCGACGTGATCCTGCTTCTCCAGCCGCAGCATAAAAAACGTCGTATCATCAGCGACCGGCTGATGACTCCAATGATTCCTCATCAGCTCGATCAATCGTTCCTGGCAATCATCCAGGTTTTCATGCATGGTCAGGGCCTTATGGATGGACGCCACACGAAGCGGTTTCCCCCCAGGCGCTGTGTTTTCCGTCAGCCCATCCGTGTAAAGGAAGATCGATTCCCCAGGCTCCAGCGAGAACGTATGAACCCGAAAAACCGGAGTCTTGAACATCCCGATCAGGCTCCCCGGATGAACATGCGGATGGATTTTTCCGCCGGATATTTTTAGTAGCGGCGTATGCCCGGCATTCACATGGCAAACCTCGCCGGTTTCCCAGTTCAAGGATATGAGCACGAGGCTCATGAAACAGTTGGCTTCATGACAGCGATCAAAGAGGGCTTCATTTATGGACTGCACGATATACAGGACGCGATTCTGTTCCCCCATCTCCTGGTGCAAACTATTGTGAATGGCCCCACGGGTGGCACCGGCTGCAATCACGGACATCAGCGCCGGAGACAGTCCATGCCCCATGACATCACCCAGGTAAATATACAGGCGTTTTTCCGCGGCACAGTTGATCATCCCTACCCAGTCACCCCCAATATTCTCAGCGGGTTTGGTGTAGTAAGTATAATTCAGAAAAGCTGGCAGATTGGTTTCCATTTCCCGACGTCGCAGGAATTGAGCGGAGCGCACCACCTCCTCGATCTGCTTTTGTTCCGTCAGGACCCGCGTCAGCTGGGTCTGCACCTGGGACATCCGCCCCCCCACAGCCAGCGACAGGAGCACGATTTCAATCGATCCCCCGTAGAGCTGAATCCAGTTGCTGATCTCAAAGGCCGGTGTCAGCCCAATCAGACTGAAGATATTCGCCGAGGCACCGGTCAGATAAAAGCTCCAGGCCAGCGTGTAAAAGTAGGCCGGCTTGTAACGTTTCCAGCAAAGATAAACCCCCGCGCTGACGAGCAGGGTTACGGCATGGATGGAGTTGAAAAGACAGAGGGTTGCGGCCATCTTATTGGAAACCAGCAGGTTGATCAGGATGTTCACGACACTGATCGCACCGCAGATCTTCATGGCCCGGGACATCATGGGGAATTGCAGGCCCAGGGAAAGAAGCGAATGGGAAAAGATCAGGGCGGTGATGATCACAGCATCCACCGAAAAAATCATCACCCAGTTCGGCAAGGTCTCCCAGCCAAAGAACATATGGTGCGCATACTGCATGATGCCCATGGAACTCGACTGGTACGCAACATTGCTGAGCACGTAGATCACATAGATCAGGTACATGCGATCGCGCACGGTTACATACAGGAAAAAATTATAGAGGGCGATCACGATATGGAACCCAAGGAGCAGGCTGATGATCATGAGCTCCTGAGCATTCTTATGATGGAACGCCTGCTCATCCCAGACTTTCAAACCCAACTGCACGACGTTTTCCGCATCCATGCGCAGCAGATAGGTATGGGTTCCGGGCGGCACCATGAGCCGGAAAACCGGCTGCCGACTGATGATGCTGCGCTGCGAGATCGGTTCCTGATCACCCTGGGATCCCAGCGAATGAAAACCTGTATCCTGCTGATGGAACAGCTCCAAACGATCGATGATCGTCGTGTTGTTCTCGATGAGAAGAGGCCGCTCTTCCATCCGGGGATTGGTTAATTGAAAGGCCACCCACTTGGTTGAAAAATCCAGGCCGAAGTTAACGGATTCCCCTGTTTCCTTGTAGTAACGTCCGCTCTGAAACGTTTCGAACACACGTTCGGGACCCCATTCCGACGGCACCCCATAGAGTATCCCTAGGGAATGGGTCAAGGACGTGCCCGCGGCCTGGTCCGGCAGAGTCAGAGCTGGCAGATTGTGCGCCGCCCATGCCGCAGGGAGCCCGCAGCATAGGGTGATGAGCCCCAGCCAGACTCGGACGAATAGTGTTCCAGGACGGTGCATGAACGGCCTTTTTGTACGAAGAAGTTCCCCAGGTGGATCGGAACAATGAAGGAGAAATTAAGCGGGGCTGTCCAATGTTTTGACAGAAACGGGTAGGGGCATTTGCTGCCAACTGTGCGAGGCTTTCAAAACCGGCTGTGCGATCTGCAACAAGCCGGTTGGCTGGCTTTGGTAAAAATGCAAAGAATTTCGAAAGCCTGTTCGAAGGCCCTATTACGGCATTTTCCTTGCATATTTTATGTGCATCAATTCAACCATGGAGTCGTTCGCCATGCACATGGGTCAGGTTTTGGGGCTTCTTGCGGCACTCTCATTCATCCCGCTCGCCTGTCAGAAGGAAAAATCTCAGGACACCGCCGAGGAAACTGCGGCCGCTGCGGACACGGAGTCAGATCCTGCCCCGGCTGCCAAGGACCAGGTTGCGGAAAATCAACCGCCGGCCACCTGCAGCGCCCTGAATATCCCAAGCTATGAACTTTGGATTAAGGATCTCAGTGCGCTGCGCTGCGACGAATGCCATAACGAAACATTCGCCTGGGAAGGAATTATCCTGACCAACTATGATGGTTATAAAACGTATACCAAAGCCATCCGCAATCGGATCTTTTATAACCTGCTCAGCAAGCCTTTGGAACCCGGTGAGCAGGAGATGTTCCTGACCTGGATTGATAACGGACTGCCTCGGACGGAGAGTGACTGTTCCAATCTCCCGGAGGCATCCAGTTCCGGTTCGTGAGCGGATTAACCTTCCGCACCCGCGACCTTGATTTCCGTGGACTGGATATAGATGGCCTGCTGACGTAATAGGCTGGCCGTCCTGTCATCGATTTTGTTCCTCTTCAGCCACTCCTCCGAAAGCGTCGGCATGCTGCGGATCACTCCACTCAAGTTGACCTTCTGTCCCGCTTTGATAGCCACCTGTCCTTCCATGGGCTTGCCCGGCGTAGGGATTTCAGCAAATGTCACAAAAACCTGCTGGCTGGGGCTTGGACCTATCCAAAAGCTCTGATCGCCAATGACGCTCTGCACCTCAACCTGCTGCAGTTCCACCTTTTTTCCTGCCAGGGATGCCTTATCCTGGCTGTCCAGAATCGTCTGTAAGTGATTCATCGTTCCATCTGTCGTTGCTGACTCAGTAGCCTGTCCTCGCGGTGATATCAAGACTGATGTGGCGACGATTGCTGGTTTATTCTGAAACTCCACTTCGTAACTCGGATCCAAATCAAAGTTGAACTCCCGCTCGACGTCCGCGACCACGATATTGCGAAGAGTTCCCGTCACCAGAGCGATATCATCCACTCGGAATGGTTCCTCTGCACGACGCCGTACACTTTCTTTGAGGGGCTGGTTTGTCAGGACACGAATCTCACTATCAAAGAAGTCCGTGCCTCCCAGCTGAAACGCCCGGGTTCCAAATACTTTCTCGATTTCGCCACTGACGGTCACTTCCTTGCCTAAGTACAGAGCAGGGTTTTCCTTAATATCCTCCACGCGGACGCTTGCGGGTACCGGAGCACTCTTGGTGCAGCCCCAAGGGGCAAGGACGAAACCTGACATGATACAGGACATACAGAGTTGTTTCATTGTCGTCTCCTCAATGAGCTAAAAAATAATCTCGTTTCTGGCCCCAGGCGGCAGCTGCCCATCGACACGCTTGATGGGCGTTCCTTTCGCCAGCGTTTCCTGAGGTTCCACCTGATTGATCATGGCCAGCCTGCTCACGGGCACAGGTGATGAACGGCGTTCGACAAACGCAGACAACGACATGGATTGTGGAAGTTTTGTGACCGTAATGCGCAGGGGCTGGATACTCAGAATATCCTTATCCGTGATCGGTTGAAAGCTTTCAAAGGTCTGCAGCACCTGGGGCCGATAAGCGGCCCAGCGGGCGGCCATGCTGTAGCCCATGACCTGATAGACCTTGCCTTGATACGAAAGAAAAGCGGCCAAACCATCCATGATTCCTGGATCGGTTTGAGCGCGAAAGGGAAGAAGGACCCCGCTTGCTCCGGAAACCTGAATGGCCTGTAAGGGGCCAAATGACAGGCCTTTTTGCTGGCGAAACTGCAGAGCCGCTTCATCCACCGTCCTGCTCCTGGTGAGGCCAAGAACCATAGCCGCATCCCGCGATGGGCTGAGCGCTCCGACGACGTCCCTTTGATTGGTGGTTTGCCATCCTTCCGGGAACTCCATGCGCCACTGCAGGTCGGGATGATAAAACCGGGATTCCACAAAATAACCGTCCCGTGGATCGCTTCCAAAAATCAGACCATCGATATGCTGCAGGTATTCATTCTGGTTCACGATCGGATTCTGTGGCTGCAGGTTTTCGGAACGGATGGTTTGCACGATAAGTTCACGGCGCTCCTCGGGTGCTGGATGGGTGGCGAGCCAGCCAGGCATTTTTTCCTGATCCTGCGCCTGACTCACTGCCGCCAGCACATCCATGACATCGGTGAGTTTTTGCGGAGCATACTGAAGGTCGGTCATATAACGAAGTCCGAGACGGTCGGCCTCGCGCTCGTCATCCCGGCTGAATTTGAGAAAGAGAAGCTGCATGCCCTGTTGCGCGGCGCGGCCCAGTTCCTGAAGTTCGGGATAGAGCAGGATGCCGATACCGAGCCCCAGGGAGCCAAGCGTGGTCTGGCTCATTTGTTCCACCGAATGCCGGGCCGTGACATGACCGATTTCATGCCCGAGGACGCCTGCCAGCTCCGCCTCCGACGTCAGATAAGTGAGCAGTCCGCGTGTGATGTAGATATACCCGCCCGGAAGAGCAAAGGCGTTAACCACGGGATCATCGAGCACGGTAAAGGTCCAGGGCAGCTCCGGGCGTTCCGAGCTGGCCGCCAGGCGCTGGCCGATGTCGTTGACATAACGCTGAAGCCCCGGATTATCGAGCGCCTCCATAGCCTTGAGAATTTCGGCATGGGCCTGCTGGCCCATAGCAATTTCCTGCTCCGGGCTCATCAGGGCCAGCTGCCGTTCACCGGTTGCAGGATTGGTGGCGCAGCTCATGACCGTCCCTATGAGAAGCAGACTCAATAGGAACGTATGAAACAGACTTTGATGCAACATGATAATCCCGTCTATGCATGAGGTCCTGGCTGATAGTCACCCGCGACTCCGCCCGGTGGCGTTCCCAACGTCCGATCCTTGAAGCGCCGATAATAATGGGACAACGCCATTTGATAGGATTCCGTGATGCCCTGGTCCCGATCGTAAGGTGGTGCGTTCTTCACCTCATCGCGGGTCATGGCCACCTCGATCTTCTGATCGTACCAGTCGATGTTTTGAACGAGGCCTCGATCGATCACGACCTCGCCACCAGGCCACCACCGGCGTGCATCCGCGATCACATGGGTGACCCGCCAGGATTCTGGTTCAATCAGCAGGTCTTCCAAAATGCCAAGATCACCATCCGTGGCGCGCAGACCGTATTTTCTCACTTCATTAAAGCTGCGCAGGTGGACGTCCTGGTCCTTGTCCTGGTCGATTCGTGCCTGAAGTTCCTTGCCTACCGTGGGTGGCAGGGAATCATTTTGCCATCTGTCCCTACCCGCCGATTCTTCCCCATAGGGTGGATAGCTATAAATTCCAGGCCAAGGGTAAGCGCCCAAGGGAGTGGTCCAGTAAGGACTCCATCCATAGTACTGGCTCAGGCGCTCTTCATGCTGCCGCGACACGGTTTTTTCCGAGTCTGAGGGTGGACTGTCGGCAATCTGCTGTCGGGTGAGCTTCGTGTGAAAAGCCTTATCGTCTTCACTGTAATGAGTCAAGGCTTCCGGACTGATCAGAACAAGACGATCCGCTCGCCAGGTTCCAATGTCCACAACGAAATATCGTATGACCCAGGAGATATCATCAAAGTAGACATCCTTAATATCCCCATAGGCTCCATCGGAGGCCCTGAGCTTGACCTTTGTGATCGCATGCGTGCTGTACAACATTTCATGCCCCTTTCCCAAGTGGCCCTGTCGAGTCTGCTCCATACTGAAATTTCTGCAGCATGGTGGAGCATCGACCTGGGTCAACACTCCCTGTCCAGGTTTTGCAACATTCATTCCTTTTGCATTCTTCATTATTGGTCCAAGTCTTGCTAACAGGGTTGGCGGCGGAATGAGATGACAAAGGATCGGTGGGATCGTGATCACAGTATTTTCCGAGCGTATGAATCTCGTCCTTGGGAAGCTGCGCGCGTCCTACTGGTTTATCCCAGGATTGATGGCCGGAGCTGCAGCGCTGGGGGCGTTTTTCAGTCTCAAGGTTGATGACGTCCTGAAGAGTTCGAGGCTGCCTGAGTGGATGGTATTTTTCTCGGGAGGACCCGACGCCGCCCGTGATGTTCTGAGCGCGGTTGCCGGTTCCATCATAACCGTGGCTGGCGTGACATTCTCGATCTCCATGGTCGTCCTCTCCCTCGCGTCCCAGCAATATGGTCCCCGCCTGCTCAGAAATTTCATGCGGGATCGATCAATTCACGTGGCCTTCGGCACGTTTGTGGCCACATTCGTCTATAGTCTTCTGATACTGCCTTCCACTCTGAGTGGAGACGAGGCGGGGCGTGAGGCCTTTACTCCACGGCTGGGCGTCACGATTAGCATCGCATTGGCCATTTGCAGTGTCTTTGTTCTGATCTATTTCGTCCACCATACTGCCCGGTCCATTCAGGCGTCCCATATTGCAGCGACGACATGCGACGAATTGCTCGAGACGATCAGAAGCTTGAATGGTCCTCAGCCTGAGAACAATGACAGCCGCAATGATGGGAAGGTCTGGACACTGGATTCCGATTCCATCCCCGTCTGTTCCCGCAGCGCGGGATATTTACAGGCCTGCAATCTGAATGAACTCGTCACACTGGCGACCGAATATGATGTCATGATTGAAATCATTGTCAGGCCGGGCTCGTTTATTACCCAGGATGATGCCCTGGCGCGTGTCTCAGGCAAGAAAATAAATCGGGAAAGCCTCACGCCTGCCATCTGTGAAAGTTTCATCCTGGGGACTGAACGAACCATGGAACAGGATCTCGAATTTGGCTTTCATATGCTCGTTGAGATGGCCGTTCGCGCCCTCTCGCCATCTTTAAATGACCCTTATACGGCTCTTCAATGTATTGACTATCTGCGTTCCGCATTCCAAACGATGATGCACCTGCCCCAGCAAAGTCCCCTGCATAAGGACGCTCAAGGCTCCATTCGGGTGATACAGCCCATCCTTGGCGTCAGCGATGTGCTTTCAAGCACTATTCCACATCTGCATCACTATGCCCGCAATGCGCCCATGGTTCTGAAGGGACTGACTCAAATGCTGGAATGCCTCAAGGCAGATGCTGGAGGTGGGGAGGTTTTGGACATCATAGAAGAGCTCCAGGCACAAATTTCAAAGTCCCTCGATGCGTGCCAGGCTCATGGGTCGTCCGCGCAGGCAAGTCCCTGAGCCCGGCTTTCTGAATTGATTATTTCACGGAGAACTGCACCACAACCCCGGCATGATCCGACGGCCACAGCCCGCCTGATGTTTGATCCTCAGGTTGATTCCCGACCACCCAGGCCTGGACCTCCTGTGACAGCCAGTCGCTATCATTTCTGGTCAGGACCAGGTCGATGCGTTCAACCAGGTTGGAATCCTTGTTGGAAAGATCCGCCGCCTGGCAGCAGGTCAGACCCAGCTCCTCGGGCCCGATACGATCATTCCAAACATCACGATAACCCGACTGCATCATCAGATCGTAACTGGCGCCTCCTTCAGGGCGCGAATTGAAATCACCCACCAAAAGGATCGGCTCCGAGCGGCTGCCGAGGATGGTCATGAGTTCCTTGGCCTGCATGGCCTGCAGAGGTTCCAGTGCCGAGATCTCGAGATGGCTGTTGACAAAGACCGCCTCCTGACCCAGGAGGTTCACATTCACCAGGGTGTAACCCCGGTTGACGGTCAGGTTCGATTTCCCATCCGGGAAGGGCAGGGAGAGCGCGGCCTGGTAGTTGCCCTTCAGCGCGGGTTCGGCTTCCACATCACCGCGAGCCAGAATCAGATCATGATCGGTCAGGCGCACATCATCGCGGGTTTCATTCGCCCGCGGAACCTCGACATCCGCATTCTGCACGCGCGAGACCACTCGATAGTCGAGCCCGCGTGAGGCCAGCTCCGACATCAAAGTTTTTTCAAAGTCATAAACGACCGTCGTGGCAGGTTCCATACCACCCTCCATACGATCCCCGGGTGATTGAACCCGAAGCAGGGACACCTCCTGAAGACCGATTAAATGCGGCCGGTGCGCTGCAATCTGGTCGGCGATGGCGATAACCCGCTCCTCGAATCGGGTGGACTCCATGGTCCTCCAGGCCGCATCCGCACGGGATGCCATTTCCTGCATCGAAGGCGACGCCAGGATGGGTGCCGTATCGGCTCCAACGTATAAATTCCAGGTCATCACAGTGAATGAGTCCTGGGGAGCCGCTCCGCCCATGGAGAGGAGTGCAGAAAATCCGAGAACCATGGCCCCTGTCAGGTGTTGACGTATCATCTCTATCCCTCTTTCAAATGTTGATAATCGCCGATCTTTGATAGGGATGAGCTCGCCGTCAATAGGAGAAACCACGCACTGGGCCTGATGGCGGCCTCTATTCCGCCGTCACGCGATGCCAAAACTCAGTGGGATAGCCGCGTGCATCCAGATGAAGCACCTGCCGGCCCGGGACGGCAGTCTTTCCTGAACACGTCCAGGTGAAAACCGTGGCACGGCCTGTAACATAAGCCGGGATCACGTCGGCCTTCGGATTTTGGGCACAGTACGTGTTCATGGCCTTCGATGGCGTGCGGCTGCTGTCCCCTTTTTGATCACAGGGGAGATTCGCTCCCGTGCAACAGGCATAAACCTGCTGATCCATACAGCGCCAGCGGCAGGCATTCTCAGGCGGGACAGGAGCATCCGCAGTGATAACCTCGGCGCGCTTGAGTGCTGCGACGATCTCAGCTGTCACCTCGGGCTTTTGCCAGGCTGAACCAGGTTCGTCCACTGTGCCTTTCTCAGCACAGTAAGCAAAAGGACTGGTTGTCGGTGCAACTTGCGCAGGGTCCGATTCGATGTTCCTGGAAACCGTCGCGGTACAAGCCAGCGGGAGGATCAGAAAGAGGATGGAGATGAGTCTGCCTGCCTGGATCATGTTTTTTCCTTTTTCGTTCTGCATTCGGGAAGATCGGCCGGGCTCGGCCGTTCATCCTCTTATCAATTTCCGTTCCAGAATCAGGTGCCCGCAGGCATGGACTCACGGCGGGGCAACTCACGCCGTGGCGCGTCATCCTCCAGCTGCAGCCAGCGTCCAATGCCATAGCGATTGTGGGAAATGAAGTGGTAAACCAAGCGTCCGACCCAGCTTATAACAGGCAATCGGAGCAGAGGCAAAAACCAATGCACCAGCCGGGATTTCGCTCCCAGCAGTTCGATGACAGCCCTATAGTCGGTCAGCTGCTGAAAGCGCGGCGTCAGCACCGTAACCCGCTTCAACGCCTTGTCCGGATCAATCATGGGCCAGCGTTTCATCACACTGCGATTGTTGACATCAACAAAGTGCATGCGCGGTCGGTCTCCCAGTCGCTCGAGGAATCTGCGGCTGCGGCGACAAATGGGGCACTGCTCATCGTAGAACACAATGTAACTTCCCTGATCTTCCTGTCGCATCGCGTCTCTCCTTCCACGTGGTTGGCATGTGGTCCATCAGGAAATTAGAATGAATTGAGGAATTTTTCCAGAGGTGGGCTTGACGGAAAATTTAGCGGGGAACCGGATGGATGCAAATCTCTCGCGTGTGCTCGCTGCGCGTTATCGCATCCACTTTTTTCGCCCATCGGGTCAGAGCCGGGTATTGATTGAGGATCTGGGACTCCTCCTCGAGGGAGGGGTCCAGGAGAGCCTGGATACTCATGAAGAGACTGAGATCGAGTTCCTTAAGCTCCGGCCCGGTTACAAACTCCGTTCTTTCAAGTATCTTGTTCAGCATCTGCGCGCCCTGAGTCAGCTCGTTGATATATTCGCTGTGGCGCAATCCGCCCACCTCGGTGGACCTGAGAATGTCGCAAGCCCGCGTGCGCACATAGGCCACACTGCGCGGAATATCGTTGCTGGTTTTGATGGTCATAAACGAGCGGACAAAACTTACATAGTTGTCCTGTTTCAACCAACGCCCATAAATGACCAACCAGACCAGCCAGCGCTCGGCCCAATGTTCCAGGTACCAGAGTTCAGGGGTCGTGGTCACTTCGCTTCCCACAAAATCCATGCGATTATTACGTTCAAGGAGCCATAAAACGATCTTGGCTGTTCCCTCGATATAGGTGGTGTCGTTCACCTTGATGATCGGAATCTTCCGCATCAAGGGTTTCACTTTGTCAGATATTTCGGATTCGTTGACAGTTTTAGGAAAGCTGATGTCAGCGACCTTATACGGAGCGTGCAGGTAGGCCAGCATTCTATGGATTTTGGTGCAACGCACATAAATACTGTCACAAAATTGACTTGCAGGCCATTGGTAAAGAACGATGTCGGGTGCGGTTTTGGCAAAGATATCACCGTCGTCCGTGGGCGCGGCAGGTTCGATTTTTTCTGCTATTGGGACAGCGCTCATGGCCTTATCCTTTCATACCTTTTCATATTCGGCTGATTGCGCCCAATCATTAAGCCCGCCGGATGTTGCCCACGAACCGGGGATTCTTACAAAAAGTAGTGAAACTTTGGGAATTATCCCGGCAGTCCTGTCAGGGCTGTCCCCCTAGCCTTGGGTCGGCGATCCCGATAAGATAACCCTACGTGCTTTTACTCTGCCGGCCTAAATTCCGACGAGGTTGGGAATGTTCTATTACTTCGGTTACGGTTCCAACATGAGTATTACGTCCCTCAAGGCCAAGGGCGTGGAACCTCTCTCAGCCGAGCCTGCGATCCTGGATGGGTGGAAGCTCAGCTTCAATATTCCGGATTTCTTCCTGATCGAAGGCGGCACCGGCAATATCACGAGCGCGCCGCAGCATAACGTGCATGGCATTCTCTATTCCTGCCGCGACGAACATCTCAAAGTGCTGGATGAACTGGAAGCCCTCGGCGTGAACTACAAGCGCGTCAAGCTCATGGTCACAACCTATACCGGCCGGACAGTTTCCGCTTTCGCCTATACCGGCATCGAGGAGCGCCTGAAGGAAGGCTATCAGCCGTCACGAAGGTATCTCAATATCCTGCTGCGCGGCGCCGAGCAGATGGGCCTCGACCCGGAATACATCAATATCCTGAAGAGCATTGAAGTCAAGACCGATCCAGTCAACCGGCCTTTTCATTTTCCGTTGCGCCCGTCCCGCATTTTCTCGCAGGAGGATCTGAAGGCCCACCCTTATCATACGGCCATCGCAGGGGCCGTGTTTGACATGACCGTGGCCCGTCCCGATCACCAGTATCTTCGGGATTTTTTCAAGGGCAAGGACATGACGCTGTTTTTCCTGAAGCGGATGGATACCAGCGATGGAACGGAATCCTTTGAAGACATCTATAAAGGCAGGATCAGCAACGAACAGAGGCGTTATCTGACCAACTACCTGCACGAGTTCGACCGGGAATATCATTACGTTGGAAAGATGGAATACCAGCTGGATCTGGCCCACAAACCGCGCATTTCCGGCAAAACAGAGAAGCGGCCTGCTGAGCATGCCTCATCGCATGCCATTATCGAGAATGCCGAGAAAATGAATCGCTTTCTCGGCCACGAGAATCTGGGCTTTCTGTCGTTCTCCCATGGGTTCATGCCGCTGCAGCCGCCCAAGGAAAACATGCCGCCCGCGTACAAGGCCTGGGATGAGATTATTCAAAAACTCCCGGAACTGTATCGGAATCTCCAGCTGCGCAGGGAGGTCCGTCAGCTGCCCATTTTGGATGCGGGCGAGGGGAGCCTGGGCGATGCCTATCTCTTGCGTGCCGGGGCCATCCTCTCGATGCTGGCTCATGCCTATTCCTATGTGGAGACGAGCGGGCCCCAGCCCCTGCCGCCATCGCTGTCCCAACCCTGGGCTGATGTGCGGCGTCGATTGGGACGCGAGCAGGAGGTGCTTTCCTACATCGATCTGATTGTTTACAACTGGAGACTTTTGCAGCCTGACGCTGCGGATCCCTTCCGGGTTGAAAACATGGCCCTTCTTATCCCGACCGTCGATAACAAGGAAGAAAACCATTTCTACCTGACCCAAACCGAAATCCTCGCCCAATGCGCGCCGATCATTGGCGCCATCGCTCGCAGTCAGGAAGCGGTGAAAACGGACAGCCACAGCATCATTGAGGATGAGCTGGCCCTGATCATCGAATGTCTGAAGCGCGTGGTTCAGGATTCCCTGCTCAAGATCAATCCGAATCCTGTCAGCAGGAGTCACGTGGATCCGGTGATATGGGCGAAGACGGTGGCGCCCTTTGCGGTGCCGGTCAAACCGGGCGTCCAGGGACCCAGTGGAACATCGTCCCCGATCTTCAATCTTATGGATGCATTTTTTGGGCGCCAGAAATACGAGACGTTTCTCGGCAAGGAAATCAAAAGTCTGCGCAGCACGTATCCACCCTACTGGCGGGAATTCCTCGAAGCGGTGGGGGCGCTCTCGGTACCGGATTACATCCGGACCTCCGAGGATCCGAATCTGCGCGCGCTCCTGCGGGAAACCTTTGAGCTGTATGCCGGACCCAATGGCTTCCTCGGTCGCCATCGCATGAAGGTCTATGGTTATCTTGAAATCGCTTTCAAGGTCGGGCGCAGCGTCACGATCGGCGGTTTTTCGGGACTTTTTAAGGATCGCACCTGGGAGCAGGTTGATTCGGAACTCGAATACGCGCGCATGGAAAGACAGGAATCCTTTCCCAGCAGCTGTCACTATGGTTCCATCAAATCGGTTGGGCAGACCCACCATTCCGGTCCCGAAAACGTTAAACACGTAGTGCTCGATGTCACAGGAACAGGCATCCATTATCAGCCTGGAGACCGCTGCGGCATCCTCCCTGAAAATTCCGATCAGCTGATTGGTCGCACGCTGATGGCGCTCGGCGCCACTGGCAATGAACCCATACGTCTGACCGAGGAATGGGTCAAGGCCGCCCATCTGCGTCACGGCTTCGCGCAAACGACAAGTCTCACGCTGCGGGATTTTCTGCGCTTTGCGAAAATTCGTCCCGTTGTGCCGCGTCTTGCGGAAGCGCTTCATGCCATTTCCCAAAACAAGGCCCTGGCGCAGGCCATCAAAACTCAGACGACCGTTCGCTGGGAACTTTGGGATCTTTTGAATCTCCTTCGTACCGAAGGATTTGATCCCACGCGACTCTGGAAGAGTGACTACCACTCGCCCATGTATATCGCCCGGGTGGTTCCTCCGGAACAGTTCCGCATGTATTCCATTTCGTCCGCGCTGGAGCCAGGCGAACCCGCCACCGAAATCCATCTGACGGTGGGACGCCTGCGCTATCAATCCGATGGCACCTCGGGTGAGTCCGATGTGGAAAGATTGGGCACAGCCTCGAATTTTCTGGCGACAGGGCACGGCCGCAAGGGTCCGCTTTCGCTCATTATCGATCATCCTCCACGCTTCAGTCTGCCCAAGGACCATACCACCCCGATCGTCCTGATTGCCGGCGGCACCGGCTTTGCACCGTTCCGGAGCTTCATCGCCCGACGCATGCAACAGAAGGACAGCGGCCCGTGCTGGATCATGCTGAGTCTGCAGTCGCGGGACTTTTTCTATTATCAGGATGACCTCCTGCCCGGTCTTGCCAGCGGCATGATCAAACTCGACACGCTGTTCTCGCAGGAGGATGCGCGTCCGGTCTTTCAAAAATCCTCGGCGAATCATGGTTCGTTTGTTTATGAACCCAACCCCCGAGGTCATATTCAGGATCTCCTGCTCGACAAGGCCAATGCCTCCGTGCTTTGGAAGATGCTGCAAAAGCCGGAAGATGGCGGCCAGGGCGCCTATCTTTATATCTGCGGAAGGACCCGCTTTGCCAAGAGCATTCACGGTGCCTTGAAAACCGCATTCTCGGACTTCTTTGAAGGCGATACCGACGAACGCCTGGCAGCCTCACATGAAAGCCTTTGTCGCATCGCGGCGGAAGGCCGCTTTATGCAGGAAATTTTCACACACGCCCGCTCCTGGGATACCGAACGGACCTCGTTTGATATTTCCGAAGTGGTGGATCGGAATAATGCCGCCAATGGTTACTGGCTGATCATCGACGATGTTGTTTATGATGTGACGGACTTTATTGGCCTGCATCCCGGTGGCAACACCGTTCTGGCCAACTACTGTGGCCTTGACGCCACGCAGGGCTTCATCAAGGTTCATCATGGTCATTCCGAGATTGAAGCCATGCGCGATATGTATGAGATCGGTGTGGTGCGCCAGCTGGATTTCAAGGGAGCCGCCCGAGCCGTTCATCTGCGCGGCATTCAATCCGTTGTGGGTGTTTCCGCGCTGTATCGCAAATGGATCGGCATCCTCTATCTGGTCGTGGAAATGGAAAACGCCTTGAATCTCGACCAGTCTCTGCAGAAAAGCTCGACGACCCGGGGAGAGAGCGCCGAAGAGCGAACGCTTTATAAGATTCAAAGGTCCATCGAAACCCATCAGCGTTTTATTCTGTCCTATGCTCAGGAATTAGGCGGACAACCCTTCATTGAGATCTGGGAACTGACCAGTGGCATGATGTCAACGCGGAACGAACAGCTGTGGATGCGGGATGTGATCATGGCCATTCACGAGGGTCTGGACGCCAAGTTTCCCGTCGCTCTGTCGAGTGCGATGAACGATCTTCTGGACGAGCTGATCGCCGAACAAAGCCCCCAGGATGATCCGCGCAGGCAGGCGCTGATTCTGGCCTGCACGCGCATTGAGGACATGGATCGGCGTTTGCTTTTGACCATCAAAAGAGGCCTGAAGCGGGGGATCGAAATTTTTGAAAGCTTCCAGTCCCAGGCGCTGGAGGAAGGTGGCCAGAACCTTCTGGCTGAGCTGCGGCAGTTCCCCACAGCCTTCGAGACTTACTACCGTGAGGCCCGTAATCTGTTCCATGACATGGGCTGGAAGCGTGAGCAGGATCGGCACCAAATGGAAATCAGGCCCTGGCAGCTGGACGAGATTCATATACTCATGACGGATCTCTATTGGACCTTTGAGGAGCATTCCCGCGAGAGGATCGTTATTCTGCGGCGCACGCCGACGCCGATCACGGTCATCGGTGAACTCATTGCGAGCAACGAGCGCATGATTGCGCTTATGCAGAACAAATATAGTAGCTATGGTGTCATAGTTGATATGCGCCAGGCGTCGCAGAGAAATGACCCGGATTTCGAGAATGCCATGCTGAAGCTACGACTGGCCGTGGCCACGAACTTTGCGCGGGTGGCGGTTCTTCTGGAAAGTGCCACGGGGGTGCTACAGGTCAATCGGATTGGGCGTAATGATGGGGCGGAGACTTTCGCCACCATGAATGAATTCGCGGCGGTCAAATTTGCCAAAGGTGCAGCTTAATACTGCTTAAGAAGCTCCGATTTGCATGATATGATGAGCCGGGCTTAGGCAAGCTTGACAACTTTGTTCATTGAGGATCGTCATGAAACTATTTTACACTCAAGGCGCATGTTCTTTGGCTCCCCATATTGCTCTGCATGAAGCCGGTTTGAAAGTTACGCTGGAGCCGGTGGACCTTCGAGCCAAGACCTGGCAGGACGGTGATTTCACGAAAGTGAACCCCAAAGGCCAGGTTCCTGTCCTGCAACTCGATAATGGAGAAAGATTAACGGAATGTGCGGTGATTCTGCAGTACATTGCGAATCTGAAGCCTGAAGCCCGGCTCCTGCCCCAGGGCAATACAATGGAGCACTGGCACGCGCTCGAAGCTCTCAACTTCGTTGCCACCGAACTTCATAAAGGTTTCGGTCCCCTTTGGAATCCCGCATTGCCGGCTGAAGTGAAAAATATCACCAAGGACATGCTCGGCAGGAAATTTGATTTCATGTCAAGCCGCGTGGCCGGCGGCAAGTTCATGTTGGGCAATGCCTATAGTGTCGTCGATTGCTATGCTTTCACGATATTGAACTGGACCAACGTCCACGGCATCGAGCTTTCCAAATGGCCTGAGCTGAGCCGCTATATGGAAACGGTTCGGAGTCGCCCAGGCGTTCAGGCTGCATTAAAAGCGGAAGGCCTCATCAAGTAACCGCCAGGCCCCGATTCAGGGAGTCCCGGCGATGATCGCGGCCAGGGTTCTCGTTTCATTCGTGGGAACGGGAACCAGGTTGACTCTCTCCACGATCCTGATGGCCACCACGATCCTGTCGAAGCTGGCTTCGATCTCGACCAGGGATGGGCCATGGATTTCGATGACGCGATCCCACTTGCCAATGCTATTCGCCGCAAAGTTTGCCGACACATTCGGGGTCAGCAGTTCGCCCGGCAGAGCATAGGTCAACGTGAAACGGTCGGGATCCGTGGACATCAGAATGTTATCCTTGAAGGCCGCCACACCAACCAGCATTTTTGCTGAATTCGAGACGGTTTCCTTGGCTATGATCTTTCCTGTGAAATAGGTTCCCGCAATTTGTGATGGCGGAACCACCAATTCCTCTGGATTGGGGGTCACGGTCATGGGACTGGCGTTTTCCGGGACCTCGATCGGATTGGGTGCAGGATACTCTTCCGGTCGACCTTCCTTGATTTCATGGTGCGAGGGCATCATATCAACGGATGAATCGAGAGACGCGGGATTCAGCTGACTCTGCGCGCTGCTCTCCAAGGACCCTTTGCTGTTGCACGAAACAGCAAAGGCCATCAGAAATAGGGCGGCTCTCAAGGAGATATTTTTCACCATGCGACTCCTGGATTTAGAGACTTTATCGGCTGATCGGCCTGGGGAATTGAGAGAGAGCCAAGGACCGCAGACTTTCCAAATTAATTCACGATTATCGAGTCCATCGATCCGAATTTTTACCCGACCGAAGAAGTGATCGGCCCCGGGGAAATCGTAACAACTTCTGTCGATGGGTGGGTCCGTGGCTCCTGCCTGGAAAGAATCCTGAGCATCAGGACGGTGGCATCATCATGCGGCTGACCCTGTGAGCCGGATTGATCCATATAACGTGCCAGGTCCGTCTTCAGGTCTTCGATGTTTGCGCTTTTCCTGATGAGGTGCGTCAGGGTCCGGGGTGTGAGCGCCTGGGCCTTTTCGCTCTGATTTTCCACGAGACCATCGCTGTAAAGAATAATGATATCGCCGGGGCTGAGCGGGACATGAATAGGCTGGAATATGGGCATGCGGTTGAAGCCCAAAATGCTTCCGCGCCGCAGGTAGACGTGGACCACGTCGGCTGATTTTACGAAGACATTGACGTGCCCGGCGTTCAGGTAAAGGCAATCCAGCGTGACGAGATCAATCACAAGCAGGGTGCAGGTCATCATCGCATTCTGTTTGGTGCCCACGCGCAGGATGGTTTCATTCAACTGCGTGGCCAGTGTTTCGGCAGCCTTTTCCAGGGTCTGCTGGGAAGGCAGAGATAGAACAGCCGTTTGAAAGCTGCCGGCAGCCGAGCCTGTGATCAGTGAAGTGGCGATTCCGTGGCCTGTGACATCACCGAGACACACGTAAAGGCGCTGCTGGTCCTCGCGTTCCATGCAGGCGAACCAGTCACCACCCAGGGCATCCGAGGGTCGGTAAATAAAGTCCATTTCCATGGTGGAGGTACGGATGTCCTTCAGCAGGAAGGATTCCTGCACGACACGAGCCACTTCGAGGCCATGCTGCAGGTCCTTGCGTTCCTGAGTCAGCTGCCGCATCCGATCGCCCAGGGCCACCGAGAGCATGATGACCTCCAGCGCAATCCCCGCGTGGAGAATATAGATATTCGTGCCGTTGGCCGGGATGACTCCAAAAATGATCAAGAGATAGTGGCAGGCTGTATAAGCCGGAAAAATCCAGGAGCAGAGGTAATAGCGTGCCGGGCGAAATCCACGCCGCAGGACCATGAAGGCCACGGGAGGGATCATGAGGCAAAAGAAGAGAGCGGAGAGACAGGCGAGCAGCAGGACCCAGGTGTACGCGAAGATAAAGGTGCCGAGGGTCAGCATGATCTGGCTTGCGAGCCAGAGGTTAATCAGTCGATCAACGCGGGGGACGATTTCATAGGTCCGCAGGAATTCCTTGGCGAAGAGCGTGCCCCAGACTGTGCTCATGATGATGGAGAGGACATAGACGCGGTTGGTCCACCAGTCGCTCTGAGGCCAGAGCCAGGCGAAGGCATAGCCGTCCAGTGTGAAGAAGAGGGAAAACCAGGCCAGGAGATTGATCGAATAGATAAGGTACGCGAGGTCCCTGGAAAAGATATAAACGATGAGGTTGAAGATGAACATCACGCCGATCAATCCGAACAGCACACCGGACATGTACTCCTTGTGCCGTTCATGCTCATAGTGAGCTTCCTCCGCGCGAAGAAAAACAGGCATGATGAAGGCATCCGTGGTCTGGACGCGCAGATAGTAAACCGCCTGCTCATGAGCCGGCAGATTGATTTGGAAGGTCGGAAGTATGGAGCGGATCTGACGTTCGTTGTGGGGCAGAAGGTCGCCGACCTCCTCGCGGGACCAGCTGCCGCCGTCGGGGCGATAGAGCGTGACGGAATCGAGCCAGGAGCACCCGGACTGCAGGAAGAGCTTTTTGTCCTGAGCGTCGGGATTATGGAGAACGAGGCGGAACCAGTAGGCGGAATCGGTGAAACTATAAACGGGTATGGCACCGGGGAGAGGCTGGAAGCTCATGGGTTGCTTGGCCACATCATGGATTTCCAAGGAGCCATCAGGATCTTCAAAAACGTCCAGGTAGGAACCCAGCGATTGTTCGCGAAAGCCTTCGCTGATGCTTAAAACGCGCTCCGCCCTGGCTTCTGTTGCCAGCCCTAGCATGAAAGCAAGGATGAGCCCTAAAGCGCGCAAATGGATGGCCTCATTGTAAATAATATTCCTGATTACCCTTCGGCAGTCTGATCACAGACTTGAGGCTGGTTTTCGTCAATCGCAGAAACCGCGTGATCGGTGTCTTCAGGGGGACCGTCACCGCTATCGCAATCGGCTGATTGTGTGGGTGGAATCAACCTTATTCCGCGAAAATGCAAATGAAGTGTGCGGGGCCTTGCGGCCCTTGCAGGGAAAGGCGTTTATCCTAACCCCAGATGGACTTGAGCCGTGGGTCCTCACTCACGCGGTGCTGGATTTGGAGGAGCTTCGGAGTTTCGGCTTCGAACCACGCGGGGCCGGGTCTCCACCTGGTCATGACCCGGACGTAAATATCGAGAGCTGTCATGCTGGTTCCCAGGAAGTAGGGCGCCCCCGCCTGCTGTTCCATAAAGCGCCACAGTGTCTTGCAGCGTTCGTCCGTTGATTTTCTCAGCTGCGGACCTGCGGCTTCGCCGACCCACTTCGCTGGATTGTCACCGTAAGTAAACGTTGGGTAGATGGCGGCGACAAGCATGACCGCATAGCGCCAGAAGTCTGGGATGAGGTTGGTGTCCTTGGGAATCAAGGGCGCCTCGGGATTTGCGGTCTGGGCATAAACGGCGACGGCCAGAGATTCGGTGAGGATTTTTCCGTTAGGCAGCCTGAGTGTGGGAACCTGACCCAGACTATTCAAAGCGAGCAGTCGATCGCGGTCGGGGCCGGGCTCGTCATATTTTTCCAGGCTCATAAAATCGTAGGGGATGCCGGCCAATGTCAGGAAGGCCTCAGCCATGTCCGAGCCGTCACCGCGTCGGCCAAAGACTTCGATCCTTGTGCTCATCGTTGACTCCTTGTTTTCGTTGTGTGCTTCCAGGGAGGAGTTAACAACAGTGGCCGTGGCAACGCAAGATTTTCATCGTCCGTATTTTCCAGCAGATGGGGACGAACGAACATACTGGGCGAGCATGGCAATCAGTTGGACATAATTGATGGGCTTCGATAAATGATCGTCACAGCCTGCAAGAAGCGATCGCTCCCGGTCTTCAGGCAAGGCGTGGGCTGTCAGGGCGATGATCGGCTTTCCATAACCCTTGCCGCGCAGGGTGCTCACGGCGGCGTGGCCGTCCAGGACAGGCATGTGCATGTCCATTAAGATGACATCATAAATTCCATTCATGGCCTGTTTCACGGCTTTGGCGCCGTCATCGACAACATCGACCTGCGCACCGCTTCGTTTCAGCAAACGCTGAATGAGGATCTGGTTGTCCGGGGAATCCTCGGCCACAAGGATTTTGGCGCCATTCAGGGCCTCGGGAGGGGGGAGTGCAACGCCTGGATCTTTCTTCTGGTCAGGAACAATGGGAGATTCCAGTTTCCTTTCCATTGGACCGGGGTCAATGAACACCTCAAATGTACTGCCGACTCCCGGATGGCTTTCGACCAATTCAACATTGCCCCCCAGTTTCTGCGCCAGTTTTCTGGAGAGTATGAGTCCGAGGCCCGTGCCCCCAAATTTCCGGGTCAAGGACGGGTCAGCTTGCACAAACGGCTGGAAGAGATTCTTTCCCGCTTCCTCCGCGATGCCGCAGCCGGTATCTTTGACAACAAATCTCAACTGCGTGCCGTTGTCCTTGAGTTTGACCAGGACCTCGACGCGGCCGTACTCGGTAAACTTCACGGCATTGCCCGCGATGTTCAAGAGGATCTGACGCAAGCGTAAGGGATCCGTATCAATGGATTCCGGGAGGGGGCCTGAGGTCCTGACAAGAAATTCGATACCCTTCTTCTGAGCCTGAATGCCGATCGAGGACGTCAGGTCCGTAAGAACTCGTGAAAGCGGGACGCGCTCTTTTACAATTTTAAGCTGCCCGGCTTCGATCTTCGATAAGTCGAGAATGTCATCGATCAAGGCAATGAGCGCGTTGCCATTGCGATCAATGATATCAATGTAATCGGTCCTGGTGTCCGTATCCAGATCCGAGGCCTTGAGAAGCTGGCTGAAGCCGAGGATGGCATTGAGTGGCGTGCGGAGCTCATGGCTCATATTGGCGAGAAAAGCGCTTTTCATTTGATTGGCAGTCTCGGCTGCACTCTTCGCCAGGCGTATTTCCCGTTCGACCTGCTTGCGTTCCGTAATATCCTGGATGACGCCAAAAGCCTTGATGGGACTTCCATCCTTGTCCAGACGCAGGTTGGCATTCACGGCGACCCACTTGATAGTCCCATCTTTGCAAACATAGCGCATTTCATCATAGTAATCCGGGTCTTCACCCTGATACGTTCTTTGCCAGGCTTTCGTCGCCCGCGGCTGGTCGTCGGCATGGGTGATGGCAAAGAAATTCATCGACAGGAGTTCACTCTCCGTGTAGCCGGTCATCTCGCAAAGCTTTTTGTTGACCTGGAGAAATTGTCCGTTCACGGGGTTCGCTACCGCTTTGCCAACGGAGGCGGTCTCAAACATGGCGCGAAAGCTCTCTTCGCTCTCGCGCAGGGATGCTTCGAAACGCTTGCTCTCCGAGATGTCGTTCACGATGGTGAAAAAACCTTTGACCGTTCCATCAAGGTCGATATCGGGTGCATAGGAAGCCTTGATATAGCGCGCAGCGCCGGCTTTATAGGGTATGTAAGTCTCGACGCTGACAACCTCTCCTGCCAGAGCCCTCTCCATATACGATAGGATCTCTTTGTACGATTCCTCACCGATGACATCCAGCAGGACATCGACGACGCGGCGCCCGCACACGTCTTCCGGCTTGAGGCCGAACCACTTTTCATAGGCTGGATTGACAAACCGAAAGCGCAGGTCTTTGTCAGCATAAGACACCACATCCGGCAACGTTTCCGTGATGAGCCGGAAGTGTTTTCCCTGGTAGAGAAACGTCTTGTTGCCTTCCTCATGGCGTCTTTCCTCGGCGTTGAAGCCTTTCAGTTTCCCGATCATCCACTCGACCTGGTCCTCAACAGACGGCTTGCCGAGTCGGATATCAGGAGGTTCGTAGAAAAAATTACGGCACATTTGGTTGCCGAGGATGGCGGTCGCATGACAACGGAGAACCTCCTTGATCCTCGCGGCCGGAAAGCGATGCTTATCGTACTGGCAAAGGGCTATCGCGGGACTTTCCGCGATAAAATGATGTAAGGAAGCTTCGAATTCGGCAAGGTTCCCGTGAGCGCTCTCCGCTTCGAGGCACCAGCTCATCTCAATAATCAGGCGCACGCCAGAGAAACCTGCAGCCAGCGCATTCTCAACCTGGGAGCGCAGGAGATCGATCATGGGAAGGGGATTGAAGTCACGTCGAGCCCGCTTGCTCAGCTTTGAGGTCACGAAGCTCAGGGCTCCCGTATCGATGCCGGCCTGATGGAGAGCTTTCACGACCGCCCTTTTCGAGCCGTCATTGGAACAATAAATGGTCTTGTGATTGAGATGAAAACCATCGTTCATGAAGGGGAGCATCACAGCGATTTGCTCAGCGAGGTTTTCATAGACGAAGCAGAGATGGTCATGTTTTGCAATCTGACCCATCTCATATTCAAGCTCAACCATTATGGACCTCGTGCAAGTCAACTCCGCTCAATAGGGTCATGAGACGTTACCGTGAGGCGCCGTCAGACAAGTTGCAATGACATCTGCCGCCAGCTGTCTGCATGCCAGAGTCCTTGAATTATGTGCGGCGTTTAAACAATACTGCAGAGTACCAGGTCAGGTCTCGATATAATTCAGGTCCTTGCCAAAGGTCTCTGGAATGAAGAGCAAGGCCGAATATGCTAATAAGGCACAACCGATACCCAGGATGAGGGCGCTATTCACCACCCCAACCGATGGCCTGAGCACCTGAAAAATGGATGTAACGATGACGATGAGGCCTCGAACGAGATTGGGTACGGTCGTCGCCACCGTGGCCCGCAGATTCGTGCCGAACTGTTCCGCGGCGATGGTAATGAACAGCGCCCAAAACCCGAACGATATGCCGAGGGCGAAGTAGAGGGCATAGTAATACGAGCTATCGCGCCCACGCGTGAACAAAAAGTGCACGATAAGAAGCATGGAAACGCTCAGGAATCCGGCCACGGCCTTCCTGCGGCTGCGCAGGATCTGGCTGGTGATACCGCTGCTCAGGTCTCCAATCATCTGACCTATGTAGTAAAACATGATGACCTTGCCAGGAACAATAGGACTGGTCGCGCCCAGAGCTTTGCCCAATTCGGGTGAGAGTGTCAAAAAAATGGAAAATATGAAGGCGATCGGAACGCCGATCAAGATGCACTGGAGGAAACGCAGGGCCCGACGGCGGTCGGTGAAGAGGGAAAAAAACCGTCCTCGGGGAACGAGGGTCCGGCGCATCTGCAGAAAAATGGTCGATTCGGTCACGCGGATGCGCACCAAAAGGAGGAGAAAGCCCATAAGACCTCCTATCACATAAGACGTCTGCCAGGTAAAGGCCCCGCCGACATAGGCCGCCAGGGCCGCGCCACTGACACCGCATCCTGCAATCAAACAGGTGCCATATCCACGTGTCTCCTTGGACATCGTCTCACCCACAAGGGTCACCGCCGCCCCCAGCTCGCCAGCCAGGCCAACACCGGCGATAAAGCGCAGGACGCCGTAGGCTTCCGTCGAAGTCACGAAGGCATTTAACAGATTGGCGGCGGAATAGAGAAAGATTGAACCGAAGAGTACCGAGAGGCGGCCACGCTTATCGCCCAGAATACCGAACAAAATGCCGCCCAGCAGCATGCCGCCCATCTGAAGATTCATCAGATGCACACCAACATTGAGGAGTTGATCCTCGGGGACACCGAGACTTCGAAGGCTCGCCATGCGAACGACGCTGAAAAGTACAATGTCATAGGAGTCGACGAAATAGCCCAAAGCCGACACGATTACGTTGACCGAGAAGAGTTGACGAGTCAATGAATGGGGTGACATGGTGATAGTCTCCCATGCGCTCGCAAGCGCCGATGGAAAGGAATCTTCGGTGAAGTATGTAATTGCTTTTAACCTGGTTTTCTTAAGGATGCAATTGGCTATGCTTGGATGGGAATGCAAAGATACTTCGTTTTTCGGACGGGCCCATAGCCTGTCCCCTTGCGCGCAAAGCCTCTGCGTGTACGAGGCGCGACAGCGATTGACGGCATGAGGGGAGATTTTGCCGATTGTCATGTCGCAGCGCAATCAGGCAGAATTCATTCCACCCCACGATGAGGTGGCTCGATGTCGCATAAAACAATATGGTTCCTCAGCCTGCTCTTCGCCGTACTGTCTCTGGTTCCAGCCATGGCCCATCTGCTGGAAATGCCCAACAAGTTACAACTCAGTCGTGACGAGTACATGACGGTGCAACAGATCTATCGAGGCTGGGCTTTGGTCGGAGTCTTTATCTTCGGAGCGCTCCTATCGCTCCTGGCCCTCAGCCTCGCTGTTCGCAAACGTACCAGTTCGTTCCGCCTGGTTTTCACCGCCTTCCTATGCATCGTCGCGACGCAGGTTATCTTTTGGACATTCACCTTTCCCATGAATCAGCTCACCGGGAACTGGACGATCGTGCCTCAGGATTGGATTCATGCCCGCAACCAGTGGGAATATTCGCACGCTATCAGTGCCGTACTCAACATCGCTGCTGTCGTCGTCCTGATTCTGGCGATCATTAAACATGGATCCGCACAGGACAGGTCGGAAAAAGATGCGGCAGGCAGCCCGTGACTTATGATCGGCTGCCGTTCGCAGGGCGGGTCTAACAAAACTTCACAGTCGCTTCACATGGACTTCAGGTTGACTCCATAGGGGTGTTCTATTCTAACTCCAAGTGAATTTTGAGGAGATTTTCCTGTTCGTGAAAGGGCCTCCTGCTATAGCTTGCACCCGTTGAAACCGATAAGAATAATAATTTGAATTTGCCGTTCTACCACATATCAAACCAGGAGGAACAATGAAAGCGCAGAGGACCACGTATCGAATCGCCGTCGGCGTCGCGCTCGCGACAGCATTCATCCTTATCTGGCTGAGCCTCGGCGTCGGCATCATTGGAAGAGATGGTGATCCTGCAAACATAATGTACTTCGGGGTGCTAGCCGTCGGGATTATGGGCGCTCTCATTGCGCGCTTTCGACCAGCTGGGATGGCCCGCGCGCTCTTCGCTACGGCGCTCGCTCAGACGTTGGTCGCCGTGGTCGCACTTGCCGCCGGGTTGGGCCGCCCTTGGAGCGGACCGCTGGAGCTTTCAATCCTGAACGGGATCTTCATTGCACTCTTTCTCGCATCGGCCTGGTTGTTTCACCGTTCTGCGAAGACCCAGGTAAGTTCTTCCCCTTTCTGTCCGTCTTCTGGAAGTCGATAATAGGGGCAGAATGTGGAATGACTCTCACCAAATACAAAAATTCTCTCTTCGAAAATCGAAGAGGATGCTTCCGCTGCTGGCGTTCGCCATCGGCTTTATATTCTGCTGCCTTCAAGCCCAGGCTGAGGAATCCCGGAATACTGTGACAGCGGTGCAGGGCACGCTGCATCTGGAACCCCGGGATTTCGAGAACCAAAACCTGATAGCTCTCGATGGTGAATGGGAGTTCCACTGGGAGTCCCTCCACAGCCCCGAGGACTTTGCCACCGGCCGCGTCAGCGAACCGGCTTATTTTCGCGTTCCGGAGCTATGGAATGACCACAGCATCGGCGGCAAGGCTCTCTCCGGTTCAGGGTATGCAACCTATCGCCTGAAGATCACACTTCCAGTGTCTTACCCTCAAGCTCTGGCTCTGCACATACCCGAAATGGGGACAGCCTATCGACTGTTCATCAACGGGAGCGAAGCGGCGTCGACGGGCCAGGTGGGGCGGGATGCGGCCTCGTCCCGCCCCGGCCGTCGCCAATCCATTGCGAAGATTCCCTTCGGGGTCCATGAAGTCGAGCTGATTTTCCAGGTTTCGAATTTTCATCATATGACCGGCGGTACCTGGAACAGCATCGTTCTGGGATCAGAAGCCGACCTCCTGCGCAGGCAGAAACTTGCCATCGGAACCGACGCTTTCATTATCGGCGGTCTTCTGTTCATGGCCCTCTACCACCTCATGATCTTCCTATTCCGACGTGGCAATCGCTCTCCTTTGCTCTTCGCCGTTTTTTGCTTTGCCGTCGCCGCCCGAAGCATACAGTCAGGCGAGGGACAGCTCGGATTTATCCTGTGGCCGAATTTTAGCTGGGAGCTGTCCTATAAACTGCACTATCTCGGATGGCTGATCGCGACGCCGGCGTTGAGCTATTTCTGGGCGCTCCTCTATCCGAAGGAATCCATCCGGATTTATATCATAGCCAACTTCCTCTTCGGTCTTTGTACGAGCCTGATCGTCCTCTTCACCGAAGCCAGGATTTTTTCGCAGACCTATCCGATCTTCACCTGGCTGACCTTCGTGCTGCTCGCTTTCGGCCTTCACGTCACCATCCTCTCCGCTGTGCGAAAGAGGGAGGGAGCCCTTGTCAACCTGATCGGCGTGACCATCCTGATCGCCGCCGGCATGCATGATGCTCTCTATTCGCTTGGGCTCTTCAGTACCACGACCAGCCTGATGCACATCGGGCTCTATGGTTATGCGTTTTCGCAGGCGACCATTATCGCCAAGCGTTTCTCAGGAGCCTTCCGACGAGCTGAAACAGCCGAGGCTGCCGTGCGTAAGCTCAATGCCGGTCTCGAAGAGGTCGTGGAAGAGAAAACCCTTCACATTAAGTCCATCATGGAGAACATCAAGCTGGGCATCTTCACGATCCTGCCCGAAGGCAAGAGGATCCATCCTGACTATTCCCAGCATCTCAAGGAAGTTTTTGAAGTCGACAGCCCCATGCAGTCGAATGCAGTCGATATTCTCTTCCGCTACAGCGACCTTTCCTCCGACGCCAAAAATCAGGCCGAGGCCGCCCTGGACGCCTGTCTTGGGGAAGCCCAGTTCACGTTTTCCCTGAACCGCCATTGTCTTCCATCCATCATGAGAGTCAATCTACCAAGCCAGCGACAGAAAACCATTGAGATGGACTGGAATCCTATCTGCGACCAGGAGGTCGTCAAGGAAGTGCTTGTGACGGCCAGAGATGTGACGGAACTGAGAAAGCTCGAACTCGAAGCGGAAAAACATCGAAAGGACATGGAAATCATCGGCGAAATCCTTGAGATTCCGCACGATAGCTTTGCACGCTTCATCGACCTTGGCGAGCGTTTCATCGAAGAGAACCGAGGGCTGATCCGCAAAATCGATGCACAAAACCATATTGAAGTGATCCGAATTCTCTTCATCAATATGCATACTTTGAAAGGGGCGGCGCGGTCCTATGGCTTCCGGAATATGAGCCACATCCTGCATGACGCCGAGGCTTATTATGCCCTGCTTCAGAAAACAGGTGCCGCACCTGACCCGATGAAGCTCAACGATGATCTGAACAGGGTGGAAGCCATCCTTGAAACCTACAATGCGATCAGCACTCAGAAAATTGGGCGCAAGCCTTTGGCCGTGACAAAGCTTGAGATCGACCGTGCGAAAGCACGTGATGCCATGCTTCGCCTGGATACTCTCATCCAGCAGAATCTGACTGACGAAGCCCGGCATGCCGTCGCCGATATTGAGCGAACCTTTCATGAGATGTTTTACAAACCTGCCGCCCTGGTTCTGGACGACCTTCTCAAGCCTGTCGCCTCCCTGGCTCGCATGCTGAAAAAAGCGCGGCCTCATATCAGTGTGGAAGACCCCGGATTTGGATTGAATCAGGAAGGTCACGAGCTGCTGGGCAACATTTTCATCCATCTCGTCAGAAATTCGATGGACCACGGCATCGAAACACCGGAGGAACGGAAGAAAAAGGGCAAGGATCCTCAAGGGACACTGCGCATCCAACTGGTTCCGGATGGGGATTCTCTGCTGATTGCCTACTCGGATGACGGAGCGGGTCTGGATCTGAAGAAGCTTAAGGACATTGGTATCGAGCGAGGCCTCCTCACGGACGATGTCTCACTCACGCCGCAGCGGATTAGTGCTCTGATCTTCGATGCGGGAATTTCCACAAGCTCCAGCATCACGGATATTTCCGGTCGCGGGGTGGGCATGAATGCTGTCCAAAAGTATATCGAGAAAGGCGGTGGAAGCATTGCCATTATTCTTCGCGAATCAGCCGCCCCTGGTTCAGGTCATAGGCCCTTCGAATTTCACATTCGCCTTCCTCGCCCATTATGGGCGCCTCCGCTTCGCAGTGAAAAGCCCAGGCAGGCCGCCGCGTCCTGATTCCCGCGCTGGCACCACCATCACCCGAGGCCACTCCTACGTAATGTGCTTTTTACGGCGAGGGCCGCTTCCCCTGACGGAAAAATATTGTATTGATTGATCGACAGAACATGAGCTTCCTGCACTTGAAATTCCGTGCGCCAACCCCATTTTTCATCGCCTCCGTAGTAATGGCCCAAAACCACGAGGCGATCATCGACCCATTCGCCTGCGCAAACCATCGCGGTTGAACCCGTATGAAAGCTGTCCATCCAGTAGCAGGTCGCCTGGGATAGCCTTTGGTCCACGCCGAGGATTCGAATTCCCGCGTGATCCTTGCTGCCGACTCGGCCTGTGTATTCTTCCTGGATGAAGAGTCCGCCCAGAAGGGGAGTGAATTTCGATTTGACGTATCCTGGATGCACAGGAGTGTTCGGCTCGAACCAGGTCTCGGCCGGTCCTTCCCATTCCCCAAGAAACACATTCATCCTCTTTAATATCGTTTCGGCTGGAAGGCTCTTATTACTTTCACTCATATAGGCTCTCATCGTTGTCAGGTTTTCAATTGGGTCTTTTATATATCACGCGGCAGTTGGTTGGAAGAGCTTCTCTTACTGGGCAAGCGGCAATTCGGGAGCAGACTCAGGATAGCGGTCCCGAATGTCGGTACCAAAAGTCTTGCTGTAAAGGTCAAAGAATTCAGCACTCGGCTGAAGTCCGTTGCGATCGACTGAGAGTTCGGCCCGTATTCCCTTCACGAAAAACATCTTCACAAGGCCGACATTCTTTGCATTGATCTCGCCACGCGGCTCCAGTCGGAAAAAATCCTTGACGCGTTCCGCGGTGGATTCGGAGATGTTGATCTCATCGACTTCGCCCGAAGATTCCATACGACTGGCCAGATTCACGGAGTTTCCGAAGACGTCATAGACGTACTTTTTCGCGCCGACGATGCCCGCCATCACCGATCCTGAGTTCATGCCGAGGCGCATTTTCCAGTGAAATCCCTGGCCATTTTCCCGATTGCGCTGGATACGGCTATGGATCACGCCCTGCATCTCCAACGCTGCCAACACCGAATCCACGGCATGGGATTGGGTCTGCTCCGGGATGCCCCCGGCATACATGTAGGAATCGCCGATGGTCTTGAGCTTTTCCAGGCCGTAGCGCTCCATGATGCCATCGAAGATCTGGAAGATCTCATGCAGCTCCTCGATCAGCTGCTCCGGTGCCAGGCTTTCCGAGATCCTCGTGAAGCCAGCGAAGTCCGTGAAGACTATGGTCACCTCATCGTATTTTCTGGGCAGGACGTAGCCGGTCTGTTCCAATTCAACCGCGACGGAGGAGGGGAGGATATTGAGGAGGAGCTTTTCGATGGTCCGCGACTTGTCCCAGCTTCGGTACCTGATTTTGTTGAGGATGTAGACAAGGCTTGCGACCACCACCAGGGTCGATGCCAGATCATTCAAACTGTATTGCAGGGATGCTGTATGCTCGCCGATGCCGACGTAGAGCCAGGCAGCAAAGAGGCTGACGACCGAGGTTGCAACGATGGCGCCATGCAGCCAGACGGGGAACGGAATGATGGGCATCATCATGAGGGCCATGAAATAACCGCCCATGTATTCCGGACTGATTCGGGTCATTCCCGTGATGACGGCGGCGGAGATTTCCACATAGGCAACGATGAAGGCACCGCAGATCAAGGCGCGATAGCGATGACTCATGAACCGATAGGTTATGCCGACTATCAGCGATATCACGGTCAATCCTGCCCTTAGATAGGGCAGGGAGCGAAGCTCGGGAAAGAGTTTGGAATCTGTCACGATATAGGGGAGGAAGATGAATGAGCAAATCAGGACAGCCAGGGGAATCATGCTCGCGCATTGGGCCTCCAGCTCTTCAATATAGGTCGCCCCATGATTGAGCCGATGACGGAAGAGTTTGAGATTTCGGCGCGAGTAGTCGATTAGCATTTGCTGTCATCCAAGGCGATTCTGAGAGGTTGATTAATTTTATCATAATTCTGAAGAGTCGAATAAGGTCATCGATCTGGGTATTTCCTCGGAGTTGGCACGCGACTCTACTTTCTGTTCCAAAACTAACGACAATTCGTCCCAATATCATAATTTTCCTGACTTAACTCCGACCCAAATACTGATGCTCCCTTCCCGAGGGGGAATGCATGGAAGTAATGCGGTTGGTCTTACCCACTGGCGTCGAGAGGATTCCATCTTATGGGAGTCTGCGTTATGAGGGTGAGAAGGTGGGTGCATGGGAGGGTGCATCATCGGGCGGGAGCGGCGGAACCCTCAACGTTACGGTGACTGATGATCCTCGGGTCGGCACTACGATTCGCTGGAAGCGGGGCCTCTCTTCTCAGAGGGCCTCCGCTTTTTTCCACTTGGAGATGTCCGACTCCGGATGTTCTGCGGACTGTCACTCCTTGTGCCATCTCCTGTGGAATTTCTCGATGCAGGCCAACGCCTCCTTCCGTTGCTCCTCGCTCAAGGACGCATGGAAGGCAGCGAATTTCGGGTAGACCGCCTCATAGATGGTATGGAGGCGCGCTGTCCGCTCGGCCATGTGTTTTTCAAAAAAAGCTTTCGATTGCTCGGCATCCAGGGTTGGCCTGTCCAAAAGAGTTATGAGTTCTTCCATAGGCTCCGTCCGGCTTTGCTTCATCTGTTCCCGGATGGCATTGGTCAGGTCTGTGAGCCTGGCTTCCTGATCCTCATTCAGGTCGAGTTCGCTTGAGATTCGGTTCTTGACGAAATCAATGCGGGAATCGCGGTCGCGATGGCAGGCGAAAGCGACAAGTAAAACGGCAGGAATCAGGATTATGAAGAATTTTTTCATACTGTAGCCTCCTAAAAGATTCAAAGCCATCATCGGACATTTTCTGGAAAACTGCTTTTCGAGGCTGTAACCTTTTGTAACATATCGTAACATGGCCTGGTCCGGGCCGACAGAATCCGATACGTTAGGCTGAGAGGGGTGTATCCATGCGTGTTCTTATGATCGACGATGACCTGAAACTAATCAAACTCCTTCAGGATTATTTTCAAACCTTTCAGATCGATCTGAAGGGCGCCGGTGATGCCCGCAGTGGCCTCGCCCTGCTCAGGGCCGAGCAGCCGGATCTGGTGATTCTTGATGTGATGCTTCCCGAGCAGGACGGGTTCAGTATTTGCAAATCCATACGGAACTTCAGCGAGGTTCCGATCATCATGCTGTCCGCACGCGGCGAAACCATGGATCGCATTCTGGGTCTGGAACTCGGCGCGGATGATTATCTGCCGAAGCCCTTTGAGCCTCGTGAACTGGTGACACGCATCCAGGCCATCCTCCGGCGCTCAGGTCCGAGCCGCGGCCAGACGATCCTGCGCTTCGATCGTCTGGAAATACGACTGGCACAACGCGAGGCCTTTCTTGATGGCGAGGCATTGGGTTTGAGTTCGATGGAATTCGACCTGCTCGCTTTGCTGGCCGGAACCCCAACGAGGAAATTCAGCCGGGATGAACTTATGAACCAGCTGCAGGGTTTCGAATCGGAAGTCTATAGCCGTTCGATCGATGTACTGGTGAGTCGATTGCGGGCCAAGCTCAAGGATGATCCGAAACAGCCTCATTTCATCAAATCCGTGCGTGGGCATGGCTACGTTTTTCTGGGAGAGAAACAATGATCCATTTTGCTCTCCATCGATCGATTTTTGTGCGCCTTCTGCTGATCTATGGCAGTACGTTCATTATTCTGACCGGAGGGCTTTTTGCGATTTTCTCCAGGGGTGGTCAGCGCGGGCAGGTGTTCCGTGAGAATATTCTCTATTACACTCAGCTGCTGGCCCAGGACATCGGAACTCCGCCGGATTTGAAAAAAGCCGCTGAGCTGCATCGAAAATTGGGTTTCGACATCGCTATTCAAGGGCCTGATCTTGATTGGGTGTCGCGCCCCGCTTTCGGGGAAAAAGTTCGTCAGGAAGGGTCCGCTGTCCGGCGCAGGCAAGGACCTGGACCCTTTGCGATGCGACATACCATTGTGCGCGTTGAGAGGCCGCCTTACGTTTTCTTCCTGGGCGGTCTTCATGCGGAAGAGGATTTTTCACCGGCGACTTTTTTCGGTGCCCTTCTTCTCATCGGGGGCGTGCTGTCCTTAAGCTTTCTGCTGGTTCGCTATATCCTGCGACCTTTGCGGGCCATGGAATCGACGGCACAGGCCTTCGGTCAGGGGGATTGGAAACGGCGCGTTCCGGTGCATGGGCGTGATGAACTCGCGAGTTTGAGCCAGACCCTAAACGAGATGGCCGATCGCATCGAAGGCTATATCCTCTCCATGCAGAAGCTGCTCCTGGCGATCAGCCATGAATTCCGCTCGCCGCTCACACGGATGAAGGTGGCTTTGGAATTCGTAAGGAATGATAGCATTCGAAGCTCTTTGAACGAGGACATCGTGCTTTTGGATCGTATGACCGAGGCGCTCCTCGAAACCGAAAGGCTTCGTGCCAGACCCGACAGCCTGAAGCGGGAAAACGTCTCCTGGATCGAATTCCTGCGCACGCTCGCGCTCCCTTACCCGGATCTTGTCCTGGAGCTTCCCCCTGAAGAGGCGACAAGACCCGGAAATTTTGATCGGAGCCGGATGACCATCGCGATACGAAACCTGATTGAAAATGCTTTGAGACATGGGGGTGGCAACGTTCACGTGCGATTGCGGCAGAGCGCGCAGGAGACTCATATCGAAGTCCTGGATCGCGGCCCCGGCATTCCTGACGAGCAGCTGGCACATTTGGGTGAACCCTTTTTCCGCGCGGATCCGGCTCGTGTTCAACAGGGAGGATTTGGTCTGGGTCTCAGCCTGGTCTATGCCATTGTTCAGGCGCACCAGGGGCGTGTGGTCGTCGAAAGGCGGGAGGGAGGCGGAACGTGCTTCCGCATATGTCTGTAAGCGAGGGCCTGCGTTTCGCACGAGCCAGGTATTCGCGGCTGGCGGATCGCTCCGCCAGCGGACGATCAATCGAACTGAATCGTAAACACGCCTGGCAGAACGGGACGGCTCACTCGTTCCGCGGTTCCACCTTTCAGCTCGGCCTTGACTGCAGGCAGGGGACCGGCTGCCGACTTGGCGAAGGAATAGACACATTGGAGCTTGTAATTGTCACAGCTCACAGGCTTCGTTTGCAGGACGCTTGCCGTGTCGAGCTTCACGTCAAATAAGTTGCGTGCATTATACAAATAGCTGAAATAGGTGCCGGGGTCGGTTCCAGCTGGAAGCTGATTGAAATGTTCACTGTACTTCAACACCACAGTGAAGGTCTCTGGTGCGCCAGTTACAGGGACAGCACGTACGGTAAGATCCTTCTTAAGGCTCAAACTTGGAATGGCCTGCAGCGTCAGCTGACCCTTGTTCGAGACTTTGTCATCCAGCTGGATTTGATACCTGATTGTCAGCTCCTGGCCGGCGACCAAAGCCTGCTGCAACTGAGCCTTGACCGCAATGGTATCATATACCCAGTTGAAATCCTTTGTTTCCAGCGTGACACCGTCAGCCGTCTCAAAAGTGTATTTCTCATCGCTCGTGGCCGGAAGCTCAAAGTTGATTTCCTTCATCTCAGCAGGGACTTGAATCTTGCTATCAATGGCCAAAAGTTTCGGGTATTCCAAAATGACTCTGGATGGGATGCTTTCCTTGCCATCAGAATCAATCATGCGATAAGTGAATGTATCGCGGAAGGAAGTGGCCTTGATTTTCAATCGGCAGGCGCCTTCTTCACAGGCCACCGTAAAGTCGGTTGCCTGTGGGTCGTCCACGAAGAACCCTTTGACAGCGGAAACACGCATCTTGCTTGCGTCCTCGTCCGCATTGTAACCGCGGGCATCACCTCGGGCGATAACGACTTCGAACTGGCTCGAGCCGGTCTCCTGCAGAGCGTATCGGGTAAGGTTAGGCTTGAATGGAGCAAACTTTTCGCGAATCAGGCGCAGGGTTTTCTTGGGGCTTGCACCGTAAGAATTTTTGAGGACAAGGCCAAGGTCCACATAACCAACGTCTGTGGTGAAACGGCCTTCCACGACGCAGCTGCCCTGGGCATCGCAGTTGATTGTATTGCCATTCGCCAAAGACACTCCAGAGCTGGCGTTGATCGTAACGTCCAGGGTTTGGGCTGGAAATTGGGAATCATAGTCCTGTCCACGATCCAGGCGCACGGAGAAACTATCAACCGAGGCGTTCACTTCCTCACCAAAGCGGCTGATACGTTCATTGGCATCTGTGAACGCGATCGCATCGCGCTTGAAGACGACTTTCTTTTGGAGAATGGCTCCCTGGGATGTCGGGGTCACCAGTTTCAAGCGAAGGGGAACCTCGCTGGTGAAATCATGGGTCCTGGTTACAGTTGCACGGCATACACCTTCTTCGTCGCAGACAAAGGCCTGCGACCGGGTGTTGTCATCAAGAACAGGAGCCTCAGTAAACTTCAGACCATACGCGCTGTCCATGATGACAACCGAGGTCACCTTGGAACCGTCCGCAGTCTGATAGTCGCGACCGGGTTTCAGCTCCAGCGTAAAAGGACCTGTCCGGTCGTCCCAAACCTCGAGGTCTCTCTCGGTATTGGCGGTGTGCGGGACAACTTTAAGGCTCTGCTGGGGACTCTGATAGGTTCCCGAATGAAGCGTATAGTTGAGCATAACAAAAGGTTGGGCGCCCGAGTAATACACGGATAGTTTACAAGTACCAGCAGCGTCACAACTTTTCGGGCCAAACGAGAGATCCGGGATGTAACGCGAGCGATCAATCTCGACGGTCGTCGCAGGGATATCGCCTGCGCTTATGTAATCGGTGCCAGGAACAAAAACGATATCCGTATAAACGTTGTTGCTGACAACCGCTTCCTTCGCAAAAGGCGTAATCTGCGGCGTTATCACGTGCCATTCGACGCGACCTGTTTCCTGCACGGCGCCGACGCGATAGATCATGGAGACTGGCTTAGTCAGATCGAATTGAACATTGTTCGCCAGGCAACCTGTTTCAGAGCATTGAAAGACAGGATGGGCCATGCCCGTCGTAGCCTCGACCTTAATGTAACTTGCAGGTCGATTCCACGATGAGATGTAGTCGATGCCTTGTATGAGGGATGCTGAAGTCTGGCCATCAAAGGTGGCCTTTTTTGAAGGAAGATATTTAACGACTTCTGGAGTCGCCGAAATCCGGTCGGAAGGCATGACCATCTCAGGGATGCTGAATTTAAAGCTGACGGCCGGGTTATAAATTTGCTGCTTGTAGAAGTATTCAATCTCGCAGGCTGTGGTTGTGCAGCTGGCTTTAACGATATTACCACCTTCGCCATAGAGGGCTGTGAGCTCCGGAGCCTTCTCGAGTGCAGCTCCATATTGATCCGCGATGGGAAAGCTGATTTTAACAGTCTCTTTGAAGCGGGGGGTAAACGCGAAATTCGCGGGAATTTTAGGCTGTTGACCTTTGAGGAAAATACGGCCCTGAGTCCAGGCCTCGCCCTGTTCATCTTCCAGATGATATAAGATCGCTGCAGGACTCGAATCGGTCTTCTCTTTTTGCTTATACTCGATGGTGCAAATACCATCGTCACAAGCGGCTTTGGTCACGTCCACAAGATAGGCCTGCTCGATGGTCACGCGGACAGGCTTGCGATCGGACTGGTAAACGAAGTTCTGCTTGAAGCGGGAGTCTGCCGCTGGCGTCAGCGCAAGAGTCTGGACGATATCAACGCCACCTCTCACGTCACCGCTGGGACTTACGATAATCGGGCGCTTGGACTTTTTCTTGTGATTACATGCGGTTACGGTCATGAAGGCCGCCATGACGGCAATAACGGCCAAGGGCATGTTTACTATGTTCTTTGTCATCATGAGGCCTCAAATAAAATGACAATCTCAACGGGCACAATGCCGCGAGGGTCAGACGCGGCCGGGCGGAGAATATTGCAGGTGGTGCTCTATATCTAAGATGAGTTGTCCTAAATGGCATGAAATAGATGCAGCAGAGTACAGTGGCTCTGCACCACCAGGAATTAAGCCTCCCTTGACAGGGGTGGCTTTGCGCCTTAGAAAAGCGTTTTGAAGCTGAGAGGGGAGAGCATGGATATGACGAAAAAGGCGCTGGCTGGTCTGATATTGCTACAAAGTTTGGTCTGGTCTTGTGGTGAGAAGTCGCCCGATTCCCAATATAAGCCCAGTCCTGAGCCTCTTGATTTAGGAATATGGTCCTTGGGATCGCCGCTACCCCAGTGGTATCTCAAGAGTGGCCGATATGAGAGCGGATGCCTGATGGAGCCTTCGCCGTTCGATGAGGAACCATTCAATCGTCCGACTTACAAGAAAACACGCCTGATTTTCGAGGGAACGGCGCTGTCCCGTGAAATCACTTACTTTAAAGATTCCGGCTGCGTCGATCCCGATCATATGCATGGGCAGGCGGCGACCGTGAGCATAGCCTACAGGTCGGCTCCCGACGAAACGGGGGCGAGCTATATCGTGTACGACGCTTATGAGAAGCCTCGGGTGTCAAAGGTCCAAGTCTATTTGAATACCGACGACGCGAGCTTTTTGAATGAGCATGGCATTTGCCGCAAGACCTGGATCCCGGATAGCATGAACGATGTGATGGAACTGGATCAAGCAGGCTGTGAGGCTGATGTCGAACGGTTTGAAAGCGGCACAGCGGAGCGGATGCAGGGCATGTTTCTGCTCATGCGCCTGGACCCGATTCGACTGGATTCGGGCTTCTCCCTGGTCGCTCGGGAGCGTCCGGATGGATTGGGCGTTAAGGCAGGTAGCGGACTTCTGATCAAGCATCCCGAGCTACTCTTCACTCCTGTTCATTAACATCAATTTGGGGCGGTCTGAGAACTGTGTAATAATTGAAGCGCAAGGAGGCAAGATCAGGCATCCTGAGATTCAACCTGGAGCCGTCCCCATGCAGGGGGACATCGGTCATCAGGGTCGATCACGCCCCGCTATCGGGTATTCCAACCCAGACCGATAGTTCCATAAGAAAAGGAACCTGTTGATTTATAATCTTCGGCTATGTCCTTGGCCTCCACACTGGCAAAACTTGAGCCCAGGCCATAGCGAAGAAAGAGCTCCAGGCCCCCTGCAAAGTTCACAGCCATCCCCAGTTCTGCAATGGGAATAGGATCCAGGGCGATTGTATAAGTTCGATTGACATTGCTTGGCAGGTCTTCGTACTGAATGGATAACTTCTGAATGTTTATCAGGCCGCCACCGAGCGACAGAGCCAGCCGCTTCCAAAGGACCACGCGTCCCCCCAAACCGAGGGCGAGATGAGAATATGAATTCAGGGGTTGCGGCGGACCCTGCCCCAGGAAGTTAGCCATATTTTTCGTATCTGCAACGCCACTGGAAATGGCGAGATACGAATACATATAGGTCCAGGGCCGGATTTCCAGCTCAAGCGCCACGGATCGGCCTTTGAAGGAATATTTTTCATTGAATGCATTGTGGATATCAGCGTATCCAAGGCGAATGGAAAAAACGTTGTCAAGTGGGTCCTCCTGAGTAACCTGAGGCGTTTCCTGCTTCCAGTTTTCCTCCATGAGTTTGCGTTCCGACTCCAGATAGAAACCCTCCTCGATTTCGCCGTCCGTGATATTGGCAAAATCCATCTTTTCCATGATGGCTTCGATATCGGGCAACAGGTCGGCAAAGAAGTCCAATTCCTCCTCGCGGGCTGGAGTCGCTTCAAAACGTGCCGCCGTTTCCAAATAGTCTTTGGTCTTTTCAACTCCCAGCAAACGAATCAAATTAGCCCGATCCTGCGGGGTCACGGCTTCCCAGGCTTCGGTTTTTTGACCAGCTGCGAGCTCGATAGGCATCTCTTCCGTTTGCATACGACGCAAGGTTGTCAGCCGGCTCAGTTCCCGGTAGTTTCGATTCCGGTATTGCTCAAGCGACTGCGAGTACAACTGCTGACTTTCTTTTGAGACCCGGCGCATGGAGATGTTGGCATCAAGGTTCAGCGCCTGGCTCATTTTCCCTTTCACAGCAAAGAGGAGATCCGCTCTCTTAAGGTCCGTTTCCAGGGAAGATGAGCGGACGGTAAAGCCGTTAAAATTCAGACCAGGATTGACTTTGATCCGCATTTTCCCAGCTATGATATGGACTGAGGGATAGGCAGCCTGGGTCTGGAGCAGCTGCATGAAATTGGGCACGAGCTGAATCACCGATTTTTCCGAGAGAGTGATCTCATGAAAGGATTGAATCCTGATTTGTGCTGATGCATTCGCCCCGGTACTCATCAGGTCACCATATTGAAGCGGAAACTGCTGCGTGGCAGGATAGGCCTCCCAGTACCAACCTTGATAGAACGAAACCTGGTGGACTTTTGAGTTCACCCGATGATCGAATTCCGGAGATTTTTGCTTGACGGGGTTTCTCAGGACAGCGACTTCGCCGCGAAAGGTAAGGAGGACACCCAGCGGCTCCTTAGCGGCAGCATAGGCCGTTAATTCAGCAAGAATCAGGAATAAAAATACGAGGATGAACATGATGAATCCAGATTTGATGTCAATCAAATAGCCTATAAACAAGTATAATTTTTTTGGATTATTTTGAATAGATCCAAATTCTTGTATCTGCTAAAGCTGGCTTTTTACTCTCAACCGAGTTCTGGATCGTTGGGGAAGCCCTAAGGCAAGAGGAAGGCGGCCCCGCAGCCGCCTTTGCAAACACGCTCAGGGTTTTGAGCTTTTCACTTCGCACTGATTGTCGATCAGATAGACGAGCCCGGAAATTCCTTGCTTGTTTCGAATGGCAACCGCGAAGTCAAAGGTCAGAATATCAATCGTGCTGATATCCGGACTGTTGAACAGAGCCTGCAGCTGGTCAAAGGTAAGACTAATGGTGTAGTCGTTACCGTTCTTGGCAGGAACGATAGGGAAGTCATCAATAGCAGTCATGACATCCGTGATATTAATCGCGTTGGGGAGCTTGCCATTATTGAGAACGACAGGCCCGAAACCAAATTCCAGGTCGCCTGTACCGATGGTGTTGGTACAGTTCTTCAGGACGATTTCCAGAGACGGTGGGGTTATAAGGTCACCGCTTTCAACAAAGCGTGCGCTGAGGGAAGCGCAAGTTGGAGCAGCTTCTTTCTCCAGATGCGCATACAGTTCGTTTACATTGATATCGTTGACGAGAATCTCGTTCTTGATATCCAGTACGCTGTGGAGGAATGTGACATGTATTTCTCTAAATTCGCAGTCATCCTCGCATTTTCCCTTGCCTTGGCTGCTGCCTTCTCCGATTGGTTGAATGGAGCGTACGAGTTTCTTATCGATCAGCCTGTTATTGGCGGGGTCTCTCACTTCAAATTCGTGGATACCCTCGCTGAACAAACTAGCAATCTTATAGGTTTTGCCGTAAACGAACTCCGTCAAGCGAAGTTCGCAGTTTTCAAGCGAAGAATAAAGTTCAACGGACTGCTCGTCTGCACTGAAATCCAGGCTGGCTTTGAGCTTATCATTACACCAGAGGTCAGCTTTGGTAACATAACCGGGTGAACCCTGGCCATATTTGTTCAGACTTAAAGAGGATTCAACCTCTTCAACGCCAACGGAAAGTTTTGTCGACTGAAAATCGTCTTTCTCTGCACTATTTTTTTGGCAAGATATCCCGGCAATGGCAGAAAGCACAACAACCGTAATCAAACGCATCAAGAGTCTCCTTTTCCACTTACTTTTGAGAGGCTAAGAAAGGTGATATCCGAAGGATTCAGCAAGACACGTACCAGATGAAGAGAAATCCGTAGGATGCCACTCGACTTTTGAGCCTGGAGAGTTTCTTATTGAATACCAGGTCGTTAAAAGTTGGACCATCCGTAAGAATCGGGTGTCGGGTCTGGATGGACGGTTTATACGCATGCAGTGGGTGTCAATATTCTAGCGAATCATCACTTTTTAGACAGAATCCCGAGGCCTCGTTCCTGGTGACGAAAATCTTAAGATATCAACCGCATAGAACCTGAGGTAGGCGACCATTTCCCCGATATTCCCTGAAAAATCATAGTTAGGCAGGGCGTGTATCGATCATGAGCAGGCCTTGCCCGATGTGGACCCAAAGACGGTCAAAGGGGGAACGTCAGAAATTTTCGGAACCGGGAAACGCATTGACCTAATAAGCTGCTGGGTGCAGGGGAGCGATTGAGGGCGCCCATCAGCTGCAATAAACCGGGTCGATTCGTCAACTTCTCTGTTTCTCTGGATTCGTAATTTCAGGGTGATGTCTTGCTTGGAGCCAGGCTCATCGGTGCAGAACCTGGTTGCATCAAGGTTGGTCTGCAGAAACCTGGCCTGTGTTGCGATCGTCACGTCATCGTCCACGTTGAAAATGAATGGAAGACAACGGTGACGTCTTGCGCTTTCCGGGGAGGCTAAAACTGTTTAGACTGGGGATAGGTCGCCCAATCAGCACTGGCGGATGGGCTGAGCGGCGGGGGTGGGGAAGGTTCGTATGAAATAAATTAGGACGATTTGAACCATGAAAATCGATATCGAATTGTTGAAGAACGCTATTGGAAAAATTCTCGATGCTCAGAAGGAACTCTATGGGCCTACGATTGAGACTGATAATGATCTGTATTGGTTCATCCAGCACGAAGAGCTTTATGATCCAATTGTCTCACCGAAGGATTTAACTCTAGGCTCCCTCGAAGATGATTGGCAGCAAATGGAATCTCTTATGAAAGAGGGCAACGATCCTATCGGCTATATGGCTGTTTGGGCAGCAATGTTGCTTCGAGTTGTTGGAGAGCAAGGACTGAACTCGAAAAAGTGACGTAGGTTCGCTTTGATGATCGCATGTGTAATTTTTTCTCCTTGGTTTGCAAATCGCCGTCTAACGGCTGAAAATTCGGCGATCCCAAACCCTCACTTGGAAGCCTGCCGACCCCTCTGGCCGTTTTCCTCATGACGCCCGACTACTCCACCAATGACCGGACCCAGCTGAAGATTGATGGCACTCATGTCTCTGTGCATAAGCGGCAGTCGCCCAAGAACAGAGCTCTCGGCTCCCCTCATTGCTTTATGCCCTCGAATAGTAGGGACCGACATAGCTCTGAAGATACTCCATCTTATTCAGGGAAGCGCATCTTGTCGAGGAAACTGCCAGCAAGGATATCCCGGCTAGGAAAGGGAAACGCTTCAGGTTTTTCTCAAGCGTCTTGCCTAATATCAAAGTCAACTCCGGATCATTACTGTCGGTCATTTCCTTATCGGAGGACTAGGGCAAATGACTAGCAGAAAACGTCAGGCAGACTCATGCAGCTATATGGTAGCAGGGAGAATAATGCTCATCTGCGCGGACCGCAGTCGGTGGAATTCCTGTACATCCCAGTCCGACCCTGGCTCAGTGATCAGCACCATAATAACCAGGACGGTTTCCCCGTCTTGATCCGGGCCGGATTGTGATGGGAACCCTTTGAAAGTGCTCTGTATTGGGCCGTCCCAGGGCAGTGAATGAAATCACGTATTGCCGCTTACAGAATGGGCATGAGTGCTCTTCTTCGAATCCTTGTTCCGAAGACGGCATTGTTGTGGGCATGACATGAAGGACCCATTCTCGACAGCATTTGTTCATTTCGACCTGCACTCTAAAGCCTTCACACGACAGGTTCCACTTGCAATAAATAAACCTTATCAGCAAGCCTTGCGAAAAAAGCAAGACGAGCCGCCCGTGCTGGAGGAGAAGCCGGAATTGCCCACATTGCTCAAATTATGGAAGGCTGGAATTGCCAGCATGGCTTAGGTGCAACGCGTTTCCATGGACTCCGCTGATCTACAAACCGGAATGAGGCCAAATCAAGACCCATCGGCTATCTCCCAGGCCGGTTCGTACTCTTCTTAGAATTTTGATTTTCGACTCGGCCTCGCTGTCCGTTATTTCATTGATCCGTAGAGGCTTCAAGTCCCTTGGCAATAAAGCCATCAAGGAAATTCCGTTGAAGTTGATGGGGTAAGCTCTCCTGTCTGTCATGAGCTTTTCCATGCCTGGCTGCTGTGAGAAACTGGCTTCATTGATACGGGCCATGGCAATGAGAGGTCGAAGATCGGACCAGGTAACCTCAGACAATGAACCACTGTGCTCTTCAGGTTTTGCCTTCTTTTGGCTTACAACGATGCCGTGACGCTCAAACCATGAACTTAAATCCATCGACGGATCTTCAGTCAAAAGACCAATGTGCCACAGAGATTGGTTCGCAGAATCAGCCTTGGCCCATGCAACCCGAAAGTATACTTACTCTTCCTTGAGAGAAATCAGGACGGTGGACTCTGGCTGAAGATAGTCCAGACTCCTGATCCCTATCCCGATCGTGGAAATATCAACGAGAATCGATCTTACAAGGGTTTGCGTATCAGCAGTTTTCAAACAGCCTGACAAATCGTAATGACCAGGCGTTCGTTTTCCAGATCTGCGTTCGATCTGGAGTGGAGCAGTATGAGTCATGAATAACCTCCAGGGTTTTCTCTTTGCGAAAATTAATCAGAAATTGTGTAGATTCTACTGTATGACTGGGGACGCCACCGCCCCATTCCCTGTGCTTCGTGAACGAGCAGTTGGAAGTCAGCGTTTTCCTTATTCCTTAGCGCCCAACGGCGTTGACGTATGTATACAGAAACTATACATTGGCCTCAAGACGGGCTCCCGCTGATCAAATTTTGATCCTCCTAAAAGAGGGAGCCCCAGTCACGCAACCGAAGTGCTGGATTGCCGGAGTGTGAGGAGTAGGGACGTGGATTCTCGGTTGGTCAAGGAGAAGACGCATCCCGGACCGGATGGCAGACGGACAGTCTGCATTCTGCTCGTCGAAGACAACAGGGGAGACGCGAGACTCATTCAGACTCTGCTGCGCGAGTTTGGTACGAATGCTTTCTCGCTGGATGTGCATGTCGCTTCAGATGGCGAAGCAGCGATAGATTTTCTCTTACAGCGCGGCGAGTATTCCGGCGCAGTCACGCCAAGCGCCGTCATTCTCGATATCAATTTGCCCAAGAAGAGCGGATTTGATGTTCTGACTGAGATGCGAAAGCACCCACGTCTAAGGCGCATGCCTGTCTTTATCCTCACGACATCCAATGCCCACGAAGATATTTTGAAGGGCTATTCGCTTGACGCAGTTTCATTCATCACGAAACCAAGCAGCCTTGCTGGTCTTGAAGATGCGGTCAGGATGTTCCTGGCCGTCGAGCTGCCACGGGTGATTCGAGAGGATTGAAGTTTCCAATGGATACTCAAGGCAATGACGACAGCAACGAATCAGGCTGCCCAAGCCTGGTTATAGGCATAGGGGCCTCGGCTGGCGGCCTGGAGGCTTTAAGAGAGCTGTTCGCGTCCCTGCCACCAGATGCGGGAATGGCTTTTATTGTCGTTCAACACTCGGATCCCCGTCATGCAGCTATGCTTTCTGAAATACTCCAACCCATAAGCACAGTGCCGATCGAGCTCGCAAAAGATGGCCAAAGGATACGACGCGACCACGCTTATACAGCTCCAGCGGATCAGGACCTGGTCGTTGAGGACGGTATCCTCCGGCTTGTGCCCAGAACCCTGACCCGTCGCATTCATTTGCCCGTTGACACCCTCTTCTGTTCGCTGGCTCAGGCTTATGAGTCGAAGGCCATAGGCATCGTTCTTTCCGGGACCGGGAACGATGGAACGATTGGTCTTCAAGACATCAAGATGGCAGGAGGCATCGCGATTGCGCAGGACGGGCAATCAGCCAGGCACTCCGGAATGCCAAAGAGCGCGATTTCTGCGGGTCACGTCGATCATATCCTGTCCCCCTCCAATATTGCAGCCGAGCTTGCTCGCATCGCTTCCATGGAGGAAAACTCGACCGTTCGGACCGGCGACGAAGATCGCGCCGCCTTGAAGGAGATTCTTTCCCAGCTCAAGACCAGTTTCGGCGTTGATTTTGCTGACTACAAGGAAACGACGGTGTCACGTCGTGTAAGAAAGCGCGTGACCTCCTCCAAACTTAAAACCCTGGTCGAGTACCTTGCGTTTGTGAAAACCCGCCCGGACGAATTGGAGGCCCTCTACGGTGACATCCTCATCAATGTGACGAGTTTCTTTCGCGATCCGGAGATGTTCGACGCGCTCGAAGCCTTGATCATTCCGAAGATAACCGAGGGCCGCGGGGCAGAAGACTCACTTCGAGTCTGGGTCCCTGGCTGCTCGTCCGGTGAAGAAGTGTACTCACTGGCCATCCGGTTGGCTGAATTCAACGAGAAATATCACCATTCATTCTCCGCGCAATTCTTCGGCACGGATATCAGCGAGCCAGCGTTGGAGAAGGCTCGTTCCGGTATCTACCCCACGACGATTTCCTCGATTGTTTCGCCTGAGCGTTTGAAGAAATTCTTTGACCCCGTTCAAGGTGGATATCAAATCAAGAAGGAGATCCGCGATACGTGTGTCTTTGCCCGCCAGAACGTGATCGCCGATCCGCCCTTGTCCCGCATGGATCTGATTAGTTGCAGAAACCTGCTCATCTACTTTGGGCCGGCTCTTCAAGAAAGGGTCGTGCCGATATTCCACTATGCCCTGAAAGTCCCGAACGGATTCCTGATTTTAGGGAAGTCGGAACTTGTCGATGTGTTCTCGGACTATTTCATCCCAATCGAAAAAGCCCATAAGTTTTACCAAAAGAAAGACATTCCGCTTCGCCTTTCCTATCAACCGATACCCGGGCATAAGTTCCCCGTGAAGGTGGAGTCCCTCAAACCTCAACCCAGCATCCCACCGGCCCGTGACAGCGAAAACGATATTCACAGGGAAACCGATAGGTTTATTCTCGCCAATTTCAGTCCGGCGGCCGTCGTGATTACGGAAAACTGCGATATCGTTCAGTTCCGGGGCCACACAGCCGCTTACCTGGATCCTTCGGGGCGAGCAAGCTTCAACCTGTTCAAGATGCTTCACCCCGATCTTATGCAACCCGTGCGGCAGGCCATAGAAAAGGCAAAGTCAGGAGAGGCAAGCTTCGTCAAATGCAATCAACTCCGTTTCAGGTCCGGTGATGAATTCAAACATGTGAACGTCCGGGTCACTCCACTGCGAACTCCAACCTTAAAACAGCGCTACTTTCTTATCATCTTCGAGGAGTCGCCAGCCTCGCTACCCAGGCCCGGGCTTCAAAAAACCGAGTTCAAGGACACTGATGGGGCCGAAGTCGTGCAAGTCAGCGAATCGGAGGAAATCCGTCGGTTGACCGAGGAACTGGAAGGCACGAGGCAACACCTTCAAGCCGTCATCGACGAGCGCGATATCGGGTTCGAGGAGCTTCAGTCAGCCAACGAGGAGGTCACATCCAGTAACGAAGAACTGCAAACGATTAACCAGGAGCTTGAAACCGCGAAGGAGGAGCTGGAGTCTTCCAACGAAGAGCTGACAACTCTTAATGAGCAACTCCGCCACAACATGGAACTTCTGCGCAAGAGCGAGGAGCACTTTCGAATACTTGTTTCGGGAGTCAAAGACTACGCAATCTTCATGCTGGACCCCGCTGGCCGTGTTCTGAGCTGGAATGATGGTGCCGAGCGAATCAAGGGTTATTCAAAAAATGAAATCATAGGCGAGCACTTCTCCATTTTTTATCCAGAAGAGATGAAGCGAGCAGGAAAACCCAACAAGGAGCTGGAAGTCGCGACCAAGGCAGGTCGCTTTGAAGAGGAGGGCCTCCGGGTCCGAAAGGATGGCGCAACTTTTTGGGCAAGTGTCATTATCACCGCTCTGTACAATGAGGACGGCAGGCTTTACGGATTCGCGAAAATCACAAGAGATATCACCGAGCGAAAACAGGCCGATGAAAAACTGCGGCAAAGCGAGCTGAGGTTCCGGCGCCTGATATCCGGTGTTAAAGATTATGCCATATTCATGCTCGACCCCGAGGGCTACGTCATGTCCTGGAACGAGGGGGCGGAACGGATCAAAGGATACAAAGCCGAGGAAATCGTCGGGCAGCACTTTTCAAAGTTCTACCCAAAGGACGATGCGTACAGGACGAAGCACGAGCTTGAAATTGCCGCGAGAACAGGGACGTATGAGGAGGAAGGCTGGCGTATCCGGAAAAATGGAACACGTTTTTGGGCCAACGTCTTGATAACCACCGTAAGAGATGATGCGGGCCAGATCATCGGCTTCTCCAAAGTGACCCGTGATTTGACGGATAAGCGTAATGCCCAAGAGGCGCTGAGAGCAAGCGAGGCGCGAAGCAGACTCGTCCTCGAAAAAGCGCATGATGCTTTTGTTGCGATCAATGACAGGGGCAGCATTACGGAATGGAATCCGCAGGCCGAGACGACATTCGGCTGGTCTCGCCAGGAGGCCGTGGGCCGATCCCTCTGTGAAACCATTATTCCGGAAAAATACCACCAGGCCTACAGGCGGGGCCTGGAGAATTTTGTTAAGTCAAGCGAAGGACCCGTTCTGAATCGCCGTCTTGAGTTTCCCGCTCTGCGAAAAGACGGGACGGAAATCCCTGTCGAGCTGACCGTATTGCCTATAAAGGTTGATGACAGTTATTCGTTTACTTCGTTCATCCGCGATATCAGTGAGCGCAAGAGGGCGGAAGCATTGGCCGCATCGAACGCGGAGCTGCAGGACTTCGCTTTCATTGCGTCACATGATCTCAAGGAACCACTCCGGATGGTTTCCACCTACTTGCAATTCGTGGAGAAACGAGCCCGTTCGAAGCTTAACGATGAGGAAAGAGAGTTTATCGATTATGCGTGTGAAGGAGCGCAGCGTATGCAGGCCCTTATCGAAGACCTGCTTTCCTACGCACGCTTGGGCAGGGCCCCGCAGAATACTCGACCGGTTGATTTCAATGCGGTGGCTGCAGAAGCGGAAGCCAATTTAAGGCCAGCGATCAGAGAAAGCGAAGCGAGTCTGAGGATAGGCTTGCTTCCGACGCTGAATGCTGATCCCGTGCAAATGGTTCAAGTATTCCAGAATCTACTGAGCAACGCAATCAAGTATCGCAGCGAGAAGAAACTCGAAATCGAGATCACGGCGGAGGAACGGCAGGAAGGATGGATGTTTTCAGTGAAAGACAACGGAATCGGCATCAGCCCAGAGTATGCCGAAAGAATTTTCCTCGTCTTTCAGCGACTGCATAGTGATCGAACAAAATATCAGGGCACGGGTATCGGACTTGCCATCTGCAAGAAGATTATTGAGCGTCACAGGGGGCGCATCTGGGTGGAGTCGAGATCCGGCGAAGGGGCCAGTTTCCATTTTATTCTTCCTGGAGAGCACGGGATAGCGCGCAATGAGGCCGCCAGCAGCACTTGATTTTCGGAATTGGAGGCAGCGTGGAACAGGAAGTCGAAATCCTTTTGGTGGAAGATAATATTTCTGATGCACGGTTATTCACGATTCTCCTCCGGGAAACGCAATTCCCAGGCAAGGTCCATTGGGTCCCTGATGGCGTTGAGGCGTTGGACTTTCTCCATCGGCGGAGTACCTACTCGAATTCACCGCGTCCTGATGCGATCGTATTGGGCTTGAATCTTCCACGCAAGGACGGGCGGGAGGTACTCAAAGAGGTCAAGACGGATTCAGACCTTAAGTCGATTCCCGTCTTTATCGTGACCACCTCCAGCCGGGATGAAGACCTCATAAAAGCCCATCAGCTCGGGGCGACTTACTTTTACACAAAGCCCAAGGAGCTCGGCGGGTTCGAGGGGCTGGTGAAGACGCTGGCGACCGTTGGCTTTGCTCTCTTGAGTCAAAAGCAAAGCCATGAAGCGTAAGGCGTTCGTTCGAATCGAACAGCTCACTCTTTGAGGAGGGCCAGGAGGCGAGCGTTGTCACCTGACTCGAGCGCCGCCTCGGCTTCAAGGCTGGCGGTATCCCGCCCCAGAGTCGCAACGGCCCGCACAACACCTTGGGACAGGAACGCAACCGTTGCATCGTTGTTCTGGACTTTTCCGCTGACCCGAATCTCGTCCCAAGCCGGTGCATGACCAACATAGGCCAGTGTTGTATCGTACTGAGCCGTCCAAAAAAAGGGGACCGTTCGGTACGGAGCTCGTTGGCCAAGCAAGTTACGTGCCGCCGCCTGGCCTTGACGTCCGGCAACGGCCCAATGTTCGATGCGCATGCGCTCCCCGGTTCTGGCATCGGGGAAGAATGCCAGGTCTCCTGCCGCAAATACACCCGATGCGCTTGTCTCCAAATAGGTATCCACTTCAACCCCTCCACCACCGAGTCGAAGCCCTGCGCTCTCCGCGAGGCCGATATCCGGACTCACTCCAATCCCCACCACGACCAGGTCGGCGGGAACAAGTTCGCCTTGATCAAGTTTTACGGACTGGGCGGTGATCTGATCAATATTCCGCTTGAGGTAAAACGTCACGCCGTTGGCCTCATGGGTCTTTTGAAGAAATGATCCGATCTCCTTGCCGACGACCCTCTGAAGCGGTATGGCATCCATGCTCACGACCGAGACCTTCATTCCTCTGGCACGCAAGGAAGCGGCCACTTCAAGTCCAATGAAACCGGACCCGATGACAACGGCATTTTTCGCCTGACCAGCGGCAGAAATGATGCGGCGGCAGTCCTCAAGAGTCCTCAGGTAATGGACATGCGGAAGCTGGCTTCCACTTACGCTGAGGCGACGGGGAGTGGCTCCCGTAGCGAGAAGGCAGCGGTCAAACTCAAAGGTTTCGCCTGATGACGTCGTTATGATTTTTTTCGTGGCGTCGAGGCTTACGGCACGTACACCGAAACGAATGTCGATGCCGGCTTCCCGGTAAAATTCCTCGTTTCGCAGCGGAATCCATTCTTCGGGAGCCCGGCCCGCCAGGTAGTCTTTCGAAAGATTGGGTCGATCGTAGGGTGTAACCGTATCAGCCGATAGCAGGGAAATGCTCCCGTTGAATCCTTGAGTTCGAAGCTCTTCGGCTGCCGCGTTTCCTGCTGCTCCGGCGCCAACGATAACAACCCGATTCACATGTGGCGAAGAAGCCGACTTTTGAACTCGAGGTTTTCGGCCACGAACGTAGACATGCCCGTCACGCAACTCGACGGTCCAGCAGGAAAGAGGATTCAGTGAGGGGCAGCTTGCATGACCTGTTGCGAGGTCAAATGCAGCATGATGCCAGGGACACCGAAGTTCGTTACCCACGATCATTCCTTGTGACAAAGGTGCCCCATAGTGAGGGCACGTGGCACCCAGAGCATGGAATGTTTCGGAACGTCGGATCAACAGGACGGCTTCACCAGCAACATGGCCCAGTAATATGCCGTTCACAGGTATCGTTGAGATTTGAACACCTTGCTCGAAATCTGGACCTGTTATGGGTTCGCTTGAGTTTCCCATTTCTTTTCCCTTTCGATAAATTCCAAAGTCACGTACGACCGATATCTTCGTCAAATATATCAGGAGGTTTAATTTTATGACATATGTTTATGTCATATTAGTTAATTTGTGAAAGAAATCGGGTGACTGTCCTTCGCCAGCGATATGTCCTCTCGTCAGTCATCCCAATGTCCGTTTGGCAAAAATTCAAGGTTTTCTCCACTTTGTCGATGACCATCGTGTCCGATGACAAAGGAACTCTTGCATGATTTTGCTGAAATACCCTAAACCTGGAATTCTTATTGTTGGCATCCTGTGGAGCCTCGCCTTTGGCTCGTCGCCAGCGTCCGGCAAGGTCATCCAGGTGCCCAGCAATTTGAGCGAGATTCCCATCCATGGCAGCTCCCTGGATTTCTATCATGACCAGGGTCATAACATGGATTTGAAACAAATCCTGGACCTGCCGGCGGAATCTTTCATCACTGTGCCGGATAAGGTTCCTTATTGGGGCATAACCAGGGCCGGAATCTGGAGTCGCTTTGTCTTACGCAACGACACGGGGCAGAGCATCCCAGCTGTTCTGGAATATGGTTACCCCAGCGCTGATCTTGTCGAATTCCACATTCCCAGCAGTCAGGGCTATGAAAAACGCGTGTCCGGTGATCGCATCGATCCCCGGTCCAGGGAGGTCGCTTACCGACTGGTAGTCTTTGGTTTTGAAATTCCACCTGGCGAGCATGTTTACTACTTTAAAGTCAGAACTGAAGGGATAAACCAGCTTTCTCTCCGCCTCTATGCGCGTGACCACTTCTTTGAAAAAAGAACGGCCGAATCAAGTCTCATGAGCTTTTTCTTTGGTTTTCTCACCGTCATGTTTTTTTACAATGCGTTTCTGGGGCTCACAACGCGCAATCGGCTCTATATCTCCTATGTGGTTTTTAACATACTCTCCATCCTGAACTATCTCGGGCTGCAGGGACATTACATGACTCTGCTGCCGCCAGGGTTTGCTGAATTTTTCAGTAACGAGGTCATGGTCGCAACGGTCGGTTTTCTGTCAGCGGCTGCCATTTGGTTTGTCAACGACTATCTGGGACTGAAGCGCAGCGCGAGACGGCTCTGGATGGTCACCCTCATCCCCGTTCTGAATGCCCTGATTGCGGGTGTTATAACTCTTATCAATATAAGCGTCGCCGTTAAAATGAATGCTATCACAGCGACCCTGGCCCCTCCTCTCGTTGCGATCGCCATTGGTTATCGCTGCTGGCAACGTTATCGTCCCGCTTATTTCCTCGGTCTATCGTGGTCACTCTTTCTGCTGAGTTCCTTCATCGTCCTGCTGGCGATGATTGGATTGCTTCCTCACAGCACACTGACCACCTGGGCCCAGTTTATTGGTGGGTCGGTGGAGGTCGTGCTGCTTTCCCTGGCGGTAGGTGACAAGGTGCGCTTGCGGCAGCTGAAGGCCGACCAGGAGATCCGTGAGCTCAATGAGGGCCTGGAGCGAAAAGTCGAGGAAAAAACCCGTGATATCCGCAGTATGATGGGAAGCATTCGGCTTGGAATCTTTTCCATAGTTGGACAGAACCTTGTCATCGACAACGAATACTCCCGGCAACTGGAGGAGATCCTTCATGAGGAAAATCTTCAAGGCAAACCCGCCCTCGGTCTGATCTTCCGTCATAGCGATGCCTCCACGGATCAGATGGCGATGCTGCAATCCGCGCTCTGCTCGGCTCTGGGGGACGACGTCATCGCCTTCGATTCGAATGCCCATTGCTTTCTTCGCGAAATCAAGGTCCATCATCCCGGCCTTGGCGAGCAAATTCTGGAGCTCGAGTGGAACCCCATCGTCAACAAGCAGAATATGACGGAAAAGGTCCTGGTCGTGGTGAAGGACGTGACCGAGGTTCGGCGCTCAGAGGAACAGAACGAGCGGCAGAAGCTTGACGTTCAGTATATGACCGAACTGGTGGCCCTGCCGGCCGATCGGGTGGAGCGCTTTTTCAAGCTGGCCGATGCGCTCATCGAGGAGAACAAGCGTCTCGTGCAAGGCGCAAAGTCGGGCTCGCTTGATGTCGTCAGGATACTCTTCATCAACATACATACGCTCAAGGGCACATCACGCGCTTTCTGTTTCAAAGATCTGAGCGACCTCACCCATCGGGCGGAGCAGGTTCTGGCCGACATACGACAGGGCCGACGAGCCTGGGATACAGAGCAGCTCATGGCTGACCTGGACCGTATTCAAACGCTGCTCCAGACCTACCTTTCCATCAATACGCAGAAACTCAATCGTACGGCAGGGCATCCCGCCAACCTGATGATTGCCCGCAGCGAACTGAAAGCCAGGCTCGATCTTTTGGAAAAAATCGCCCATTCCAGTCATCCCGATGAGATTTACGAAGGCATCCTGCAGATCCGAAATTTCTTCGTGAGTCTGCTCTACTGTGATATTCGGGAATTCCTGGAGGAGTTCCGCAAGCCCATTGAGAAGCTGGCCCATGATCTGAAGAAGGAGAATCCGGAGTTTGTCCTCCACCTTGATGAGGTTTATCTTTCGGATGAGGTCACGGACGTTCTCAGGAATATCCTTATGCACAGCATCCGTAATTCCCTGGATCACGGCATTGAGGCTCCTGATGAGCGACTGTCGCAGCAAAAATCAGCCCGAGGTCGCCTCGAGGTGAGTGCCCGAATCCATAAAGAACGGCTGATCCTGACCATCAAAGATGATGGGCGTGGCCTGGCGCTTCGCAAGATCGAGCATTTGGCGGTGATCAAAGGCCTGATTCCGGAAAGGCATGATCTCGATGTGATGGCCATCGCCAATCTCGTCTTTCACTCAGGATTTACGACCACCACGTCGGTGACTGACATCTCCGGTCGCGGAGTCGGGATGGATGCGATCCGCTCGTATTTGGAAAAAATCGGTGGTTCCATCGCCATTCATCTGATGGACCCCAATCCTTCGTTCCTGCCGGACTTCATGCCGTTTGCGCTGGAACTGCAACTGACCACAGGATTCCAGCAGATCAACAGACGACCAAAGGTCCTGTCCAAAGTCAGCTGAGCCCGGGGGCTTCCATGCTTCCTCGCAACATGGGATTCCGCTTGCTCAAAAATGCTGCAACGGATGAGCCATCCCCTTGAGCTGCATTTTTTCATTTCCTATGTTCGGTAAGAGGGTCATGATAGAGCCGCAATGCGCGATTGTTGTTCTCGCCAACAGGGTTTTATTTGCATGAAAATATGTCATCGCCTTTCTTTACATGGAAGAAATTACTCTTCGCTCATTGTCCGTTTGTTCTGCCTGGCGTCACTTGTCACATCCTGCCAACGCTGCTCGACTGCGGAAGAGGATCTTCGCATTGGGGTATCACCATGGCCTCCCATTGAATATCTCTTCCTTGCGCAGGAAAAAGGTCTGTTCGAGCAGTTGGGTGTCAAAGTGAAAATCATTGAATACAGCGCCATACAGGATGCGCGTCGAGCTTTTGAACGTGGCCAGATTGATGTGATGGGGGTGACGCCGCTTGATGTTTTGCTGGCCGGACAGTACTCAAAGCGGCAGCTCCAGGTGTTTGCCGTCATGGACACGTCGCATGGAGCCGATGTCCTCATCGCGCATTCCAGTATAAAGAGCCTCAGTGATTTGAAAGGCAAGGAGGTAGGCGCTGAACTGGCGACGGTCAGCTTTTACCTCCTGTCTCGGGCCGTCGAAAGCCACAGCTCTGTCTCGCTCCAGGATATGACAGTTGTCCCCTTGAGCCAAGGGCACATGGGCTCCGCGCTACGCAATGGCAAAATCGATGCGGCCTCCACCTTTCCTCCTTATTCTTTCAAACTGCTCTCCGACCCCGACTTTCACATGCTGTTTAGTAGCAAACAAATACCTGATGAGATCGTGGACGCTTTTGCTGCTGATAAGGACCTTATCGATCGACGTCGAGATGAGCTGGCCCGGTTTCTGCTCGGATTTTTTAAAGCGCAGCAGTATGCCGAGCAGCATCCGGAAGAATCTTACGCTTTCATGGCTGCCCGAGAGCATATCCCGAGTGCTGAATTCAAAGAGTCTCTTGGTCTTGTCAAGATGGTTTCACTCAATGAACAGCTCGCTTTTCTCGGTCCTGACGGAACGATCGAAGCGACGTTCCAGCGCATGGAAAACATGCTTCGTGGCCTCGGGCATCTTTCAAAACCACAAGAGGATTATAAAGGATGGACTGATAGCATAGTGAAAAAGGCCCTTCCCATGCATGAGGATAAAACGAGCCATGATCCTGACTAAAATCAAGCGACACATTGCTCTTTTTCTGCTGCTGGCTGGGGTCATCCTTGGCTCGGGAATTTTCATCTCTCACGCCATCTTTGAACATCAGCTGGAGAAAGCCTCATTCAAGCGTTCCGAGACTATTGCGAATATGCTGAATCATGCTGCAGAGACGCAGCTTCCCGATGAAGATTTGCAGAGACTCGTGAGCGTGCTCAGTGGTGAAAGTGATGTGGAATTTGTTCTGGTGATCGGCTGCTGCGCACCTCGCGTCATGGCCTCATCCCATCACCGCTGGATAGGAATGCCCCTGGAAAACCTGCCTCTTGATCCCGACCTGATTCAGGATATCAAGCGAACCTTGGAATCGAGACAGACGGTTTCCCGACTACATAGAGAAGCTCTGGCCGCCGACTATCTGGCGCCCATTTTGCTGACCCAGCCTATCGTCAGAGGACAAGGCCCCGGGCTTATCCTGGCTGCCACAATCATTCGACTCGATCTGCGGAATATTTACAGCATGTCCTTGACGACCAGCATCACCACAGCGGCTTTACTGATTTTTTCCATCTGCGGATCCGGTCTTATCCTTCTCAAACTCCATCGCCTTAAGACAGCACGTGTTGTGCGCTCCATCATTTCCACTATCAAACAGGCTGGGAGAGAGGAGGAAGCGCTGCCGATCAAGGCTGCTTTGATTCCTGAAGTGAAGGAGATGGCTATCGAGCTTATCTATGCCTTTACAGCCCTGCATTCGAGCGAGCAGCGTTTGCGTTTTGCGCTGGATGCCGGAAATATATGGGCTTGCGAGTGGGACCTGGGCAGTGATTTCATTGTCTGGTATGAGGATCGAGGCCTATTGTTTGATGAGACCAAAACCGGCCAGGGAGTCAAGTCATTCAGCGATATCCTCTCAGTCATCCACCCCGATGATCGGAATTCCGTGGATTCCCGGGTTCGCAGTTCGATTTTATACAGAGCCTCTTTCAGTGCTGAGTTCCGCACCGTGTGTGCTGATGGAACCCACCGCTGGGTGTCTTGCAGCGGCAAACTCATCAAGAGGGGCAGCAAGGACACCATGATTCTGACTGGAGTCGATATCACCAAACGCAAGCAGTTTGAGTCGACGATCGCATCCCAGCAGGCCAAGCTGATTGCATCATCGAAAATGAGTGCGCTCGGTGAGATGGCGGGTGGCATCGCTCATGAAATCAATAATCCTCTCGCTATCATCGACGGTAAAGCGAAGCAGCTCAAAATATTCCTGAACCGTGAACCTATTCCCAAAGAGATGACCATAGGCGCTGTGGAAACAATTTCCAATATGACCCGACGCATCGCCAAGATCATAAGAGGACTCCGCACCTTTTCCCGCAATACGGATATGGATCCCTTTGAGCAGGTCAAGGTTCGGACCATAGTCGACGAAACCCTTTCCTTCTGCTCAGAACGATTCAATGTGTACAAAATTCAGCTCCTCATTGACGATTTTTCTCCTGATCTGGAGCTGGAGTGCCGGGCGACTGAGATTTCCCAGGTGTTGCTCAACCTGCTTTCGAATGCCTTCGATGCTGTCGTGAACCTGAGCGAGAGATGGGTCAGGATTAGCGTCGGGCAGATTGCCGGGACCATAGAGATCGCGATCATGGACAGTGGAAAGGGAATACCCGAGGACATCCGCCCCAAACTGGGCCAGCCTTTCTTCACGACCAAGGAAGTTGGCAAAGGGACGGGCCTCGGTCTGAGCGTTTCCAAAGGCATTATCGAAGCTCAAAACGGGTCCCTGAATTATGACGAAACGTCGCCCAATACCAGATTCGTGATCCAGCTGCCGATATCTCAATCCAAAAGCCATAGGATGCACAACAGCCCGAAATGAATTTCAATGTTTGGTCTTACGGATCTCGTGCCTGACTTGACATTCTTTCAGCCGGCTTCTATATTCACCCTTGAGGGTGAATAATGAACGCTCACAAACTGGACCTTGATCAAATCCTTTTAGCCTTGGCGGATCCCACACGTCGGGCCATATTGCAGCGCTTATCCAAAGGCGAAACCAGGGTCACCGACCTGGCCAACCCTTTCGCGATGTCATTGAACTCTGTCTCCAAACATATCCGTATTTTGGAGCGTGCGCGCCTTGTGAAGAGGCGGCAATCGGGTCGTGAACACTTTCTGTCTTACGATCCCCGTGCCTTTGAGATGGCGCTCCAATGGATGGAAAAGCAGAGTCGACTTTGGAACGGGCGACTGGATATTTTGGAACAAATCCTGGATGAGGAGGACAGCCGTGAATCCGAATGAATCCATCACCGTCACCGTCATGAGGCATTTTCGGGCGGCGCCTGAGCGCGTATTTGATGCCTTTCTCGATCCCGCCAAAGCCGGCCGCTTTCTCTTCGCGACCGAAACAGGGCATATGAAGCGCGTGGAGATCGATGCCCGGGTCGGCGGCCAGTGGATCATCGTGGAAAATCGCAATGGCGAGGATGTTGAACATCATGGCGAGTATGTGGTCATAGACCGACCCAAACGCCTGGTCTTCACCGCGCGTGTTCCCAAATATTCGGATGGAACTGATACGGTCACCATCAGCATCACACCCAAAGACCAGGGTTGTGTTCTGGTTCTAACGCACGTCATGGCAGCGAAATTCAAAGACCAGACCGAAGGCTTCTTTGAAGGCTGGGCGGGCATTCTCATGGGCCTTGCCAGGGAATTGGGTGAACAATTCCTGAACCTAAAACAATCCATCGACATCAAAGCTCCCGCTTCCCGGGTTTGGGAGGTTCTGACCAATAGTCAGCTCAACCAGGAATGGATCAGTCTTTGGTGGCCAGGAACCAGAATGGAATCCGACTGGAAAGGTCCCGACAGTCCTGTGACCTGGATCATGGAAGACGGCAATGTGGGTTCGAAAGGCTTTATTTATAGCATCACGCCCAACCGGCATCTGAAATTCAGTTTCAGGGTTCAAGGCCTTGATTTTCAGAAGTTGGATTTTCTGACGTTTGATCTCCGGGAAGAGCAGGGAAAGACCAGCCTGACCGTGGAAATGGGCGATTTCTCGGACTCACCAGAGCATGAGCAGTGCCTGCCGGGGGCCAACGAAAGCTGGAACCTTTCCTTGCCCAAAATCAAGGCCATGGCGGAACAGAAGTGAGGGTCAATTACCCCGTTAGCGTCAGCCCGATGCCCCTGGGAGAGGGGCTCGGGTTGCGAAGCCCTGTCACCGCAGGCAATCCATTTCATCCGCCGTTCCCTCTGGAACCTTGAACCTTGCCTCATATTCACTCAACGCTTTCTTCCAGTCAGGGCTCAGTAGAAGTTCTCAGGTGGATTTATTTATGCTTGGCCTTGCCTTAAATTAATTGTCTGCTTTTCTGAATATGATGTGTGTAACAACCTTGTCATTTTCATAAAGATTGCCGATCAGTTCTGAACCCTGCGCATTGGTCGCCATCTGAAGGTAGGACCCATCGCCTGTTTCCAAGATCAATGTCTGAGTTTCCGAGTCAAACCGCAGGCTGATGTTCTCATCGCCTGATATCGCTTCAATTCTGGAAATCCGTACTTCATCGCGGTAAATACTAAGTACAGCCCGTGAGGCGTCTTTCCCCTTGTCATCGAATTTTTCCAATTCGAATTCGAAACGGCTGTTGTTCCAGGATTCTTTAGGGGCGAGGGGTTTCCCCCTATAGCTGCCATACAACTCTTCAATGAGATATCGGTGCTGAGCGAGGTTAAGAGGCTGAAATTTAGGAAATCCCTGAGTCACGCCTGTCAGTTTTTTAGCTTCGAGAGACGCGATGGCTTCTTCTGGACTGAAATATTCGACATTCAGTACTACGTCTCGCTCGGTTTCCTCTGTGGCTGGAAACGGCGGGGCCCGGCGTGATGATTCGTGTATTGGGTCGCTCGCCTGGGTATCGGACTCATGCACTGGATTCCCGGTAGCAGCCACGTTATCGCCATTGCTGGCAATAGCTTTAGAAGGCATTGGAGTCACTGGTACCGCGGCCTCGGTTTTCGCCGCAGTCATAGAACGATTGGTGTCGACGATAACATTGTCGCTGTCTACCGGGCGCATTGTCTCCTGTTTCGGCCACAGATAGAGAAGACATACAGCTGCGATAGCAAACGTGAGGCCTATAACTTTTTTACTCATCATCAAATCCCGAAAATTCGCTTAAGAGATAGAGCCATTTCTGGCGTGAGGATGTCATGGAACTTTTTATACAATTCCATCTTACGTGCTATATAGCCTACGTCCTCTTCGAACTCCAGCTGATCGATGAAATTTGCATAGTCGAGGAGAAGGAAATTCCTCCTGCCGGCGTCGTCCAGACATTCCAATGCGTCCATCCAGAGGCCTTGCGAGAACGAATATGTCAGTTCTTCAGCTTGGTTGCCAATGATTGCTGCAATTTCATTTCGCGATGGTACAACGTCCAAAGGTTGACTGTAGATGCTGTGCCAGAGCCCAGAACGACAGACCTCGTTTGGAGCACCGAGCGCTATAAGGAGGCGGTAGGTATTTACCAAGTGAGTGAGCAGATTCCGGCCTGTATGCCTGACTCGATGGGCTTTGAATTCAATAAGGCGATGCAGAGAATGGAGAAAAAAACCGTCGTCCAGCGCAATTAGGTCGCGGGATAGCATGTCTTCTACACATTTTTCGTTCAGGTAATGCTCCGGCGTCTGTTCCCAGAATGAAAAGATTACTGAGTACCGCGTTCCCCTATGAATAGGCCTCACGGCATGCCATGACTGGCTACTTAACTCGAGCAGGAAGAAGTTGTTCTCATCAAACGAAATGGTCTTCTCCACCTTGTTACGCCCGTCCAGAATTTGGATCTCACCACCTCCGACGTCACCGTCATTGATGACAAGACCCAAGCGAATGCTCTCATAACCTGGACCCGGCGCATCGGTATGTGGATTAATGTATTGGCCCCGCGCTAGGAGGTGAGCGGTGGCAGTGAAGAAAGGTTCCAGGGTCACTCCGAGGCTGCATTCCACCATTTGCCTTACGGCTTGATGGAAAGCCTTATTATTCCATGGAAGCGTGTCGGCACCTATATCATTCAAGCTGAGTTCATGTTGATCATAGAACCTTTTCTTTACCCGATTCCATGGCAATTCACTCTTGAGCTCGGAGAGTATCCTTTCAAAATCTGCATCGTTGAGATAGGGCATGCTGCCAAAAGCATGCTTATAAGGTTGTTCATGTATGGTTACCATCATGATATTTTCTCTTTGTAATAGAGGTCGGGATATATCTTTCGAAAGATGTGGGTGTATATGTCCATGTAATCCGAACAGTACACGCTTGGGTTATCGAATCCTCTGCTCTCAGACCAACGATGAGCGATGAAACCACCCCCACAGACAGTCTTGAGCTCACATGTTCCACAGGCTGAAGATGGCAGACTGCTGGCCTGATGCACGGCCGTCCACCACGGATCATTAACGATGTCCTGCAGCGCATGAGTATGCACGTTGATGCAGCTTGCGTTCTTTTTCTGCCTTGGGATGATATTCAATGCATCATGATGCTCAATTCGGCCGTCGGTATTAATGGTGACGGTCGAGTTCGCACCTGAGCCAATTGATTCCGATGAGGATTTTTTGCCGAGGACTGTGCGCAGCATATTTCGCAGTATGGGGACGTCAACATCCTGGGCTGCATATTCATCATACCATAGATCAAAGAAGCCCCGGTAAAATTTTGCGATCGAGGGCGCATGATCTTCAAAGGTGTAATCGGGTATCAGCACGTTGAAGCGATTTACCTTTAGGTCATGAACGAAATGCTTAAAGACCTCCTTCGGCTCGATCATAGGATCGCAAACAGAAATGAGCCCGGGAGAGATTCCTTGCGATCTTAAGAGCCCCAGGCAGTTGACTACGTTTGCATAAGAACTTTTGCCTTTGAAGTCGATTCTGCTCCGATCGTGAGCATCTCTTGTGGTGTCAAGGCTGACAGACACAGCAATTTCGAACTCTTTGAGGATCTCAATCCACTCGGGATCCATTAAAAGACCGTTAGTGGTCATTCCAAGGTTGATTTTGACACCAGTCTCGCGCTCGATGGCTCGAATGTCGTTGCTGATCTGTCGAAGATTCTTCTTGCCATAGAGCAGCGGCTCGCCGCCGTGATAAATGATGGAGAACTCGCGCGGTTTATACGTCTTGAGGTGGGCGGCGAGTGTCCGCACGAACGCCGCTCTGGTTTCAGCATTGAGAACGTTTGGGTAGTCCCTGACTTCGCCGTTGCGAAACCAGTAACAATACGTGCATTTGAGATTGCAGATACTCGCAAGTTTCAAAATGATAGTCGAAATTATCGGATTCATGAGCTTCTGCCTATTGTGTGACAGGAACGATATCCTTCCTGTCACTTGGTTCATCGCTTACTTGCCGAACTTATCCAAAAGTCCAGGTTCCTTGATTAGATCATTTGGAATTAAGCCGCCTGGAGTGATTCCCGGAATAATCCTCTCCGCAACTTTGTCTACAGTCCGATCGTATCTGTCGAAATTTCTATCATAGCCTTCCTCGTCGATGGACTGCGACTCCAAAATCTGTTGAACCAGAGCGGATTTTGAGGCCAGCTTGGCTGTGGTTCCGCTTTCCTGGCGCAAGCTTGCCAAAGCTTCAGCATTGGCTTGACTCGCACCGGAACCTGCAAGAGCTGCAACAGCAGCCATCGCCAGTTTCTTTGCCTTTTTGATTTCTGAATCTTTCATAACATTACTCCTATTTAATCTCACCTCACTGCGAGGGGAGAGTTTCTTGTTGAGCCTTATTTATGAATCCCATCACTTTAGAATTTGAAAGGGGCAGGACGAACAGGATCTTTTGTTTCCTTCCACCCAGGTCCACTATCTTGCTACCCTTGATAAGGCCTATCATCTTACCGCCCTGGATTAGGACCGAACCGGAATCGCCGTCGCCGGAATAGCCCTGAAAGTGGTCCTTATCCAGTGGTATATTCTGGAAGTTGACATAAACACCTTCCATGGGTTCAACCTTCAACTTGGAAAGATGCCTCGCAGGTTGACCAGAGTTTAACCATTTCCCTCCTGTGCGAACGAAGTTCTGAACTCCAAATCCGAGGAAATAGGCATCGCAATCTGATTGCAGAGATCCAATTTTCAAGTAGCTAGACTGCCCTGCTCCCTTGATTCGGATGAGGGCAATATCGTTTATGTGCTTGATGTCTTTTGCAAAATCGGGATGAATTAAAACACTCGGCTTTTCAATTCGGTAGCTTATATGGTTCTCTGTTATGACCAGGTGTTCAGTAGTCTTCGCGACACAATGAGCTGCCGTTATAACGTAATCTTCGTTGAAACGCATGCCGCTACAGAGTCGATGCTGGCCCACTTGAATTCTGGCTGCTAAACGCTCCAATGCAGGAAGATCAGTAGGAATGCAAGCGTGGGCTTGATTCCTGAAGAGCATGAACGCTGCAAAAAAGACTATGATGCGCAAGTGCAAGTCTCCTCCTTTTTCATCCTCCTTACTAACAAAAATCAATTACTGATATTGCAAGGCATCACAGAAGAAATGAAAAAAAGTTCAATTCTTTTTAGGTGGCACTTATGGCGGTAACTGAATGTGACTCTGAGTGTGAACATCAGTGACGTCAAACGTCACAGCGAAAGGAAATGGCAGGGCTTTTGTTTGAAGTGATGAGTGCGACGCAGATGAGAAGCATCAGTAGCGCCTTGAATTGCTGGAGAGACTGTAGACCCGGCACTGAGAAACGCAGCTGCGCTTAGCGCCACGTGGTTTGTTAGGCCATCTCGAATTCTTCAAAAATCTGATGTGGGTAATCGGCTCTAAGCTTGGTTCTATAATTAGGATCTGTCAGTAGCTCCCGCACTTTCGCATTTGAAACAACCAGGAGGATCCTTGCGTCTGACCCGGCCTTGGACTTCGACAGGAGCAGCCCAGGACTGATCCGAACCAGCTAGGAATTTCTGAAGCCTGACGCCATCCTCCCAGCGGCACTCCAGCAGCCAGAACTCGGCGCCATCGCGTTCGATCATCTCATCGGCCAGCCGGCGCGTGGAACATCCGGGCCGACTATGACAACCCCATGGACCTGGCGATGATCTCTTTCATGATTTCCTGCGTTCCACCACCGATTGGCAAAAGTCTGGCATCACGGGAAAGGCGTTCGACCAGGGTTTCCCTCATATATCCCATGCCACCAAATATCTGAACCGCTTCATAGCAGACTTCCTGAGCAACCTGGGCCGCAAGATTCTTGGCTGCAGCCACATCCTGAGGCAGGCCCTTGCCGTCCTGCATTTGCTTCGCAACCGCGAGCGTAAGGGCCTTGGCGCCCAGGACCTTGGTTTGCATATCGGCGAGCTTATGCCTGGTGACCTGAAATCTGCCGATGGGTTGACCAAACGCCTGTCTCTCGCGACTATATTGCAGAGCCTGCTCCAGTGCAATTTCCGCCAGGACATAGCCTTGTACGGCCAGCATCAGTCGCTCGTTTTCAAAATTCTTCATGATCGCTGGGAAACCCGAGCCTTCCGGCCCGATTCGATTTTCATGGGGAACGAAAACATCATCAAACACCAGTTCCCCGGTGTCAGAGGAACGCCACCCGGTTTTCTTCAGGCTTTTGGAAACTCGAAAACCTTCACGCTCCCTTTCCACGACAAAAAACGTCAGGCCATGATGCGAGGCATCTCCCGTTCGAGCCAATACGGTAAATTGATCGCCCCGAACACCGGATGTGATAAACGTTTTAGCACCTCTTATCACATATCCACCATCAACAGGACGAGCCGTGGTGCTAATCCTGGCCACGTCGCTGCCTGTATCTGGTTCCGTGATAGCCAACGCTGCAATTTTTTCACCCCGAAGTACCGCAGGTATGAAGGCCTGCTTTTGAACTTCCGTACCAAGCGCAAGTATGGGCGGCAATGCAATCGAGAGGGACCCCAGACCGACGGCAACTCCGGTAGCCCCGCCGCGCAGCAGCTCCTCCTGGGCCACGATACCGTGGAACAGGTCACCACCGCCTCCCTCTAATTCCACGGGAAAGGTGGGCCCCAGCAGACCAACGGCTGCCGCTTTTTGATAAAGCGCTCGATCAAAAATCTCAGCCTCTTCCCATTCAAAAGCAAAAGGCTTGATTTCCTTGTCCGCAAATCGACGACAGCTGTCCCTGAATGTCTCGTGAGACTTATCATAATAGTGAGCAAACATCGCCTGCATGGCTTCCCTCATGATGGAATGTCTGAACTAATCTCAGCCAAGGCCTGCTTTGCCATGACCTGACTCTGCCTATCAACCAGAAGGCGAGAAACCTTGCCATCTCTTTCCGCTCGAAGCTGATGCTCCATTTTCATGGCCTCCAATACCATGATCGTGGCACCTTCAAGAACGAAATCACCCTCCTGAACCTTGAGTTCAACGACACGGCCTGCAAAAGGAGCGAATAGCGTGCCACTGCCTTCCGGCTTGTTCTTGTCAACAAATCGGTAAGTCTGATTCACAAAGGCAAAGGTTCCCTGCTCATCAGATATCCAGATGGTGGCTCCGTCCCGGATCCAATGAATCCGTTCCACAGGCCGGCCCTCCATCCGCCATTGAAAGCAGTCTGGATCCTGTGGAGAAATATAAATGGTAGTCTGCTTATCAGCCGCGCGGACATTGATCTTGTACGCGTCGTGATGGGGCTCGATGCTCAGGTCCAGGTCACGAACCTCTTCACCGTAAGCCAGCTGAAATCGACATCTCGAAACACCCGTATTGTTAAATCCCCAAAGCTCTTGAGGGAATGGAAACGACTGGTGTTGCTCCAGCAACAGGGCAATGGCCGCTTTTTCAAATTGGAAAGCAGAAGGTCTCTCGACGGTCAATGCCGAAAGAATTTCGGTGCTTAAGGCACCTTCATCGAACAAGGGGCTGTCGATCACCTGCTTCAAATAGGATAGGTTGTTCAGGACACCAACAAGGCGGGTGCGAGACAGGGCCTGGCTCATCCTCCGCCTGGCTTCCTCGCGGTCCTTGCCCCAAACGATGAGCTTGCCAATCATGGGATCAAACGAACGACCCACCTTCATCCCTTGGGTAAAACCCAGATCCAATCGGATACCCGGACCTTCCGGCTGCTGCCACGTGAGAATGGTCCCCGTTTGTGGCAGAAACGCATTCAAAGGATCCTCACAATTCAACCGAACCTCGATGCAATGCCCGCTTGGAACGGATTCGGTCTGGTCCAGCAACCTGGATGGAAGGATTTGCTCCAGACTTTCGCCGTTCTCAACTCGAATTTGACACTGCACAAGGTCAATGTCGAAGACCATTTCCGTGACGGGATGTTCCACCTGCAGGCGCGTGTTCATTTCCAGAAAATAATGCTGCCCTTGCTCATCCAGTAAGAACTCGACGGTTCCGGCACCCAGATAATTGCAGGCACAGGCCAATGCTCGGGCGCTGTCCCACAAATTCTTTCTGACTGCTGGGGAAAGACCCGGTGCCGGCGCCTCTTCCACGATCTTTTGATGCCGCCTCTGAACCGAGCAATCGCGATCACCCAGGATCGCAACAGCCCCATGTTTGTCGCCCAATACCTGAACTTCAACATGCCGGACAGCCTGCATGGCTTTTTCGATCATGATTCCCGGGTCCGCGAAGAGTCGCGCTTCCGATTGGACCCGCTGCAGGGATTCCAACAACTGCGAGGGCTCAAGCACCAGACGCAGACCACGGCCGCCACCTCCCGCCACCGCTTTCAGCATCACGGGATAGCCAATTTTTTCGGCTTCGCGGGCCATGCGTGCCGGTGATTGATCAGGACCCTGATATCCCGGGATGCAGCGAACGCCAGCCTGCTCGGCAAATTCCCTGGCCTTGGACTTGCTGCCCATCAAACTGTTCACCTCCGCTCGCGGACCAATGAAGGCGATATTATTTTGCTCGCAAAGACTGGCAAAACCAGGGTCTTCCGATAAAAATCCATAGCCAGGGTGAATCGCATCCACACCATTCGCCAGGGCCAAGGCGACCAGCTTCTCCGCATTCAGATAGCCATCGGCCAGGGGATCTTCACCATCGAGAAGGATGGCCCGATCTGCGGCTTTCACATGGGGCGCATCTTCATCCATACTCGTGTATACGGCTACGGACGTAAGGCCCATCAGCCTTAATGTTTTGCAGATGCGAACGGCAATTTCACCACGATTGGCAATGAGAACTGACTTCATAGCTTCATCCAGTCTGCAGACCTTTTTTCCATAAAGGCCCGCCGTCCTTCGACTCCCTCAGGTCCCATCAGCGCCTGAGCAAATTCCTCAGCCGCCTGATCCAGGACCGCGTCAAGGTCAGGGTTAACCACCTGCAGGAGCAGCTTCTTGGTGACAGCATTGGCACCGGGAGCGCACTTTCGAAGCTTCTTCAGAATGGCTTCGAGCTGAACATCCAGGTCCTTCTCATCCGTGAAGGTCCCATGGACAAGGCCGAGCTCCTTCGCCTCCTGCCCGCTGAACCGCATCCCCAGCAAGGCCAAACGTCGTGTTTGAGTCAGCCCTATTCGCAAAGTAACGAAGGGAGCGATTTGGGCCGGAATCAAACCTAAACTGGTTTCCGGCAAACCGAACTGTGCCTGCTCATGCGCCAGCGCCAGGTCCGTAACACAGCAGAGGCCAAAGCCGCCACCCAGCACGGCACCTTCCAATATTCCTATCACGGTGAGGCGACAGTTATTGACAGCCTGCAGCAAATAACCAAAGTTCCTGTTCGCCTTGACCAGGTTTTTCTGCTGCAATTCACTGCCGGTCTCGGGATCATAGGACATGTCCTTGATATCGCCGCCCGCGCAGAAATTCCCATCCTGACCACGCAGTATGACAGCAAAGAGGTCACGCCGCTCCGCGAGATTTTCGAACAACTGTCTCAGCTCGTTCACCATCAGCTGATTCATTGCATTTTTTTGCTGAGGCCTATTCAAAGTGATCGTCAAAACATGTGCTTCCTCATGAAGCTTTAGTGTCTGCCACTCAGTCATCTGCTTCTTCCTATTCTAGCGTTTGCCCAAACCCATGAGCTTGCAAATGATACCCAGCATCATTTCATCGGCACCGCCACCAATGGAGAGAAGCCGGTTATCCCGATAGGCGCGAGCCACTTCGTTTTCCCACATGAAGCCCATGCCTCCCCAGTACTGCAAGCAATTGTCAGCCACCTGCCGACTGAGGCGTCCCGCTTTCAGCTTGGCCATCGAGGCCAATTTGGTGACTTCCTCGCCACTGATATAAAGTTCACAGGCCCGATAGGTTAAGGCCCGGAGAGCCTCGACCTCCGTTTGCAGTTCAGCGATCTTGAATTGAATGCTTTGATTGGACAGAAGAGGTGCGCCGAAGGTATTACGCTGCCGGCAGTGATCAATGGTCGTCCTGATCACCTGCTCCATGCCCTTTAAGCTGCTGGCCGCTGCAAACAATCGTTCTTCCTGAAACTGCATCATCTGCATCGGAAATCCCTGTCCCTCTTCACCGATGCGGTAATACTGGGGCACTCGAACGTTGTCGAAGAAGATCTGGGCCGTATCGGAGCTGCGCATCCCGAGCTTGTCAAATCGCGGCGAAACCGTCACGCCTGGACTCTTCATGGGCACGATGATCAAGGATTTATTGTAGTGAGGAGCGCCTTCGGAAGTGTTGGCCAGCAAACAGACAAAATCGGCCTGGGTCGCATTGGTGATCCACATTTTCGAGCCGTTGATAATATAATCAGCACCGTCTTTCACAGCCTGAGTCTTGAGCCCAGCGACATCCGAACCTGCCTCGGTCTCACTCACACCGATGCTGCCGACCATATCGCCTGAAATCGCTGGCGCCAGGAATTCGGCTCGCAGGCGATCACTCCCAAAACGAGCCAGAGCAGGAGTGGCCATATCGGTTTGCACGCCTATGGCCATGGGAATGGCGCCACAGCGGATCGTCCCCAATTCCTCGGCTACGACCATTCCATAGCTGTAATCCAAGCCCATTCCACCAAAGCGCTCCGGTTTGGTGACACCAAGCAAACCGAGCTGGCCCATTTTTTTGAAAAGCTCATGCGCAGGAAAGATTCCCTCCTTCTCCCATTCCTCAACATTGGGGTTGATTTCGTCTGCAACAAATCGCCGAACCGTCTCCGCCAATGCCTTATGCTCTTCAGTCATTTTCATCATGCTCTCCTTCTCAACATGCTCAAAACCGCGAAACACCGAACGTACTGCCAGCGAGCTTTGCTTGATCAGCTGACTGACAGATGAATAGACAAAGACCGAGCACCTTGCGCGAGTCCCGGGGATCAATGACGCCATCGTCCCACAGGCGGGCGCTGCCATACATCGCTGACGACTCCTGATCCAGCTTTTGCCGCGTAGCCTCTTCCATCATGGCCAGCTTGCGTTCATCAACGGTCTGCCCCAGCTTGCGCATTTTTTCTTCGGTGACCGTGCGCAAAACCATACCGGCCTGGGCACCACCCATCACAGCTGTTCGACTGTTGGGCCAGCTGAAGATGAATCGGGGATCGAATCCACGCCCGCACATGGCATAATTTCCAGCCCCATAGGAGCCGCCGATAACGAGCGAGATCTTGGGCACGCGAGCATTGGTCATGGCCTGGATCATTTTTGAGCCGTGCTTGATGATGCCGTTCCTTTCCGATTCGGTCCCAACCAGAAAGCCTGTGGTGTTATGGAAAAACAGAAGGGGGAGTCCAGCCTGATCGCACAACTGAATGAACTGTGCGGCCTTCACGGCTCCTTGCACCGTAATGGGCGCATTGTTTCCGATCAGTCCGCAGCGCATGCCCATGATCCTGCTGTGACCACAAACTGTGCCCTGGTCATAACCTGGCTTGAACTCCATGAACTCCGATCCATCGACGATCCTGGCCCAGATATCCCGAATATCAAACGGTGTTTTGATGTCTTTCGGAATCAGACCGAGCAGTTCATCTGCCGGATACAAAGGTTGAACGATGGAAGTGCGGCCAGGGAACGGCATGCCTTCCGCTTGATCCTGAAAAATATGGCCAAGCAGCGTTCTGGCGAAGGCAATCGCATCGGCGTCGCTTTCCGCAATATACTCCGCGGTTCCGGAAATCCCGGCGTGCATTTCTCCTCCGCCCAGGTCCTCGTCGCTGGCGATTTCACCCGTGGCCGCTTTGAGCAGGGGAGGGCCTGCGAGAAAAAGCTTGGACTGGTTGCGCACGACAATCACATAATCGGACAGGCCGGGTTGATAGGCGCCACCAGCCGTGGCATTGCCGTGGACTATGGTCACCTGGATGAGACCCAGCGCCGACATCTTCGCCTGATTGGCAAAGGTTCGCGCTCCTTCCACAAACACTTCAGACGCATAGTTCAGGTTCGCGCCGCCGCTTTCCGCCAGCGAGACCACGGGCAATTTGTTTTCCATGGCGATCTGTTGCAATCGAAGCGTTTTCTTCAGCCCGGTAGGTGAAATGACCCCGCCTTTGATCGCGCTATTGCTGGCGACGATCATGCAAAAGCGTCCGTGAATGAGACCAATTCCGCCGATAACACCGCCACCACAAGCCGATCCGTCCTTGTCGTCTTCCATTTTATAGCCGGCAAAGGCTGCTATTTCGAGAAAGGGACTGCCGGGATCGAGCAGGAACTCCACCCGCTTTCTGGGAATCATCTTTCCCTGCGCCGTGAATTTCGCTTCCGCCTCCCGCTCGCTCAGTTCCTTCAAACGTTCAGTCTGACGAAACTCTTCCAGCTGACTTAACAGGAATTCCTTATTGGATCGGATTTCAGCTTGCCCACTTACGTTGTAACTCTCAATAACTGGCATCGGCCACTCTCCAAGGTTTGCGCACTAGTCCAGGCTTTCCACGGCATCTGGCAGCTTCGATCGATGGAATCCGTCGTAGGCTTGATTATTTTCCGCCTTCGCCAAAGGCCAGAATTTGCCACCCAGTGGCGAGCCTCCATCCACCCGCAGAGTCGCTCCATTGATGTAACGGGCCCCATCGCTGAGCAGAAAACAGACGGCCGAGCTGATTTCCGCCTCGGTGCCGAGACGCTTGAGGGGAACACCCGCTTTCATGGTGGGCAGCAAGGCCTGAATGCTTTTATCATAGGTATCCATTCCTGATGACGCGATCCAACCCGGTGCCACCGCGTTCACACGCACACCGCGATGAGCCCACTCCACGGCAGCAGTCTTTGTGAAGTTGTCCATGCCGGCTCGTGCCGCTCCGGAGTGCCCCATTCCCGGCATTCCGCCCCAATTGTCCGCGGTAATATTGACAATGGACCCGCCGTGCCTGCTCATGGACTGATTAAAAACCTCCCGAGCCACGAGAAAGCCGCCCACAAGATTGGTGCGCACCACGGCCTCAAAGCCTTTTTGTGAGATATGACTCAAGGGTGCAGGAAACTGCCCTCCCGCATTATTCACAAGCCCATGAATGTGCTCAGCCGATTGAACTATTTCGGCAACGGTTTTGACGACCAATGCCTCGTCCCGAATATCGCAGACGTAGGGTCGTGCCGATCCCCCGTCCGCCTCGATTTCATTGCAGACAGTTCTCAGTTTTTCCTCGTTGCGGCCGACGATGTGAACCATGGCGCCCAATGCGCTCAGTTCATGAGCAATGCAGCGTCCGATACCGCTGCCACCTCCCGTGACGATAAACTGCCTGCCGGCGAACATGTTATCCCTGAAAATTGATTGATAAGATTTGCTCATAGGATGTCTCGCGGAATGGAAATGTTGATTTGCAAGAGCTGTTGACCATAGGATTTGCCTTGGGCATCGGCCTGGAGGCTTGCCATGCCACCGCCGCCCAGACTATTTTTGAGCAGAAAATTGAGAGCCATGATGCCCGGCATTTCCCAGCGTTGAACGGATTCAGCACAACCTTCTTCGCCCGGTTTCTGCTTCTGGGAAAAATACCGACGGAACTGCTTATGGACTCGTTCCGCTGAGAGCTCTTCCCGCAGCCAGGGCCAATATTCCGGTTTACGAGCGATCACCCCGATATTCGCGTGATTGCCTTTGTCTCCACTGCGGGCATAGGCGAGGCGATAGAGAGGAACGTCAACCAGATCAGACGATTTAGGCCGTTCGAGTCTGTCAGCGGACCTTGGATGTTGCTCATCCGGCAACTGCGACGACTCATCGGGAAATGAATGCACAGGAGTGATGATGGCTTCCCCATCCGACGTCCAGCTAACGGGAACCAGTTCCTTGTCGACCATGGCCACCAGCATCCCCATTCGTGGTGAAGGCTGGGGCCGCCCCGACGTTACCCCATAAATTCCCGCCCCCATGCCTGTCGCGGCCTGAGCGATTTCCTGGCAAAAATCTGCGACGGCTGTCTTGTCCTTATGAGCAACAGCAACGCGAAGGACGATTTCCAACGCATCCTCGGATACATAAGCTCGGCTGTCGCTGGAGTCAGGAGCAAAGTGTTCACCGCTGCCCAGGCACTCGATGAGAGTTTCCTCAAAGCCTGCCGCGCCTCGTTCTGTCAAACAGCGTTCGACTCGATCCAGAATGGCCTTTCCAACCGCCCGCGCTTTGATATGAGCGTTGTGGCCACTGATCATAAGCAGGGCGTTGGCCCGATATCCATCCAGGTAAAAGCCACAGGCCTTATATTGCCCGGATGGTTGCCGTCCCTTGGCACCGCATACGCGGACCCGGTCCGCCGCCTCCACTTCGACCTGAACATTTCTGAAATCGCAGATGACGTTGGGGAGCTTGTAGCTGGCGGGATCATCGATTTCGTAGACGATCTGTTCGCACACCGTTGCAAAATTTACCAGCCCGCCGGTGCCGGCAGGTTTTGTTACGATGAAACTTCCATCCTCGTAACATTCAACGATTGGAAAACCAATCTGCTCCGGATGAGGGACCTGAAGCCAGTCTGTGAAATTTCCACCGGTGCACTGCGCCCCACACTCAATGATATGGCCAGCCAGGGAACCTTGGGCCAGCCTATGGTAATCATCCCAGGACCATTGAAAATGGTGCACAAGAGGAGCCAGAACCAGGGCGCTATCGACCACGCGCCCGGTGATGATGATGTCACATCCGGCATCCAGTGCCGCCACGAGCCCTTCGGCTCCCAAATACGCATTAAAACAGACCAGTTTCTGACCCGAAAGGGTCGCGTCCTGCCCCCAGACCCTTTTTTGAAAGGCGCTGTCTTTCGCATGGCGCGCTTGAAGATCATCACCTGTCACGGCTCCCACTTTCAGGGACAGGCCTTCGGCATCAATGAGGGCTTGCAGCTGTCGCTTGCACTCGATGGGATTCAATCCACCTGCGTTGGCGAGCACACGGATCTTCCGGCTTTTGATCTGTCCGAGGAGTGGCTTCAGAATTTCCAGGAAGTCGGGCGCATAACCCTGTTCGGGCTGACGCATTTTAGCCATAGCCAACAATGCCATAGTCGTTTCAGCCAGAAAATCAAAGACAAGATAATCGATGGCGCCGCTTTCAATAAGCTGTTGCGCCGCTCGCGGCGTGTCACCCCAAAAAGCTGAAGCACAACCGATTGATACATGCGTCTTTTTCATGGCGTTCCCACCTTTTGGCAAGCTTTGGGTATATTTACGAGCCTTTTAAGGACTCGTTATGGCATCTTTCAAAAAGTTGAGTTACGCTTACCAAGCAAGCGCTTGGTTTGCAAATTGATTTTAGGAAACAGAGATGAATGTGATCAGTCGACTGGTAAAAGAAGGTTTGATCTGCGACCCGGAAAGTCCCAGGGGACGTATCATTCAGGAATCGAGCAAGCTGTTTGCTGAGCGTGGTTTTGAAAAAACGACGGTCAGAGATATTGCCGCAGCAGTCGGCATCCAGTCTGGCAGTCTCTTCCATCACTTTAAAGTGAAGGAAGACATTCTGAAGGCTATCATGGAAGAGGCCGTGCGCATCTGCGTAGCACGGCAGGAAGAGGCCGTGACCCTCGCTCAAACGCCGAGAGAAAAATTGCGCATGCTCATTCGGAGTGAGTTGGAAACGATTCATGGAGCCACCGGTCGCAGCATGTCGATTCTGGTATTGGAATGGCGCAGCATTTCCCAACATAACCAGCAGGAGCTGCTCGAACTCAGGGAACAATATGAGCGTCTGTGGTTCCAGGTTCTGGAAGAAAATTCGCCAGGAGAACTGGCCATTCGCAACATTCCGATCTTGCGCCGATTGATCAGTGGTGCCTTGTCCTGGTCCACCCATTGGTATCGGAATGATGGTAGTATAGATCTGGATCAACTGGCCGATTACTGTCTGGCTCTGGTGTTGAAGCAACCCATGACGACGGAAGATGAACTGTAAAACTTATAAGTCCAAGGTAAACCGATGACGCAATTTTATCCGAATTTGCTGGCCCCGATCGATCTCGGACCTGTCACTTTAAAAAACCGTGTGCTGATGGGCTCCATGCATACGGGCCTGGAAGACAGGTTTTTCAATTATGGGAAACTCGCCAGCTATTTCGCGGAACGGGCCCGTGGTGGCGTGGGCCTGATTATCACCGGCGGCATTTCACCAAACCGTCGAGGCTGGCTTGCGCCGGCCGGAGGCACTCTCAATACCAGGCTTGATGTCTTCAATCACCGGCGCGTGACCAGCGCTGTGCACCGCGAAGGCGGTCGGATTGCAATGCAGATCCTGCATGCCGGACGCTACGCTTATCATCCTTTTCAGGTCTCCGCGTCCAGCGTGAAGTCTCCCATCAATCCCTTTACGCCCCGCGAAATGAGCGAGAAACTGATCCTCGAGACCATCGACGATTACGCCCGCTGCACCCAGCTCGCCCGCGAGGCGGGTTACGATGGCGTTGAAATCATGGGAAGTGAAGGTTATCTCCTCAATCAGTTCCTTTGCAAGCGGGTGAATAAGCGCGAGGATCGTTGGGGTGGTCCGATCGAGAATCGCATGCTCTTTCCGGTCGAGATTGTGAAGGCGATACGCAAGAGCGTCGGTCAGGACTTTCTGCTCATCTATCGACTCTCTCTGCTTGATCTTGTTGAAGGCGGCAACACCTGGGACGAAATCGTGACGACCGCGAAGGCGCTTGAGGCCGCTGGCATCAACCTTTTGAATACCGGCATCGGTTGGCACGAAGCACGCATTCCGACGATCGTCACGTCCGTGCCAAGGGCCGCGTTTCGTGCGACGACGGCGCGCATGCGCAAGGAACTGCGAATACCCGTCTGCGCTTCGAATCGTATCAACACTCCCGAGGTCGCGGAGGACATCATCGCGTGCGGTGACGCGGACATGGTTTCCATGGCTCGCCCCTTGCTGGCCGATGCGGAATTCGTGAATAAAGCCGCGACGGGCCGAGCTGACGAGATCAACACCTGCATTGCCTGCAACCAGGCGTGTCTTGATCATATCTTTTCGATGAAACGCGCAACCTGTCTGGTCAATCCACGAGCCTGCCACGAAACAGAGCTGGTCATCCTTCCCAGTCAGAACAAGAAAAAGATCGCCGTCATCGGGGGAGGCATGGCGGGACTGGCTGCGGCAACGACAGCTGCTGAGCGCGGGCATGATGTCACACTCTTTGAAGCTTCGTCAGCCATCGGCGGGCAGTTTCGAATGGCAGCAACCATCCCTGGCAAGGAAGAGTTTCGCGAAACGATTCGCTATTTCGACAAGCGGATCAAGCGGGTGGGTGTGAAGCTAAAGCTCAACACGAAAATCGAAGCTGCTGATCTCAGCACCGACTTCGACGAGATTATTGTCGCGACAGGGGTGGTTCCACGCCGGCCTGCGATCGAAGGTTTGGATCATCCCAAGGTATTGTCCTATGCCGAGGTCCTGGCTGAACGCAAGGCTGTCGGCTCGAAAGTGGCGGTGATCGGTGCCGGTGGGATCGGCATCGACGTATCCGAATTTCTGCTGCACGATGCCGACCAGAGCATTGAGAGCTTTGAGAAGGCGTGGGGCATCGATTCCAAGGTCACGCACGAAGGGGGCTTAACCTCACCCGAAAAGCACCCACCTCGGAGGGAAATTTGGCTTTTGCAGCGCAAACCTGCTGGCAAGTCGATGGGTTCAGGCCCTGGCAAAAGCAGTGGGTGGGTGCATAAGATCGCCTTGAACCAGAACGGTATTCGTATGCTGGGAGGAGTTGAGTATCAGAAGGTTGATGATCAAGGTCTGCACATCATGCACGAAGGGCAAGCCAAGGTTCTGCCTGTGGATAACGTGATCATCTGCGCTGGCCAGGAGTCGGTGCGAGATTTGCTTCCCGTGGATGAGGCAGGGAAGATCACGAACGCCCGCTATCATGTGATCGGCGGCGCAGACTTCGCGGCTGAGTTGGATGCGAAACGTGCGATTCAGCAAGGTACGGAACTCGCCTCGCGGCTCTAGAGCGGAACCGGTGCGGGTTCAGTGCCCGCCCGTTCATCCACTTCTATGGCCAGTTAAGCAGAAGCTTGGCTCCAAAACCGAAAAAACTTCCACCTTGCCCCCTCTGGAATCCGGCTTTCACGTCCGTGATTCCTTCAAGCACATTGGGATAGAAAGGGGTTCCATTACGGCCCGTGTGATCCTGGGATGCGTAAAGAGAGAACGCGCCTTCGCCAAATCTCAGAAAGACAAGCTCCAATTCGGTATATCCCACGGTTCCCGATGACAAAGCCACAGCTACGTTACGGCTCTCTTCGTTGAGAGTCACTTTTCCCAATGCAGCCTGGAAAGAAGGCCCTAAAGAAAGAAAAATATCAGGGAATCCCGTCGACGGTGTATATCCAATCTTGATATAGGGCAGGGCGATCAGTGCCAGCAGATCGACCTGGGCCTGATAAAGCGGCACTCCTTCACTTTGCAATTTTTCCGTCTCTTCTTTCAATAGGCCGCCGCTCAGATAGCGAGCCGTAAAGTTGATATCAAAATCAAAATAGAAATCTCCATCGCGACGAAATGCCTGCTGCAGGAACAAACCATAGCCGCTCGACTGCCCTGCCGCCAGTCCAAGCGAACAGGTCTGTTCCGTTGGATCTTCATCGTCGTTAATACATGATTCGGGGATCGAATCCATGGCAGGAGTCTTGTACGTGAGATTGATATGGTCGAAAGAGTGGCTATACTCGATGCCGACTTGATATTTATTAAAATAATTCCGCATTGCATCAATAAAAGCAAAACATTGCTGAGATACAAGCAGAGACGATATGAGAACAATGTTTCGGTACCACGCATGCATAGAACTATCCCAGGGTTGCTTTCAATATTTCCTCTCTGTAAATCGGTAATTTGTCTCAGGAGTTAAGCTGATTTATTGGTAGCTCTGGGACCTGCGAAATTGTCCAGGAAAAAGAGGGTGCCTTCGCAGGGATCGGGGGCAATCTTGACTGAAAAGGAAGCCTTGGGAGCGAGATGCTGCTGTTGCGAAAGCAGCGCCGTTTCACCCAGGCTTGAGCCGCCGCCCGCATAAACAACGTCAGCCTCAAGGCCACTGACAGCGATGATTTCGCTCATATAGGTGGCAAGGGTATCAGATCCCTGCATGACCATCGGGCTGCCGTTGTTTTGTGCGAAAAGAGATGTGCTGATCCAGAGAGAGCTGAAAAGCAGTTGGCGCATCATGTTAATCTCCTTGGTTTGTTGTGGGTGCCCGAACTGCCCCAACCGGAAAGTCGGAAATCCGGTTGTCGCTCGTGTCGATAGGATATTTCAAGAGAGGAAGAGATTATGCTCGGCAAGAGAGAGGCAGCTATGTGCCTGCTTTCAAATCAGGGAAGCCCATTGACTTCCCGCATTTCAACCTGATCCAGAATACTGCCCTGTCCGTCGGAGGGGCCGCGATCCGTAAATGCCAGGCGCGTGCTGCTCGCATCGGTAATAAAGGTTATGCTGACCCGTGTCCATTGCAGAGCTTCATTGGCTTTGGAGAAAACCATGGTCGAACCCAGCCTGGCATCGACAGTCTGGGTTACCGTCGCCCGCTTTTTATACCAGAACTGGGAACCCGCTTTGATAGGCAGATCCTGATAAAGGTAAATGTTCCCGCCGGTGCCGCTGGAGCATGCGGAATCGAGTTCCGTGTTTTTTTCGCCCTCATAGGGTGCGCCAACGCTGGTCAGCATACGACCGACCTGGGCTTCGATGTAAGCAATCCCGTCGGCACAGTTATGGGTCTCAGCGGGCTCGGCTTTCCAGGTCTCCGACTGAGTTGACGTGGTGCGCGAATTGGTCGAGCCCGCGACGACTTCGTATTCGTCAAAGCCGCCGTTGCGAACCAGATTGGTACCCAGCGAGCTGTTGCCGGCGATGCCATCAATCAGAATATGTCCATCATTGAAGATGAGCAGGACCTGCAGGCTGGCTCCGCTCGGATTGGCGAAAGTTAAGAGGAAGAGCTGCCTCTGAGTGTCATGACTGCTTGAAACTTTCTGCCAGCGGTCCTGCTGCTTCGCTGGACGAAAGGATCCAGCTCAGCTTCCTTGTTGTCAAAGGCTGGCGTCTCATCTGAGGAATTTGTGGAATTTGTGGAAGTGGTTCTGGTCTCTCTGCTCAGCCACTGACGACCCTGACAAGCCGCAAGCCATAGAACAACGAGCGTTGAAAACAAGACCAGGGAATAGTGAAAGAGAAATCTGCCTGGCCGATTATAGGACCCGAGCTTCATACCATTACCCTTCCATTTTCGCCGCATTTAACCGATAGCGTCTCTATCTGTTTTGGTGAGAATGGCCTTAATGATGCCAAATCCCAAATAAACTTGCCACGTTGCCATCAATAGAAAGATTGAGCGAACGTCTTAACCAGCAGTTTTTAGTGCATTTTGTGGTGGTATCATCGTCGGATCCATACTCTGCCCATTGTTTCTGAAGCGCAGAATAACATTGTATTGACGCGATCACTCGTTGCTTTCCAGCGGCTACAATCATGGAGTGATTCGATTTTTTTGGCACGAGTATAAAGGTTTGTTTAGGAAATACCTGGATCTTTGCCAGCGTCGCAGCAGGTTTGGGCACTCTCCTTGTGAGTAACGAAATATTTATCCTGAGACACCTTCACAGCCAGCGGCCCTGGATGGCTATCGGCGGATTAGAGCGCTGCTTCGCGTTCAATTCATTGTGGTTGCGAACGCCTTACGAAAGATCATGTTTGATAATGATCACACGTAATGACCTTTCATTGAGTTCCGTGATATGGCAGGGAAACTGCATGCTGATGCCCCAACGTGATGCGATTGTGGAGGTATAGTATGTCCAGGAAAGTGAAAGCTTTCAGTCTATGGGTATGTTTCAATTTGGTGATGGGGACATGGTCGTGTTCATATTCCGAGCAGAACAAAGAGACAGGCTCGACCCAGAATGCATCCGCAGACGCCATGAGCGTTCCGGAACTGGTCTCAAAAATGACGTGGTCAGTCGTGCTGAATAACGTTCGCTTCGGTAAACTATTTTCTGGTTTTGATGGAACCAATTCGTTCAAAGTCTTAGTGGATGCCAGGGTCTTTGGTGAACTCCCACAAGAGATTCAAGCTAGCGAAGAGAAAATTATTGAACTCTACAGAGGTAAAGACTATGAATCGGCTGCTGTAGCCAAGGCCGCAGGACTTTCCTTGGAGGTCGATGCCTCATTTGTGACTGTCAGCTTCAAAGATATAAGCCCTGGAGGTCGCCAGTACGAATTGACGACCCAAAAAGCAGGTTCGACGTCAGCGACATTCAAACTCGGATCGGCGGAAATGCCACTGGCCTTGGAGATTGCAGAATATACGGCTGCGCAGGTAGCCGCTGGCAAGCAACGTTACAATACGGAGGTCACGGGCGAAACGTATTCGCCGGCATGTGCATCCTGCCATCGAACTGATAGGGGGGCAAACCATTCGCCCTATTTGATGGCCAATTATTCGGATCCAGGTCTGCTCGCGACCATTGAAGCGGGTGTGAATACTGATGACAACTGGGAATCCAACATCCCCCACAAGATGATTTTCGCGAACGATGCGGAAAAATCAGGAATCGTTCCTTATCTGAGAAGCCTTGACCCCAATCTTCTGCCGAAAGATCAGGTGCAGTAGAGGGACTGTTCCGGAAGGTGAAGTGTGAACGGGGACAGAATTGCAAATTCACATTAGTGGGATACTACGTTCAACTGCTGATCGAAACCTGTCACCCACATATCGTCAGGCAGGCTCATCCGAAAGTGGAAAGGCACGGCAGTTGAGTCGACCTGGATGTTGTCAGATGCATTAAATATGATGGCAATGCCCCCACCAGCATCCTCCAGCATGGTCCGGACCGCGTCCAATCCGACCCCGCGTCCAGAGATGTCTGATAGCTGGGAGGCCGTTGAAAACCCTGAATGAAAGATGGCATTGGCGATCGCATAGGGATCATTGTCATTGACAGCCAGGAGTCCTTTTTCCAGAGCCTTTTCTTTTATTCTCTTCAAATTTAGCCCCTGGCCATCGTCACCGATAGATAGAAGCAGCATATTTCCCTCGATTAAGGAACGTATAGTGATCAGTCCCTGCGCTGGTTTGTTTTTTGAGAGGCGTACGTCCGTTGATTCCAGGCCGTGGTCCACGGAATTGCGCAGAAGGTGGATAAAGACGTTTTGGAGGAGTTCCACGGTCTGAGGGGGTATATCCACGCTTGGGGTGTCTATGGCGAAGCGTGGCTCCTGTTTGCCGAGGTCGACCGCTACCTTTACAACTTTGTCACAACATTCCTTAAGAACCGTCGGGAGAGCTTTGTAATAGGCATAGTGAAGAACATGCTCTTCATTTGAGCAGATGCTCCTTTTTTCCTTGGGAAGAAGCTGGAATATATTCAGGAGTTTCGCGACCATATCCTTGTTGAGATTGATTGTGTTTGAAGCCGAACGACCGAGCTTATCGCGGAATATGGAAATGTACTCCTCCAGGACAGAGGTGATCAGGTGATAATCTGACATCAGGCTGTCCAGGTCCAGCTGATCCAGATTGTTTTGATAAAGACTGCAGAGATTCTCCGCCTTGTGGATGGTGTTGGTAAGATCCTTGAAACCCAAGCTGCGGACGTGGCCTTTCATCGTGTGATAGCAGAGGAAGATTAGCTTCAATTGTGTCGCATCTACTGGCTTGCTGGATTCGAGTACACCCTGAACATCGCTCAGCAGTTTTTTTGAGGCATCAAAAAACCTCTGACAGCGTTCAATCTCAACCGCAAGAATCTCCGAGATTTTTGTGATTTCCTTCTCGTGAGCTTCCGCCTGCCCCCGCAATTTCTTGATTTCTGTCACATCACGCAGCGTGACAAGCAGTTTATCCGTTTGCAGGTTTTCGTCTTCAATGACTTGCCAATCAACTTCAAGGAACCTGCCAGGCATCTCGATATCTCTGGGAAGATGGCTTTCATTCAGTTCAAATTCGAATGGGGAATCCAAGGAGAGGTCGATTGCGGTTCTCATGCGGGCTACATCATCGTCGTTCATGGTGGAGCCTTCACTCAGAAGAAGAGCTGGATCGGCATTCAATATATCCGTTCTATCCACCAAAGTGCAAAGATGCTGACTATATTCCTCATGGATTTTGACTCCAGGCAGAATTGAAAATATTCCCTGCTGAATGTGCCTCATGATGGAGCGGATCTCTCTCGTCTTTTCGTCCACAATATCTTCAACTTGATCAACGTATTTTCTCAAACTGATGTTCAAGGTCCTGAGCTTGTCTCCCATGGTGATCGATAGCAGGAGAGCTTCAGACAGGGAGCCGATCTCCATAATGTGGTCGAGGAACGTGATGCTGGAAAGGTAACCATGCAACATCAACGTTTTAAACGCTGATCCTATTAAATAGATTGAAAAGGCTGTCACATAGAAATAAGCCTGCTTTTCCTTCTTTGTCATAAGCCAAATGGCAGGTCCGATAATCAGAGGAACAATGGAGAATACCATGAAGGTTGAGAATGGGATCATAATTGAGGTCGGTGCCGTGACATATGCGATAGCCGTTAGGATGACAATGAACTGTGTGACTTTGGTGAGCTTATTAATTCGCGGGTAAGACCGGAAAGGCAGGAATTCCCGAGCAAAGGCAACAAAGAATGACCCATGAATGCCAAGGAATAGAAGGTAATGATAACTCCAATAAACAGCGACATTTTTTGTGTAGATATTGAAATAGAATCCATTCAACTCGGCTTGAACGAGCCACGTAGTCCCGACAAAGCCCACGTAAAATAGATAGATCTTCTGCCGGGAGATAAGAAAAATCCCAAAGTTATAGGTCAAAAGAGCTATTGCTGCGCCGGCGTAAGCCCATTGAAAGGGCAGCCAGCCCTTTATGACCTTTTCGAGGTTCTGTTCAGAGTGAAGCTCAACATTGAGGAGGTGGGGAACGACGGAGGTGTAGGCCATGAAATAGAGTTCAATGTCCCTCTTTTCCGAACTTAATTCAAGAACTGATGTGGTGTTGTTTTCAGTATCAAACCGGCTTCTCAATGCCCTGGGTTCATGAAAGCTTTTACGGAATGAGTTTATAATCTTATTGCCGTTTTCCACCACAAAGTATTGGGAATCGACCACATATCCATTAACATTTAAAATGATTCGCTTGGTTGGTTGGCTACCTTGATAGTGAAGTCTTATTCGGTACCAGACGGGTCGGTTATTAAAGCCAAAATTCGGTCTGTAGCTATCCAGATCCACGAAGCGTTGACGGTTCTCTAACTTTAGGAGGTCGCTTATTTGGAGTAGGGGAGTCGATTGATATATGGCGTCATAGTACGCAAATATCTTGAGTCTTTTTTTTTCAAGATCAGGTTCCAGCAGATAATCAAGCGCATCCATCGGTTGCCAGTCAACCGCTTCATCCTGATAAAAGTAACTTAGACTTCCTTTTCCTGGTCGATGGAATTCAAAATCGTCGTCTATGGCGATCGGACTCTGGGCAAACACGAGGGTTTCGAACCATGCGATCGCCAGTAAAAAAAATAATGTAATCACCCGTTTCAAAGACGAGGATCTTTCCAAATGGGGGAATTGTGAATGCGATTGTGTCAATACAAGGATAGACCAGGAATTTGCCAGGTGCAATGTGAGGAATTACCAGCGCAGGCGTCACTGAAGCCTGAAAGAACCAAGAGGGGAAATCAGATGGGGGCCGACTGGTTCCCTCCTGGCCTGATCAAGAATAACTTTGGCAGCAAGCCTCAACGAAAATTAGCTCCTATAGGACCACAAGTCCTCCGTCTACCGGCTTACAGCTCAAAGTAATTACCGTGCAGGTGACCAAGTAAAAGTCACAGGAAAATTGGAGTTACACTCGACTAAAATCATGGTGTTAGCCGTGGAGACTCCCATGCATTTTTGCGACAATCGGTTACGGAATTTGGCCTGATTAGTTCCCACAAGGATGGGTTCCCAGGTCTTATCCATGTAAAGGTCGCATGTTTTTTGGACGATGGCCGATCCCAGGGAATTTGCGCTAATCGATATGCACTTGGCAGAGGTCCGAGATCTCAGTTGGAAGAAGTTTTGCCCCTCGGTATATAAAAATTGCTGGTTCAATCCTGGAGTTTGGCACGGGAAGCCCAGGATCCTTGAATTTTCGGCAACGCTGCTGCTATCGACATCCAGGCATCTTCCGCCTTGAAATGTGACAAAGTAGTACCCCGTGGTGCTGGGGGCCGTGCCTGGCGTGGAAGTCGCATTTGAAGCCTTAATCTGGGCTTCCAGCTTATTCTTCTCATCCTCTAGCTTTTTTGTTTTATCAGCCAAAATGTTTTTTTCGTTTTCCAATTTTTCAATCTGTTCTTTTAAAGACTTTTTCTCTTCCTCTGTCAGCTTATCTTCTGAAGCGTCCATATTTTTGAGATCCTGGATTTCTTTATCTTTCTGGCTAATGATCTGCTCGTTGGCACTGATCTTTGAGTCTTTTTCAGCTATGGCGCCCAGAGCTTCGCTGATCTGCTGGCTTTGCTCTTGATTCTGCTCTTCCAGATCGTCGAGGCGGCTGGACTCTTCAGTAGGCGTTTTGGAGAGGTCCTTATTTCCAACTTCGATCTGGGGTGTTCTAGTGGGAGATCTGCAGGCAAAGAGTAAGGTTGTGCCTGCCACCCAAAGTGCTCGGCGCGGAAAATTTTTCATGAGTTGTACCTCCGGATTGGTTCTGCTGGATTTGTTTCACCTTTCGTGCCAGTGCTTTGTATTGAACTTTCTGGAGGTGGTGCTGATAAGTAAGCAACGAGTGAGCAGATTTATGCTTTTCCTTAACGAACTGCTGAGCGTAACCAGAATGAACAGCGAGATGATTTTGAACATGCAAGTATTCCAGAAAGGGAAACGATCCGAAATTCACCAATTATGGACCAACCCTAAGGATCTTAGCAGGAATCGGCTTACGATGATGGGGGCATGACATACCTCAGTCATGCTCTCATAAACTCAGGTCATTAGGGTAGGGACTTTTGCACTAAGGCAAGCCAATCAGATTCGCTAAGAAGGGGGGCAATGGTCGCAGCAGGTTCATACTTATGGGCCTCGATCTCGCGGTCTGTATTGAATATCCGATAACAACTGCTGTGATGAGCCTCAGAATAGTCACCAACTGGTACAAAAGTGTAAACGCCATTCTCTATCCAGGATTTACTTCGCAAATCATTGCATTTTTTGATGCCAAATTGATACCCGTCCAGAGTTGTTTCATCATTCTTACCTAATATTGCATTTGCATCCGCTATCAAAAGTGGTTGCAAGCCGATTCCAGCGAGAGCTTCTGCAGCGAAGTCATCCGCTTCCTGCTCATATGTATATTGCCCAATGCGAAGGTCCTTGGCCCGTTTTAAGTGAAACAAGTTTTCTGAGTCCAACCTGTCGAGTGTCGCACTTGCTTGGATGAGTGCCTCCTTTAATGTTGAGTTCGAAGGTGCCGCCTTGCGGAGTCGTCCTGCCGTAATCTTGACTACACCTTTAAACCAGTCTGTCTCAAGAAAGTAAGCGAGGCTGCTCGGAACCCACAGGGAATCACGTGTCATACTTTCCACTTTCTCCCAGCTTATGCTTGAGGCGGTTAGCTTGCCATTCGCAGGAACCAGGCTGATCTTCTCAGCGCATGCGAACACTGCAGTCTCAAAGTCACTGTAATCTGAGGCGGCGATATCAGCGAACGGATACGCTGCCAATGCAGTATTGACCTTCGGATCATTGATATGGATTCGAGCCTGAGCGCACTCTTTCGGACAAGAGCCGACTGAGCAAACCTCCTGAACTGCCGAGCCAGCACCTATGAAGAGCTCCGGTCGCATCTTCTGAGCATTGATCTTCCCGTACGCTTGAGTGTTGTTCAAATCAATAGCGGCATTAACAGCCAAATCACCGGGTGTTTTGAGCGAAGGTTCTGCTATGGGGCGCCGGTCGCTGTTGTGTCGATCCATCGTATAGAAAAAGTCGTATTCCGACGAGTGTGCCGTAATATGGGAACGGTAGTAGTGCCCAAGCTCGTGTGCCAGGACTGCAACGAGAGTTGGCTCAGTCATCTCTTTAATGATTCCAGTATGAACGGTGATTTTATTTGACGTCTGAGAGATCACAAGTTTCTTTGCTTGAAGCACGTCAGTAAGCTCTGGATCGCGCTCGCAAGTCCTGTTGACGCCGAGTGCGACATTCGTCCCGTCCCCGCTCAAGGTCAACTTGCAAGCGGGGGACTTGCTGGTCAGATACTTTACCAAGGGACGTAACGTCTCTTCGGGCGAGGTCCCCTCGACACAAGGGTAACTGGAGTCCCAGGGATAAAACTTGCCATCAGAATCCATGTAAACGGTGTCAACAGCATTCAAGGGAGGGGGCATGGTATCCGCTGCAAAGTTCACTTCGATTTGATAACATACCGGCATTGGTGATGCGAACGCTTGAGGCTCACTATTTTCTATTATTTTAACCAATGGCTTCGGTACATTCGCGAGATCGTTTGGATGGCTCTTGCGCAAATATGCATCAATACCGTCTAGCCAGAGTTGTAATCTCTTTGTCATAGGATTGGAATCCGAGAGATAATCGATCGGTTCCTCTCCTGCGATGAGCTGGTGGAAGCTGAAGTAGTCCGGATCAGGTGTTTCCACCCACATCCAGGCGTCTCTGCCTCGCGTCGGCTCATCCGGAGTATGCTTAACGTGGCTGTCATTCACTTTGCTGTAACACCCAATAAAAAGGCCAGCAAGAGCAGTTGTTCCCAGGATGCTTTTCAGAATCGTCGATGTCTTCATGAATGAAATCCTCAAAATGAAAATCACACGTTCCACGGCTCGCCACTGTGCAAGCTTCAGGCCACCAAGGTTTTGAACCGAAGTCATTTGGGATCTGGTATCCAAGAGCGTCCACTTCGCTCCTACAGCTGTTTTTGCGCTGTATGACATCAACGGCTTGACCCATTCGTCTCCGAAGTGGAATCTGATGTCCGCTGTTCCTGTGAAACCCGGAAAGAGATTACGGGAAAGAGGAGCTTGGCTAACTTATGTCATTGCGATAGTTGGCTGTACAGGCCCTTAACATTGTTATGTCCGTGCTTTCGTCTCGTTAACGAGATCGAAGAAAGAAGCCCGCCATTCGATGAACGGCGGGCTCAAATTGGAAGTTCCAAGTTTCAACTGCTCATGAGAGCTTGAGCATGTGATAACAATCGGTGATTCGCAAACTCAGTGGGCAAAGACGTCAATGGAAGTATAGTTTTTGTAATCCTGGGCTTCCTTCAACGACCGACCGATCAAACAAATTCGAAAATTACCCTGTCCATTATCCGAAGGGGAAAGGAAATTACCCTTCAAAAAGTCGCCTGTCATTCGTTGGTCGACGCTTGGAATTTGGATGTATCCGCTTGGATCATCGCAATCGACAGACTCAAAGCGTCCAAATTTGACATCAAAAGCAGTTACACCCGAACCTGTGACTTGGAAGTCAATGTCATCCAGGCTGCTTAGGCGTGCGCCAGGTTCCGGATGTGCCTGAGCAAAGATGCCTCCATAGATGGCATTTAACGTATTGATATCTCCTTGGCTGAGCGAGAGCTTGTGATTTCTATAATTGGCAACGAAAACACGGCAGTAATTCATCACGGATTGGTCGTCGTAGTGTCCGATCTGAACAGAACTCCATTCCCCTTCGCCAGTCGTTTGGTCTAAAGGACAGCGTTCATCGTTGTCTCGCCTATTCATCTCATGATGCAAGCCAAGTAAGTGGCCGAATTCGTGCAGAGCTACATTATGCAGGCAGTTGGAATCGAGGTAGTTGGTATCATTGCCTTTTCCATCCTGGCAGAATGCGTTGATGCCTATTGCTACATTTTTGCCTCGAGAGCCGAAGTCGTCGACGATGGCAGCTTCAGACTTCACAAAGGTCATGGCGATGTCAGATTGAGTGTTGTCGCAATCATTAAAACCATGGAATCTAAAACCTATTTTTCCAAATTCCTCGTTCAAACCAGCAGAGATGATTTGAATGGCCTTTAGTCGACTCTCGTTGCTCAGGACGGCAAGTTCATTTAAGGAATCGTCCTCAAGGAAATTTACGCGAATGCTGTTGCTGACGCAAACGTTGAACTCGCGTTTGATCCAACGGTCATCTTCGGCGGAAACATAACCGTCTGTGTCCGATACTTGCGGTTCGCCATAGTTGCAGGCCGTCGTGGCGTTAAACAGAACCAAAGCTCCTGCCAACTTCAAAAAGTGTCCAAAGTTCTCGGATTTAATCATATGAATTGCCTCCATACACACGGATTATCCCGTGATTATGCTGATGACGTTATTGATCCATCGTAGAAAAGCAACGGGGTCCTGTGCAGCTGGTGTTTGAAGTAGACTAATGCATGGGATTTATCAAGCGTGTTTGAAGTGCAGTCTCAAATCTCTAACATTTTTTATTCCGTTAACGAAACGATCTGTATGTCGTTAACAAATCGAATCCATCTCAATAAGCTGGAGCCCGTTATCCAACGTCAACCGTCTATGATGGTGTTCACCAGGATGCTCAAGGGTAGGTTGGATGGCAGAGAAATGGCGTTAAAAGCTTAAAGAAGGATAGAGAGGGGGGTGAGTCCCCCTCCCAGACTCACGAGCATTGGCAGAAGTTCTCAGGACAAAAGCTTGGAATGTGATTGCAATTGACGTTGCACCACGCGTCATCAGCTTGGCTTCCAGGCAATGCGTTGCATTCCTTCAAATTAGGACGTGGCTGGTTATCCCCCTCGCAGCTACAGAGATTGGCTGGGCAAAAGCTGGGGCTATGATTGCAGTTTATGGTGCACCAGCTATCATTGGTAACAGAACTGATCGCCTTGCAGTTTCTGTCGCCTGAGCTGGGACTGATGGTACTACCACCCTCACAATTCGAAGTTGTGGGAAGTGTGGTAGTTTCTTTGGGAGTATCAGTGGGGGTGTTGCGCTCTTTTTCGGGCAGCACAATGTCGTTTGTTCCTGTGCCTTGGAATTGAACGTCAATGACTTGATAGAACGTTTTCGTCGTATCGCCGACATCCCAGAGGGCAAGAATCACATGATAACCTTGGCGTCCTGGTACATTGCAGACATGTGTGGTGTTCACAGACGGGACGGCCATACCGCCACTTTGCGTGCAAAAGGGATTGAGGTCAAAAGAATCACGGGTCAGCTGACTGTTGGGATTCCAATTGCTTTTGGTGATAAAGTACTTCCAATCCCTTGTTGCGTGGGGTGCTGTAAAGTGCCAGCTGAAGGAGTTGAAACCGGATTGTATAAGGTTTTTGCTCCACCGGGCAGCGGATTGTTCATTCAATTGCCCCCATTTTGCCAGTCCTGCTGATGCAATCTGTCCGTCTGGTACGCTAAATCCAGGGAACCCATCTTCCCCTTCGACGCTTTGGGGTTCATATTGAACGTGGCCGCAATTGATGTTGGCGTTTTGGTTGCAGAGTAAAGAACGGGACTTAGGAGAGCTGACATATCCATGGGAAAAGCCCGATTCGGGGAAAACCCAGGTTATTTGTAGGGCGCAGAGCGCGAACTGAAAAAAGCGGAAAATAGCTGATCTGTTCATCGTAGCCTCACTCATGTCGGTCTATGGGATTCTGATGCGGTTCGATTTATTGTAGCTCCCAAGCGGCCATCCAGTTCGATCCAAGGCCGGGCTCAAACCTGGTGGAAGCAGGCGACCACTGTCTGCAAAAGTTGCTGTAAGGAAGGCGCTTGCATCGATAGATTCGCCCATTTCTTGGCTGCATGACCGTCGTTCCTTCTCTATAGACGGATATGCCGTCCGGGAACACGAATTGATAGTCTCCCGGGGTATTAACAAGGGTCAAAGCATGAGGGTGAGCATGAGCATGGCATTGGGCATCAGCTTCACTTGATGCAACGCTTGCCTGTTGGCTATTGTCACAGGCAACATGAGCGAAATAAGCTAGTCCCAATATCAGGGACATACGGTGGATCGTTCTCATCGAATTCTCCTCTTCTCAATATTTTGGACCTTCAGCACAGCTGGGCTCACTCTGCATGAGACATTCCATGTAGAAGCGGAACACATTCCGTTGAATTGAGTTGGAAAATTTTAACGATGCAGAGCATCCAACCGTTACAGGATGGACATCGCAAAGCCGGGTAGACAGGCGTGATTCGGTTTGATTTCGTTAACGAAGCTTGTATTCGATCATGAAAGCGGGCAGAAGGTGGCGAAGGGAAACTAAGCTATCTCATAGCCCCCAATACTGCAGGATGGACTGGATAACTTTGGTTAGAGCCTCAGGGTTGGAAGGCTTGAGTACAATTGAATTTGCACCCAAAGCATAGAGTTCCTTGGAGTTTTCACTGGAAATTGTCGAAGAGAAAACGACAACGGGAATATCTTTTAAAGCCGGATCAGATTTGATCCGGCGCAGAGCTTCGTAACCATCCATGCCGGGCATCTGTAAGTCGAGAAGGATAATATGTGGCCTTGGAAAGTCAGGATCATTCTGTTTGGTCCGTGACAGATGCATCAGGAGCTCTTGCCCATTTCGGCAAGGGAAGAACGTGATCTTTCCTTTGAACAGTTCCTCAGCCCGTCTTGCTATCCCCTCAAGCAGGATTGGGTCGTCATCAGCGGAAAGGATGATTCGCGAATTGATTGACAGGGGGTCTTCGTCGGCAGTCGTGGCTGCATACTGCAAAACGAGTCTGACGACCTCAGCTTTGCTGCGGCACCCGACCTTGGTAAAGATATTGGAAAAATGTACATTGACCGTTGCCAGAGAGCAGCCGATTTTCGCCGCGATTTCTGCTGAGGCCATGTGTTCATTTTCAATAAAGTGCTTCAGGATCTCCCTCTGTCGGGAGGTCAGCTGGTGCTTGTCGGAAAACTTCTGAAGGGTCTCTTTCTTAATCATATAAGCATTATCTCAGAATCGGATTGGGAGGGCAATGATATCAGGCGGGAACCTTGAGCGGCCTCTGGTTGAATCCTGGAACCCAAGTGCTTCCGGGAAGCTCTATTCGGAAAAGAAAGGGAACTGAAACAGAGTCCGGAGTCGCTTTTTGAGGTTCGGGGAAAACCATGGTGATAGTCCCGCCAGCGTCTTCAAGCATCGTACGAACGGCGTCAAGCCCCACACCCCGCCCTGAAATCTCTGAAAGCTGTGAAGCTGTCGAAAATCCCGAATTAAAAATGGCACTGGAGATTATATGTATATCCTGACAGTTCTCGTCGATGATACCTTTTTCAAGAGCTTTTTCTCTAATCCTTTTCAGGTTCAGGCCCTGGCCATCATCTCCACTCATGATAATCAGGTTTTCGCTCTCGATCGCGCCGGATATCGTGATTAGCCCTTGGGGAGGCTTGTTTTTTGATACACGAACATCCGGTGTTTCCAGGCCGTGATCGACAGCATTGCGAAGAAGGTGAACGAATACGTTCTGGAGCAATTCGACTGTTTGAGGGAGTAAATCGACGTCCGCGCAGTTCACGATGAACTGGGGCTCGTTTTTGCCTAGCTCCATAGCTATCTTGGCAACTTTATCACAGCAGCCTTTGAGTATGGCTGCAAGGTCCTGATAGTACAAATAGTGAAGTGCGGCTTCCTCGTGGGAAAGGGCCTGCCTGTTTGTCGGTGAAAGATGTTGGAACATATCCAGCAGTTTCTTTATCTCCTCCTTTTTGAAGCTAATAGCGCTTGATGCTGATCGGCCAAGCTTATCCCGGGAAATGGAGATGTAGCTTTCAAGGATCGATCGTATTTGAGAATAATCAGCCTTAAGGCTCTCAATATTGACCAAACCCGGGTTGGATTGATACTGGCTGCAGAGATGCTCCGCCTTATGTATTTCGTTGGTAAGGTCCTTGAAACCCAGACTGCGGACATGCCCCTTCATCGTATGATAGTTCATGAAGATCGATTTCAATTTTGTTTCGTCGAAGGGCATGTCTGAATTCAAGATCCCATCGACATCGGACAGCATCCTGGTCGAAGTGTCAAAAAATCTCTGACAATTCTCTATATCGACCGCAAGGATTTCTGATATCCTGGAAATCTCTCTTGCGTGATCTTCGGCCTGTCCTCTCAATTTCTTGATTTCGGTCACATCTCTGATGGTTACAAGCAGCTTTTCTGTCTGATTGCTGTCGTCTTCAATCACCAGCCAGTCTATTTCCACTGACTTCCCGTGCATTTCCATTGCTCTGGGGAGATGGCTTTCATTCAGTTCGAATTCAAAAGGGGAATTCAACGAAAGGTCGACTGCAGACCTCATTCGGGCCACGTCATCATCGTTTAAATTGGAACCTTCGCTTAGAAGCAGGACGGGGTCGGTCCCTAAAATATCCGTTCTTCCGACAAGTTTGCAAAGATGCTGGCTATAGTCCTCGTGAATCCTGAACCCTGGAAGGATGGAGAAGATTCCTTGATTGATATGCCTCATGATGGACCGAATTTCGCGGGTCTTTTTTTCTACGATTTCTTCGACTTTACGAATATGTTTTTCAAGACTTAGGTTCAATGTTCGGAGCTGATCTCCCATGGCAATTGATAGGATGAGGGATTCTATCAACGAGCCGATCTCCATAATGTGATCCAGAAAGAAATAGCTGGGGAGAGATCCGCTCATCATCAACGCCTTGAGAAACGACCCTACCATAAAAACGAAAATAGCCAGTATATAGAAGTACGCTTGCCTGTCTTTCTTCGTCATAAGCCAAATGGCTGGACCAACAGCGATTGGTACAATGGTAAATATCATGAGGATGGCAATAGGAAGCATGGTCTCAGCAGAGCCTAGAATGTAGATAGGCGTTGCTATGGCAGCGATCCTTTGAGTGATCGTTGTCAGCCTGTTGAGTCTCTTGTAGGAGGCGAAATTGAGGAATTCCCGAGCGAAGGCCAGAAGGAAAATTCCATGAATGCCTAGAGCCAAAAGGAACTGATGAGTCCAGATTACGGCTGCGTTTTCAGTAAAGATATTGAAATAAAACCCATTGAGCTCGGCTGCCATGAGGAGATTGGTGCCAACAGACAAAACGTAGTACAGGTAGACTTTTTGCCTTGCGACCAGGAAAACGCCCAGATTATAGATCAGAAGTCCGACAGTGGCTCCAGTATATGCCCATTGGAAAGGGAGCCAGCCAGCAGTGGTCTCCTCAAGGTGTTGCTCGGAATGAAGCTCAATATTGAAATGATGAGGAGCGATCGAGGTGTAAGCCATGAAATAAACTTCGACCTCTCGTCTTTGGGAACTCAATTCCAAGACGAACGTTGTATTGTTTCCAGTGTCAAATTTGGATTTAAGTTCCTGGGGTTCCAGGAGGCTTCGTCGGAAAGTGGCTGCGATTGCATCACGATTCTCAACGACGAAATAGTGAGAATCAAGTACGAAGCCATTGAGATTAATGAGGATCTTCTTTGTCGATTGCTGTCCTTGATAGCCGACCTTAAGCCTGTACCAGATGGGGCGATTTATGAAACCAAAGTTGGGTCTATTCTGGTCAAAAACCAAAAAGCGGCCACGATTTTCTGGCTTCAAAATATCGGATATACTCAGGAGGGAAATCGATTCATAGAGGGAATCGTAGTAGGCAAAAAGCTTTTGCTTCTTCCGCTTAGGGTCTTTTTCCTGGATGAAATCAACGGCATCAATAGGGTGCCAGTCAACCTTCTCGTCCTGATAAAAATAACCAATATTCCCAGTTCCGGCCTGGAAGAATTCAAAATTATCATCAACGATTATGGTTTCCTGAGCAAACGCTTGTGTCTCAAGGGATACCATGATGAGAAAAAGGATGAATGTACAGGCCCGATACAATGGTAAACATCTTTCTTTTGGGTTGAGCGTCTGCATCAATTGCTGCAGCTTCATGATAAAGCCATATGGACGTGGTGGCAATATGAGGATTTACAAATGTCTGCTCGCGGCAAGATTGCTGTGGCAAGTAGCATGGGACACAATGAAATGGATGGGTGTCTAGGTCCTTTTAAAAAGCCCAGCAGAACTGATCGAGGCATAGCCTTACGACCAGCTCTGTTGGGATAAAACGGGGAAGACTGTGGTGCCAACCTAAGAGACTTCGCCCCAAGAAACCCTACGCTAGGAGCGTATTCACAGTTCCCTGATTGCAAAGTGCAGACCAAAGCCACCTTGGCTTTTCGCAGGTAAGTTGATGGAGTCTCGCCTGTCAGCAGCGAGGTCTATCGCTTTCATTAATGAATCGACTGCTGTCATACGAAGCTTCAGTGAAAGGAGATCAGACGACATTTCAGAAGAGGATTGAGGGAAGGCTGGAAAAACAAACGCTACACCCGTTTTTCGAGGGGGGATAACGGGCGATAGCGTTCTCAAGCGAGGTTTTTTTCGACATGTTTTCCTTGGCTGGTCAATTCCCGTACCCTAGGACATGTGTTCGGATACGGACCTGATTCCTGCCAAGAACTTTTCCATAGGCGTCTCTCCTATCTCGTTGAATTCAATATCTATGTGGGTATCGTTGTAGCGACTCATGAATGTATCCAGGTCGTGCTGGAGCTCGCTCAGAGACGAATAACTGCGCGTTCTTAACACAACATCGTAGAACGACTTTTGGATGTAGAGGTTCAGTTTGTCTATTTTACTCAGGGTCTCCAATGAAGCTGATTTGGAACGGATGTGTTCAATGTCATTAATGTGCAGAAAGACCTCATACGGATGACTTTCGCTTATTCCGCAGAATTCAGTGCCCAGGTCGGTCACAATGCGTTGCACACGAAGTCCGTAACTATCAAAGAAGGGTAGGACTTTATCATTCAGAAGATCCGCGGCAGTCAGAGAGGTGCGATCATTGTAGAGTTTCGCAAAAGCAACGCCGGAATAGAAATCGATGCCAGTCTGCTGATAAATCTTTCCAACGCCTTTGGCGTAGCCTATGAAGTAGGTGTCCTGTGCCAAAAGGTAAGCCGGGAGTTGGGGCTTGCCGCCGAGGGCTGACGCTGCCTTTTCTTCTTCTGCTTCCCGCCTTTTTTCATGGGGGGAATCTGTACTTTTGCCGAGCTGCTGCTGATGCTTGATTCGTTGATCCTTCCTTTCGAGCCTGTATTTCAACCAGATTCCTCTGACTGTGCCTGCACTGACAACTATACCCTTGCGCTTCATCTCACTGCTGACTCTGTCCTGGCCGTGGGTTGGGAATTCCAAGGTGTAGGCCAATATTCGATCTTCAATGTCTTTTGAAATCCGACCTGATGGCTTGGGGTGTTTCGTCTTTGCCTTCACCAATTCCAGAAATCTTTCTATCCCCACCTCTCTGAGGGTGTTTTTGATGTCGGTGTTGTCGTGCGATGTGAGGCTCAAGCGTTTATAGGCTTCAGCAACATTGAATAGGCATTTGCCGAGTTCCGTGATGTTCATTTTCCTTTGAATGATGTTCCTATCGTTTCTCATGATTCATACCCCAGGTATTAGGTGTGTGGTTTTCCGTTTTGTCGTCAGTCAAGTGGAGTGCTCGCCGTTCGTCACCCTGACCAAGGAATCTGGTGCGGGTGGTGGACAATCGTCCAAGGGAAACTGATGCCGTAACACCGATTTTTTAAGTCTTTGGTCAAAGAAGATTTCTTTCATTGTTAGCTCCGATCAGACGATTTGTTAATGGGTACTTTGCAAATGTCAATCCCGAGTCCGAGGTAAAGGAAATTAGTGGTTTGGGTTTGCACGCCTGATAAGACGTCTGTCACTGGGGATATCAGTTACACTTCTATAAATAATAATTTAGGCAAATATATTCGATGCATCGGGACGTGGAAACGAGGCACGACTCGACACTTTCATACCTTTGGTAGTATTGAGGGAAACTGCGCCTCTTCTGCGACCGCGTGTACCAATGAATTAATGTACAGGTGCGTTCGATGCTGCGGACGCCTTAAGATTGGTCCTTCGCTCTTCCATCTCTTTTTACATCCTCCTCGTCCGATGTGTATTTCGTTAACGAAGTGAAACTATTGCGGGTACGTGCGAACACATCTTTATTAGGAAACTGCAAAATCTTGTCAAGGTCTTGATTTCCTGGTCTTGTCAGCCTTGTCTTAGGCAGGGTCACTTATGGGTACTGAAGAGGAAATGGTGATGGAGTCGTATAATTTTCTTTTAAAATCTGAAGACACTTGGTATCTAGATGCGTGCAGGGGCAGAATAACTTCAATGATAGGAGCTTGTGCACCCACATTAATTGTCATCCTACTGCCGACATTTTCCTGGAAAGTGGCGGCAATTTTTGTTTTGGTGGGGAGGGGAGCCGCGTAAGGAAAAGAACCGCTTCATTCAGATGCAGCGGTCCTATCAAATGAGGGGAATCAGTCAACTACGGAAATCACGAACTTGTGGGAGTCGTAGCTTGGATTACGGGGATCAGAATCCCAGGCAAACAGATAACCTTTCCAGTCGCCGGACTGCCATGTTCTCACATAGTAGTCGCCGATTTTCAGAAATACTTCACTATTGTTCTTTATACAGCCACCATCGGAATGGGAATTCGCATCAATGATCTGAACTTTTTCCGCTTGTGGATAATAAGTCAGACCCCAGCTATATCCCCCCCTGGCTCCACCGTAGTAAGACAGCCCTCTGTCAAGGCCTTCATGGAGCAGGACTTGCGAATTGTTGGTGAGAGTGACGCCATCCCCGATCAGTGAAAACTTGCTGGGGTTCAAGCGACTTTCTGCTGAGTAGGATTCGTAATTTTCGTTGTAGCTGATATAATTGTCATTCTCCACGGACTTCAAAGTGACCCTTGACTGCATGGAAATACACTGACGGTCCATCCCATCAGGCTTAACATCGGGCGCTTTGTGGGTGATCACTGCGCCGTCCGCTTCAGCGATAAGACTGTCAGCTGATGCACATGCCTTCTCAATGCATGAGACAAGCCGATCCCTGATGTCGACCAGAGCCTTGATGTTGACCTCCACTTGATCCAGCAACGACGCGGGATGTCCTCCGGAAGCGTTCTGTTTTACTACAATATTGTTCTTGAGTTGCAGCCAGACCTTGTTGATCGCCGCATTCAAGGAATCCGCCGCAGGCAAAGGCTCGCTAGGAGCCTCTTCGAGGATCGTCGCGTAGGGCATTGTTTCGAAGGAGTAGACGGAAATATATTTTTCATTTTTGAGAGACTCTTTGAGGTCAGCCAGGTATGCTGGCAGGTTCACGATCTCATTCAAACATTTATCTGGTGTGGAAAGATCGCATTGAATCCCTTTGGCTGCTGCCAAACTGGACGCAGGGTCTCCCCCCATCTGGCTGATTTCAACTGATACCTTGATCCGTTTCTGCAGGGACTCATCGATCTTGCTGATTTCGTTTTTGACACCAGCCACTGGCTCTCCACCAAGGACGTTGGATAGGGAGGCCTGCAAGCCGGCCGAGACCGATGCTTTGTCTTCCAGGCTGCTGAATTGGAGTTTTAGGGTCGCCATCATCCAGGCAGCGCGGTTGACCCGGTAAACGAACTCATCGCCGCAGAATTGGGCGAAATTCTCTTTCCCGGCCGCATCCTGTCCGCCCGGCAGGTGCCTTTTGCCAAATTCAGACCATGTGATTCCCTCGGCAATTTGAGTCGGATAGTCGCCTTTCCAGAGGAGTGTATAGCTTTCCTCGAGTTCATTCGCAGAATGAGAGCGAGCGACCTTGAGAGACGCTTTGATATCAACGTACTGAACCTTGGCAGAAACTTCGCTTGAGATGTTCAATTCCTCCAGAATCTTGTCCATGCTCAAGTTTTTTTCAATTTTGGTATAGCTCTTTGTATTGCCGCGCAGAGCCGGGGTTTGCGTAATGCAGGAATTGGGAAGGATTTTCTTGATGTCGGATCGATAGGCATCTCCGAGCTTGTGGGTGTCATTCAACAGTGCTGAAATTGTGTCTTTGCTATTTGATGGGGACGATATATCGGAGCATGAGGTTGAAATTAGTAATATGAAAGAAAAATAACCTAACGTTTTCATGTGAAATCCTTTGATAATATGCCTCTCGTTAACGAAATGAAACTACTACTCTTCAGCTGAAAACGATCTCTTTATGGGAAACGATGAAGGGCTTGTCAAGTCATTGATTGCTTTGAGAGGTCGGTGCAAGTGAAGTGTGAAGAGTGTTCGCTCATTTTATTTTGTGAATTCATAACGCTTATCTTTTGCTGAGAGCAAAAATGAAAAGGAGTGGCCTTATAGGCCACTCCTCGCTAAGGGGATATGGGGCATAGTGCGAAGAGTCAGGGGGACTCTTTAAGCTATTGTTTCAGTGTCTGCTGATACTGTATTCTGACAAGGCTTGAGTGCATGGTTCCGTCTTTTGCCTTGGCTGAAACCTTGACCATGTGAGGGAACTGGCCGGTGCCCTCACCCAGCAGCACGAAGGGCTGGGTTTCAAAAACCCAGGCTTTGGGGTTATCAGGGTCCATTGCGAACCGATTGATTTTCAAATCGGCTTCCGGTTGATAGGGTTCCACTGTCAGGGACGCTTTGACGTCAGTCGCATCAAAGCTTCCTGTCAGGTCTTTGCTGACTTCGACCACTAGAGTCTCTGCAGAGTCAACCGTGACGACGCGATCGTCCGAACCAATGGTTTCCACAAGATTTTTGACGCCTACTGTATCCTCCTGAAGGCCAGCTTGCTTGTTCTGCAAGAAAAAGGCATTAAAGTACAGATTTTCAAGCGATTTCAAACGTGTTGCCGCTTCCTTGCCTGCCGCTACCGGATCCATGCCGCCTGCCGTCGGTCGACCATCCGTTATGAAGTATACTGCTTTGCGATCTTTCGTATTCTTCAGGAACTCGAAAGCTCGTTCGAAGGCAGCAGCATAGTTGGTTGAACTGTTAACCTCCGGGTTCGGGACAGCCATCTCCTGGTCGGCAAACGCGGGTTCCGGGGCGATGTAACTGCAAAAGCTCTTCAGTCCATTCGCTCCATCAAGGACACCTGTCCGGAACACACCAGCCTCGATTGGCGCTTTTGTATGGGTTTCGACAATGCCTCCGGCGAAAGCTACGGTGCCGACAGCGACATTATCTCCAGCTTTGACCTTGGAGAGGATGGCCTGTGCCGCTTGCAGGCGACCACACGTTTTGCCGGAAGCAGCAGCCACTCGAGGGTCATTGCCTATTGCCGGTTGAAAGGCCATATTGCTTGCGTCCGGTTTTAGCGGACCCATGGATCCAGAGAAATCAATGATGAACAGAATTGTGAGGCCGCTGGATATGGAGGGGCAGAATCTTCCCTTGACGCTCATGGCGACACGAGCATTGTCCTGGATCTTAATATCTGCACCTGCGCTTGGTGTTACTGTGATGGAATGCTCCGTTGTCGCATTACAACTCAGGTCCAGAGGGTGGTTCAGTAACGTGCCTGTTCCTGGCAAAGGACCACCCGCCTTCTTCTTTGCCTCGTTTTCAGTAAGTTCTGAGACATTAAGTGTTTGTTCATCGACATCGAGCCCTGGTGATGTAGGCTTATCCCTGGAAGGGCGGAATCCATTGAATTTACTGGGTTTACAACCCACGAAAAGTATGACCAGCACAAGAGCTGATGTCAGTTTGCAGAGGTTCATGGTTTCTCTCTTTTTCTCAGCAGGTGGAACATTTCGCAAGATGGATATGTGCAAGACCTGTTCCGCAGGGACATTATCCGGAAAATAGTGGTGCTGGTCATGCTGAGTGTAAGAATGTTGTGCCCGCTTAGTGGTTCTGCGATCGGAAGTTGTTGATTATGTGTTGGAGGGAATGCAGTGCGAACCAGAATGATCAATGAATTTTTGTTTAGGAAGGTTATACTACTTCGACAGTGTAAATATCTGGATTTTACAGTGCCTCATAAAACTCAGTTAGCCTAGTTCCTCTCAACGACAATCAAAGTTGTAGTTTATCGTTTCCGCGGGCCGGCATGCGTAGCAAACTACACCAGTTTTGACGTTTGATCTGACGGCTTTTAAAGTGTGGCAAGGAAGCTGCATGATAAGAGGCAAACAGATTGAGGAGAACGGATATGTTTGGTCAGTCGAAAATTTTTGGCGTCGCAGTACTGGGTTTTCTTGCGATGGGTGCATGGTCATGCTCATCGTCCAAAAAACATGCTGAGAAGAAAGAAGAAGGCGCTGCGCATAATGCTGCCGATTCATCCGATAAAGAGACAGCTGATGATGAAGGAGCCACTGATTCCGGCGCGGATGGAAAAAATGAGGAACCTAACAAGTCACCTGATTCTGCGGCTGATATAAACATACCGGTATTGATCACGAAGTTAACATGGTACATGGAAGGAAATTACTTCGGCGATAAAATTTTCACGGGATTCGATGGAACAAATTCGTTCAAGGTCCTGGTCGAACCGATGCTCTACGGAGGCCTTCCCGAATCAATTCAGTTGACAGAAGAACAGGAGGAAAGATTCTATAATAGCCCTGAGTTTAACGATGCTTGGAAGGCCGAGTTCAATAAGATCACCGTAGTGCCAGATCCTGCATTTTTCACGGTCAATCCTGTTGAGGTGCTGCCGGGGTGGAATGTTCTTGAATTGACGTCACTGAAAGCTGGTTCGTCCGTTGTAAAAATGAAGTATGGTGCGGAAGAAATTTCGTTGGCGGCGACTATCTCAGCCTATACGTCTGCGCAGGTGGCTGCTGGCAAGCAACGCTACAATACAGCAGTAGAAGGAGCGACACCGTCGCCATCCTGTATCACTTGTCATGGAGGAGGGGATGGGAGAAGCCATGGAGCATTTTCCCTGTACTCTGATGCTGGCCAACTTGCGTTCATAGAGACCGGCGTGAATAGCGACGATGATTATGAGACTGAAGCGCCCCACAAGATGACGTTTGCTAGCGCAGATGGCAAAGCTGGAATTGTCCCCTATTTGAGAAGTCTTGATCCTAAGTCTTTTTTCAATGGAGAGTAACAGGGATTTTGAGAAAGATGGTCGGATGTAACGGCCATCCATAGCGTAGGTTTTGTCCTGGATTTTTTGCCAGCAGCCGGGTCTGAACTGAGTTGTTTAACCTATGGAGTCGACAGTCACGGAATCGAAAGCGCATATCCCCATCCGGCTGCTGGCAACCCTGACCCTTGAAGATTTATCGAGTAGGCAGAGGCCTGAGTACCTCCACCTCCATTGTTTATTCCTGCGGCATACCTAACGTGACTTTCAGCAGGAATTCTATGCATGATCTTGCATCTCCCTCTCTCAATCTGATGTTCGGGCATCGTTGCTGGCTTCATCTTATGTTGCTTCTGTGAACATGTTCATCAGATCCACTATATTTTCTAATTTTGGCTTGAACAAACTCTTGAGTAGCGATAATCAAGCTTGTGTTGGAGATATCTGTGATATTACAAATGCCGCGATATAGATTTTTCATGGAAAGGAGATTTCGTATGTTGAAAACTAAGCTCGTCTTATTGAGTCTGCCTTGTTTGTTGATGAGCCATCTTTCTTTTGCTGGCAATCCTAAGCCCAATCCGGTTCCGCAGGATCCCGGGCAGCAGGATCCCGGGCAGCAGGATCCCGGGCAGCAGGATCCCGGGCAGCAGGATCCCGGGCAGCAGGGGCCTGATAAGAAAGTCTTCAAGTATCCTGAGTTTGGAGTGGAGCTAGGTGTTCTGATGCATCATAGCACTGCCTATGTGTATGTTCACAGGCTTATGCATGAATTCGGAACCCTCGCTCGTCTGGGTTTGCACGACGGTGATATTATCTATTCCATCGCTCACCAGAAGATGATGAACCCATCTCACGTGGCCGATATGATGGACAATCTCGAAGCGCAACGTGAAACCTTTGGTTTCCCCATGAAGGTTCATCTCACGATTGCAAGGGGTGGGCAATGGTACTCCTGGGAGGCAGAATTTGACTGAAATCAGCTGACGGTTTACTGGATACAGTTTTCAACCTTTCCTTAGGGAAAGGTTTTTTCAACTCTGGAGGGATGTGCCTCGATCCTGGAGTAGAATCTGTCGCCTAGCCACAGGAATCATGGAGCATGAGCTGTGGATCAACGATTCCTCGCTCGAAATAGGAACCATTATTCAGAATAACTCTGAAGTAGGCCGTGCCGTCCTGAACGGCTCTGGATCCAAAAATGGGCTTAAATTCCGCCGCTTGAGTGTCAAGAAGCTTTTGCCTGCCTCGCATGTCTACGATCCGGATGCAAAAAGTTCCAGAATCGGTTTGAACCTTTACATATTTTCCGCAGGCAAGACTGGCGTTTCCTTGACCGAAGACCTGGAAGATATCCTCATGTAAGGCTGCCACTGAATCGGCAGACCCCTTATCAGGGTATATACCGCAGGCATTGGTCGAGAAATCCTGGTGATAGGTGCTGGTTGCCTCGGTCGATATTGATTTGTTTGCGGTGTTCTCGCACAGAATGTTGCGTTGCAGGTGCGAAATGAAGCCTTGCGAAGTCACTCCATCAGCCTTGACGACGGACACTGCAACTGATCTTGACAGCGCTGATTTTGTGGCCAGGGAAATTTTAGGCCGCTCATGTTCGGGCCCCACGAGAGCCGAAATCTTCAAAGCATTGTCCACCGGCACGGCAAAAGCATTGAGGCCATGGAATTGGCCATTCTTATCCCAGGAGATCTCAAAAGTCCCTCCTTGAGACGTCTTGATATCCACAGGGATGCGGATGACGCCCGGTATTTCCGTCTCCCTGATGTCTGGAAGTCTGATGCTGCAGCTGGCAAAATCGCCCGGCGCGTTAAAGAGGGATTTCGAGTGACTGCTGGTGTTTTCGCAAGACCAGGTCAATAGACAGATCATCGATACTGCAAGGCTAAAAACGCTTTTCATGCTTTCCTCTGCTAAATAATACTTTAGGGATGAACGAGCCGACTTTCACGGGAAGTGTTGCAATGGGTATGCCGTGCTGATTGCGACTTCGCAGCAAGAACGGGGTTCACCTTTTTTGGAGCCGACTCTCTGGATGGAAAAAGAAGCTTCACTGTCTGCTTTAAGTCGACAGAAACCTTCCTTCGTTAGCAAGGTAAGCTTGATATCCAACAATCTTATTCCAGGCAATACCGCCTGCTCTGGACCTAAGAATTGTTCCATAAACAACGGTCCATGTTTTGCAGAAGCGAGCACTGGAAGGCGTGATCGCGCCTTGGTCGCTTTAAGAAGGTAAATTGCATGGATTGGAAAATTGCAGGTGCGTTTCATATGATTAGAATCGACTTGGCGAGTCTCTCGCTGAGTTGTGTTTCCATCCCCTTTCTTGCTGTGGTGGGGAGTGGCTGCAGAAGCCACTCCTCTTTTTCACCAAAAAATAAAGGTGAAGGTACGATTTTACCGTGTTTCAGGTGTCCAAGCGTTGTGTTGGAGGGAAGGCCGGGTTCTGGCCTTCCCTATGTTTTCCAGCAGAGCATGGGAGCGTTTTGAGTTGCTTTTTGTCTGATAGTCTGAAATGTCCGTCATGTTCGAAGTCGCCTCCGTCCTTCCCAAAAATGCTTCCCCTATCTACTCCATAAAGTCCTCAATCATCCTATCCATATCTTCCCACGGAGGCGGACTTTGAACCCCCGCTTCACTGCCAGAATAAAGCAAAATGAAGCGGGGTAACTCACGTGGATCGGAAACGCATGCAGAGTTAGGGCAGCGACAGATGTTACAGATAGAGGCCTACACTAAACGAAAGGTGCGGACGAACCTTGTTATCGTTAAGATAGACTTCACCACCGTCAACCTTTGAGTTTTCCTTAATGAGTTTCCTGTACTTATCATTTGACTCTTGCTCATTGATATAGGCAATTCCACCTTCCAACCCGATATAAAACACGCTTGCCCATACCCATTGGTAGCCAACGTTTGTGCTTAAACTATCAGCTTGTTGGTCTGATTTTTCGATGATGGTCTTGTCTTTTTTGCTTGTCACTGAAATTTGGCCTCGGCTGTGCATATACCTTGCACTAAACATGGCACTGTCTTCCAAAACTCCCGACAGAAAATATTTGATTCCAATTCCACCGCCTGCAAAATTCGACTGGATCCAATCATCTGAGTTCTCTCCATAGGTACCAACTAATTCGAGGAGGGTTTGCTCATTTAAGCTTATGCCTGTGGTACCTAGGAAGGACTTGTTGAGCACGGCTGTAGGCTCAATCCCAATTGAAAACACTGGGCGATCCGAGTCTTGAGCGAGTCTTACTGATGAACGCTTGGTTGATGCATAACCATTGTTGGACAAAGCCAGAGCAGAATGCAAGGCAATGCACGATGATAGGAGCCAAGACCGATTGATTTCCATAAGTTTCTCCGAAGTTAATGAAAGCAATGCGCAATGGCTTGTTTTGCAACTTCGAAGCCATATGGCTCATGGACAAATTCATATCGTGCAATTGGATGCTCTCATCTTTCAACTATTTGTAAATGCGGGGAGTGTTAACATGCAGTTCGAATTACGGACTTGATTTCTGTCAATTCCTTTACCGGTGATACAGGCTGAGCTTTGCATTGAGTAAAGAATTATTTAGGATCATCATTCTGGGTTTACGGACGTGAAGCCCATCTGTGCGACCGGGACGGCAAGGCGGTCGCCCGGTTCCTGGAAGTTGTTCCGGAGCAGAGGCCGGTATGACTGATGAAGGCCGCAGGGCCCGCTATGTCGTGCGGGCCCTTTTCTAGAGCGAGGAGGCGCGGAAGCGGCGGCCGAGCCTTGAGGCGAGAGTTCGCAGAAACAGCGGTAGCGCGATCTTCTGGAAACGCCGAGCCTCTGTCCATCACCGTAGATTCCCTTGCCTGGGTCAGGAGTGACCGAAAAGGTCACTCCTTTTCCTGTAAGGAAGCCGTGTGGGCTTCCCTAGCGGCATAAGTATACGCATCCTGCATCTCATAACCCTCGGAAACTTTGGAATCAAACAAGGGTTTGAAAGCTCTAAACCAACGTCGACCCTTGTGTGATTCGGCGATATCCGCGGCATCGTATTTATCGATTTTGTAAACATTTACCAGGTATTGGAACATATCGCCGAAAACCAGGAACCACTCCTCGCCCTCATCCGACCTGGTTCGAGCGAAATAATCGGCCACTTCCTCGTCAAATCCCCAGCTTTGCATCGAGCGTCTTATATTATCCACAAGCTTCAAGCGTTTCGTAGTTTCTGCTGCTGAATCTACATTCTGCTTGGGATACGATCCCGGCTTCGGTTCAGGCGTCGACTTAGGTTTCGGCTCGGGTTTCGGCTCAGTTGTCGGCTCGGGTTTCGGCTCAGTTGTCGGCTCGGGTTTCGGCTCAGTTGTCGGCTCGGGTTTCGGCTCAGTTGTCGGCTCGGGTTTCGGCTCAGTTGTCGGCTCGGGTTTCGGCTCAGGTGTCGGCTCGGGTTTCGGCTCAGTTGTCGGCTCGGGTTTCGGCTCAGTTGTCGGCTCGGGTTTCGGCTCAGTTGTCGGCTCGGGTTTCGGCTCAGTTTTCGGCTCGGGTTTCGGCTCAGTTGTCGGCTCGGGTTTCGGCTCAGTTGTCGGTTCAGGTGTCGGTTCAGGTGTCGGTTCGGGTTTGGGAGTTGGAGTAACATCCCTCACCGTCGGTACATGATCCGCGTACTCATCCGAAAGCGCGCTTGAATCGAGCTTATAGAGGGTATCAGAGTTCTTCTCCGCCAGGTTAAAGAAAGAAGCCAGGTCCTTGTATCGCATCGTGTTGGTGATCTCGGTGAGATGGGCAACACCGATGGCCGCGAATGAATTCACCATACTTGTCGTCATTCGCATCGTCTTCTTGCACTCATCCGAATCCTTGTCCGCTTTACAGAAGTACTCGTCGATAGCATTGCCGAGTTCCTTGGCATTTTTCTCGAATTTTTGCGCCTTCTCATGCTCCCAATGCGTATTGGCCGTCGGATGAAGAGTCATTGCTGATGCGCTGTTGGCCTGCTGCCGCAGGTTCACCGCGGCTTGCTCCAGAAGGTTCCGTTGAAACTGGTGGCTGATTTTATCAATAAAAGTTTCTCCTATTTTGTCCTGGAATTGCCCAGCTTCCGAAACGTGAAATTTGTAAATCTTGCTAATATCGTATTTTTCGAAGGAACCCTTTCCCCAAAAACTCATGAGCCCCTCGAATTCCCCTGCCACACTCATGTTCAAGGCTCTGTGCAAGTACTTAAGTTTGAGTTCGGCATCGACCTTCACGCTCGCAAAAAGGTCATAGACGGACGTCGCATTCTTCGGCCAACTGTCACCAAAGTTCTTCTCGACGCCTTTTTTGGTGAGTTCCTGGCTTCTATTGAAGACCTCACACGCCTTATCCATTGTCAGGGCCACATTGTAAGCCGTGGAACCGTTGAAATTCCTGGAGGGATCAGCCACCAATTTCCCGCTGACGCTCAGTTTGGTCCTTTTGAGCGGCAAAGGTTGCACCGCCCAAGTCGCCCCTGGATTGTGTTCCTTGAATCGGACCAACGCCTCCGGGCCTGGCAATGGGTCTTCGAAGTAGGCGACGACGCTGCCACCGGCCTCATTCTTTATCTTGTCCAATCGATCGGTTAAATTCAGCCAGTCGTTATCCTTGAAATGATCGACATAGTCCGTGTTCTGCAGCTCCTTCTCAATAGCCGCGATATCGCCGCAGAAAAGTATCCTGGGATCGGGACTGCCGCTCACGATGCGGTATGTGGATTCGAAGGCAGGTCCCAGATAAGCGACTTTACATGACTTATCAAATTCAACGGGCCGCTTATCATGGGGCACGGGCTTGTACGAACACTTCGCATAGATCTCCGGCGGACGAATGGTTTGCGACAAGGGACGACTGGCATTATCCGGCGTTTGAGCCACGTCTGTTCCCCTACTATCGTGCGATCCTGTCAACTTTTCAGGAATACGGAAAGAACCGCTCGCTGCCACTCCTTCTCCCGTTGCGCTCACGATGGTGGTGTCTTCCAGGGGAGCCGGCTGCACCTCGTCGATGGCGAAACTCTCCGGCTTGTAATAGTATTGTCCCTTATATTCATCGCAGTAGGATTTTTCTCCCAGGACGAACTTCACCTTCTTTCGACTGCTGAGCGCTTCAATCAGTAGGAGTTTCGATGCTTCAGGAAATGCGGACACATCCAACCATCCAGCCAGGTTTGACATGCGGCAACGCTTGTCCTTGCTCGCGGATGGATAACTCCAGGTTTTCGGCCGGACCAGCATCTTATTATACATTTCCATCGGATCGAGCGGGTAAGCGACGGGTTTCACATCTATCTGGCCCATTTCCATCTTGCCTATGCGAACGCCAACAAGGTATTGGCTATCCTGCTGGTCCGCCTGCGCCTGGCTGATAGCCAACAGCAGCAAGAGCATGGCCATGCTTTTCCTCTTCATTGTTTAACCTCGCTGGGATCGGGGTGGTATACGCAACGGAATCCGATGTTAAGCTTCTTCTCTTTGGCATGAACGATCATGTTGGCTGAGAATATGCCGGCATCCAGGGTACTGCCAAAGCTTCCCCCGCGGATAATACCCCCCTTGGATCGTTCGACGTTTTTGCCTTTGCTGTCCAGCAGGACCTCGGTACCCATATTTAGAGAGAGCCAGAGGCTGCCCAATGTGGGGACATCCAGAGCCCCATAATATTTCGAGGGACCTAGCCATTTACGGACCACTCCCTTTGCTGAAGAGACGAACCCATCCTTGAGGGGTGATTCCTGTTCCAGTTTATTGTTTTGATTGTAGAGATCTTTCAGCTCTATCTCATCGACATACGTTTCCAGTCCAAGCCTCAGCCACTCCCACACGTTCCCGGATACATCCCAGATGATGTCTCCGGATCTCAACTGATGGGTTCGACGGAAGCGACTCCAAACCCCATTCGAACAGCTTTTCCCTGTCAAATGGCAGGGATCGTATCCTGGTTCTTCGGAAGCCGGCAACGGCACATTGGGAAAGGGGTTCACATGCCCCTGATTGATCTCGCCGACGAACGGTTCCCTCCCGCTCCAGTTCTCTGCTTCATTTTCCAAGTCTCGAGCAAGGGTTTGCCATTCGGGTAGACTCACCAAATGATAGCCTTGTCCTATACTTTCGCATTTCTTCTCGGCTTCACTCCGGTCGATGGAAACCCAGACTTCCCCATCCGCGTTCGACAACGGCTTATCGGAATCCTTATCCCTCTTGGCTTCATATTTCATGATGCAAAAATCGTTGCCGAGGGGAGGGACTGTCCGATCATTGCTGACGCCGATGTCCTTACTAACAGCCACGTAACCTTCCGGACAGGACATCTTCCCATAAAGACTGCGACTCTCAAATAAGGCCAGAAGCATGAAGGGCAACATAGCGAATTTCATGGCACCACCCCCATCGTGATTTTTCTTTGCACGAAATGACTGCGAATGAATTCTTCTGTGGCAGCGTTATCCTGAAAGAGCGTGATCGCACGAAAGAGGTTCTCATTTGTCAGGATTTCCGTCATGGCGGATACCAGATGCTTGGGATAGCAATGCGCATCCATAAGGCTCTCGCTGTAATCCTGAAGATCATTCTCGTCGCAGGCTTCATTCGCTCTCATGACTATCCTCTTGAATTCGTCCTTGTTCTGAACCGTCGGCTTTCTGGAAGTCAGGTTGGGACCCGCATCACCGAGCAGCGTCTGAAAGTTGTCGTAGTAAGCATCATTCAACTTTTTCATCAGCTTGTACGATTCCTCAAGGTAAAGCCGATTGCGCTCGGTTATACTCAGGTCCGTGCCGTAGCTGTCGATGGTGAGGCTGAAGAAGTCGTGCTCCAAATTTTGGGTGTTCAGAAGGTTGAGCCGAAGCGAGATGAAGAAGAAGTCCATATCGAAAGTCGTGAAGAGAGATGAGAGCTCGCCTTTGTATTTCAGAAACGACTTGACCCGAACCTTGGACGAGAGCGTGTACTTCGCCGAGAGGACGGGCAGTACGGCGATCTGCATGGCTTTAGGCTCGGCGTTCCGCAAACCACAGGCTGTTTCCATACCAACCCTGACCGTCACGCTCGCATCCTGCTCGCTGAGCAAGGAATCGTAACGCACGTCGGGAACGCGGGCTGACGAGAAGTCCAAATTGGAAATAGGCAGATGATGCCAGACGAACTGTGGATTTGCTTCCACGTAAGGCTCGATCGCGTCGTAGAGACTGAAATCATAGACTTGAACGGCCCCATCGATTCTACGCACCTCATGGATCACTTCGTTATATTCCTCCTGGGCACTTTTAAGATGCCGATCGACGTCTTCGATTTCCTCCTGTGACAAAGCCCTTTGAATTTTTTCAAGGCCCACGCGCTGAATGGCCACTCTTCGGCTCACCAGACCATCCACAGTCGGACACACATCACCATTCAGGAACGTCGTCTCCTGGCGCTTGGGTTGGAGATCCGATTTGGGAGCCAGGAAAGCCAGGCCGCAATCCTCGGAAAAATGCACGCGATTGAACTGGCCCGGATGCTGTACAGTCGAGCAGTCGATCCGGGTCGAAGGCATCGCGCCCTGATTCTTCGAATTGTAGAAACCGGGATCTGCATGATCAAACTCATTGGGATTGTTCTGGTAGATATCGACCGCATGGGCTTTCTCCTCCGCAACCGACGCAGGCCAAGCCAAGTCAATCGCGTTCGGATCAGCTGGAACCGCATCGAGCGCGATGGCTGCTTCCAGCGCTTTCGGAGTCGGCTGATAGGCGGGCGCGAGGGATCGCTCGATCTGCAGGAGATCGGAGCGGAAATAGCGCAGGACAGCGATCGCTCGGCTATCCGAGAAATAATGCTGAATGCTCGAACGGGACGGACTATCCCCATCGGTATCGCCGATCCAGAATTGATCCTGGCAGGGCGTCTCGCTGAACCAATTACAATCGTTGAAGAGGTATTCCGGAGATTCCTCAGAGCCCGATGCGGGATCGGGATTCTCCAGCAGTTTTTTCAATTCCTTTTCCAAGGCCACCTTGAGGGTCTCCCGCATGATATCCTGTTCCATGGTGCCAAACGAGAAATCAGCATCGTCTTCGCCGAACGCGATGAAGCTGTTCTCGACGTTCACTAACCGTGAAAGCCAGGAGTATGCGATGGTGCCGTTCTGTTGGTAGAATCCCTGGGCGGTGAAAACCTTGATGAGATCAACCGTCGCCGTTCGTTCAAACCAGGGCCTATAGATGAAGCGCACCGAGCGGGACGCGGGAAGGGTTTCACCGCAAGCCAGACTGGGGGATATGGAGCGTTTCACGACAAAATCATTGACATCCAGGGGGATCGCCTTCTTATCGACTTCGGAACGCACGAGAGGACCTCCATTCACCTCGACGCGCGCGATCGGTTTCGTATCCACCTCGACACGCGTGATCGGCAGTTTTTCCCAGTTCTGGATTGGGCTATTCCTATTGAGTTCCCGATATTGAGCCACCGCCTCGCCCCATTTCATGGAATAGCGCGTTTCAATCGCCACCTCTTCGGCCGACTTCTCCCTGATTTGGCTCAGGATATCCAAGGCACTCTTGGACGCGCCCGCATCGAGACTTGCGAGACCGCCCTTCTCTTCCGAAGGCAGGGCCGCTTGCGCCTGATTCAACAAGGTCTTTAATTCCTGACAGACAGCCGGTTCTGGGGAGACTCTGGTTTCGACTGAGTCCTCAGGTGGAAGGACATAGGCCGTCTGGCAACTCCGGCTGAACATTACGCCTGCGGAGCCTGCCGGATGCTGGAGGCGAAAGCCGCAGCGGTCGCGGGAACTCAATTTTTCAGATTTTGGCTTCGGATTTTTCGGAACTTGCAGTTGGCTCTGATTCGACAGGATATCCGACAGGAAGACCGGAACAAGCCCACCTGGGCGCTGGATCAGCAGATCCGTTTTGTCATCGCCATCCATATCACGCAAAGACAGGCGTGCCTGACTCTGAAGGTCGATGCTGACTCCCAAGGTTTCGCTCTTCACTTGGGCCACGAGCTGCGGTACGTCCGTTTCCTGCCGAGGCATCTTGAATACATGGCTCGGATCGCGAGCGCGCTCGCCTTGAATCAACATGAGCAGCTCGGCCGTCCCTGCCTTGCCTTCATCGGTCGATTCCAGCCAGACGGCGCGCTGATCCACTTCCTTCCAGTCAGGACTCAGAAGAGCCGGGTCACTTGAGGAAACCAGGTGTGTATCAGCCGAACCATTGGCGATGGATAGGTAGTAGCTTTGGAACCTGGTCTGCGAGATGGGGGTGTAACTCAATCCATCCCATTGCATCCGGCTCTGGTTTTGCGCGACGAGAAGGTATTCGCCGTGCTGCCTCATATAGAGTTTGTGACTCCTCTGTGGCGCGAGCGCGGCGGCATATTCGCAAAACAGAAAAGTCGCAAGCGCCAGAAGGAATCTTGTCCGTCTTTTCATCTTTGTTCCCCTCCGTCTGCATAGAAAGCGATATTCTGGGGTAGGGCGATGGTATTGTCCTGGCTTGAGCTATCAGTAAAAGTGTAATCGTTCAGATACCGGGACGTGGCTGCGGTGATACCGATATTGATCATCATGGACAGCTGCGAGAGATCCGTCACGAGGGCACTGAGCTGCTTTCCGAAGGTCGTACTCGTCCCCACGGCGGAGGACAGCAGCTTCAGATATTCGTCGACTTTGAAGAGAGTGGGGGATATTTCGTCCCAATTCTCTCCGGCGGGCGCGAAAAATGCCGGGTACCATTGAGTATAGTTGAGATAACGGGTCAGAAGATTCAGTTTGGCCAGATTCATAAGGTTGACATAGTCTTCGTAACTATAGTTGACGGCGGGTGTTGTCACTTCAAATTCGAAGGTTGAATTGGCATCTCGAAAGTTCGTGGAAAAGGGTATGTTAAGCGTGAAGAAGAAGAGAGTTAATTTAACTTGACCGTCCGTGTTTGTGAAAATGTCCCTCCCTTTGATTTGAGCTTTATAGCTGATTGGGTTCTTAACTGTGTATTTGTACACAAGATTGAGCGGTTGTTTGGTTGCGAAGTTGCGAAGTGCCATGGGATCGAAGGCGCCTGTCTTGTCCCGCATCGCACAAGCTTTGCCGAGCGGAATCTGGATATAGCTACTCATTCGATTCTCCATGGCCAATCCATCGATCGCTGGAATATCAACGGCTCCATCCGTGAGATGGAACTGCGACAATGGCATGGGATGAAAGCTGATCGTCTTGTTCTTCTGCGAGAGTGTTCTGATAAGCGTGAGCCAGTCAACTTCCAGGGCAACCTGGACGCTGGCGCCCGGCAATCTGATCAAAGTGTCCAGCTCTTGTTTGATAGCCTTGTATTGGAGGCGTTCGAGTTCCGACAGAGCGTCCTCATCGCAGTTCGATTCTTCGCGGCTCGCTTCAATGCGCCCCAGCCACTCATCCACGGATGGTGCTTTACCAAAGTCTGAAGTCGGCGCGGGCTTGGAGCAGAACTTCTTTTTCTGTTCCTGCATGGCCGCGACGGTTTCGCAGAATTTAAGATTCGTCGCGTTCGGGGCATGCCCCGTGACTTCGAGACGGCCCGATGGTGGAGGCAGGACCCAGGCCGAGGTGCAGTCCTCGGAGAAATAGACCTTCTCCTTTCCCACCGGAACATGTTTGCAGGATGAGAAAAGATTTGGCCCGGGCGATGCCCGAAGCTCGCTGCCTACCAGGAAAACGGCAGCGAGCGCTAAAGATGGCAGAAAACCGTTTTTCGACTCCATATGGCAAACCTCAGTTGTTTGTTTTCCATCAGTTGTTTTTCTTTAATTCTTCAATCCGCTGCTGGACATGCGACTTAGCTGCGAGGAGTTGATGCAGTTCCTCCGTATTCCCATCGCCGAGTTTCTTGAGTAGCCCATGCTGGGCATAGTAGCGGTTGAGCCGCTCATCAGCCTCCTGCAGCTCCGCGAGGCTGAAGGCTTCGATATCGGCTTCTGAGGGAATGGCATCCTCAGTGAGTTTCTGCGCCGCCGGATGCTCTTTCTTCCAGATCCTTGGGACGACGAAGTAGGCGGCGGCTATCATGAGTACGAATGCGACGCTGATCCTGAAGAACATGGCTTCCTCCCTGACAAGCGGACAAAAGCCTCCCTTGGGCGACTTCTGTCCGCCGAATGGAACGATAAGATAAATAGCTGTATAGGCTCAGTTCTCTGGTTGAACGGAGAATGTCATCGACTGATGGGATTCGACGTAATCGATCGTCTGCATATGCTCTTTCGATTTATAATCGATGTTCAGTGAATTGATGTCGGCTTTGGCCACGATCTCCGAGAGCATCAGGATTTTACTGATCGCTTTCGCGTTCTTGCACTCCTTGTCCTCGACTTCCGCGGTTCCCTCCTTTTTCGTGCAATAGATTTCCGTAAGTTCCTTTTCCAAATTGTGCGTTTTTTCGCTGAGTTTGAGGTCCGCGTCAATCCCGCCGGGGAGATCGTCGAATTTAATGTTCTCGCAGAGTTCACCTACCAGCGCTTTCAGGCTGCCATTCTCCTCGACGATGTTTTTCACCACAGCTTTGTTCTCGATAGAGCAACCGACGAATTCCGCCATTTCCGTCAAATATTGCAAAAGTTTCTTATTGCCGATCTCCTGGAGCTTTTCGGCTGTGAAGGTTTTCCCTGGCGTGCCGGCTATTCTGAATTCAAAGAAGCGATTCACCTTGTAAGTCTTCGCCAGGACGTTGGCATCGCCGCGGAAAAAGTCGGCGAATGAACCCTTCACATTGGCCTTGAGGTCATTTACGAAATACTGACTATTGAAATCAGCTGTATATTCAAAATCGGTGTAAGGCCGATACGTGTAATAGACGGTGACGGGCAGGCTCTTCAGGAAATCACTTGCTTTCATACCTCTGTTTTCACAGACTTCTGTGGCACTCAGGTGCATAACCCCTCCAGCACCACCGACGATTGTATTCTCCGAATTGTCTGACACACCCGGAATTTCGTAGGCAGATCCCCCCGAGTTTTCCGTCTCCGCCTTGAAAATATTCATCTTATGCACTGATTTATTGGGATTCGCCTCTCTGGCAGACTCGACGATATCGTCCCAACCCGTTTCTGCAATGAAATTAATATCAGCACCACGCAGGTTATCGATCCTGTCCAACAACTCTGGATTCCCCGTTTTGTTGAATAGTTCGTTCAGCTGATCGTAGCGGCGACAGCTACTCCGATCAACGTATTCATTCGCCACAGTGAGCCTCCCGTGTGAGTGGGGTGCTATGAAGGCGCTGCCGCAATCATTCGAGAAATAGACATCGCCCCTGACATCGTTCAAGTTAAAGCCAGAGCATTTTTTTCCGTACATGGGAGCATTGCTGATGGCAGCCTGCGAAATCTGGCTTGTGGACAAAACTAAGAATGTGAATGCACTCAGTCTCAATAACATTTTAGACTCCTCGATGATTCGGTTCTGCAATTAAAGGCTTAACTCCAGCGCATCAAATGAAACGACTTGCGCCGTACCTGCACCGCAAAAAGGCGCTAACTTGGGATATCGGAGTCTCAGCTTGTTGTTCAAATTGAGACTCGTCATCAGCAATGAAAGGTAAGCCGACTGATTTCCTCCGACCTTAGGAAGAGAGAACTTCCGTTCGTCCTTGGTTTTCTTGCAGGTAGCGGGAACTTGCTCGTGATTGGACACGTTTGGATTGGAAACGGTGAATTCTATGGACAAGCCACTGGCCTCGATCTTTTCCACCCGGAAGGGTTCTGACCAGACATCCGCCGCGAAACCGTGTGAGCTGACGCAGCCTGTGGCCAGCACAGCCCCGATCCGGACATACTTCTTAAGCATGCGAAAACCTCCTTATTGACCTTTAGCAAATTGCGTTTCCAGATAGCTCAGGTGCAGATCGATCTTCCTGATCGCCAGGTCCAATCTGTACCGAACGACTTTCTTCGCTTCATTCTTCCTGCTCTCATCCCCATGAGGATCGTTCATGACTTCCACCAGTTTTTCCCTCTCGATAACCTCCTTGACTTTGCTGATCTCGGCCTCCAACTCGGGGAGGCTGAGTTCCTTGATATCCCGATGCACATATGTGGGGGCTGGCTCTGGCTTGTCCTGGGCAGCGCTGGAAGCTGGTTTCCGTACCGCATCAGAAGGTCGGCTGTTGATCCAGAACATTGTTCCCGCAGCGGCTGCGGCTAAGCATGAGACGATAAGGATTTTTTTCAAAAGATCACCTCCTGGACGAGCAAGTCAGTCTTGCGTTTCCCTATGCGACCAGCTTTGACTCTTTTCAGTTTTTTCGTGTTCGGTCGAACGTTGCATCTATCTGCAAATGAGATAGTAACCGTTCCTGATTTTGTGAATCATGGCCGCCTCTCCGGTTGCTTATGAATTTCGTTAACGAACTGGCCTCTGTTTCGAATGAATGGATTGTTTTTACTTCTGAACTCTGAATTTGTCAGCATCAGGATTAATGAATGGGATAGCAATTGTTTTTGGAGCTGAAAAGGAGAATGTGTGTGAGATCAGATTTTTTTTATCAATGTGAGCATATTAGCTTTCAATTCATTAACGAAGTCAAAGCTCTTATATTCAATAGAGGTAACGATTAAGATGTGGAGAGGCGAATCATCCTTGAAGTCGCAGGACATATGGATGGTGCGAAGGGCTTCGCACTATCCTGATTACTGAACGTACCAACTGAAGTTGCAATAATAGAGTCCGGGGTTCCTTAGGTCCCTCTCAACATCCAGGAACTTGTTGCTGAGTTCATAGAAATCATGGATCGCTTGTGCCTGAGCATGAAAAAATATGCCATGTCTCAGGCAGAAAAGCTTCATCGGATAATTATCCTCTATCAGGTTGCTACATCTCGGAGCAGTGATATCCCTTTGAAGATATTCAAGGGATATAAAGGCTACGTGCAGACTGATGGCTATGAAGGCTATGCTCAATTGGGTTTTGTGCCGGGCATCATTCATGTGGGTGACTGGGTCCACGTTAGAAGAAAATTCAAAGATGCCATTAAAGGCCAGAAGACCGGAAGCAAGGCGACCTTCGCTAAATACGCGCTTAGTGCCATCAAGGAGCTTTATCGGATTGGGAACGAATGCGCTGATGCGGAAACAAGGCTGAAAGCTCGACAGACGCAATCAAGTATCATAAATGATCTGAGAAATTGGCTAGATGAGGCTTTGCATAAGGTCCCGCCGAAGTCTCTTACGGGTCAGGCTCTTGCCTATATGAATGGCCAATGGCCGAAGTTGGTTCGCTTTCTTGATGATCCTGTCATCGGGCTTGATACGAATGTGGTTGAAAATGCGATCAGGCCGTTTGCTTCAGGCAGGAAAGCATGGTTATTTTCGGATACCATCAAAGGCGCTGCTGTAAGCGCAGCACTGTATAGTCTTGTGATAACAGCTCGGGCGAACGGCATCGATCCCTATGAGTACCTGACTCATATCTTCTCTGAACTGCCAAAGGCCTCCTCCACTGAAGACATCGAACGACTCCTGCCATGGAACTTTTCACATAGTAAAAAATTTGATCGGAACTTCCTGAACGGTCCTGGGCATGGCTGGTTGCTTACGTCAAACTTGAGTTCGAAAGGCCTCCTTTGGAGGCTTTCTGCAGATCGATCCAGCTTGCGAGTCAGCACAATAAAAATGGATCCGTTAACGAATAGAATATCATTTCATAAGCAATTATTTAGACATTCGCTTTGGAAACTAAAAACAATCAACAGGTGCCAACTCGTTAAGAGACTCCGCGAGGATTTGAAATGAGCGAAAAGTCTTTGTGCTCAATGCTCTAAGTCGCATCCCATGACCGGTTCCCATGCGGCGCACGTTTTGCATTGCGACTTTCAGAAGCTTAGTAACGATTGGTGATCAATCCGATCTTCAATACCATCGTGAATTAACGGAGTTGGATAATGAAAATGTACTTTCTGATCATGGCCATCCTTTTGTCTCTGTTTGGTTGTAACGCAATTGAAAGCACTTCATCGTCGAAGGGTTATTATCTTAGTAGATGGTTATGGAATAAGAAGGAAATAAGCGTCTGTTTTCTTCGAAATCCAACCATGCAAGATCAGGAAAGAGCCATTGTTAAGCGATTGGTAGATAGCACTTGGCACCAGCATATAGATCTTCGGTTTACTGGTTGGGGCTACTGCGATTCAAAGGACGCCGATATAACAATCGATATGGATAATGCCATCGGTGGATCCAGCTTCGTAGGAAGTAGCAGCGTTGGCAACAAACCGTCAATGTATCTGCAGAACCTGCGTAACCCCTCCTCGAGGAATATAGGCTATTATGAATTTGGTATTGTCCATGAATTTGGCCATGCATTAGGCATCATACATGAGCATCAACGTCCAGATCGGCCTGCCGATGAAGAGATTGCAGGTTGTCGAAATGGGCAGACCATTCATATTAATGGTGAAACTTTCAAAGAGTACGATCCGAATTCAATCATGAACTATTGCAAACAGCCATACCTTCCTATTTTGAGCGCAGGTGATATCGCAACTATCAAGCATATGTATCCTCGGGACAATTAATTCAGAGTTGCTTTGCTGCTGATAGGCTCCTGGAGAATCCGCCAGGGCCTATTTCTTTTTCGGGACTAAGGACAGCTGGATGGAGCTTCTAATTCAAGGTGGACAGCGAATAGGCATCACCGTTGGCGTGACTGAGCGTTTACGCGTATCTTTTCTTGATTTCATATCAAAATAAGCTTGATGAATAACCACCGCCTGCTTCAATATGGAATCCACCATTGAATGCAAAGCGTAAGTTAACGGCTAGTCTATCGTGGATGGCAGAAATATGAGCGACCTTCTGATGACTTCCATCGACCTCATAACCTGTTAAGGCACGCGAAAATTGGATATGAATCTGAGGAAAGCCGATATCATGTTGGCTTAAGTTGTAGTCATGATGAATATTGAGCCCGAATGTGGATGAGTTTCCTCCATTGAATCCAAACCCTATTCCGTTGTTCTCTTGGGGTGCGGGAGATGACTTAAACTCTTGCCCACTCACTTTGGATTCCTTGGCGAGACTCAGAGCCGGGCATACCAGAATTGCTAACGGTATCAGAAATGTCATTGTTTGGACCTCCATTCTACATTCAGCATCTGCTGCAATGAAGAGCAGGGTATGCAATTAGAATACCATGGCGTCAGAGTGTATGAGGGAGGGTTTGTTCTTGGATATTAGGAGAGATCGGGTGACTTCCTGTTTAGCTGATTTAAAATTAATTCACCGCTGTGTCGAATCATAAACTATTATTTATCTGCTCGCTATAAAATCTCGGACTGTTTTTACAGTGACACTTTCGTTAACAACCGGTGTCAATACCCTCCCAGTGAACTTTCCAGCCTTGTCAAATGCATGGATGCAAGCGGGCCACGCGATCATGCAGCATGCTCTTGTGGAACGAATCGTGAACTATAGCGAACCATGAAACCACATGAGGCATATGCACGATGACATTCGAATTGAAATTGCTGGTGTTTATGTGTTTGCTCGGCGGGGCTGCATGCCGCACCTATCATTATTACCCGACGTATGAAATCGGTCTGCAGCCAGCTCCAGGGCCTCAGGATCCGACGCTGAAAAGCTTACGCTTGCACTTCCGTTGTTTCATGGCTGATGAGCTTGGAGGTCTCTCGGTCGATCCGGCGCTTTGTAGTAAATTGGGCGAGTGGGCTGCTCTTCAACAGGCCTATGTTCTATCGAATGAGCTGATAACGTCTGAAGTTCCGGAAACCTCCGATCTTTACGTTGACGCTACGAGCACCTTACTCGCTAAACCCTCTGAGACCATCGATTCCATTTTGAATATAGCCAGTTTCGGATTTTATCCAACACGGACTGACCGTTGGTTCAAAATTGAAATTCGCATTTTCGATGCAGATCACCAGCTGCTGGAGTATGGCCAATTCAAGGCGCTGCTGCGTGAGTACTATGGATGGGGGTATTCCTTGCTCAATTGGGCGTTAAGGAGCACCCACATGATCGAAAGAGAGAATGCGGTGGAGCAGAACACTCGCGATTTTCTGCAGTACTTTGGAACACTCGCGCGTCGGGCTGGAAACCAGAGCCTGCTCTCCAAGGGAGATCCAAGGAAAGGAAGTATGCCATGAACGCCCTTTTCGTTATGGTTCTCATACTTTACTACTTGACTTCACCTTCCAGGGATCATGTTCGCAGCGATATTGACCTCTACGATCGTGGTCGTCTCGATTGCCAGTTCAGTTCGATGGATGGCCGCAAAACCCGACATGGTTCCAGTTACCATGACGATATCGATATTCTTTATCATTCAAGTGACAGTGTGGTGTCTTGTCAATCATTGATCCTGGCAGGCATCCATCGACCCTTCTTTCTTGATCTGACCCTCAGTCGGCTTGATGATTTCACCGAGGAGCTTCGGGTGCAACTCCAAACCCGATTTGCTCAGCAGATCAAGCTGTGGACTGTAACAGTATTTCATTCCAATGATAGCCTGCATGGCAAAGTCCTCACTGCTGTGAAGGTTGCGCTTGCTGAAGGATCCATCCCGGTAGCCCAGCAGGTACCCCAGATTCGTTTGTTTTCTGCAGAGGTTCCATTACTTCCGGAGGCCTGCGCTTTGATGGATTTCAAAGATCGTTCAATAGGATACCTCCTGATCGTGGAAACCAACCTTAAAGCCTCGACATTACAGGCTGCGGCCTGCACCGCGGAAGGCTGGATATGGCTATGATGAAAATTTTTCTGGCAATGATCCTGGCACTCCTGTGCATCCGCACTTTGCATGCCGCAGATGGTGATGCAGAGCTTATGAATAGAGCGAGAGGAGCTACTGCGATGAGCATTCAAATAATGTCCGCCGAGCTGCTGGATGAGTTGGTATATGGCTGGACGAAAAATCCGCCTTTGGGCCATAGGGCGCGCGTTGTCTTGATGGGCGTTTCCGTGCCATTGGGATTGAATGCTCAGCTGGCCAGCTTTATTGAGACCCATCTTACTCAATTACTCATTCAAAATCCGCAGTCCGGGATCATTCCGGTTTACTGCGCCGCCTGCGTAGCACTCACGAGTTATTCAGTGAGCGACAAAACCATTCTGGCCCGTGGGGTGGAAATCCCGGAGATTGCGCAAACCTTGAAAAATCAGGCTGACTTCGCTCTCTATATCGATTTCGAAGGGCAAGGGGCGCTTCTGGTTCTAAGATCCTACATCGTGTCACTGACTGATCATCGTATCGTCCATGGTCAAAGCCTTGTCACGAGTTCCAGTCAGCCGCCTCTGATGCGGCCTGCGGCCCAGCTTTTATCGGCAGAGGAGGCCCGTCGGGAGTATATTTCTGTTCTGGAAGGCCGTAAACGGCTCAGCTTGAGTCTGGGCCTTCGCGCCTCCATCATCCGCACCAGCAATAGTTCTGTCATGGCCCCACCTTTTATCTGGGCCACGTTCGGTGCTGAAACGTTTGTCAATCACCGCAAAAAATGGCTGGCTGATTTTCAATTCGGCGTTGCGTCATTGAAAGGTAATCATAATGCCTGGCAACTGTCCAGCCGGGTCTACCGTCATCTCTTTCTTGAGCATGCGGATCTCATCACCCCTGATGTTTACATCTATGCTGGCCCTGCCTACTGGGAAATCAGTGGAGCCGGAGCGGCACTGTTCAAGAGTGATCAACGACTTACCCCTGGAGACATCGCAGCTCAGTTGAGTGACGAAGCTCAACAGCCCAAAGCACACGTCATCGGCTTTACTCTTGGTCTGGAGGCCCGCGTCGCTGACTTCATGCGTCTGGGCCTTTTCGCTGAAAGCTTTGTCAATCAGGACCAAAATAGGAATTTAAGCCGGAACATCCATAGCTACGGGCTTGAACTGGGAGTGGTGTTATGAGAATGCTGCAGGGCTGGATGCTGTTCTTAATAGGCTTCGGATCTGCCCAACCCGGGCGATCTGAAGAGGTCTGGCTGCAGCAGGCCGCGCAGCATATCGGAGAACGATTACGCGAGCAGCGGGAGGACAGCCTTGTCGATGCGTCCCGGCTTGCGCCATTGACTATCGTGTCTGTTTCAAGTGAACAGAGCAATTACGAACATTTGATCAGTTTGCTGAGCAACAGCCTGCGGCAGTCTCTACAAACCCAAGTCCTGGTCTGCGAGCGTTGCATGGCCGCGGTGATCGAGAGTGGAGAACAAACTATTTATGAGAATGGATTTGCTGACCTGGACAAGGTTCGTGCTCTCTATCAGGACGAAGCTGTCAAACCAAAGGCTGCTGTCTGGATCCAGGCCGGTTCCCGGTTTCTTTCGATCCGTATTGTAATCCTGGCTACGGGTGAGGTCATCTATGCCGACACAGTGGATGCGCGGCTGGATTGGTCCAGCCGCAGCATGCGCACCTTTACTCGATCCAGGCTCCGTGAACGACAGGCGCGCGGGGAGCCTATCATACATACACATTGGGACATAGGCCTCAGCCCAACAGGAGGCAGTCACATCGGTTGGAGCCTGATGCAGCAGTGGGGCTCGTCGAATCAGTATTTGAGCGGCTTGTCGCTTAACCTGACTGATCCCACGGCTGGTGTAGGTTTAAACTTTTTCCAGATCATGTCGGGGCTGCGAAAAACGGCTTTAGGTGGAAAACTCCTCGTCAGTGTGCCTCGGCTCGTCTCGCGTGCTGCATCGGCCAAAGACGCGGAAAGCAGTGGATTCGAGGACCTTACTTTGGTGCTTATGGCGAAGTTGCCACTCTTCGAGCCACCAGAAAAATTCTATGCCCATGTGTTTTTCAGCACCAATGGTTATTTCGGATTCGGTTTGACGTTTTAGGAGGCCATCATGCGTATTGTCCTGTTAACAGGCGCTTTGCTGTTAGGCTGTTCTAGCAGCCACAAGCCCTATTCTCATTATCTTCTCGATCCTCAGGTTATCATCCCCGAGGATGTGGTGGAGAGGCCTGAAAAAGCGGAACTTAGCCGCTCCGGGAGCGACCGTACAGTAAAATCCAGGTGGAACGACGGCCAGACTTATACGGAAATCGACATCCCCGTTCTGGCCTCTGGTCAGCGGATTGTGATCGAGCATCGGACGGATAAGGCTGGGGTGAAAAAGCCTGGGCCGCGGATCGTCCTGCCGGCTCCGTCAAGCACGGATACGGGTCATCTTGTGATGCACAACGCCTATATCAGCAAGGGTTTTCAAGAGAACCCCAAAGCTCCCGAAATTAGCCTTTCGCAAGCCCGCATCAAACTTGATGAGGCTGTCAAACTCAATAATCATGGGCTGGCTTTGCAGATCATTGAAAGAACTCTGGATCGTTATCCATCCCATCCTGAGTTCCTTAGAGCCAAAGGTTCTGTGTTGCTCTTGCTGGGCGAAAAGGAAAAAGCAATCGAAACGTATGAGAGCGCTCAGGACCTTGAGCCGGATCCTTCTGTGGATCGCAAGCTTCGCGAATTAAACCCTTAACGAGATATACTGGAGACTTTATGCAGATCATAGGATTGGCACTGATAGCAACTGTTATCGCTCTTGGTTTCCTGAATAAGCCTCAGGCGCAGATATCGTTTTTTGATATCCACGCCCTCTGCATTGTGCTTCTGGGAACCGTGGGAGCCGTATTGCTCGGGTCAAAACCTCGGGATTTCATGAGGACGTTCGCCATATTGCAGGAGTTCCTGCCTTTCCTGGGTCACTACGGTCGCACCACGCGCCAAATGGAAGTTGAACGCCGCAGATTGGAAGCGCTCTGGATCCAAGGCAGGCGATGGGACGCTATCACGTTGGCGGAGCAGAGCTCACTCGCGACAACCAGGGAAATGCTTCAGCAAATTGCAGCTCGCGCCTCGGTTGCGCTCAGCGAAAACCGCTTTACCGCATTTGTTCATGAAGTCATGGATGAACATGAGAGCAGTCTTGCCAATTGGGAGATGATGGCCAAACTTGGTCCATCCTTCGGAATGGTTGGCACCATCACAGGCATGATTCAGTTCTTTAAGACCTTTGCATCCGGTACCAGTGATCTTGGAGCTGCCATGTCGCTTGCCCTGCTGGCGACCCTCTATGGAATTGCCTTCGGAGCAGGTATTGCCAGTCCCATCGCGACCTTCATTCAGCGGCTCATGAATGATCGCATCAGTGTGATCGAGCGCTGCGAAAAAACCGCCCGACAACTGATTAGCATGGGAGATTAACATGGGAAAGTATCGGCAGCATCGCAGCAAAAAATCGGACGAAATCTGGCTTTTGTCATATGCGGACTTGATTACCAATCTTCTGATCTTTTTCATCGCGATACTGGCCATGTCTGATATCAGCAGGGTCAGGATGGAGGCGATTCAGGAACGGATGTCGGGAAAAGCAGCCCCTGTATCGCTGAGTCGTATACAGAAGGAGTTGACTGAATATGTTCAGCAACAGGGACTGCATGAGGTCGTCAGTATCGAGCGCACCGATCGAGGCCTGGAAATTTCATTGAATTCCGGCGTCGTTTTTCCGGTCGGATCAGATCGCATCGAGGGACAATGGGTGCCTGTTCTGGATACGGTTTTGAGCAGGTTGCAAAGTTATGCCCACAAATATGAGTTTGCCGTCGAAGGCCATGCGGATAATACACCCATCCGCCCGGGTCTCCGCTTCCAGTCCAACTGGGAATTGGCGAGCGCCCGGGCGGAACAGGTGCGCATACGAATGGAACAACAGGGCATTCCTGGGCATAGGCTCCGTGTTGAGTCCTACGGTGATACGCGTCAGTTACCCAAGGTTCAACTGGAAAACCTGACAGAGATGGAAAGCAAGAGTCGGCATCGTCGTGTCGTTATCCGTGTTTTTTAAGGAAAAGACTATGAAACATCTTATCGGGATATTGCTACTCGTCATCACAACAGAGGGTTGGGCGCAAACCGCCAGGGTCCCCAAGGAAAAAATTCCGGATTTTATCCTGGGCCAGGTCAAGATTATTGAGGCTGACTTTGTCTTGGCACTGCAGAAGGACTGCGGGTTGGATCTTTGCAATCCAAGGGGTTGTGTCTATGTCTCTCATGAAAACGTATCCCTGCAAGGTGATCAGGTGCTGCCGGGTTTGCCTTCCGAGGGCAGGACACGGGTGAGTCCTGAGCCTCAATATATCCTGACGGCTGCGACCTGCGAGTATGTCTACGAAAAGGATCTTGACAAACAAATGGTTCAGGATCTGAATCGCCGTCTGGAATACAGGCTATCGAAAGGTGTGCTCCGCGTCGCGGCTCGGGGCATTGAAATTCCGAAATCAGCGACTCAGCACGGGAATGACCAGGCCGCTCCACTCTCCCTCCTGCAGAAAATCGAGAGTTTGCTGCTTGAGCATTTTCCGTGGATTCTTGCTGTCGCCTTGTCGATTTTAGTCCTGACTGTTGGGCTTTGGGCTTGGCGCCGTGTCGGCCGTGATACCAAGGAGGATGAGCTTCGTTTTCTTGCCTACAAGCGAGAGCTTGAAAGCGATTCCGTCCAAAACTCAGAGCAGGAGGGTGCCGGCATGCCACCAGAGGATGCAGAAGCCCGAAGGTTGCAGGAGCGAATCACCAAACTGACCAGAAGTCATGATCAAAATCCACAGCTCTTGCAGGCACTTTTGCATCTTTGGCTGGAGGAAGGTGAGCTGAGCAAAGTGGCCAGTAGCCTGCTTCTGCTCGCCGAAGCTAAAGAGAGTCCGCTGGGTACGGAAACTCAGATATCGTTGCAGGGCCTTAAACTCAGCGAGTTTATGCGTTCGTTTGTACCTGTTCAGGTGGAACAGTCGGAGGTTCTGCGGGAACTGGAGCAGGAACAGGCCTTAAAAGCTCATTTTGACCATCGAATGACTCTCCATGTTCGGCGCCTCTTTCAGGACCATGATGTCGAATCCCTGATGACATTAGGGCGTGAACATGGATTCGAATCGATGCGTGCCCTGCTGGCTCTGGCTCCCGGATTGAAAATTCGCGAGCTGGTGGATGCCCTTGCCCCTGCTGAGATTTTGTCTCTGGCGCAGAGCTTTTGGATCAGTAACCGCGTCCTGACTCGGGAGTTGGAGCGATGGTCTGCGGTGGGTGCTGGGTCTCAGGCCTCCATGCTGCCTGGTCCGGAGCGAAAAGGGGTCAGCCAGGAATGTGATGCCAGCTGGGTCGTGGGTTTCCTCTTGTCCAACCTTCGCGTGGACCAACGCCAGGAGGTCGAAGAGTTGCCGCGCAAACCCTGGACGCGTTTCCTGTTCTATCCCGAACTTCTGAATAAATTGTCAGAAAGCCAGGCGCGGGACATTCTGCTCAGCGTGGACGGTAACCATCTGCTGCATTGGTATGCATCCTTGGTAGGCAATCAGCAGAGATCCATTTGGAAGATCCTGCCGGATGCCTATCGAACTCAAATCCGTGCCTCAAGCCCTGCACGCGTGGATATGGGTAAGGTCATGGCAACGGTTAAGACTTTTGGGCGGGAAACAGCCAGACTCGTCGAAGAAGGAGCTTAATACCTTGCACCGCTGGATTTTCTCCATTGCGAGTTTCCTTTTTGCCCTGACGGCGTGCCGGGACAAGGTTGGTTTGCTGCGGGAGCCTTTGCATTTTGCGTTGGCCAAGCCTTTTTGGTTCGAGGACGAGAGCACATTTTTCCTTTTTTATCAGCTCGATAACCCACAAGCCTTCCGTCCGGAGGGGAGCCTCGAGCTGTCGTTTGATCAAGGGGAGACCTGGCAGGATATTGGGTTCTGGACTTATCTGCATCCCCATGAAGAGGTCGATTGTGGTCGTCAAAGTTTATGTGGCAGCTTAAGCATCCGCTGGACGGAACCCATCGCGAGTGTTCAGTTGCGCTACCGCTACCATCGTGATGCGGAGTTGGCTGAATCCCAGTCCATCCCCGTGGTATCTGTGCATAGAACCAGCCCTCTGCGGCGCAGCTTCTCTATTTATGGCGTCTTTGACGCGATGAATGCTTATGTCCAATGGCGTGGTCGGCATTCCTTCCCCGGTCTCTCCCATGAGGAGGCTGAGGCACTCGGCTTGCGACGTCCCTATCGAATCACGGGCATTCGCGCGCAGGTGGATTCCAGTGAACCCGATCGCATCAACCCTTCGCTGTATGGCACATCATCTGATTGTGGAGGCGCAGACCTTGGTCCTCATACCATGGGCAGTGAACAAGGAGCTGATTCATGGCTTATGGTTCGAGTCGGACCCGCTTTTGCGCAGGTCTGTGGATGGACGGAGGTTATGGATGGCGAAGGCTCTTACCATGCGGTTGCATACGGTCGGAAAAATCCTGTTGTTGAAAATATCGTGCAGGATCTGCAGTTGGCCTTTACAAAGGCCGAACAGGTGCGCCTGATATTTGCCACGTGCCAAGCCGTCAGTCAGGATTATCTGGACTATCAGGTCGATCGGCTGCATTTTACCACTAATAGAATCGACTATTGCATGGACCAAGGAAACTTCAATCGCGAGACGATTGTATCTTTCCTCTATGAAAAAGTGTTGGCAGCCAGGCAGAACACTGGTCAGGATCTGGCCCTTGTGCTGATTCTTCATTACAATCTGAGGGAACTCTCCCCCGTGATTGTTGATGTCGTTGGCCAAAGCCTGGCTGCCATTGCCAATGGCGAGCAGTTCCCTCGGGTTGCCGCAATATTTGTCTATGATAGCTTTCCTGCGGTATCCTCCTCGGGTATGACCCCAACTTCTCTCATTTGGTGCCCCACTGAAGTCCAGGATGGGGAGACATCGACTCTGAGCTCCTGTGCGTTCCAGCCGTCAAAATTCGTGTTGGGCCCTCTTGAGGTTCGAAGTGCGCCTGTTCTTCCCGACTATGAAAGCTTTCAGGAGATGGACGACGCTCAAAAATGGGGTGCGAAAATTGACGAATTCGCAATCTACACGCCGCGGGAGCCTGACAGTGGTGGCCGGCTCACCTATGTTCGTGCAAATGATCTTCACTATGTTTTCAATCCCTTTGACCAGCTTCCGATCCTAGCTCGCGAATCCCTAAGTTTTTGCCCACTTCATGATTTCGCGCAGGTGTTTGCCTATCAGATTCTGACGCAAAGGGGGATTCGGGGAGGAAGCGAAGCGGCCAGTTCAGTCAGCCTTCTGCCTATGGAGCATCGATTGCGGAATGAGGATAGGGTCTATAACCTTGGTCTGCGGCTTCAGGCCCCGTTCCTGGTTTCCGTCCGCTATACAACCAGCTCAGCCATTGGGCCCAAAGACTTTGTCAGTTACATCTCCATACGTGGTCAGCAAAGCCTGACGGACGAGCTTGGCGAAGCGGCTTTGCAGAACAAGCCTCTGCCTTTCCGTTCCGTACTGACCAAGTGTACTCGATATTGTCAGCATCCCGCCTTTGATGAGACTGGTCGATACATACTGAATGGTCCCTGGTATGAGGAATTCGCTACGCGGTGTTATCAGCCGCAGCTCCCTCGGCCAGAGGGGAGGTGAGTATGAAGTGTCGAATATTCGTTCTCCTGGTTTTTATGGTGTCGTCTGTCGCTCGGTCGGAAACCGCGGCTGCGGACCGGAAGGTTCCTCTGGAGTCTCTCATTGATCGCAGCATTGCTTATGTCAAGCGCCCGTCTATCGTGGAATGGAGGAAGAGGCCATTTATACTGAATATTGAGTTGGGTCAGTTTATAGAATACAACAATTTTGAATCGAGCTACGGGGGTATTGCTCTGCGCTTGCCTTCGGATAGCTTTGTCGTGAAGTCCACATTGGTTGATGTCAAGACTTACGAGTCCGAGGCCTCACGGCAAATAGGTAAAACGCCTTTTCAACAGACGGGTCGACCATCAAGGTTGGAATGGCAGAATGGAATCGAGGTCCCCATTCTGGAAGGTATAGGGAATCCCATGGTTTCCTGGGTCCCCGCTTCGCAGTTCGTGCTGAGCAGCGTTGCCCAGGTTAATTCACACCTCTATTCCAATGCCGTGGAGGATCCGGTTGAGCTGTTTACGAGATTCCATCGGCTTAATCTTTCCGACGACGAGTTGAGAAGACTTCAGGAACATGCCCCCCCCTCCATGCGCATTCTGCGGAGCCGTCACAGCTTAGGGTTTGGACTCCAATGGGACAATTATTATCGATCTGGCATCAATTGGAACACACGGTTCTTGTATGAAATGCCTATGGCGTCTCCCGATCGTAAACTGAAAGCCTGGTACTCCTTAACGCTTGGGGTGGGCTATGCTTCCTAAGGTATTTGCTATTCTTGCCCTGAGTCTGCTGTTATGGGGGCGAGCCGAAGCCCAGACGGGCCTGCCTGAGGCGGTTTACCGCAATGCCTTTTTATCGGCCAGAGATTATGATTTTCAGAAAGTACTCCAGCATTGGTATTTGTTTCAGAGCCTGGATCTCGAGAGCGAAAAGTCTCCCTACGTTCCTCGCTTTGCTTCGCTGCTTTGGGCCAGTGTTGATGCCCTGGATTTATGCCCTGAGAATTTGGAAGCCGATCAAGAAGGCGATCAGCTTTGGACTCTGGTCCTGCATAATTATCTGGTTCGACACCGCCGGGATCAGAAGGCATCCACCCGTGCGGTTTCAGAAGGCCTGGAGGCCTTCAAGTTGGGTTATCAGCTACGGCGCATAGATTTTGGCCAGACTTTGGCGCCTGAAGAAATCAAGAACCTCTCACTTCAACGGTCGGGTTGTGGTGCCGTCTCCCGGATCGAAAGAAGCATGCCCGAATGGGATAAGAAGCGGGACTTTGTATTGGCTGACAACGCCCGGGCGCTGGTCATGCTGGACCTTCTCGAGAAGGCTCGCCAGGCTTGGAAGCACCCCGACGAAGTCCAGCTCCTCGAACTTCGTATACAGGCCCTGCGCCTTTTCTTGAATCAGCAATCAGAGGATGCTGCCAGCCAGGATCAATTCATTCGCGATTCAGCTGCTGTATCCAGTGAGGCATACCAACGCCTGGAAAGCGAGACCAAGGCTTACATTCCACAGTTAATCGTCGACAGTGGGAATGAAAAGGAGTTGAAGGTCAAGCTGCTTCTCCGCTGGCTGGATCTGGCACTTTCTGCGGAAGAAGAGTCCCAGGTGGAACGTCTGATCAGCCTGATCGATAAGTTGGATTCCGGGCTGCGGTCGGCAATCTGGTCTGGTTCCCGAGGAGAGACTCTGATTCAGCTTGGCGAAAAGGGGGTTTTTGCCAAGGGATCGGCCATCGCTTTGCATCGTGGCGTGGAGCACTTTCGAAAAGGACAGGTGATCCCTGCACTCCAGGATTTTGCTCGTGTCCTTCGTTTGTCGAGGAGCTTGGAATCAGGCGATGCAGCAGCACTCGCCTTGAAATGGATCAAGTATGCACTCCTGCAGTTTCGATTTGAGAAGCGCTTCCTGGATTTTCTAAGATCGTACCTGGATGCTGGAACTTTCAAACTCATGGCCCAGGATATTTTCTGGACGAGTGCATTCTATCATGAGCCCTATCTCCTTGACAGTTTAACCAGTCAAGACACGTTGGGCTATCGCCTGGACCAAGTCAAACCCAAGGTCGTATTGCTGGCCCAAGGTCGTGAATCGATATTACTTCAAGAGCTAAAAAATGAGATGAAGAATGAGCCCCGAAAAGCACTGAAGTTCATGCAGATGTTCCTTGAGCATTTGAGCGCCCAGTCGAACCCAGTGATCGAAAGTTTTCAGCCGTTTCTACGCCACCTGGAAGAATTGCTTGATTACCACTCAGGTCATCGGCGACAGTCAAAAATTCAACAGGACGTAAGAAAGGCCTTGGATGGTCTTCTGATCCAAAGGTCCGGGTTCAATCAGGGACGGCAGGATCGTCAGGTGAGAGGTCAGGGTTATGCTCATCTTGGTACGATCGCTATGGAGCCAGGTGATGTCCTTCCATGGCCTTTTCCCCAACCTGACCGTGTGATGCTTAATGTTTTTCGGGTTATACGTCTGGGGGCCCTGGTCAACGTTCAGGCTGACCAGTCACCAGCGTATTCATGGCGGATCAGCGAGAAATGAAGGGCTGGCAGGACTATTATGCGGAGAAGCAACGCAGGCGTAGGCGCCGGTGTTTGATGGCCTGCGGACTGATCATCGTCCTGATCCTTCTGGGCCTGTTCCAGTGCCAGGAATCTCGATCGCCTTTGGTATCAAACTTTCCGGGCAGGGGTACTGCCAGAACTCCGCTCAATGAAAGGTTTCTGGTCTTCGTCCCTGAGCGACGAAAATTTGAGAATGATCAAAAGATCGCGGCTCCATGGGCTAGGGATCTATACAATGCCTTGAGCCGGCGCGAATCGAGACTGCGGGCATGCTTTCAAGGCCATCCAAGCTATTCCTTTGACTGGTGGTTCAGCTATCAGCCGTCTACGGGGCGCTTCCTGCATCGGGCCTTTCGGTGGCATGAAGAGCATGAGCCGGGGCAACAGATTTTGCAGTGTATTGAGTCAATTCTCGAAGAAAACCATCGAACCTCGTTAGCAAACCCTCGAGACGCAAGCTGGTTTTTCCTCAGTATTCGGTATTCCGATGATGTGGGGCGCTTCTCGCGCGAGAGTGGCCTTCCCATTGAAAGGTGACCGCCTCGAGAAGGGTGAATGATTGTTTTGCTTCAGATGCCGCGAAAAAATCCATGGCCTGGGTTACATCCGAAGCAGAAACGACAAAAGATGTGTTTGAAAGCTTGCCATTAAATCCCTCATCGCCGGCGCTTATTTTCTTCCCGTTCTTCATCAGTTATCAGCTGGATGCATGAAGCAGTCGCTGATCAAAGTTCCACACCCAAGTGCATCCGGGAAGTTCAATTCTAAAGTAAAATGCCGCCGCCTCTGAATCCGCGGCAACCTTGTGCGCCTCATAAAAGACTATATCGATTCGCCCCCCAGCTTCCTCCAGCATCGTGCGGACTGCATCCATTCCCACGCCGCGGCCAGAAATTTCTGAAGTTCGTGTCGCCGTGGAAAATCCTGAACCAAAGATGGCATTGGCAATGACCAGCGGGTCCTGGCTATCACCTTCGATGATGGATTTTTCAATAGCTTTTTCTCTTATTCTACCCAGATTCAAGCCCTGGCCGTCATCACCGACCGATAGAATCAGTACTGTTTCTTCTATCGACCCGAGTATTTTGATACATCCATGAGGAGTTTTGTTCCTGCTCATGCGTAAATCAGGTGTTTCCAGACCATGATCCAGGGAATTGCGCAGGAGGTGGATAAAAACATTTTGAAGCAATTCAACAGTTTGAGGCGGCAAGTCCAGGTCAGGGCAATCGATAATGAATTTAGGTTCGAGTTTGCCGAGCTCAGCTGCCAACGGCACAGCTTTTTGGCTACAATCCCACAGAACGGCGGTCAGGCTTTTAAAGTACGCGCGATGAAGTATGGCCTCCCCTTCCGAAACGACCAACCTGTCTGATGGCGGCAGGCGTCGGAAGGCTTCAAGCACTTTCAAGATTGCGTCCTTTCTAAAATTGACAACGTTTGACGCTGAGCGCCCGAGTTTTTCGCTAAAGAGAGAAATGTAATTCTCCAAAATCGAGGCGACGATATCATAGTCTGCCCTCAATCTCTCTATCTCGACGGACCTTGGATTCGATTGATAGAGACTGCAAAGATGCTCTGCCTTATGTATGGCATTAGCAAGCTCTTTAAATCCGAGGCTTCGAACATGGCCTTTCATCGTATGATATTTCATGAAAATGGCCCGAATCTTCGCCCCATCACACGGCGTGCCTGAGTTCAATAGCGCACGAACCTCTGTCAGCATTTTCTTCGAGCTTTCAAAAAAGCGCTGGCATTCCTCTGCGTCTATTGCCAGAAGCTCCGCTATTTTTGCGATCTCTTTCTCATGTTTGTCGGCCAATCCTCTAAGCTTCTTGATTTCCGTTACATCCCTCAGAGTGACAAGCAATTTTTCCGTGTCATTGTTCTCGTTTTCTATCACCTGCCAGTCAATTTCCAGCGATATACCATCTCTTTCGATTTCCCTCGGAAGATGGTTCTCATTAACCTCGAATTCCAAGGGCGAGCTTAATGCCAATTCAATCGTCGTCTTCATGCGCGATATATCGTCTTCGTTCAGGTTGGACCTTTCAGTGAGAAGCTGAACTGGATTCGCCTGTAGGATTTCCGTCGTTCCGACTATGCTACACAAGTGCTGGCTGTATTCGTCGTTGATTCTAACTCCCGGCAGTATGGAAAAAATCCCCTGATGGATGTGTCTCATAATGGAGCGGATCGCTCTGGTCTTTTCTTCCACAATTTCTTCAACTTTGTTGATGTATTTTTCGAGGCTCAAATTCAATGTCCTCAGCTTGTCACCCATGGCGATGGACAGGAAGAGTGCTTCGGTTACGGAGCCAATCTCCATAATGTAATCCAGCACAGGAAAACTGGGTAAAGCGCCCTGAATCATTAACGTTCTTAAGAAAGAACCGAACAGATAGGTTGAAAAAGCCAGCATAAAAAGTATCGCCTGTTTTTCCTTCTTGAAAATGAGCCAGACCGCAGGACCAACTATCAAGGGAATAATGGTACAAATCATCGCGAAGCCAAGGAGAAGCATATACTGGGCTGAGCCAATCGCGTAAAGAACGGCCGCTGCTATGACCATTTTCTGGGCGATTCCTGTGATTCTCTCAAGTCTTTGATTCCGATCGAAGGGCAGGAATTTCCGCGCGAATGCAACAAAGAAAATCCCATGAATCCCCAGGGAAAGCAGGAGATAATGGGTCCAATAGACAGCAGTATTTTCTGTGAAAAAATTAAAATAAAACCCGTTTATCCCAGATGTCAAGAGAAGGGTGGTGCCAACGAAAAACACATAATACAGGTATACCTTTTGTCTTGATATGAGGAATATTCCGAAGTTGTAGATAAGCAGTCCGAGCGTTGCACCCGCATAAGCCCACTGGAACGGAAGCCAACTTTGCAAGGTCTCATCAAGATGCTCTTCCGAATGAAATTCCATATCGAGCTGATGGGGAACGACTGAGGTATAAATCAGAAAATACAGATCAACCTCCCTTTTTTCCGAACTCAATTCGATGGCGTAGGCTACATTGTTCCCACTATCAGCCCGCTCTTTTAGTACTTTGGGAGTCTGAATACTTTTTCTGTAGGAAACCAGGACCCTATCGTCCTGATCAACGAGAAAGTACTGCGCATCAAACAGATATCCCTTGACGTTGAAAATAATTTTCCTTTTCTCTTGCTGCCCTTGGTATTTTAGCTTGACTTTATACCAGACAGGCCGATTGATGAGTCCAAAATTGGGTCTGGGCTGCTCAAGCTTCAGGAATCGATCTCGTATTTCCGGTTTGAGCACGGCAGTAATCTGTGTGAAGGGAACGGATTGATAGAGTGCATCATAGTAGGCAAAATTCTTGCGACGTTTCTCCTCAAGATTTCTTTCTTTTAGATAGTCGATGGCGTCAATCGGAAGCCAATTTATTGTCTTGTCCTGATAAAAATACCGTAAATTACCTTTATCAAGTCGAACAAACTCAAACGTATCGTCAATAACGACCGGCTCTTGCGAAAACGCCTTACCCCAAAACCCAAGTGTCGCGAGTAAAAAGAAAATCGCGCTGAATCTCTTCATTGATGAGTGATTCCTTGCATGATTGAACTTTCAAAGGGGCATCAAGGAGTTTGAGTCTTCGAATGTCTCACACGGGCGAAGCCTCTTTACTCAATCAAGTAATCATTCTAACAATATGGCGCGACGCATAGCAACTTGAGGTTCTTGTGTCGCTATGTCTCGGAAGCTCAACGTCTGAGAATCGGTCTACGATCCGATACGAGAAAAGGCCAACGGACGATCATTAGGTCCTGGGCAGAATGAAGGACCTGCTCGAAGAGCGTCCAGGATTCGGCTGTCCTCGCGTGCATCTTGCTGTGCAGAGCGCGGGCCTTGGGCAAAATCATAAGCGTACGGAGTGGATATATTATGGCAATGGCCTGCAGCTCAAGAAACGCAAGCCGAAGTCAATTGCCACGAAAGAAGGCCTCACACATTGTTAAACGATCGGACGATGAGAAAGGATTCAAGGTTCTCCCAATAAAGTGGATTGTGGAGATAACTTTTTGGATGGCTTGGAAGAAATCGTCGACTGAGCAAGGATTATGAGCGGTGCCATCAACGAGCGGAGCCTTTATATAATAGGTATGATCCGTCTTATGCTGCAGCATTTGGCATGAAAGCATTGACGGACAACTTCTTAAACCAGCTCTTATGGAGAGGGGGGCAAGTGAATTACCCTGGCTCTCAGTCGACCTCCCAACGATGTGTTCGGACAGCTCCGAGAGCAATGGGGAATATTCTTGATTCGATACGTGTCCGATGTCATTATGGATGGAATGATCCGCATATTGTTGCGTTCTTCGTTTTCGTGTCTCGATCAACCTTGGGACGACAGCATGATTGCGAGCCTTCTGAAAAAGTTCAGTCTGCCGGTCTTTCTCTCCATATCGCCTTCCGCCTCGGCTCAGGTTCTGGTTCCGGTCGTCCCGGGAAAGCAGAGCGCTGTTATTAGCTTCTCAAGCGAGAAGGCTTTGAATAGCATACGTTCGGATCGTAATGGGTGGGCACAGTTTTGCCAGAGATTCGGCGATGCCTTGCTTGCGTCTCCGTCTCGCCTTGGATTTTTGGACAGTTTTGAGTGTGTTGGGCTGGGCACATCAGAGATCAAGCGATCAGACGCTCATCGTTGGCACATTGCTCTGATGGAGAGCAAACGGCACTGGGAAATTCAGGTCAGTTTCGAAGACGGTGCCCAAGTTCATAGGGTCCAGAGGCTCAGCTTTCGTGCGAGAGACAAGTTTTCGATCCTTCTTCAGGATGAGAAATCAGCCTCGATGTTGTCCGCAATGCTCATGGCCAACCTGCCCACAGGGTGGGCTTATGAACATGGAAAAACCAATGCGCGGATTCTGCTTCCCTCACTCCCTCCTATATTCCGGCCAGGAAAAGAGCTGTTAGTCTATGATCTTTTCTATCAGAGTCCGGGTATTTTCCTGCCACGTGTTCGGTCCCGCCTTTTGAAGGATGAATCGGAAAGCTTTTATCAAGCTGCCAACGGCTATTTGCCTCTTCGGAAAAAACAAAAATACTGGATTCAAAATACTGGGTCAAAAACCCGCGACTCAAATCCCTGCAACGCTGTTCATGCTGACCACTCTCAGCCTCTCTGCGCTCTATCCGAACAGGAACTTTTACATTTCAGAAGATGGGATGCAAATTATGTAACCTTTTTCTATGGCTATTCCATCTTGCGGGGATCATCGCTCTTGACGAAAGCTGCGATGAATGCTTTGCAGGTGGAAATTCGGAGTGGTCCGTGGGAGGGGCTGCGTGTTGGTTATGAAACGGTCCCCAATGTCAGCCGCGCGACCGGGCTTGGTCAGGAAGCCTTTAGCATGCAGAGGATTTCCCTGGGGCGCGCCATCGAATGGGAGCCACCCAAGGCTTGGCAATTTTATATGACGCGTATGGAACTGCAACCAACTTTGGAATTCCTGCAAATCAAGTCGCATTTCATGGTTGAGCATGACAACGGCCTTGGTAGCAGCCTGACGATCAACAGTAAGAATATCTATGATATGGCATTGACTTTCGGCGTGGAGAAGGAATTTGAATCATTCCGCAGCAGGTTCTGGATGGACTTTAGTATACCTGGAAGCTCCAAAATCGGACGTCAGCTTGTGACGGCTATCAGCCACAAAGCGGGTCTAAGCGCTCACTATCATATGCCTTCGCTGGATCAATCGCCGGGTTGGGAGCTATTCCTATCAGGAAGTGCGGAGAATCTTGAAATTAATACGGATTCGGGTGACAACCGTAGTCAGAAGAGTTTGAGTGTCGATCAAGCTGATATCAATTTGATATTCATCAGCGGAGGTGTCGCACTATCATGGTGAAATTATTTACTATTTTGTGTGTACTGCTTGCGACGAGCGTGCCGTCACATGGTGGCGTTCCTGATCCTCGTCAGTGGTTTGAGGAAATTCCTGACATCGTTCTGCTGCAAAGTCCTGGCCTGGTGCGCACCTTCACAGTCGAAACGTCTCAAGTTGATCAAATGGACAATTGGCGAAGAATCGGTTTGGAACTGGCCAGCATGAGCTTCATACAATATTTCGATGGATCCTATCTTGGCTTCAGTAAGGAGTTGACTCTGATGGCAGATGGGCAGCCGTCAGAGAGCCAACTTCTCAGTATCTCCCCGGTGCATCTGATGTTCCAGGACAACCGGAAAACCATATCTGTGTTTAAAAAGGAACTCGCTGGACTGGTTGCGATTGGCCAATGGTCTATTACAGACAAAGATAGGCTGAGCGCGTCGACCTTCCTCAAATGGCTGTCCATGCATTTGGCTTATGATGCCGTTGTACTCGCCAGGAAAGGCCGCTTTATCCTGGCGGCGCTCCTTGAAAAGCGAAATGAACTCGCGCAGGCTCTGCTTCTGAACAATAGCGCTTTATCCTTATCCGTTCGAGGTGACCAGCACAAGGACGGCCTGTTGCTGCAGATGGTCCGATTGAATGGAGAATTGGCAGTTTTTGAACTCCTGTATGAAGGAGAAGCCGGAGATATCACCCCCGGTACCAAAATTATCATCGGGCAGAGCGCCAATATGAAAAGAATGCTGAAAGATCCTAAGCCGCTTCCTTCTCATGGGCTACGATGACAACTGTCAGGTCGTCCGCAAAGTGATCCTGCTGCGCATTGAATCGCATCACTTCCCGTATCAATTCATCACATAGCTGCTGTGGATCACATCGCGCGTGCTTCTTCAAAAACATCTGCATGTTTCGATTGCCCCATTGACGACCGCGGCTGTCCGCTGCTTCGGTCAGTCCATCAGTATAGAGCAAAATCTTGTCTCCATCTCTCAACTCACAGGATTCATTAAAGTATTCCGTCTCCGAGTCTATGCCGAGGATATTGGATGACTTCCTTTTTTGAATAAGAAACCGGAAAGGAAATTTGCCATTTGGCATCAATCGATTGTCATCAGCATGAGCAGGCATAATAACCGGAAAGGGATGACCTCCGTTGGAGAAGATAAGACATCCCTTGCGGCTATCAACGACCATTGACAGAAACGTCATGCAATAAGATCCCGAGAATGTATTGTGAAGCATGCGGTTAATCATCCGCATGATCTGGGCTGGATCATCCTCACTGTGACCTCCCTCCCTTATCCGCTGGATATGCGTGTGAGCCGCAGTATAGGCCATAGCTGTTACCAGGGCCGCGGGCACACCGTGTCCCGTGGCATCTCCAATCAGGATCAGCTCCTTGCCATGGGACAGCGAAAATCTTCCCCACCAATCACCACCGCATTCCGAAGCCGGTTTATAGAAACTTGTGATATTCAATCTGCCATTTCTTATACGTGTATCCTTGAAGAAGGTATTCTGGACAGTCTGCGCTGTGCTCAAAGCCTGGCTCAGTCGGGTTTTTTCCCTTTCCCGGGTCAGCAGCTCGACAAGTTTGTTTGACATAATGTTGAAAGAGGCAGCCAGTTCGCCGATTTCGTCGCGGGATCGCACGCGTATCAACTGACCGAAATTACCGGCCACGGCACGCTGGGTTGCGGCATGAAGCTCCCGAAGATTTTGGAGTAGATTCGATGTTATCCACCGGGCGCAGAGGATGGCGCACAGGACAAAGAGTACGGTCCATTGTAGCATCTCGATGATAAACGAAAGGATGGCATTCTCAATCGCCGATCCGTTCAAATGCACAAGAACGTAAAGAGGATAGGCCGGCAGTTGGTGAAAAGCAACAAACACCCTTTCCCCATCCATGCTGAGTTCACCCAAGTAGCCTGATGAACCCTTTCTTTTCATTCGCGACTGAGTCAGCGCCGCAAATTTATTTTGCTTGATCAGGTCTCCATAAGAGCGCTGTTGCAGTATATCGTAAAAATCATGATTTAAGAGGTAGATTTCCACACTGTCGCTTGGCTGATTATCCTGGATCAATGCTTTTAACTTGAAATAAAGCAACACCCCAACCGGATCAGTGCCGTCCTCGACAGCGATTGTCCGCATAAAGACGCCGAGAGAGGGATCGGTGGGATGATGTTGGATGCTGTTATCCGCCGTTTTCATGACCTCGCTCAGTCCAACCGTGTCCAAGGTCAAACCCGGGTCAGTCATGCCACTGGCAAGGATAACCGGTTCCTCAGCCAACTGGATGATTTGAACTGCCACCACGCCCGCTTCACTCTTAATGAATGAATCAATCAAATGCGAACGCATTTCCTGTGGGGCTCGCAGAAGAACGTGGGAGAAGAGTGTGATCTTGGTTTCCCAGCGGTTTAGCAGCCCGTTCATGCGCAGTCCAACCAGTTGAGTGCCGTCAATCAAAGTCTTCCTATACTGGCGACTCAACGAGTCATGGATATTCAGGATATTCCTGCCAGTTATAAATGCAACAACGAGGACAACAAGCAGCACAACGAAAATGAAGATCCTGGTGTGGAACCTGTTCCTGATTCCGAAAATCATGGTGGCCTCCTGAATAGGATGTCCACCGGGTGTCGGAAAAGATACGGGTTCAATTGTCGGACAAAGCGATCGACAGCATCTTGGGACGCAAAGAAGTCAGAGTCTATCCTGAGGACGTTTTCCCCTTTCAGATAGTATACAGGCTGGCCGCTCTGCAGTGCTGTGAAAAGGTCGAATTGCTTCCCAATGCCGAGATAGGAAGCGCGTGACCCTCGGAATACCAAGTCAGGTTTAAATTGCTCATAGAAATTAACCGGTATCTTCTGAATAGATGCATGGTCCGTCATGATAATGAGTTGTGAGTTGCGTATGATTCCCGTATCAAACGAAGTGTGAGCGCCCGGGGCTGCCTCGATGTGGAAAGAATCGGCTCCCTGTAAGAGCCCTTCAAATTCAGGGATAATATCTGGATTTGGGATCCAATATTTGGCTAAATATTCAGTTTTCGTGCGTGTTGCAAGCCAGGAATTCCGAGAAACCACCCATTTCCCAGGGTTCACTAGAATGTTGACGGGTGAACGAAACTGGAGCGTCTGGATCTGAATGTTATGTTTCAAGGGAGCAAAGATAGGGCCACTCTTCTGATTCCCTGAACTTTGCCATCCGAACTCGATGGTCAATGCTTGCGATAGTCCCCAGTCTGCATGCAGAATGGATTCAATGGCCTTGAGTGAAAGCGTTATCGCGGTGCTCTCAAGGCCCAGTGAGAATACGAGCGATCGTCCAGTTGCTACGCTTTGAACCCTGAAAGCAGCATTCCAGCCCGGCAGTCTCTTCATCGGACGCCAAATCAATTCAATTCCGATTGGTAGATTGGCCGCCTCCCGTAGGGAAGTTTTGACCCAATAGTGGGTGTGTTTGAGAGAGATTTCTGGGTGATCAGGCCGTTTCATCTCCTCACTCGCAGCCGTTGTCCAGGGTGGGGTGCCCGGTTCCAAAGGTCGTTGGAGTCGTTTTGCGGCAAGGATAGGGCGAGGCTTGGCGATTCGAGTTGGTTCCACCTTTTGCGGTTGTTGCGGTTGTTTTGTATTCTGGAGGAGGATGTCGTTCATTCCAGGGGACTGCATGATGCGTTCGTCTATGGCGCATCCTTCCTTCATGTCGCAATCGCGCAAGGCATGAATGAGACTGCGGCTCTGCTGCGGTCCAGCAATCGTTATGCTGCCTGGTTGATCAGCTTGAATGCCCAGGTTTGGATGGATACGGAAGATTCCGATCATATGGGATAGATCGAAACTGTATGTGCGCGTTGTTAATTTTATGGGGTATTCAAGGGCGATTGCGTCCTTGCCAGACTGCTTGGGAGCCACGACGGAAACCCCTCCCGCCTGCAGTACAATCTCAAATCCAAGGCTGAGCTTTTGCGCCAGAATCTTAAGCTGGGTGTCGCCGGGAACCAGGACGAGGCTTCCATTGTTCATCTGCAGAACGGCACTGCTATTTGAACCCGTGGAGATGGAGTCCAAGGAAAATATGCTGCCGCCGTCCTCCATGCGCTTCCACAAGAATGCACCGGACTTTTTCAGCTCAACACGACCGCTGCTGCTGGCCAGTAAGGCCAAGGGAATACCTTCCGTCTCGTCAGGAGGCCGGAAGCGCATCCAGAGAATGGTCCCCATCGTGAGAGTCGTCCATACTATGAAGAACCGAAATCGCAACGTGATCTCCCGATCCTATTGTCAAGCAGCAAGATCTTTGATTTTAACGAAATCAACAAACACGATTGTAAAATCATCGGCAAACTGATGCTTCTGAGCATTAATATCAATCACATGGCTTATCATGTCCTGACAGAGTTGATGAGTTTCGAGATGGGCATGATTCTTCAAGAATCGCTCCAGCCCTCGATTGCCCCATGGCTGCCTCTTTTCGTCAGCCACTTCCACAAGGCCACGGGAATGAAGAATAAACCTATCGCCCGGAGAAATGGCAAAAACTTCATTCGTGAACCGGGTGTCGGCATCAAGCCCGAGCACGTTCGAAGTATTATTCTTTTGAATCAGAAAGCGGAATGGGTACCTGGCCGGTTGAGTGATGCGGCTGTCGCTGGCGTCGGTTGGAATGAAGACGGGAAATGGATGGCCGCCGTTGGCAAAAATTAATTTTTCATGCACGCTATCCATAATTGCCGCTAAAAACGTCATGGAATACACGCCTTTAAGGGTTTGATAGAGCGTGTCGTTGAGGATTTTCAAGACAGCGGCAGGATCGTCGGAACTGCATCGACCCTCCTTTATGTCCTGAACGTGGATGTGGACCGTCGTATAGGCAATAGCAGTGACCAACGCTGCAGGCACGCCCTTACCTGTGGCATCACCCATTACGATGAGTTCTTTTCCAGGGGCGAGAGAGAACCGTCCCCACCAGTCACCACCACATTCTGCAGCGGGCTGGTAGAAGCTCGAAATGCGCAAACTCCCATTAGTGGCGGATTTGTCCTTAAAGAATGCATTCTGCACGACCTGCGCTGTCGCTATCTCTGCCCCAAGCCTGGCCTTCTCTCTTTCTCCTGCCATGAGTGTCAGAACTCTCTGGGTCATGAGGTTGAACGACGCAGAGAGCTGTCCAATCTCATCGTCTGAGCGCACGGGTACAACATGATCGAAGCGTCCGGCTGCCAGTTGCTGAGTTCCAATATGCAGTCCACGAAGGTCACGCACGAGGCTCCTGGCCATCCATTTTGCAATCAGGACAGCCACGAGCAGGAACAGCAGGGTCCATTTCAACATTTCAAAAATGAAAGACTGAATTCCCTTCTGAATGGCTGAAGCGTCGAGGTGGATAAGCAGATAGACGGGATAGATTGACGGGCGGTAATAAGCCACAAGATACTCACGCTGGTCCTGAATCAGCTCTCCCAGATAACCGAACCCTAACTCCTGCTTGATGAGATGCAAAATTTTTCCAGCAAAGGCCGTTTGATCCACGAGGGCGCTGTAATGTTTCCGTTGGGTAAAATCGAAAAAATTTTCATCAAGTAAGAAGATTTTCATCCCTTTGCTTTTCTTCATGCCCGCCAGCAGGACCCGGATATCAAATTGCAGCCATATCCCCACCGGTGGACCTCCCCCTCGGACCTGGATTTTGCGAAACATCAAGCCTGAGTTTGGCATGCTGGGATGGATGACAATCGAAATGTCCGAATTTCCATTAGGTTCCGTAATTTCGGAGAAAGGAGGTAAATTTTCGCTTCCTGTCATGGCGCTCACAAGGATAACCTGATTCGGGTCGAGGCGCTGAAGTTGCAATCCAGTAAGGCCCTTTTCGCTTTTCATAAAGCGGTCGAGCAGATCGGGCCGCTCAGAAGCCGGAGCCTGCATGATGCGCTGGGCAAGGAAATTTAGTTTTGTGTCCCAGCGGGATAATATCTCACCAACTTGAAGTCCAATAAGCTCGGTGGAGTCGATGAGAGAGCTTTGATATTGGCGACTTAGAAAACTACTCAGACGCTGCGTATTTTTACCGGTGATGGAAATCACCAGGACGCAGACCAATATGACGACGAAACAAAATATCTTTGCTCCGAAACTTTTGCGAAGACCCAATAACATCAAAAATCTCCCGATTCCATATCGATATGTCGGTACTGGAATCAGGAGATTGAGGTCTTTTCGTGGTCGGGGCTGGCATTTAGAGGATGGAATCATCGATTGGAGTCGGAACACCACGGTCGGTATTGCCGCCATCCCCGATCTGACCACGTGAGCCGGCCCCCCAGCAAAAGCCGCGGCCATGACTTGTAAGCCCGCAGGTCAGCGTCCCACCGGCGGTGATCTGACTGAACACCTCGCCACTGGCGAGCGATGAGACATCGACCGCAGTCGGTATCCCCTTGTCCGCAAGAGTGCTGCCATCCCCAAGCTGACCCGAACCGTCCGAACCCCAGCAAAAGCTCCGGCCATGGCTCGTGATGCCACAGCCATGTGAAGCTCCGGCCGTCAGCCGGGTGAAGCGTTCGCCTGTTGCAAGGGAAGTCATGTCGAGTGCGGTCGGAATATTTTTGTCGGCAAGGGTGGCCCCGTCTCCCAGTTGACCTGAACTGTCTGAACCCCAGCAGAAGACATTCCTGAGACTTGTCA
>NZ_BDFO01000001.1:4107512-4111842 GCF_001748245.1 Oligoflexus tunisiensis | reverse complement strand
ATCCTCACTGTGACCTCCCTCCCTTATCCGCTGGATATGCGTGTGAGCCGCAGTATAGGCCATAGCTGTTACCAGGGCCGCGGGCACACCGTGTCCCGTGGCATCTCCAATCAGGATCAGCTCCTTGCCATGGGACAGCGAAAATCTTCCCCACCAATCACCACCGCATTCCGAAGCCGGTTTATAGAAACTTGTGATATTCAATCTGCCATTTCTTATACGTGTATCCTTGAAGAAGGTATTCTGGACAGTCTGCGCTGTGCTCAAAGCCTGGCTCAGTCGGGTTTTTTCCCTTTCCCGGGTCAGCAGCTCGACAAGTTTGTTTGACATAATGTTGAAAGAGGCAGCCAGTTCGCCGATTTCGTCGCGGGATCGCACGCGTATCAACTGACCGAAATTACCGGCCACGGCACGCTGGGTTGCGGCATGAAGCTCCCGAAGATTTTGGAGTAGATTCGATGTTATCCACCGGGCGCAGAGGATGGCGCACAGGACAAAGAGTACGGTCCATTGTAGCATCTCGATGATAAACGAAAGGATGGCATTCTCAATCGCCGATCCGTTCAAATGCACAAGAACGTAAAGAGGATAGGCCGGCAGTTGGTGAAAAGCAACAAACACCCTTTCCCCATCCATGCTGAGTTCACCCAAGTAGCCTGATGAACCCTTTCTTTTCATTCGCGACTGAGTCAGCGCCGCAAATTTATTTTGCTTGATCAGGTCTCCATAAGAGCGCTGTTGCAGTATATCGTAAAAATCATGATTTAAGAGGTAGATTTCCACACTGTCGCTTGGCTGATTATCCTGGATCAATGCTTTTAACTTGAAATAAAGCAACACCCCAACCGGATCAGTGCCGTCCTCGACAGCGATTGTCCGCATAAAGACGCCGAGAGAGGGATCGGTGGGATGATGTTGGATGCTGTTATCCGCCGTTTTCATGACCTCGCTCAGTCCAACCGTGTCCAAGGTCAAACCCGGGTCAGTCATGCCACTGGCAAGGATAACCGGTTCCTCAGCCAACTGGATGATTTGAACTGCCACCACGCCCGCTTCACTCTTAATGAATGAATCAATCAAATGCGAACGCATTTCCTGTGGGGCTCGCAGAAGAACGTGGGAGAAGAGTGTGATCTTGGTTTCCCAGCGGTTTAGCAGCCCGTTCATGCGCAGTCCAACCAGTTGAGTGCCGTCAATCAAAGTCTTCCTATACTGGCGACTCAACGAGTCATGGATATTCAGGATATTCCTGCCAGTTATAAATGCAACAACGAGGACAACAAGCAGCACAACGAAAATGAAGATCCTGGTGTGGAACCTGTTCCTGATTCCGAAAATCATGGTGGCCTCCTGAATAGGATGTCCACCGGGTGTCGGAAAAGATACGGGTTCAATTGTCGGACAAAGCGATCGACAGCATCTTGGGACGCAAAGAAGTCAGAGTCTATCCTGAGGACGTTTTCCCCTTTCAGATAGTATACAGGCTGGCCGCTCTGCAGTGCTGTGAAAAGGTCGAATTGCTTCCCAATGCCGAGATAGGAAGCGCGTGACCCTCGGAATACCAAGTCAGGTTTAAATTGCTCATAGAAATTAACCGGTATCTTCTGAATAGATGCATGGTCCGTCATGATAATGAGTTGTGAGTTGCGTATGATTCCCGTATCAAACGAAGTGTGAGCGCCCGGGGCTGCCTCGATGTGGAAAGAATCGGCTCCCTGTAAGAGCCCTTCAAATTCAGGGATAATATCTGGATTTGGGATCCAATATTTGGCTAAATATTCAGTTTTCGTGCGTGTTGCAAGCCAGGAATTCCGAGAAACCACCCATTTCCCAGGGTTCACTAGAATGTTGACGGGTGAACGAAACTGGAGCGTCTGGATCTGAATGTTATGTTTCAAGGGAGCAAAGATAGGGCCACTCTTCTGATTCCCTGAACTTTGCCATCCGAACTCGATGGTCAATGCTTGCGATAGTCCCCAGTCTGCATGCAGAATGGATTCAATGGCCTTGAGTGAAAGCGTTATCGCGGTGCTCTCAAGGCCCAGTGAGAATACGAGCGATCGTCCAGTTGCTACGCTTTGAACCCTGAAAGCAGCATTCCAGCCCGGCAGTCTCTTCATCGGACGCCAAATCAATTCAATTCCGATTGGTAGATTGGCCGCCTCCCGTAGGGAAGTTTTGACCCAATAGTGGGTGTGTTTGAGAGAGATTTCTGGGTGATCAGGCCGTTTCATCTCCTCACTCGCAGCCGTTGTCCAGGGTGGGGTGCCCGGTTCCAAAGGTCGTTGGAGTCGTTTTGCGGCAAGGATAGGGCGAGGCTTGGCGATTCGAGTTGGTTCCACCTTTTGCGGTTGTTGCGGTTGTTTTGTATTCTGGAGGAGGATGTCGTTCATTCCAGGGGACTGCATGATGCGTTCGTCTATGGCGCATCCTTCCTTCATGTCGCAATCGCGCAAGGCATGAATGAGACTGCGGCTCTGCTGCGGTCCAGCAATCGTTATGCTGCCTGGTTGATCAGCTTGAATGCCCAGGTTTGGATGGATACGGAAGATTCCGATCATATGGGATAGATCGAAACTGTATGTGCGCGTTGTTAATTTTATGGGGTATTCAAGGGCGATTGCGTCCTTGCCAGACTGCTTGGGAGCCACGACGGAAACCCCTCCCGCCTGCAGTACAATCTCAAATCCAAGGCTGAGCTTTTGCGCCAGAATCTTAAGCTGGGTGTCGCCGGGAACCAGGACGAGGCTTCCATTGTTCATCTGCAGAACGGCACTGCTATTTGAACCCGTGGAGATGGAGTCCAAGGAAAATATGCTGCCGCCGTCCTCCATGCGCTTCCACAAGAATGCACCGGACTTTTTCAGCTCAACACGACCGCTGCTGCTGGCCAGTAAGGCCAAGGGAATACCTTCCGTCTCGTCAGGAGGCCGGAAGCGCATCCAGAGAATGGTCCCCATCGTGAGAGTCGTCCATACTATGAAGAACCGAAATCGCAACGTGATCTCCCGATCCTATTGTCAAGCAGCAAGATCTTTGATTTTAACGAAATCAACAAACACGATTGTAAAATCATCGGCAAACTGATGCTTCTGAGCATTAATATCAATCACATGGCTTATCATGTCCTGACAGAGTTGATGAGTTTCGAGATGGGCATGATTCTTCAAGAATCGCTCCAGCCCTCGATTGCCCCATGGCTGCCTCTTTTCGTCAGCCACTTCCACAAGGCCACGGGAATGAAGAATAAACCTATCGCCCGGAGAAATGGCAAAAACTTCATTCGTGAACCGGGTGTCGGCATCAAGCCCGAGCACGTTCGAAGTATTATTCTTTTGAATCAGAAAGCGGAATGGGTACCTGGCCGGTTGAGTGATGCGGCTGTCGCTGGCGTCGGTTGGAATGAAGACGGGAAATGGATGGCCGCCGTTGGCAAAAATTAATTTTTCATGCACGCTATCCATAATTGCCGCTAAAAACGTCATGGAATACACGCCTTTAAGGGTTTGATAGAGCGTGTCGTTGAGGATTTTCAAGACAGCGGCAGGATCGTCGGAACTGCATCGACCCTCCTTTATGTCCTGAACGTGGATGTGGACCGTCGTATAGGCAATAGCAGTGACCAACGCTGCAGGCACGCCCTTACCTGTGGCATCACCCATTACGATGAGTTCTTTTCCAGGGGCGAGAGAGAACCGTCCCCACCAGTCACCACCACATTCTGCAGCGGGCTGGTAGAAGCTCGAAATGCGCAAACTCCCATTAGTGGCGGATTTGTCCTTAAAGAATGCATTCTGCACGACCTGCGCTGTCGCTATCTCTGCCCCAAGCCTGGCCTTCTCTCTTTCTCCTGCCATGAGTGTCAGAACTCTCTGGGTCATGAGGTTGAACGACGCAGAGAGCTGTCCAATCTCATCGTCTGAGCGCACGGGTACAACATGATCGAAGCGTCCGGCTGCCAGTTGCTGAGTTCCAATATGCAGTCCACGAAGGTCACGCACGAGGCTCCTGGCCATCCATTTTGCAATCAGGACAGCCACGAGCAGGAACAGCAGGGTCCATTTCAACATTTCAAAAATGAAAGACTGAATTCCCTTCTGAATGGCTGAAGCGTCGAGGTGGATAAGCAGATAGACGGGATAGATTGACGGGCGGTAATAAGCCACAAGATACTCACGCTGGTCCTGAATCAGCTCTCCCAGATAACCGAACCCTAACTCCTGCTTGATGAGATGCAAAATTTTTCCAGCAAAGGCCGTTTGATCCACGAGGGCGCTGTAATGTTTCCGTTGGGTAAAATCGAAAAAATTTTCATCAAGTAAGAAGATTT
>NZ_BDFO01000001.1:4106977-4107502 GCF_001748245.1 Oligoflexus tunisiensis | reverse complement strand
CGGGCTATCTGCATTTCCATTGCCCAATGCACCATGGTAATTTCCACCCCAGCAATATGCTTTTCCAGTACTCGTCAATGCACAAGCGTGATGATCTGATCCGGAGATTTGAACAAGAGGCTCTTGAGTGCGCGTGGTTCCTTGAATCGTCACGCCGCTGGAAACATCGGGCGTTCCCTTGCTATTCACAGCACAAATACGAATGCTATACTGAGTTTCAAATTGAAGCCCTGTCACTGAATGGGACGTTCCACTGATGTCAGACTCCGGGATAATATTTCCGTCCAGGCAGCTTGCCGGAAATGAAGACCCAGGGAGCCAAGCAATGCGATAGCCGCTTGCGCTACCGCCTCCGGAGGCCCAAGTTAGAGCCATCGAAGTACCAAGGGGGCGAATGGATGGAGATACGGGATTGGGAGGAGCAGGAATAGACACGGGGGACGCAGCAGTTGCGATTGTTGCGGTTACCCCGACAGATTCATCTGGATTATCGCGGCCGTTGATTGCGCAAATGCGAAAACTGTA